>CAVZWQ010000001.1:0-26250 GCA_963779065.1 uncultured Solirubrobacteraceae bacterium
AACCCGGGGGGCGTGACGATGTCGCTCGCGCGGCGCCGGCGGCTGGTCGAGGTGGCCCGTGAGCGCGAGCTGCTCGTGCTCGAGGACAACCCCTACGGCATGCTCCGCTACGAGGGCGAGCCGCTGCCGACGCTGTACTCCCTTGACGCCGCCGCCGTCGGGCGCGACAGCGCCTCGGATCTCGTCATCTACCTCGGGACCTTCTCCAAGATCCTCTCGCCCGGGCTGCGCCTCGGCTGGGCGGTGGCGCCGCGTCCCGTGCTCGAGAAGCTCAACCTCTGCAAACAGGGCGCCGACCTCTGCGCCTCACCCGTGACGCAGATGTTCGTGGCCGCCTACTTCGCCGACGGCGACGCCTGGCTGCGGCACCTCGAGCGTCTCCGCGACCTCTACAGGGAGCGGCGCGACGTGATGCTCGAGGCGCTCGCGGAGCACTTCGGCCCTGGCGCGGCGTGGACGCGCCCGGAGGGAGGGCTCTTCGTGTGGGCGACGCTCGACGAGCGCATCGACACCACCGACCTGCTCGCGCTGGCCCGCACCGAGGGGGTTGCGTTCGTGCCCGGCCGCGCCGCCTACATGGACGGCCGCAGCGGCGCGTCCTCGATGCGCCTGAACTTCGCCGGCATCCCCGAGCCCGACATCCGCGAGGGCATCTCCAGGATCGGGCGCGCGATCTCGCGCCAGGTCGGCCTGCTGGGCCTTCTGGGCGGCCCGCCCGCCGCCGGTGCGGGAGCCTCGGAGCAGACGGGGGAGCCGGCCGTCCGCGAGGACCCCGAGGGGCTCGCCGACGTGGTGGAGCTGCCCCGCCGTGGAGACGGCGAGCGGGGACGCCGCAGCCAGGATCGATGACGGCGTCCCGCCGGGTCGCCGTGCTGAAGGGCGGCAGCTCGCTCGAGCGCTCCGTGTCGCTGCGCTCCGGCGCTCAGGTCGAGGACGCCCTGCAGGGGCTCGGTCACGAGGTCTCCGGCATCGACGTCGGCTCCGACCTCGTGCAGCGGCTGATCGAGATGCGCCCGGACGCGGTGTTCATCGCGCTGCACGGCCCCCAGGGAGAGGATGGGACGGTCCAGTCGCTGATGGAGGCACTCGGGCTTCCCTACAGCGGATCCCCGCCCGCCGCCTGCGCGCGCGGCACCGACAAGGTGCTCGCCAAGCAGCTGATGCGCGAGGCCGGGATCCCCACGCCCGAGTTCCAATCGCTGCGCCAGAGCGCGGTCCGCGACCTGGGCGCGGGCGCCGCGGTGCCCAGCATCGAGCGCCAGCTGTCCTTCCCGATGGTGGTGAAGCCGGCGCGCGGTGGCTCCGCGCTCGGCGTCAAGTTCGCGAGCTCGAGCTCGGAGCTGCCCGGCGCGATGGTGGGCGCGTTCTCCTATGACGGCACCGTGCTGCTCGAGCGCCACGTGAAGGGCCGCGACCTGGCCGTCTCGGTCCTCGGCGCCGGGCGGGCGGGCCCTGGAGACGGCCCGCGGGCGCTCCCGATCGTCGAGGCGGTGCCGCGCGAAGAGGGCTTCTACGACTACGAGTCGCGCTACGGGATCGGCATGACGACCTTCGTCTGCCCGGCGGAGCTGCCCGCCGAGATCACCGGCCGGGCCCACGAGCTCGCGATCGAGGTCTACGAGCTGCTCGGCTGCCACGGCTTCGCCCGCATCGACCTCATGGTCGACCACGAGACCGCCGAGCTGTGGGTCCTCGAGGCGAACGTCGTACCGGGCATGACCGAGACGAGCCTGCTTCCGCAGGCAGCCGACGCGGCGGGGATCTCCTTCGACGAGCTGGTCGGGACGATGCTGGAGAGCGCCTTCACGCGGGCAGCGGCACCGGCCGGGCGCTGAGGCGCTGCGCCGGCGGCAAGCCAGCGCCGCTGAGCGGTGCGTAGGCCAAGCGAGCCAAGGACTGGAACGCCCACCCGCCCCGCGAAATGTGCTCGGCACACGAGCGACCGAGGACGCGGGCTCGCGCCGGCATACGCACCGCTCAGCTCAGGAATCGCCGGCGGCGAAGTCCTCCGGGGAGACCTGGTCCAGGAACTCCTTGAACTTCTCGACGACGTCCTCTGACTCCTCGACGTCGTGCTCGAACTCGATCGCAGACTCCGAGATGACCTCCTCGGCGGCGTAGATCGGGGCGCCCGAGCGGACCGCGAGGGCGATCGCGTCGCTGGGCCGGGAGTCGATCTCGAGCTCGCGCCCAGCCACGCTCAGGGTGATCGAGGCGAAGAAGGTGTTCTCGCGCAGCTCGGTGACCGACACCTGCGTGCACTTCACGTCCAGCTCGCCCAGGATGTCGCACAGGAGGTCGTGCGTCATCGGGCGGGGCGTGCCGGCGCCCTGGAGCTTCATGAGGATCGAGGCAGCCTCCGGATGACCGATCCAGATCGGCAGGAACTTGTTGCCGTCGACGGTCTTCAAGAGCACGATCGGCTGCTTGCCAACCATGTCGAAGCTGACGCCGTAGATCACCATCTCCTGCACGAGGATCCTCCGGAAGGGGCCGAGGTCAGAGTATAGGTCCGGATCATCAGGCCTCTGAGGCCGCCGGCCCGCCGGAGCTGGTGCCCGCGGCCGGCCTCAGGCGGGGGCCTTGAAGCTCCAGAGCTTGTTGCCGAGGAAGCTGAAGGGGGTCGCCGCGGCGACGGCGATCGCCTGCGCCGGAACCTTGGTCAGGCCGCCGGCCTCGACGAGCACGGTGAGCAGGGCGAGGCTGATCGCCTCGGTGAGGAGGGCCACCGCGAGGAAGCGCATCGCCTGGTGGTGCGCGACGCCCTCGCGCGCGTCGAAGGTCCAGTGACGGTTCCAGAAGAAGTTGTTCGCGACCGCCACGATCCAGGCGAACACCGATGCCACACGGTAGTCGACCCCCACGCCGTGGACGAACAGCGTGTAGACGGCGAGGTTGACGATGAAGCCGAGCCCGCCGACGAGTCCGAATCGCACCAGCTGCAGCCAGTTCGCCGGCCGGCGCATGCCGTGAATCAGACGAACGTGTGGCCTCACCTCCACCGCGCTGGCTTCCTCACGCATCGCAACAGGTTAGCGGCAGTTCCAAGCGGTTGCGAACGCTAGCCTGTCCCCGATGAGGGCTCTCGGCAGAGCGTTCGCGCCGGCGGCGGCGACGGTCGGGTGCCTGGCGCTGGCCGCCTGCGGCGCCGGCAAGGGCGGCGAAACGAAGGGCGACCCTGTCACCGGTGGCGGCATCCAGGCCGGGCAGACCGTGGGCAACGGCGCCAAGGCGCGCCCGGTGGCTACGCACATGGTCGCCGACCCGCAGGAAGCGGAAAGCTTCCCGGCGCCGGCGTCGGCCCGTCATGCGTCCGCGGCCGCCCCGGTCAAGGCCGGCGAAGCCGTGGTCGCGGCGGGCGCTCCGTCGGACGCCGAAGTGAAGGCGGAGCTCCAGCAGATGCAGGCCGTCGAACAGTCGGCCAAGAAGGCGCGCCACGCACGGCTGATCCCCGTGCCCGGCGGGGAGTCGATCGGAGGCGACGGCACGATCCCGATCCCGACCAACGTCCCCGAAGCCGTCCAGAAGGTGGTCGCAGGCGCGAACGAGATCGCGGACTTCCCCTACGTCTTCGGGGGCGGGCACGCGTCCTTCATCGACAACGCCTACGACTGCTCGGGCTCGGTCAGCTACGCGCTCGCTGCGGGCGGGCTGATCGGCCAGCCCGAGACCTCCGGCGAACTCGAGAGCTGGGGCGCGCCGGGCCCCGGGCGCTACATCACCGTGTTCGCGAACGCGGGCCACACCTACATGTACGTGGACGGGATCCTGTTCGACACCGCCGGGCGCAGCGGCGTGTTCGCCTCGCGCTGGCAGGTCACGGGCGTGAACAACAGCGGCTTCGTCGAGCGCCACTGGCCAGGCCTCTGAGGCACACATGCCGCATCTCGCCAGCCTGCTGATCGCGCTGCCGCCGGCGCTCGACGGCGAATCGGCGGCTTCCAACAACACGGCCATCGCGGTGATCTCGGTCGTCTCGATCGTCTTCGGCTATGTGCTGCTCGCGGCGCTGTGGCACTTCGTGTTCAGCGCCAAGGCGCGCAGGCGCCGCGGGGAAAAGGATCCGCCGTGAGCGGACCGCACCGGCTCTAGCGGACCAGCGTCGCGGAGCTGATGACCGTCGTGCTCTGGGGCGTCGTCGCGGCGTTGCGCACGATCAGCCGGAGCATCAGCGGGACCTTGTGCGCGTGGCGCAGGCGGCTCGCGGCGCTCTTGGTGAGCATCACGTGCTCGATGCTGTGGCCGCCTTTGGTGGTCACGAGGATCGCTTTCCCGATCACGAGCTCGGGGGCGGAGCCGGCCGGGAGCCCGGTTGCGGCTGTTCCGGAGATCTTCAGCCTCTTGGCCAGCGACTTGGAGATCAGCACCTCGAAGTGGCCGGTGACCTGCTCGTTGACCGAGTAGGCGACCGCGACGCCGGTCTTGACGGCCGTTTTCAGGGAGCGGGAGATGACCGACGCGGTGGCCACCGGCTTGGCGGGCTGGACGCCCGTGCCTTTGCCTGAGCCCCCACCGGAGCCTGAGCCGCCGGCGGTCGCCGGGGCCGGGGTCGAGCCGGGCGCGGCGGCAGGCGGCGGGGCGGCGGTCCCGCAACAGTCACCGGCTCGCTGACGCTGTCGGTGTTGCCAGAGACGTCGGTGATCGTGAGGGTCACTTCAAAGGTGCCACCGTGCGCGTAGGTGTGGAACACGCTGCCGGCGCACGGGCTGAGCCACGGCGCTTCACAGGCCAGCGAGCCGGGCGCGTAGCCTTTGGCTTCCGTGCCGTCGCCGAAGTTCCAGGTGAACGTGGCGTAAGTGGGGGTCGGCGGACCGCTCGGACCGTAAGCGAGGGCTTCGATCAGCCCGACCGTGGACCCCATGCCGTTGAAGCCCACGATTTCATTTACGTTGACCGGGTTGGGAGCGGTGAAACGCGGGACGAAGCCCACGCCGCCCACGCAGTGCTTCTCCGAGCGGCTGTAGACGTTCCCGATGTAGTAGCGGGCGTCGCCGACCGACTCGTTGGAGAGGCTGCCTGCTTCCGTTTTCAGGTCCGCGGCGCCCGCGCCCTGAACCGGCCCGTCCACGGTGTTGCCGAAGATGTTGCGGCACATATCGGTGACCTCGTAGCCGCTCGTGTCCTTCCAGCTCTGGAGCAGCGGGTCGGTGACCGTGTTGGCCTGCTCCAGCGCGATCTGGTTGATCGTCAGGTCGGCGAGACCGGCGCTGAAGTCGCCGAATTCGCCTTTCCCTTCCTGGTTGGGCTCCTGGATGTGCGGGCCTTCGAGGCGGATGCGCAGTTCCAGTTCTTCCTTTTCCTTCGGTGTGCCTTTTTCACCTTTGAGGATTTCCTGTTCGCCTTTTTCGAGCTGCTTCGGCGCCTCGCGGACCACGGTTTCGTTTTCGATCATCCAGCCGCCGTCCTGGCAGTCGAAGGCATCGTCGTAGAAGAAGCTGCCCGACGTGAAGGCGCCAGATCCCTCGGCCCCGGCGGTCCAGGGGATCGCGGCGTAGAGGAGCGTGCTCGCGTCCCCGGTCGCGGCTTTGCTGGGGTTGATCGCGCCGTGATAGCTGCAGAAGCTGTGTTCCCAGCTGGTGCTCGCGCGTTCTCCTTTTGATTCTTCTTCGGGCGAGACGACGTAGTCAGAGCAGTGCGTGGCCGCGGTGTCCAGGCAGAGCGTGACGCCCGGCGGCGTGATCAGGTAGTAGATCGTGTGCATGCCGGTCGGAAGCCCGTGGCTCGCGACGAACGACTGCAGCTGTTCGCGGAGCTGGCTGTCGGTGAGGCACGTGAGCGCGCCGACGGCGAGCGGGTTCGGGTCGACGCAGCCGAAGTGCGGGTATTTCGTGAAGTCGTGGTAGGAGCCCTTGAACACGATCGAGTCGCTCGCCGGAGTGTTGGAGCGGTCGCGGTACTGGGAGACCGAAGAGAAGATCGTCCCGAGGCCTCCGCTCGCTGCGCCCATCTGCTGCATGAAGTGGTCCGTCTTCACGAGCCATTCCTGATGTTCGTGGAACAGGTCTTCGGGGTCCCAGTAGATCGAGTAGACGCTGGTTCCGTGCAGGACGGGGTTCCCGGCCGTGTTCCCGAACGAGGACCGCGAGCCTTCGCCTCGGACGCCGGCGTTGCGGGGCTGGAGGCCGACCGTCGCTTCTTCCACGGTTTCCACCTTCGCGGTCGCGGGCGCGGCACCCAGAAGCGAGAACAGGAGCGAGCCGGCGAGGACGGCGAAGACGACACGAACGCGCAGGATCGAGCCTGCGGCCGGGAGCGAGCGGGCGAAGTTGGTCACGAGCCCCTCATCGGCATCGTGCCTCGCATCCCTTAGCGGCGGTGGACGCCCCTCCGGCGAACAGCCGGGCCGCGCCGCTCGGCACGTCAAAGGTCCCTCGTGCGGACCTATACTTGCGCGGCCGCGGCCACCCGGCCCGGCTCAAATCCTCGGAGGAGGTCTCGTTTCGATGATCAGCAACCTCGTCCGCATCGGCGCGCCGGTGCTGGCGGTCCTCGCGATCGCGGGGTGCGGGAGCAGCAGCTCCACCACGACGTCTTCGAGCACGCCCACGACGACGGCCGCGGGCACCGGCACGGTCGCCGCGATCGCCGCGAAGGTCCCGGCAGCGGTCAAATCCAAGGGCACGCTCGTCGTCGGCACCGAAGCCCAGTACGCGCCGAACGAGTTCCTCGCCTCCGACGGGCACACGATCATCGGCATGGACCCGGACCTCGTGACGGCGCTGGCCGAAACGATGGGCCTGAAAGCGAAGTTCACCGACGCCCAGTTCGAAGCGATCATCCCCGGCATCCAGGCCGGGCGCTACGACCTCGGCGCCTCCTCGTTCACCGACACCAAGGAACGCGAGAAGAAGGTCGACTTCGTCACCTACTACAACGCCGGCATCTCCTTCTACGCGAAGACCGGCACGAACCCCGGCGTCGAAAGCCTGAAGGACATCTGCGGCAAGACCGTCGGCGTCGAGAAGGGCACCGTCGAGCAGGAAGAATCCGAAGCCCAGAGCAAGAAGTGCACCAAAGAAGGCAAGAAGGCCGTGACGGTGCTGAGCTTCCCGGGCCAGAACCAGGTGAACCTGGCGATCGCCAGCGGCCGCGCGGCGGTCGGCCTCGCGGACTCGCCGGTCGTCGCCTACCAGATCAAGCAGAACAAAGGCCAGTTCACGCTCGTCGGCAAGACCTACGCGTTCGCCCCTTACGGGCTGGCGGTGCCGAAGAACAGCGGGCTCGCGCAGCCGATGCTCGAAGCGCTCAAACAGCTGATGAGCAGCGGCAAGTACAAGGAAATCCTCGAAAAGTGGGGGATCCAGGAAGGCGCGATCAGCAACCCGAAGATCAACGGCGCGATCAGCTAGGCGCTGAGCGGTGTCCTCCGTCAGGGACACCGGTGTCGAGGGGCGGCCCGAGGACATCCGGGCCGTCCCGGTGCGACGGCCGGGCCGGTGGATCGCCGCGGCGATCGTGCTGGTCCTGGCCGTCGCGATCATCCGTTCGGTCGCGACCAACCCGCGCTTCGAATGGGCCGTCGTCGGCGAATACCTCTTCGACGAAAGGATCCTCGAAGGGCTGAGGATCACGCTCGAGCTGACCGTGATCGCGATGGCGATCGGGGTCGTGCTCGGCGTGCTGCTGGCGGTGATGCGCCTCTCGCCGAACCCGCTCGTCTCCGGCGGCAGCTGGCTGTACATCTGGTTCTTCCGCGGCACCCC
Source organism: uncultured Solirubrobacteraceae bacterium (assembly GCA_963779065.1). GTDB lineage: Bacteria > Actinomycetota > Thermoleophilia > Solirubrobacterales > Solirubrobacteraceae > Palsa-744. Next base: position 7,704 of record CAVZWQ010000001.1, read on the forward strand.
GGTGCTCGTCCAGATCATCTTCTGGTACTTCATCTCGGCGCTGTATCCGAAGATCGACCTCGGGATCCCGTTCGGCCCCGCGTTCATCCACGGCAACGCGAACACGCTGATCCATGCGTTCACGGCGGCGATCCTGGCGCTCGGCTTGAACGAGGGGGCCTACATGGCGGAGATCGTCCGCGCGGGCATCATCTCGGTGGACGAGGGCCAGGCCGACGCGGCGCAGTCGCTGGGCATGACGCGGATGCAGACGCTGCGCCGGATCGTGCTCCCCCAGGCGATGCGCGTGATCATCCCGCCGACCGGCAACGAGACGATCTCGATGCTGAAGACGACCTCGCTCGTCAGCGTGATCGCGGTCGGCGATCTGCTCTACGCGGCGCAGACGATCTACGCGGTGAACTTCAAGACGATCCCGCTCCTGATCACGGCCAGCATCTGGTATCTCGCATGTACGAGCGTGCTCTACGTCGGCCAGTACTACCTGGAGCGCTACTACGGGCGCGGCGCCGCCCGCGAGCAGCCGGACACGCCCTGCAGCGGTTGCGCACCGGGCTGGGCTCGCTGGGCGCGCGCGAGCAGGGGAGCTGCATGAGCGCCGCACCCCCGATGGTCCTCGCGGAGGGCGTGCACAAGCGCTTCGGTCGCAACGAGGTGCTGCGCGGCATCGACCTGACGGTGGCGCCCGGCGAGGTGCTGTGCCTGCTGGGCCCGTCGGGCTCGGGCAAGTCGACGTTCCTGCGCTGCATCAACCACCTGGAGAAGATCAACTCCGGGCGGCTTTCGGTGGACGGCGAGCTGGTCGGCTACCGCCAGGTCGGCGACAAGCTGCACGAGCTGCGCGAATCCGAGGTCGCGGGCAAGCGGGCGGAGATCGGGATGGTCTTCCAGCACTTCAACCTCTTCGGCCACATGACGGCGCTCGAGAACGTGACGTGCGCGCCGATCCGCGTCAAGCACGAATCCCGCGAGCAGCGCCCGGCAGCGGGGCCGCGAGCTGCTCGACCGCGTCGGTCTCGCCGACAAGCACGACTCCTATCCCGTCGCAGCTCTCCGGCGGCCAGCAGCAGCGCGTGGCGATCGCGCGGGCGCTGGCGATGGAGCCGAAGCTGATGCTCTTCGACGAGCCGACCTCGGCCCTCGACCCCGAGCTGGTCGGGGACGTGCTCGAGGTGATGCGCGGGCTCGCCGGGGACGGGATGACGATGGTCGTCGTCACGCACGAGATGGGGTTCGCGCGCGAGGTCGCCGACAACGGTCGTGTTCATGGACGGCGGGGTCGTCGTCGAGGAGGGCGCGCCTGCCGAGGTGCTCGCCAACCCGCGCCACGAGCGCACGCGCGCGTTCCTCTCGAAGGTGCTCTGAGCGGCTCTCCTCAGCCGGCGGGCTGCTCGCCGGCGGGCACGATCAGCACCGGCACGCCGCCGTGGTGTAGCACATGGTGGCTGACGCTCCCGAGCAGCGCCGAACCGACCGCGCCACGCCCGCGCGAGCCCATCACCACGAGATCGTGGCCGCCCGAGGAGATCTGCCCGACCAGGGCGGGTCGGACGGGCGCGTCGCTGACGACGCTCGTCACCCCGACCGAGTCGGGTACGCGCTCGAGCGCGGCACGCACGATCGCGTCGGTCTCTTCGCGCGCGTGTTCGGCGACCTCGGCCAGCGCGGAGGCGCCGGGGCTCGCGTAGGTGAAGGCCGGCGGCGAGGGCACGGCGGCGAAGATCGTCAGGCGCCCGTTCGCGCACTCGGCCAGGTCGATCGCGTGACCGAGCGCGAGCTCGGCGTCGGGGGATCCGTCGATCGCGACGAGGATGTTGCGGAACACGCTCCGGAGCCTTCCTTCGCAGCGCAACCTAGCGCGCTTCGCGCGCGATGTGCGCGTCGAGCCGCGCGAGCGCCTGCTCGAGCCCGGCGCGCCCGTAGCCCATGCGCAGGTGGCGGGGCTCGTCGTAGACATAGCCCGGGAGCAGCAGGACCCCGGACTCCTCGGCCACCCGTTCGCACCAGGCGCGCACGTCGCGCTCGTCGCGCACGCGCGGGAAGCCGATCGGCCCTGCCGCGGGCGGCACCCACTCGAGCAGCTCGCTGTGGCGCGCGAGGAACGCCTCCAGCGGCGGGAGGTTGTCCAGCACCAGGGCGCGCGCCTCGCCGATCAGCCGCTCCGAGTGGCGGAGCGCGAGCGCCACGAGCAGTTCGCTCGGAGCGCTCGAGCAGATCGTGGTGTACAGCTTCAGCTCGCGAAGCTTCTCGAGCAGCGTGCGGTCGCGGCACGCGAGCCAGCCCACCCGCAGGCCCGGCAGGCCATATGACTTCGACACGGTGTTCAGGGACAGCGCGCGCTCGTAGAGGTCGCACGCGGCCGGCAGCCGCGCGCTCTCGTCGTGCTCGAGGCCGCGGTAGACCTCGTCGCTGAACAGGACGGCCCCGCGCTCGGCGAGCAGCTCGACCAGGCGCCGCTGCTCCCCGGCGCGTCATCTGGCTGCCCGTCGGGTTGTGCGGGCTGTTGACGTAGACGAAGCGGGTGTCGGGCCGCAGCGCGCGCTCGAGCTCGTCCAGGTCGTAGGCCCAGCCGTCCGGATGGCGGCGCTGCCACGGCGTCACCTCGGCGCCCGTGCTTCGCGCGAGGTTGAGAGCGGAGCCGTAGCAGGGCGTCTCGACGACCGCGTGGTCACCCGGGCCGAGCAGGGCGTGGTAGGCGATGAAGATCCCCTCCTCGGCCGCGGCCACCGTCAGGACGTCGTCCGGCTCGATCGTCTCGTAGGTCTGCGCGACCGCCGCGCGCAGCTCCGGCGAGCCGGGGACTTCGGTGTAGCCGAGGTGCAGCGAGCGCAGCCGCTCCTCCGCGCCGGGCTCCAGCTCCAGCAGCGCCGAGAGGGCGCGCGACTCGCAGTCGCTGCTCGAGAGCATCAGCTCGGCGCGGAACTCCCAGCGCTCGTAGAAGCGCTCGATCTCGAAAGGCTCGATCTGCACGGCGCCGATCGTATGCGAGCTCGACCGCCCGTCAGGCCACGGCGCGGGCATAGGGTGTGCCGATGGCCACCCCCGACGAGCAGGTCGCGATCGTCGGCGGCGGGGTGGTCGGCTGCGCCCTCGCCTACGAGCTCGCCGCGCACGGCGTCTCGTCGCTCCTGCTCGAGGCCGAGGACGAGCTGGCGCTGGGCGCCAGCGGAGGGAACTCGGGGATCGTGCACACGGGCTTCGACTCCAGGCCCGGCGAGCTGGAGACCGAGCTGATCCTGCGCGCCGGCCGGCTGCGGGAGGAGCGGCTGGCCGGCCTCGGTGCGCCGCTGGTTCGCTGCGGCGCGCGGCTGCGCGCGCTGGAGCCCGCACAGCGCGCCGCGGTGAGCGAGCTCGCGGAGAACGCCGCCCGCAACGGTGTCGAAGCCGAGCTGATTGCTCCCGGCGAGCTGCGCGTGCCCGGAGAGGCGGTGACGGACCCGGCCGCGTTCGCGCGGGCGCTCGCCGCGGGCGCCGCGGCCGGCGGCGCGACGGTGCGGAGGGCGCGCGCGTCAGCGCCCTCTCACCGGGCCGGCCGGCGGGGTCACCCTCGAGCTCGCGGGCGGCGAGCGTTGAGGGTGCGCGCGGCCGCGAACTGCGCCGGGGTGCACGCCGACGAGGTCGCAGGGCTCGCCGGCGAGCGGCCGTTCGAGCTCTACCCGCGCAAGGGGGAGTTCCTCGTCTTCGCGCAGCCCGACGGGGAGCCGCTCGAGGAGATCCTGCTGCCGCTGCCCTCCGCGGCCGGCAAGGGCGTGCTCGTGTTCCCGACGATCGACGGCCACGTGATCGCGGGGCCGACCGCGCGCGAGCGGACCGACAAGGAGGATCGTTCGGTCGAGCCCGACGCCGCGGAGCTGATCCTCGCGCGGGCCCGCCGGAGCTTCCCCGCGCTCGAGGGTGCAGAGCCGATCGCCGCCTACGCCGGGCTGAGGCCTGCCGGGCGCGACGGCGCGAACTATGTCCTGGCGCGCTCCTCGACCGTGCCCGCGCTGATCCACGCCGGCGCGATCCGCTCGACCGGCCTGTCGGCCGCGCCTGCGATCGCCGAGCGGCTCGCCCGCATGCTCGCCGAGACCGGTGCGATCGAGCTCGGCGCTCCGCGCTCGCTCACCGCAGCCGCGCCCGCGGGCGACTTCGAGCCGTGGTGGCGGCGGGCTGCGCGGCGCTCGCACGCGGCGGCGCAGCCGTGAGCGAGCCGCTGCTGCTCGGCATCGACGAGGGGACGACCGCGGTCAAGGCGGCGCTGTTCGACACCCGCCTGCGGGTGCTCGCCGAGGCGCGGCGCCCGGTCGCGACGGCGCATCCCTCGCCGGACCGGGTGGAGCAGGATGCACGGGCGGTGCTCGCCGCCGTCGAAGAGGCGGTGGGAGAGGTGCTGGCCGGCGTCGAAGAGGGACGCGAGGTGCTGGCCGGCCTGGCCCACCAGGGCGAGTCCGTGCTGGCATGGGACGCCCGGACGGGTGAGCCGCTCACGCCGATCGTGGTCTGGCAGGACAAGCGCCAGGAGCAGCTTCTCGAACAGCTGGACGATGAGGTCGCCGAGCGCTCGGGGCTGCCGCTCGACCCGTACTTCTCCGCCGGCAAGCTCGCATGGCTCCTCGCGAACGACCCCGCCGTCGGACGCGCCGCGCAGGCGGGCGTGCTGCGCATGGGAACCGTCGACGCGTTCCTCGCCGACCGTCTCGGAGGACGGTTCGCGACCGACCTCTCGACCGCGTCGCGCACCCAGCTGCTCGCGCTCGGGGGGCACGACTGGGACGAGCAGCTGCTCGGCGCCTTCGCGCTGAGCTCCTCGTGGCTTCCGGCTCTCGGCCCGACCTACGGCGCGCTCGGCGAGCTCCGCAGCGACGCCTGGCCGCGGCCCGTGCGGCTGCACGCGCAGCTCGTCGACCAGCAGGCCGCGCTCGCGGGGAGCGGCGCGATCGCGCCCGGGCTCGCGAAGGCGACCTACGGCACGGGAGTGTTCGTGCTGGCGCCGGCGGATGCTCCGCGGCGCGCCCCGGGCCTGCTGCCGACGGTCGCGTGGGCCGACGCCGGCGGGACCGTCGCCTACGCGCTCGACGGCGGCGTCTTCACAGCAGGAGCGCTGCTCGAGTGGCTCGCCGGCGGCCTCGGCCTGGCCCCGGATCCCGCCGCCCTGGCCGCGCTGGCCGCGGAGGTGCCCGACAGCGCCGGGGTGAAGGTTCTGCCCGCGCTCGCCGGGCTCGGCTCGCCGTGGTGGGAGCCGAGAGCGCGCGGCGTCCTCGCCGGCCTTCACGGCGGCGTGCGCCCGCCGCACGTCGCCCGGGCCGCTCTCGAGGGCATCGCGCAGCGGGTCGCGGACGTCGTCGAGGCGATGGCCGCCGAGGTGCCGATCGAACGGCTGCTCGTCGACGGCGGGCTGACCAACGACGAGACGCTGCTGCAGATGCAGGCCGACGCGGTCGGACTGGAGCTGTCCGTCGGGCGCGCGGACACGACGGTGCTGGGCGCCGCGCTGCTGGCGGGCGTGGGCGGCGGCGTGTTCGGCTCGCTGCAGGATGCCGTCGCCCTGCTGCCTCGGGGACGGGCGGTGCGCCCGCGTCAGGGCGAGGCGCAACGGCGCGAGACGCGCGAGCGCTGGCGGAAGTTCGCTGGCGCGGCCGGCCGGCTCTAGCTCAACCCAGGCGCGCCTCGTAGCCGCGTGCGGCGAGCGCGGCGAGCACCTCGTCGGTGTGACCCGGCCCGCGCGTCTCGAGCGTGAGCTCGACAGCCGTCTCGCGCGGGTGCAGCGGAACGGTTTCGCGGCGGTGCTCGATGCTCAGCACGTTCGCCCGCAGGGTCGCGATCAGCGCCAGCAGCTCGGCGAGGCCGCCGGGGCGATCCGGCACGCGCGTGTGGATCCGCACGCGGCGCCCTTCCTCGGCTTCGTGACGGAGCAGCAGCGAGGCCAGCAGGCCGCTGTCCACGTTCCCGCCGGAGACGATCGCGACGGTCGGGCCATCCACCCGCGCGAGCGAGCCCGAGCGCAGCGCCGCGACCGCGACCGCGCCCGCGCCCTCGGCGACGAGCTTCGCGCGCTCGGCGAGGAACACCATCGCGTCTGCGATCTCGTCCTCGCTGACCGTCGCCACGCCGGCGAGCAGCACCCGCAGCAGCGGCATCGTCAACCGCCCGGGCCGCTTGACGGCGACGCCGTCGGCGATCGTCGTCTCGCTGAGGACCGGCGCCCCGGCGGCGGCGCCTGCACCCGGCTCCCCGATCGCCTCGGCGAACGGTGCGCACAGCGCAGCCTGCACGCCGATCAGCTCCGCCTCGACGCCTGCGCGGCGGAGCGCGATCCCGATCCCGCTCGCGAGGCCGCCGCCGCCCACCGGCACGATCACCCGCGCGAGGCCCGGAACGTCCTCGGCCAGCTCGAGGCCGAGCGTCGCCTGACCCGCGATCACCTCGGCGTCGTCGAACGGGTGCACGAACGCGGCGCCCGACTCCGCCGCGGCGGCCTGCGCATGCTCGAGCGCCCCGTCGACGGTGTCGCCCGCGAGGCGCACGCGCGCGCCGAGCGACTCGACCGCGACCACCTTCGAGACGGGCGCGTCGCGCGGCATGAAGACTTCGCAGCCGAGGCCCTTCGCGCGCGCGGCATGCGCGACCGCGCGGGCGTGGTTGCCGGCGCTCGCCGTGACGAGCCCCGCCGCGGCGTCCGGCCCGAGCGCCGCGATCCGGTTCAGCGCCCCGCGGATCTTGAACGAGCCCGTGGTCTGCAGGCACTCCGCCTTCAGGAGCACGGGTGCGCCGGTGAGCTCGGAGAGCTCCTGGCACGGCACGACCGGCGTGCGCAGCGCGAGCTCGGCGACCGCCCGGCGCGCCGCTTCCAGGTCGGCGTTGGCGATCAGCTCGTCGGGCTCCTCACCCGGCGCTGGACGGTCGAGCCGATCGACGCCGGTCATGGTCTCTGAAGGTATAGGTTGTGAGCCTTATCGGGCAACGGGGAGCGGCGGCGGTGGAGGATCTGAGAGACATCGTGCACGACCTCGAACCCATTCTGGGGCCGGCCGAAGCGGAGCCGGAGCCGCTGGAGGGCGGCATCACCAACCGTAACTACCGCATGCGACTCGGCGGGACGGACTATGTCCTGCGCCTGCACGGCAAGGACACCGACCTGCTCGGAATCAGCCGTGAGGCGGAGCGCGCGGCGAACGAGGCCGCCGCGCAGCTCGGCCTCGCTCCAGCGCTCGCGGCGGGCTTCGCGGGCGGGATGGTGACCCGTTACGTGCCATGCGAGACGCTCTCGCCGCCCGAGGTGGCGGCGCGCGCCGAGGAGATCGCGGTGGCTCTGCGCCGCTTCCACGACGCGGACGTGACGCTGCCCTCGCCGTTCTGGGTGCCCGACCTGATCGCCGCCTACGAGCGCACCCTGCTCGCGCGCGGGGGCACGCCGCCGCCGGAGCTGCGCACAGCCGGCGAGCTCGCGGGACGGATCGCCGCGGCGTTGCCGGCACAGGGACGGCGGCCGTGTCACAACGATCTGCTGCCCGGAAACGTGATCGCCGACGCGGACAGCGGGCGCGTGATGATCGTCGACTGGGAGTACGCCGGGATGGGCGACCCGTGGTTCGACCTCGGCAACCTGTCGGTCAACAACGACTTCGGCGAGGCCGACGACGAGCGCCTGCTGCAGGCCTACAACGAACGCTCTCCCTCGCGCGCCGAGCGCGCCCGGCTGAAGCTGATGCGCATGATGTCGGACGTCAGGGAGGCGGCGTGGGGCGTCGTGCAGGGGAGCCTCTCCGACCTCGACTTCGACTTCGCCGGCTACGCCGAGCGCCATTTCGGGCGCCTGGGTGCGGCGGCGGGCGGCGGCGAGCTCGAGCGCCTGCTCGCGGCGGCGGGGTCCTAGCGATGGTCCGCCCGCGCGAGCTGCCGTCCCGGGCGCGGATCGTGATCGTCGGCGGCGGCGTGGGCGGCGCCTCGATCGCCTACCACCTGGCCGAGCTCGGCGAGCGCGACGTCGTGCTGCTCGACCGCAACGAGCTGACGAGCGGCTCGACGTTCCACTCCGCGGGGCTCGTCGGCCAGCTCCGCTCGAGCCTGCCGCTGACGCGGATGATGATGGACTCGGTCGAGCTCTACCGGCGCCTGGACTGCGGCTGGGTGGAGTGCGGGGGCATCCGCCTGGCCTGCACGCCGGAGCGCGAGGAGGAGGTGCTGCGGCAGGTCGCCTGGGCGCGGACCTTCGGCCTGCCCCTGGAGCTGATCTCCCCCGGCGAGGCGCAGGAGCTGTTCCCGCTGATGGACACCGAGGGCGTGCGCTGCGGCTCCTACCTCGCGACGGACGGCTACCTGGACCCGTCGCTGCTCACGACCGCGCTCGCCGACGGCGCCCGGGCGGGAGGCGCCCGGATCTTCACCCACAGCCGCGTGACGGCGATCGACGTCGAGCAGGACGGCCGGGGCGGGCGGCAGGTGCGCGGCGTGCAGACCGAGTGGGGTCCGATCGAGGCCGAGGTGGTCGTCAACGCGGGCGGCATGTTCGCCGCCGAGATCGGGCGCATGGCAGGGGTGCGGGTCCCGATCGTCCCGTTCGCGCACGAGTACCTGGTGACGCAGCCGTTCCGGGAGCGCGGGGCGCCGGGGCAGATCGTGCACCTGCCGACGCTGCGCGACCCCGACCTCCTGATCTACTTCCGCGAGGAGGGCGGCGGCCTCGTGATGGGCGGCTACGAGCGCGCCTCGGCGCCGTGGGCGCTGGACGCGCGCGGGCTCGACGCGATCCCGCAGGACTTCAACGGCCGGCTGCTGGAAGAGGACTGGCCCCGCTTCGAGGAGATCGCGGTGAACTCCCGCCGGCGCGTGCCGGTGATGGACGAGATCACCGTCACGAGGCTCATCAACGGGCCCGAGGCGTTCACGCCCGACAACGAGTTCTGCCTCGGCGAGAGCGAGGTCCGCGGCTTCTACGTGGCGGCCGGCTTCTGCGCGCACGGGCTCGCGGGCGCGGGCGGGATCGGCAAGGCGATGGCGGAGTGGATCCTCGCCGGGGAGCCGGCCAGCGACCTGTGGGAGATGGACATCCGGCGGTTCGGGCGGCAGTACCGCTCGCCCTCCTACACCCTCAAGCGCACGCGCGAGGTCTACGAGACCTACTACGACATCCGCTACCCCGGCCACGAGCGCCAGGCGGGCCGCCCCCTGCGGACGTCGAGCGCCTACCCCTGGCACGCCGAGCACGGCGCCGCGTTCGGCGAGAAGTCCGGGTGGGAGCGCGTGAACTGGTACGAGTCGAACGCCGCGCGCGGGGACGAGGGGCTGCGCCCGCGCGGCTGGGCGGGCATGCACTGGTCGCCGGCGATCGGCGCCGAGCACCTCGCGACGCGCGAGCGAGCGGGCCTGTTCGACGAGTCCTCGTTCGCGAAGCTGGAGGTGGCCGGCCCGGGCGCCGCCGCCTTCCTCGAACGGCTGTGCGACAACAGCGTGGCCCGCGACGTCGGCGCGATCACCTACACGCAGATGCTCAACAGCCGCGGTGGGATCGAGTGCGACTTCACCGTCACACGCGTCGAGGAGGAGCTGTTCTCGATCGTCACGGGCACCGCGTTCGGCAACCACGACCTCAGCTGGATCCGCCGCCACGAGCCGGCCGACGGGAGCGTGCGGTGCACCGATGTGACCGCGCGCTGGTCGTGCTTCGCGCTGTGGGGGCCGAAGGCGGGCGAGATCCTCGCCCCGCTCACGCCGGACGCCCTGGACTTCCCGTACATGTCGATGCGCGAGCTCACGATCGGCGACGTCCCGGCGCGCGCGCTGCGGGTGACGTTCGTGGGCGAGCTCGGCTGGGAGCTCTACTGCCCGACCGAGTACGGCGCCGGCCTCTGGCGCACGCTGTGGGAGGCGGGTTCCGAGCACGGCCTCGTCGCGGGCGGCTACCGGGCGATCGACTCGATGCGCCTCGAGAAGGGGTACCGCGTCTGGGCCGCCGACATCACGCCCGACGAGACGCCATACGAGGGAGGGCTGGGCTTCTGCGTGAAGGACGGCGGGGGGTTCCTCGGCGCCGAGGCGCTCGCCGGCGGGCGCAAGCCGGGCCGGCGCCTGCGCTGCCTGGTGCTGGAGGATCCGCGCTCGGTCGCGCTCGGCAACGAGCCGGTGCGCGTCGAGGGCGAGGTCGCCGGAAGGGTGACGAGCGGAGGCTACGGATACAGCGTCGAGCGCTCGATCGCCTATGCCTACCTGCCGGCCGAGGTCGAGATCGGCGCACGCGTCGAGCTGGACATCTTCGGCCGCTGGATCCCCGGCGAGGTGGCCCGCGAGCCCCTGTTCGACCCCAAGGGGCGAGCGGGTCAGAGACTGGCGCTGAGTTTCACGAGCCGTTACAGTCCGTTTACAGGCGGGGGGCCTGCTGTGAGGGAACCTGGTCTTGTGAGCCGGGGAAAGGGGTCCCCGGAGGGACTGCGCAACTAGGAGGGGAGCAGGGATGGAGTCAAGGCTTACGCGCCGTCAGGTGCTTCAGGCGGGGGTCGCCGCAGGCGCCGTCGCGTTCGGCAGCGACCCGCTCGTGAAGATGGCGAACGCGGCGATCACGCCGCCGCTGGGCAAACTCAGCGACATCGAGCACGTGATCATCGTGATTCAGGAGAACCGGTCGTTCGACCACTACTTCGGGACCTACAGCGGCGTCGAGGGCTTCGGAAGCCCGGCGGCCCAGGCGGTCTACGAACAGGAAGGCTACGAAGCCGAAGGCTTCGGTGGCAAGCTGCTGCCCTTCCGCCTGGAAACCAACAACGTCGCCCAGTGCTTCCCGGACATCACCCACAGCTGGGTGCCGCAGCACAACAGCTGGGACAGCGGCGCAATGGACAAGTTCGTGCGCACGCACATCGAATCCGACGGCGAAGCGGCCGGCGTGGCGACGATGGGCTACTACGAGAAGGCCGACATCCCCTTCTACCGGACCCTCGCCGAAGGCTTCACGCTGTGCGACCACTACCACTGCTCGGTGCTCGGCCCGACCGACCCGAACCGGCTCTACTCGATGACCGCCACGATCGACCCGAACGGCGAAAACGGCGGCCCGCTCGTGGAGACCGTGGAGAACACCGCCCCCGAAGTGCGCGAAAAGTTCACGTGGACCACGATGCCCGAGCAGCTGCAGTCGGCCGGCGTCACGTGGAAGGTCTACAACGGCAAGGTCGGGGGCCTCGAGGACAACCCGCTCGCGTTCTTCAAAAAGTTCCACACCGACCCGACGCTGAAAAAACTCGGTCTGGAAACGATCTACGAGGACTCGTTCAAGAAAGACCTGCGCAAAGGCGAACTCCCGCAGGTGTCCTGGGTCAACCTCGGCGCTCGCGGAGACCGAGCACCCCGGCAACTCGACGGCCAAGATCGGCGAGAAGGCGCTCTCGCAGCTGATCAAAATGGTGCGCGCGAAGAAAGAAGTCTGGGAAAAGACGGCGATCTTCGTCACCTGGGACGAGAACGGCGGCTTCTTCGACCATGTCGCACCGCCGACCGCGCCGCTCGGCACTCCCGACGAGTACCTCACGGTGCCGGACGTGACGGGCAACTCGGGCGGCGTGACCGGGCCGATCGGTCTCGGCTTCCGTGTGCCGATGCTCGTCGTGTCGCCGTGGAGTCGCGGCGGACTCGTCTCCTCGCAGGTGTACGACCACACCTCGACGCTGCGCTTCCTCGAGACGCGCTTCGGGGTCGAGGTGCCGAACCTCAGCGCGTGGCGGCGCGAAACCACGGGCGACCTGACGGAGGCGTTCAACTTCGCGGCGCCCCCGTCGTTCCGGCTCCCGGGGCACCTGAAAGTCGCGCTGACCCCGGCGGAAGAAGTGCAGGGGGCGCTGCAGTGCACCTCGAAAGCGCCCGTCACCGTGCCGCCGAACTCGAAACCGGTGCAGGAAGCCGGAACGCGCGGCACCCCCAGCGGGGTCGTCTGAGACAGAGCGCGCGGCGGGGCCTCGGATGGGGCCCCGCTCCGCCCTGCCGCGCTAGGCGAGGTCGACGAGCCCGCGCGCCGGGTCGAGCCGGCGGGTGGCGGCGACCGTGTGGAAGAGCGCGTCGGGCGGCTCGCCGAGCAGTCCCGGCAGCGCACCCATGAACTCGCCGGTGTGCGCCTGGCGGAAGTGGGCCTGCAGCGCGTCCTCGTCGCGCCACTCCTCGATGAAGACGAAGCGGCCGGGCTGCTCGGCGTCCTCGTAGACCCGGTAGCCGAGGCAGCCGTCGTCCGCGCGGGAGGCCCGGCACATCGCGCTCGCGATCCCCAGGAAGCGCTCGCGGTGCTGCGGCGGGATCTGCACGCGGCCGGTGACGACGATCACGTCCGGGAGCGTACCCTTCTCGCCGGAAAACTCCCGAAAGTGGATAGGCTTGTAGGGAATTTGCGCCCGCCCCCGGCGCGGCGCTGAGGGCACGACGACAGGAGCAATTGCAGATGGCCCTATACATCAACGACACGGCCCCCGACTTCGAAGCCCAGACGACCGAGGGCCCGATCAAATTCCACGATTGGATCGGCGACTCCTGGGCGGTTCTGTTCTCGCATCCGAAGGACTTCACTCCGGTCTGCACGACCGAGCTCGGCTACATGGCCTCGATCAAGCCGGAGTTCGACCGCCGCGGCGTGAAGATCATCGGCCTCTCGGTGGACCCGATCGACAGGCACGGCGACTGGGCGAAGGACATCGCCGAGACCCAGGGCACCGCGCCCAACTACCCGATCATCGCCGACGGCGACTACAACGTCTCGAAGCTCTACGGGATGCTCCCGGCCGACACCGAGGGCGACCCCGGAACGCGCACGCCGGCGGACAACCAGACGGTCCGCAACGTGTTCGTGATCGGCCCCGACAAGAAGGTCAAGCTGATCCTCGTCTACCCGATGACGACGGGGCGGAACTTCGACGAGGTCCTGCGCGTGATCGACTCGCTGCAGCTCGGGGCGAGGCACAAAGTGGCGACGCCCGCGCAGTGGAACAACGGCGATGACGTGATCATCGCGGGCTCGGTCTCCGACGAGGAAGCCAAAGAGCTCTACCCCGACGGGTGGGAATCCCCCCGTCCCTACATCCGGATCGTCAAGCAGCCGAGCTGAAACCGCGGGCAGCGCGCGAGGTCCCGCCCGAGGCGGGGCCTCGACGGTGCCCCTCGGCCGCACCGAACATGGTCCCGCGAGGACCGTCAGAGGGCTGACGGCCGGCTTAGCCCCCACACCACCCGGGTAGCCGCATGGGTGGCCTCCCCGAAGGAGGTCGACAGCCGGATGGAAGGACGGTGTGGAGAATGAGACTGCTTCGCCGCAGGGAACGAACCGCAGCGCCCGCGGAAGAGGGCGCCGGCCGCATCACGACGGCCACCGCTCCGGCGCGGACGACGGCGGGTGCTGCGGCGCCCGCAGAACGCGCCCCGGCGCAGGACGCAGCCGCTCCCGCGACGGGCGAACGGGCGGCGCTCGGCGAACGCGAAGCTGCTCCCGCCGCCCCCCGCCGGCGGCGGGGCATGCGCGGGCGCACCCGCGACGCCGGTGCTGCGACGGCCGGCGCGCTCGGTTCGGCCGTGCTCACCCTCGCGCGGCTCGTGATCACGATCGCCGTGCTGATCGCGCTGCTGATCGGCCTCGCGATCGTGCTGGTGCTGGTCGACGCCAACACCTCGAACACGATCGTCAAAGGCATCCACGAAGGCGCCAACTTCTTCGCCGGCGCGTTCACCGGGCTGATCAAGTTCTCGGGTCACCCCAAGCGCGAAATACTCGTGAACTGGGGCATCGCCCTGATCGCCTATCTCGTGGCCGGGGCGGTGATCTCGCGTCTGATCGCCCGCATCGGTTACCGCGGGCTGCGTTTCGAACAGCGCCACCGCACAGTCTCCGCACACTGACCGCACAAGCCGACGGCCCGGCGGGATCCCGAGGGTTCCCGCCGCGGCCTCGCCGGAGGGTCCGCCGGGTGTAGGCTGGCCCGCGTGCGGCTCTCGCCCGATCGCCCGCTCGGCCTCGCGCCCGCGACACCGCGGGACTACCGGGAGCTGGCGCGGCGGCGTCTTCCGCGCCAGCTCTTCGACTACATCGACGGGGGCGCCTACGAGGAGGCGACGATGCGCTCGAACGTCGGCGACCTCGAGCGGCTGCTTCTGCGCCAGATCGTCCTGAAGGACGTCTCGCGGCGCGAGCAGTCGACGGAGGTCGCCGGGCAGAGCCTCTCGATGCCCGTGATCCTCGCGCCGGTCGGGCTGTGCGGGATGTTCGCGAAGCGGGCGGAGGCGCAGGCGGCACGCGCGGCGGCTGCCGCGGGGATCCCGTTCGTGGAGTCGACGGTCTCGATCTGCGGCATCGAGGAGGTCGCGGCGGCCAGCTCGCAGCCGCCCTGGTTCCAGCTCTACGTGATGCGCGACCGCGGCTACGCCGAGGAGCTGATGGCGCGCGCGACCGCGGTCGGCTCGCCCGTCCTGGTGCTGACGATCGACCTGGCGGTCGTCGGGGCGCGCCACCGCGACACGCGCAACGGGATCGAAGGCGCGGGCACCGCGTGGACGCGGCTGCGCCGCGGGCTCGACCTCGTCTCGCACCCGCGATGGGTGCGCGACGTCGGTATCGGCGGCAAGCCGCTCACGTTCGGGAACCTCGAGAACGCCGTACCCGGAGCCAGCACGCCGGAGTCGTTCAAGGACTGGGTCGATGCGCAGTTCGATCCGAGCGTCACCTGGGACGACATCGCGTGGGTGCGCGAGCACTGGGGAGGGCGCCTGCTGGTGAAGGGCGTGCTCGACCCCCAGGACGCGCGGCGCGCGGTCGACGCCGGCGTCGACGGGATCGTCGTCTCCAACCACGGCGGGCGCCAGCTCGACTCGGTGCCCTCGACCGTCCGCGCGCTGCCCGAGGTGGTCGACGCGGTGGCCGGCGAGGCGGAGGTGCTCGTCGACGGCGGCGTGCGCACGGGGCTGGATGTCGTGAAGATGCTCGCGCTCGGCGCGCGGGCGGTGCTCGTCGGGCGGGCCTGGGCGTGGGCGGTGGCCGCTCAGGGCGAGGCGGGCGTGCGGCGGATGCTCGAGACGTTCAGGGCCGACATCGACGTCGCCCTCGCGCTGACCGGGAACACCTCGGTCGCGGATCTGGACCGGGGGGCGCTGTACGGCGAGGGCGTTCCCAGCTCGACCGCGTGATCCGAGCCGCGCGCGCGGGGCGCGGCGATGTGGGGCGCCGGCCGGGCCGGTCGGACCGCGCGCGCGCTGCAGGCGGTCCCACCTTCGAGTGGGCGATCCTGGACTCGAACCAGGGACCTCTTCCTTATCAGAGAAGCGCTCTAACCGGCTGAGCTAATCGCCCGTGGGGAACGGTCATCCTAGCGCCGCAGAGGCTCGCGTACCGACGGGGCACGCGAGCCCGGCGCGGCGCGTCCGGCCCAACTCGTAAATCCCGGATATCGGAATCCCGCCGAGCCTCTACGACACCGCGCGCGGCCGGATCCGCCGCGCCAGCTCGATCGCCTCCTCCGCCGAGGCGAACGCGAGCTCGGCGCGGTAGCCACCGCCCGCGGCGCGGACCCTGACCTCCGCGCCGAGCGCTCCGCTCAGCGCCTGGGCGATCTCGTCCGCCGCGTGCTCCTGGTCGGGATGGGCGCCGCGCCGGCGGGACGGACGCTCCTCGGCGGGCTCGTTGCTCGCCCGGGCGCGCTCTTCGGTCGCACGAACCGACCAGCCGCGCCCCGCGGCTTCGCGCGCCAGCGCTCGCCGCGCTCCGTGGTCCTCGGCCAGCAGCAGCGCCCGGCCGTGGCCCTCCGTGAGCGCCCCGCTCAAGAGCAGGTCGATGACCTCGTCGGGCAGATCGAGCAGCCGGACCAGGTTGCTCACCGCCACGCGGCTGCGCCCGACGCGCCGCCCGATCTCCTGGCGCGTCAGACCGAGCTCCTCGACGAGCGCCGCGCATGCGCGTGCCTCCTCGATCGGATTCAGGTCCTCGCGCGCCATGTTCTCGATCAGCGCCGCTTCGATCGCGGCCGCGTCCTCGCGCTCGCGGACCAGCGCCGGGATGCGCTCGAGGCCGGCGAGCCGTGCCGCTCGCCAGCGCCGCTCACCGGCGACGAGCTCGTAGGTGCCGCCCGCACGCGGGCGCACGAGCACAGGCTGGAGCACTCCCTGCTCGCCGAACGAGCCCGCCAGCGCCTGCAGCGCGTCCGGGTCGAACTCGCGGCGCGGCTGCCGGGGGTTCGGGACGATCAGGTCGAGCGGCAGCTCGCGCAGCTCCTCGGCGGGCTCCTGGTCCTCCGTCACCGACAGGATCGCGCTCAGTCCCCGGCCCATGCCGGGCGCCGGCCTAGCCACGTGCAGCCACCTCCTTGGCGAGTTCGAAGTACGCCTCTGCCCCGGCGCTGTGGGGGTCGTGATGCGTGACGGGCAGCCCATGGCTGGGCGCCTCGCCCACCCTCACGTTCCGCGGGATCACGGTGTCGAAGACGAGATCGGGGAAATGCGCGCGGACCTCGCGCTCGACGTCCTGTCCGAGCCGCGTGCGGCCGTCGTGCATCGTCAGCAGCATGCCCGCGATCGTGAGCCGCGGGTTGAGCTCGCGCTGCACGAGCGTGAGCGTCTCGAGCAGGCCGGCCAGGCCCTCGAGCGCGAAGTACTCGGTCTGCACGGGGACGATCACCTTGTCGGCGGCCACGAGCGCGCACACCGTGAGGGGCCCGAGCGACGGCGGGCAGTCCAGCAGCACGTACTCGAAGCGCTCGCGCACCGGCTCGAGCGCCTCGCGCAGGCGCTGCTCGAAGCCGTCGATGCGCGGCAGCTCGATGTTGGCGCCGGCCAGGCCGGGGCCGGCTGGGATCGCGCGCAGGCCGGCGACGGGGGTCGCGACGAGCGCGTCCGCGGCGGCCGCCTCGCCGGCCAGGACCTCGTAGACGCCGGGGCGCGTGCGCGCGATCGATGCCGAGGCCGACGGTCGCGTTGGCCTGCGGGTCGACGTCGACCAGCAGCGTCTCGTAGCCCGCCTCGGCGATGCAGGCGGCGACGTTGACGGCGGTCGTCGTCTTGCCGACGCCGCCCTTCTGGTTCGCGACCGCGTAGACCTTGCTCATCAGGCCGAGACGCTAGCGACGTACGGGGACGGCCGAGGGCGCCCGCGCCGCAAACTGCGGGCGACTCGACGCACGCAGGGCGAAAGGGTGCGGGGAAAGACCGGCCGCGGCCCAGTCTGTGTGCCGTCAGGCGCCGAGCGGGCGCCGAGCGGCGACGCCCTCGCGGCGCGGGAACCCCGGGGGGGTGGGCGCGATCTTCTCGAACACGTGGAGATGCCGCGAGCGCGCGCCCGGGAACGGGACGACGGCGAGGACCTCGACGGGCCGTAGCCCGAGCTCGGAGGCCGCACGCGCCGCGCGAGCCTCCTCCTGCGGATCGCGGGCGCCGCGCCATTCGACGAGCTTCCCGCCGAGAGCCAGGAGCGGCGCCGCGTACTCGAGCACCAATGACTGGACGCCCAGGGCGCGTGCCACGACGAGGTCGTGCGCGCCCAGCCCCTCCTTCCAGGACTCCACCCGGCGGCAGACGACACGGGCGTTGCCCAGCTCCATCGCCGCGACGAGCGCTGCGATGTAGGCGCACTTGCTCTGCTGCGCCTCCACCAGATTCATCCGCAGCCCGGGAAGCGCGGCGGCGAGGACCAGGCCTGGAAGGCCGGCTCCGGAGCCGAGGTCGGCAGCCACGCTCGAGTCGCGTACGGCGGGCAGGTCGAGGCCCACGAGCGAGTCGGCGATGTGCCTGTCGAGCGCATCCGGCGCGCCCGAGATGCTCGTGGGAGCCCGCTCGTCCGCCGCGAGCCGTCCGAGCAGGGTCGCCAGCGCGCTGCTCGCCGCTGCGGTCAGCCCATATCGGTCCACGAGGGGCGCGAGACCGGCTGCGGGGTCGATCTGCGGCGAATCCACAGGCTCAAGTCGAGCGTGAGGTTTTCACGTGAAACGCCTCGCGCCCGACCGTTTCATGTGAAACGCCCCCGGCGCGCCGTCTATTCGCTACCGCGCGAGAGCGGCGAGACCACGAGGTAGCGGTCCGGTTCGTCGCCCTCGCTGTGCGTTTCGACGTCATCGCGCTCGCGTAGGTATTCGTGGACCACGCGGCGCTCGGAGGCGGGCAGGGGATCGAGCTCGACCGAGCGCCCCGTGCTGATCGCCTGGTCCGCGGCATCGTCTGCCTCCCCGCGCAGAGCCTCGGCGCGGCGCTCGCGGTAGCCGTTCGCGTCGATCACGACACGGATCGGCGAGGGGCCCTCGGGGAAGACGATCCGCTGCGCCAGGTGCTGCACCGCGTCGATCGTCTGACCGTGACGGCCGATGAACAGGCCTACGTTCTCCCCCTCGAGGCGCCCGGTCAAGACGCCGTCGCGCTCTTCCACCTCGACGGTCGCGTCGAGCTGGAGGTCCTCGACGATCTCCTCGAGCAGGTCCTCGAGCGCCTCGACGGGCTCGAGCTCGCCCTCGCTTCCATCCTCGGTCATCGGCGTCTCCCGGATCGTTTCTTCTTCTTGCGCGGGGGCCGCGGGGGCGGCACGGAGCTCGAGGGCCCGCTGCCCGACGGGCTCGTAGCCGCAGCTGCCGCC
>CAVZWQ010000002.1:0-25471 GCA_963779065.1 uncultured Solirubrobacteraceae bacterium
GCGGGCTGGAACGCCAGGTGCCCGACGTCTACGAGGTCGGCTGACCCTTCGCGATTGACGCGGGCGGGGACTTGCAAGGAGAATCGCGGCGATGCCGGCGGCGACACTGATCCGGAGCCCGGAGGAGATCAGCCCGGGCTGGCTCGAAGAGGTCCTCTCGCGCAGCGGCCTCGAGCTCCTCGGCCGCGAGCCGGTCGGGACCGGGCAGATGAGCCAGAGCCACCGCGTGCGCTTCCGCGAGGGCGACGGCGAGGAGGAGAGCGTCGTGGTGAAGCTCGCCTCCGCTGACCCGGCGAGTCGTGCGACCGGCGTCGGGATGGGCGCCTACCGCCGCGAGATCACGTTCTACCGCGAGCTCGCGGCGCGCCTGGGCGGCCCGCTCGCGCGCTGCCACCTGGCGGCCTACGACGAGGGCGAGGGCTGGTTCACGCTCGTGCTCGAGGACGTGCGCGACGCGGTGCAGGGCGACCAGATCGAGGGCTGCGACGCGGGCCGGGCCGAGCTCGCCCTGAGCGCGCTCGCGACACTTCAGGCGCCGGTGATGGGCCACGACGCCGTGGGCGCCTCGGAGTACCTGAACCTGCCCAACCCGCTCGACCAGGCGCTGCTGAGCCAGTTGCTGCCCGCTTTCCTCGATCGCTACGGGGAGCGGGTCGCCGGCGAGCACGCAGCGCTGTGTGCGCGCCTCGTCGCGAGCCTCGACGGCTGGGCTGCCGACCGGCGCCCGCCGCTCGGCCTCGTGCACGGCGACTACCGGCTCGACAACCTCCTGTTCGGCGAGGGGGAGGTGGCGGTGCTCGACTGGCAGACGGTGAGCTGGGGGCCGCCGCTGGTGGACGCGTCCTACTTCCTCGGCGGATGCCTGCCGACGCCCGAGCGCCGCAGCCACGAGGAGCAGCTCCTGCGCGGCTACCACGAGCAGCTCGTCGAGCGCGGCGTGCGGGGCCTGAGCTGGGAGCGCTGCTGGGAGGAGTACCGGCGCTCGTGCTTCCACGGGCTCGTGATGACGATCGCCGCCTCGATGATCGTCGAACGGACCGAGCGCGGCGACGAGATGTTCATGACGTGGTTCGAACGCAACGCCGCCCAGGCACTCGACCTCGGCGCGGACGAGCTGCTGCCGCCGCCACGGGAGGGCCGGCCGCCGGCCCTGCGGCCTGCCGCCGAGGACGAGGGCCGTCACGAGCCCGGCCCCGAGGCGCTCTGGAACGAGAGCTGGTACTTCGACGCGGTCTCCGACGACGGCAAGCTGGGCGTCTACGTGCGGCTCGGGCGTCTCCCCAACCAGGGCGTCGCGCTGTACACGGCGAGCATCTGCGGCCCCGGGCCGCCCGTCGGTGATGCTGGTGGACGCGGCGGCCCCGCTGCCGGCACCCGAGGACGATGAGCAGTCGATCGAAACCGCGTCCTTCAGCGCCGCGCAGCGCTGCGAGCGCGCGCTCGAGCGCTTCGCCGTGCGGGCGCGTGGCACCGCCGAGGCCCACGACGACCCCTCGGCGCCGCTGCGCGGCGAGCCGGGCGCGCCAGTCGAGGTGGAGCTCGACCTCGTATGGGAGACCGACGGCATCCCCTACGCCTGGCGCGCTTCGACGCGATACGAGATCCCCTGTCGCGTCAGCGGCAGGGTGCGCGTCGGCGAGGAGGTGATCGAGCTCGCGGGGCCCGGGCAGCGCGATCACTCTTGGGGCTCGCGCGACTGGTGGGCGATCGACTGGATGTGGAGCGCGCTGCACCTCGACGACGGCACGCACACCCACGCCGTCGGCCTGCCCGAGATGCCCGGGTACGGCGTCGGCTACGTGCAGCGAGGCGATGAGATCGAGGAGATCGAGACCGTCACGGCGCGGCACGAGCTGGGGCACGGCGGCCTGATCGAGACCGCGAGCATCGCCTCGGCGCCGCCGCAGCTCGACCTCGACGTGCAACCGCTCGCATTCGGACCATTGCGCCTGGAGGCGCCTGACGGGCGGATCTCGCTGTTCCCGCGCGCGATGTGCCGCGTGCGCACCGCCGACGGCCGCACGGGCATCGGCTGGGTGGAGTGGAACAGGGTGCAGCGCGAGGGCTGACATCGCGCCGGCGCGCCGCCGCTGACACTGGCCGCGGGTAGGGTGCCCGCATGGAGCACCGCTTCGACGGCCCTCGCTACACGGTGGGGATCGAGGAGGAGCTGATGATCCTCGACGCGTCCTCGCTCGACCTGGCGAGCGCGATCGACGCGATCCGCGGCGAGGAGCCCCCGCAGGGCGAGATCAAGCCCGAGCTGCTCGAGTCCGTGCTCGAGATCGCCACCTCCCCGTGCCCCGACGTCGCCTCCGCCGGCGCCCAGCTCGCGGCGCTGCGCTCCCTGGTGGCAGACCGCGCGGCCGGGCAGGGACTCCGGATCGGAGCCTCGGGCACGCACCCATTCGCGCGCTGGGAGGACCAGCGCGTGGTGAGCGACGACCGCTACCGCGGGCTGATCCGCTCGCTCGGGTTCGTCGCGCGCCAGGAGCTCGTGTTCGGGATGCACGTGCATGTCGGCATGGCCGACCCCGAGGAGACGATCCAGGTCGCCAACCACATGCGCCCGTACGTCCCGCTGCTCATCGCCCTGTCCGCCAACTCGCCGCTGTGGCGGGGGGAGCCGACCGGGTTGGCGTCGAGCCGCGTGCCGATCTTCCGTGCGTTCCCGCGCGTCGGGCTTCCCCCCGTCTTCGGCGGATGGCACGACTTCCAGCGGCGCGTACAGACGCTCGTCGACGGCGGCGTGATCGCGGACTACACCTACCTCTGGTACGACGTGCGCCCGCACCCGCGTCTCGGCACCATCGAGATCCGCGCGATGGACTCCCAGACCCGGCTCGAGCACACCACCGGGCTGGCCGCGCTCGTCGTCTCGCTCGTGAAGCTGCTGACCGAGCGGGCGCAGGCCGGCACCCATTCCGTCGAGCAGCCGTGGGAGCTGATCGACGAGAACCGCTGGCTCGCCGCCCGCCACGGGCTCGACGCGGAGCTGATCGACCACGAAGGCGGCCGGCAGCCCGCCCGCGAGCTGACCGAGGGGCTGCTGGCCGAACTGCGCCCGCACGCGGCCGAGCTCGGCTGCGAGGAGCAGCTCGCCGGCATCTCGGACCTGCTGCGCGCCGGCAACGGGGCGCACCGCCAGCAGATGGTCTTCGAGGCCAACCGCGACCTCCGGGAGCTGATGCGCGAGATCGTCGAGCACACGGTGCCCGCCGCCTAGCGATGGGCAAGGAGTTCGTGCACGAGCTGCGCGTCCGCTACGGCGAGTGCGACCCCCAGGGCATCGTCTTCAACGCGAACTACCTGCTCTACTTCGACGTCGCGTTCACCGAGCTCTGGCGCGAGGCGATCGGGCCCTGGATGGAGATGGTCGACCGCGGCATCGACGCCGTCGTCGCGCACTCCGAGCTCGACTTCCGCGCGCCGGCGCGCTACGACGACGTGCTCGCGCTCACGGCCCGCATCCGCAGCATCGGCCGGACGGCGATCACCACGGAGATCGACGTGATGCGAGGCGCGGAGCTGCTGGTCGCGATGCGCGCGCGCCACGTCTGCGTCTCCACCGAGACCTGGCAGAAGACCGAGGTGCCGGACTGGGTGCGCGTGGGCCTGGAGCGCTTCCTCGTCGCCTAGTCTGAGGGGCGATGGCCTCTCAGCGTTCTCTCAGCTTTCACACAGCCTGCCCGCAGCGCGACCGCCGATCCTGGCGATCATGCGAACGGAACGAGGGAGCAGCGTGATGACTGCAGAGGAGGGCGCCCTGCCCGGCGCGAGCGCAGCGAGCCGCGTGCTCGTCGTCGACGACGAGCCGAGCATCGTGGAGGTGATCTCGATGGCGCTGCGCTTCCAGGGCTTCGAGGTGGAGACGGCCGCCACGGGACGCGACGCGATCGCCGCCGTGTCGCGCTTCCACCCCGACCTGATGGTGCTCGACGTGATGCTCCCCGACATCGAGGGCTTCGAGGTCGCGAACCGCCTCGGGGCGCAGCGCGCCGGTGTGCCGATCATCTTCCTGACCGCTCGCGACTCGACCGAGGACAAGGTGCGCGGGCTCACCGGCGGCGGGGACGACTACATGACCAAGCCGTTCAGCCTCGAGGAGCTGGTCGCGCGGATCAGGACGATCCTGCGCCGCACCGGCCAGGCCGAGGCGGAGTCGAGCCGCCTCCGGTTCGCCGACCTCGAGCTCGACGAGGAGTCGCACGAGGTGCGCCGCGGCGGTGAGACGATCGAGCTGACGGCCACGGAGTTCAGGCTTCTGCGCTACCTGATGCTGAACCCCCGCCGCGTGCTCACGCGCGCGCAGCTGCTCGATCACGTGTGGGACTACGACTTCGGCGGCGACGGGCGCGTGCTCGAGACCTACATCAGCTACCTGCGCAAGAAGCTCGACGCGCACGGCCCGTCGCTGATCAGGACCGTGCGCGGCGTCGGATACGGGCTGCGAGCGCAGCGCGACTGATGTCCTCGCTGCGCGCCCGCGTGCTGGCGAGCGTGCTGGTTCTCGCGGCGGTCGGGATGGTCGCCGTCGCGGCGGTCACATACGCCGAGCAGCGCTCGTTCCTCTACTCGCGGGTCAACGACCAGGCGCGAGGGGCGATCCCCTACATGTCGCGCCTGCTCGACAGCAAGGGGTTCGGCGTGCCCGAAGGTGCGTTCGGCGGGCAGGGCCCTGGTCACGGCTTTCACGACGGCGGCGCCCCGCCGGGTTTCAACCCCCCGCCCGGCACCTACGGCCAGCGCCGCGACGCCACGGGCGCCGTCATCGGGCACGAAAGCTTCAACTACGGCCAGAGCTCGGTCTCCGAACCGAAGCTCCCGTCGCAGATCCGGCTGAACACCTACACGACGGTCGACTCGGTCTCCCCGGCGGGGCCTCGCTACCGCGTCTACGCGCGCCGGGACCCCGAGGACAGCGGCATCACGATCGTCGCCGTCCCGCTCAGCGAAACGGACCAGACGCTGAACCGGCTGCTTCTGGTCGAGGCGCTCGTGATCGCGATCGCGCTGATCGCCCTCGGGGCGACGGCGTTCTTCGTCGTGCGGCTCGGGCTGAGGCCGCTGAGCCGCATCGAGGTCACCGCGGGGCAGATCGCGGCGGGCGACCTCTCGCGGCGCGTCAGCCCCGCCACCCCCAAGACCGAGGTGGGGCGGCTCGGGCTCGCGCTGAACGCGATGCTCGAGCGGCTCGAGCAGGCGTTCGCGGCGCGCACCGCGAGCGAAGAGCGCCTGCGCCAGTTCCTCGCCGACGCCTCGCACGAGCTGCGCACGCCGCTCGCCTCGATCCGCGGCTACGCCGAGCTGTTCCGGCTCGGAGCCGTGCGGGAGCCCGGCGAGGTCGCGAACGCGATGCGGCGGATCGAGGACGAGTCCGGGCGCATGGGGGTGCTCGTCGAGGACCTGCTGGCGCTCGCGCGCCTCGACGAGCACCCCGAGCGCGAGCCCCAGGCGGTGGACGTCGCCGCGCTCGCGCGCGACGCGGTCCAGGACGCGCGCGCGAGGGCGCCCGAGCGCGAGATCGCGCTCAGCGCCGGCGGCACCGCGACGGTCTCCGGCGATCCCCTCCAGCTGCGCCAGCTGTTCGCGAACCTCCTGGGAAACGCAATCGTGCACACCCCCGGTGGCACGCCGATCGAGGTCGCGGTGAACGGCGGCCCGGACACGGTCGCCGTCACTGTGACCGACCACGGGCCGGGGATCGCCGCCGAGGAGCGCGAGCACTTGTTCGAGCGCTTCTGGCGGCGCGAGGGCGGCCGCGAGCGCGGGCGGGCGGGAGCCGGGCTGGGCCTCGCGATCGTCCAGGGTGTGGTGCACGGGCACCACGGCTCGATCGAGGTGCGCGACGTGCCCGGCGGCGGGGCGTCGTTCTTCGTGACGCTCCCGGCTCGCGCCGCTGCGGCTGTTTGAAGCGATCCTCATGTGACGCTCAGCTCGCTCTGAGGTAGAGGCGCTT
This sequence comes from uncultured Solirubrobacteraceae bacterium, assembly GCA_963779065.1. Classification (GTDB taxonomy): domain Bacteria; phylum Actinomycetota; class Thermoleophilia; order Solirubrobacterales; family Solirubrobacteraceae; genus Palsa-744. Next base: position 5,960 of record CAVZWQ010000002.1, read on the forward strand.
TCCTGATCGGATGCAGATCACGACCCTCGCCACGGCGGCCGGCCCCCATCTCTTCTGGCTGGCCAGCCGCGCCGCCGGTATCGCGGCCCTGATCCTCTCGAGCATGGGCGTGTGCGTCGGCGTGCTGATGGGCACGCGCTTCCGGGCACGCCGCGGCGCAGAGCTGCGCGTCGCCCACGAGGCCCTGTCCCTCGCAACCCTCGCCGCCATCGCCGTTCACGGGCTCACGCTGCTCGGCGACGGCTTCCTGCGGCCCTCGCTGGCCGACATCGCGATCCCGTTCGTCAACTCCTACAAGACGTTCTGGACCACCGCCGGGATCGTGTCCTTCTGGGCTCTCGCGCTGCTCGGCCTGTCCTACTACATGCGCGGGCGCATCGGGGTCCAGCGCTGGCGCCGGCTGCACCGGCTCGCCGCGCTGGCCTGGGTTCTCGGCCTCGCCCACTCCCTCGGCGAGGGCACCGACGCGGGTCAGACCTGGTTCCTGGCGATGGTCGCCATCACCACCGTGCCGGCGCTGCTGGCGCTCGGCGCGGTGTGGGCGCGCCGCTGGACGGCGGCGAGCCCGGGCGAGGCGCGTCCGCCCGCCCGCAGGCCCCGGCCCGCCACGGAGCAGCCGTGAGCGCACCGCCCACACAGCCCGGAGAAGGGGACGACCGCAAGCTCGGCGCGCGCGAGCTCGCCCGCGCCAAGCGCGAGGCGATGGCGCGGCGCGCGAGGCGGATCCGCGTGTGGATCGCGGCCGGCACCGTGTCGCTCTTCATGGCCGCCTTCCTGGTCGTGTACGTTCAGCTCGCCTCGGGCCACGACCCCGGGCTCCTGGCGAGCGCGGAACGCCGCGCCGCCGCCGGCTCCTCCTCCGGCGAATCCGGATCGGGCTCGAGCGCCGAAGAAAAGCCGGCCGAATCCTCTTCCTCCTCCGGCGAAATCCTCGAGCTCCGGCGAATCCTCGAGCTCCGGCGAATCGGGATCCTCGGCGAGCGAATCCGAATCCGAATCCGAATCGAGCGGGCCCTCGAGCCTCAGAACCTCCCAGTCGTGAGCGACGAGACGATCCTGCGCTTCGACTGCTTCGGCGGCCGCTGCGGCGTCTACGTCGAAGGCGACGCCGGGGAGACAGCGAGGCAGGGCGCCGAACGGGCCCGGGCCGCCCTTCTGCTCTGGCACCGCACCTTCACCCGCTTCTCGGCGGCGAGCGAGCTCTCCGTGTTGAACGCGGACGAGCGCGAGCGCGTCCCGGCGACGCCGCTGATGGCGCGCCTGGCAGCCACCGCCCGGCAGGCGGCCGAGGTGACGGGCGGGCTCGTCGACGCGACGCTCGCGACCGAGCTGGCGCAGGCCGGCTACGCCGGGGAGCTTCCGCCCGCGCTCCCGCTGCCGCTCGCGCTCGCGCTCGCGCCGCCGCGCAGACCCGCCGGCCCCTCGCCGACGGCGCGCTGGCAGCACCTCGAGGGCGACGAGGCCGCTCGCGTGGTGCGCCGGCCACCCGGCCTGGCGCTCGACAGCGGCGGGCTCGCGAAGGGCATGTTCGCCGACGAGCTCGCGGCGACCCTCGGGGGGCACCGCAGCTTCGCCATCGACTGCGCCGGCGATCTCGCGATCGGCGGGTCCGGCGGTCTCGCCCGCGAGGTCGAGGTCGAGAGCCCCTTCGACGGCGCGGTTCTGCACCGGTTCTCGCTCCACGCCGGCGGCATCGCGACGAGCGGGATCGGCAGGCGCAGCTGGCTCGGCGCGGACGGCCGTCCCGCTCATCACCTGCTGGACCCGGCGACCGGCTCGCCCGCCTTCACCGGAATCGTCCAGGCGAGCGCGCTGGCGCCGACGGCGACGCTCGCCGAGATCCACGCCAAGGCCGCGATCCTCAGCGGCCCCGAGCAGGCTCCCGGCTGGCTGCGCTGGGGCGGCGTGCTGGTGTTCGACGACGGCTCCCACCACCTCGTCGAACAGGACCATCCCGGCCGCGCGGCCGAGCCGCTCGCGGCGCCCGCGCGCTGAGGGGCTCTCAGCGAGGACCGAACACGGCGCCGCTGCCCGCGCGCAGCTCCGCGCCGCCGAGCCCGAATGCAGCGGCGAGCTGCTGCGTGAGCTCCTCCGCCGGGAGCGGGCGCGAGAAGTAGAAGCCCTGGCCCATCGCGCACCCCTCCCGGGCCAGGAACTCGAGCGTGCCCTCGTCCTCGATGCCCTCGGCCACGACCGTCAGGCCGAGGTTGCGCGCGAGGTCGATGGTCGAGCGGACGATCGCGCGGTCGCGCTCGCTGGCGAGGATGTCGGTGACGAAAGCGCGGTCGATCTTGAGCTCGGTGGCAGGGAGCTCGGCGAGGTACTCGATCGACGCGTTGCCGGTGCCGAAGTCGTCGATCGCCACCCCGGCGCCCAGCCCCCGCAGCGCCTCGAGAACGCGTACGCCCCGGTCGGGATCGGCCATCGCGGCGCTCTCGGTGACCTCTATCACGAGCTGCTCGGCGGGCACTCCCCGCTCGCGCAACAGCGATGACACGCGCTCGGGCAGCTCGGGGTCGACGAGGTTGCGCGCCGATAGGTTGACCGCGATCTCGAGCACGATCCCGCGCCGCCGCCATGCGACCGCCTGGGAGAGCGCCTGGTCGAGCACGTTCATGGTCAGCGGGCCGATCAGGGAGGTCTGCTCGATCAGCCCGATGAAGCGGTCGGGGCTCAGCAGCCCGAGCTCCGGGTGGCGCCAGCGCACAAGCGCCTCGACGCCGGTGATGCGCCTCGTCCGGAGGTCGACCTTCGGCTGGTAGTGGAGCGTGAACTCGCCGGCGGCGAGCGCCCCGCGGACCTCGCCGAGCAGCTTCAGGCGCGCGGCGTCGGAGCGCTCCATGCGCGGGGAGTAGACCTCGATCCTCGAGCCGTGCGAGCGGGCGTGGGCGAGCGCGAGGTCCGCGCGCTGGAGCAGGACGCCCGCGTCGTGGGCGTGCTCGCCGAGCACCGCCACGCCGATGCTCGCCTCGACGTCGAGGGCGACCTCGTTCAGCTCGACCGGCGGCTCCAGGGCGCGCAGCACGTCTTCGGCGCGCTCGCGCGCGAGCGCGGTCGTGCTCTCGCGCGCGCAGAGGATCGCGTACTCGTCGCCGCCGAGGCGAGCCGCGACGGCGCCGTCGAAGCAGCCGTCGAGACGCCGCGCGACCTCGCGCAGCACCTCGTCGCCGCTGGCGGCGCCGAGCGTGTTGTTGATCGCGCTGAAGCGGTCGACGTCGATCATCAGGACCGCCGCGCCGTCGCCCTTGCGGGCCGCGTCCTCGACCTCTTCCACGAACAGCGTCCTGTTCGGGAGCCCGGTCAGCTGGTCGTGGCGCGCGAGGCGGTAGTTCTCGGCGGCCTGGCGCCGCAGCCGCCGCGAGGCACGCGCGACGATCCGGTACAGCACCCCCCAGAGCAGCGCGAGCCCGATCGCGAGCAGCAGCGCGATCGTGCGCTCCTCGCGCTGGACCGCTGCCGCGACCGGCTTGTAGCTCAGGTAGATCTCGAACGCGCCCTCCGGCCGGCCGCGGGTGGAGAACCGCAGCGGGACGTAGACCTCGATCAGCTTGCCGAGGCCGACCTCGCTGGCGGTCTCGCCGCCCTTCGAGGGTTCCACGAGCTGCGCGCCCCGGGGGTGGCCGTCGAGCGCCGCCTCGAGGTCGTCGCTGGGCGCCGGCGAGCGGCCGATCAGCGAGTGATCCGCGGAGTAGACGATCGTGTGGGTGGCGTTCCAGACCTTGATCCGCGCGAGGTCCTGCCCGACCGACGGTTCGCTCAGGCGCGTGTCGAGGTCGCGGATCTGCGCGGCGTCCAGGCCGCCTCGCAGGCTCGCCGGCGTCAGCGTCGGCTGCACCCCGAGCCGGGCGATGATGCGTGCCGAGCCGGTGGCGTCCGTGAGCGTGCGGTCCACGACCTGGCCCTGCAGGACGCTCGCGAGGATCAACCCCAGGGCGACCATCGGGAGCAGGCTGAGCAGCGCCACCTGCCGCGTCAGGCTGAGGCGTCCGATCAGGCTCTTCGCACGCCCGAGCAGGGGCATTCGGTCTTTTCGGCAGATGCCGGCCTGTGCTTCAGTCCCGGGTCCTGCACGCGGACCGCTCCGCGCAGCGCCTCAGGCGCCGTCGCACGGCGGCCCGGCCGTCAGGACCCGGGCACGCCCTCGGGCTGGGGCGCGCCGGCACCCTCGGCCTGCGCGCCTTCACGCTGGGCGGCGCCGGCCGGCAGCGCCAGCAGAGCGACGGCGAGCGCGCACCCCACGAGCGCCGCGGCGATCCAGAACGCGAGGTGGTAGCCGCCTGCGAGCGCGGCCGCGGTCTCGTGGCCGCCGTGGCTGAGCGCGCGGGTGCGCGACTCCGAGAGGGTCGCGAGCACGGCCAGCCCGAGCGCGCCGCCGACCTGGGCGGTGGTGTTGACGAGCCCCGAGGCGAGGCCCGCGTCCTCCTGTGTCGCACCGGTCATCGCGACGTTCATGAGCGCCGGGAACGCGAGCCCCGCGCCGATGCCGAGCAGCGCCATCGAGGGCAGCACGTCGCGGACGTAGCTGCCGTCGACGCCGGCGCGCGCGAACAGCGCGAGCCCGGCCATGATCAGCGGCATCCCGCCCACGAGCGCGTTCCGCGCCCCGAAACGGGTCACGATGCGCTCGGAGTAGCGGATCGAGAGCGTCCCCATCGCGACCGTCACCGGAAGGAAGGACAGCCCGATCTGCAGCGCGTCGTAGCCGAGGACGCGGCGCAGGTAGAGCGCGCCGAGGAAGAACATCCCGAACATCCCGGCCACCGACAGGATCTGGATCGCGTTGGCCGCCACGACCGGCCGCGAACGGAACACGCGCAGGGGCACGAGCGGGTGATCCGCGAGCGACTCCCTCACGAGGAACGCGATCAGCAGCGCGACGCTCAGCGCGCCGATCGCAAGGGTGCGGCCGTCGCCCCAGCCGTGCGCGGCGGCGGGGCCCACGATCGCGTAGACGCCGACCATCAGGGCGGCGACGATCAGCACGGCGCCCGGCGCATCCGCGCCGCGGCCGAGGCCGATCCCCCGCTCGGGGTCTATCAGCCGGCGCGCCAGCAGTGCGGTGGCGATCCCGATCGGGACGTTCACGAAGAAGATCCAGTGCCAGTCGATCGCCTGCGTGATCACGCCGCCCAGGAGCAGGCCGACCGAGCCTCCGGCCGATGCGACGAACGCGTACGTGCCGATCGCGCGCGCCTGCTCGCGCGGGGCCGGGAACATCGTCACGATCATGCCGAGGATCACCGCGGAGGTCATCGCGCCGCCGACGCCCTGCACGAACCGCGCAGCCACGAGCAGCGCCTGGCTCTGCGCGAGCCCGCACGCCAGCGAGGCGAGCGTGAACACGCCGATCCCGGCCAGGAACACGCGGCGGCGCCCGACGAGGTCGCCGAATCGTCCTGCGAGCAGCAGCAGGCCGCCGAAGGAGATCAGATACGCGTTCACGACCCACGCCAGTGCGGCGTTGGAGAAGTGCAGCTCGTCCTGGATCGAGGGCAGCGCGACGTTGACGATCGTCACGTCGAGGACGATCATCAGCATGCCGGCGCAGAGCACGTAGAGCGATGCCCAGCGCCTGTCTCGCACGGGCTCGGTCATGCTTCCAGGGCCTGCGTGATCCGTTCGAGCCCCACGCGGGTGCCGTGCTCACGCGGACCCGGGCCGTCGTGCCCGTCGAGGTAGACCCCCTGCTCGGTGTACGCCAGCGCGGTCCCCCCTTCGGCCGGCCGCAGCTCGATCGTGCTGACGGACACCGAGATGCGCTCCTCGCCGCGGTACATCTCATAGGTGTAGACGATCCGCTCGGCGTCGACGATGTCCTGGTAGATCGCGCTGTAGGTGTAGCGCGCGCCGTCCGGGCCCTCGGCCTGGAAGCGCTCCGTGCCGCCGACACGGAAGTCGAGGTCGATCTCCTCCGATCCCATCTCGGGAGGGCCGAACCACTTCGCCTTCTCCTCCACCTCGGCGAATGCCCGGAAGACCCGTGCCGGCTCTGCGGGGTAGGTCCTCTCGATCACGAACGTGGCGTGCTCGGTCGATCTGCCGCTCATCTCTGCTCCTCTCTTGTTAATCGGTTGGGGTCGGCCGGCGCTCCGTGCCGGCCTCCGCGGATGGGGTCGGCCGGCGCTCCATGCCGGCCTCCGGGTTCTCGGCGAGGTAGGCGCCGAGCCTGTCGAGGCGGCGCTCCCACTCGTCCCGGCGCTCGGCGATCCAGCCCTCGGCCTCCCGCATCGCCGCCGGCCGCATGCTGCAGCGGCGCACGCGTCCGACCTTCTCGGAGGACACGAGCCCGCTCGCTTCCAGCACCTGCAGGTGCTGCACGACGCCCGGCAATGAGATCGCGAGCGGCCGCGCCAGCTCGCTGACGCTCGCCGGGCCGTGGCTCAGGTGTTCGACGATACGCCGCCGGGTCGGGTCGCCGAGCGCATGGAACATCCTCTCGACTGGATCGCGTTGGTTAAGCATCCACTTAAGTATGACATACTCGCCGGCGATGCGCGCGCTCGTCCAGAGGGTCTCCCGCGCGAGCGTCCGGGTCGTCTCCCGGCAAGAGGGGCGCGAGGAGCCGGTCGGCTCGATCGGACCCGGGCTGCTGGTGCTGCTCGGCATCAGCCGCGACGACGGCCCGCAGCAGGCGGAGCGCCTGGCGGAGAAGGTGCGCGCGCTGCGGGTGTTCCCGGACTCGGAGGGCAACATGAACGAGCCGCTCGGAGCGCGCGAGATCCTCTGCGTGAGCCAGTTCACGCTGTACGGCGACACGCGCCGCGGCAACCGCCCGAGCTTCGTGGCGGCGGCCCCGGGCCCCGATGCGGAGCCGCTCTACGAGCTGTTCTGCCGCCTCGCGCGCGCCGAGCGCGGGGTGTTCGGCGCGCACATGGAGGTCGAGCTCGTCAACGACGGGCCTGTGACGCTGCTGCTCGAGGTCTAGGCGCCGCGGCTGGCGCGCGCCGCCCAGCGCTCGGCCCACGCCTGCAGCGGCTCGAGCTCGGCGAGCAGGCGCTCGCCCTCGCCGCTGAGCAGATAGCCCCCCTCCGAGCGCTCGACGATCCCCGCCGAGCGCATCTCGGCAAGGCGCTGGTTGAGCACGCTCGAGGACATGCCGTCGCAGCGCTCCTGCAGGGCGCGGAACGGGAGCGGTCCGCCGCGCAGCTCCCACAGCAGACGCAGCGCCCAGCGGCGGCCGAGGAGGTCGAGCAGCGCCATGACCGGGCGGCCGCTTCGCGAGCCGCGGACGGCGGCACCGGGCACGGGCCGGCGCTCGCTCACGAGGTGCCCCTCGTTCCGCGCGGCGACGAGCCGCCGCTTCTGATACCGAAGCGATAGGCTGCGCGGTGGCATCGCTGTGAAAATCGAAGCACGATGGGAGAGGAGTCTAGATGACCGCCGCCGCAGCGCCACGAATCGCCCCGCTGGAGCCGCCCTACGAGCCGGACGTCGCCGAGCAGCTCGCGCGCTGGATGCCTCCGGGCTCCGAGATCGAGCCGCTCGCGCTGTTCCGGACGCTGAACGTGCACAGCAGAGCTGTCGAGCCGCATGCGCCCGCTCGGGGCCGGGATCCTCGGCTCGCGCGCCACGGTGGCGCTCCCGCTGCGCGAGCTGATGATCGACCGCACCTGCGCCCTCGCCGGCGCCGAGTACGAGTGGGGCGTGCACGCGAGCGCCTTCGGCGCGGCAGCGGGCCTGGACGAGCGCCGCCTGCGCGCGACCGCCGCTGGCGGGTCGGGCGAGGACTGCTGGGACGCGGAGGAGGCGGCCGTGCTGCGTCTCGCCGAGGAGCTCCACGAGACCAGCGCGATCAGCGACGAGCTGTGGGCCGAGCTGAGCGCGCGTTTCACCGACCAGCAGGTCATCGAGCTGATCGTGACCGCCGGCTGGTACCACGTGATCGCGTACGTGTGCAACGGGCTGCGCGTCCCGCTCGAGCCCTGGGCGATGCGCTTCCCGCAGGCCTAGCCGGGCGAGTGCTCGCTCGCTTGCCGCCGCACCGGCGGGCGCGCCCCTGCCGGGCGACGGCGGCCATGGCTGGCGGCTCAGCCACCTGCCAGGAGCCGCCCCAGCTCCACGGCGGCGACACCGAGGACGAGGCTGCCGATCAGGTTGGCCGCGACACGGCCGCGCATCCCGTGCCGGGCGAGCCGCTCGCTGTCGAGGATCCAGGTCGAGAAGGTCGTGTAGGAGCCGAGCGCGGCGGTACCCGCCAGCAGATAGGCGTCGCCGGCGACCCCGGCTCCGGCGAGCAGGCCGAGCACGAACGAGCCGCTCAGGTTGACCGCCAGCGTGCCGACGGGAAAACCGGCGTCGGAGTCACGTGGGAACAGCCCGTGGACGACGAAGCGCGCGATCGAGGCGAGCCCGCCGATCACCCCCACGCCCGCCCACAGCACCACCGCGCTCACCGCCGGGCGCCTCTCCGCGCGAGCACGTGCGCCGGGACCCTGGGCGCCAGGGCCATCCCGACCAGCAGTGTCGCGGTGCCCCCGGCGATGCTCGCGGCGGCATATCCGCAGGCGAGCCCCAGCCCGGTGTGTTCATAGAGGTGGATCAGCTCGAGCGCGAACGTCGAGAAGGTGCTGAGCGCACCGCACACACCGGTCGCGACGAACGCACGCACGTACATCGTGCTCGGGTGATGCTCGCCCAGCCAGGCGACGGCGTAGCCCAGCAGCGCCGCCGCGGCCAGGTTGACCACGAAGGTGGACCATGGCCAGGCGCCGGGCCCCGGGGCGAGCGCATGCTCGATCGCGCTTCGCCCGAGCGCGCCCAGCGCGCCGCCCGCGAACACGGCGCCGAGCTCGCGCACGTCCACGGCGGGGGCGACGAGCGGCCCGGCTGCGCCCTCGTCGATCGCATCGATATCCGGCTCGCGTTCCACAGATGGCCCTCACTGCTCTCGGTGACCCGAGGCCGGCACGGAGCGCCGGCCGACTCGGCCTGTCGGTAGAAGCCATCAGCGGCCGGAGCCGCGGTTATGGAGCGGGCCTCATCGCTGCGGAGGCAGCAGCATAGCGACGAGGCTCGAGGCGGCCGCACGCAGCCGCCCATGCGGTTCCGCGGGCGCGAGACCGGTGCAAAGCCGTCCTCGGGCGACGAGAGAGCCCGCACGAACTGATAGACCCCGCCGGATGACGGACACCCAGCCCTCGCCCTCGCGACAGCCTGCGCCGGCGAGGCTGAGCCGGGGCCGCCGGCGCGCGGGTCTCGCGCTGCTCGCGCTGCTGGTCGCCGGGCTCGTCGCGTTCGCGCTCACGCGGCTCAATCTCTCCCACGTCGGCCACGCGCTGGTCAACGCCAACCCTGCATGGATCGTGCTCGCGGTGGCGCTGATGGCGCTCTCGCTCGTGCTGCGCTCGGCGTCCTGGTACGAGACGCTGCGAGCCGCGCTGCCGCAGACCGTGATCAGCTGGTTCGCGGTCGTGCGCGCGACGATGATCGGCGTGATGACCTCGGCGGTGTTCCCCGGCAGGCTCGGAGAGCCGATGCGCGTGGTGGTGCTGAGCCGCCGCATCGACAAGCCCCAGCGCGTCGTGCTGCCGATCGTCGCGGGCACGGTCTTCTCCCAGACCCTGATGAACCTCCTCGCGCTCGCGGTGCTCGCCGTCGTGACGCTGAGCGCGGTCCCGCTGCTCGGCGGGCACGCCACGGGGCTGATCGTCGCACTCGCGATCCCGCTCGTGATCACGCTGCTCGTGATCGCCGGCCCGCGTCTGCTCTCGCTCGGGCGCCTGTCCCCCTCGAAACGGCTCCAGGCCGCGGCACTGCTCTTCGAGCGGCTGCTGCGCGACGCCAGGCGCGGGCTGGTGGTGTTCGCGCGCCCCCGCCACGGCGCGCCGGCGATCGCAGCGCAGCTGCTCGCCTGGACGCTGCAGTGGCTGGCCTGCTACGCGGTGCTGCTCGCGCTGCACCTCGAGCACGAAGCGGGCCTGTCGGCCGCCGCGGCGATCCTGCTCGCCGTCAACGTGAGCGCGGTGCTCCCCGCGACGCCTTCGAACGTCGGCGTGTTCCAGGCCGCCTGCCTGGTCGTGCTGGCGGCCTACGGCGTCGGCGCGGGGGTCGCGCTCGCGTACGGGATCATCCTGCAGGCCGTCGAGGTCGTCACCGCGCTCGGCCTCGGCGTCCCCGCGCTGCTGCGCGAGGGCCTCACCTGGGGCGATCTGCGGCGGCGCGCCGAGGAGGCCGAGGAGGAGCAGGAGTCGATCGCCGACGAGGCCGGCATGGAGCGCCGGCCGACCCCCTGACCGAAACCTCAGCCGGCGATCGCGCGCAGTGACTGCTTGAGCGAGCGCGTCGTCTGCAGCACCGCCGTCGGCTCGTAGCCGCAGTGCGCCATGCAGTTGTCGCAGCGCGGGTCGCGTCCGCGGCCGTACTTGTCCCAGTCGGTCGTCTCGATCAGCTCTTTGTAGGTCTCCGTGTAGCCGTCGGCCATCAGGTAGCAGGGGCGCTGCCAGCCGAACAGCGAGTAGCTCGGGATGCCCCAGGCCGTGCAGTCGAAGTCGGCCTTGCCTTCCAGGAAGTCGAGGAACAGCGGGCTGTGGTTCAGCCGCCAGCGCTTGCGGCGCCCGTCGGCGAACGCCGCGCTGAACAGCTCCCGCGTCTGCCTCACGCCCAGGAAGTGGTCCTGGTCGGGCGCTTTCTCGTACGCGTACGCGGGCGAGATCATCATCTCGTCGACCTCGAGGTCGTCGTTGAGGAAGTCGAGCACTTCGCGGATCGACTTGGCCGAGTCGTTGGTGAAGAACGTCGTGTTCGTCGTGACCCGGAAGCCCGCCGCCTTGGCGGCGCGGATCGCCGCGACCGCCTTGTCGAAGACGCCCTCGCGCTCGACCGATTCGTCGTGGCGCTCGCGCAGGCCGTCGATGTGGACGGCCCAGGCGAAGTAGGGGCTCGGCTTGAAGTTGTCCAGCTTGCGCTCGAGCAGCAGCGCGTTGGTGCAGAGGTAGACGAAGCGCTTGCGTTTGATCAGCTCGTCGGCGATCACGTGGATCTCGGGGTGGATCAGGGGCTCGCCGCCCGCGATCGACACCATCGGGGCGCCGCTCTCCTCCACCGCCCCGACCGCCTGCTCGACCGGCATGCGGCGGCGCAGCTCGTGCTCGGGGTGCTGGATCTTGCCGCAGCCCGAGCAGGCGAGGTTGCACTGGAACAGCGGCTCGAGCTCGACGATCAGCGGGAACTTCTCCCTTTTGGCGAGCCGCTGGCGCATCAGGTACATGCCCATGCGGGTGCTCTGTTTGAGGCGGGCTCCCATCGCGCTTCTACCTTATTCCCCAGGGGCCCAGTCCTGAAGCGCGGCAGCAACCTTGCGCAGTGCGCCGGCCGCGCGCAGCGCCCCGCCGACCGCCTGCAGGCGCATCAGCTCGTGGCTGGGGCTGTCGAGCACGACCCGTACGACCCCGAACGGGCGCCCTGCGGCGCCGGCACCGAGCCACACCGACTCCATGTCGACCGCGATCGCCCCGCCGCGGTGCAGCTCGGCGCGGCGCTCTCCGAGCGCGAGCTTCGAGACGCAGACGACGCGCCCTACGCGGACCTTCAGGCCGAGCCCTGTCAGCTGCCCCACGAGCTCGCCGGCGAGATCGCATCGCAGCGGCTCCTCGGGGTGGTTCTCGTCGGGGGCCGGGTAGACCTCCTCCGCGACGATCACTTCGCCCGGGACCGCATGCTCGTCCAGCCCTCCGCAGAAGCCGACCACCAGCAGCGCGCGCGCCGCGCGCGCGTCGAGCTCGGACGCCGCCGCGCGCGAGCGATGCGGCCCCATGCCGGTCTTGTGGACGACCGCGCTGCGCGTCGCGGAGGCGATCAGGGCGGCCTCGATCCGCATCGGGGCGGCTACGAGGAGGTCGCTCACCTGGCCCCCGTCATTGGGTATGGATGATCGGCCGCGGAAGCGTCGCGCTCGCCGGCCGCGAGTGGCCCCGGTGCGTACGCGGCGCCGGCCGCCCGCCCCGGCCCGAGCCCGAGCTCGCCGAGCGCCACCTTCGCCGCGCGCGCGCCGCTCAGGACGGCGCTCTCGAGCGTCGCCGGCCAGCCCGTGTCCGTCCAGGCGCCGGCGAGCGCGAGCCCGGGGAGCTTCGTGCGTGCGCCGGGGCGCAGCGCGGCGGAGCCGGGCGCCGCGCGGAAGGTCGCCGAGTGCTCACGCGTCACCTGGAAGCGCTCCACCCCCGCCGTCCGCGCGCGCGGCAGCAGCTCTTCCATCGCCGCGAGGTAGCGTGCGCGCAGCTCAGGCACGCTCTCCTGCATCTCGGCGCGCGCGCCCGAGAGCGAGATCGCGAGGTACTGGTGCCCGGCAGGAGCGCCGGCTGCCTGGCTGCGGTCGAACAGGTACTGCACCGGCGTCCCCACGCCGGCCGCGAACGGCTCGTCGAGCACCCGCTCGGAGTAGACCACGTGCAGGTTGACGATCGGCGAGCTTTCGAGCGCCGCCGGCATCCCGGCGTTCGGGCCGAGCAGCGGCTCGAGCAGCGCGCCCGCGCGGTCGTGCGGCAGCGCCACGATCGCCGCCTGCGCCTCGACGTGCTCGGGGCCGCTGGCCGCGCGCCCGTCGATGCGGTAGCCGCCGGCCGCGCGCTCGAGGCGCTCGGCGCGCCAGCCCAGGCGCACATCGACGCCGGCGTCGGCCAGCGCGCGCCGCGCCGGGTTCCCGATGATCTCCTGCAGCGTCCCCACGTGGAAGCCGATCTCACCGGCGTCAGCGCTCGCCAGCAGGCCGGTCTGGAAGACGAACGCGGACAGCGCGAGCGAGGCCTCGGAGGCGGGCAGGTTGAGCGTCGGCAGCGCGATCAGATCCCACAGGGCCGCGACCGCCTTGCGGTTCTGGCCGTGGCGGGCGAGCCACTCGCCGAAGGCCACGCGGTCGAGCGCCGGGTCTTCGGGGTCGAGCCGTCCGAGCGCGAACGCGGCGCGGGCTGCGCCGAGGCGGGCGGCGAGCGACATGAGGGGGTAGCGCGCGAGCGCACCGGCGAGATGCCCGGGCGCCGGCAGCCGCCCGCTGCGCAGCACGTAGGGGCGGCGGCCGGGCGCGAGCACCGGGATCTCCAGCCGCTCCTGGAGCGCGACGAGCGCGGTGCTGCCGAGCCGGTCGAGCAGCCCCCTGTAGGCCGTGCAGCAGCGCAGGAAGACGTGCTGGCCGTTGTCCATCTGCAGCCCGTCGCGCTCGAAGGAGTAGGCCGCGCCCCCCAGACGCCGGCGCACCTCGACGAGCGTGACTGCCGCGCCCGCCTGCGCGCAGTCGAGCGCCGCGGTGATCCCCGCCAGCCCGCCGCCGACCACCACGACGCGCCTCACGCCGGAACCCCGATCAGCCCGCGGACCGCGACGAGCGCCTTCTCGCGCCCCGGCAGCGACACGCGCCCGGCCAGGATCGCCGCCGGGTCGCCGTCGATGCGCTCGAGCAGGCGGCGGTAGATCCCCGCCATCGCGAGCAGGCAGGCCGCACTGCGGCGATCCAGCAGCGGCGCCAGCTCCATGCCGCGGTCGAACCACTCGCGGGCGCGGGCGGCCTGGAAGCGGACGAGCGCGACGAAGGCGTCGCGCTGCACGGCGTCCGGACCGGCCGCCGCGGCCACGGCCGCCGCGAGCGCGGCCGGGTCCTCCCCGGGCAGGCCGTACCGCGCCAGCTCGCCGGCGGGCAGGTAGATGCGCCCGCCCCGGGCGTCCTCGCGCACGTCGCGCAGGATGTTCGTGAGCTGGAGCGCGACGCCGAGCTCGTCGGCGAGGATCTCGGCCCGCGCCGCCTGAGAGGGGTCGCGCAGGCCGAAGATCGCGAGGCACAGCCGGCCGATCGTGCCGGCCACGCGCCGGCAGTAGGGCAGCAGCTCCTCGATGGTCTCGTACGTGGTTCCGACGACGTCCATCCGCACCCCCTCGACCAGCTCGCCCAGCGCCTCGACCGGCAGCGGAAAGCGGGTGCGCGCGTCGGCCAGGGCGAGGATCACAGGATCAGCGGCCGGCTCCGCGACCGCGCCGCCGGACCCCCCATGTCGGGGGGCAAGGAGGAAGGCCACGGCCCGGTCCTGCTCGTCGAGCAGCTCGAGCTTGCGGGCCGGCGCGAGCGTGCCGTCGCCGATGTCGTCGACGCGGCGCGCGAACGCGTAGACCGCGCACATCGCGCGGCGCCGCTCTCCCGAGAGCAGGCGGATGCCGTAGTAGAAGTTCGCGGCCTGCTCGCGCGTGATCGCCTCGCAGCGCGCGTACGCCTCCTCGACCGGGGTGCTCACCTGCCTGCCTGCCCCCCGGCATCGGGGGTCCCCCGCGATCGGACCCCGCCCACCCGCCGCGCCTCCGGGGCCGACAGCGTCGCCGCGAGCGCGAGAAGGCGCCGAGCCGTGCCCGCAGCCGGCGGGTGCGCGGGGTCTCCCAAGACGTCGTAGCCCGCGCGCTCGATCGCGTCGAAGGCCGCGCGCCCGCCGGCGGCGAACGCGGCGACGGCGAGGCGCGGGCGCCCGCGCAGCGCCGCAAGCAGCGGCAGGCCCTCTCTCAAGAGGCCCCGGCCCCTCTGGACCTCGAATGCGAGCACCGCGCGCAGCGGCGCCGTCGCGTGCTCGCGGCTCAGCTCTGCCTCCGCGCATCCGAAGCGGGCGAGATCCTCCTGCGGCAGGTACACCCGGCCGCGGCCGAGGTCCTCGGCCACGTCCTGGCAGTGCTCGGCGAGCTGCAGAGCTGTGCAGATCCGGTCCGAGAGCGCGACCAGCTCGGGCTCCGTGCGCCCGAAGACGCCGAGCACGATCTCCCCGACCGGGTCGGCCGACAGTGCGCAGTAGGCCCGCAGCTCCTCCCAGGTCGCGTAGCGGCTCTTGCGCTGGTCGAGCCGGTTGGCCTCGATCAGCCGCGCGAACGGGCCGCGCTCCAGGCCGCACGCCGCGATCATCGTCCCGAGGCGGACCATCAACGGGTGCCGTGCGCGTCCGGCGAGCGCAGCGTCCAGTTCTCCTTCGATCCAATCCAAAGCCGCCGGGCGCTCGGCCGGCGCGATCTCCGGCGAGTCGCCGAGCTCGTCCACGAGGCGGGCGAAGCCGTACACCGCAAGCAGGTGCTCGCGCTGCGCGCGTGGGAGCAGGCGGCTTGCGACGGGGAAGTTCTCGCCCGCCGCACGCGCCATCACCGCCTCGGCGGAGGGCGCGCCGAGCGGCGCCTGGGCGTCGGCGGACGGCCGCCGGGCGAGCCCGCTGACCCCCCCGGAAGGGAGCTGCCCCGCCATGGGGTGAAGCGTCACCCCCGGCTCTCGGTGAGCCGGCGGAGGATCCTCCCGCCGTTCCCCGCCGGCTCGGCGGCCGGCGTCGCCGCCAGGCAGCGGCCGAGCGCGATCACGGGGAAGCTGATCCTGTAGAGGTGGTAGTTGATGTAGTAGTCGCAGGGGAACCCGGTGCCGGTGTACTGGGGCTCGTCCCAGCCGCCGTCGGGGCGCTGGGTTGACACGAGCCAGGCTACGCCCCTCGCCATCGCCTCGCCGCCGGCGCCCGCCGCGTGCAGCGCAAGCAGCGCCCACGCGGTCTGCGAGGCGGTGCTCGGGCCGCGCCCGATCCAGTACGGGTCGTCGTAGGAGCGAGCATCCTCGCCCCAGCCGCCGTCCTCGTTCTGGTGGCGCTCGAGCCAGCCCACCGCGCGCGCGATCGCCGGGCTCTGCGGCGAGACCCCGGCTGCGATCAGCCCGGGAACCGCGGCGCCCGTGCCGTAGACGTGGTTGATGCCCCAGCGCCCGTACCAGGAGCCGTCCGCCTCCTGGTGCTCGAGCAGCCAGCGCACGCCCGCCTTCGTCGCGGGCTCCTCGCCGCGCCCGAGCAGGCCGAGCATCTCGACGGTGTGCGCGGTCACGTCGGCACTCGGCTCGTCGATCACCTCGCCGAAGTCCAGGAACGGGAGCTCGCGCACGAGCGCGCGGGTGTTGTCCGCGTCGAACGCTCCCCACCCGCCGCCGGAGCTCTGCATCCCCGCGGTCCACGCGACGGCGCGCTCGCGTGCGGCGGCGAGCCCGTCGAGGCCCGGCGCGAGCCGCTCCAGCGCCATCACCACCTCGGCGGTGTCGTCGACGTCCGGGTAGTTGACGTTCGCGAACTCGAAGGCCCATCCCCCGGGCTCCACGCGCGGACGCTGGACGGCCCAGTCGCCGCGCACGCGGACCTCCTCGCCGAGCAGCCAGCGCCCCGCCCGCTCCAGCGCCGGATGATCGCCGGGCAGGCCGGCGTCGCTGAGCGCGATGATCGCGAGCGCCGTGTCCCAGATCGGCGACTGGCACGCTTCGAGCCTTCTCGAGCGGCCCTTCGGCGCGCCGACCCCGCGCGCGTCGTCCTCGTCCTCGACCATGAAGGTCTCGATCCCTTCCAGGCCCCGTTTCATCACGGGGTGGTCGATCGGGTAGCCGCAGAGGTCGAGCGCGATCAGCGAGTAGACCCACGGCGGCTGGATGCCGCCCCATGAGCCGTCCGCCTCCTGGCGGCGGACGATCCAGCTCTCGGCACGGTCGAGCGCGAGCCGGCGCAGCGGCGCGATCGGCGCGCGTTCGTAGAGCCGCAGCACACGGTCGAGCCGCGACAGCCAACGGTTGCGGCGCGCGGCTCCGGGCGCATCCTCGCCCACACCCCGCGCGGGTTCGAGCTCGTCGAGGTCGAACGGCAGGGACCGGCAGGGGCGGTGCGCTTTGACCACCGAGAGCGCAACGATCGTCTGGCGCGCCCAGCACGCGAAGTCATAGACGTTGAACGGGAACCACGAGGGCAGAAGCACGACCTCGGCGGGAAGAGCCGGCACCTCCTCCCACGACCACAGCCCGAACAGCGCCAGCCACAGATGCGTGAAGACGCGCGCCTCTCCGATCCCGCCCTGCTCGCGGATGAACTCCGCCGCGATCCGCATGTGCTCCTCGCCGGGGTCGTCGCCCGCGAGCTTCAGCGCCCAGTACGCCTCGATCGTCGTCGAGAGATCGCCGGGCCCCTCGAAGAAGTTCGCCCACGTTCCGTCGGCGCGCTGCTGGGATCGGATCCACGCTGTGCTGCGCTCCGTCTCGGCCGCGTTGCGTATGCCGAGGAACTCGCGCAGCAGCAGATCCTCGGCGTCCATCGTCACGTTCGTCTGCAGCTCGCCGCGCCACCAGCCGGACTCGTGCTGGAGCGAGAGCAGATGCTCGCGCGCGGCCTCCAGCGCCAGCCGAGCCTCGCTGCGGGCCTCCACGGTCAACTCGGGCATGCTGGAAAGCTAACCTAGCGCGCCGTCCGAACGCTGCCGGGCGCGAGCACGATCCCGTGCAGCAGGGTGATGTTCGCGTGCCGCAACGTCCGCGCCGACACGACCTCCGGGTGCGGCGCGAGGAAGCGAAGCGCCACGAGGCCCGTGAAGTCGTACCTCCCGGCGAGCTTGAAGCCGGCGGCCGGCGGCCGGCCGGCCGACGCGCGCAGCGGTTCTTCGCCGGCGAGCACGATTTCGCGCACGCGCACGGAGTCGCCGCTGTGCAGCTGTTCCAGACCGGGGGTGTAGTAGCGCAGCGGCGTGGATCCGAGTTCGTTGACCACCATCGCCCGCATGTTGCCCGCGGGCAGAGCTTTCACAACCCCCTTCCAGTCGCTGCGCTGGTACTTCGGGTCGAACTGGACGGTCAGCGTCACCGCGAGCAGCGCCGTCAGGGCGACGACGAGCAGCGCCGGGGCGAGTGCGTCGCGCGGCGCGGGCCAGGTCGCGAGGACCGCCACGAGGGCGCTGAAGGGCACCATCGCGCCGACGAGGTTGCGCGGGGCGAGGTAGTCGGCGCCGGCGAGGGCCATCGCGAGCGGGATCAGCACGCCGGCCGCGGTGACGGCGAGCGCGACCCAGACCGCCTGGCGGCGGCGGGCCAGCGTCTCCTCCCCGGGTCCCGATCCGCCGGCGCGCTCGGAAGCACGGCCCTGCCACATCCGCCAGGACCCGAGCGCCAGCACCGCGAGCAGCGGCAGCGCGACCAGGGCCTCCAGCGAGCGCCCGAGGCGCGCACCCGAGTAGCCGGTGAGGTAGTAGTCGGGGATCGCTTCGATCCGCGCCGTCAGCGCCCAGTGCCCGATCCACTGGGTACCGCGCCCGCCCTGCGCGGAGATCAGCGGCAGCAGCGCGAGCCCCACGAGCGCGAGCACCCCGAGCGCCGGCAGCGATCGCCGCCGCGTGCGCGGATCGGCGAGCAGCCAGATCCCCATCCCCGCGAGGATGAAGACGGCGAAGTAGTGGGTGAGAAGGCACAGCGCGCCCGCCGCGGCGAACCAGGCGAAGCGCCGGCCGGCCGGCTCGCGCAGCACGCGCACGAACGCGAGCATCGCCAGCCCGGCGGTGAACATGAACAGCCCGTAGGCACGGGCCTCCTGCGAGTACCACACGAACAGCGGACCGACGGCGACGAGCGCGGCGCACGCGATCGCGGCGGCACGGTCGGCCAGTTCCCGCCCGATCGCCCAGGCGACGGGTACGAGCGCGATCCCGGCGATCGCGGAGGGCAGCCGCAGCGCGAACGCGCCGCTGCCGAAAAGGCGGTAGTCGAACCACTCGACCAGGTACCACAGCGGCGGGCTGTTCTCCGTTTTGGGCAGCGATTCGAGCGTCGTGAAGAGGCTCGGGTGCAGCACGTGCAGGGGCGTGAACGCCTCGTCGTACCAGAGGCTCTGGGCTCCGAGCGCGGTGAGGCGCAGCAGCGCGGCGAGCACGGTCAGGGCCGCGAGCGGCCACCAGGACGGCAGCCGCGCGGAAGTCGCTTCGCGCCTGGCCGGCAGCGCCTCGCTGACCGCGCTCATCGCGGGCATCTGCCCATGGTGACCGAACCGAAGCAGCCGTAGCGCACCGCCTTCGTGTCGTCGGTCGTGTAGGGAGGCAGGTACCACCCGCCCGAGACGGTGCGCCGCCCGCCCCGCGTCGGGCCGGTCACGACGAGGCAGATCTGCGTCTTGGAGTTCGGCGCGCCGCCTTCGGTGTTGCCGCAGACCACGTCGCGCTTGGTCTGGACGCCCATCGTCTGCTGGTCGGTGCCGACGTTCTTGTAGTCGTGATGCGTGTAGGCCCGCCACGTCGCCAGGTCGGCGATGAGCCTGTCGTTGATGTGCGCCTGGCGCACGAGATCGTTGATCGTGGCGGTGGCCAGCAGCGCGAACACCGCGAGCAGCACCAGCGTCTCGACGCGCCAGAGGCGCCCGCGCTGCTCGCTCGCGCGCTGCTCGCGAGGGCGCAGGCGAGGCGGGAGCCAGGCCCAGTCCTCGCGCGGCGAGCCGGGGTCGTCGCCGGCACGCGCGCTCATTTGACCGGCACCAGCAGCGGGGAGAGCTGATGGGCCACGTAGAGACCCTGCAGCGCGAGCGTGGCTGCGAGCAGGCGCCGGTCGCGCGAGATCACGGCGAGCGGGAGCGGCCACAGGATGTACCAGGCGAGCAGCCACGTGCTCGTCACGGAGATCGCAAGCAGGCTCCACCCCGACGCGGCGACCCAGTCGTAGCCGCGCCACGTGCGCCACAGCAGGTGCACCAGGATCAGGACCAGCGCCGCCTTGAGGAGATCGTGGTCGACCGGGAACACTCCGGG
>CAVZWQ010000003.1:0-3348098 GCA_963779065.1 uncultured Solirubrobacteraceae bacterium
AAAAACTTTGCGCATTTTCTCGGAAGCACCGAAATGAAATTCCGTCTCATCGAGGACCAGCGCGAGGCGTTTCCGGTTCACGTCATGTGCGATGTGATGGGCGTCTCTGCGGCGGGCTATTATGCTTGGCGCGGCCGGCCCGAAAGCCCGCGCAAAGCGGCCAATCGCGCCCTGTTGACCGAGATCCGGCAAGTCCATTTGGCCCATCGTGGCCGATATGGCGTACCCAGGATCCATGCGGCCTTGCGCAGCCTGGGGCACACGGCAAGCCGTGGCCGCATTGAACGGCTCATGCGTCATCACGGCATAAGGGCAATAACGGCACGGCGGTTTCGGCTATGCACCACGGACAGCCGCCACGATCTTCCGATCCCCCCAACCGGCTCAATCAGAACTTCGCTGCCGATCGGCCCAATCAGGTCTGGCTTGCCGACATAACTTATGTGCCAACCTCGGAAGGCTGGCTCTATCTGGCCGTCGTGCTCGATCTTTTCACCAGGAAGATCGTCGGCTGGGCGATGCGCGATCACATGCGGGCGGAACTGACGATCGCAGCACTGACCATGGCCATCCAGCGGCAAAATCCGCCGCCTGGCTTGATCCATCATTCCGATCGCGGCAGCCAATATGCTGCCGCTGATTACCGAAAGGTCCTCGATAAAGCCGGGATGATCCAATCGATGAGCCGCAAGGGAAATTGTTGGGACAACGCCCCGATGGAAAGCTGCTTTGGCACGATCAAAACTGAACTCGTGCACCACGCTTGCTATCCAACCCGGGAAGCTGCCCGGCATGACTTGTTCGCTTACATCGAAGGATA
Source organism: uncultured Solirubrobacteraceae bacterium (assembly GCA_963779065.1). Taxonomy (GTDB): domain Bacteria; phylum Actinomycetota; class Thermoleophilia; order Solirubrobacterales; family Solirubrobacteraceae; genus Palsa-744. The sequence continues at coordinate 821 of CAVZWQ010000003.1, forward strand.
TTACAATCGTCAGCGGCTACATTCCGCCCTCGGGTATATCACTCCCGAACAGGCAGAGCGCCAAGCCGCTTGATCCGGTGTCCACAAAATCAGGGGAAGGTCAGGGCTCGCGGGACCGAATGCGCGGACAGGACAGTCACGAGATCCAGTGGAAAGGACACAGGCTGGTGTCGATCGGACAGTGACGGGTCAGACCGCAAGCCACACCGGGAAGGCCTTGCGGCGCCAGGCGGTCTACCAGGTCGGCCGATCTGTTTTAGTGCGGGAGAGCACCGGGCGCCCCGGAAACTGGCGTTTATCGAGTCTGCCACTGCCATGTGTTTTGTTCCTTCCTGGCCCTCGCGATGCAAAAGCATCTCGATGACATTTTGTGCGAAGCAGACGTCACGCCGGAATGGAAGGAATTGTTGCGCGATCTCGACCGGTTGCAGAATGTGCGTCTCGAGCATCGGGGGACCGATTGGGTGGTGCGCACGGACGCGACCCGAAACGTCGCGGCTTTGTTCCGTCACGCTCATATCGGGCTGCCACCGCGTGCCAGGCAAACCGCGCCTCCGAAGGCTGCATCATCGACATCGGCCCACAAACGCCGCGGTCGCCCAAAGCGTAGTGCCACGTCGTCTCGAATTTCGCCGCAACTCGCATGAAATCAGAGATTTGCAGAAATTAACTGTTCAAGTGGGGCAAGAGGTTGACGGGAATTCGATATGTCGAATAGTCTATAAACTATATAAACTGTTTTTGCTATCATGGGCTTTGGATTTCGATCATCGAAACTTGGCGGAGAACTCAAAGTCCCTTGGCTCGTTCAGTGTCATCACAACAGCAACCTCGCAATGGCCTTGTCGGCCCGAATTCCCAAGTGCGCTGGCGTTGCGACCGCTTGGCCCGACCTGAACTCCACTTTGCTGACTGTGTCGGGGACGACTCCGGCCACGAGTGTCTCGCCGTTGACCGTTCCCATGATTCCCCACCCGCCATGCGTGGCCGCCCAGCCATAGGGCGTGCATCCGACCACGGTCCCGAGCAGATCGCTGACCGACACGAAGCAGAATTCCGACGTTCCGGGGATCAGTCCGGCCGAGCTACTCGAGTCGCTCACCAGGAGCCGCGCATCGCCGAGGTCCAAGCCGTGTTCGGCGATCGGCTGAGAAATGCTCGAGCTGATGCCGGCAGCCCATTCAGCATCGACAGCAGAAGCGGGGCGACGCAGCGCCGCAAAGGAAGGCGCATCAGAACTAAGGCCAGGACTCACCGCACTCACCATTCCTCGGGCAGCGTCACGATTCGCGTGGGTACGCGGTCGCTCTCGAGCTGAAGCCGACACGAAGGTGCCAGCGAGCAGCAAGCTGACGATCGCGACGCCAGCAAGCATGACGAATAGCGCTCGGGGGTGTTTGTTTATCCACTTACGGACCATAAGCCCAAGCCCAGACCCACTGCTGAGCTTCCTCGGCGTCGAGCTGCTCAACGCCCTCGCGAATTGGATAGGACGAGGCGAACTGACGTCCGAAGTTCCAGTAGTACTGGCCGCTCCCGCTGCCCTTCTTCTGAGGGAGGAAATAGTTCGTGCTGACCACTTTCCCGAGTTCGTGGGTGATGCCGTTGTCGATCATCGCGATCCCGAGTCGCGCGGAGTAGCCGCTACCGCCCGATTCTGTGGACCCCCAGAGCTGGGTCTCTGCTTGTGTCCAGTTGTGGGCGCCGACAGTTGTTCTCTTTCGACACGGCGAAGCACGATGACGAGAGTTCGTAGGCGCCTGCGGTGGCGGCCAGCAGGGAGCGTGGCCAACACGAGGGCGACGATAGATACGACCAGGGCGCCCGCGCGAGAAAATCAGTATCTCCGATAAAGTCCGACATACGGAAGTAGTGGAATCGGACCGTCGGGCCGTTGTCAAGGGGCAGTTTCCTTTGCGATGGCCGTCACCGAGGGATCAAGTCGCCCGTCCTGACCGACGGCGCCGCCGGTAGCGTCGCTGCGAGACTGCGGCGGAGCGAGCGCCCGACTCGGACCCCTCCCTGGCAGATCTCGGTGGCCGGTCGTGCGGGGCGCGGGTCATACCGGGCATGCCGCTCGCCCATGTGTTGCCACACCTTTGCCACAGTCCGCCCGCTGGCGCTCGCTCGCCGCCTCCCAGCGCGGCGAACCGGCTGATTTCCAGGAGAAACCAATGCGCTCGAGTGGACTCGAACCACCACGGGCCATACAGCCCACAAGGCCCTCAACCTCGTACACCCGCGCAAGATGCTTACAGGAGCGTCCAGATCGTCCAAATCGCGCGGTCTCCCGGACGCATCGGACGCATCTGGAGGAGCGAGTGTTGCCACGGTGTTGCCACAGTCGCCCCGCCATACCCTCACGCGAGAGCGACTCCGCTCGTCGTAGATCGCTGAGCGCTGGCTGGCCCGGAGTGGTCTGCGCCCTTCGAGATCCCAGTATGACCTTCCGATCCTGCTCCTCCGCGATTCCCCCCAGCCGGACGAGTCAGTCGCGCCCGATCTCATCCGCACGCAAGGCGCCTGAAGAGAGGTTCGCGCGTGACTCAGGTTCAGCGCGTTCGTCGCCGTACGCTAGGTCTCGCGGCGACCGTCGTACATGGCGCGTAGCTGCCGTATGAGGCTCAATCGTTGCGGCAATGTCCGCCTTGGACCGCGAGCCAAGCCGTTCCTGTCCGGCGCATCACGACCTCGCCTGGGCTGCTCGCTTCAAACGTTCAGACCCCACGGTGCGGAGAAGGCGCTCGGCCGACCCTTTTTGCGGAGATCCGGGGTCATAAGGAGTGATGACCGCCAGCGCGAGAAAGCCTGGACGTGCGAGGATCGCCCGATGACCGAGCAGCTACTCGCGCGAGCGGCTGCAGGCGACGAGAACGCCTTCCGCGAGCTGACGGATCCCTTCAGGCGCGAGCTGCAGCTGCACTGCTACCGCATCCTCGGGTCGATGCAGGATGCCGAGGAGGCGCTGCAGGAGACGATGATCTCGGCCTGGCGCGGCCTCGGACGCTTCGAGGGTCGAGCGCCGGTTCGCTCCTGGCTCTATCGGATCGCGACCAACCGCTGCCTGAACGCACTGCGCGATGCGGGGCGGCGCCCGTCCCAGGAGGTGCCGATGCCTGCTTTCCAGCCAGCTGAGCCCACGCGCCTAGCCGAGCCGAGCTGGCTCGAGCCCTACCCGGATGTCCTCTTGGATGCGTTGCCGGACGCCGCGCCCGGTCCGGAGACGCGCTACGAAACCAAGGAGGCGGTCGGACTTGCCTTCGTCACCGCGCTTCAGCACCTGCCGCCCGGCCAACGCGCGGTGCTTGTCCTGCGCGACGTGCTCGGTTTTCGCGCATCCGAGGTCGCACAGATGCTCGAAAGCAGCGAGGACTCGGTCAAGGGTGCGCTGAAGCGCGCCCGCGCGACATTGGAGAGCCGCCTTCCGTCAGCTGGGCGCGAGGGCGCACCGCTTCCGGACTCGCCCGCCGAGCGTGCGCTCGTGGGGCGTTTCGCGACGGCCTTCACGGACGGAGACACCGCGGGGGTGCTGGCGCTGCTCACCGACGACGCATGGGTTTCGATGCCGCCGATGCCCTTTGAATACAACGGGCTTGACGCGATCGGGTCGTTCCTCGATACCGCCTTCGGCCAGATTGGCTCGACGCCTACCCGACTTGTGCCGACCAGGGCCAATACGCAGCCGGCATTCGGCTTCTACAGGGGCGACCCTCAGTCGCCGCTGCTGCGCGCAACCGGCCTATTCGTGCTCACGCTCGAGGGCGATCGCATATCGGCGCTCAAGCGCTTTGAGAGCAGCGTGTTGCCGCGTTTCGGGCTTCCGCGCACACTGAGGGGCCACGGCTCGTAACACACACCGGGCCCGTATCCGACGAGAGGAGAACACCATGCACGCAGTCGTGGTGAATGTCACGGTCCATAACCGGGAGGCTGCAATCAGTGAATTGAACGAGCAGGTGGTGCCGAGAGAGCGCAGTGCACCGGGCTTCGTCGCCAGCTACTGGATCGCGCTGCCGAAGGGCAAGGGCCGCGGGACGATCGTGTTCGACAGCGACGCCGCGGCGCACGCGGTTGCGGCACAGGTTGGAGCGCCGGGAGAGGCAGTGACGATCGACAGCGTCGAAGTCTGCGAGGTTGTAGCGAACGCCTAGCCTCATACCTTCACGCCTCCTGAGGGCAACGAAGAGCCCCGATCAGCCGGGAGATAGATGGCACGCACTCTGGTGCGGCGACGGCCGCCCGCGAGCGCAACGCGGCGAAGGCGATCACGCGGGCGCTCTCCTCGGGGCCCGCTGATGCGCCCGGTCATGCTCCGCGGGGGAGAGCGTGTCAGCGCAGCGAGATCGCTACCTGCTCGAGCTTGTCGAACGCCTCCTGCATCCCGCCCTCCATCCCGGAGTCGATGTGCATGTCCCGAGCCTGTGAGCTTGAGTGTTGGACGAGGGTCCTCAGAGTCGTTCGGCAGCTGTGCTCAGTGAGCGTCATCGTGCTCAGCGCTCCCATGTCGGGGAACGGCGCGAACACCTCGGTGTTGACGATCCGCTCGTTGGGCACGATCTCTCGGTACTCGCCGTAGAAGACGACCTCCTCGCCGCTGGAATCCGCCCGCATGGCGTAGCGCCACTTGCCCCCGACGCGCAGGTCGATCTCGCATTCGGTCATGGTGCCGCGCTGTCCGCTCCACCACTGGCGGACCAGCTCGGGCTCGGTCACTGCCCGGTATACGAGTTCCGCCGGGGCATCGAACTCGCGTGTGATGAGGATCTGGGTGTCGCTCGGGAGGGTGACCGTCGCCTTGCCATTACTCGTTGCGCCCGCCATCGCTGTTCTCCTTTGCCTTGAGTTCTGAGAGGACCACGTCGAGCGCCTCGTAGCGCTCCTCCCAGGTGCGGGCGAAGCCCGCAACCCAGTCGTGGATCGGCTTGAGCGCCACGCCGTTCAGGCGGTACAGCCGCTTGCGCCCTTCTGCGCGGACCGTGACGACTCCCACCTCGCGTAGCACCCGCAGGTGCCTTGACACATGCGGCTGGGCCAAGCCCATCGCCTCGACGAGCTGGTTGACAGAGCGCTCCCCGTCGGAGAGCGCCTGCAGGATTTCGCGCCGGCGGGGTTCGGCCACCGCATTGAACGCGTCCGTGGTGGTTGCTGCTCGTGCCATCGTCTGCCTCGCATTATATATCCATGTGGATATGTGTCAAGGCGAGCGTCACCGTGCCGTGCGGGATTGGCGATCTTCGGCGACGCCAGCAGGTCCCGCTGACCCGCAAGGCGACGCCCGGCTTGCCCGTAGCTGGAGCCCTCAGGCTTGTTCAGGGCCTGCGGCCCTGGAAGGTGCGGCGCACTCCGCCCTCGGTTGGCGCGAACCCAACTATTTGCAGGCGCTTCTCATGCGCTCGAGTGGACTCGAACCACCACGGGCCATACAGCCCACAAGGCCCTCAACCTCGTAAACCCGCGCAAGATGCTTACAGGAGCGTCCAAATCATCCAAATAGCGCGGTTTTCGCGGACGCATCAGACGCATCTGGAGGGGCGAGTGTTGCCACGCTGTTGCCGCGCGGCCAGCGTCGCCGGCGTCGCACGCCTCGGCTTCAGGCGGCCCCCGTCCCGCGCTGAGCGGTCCCCGGTACTTACGGTCCCGTCAGGGCTCGACGAGCCCGTTGCGGATCGCGAAGCGGACGAGCTCGACGCGGTCGTGCAGGCCGAGCTTCTCGAGCATGTTCGTGCGATGGCGATCGACCGTCTTCTCGCTGATGACCAACGTCTCAGCGATCTGCTTGCTGGTCTGGCCTTCGGCGACGAGCTTGAGCACTTCGGTCTCACGAGGCGTCAGCACTTGACGAGGCGCCTCGCCCTGACGTGCGCGGCGGACTGCCTCGCTGATCACCGCCGTCTGCTCGCCCGGGTATCGGAACGGCGCGCCGCGCAGCGTCGCCCTGCATGCCTCGACGAGGTCGCGGTCGGCAACCTTCTTGACGACGTAGGCGGACGCCCCGGCCCGCAGCGCCTCGTCCAGGTACTGCTCGCTCTCGTGCATCGTGAGGATCAGAACCGGAAGCTCAGGTCGCTGCCTTTGCAGCTCCCTGGCGGCCTGCAGCCCCGTCATGCGCGGCATCGAGATGTCGAGGATCGCCAGGTCGAGGTCCTGCGCGAGCGCGAGCCTGACGGCCTCTGCGCCGTCGGCGGCCTCCGCGGCCACTTCGAGGTCGGGCTCGGCGTCGAGGATCAACCGCAGGCCACGCCGCACCAGAGCATGGTCGTCGGCCAGCAGGACTCTCGACCTCAGCTTGTTCATTCCCCCTCGGGCAGAGCCAGCACCAGGTCCACTTCGCTTCCCGGTCCCTCCGGGGCGCTCCGATCGTGAGGTCCGCCCCGATCGCGCTCGCCCTTTCGCGCATCCCCCGGAGCCCGTTCCCGCCGGCTGGCCCGATCTCGGGCAACCCGCGACCGCGATCGCGGACGGTCAGCGTGACGGCACCCTCAGCGTAGGCCAGCGACAGCTCGGCGGCCTTCGAGCCGGAATGCCTTGCGACGTTCGTCAGTGCCTCCTGGGCGATTCGATAGAGGGCGAGTTCCGTCTCGCCCGCAAGCGGCGGAAGATCGGGCGTGATGTGGCGCTGCACCTCGATTCCGGCGCGCCGTGCGAACGTGTCGGCGAGGTTCGCGAGCGCGCTGGCCAGCCCGAGGTCGGCCAAGGCCTCCGGGCGGAGCTCCGTCGCGATGCGGCGCACATCCTCGAGGCTCTCGCGCACGGTCTCCTGGGCCTCGTTGAGCTCTGATCCCAGCTCCGATCCAAGATGTCCCTGAACTCGGCTCAGCTGCAGCAGCACAGCCGTCAGCATCTGCCCGACCTCGTCGTGCAGCTCCTGGGCCACCCGCGTCCTCTCCGCCTCCTGCGCCGCGAGCACCGCTCGGGCCGATTCGGCCCGCTCGTGCTCGATGCGGTCGAGCATCTCATTGAATGTGAGCGCGAGCTCGCCCGCCTCAGAAGCAGCCGTCGCCTCGGGGAAACGGACGTTGGGACTCGCCGGGTTCAAGCCACGAGCCAGCGCAGTGAGCTGCTGCACCGGCAGGACGATGCGACGAAGCAGCAGCACGTTGATCAGCGTCACGACGAGCAGGGTCACAACGAGGACCTCGTCGGCGGTGAGTCCGGAGATCCTGCCCGGTGAGAGCGCAACAAGGACGACGCAGGCGACAGCAAGAACGAGGAGGTTCGCGAGAACGACTCTCGCGAACAGTGGTAGGTAATGCCCGCCGGTCGCGGGCGGTCTCGTCGCTGCCGAACGTTGCGCTGGCGACCGACGAGCGTTCACCGCCTCATTCTTGCGCGGGAGTGGCGCCCGCCTCTCAACAGCGGTCGATCTCGAGATAGTGGCGCACCGCGCCGATCCTGGCGCCGGGCCTCCTCGAGAGCCGCGATCGCGACGGGATCGCCGCGGCTTGCCCCTTGGGTGGCGCGAACAAGAAGCCTCGCACGAGCGCGGCTCGGCGTCGCGATTCGTCGGGCGCCGCACGCCGGCGGGTGCGCGTTGGCGCTACGACGGGCGTCATCGCGAGATGAGCCGGTCGAAGTCCAGCGGCGCATGGCCGGCGCCCGAGATGGCGCTCTCGCTCGGCAGGGGCTCGAGTTTCGTGAGCATTCGACTCCGTCGCTCGGACAGCTCGCGCATGCTGATCCCGAGCGTCTCGGCGACGACCTCGGAAGGGATTCCGGCGAGCAACATCCCGAAGATCATGCGTTCCTCATCGCTGTCGAGGCGATTGCGCAACAGGTCGCCCATCGGGTGAGCGACCCGGGGGATCAGTCTGCGGCCGCGCGCCACCGCGCGGATCGCGCGGCACAGATCACCTCCGAGGCTTCCCTTGCTCAGCAGCGCGTCCGCGTTTCCGACGGCGCAGTTCGCGGCGAGATGGTCGTTCGCGAACGCCGAGAAGATCACCGACCGAGGGGGCATGTCCAGCGCCTTCATCTTTCGCGTCAGCCACAGCCCGTTGCGTCCTCCCAGGTGGTAGTCGATGACGGCCACGTCGACTTCTTCGCGCTCGGCCTGCGCGAGGGCCGCCTCGGCCGTCTCGGCCACGGCAACGACTGCCATGTCGGGTTGATCGTCGAGCAGCTGCACGAGCCCCCACCTGACCGCCGGGTGATCGTCTACGACGAGAATCCTGGTCGTGTCCGGCGGCGTCTGGCACAGCCGGCGGACCGCCTCCGGTCCACGCTGTCCCACGTCGCTCTTGGAATCTGTCGCCACTGATGCGCTCATGGGCAGAGCTTCGCACCGCCCGGACCCGGCGAGAATGAGGTTGCGCCCCCATTTTCGCCGGACTGCCTCATCGAGGGGCGCTCTGACCCTCGGTCCGGGGCGCCTCCTCGAGCTCCTCGGCGTCCGCCAGCGCCCATCCGAGCCGCTCGACCAGCTGCTCGGCGGCGTGACCGTCGCTCAGATGCAAAGGCGCCACCCACTCGTCCAGCAGGACCGGTGTGTCGACGTGGCTCGGTTGGCTTGTCATCACGAGGATCCTGGGCATCGAAGTCTCCTACGCTCGAGGGTCATTAGCTCCTTTGAGCCTGACCCGTGACTGCACCTCCTCAAATCGGGCCGGGACCCCATCTCGAGCGCCACGGGTGGCGGCAGTGTGAGGTGCGGTCAGTCGCCCCCATGATCCAGGTGGTCGTCGGGTCGCTGTTCGTGCGCGCTACGCACCGCGCCGGCATGAGCGCGCCGCTCGGGCTCACGGCGGACGGTGCGGAGGCTCGCGAGAACCGTGATCGCGAGCACCGCGACGATCACACAGAGCGACGTCGTCGTGGTGATCTGCGGTACGCCGGCGTTGTGCTCGTGCGCGAACTCGAGCACCAGCTTCACGCCGATGAACGCGAGGATCGCGGCGAGGCCGCTCGACATGTAGATCAACCGGTCGAGCAGGCCCGAGACGAGGAAGAACAGCGGGCGCAGTCCGAGCAGCGCGAAGGCGTTGGCGGCGAAAACGATGTACGCGTGGGTCGTGATCCCGAACACGGCGGGGATCGAATCGAGGGCGAAGATCACGTCGGTGGTCCCGATCGTGAGCAGCGCCATGAACAGCGGTGTGAAGGTGAGCCCGCTGCGACCACGGACGACCAGGTTCCCGTCCCCGTAACTGTCAGTCACCGGAAGGACGCGCCGCGCCGCTCTCAGGATCGGGTTCTCGCTCACATCCGGGTCCTCGTCCCTGTGGCGGTACAGCTGCACGCCGGTGGCCAGCAGCGCGAGCCCGAAGAGGAGGAACATGAACGAGAACGACTCGATCAGAGCCGCCCCGATCGCGATCAGCCCGGCGCGCAGCACGAGCGCGATCACGATCCCAATCGTCAGCACGCGCGGCTGCAGATCGGCTGGTACGGCGAAAGCACCGATGATGATCACGAACACGAACAGGTTGTCGACCGACAGGCTCTTCTCGACCACGTAGCCCACGAAGTACTGGGCGCCGAGATCCCACCCCCCGATCGCGCCGAACACCACCCCGAAAGCCAGGCTCACGATCACGTAGAGGACTGACCAGCGGAGGGCCTGGGCGAAGGAGATCTCCCGCCGCCCGCGCCCGAGCAGCAGCCAGTCGACAGACAGCAGCCCGGCGATGACTGCGATCGTGGCCGCCCAGCCGCCCGCGCTCACGTGCAGCATCGTGTGGCCCGATCAGTCTCCAGCCAGGGGCTCCCCGGCGCCCGCCGCATCCGCTCGTTCTCCAACCGCCCCGAGATCCTGAGAGGACGATCGATCCGAGCGACTCCACGGCAAGCCGAGCGCGCCAGGCCGCTGCACGGACCGAAGGTTCCTTGTCCCATGTTCCGTTCGCATTCTGTCCCGAGACGGCCGAGTTGGATGGTCTCTCCCGCACTTTGCCAGGGGAGCCATACCTGAATCAGCCTGAAAGGCCCGATCCCGATTGGGGGCCGGGGGTTCGCTGGCCGATTGAGCTGGGCCGCGGCCATGGGTGAAACCCGTGTGTTGCCACGCCGTCGCCATGATCCGCGTGTAGGAACTCGCCCGCCACCCCGCGCGGGAACCCGGCGATATCCAGGCACTCCTCATGCGCTCGAGTCGAACCACCACGGGCCATACAGCCCACAAGGCCCTCAACCTCGTACAAGATGCTCCCAGGGGCGTCCAGATCGTCCAAATCGCTCGCTTCGCGGACGCATCGGACGCATGTGGAGGAGCGAGTGTTGCCACGGTGGTGCCACTTGGCCGGCTGCCATGACTCCGATTTGCGTCCTGGACAGCACCGGCATCACGTTGGTCGCTCGGCGCCAGGCTTCGAGCGGCTCTCTCCGCGGTGGTCTCTTCGACTCATGGCCGGACGGACAGCCTCACCGGTCCGACCACGCTGCCTCGATAGCCCGGGCTGCCGCTCCAGTAGGCATCGAACCACGTCGTTCCTTCGACCCCTCCGACGGTCTCGGAGAATTTGCCCTCGGCGCCGGTGACGGTTGATTCTTCGGTCCACCCGGAGCCTGTGGTGTACGCGACCATGACCGGCACGCCGCTGACCGCCGGGGTGATGCGGCCGTGCACGGTCACGTCGCCGTCGGCGCGTCCAAGCGCGTGCCGGCTCCGCCGTGACGAGCCGGAGATCTCGAGGGTGATCCGTGAGGACTTCCCGCTCTCCCCGCCGCTGTGGGTGATGAACAGGTCGCCGCCGTCGGAGGCGGCGTAGGCGAAGCCGGGCCTTGCGAGGACCGCGACGATTGGGCGAGGCATTTCCTCGGCGACCCAACTGCGGCCCGCGTCTTCGGTGCGGAACAGCAGGCACGGCCTTTGGCTTTCGTCGTTGAAAGAGGCGATGAACCCGTCCCGGGCGTTGCTGAACGAGATCGACGGGGTTCGGTCGCCTTCGGCGGGCGGGACGGCGAGGATGCGGCGCCAGTGCCGGCCGCGGTCGCGCGTGGAGTAGAGCGTTCCGCCGATGATCGCGTAGCCGGCTCGGGGGGTGGGGAACGAAACCGCTTCGAGCGCTCCCCGCGCCCTCGGCCGGAGAATCAGCTGCCAGTGCCTGCCGGCGTCGGTGGACTCCAGCGCCTCGTTGCCGTACACGAGCATCGTGTGGCCGCCCAGCACCTGCCCACCGCCGCTCGCGAGGTTGATGCTCCGAAGCGGCCGCGAGCGACCGCCTGCGCCGACCGATCCGCGCAGGTGGACGAAGTGCGCACAGCGGTCCGTCGAGCGCCAGATGCCCTCTTCGCCGGGCCAGATGCCGTGTTCCCCGGTCACGAGGACGAGGGCCGCATCGGGTGCCAGCAGGGTTCCGCGGGAGCCGGCCGCCGCGCCGCACGATCGCCAGCGCAGGCCTCCGTCGGCGGTCGCGAGGACCCTGCCGCCTTCGAGCAGTGCGTAGCCGGTCTCCGGGCTGGGGAACGCGACGTCGAGGACCGTCGCGCGGGTGGGGAGTCTCAGCTGCTGCCACGTCTGCCCTCCGTCGTGGGTGGCGGCGATCAGACCTTTTTCGCCCGGCAGATACGCTTCGCCGGTCGAGCGGCCGGCCCGCAGGCTCGCGGCGGCTCCCTCGTAGGGCTCGAAGACCGCGGGGGACCTGAACGGGTTCCCTGTGAAGCTCGCGCCACCGTCCACGGACACCCCGGTCGCACCCTGCCCACCGACCGCGACGGCGTCGCCCGAGGACGTGTAGGAGGCGGCGGTGGCACCCGGGATCGTGTCCACGATGCTCGCGCTGCGGCCCCCGTCCGTCGTGAGCAACGTCGGGCCCTTCGTGAATGCGCGATACGGGGTGGTGCCGATCAGACACCTTTCGGCGCCGCCGCAGGCGATCGTGGTGAGGCTGAGCGGTCCGGTGCCGGGAGGAAGCTGGAGAGGCGCGGGCGTCCAGCTGGCGCCGCCGTCGTCGCTGCGTAGCAGCGTGTCGTCTTCTCCCACGGCATAGGCGACTTGGGGGGTGGCGAACGTCAGCGCCGAGAGTTTGTGGAGCACTTCGGCGGCAATCGCCCAGCTGCGCCCGCCGTCGACGGTTCGCATCACCCTGCCGAGGTCCATCCCGCCGACGAGCGCCAGCCCCTCGGTGGGGCTCAGGAAGCTGATCTGGCCGGGTTCGGCCGCGTAGAGGGGGATCGGCGTGCGTGGCTGGAAGCTCGCGCCTGCGTCTTCTGTCCACAGCAGCGCATCGCGTCGTGGCGAGCTGGTTTCGGTCTCGACGAATCCGCTGGTGGAATTGAGGAAGGAGAACGACGTGAGCTCCGGGCACTGATAGGAGCACGTCGCGTACCGCAGCCGACGGAAGCTCGCCCCTCCGTCGCTCGACTCGAGCAGTCCGAATTTTCCGCCGGTGTAGAAGGTCGCCGCGTCGAGTACCTGCAGCTGCGAGAGCTGTTCTACGGTGCCGCTCGCGAGCGAGGACCAGGTTCTGCCTCCGTCGTCCGACCGCAGGACGGTGCCGTCCTCGCCCGATGCGAACCCGGTCTCGCCGGCGAACTGCACCGCTTCCAGCGCGTTCCCCTGGGGGGTGGGGGCGCTCCACAGCCACCCCGGGTGCGGCGTGGACAGCAGTACGGGAGACCCGGGTGCTGTCGTGCCGGCTCGCGCGGCGGGTAGCGGCGCGATGAACAGCGACAGCGTTACGAGGACGATCCCGGCTCGTGCCCTGGAAGACCGCATCAGCGGAGACCGTCGATCGTTGAGGTAGGCATGGCGTCGGCGAACGTGACGATCACCCAGCGGCCTCGTGCGCTCTCGCGGGCGGGGCTCGTTCCGACTCTGATGGTGCTGCTGTGCCTGCCGTTCATGTGGCTTGCCCTCCGCGGCTCCGCGCGCGTTGCATCGCCGCCGGGCGGACCGCCTGCGCTTGGAGCTTCGGCACCTCGGCCGGATGCCGACTATCGGTTCTTCCGGTCCCCGGGCGGAGCCGGCTTCGCGGGCTACAACCCGGCGCAGGGGCTTTCGCTGCGGTCGGCGGCGCGCGGGATCGAGCTGAGCAGCCTGACGGGCCGGCATCTGCGTTTGGGACTTGCGAGCGTCTCGGTCGACGGGAGGCGGCTCCCGCTCTCCGGCGCCACCGCGAGCGTCGAGGGTGGCCGGTTGCGCTACGACGCAGGCACCGTGGAGGAGTGGTTCGCCGACGAGCGCCGCGGCGTCGAGCAGGGCTTCTCCTTCGACGGCCCGATCCACGCCCGTGGCTGCTCGTGCGTCGAGCTGTCGCTCTCGCTGTCGGGAGCGGAACGAGTTTCGAGGAGCGCGGACGGCGGCGGCGTGATCCTGGACGGCGCGCAGGCGTTCCGGTACGGGGACCTGTCCGCGACCGACGCCGGCGGCAGAACGCTTCCCAGCTCGCTGGGCCTTCGTGGGAACCGCATGGTGATCCGCGTCCGGACGGCAGGTGCACGCGCTCCGATCACCATCGACCCGCTGCTGGAGCCGTACGCGACCCTCAGCCCTCCCTCGACAGCCGGCTCCGGGCTCAGCGACAGCTCCTCGATCTCGGCGGACGGCAACACCGCGCTGGTCGCCGAAGGCAGAGGCGCCTGGATCTTCGTCCGCAGGGGGAGCTCGTGGGTCGCGCAGACGCGGCTCCCACTGGAAGAAGCGGCGACCGGCGGCGGAGTGCTGGTCGCCCTCTCCGGCGACGGGAACACCGCGGTGCTGGCAGGCCCGTCGGCCGCGGGACCCGTCGCCGCCTGGGTCTTCTCCCGACAGGGAGGAAGCTGGAGCACGCGTGGGATCCCGCTGGTGGCGAGCGGCACGGGTCCGCGCCCCCCGAGCAGCCCCGAAGAACTGCTGCGATTCGCTTCCAGCGTCGCTGTCTCCGCCGACGGCGAGGCGGTCCTTGTCGGTGCCGCCTGGGACGCGGGCTACGCCGGCGCCGCCTGGGTCTTCGTCCGCTCGGCGGAAGGCTGGACGCAGTATGGGCCGAAGCTCACGGCCGCAAACCCCGCCGAAGAAGAACGCTTCGGCGGCAGCGTCGCGCTCTCGGGCGCGGGCGACGTCGCGCTGATCGGCGCGACCGGTGACCGCCGTCGCCCCCCGAACGGCTCGCCTCCCGAAGGGACCGCGTACGCGTTCTCGCGCTCAGCGGGCGTGTGGACACAGACGGCCCAGCTCGCCGACAACGAACATCCGAACGGCGACTACGGCTGGGGATTCGGCAGCACGGTCGCCCTCTCCGCCGACGCGAGCACGGCTCTGATCGGCGCGCACGGCCGCGCGATCATCTACTACCGGCGCTCGTCCGGCTGGAGCCAGCACGTCCCCGCCCTGAAGGGTTACCCCTACGAAGACAACGCCACCTACGGGTCGGCGAACTCGTTCGGGTCCGACGTCGCGCTGGCGGCTGCGGGCACGCGGGCGCTCGTCACCGAATCTGCCTTCGACGACTGTGGGCGTTACATGAACGAATGGTGCAGCGGCAGCGAAACGCTCTGGAGCTTCGAACGCAGGGGCGAAGCCTGGGTGCGGGAACCGCTGCCGGTGGTGGACGGCGGCCTCGCCGATGCGGTGCCGGCACTCTCCGGCGAAGGGCACACAGCCCTGTTCTCCCGCAAATCCGCCGCTGGCGCGTCGGCGGCGAGTGTGCTCGTCTCGGAAATCACGCCGCTGCCCGAAGCGGGTTTCGAGATCGAACCGACGCCGCGGGTGGGCTACGAAGGGCAGGTGCAGATGCAGGTGTGGAGCGCCGTCCCCGCGCGCTTTACCGCGATCGCGCGCGCGCTGGGACGGACGTACGGGCTCGCGCGCTCGTACGGGCTCGGAGATCTGTCGTTGACGATCACACCGGGTCGCTTCTTCAATCGCTACTTCAGACGCCACAAGCACCTGCTCCTGACGGTCTCACTGGCCCAGCGGCCCGGAGGCCACGGCGCCCCCGTGCGGCGGACGATCAGGCTTCCGGTGCGGTACGAAGAATTCACTTCCGGGCTCTGAGCCGTAGGCACTCCGTGTCGGGGGACCGCCGCGATCTGTACCGATCGGCTACATGCAAATCGCTGGCCGCTCGCGACGCTCTGCGGTCTAGATCCGCATGAGCCTCGAACGGATGTTGCCACGCCGTTGCCACAGCCCGCCCTGACGGTGGCTGGCGCGCCGCCGCGCCGCGAGCGCGAAACCGACGATTTCCAGGAACTCCTCATGCGCTCGAGTGGACTCGAACCACCACGGGCCATACAGCCCACAAGGCCCTCAACCTTGCGCGTCTACCAATTCCGCCACGAGCGCAGAGGGCGCGAGTATAGCCCGCGGGCGCGGGCGGCCTGCGGCGCCTGAGGACCGGTTCCACGGGCGGGCACCCGCTCCGCCTCGGCCCGCGCCCGGCGCGGCCCCGCCCGCGCCTTGCATCCATCCACCCCCGGCGCTACATTGCGAACACATGTTCGTCGCAGGCGAGCGTCCAATCAAATGGGGAGCCAATCACCAATGGATCTGACGAAGCGCCAGCAGGAGATCTTCGACTTCATCCGCAAGTACTCCGCGAAGTACGGCTACCCGCCGACCGTGCGGGACATCGGCAAAGCCGTCGGGCTGGCGTCCTCCTCGACGGTGCACGCCCACCTGGCGAACCTCGAGAAGCTCGGCCTGCTGCGTCGCGATCCGTCCAAGCCGCGCGCCATCGAGATGCTCGAACGCGGCGTCGGCAACGCGGTCGAAAGCGTCAAGGGGATCGTCGGCAGCGAAGGCCTCCCGGTCCTCGGTGCGGTCGCCGCGGGTCAGCCGATGCTCGCCGAGGAGAACATCGAGGACTACGTGTCGGTCCCGGACATGGCGGGCGGCGCCAACGGCAACTACCTGCTGAGCGTGCGCGGCGACTCGATGAAGGACGCCGGCATCCTCGAGGGCGACCACGTCGTGGTGCACTCGCAGGACACCGCTCGCAACGGCGACATCGTCGTGGCGTTGCTCGGCGAGGAGGCGACGGTCAAGCGCTTCTTCCGCGAACCCGACCACATACGCCTGCAGCCCGAGAACGAGACGATGGAGCCGATCCGCAGCAAGGAGGTCAAGGTGCTGGGGAAGGTCGTCGGGACTGCTTCGCCAGGTCTGAGGCGCCGCGCGGCACCTGGCGGCTGAGCCCGGCACTCGACAGCGCGCCCGTCCGGCGCTACCGTGAACCCTGCGGGCCAGGCAGCCGCGGAGGCGTACCGCCTTCGAGGAAAGTCCGGACATCGCAGGGCAGGGTGGTCGTTTGATCGACCCGGGGAAACCCGCGGGAAAGTGCCACAGAAACAAACCGCCTACGTCCGCCGTCCCACGTGAACGGCGGGCCGGCAAGGGTGAAATGGTGCGGTAAGAGCGCACCAGCGTCGCGGTGACGCGGCGGCTGGGCAAACCCCACTCGATGCAAGACCGAACAGGACCGCTTGCAGGCTGCCCGCCGAGGTCCAGGTAGGTCGCTCAGATGGATGGCTGTCCAACGACAGAATCCGGCTTATCGACCCGCTAAGGGAAAGCCCCGCTCCGGCGGGGCTTTTCTATGGGCCGAGTCGCAGGGTACTCGTCACGTTTGGGCGCCGATGCCGGCGTATGCGGGGCGATCTCTGTGGAATCGCTCGGCGCTCGCGCCCGGCCTCGCTCCGGCCGGCAGCGCTTCGCACCGCACGGCGGACGCTAGCAACGGGTCCGACCGAGGGCAATACCCGCGCGAAGATCCGCCGGTTTCTCTATCGGCTAAGGGACGTCTCGGGCCCGACTCCCGCCGTGCGTGGCCCTGCTCGACGCCGTGCGCCCGGCGGCGGGGCGGGGCCAACGTGTGCTGCGGTCGCGGCGTTGGCCGTCGGCGTCGCGAGCAGTTGGGTGGGCTAGACGCCGGCGTCGACGTGCAACTGCGTGAGGAGCGTCGCGCGTAGCGCGGCGGTGCCGCCGCGTACGACAAGCCAGGCGTTCCTCACGCGTCGTGCCGAGAGCCCAGCGGCGCGTATTTCGAGCACGCCGCGTCGATCGCGTAGCCCGGGCACCCCCGGTGGGCGGCTGCCGGGCGTTCGTGCATCTACCAGGATCGAGGCGGTTACGACCCTGCCGGCGATCGCATACCAGTTGCTGGCGCAACTCAAGAGGCTTCCGCGGGGGCTGAACGGGTTGGCAGCAGGAACGGTTGCCAGCGATTGACCCCACTTGGAGACGAGACCGTCGACTCGCGGCGCTGTGAGCCGACAGGGAGCCGCTCGCGAGCTGCCGTGGGTCGTGGGGAGGGGCGGTGCGACCGGCGCGCAAGTCTCGGCGCTCGCTGAAGTCTGGCCGTAGCGGCACCAGCCGATGTGGCCGGCGATCAGGTCGGGAGCCCGTGTCGCGCTGGTCGCGCGCTGGGCGCCTGGCCCGGAGAAGAGCGAGGTCGGTCCCGCGCCTGCCACGACGGAGACGAGCACAGCAGTACCTGCCGCGAAGAGGGCGCAAGTCGCGATCCTCGGTCCCCGTCTTCGCGACGACCCGCCTTCGGCTCGCCGCGGCTGTGGAATGCCAACGTCCATTCGCTCGCCTGCAGTATGGCGCAGCAACCGTGCGCGGGCCGGGAATGCGTATCATTGGCAAGTTCCAATCATTGGATTACAGGATGGTCACCCGAGCGGCAGGATCCACGTGCGAAACAGGAGGCGACACCCGCGAGGCCAACGGCCAAATGCGCCGTCGCCATCGAGCACGACCAACTCGAACGCGGTCCTGCCCCGACGGACTCGGGGCGACATCCTGGTCAACACATCGAACGAGGAGCACAAGATGCGCATCCAGCTTTCTCGACGGAGACACCTGCTGTGGATCCTCGGCGGCATAGCGCTCGCAAGCGCGCTGGCCGCCGGCTTGTGGTCCGGACCATCGGTTCACTCGCAGGTCCTGGTCCCGACCGCGGGGTACGGGATCTTCAGCCGCCCGACGGCGCCCGGTGATACACCGCCCACCGACCTCACCGAAGGCAGCCAACAAACTCGACAGATCGCGACCGGCGACGCATCCTTGCGCCAGTGGGCAGTCGTCTCCGGGGACACGCTCTGCGTCCAGGTCGCAGCACCGGAAGGCGGGGAAACGGTCGAACCCCGTGCCTGCAACAGCGCCGAAACGCTTGCAGCCAGCCAAGAACTACTCGTCCTCGGGATCGGAGGGGCGGCCGCTTCACCGCCGTCGTTGAGCAGCCAGAAAGAATCGATCGTCAAGGCCGACAGTGCGCCGGCACCACGGCTTCTCGTCGGCCTCGCCCCGGATGGCGTGGAAGAGGTCAGCGTCAGCTTCGCCGACGGCACCACCGAGACAGCCCCCGTGAAAGCCAACGGCTTCCACCTCTCCACCGGCGGCAGAATCCCGACCGCCCTGACGTGGACGACGGCAGCGGGCGATCACAGCCAAGAGCTTTGAGCGAGCTACGAGAGCGAAAGGCGAGAAAATGAACTACGACACAAGTGATGCATCAACCCGTCGCCCGATGATGGTCGTCCTCGTCGGCGTGATCGTTGCTCTGGCGATCGCGGGAACCTGGTCCTTCGCCGCGGCCCGAGCAGACGCGGCCTACCAAGGTCCGTTCTGCAACAACAAGTTCCTCTACGAATACAGCGTCTGCGACAGCGGCAACTTCAGCCATTCCCGGCGCGTCATCGGCCACTCCTACAAAAGCCACACGTGGGTAGCTCTGTACGGCACCAACTGCGGGACAGGTAGCAAATGCCGGTCAAACGCCTGCTACTCCAGCGGCTGCACCGCCGATACCGGCTACTACGGAAGCTACGGCTCAGGCTGTGGCTCCTCGTGCGCCGCGCAAATCCAGAACTACAGCAGTCCCAGCAGCGGAGATTGGTTCTTCGGCTACATCTACGAATGACCAGCTGACGCGCGCGCGGTCGACACGCACCTACGCGTGTCGACCACCGCGTGCGATCGACGTGTAACCGCTACGGGACGCCGGCCGCTTCGAGCGGGACACGATTGCCGTCGCTGAACCGAGGGAAGCCGTCTCAGCCTCCGATCCCGGTTCCCGCTCCGCGCTCAAGTCCCACAACGTGGGCTGACGCGCGAGGGGCGGCGACCCAGTGGATCTCGGTTCGCAGCCGAGCGCGCGTCGGCGAGCCTCTGCGCGGCGGCGTGCAGATGCCCGTCGGCGACGTGGGCATAACGGCTTACGGTCGAGAGGTCGGCGTGTCCCAGATACTCGGCGATAAGCCGCGCGTCGCCGGTTGACTCACGAAGCCAAGTGGCGGCGGTGTGGCGCAGCGTGTGCGCGGTGACATGCTTGTCGATCTCCGCGCGCCCCGCGGCGCGGCGGATGATCGACGCCAAGATCGTCGGCTGCAGGCGAGCCCCGCCCAACCCGCAGAACACGGGATCGGTCGCTGCGGGCCGTCGCTTGGCGTGCAGCGCTTCCAGCCGCGACGCGAGCTGGGCGGGGACCGGCTGGCGTCGCGGTCGCCCGTTCTTCGCCCTCCGTACGAGCAGCGACGGTCTCGGCGCGCTCAGCGTCGACGTCGCCCCAGTCGAGCGCGATCAGCTCCGAGCGGCGCAGCCCCGTCAGCACCAGCGCGAGCAGAACCAGCTGGTCGCGTTCCGCTAGCCCGAGACGGTTGCGCTGCGGCGCGCCCGGCCGCATCGAGCAGCCGAGCGAACTGCTCGCGCGTCAGCCAGCCCGCGGCCTGGCGAGGCCGAGGCGGGACCGCAAGCTCGAGAAACGGGTCGGGCAGGCCGTTTCGTTGGCTGACCCAGCGGATGAAGCGCCGGAGCAGGACGAACCGGCGGTAGTAGGTGGCGGGTGCCGGGCTGCACCGCAGTCGGTAGTCGTCGAAGTAGGCGGTGATCGTCGCCTCCTCGAACACGCGCTCGGCGTGCCCGCCGGCCGACGTCCACGCGAGGAAGTCGCCGACCGCTACACGGTACGCGTTCAAGGAGCTCGCGCTGCGGCCTGAGATCCGCTGGCGCCGCAGCCACGCCCGCAAGTCCTCTTGGAGGTCGGCGGGCCCGCGGACGCTCCTCGCGACGATCCCGATGTCAGCCAGGGCGCCGGCGATGAGCGCGAGCGCAGGGGCATCCTCGCCCGCTGCCCTCGCGTCCACCAGCACCGACTGGACCGCCGCCACGGCGAGACGGTCCGCGGCAGAACCCCGCGGGGAGGCGCTGTCGGCTTGGCTCTCCTGGTTCCATGCAGCGAGTCGCACGCTATTGATGACCGCCAAGGGGCTTCCGCGGGCAAGAACTGTGCGAACGCAGTCCCGCGCCCTGCAGGCGATCCGGTAGGGCCCGCGAGCTCGGCTCGGACCCCGCCGATGGGCTCGCGCGGCTTCACAGCCCTCGATAGCTATCTCTCGCTTCGGCCCCAGACGGCTCGCTCAAACCGAACAAGCGTCCGTCGACGTCCCACTGACCGGCCGCGCCCCCCGCGGACCAGCCTCGCCCGCCAAGAAACGGCTGAGCAGACCAGATGCACGCCCGTCCGGGCTGTGCGATTGCTGTGTCGCCCGATCGGTGCCCTTGACTTTTCATCCGTATATGCACGGCCCCGTGCGGGGCCCTCGACTGACCCCTCGGTGTGTGGCCAGTGTCAAGGGCCCGGGGTCAGACCCATCAGGGCCCACGCAGGCCCCTTGTCGCCGAACGAAAACGAGAGCCGCATGAACCACCGAATTAAGATCACGCTGCCTGACTCCACGCTCGCCGAGCTGCGAAGCGCGGCTAGGGACAGGGGAGAGCCGATGGCGCGCCTGGCCACGCGTCTGATCTCCGCCGGGCTCTCCGCGAGCAAGCGGGAGCCGGCACCTCCCGTGCGCGGCCGAGCGCGGGAGGCCGCGGAGCCGTACCTCGGTGCTGACCGGCGCGCTCCCTGGCTCGAACCATTTGAGGGCGAGCAGGAGTGGCGCCGGAACATGTGGGGCGCGATCGTCGCACTATGCGGACGCTACCCGCGCGAGCTCGGCCCTCTCAAAGAGGGCTGGTGGGAGCACACGGCACACGTAGAGTCGCTGTGTGCGCTGGTCCTCTGGCGCGACTGGATCGACCAGGTCGCCGACGATCCGCGCGACGAGCTCGTCTTTTCACGCACAGCTCGAGGACTTCAGTCGCGCGCTGCGCAAAGAAGGGGGAGGCGTCAGCGCTGCCTGGCAGCCAGGCGCACCGCCGACCGAGTGGGCGTGACCCACAGCACGCTTCTGAAGCGGCGAGGGACGGGCCATGTCGCTTGCGGTGGCGCGCAAGAGCTATGGGCGGCGCGAGCGTCGGGAGTTGTTGCGGCCAGGTGGCCGCCGCTACCGCTCCGGAGGCGTCGGCTTCGCCTCCTTGCCCGCGCTGACGCGCGGAAACCGGCTCAGCCCGCAGGCGAGGACTGACGCGGGTGGGCACGACAGCTCAGGGTCGTTACACCGTCCAAGACAGTCGCTTGATCGCACCATGTTGCACACGCGCATTCGCGTACTGCTGCCCGGGCTTGCGGCGTCGCTGCTCGCCGGCCTGCTCATCGCTGCGACATCGCAGGCGGCGCCGCTGCCGACGCTCACAGTCGCTGTCACGCCCACCTCGGCGAGCGTCGGAGGAGCGCTCGAATCGGGCGCGGTCAACATCGCCGCTAGCGACACGGGCGCCAAGGAAGGCTCGGTGGTCATCTTCCGGCTGAACACCGGCGTCACGCTCGCCGAAGTCGAATCGTTCGCGGCGAGCAAGAAGGGGGCCGGCGACCCCAACAACTCGAGCCTCTACGGCTCGATCGTGTGGGACGCTGAAGTCAACCCCGGCAAGCCGATGGAAGCTGCCACCGTGCTGGCTTCCGGGCAGTACGTGGTGCTCGTCGGCGAAGGCGAAAAGCCCGTGAAGCTGCGGACCCACTTCCTCGTCGCGACGGCGAAAGCTCCCGCTGCGCTGCCGGCACCCGCCGCGACGGAGAAGACCATCGACTTCGGCTTCAAGGGGCCGTCGACCCTGCACGACGGGGAGCTCGTGGCATTCGAAAACGAAGGCTGGCTCGTGCACATGGACTTCGCCTTCCCGGTCAAGAGCATGCGGGCCGCCAGGGCCGTCGTCAGAGCCCTTCTCAGCGGTAAGGAAAAGGGCCTGCAGAAATACATCGCGGGGCCGCCGCTCGGCTTGGTCGCCATGAAGCAGACCTGGACGTAGATCCCACGGCGGTATGCAGGCGGAGATCGATCTCCGCCAAGCCCGGGATGCTACGTCCTGGTCTGCTTCATGGCGGTCCCAGGCCGGGCGCGTTCACACGCGCCTCGGGATGGAGCGCATCATCACGATCAAGAAGTGACGGCGGCATCGGCGGGGCGAACCCACCGATGCAAGACCCAGCCACCGCCTGCAGGCTGCCCGCCGAGATCCAGGTAGGCCGCTCAGATGGATGGCCGAGGAGAGGCCCCGCTCCGGCGGGGCCTCTCCATGCGCCGGCCCGGCGGGTCACGCGCGCGTCAGCCGCAGCCCGGCGAGCATCCCGGACACGCCGAGGATGGTCCCCGCCGCCCAGGCGACGATCGCTTCGGCGTCGGGGGTCGCGAGCTCGTAGAAATCCCGCAGGAAGGGGACGGCGAACGCCAGCGCGAACAGCGCGAGCATCGCCGCGCACAGACCCAGCAGAACGAGGCGCGACCGTCCGCTCCCGCTCTCCAGGCGCAGCACGACCGCGAGCCCGCAGAACACGACGATGCCCGTCGCGACCGTCCGTGAGCGGGTGAGGCCGATGTCGAAGCCGTAGCGGGCGAGCAGGTAGCCGCTGACGACGCCGAACCCGATCGCGATCCCCGCTGGGATCGCGAAGATCGCGACCGAGCGCAGGAAGCCCTCCGGGCGCCAGGGCCCCGAGCTGGGGGCGAGCGCCAGCAGGAAGGCCGGGACCCCGATCGTGACCGTCGAGGCGACGGTGAACTGGCGCGGCAGCAGCGGGAACGTCGCTGTGGGGATCGCCACCGCGAGGTCGATCACCGCGACGAAGACCGTTTTCGTCACGAACAGCCTCGCGACACGCTGGATGTTGCGCAGGATCTGGCGGCCCTCGGCGACGATTCCCGGCACCGCCGCGAAGTCGTCGCGGACCAGCACGAGATCGGCCACCGAGCGGGCCATCTGCGTGCCCGACCCCTGCGCGATCGCGAGACGCGCCTCCTTCAGCGCAGGCACGTCGTTGACGCCGTCGCCGACCATCGCCACGTAGCGGCCGCTCTCCTTCAGCGCGTGGACGACGGCGCGCTTGCCGTCGGGCGAGATGCGCCCCACGGCGGGCGTGCCGAGCACGGCCTCGCGCAGCTCCTCGGGCTCCGTCGGGAGGTCCTCGCCGTTCAGAGCGGGGGCCGAGCCGGGGACGCCGGCGTCGCGGGCGATCGCCGCGGCGGTGGCCGGGGCGTCGCCGGAGAGGACCTTGAGGGTCACATCCTGCTCGGCGAAGAAGGCCACGGTCTCGACGGTGCTCGGACGCAGCCGCTCGGCGAGGACGACGAGGCCGAGGGGCTCCACGTCGTCGGGGAAGGCGGGCTCCGACGCTCGCGTCCGGGAGCGGGCGCTCCCCCCGGCCGAGTGCGAGCACGCGCCGGCCCGCGGCTGCCTCCTCCTGCGCGCGCGCCCGCAACGACGGTGTCGGCGATCGCGAAGCGCTCGGGGGCGCCGAGATACAGGCGATCGCCGTCGAGGTCGAGCGCGCTCCATCGCCGCCGCGAGGAGAACGGGACCTGGGCCGTCACGGCGACGGGGGCGGCCTCGGCGAGCCCGGCCTCCCCGATCGCCTCGAGCGTCAGGTTCCGCGACGGGGAGCTGGCCGCGAAGGCGGCGAGCTCGCGGGCGAGCGTCGCGTCGTCCATGCCCGCAGCCGGGACGAGCGCGACCACGCGCGGCTTCGGCTCGGTGAGCGTGCCCGTCTTGTCGGTGCAGACGACATCGACCGACGCCAGCGACTCGACCGCGTTCAGCTGCTGGGCCAGCACCCCCCGCCTGGCGATCTTGAACGCGGAGACGGCCGCCGTCACGCTGACCAGCAGGATCAGCCCCTCGGGCACGAGGCTGACGACACCCGCCGTGATCGCCTGGATCCCCGCCGCGTGGGAGTGGACACGCAGCGCGACAGAGACCGTGAGGGCGATCGCGACCGGTACCGATCCGGCGATGATCCACAGCAGCAGCCGGTCGTTCGCCTGCTCGAGCGGCGAGCGCGGGTGGCGGAAAGCGCGCGCGGTCGCGGTCACGCGCGCCGCGCGGCTGTCGTCGCCCACCGCCGTCGCCTCGTAGAGCGCGACGCCTTCGGTGACGAAGGAGCCAGACCAGACGGGCTCTCCCGGATCTCGCGTGACCGGCTCGGACTCGCCGGTGAGGTTGGCCTCGTCGAGCGTCAACCCGGCCGACTCGATCAGCGTCCCGTCGGCGACGATCTGGTCGCCGGGCGCGACGCGCACGAGGTCGCCCGCGACCACCTCGTCGACCGGCACGCGGCGGTCGGCGCCGTCGCGGACGACCGCGGCGTCCGGGGCCACGAGCGCGGCGAGCCGGTCGAGCTCGCGCTTGGAGCGGATCTCCTGGAAGGAGCCGATCGCGATGTTCGACACGAGGATCCCGAGGAAGAGGGCGTCGCGCCAGGACGCGAGGGCGATCGTCAGGACGCCGAACACGAACAGGATCCCGTTGGGGACGTTCAACGTGTTGGCGCGGACGATCGACGCGTAGGAGCGGCTCGACGGCGGCGGCGTGCCCTTGCCGCGCGCGGCCAGCCGCTCGGCTGCTTCGGCCGTGGTCAGCCCCTGCGTCACCCGGCCGGGCTCCCGAACGCGTCGATCGTGGCTCATGCACACGGATGGTGGCGGTCCGGCGTCCCGGCTGCGTGCGAGGGGAGCGCAGCCGGGGCGCGCCCGCCCCGGAATCCCCCGCGGCGCGGGACGGTGGCGACTACGGATGTGCCCTCTCCGGTGCATCCTCGACGCTTTCTGACATGGCATCTGCAACCGAGTCCTCCGCGGGCGCCGCGCAGGGGGGAGGTCTCGCGCGCCGTCTCGGAGTTCCGGGGTCGTGGCTGCTCGCGCACCGGGCCGAGATCCTTGCCGCGATCGCGCTCCTGGCGCTCGCCGCCGGCGGCCTGCTGCACCTCGCGGGAGCCGGCGCGGCCGGCGACAGCGTCTGGCGGGCGGCCGTCGTGCTCCTCGCCGCCGAGCTCGCCGGCGAGGTCGTGCACACCATCTTCATCGAGCGTCGCATGGGCGTCGACACGATCGCGCTCGTGGCGATGGTCGGGGCGCTCGCCCTCGGCGAAGAGCTCGCGGGTCTGGTCGTCGGGCTCATGTTCTCGGGCGGCTCGGCGCTCGAGAGCTACGCGAGCGCGCGCGCGGGCCGCGAGCTCACCGCGCTCATCGCCCGCGCGCCCAAGACGGCTCAGCTCCGCGTCGGCGAGCGCTTCGAGGAGGTGCCCGTCGAGCGGCTCGCCATCGGCGACGTCGCCCTCGTTCGCACCGGCGAGGTGATCCCGGTCGACGGCACCGTCGTGAGCAGAGAGGCCGTCGTGGACACCAGCGCGCTGAGCGGAGAGCCGCTTCCGGTCACGCTCCGGCAGGGGCAGGCCGTCCAGAGCGGGACGTCCAACGCGGGAACCCCGTTCGAAGTCCGCGCCGAGCGGCCGGCATCGGAGAGCTCCTACACCGCCCTCGTCCGGCTCGTCCGCCACGCGCAGACGCAGCGCGCGCCGGTGATGCGGATGGCCGACCGCTACGCGGGCATCTTCCTGCCCGTGACGCTGGTGGTGGCCGGCGCCGCGTGGGCCGCGAGCGGGGAAGCGGTGCGCGCCCTCGCGGTGGTGGTCGTCGCGACCCCGTGCCCGCTGATCCTCGCGACCCCGGTCGCGCTGGTCTCGGGGGTCTCGCGCGCCGCGCGGGCGGGGATCATCGTGAAGGGGGCGGCCGTGGTCGAGGGGCTCGGACAGGTGCTGACCGTGCTCTTCGACAAGACGGGAACGCTCACCGTCGGGACGCCCGATGTCCGCGAGGTCGTCACCTCCCCGGGCGTTGCGCCGGGGGAGCTCCTGCGGATGGCCGCGTCGGTGGACCGCTACTCCGCCCACGTGCTGGGGGAGGCGCTCGTGCGTGCAGCCGAGGAGGCGGGGCTCGAGCTCGGCACGCCGACAGACGTCCTGGAGGAGCCGGGTCAGGGCATCGCGGGGACGCTCGACGGCCACCGCGTCGCCGTCGGCAGCCGCGCCTTCGCCGGCTCGCTCGGCGTGCCGAAGGAGGAGATCGCCCGAGCCGCGCTGCTGAGCACCCGGGGCTCGGGCGAGGCGCACGTCCTCGTCGCCGTCGACGCCCACCCCGCGGGGATCATCACGATGGCGGACGAGCTCCGCCCCGACGCCGCGGGCATCGTCGAGCGCCTGCGCGCCGAGCAGGTGCGGCACGTGGCCCTCGTCTCCGGCGACCGCCGCTCGGTGGCCGAGCGAATCGGCAGGGAACTGGACGTCGACCGCGTCTACTCCGAGCAGTCGCCGGAGGACAAGCTGGCGGTCGTGCGCAGCATCCGCGAGGAGCGCGACCTGCGGCCGGTCATGATGGTCGGCGACGGGGTCAACGACGCCCCCGCGCTCGCGCTCGCCGACCTCGGTGTGGCGATGGGCGCCGCCGGGGCCACGGTCTCAGCGGAGACGGCCGACGCGGTGATCACGGTCGACCGCATCGATCGCGTGGCCGACGCGATTCACATCGGGCGCCGCTCGGTCCGCATCGCGCGGCAGAGCGCGATCGGCGGGATGGGTCTCAGCTTCGTGGCGATGGGCTTCGCGGCCGCCGGCTATCTCGTGCCGGTCGCCGGCGCCCTGCTGCAAGAGGTGATCGACCTCGCGGTGATCCTCAACGCGCTGCGGGCGTTGCGCGGCTGACCCTGGCGTCAGCTCGTCCCGGCACGCCGCGGCAGCCGCTCGCCGACGCCGGAGACCTGGAACAGCCGCTCGACCTGCCTGCTCGTGCCCCCGATCAGCATCTCGCAGCCGCTGACTTTGCAGAGTTCGTCGCCCACGAGCACCGAGCGCAGCCCGGTCGAGTCCATGAACTCGAGCTCCCCCAGCTCGAGCAGGATCCGTCTTGCGCCGTCGGCGCACAGTTCTGCGATGGCAGTGTCGAGCTGCCCCGCCGAGGCCAGGTCGAGCTCGCCGGAGAGCGCGACGGTGAAGTCGTCGTCATCGCCCTCGGTCCGGATCTGCAGCGTGGGCGGGAGCTCAGGCATCAGCGGCGTCCTCGCGCACGTGCGGGAGGGGGGTCTCGTCGGTGGTGCGTCGCGACTGCATGGGCCTCACTCTCCTTCGACACGCGGGGGGTCGCTGTGGTGTCGGTCGGCCCTGGACTGCGCCCCTCGCAGCGTGCTTCCCGGCGCCGCCGGCGGAGTCGGCCGGCGCGCGTCCCCGAATGGTAGCGAGCCTCTGTGCGGGTTCTGACAACTGTCCGCGTTCTGACAGCGTCGTCGCTTCTTAGAGATCCGGCCGGTGCTCCTCGTCGGGCTCGCCGTACTCGACCGTCTCCTCGGCCGGGTCCTCGGGCGTCTCGTGGGCGCCGTCGGCGATGATCCGGAACGGCGAGTGCTGGTCGCCGTGGGAGGTGTGCTCGATGAGTTCCTCCTCGGCGAGCTCGAAGCCCTCGGACTGGCCTCCGCCGGCCTCTTCGACGGCGCGCCGCTCTTCGCGGCGCCGTAGTTCGAGGTCGTGTTCGTCCATCGTTCCCCCTCAGGGTTGCAGCTGGCGCCGGGCGGCGTCCATCAGCCTCTCCGAGCCCTTGAGCTCGTCGAGCGCCGAGATCATCGCGTCGCGCTCGCAGTCGACCTTCGCGGGCCACGGCTTCGGCGGGTGCTCGTCCAGCGTCTTCATGCCGTTGCCGGTGATCATCGCGACGACCGTCTCGTCGGGCCCGAAGCGCCCGGCCGCGGCGAGCTTCTCGAGCACCGCCACCGTGGTGCCGCCGGCCGGCTCGGTGAGGAGCCCCTCGGTGGCGGCCAGCAGGTCGATCCCCGCGAAGATCTCCGGGTCGGAGGCGAACGCTGCCGTGCCGCCGCGTTTGTGGACCGCGTCGATGACCAGGTAGCCGTCCCCCGGTGCGCCGATCGCGAGCGAGTGGGCGGCCGTCTCCGGCATCACCGGCACCACCTCGGCCTCCTCGGAGAGGATCGCGCTGGCGATCGGGTTGCAGCCGCTGGGCTGGGCGATGTGGATCGCGGAGCCGTCTGTCTCCGCCAGCCCGAGGCGCTCGAGCTCCTTCAGGCCCTTGTGCATGCGCGAGGAGAGCGTTCCCCCGGCGGCCGGGATCACGATGTGCTCGGGCGAGTGCCAGTCGAGCTGCTCGACGACCTCGAACGCGGCGGTCTTCGCGCCCTCGGCGTAGAACGGGCGCAGCGTGATGTTCGTGAACTCCATGCCGCTCGTTTCGGCGACTTCGCGGCAGCGGCGGTTGGCTTCGTCGTAGTTGCCCTCCACCTGGCAGACCTTGGCGCCGAGCGCCATGCAGCCGGCCGCCTTGGTCGCCTCCAGGCGGTTCGGGTAGAAGACGTAGGCGTCCACACCGGCCTTCGCCGCCAGCGACGCGGTGGCCGTGCCGACGTTGCCCGTCGAGACGCAGCCGATCTCGGTCTTGCCCTTCTCCAAGAGGCGCGCGATCGACATCGACACGACGCGGTCCTTGTAGGAGAAGCTCGGGCGCTGGGAGCTGTCGTCCTTCAGGTAAAGGTTCGCGATCCCCAGCTCGGCGCCCAGCCGGTCGGCGCGGATCAGCGGGGTGTAGCCGGAGAACTGGCCCACGCGCGCCTGCGCGTTCGCGTCCCTGATCGGCAGCAGCTCCTCGAACTGCCAGATGTTTCGCGGGCGCTCCTCGCTCGGGACCTCGGCGAAGTGGCGGGCCGCCAGCTCGTAGTCGTAGAGGATGTCGAGGCCCTTGCCGCAGTCGGGGCAGGAGAAGACCGGCGCGTCCAGCGGCCAGTGTTTCTCGCAGCGGTGGCACGCCAGCTCGGTCGCGCATGAGCGCGTCCGCTGCCGGGAGCCCTGCGGGGGCTTTGCGGTCTGGGTGCTCATGCGGGCACCTTGAACGATACGCCGGGCCAAGGCGTTTGTGTTGCGCTCTCGTCATTGCCGAGCGCGAGCCACAGCTCCTCGGCCATGTGCGGCGTGAACGGCGCGAGCATTCCGACCAGCACGCCGAGCGCCGCCGTGAGCGCCTCGAGGTTCGCGCCGGACAGCGCCGGCTCGCGCGCGAGCACGCGTTTCTCGAAGTCCTTGATGCGGTCGAAGAGCCTCATCACGTTGCGAACGGCGCTGTGCAGCTCGATCGCCTCCATGTCGGCGGTGGTGCGCTCGACGGCCGCCTCGCACCACTGGCCGAGTTTCACGCGCAGATGCTCGCTGGTGTCCTTCTCGACCGCCTCGGGCGCCTGCGCGAGCTTCGCCGCCGTGAAGTCCCAGACCTGGGTGAGGAAGCGGTGGCAGCGCAGCACCGCCGAGTCGCTCCAGTTCAGCGGCTTCTGGGCGCGCGCCGCGTAGAGCACGGCCAGCCGCACCGTGTCGGCGCCGTAGCGCGCGACCAGCTCGTCGGGGTCGACGACGTTGCCCAGGTGCTTTGACATCTTGCGCCCGTCGCGGATCACCATCTCGTGGAACAGGCAGCCTGCGAAGGGCTCGCCGTCGGCCAGGAACGAGAGCGGCCCGATGTCGCGCAGCGCCTTCGTGACGGTGCGCTGGTCGAAGACGAAGTTGCCGCTGTCCGAGCCCGCGACGAGGCGCTCGGAGGGCAGCCAATGACGCAGGTCCGCGAGCGCGAGGATCTCCTCCAGCGGGGCGCCGCGGGACTCGCTCGGCACGCACGCCGGGACCCACAGCCAGAGCGCGTCGAAGTGGCAGTCCAGCGTGTCGGTCTCGCGCCGCGCGGGCTCGCCGCAGCGCGGGCAGGTGGTGTTCACGAACTCCTCGTGCTCGGCCAGCGGGTTGCCGGTTCCGGTCGGATGGATGTCCAGCGGCAGCACCACCGGGAGCTGCTCGGGCGCCACCGGCACGGCGCCGTCGCGCTCGCAGTAGACGATCGGGATCGGCGCGCCCCACGAGCGCTGGCGCGAGATCACCCAGTCCGAGGCCTTGTAGCGCACCGCAGGACGGGCGCCGTGCGCGTCTGAGGCCACGGCCTCGTTCTCCTCCTCCAAATAGATACCCAGACGTCGCGCCAGCACCTCGTCGGTCCTGTCCGCCGCCGGGATTCCCAGCGCGACCGTCGTGCCGAACCGCGCGTCGACGATCGGCGAGATCACGACCGGCAGCGGGGCCTGGGGTGGGTCGGAAGGCCATTTCAGCGTCCTGCCGGTGTCCAGCACCGGGATCGCCTCCGCGTCGCGCGCGCTGCGCTCCCAGCCGCCCGAGCGCATGTGCTCGAGCTGCGCCGCCGTCTCGGCGTCGCTGGCCCACTCCTCCGCCTGCGGGTGGCGCGGGGAGACCATCGCGAAGCGCGCTCGGCTCAGCTGCTCGGCGTGGGGCGTGAACGCCGTCACGCTCCCCCCGTCGGGCGCCGTCAGGTCCACCTCGACGCCGTCGACGCGCCCCAGCACGTCGAGCTGGGAGTCCACCGCCAGCTTGTCCCATTTGCCCGAGTCCTCGCGCTCGCGCAGCCGGCTGTCGTTCTCCTCGACGTAGGCGCTGACCCTGAAGTACCACTGCGGCAGCTCGATCAGCCGCACCGGGTTGTGGCAGCGCCAGCAGGTGCCGCCGGCCTCGACCTGGATCGAGGCGAGCGTCGTCTGGCAGGTGTCGCACCAGTCGACCGTCCCCGTGCCGCGGTAGACGAGCCCCTTCTCCATCAGCGTGAGGAACATCCACTGCGACCAGCGGTACATGATCGGGTCCGAGGACAGGAACGAGCGCTCCCAGTCCAGCGAGAAGCCGAGCCGCAGGAGCTGCTCTTTCATGTGCTCCGCGCAGCGCGCGACCCAGTCGCTCGGCGACTCGCCGCCCGCGATCGCCCCGAGCTCGGCGGGCAGCCCGAACGCGTCGAAGCCGAACGAGAACAGCACGTCCTCGCCGCGCGCGCGGCGGAAGCGCGCGTAGGCGTCGCCGACCGAGTAGGAGCGGACGTGGCCGATGTGCACGTTGCCCGAGGTGAAGGGCGCCGAGGGCTTGATGTAGATGTGCGGCCGCTCGTCGTCCAGCGGCGGCGTGCGGAACGCGCCGCGCTCCGCCCAGGAGGCCTGCCGGCGGGCCTCGACGGCATGCGGGTCATAGCGCCTGTCGATGGGGCCGCTCACAGTCCGATCGAGGATATCCGAGGGCCTTCGGCCCGCAGGACGGCCGGGGGCGGGCTCTGGACGGGCAGGGGGCGGGGCAGTGCCCCGTTGGTATGCTCAGAAGGACTTGGTTGCCGCCGCCCGGCAGGCGATCACGGCGCTTCGCCGCCCTGCTGGAGGCCCCGCCGCGAGCGGGGTTTTTTCGTCCGTGCCGACTGCGAGGATTCGACGATGGAGATTGAGATCGGACGTGGAAAGAAGGGTCGTCGCGCTTACGGCTTCGACGACATCGCGATCGTTCCTTCCCGCCGCACCCGCGATCCCGACGACATCGACATCTCCTGGAAGCTCGGCCCCTACCAGTTCGAGCTGCCGATGATGGCCTCGGCGATGGACGGCGTCGTCTCGCCCGAGACCGCCGGCATCGTCGGCCGCCTCGGCGGCCTGGCGGTCCTGAACCTCGAGGGCATCTTCACCCGCTACGAGGACGCCGAGGAGCAGCTCGAGCGGATCTCCGCGCTGCCCAAGGAGCTGGCCACGCGCGAGATGCAGGACATCTACCGCGAGCCGGTCAAGCCCGAGCTGATCGCCCGGCGCGTCCAGGAAATCAAGGAGCAGAAAGTCGTCGTCGCGGCCTCGCTCACCCCGCAGCGGGTGCTCAAGTACCACGAGATCGCGCTCGAGGCGGGCCTCGACGTGCTGATCATCCAGGGCACGGTCGTCTCCGGCGAACACGTCTCGACCGTCTCCGAGCCGCTGAACCTCAAGGAGTTCATCCCGAGCCTCGACGTCCCCGTCGTGGTCGGCGGCTGCGCCTCCTACCCGACGGGCCTGCACCTGATGCGCACCGGCGCGGCCGGCGTGCTCGTCGGCGTCGGCCCGGGCGCGGCCTGCACGACGCGCGGCGTGCTCGGCATCGGCGTGCCGCAGGCGACGGCGATCGCCGACGTCGCCCACGCCCGCTCGACGCACATGCTCGAGACGGGCGAGTACTGCCAGGTGATCGCCGACGGCGGCATGCGCAACGGCGGCGACGTCTCCAAGGCGATCGCGCTCGGCGCGGACGCCGTGATGATCGGTTCGCCCCTGGCGCGCGCCTACGAGGCGCCCGGCCGCGGCTTCCACTGGGGCATGGCGACGTTCCATCCCGACCTGCCGCGCGGCGCCCGTGTGGCGACGGCGCAGAACGGCACGCTCGAGGAGATCCTCGTCGGCCCCGCGCGCGAGAACGACGGCACGTTCAACCTGTTCGGCGGCCTGCGCACCTCGATGGCGACCTGCGGCCACAAGGACCTCGCGGAGTTCAACCGCGCCGAGGTCGTCGTTGCTCCGTCCCTGCAGACCGAGGGCAAGGCGCTCCAGCGCGACCAGCAGGTCGGCATGGGTGCGACCAACGGGAAGGTCGCACAGCTAGTAAATGACTGACTTCCGGCACCGGCAGACGCACCTCCGGCTTCGTTCGGCGGCGTCCTCGGTCACTGGCGTACCGGGTACGCCACGCTCGCTGCGTCCTTGCCGGCCTCGCCGTAGGCACGTCTGACGATGCCGGACGCCGCCACGGCCGTCGAGCCGGAGGTCGAGCGGCGCCGGATCACGCCTGCGCCCACCGCGACGGACGAGATCGTCGTCCTCGACTACGGCGGGCAGTACTCGCAGCTGATCGCACGCCGCATCCGCGACTGCGGCGTCTTCAGCGAGCTGCTTCCGCATCACGTCCCGATCGAGGAGATCGCCGCGCGCAAGCCGCGCGGGATCGTGCTCTCCGGAGGGCCCGCGTCGGTGTACGCGGACGGGGCGCCCGCGCTGGACGAGCGGCTGCTCGAGCTGGGCGTCCCGGTGATGGGCATCTGCTACGGCATGCAGCTGCTGGTCCACACGCTCGGGGGGCGGGTCGAGCAGGCCGAGGTCGGCGAGTTCGGCCGCTCGGAGCTGCGGGTCAGCCGAGCCGGGCGTGCTGATGGAGGGCCTGCCGCGCGAGCAGACCTGCTGGATGTCGCATCGCGACACCGTCTACGAGGCGCCCCCCGGCTTCACCGCGCTGGCCTCCTCGACCGCCTCGCCGGTCGCCGCGGTCCAGGACACGGCGCGCGGCATCTACGGCATCCAGTTCCACCCCGAGGTCGTCCACACCCCCTACGGGCAGGAGATCCTGACCCGCTTCCTGACCGACGTCTGCGGCTGCGAGCGCAACTGGTCGGCGGCCTCGATCGTCGAGGAACAGGTGCGGCGGATCCGCGAGCAGGTGGGGGAGGGCAAGGTGATCTGCGGGCTCTCCGGAGGCGTTGACTCCTCGGTTGCGGCGCTGCTCGTCCACCGCGCGGTCGGCGACCAGCTGACGTGCGTCTTCGTCGACCACGGGCTGATGCGCAAGGACGAGGGCGAGCAGGTGATCGAGACCTTCCGCGACACCTTCAAGGTGCCGCTGGTGGCGGTGGACGCCGAGTCGCGCTTCCTGGAGAAGCTGCGCGGCGTCACCGAGCCCGAGGCCAAGCGCAAGGCGATCGGCGCCGAGTTCATCCGCGTCTTCGAGGAGGAGGCCTCCAAGCTGGCCGATCCCACCCACCCGGCCGCACGCTTCCTCGTCCAGGGCACGCTCTACTCGGACGTGATCGAGTCCGGCGGGGGCACCGGCGCGGCGACGATCAAGTCCCACCACAACGTCGGCGGCCTGCCCGACGACCTGCAGTTCGAGCTGGTCGAGCCGCTGCGGGCGCTCTTCAAGGACGAGGTCCGCGCCGTCGGCGCCGAGCTCGGCCTGCCCGAGCGCCTCGTCTGGCGCCAGCCGTTCCCCGGCCCCGGCCTCGCGATCCGCGTCGTCGGCGGCGAAGCCACGCGCGAGCGCCTCGACGTGCTGCGCGAGGCGGACCACATCCTGCAGGACGAGATCCGCAAAGCGGGCCTCTACCGCGAGCTGTGGCAGTCGTTCTGCGTGCTGCCCGACGTGCGCACCGTCGGCGTGCAGGGCGACGAGCGCACCTACGGCTACGTCGTCGTGGTGCGGGCGGTCACGAGCGACGACGCGATGACCGCCGACTGGGCGCGCCTGCCCTACGACCTCCTCGAGACGATCGCCTCGCGGATGATCAACGAGCTGCGCGAGGTGAACCGGGTCGTGCTCGACATCACGTCGAAGCCTCCCGGCACCATCGAGTGGGAGTAGCTCAGGCGTCGTCGCCGCCGCTCGCGGCGTCCTCGGTCGCTCGCGTGCGAGCACGCGCTCCCTGCTGCGAGCGCCGCCCTCGCGCCGCTGCCGGCGTCCTCGCTCGCTCGTGTGCTGGCCGGTTCGGGGATGCGAGCGCCAGCGAGTGTCTCCCGGTTCGGCACACTTCGCTCACTGCGTCCTTGGCAGCGACCACGATCCCGCATGCCTCCGGCGTCGTCTCGCCGCCGGAGTATGCCTGAGTATCATTGTCTGTCCTGAATTGTGTCGGTTTGCTGTCGATATCGCGTCGATGAGCCGATAGACTCTTTGTTATGACCACGGCCTACGCAGAAGAGGCGATCCACGTCCATGACCTCGGCCACCTCTCCGACCGCGACATCGCGCGCGCGACGGGGGCGGCTCCGAGCACCGTGCGGGAATGGCTCGCACGCCGCAGCACCCCGAGCGGCGCGAGGGCCGAGCGGCTCGCAGAGCTCTCCTCGCTGGTCGAACGGCTCGCGCGCGTCATCCGGCCCAGCTACATCCCCGTGTGGCTCAGCAAGCCGGTGCCGGCGCTCGACGACGACAAGCCGATCGACCGCATCGCCAACGGTGACTACCGCGCGGTCGCCGGCCTGATCTCAGGACTCGAGGACCCGGGCGCAAGCTGAGGTGGCGCTCGAGGCCGCAGCGCTCGCAGTGCGCGGACGCTGGCTCAAGCACACCTCGCCCGGGACGCCGGCCCTGCCGAAGCGGGAGCCGCCGCCAGACAACAGGTGGCAGCGCGGCGAGGTCGTCGACGCGCTTTACCTGGCCGACAGCGAGGCCACGGTGTGGGCTGAGTGGTACCGGCACCTCGCCGAGCTCGCGATCCCGCCACTCGCACAGATGCCACGCGACCTATGGAGGTGGGATGTCGATGTCGAGGTGGCCGATCTCACATCGGCCGATCGACTCGCGGCGGTCGGGCTCGCCGCTCCGACCCCCGGCCGGAGCGGCTGGTCGTCCTACCAGAAGGTCGGAGAGCGCCTCTGGCGGGACGGCTGGAACGGGCTGATCGCCCACAGCGCTGCACGTCCCGACGGGCGTGTGCTCTGCCTCTTTCGGAGCGGCGATACTGTCAGCGGCGCCGAGCCGCTGTCTCGGCCGCGCCGCATCTCCCAACCGCCGGCGCCGCCGAGCGGCCTCAGAACCTGAACCGCCCCGCGGCTGGTTCAATTGACAGCCGGTGAACCCGCCCCCCGCCGCCACGCTCGAGCACCCGCCGCCGGCCGCCGCTGAGCGGCTGATCGGCGAGGCGGCGCCCTCGGAGGCCGGGCCGCTCGAGGGGGAGGGGTTCCGGGGTCCGATGCCACCCGCGCGTGCGCCTGCCCCGCGTCGTGCAGTCGCTGCGGCTGATCATGCGCCAGTCGGACTTCGTGTTCAGATCGGCCCGGCAGCTCGGCGACACGTTCGTCGCGCGCGTGGCGACGGGGGAAGACCTGGTGATGGCGAGCCACCCCGACCACGCGCGCTCGCTGTTCACCGCCGACCCGGATCTCGCGCCGTCGATGACGCCCGAATCGCCGCTGCGCCCGATCGTCGGAGAAAACTCGGTGCTGACGCTGCTCGGGTCCGAGCACATGCGCCAGCGCAAGCTGCTGCTCCCGAGCTTCCACGGGGCAGCGGTCGAGCGCTACACGGCGATGATCGCCGAGGTCGCCGAGCGGGAGATCGACTCCTGGCCGCTGGGGGAGCCCTTCGCGCTCGCGCCGGCGATGCAGGCGGTCACGCTCGAGGTGATCCTGTCCGGCATCTTCGGCGTCGAGGGAGTGCCGGCCGAGGGCACTCCCGAGCGCGAGCTGCGGGACGCGATCCGCGGCGCCGTGCGCCTCGCCGGGAGCCCGCTCGGGCAGGCGCTCGAACTCCTCAACGTCGGCCGCAGCGAGCCCCCGCGCATGACCATGCGCTTCGTCGAGAGCCTGGATCGGCCGATCTACGCGGCAATCGCCGCGCGGCGGGCGGCCGGGGAGGCGGGCCGCAGCGGCGAGGACGTCTTCTCGCTGCTGCTCTCCTCGCGATACGAGGACGGCGAGCCGATGTCCGACCAGGAGCTGCGCGACGAGCTGATCACGCTCGTGCTGGCCGGCCACGAGACGACGGCGCACTCGCTCGCCTGGGCGTTCGAGCGCCTGCTGCGCACGCCGCATGCCTACGACCGGCTGCGCGAGGAGGTGCGCGCGGGCGGCGGCGAGGACTACCTCGAGGCGACGATCCACGAGGCGATGCGCGCGCGGCCCGTGATCCCGGCCGTCGGGCGCCGCGTGAGCGTGCCCTGGCGACTCGGGCGCTTCCGGCTGCCGGCGGGCACCCCGGTCCTCCTCAGCGTCCTGCTGCTGCACCACCGCGGCGACCTCTACCCGCGGCCCTCCGAGTTCCGTCCCGAGCGCTTCCTCGGCGTCAAGCCCGGCACGTACACCTGGATCCCGTTCGGGGGCGGCATCCGCCGCTGCCTCGGGGCGACGCTCGCGATGGCCGAGCAGCGCGTGGTGCTGCGCGCGGTCGCACGCCGGACCGACCTCGAGGCCGTCGATCCGGCCCCCGAACGGCCCCGCCACCGCAACGTCACGATGATCCCGGCGCACGGCGCGCGGGCGATCCTGCGGGCACGCACCTGATGGCGGCGCGCAGCCGTTATCATGGTCCGCTCGCCGCGCGGGACCGCGTGGCTTTTTGACGCCATGGCACCCTCCACCAAGACCTACACCGCCAAGCCCTCCGACCGGGAGCGCAACTGGCTGATCGTGGACGCGAACGGCAAGACGCTCGGCCGGCTGGCGACCCAGCTCGCCGACCTGCTGCGCGGCAAGCGCAAGCCCGAGTACACGCCGCACGTCGACACCGGTGACTTCGTCGTGGTCGTGAACGCCGAGAAGATCCACGTCAGCGGCAACAAGCGCCAGGACAAGCGCTACTACCGGCACTCCGGCTACCCCGGCGGGCTGCGCTCGCGCACCTTCGAGGAGATGCAGGCCCGGCGCCCCGAGGAGATCATCCGCCTGGCGGTCAAAGGCATGATGCCGCGCAACCGGCTGGCCCGGAAGCAGCTCACCAAGCTCAAGATCTACGCCGGCCCCGACCACCCGCACGTGGCACAGCAGCCCAAACCCTTCGAGATCGAGGTCTGATGGCAGACGAGGACGCACCCGAGATTCCCGACGAGCCCCAGCACGCCGTCCCGAGCGAGGACGCGCAGGAGATCGCCGGCTCCGCCGAGGACGCCGCGCTCGAGGCCGCCCAGGAGGCCCAGGAGGCAGGCGGGGAGCAGGCGCCCGAGCCGGCCACCGCCGAGCCCGCGGGCGAGGGTCACGCGGTGCCGTCGGCCGAGGCCCAGGAGATCGCCGGCTCCGCCGAGGACGCGCCGCTCGAGGCCGCCCAGGAGGCCGAAGACCAGGCCGCTCAGCGGGCCGCCGAGGACGAGGGCTCCGAAGACGCCGACGAGCAGGCCGCCGAAGCGCCGTCCGGCGCGAAACCGGCCGTCCCGGGCGCGCATCTCGAGGTCGACATCGTGCCCGAGGGCGCCGACCCGCTGAGCCGCGGCGAGGAGTACGCCGACCCGTACGCGGTCGAGGAGGCCGAGGAGGCGGCCGCGGAGCCCGCGGCCGAGGGCGAGGCCGATGAGGAGACGCTCGCCGAGCCGATCTCGACCGCCGCGATCGACCTCGCCTCCGGCGCGCGCTACCGCGCGACGGGCAAGCGCAAGACCGCGATCGCGCGCGTCACGCTGCGTCCCGGCACCGGCACCTACCTCGTCAACGGCCGCCCGCTCGAGCAGCACTTCCCGCGTTCGACGCTGCAGCGCAACATCCGCCAGCCGCTGGAGACCGTGGGCTACGAGGACCGCATGGACGTCGTCGCGCGCCTGCACGGCGGTGGCATCTCCGCGCAGGCCGGCGCGCTGCGCCACGGCGTCTCGCGCGCCCTGCTGGAGGCCGACCCGAACCTTCGCGGCGAGCTCAAGCGCCGTGGCTTCCTCACGCGCGACTCGCGCGCCAAGGAGCGCAAGAAGGCCGGGCTGAAGAAGGCGCGCAAGCGTCCGCAGTTCTCCAAGCGCTAGGAACCGTTCCCGCGAAGGAGCAGAGCATGGCCCGCAAGCTGTTCGGGACGGACGGCGTCCGAGGAGTCGCGGGCGAGCTGGTCAGCGCCGAGCTGGCGCTCGCCCTCGCGCGCGCGGCGACCGCTCAGCTTCCGGCCGCGCGCCCGGGCGTGCTCGTGCTGCGCGACACCCGCGAGTCCGGCGAGATGCTGGAGGCAGCGGTCGCCGCGGGCATCGCGGCCGCGGGCGGCGACGCGCTGCTGGGCGGGGTGCTGCCGACGCCCGCCGCGCCGCTGCTGCTGCACCGCTACTCCCTCGATCTGGCCGTCGTGCTCTCGGCCTCGCACAACCCCTACCAGGACAACGGGATCAAGTTCTTCGGCGGCGACGGCTACAAGCTCTCCGACGAGGCCGAGCTGGCGATCGAGGCCGCCCTGGAGCGCGCCACCACGAATGCGCCCGGCCCGATCGGGCGCGTGCGCGAGCTGCACGGCGCCGGGGAGGACTACCTGCGCGAGCTCCACACGCGCTTTCGCGAGCTCGATCTCGGCGGCCTCGATGTGCTGCTGGACTGTGCCAACGGCGCGACCTACCGCGTCGCGCCGGAGATCTTCTCGCGGCTCGGGGCGAAGGTGACGGTCCACGCGGCCGGCCCCGACGGGCGCAACATCAACGACGGCTGCGGCTCGACCCACGTCGATCAGCTCGCGCGGATGGTGACCGAGGGCGGTCACGCGATCGGCTTCGCCTTCGACGGCGACGGCGACCGCGTGCTCGCGGTCGACTCGCGCGGCGCGGTGGTGGACGGGGACGAGCTGCTCGCGCTCGCCGCCGGGCACCTGCGTCGCTCGGGGCGGCTGCCGGGCGAGGGCGTGGCCGTGACGGTGATGACCAACTACGGCTTCCACCAGGCGATGGAGCGCGAGGGCATCGAGGTCGCGGTGACCGCGGTCGGGGACCGCTACGTGCTCGAGGCGCTGCGCGAGCGCGGGTGGGCGCTCGGCGGCGAGCAGTCGGGCCACCTGATCGAGATGGGCTTCAACCACACCGGCGACGGGATCGCTGGTGCCCTGCTGACGCTCGAGGCGCTCGGCGGCGCCCCGCTCGCCGAGCGCCACGCGATGGAGAAGCTGCCGCAGCGTCTCGTCAACGTGCGCGTGCGCGACCGCGCCGCGATCGCCGGCGCCGAGAGCGTGCACGCCGCCGTCCGCGACGCCGAGCTCCAGCTCGCCGGGCGCGGCCGCGTGCTGATCCGCCCGAGCGGCACCGAGCCGCTCGTGCGCGTGATGGTCGAGGCGCCGACCGAGGACGAGGCCGACTCGTTGTGCACGCGGCTCGTCGCGCTCGTGGAGTCCGAGCTCGGCGCCGGCTGACGGCGGCGGGGCCGGCCGCCGGCGCCTGGCGTGCCCGGCTCAGGAGGACTCGCGCCGGCCGTGGAACCAAGAGCCGTCCGGCAGCGCGAACGAGCCGCCCGCGAAGCCCGGAGGGTCGACCGCGCGCCCCGAGCCGCGCCCGCTCGGGCGCAGCCGCGCGAGGCGCCGCACCGAGCCCCCGCGCGAGGCGCCCGCGGGGGACGGATCGGCGGGGAGTCCGCTCAGCTCGGCGTGGACGCGCTCGATCTCTGCGGCGAGCTCGCCTGTGCCGCCGCGGAACGCAGGCCCGGACGCGTCGCCGAGCATCAGCTCCAATCGCGCCAGGCCGCGGGCGTACAGCGGCTCCCGCGAGTCGACGCGGCGCGCGAGCTCGCGCAAGGCGGTCTCGTTGCGCAGCAGCGCACTGCGATCCAAGGGGACGCGGGTGATGCGCGGCCGCTCGCGCGCGGCGAGCAGCAGGCCGCCCACGGCGCCCGCAAGGAGCTCGCGACGGCGCGGCGCGGTCAGGCGCGCCGCCTGCGCGGCGAGCAGCGGCGAGGCCGCCGGGTCCTCGCCCGCTGCGAGCCGCCGGTCGAGCGAGAACCAGCGCAGACGCGCCACGGCTCGCGACAGCCACCCCGGCTCGCGCGGCGCGCGGCGGAGTGACAGGGGCGGAGCGGGCTGGAGCCCTTCGTGCTGTAGCATGGTTCTCGACACCTCCTATTAGTTTTAGATGGTGTTGCAGGTCGTAACCTACCACATTTGAACGAAGGTTTCATGGCCGAGAAGCGCCACGCCCCCCATCAGCTCGATCTCGTGATCGACTTCGTCAACACGTTCGAGCTCGACACCGGCGAGGAGGCGCTGGGCGACCCCGCGCACCTGTCCTCCTGGCTCGCCGACCGCGAGCTGCTGGCGAAGGGCGAGAGGGCGGGGCCGGAGGATCTGGCGCGTGCGCTCGAGCTGCGCGAGGCGCTGCGGCGCACGATGCTCGCCAACAACGGCGGGGCGGCCGCGGAGGCGGACGCGGCGCTGCTGGAGCGGGCCGCGCGCCGCGGCGAGCTGAGCGTGCACTTCCGCGACGGCGCCTCGCTGCTGGAGCCGTGCGTCGAGGGCCCGGCCGGCGCGCTCGCGGCGCTGCTGGTGCCCGTCGCGGAGGCGATGTCGGACGGGACCTGGGAGCGCGCGAAGGCGTGTCGCGCCGACGACTGCCACTGGGCCTTCTACGACTTCTCCCGCAACCGCTCGGGAACCTGGTGCGACATGGCCGTCTGCGGCAACCGCGAAAAGGTTCGCGCCTACCGCGCGCGCAAGCCCGCGCAGGAGTGAGCGGCCCGGCCGGCGCTCCGCCCCGGCCCGAACGATCCCCCGGGCGGTGCGGTGCAGGCCGGGCGTGGCCGCCGCTGGGAGCGGCCGGCCGGAACGCGTGGCACACCCCCGATATCCTCGTGCCGATGTGCGGCATCGTTGGCTATGTCGGCGCGCGCCCGGCCCGCGATCTGCTGCTGGCGGGGCTCACGCGACTCGAATACCGGGGGTATGACTCCGCCGGCATCTCGCTGATCGGCGACGGGCGGATCGAGGCCGTGCGCGCGGTCGGGAACCTCGGCGCGCTGCGCGAGAAGCTGGCCGCGGGAAACGATGCCCACCCACCCGTCGCCGTGGCCGAGCGCGTCGCGACCACCGGCATCGGCCACACCCGCTGGGCCACGCACGGGCGCGTCAGCGAGGAGAACGCCCACCCGCACTCCGACAGCGCCGACCGCGTCCACGTCGTGGTCAACGGGATCGTCGAGAACTACCTCGCGCTGAAGGAGCGCCTGCAGGCCGACGGCAGCGAGTTCAGCTCCGAGACCGACGCCGAGGTGATCGCCCACCTGATCGCCGACCTCTACGACGGCGACCTCGGCGAGGCCGTCCGCGCCGCCTACGCCCAGCTCGAGGGGCACTACGCGTTCGTCGCGATGAGCCTCGACGAGCCCGAGGTGCTGGTCGGCGCGCGCAAGGAGTGCCCGCTGATCCTCGGACGCGGCGACGGCGAGCAGTTCGTCGCCTCCGCGGTCCCCGGCTTCCTCGCCGAGACACGGCGCGTCCAGTACCTGGAGAACGGCGAGATCGCCGTGCTGCGGCCCGAGGGCGTGCGCATCATGGACGCCGCGGGCGTCCCCGTCGAGCGCGACGAGGAACTCGTCGACTGGGACGAGGCGACGGCCGAGAAGGCGGGCTACGAGACGTTCATGCTCAAGGAGATCCACGAACA
Organism: uncultured Solirubrobacteraceae bacterium; assembly: GCA_963779065.1. Classification (GTDB taxonomy): domain Bacteria; phylum Actinomycetota; class Thermoleophilia; order Solirubrobacterales; family Solirubrobacteraceae; genus Palsa-744. The sequence goes on from CAVZWQ010000003.1 coordinate 42,782, forward strand.
GGCGGACGCGGTCGCGGACGCGATCGCCGACCGCACCGCGCGCCGTGACGGCGTGGACCTGCAGGAGGAGGGCGCATTCGACGAGTCGCTGCTCGACGACGTCGGGCGGATCGTGATCGTCGCCTGCGGCACCTCCTATCACGCCGGTCTGATCGGCCGCTACGCGATCGAAGAGTGGGCGCGGCTGCCCGTCGAGATGGACATCGCCTCGGAGTACCGCTACCGGAACCCGGTCGTCACCGAGCGCGATCTCGTGATCGGCATCTCGCAGTCCGGTGAGACCGCCGACACGCTGGCCGCGATGCGACTCGCGCGCGAGCGCGGCGCGCGCGTGCTCGCCGTGACGAACGTGATGGGCTCAGAGGCCACGCGCGCCTCCGACGGCGTGATCTTCACCCGCGCCGGGATGGAGATCGGCGTCGCCGCCACGAAGACGTTCATCTGCCAGGTCGCGGCCATGTACCTGCTCGGACTGCGCCTGGCGGAGGTGCGCGGCACGCTCCCGCCCGAGCGCCTGCGCGAGCTCGTGGGGGAGATGAAGCGGCTGCCGCACTGCATCGACGCGGTGCTCGCGGACGCCGAGGCGCAGGTGACGCCGATCGCCGACGCCCACTGGCAGAGCGACTTCTTCCTCTACCTCGGCCGCCACGTCGGGCTCCCCGTCGCGCTCGAGGGCGCGCTGAAGCTGAAGGAGATCTCCTACATCGCGACCGACGCGTACGCCGCCGGCGAGATGAAGCACGGCCCGATCGCCCTGCTCGACGAGTCCACGCCGGTCGTCGTCGTGGCCACCGATTCCCCGGTGCTGGACAAGGTCGCCTCGAACATGCAGGAGGTGCGCGCGCGGGGCGCCCACGTGATCGCGATCGCGACCGAGGGCAACCGCGCCATCGCCGCCCAAGCCGAGGCCGTGATCACGGTGCCGCCGCTCGACTGGATGCTGCAGCCTCTGCTCGCGGTGATCCCGCTGCAGATGCTGGCCTACCGGATCGCGCGCCGCCGCGGGCTGAACGTGGACCAGCCGCGGAATCTCGCCAAGACCGTCACGGTCGAGTAGCCACCATCTAGCATCGTTGCCCGTGGAAGAGCTTCCGGGCTGGCTGACCCCGCTCCCCGACGCCGAGGCGATGCGGGCGACGGACCGCTGGGCGATCGACGAGCAGGGCGTGCCGAGCCTCGAGCTGATGGAGCGGGCGGGGGCAGCGGTCGCGCGGACCGTCGAGCGCCTGGCGCCCGACGGGCCGGTCACCGTCGTGTGCGGCAAGGGCAACAACGGCGGCGACGGGCTCGTCGTCGCGCGGCTGCTGCGCGAGGCCGGCCACGAGACCGCCGTGGTCTGCGCCGCCGACCCGGCCGAGCTGCAGGGCGACGCCCTGGCCAACCTCGAACGTCTCGTCGGCGAGTGGCCGCTGCGGCTCGACGGGAGCGCGTGGGCGCAGGGCCAGGGCGCCCCCGCCAGAGGCCCCTTCGAGCGTCCCGCCGCGATCGTCGACGCTCTGCTCGGCACCGGGTTCGCCGGCGCGCCGCACGGCGCCGTCGCGGAGGGGATCGCCGCGATCGAGCGCGCCGGCGCGCCGGTCGTCAGCGTCGATGTCCCCAGCGGGGTGGACGCGTCCACCGGCGTGGTCGAGGACGCGGCGGTGCACGCGGCCGCGACGGTCACCTTCCACGCGGCCAAGCCCGGGCTGTGGATCCACCCCGGCAAGGATCACGCCGGGGTCGCTCGAGACGGCCGACATCGGGATCCCGCGCGGGGCGCCGGCGGGCGCCCGCGTGGGCCTGATCGAGGACTCCGTGCTCGCGCTGCTACCCCGCCGGACCGGCGCCTCGACGAAGTTCGTCTCCGGCCACGTGCTCGTGGCGGGCGGCTCGGTCGGGCTGACTGGTGCGCCCGCGATGGCCTGCCGCGCCGCGATGCGCGCGGGGGCCGGGTACGTGACCGCGTTCGTGCCCGCGGCGGTGCAGCCGGTCCTCGCCGGCAGCGGCGTGCCCGAGGTGATGTTCAGGGCGCTGCCGGAAACCGAAGGCGGGCTCGACCTCGCCGGCGTCGAGCAGGTGCTCGAAGCGGCGCTGCACGGTGGAGCGCTCGCGCTGGGACCCGGGCTCGGGCGCCAGGACAGCGCCGTCGCCTTCGCGCGGCGGCTCGCGCGCGCGGCGAAGGTGCCGCTGGTGCTCGACGCGGATGGCCTGAACGCGCACGCGCGCCGGCCCGAGGAGCTGCGCAGCCGCGTCGAGCCCACCGTCCTGACCCCGCACGCGGGCGAGCTGGGGCGCCTGCTCGACCTGCGCAGCGCCGACGTGGAGGCCGAGCGGCTGCGCTACGTGCGCGAAGCCGCCGCGCGCTCGGGCGCCGTCGTCGTGCTCAAGGGGGACGACACGCTGGTCGCCGAGCCCGGCGGGATCGTCGCGGTCAGCCCCGGGGGCAGCCCGGCGCTCGCCACCGCGGGCACGGGCGACGTGCTCAGCGGCGTGATCGCGGCGGCGCTCGCCCAGCGCCTGGATCCGTTCGCCGCCGCCGCCGCCGGGGTGCTGCTGCACGCGCGCGCGGGACGTCTCGCGGCGCGCGCGGCCGGCGCCGTGGAGGCCGTGATCGCCACCGACGTGATCGAAGCGCTGGGGGCCGCGCGGCGCCGGGACGCGGGTGAGGAGCATGGCTAGGGTGCTGCGGCAGGCAGGCGCCGGAGCGCCGGGCGCGCACGAGGGCTCGGGCGCGCCCGAGCGGGCGCGCGCGCGGGTGAATCTCGCCGCGATCGAGCGCAACTGCGAACGGCTGCGCGGGGAGCTGGCCGCGGGGGCACGGCTGTGCGCCGTCGTGAAGGCCGACGGCTACGGCCACGGCGCGGTGCCGAGCGCGCGGGCTGCGCTCGCGGGCGGCGCGAGCTGGCTCGCGGTCGTCGAAGCGCGCGAGCTGCGCGAGCTGCGCGAGGCGGGGCTGCGCGAGGTGCCGGTGCTCGTGATGGGCGCGTTGACCGAGGCCGAACTGCGGGATGTGCTCGCCGACGGCGGCGAGGTCGTGGTGTGGAGCGAGGAGGCGGTCGACGCCGTCGCTGCCGCGGGCGGCGGCGCGGTTCACGTCAAGCTCGACTCCGGGATGGGGCGCCTCGGGACCCGCGACCCCGAGCAGGCGAGCGCGGTCGTGCAGGCGGCCGAGCGGGCCCCGGGCGTCCGCCTGGCCGGCCTCATGACGCACTTCGCGACCGCCGACGAAACGGGCGACGACGGCTTCTTCGACGAGCAGCTCGCGGCGTTCAAGCGCTGGGCGCGCGCCGCGGCGGACAGCCGCCCGGGCGTGCTGCTGCACGCCGCCAACAGCGCTGCCGTGCTGCGCGATCCCTCCTGCCACTTCGACATGGTGCGCTGCGGCATCGCCGTCTACGGGATGGACCCGTTCGGCGCCGATCCGGGCGCGCGCGCCCTGGAGCCCGCGCTCGAGCTCGACACGTACGTCGCGGAGGTGAAGCTCTGCCGCGCCGGCGAGAGCGCGGGTTACGGCAGGCGCTTCGTCGCCCAGCGCGACACCGCGATCGGGCTGCTGCCGATCGGATACGGGGACGGCTGGCGGCGGGCGCTGTCGAACAACGCCGAGGTGCTCGTCGGCGGGGAGAGATTCCCGCTCGTCGGGACGGTGAGCATGGACAGCGTGACCGTGGACCTCGGCCCCGAGTCCGGCGCGGGTGTGCGCGGCGAGCAGGCGGTCCTGATCGGCCGCCAGGGCGAGGAGCGGATCACCGCCGAGGATCTCGCGCGGCGGCTCGGCACGATCAACTACGAGATCACATGCGGGCTCGGCGCGCGGGTGTGCCGCCGCTATCACCGCGACGGCCGGCCCGTCGGCGCGGCGAGCGACGGGGAGCAGTGAGCGCGGGGTTGGACGCGGCGCGCCGGGGGCTCGCCGGGCGGCCGGCGTGGCTGGTCGGAGGCGCGGTCCGCGACGCCCTGCTCGGACGCGAGACGGCCGACTTCGACATCGTCGTCGAAGGCGATCCGGGGGACGCTGCGCGGGCCGTCGCTCGCGCGAGCGGGCACGCTGCGTGCTTCGAGCTCTCGGAGGAGTTCGGCGCCTGGCGCGTGGTGGCGCGCGACGGGAGCTGGCAGGTCGACATCGAGCCGATGCGCGCCGCGACGCTCGAGGAGGATCTCGCGCGGCGCGACTTCACGGTCAATGCGATCGCGGAGCCGCTCGGCGGCGGAGACCGGATCGACCCGCTCGGCGGCGCGGAGGACCTGCGTGCGGGGCGGCTGCGCGCCGCGGGCGCGGACGCCTTCGCCGAGGACCCGCTGCGCGTGCTGCGCCTCGTCCGCGCCGCGGTCGAGCTGGGGCTCGAGCCCGACGCCGGCACGCTCGAGCTGGCCCGCTCGTGGTCCGCCGGGCTCGGGGGCGTCTCGGGCGAGCGGGTGCTCGTCGAGCTGCGCCGGATCGTCGCCTCGGCGCGCCCGCGCGCGGGGGTGGAGCTGATGTCGGACCTCGGCGCACTCGCCGCCGTGCTGCCGGAGCTCGACTCGCTGCGCGGGGTCGAGCAGAGCGCCTATCACCACGCCGACGTCTACGAGCACACGCTCGAGGTGCTCGACCGCGCGGCCGAGCTGACATCCCCGGGAGGCCTCGCGGACGGGGAGGCGGCGCTTGCCGCCGGCGCCGAAGCGGGGCGCGCGACCGCGCTGCTCGGGGAGCCGCTCGCCGACGAGATGACGCGCGGGCAGGCCCTGCGCTGGGGCGCGCTGCTTCACGACGCCGCGAAGCCGCTGACGCGCGCGGTGCGCCCCGAGGACGGGAGGGTCACGTTCATGGGCCACGACCGCGTCGGCGCCGAGCTGGCGCGGACGGTGCTGCGCCGGCTGCGCTCGAGCGAGCGGCTGCGCTCCCACGTCGCCGGGCTCGTGCGACACCACCTGCGCCTCGGCTTCCTCGTGCACGAGCCCCAGCCGCTGGCGCGTCGCACGCTCTACCGGTATCTGCAGACCTGCGCGCCCGTCCAGGCGGACGTGACGCTGCTCTCGGTCGCCGACCGCCTCGCGACGCGCGGACGGCGCTCGGAGGAGGCGATCGCCGCGCATCTGCGCCTCGCCGGCGAGGTGCTCCCCGAGGCGCTCGACTGGCACGAGCAGCCGCAGCCGGCGCCGCTGGTGCGCGGGGACGAGCTCGCGGGCGAGCTGGGCATCGCGCCGGGGCCCGAGCTCGGCCGGCTGCTCGAGGAGCTCGCCGAGGCGCGGTTCGCCGGCGAGGTCGCCAGCCGAGAGGAGGCGGTCTCGCACGCGCGCGCCATGCTGGCACGCTCCTGAGGCTTCGCTGCGGGCGCCTCGTACGCATGGGCGATCCCGCCCACCCTCGCCGGGGGGCGAAGGCTAGGATCAGCGCCGATGGCGGACCCGGACTGCATCTTCTGCAAGATCGCCGCAGGTGAGCTGCCGGCGCGGATCGTCGATGAAGACGAGCGCACGATCGCGTTCATGGACATCGCACCGGCGACGCGGGGGCACGCGCTCGTGATCCCGCGCGAGCACGCCCGCGACCTGCTCTCGGTCGGGCCCGAGGACCTGCAGGCGACGGCGCTGGCGGCGCAGCGGCTGGCACGCCGCGCGAGCGAGCGCCTCGGGGCCGATGGCGTGAACCTGATCAACTCCTGCGGCGCGGCGGCCTGGCAGACCGTCTTCCACTTCCACATCCATGTGATCCCGCGATACGCGGACGACCCGCTGCGCCTGCCCTGGGTCCCCTCTTCGGGGGATCCCGAGGAGATCGCGGCCGCAGCGCAGGAACTGAACGGTGGATAGAGAAATAGTCAAACCGCTACATCCGGCGTTCGGGCGTGTTAGGTGGCAGACATGAGAAGACGCATCAGAACCTTCACAGCCGCCGGCGCGCTCATCGCGCTGGCGATCCCGGCGGCGGCGCCGGCCAAGCTCTCTGAAATCGGCGTGATCGGCACGACCACGCCCGCGACGGTCGCGAGCTGCCCCGGCACCCCGTGCCTGGCCGTGAGCCGCACGAGCGGCTTCCAGGTCAAGGTCGGCCCCGCCCACAACCCGATGGCCGTCCCGCGCGACGGCTCGATCGTCGGCTGGACGATCACGCTCGGCAAGCCCAGCACGACCCAGATCAAGTTCTTCAACACCAACGAGGGTGGCGAAGCGGAAGCCGGCATCGCGGTGCTGCGCCCGCAGAAGTCGCCGAACCTCACCTACAAGCTGATCGCCTCGGGCCCGGTCGTGAAGCTGAAGTCCTACTTCGGCAAGACGGTCCAGTTCCCGCTCGAAACCACGATCAAGGTCAAAAAGGGCGACCAGATCGCGCTGAGCGTGCCCACCTGGGCGCCCGCGCTCGCGCTCGGGTTCGGGAACGACACCTCCTGGCGAGCGAGCCGGCAGAAGAAGCAGTGCACGAGCACGAGCAGCCAGACCGCCCAGACGCAGGTCGGCTCGAACGTGCAGTACTACTGCCTCTACCAGACCGCGCGCCTGACCTACAGCGCGACCGAGATCTCGACTCCCTAGCGGGTGCGAAGCGCTCCGGGGTGGGGCGGTTGCTCGCAGCCGCCGCTGCACCGGCGCTTCCGCGGCGGCGGGGGCACAGATGCCCCGGTCCGCATAGATCGGGCGCCGGCAGGTGTGCCGCCGAAGCGGCCACGCGCGCTGCTACGCGCCGCGCCGAGCGCTGATCTCGGTTGCGGCCCTGCCGCTACGGCGCGCTGGCGCCGCCGGTGGGGCTGGAGGTGCCTTCTTCGGTTTTCGAGCTGTTTTCGGGCGCTTTTTCTTTTTCTTCGCTGCCCGTGCCGCCCGAGGCGGTGCCTTCGCTCGCGGTCCCGCCGCTTTCGCTTTCGGGCGTTTCGCCCCCGCCCGTTTCCGATTCGGTGGTGGATTCGCCGGTGCTGGTGGTGCCGGTTTTCGTCGTTTTGGTCGCCGTGGTCGAGGTCGTCGACGACGCGGCCTTTTCGGCGCTCGTGTCGTTCGGCGGCGTGATGTCCGGCGTCGACTTCGGCACGGTGTCGGACGCGCTGCTGCCGCCGCACGCCGCGAGCCCGAAGACACAGAGGAGCGCGGCGCTTGCGAGCGTTGCGAGCCGCAGGCGCGTCATGCGGCCCCGCTCAGCCCGTCCCGGCCGGCGGGCCCATGCGCCTGCCGCACGTGGGGCAGTCGTTCAGGTCGCGCTGTGCCATCTGCCGGCACCACGGGCAGAACCGGAGGTTCTCAACGGCCCACGGCAGGTGCGAGCGCGAGGGCGCCAGAGGGAGCACCTTGCCGACGACTTCGAGCGTCTCGCCGGAGTCGCGGTCGCGGTAGACCTCGCCCTCCTCGGCTTCGAGCAGGACCTCGCGGCCCGTGGCCGGGTTGCGCAGGCGGTAACGCTGTCTGGCGCTCATCGCCGCGCACTCTAGCGAAGGGCGCGGAGGGCCGGGGATAGGCTGCGCGTCCGTGCGCATCCTGATCTTCCACGGCTACCTGCTCGGCGGCACCGGCTCGAACGTCTACAACGCGAGGCTCGCCGAGGCGCTCGTCCGCCTCGGCCACGAGGTGCACCTGCTCTGCCAGGAGCGCCACCCCGAGGATCACCGCTTCCTGTCCGGCGCCGGCGACTGGGACGAGGGCGAGCTGAGGGTGCGAGAGCTCCCGGGCGCGGGCGGGAAGGCCGCCGGACCGGGCCGTGCCGTCGCCTACCGGCCCGACATCGGCGGGCTGCTGCCGGTCTACGTCGCCGACCGCTACGAGGGGATGCGAGGCGCGGACGTTCGCGGAGTGCACGCCCGCGGAGGTGGACGCGTACATCGGCGCGAACGTGGCGGCGGTCGCGGAGGTGGCCGCACTCGCGCGGCCCGAGGTCGCGCTCGCGAACCACCTCGTGATGGGGCCGGTGATCCTCGCGCGCGGACTTCCGGACAGCGTCCCCTATGCGGTCAAGGTCCACGGCAGCGCGCTGGAGTACACGGTGAAGCCCGAACCGCAGCGCTTCCTGGCGCCGGCCCGCGAGGGGATCGCGAGGGCGCGGGGGGTACTCGTCGGCTCGCACCACACAGCGTCCAGCCTGTGGGCGGCGATCGCGGACCCGGAGCTCCCGCAGCGCACGCGGCTCGGGCCGCCCGGTGTGGACGTCGCGCGCTTCACGCCGCGTGAGCCTGCGGCCGCCGCGGCCGGGGTCGCGGAGCTGGCCGGCGAGCTGAGGGCTGCGCCCCGGCCGCTGCCGGACGGCGGCGAGGCGAGCGCCTTCGAGCGCGATCCGGCCGAGGCCGCGGCGGCGCTCTCGCTCTTGGAGCCGGGACGCGAGCCGCTCGTGGCCTACGTGGGCAAGCTGATCGTGAGCAAGGGCGTGGACCTCCTGGTCGCGAGCTGGCCGCTCGTGCTGGAGCAGGTACCCGCGGCGCGGCTGGTGGTGGTCGGGTTCGGCGCCTACCGCGCGGCGCTCGAGGAGCTGGCCGGCGCGCTCGCCGCCGGCGCGCTGGAGCGCGCTCGGGAGATCGCCGTCGAAGGGCGCGGCAGAGGAGGGCGCGCCGGCGGCGCCGCTCGGCCACCTGCTGGCGTTCCTCGACGGGCTCGAGGGCGAGCGCCGCGAGCGCTACGTGCGGGCGGCCGCCGCGCTCGGCGATCGCATCGTTCTGACCGGGCGCCTCGAGCACGAGGAGCTCGCGGAGCTGCTGCCGGCCTGCCGCGCGCTGGTGGCCCCCAGCACGTTCCCCGAGGCGTTCGGGATGGTCGCCGCGGAGGCCGCCGCGTGCGGGGCGGTGCCCGTCGTCGCGCGCCACTCGGGGATGGCGGAGGTCGCCGAGGCGCTGGCCGCGGAGGTGCCGCCGGCGGCCTCGGGGTGGCTGAGCTTCCCGGTCGACGACGGGGCCGTCGAGGCGATCGCCGCAGCGCGTCGTGGCGTGCCTGCAGGCGCCGCCCGAGCTGCTCGCCGCGACCCGAGCGGGGCTCGTCCGGGCGGTGCGCACGCGCTGGTCCTGGGAGCGGGTGGCCGAGGGCGTGCTCGCGGCGGCGGAGGGCCGCCTGGAGGGGTTGCAGCAGCCGTGAGCCGCCGGGTCGCGCCGCGCATCAGCCCCCGGCTGGGCGGGCCCTGAGGGCTCGCGCGGCCCGGCCTGGCAGCCGCCCGTTCGGATAGTGTTCCGCCCTCTGATGAGCTCCCACGACGCCCTGCAAGGACCGCGGCGCCCGCTGGCCCGTGCGTGGACCGCGCGGCGCTTCGGGCTGCTCGGCGCGCCGGCGCTGCTGGTCTGCGCCCTCGCCGCGAGCGGCTGCGGCGAAGTCAAGGGCCGCGACAACGTCAACGTGATCGCGGGCAAGAAGGCGTTCGTCGCCAAGTGCGGCTCCTGCCACACGCTCGCGCACGCGGAAACCAAAGGCGTGGTCGGCCCCAACCTCGACAAGGCGTTCGAAGCGAGCATCGAAGAAGGGCTGAAGCGCAGCTCGATCCGCGGCGTCGTCGAAGAGCAGATCAAGATCCCGAACCCCGAAGGCGCGATGCCGAAAGACCTCGTGAGCGGGTCGACCGCCAAAGACGTCGCGGCCTACGTCGAAGAAGTCGCCGCGCGGCCGGGCAAGGACAAAGGCCTGCTCGCCACGGCGGTCGCGCCCGCCGGCTCCGGCAAGCCGGCGGAAGAGAAGAACGGCAAGCTCTCGATCCCGGCGAGCCCCACCGGCCAGCTCGCCTACGCGACCGACAAGGCGACCGCCACAGCGGGCCCCGTCACGATCGAAATGCCCAACATGTCCGGCGTGGGCCACAACCTCGCGCTCGAAGCCGGCTCGAGCGAAGCCTCCGGCCCCGGCCCCGTCCTCGGGCACACGCAGGTCATCAGCAAGGGCACGACGAGCTTCAGCGTGACGCTCAAAGCAGGCACCTACACGTTCTTCTGCGAGGTCCCCGGCCACCGCCAGGCGGGGATGTTCGGCCACATCACGGTCAAGTAGCGACGTGGAGAGCGCCGCCGCGACGGGGTCGAGATTCGCGAGCGCGCTGGCGGCGAAGGACCGGGACGCGCTGCGCGAGCTGCTGCACCCGCAGGTCGAGTTCCGCGCGCTGACGCCGCGCCGCTCCTGGGAGGCCGACGACCCGGAGGCCGTGATCGAGATCGTCTTCGGGAGCTGGTTCGACGACTCCGACAGCATCGAGGCGCTCGAGAGCGTCGAGACGGGCGTCGTCGGCGACCGCGAGCAGCTTCGCTACCGGCTCGCCGTCACGAACCCCGAAGGCAGCTTCGTGGTCGAGCAGCAGGGCTACCTGACCGCAGGCGAGGACGGGCGCATCGAGTGGATGCGGCTCGTCTGCTCGGGGTTCCGGCCCTCCGAGGCCTAGCGGCGCCTCTTGGGGGAGGGGCTGGAGGCCGTGCCGCCTAGAAGATCGCGCGCAGCCCCAGCACGAGCGCGATCACGACCACCGCCACGACGATCACGTAGAGCAGCAGCTGGAAGGCCTCACCCTCCGAGCGCAGCGGGTTCAGCATCAGCGGCGTCAGATGATGTAGACCGTCGTGTAGACGACGATCCACATGATGTCGACGAAGTGCCAGTAGATGCCGGGCACCTCGACGCCGCGGTGTTCCTTGGCGCTGTAATGGCCGCGGAACGAGCGGATCGTGACGAACAGCAGCAGGCAGAGGCCGATGAAGACGTGGGCGCCGTGCAGGCCGGTCAGGGAGTAGAAGACCGTTGCCTGCGCGCTGTCCTGCGGCGCGAAGCCGATGTTCGCGTACTCGTTGATCTGCACGAACAGGAACGTGCAGCCGAGCAGGAACGTCAGGAAGATGCCGGCCTTCAAGCCGCGGTGGTTGTCTTTCTTGATGCACTGCTCGGCCCAGTGGATCACGAACGACGACGAGATCAGGATCGCCGTGTTGACTCCGGCGACCTCGACCGGGAGGTGCGTGCCGGGGGCCGGCCACGGGTCGCCCTGGGCGACGCGGATGAAGAAGTAGGCGGTGAAGAACGCGCCGAACACCATGATCTCGGAGATGATGAAAAGCAGCATCCCCAGCAGCTGGGGCTCGACCCTCGAGCTGCGGTTGGCCGGCGGCGGCCCGTGGTGCTCGTCGTGCGCGTGCCCGCCGGCATGCGCTATCGAGGCAGCCTCCATCTAGGAGACACCTCCGCAGGACAGCGGCGAGCCGGCTGTGTGCTCGCTCCCCGCCCTCACGAGACCTGTGCCGGGGTCGCGGGGCCCTGGGTGTGAACGACCACGTGCTCGACCGGCACGGGGCTGGCGCTCTGCACGCGCTCGATCAGGTTGGAGCGCATCCAGCCCGAGCGCTCGTCGGGCAGCGTCGAGATCACGATGTTGTCGACCCGGAACAGCTCCATCGCGTTGATCGCCGCCGTGTAGGGATCGGGATCGCCGATCATGCCCGAGCTGAGCAGGCCGGCCTCGCGGAGCTTGTCGAGCATGCTCGCCAGGCGTGCGCGCGCCTCGCGCGGGGCGTCGCCGGTGCCGTCGGCCTGGGGGACGACCGCGACGAAGAGGTGGCGTTCGCTGTCAGCGGCGATTCCCTTCAGGTGCGCGATCAGCTCCTCGCCGCCGGAGGTCTTGTTGGCGAGCACGAGCGTCGCCTTGAACGGCAGTCCCTCGTGCTCGATGTCGACGACCACATGCTCGACGGGCAGGCCGGTCGCGTTGCGGATGCGCTCGATCAGATCGCGCCGCAGCCAGCCCGAGCTCTGGGCCGGATGAGTGGAGACGATGATTTCGTCGGGCCGGTGCTGGGCGACGGCGTCCATCGTCGCCGAGAACGGGTCGGCGTCGCCGACTTCGCCGGTCGCCTCGAGGCCGTCCTCGGCGAGCGCCGAGAGCGCCAGGTCGACGCGAACCTGGGCCGATTCGCGCACGGCCTCGTCGTAGATCACGAGCCCCGCGGAAGGGTTGCTCGCGGGGACCACCAGGCGGAAACGGACAGGGCCCTCGGCTGCGCGGGCGCGCACCGCCTCGAGCAGCCGGCCCCCGCCCAAGGTGCGGCTTGCGAGCACCAGAACCTCTCTCACGACTTCCTCCTCATCGGCTCGGCTCCCTCAGCACGCCCCCGGCGGCGGCCGGAGTGGGGGCGAAGATCCCGTGGACGGCGCCCGGCACGCCGTACTCGTACGGACCGCCCACCACAGTGGGCACGCGGTCGAAGTTGAACACCGGCGGCGGCGAGGAGACCTGCCACTCGAGCGTGAGCGCACGCCACGGGTTGGCCTCCGCGATCGGGCCGCCGCGCCAGCTCGTGACCATGTTGTAGATGAAGATCAGCGTGCTGAGCCCGAGCCCGAAGCTCGCGATCGAGATGAACAGGTTGAGGTCCGCGAACTGGGAGGCGTACGTCGAGACGCGGCGGGGCATGCCCTGCAAGCCGAGGACGTGCATCGGCCCGAACGTCATGTTGAAGAAGACGAAGGTCGACCAGAAGTGCCACTTGCCGAGGCGCTCGTCGAACATCCGCCCGGTCATCTTCGGGAACCAGTAGTAGACGCCCGCGAAGATCGTCATCAGCGAGCCGCCGAACAGCACGTAGTGGATGTGGGCGACGATGAAGTAGGTCGCGCTGACGTGGATGTCGAACGGGATCATCGCGAGCATCACGCCGCTGATGCCGCCGAGCGTGAACGTGGTCAGGAAGCCGAGCGCGAACAGCATCGGCGTATCGAGGTGCAGCACCCCTCGCCAGAGCGTCGCCAGCCAGGAGAAGATCTTGATGCCGGTCGGGACCGCGATGACCGCGGTCGTGATCGCCATCGGGATCCGGATCCAGGCCGCCATGCCCGAGGTGAACATGTGGTGCGCCCAGACCGTGAAGCCGAGGCCGACGATCGCCAGCAGCGAGAAGGCCATCATGCGGTAGCCGAAGATCGGCTTGCGCGACTTCACGGCGATCACTTCGCTGATGATCCCGAAGCCCGGCAACATCATGATGTAGACCGCCGGGTGCGAGTAGAACCAGAAGACGTGCTGGTACATCAGCACGTCGCCGCCCTTGGCCGCGTCGAAGAAGTTGAAGCCGAGCGCGCGGTCGAGCAGGATGAAGAACTGCGAGGCGGCGATGAACGGGGTCGCGATCACGACCAGCAGCGAGGTCGCGAAGTTCGCCCACACGAGCAGCGGCATGCGGAAGAAGCTCATACCCGGCGCGCGCATCGTGATGATCGTGACCAGGAAGTTCAGCGCGGTCATGATCGAGGAGGCGCCCGCGAACTGGACCGCGATCGAGAAGAAGGTCTGCCCGATCGGCGCGTTGACCGAGAGCGGGGTGTACGCCGTCCAGCCGTCGGCGAAGGCGCCGCCCGGCACCAGGAAGCTGCCGAGCATCATCAGGCCCGCGATCGGCAGCAGCCAGAACGACAGCGCGTTCAGGCGCGGGAACGCCATGTCGGGCGCGCCGATCATCAGCGGGATCACGAAGTTCCCGAGCCCGGCGAAGACCGGGATGATGAAGAGGAAGATCAGCAGCGACGCGTGGACCGAGAACAGCCCGTTGAACGTGTTCGCGTCGACGAAGTGCGAGCCGGGCTGGGCCAGCTGCGCGCGCATCAGCATCGCGATCAGCCCGCCGATCAGCAGGAAGATGAACGAGTTGACCGTGTACTGGATCCCGATCACCTTGTGGTCGGTGTTGATCCGGAAGTAGTCCTTCCACGTGTAGGCGCCGTGGCCGGAGTGGTCCTCCGGGCGCGTCTTGCGCCCGGCGGCCCAGTAGAACCAGTAGTCGAAGCCGCCGAAGCCGACCAGGAAGCAGAGCGGCGCCGCGATCAGCGAGACGGTCAGGATCGCTTCCCACGAGAGGAAGTGGTGGAAGGTGCTGTGGCCCGTGGCCATGCGGACGATCCAGGTCAGGAAGGTCGAGAACGCGATCCCCAGCAGGAAGCCGAGCGCCCCCGCGGATCGAAGCCCGGGTGTTTGATCCGCGCGAGGAAGCCGGTCGGGCGTCGGGGGAGCTCGCCGGCGGGGCGGTGGTCGTGGTGGACATCGCGGTGGCCATTATCCCGCACCTCCTGGCGTGCTGGTCGCGGACGTTGACCCCCCTGTCGCAGTGCTGGGCTGGCTCGCAAGCCACGCCTTGAAGCGGGCTTCGGTCACGACGTGGATCTTGGAGCGCATCAGCGAGTGGCCGAGGCCGCAGAGCAGGTTGCAGACCACCGGGTAGGTGCCGAGCCGCGTCGGGGTGGCGCGCCAGTGCGTCGTGATGCCCGGGACGGCGTCCTCCTGGATCCGGAAGGCGGGGATCCAGAAGCGCGTGGATCACGTCCTTGCTGTGGATGTTGAACTCGACCGAGACGCCCTTGGGCACGTAGAGGTCGGTGCTCGTCAGCGGCTTGCCGCCGGTGACCTTGGACGGGTATTCGTAGCTCCAGGCGAACTGCTGGCCGTAGACCGCGATGTCGATCTCGCGCGCGGGCTTCTTCTCGTTTTCGTGCAGCACGACGAAGGAGTAGCCGACCAGGCCGAGCAGCAGCACGGTCGGGATCGCGGTCCAGAAGACCTCGAGGCGGGTGTTGCCGTGGATCGGCGGGCCGTCCTTGAGCTCCTCGCCCGGCCGCATGTGGAACTGCCAGACCGAGTAGAGGACGACGCTCACGACCAGCACGAAGATCGGGATCGAGGCGATCACGAGCACGTGGTAGAGCCGGTCGGTGTTGTGGGCCTGCTTGGAGGCCGCCGGCGGGAACCAGTGGATCGCGAAGCTGATCACGATCGCGATCGCGATCGCGATCACCGCCGCGATGGCCGTGATTGTGATCGACCGCCGCCTAGTCATGAAGACCCGCCCGCCCGCCGGCCGTGGTCCGCTGTCCGAGGCTCCTCCTCATCGGGAGCGGGATCCTAATGCCTTCCGTCCCCGGACCGCTGCGAGCTTGACTGGCCGGGGGTCGCCCTAGTAGATTGAGGCAATAGTTGCAAGGCGATCCTCGGGCGCTTGCACGGGGTGTCGCCAGGGTAAGCAGACACCGCCGGAGCGTTCGCCCGGCGGGCGGGTCCCCCATCGAGAGCGCGAGGCGAGGGATGCAAGTACACGAAGGCATGAGCCGCATGGTCCTGACGGTGGGCCCCGGACACACCCTGCAGGCGGTCGCACGCCTGATGTCCGAGCGCAAGGTCGGCGCCGCCGTGGTGATGGACCCGGACGGGCACGGCCCGGCGATCATCACCGAGCGCGACATCCTGGTCTCGCTCGGCGAGGCGCAGGATCCGACCGCCGAGACCGTCGCCGACCACCTGACACGCGACGTCGTCTACGCCGCCCCCGACTGGTCTCTGGAGGAGGCCGCGGCGGCGATGGTGCGTGGAGGCTTCCGCCATCTGATCGTCCTCGACGGAGGAGAGACGGTCGGGATCCTGTCGGTGCGCGACATCGTGCGCTGCTGGACCGAGGATGGCGCGATCTGTCCGGTGCCAGCCCGGGTGGCCGTGGGGTGAGAGGGGTGGTGCGCCCGTCGGGGGGCGGGCGCACCCTCGCCACAGCGGCCGGGCGCGGTTGAGGGACCGCGCCCGGCGCTCCACGGGCGCTCGGCTAGGCGAGCGCGGCCCTGCGCGCCCGCGCGGCGGCCAGGAGCGAGGCCGAGCAGGCGGCGACGGCGGCGGCGAGCGCGAGGCAGAGCGTGACCCGCGTGCTCGCCCCGAACGGACCCGAGGCCGCGGTGCCGGCGCCGGCGACGCTCCAGAGCCCGGGCACGTAGAGCAGCAGGCCGCCGGCCACGAGCAGCGTCGCCAGCGCGAGCACCTGGCCGGCCCAGCACGCCAGGCGCAGCAGCTCCGCGGGGGGCTCGCTCCGGCGCATCGCGGCTTTCGGGGCGAGCGCGGCGACGAGCGCGCACGCCAGCGCGCCGAGCACGAGCGGGAGCAGGATCCCGAGCACGAACCCGACGGGGAAGCCGCCGTGGCGCGACGGCGCGAGAAGCAGCAGCAGGGCCGCGAGGGCGAGCAGCGCGGCGCCCGCCAGCGCGGGCGCGGCGAGCGTCCAGGCGAGCCGGCGGTCGCGCGTGCGCACGGCCGTCTCGAGCGCGTGCCAGAGCAGCGGCAGGCCGCCCACGGCGACGGCCGCGGCTCCGAGCATCGCGCCAGCCGTGATCATGTCGCGCGCCGCGCTCAGCAGCGGGTGCATGTGCTCGAAGGCGTCCATGTGCTCGGTCTCCTTCGCGAAGCACGACCCTGCGACCGAGACCAGGATCCAGCAGGCGAACAGCGCGCCCACCGAGAGCCGCATCGAGCTCGGAGCGCGGTACGCCCGCCCGCCAGGCGCCCCGGGCGCGAAGGTGGGCGCCCGCCGCCCCTGTGAGCAGCGACGCAAGGCCGCGCGCGCCGGGCGGGTCGTCCTCGACGAGCGCGCGCATCTCCTCGCCGTAGCGATCGCGCCAGCCCTCCGGGTAGAGGGCGAGCAGCACGGTGGCGATCCGGGTCCTCATCCCGTCGCTCCCGCCGCGCGCAGGCGCGTCAGCCCGGTCTCGGCGACCCGCGAGAGCGCCTCCAGGCGTCGCTGCAGCGCCTGCGAGCCGGCGGCGGTGATCCGGTAGGGGCGCCGGCGCCCGGCCGGCTCGGTGGCTTCGATCAGCCCGTCGGACTCCAGGCGCGAGAGCGCGCCGTAGAGCGTCCCGGGCCCGAGGTGCACGCCCGCCATCTCCTCGATGTCGGCGACCATCGCGTAGCCGTGCTTCTCGCCGCCCGCGAGACTCGCGAGCACCAGCAGGGAGGGATCGGATCTGTCCATCCGCGCATCCTTTCTACTACGTTACGCGATATACCGTAGCACGATCTAAGCCGTTGGCGCGTCGCAAGCCGATCGCGGATCGTCGACGAGCGCTCGGTCGGAAACCACTTCGAGCTCGAGGACGGACTCGTCAAGAGGCTCGTCGTCTACCTCGACGGGGCGCGCGCGCTCGCCGATCTCGGCTTCGAGCGGTAGGCCGGCCGCGCCGGCCGTGCGTCAGCGTTCGTTCGCGTCGAGCGGAAGCTGGTCGACTTCGTGGCGCGTGTCTTTGATCCAGCGCCACAGGCAGACGATCAGGATCGCGCCGCCGAAGACCGAGAAGATCCAGAACGTGGTCGCGCCGACCAGCGCGAGCGTGATCCCGAGCGCCGTCAGGATCGGGAGGATCGACGGCCCGGGGAGGTGGATGTCCTCGCCGACGGGCGGGGTCTCCGGCTCGAGCGGCGTCACGAGACGTACACGGCCGCGATCACGAACGTGATGCCGAAGACGAACATGCAGATCGCGCCGACGATCAGGCCGGTGCGGATGTTCTTGCGCGCGAGGCGACGGGTCATCATGTGAGCGGAGAATATAGGGCGCCGCCTGGCGGCGGCGTTGAAACCGCGCGCTCCATGCGCATGAATGGGGCGCCGCCTTGCGGCGGCGGGTCGGCCGCGCGCTCCATGCGCGGCCTCACAGGTGCGCGTCGGCGACCATCGCGCAGAACAGGAGCGCGAGGTACGCGAGCGAGTACAGGTACAGGCGCAGCGCGCTGGCGCGGTCCGCGCGCCTGTAGAGGCGCACCGCGCCGCCGATGAAGCCGAGCCCCAGCACGAGCGAGGCCACCAGGTAGATCGTGCCGAAGCCGCCGGCGCAGAAGGGGAGCTGCGTGACCGCGTAGAGCAGGATCGAGTACAGGAGGATCTGGCGGCGCGTCTCCTCCTCGCCGCGCACCACCGGCAGCATCGGCACCCCGACCCTGCCGTACTCCTCCTTCATCAGCAGCGACAGCGCCCAGAAGTGCGGCGGCGTCCAGAAGAACACGATGAAGAAGAGGATCACCGCCGTGCCGCTCACCGAGCCGGTCACCGCGGCCCAGCCGACCAGCGGCGGGACCGCCCCGGCGGCGCCGCCGATCACGATGTTCTGCGGGGTGCGGCGCTTCAGCCAGACGGTGTAGACCAGCACGTAGCCGAGGAACCCCGAGAACGACAGCGCGGCCGCGAGCGGGTTCACCGTGAGCGAGAGCTCGAGCAGCGACAGGCACGCGAGCAGGCAGCCGAACAGCAGCGCCGAGCGCGGCGCCACCCGGCCGGCGGGGATCGGGCGCGAGGCGGTGCGCTTCATCTGCGCGTCGATGTCGCGGTCGAACCAGTGGTTGACGGCGCCCGCGCCGCCCGCCGAGAGGTAGCCGCCGAGGCAGGTGAGCGCGACCAGGCCGGGGGAGGGGTCGCCCGCGACGTACATCGTCGCGATCGTCGTCAGCAGCAGCAGCGACTGGACCTTGGGCTTGGTCAGCTCGACGTAGTCGGAGACCAGCTGGCGCGTGCGCGGGGCCAGCCCGACGGACGCCGCGGGCAGCGCGCCCTGGGCGGCGCCGGCGCGCGCCCCGGCCATCAGACGCCCACCTGACGGGCGCCGGCGGGCACGGTCGCTCCGCTCCCCGGCGCGCCGGTGCTGCGGCGCTCTACCTCCCTGCGGATGTCCTTCATGGGTTCGGCCGAGCGTACCAGTGGTACGACGTCGAAGTTGTTGACCGGCGGCGGCGAGCTCGTGAACCACTCGAGCGTGTTGGCGTGCCACGGATCGGGCCCGGCGATCGCGCCGTGCTTGGAGCTGCGCACCACGTTCACGATCGTCGCGAGCACGCCCGCCGCGATCATGAACGCGCCGACCGTGGAGATCACGTTGTAGAGCTCGAGGTGGCCGACCGGCGAGTACTCGTAGACGCGCCGTGGCATCCCGTCGAGGCCCATCACGTGCTGGATCATGAACGTGACGAGGATCCCCACGTACATCAGCCCGCAGCTCAGCTTCCCGAGCCCCTCGCTGAGCAGCCGCCCCGTGATCTTCGGGAACCAGTAGTAGATCCCGGCGAAGATCGGCATCACCGAGCCTCCGAGCAGCACGAAGTGCAGGTGGGCGACCACGAAGTAGGTTTCGTTGACCTCCCAGTCGATCGGGAACGTGGCGAGGAAGATCCCCGAGATCCCGCCGATGACGAAGATCGAGACCCCTCCGGCGGCGAACAGCAGCGGCGTTCGCCACTCGATCGAGCCGCGCCACAGCGTGGCGATCCAGTTCAGCACCTTCACGCCCGTCGGCACGGCGATGAAGAACGAGCTCAGCATCACGAACACGAGCAGCGCCTCGGGCAGCGGGAACGTGAAGAGGTGGTGGGCCCAGGTCAGGAAGCCGAGGAAGGCGATCGCGACGGTCGAGGCGGCGATCGCCTTGTAGCCGAAGATCGGCTTGCGGGCGAACACCGGGAAGATCTCCGAGATGATCCCGAAGCCCGGCAGCACCATGATGTAGACCTCGGGGTGGCCGAAGAACCAGAACAGGTGCGACCACAGCAGCACCGAGCCGCCCTGCGCCGGGTCGAAGAAGTGGGTGCCGAAGTGGCGTTCGGTCAGGAGCATCGTCACGCCGGCCGCGATCACGGGCAGCGCGAAGATCAGCAGCACCGAGTAGGTCAGGATCGTCCAGACGAACAGCGGCAGGCGCCCCCAGCTCATGCCGCGGGCGCGCATGTTCGCGATCGTGGCGTAGAAGTTGATCGCGCCGAGCAGCGAGGAGAGGCCGGTGAGGTGGATCAGGTAGATCCAGGCGTCCTCGCCGCCGCTGGGGGAGAAGTTCTGGTTGGCCAGCGGCAGGAAGCTGACCCAGCCGGCTTCGGGCGGGTTCCAGAACAGCGAGGCGTAGAAGACGATGCCGCCCGCCAGCAGCAGCCAGTAGGAGAGAGCGTTCAGGCGCGGGAAGGCCATGTCGCGCGCGCCGATCATCAGCGGCAGGAAGTAGTTGGCGATGCCGGCCATCATCGGCACGACGAACAGGAAGATCATCGTCGTGCCGTGCATCGTGAACAGCTGGTTGTAGACCGTGGGGGTCACCAGCGTGTTGTTCGGGGCGCCCAGCTGCAGGCGGATCATCAGCGCCTCGACCCCGCCCAGGACGAAGAAGGCGAAGGTCGTGACCATGTACATGATCCCGATCCGCTTGTGGTCGGTCGTCGTGATCCAGCTCGTCCAGCCGCGCGGCGCGGGCTTGACGGTCTGCGTGGTGATCTGCGGGACGGGGGCTACGTAGGTGGCCATCTGCTCTGCTCGTGTCCTCGTCTGGCTAGGGGTTTTCGACCTGGCCGGCGCCGGTCTGCTTGCTGAGCTTTTCGCGCGCTTCCTTGGCGGCGGTGTTCGCTTCGGAGATCTGCCTCTTGCGCCCGGCGAGCCAGGCGTCGAAGGTCGCCGGCGGCACCGCCCTGACCGTGGCGATCATACGGGCGTGCCCGCGGCCGCAGAGAATCGCGCACTGGCCGCGGTAGATCCCGGGCTTGGAGATGTTGAACCAGGTGTAGTTGTGGTAGCCGGGCACGGCCGCGACCTTGCCGCCGAGTTCCGGGATCCACCAGGAATGGACGACGTCGGCGGAGACGACGTTGAGCGAGACGGTGGTGTGGGTCGGGACCACCAGCTCCTGGTAGGAGTAGGGCGCGCCGAGCCCGTCGGGTTCGGTGGACCCGGGATAGACGTACTGCCAGATGTACTGCCGCCCGATGACGGTGATCTTCAGCGCTTTGCCGTTCGGCGGCAGCTTCTGGTCGACGCTCGCGTACTCGGCGTTGGCGTCGCCGACGAGCTGGTCGCCTTCGGGGCCGGAGTTGGGCGGGTTCTGGATCGAGGACAGCGTCGCGAAGGTGACGATCGCCAGCGCGATCAGGATCACCGCGGCGCCCACCGTCCAGCCGACCTCCAGGCGCGTGTTGCCGCGGATCTGCGCCGGCACCGTGTCCTTGCGGCGGCGGAAGCGGATCAGCGCGTAGATCAGGGCGCCCTGCACGCGCGACGAAGATGAACAGGGCGATCCACAGCTCGACCTTGTAGAGGTCGTCGATTTTGTTCGCGTTCGGCGATCCGCCCGACTCGGGCGTGAAGAAAGCGAGGGTGGTGTGGAGCAGCTGGCCCAAGGCGGCGGGGATTCTATTCAGGCCCGCAGGCGACGCGCTTGATGACGTTTGCCACGAGCCGGGCTAGCGTCCGGTGAACCGCGGCGGGCGCTTTTCCATGAACGCGATCGCGCCCTCGAGCGAGTCGGCGCTGCCGACCATCTCGCGCTGGATCTGCGCCTCGAGGTCGAGCTGGTCGTCCATGCGCTGGTAGAGCCAGTTGTTGAGCTGGCGCTTGGTGCCCGCGTAGGAGAGCGTCGGGCCCGCGGCGAGCTTGCCTGCGAGCGCGCCCGCCACCTCGAGCAGCTCGCCGTCGGCGACGACGCGGTTGATGAGACCCCACTCGAGCGCCTGGGCGGCCGGCAGGCGCTCGCCGAGCATGCACAGCTCGGTCGCGCGGGCAAGCCCGATGCGGGTCGGCAGCCAGACGGAGGAGCCGCCGTCGGGCACGAGCCCGATGTTCACGAAGGCGAGCAGGAAGTACGCGCTCTCCGCCGCGAGGATCAGATCGCAGCACAGCGCGAGCGAGCATCCGATCCCGACCGCCGGGCCGTTGACAGCCGCGACGACGGGCTTGGGCAGCTCGCGCAGGCCGGTCATGATCGGGTGGTAGACCTCGGTGAGCTGGCGGTAGACGGCGTCGGGGGCCTCCTCGCGCGAAGCGGCGCCGCCGCCGAGCTCGCGCAGGTCCGCGCCGGAGGAGAAGCCGCGCC
The DNA here is from genome assembly GCA_963779065.1 of uncultured Solirubrobacteraceae bacterium. Taxonomy (GTDB): domain Bacteria; phylum Actinomycetota; class Thermoleophilia; order Solirubrobacterales; family Solirubrobacteraceae; genus Palsa-744. Next base: position 64,291 of record CAVZWQ010000003.1, read on the forward strand.
CGGCTCCCGTCAGCAGCACGCTTCGCACCGCGTCGTCCTCGCGACAGCGCGCCACCGCTGCGAGCAGGTCCTCGCCGAACTGCCCGTTCCAGGCGTTGAGGCTCTCGGGGCGGTTGAGCTCGATCGTCGCCACGCCCTCCTCGACGGAGAAGTTGACCGTCTCGAGCTGGGTCTGGCTGTCGCTCATGGGCTTCCTCTTTCTCCTGCGGCCGGCGCGCGGCGGGCCGATGTCCAGCGCCTCACGGCGCCCCCGGGGCGTTGATCCTATGGTGTATCCCGTGGCACGACCCGTGATCGGCATCTGCACCGCGCTCGAGAAGGCGCGCTGGAGCGTCTGGGAGCTCGACGCGGCGCTGCTCCCGATGAACTACGTGCAGGCCGTGCAGCGCGCCGGCGGCCTCGCGCTGATGCTCCCGCCCGACGAGCAGCTCGTCGAGGACCCCGACGAGGTCCTCGCGATGCTCGACGGCCTGGTCCTCGCCGGCGGCGCCGACATCGATCCCGCCACCTACGGCGAGCAGCGCGAGGAGCACACGGTGGACACCGTGCCCGAGCGCGACCGCTTCGAAGTCGCGCTCGCGCGCGCGGCGATCGAGCGCGACCTGCCGCTGCTCGGGATCTGCCGGGGGATGCAGCTGATCAACGTCGCGTGCGGCGGCACGCTGATCCAGCACCTGCCGGACCGCTTCGGCCACGGCGAGCACCGCCGCGTCGTCGGCTCCTTCGAAGGCTCCGACCACGAGGTCAACCTCGTCGAGGGATCGCTGGCCCAGGAGGCCGCGGGCCAGCCCGTGCACACCACGAAGTCCCACCACCACCAGGGCGTCGACTGCCTGGGCGCGGGGCTGGTGGTGTCCGGCACCTCGGTGTTCGAGGACGAGCTGGCGGAGGCGATCGAGCTGCCCGGCAAGCGCTTCGTGCTCGGCGTGCAATGGCACCCCGAGGCCGACTCCGAGAGCACGGTGATCGCGGCGCTCGTCGCGGCCGCCGCGCGCTCGGCGCTGGCGGCCGCCCCCGAGTAGCCTCCCGCCGCGTGCGTCTGTCGAAGGCGATGCGGGCGACCGCGTGGGGGATGGTCGCGGCCGGTCTGGCCGCGCCGCTGCTGCGCAAGCGCGTCGCCGGCGCCGGCCGTCGCGATGCAGGCGCTCGCCTTCGCGGCCCCGCTGGGAGCGGCGGTCGCGATGCGCCGCTCGCCGCGGCGCGACGTCGCCGTCTGCGCGCTGCAGATGTGGGCGTACCTGGCGGCCTACAAGACCCCGCACGACGACGAGGCCGGGCAGCGCGAGCGCGTCCTGATCTCCTACCCGATCCTCGTCGATCGCGCGATCGGGCTGGGGGAGCTGCCCAGCACGCGCCTGCAGCGGGCGCTCGCCCGCTACGGGCCCGACGGCCCGCAGTGGCGCGCGCTCGACCGCGTGCTCGTGTGGGCGCACTGGAGCTGGTTCGTGGTCCCGCACGGCGCGCTCCTGTACGTGATGTGGCGCCGGCCCGAGCGGTTCGGCCGGGCGGCGGTCCTGACCTACGCGGTGTTCGACGTGGGCGCCAGCTTCTACTGGTTCGTGCCCACCGCGCCGCCCTGGTACGCGGCCGGCGCGCGCGAGGACGGGGCGCCCTCCGAGCAGCTCGCCGTGCGGCGGATGATGGTCGAGTACGGCGAGGACTTCTGGCGAGACGGCTGGGGCTCTCTCTACAGTGTCTTCGGAGGCAACCCTCTCGCCGCCATGCCGTCCCTGCACTTCGCCACCACGCTGATGGCCGCTCTGCTGCTCGCGGAGGTGGGCCCGATCGCGGGTGCCGTGGGGTTCGGGTACGCGGCGACGCTGGGGTTCGCGCTGGTCTACCTGGGCGAGCACTACGTCGTCGACCTGATCGCGGGGGCGGCGCTGACGATTGCGGTGAGGCGCTCCGAGCGCTGGGCAGGCCGGCCTCTGCGGCAGATCGGGCGTGCGATCGGCGCCCTGGAGGGTATGGCACACCAAACAGCCTGAAAGGCGGAGTAGGCGAGAAGGAATGGCGGGTGGGAGCGAAATCGGCGGCGCCGGGGGAGTGACCGAGCCCCGGCGGGCCATGGGCGGGCCCCGATCGATTACCGCCCCGAAGAGGAGGAGATGCCGCGTGTACGGCTCACGCGGCGCCAGATCACCGTCTTCTCCATCTTCATGCTGTCGGCGATCGGCTTCCTGTACTTCGTCCTGCCGAAGCTGACCTCGGCCGGCGAAACGGTCCACCGCATCGAGCACGGCGACAAATGGTGGATCGCGATCGGCGTCGTGCTCGAGGTGCTCTCGTTCGGCGGCTACGTCCTGCTGTTCCGGACCGTGTTCGTGAAGCGGCCCCATCCGCACAGCCACCTGGAGCGGATCAACTGGAACGTCACCTACCAGATCACGATGGCGGGGCTGGCGGCGACCCGGCTGTTCGCCGCCGCGGGGGCCGGCGGGATCGCGCTGACCGCCTGGGCGCTGCGCCGCTCGGGGATGGAGCCGCGGCTCGTCGCCTGTCGGCTGGTGGCCTTCAACGTGATCCTCTACACGGTCTACGCCGGCTCGATGCTGATCGACGGGCTCGGGCTCGGGCTCGGGCTGTTCCCCGGCGGCGGCTCGTTCGCGATCACCTTCGTGCCGGCGATCGTGGCCGCGGTGCTGTTCTCCTGCGCCTTCGGGATCGCGGCCCTGCCGGGCGACGTGGAGAGACGATTCGGCGCACGCGCCGAAGGCGGCGGGCGGCTCTCGCGCTTCTACGCGCGCGCGGCGACGGTGCCCGGGCTCGTCGCCAGCGGCGTGCGCACCGCGTGGGACGTGGTCAAGGCGAGAGAATGGGGGATCCTCGGCGCGCTGGCGTGGTGGGGCTTCGACATCTCGGTGCTGTGGGCGATGTTCCACGCCTTCGGGGAGCCGCCGCCCTTCACCGTGATCTGGATGGCCTACTTCGTCGGCACGCTCGGCAACCTGCTGCCCGTGCCCGGCGGCATCGGGGGCGTCGAGGGCGGCATGATCGGCGCCTTCGCCGCGTTCGGGGTGAACCTCGAACTGGCTACCCTGGCCGTGCTCTCCTACCGCGCGATCTCCTTCTGGCTGCCGACGATCCCGGGCGCCGTCGCCTACTTCCAGCTCCGCCGCACGGTCGCGGGCTGGCGCACCGAAGAGCGCTCGGAAATGCTGCACCCGGAGGAGCAGACCGCCGCGGCCGAGGCCGTCTGAGGGCTGTAACCTGAGCCCCGTAGCCTGGTACTATAAAAAGTAAAGTGATGTGGAAGCACAAGCTTTGGGGAACGGAGAAACGATGAGCGAGAACGTCGAGAACGTGGTGATCGTGGGCAGCGGCCCGGCCGGCTACACGGCGGCGCTGTACACGGCACGGGCGAACCTGCGCCCGCTGGTGATCGAGGGCTTCGCCTGGGGCGGGCTGCTCCAGCAGACGACCGACGTCGAGAACTACCCCGGCTTCCCCGAGGGCGTGATGGGCCCCGAGATGATGCAGCGCTTCCGCGACCAGGCCGAGCGCTTCGGCGCGCGGCTCGTCACCGACCAGGCCGACCGCGTCGAGCTCTCCCAGGAGCTCGGCGGCGTCCACAAGGTGTGGGTCGGCGACACCGTCCACGAGGCCCGTACCGTGATCCTCGCGATGGGGGCCGAGCACAAGAAGCTCGGCGTCGTGGGCGAGGAGGAGCTCGCCGGGCGCGGCGTGTCCTACTGCGCGACCTGCGACGCCGCGTTCTTCAAGGAGGCCACGACGATCATCGTCGGCGGCGGCGACTCGGCGATGGAGGAGGCGATCTTCCTCTCGAAGTTCGCGAAGAAAGTCACGGTCGTCCATCGCCGCGAGGAGTTCCGCGCCTCGAAGATCATGCTCGAGCGCGCCCGCGACCAGGAGAACATCGAGTTCCTGACGCCCTACACGGTGAAGGAGTTCGTGGCGGGCGAGAACGGAGCGCTCGGGCACGCGCTGCTCCAGAACGTCGAGACCGGCGAGCAGCGCGAGCTGCTCGTGTCGGGCACGTTCATCGCGATCGGCCACGAGCCGCAGTCCGGGCTCGTGCGCGACCAGGTGGACGTGGACGAGAACGGCTACGTCGTCACCGAGGGCCGCTCCACGCGCACGAAGCTCCCGGGCGTGTTCGCGGCCGGCGACCTCGTCGACCACACCTACCGCCAGGCGATCACCGCCGCCGGGTCCGGCTGCCAGGCCGCGCTCGATGCCGAGTGGTACCTGCGCGACACGCCCGGCGTGCCGGTCCCGGCCGACATGCCGCTCGGCGACCCCGCCGAGACGCAGTACGCGCCCGCCGCGGACTAGCGCCGCGCTCTAGAGTCCCGCGGATGGGACGAGGGCGCAGGAGGGTGCGGCTGCTCGCGGCGGCTGCCGCGGCGACCGCGGCGCTGGCGGCCGCGCCTGCGGCCCGCGCCGCGCTGAGCCCATCGGAAGCCCTCACCTACATCCCGGCGGGGTTCATCCACAACGAACACCCGCAGGCGGTGCTCGAAGAAACGCTCGAAGCGCTCGACGCCTACGGGATCGCCCAGAACCTGCTGCCGCTGAAGAACTACAAGAAGACCGGCGTGCTCAAGCTCTCAAAGCGCGAACGCGCGATGTTCGCCCGATGGGTGGCGGCGACGGCTTCCTACGACGAAGCCCACGGCGCGGGCGTCGTCGCGGTCGCCTCGCTCGGCGGGAAGGTCAAGGCGCCCGCCCCTCGCTGAACCTCGAAGACCCCGCCGTGCGCGCGAACATGCTGGCCGGCGTGGAAGCTGTGCTCGCGCTCGGCGCGGGCGGCGTCTCGCTCGACCTCGAGCCCTACCCGACCTCGCACGGGTTCGTCGTGCTCCTGGAAGAACTCCGCGCGCTGTTCGCGCGGCGTGGCTTCCACGGGCGGCTCGCCGTCACGGCGCCCGCGACCGCCGGGCGGTGGTCACCCGCCTTCACAGAGGAAGTGACCTCACAGCTCGACCAGGTCGACCCGCTGTTCTACGACAGCGAACGCACGAGCGCCGCCGCATACGAGCAGTGGGTGCGCGAAGGGCTCGCCTACTACTCGGCCCACACCGCCGCCGGGCGCGCGGATCGTGCCCGACCTGCCCTCCTACGGCGCCAACCGCTGGCACATCCCGGCGGTCGAGAACCTCGCGACGGCGAGCACGGCGCTCGAAGAAGCCCTCTCGGAAGGCAGCCGCGTCAACGGCGCCGGGATCTTCTGGTGGTGGGGCTTCTACTACGACGAAGAAGGCGAAGGCTCATACAACGGCGCGGCCGATCGCGAAACCTGGCTCGGCCGCACCGTGCTGCTCGGATTCAGCCCCTGAGCTGGGGCGCAAGCGCGCCCTCCAGCTCGAGGAGCCAGCGCTTGCGGTCGATCCCGCCGCCGTAGCCGCCGAGGTGCCCGCCGGTGCGCAGCACGCGGTGGCACGGGATCACGATCGGGATCGGGTTCGAGCCGAGCGCGTTGCCCGCCGCCCGCGAGCCGCGCGGGCTGCCCGCCTCGCCCGCGACCTGCTGGTAGCTCAGCACCGAGCCGTAGGGGATCGCCGCCGTCACGCCCAGGACGCGCCGCCCGAACGGCCCGATCAGCGTCCAGTCCAGGTCGGTCTCGAACGCGTGCCGGCTGCCGGAGAAGTACTCGTCGAGCTGGCGCGCGATGACATCGAAGCGCCCCGGCGCGTGCAGGACCCGAGGCGAGAGACGCCTCGCGAGGCGCTCCAGCACCGCGTCCTCGCTCTCCTCGGGGAACGCCAGCCGCACGAGCCCCCGCGGCGTGCTCGCCGCGAGCAGCGGCCCGAACGGCGAGTCGACCGTCGCGTAGGCGACGTCGATCAGCTCCTCGCGCGCGGCCCGCTCGGCGAGCCGCTCCGCCGCCCTCGCCGCCTCGGCACTCGTCTGCCCGCCCTCCTCGCGTCGAGCCGTCGCGCGTTGGAGAAGTTCGCGCATGCTCGGATCCTCATCCTCAAAAAAATCGCCGTTCATGCCGGCACCGCCTTTCTCAGCTTCGACAGGCCCTCGTGCAGCGACCGGCGCGCGGCCTCCTCCGTGCAGCCGATCGCCGTCGCGATCTCGCGGTGTGCGAGGTCGCCCACGAAGCGCAGCACCACCGCCGAGCGCTGCCGCTCCGGCAGCTCCTCCACCGCCTGCCACAGCGCCTCGTCGCGGCCGTCGCCGGCGCAGGCGGGCGCGGTCGCGCCGGACACCGCCGCCGGGTCAGCCACCGGCGTCGCCCGCCGCGCCCGCGCGCGGTGCGCGTCGAGCGCCTTGCGGTGGGCGATCGTCAGCACCCACGCGCGCAGGTTGTGCTCCCGGCGCCGCGCGCCCAGCTGCGGGTAGGCCCGCAGCGCGGCGATGAACGTCTCCTGGAAGCAGTCGTCCGCGTCCGTCGGTCCCACCGAGGCCACCAGGAAGCGCCAGACGGCGTCCCGGTGCTCGTCGAGGAAGGCCTGAAAGGGCGGTGGCGCGTCGCTCACGATGGTTGAACGCGATGCCCGCGCATTTCGTGAGGAGGAGCCGGGCGCGGATTCAATAGTCGAAGAAGCCCTGGCCGGCCGCGCGCCCCGTGCGACCCGCAGCGGCGAGCCGGCGCAGCGCCGGCGCCGGCCGGTAGCGCTCCTCGCGGTACTCGCGGCAGAGCGCCTCGAGCACGTCGAGCACGTGGTCGAGGCCGATCGCGTCGGCCCACTCGAGCGGGCCGCGCGGGTGGCTCAGCCCGAGCTTCATGCCGGTGTCGATGTCGGCCGCGTCGCCGACGCCTTCGCCGAACGCGAACGCGGACTCGTTGATGACCTGGCACACGATCCGTCCGAGCACGAGACCGGGGGCGTCGCCGACCCACGCGACGTGCTTGCCGAGCGCCCTCAGCAGCCGCTCCGCGCGTTCGGCGGCCAGCGGCGAGCTGGTCTCAGAGCGCGTCAGCTCGACGAGCCGGGCCTCCTCGAAGCTCGGCAGGACGTGGAAGCCGACCGCGCTCCCGCCCGGGTCGAGCGCCGCGAGCGAGCCCCGCGCGCACAGCACCACGCGCGCCGCCCCGCCCTCGACCGCCTCGCCGGGGATGCCCGCCGCGGCCAGCTCCTCGGCCGGCTCGCGGTCGCATTCGACGATCAGCGACGGCAGCACGCCGCCGCTCGGCTCGTGGGGGGCGCGGACCTCGAAGCCCGCCGCGCTCGCGGCGCTCCGCAGTTCGCCCGCGATCACGCTCTCGCCGGAGATCACGACGACGCCGTCGCTCGTCCCGTCGGGAATCTCGGGCGGGGGAGGATCCTCCTCGCGGTAGCGCCCGCCCTCGGCGAGCGCGCTGTAGTCGTAGTAGCCGATCCCCGTCTTGCGCCCGTGCATGCCGGCCGCCGCGTAGCGCGCGGAGATCGGGGAGGGGCGCCAGCGCGGCTCGCCGAAGCTCAGCTCGTAGAAGCTCTTGGAGACCTCGAGGCCGGTGTCGACCCCGACCAGGTCCATCAGCTCGAAGGGGCCCATGCGAAAGCCGCCCTCCATCCGCACGATGCGGTCGATCTCCTCGATCGAGGCGATCCGCTCGGAGAGCATGCGCAGTGCCTCGAGGCCGAACGGGCGGTTGCAGCGGTTCACGAGGAAGCCGGGGCCGTCGCTCGCGTCGATCACGGTCTTGCCCATCGCGGCGCCGGTCGCGCGGGCGAGGGCGAGCGCCGGCTCGCCGGAGCGCACGCCGGCGATCACCTCGAGCAGGGCCATCACCGGTGCGGGGTTGAAGAAGTGCATCCCGACCACGCGCTCGGGGTGGGTGGCCCCCGCGGCGATCGCGGTGACCGGCAGGGAGGAGGTGTTGGTCGCGAGCACGCACTCCGCGGAGACGATCTCCGACAGGCGGGAGTAGATCTCGTGCTTGAGCTCGAGGCGCTCGGGAACGGCCTCGATCACGAGCTCGCACGGCGCGAGGTCCTCGAGGGCGCCGACCGGCTGCAGGCGCTCGGCGGCCGCCTGCGCGTCCTCGTTCGACAGCCTGCCTTTCGCGGCTTCGCGGCGCAGCCCGTCCTCGACGCGCGCGCGGCCCTTCTCGAGCGCCTCGGGGATCGGGTCGAACAGCAGCGTCTGCGCGCCGGAGCGGCAGGCGAGCTGGGCGATCCCGGCGCCCATGGTGCCCGCGCCGAGCACGCCGAGGACCTGCGCCGGCGCGGCGGCGTCCGGTGCGCTGTCCTTTGGCTGCGCCATCGCCCGCGGCTAGGCCGGGACCATCGCGCTGATGCCGGTCATCTGACGCCCGATGATCAGTTTCTGGATCTGCGAGGTGCCCTCGTAGATCGTCGTCACGCGAGCGTCGCGCAGGTAGCGCTCGACGGGGTGGTCGTCGACGTAGCCCGCGCCGCCGTGGACCTGGATCGCCATGTTGGCGCATTCCAGCGAGGACTCGGTGGCGTGGAGCTTGGCGATCGAGGTCTCGAGCGTGTTCGGCTTGCCCTGGTCCTTCAGGAAGCCGGCGCGCCACACGAGCATCCGCGAGGCCTCGGTTTTCACGGTCATGTCGGCGATCATCGCCTGGACCAGCTGGAAGCTCGCGATCGGGCGGCCGAACTGCCGGCGCTCGGTCGAGTACGCGACGGACTCCTCGACGCAGCCCTGGCAGATCCCGACGCAGCCGGCGGCGACCGAGTAGCGGCCGGAGTCGAGGTTCGACATCGCGACCTTGAAGCCCTGGCCGACCTCGCCGAGCAGGTCCTCGTCGGAGACCTCGACGTCTTCGAGCGCGATCGAGCCGGTGTCGGAGGCGTGCAGCCCCATCTTGTGCTCGATCAGCTGCGGTTTGAACCCGGGCTGGTCGGTGTCGACGAGGAACGCTGCGAGCCCTTTGGCGCCGAGCGACGGGTCGGTCTGGGCGAAGATCACCGCGACCTTCGCGTGGTTGGCCATCGAGATCCACATCTTGTTGCCGTTGATGACCCAGCCGCCGTCGGTCTTCGTCGCGCGCGTGCGCTGGTTGGCGGCGTCCGAGCCGGTGTCGGGCTCGGTCAGGCCGAAGCAGCCGAGCCACTCGCCCGAGCAGAGCTTGGGCAGGTACTTCTGCTTCTGCTCCTCGGTGCCCCATTTCACGATCCCCGAGCAGACCAGCGAGGTCTGGACCGAGATCACGGTGCGGATCGCCGAGTCGCCGCGGCCGATCTCCTCGACGATCAGCCCGTAGGAGAGGTAGTCGAGGCCGGCGCCGCCGTACTCCTGCGGGACGACTGCCCCCAGGTACCCCTGGTCGGCGACCTTCTTGACCAGGTCGAGATCGAAGTGGTGGTTGCGCGCGTTTTCGCGCGACTGGAGCACGATCTCCTTGTCCGTGAACTCTCGCGCGGTCGCCTTGATCAGGCGCTGCTCGTCGGTGAGGTCGAAGTCCATCCCCCGTCCTTTCAGTGCGGCTTCGGTGTCGTCCAGGGCGCCGCGATCCGCCGCTCGAGGACCTCCGCGAGGCCGTCGATCGGCAGCCGCTCCTGCGCGAGCGAGTCGCGGTCGCGCAGCGTCACCGTGCGGTCCTCGAGACTCTGGTGGTCAATCGTAAAGCAGAACGGTGTTCCGATTTCGTCCTGGCGGCGGTAGCGCTTGCCGATCGCGCCGCCGGCGTCGTATTCGGAGAGGACGCTGGCGCGCAGCGCGCGGTGGACCTCCTGCGCGAGCTCGGGCTGCCCGTCCTTGTTCACCAGCGGCAGCACGGCGGCCTTCACGGGCGCGAGCCGGGGATGGAGCCTCAGCACCGTGCGCGTCTCGCCCTCGCCGGTGCCCTCTCGCTCCACCACTTCTTCGTCGTAGGCGTCGACGAGGAACGCGAGCAGCGCGCGGTCGGCGCCCGCTGCCGGCTCGATCACGTGCGGGACGTAGCGCTCGCCGCTGCCCTGGTCGAAGTACTCGAGCTTCTCGCCGGAGAACTCGGCGTGGCGGGTGAGGTCGAAGTCGCCGCGGTTGGCGATGCCCTCGAGCTCGGACCAGCCGATCGGGAAGAGGTATTCGACGTCGCTGGTTCCCGATGAGTAGTGCGAGAGCTCGTCGGCGTCGTGCGCTCTCAGACGGAGGTGGCCGGGCCGGATTCCCAGCTCGACGTACCAGCGCTCGCGCTCTGCCAGCCAGTGCTCGAACCACTTCGGCGCCTCGGGCGGCGGCACGAAGAACTCCATCTCCATCTGCTCGAACTCGCGCGTGCGGAAGATGAAGTTGCCGGGCGTGATCTCGTTGCGGAAGGACTTGCCGATCTGGGCGATCCCGAACGGCGGTTTCTTGCGCGAGAACTGCAGCACGTTCTTGAAGTTGATGAAGATGCCCTGGGCCGTCTCGGGGCGCAGGTAGGCGGTCGAGCCGGACTCCTTGACCGGTCCGATCGTGGTCTCGAACATCAGGTTGAAGTCGCGTGCCTCCGTCAGGTCGCACTCGTCGGTTTCGCCGGGGTGCTTGGAGGGTTTGCGCCCGCACGCGAGATCCTGCAGGTGATCGGCGCGGAAGCGCTGCTTGCAGGTGCGGCAGTCGACGAGCGGGTCGGTGAACCCTTCGAGGTGGCCGGAGGCCTCCCACACGCGCGGGTGCTGGAGGATCGCCGAGTCGATCGCGACGATGTCGTCGCGCTCCTGGAGCATCGCGCGCCACCACTCGGCCTTGACGTTGTTCTTCAGCAGCACGCCGTAGTGGCCGTAGTCGTAGGTCGAGCCGACCCCGCCGTAGATCTCCGAGGAGGGGAAGACGAAGCCGCGCCGCTTGCAGAGCGCGACGATCTTCTCCATCGTCACGGCGTCGCCGCTGCTCGTCTCGGTGGCTGCGCGGGGCTCGGACATCAGGGCGAGGATGCTAGATGATCGATCCCGGCGCGATGCGGCGAGGCAGCGCGGGCGGCCGGCCCGCGCCCCGCTCGCCGTGCGGGCTCCTCGCCCGCATCCTCCATATGTGGGAGGGCGCCGCGCCGCGGCCGGTTGCGGGTCGCTCTCAGGTCGGGCGACGGCGCGCGAAAAAATCGCGATCGCGGCCTGCCCGATCCCGCAATTTGCGGACGGACGCGTGTACGAGAGCTTGCATCTGGCATCAAGGTCGCGGGGGTTTCTGCCGAATGCAACCGTGTCCCCTCGCCGCCCGCAGCGGCGCTGACGAGGGGCGCAAATCGAGAGAGAGACCTCGACGTCAGGAGCGGCAGATGCACGCGGTCAAGGAAAACCAGAACGACGATCCGAACAAGGTGAGCTTCCTGATCACGCGCAGGGAGCTGGCCCACGACACCAGCCTGCTCAGCGTCGAGGGCGACCTCGACCTGGCGTCCGCGCCGAGCCTGAAGTGGGCGCTCGCCGACCTGCAGTCGGCCGGCAGCCGGCACGTGGTCGTCGACCTCGCGAAGGTGAGCTTCATCGACTCGACGGCGCTCGGCGTGCTCGTCGGCGCGCAGCGCGGGCTCGACCCCGGCGTCAAGCTCGCGATCGCCTGCGCTGAGGAGAACGTCCTGCGCATCTTCGAACTGACCGGTCTCGACGGCATGTTCGAGATCGTTCCCACGCTGCAGGACGCGCTCGGTTACGTCCAGGGGAGCACCACGGCGGCAGGGTGATGCCCCGTCGCTCAGGCGCCCGTCCCCTGATCGCGCCATCTGCGAGCCTGGCGCTCGCTTCGTCGATCCTGATCGCGCTCGCCGCGCTGGTCCCGAACGGGGCGGCGGCGAAGCGCTCCGAAACATCTGCTGCCTCCGGCGCGGCGGCCGCGCCGGCCGCCTCGACCGCGCCGGCCGAACCGGCCCTCACCAAAGCCGCGCAGCGCGAAGCCGAACGCCAGGCGCGCCGCGCCGAACACGCGGCGGCCGCGGCCGAAGCGCAGGCTGCGGCGGCCGCGGCCGCGGAAGCGCGCCAGGCCGAACACGCAGCGAAACGGGCCGACCACGCCGCCGAACGCGAAGCGCGCAGACGGCCGGGCGCGACGGGCGTCGCTGCGCCGGCGACCACGCGGGCCGCGGCGGGGGTCAAAGCCGACCAGGCCACGCACGCTGAAAAGCAGCGCGAACACGAACTCGCCGCGGAACAGCGCAGGCGCGAAAAGCAGCGCGAACACGAAGCCGCCGCCGAACAGCGCAAGCGCGAACGCGAAGCCAAGAGCGGCCACAACCACGAAACCAAAAAACAGCGTGAAGCGCGTGAAGCCCGCGAAGCCGCCGAAGCCGAAGAAGAAGGCGGCACGCTCGAAAAGGCGGTTGGCGGAGCCGGCGGCGCACGCCAGGGCGTGGCGGCCGTCGGCGTGTCGAACATCGCAGGCGGCTCGCCGACCGTGCAGCCGGCCTCGACGATCGCGGTCGCAAGCGCGCAGACAGGGCGTGGCGGGCGCCGCGGGCAGGGGCAGTCCGCGCGCGCGGCGGGCGTCCCGCGGCTCGGCGGCCGGGCGCGGGCGCGTTCGCGCTCGGCGCCGGGACGGCGCTCGCGGCAGGCTCGGGCTCGGGCGAAGGCGGCGGCGGCGCGGGCCAGCCGAGTCACGCGAGCAGGGGCGCGCACCACACCAGCTCCGGCAAAGGCGAATCGACGATCGTGCGGACGGTGACCCAGATCGTCGGCGTGATCCCGACGGCGCTCTGGCTGCTGATCGGCCTCCTCGCGCTGGCCGCCGCCGCGTTTGCGATCGCCTCGCGTGTGGCCGCGCGCCGCGCGCGCCGGCTCGACCGCCAGCGCCGCGCGCTGCTGGAGGACGTCGGGCTGCTGCAGGCTGCGCTCCTTCCGGAGCTGCCCGAGCGGCTCGGACCCGTCGCGACCTCCGCCGCGTACCGTCCCGCCTCGGGACCGGGCGCGGGCGGCGACTTCTACGACGTGTTCGCCCTCCCCGACGGGCTCCTCGCGGTGATCGTCGGCGACGTCTCCGGTCACGGCCGCGAAGCGCTGCCCCACACGACGCTGCTGCGCTACACGCTGCGCGCCTACCTGGAGGCCGGACTCTCGCCGCGCGAGGCGCTGCGGGCCGCGGCGCCGGCGCTCGAACGCCAGCTCGGCGGCTCGTTCGCGACGGTGGTGCTGGCGAGCTGGGATCCTCGCGCCCGCCGTTTGACCTACGCCTGCGCGGGCCATCCGCACCCGATCGTGACGGGGCTGGACCCGTCCGAGTCGATCATCGCCGCTTCGGCACCGCCGATCGGCAGCGGGAACGCGACCGGCTCGCGCCAGACCGTGATGTCGATCCCCGGCGCGGGTACGGCCTGCTTCTACACGGACGGCGTGATCGAGGCCCGCACCGCCGGAGAGCTCTACGGCTCGGAGCGGCTCGCATCCGCGCTTGCGGCGCTGCGCGCCGAGCACGCCGGGACGCGCCCGGACGCCTCGGAGCTGCTGGACCGCGTCGCGGCCGAGACCGACCGGCGCCCCGACGACATGGCGGCGTGCCTGCTGGAGCTGGCGGGCGAAGAAGAAAGAGGCAGCTCAGAGCCGCGGATCCTCCGCGAGGAACTGCTGCTCGACGCGCACGATGCCGGCGGCAAGCGCGCACGGCGCTTCCTCGAGACCGCCGGTGTGACCGAGCCCGAGCTCGGCGCGAGCCTCGACCGCGCGCGCACGCTCGCTGCCGAGTACGGCAGCGCGCTGCTCGACATCGACCTGGGCGGCGAGCGTCCCCGGGTCTCCGTTCTGCAAGACAACATCGCGCCGCTAAGTGCGCGCGCCCTAGCACGCACCCAGGAGGTGGCGCTTTGAGAGAGCAAACTCCCCCCGATCTCGACTCTGCCCTTGTACTCGGCATGGCCTCGACAGCGATCCCCTTCGCGCGCTCGCGCGAGGAGGAGGCCGAGCGCTGGCTGAGGATCCTGCGCCTGCACGGCGAGGCCGGCGCGGCGCTGCAGGCGCTCGGCGTCAGCGAGGCGCCCCTCGAAGCGCCGACCGTCCACGACGAGGCGCCCGCCCCCGCGGGCGGCGGGGATGTCGTCGCGCGCGTCGGCGACGTCGCGGCGGGCAACGCCGGACGCCGCCGGGCCCACTGCTTCACGACGATCGACGTGCTGCTCGCGGTGATCGACGTGTACGGGCAGGACTTCAACGACGTCCTGCGCGCGCACGGCACGGACCGCCAGGAGGTGCTCGAGCGCCTCCAGCCGCTTGCGGCGTAGGCGAGGGCGGCCTCGGGGGCGCGGCCGGCGGCCGTAGCCCCCGCGTCTCGCGTGGCGAGCTCGCGCGCCGGTGCCCGCCGGCGCAGGTACGTCCCCTGAGGCGCGACTAGGATCCGCCGCCGTGGCACGGATCCTGATCGTCGGCGGGGGCTGCAGGGGGCGGCGACTCGCCGCCGGGCTGCTGGCGGGCGGCCACGCCGTGCGGATCACGACGCGAAGCGAGGCCGGGCGTGCGCCGATCGAGGAGCTCGGCGCCGAGTGCTGGATCGGCACGCCGGACCGGCTCGCGACGCTCCGCGGCTCGCTCGACGGCGTCGCCGTGGCGTGCTGGCTGCTGGGCACGGCGACGGGGCCGGCGGAGGAGCTCGCGGCTCTGTACACGACGAGGCTCGAGCTGTTCCTGACGCAGGCGATCGACACGACGGTGCGCGGCGTCGTGTACGAGCCCGCGGGCGCGGCGGTGCCGTCCGCGCCGGGAGCCGAGGGCGGGGCGATCGCGCGCCGGCTGACGGAGCTGAACAGGATCCCCTTCGAGGCGCTCGCCGCAGATCCCGCCGACCTCGAGGGCTGGCTCGCAGAAGCCGGTGCCGCCGTCGACGGGCTGCTCGCCGCCGCGCCCGGCTAATACGTCCGGGCAGCTTCGACGCCGCCAGTCAAGCGGGCCGTCGGCCGGGCCGATGGTTAGAGCGATGACAACCGAGCGCTCCCGATACGGCCTGTTGATGTCGTCGCTCGGAGCGGCGCTGCTGGCGGGATCGCTGTTCCTGCCGTGGTACCGCGTGAGCGTGACCGCGGCGGGCGCGAGCTCGCTCGGCCACGTCGCGGGACAGCTCGGAGGGCTTCAGGGCTACATCGCCGGGTTGCACGGCACGATCGCCGCGATCGCGGGGCAGCCGGTGGGCGCCGTCACCGCCGCGCAGACGCTGAGCGCGCTCAGCGTGATCCTGCTGGTGCTCGCGGGCCTCGCGCTGCTCGACGCGCTGGTCCCGCTCGCCCGCGCGAACTCGCCCGTCCCGGCGGGAGCGGGCGGGGCGGTCGTCCTGCTCGGGATCGTCGCCAGCGGCTGCGTGCTCTACCGGATGATCGCCCCGCCGTCGCCGGCCGGGGAACTCGTGTCGCTGTCGCTGCGTGAGGGCGCGTGGCTCTCGCTGCTCGGGGCGCTGATGGTCGCGCTCGGCGGCCTGTGGCCGTCGCGGCTTCCCGCGATGCCGGGTGAGGCGTTCGGCGCCGACATCTGGGCCAGCCTCACGAGCGGCACGACCGCCGGTCGCTGAGCGCTCCGGCCGCGCGCCGCCGGGGGTCAGCCGGCCTCGCCGTCCGCCGCCGGTGTCATCCCGTGCAGCCGCGGCGCCGGTCCCTCGTCGTCCAGGCGCGCGAGCAGGTGCTCGATGATCCGCGCGGTCGCGCCCCAGATCAGGTGCTCCTCCACGACGTAGGCGTCGGTGAGGAAGCTCATGCCACGGCGTTGCAGGCGCGTGACCGTACGCCCGGCGCGGATCTCCTCGACCGGCAGCTCCAGGACGGCGTCGACCTCCCGCGGCGAGAGCTCCCAGGCGACGCCCGGGGGGATCGTCCCCACGAAGGGGTGGATCTCATAGCCGGTCGCGAAGGTCGAGGTCGCCGGCAGCGCGCCGATCAGCTCGACGCGCGCGGGGGGCAGGCCGATCTCCTCCTCGGCCTCGCGCAGCGCGGTCGTCTGCAGGTCACGGTCGGCGTCGTCGCGCCGGCCGCCCGGGAACGAGATCTCGCCGGCGTGCCGGCGCAGGTCCGAGCGGCGGCGGGTGAGCACGAGGTGGCTCCTGCCGCCGGAGCGGTAGATCGGGACGAGAACGGCGGCCGCGACCGGCACGGCCGCTCGCGGCTGGATGCTCGGCGGGGCGGAGGACTCAGGCGGCCAGGTGAACTCGCTCAATGCGCTCCTGGAACATGACCTCGCCCTCCAGGGCGCGGTGCACAGGGCACTTGGCGGCGATCACGCGAAGCTTTTCGACCTGGTCCTCGGGGAGGTCGTCTGCAAGACGCATCACGAGCTGGAACTTCGTCGGGCAGCCGCGCTCGGCCGGGCTGTACTCGGCGTCGACCTCGACGTGACCGATGTCCCAGCCCTTGCGCGTCGCATACATCTCGACGGTGATCGCAGTGCACGAAGCCAGGCTCACGGCCAGCAGCTCGAGCGGGTCGGGACCGGCGTCGTCGCCGCCGGAGTCGGGCAGCTCGTCCACGACAAGCTGGTGGTCCCGCACCTGCACGGTGTGACGGAGCCTCGCCCCGTCGCGCCGGGCAGTGGCCTTCATCCTTGTTAGCCCTTGCGGCTCGCCCATGTGATCGCCTCCTGTCGGTACTTCCCTCGGTCCATTCGATATTAGCTCCGGACGCAGATAGGTGTGACCCTCGAACCTTTCAACCCAGCGGGTTGAACAGGAGCCCCGTGAGCAGCTTCGGGTAGAAGAAGGTCGACTTGGGCGGCATGTTCTCGCCCTCGGCCGCGAGTTCGCGCACCTGGCGCACCGGCGTGGGGCGCATCACGAAGGCGGCGTCGTAGGCGCCGGAGCGGACCATCGCGACGGCCTCGGCCGTGTCGCGCGCGTAGAACATGCCGTTGAAGTGGGAGATGTCGTCGTCGCTCAGCCCGAGCGCGTCCTTCAGGATCAGCTTCTCGAGCACGCCGGTGTCGAGGTGCCGGTAGGGCTCTGAGTGGCCGGCCAGCGCGGCGTCGGCGATCGCCTGCTGCTTCAGCGTGAGCCGCAGCGGGCGCTGCGAGCGCGAGTCGATGTAGCCCATCTGAAGAGGCGTCGGCGTATCGCCCAGCGGCTCCGGGGCGAGGTCCTCGAGCGCGATCTCCTCGATCTCGAAGTCGCGCTGGAGCGCCTCGTCGAGCGCCGCCCAGCGGGCGTCGTCGAGGCCGCTGACGAGGCGGTGCGTGGGGAAAACGGTCAGCCCCGGGTCCTCGAGCGCGACGAGGCACATGAGGATGTAGCGGTGCTCGCCGTCGCCGCCGACCTCGTCGGCGTAGGCGGCCATCGTCTCGTAGCGGTGGTGGCCGTCGGCGATCAGCAGCTCGGCGTCCGCGGTCGCGGCCTGGACGGCGGCGATCGCCGCCGCGTCCGCGACGCGCCAGAGCCGGTGGCGGGTGCCGTCCGCGTCGGTCACGTCCGCCCACGGCTGCTCGGCGGTCGCGGGGGCGAGCGCGTTCCAGGCGGCGTTCCGGGGGTCTGAGAAGAGGGAGAAGATGGGGGAGATGTTGGCGCGCGTCGCGCGGGTGAGGCGCAGGCGGTCCTCCTTGGGACCGGGGTGCGTGCGCTCGTGGGGCCTCACGCGGCCCGGGCCGTAGCCCTCGATCCGCACCCGGCAGAAGAAGCCGCTGCGCGTGCGGGTGACGCCGTCCGGCCCCGTGTACTCCTGCGTGTGGGCCCAGATCGCCGGCTCCGGGTCGCGGACCAGCACGCCCTGCAGCTGCCAGCTCTCGAAGAGCCCGGCGGCCGCCTCGTAGGGGTCGCCCGCGGCGTCGCCCGGCTTCGGCAGGTCGACGGCGACGACGTTGAAGGGCGAGCGCGCGAGCAGGGCGGCGCGCTGGGAGTCGTCGATCACGTCGTAGGGCGGCGCGACGACGTCGGCGATCTGGCCAACGGCCTTCGGTTCGTAATGGAGCGCTCTGAGCGGCTGGACGTCGGTCATCGCGGTGGCGGAGGGTAGCAGCGGCGGCTGGGAGCGCTGCGCGAGAGGCCGACGGTCGGGACGCGACGGGTCGCGCGTTCCGTCCTCGGCCCGATGCGAACATACGTTCGACATGACGCACCCGTCCTATCTACGTGAACACACGCGCCGGCTGCGAGCCGAGAAGAGGCTGACGATCGACGAGCTCGCCGAGCGGCTCGCGCTCTCGCGCTCGACCGTCTACCACTGGGTCAGGGACATGCCGATCCCGGGGTCGGGGCCGGGCGGGGGGTTCTCCACGGCAGGCGCAGCGGAAGGGGACGCGGGCGATGAAGCGGAAGTACCGGCTGCTGAGGGAGGCGGCCTATCGGGAGGGGGTTGAGAGCTTTCCGCGGCTCTGTGCAAGAGGCGACGTTCCGGGATTTCGTGTGCCTGTACATCGGGGAGGGGTACAAGCGCGACCGAAATCGTGTCGCCATCGCCAACTCCGACCCGCTGGTGATGCTCCATGCGACTCGCTGGGTTCGGCGCCTCACCGACCGTCAGCTCGTTCTTCTGGCTTCAGTACCACGCGGATCAGAGCCCCGAGCACTCGTCCGCTTCTGGGGCGAGCTACTCGAAGCACCGTCCGACACCGTTCGCGTTCAGAGAAAGTCGAACAGCAATCAGCTGACCGGCCGCATCTGGAGATCCCGAGTACGGCGTCCTGAGCGATGCTGTCTGCGATACCTACCTCCGAGCGCGCCTGCAGGCCTGGATCGATTTGACCCAGCAGAGCTGGAAGTAGAATCTTTGGGACCACGGGGCGTGGCGCAGTCTGGTAGTCGCACTCGGTTTGGGTCCGAGAGGTCGCCGGGTTCAAATCCCGGCGCCCCGATCGAATCAGTGAGCTTTCTGGCGCGGCTC
Organism: uncultured Solirubrobacteraceae bacterium; assembly: GCA_963779065.1. GTDB lineage: Bacteria > Actinomycetota > Thermoleophilia > Solirubrobacterales > Solirubrobacteraceae > Palsa-744. The sequence continues at coordinate 82,877 of CAVZWQ010000003.1, forward strand.
GGGTCAGACCAGCGCGCGACCGCCACGAGCAGCCCCGCCGATCGGTCCCAGGTGCCAGCGATCACGCGGTCCTCCGCCTGCTGGACACGCGCGCTGAACGCGCGCGCGTCGGGATCGATCGTCGCCTCCACAGACCGCGCCCCTGCCACGGCCAGCCCGAGCGGATACGCCGCCTTCACCGCCGCCTCCTTCGCGCAGAACAACAGCCGGTCCCAGGCAACCCCCGGCCGCCGCTCCAGCAGCGCTTCCACCCGATCGAGCTCGGCCGGCGAGGCGATCGTCTCGAGCACCCCGTCCGGCAGGCGCTCATCCGGCTCGGCGTCGATGCCGATCCCCGCGATGTCCGAGGCAAACGCGACGACGGCGGCGCGGTAGCCACCCTTGTGCGTGATGCTGCCGACGACGCCCTCGGGCCAGACCGGCGCGCCATCGGGCGTGGCCGGGATCGGGCCGGCCGCCACGCCGAGCCGCCGAAGAGCCTCCCTCGCGCACGCACGCGCCTCGGCGAACTCCCGCCGCCTGCGCTCGCTCGCGCCCGCGATCAGATGCTCCTCGACGGGATACAGATCCGGGCTCGGCGCGAGCGCGGCGGTCTCGCCGATCGCGCCGCGCTCGACCCCGACAGCCCCCTTCGGCAGGATCGCGTCGAGAGCTTCAGCCATCGGCCGGCGGCTCGGTCACGAGCGCCAGCGCGAAGCCGTCGTAGCCGTGCTCGCCGACGGTCTGGATCGCCGTCGCCTGCACCCGGGGGTCCTCCCCGAGCAGCCCGTAGACGCGCCGAACCGCCGCGACGCCGCCCTCGACACCCCACGGCTCGGGGCCGTCGGGCGTCGGCGATCGCGCCGCCTCCGACGACGTTGTCGATCACGATCAGGGTCCCGGGCCGCGACAGCTTGAGCGCCCACTCGACGTATGCCGGATAGGAGACCTTGTCGGCGTCGATGAAGATCAGGTCGAAAGGCTCGCCGTCGTCGAGGTCGGGCAGCACCTCCAGCGCGGCTCCCACGCGCACGTCGACGGCGTCGGCGAGGCCGGCGGCGGCGATGCTGCTCCTTGCGATCTCGGCGAAGTGCGGGTCGTACTCGACCGTGATGACACGCCCCCCCGGCGCAAGCGAGCGCGCGAGCCAGATCGTGCTGTAGCCACCGAGCGTGCCGAGCTCCAGGATGCGCTTGCACCCGACCAGGCGGCCGAGGAGCTCCAGCAGCTTTCCCTGGTTGGCGGAGACAGTGATCTGCGGCAGGCCGCCTGCATCCATCGCGGCGATCGCCGCTTGCGTGTCGGGGTCGTCGAGGCCGAGCCGCTCGTTGATGTAACGGTCGGTGGCGGACCACGCGGGGGGCGGGCCCGCGCGATCGGAGCCGCGGCCCCTCAGCCTGTCCGCCAGCGCTCTGACCCTGCCCGTCATCTGGCTCAGATTAATATGCGGGCGTGCGGACGCAGGTCGGCATCGTGGGTGCGGGGCCGGCCGGGTTGGCGCTCGCCCTGCTTCTGGAGCGGGCGGGCATCGAGTCCGTCGTGCTCGAGTGCCGCACGCGCGAGCACGTCGAGACCCGCGTCCGCGCGGGGCTGCTCGAGCAGAACACCGTCGACCTCCTCACCGAGCTCGGGGTCGCCGGGCGCCTGCACCGGGAGGGGCTGGTGCACGAGGGGATCCACATCCGCCGGCCGGGCGCCACGCACCGGATCGACATCGCCGGCCTCACGGGGCGGCGCATCACGATCTACGGCCAGCAGGAGGTGGTCAGGGACCTGATCGCGGCGCGGCTCGCACGGGGCGGCGCGATCCACTTCGAGGCTCGTGCGACCGCGATCGATGGGATCGGAGGCGAGCGGCCGACGATCTCCTTCCTCGCGGGGGGCGAGACCGAGGAGCTCAGCTGCGACTTCGTCGCCGGGTGCGACGGGTTCCATGGGATCTCGCGGCTCGCCGTGCCCGAGGGCGCACTCGTGGAGTACGAGCAGGTCTACCCCTTCGGCGTGGCTGGGGATCCTCGCGGAAGCTCCCCCGGCCACCGACGAGCTGATCTACGCCTGGCACGAGCATGGTTTCGCGCTCTACTCGATGCGCTCGGAGAGCGTCAGCCGGCTCTACCTGCAGGTGCCCGCGGACGAGCGCATCGAGTCGTGGCCGGACGAGCGGATCTGGGATGAGCTGCAGCTGCGGATGGCGAGCGAGGGCTGGCGCGTGGCGGAAGGGCCTGTGATCGACCGCGGCATCACGGCCGTGCGAAGCTTCGTCTGCGAACCGCTGCGCCACGGACGGCTGTTCCTGCTCGGCGACGCCGCCCACATCGTGCCCCCGACAGGCGCCAAGGGCCTGAACCTCGCCGTCAACGACGCCAGGCTGCTCGCCGCCGCGCTGGCAGCGCACTTCGCTGAAGGTTCGAGCGAGGGTCTCGACGCTTACTCGCGCGCGGCTCTGAGGCGGGTCTGGCAGACGCAGGACTTCTCGAACTACATGACGCACCTGCTCCACGACCTCGGCGGGGAGCCGTTCGAGCGCCGCCTCCAGCTCGCGCGCATCGAGCACCTCGCCCGCTCGCAGGCGGCGGCACGCACCCTTGCCGAGAACTACGCCGGCCTGCCCGCGCGCCCGGACTTCTAGGCGCTCAGGGCTCGCCCGGCGCCCGCGCCAGCCACGCCTGCGGCGTCGCGCCCTCGCCCCAGCCGAACTCGCGCGGGTCGTCCATCGCTGCCGGGGCCTCCAGGATCCAGCCCTCGTGCAGCGCCGCGAGCGCCTCGTGCAGACGGTCCTCGCCGTCCAGCTCCCGCGGGTCGAGCGGCGGGGCGGCCCGCACCCACACCTCGGCGCCCGAACGCCGCGTCTGGACCGGTAGCACCAGCGCACCCGTGCGCGATGGCGAGCTGGGCGGTGCCCTGCGCCATCATCGCCGGCTTGCCGAGGAACCGGGTCTGGCGCGGTCCCGGCAGGTCGAAGAAGAGGAACACCGGCTCGCCCTGTTCGAGAAGGGCCTGGACGATGCGAAACGAGCCGTGCGCGCGAACCGGCCGGCTGCGCATCCCGTTGCGCCAGCGTGCGAGCCGGCGTCCCCAGAGGTCGTGGCTCGGCTCCTCGAAATACCACTCGCCGGGAACGAGGTACGTGGTTCGTGCCCGGAACGGCGCCGCGAGGTCCAGGCGCGAGTAGGGACCCTGGTGACACGCGCTCAGCACCACGCCGCGCCCGCCGGCGAGCGCCTGCTCGATGAGCGAGGCGGACCGCGGGTCGGTGCGCACGCGCCAAGGCCGTTGCCAGAACAGCGCGCGATGCGCGTGCCGCTCGATCACGTGCTCCCTGGCGAGCTGCTCGATTTCCGCCTCGCGCGGCGTGCCCGCGAGCAGCACCTGCATGGCCTCGAGCGCTCGTTCGTACTCCTCGCCTCGCTGCGCGGCGATCGCCCGACCCCTCCGCTCCGACCGGCTCACGGCGAAGGCCGCCGGGATCAGCGCGTGCGGGACCGAGGCGGTCTTCAGCCGCGTCCCGGTCGTCGCCGGCGGCATGCGGGTCCGCGCGGACGGCGCGCTCAGCTCCGCGAGCAGCGCGCGCTCCTCCGGCGAGGTTGCCACGGCGCCGGCTTCGCGCCCCTCGATCTCGGCCGCGAGCGCGCGCGCCGCGGAGGCCGGAGTGGGGTGATCGAAGACGAGGGTCGACGGCAGCCGCCGGCCGAGCGCGGCGGCGAGCCGGTTGCGCAGCTCGACGGCCATCAGCGAGTCGACGCCCAGCTGTGCGAACGCGCGCTCGGGATCGATCGGCTCCGACGCCGGCAGCGCGAGGACGAACGCCGTCTCGGCGAGCACCAGCTCGAGCAGGGCCGCTTCGCGCTCGGCGCCGCCGAGGGCCGCGATCGCGGCCGCCCGTTCGCTCGGCGCGGCGGCCGCGCGCGGCGCAGGCGCCGAGCGCGACCCTCGCGGGAGCCCGCCGTCCCCTGACTCGCCGGCAGCCGCCGCGGGCTTCTGCGCTTCGGGAGCCTGCGCGCCTCCCGCTTCACGCTCGGCGCGCTCGCGCAGCATGAACCGGCGGGGCTTGCCGTTGACCGTGCGCGGCAGCTCCTCGACGAAGCGAATGAGGTGCGGCTGTTCGTGGTCGCGCAGCCGCGCGCGGCACAGCTCGCGCAGCTCGTCGATCAGCCGATCGCGCTCCGTGTCCTGCGCGCTGGTCTCGATGAACGCCGCGAGGCGCGTGTAGTCGTCGATCCTCGCCCCGACGACCGCTGCGCCCGACACGCGCGGATGCTCCTGCAGCACGATCTCCATGTCGACCGGCGAGACCCAGAGGCCACCCACCTTCAGCATGTCGTCGGTGCGCCCCACATACTCGTAGCGGCCGTCCTCGCGCCGGCGCATGCGATCGCCGGTCGTGAGCCAGGGGCCCTGCATCGAGGCGCGGGTCCGCTCCTGCTGGTGCCAGTAGCAGGCGGCGCGCGAATCGCCGCGCACCTGCAGCGCGCCCTCGGCGGCGCCCGGCAGCTCCTCGCCGTCCTCGCCGAGGAGCCGCAGCTCGTAACCCGGCACCGGGCGGCCGGTCGTGCCGGGCGCGACGTCGCCCGGCGCGTTCGAGCAGAACGTCACGAACATCTCGGTCGCTCCGATCCCGTCCAGGATCTGCAGGCCGAAGCGCTCCTCCCACAGCTCGAAGGTCCGCGGCGGCAGGGGCTCGGCCGCAGAGATGCACGTCCGGACCGAATCGAAAGCGCCGTCGGAGTCGGGGTCGTCCAGGAGCTGGCGGTAGAGCGCCGGGACCGAGCAGTAGACGCTCGGGCGCGCCGCGCGCAGCGTCGCGAGCAGCCGCTCGGGGGCCGGCGGTCCGTCGAGGAGGACGGCGCTCGCGCCGAAGTAAAGGGGGTAGGAGAGGCTGTTGCCCAGGCCGTAGGAGTGGTAGAGCTTCGTGGAGGAGAACACGACGTCCTCCGGCCCGAGCTCCATCACCGCGCGTCCGAAGCTCTCGCCGGTGGCCGGCAGCGCTCTGTGCAGGTGCACCACGCCCTTGGGGCGCCCGGTGGAGCCCGACGTGTAGAGCCAGAACGCCATGTCGTCGGGGTCGACCACGACCGGCGCCAGCTCCTCGCCTTGGGCGGCGAGGGCGCCATCGAGCTCGACCGCGCCTGCGTCCTCCTCGGCGCCGCGCGCCAGCAGCCGCACGTCCGTGCCCGCGAGCGCCTCGCGGAGCGCGGCGAGCAGCTGCGGCTCGCAGACGGCGACGCGCGCATAGGAGTCATCGACGAAGTGCCGGAAGTTCTGAGCGTGCTCGCGCACGCTCACGGGGATCGGCACGGCGCCGATGCGAACCGCCCCGAGAAACGCGGCCGGGAACAAGAAGGTGTCGTCGAGCACGAGCAGCACGCGCTCTTCGCGCCTGACGCCCAGCTCGCGCAGGAGACCGCCCATGCGAGAGGACTGCTCGAGGAGCTCGCGGTAGGTGAGCGTCTCCGTGCCGCTGAGGTACGCCGCGCGATCCCCCGCGCCGTCTTCGACCTGCCTGTCGAGGAGCAGGGCGATGTTGGCGTTGCCCGCGGTGCCGATGCTGGAGGCGCGGCTCACTGCGGTCGCGGGGCGGTCTCTCTGCCCGTGCCGGCCAGGGACAGGACGCCGCCGTTCTCCTGGAGGGCGAAGTCCTCGGTGATCAGCAGCGCGGGCTGCCCGCCCGTGATGATGAGGTAGGCGCGCCGGAGCGTGCCCGCAGGAGCGCCGGCCGGCTCTGACCAGGTGGGAGGCGTCGCGAGGCCGAACCACAGCAGCTCCCTTGCGCTCTCGAGGCGCAGCTGCTGGAGGGACCCGCCGATCCCCTGCGTGTTGCCGGTCAGCGCCCGCAGGAACGTCTCCGGCAGCCGCTCGGGGACCACGTAGGACTCCGCCCACACCGACGGCGTCGGCTTCGCGATCCGCATCACCACGCGGCGGCGGATGCAGCGCTCGCCTTGCAGCTGGAGCGCCGCCGACTCCGCGGCGGGCGGCTCACACTCCTCCTGCCCGACCGGCTCGACCTCGACGGGATGCAGCGTCTCCGCTTCAAGGGCGCGGGACACCGTGCCGTCCAGCAGCAGCAGGCCGCGCAGGAACGAGTTCAGCCGCGGCAGCTCGACAGCTTCGACGTCGTCGGGAAGGGCGTCCTGCGCTGTGAAGTGGCGGGCGGCGAGCTGGTCGGCGACCACGGGTTCCTTTCGCGGTTGTGGCGGAACCCGACGTCCCGGCCCGGGCGCGGCGACCATCCGGTCGCTCGGCTCCCTTACCCGGCGGAACGCCGCGCCCGCAGCTGCGGCCACTTTAGGTCAGCTTCAGGAACCGGTCAAGCGCGGCCGACACGGATCAGGCGGGCGCTTCGGCGCCAGGCGCCTCCGCCGGCTCCTCAACGCTGCCTCGGCCCGCCAGCGAGAACAGCGGCCAGCGGCCGGGAACGCCCTTGAGCTCGTGAAAGCCCCGGTCGGCGAACTCGAATGGCCCTCCGACGACCGTCCCGAACACCGTGCCGGACACAAGGACCTCGCCGGGCGCCGCGAGGGCCGCGACGCGGGAGGCGATGTGAACGGCCATGCCTCCGACGTCGTCGCCGATCAGCTCGCACTCGCCCGTGTGCATCCCGACGCGCACCTCGAGGCCGAGCTCGCGTGCGGCGCCGGTGATGGCCAGCGCGCAGCGCAGCGCCTGCGAGGGCGCGCCGTCGAACGTCGCGAGGAAGCCGTCGCCGACCGTCTTCACCTCGCGCCCGCCGAACCGCGAAAGCTGCTGGCGCACGAGCGCGTCGTGCTGGGCGAGCAGGTCGCGCCAGTGGCCGTCGCCGAGCGCCGCCGCGCGTGCCGTCGCGTCGACGATGTCGGTGAACATCACCGTCAGAAGGTCGCGCGACACATCGGCGCCCTGGCGCCCGCCCGTCAGGAACTCGCGGACCTCCTCGACGATCGCCTCGCTGTCGCCGATGAACGGCAGCGAGTCGGCGCCGTCGAGCTCCACGTAGCGCGCCCCCGGGATGTGCTCGGCCAGGTAGCGGGAGTGGCGCACGTCCCACACGAGCTCGCGCGGGCGGTGCATGATCAGGGTCGGGACGCGGATCTGGCCGAGGATCCCACGGACGTCGCCACCGGCCAGCGCACCGACGATCGTGCGCGCCTCGCTCGGGCTCGCGGTCAGGCGCTGCGTCCTCGCGATCCAAGTCGCGAGGGCCGGATCACCTGCCATCGACGGGGCGAGCCGCGCGGTGAGCTCGGCGTCGGGCTCGCCCCAGCTCATGAATTCCTCGGCCGTGAGCGCTTCCCGCTCCTCCTTGGTCATCGCCCAGTCGTAGTCCGGGGCCCACGTCGTGCGAGCGAACGAGGCGTACATGATCAGCGCGCCGATCCGCTGCGGCTGCTCGGCGGTCAGTCGCGCGCCGATCAGCCCGCCGCCCGCGTAGGTCATGACCGCGCATCGTTCCGAGCCCGCCGCGTCGAGCACCGCGAGCGCGTCGGCGACGTCCTGCTCCAGCGAGTACTCCTGCAAAGCCGTGGTCCGAGAGCCCGGTCCCGCGCGTGTCGAACATGATCAGGCGCCCGAAGCTCTGCAGCCGCTCGAGGAACCTCCGGTTCCCGGGCGCCTCCCAGAGCTGCTCGATCTGCGAGATCCAGCCCGGGAGGAACAGCAGGTCGAGCGGCCCGTCGCCCGACACCTGATAGGCGATGCTCGCGTCGCCGATGCGGGCGTAGCGCGTTTCCGGGATCACGCGTCCCCGTCCTCCAGCTGGGTCCGGAACGCCGCCGCCGCCTCGACGGTCGCGCCGGTCGGCGCGCACCCGCTGCCCGAGCCAGCTGTCCGACGTCACAACGCGCACGCGCCCCGGTTCCGGGAGCTCCCTGAGCAGCCGGATGATCTCATCGTCGGCGGAGTCTCGGCGCGGCTTCGGGGCGTGCGTCACCTCTATCACGCTGGAGCGGATCGGCGGCCGCGGCGGCTGCTCGAAGACCACCGTGACGTCTTCGCCGGTCCGTGCGACCCAGCGCTCGAGCAGGTCGACGAGCCCGACCATCGCCCGATGGCGGTCCCTCCACCAAGCGTCCGGCCGGGTGCCGATCACGTTCATGCCGTCGATCAGCCAGCGCATGGGTTCCAGCGTACGAGACGGAGCGCGGCCACCCCTGCCTCGGGCCGGCGGCCGCGCTCCTCTCCCTAGACGGGGACGACCACGATCCGCTCGCGCGCATCGGCGCGGCTGATCGCGCGTTCCAGGGGCCTGCGAACCGGGTTGGCGGCGATATAGACCACTCCGCCCACCTCCCGGCTGCGAGCCCACGCTCGGCAGATCGCCTCGAGGCGCTCCGGCGCCTTGACGGTCAGCTCGATCTCCACCGCCGTCGCCGGCGCTGCCGGGAACGTTCCCGGCAGCAGGAGGAGGTCGGGTCTGTGCGAGCGGGGCCCGCCCGCCTCGCCCCGGGCCCGCACCGGCGGGCACAGCTCGGCGAACGCCGATCTGATCTCCGGCTCGCCGACCGCGCGGTGGCCCGGGAACGCCGACTCCAGCGCGACGGCAGCGGCGCAGCAAGCCGCGGCGTGCGCCGCGCCCGCGGGGCTCACGCGCGAGAGCGCCAGCTCGGCCCTTCCGGCCGCTCGCAGGCCCGAGCGCGTCAGCGTGTAGAGCGGAGGCTCTCCGCTGAGCAGCCGCCACGCCCGCACCAGCCCCGCCCGCTCGGCGGACGCGAGCCTCGCCCGCGCGGAATCCGCCCGCTCCTGGCGTTCGCGAGCCGCCAGCGCCTCGGCCGACACCGCGCCGAGCGTGGCCGCCCATGCGAGCAGGCCGGCGCGCCGCGCTGCCTGGTTCGCCGCCGCCATCAGCGCTCACCTCCCGCGGGCCTGACCTGCACGAGCGAGGCCTCGCGCCCTGCTCCGAAGCCGATCGCGACGGCGAAACCGGGCGTCAGCCCCATGAGCAGCTCGGGATCCAGGACCGGCTCGCGCGAGCGGGTCCGTGTCGTGCGACCCCCCGAACCCCAGCTCACGCGCCAGCAGCCGCGGGTGCCTGCCAGCCGGCTGACGAGCTCGGCAGAGTCGGGTACGACCTGCCGGTGGGCGAGCAGGAGCGAGATGTTGCCGAGCACCTGCTCCAGGAGCCGCTCGGCGCCGGGCAGGCGAAGGTCGGCCAGCTCCTGCGTGCCGAGCAGCAGCGAGACCCCGGCGGAGCGGGCCCGTCCGAAGAGCGCCGTCACGTGGCGGGCGCCGAGCGCCGAGAACTCGTCGATCACGACGAGCGTCGGCGCGGGCGCGCCCTGCAGCGCGGCCACGGTGCTCTGGAGGTCCTGGACGATCGCTGCGCCGATCATCTGCGCGAGAAGCGGGCGGCTGTCCGCCTCGAGCCCGAACAGGACCACCGCCCCCTCGCGGCAGGCCTCCAGCAGGTCGAACGACGCGTCGGCCCCGAGCCAGCGCCCGACCTCGGACTCGCGCAGGATCGCAAGGCGGTCGCGGATCCCCGCCAGATCACGGAGCTGGCGCTCGGTGAGCGAGTCCACGTAGGCGTGGCCCTGGGACGCCCGCTCCGGGTCCGCCTGCCGGAGCAGGATCTCGAGCGCGGACGGGTCGAGCATCTCGACGATCGCTCCGAGATCGACATCCCGGCCGCACGCGCGCAGCGCCCGGATCGCGTGCCCGAGGTAGCGCTGTGCCTGGCGGAGGTAGTGCGGCTCGGTGAACTGCTCGCCGGCGAGCAGCCGGTCTGCGATCTCGGTCTCGCCTCCCCGCGCGTACGGGTTGTACGAGCACGGGCCGGCGGGAGTCCACTCGAGAAAGCGCCGGCCGCTGCGCGCCGCCGCGTCGGCGAGCCGTGCGCGCATCGCCCGGTCACCCTTCGGGTCGACGACGACGACCGCACGGCCCTCGGCGATCGCACGCTCCGCGAGCAGCGTCTGCGTGACGGTCTTACCCGAGCCTGTCGCACCCACGATCAGCGTGTGCGCGGCATGCGCGGGCGAGAACGGGACGCGAACCTCGCGCCCGGCGGGGTCGCGGCCGAGCGTGAGCGTGCCGGCTTCCGCCCGGCGCGGCATGCGCTCGAGCAGACGCCGGCCAGTCGCCGTGTCCTCGGCGAGCCGCGCCGTGAGGCGGCGGGCCGCTGCGAGCGGAGTGACACGGCTGCGGGCCGCCCGGCCGAGGTCCGCGCCGGCTTCGAGCTCCGAGCGGTGGCGGCGCCGCGCGCGGACCGTCGCCCAGGCGGCGGCCAGAGCTGCCACCCGGCCGTCGGCGCCGAGCAGCGGCACGAGACAGAGCGCAACGAGGGCGCGCGAGCGGCGCCCAGCTCCAGTGCAGCCTCCGGCGAGACAGCACTGCGGCCGCGAGCGTTCCCAGCAGGATCGCCGGCGCCAGCGGACCGAGTAGCCCGAGGGCTTCTTCGGGCAGGACCTCGCCCGCCGCAGAGGCAGGGGGGAGGGCCCAGGTTGTGATGGGCATTTGTTTCTCCTTTGATGCGGGCTGCCGGCAGGCAGCCGGTGTCCGCCCCGGCGGGCCGGGACGCGTGCGCGCCGCGCTCGAGCGCGGCGAATGCCGTCCTCGCGGGACGGCGGGCTCCGGGCTGCGCCGTTCGGCGAAGCGCCAGAGCGAGGGCTTGGGGACCGGCGCACCGCCGGCACGGCGACGTCGCGGCTCCGCGGGTGCGCGCTGCGCGTCGTGTCGCCGCAGGCCGGTGCTCAGCTCACGGCGTGCCCGGGCGCTGCGCGGCGGAGCGTTGCCGGCATCGCACCGGCGACCGGCTCACCGCAGGCGGTAGCCGATGCCCCAGACGGCGATCACCCACGGCGCGGAGTCCGCGGCGCGCAGCGTGGCCCGCAGGCGGCTGGCGTGGGTGTCGACGGTGCGGGTCGAGCCCGTGGAGCGGTAGCGCCAGATCTCGCGCAGGAGTTCCTCGCGGTCGAACGCGCGATCGGGCTCGCGGGCGAGCCGCGCCAGCAGCTCGTACTCCATCCGGCGCAGCGGCAGCGGGCGTTCGCGCAGGAATGCCGCACGGGCGACGAGGTCGACGCTGAGCGGCCCGACCCGCAGGAGGCGGGTATCTGATTCCGGCGGCGCACAGCGGCGCAGCAGCGCGCGCATCCTGGCGCGCAGCTCGAGGTAGCCCAGCGGGCTCGGCACGAAGTCGTCGGCCCCGGCCTCGAAGGCCCTGAGCACGTCCAGCTCGGCCGCTGTCCCGCCGATCACCATCGCGGGCATCCGCCGGTCCCACCAGGGCGACTCGTCAGCCGCGCGACGGATCTCATCGAGCAGCGAGAGGGCACCGCGCGGGCTCTCGAGACGGCCGAGCAGCGCCAGCCCGGGACGCGATTCGGAGGCGAGGATCCGTGCGTGGCGCGCGGTTCGTGCGAGCTCGACCCGGAAGCCGTCAGCCGCCAGCTGGGAGGCGAGCGCCTCTCCGAGCTTGCGGTCGGACTCGACGACGAGGATCGGCCGCTCGTCGATCAACCCAACTCGACCTCGCGCGGCGCGATGCCAAGGCCCTCGCGCGCAATCAGCGCCAGCACATCCGTGTGCACCCAGGGCGTCGGGACGCGGTGGCCTCCCTCTGGGCAGGAGCCCGACTCGCCGCGCGAGCCAGCTGGTCTCCCCGGAGCGGTTGCCTCTCGCGTCGCGCTTGAGGCGCCCGCACCGCATCGCGATCTCGCTCATCGTCGCATCCCCGCGGCTGACCCTGGCGAGCACGGCCTCCCGCAGCGCGCGGTTCAGGACGATCGGCGAACGCTGCACCCGTGCGAGCTCCGTCTGGAGCGACGTGCTCGAGACGGACGGGTCCTCGCCGTAGCGCGCCAGCGCCTGCTTCGTGTGACGGCAGAGGGGCTCGTAGCTCTCGAGGAGCCCGATCGCCGAGCGCAGGCTGACCGCGACGGCCGGCGCCCCGCCCACGGCGCGCGTCCAGCGAAGCTCGGGGATCGACATGTCGCCGGGAAGGGCCAGCAGCGCGTGCAGGCAGCCGTTCGTGCGCACCGACCAGGCGGCGTCTCCACGGTGCTCGTCGACCAGGCGAGAGGGCAGGGCGTCGGCGTGCCGCGGCGGGCGGCAGCGACGGCCGGCGGGCGGGCTCGCGAGGTAGCGCTCGCAGATCAACTTCGCGTTGGAGTCGGGCTCATCCGGGTCGAGTCGAGCGAGCAGACGCTGGCGTCCGCCTGAGCGGAGGTCGCGGTCCACCACGAGGCGTGCACCGGCGTGCCCGGGGAGAACGCACCACCTCTCTCGTGGTCTCGCCGTCCTCGGTGTGGCGTCTCAGAACCAACTCGGCGGGGCGTTCGCGGGCCGGGGCGGGGCGCGCAGGGTCATGGCGGGCGGGAGCGCGAGCGAAGAGGGGCGGGTGCATCGAAGGGGTCAGGACAGGGGGGGGTTGGTGCGCTACTACGACAGCCGCGAGCGCATCGACCGGCCCCCGCAAGGCAGTCGCCTGCACGGGTCGGAGAACCGCCGGCGCCGCACCGGCGATCGCCGCCTCCGAACGCTCGCCCGGCTGCACGTGGCGGCCGCTAAGAGGCGGGGCAACGGCGGGCTGGGGAGGGGCGACTGCGCGCCGAGGCCGGGCGACTGCACAGGGTTCGGTGGCCTTCGCAGCGTGTGGCAATTCGGCTGCCGATGTGTATTCGGGCCGTCCGATGGGTATGGGGCTATCGATGCCGTGAGCGTCGGGGGCGTGCCAGCCATGCCCGCGCAACACGGGCGGCCGTAGTCGGAAACGCCCCTCGACGCCGAGTTCAATCCATACGAACCTCCCCTAGCGCGCGAGGCGGCCCGCCCGGCTGGTCCCGCGTGGGAATCTGCGAGCACAGGCGGGACGATGGCTTTGACATATAGACCTCGACCGACACAAGGCCTTCGCCCCGGACCCGGCGGCCTGCCACGCGGGCAGGTGACCGAGATCCAGCGCGGGCGCATGCTCGCGGCGGCTGTCGACGCCGTCGACGAGGTCGGCTACTCAGGCATGACGGTCGCGCAGGTGATCGGCCGCGCGCGCGTCTCGCGCAAGACGTTCTACGACGTGTTCGCCGACCGCGAGGACTGCTTCCTCGCCGCGTTCGACCAGGCGCTCGGACAGGGTGGCGAGCTGCTGCGCGAGGCCTACGCTGGCGGAGTCCTCGTGGAGCGACGGCGTCCGCTCGGCGCTCGCCCGCCTGCTCGCCGCGATGGACGAGGAGCCGGCACTGGCGCGGCTGGTCGTGGTCGAGGCGCTCGCAGCCGGCGAGCGCGTGCTCGAGCGCCGCGCCGAGGCCTTCGCGGAGCTGGCGGCGGCGATCGACCGCGGCCGCGCCGAGCCGGGTGCGCTCGACCCGCCGCAGGTCACCGCCGAAGGCGTGGTCGGCGCGGTGTTCGCCGTGCTGCACGCGCGCATGCTCGAGGCAGGCGGAGACGCCCCTGCTCGAGCTGCTGGGGCCGCTGATGAGCATGATCGTGCTGCCCTACCTGGGCGCCGACGCGGCCCAGGAAGAGCTTCACCGGCGCGCGCCGGAGCCCGCGCGCCTGCCGGCACGGCGCCGTCGCGTGCGCCGGGGCGACCCGCTGGACGGCTTGAAGATGCGGCTCACCTACCGCACCGTGAGGGTGCTGATGGTGATCGCGGAGGCACCCGGCGCGAGCAACCGCGAGATCGCTGAGCACTCGGGGATCGCCGACCAGGGCCAGATCTCCAAGCTGCTGAACCGCCTCGCGCGCCTGGAGCTCGTCGAGAACACCGGCGACGGCCAGGAGAAGGGCGCCGCCAACGCGTGGCACCTGACGCCGCGCGGCGAGGCGGTCGAGCGGGCCACCCGGCCGCGCTGACCGCTCGCGCGGCGAGAACCCTGGGCGCGGCTAGCCCTCCACGAGCACGACGATCGTCTCGGGGCGAACCCCGTCGTGCTTCATCGCCTCCGCCGCGTCCTCGCTCTGAAGGGCCGCTTCCCAGGCCTCGACGCTGGGAACATCGACCATCAGCCCGACGCGGTTGGAGCCGGACGGATCGCGGAACGCGCGCGCCGTCATCCCGAGCGGTCCGAAGTATTCCTCGCGCTTCGTCGAGGCCAGCCAGTGATCTACGTCGTCGACCTCGTGGAATGCAAGCAGCGTCGGCATGGGTCCCCCTTCTCGAATGGTCAGCAGTGAGAGGAACCTACTCGCTGCCGTGCGGCGAGGCGGCCCGGCGCCACGCCGCCGCGCTGAGGCGTCGCCCCGCCCGGTTACTGCACCTGGCTGGGGCTGGCGCTCGGGGCGCCGGGATGCGAGAGTCAGGGTTCCACCAGGCGAGGAAGGGAGGAGCCAATGGCTGAGGGTGTCTATCGCGTCACCGAGGTGATCGGCGTCAGCGAGGAGTCGTGGGAGGCGGCTGCCCGCACCGCCGTGGAGACGGCGGCGCAGACCGTTCGCGACCTGCGCATCGCCGAGGTCATCAGGCAGGACGTCTCGATCGAGGGCGGCAAGATCAAGAACTACCGCGTGCGGCTCGGGATCTCCTTCAAGTACGACTCAGGCGACTAGCGGCACGCGTGGCGTTCGGTGCGCCGCGGCGAAGGCCCGGCGCACCTCGCCACGTCGATCATCACCCCGGGCGGCGGCGAAACGCCTCCGTGGCCGGGATGGAGACCGAGGCGCGGGCCGCGGTCATCGCCGGGGCAGGGGCGTCGGCCGGCGAGAGTCGAGGTCCCTGTCTGCGCACTTCAGGATGTTGAGAGGATCACGCCGGGGCGAGTGCCTGGCCCGCGCGTAGCCTGTCGGCATGAGCACCGGCGCCTGGCGCAGCCCCTCGTTCAGGCTCCTCGTGATCGGCCAGGGCGTCTCCTCCGTCGGCGACGGGGTGGCGCCCGTCGCGCTGTCGTTCGCGGTGCTCGAGCTGACGGGATCGGTGGGCGACCTCGGCCTGGTGCTGGCGGCCCGCTCGCTGCCGCTGATCGTGTTCGTCCTGGCGGGCGGGGTGCTCGCCGACCGCCTGCCGCGCAAGGTCGTGATGATGGCCTCGGACCTGGTTCGCGCGGGTGCCCAGGCCGCCTGCGCCGCGCTGCTGCTCAGCGGGGTCGCGCACGTGTGGGAGCTCGCGGCCCTGCAGGCGCTCTACGGTGCGGCGCGCGCCTTCTTCGGCCCGGCCTCGACCGGGATCCTGCCGGAGCTGGTCGGCGCCGAGGACCTGCAGGAGGCGAACAGCCTGATGGGGATCACCGAAAACCTCTCCTCGATCGCCGGGCCGGCGCTCGGCGGGGTGGTCGTGGTCGCTGCGGGAGCTGGTTGGGGCCTCGCGTTCGACGCGGGCGCGTTCGTCGTCAGCGCCGTCTCGCTGGCGCTCATGCGCCTCGCTGACGTGAGCCGGCCCGCGCGACGGAGCGCCGTGGCCGAGCTGCGCGAGGGGTGGAAGGCCTTCGCGGGTCGCCGCTGGCTCTGGACGAGCGTCGCCGTCATGCCGCTGATCCTCGTTGTCGTGTTCTCGCCCCTCGATGTGCTCGGGCCGGAAGTGGCGAAAGCCCATCTCGGCGGCGCCGGCGCGTGGGCGGCGATCAGCACGGCGATGGGGGTCGGGGCGGCGCTGGGCGGAGCGATCGGGTTCCGCTGGCACCCGCGCTACCCGCTGCGGGCCGCGTTCCTGCTGACGCTCGCCGGCGAGCCCGCGCTGCTCTTCCTGCTCGCCCGCCATCGAACTGCTGGGGCTGATCGTCGCCTTCGGCCTCATCTCGGGGCTCGCGGCGACTGTGTTCAACGTGCTCTGGTTCACCGCAGCTGCAGCGGGAGGTGCCGCCGGGCCAGCTCTCGCGCGTGAGCTCATGGGATGAACTCGGGAGCAACGCGCTGCAGCCGCTCGGCCTTGCGCTGGTCGGTCCGATCGCGATCGCGGTCGGCATCTCGACCACCCTCTACGCCGCCGCCGCGCTCGCCGCGCTGCTCACGCTCTCGGTGGTCTCAGTCCGGGCCGTGCGCGACTTCGAGCTCTCGCCGCTGAGGGCTCCGGCGCCCGCGCTCGATTCCCGCGCCGCTGCGCTCGCCGCCCACGATCTGCACTCCGACTCGGTCACCAAACCCAATCCCGAGCTGGGGGAGGAGCTGCGGTAGGGAGGCGCCCCCGACGGCCGTCCAGCCGATGCGCATCCGACTGCGAAAGGCGAGCCGGCGACGATGCGCTCCTCGCGCCGCGCGCCAAGGGGGGTCCCGGAAGTCAGCCCCACCGAGGTTTGATCGCGCGCTCCGCAAGCGTCGCCTCGACGCGTGCCGCTACTCTCCTGGCATGTCCGAGGAGCCCAAGATCGTGACGACGGTCGGCAACGAGGCGGAGGCGGAAATGGTCGCCGAGCGCCTCTCCGAGGCGGGCATCGAGCACTCCTCGCGCGTCGCCTCCGGCGGCATACGGCTGGGCGCCGCGGCTGCCCGGGACGTCTATGTCCCGGCCAAGGACTTCGACCGCGCCGTCGAAGTCCTCAAGGTCGATGAAGGTTTCAGCGAGGATGAGCTCGCGCGTCTGAGCGAACAGGCCGGACGAGAAGCCGGCGAGCCGTAACCGCCCCAACCGGCTGCGCTACCTGCACTACGTCCCGGCCGTGCGGCGCGCCGGTTTCAGCAAGGCGCCGTCCAAGCCGATGCGTCCTCGGTGGTTCGACTCATCAGAACCTGCGCCGCGCTCGCGCTGCTCTCGACGCCCGCGGCGCTGCTCGCGCCCGCGTCCGCCTCGGCGGCGCCCGGCCTCAGCACGCCGTACGTGGTCGCCCGGGGCGTCTCGTGCGTCGGGCTCGCCGGCGACACGATCGCCTGGGAAGAGAGCCGCGGGCTGGAAGAAACGCCGCGGGCGGCGCGCATCGCGACCCTCGGACCGCAGGGGGCGGTGAGTACGACGACGGCGCCACCGCCGGGGCCCGGGAGCCTCTTCTGCAACCCGGCGGCCTCCGCGAGCTCGGGGGCCGAGGTGTACTCGCTTCCGGTGGGGCGCCATCCTCACGACGTCCCGATCCACCCGGCCCCGCTCTGGCTCGCGCGCCCGGGCGCGCCCGCGCAGGCGCTGGGCGTCACGGGCATCGAGCCGACCGTTGCGCTCGCGCCCGACGGCAGCGGCGTCGTCGCATGGCTCGCCGAAGCCGGGCCGAAGCCTCTGCCGAGCTATGAAGGTGAAGAACCGCGAACGGGCCCCGGTTTCCTCGTGAAGGCCGCCCGGCTGCAACTCGACGGACACCTCGAAGCGCCGCAGACGCTCAGCGGCCCGAGCGCCGGCTATGAAGCGGTGCCCGAGGACGAGTTCCCTCGGGGCCCGGTGGCGCAGGCGGCGCCCGACGGCTCGCTGGCGGTCGCGTGGGCGCTGTTGGGAGGGACGACTCGCAGCGAAGTCGTCCAGGTCGCCGAGGCGGCACCGGGCGCGAGCTTCGCGGCGCCGACGACGCTGCTCGGAGCGCTGAGCCCGCGGCGGGACAGCCTTCCGGAGAACCAGCTCCAGCTCGTCGCCGCGGGTGGCCGCCTGTTCGCGCAGTGGCAGGTCGGCTTCGAACACCTGATCGAATCCGCGTCTCGACCGGCTCCCGGCGAGCCGTTCGTCGCAACGCCCGCCCTTCCGTCGCTGGGCAGCGAACCGCCAGAGCTCGTCGCGACGGCGGCCGACGCCTCTGGGAACACGCTCACGCTTCTGGACTCGCGCAGCGGCACCGCCGAAGGCGCACTCGCCGTCGCTCGCCGCACCGCCGCGGGCGGCGCGCGGCTGGAAACGATCCTCCCCCGCGGCAGCGAAGCCGAAGTGCCGTCGCTGGCCGTGGCCCCGGACGGGAGCGCGGCCGTCGCCTGGGTCCAACCGGCGACCGCCCGCGACGGCAGCCGCACCGAACGCGCGGTGATCGCGCTGGCACCACCCGGCGGTCCGTTCGCAGCGCCGGCGCCGCTCACGGGGCTGGCGCCTCGGGCGGGCCGTCCGTCCGTGTCCTTCGACGCGGCGGGGCTCCTCCACGTCGTGTGGGAGAGCAGTACGCCGAACTCGATCCTCTCCGGCACGGTCTTCGCCGCAACGGCCGTGACCGGCGCCCCGGACCCACTTGTCTCGCCCGGGCCGAAGATCGCGCTGCGGGGCGGCCGGCTGGTTGGCGCCGATGTCCTCGTGACGGTGCGAGTAGACCGCCCGTGCTTCGTGCGTGTACAGGCGCTCCCGGTGCCGTTCCAAAGGCGCAGATCGAACGGCGTGCCGCCTCCCGGCTTCGGGACCGGCGGCTATGCAGGCCATGCGGGCACGATCCGGCTGCGCGTGCCGCTGCCAGCCGCCTACGGCCCGGCCCGCATCGCGCGTGGAGCCACGATCAGGTTTGTCACGTTTGCGAGCAGCCCTACAGGAGCCAGCTCGCGGTCCTCGCGTCTGCTTCGCCTGCCCACGCGAGGCCCGAGAACGAAAGCGACGCGAACCCGGGCCGCTTGAGGAACCTTCCCCGGCACCCGGCCCGAGGGCCGGCTTCCGGTTCCGGTGGCGCGGCCTCACACCTCGTTGGCCTCGCTCTTCGCGGCTCGGATCCGCGTCGCGAGCAACCTAGGATCCCCGCGGAGCGATTTCAAGGCTCACTCGGCGAGGAACCCGCATCCTCCGGGAAAATGCCGCTGAACGCGATCGGAGGCTGACACGCCCCGAGCGGGTCGCGTCGTGTCACCTGGCGCCGCTCTCTACTTCAGCTGCGCCAGGAACGCGACCATCGCGTGGAACTTCGCGGGTGGCAGGTGCTTGAACGACGGCATCGGCGCCGTCGGGTTCACGAGCGTCCGTTCGATCGCCTGCTTCGGCAGCCGGTCGGCGACTTCCGTCAGGTCGGGGCCGGGTCCCTTGTTGCCGTTCGCGCCGATCTTGTGGCACGCAAGGCAGCCCGACTCGGTGACGGCCTTCTTGCCGGCTTCGTACTCGGCCAGCTGGCGCCCTCCCGCCCGCGTGATCCTCGCCGGGGTCGTGATGATGGGTCCGAGCGTGCCCCCGACCGGCGTCAGCTGCGTTTCCTCTGCGACTCGCAGCAAGTGCTTGTCGTGCGCGATCGCCGCGTTCCATTCGGCTTCGCTCACGCCACGCGGCGCGCGTGCGTAGACGAGCGCGGTCGTGCCGAGTACGTGTGCCCCTCGGGACGAGTTCGGCGCGGTGATCTCGCCCGCGACGAGCGCGTATTCGAGCTTGCGCAGCGCCGTCGCGATGCGCGCCTGCTTTGCCTTCTCGGTGCTCGAGGATCCGCAGCCGGACAAGAGGGCGACGCACAGCGCGAGCGTCGCCGCGGCCTTCGCGTAGCCGAGCCGCCTCCCTGCTGCCACCACCATGGGCGACACCCTAGAGCATGGATTCCGACATGTAGGCTTTGCTGCCGTGACGGGGCAGGCGGGTAGGCGGACGCGCATGCGGATCAAGCTCAGCAGGCTTGGACTGGCCCTGCTCGTGGTGCTGGCCGGCTTCGTCGTCCTGGCCTTCGTAGGCTCTGGCACGGCGCAGACGGTCGGTTTCGCCGGCGCGGTCGTCGTGGCGATCGTCCTCGTCGGCGGCGTGCCGTTCCGAGGTGCCTCCGACGGCTACGGGATCACCTCCACCGAGCGCGGCAAAACGATCACCTACGCCGCGCCGCAGGTGCTCGATGAAGCACCCGTGGACGAGCAGGCCTGGCGGCGCGAGCGCGAACGCCGTGAACAGAGCCACGAGGAGCAGCCAGGCGCCGCGCGGCCGGAGCCGGCGGGGGCGGAACGCTTGAACCCGTTCGGGGCCGAAGACTCCCGGTAGCGCTCCGCTGATCGTGTGGCTCCGCCGGGCCGCCCAGGCCAGGACCGGCAGCCGTGATCTCGGCAGGCCGTGCGCTGCCGAGATCGGTCCGACGCGCGGTGGAGGAGGGGCCGACGGCCTCAACCACACGGCCCTGAGTGCCGATGCGGAGTTATGAGCGCCTCGGCGCAGGCGAGCCCTGACGCCGGCCTGCGCGTCTCGCGCTGGCCGCTGCGCCGCGCTGCCTTCCTCGCGCTGCTGGTGTGCGCTGTGCTCGTCCCGCACGTCAAGAGCGACGCCTTCACCTTCCCCGCCGTCGCCGACGCGTGGTCGCTGCTCCCGTTCGCGGCGCTGTTGATCCTGCCCTTCCTCGACCTGAGGCATCTCCGTTCGGGGGTGGCGTGGAAGCTCGCGCTGCTCGCGGGGTTCCTCGTGCCGCTCGGCCTCGAGCACCCGCCCCGGCAGTGGCCGGTGGTGCTCGCCTACCCGCTGCTCGGCGCGCTGTTCGCGGTGATGGCGGCGACGGCGCTGCGGCCGGCGCGAGCGCGTCGAAACTGCGCCGAGCCGCTCCTGCCGCAGCGCTGGCTGATCGCCGGGATCGCGATCCTCGCGCTCGTGCACGTCAGCTGGGCGCTTTCGAGCAACGTCTGGAGCGACATCGCCGAAGGCGGGACGCGGGGCGCGCACTCGCTGATCGAAGGGCGCCCGCTCTACGGCGACGCCGGAGCGCTCAGCGACGCGCACCTCGACACATACGGGCCCGTGAACTACGCGGCCTACGTCCCGTTCGTGGCGGTCGCGGGGAGCAGGGCCGCGGCACATGAGGCGACGCTCTTCTTCGACCTGCTGACGGCGCTGCTGCTGTTCGTTCTCGGCAGGCGCCTGTCGGGAAGCGCGCTCGGGGTCGTGCTCGCCTACGCATGGCTAGCCTTCCCGCTCGCGCTCGACGAGGATGCGCTCGGCTTCAACGACTCGATCGTGGCGGCGTCGCTCGTGCTGGTCCTGCTCGCCGGGACGAGGCCGGCTCGCCGCGGCGCCGCGGCGGCGCTCGCCGGCTTCACCAAGCTGGCCCCGCTCGCGCTCCTGCCGCTGCTACTCGGCGACGCGGCGGCGCGCGGCGACGGCGGCGCACGGCGGGCGCTCCCCCGCTTCGCCGCGGCCTTCGCCGTCAGCACCGTCCTGCTCTTCGCGCCGGTCCTCGCCCATTCGAGCCTGCACGCGTTCGTGAGCCGCACCGTCGGCTTCCAGGCGGGTCGCAGCCCGTCCGAGTCGGTGTGGGCCGCGCTTGACAGCGTCGGAGCGCGATGGGTGGCACCCGCCGCGGACGTCCTGCACGGAACGCTGGTCGCTGCGACGGCGGGGCTCGTGCTCTTCGGCTGGCGCGTGCGGCGCCGCCTCGACGAGGTCGGTCTGGCCGCCGCCTGCGCCGCGGTGCTCGTCGCGCTCGAGGCCTGCCTCAGCTACTTCTCCTACAGCTACGTCCTGTGGTTCGCGCCCCTCGCGCTGGTCGCGATCCTGGCCCGCGACGCGGTCGGCTCCGGTTCCGCGCCTGCCCGCCGCGCACCCTGAGCGCGCGGCCGTCTCGGCGCGAGCTCGGCACCAGCGCGGCGCGGCGCAGCACGGACCGCGCCGCTCGGAGCGCCGAGGTCACGCCCCGGAGCTCGCGTCGGAGCCGGCCTCATGCTGCGTGCGATCCTCTGGCGCGCCGCCGCCCTCGTCGGGGTCCTGCTGGCGGTTCGCTTCCTCGCGAGCATCCTTGACGGCTCGCTCGGCCGCACGCTCCGCGCGCGCGGCGCGCTCGCAGTCCATGGCACCCGGCACCTGCCGGCCGGACCGGGCGGCCTCGGCGGCGATCTCCCGGGCGGGCTCGGAACGGCGCTCGGCGTCGCCGCCGGGGCCGCCTTCGCGGCGGGCCTCACCCTCCTCGCGGTGCGCCTGCTCTCGAGGCGGCGGCGCAGATACGTCCGGGTGAAGATCCTCCCGTACCGCACCGACCACGCGGGCCCGGATGCGCTCGTGCGGATGTACGCGGCGCTCCACGCGGCGCTCGCGGAACGATGGTGGCGGCGCGCGCTGCGCGGGCAGCCCTCGCTGTCGCTGGAGGCGTGGTTCGAGGAGGGGGGAGGAGGGTGGCTCGCGCTCAGCTGCCCGCCGGGACGCGTGGCGGCGGCGCGCGCCGCGCTCCAGGCGGCGTACCCGAACCTGCGTGTGCTGGAAAGGGAGGAGGAGCACGCGCACCCGCCGACGGTGCTGCTGAGACTGAAGAAGCACGCCGGCTTCATCCGCCGCACGGCGACCCCGGGCCGCTTCGACCGCGACGCCCAGCCCGCGATGGACGGGCTGCTGCGCGCGATGGCGGCCGGCCGCGCGCCCGCGCTCGTGCAGCTCGCGCTGACGCCCGCCCCGGCGGCGGTCGAACACCTGGCGAGAGCGCTGTTCAAGCATCGCGAGCACGAGGTCGCGCTGGAGGGCTCGCTCCTCGAGCGGGCCGAGCTGCTCGGCGGTCTGGAGGTGCAGCATCGCGCGCTGTTCTTCGCCGACGTGAGGGTCGCGGCCACGACCAGGGACGACGCCGAGCGCATCGCAGGCGCGCTACGGGCCCGCCGCGCCGAGAACCGGCTCATCGAGCGTGGCTCGCCCGTGCGCCAGGGAAGCTTCGGCCTGTTCGCCCGGCGGTTGCGACGAGGCGAGGGCAACCCGCTGCCGGGCCTCTCGCGCGAGGTGTTCTCGCCGGCCGAGCTCGCCGAGCTCTGGCAGCTCCCGAGCGTGGAGTTCGCCGCGGTGCCGCTCGCGCGCGGCTCGCTCCCGCTGGCTCCAGCCCCGCCCGAGGTCGGCAGGGCGGGGGAGGGCACGCTGCGAGATGCGCTCGGCCCCGTCTCGATCCACGAGGAGCTGCGCCGCCAGAACGTCGCGGTGCCCGGCACCGTGGACCAGGGCAAGTCGAGCTTCCTGGTCGCGAGCGTCGCGGAGGACCTGCGCCGTGAGCGCTGTGCGGTGATCGTGCTCGACCCGAAGGGCGACGCGGCGGAGGCCGCGCTCAGCGTGGTGCCGCGCGGGCGGACGTGCACGCTGCTCGACTTCGCCGATCCGGCCTGCGGTTTCAATCCATTGCGCGTGGACGCCCCGGCCGACGTGATCGCCGACTACGTGGTGGCCGCGCTGAAGAACCTCTTCACCGACGCCGACATCCGCGCGAGCTCCGACCGCTACCTGCGCAACGCGATCATCGCCGTGCTCGCGCACGACCGCGCGAGCACGCTGTGGGACGCGGCGCGGCTGCTCTCCGTCGGCGAGGAGGGCTACGCCTACAGACGCGCGGTGGGCACGGCCGTGCGCTCGCTGCCCGAGCTGAAGGAGATCAGCGCCTTCTTCACGGCCGAGCTGACGGCGCAACTGGCGGACGCCAGGAGCGCGACGACCGCGAAGCTGGATGCGCCGGTGAACAAGCTCGCCCGCCTGCTGAACTCGCCGTCGATCAAGCGCGTGCTGCTCAACGACTCGCTGCGCGTGGACTTCGACCGCGTGATCGGCGGAGGGGAGGTGCTGGTCGTGAAGGGCGCGCTCGGCTCGATGGGCGCCGGCAACACCTCGGTCCTGATGCAGCTGCTGGTCGGGATGCTGGATGCCGCGCTCGCCCGCCAGCAGGATCTCGTGCCGGCGGCGGAGCGGATCGCCGTCGCGCTCAAGGTGGACGAGGCGCCGCTCGTCTTGAACCGCGGCTTCGCGGAGACGATCGCGCTGAAGCGCTCGGCGGGGCTCGAGACCGTCGCGTGCTGGCAGACGGACGCGCAGTGGACCGACCGCGAGGTGCGCGCCCAGCTCGACGCGCTGTTCGCTCACCGCGTCTGCTTCGCGACGGCCTCGGCCGAGGACGCGCGCGCGTCGGCGAGGCTGGCGATGGCAGAGTTCTCGGACACAGTGCGGCCGGGCGTCGAGCGGCTCTCGACGCTCGGGCGGCCCGACGTGCGGCTGCGGCTGCCGCGCCATCACGCGGTCGTGAGCTGGGTCACGCCAGCGGGGCGCGCCCCGGCGTTCATCGCCGAGACGCTCCCGATGCGGGTCGACCGCGCACGAATCGCAGAGCTGGCGGCGGAGCAGGCAGGCCGGGGAGGCGCGCGCCTGACGGACCTGCGCCAGCCGCATTGGGAGAGGGAGGGGAAAGGGGGATCTGGGGGATCGGCCGCGGACAGTGGTTCCGGTGCGGGCGCCCGTGGCCCCGTTCATGCGCTGTTGTCGGCCGACGCGCCGGGTGCGGTTGCGCCGGGCGTTCCCGCCGAGAGCTACCGCGAGCTCGTCGACCTCGACCGCGCGCGCTCCGCACGGCCGGTCGTGCGGCGCGGGCCCCCGGTCCCGGTCGAGCTCGATGCGGGCGATGCCGAGATCCTCGGCCTGCTCGGCGGCTTCGAGCATCTGCTGAGCAGCCAGATCCATCGCCGCGTCGCGCCGCGCCGCGCGGCGACGACGACGCAGCGGCGGCTGAAGCGGCTGGCCGACGGCGGCCTCGTCGACCGTCTCCAGTTCCACCGCCGTGACGGCGGCGGCGTGCCGATGTGCTGCTCGCTCTCACCCGCGGGCATCGCGGCGCTCGAAGCCCGCGGTGCCGAGGTCGCGTCCGGCTCAGCGCAGCCGCCGCCGGGGGACGCGCTGCGCCGGGTGCGCCACGAGCTGCACGTGGCCGGGTGGGCGCTTGCGCTTGCGTCCGCCTACGGAGATGCGACGCTGCGCGGGCGAGCGGGCTCGGTCCTCGTACCGCCGCGCGGCCCGGCGCCGGGCCGCCCGTTCTCGCCGGCCGACCTCAGGCTGCCAGGGGGGCGCGTGCCGCACGACTTCCTGAAGGGCGGGGTGGAAGTGGACCGCTTCGAGACACTGCGTCCGGACGCGACGGTCTGCGTACGGCTGCCGGGCGGCGGGGAGCTCGACGTGCTCGTCGAGCGCGACGATCGTGCGGGCCGCCCCGCCTGGATCGCGAAGCTCGAGCGCTGGGACCACTTCCTCGCGGGATGGAGCCTGCACACGGCGCGCTACCGCGACGGCGTGCGCCCGCTCGTCGTCTTCATCTGCCGCGACGGCCCCACGGCGCGCGACTGCGCCCGCAAGGCCGACCACGTGCTCCGCGCGTGCCGCGCCTACGCCGGCGACTACAGCCACCACTGGGATTACCTCGGACGCCAGAGTGTGGTCTTCGTGAGCGAGCGCGCGGCCCACGAGGGCGAGCTGACCGGATTCGCGGTCCCGGCTCTGCCGCCCGACGTCCGCGCCTCGCTCGCGGACGAGGACTCCGCAGGCGAGGCGCGCGCGATCGCCGTCCGCTTTCCCGGCCGCTAGGTCGCGGGAGCGGGCTCCTGGGGGGCGGTGCAGAACGCGCAGCGGTGCGCGAGCACCGGGATCTCGCTGAGGCATTCGGTGCACGGCCGCGTTTCGGAGTCCACGTCCGGCCCGGTCTTGCGCCGGCGCATCAACGCGTTGACCGGCACGACAACGAAGAAGAAGACGGCGGTGGCGACCGACAGGAACGTGATCAGCGCGTTCAGGAACGAGCCGTACTTGAAGACGCTGCCGTTGATCGTGAACGTCAGGCTGGAGAAGTCGTGCTGGCCGAAGATCGCGGCGATGACGGGCGTGAGGAGGTCGGCCACGAGTGCCGCCACGACCGCCGTGAACGCGGTACCGACGACAACGGCCACCGCCAGGTCGACGACGTTCCCTCTGAGCAGGAAGGACTTGAATTCCTTGATCACGACTGCCTCCTCGATCGGGACTGCCAGTGGTTCGTTCGATGACCGCAGGGCGGTCTCCTTCTCCCGTCCAGAGCCAGGCGAGAGGGCCACGGGCCTGATGTATGTTGCGCGCAGGGCGCCGCTGCGCCCGGACATCGCGTCCATCGACCAAGGGGGAAACTGATGGATCACTCACGCACCCGCCGCGCCCGCGCGCTCGCACGCCCGGCGCTCGCATCGATCGCCGCCGCCGCGATCCTCGGCGTCCTGGCGGCGGTCCCGGCGGCCGCCTCCTCGACGCCGACATTCCCGCCGGTGCCCGAAATCCACATCCACCTCCCCAAACCCTCCGAGACCGCCAAGTTCAACGTGGTTGTCGAAGGCCAGGCGACGAGCACGCTGAAATCCCAGCTCTCCGGGGAAACGGGCCCGTGCCTCTACACCGAGGACGGCACCGTCAAGGACGTGACGAAGTACCTGCGCGGAAAAGGCGCCACGATGGAGTTCGACCGCTACGGCAAAGAGGTCCTGATCCATCGCCGCGGCCGCGAAACCGACTCGACGCTCGCCGTCGTCGTCTCGACCTTGCGGACCGCCGAAGGCCACAGCAGCGCCGTTCCCTCCAGGCAGGGCCTGCCCTGCACCGTGCCGGCGGTCGACCTCGCGACCACCCAGGACTGCGGGACGACCAAAAACGAAACGACCAAGATGCGGATGACGTTCCAGCCGCCGGCGTTGAAGCTGAACATCACGGGCAGCGGTGGCCTCACGGGCGGGTTCGAAGACAAGTGCGGCGAGGACTCTCAGACCGGGCTGCAGAACGACTTCACGTTCGCCTGGCCGACGCCGCCGAAACTCGAATCCGGCCATCTCACCTTCGGAGAAGTCTTCGGCAAACGCAAAACGCTGGTCGTGAAACTCGTCTGGTCCGACGTCCACAAACCGAAGACCCTGCACACCGAAACGCCGCACCTCGGGATCGCCGGAACGCTGGATGAGTCGGCGACGAACGAAGCGACCGTGAGGCTGGAACGGGTGAAAGGGTGATCCGAGAACGAAAGAAGCCCCGCAGGCGACGGGGCTTCGTGCAGTACCGCTACGGGGATTCGAACCCCGGTTTCCGCCATGAGAGGGCGGCGTCCTAGTCCCCTAGACGATAGCGGCGCGCTTGGGACGGGGATCGACGCTAGCAGAGGCGGCTACCGGAAGCCATCCGGCGGCCGGCCACGACCAGCCGGCCCTCGATCGACCTCGGCGGCGGCGGTGAACCGGCACCAAGCGCCCCCCGCGCAGCCGCCGGCGCCCGGTGCGATATCTTCGCTCCCCCCACGCGGATGTGGCGGAATTGGTAGACGCGCACGGTTCAGGTCCGTGTCTGGGTAACCAGGTGGAGGTTCGAGTCCTCTCATCCGCATCGGCGAGCGCCGCGGGGCGCGCGCTCAGCGCGTCCTCAGCGCTTGCTCGAGCTGCGCAGCACGACGACCGCCTTGGTGACGGTCGTCCTCCCGGCAGCGGTGTAGGCGATCGCGACGGTCGCCTTCAGCTTGCCGTGAGCTCGTTTGAGCAGTCGCCTGCCCGTCGCGTTCAACTTGAACGCGACCTTCGAGGTCTTGCCGGCGGCCAGGTTGCTGAACCTGGCGGTGCCGATCACGACCTTCGTCCGCCTGCCGGCGCTCGCGCTGACCGCGGAGCCCCCCTGCTCGTGGACGCTCACGGCGAGCGTTCCCGTGCACGGTCCGGCCGCCGTGCAGTCCACGGTCACGGCACCGCTGCCGGTCGCCGTGAAAGTGACGGTCTGCGCGTGCACGCCGGGCGTGCCCGCCGCCGCGCCCGCGCCGCCGCCGGTTCCGGCGCCTACCGTCCCGCCTCCGGTCCCCGTGCCGCTGGTCCCGCCACCGGTCCCCGTGCCGCTGGTCCCGCCACCGCCCGGGGGGCCGGTCCCGCCTCCGGTCGGGGTGGGCGGTTCCAGGGCGACGTTCAGCGTCGTCGTGTGGGTGGCGGTCACGGTCGCGGGGACGGACTTCGTTGCGTACCCGGGGGCCGAGAACGAGACGGTGTAGGTCCCCGGTGCGACGACGCCGGTGCGGTAGATGCCTTCGAGTTCCGATTCCCCATCGGGCGTGCAGTTCGTCGCCCCGGTTTTCGGGCAGATCTGAGGGGGCGCTCCCACGACGGCCGCCGCGACGAACGCGATCGGGCTTCCGGTCGCGGCGTCGGTGACCGTTCCTTGGACGTTGCCGCCCTGTGTCATCGTCGCGTCGATGTTCGATGTGATGGCGTTCGCGGCGACGCCGACCCCGCTCGCGCCGCTCAAAGACGCGGCTCCGCCCGTCGCACCGTCGTAGCACTGCTGGACGTACCACTCGAAGCGGTTCGCCAACCGGCGCGAAGCAGACGTAGTAGCTCCCGGCGTCCAGCGTGCCGTCTTTGTACGGGGTGTGGCCGCCGAACGCGACGAAGTTCCGCGTCGAGTCGTAGATGTAGGCCTCGACGGTTTTGCCACCGTCTTCTCCCGGACCGGTGATTTCGCCGCTGATTTCCCCGCAGGTCCCGTTGGACGTACATTCGCCCGCCGCCGCCGACCCCGGTGTAAGCGCCGCCGCTACGAGCAACGCCAGGACTGCGGCGAGCGCCGGCGCGGTCGCGAAGCTGGACCGGCGCCACCGGCGCCGCCTCCGTGGGGCTTCATGATGCGCCGTCAATCGATCTCTGTTCGCCATCTTGGTGCGAAGGCCTCGTAGCGCCCGGCTTGATTGCGGGGCCAGATTACACCGCCGCGCCCGTGCGTCCAGAACGGGGTGATACGCGACCCTTCCGCGCCGCCGATACTTCGAGGCGTGGCCCACGAAGCCCCGATCGAGATCGTCGCGGCCGACCCGGCCTGGCCGCAGCGCTTCGAGCAGGAGCGCGCGCTGCTCGAGGAGGCGATCGGCCCCTGGCTGACGGGCGGCATCCACCACGTCGGCAGCACCGCGGTCCCCGGCCTCCCCGCGAAGCCGGTGATCGACATCCTCGCCGGGGTCGAGAGCCTCGAGTCCTCGCGCGCGTGCTTCGGGCCCCTGGAAGCCCTCGACTACCAGTACGCCCCATACCGCCCGGACGAGATGCACTGGTTCTGCAAGCCGAGCCCGGCCCACCGCACCCATCACCTGCACCTCGTCCCGACCGGCTCGCCGCGATACGACGCCGAGCTGCGCTTTCGTGACGCGCTGCGCAAGGACGGGAACCTGGCCCGCGAGTACGCCGAGCTGAAGCGGGAGCTGGCCGCGCGCCACCGCGAGGACCGCGAGGCCTACACGGACGGCAAGGCGCCGTTCGTCGCCGGCGTGCTGGCGCGCGCGAACGCGTAGTCGTCGAGGTCGAAGCGCGCGCTGCGCCACGCCGCCTCGAGCGTGAGGCTGGGCCTGAACGGCACGTCGCCGTGCTTGTCGAAGTAGTAGCTGTTCGACGTCGCGCAGGAACCGGTGAAGAAGACCTGGTTCGGGCGGCGGGCGAGGACGGACTCGAAGTAACGCTGGTTGGCCTCCGGCCTGACCTCCACCCGTGTCGCGCGGTCGCGGCGCGCGCGGTTCAGGCAGCGCACGATGTGGCGCATCTGCGTCTCGATCAGCCCGAAGTAGGACTGCCCGTTGAAGCCGTAGGGGCCGAGGATCGAGAACCAGTTCGGGAAGCCGGGCACGCTCACGCCCTCGTAGGCCTGCTGGCGGTTCTCGTCCCACCACTCCGCGAGGTCCAGGCCCGCGGCGCCGCGGACGGGGAACGGCGGCATGTTGCCCTTGTCGAAGACCTTGAAGCCGGTGGCGAGCACGAGCACGTCGGCGGGGTGCTCGGTGCCGTCCGCCGTCCTCACGCCGGCCGGCGTGACGGCCTCGATCGGCGCCGTCTCGAGGTTCACGTTCGCCCGGTTGAAGGTGCGGATGTACTCGTTGGAGAAGCTCGGCCGCTTGCAGCCGAGCCGGTAGGCGGGCGTGAGCTCCTCGCGGGTTCGCAGATCTTCGACGCTGCCGAGCAGCTTCATCGCTTCGGCTTCGCCACGGGCGGGGAGGAAGGGGAACTTGCGCGCGAAGTGCGCGACCAGGACGAACGTCAGCTCCACGAACGCCTGGCTGAGCCAGCGCGCGGCGAGCATCGCGCCCGGCACCCAGCGCAGGATCGTGCGCGCCCGCGAGCTCAGCGGCGCGTCGAGCTTCGGCAGGCACCAGATCGGCGTGCGCTGGAAGACGGTCAGCTGCTCGACCTCCGGCGCGATCGCCGGGATCACCTGTATCGCGGACGCGCCCGTCCCGACAACCGCGACGCGCTTGCCGCGCAGATCGACGGAGTGGTCCCAGCGCGCCGTGTGCAGCGCGGTCCCCCCGAACGTCTCGACGCCGGGGATGTCGGGCAGCTTCGGCTGGCTGAACACCCCGGTCGCGCCGATCACGAAGCGCGCCGTGATCTGCTCGCCGCCCTCGGTCTCGATCCGCCACATGCTCGCGTCGTCGTCGAAGCGCGCGCCGGTCACCTTCGTGTTGAGCCGGAAGCGGTCGCGCACCCCGTACTTCTCGACGCAGTGCTCCGCGTAGGCCTTCAGCTCGCGCCCCGGCGCGTAGACGCGTGACCAGTCGCTGCGCTTCTCGAAGGAGAACTGGTAGCTGAACGAGGGGATGTCGACGGCCACGCCCGGATAGGTGTTCCAGTGCCAGGTCCCGCCGACGCCGTCGGCTTCGTCGAGCACGAGGAAGTCCGAGAAGCCGGCACGGTCGAGCTTGATCGCCGCCCCGATGCCGGAGAAGCCGGCGCCGATCACGACGATCTCGTGGTCCACCGCTTGTTCGCTCGCCCCCAGTGTCACCCTCCTGCGCGGCATCGTACCCGGCGGCTCCGGGCGGGCGCACCGTGCTCCTCCGCGCGGCGGCCGGCCGTTGATCGGCGCCCGCTCGAGCGGCGTCGGCTGACACGCTGCAGGATCGTGCCGGTCCCGGCCCCCGGCGCAGCCAAAAAAAGAGCCGCCGACCCGAGGGCCGGCGGCTCTGAAAGCGATGCTGTGAGCTGTTGCTAGCGCTCCGAGCGGCGGCGGCGCTGCACGCCGACGATCGAGAAGCCGGCGATCATCAGCGCGAGGCCGATCGCGAAGCTCCAGCGCAGGTCGAAGCCGGTGAACGGAAGCGTTTTCGCTTCTTTGGCCGGGCTCGAGCTGCTGGTGGGTTCGGGCGTTTTCGCCGGGGTCGTTTCGGCCGGCGCTTTTTCAGCCGATTCCGGCGAGGTGCCGGTCGTCGGCGTCGTGGCCGGCGTCGTCGTCGTGCGTCGTCGTCGGCGTCGTGGGCGTCTGGTTGTAGTTCGACGTTTCTTCCGCGGCGAGTGCCGAGCCGGGGGCAAGGAGCGCCAGGCCCATTACCAACAGGATCGGGAGGCTCACCAGCTTCCGCCTCGTCTTGCGCGCTGCGTCTGGTGTCCGTGGCCTGCTCGAGGCCATGACATCGGTCCGAGTCATGCCAACCTCCGTTTTGGGTGGTTTTGTGATGGTTCGGCCCTCCCCTGGGGCCTCTTTAATGAGGGTCGAAGCCATTCAAAAGCGCCAAGCTTCTGCCTCTGGTTCGCCATGTATCGGCGTGAGCCTGCATTCCCTGCAGCGAAATGTCTATCACCCTTCGCGGCCGGGAGGTGTTCATAACCCTCCGACCTTCCGCGAAAGCGCGTCCGCAAACGCGTCAGGAGACCCTCACGCGCCCGTCGAGGCTGCCTTCTGCCAGCCGGCCGCGCAGGACCTTCTTGTCGAACTTTCCCACGCTCGTCTTCGGGATCTCCTCGACGAACGCGAACTCGTCGGGCAGCCACCACTTCGCCACGCGGCTGCGCAGGTGCTCGACGAGATCCTCGGCGCTGGCCGCGTCCTCGCTCGTGAGCACCACGCAGCAGAGCGGCCGCTCGGCCCAGCGAGGGTCGGGCTTGGCGATCACCGCCGCCTCGACCACGCTCGGGTGCGACATCAGCTCGTTCTCGAGCTCCACCGAGGAGATCCACTCGCCGCCGGACTTGATCACGTCCTTCGAGCGGTCGGTGATCTGCACGTAGCCCTTCTCGTCGACCGCAGCGATGTCGCCGGTGCGCAGCCAGCCGTCGTCGAACTTGTCCGGATCGGGATCGCGGAAGTACTGCGAGGCGACCCACGGCCCGCGCACCTCGATCTCCCCGGTCGAGGTGCCGTCCCAGGCCACCTCCTCGCTCGCGTCGCCGATCAGCCGCAGCTCGACCCACGGCAGCGGCCGGCCCTGCTTGGCCCGGTCCTCCCAGTAGGCCTCGTCGCGCTCCCCGCTCTCATCCGGGCGCGAGTAGGTCGCCACGGGGCTCGTCTCCGTCATGCCCCACGCCTGGTAGATGCGCACACCGTGGCGGTCCTCGAAGTCCTTCATCAGCTGCTTGGGCACGGCCGAGCCGCCGCAGGCCGCGTTGTCCAGCGAGGACAGGTCCACGTCCGGGTGCTCGTCGGCGTAGCGCAGGAGGTCCTGGAAGATCGTCGGCACGCACCCCATCAGCGTCGGGCGCTCCTGCGCGATCAGCTTCGCGAGCGGTTCGGCGCCGAGGAAGCGGTCGGGCAGGATCAGATCCGCGCCGGCCAGCGCCGCGCCGTAGGGCAGCCCCCAGGCGTTGGCGTGGAACATCGGCACGACCGCCAGCACCCGGTCGCCGCGCGAGAGCCCGTTGCCCTCGGTCATGAGCGTCATCGAGGAGTGCAGGCTGATCGAGCGGTGCGAGTAGAGCACGCCCTTCGGGTTGCCGGTGGTGCCGCTCGTGTAGCAGAGCGCCGCGGCCTGGCGCTCGTCGAGGTCGGGGTAGGAGAACGGGCCGGCGCCGGCCTGCTCGAGCAGCTCCTCGTAGCGCAGCGCGTTGGGCAGGGAGCCCACGTCCCCGTCGCCCATCACCACGTAGTTGCTGACCGTCTCGAAGCTCGGCGCGAGCTTCTCGAGCACTGGCACGAGCGAGTCGTCGACGAAGATCACGCGGTCCTCGGCGTGGTTGACGATGTATGTGAGCTGCTCCTCGAAGAGGCGCACGTTCAGCGTGTGCAGCACCGCGCCCGTGCACGGCGCCGCCATGTAGAGCTCCATGTGGCGCTGGTTGTTCCAGGCGAAGCTCCCGACCCGGTCGCCCTGCTGGACGCCGAGCTCCGCGAGCGCCCGCGCGAGCCGGTCGACGCGCTCGGCCAGTGCCGCGTGGCTGATGCGCAGGACCGAGCCGTCGGGCTGCAGCGTCACGACGTGCGCGCCCTCGTTCAGCGAGCGCATCCTGCCCAGAACGTGGTTCAGCGTGAGCTGGAAGTCGTTCTGCATCAGCCCCTGCAGCATCTCCGTCATCCCCTGAGCCTCCCCGGCGTCCTACGTCATCCCCTGGGTGCGCCCTCGCGCGCGCCCAGCCTTGCCGCCTCATCGTAGATGGCGTGGGTGCGCTCGGCGATGTCGTCCCAGTCGAAGCGCAGCACGTGCTCGGAGGCTTCGGTGACGAGCCGGTCGCGCAGCTGCTCGTCGAGCAGCAGCCGTTCGATCATCACCCCGAGGTGCTCCGGGTCGCCGCCGTTGAAGCGCAGGCCGACCCGCTCGCCCATCGGCACGACCTCGCGCAGCCCTCCGGTGTCGGCGACGATGCACGGGCATCCCGAGGCCATCGCCTCCAGCGCGACGAGCCCGAACGGCTCATAGATCGAGGGCACCACGCAGAGGTCCGCGATGCGGTAGAGCGAGTGCAGCACGTCGTCGCCGATCCAGCCGAGGAAGGTGCCGTGCCCGTTCAGCCCGAGGCGCTCGGCCTGCGCCTTCAGCTCCGCCTCGTGGGTGCCGCTCCCGGCGACGAGGAAGCGCACGTTCCCCAGGCGCTCGATCAGGCCCGGCATCGCGTCCAGCGCGTGCTGGAAGCCCTTCTCGTAGACGAGCCGCCCGACCAGCAGGACGAGCTTCTGCTCCGGCGCCGCGAACTGTGCGCGCATCGCCTGCAGGTCCTCGACCGGGCGCAGGTCGGCCGGGTCGACGCCGTTGGGGATCACCGCCGCGCGGCTCTCGTCCAGGTCGAAGATGTCCGCGACGTGGCCGCGCATGTAGTGCGAGCAGACGATCACGCGCTCGGCGCGGTTGGCCATCCAGCGCTCGACGGCGTGGATGTGAGCCTGCGGCTCGTCCTGCACCCAGCCCTGGTGGCGGCCGTGCTCGGTCGCGTGGACCGTCGTGATGTAGGGGATGCCGACGCGGTCGGCGAGCATCGCGGCGGCCTTCGCCACCAGCCAGTCGTGACCGTGGATCAACTCGTAGGAGCGCTCCTGGCAGAGCGCCTCGCCGGCGGCGAGCATGTCCTCGTTCATCTGGTCCACCCACGCCACGAAGCGGTCGAGGTCGCGCGGCCAGCCCGGCTCGGGGACCCTGTGGACGTTGACGCCCGCGATCCGCTGGAAGGCTCGTTCCCCTTCGTCGGTCCCCGGACCCAGCCCGCGCGTGAGCACGTCGACGCCGACGCCCTGGCGCGCCAGCGCCTCGGCCAGCTTGCGCACGTGGCGCGCCAGGCCGCCCTCGATCACGGGCGGGTACTCCCAGGAGAGCATCAGCACGCGCTCGCTCACGACCTGGACCCTACCTGCCGCGCGCCGCCGGCCCCGGCGGCGGGAGGTCAGCGTCCTGCCACGCGCAGCAGCCCCGGCGCCCGCGCGAGCCATCGCACCGCGCCCGTAACGTGCCGGCGGGTGGGGGTCCGCGAAACCCGAGCGAAGGAGACCCATCCATGTACGACACGAACCGCGTGGTGCTCGTCGGGCGCCTCACACGCGACCCCGAGCTGCGCTCGCTGCCCTCCGGCCGTGCGCTGTGCAGCCTGCGCATCGCCTCGAACTCGCCCCGCCGCGAACCGGACGGCGAGTACGGCGACCGGCCCAACTTCTTCGACGTCGACGTGTTCGGGCCGGCGGCCGAGGCCGTCGCCGAGCACACCCGCAAGGGGCGCACGGTCTGCGTCGACGGCCATCTGAGCTGGCGCGAGTGGGAGACGGCCGACGAGCAGAAACGCCAGGCCGTGAGCATCCAGGCCGACCGCGTCCAGTTCCTCGGCTCCCCCCGCGAGCGCGACGGAGACGACGGACTCGTGGGTGCGGGAGTGGGCGACGGCGGCGAGGACGCTCCCTTCTGAGCGCCGCGGCCGGGCGCCGCGGCCGGCCCCCGGCCGGATCGCGGCGCCGCCCCGCTCTGCATAGACTCCCGCCGCGCAAGGGGCACCGACGGCGAAGCCGTTGGTCAACGAGCAGGGACACGAGGCGATGCCCGTCAACACGAAAGCGATCGGTAAGAGCTACGCACCCGTCACCTACGCGGTGGGGCGGGAGAAGATCCGCGAGTACGCGCGCGCGGTGGGCGAGAACGACCCGGTCTGCATGGACCTCGAGGCGGCTCGCGCGGCCGGCTACGCCGACCTGCTCGCACCGCCGATGTTCGCGGTCGTCTACAGCGCCCCGGCGGTCGGGCCGCCGATCTTCGACCCGGAGATCGAGCTCAACTTCGCGATGATGGTCCACGGCGGGCAGGAGTTCGAGTGGGGCGAGCCCGTCGTCGCCGGCGACGAGATCACGACGACGGCGTCGGTCAAGGACATCTCCGAAGCCGACGGCCGCGGCTACTACGTGTTCGAATCGGTGTCCGTCAACCAGCGCGGCGAGCAGGTCTGCCGCGGCATCTGGACCAACATCGTCAGGGGGGTCTGAGAGATGGCCGAGCTGAAGCCGGGCGAGCAGATCCCCGAGGTGCGTGTGACGCCCGACAAGTACCTGACCGTCCGCTACGCGGGCGCCTCGGGCGACTTCAACCCGATCCACGTCGACGAGGAGTTCGCCAAAGCGGTCGGCCTGCCGGGGAGGATCCTCCACGGCCTGTGGACGATGGCGCAGGTCGCACGCGCGCAGACCGAGGCCGCCGGCGGCGCCGCACGGCTGCGGCGGCTGAAGGTGCAGTTCCGCGGCATGGGGCTGCCCGAGCACGAGGTGCTCGTGACGGGCACCGTGCGGGAGCTCACCGGACACGGCACCGCGCTGATCGACACCGTCGCCGAGCAGGACGGCAACCAGATCATCCGCAACGCGGAGGCCGAGGTCGTCATCATAGAGGAAGGCCCGGCCGGCGCGCCATGCCGGCCGAGGGAAGGCCCGGCCGGCGCGCCATGCCGGCCGAGGGAAGGCCCGGCGGCGGTCCATGCCGGCGGAGAGCGCGCCAGCGCCCGGCCTACAATCAGGCCGATGCTCACAGCCCGCCAGGAGCGCATTCTCAGCAAGGTCGTGGACGAGTACCTGCAGACCGGCCAGCCGGTGCCCTCGCGCGTGATCGCGGCCGACCCGGCACTCGACTGCAAGCCCTCGACGGTCCGCAACGAGCTCGCCTTCCTCGAGGAGCACGGCCTGCTCGACCATCCGCACGTCTCGGCCGGCCGCGTCCCGACCGACGCCGGCCATCGCTACGTCGTCGACGAGATGCTCAGCTCCGAGCAGAAGCTGCCCGCGGCGCCGCGGCGGCTGGAGCTCGCGCTCGCCAGGCGCGAGATCGACGAGGCGATGCGCTCCACGAGCGAGACGCTCTCGCAGATGACGAACCTGCTCGCCGTCGTCTCGGCGCCGTCGATCAACACGGCCACGATCCGCCACGTCGAGGTGCTCGCGCTGCAGCCTCGCGTGGTGCTGGTGGTGGTGATCAGCTCGGCGGGCAACGTCTCGAAGATGCTCGCCACGTTCGAGGCCGACGTCGACCCGGGCCTGATCGCCTGGGCCGGCGAGTACCTCAACGAGCGCCTCGTCGGCCTCGGCCTCGGCGCCCGCATGCTGCTCGCGCGCCTCTCCGACCAGAGCCTCTCCGCGCGCGAGCTGGACTTCCTCTCCCGCTTCGCGCCCGCGTTCGGCGAGCTGGCTGTGGAGGGGGAGGACACCATCTACCTGGACGGCACCGCGCGCCTGTTCGAGGCCGGGCAGATCGAGGACGCAGGGCGCGTCAACGAGCT
This sequence comes from uncultured Solirubrobacteraceae bacterium, assembly GCA_963779065.1. Taxonomy (GTDB): domain Bacteria; phylum Actinomycetota; class Thermoleophilia; order Solirubrobacterales; family Solirubrobacteraceae; genus Palsa-744. The sequence goes on from CAVZWQ010000003.1 coordinate 119,210, forward strand.
GATCGCGCTGCTCGAGCGCCGCGTCGCGCTGCTGCGGGTGCTCCGCGCCGCGCTCGCGGAGCCCGGCGTCTACGTGCGCATCGGCCACGAGAACGAGCTGCCCGCGATGCACACCCTCGCGGTCGTGGCGAGCGGCTACGGGCCGCCGCGGCGCAACCTCGGCACCGTCTCGGTGATCGGTCCGGTCCGGATGGACTACGCGGGCGCGATCGCCGGCGTGCGCGAGGCCGCGCACGAGCTCTCGCGCTTCGTCGAAGACGCCTTCGCGGAGAGCTAGAGCGCGGTGCCCCGCGATCCCTACGAGGTGCTCGGCGTCGAGCGCCAGGCATCGGAGCAGGACGTCAAGAAGGCGTTCCGCGCGCTCGCGCGCGAGCTGCACCCGGACGTCAACGCCCACGATCCCGCCGCCGAGGAGAAGTTCAAGGAGGCGGCCGAGGCCTACGAGATCCTCTCCGACCCGGAGCGCCGAGCGACCTACGACCGCTATGGCCACGACGGCCTGCGCTCGGGCGGCTACGCGCCCAACTTCGAGGGCTTCGGCTCGATCGGCGACCTCTTCAACGCCTTCTTCGGCGGCGGCTTCGGCGGCGCCGGCTTCGGCGCCGCGCAGGGTGCGGACGTCGCGGTCGCGGTCGAGATCGAGCTCGCGCAGGCCGCCAGCGGCGCCACGGTGGAGGTCTCCTACGAGGCGATCGACCGCTGCGAGCACTGCCACGGCAACGGCGCCGAGCCAGGCACGCCGATCGAGACGTGCGAGCGCTGCGACGGCGCGGGCCAGCTCCAGAGCGTCAGCCAGACGCTGCTCGGGCAGATGGTCCGCACGGTCGTGTGCGATCGCTGCGGCGGCGACGGCCGGGTCCCGAAGGAGCCGTGCGGGGTCTGCCGTGGCGCCGGCCACGTGAAGGTGTCGCGCAGCCTCGACATCGAGATCCCCGCCGGCATCGCCGACGGCCAGCGGATCCGCATGAGCGGCCACGGCAGCGTCGGGCCCGCGGGCACGCCGGCCGGCGACCTCTACGTGCTCGTGAGCGTGCGCGCCGACGAGCGCTTCGTGCGCGAGGGCGATGATCTCATCACCGCCGTCGACCTCCCCGCGACGCTCGCCGCGCTCGGCACCACCGTCGAGGTGCCGACGATCGAAGGAAGCGTGGAGCTCGAGGTCGCCGCCGGCACCCAGCCCGGCGAGGTGCTGACCGTGCGCGGCGAGGGCATGCCCGGGCTGCGCCGCTCGCGCCGCGGGAACCTGCGCGTGGTCGTGAACGTCGTCGTGCCGCGGCGCCTGGACGCCGAGCAGCGCGAGCTGCTCGAACGGCTCGACGGCACGCTCGGCGAGGAGAACCTGCGCTCGCAGGACTCGCTGTTCGCCAAGCTGCGCCGGGCGCTGGGCAGCCAGCCGGCGTGATCAGGCTCGCCGTCCGCGTCGGGCGCGAGCAGGCGGAGCTGGCGCTGGCCGAGCTGCTCGAGCTCGCTCCGGCCGGGGTCGAGGAGGTGGAGCTCGACGACGGCCGCGTCGAGTACGCCGTCTACGGCGCTCCCGGCGAGCTGCCCGCGCTCCCCGACCTGCGCGCGCTGGCCGGCGGGACGCCGGTCGAGGTCTCGACCGCCGAGATCGCCGACGACTGGCCGGAGCGCTGGCGCGAGTTCCACCGCCCGGTGCGGGTCGAGCCTCCCTCCGGCGCGGAGCTGCCCGCGCTGCGCGTGCGCCCGCCGTGGGAGCCGGCGGCGGTGCACCAGGCGCCCGCGATCGAGCTGGTGATCGATCCCGGCCAGGCCTTCGGCACCGGCGCGCACGCGACGACGCGCCTGTGCCTCTCGCTGCTGCTCGAGATACGCGCCGGCGGGCCCCCGGACGAGGCCGTGCTCGACGTCGGCGCCGGCTCGGGGGTGCTCGCCATCGCGGCCGCGAAGCTCGGCTACGCGCCGGTCCTCGCGCTCGACAACGAGGCGGAGAGCGTCGCGGCCGCCGGCGAGAACGCCCTGGTCAACGGCGTGTCCCTGCGCTCCGAGCGCTTCGACCTGCGCCGCGAAGCGCTGCCGTGGGCCGGCTCCGGCGAGCCCGCTCCCGGGCCCGTGATCGTGCTCGCGAACCTGCTCGCGCCGCTGCTGGCAGACCTCGCCGCCGCGATCGAGCGCCCGCCCGCCGAGCTGATCGCGGGCGGGCTGCTCGAGGAGCAGCTCGACGAAGCTGCCGCGGCGTTCGCCGCGGCCGGCCTGCGCGAGCGCTCGCGCAAGCTCGCGGACGGCTGGGGCGCGCTGCGGCTCAGCGGCGCGTGAGCGCCGCGGGCGGTCCCTAGTCGGCGATCTGCGTGGCCGCGAGCACGTTCGCGCGGTACACGAGGTCGATCGCCGGGCGGATGCCGTCCTCTTCGAGCGCCAGCTTCGCGGCGGCGCTCAGCGCGCGGCCGATCGTCTCGAGCGCCTCGCCGTCCTCGCCGGGGTCGGGGTCGCGGGTCGCCGCGACCGCCATGTCCAGCATCGCCGCCGCCTGCTCGGCGACGCCGGTGAACAGCGCCGGGCCGACGAGGCTCGCGTAGCCGTAGGCGCGCATCAGGCGACCCGAGACCTTGATCGTGGGCGGGCGCCGCGGCGGCGTGGCGGCGGGAAGCTCCTCGCCGTCGACGAGCGCGGCCATCGTGCCGCCGAGCATCAGCTTCGTCGCCGCCTCGTCGAGCCCGGCCTGTCCGGCGACCCGCAGCGCCATGTAGAGCGTCGTGGCGGGCAGGCCGTAGGGCGGGTCGGATGCGAACACGATCCGCTCCGCCGGCACGCGCGCGAACAGCTCGATCACGTCGAGCGGGAAGAAGCATGAGATGTCGTAGAGCACGCGCGGGTGGCCGGCCAGCCGCGTGCTGAGGATGCCCTGGTCGCAGATCGCGCCGTGCGCGAGGATCAGCGCCGCGCCGGGGTGGCGGAGCGCGAGGTCGGCGAGCCCGTCGGCGAGCGGCGGCAGCCCCCGCCCGGCGTGGATCAGCACCGGCACGCGCGCTTCTTCGGCGAGCTTGAACACGCCGTCGAGGTCGCCGCCGTCGAAGACGAAGTCCTGCGCGCGCGGGTGCAGCTTGATCCCCCTCGCGCCGTTGCCGAGCGAGCGTTCGGCCTCCGCCACCGCGCCTTCGGCCGGGTCCAGGCGGCAGAACGGCACGAGCCGCCCGTCGCTTTCCGAGGCCCACGCCAGCACGCGGTCGTTCGGCAGCGAGTACGCGGGACGGCGCTCCGGGTCGTGCAGCGGGAACACGCACGCGCGCCGCGCTTCGGCCGCGTCGAGCTGCGCGAGGAGCTGCTCGAGCGTCAGCGCGCGACCGTCCTCGTCGAGCCCGAGGTGCGTGTGTGCGTCGATCACTTCCGCGTCCGCGGGACGCAGCCGCGCCGTCTCGGCGAGGAACGGCTCGAGCGCGTCGGCGTAGAGCGTCTGGTTCACGCGCGGCACCTTAGATGATCGATTGCGCGCCGCGAAGGTCAGAGCTCGCACCGGCGCGGCGCGCGCGGGCCGATCTTCTAGCCTTGGCGGCACTGGATGAAGACGGCAAGCGCACACCGCGTCGTCGTCGTCGGCGGCGGCTTCGGAGGCCTGCAGGCGGTCGCGCACCTGCGCCGCGCGCCGGTCGAGATCACGCTCGTCGACCGCCGCAACTTCCACCTCTTCCAGCCCCTGACCTACCAGGTCGCGACCGGGGCGCTCTCGCCGGGCGAAGTCGCCTATCCGCTGCGCGCGATCTTCAGGCGGGCGCGCAACGTCCGCGTGCTGATGGCGGAGGCGCGTGCGATCGACCCGGTGGCGCGGAGGGTGGAGCTCGCCTCGGTGGCGGGCGTGCCGGCGCTGCCGAGCATCCCCTACGACACGCTGATCGTCGCCGGCGGCTCGAACTACTCCTACTTCGGCCACGACGCGTGGGGCGAGTTCGCCCACGAGGTCAAGTCGCTCGAGAGCGCGCTCGTGACCCGCTCGGCGATCCTCAGCGCGTTCGAGGCTGCCGAGATGGCGCGCTCGGAGGAGCTGCGCGGCTCCTGGCTCTCGTTCGTCGTGGTCGGCGCCGGGCCCACGGGCGTCGAGATGGCGGGGCAGATCGCGGAGCTCGCGCGCGACAGCCTGCGCCGCAACTTCCGCACGGCCGACCCCGGCAGCGGGTGCATCGTGCTGGTCGAGGCCGGAGAGCGTGTGCTCTCGAGCTTCCCGCCGGCGCTGTCGGAGCGGGCCCGCCGCTCGCTCGAGCGGATCGGCGTGAGGCCGATGCTCTCGCGCACGGTGATCGACGTCGACGCGCGCGGGGTCACCGTGCGCGCCCCGGACGGCGAGACCGAACGCGTCTCGGCGCGCACGGTCGTCTGGGCGGCGGGCGTGACCGCCTCGCCGCTCGCGGGAATGCTCGCGTCGCTCGCGGGCGCCGAAACCGACCGCGCCGGAAGGCTCACGGTCGAGCCCGACCTGTCGCTGGCGGGCCACCCCGAGATCCTCGCGCTCGGGGACATGGTCTCCGTACGCGACGCCGGCGGCACGCCCGTCGATCTATCCGGGTGTCGCGCCCGTCGCGATGCAGCAGGGACGCTACGCCGCGAAGCTCGTGCGCGCGCGGCTTCGGGACCCCGACCGCCCAAGCAGCATCGGGCCGTTCCGCTACCGCGACAAGGGCAACCTCGCGACGATCGGCCGCGCCGCGGCCGTCGCCGACATCAAAGGGCTGAAGCTCAGCGGCCTGCTCGCGTGGGTCACGTGGCTCGGGGTGCACCTCTTCTACCTGGTCGGCTTCGCCAACCGCCTGATCGTCTTCACCCGCTGGGCCGTGGCTTTCTTCACGCACGGCCGCGGTGCCCGCGTGATCACCGTCCCGGAGGCCTACGTCGAGGCCAGCAGCGCGCCCGCGCGCAGGGGAGAGGCCGGCCTGCAGGACGCGGCCGAGGAGCGCGCGCGGAGCGAGGCGATCAAGAACGCGGCGCCGGCGGACGGATGACCGCCGCGCGCTGCGTATCCTGAGTGGAGGATGGCGATAGCCGAGCAGATCAAAACCGACCTTCAGGGCGCGATGCGCGCGGGGGAGAAGGAGAAGGTCGGCGCCCTGCGGCTCGTCCTCTCCGAGCTGCAGAAGGCCGCGAAGGACGGCAACGACGACGAGCTGGCGGTGCTCCGCCGCGAGCGCAAGCGCCGGCTCGAGGCCGCCGAGCAGTTCCGCGACGCCGGCCGCGAGGAGCTGGCCGCCGCGGAGGAGGCCGAGGGCGAGCTGATCGGCTCCTACCTGCCCGCGGAGCTCTCGGACGCCGAGCTCCAGGAGATCGTCGCGCAAGCGGTCCGCGAGAGCGGTGCCGAGAGCGCGAAGGACATGGGGACCGCGATGCGCACCGCGATGTCGGCCGTGGACGGCCGCGCCGACGGCAAGCGCGTCTCCGGGATGGTGAGGGCTGCGCTGCAGGGATGAGGACGCAGATCGAGCTCTCAAACGTTGTCGCGGCCGAGCTCGCCGGCAGCCAGGACGCCGTGCTGCGAGCGCTCGAGGCGCACCTCGACTGCCGCGTCTTCCTGCGCGGCAACATCATCACCTTCGAGGGCGATGAGAACGAGGTCGTGGTCGGCGAGCGCGTGGTGCGCGAGCTATCCGACCTGATCGCGCGCGGGCACCAGATCGGGCCGGGCACGATCACAGCCGTCACCGGCGCGCTCGACGCCCACGAATCGCCGGCGCGCGTGCTCGAGGACGTCGTGTGGTCGCACCGCGGCCTGCGCGTCGCGCCGAAGACCGTCAACCAGAAGCGCTACGTCGACTCGATCCGGCGCAGCACGATCACCTTCGGCGTCGGGCCCGCCGGGACCGGCAAGACGTTCCTCGCGGTCGCGATGGCCGCCGCCGCGCTCTCGCGCCACGAGGTCAACCGCATCATCCTGACCCGGCCCGCGGTCGAGGCGGGCGAGCGGCTCGGCTTCCTGCCGGGGGACCTGATGGCCAAGGTCGATCCGTACCTGCGCCCGCTCTTCGACGCGCTGCACGACATGCTCGATCCCGAGAAGGTCTCCTCGCACATCGACCGTGGCGTGATCGAGATCGCACCACTCGCGTTCATGCGCGGACGCACCCTGAACGACTCGTTCGTGATCCTCGACGAGGCCCAGAACACCACGCCCGAGCAGATGAAGATGTTCCTCACGCGGCTCGGGTTCGGCTCGCGGATGGTGGTGACCGGCGACATCACGCAGGTCGACCTGCCGCGCGAGCAGCAGTCGGGTCTGATCGTCGTCGGCGACGTGCTCGATTCCGTCGAGGACGTCGACTTCGTGCGCTTCGGCGGCGAGGACGTCGTGCGCCACAAGCTGGTGCAGCGCATCGTCGAGGCCTACGACGCGCACTCGCAGCGCGAGGACCGCGGCGGCTCCCAGCAGCCGCCGCCCGCGCGGCCGGCGATCCGCAGCGCCTGAGCGACATGCTCGAGGTCGAGGTCTTCGGCGGGCGCCTCGCGCCGGACGCGCCCGCGTTCGAGCTGATCGCTCGGCTGTGCGAGCTGGCGGCGGCGAGCCGGGGAGTGCAGGACGGCCACGTCGCGGTCGAGTTCGTGACCGCCGAGCGGATCGCCGAGCTCAACCGCCTGCACCGCGGCAAAGACGGGGCCGACCGACGTGCTCTCGTTCCCGGTCGACGGCCCCGGCGGGGCGGAGCCGCGCGAGCTCGGCGACATCGTGATCTGCCCCGCCCACACCGAGGATCTCGGCGAGGCGATCGTCCACGGCATGCTGCACCTGCTCGGCATGGACCACGAGACGGACGACGGCGAGATGCTCGCCCTCCAGGACGAGCTGCTCCGCAGCGCCGCGCCGTGACCCGCAGCGGCTTCGTCGCGCTCGCCGGCCGGCCCAACGTCGGCAAGTCGACGCTGGTCAACGCCGTCGTGGGCGAGAAGGTGGCGATCGTCTCCGAGAAGCCCCAGACCACGCGGCGGGCGATCCGCGGCGTGCACCGCACCCCGCAGGTGGAGCTCGTCCTCGTCGACCTGCCCGGCGTCCAGCGCCCGCGCGACGCGCTCACCGGGCGCATGGCCAGGCGTGTCAAGGAGGAGCTCGGCGGCGCCGACGCCGCGCTGCTGATCCTCAACGGCGAGCAGGGGGTGGGGCCCGGGGACCGCTTCATCGCCCGCGAGCTCGCCGCCTCCGCGACGCCCGCGACGATCGCCGTCAACAAGGTCGACCGCCTCTCGCGCGCCGCGCTGCTCGCCGCGCTCGCCGCGGCCGCGGAGCTGGAGCTCGACGCCGAGGTGTTCCCGATCTCCGCTCGCAGCGGTGCCGGCGTCTCCGAGCTGATCGCCCACCTCGGCGGGATGCTGCCCGAGGCTCCCTTCATGTTCGACGCCGGCACCGCCTCCGACCAGCCGACGGAGCTGCTCGTCGCCGAGCTGATCCGCGAGGCCGCGATCAGGCGCACCTTCCAGGAGATACCGCACGCCGTCGAGGTCGTGGTCGAGGAGATCGACCCCCCCGAGAAGCCCGGCGGCGCGACTCGGGTGCGCGCCCTGATCTGGGTCGAGACGAGCTCGCAGAAGGGGATCCTGATCGGCTCCGGCGGATCGATGATCAAGAACATCGGGACCGCCGCGCGCAAGGAGATCGAAACGGCGCTCGGCGAGCGCGTGCACCTCGACCTGTCCGTGCGCGTGCGGCGCGACTGGCGCGCCGACGACAGCCTGCTCGACCGGCTCGGGATCGGCTAGCTCCGCCTGGCTCGGCAGGCGCTTCCTGCCGGCCTTCAGCCGGCCGCGAGCTGCTCGCGCTCGAGGCCGCTCGCGAGCCTCGCGACGAGCACCTCGAGCGCGTCCAGGTCCAGCGCGGGCGTCCAGACGAAGGGGAGCCCCAGCACGTGAAAGCCGTGCCGGCGCAGCCGCGCGACCTGTGAGTGCTGGTAGCCGCCGCGAGCGTGCACCTCGCGCGCGGCGCGAGCGGCGGCGGCGAGGACGCCGCGGCGCCCGCCCGACGGCAGGGCCTCGATGCGCTCGAGCTCCTGCGCGCTGAAGCGGCGCGGCAGCAGCGAGTTCACGACGACGGCGTCGAGCTCGCGCCCGGTCGTCTCCACGAGCCCCTGCTGGAGCTCGATCGTCTCGGTGACCGCCATCTCCGTGCCCTGGGCGACACCCAGATATGCGGTGCGCTCCGGGTCGGCGAGCAGCTCGCGCACGTGACCGGTGTCGCGCACGATCGGGCCCACCCGCGCGATCCGCGCGAACGTCTCGGGCGAGCGCAGCATGCCGAGCGCGTGCCCCGTGGCCGGCGCGTCGAAGATCACGAGATCAGCCGCCGCGCCGCGAGCCGGGCTTGCTGCTCGCAAGCCGCCAGATCTTGATCATCGTCACGATCTCGCGCGCGCCGGGGGCGGCGGCGGCGAAGTACTGGAACGTGCCGCTGGAGCTCAGGATCCGCCCCGGCACACGCCCGCCGAGCGCCTGGATCCACTCGAGCAGCGCGCGGTCGGGGTCGATCGAGAGCGCCGAGAGCCCGCCCTCGAGACGGACCGCCTCGCCCGGCTCGCCCTCGCGGCGGCCGAACAGCTCGGCGGCACGCGACTGCCCGCCGACCTCCACGACGGTCGTGCGCAGCCCTTCGCGCGCCGCCAGGCGGCCCAGCGCGGAGGCCACCGTCGTCTTGCCGACGCCTCCCTTGCCGGTCACGACGATCAGCCTGCGGTCGAGAAGCGACTGCATCCGCAGGCAGTCTCGCAGGCGCGCCGCCGCGGGCGCCCGACGCGCGGCGGCGCCTACAATCGTCCGCATGTCCGCCGCCGCGGAGTCGATCGAGGAGCTCGTCAGCTACGACGAGAACGGCCTCGTGCCGTGTGTGGTGCAGGACTGGGCGAGCGGCGAGGTGCTGACGCTCGCCTACATGAACGCGGAGGCGCTGCGGCGCACGCGCGAGAGCGGCGAGCTGCACCTGTGGAGCCGCTCGCGCGGCGAGCAGTGGCACAAGGGCGAGACGAGCGGCAACACCCAGGCCGTGCGCGCGCTGCGCGTGGACTGCGACGGCGACACGCTGCTCGCGCTGGTCGAGCCGGCGGGGCCGGCCTGCCACACCGGCGAGCGGAGCTGCTTTCACCGCGGCGAGCTCGAGCCCGCCGCGCCGCACGAGATCCTGCCCGCGCTCGAGCGCACGCTCGCGCAGCGCGCCCGCGAGCGCCCGGCGGGCTCCTACACCGTCGAGCTTCTCGAGAACCCGCCGCGGATCGGCGAGAAGGTGATGGAGGAGGCCGAGGAGGTGAGCCGCGCGGCCCGCGAGGAGAGCGAGGAGCGCGTCGACGAAGAGGCCGCCGACGTCCTCTACCACCTGCTCGTGCTGCTGCGAAGCCGGGGCCGCTCGCTGAGCGACGCCGAGCGGGTGCTCGATGGCCGTCGCTGAGAGCGCCCAGCCGCCGGACGGCGCCCGCGTCGGCTCGCTCCCGGTCTCGCCCGCCCTGCCCGGAGCGCGCGAGCTGGCGCGCTCGCACAACCTGATCCCGCTGGCGGTGAGCTTCGTGGACGACTGCGAGACGCCCGTCTCCGCGTTCTTGAAGCTGCGGGCGCTCGCGCCCTCGGAGCCGGCCTTCCTGCTGGAGTCCGCCGAGCAGGGGCAGCGAGTCGGGCGCTGGTCCTTCATCGGCTTCAGCCCGCACGAGGTGGTGCGCTGGTCGCTCGCCGACGGCGGGGACCCCTACGCGCTCGCGGCGCAGCGCCTCGCGCGCTTCGACCAGGCTCCGATGCGCCACGCGGACGCCCCGCCGTTCACGGGCGGCGCGGTCGGCGTCTTCGGCTACGACCTCGTCCGCACGGTCGAGCCGCTGGGCGAGCCGAACCCCGACCCGGTCGGCGTCCCCGACCTCGCGCTGATGCTCACCGACGGGCTCGTCGTCTTCGACCACCTCAAGCACACGATCACGATCCTCGTCAACGCCAACCTCGAGGTGCAGCCGGACCTCGAGCGCGCCTACGCGGACGCCGTCGCGCAGATCGCCCAGGTCCGGGAGGCGCTTGCCGGCCCGGTGCCGCGCGAGGAGCCGCGCCCGCCGCGCGAGATCCCGGCCTTCGAGTCGAACATGCCGCGCGAGCAGTTCGAAGCCATGGTCGCGCGCATCATCGAGTACATCTACGCCGGCGACGCGTTCCAGGTCGTGCCCTCCCAGCGCTGGTCCGCGCCGGCCCCGGTCGAGGCCTTCTCCATCTACCGCGGGCTGCGCGCTGTCAACCCGAGCCCCTACATGTACTTCCTCGACTTCGGCGACTTCCAGGTCGCCGGCGCGAGCCCCGAGCCGCTGCTCACCGTCACGGGCACGCACGTCTCGACGAAGCCCATCGCCGGCACCCGCCCGCGCGGCGCCAGCGCCGAGGAGGACCGCCGCATCGCCGCCGAGCTGCTCGAAGACGAGAAGGAGCGCGCCGAGCACGTGATGCTCGTCGACCTCGGGCGCAACGACCTCGGCCGCGTCTGCGAGTACGGCAGCGTGCGCGTCGACGAGCTGATGGAGGTCGAGACCTACAGCCACGTGATGCACATCGTCTCGTCGGTCTCGGGCACGCTGCGGCCCGGCGTCGGCGCGATGGACGCGCTGCGCTCGGTGCTGCCGGCCGGCACGCTCTCGGGCGCCCCGAAGGTGCGCGCGATGCAGATCATCGACGAGCTCGAGCCGGTCAAGCGCGGCGGCTACGGGGGCGCGGTCGGCTACCTCTCATACGGCGGCGACCTCGACACGGCGATCCACATCCGCACCGTCGTCGTCAAGGACGGCGTCGCCTACGTCCAGGCCGGCGGCGGCACAGTCGCGGACGCCCGCCCGGACTACGAGTACGAGGAGTCCGTCGCGAAGATGAGCGCCGCGATGCGGGCGATCGCGCTCGCGTGCGAGCAGCCCGACTGGCCCTGAACCGGCATGTGACGATCCCGTTTCCCCCGCCAACCTTCTCCCGGGGTCCGGCGTTCCAACAGTCGGTTCGAAACGAGCGGCGGCGAGAGCCGCCGGTGGGCGACGGTGGGAGGCATCGGGATGAGCTGGGGGCGGGGGGTATTCGGGTTCAAGGGCCGGCAGGCGGGCTCGGCGGGCGCCGTCGCGGCGGCCGCGGCGGCGGCGACGATCGCGCTCCTGGCCGCGTCCGGAGGCGGCGCGGCGAGCGCCGGCGGGGCGACGCCCGTCCCGATCCACCACGTCGTCGTGATCCTGCAGGAGAACCACAGCTTCGACAACGTGCTCGGCCAGCTGTGCGCGAAAGAGAAACCGACGACCTGCAAGTTCGCGACGACCGGGAAGAACAGGAAAGGCGAAACGTTCCCGCTCAGCGAAGCCGCGGACAAGGTGCCCCCGGTCGCGCACGGCCAAGAAGCGCAGCTGACGGCCATGCACAACGGCAAGATGAACGGCTTCGAACAGGTCGGCGGCTGCGAAGAACGGCAGTGCTACACCCAGTTCTCAGAAGAACACGTCAAGAACCTCTGGGAAATGGCGCGCAAGGGCGCGATCAGCGACCATTTCTTCTCGCGCGACATCGTCCCCTCCTGGGGCGGGCACCTCGACTTCTTCGCCCAGACGCTGGACGGGTTCGTGGGCAACAACCCCAAATTCCAGGACGAAGGGCAGGGCAAGGGGCCCGGCTGGGGCTGTGACTCCCACGACGTCTCCGAATGGATCGCGCCAGGCGGCGAAATCAAAATGGAGCCCTCGTGCGTCCCTGACAAGGAAGGCCACGGGGCGTTCCGGGAAACGCCGGTGCAATACGTGCCGACCGTCGCCGACCGGATCGAAGAAGCAGGGCTCACCTGGGGGATCTACGCGGCCCAGCCGGGCGAACAGGAAGGCTCGAAAGAAGAACGGGAAAGCGCGGGCCCGTACAAATGGGCGATCTGCCCGACCTTCGCCGAGTGCCTCGACGGCCCGCAGAAGAACGACATGCACGAAGCCAAACAGCTGTTCACCGACGCGGAAAGCGGGAACCTGCCGAACTTCGCGATCCTGACCCCGACCACGGTCACGGGCGGGACCAGTCAGCACAACGGGACCTCCATGGGACTCGGCGACGAATACATCGCGAAGGAGGTGAAGGCGATTCAGGCTGGCCCAGACGGCCCCTCGACGACGATCTTCATCTACTACGACGACTGCGGCTGCTTCTACGACCACGTGAAACCGCCGGTGGCGGGCCTCGGCATCCGGCTCCCGCTCGTGGTCGTGAGCCCGTATGCCAAGCCCGGCTTCGTCGACCATCATGTCGCGACCAACAGCTCGATCCTCGCCTACATGGAGAGCGTGCTGCACGTCGCGCCCGTGGACGAACTGGACGCCACCGCCTACAACTTCGCCAAGGCGTTCAACTACACACAGAAACCGACCGAACCGTTCACCTCGAGGACCGACGCGATCCCGCAGGCCGACCGGCACCTGCCCCCGCCCCCGGACGAAGGCACCTAGGTCCCGAGGTCTCCGCCTTCGGAAGCGGCCGGGCCGGCGCTGCATCCCGGCCCGCCGCGGCCGGCGCCGGCGGCCGGCCGCGGGGCACTGCCGGCTGAGCGGACGGCTGGCACCCAAGCACGATCCCGGCAGGACCCTTTGGCTACGCTGCCAAGCGCGCGATGAAGGTCCTCGTCCTCGACAACTACGACTCCTTCACCTACAACCTCGTCCAGTACCTGGGCGAGCTGGGGGCGGACGTGGAGACCGTGCGCAACGACCGCGCCAGCACGGAGGAGCTGCTGGCGCGCGGCTTCGAGCGCTGCGTCGTCTCGCCCGGCCCCTGCACGCCGAACGAGGCCGGCATCTCCCTGGAGCTCGTGCGGCGCTTCCCGGAGGCCGGGATCCCGACGCTCGGAGTCTGCCTCGGGCACCAGTCGCTCGCGCAGGCCTTCGGCGGCGAGGTGAAGCTGCACGACCCGATCCACGGCAAGGCGACGACGATCGAGCACGACGGGCGCACGATCTTCACGGGCCTGAAGGAGCACCTCACGGTCGGGCGCTACCACTCGCTGGTCGTCGGCGACGCGCTGCCGGACTGCCTGGAGGAGACCGCGCGCGGCGGCGGCGTGCTGATGGCGCTGCGCCACCGCGAGCTGCCCGCGGAGGGCGTGCAGTTCCATCCCGAGTCGGTCCTCACCGAACAGGGGCACGAGCTGCTGTCCAACTTCCTGGAGCGCGCCTAGATGCCGAGCCCCGCGCTCACGTCGGCGATCGACCGGCTCGCCTCGCGCCAGGACCTGCCGCTCGACCAGGCGGCTGAGGTGCTCGCCGAGATCATGCACGGCGACGTCTCGGAGATCCAGATCGCGGGCTTCTTGATCGCGCTGCGCACGAAGGGCGAGACGGTGGACGAGCTCGCGGGTCTCGCGCGCACGATGCGCGAGCTCGCCGCGCACGTGCCGACCGACCGCGAGGACCTGCTCGACACCGCGGGCACCGGCGGCGGGCGCAGCACCTTCAACGTCTCGACCACCGCCGCGCTGATCGCCGCGGGAGCGGGCTGCGCGGTCGCCAAGCACGGCAACCGCTCGGCGACGAGCCGCTCCGGCTCGGCGGACGTGCTCGAGGCGCTCGGCGCGCGGATCGACCTCGGCCCTGCCGAGGTGGCCGCCTGCATCGCGGACTCGGGCTTCGGGTTCATGTTCGCCCCCGCCCACCACCAGGCGACGCGTTTCGTGATCCCGGTCCGCCACGAGCTCGCGGTGCGCACGATCTTCAACATGCTCGGCCCGCTGACGAACCCGGCGGGCGCGCGCCGCCAGCTGGTCGGCGTCTCCGACCCTGCCGTCCTCGAGACGATCGGCGGCGCCCTGGCGCGGCTCGGCGTCGACCGAGCGCTCGTCGTCTCCAGCGAGGACGGCCTCGACGAGGTCTCCTCCGCGGCGCCCACCAAGGTCGTCGAGGTCAACGGCGAGGAGCTGCGCACCTACGTGCTGCGCCCGGAGGACGCCGGCGTGAGCGCCGACGGCGGCGAGGCGCTCGCGGGCGGCTCCCCCGAGGAGAACGCGGCGCTGACCCGCGCGATCCTCGAAGGACGCCCCGAGCCGGGCGAGGCGCTGGCCGCGATCAACGCCGGCGCGGCGATCTACGCGGCCGGCGGCGCCGCCGACATCGCCGAGGGTGTGCAGGCCGCGCGCGAGGCGATCGCGGACGGGCGCGCGATCGCGGCCCTCGACGGCTACGTGCAGGCGACCCTGCGCCACGCTCCCAGCGAGGCGGCGCGGTGAGCGGGGCGACCGGCACGGTGCTGGAGCGCATCCTGGCCGAAACCAGGACGGAGGTCGCGCGCCGCCGCCGCGAGCAGCCGCTCGGCGAGCCGGAGCGCCCGCGCGAGCGCGGCCGCTTCCGCGACGCGCTCGCGGCTCCGGGCATCGGCGTGATCGCCGAGTTCAAGCGCCGCTCGCCGTCGGCCGGCTCGCTGCACGACGCGCCGGACCTCGAGCAGATCGTCGCGGCCTACGAGCGCGGCGGCGCGGTCGCGGCCTCGATCCTCACCGAGGAACCCAACTTCGGCGGCTCGCTCGAGGACCTGCGGCTGGCGCGCGCCGCCAGCGGCCTGCCGCTGCTGCGCAAGGACTTCGTCGTGGACCGCTACCAGCTGCTCGAGGCGCGCGCCGCCGGCGCCGACGCCGTGCTGCTGATCGTCGCCGCCCTCTCCGACGCCGAGCTCGCCGCGCTGTCCGCGGCCGCGGGGGAGCTCGGGCTCGACGTGCTCGTGGAGGTGCACGACGAGCTCGAGCTCGAACGCGCCGCCGCACACGGCCCCGAGATCGTCGGCGTCAACAACCGCGACCTGCGCGACTTCTCCGTCGACCTCGCGCGGACCGAGCGGCTGCTCGAGATGATGCCGGCGGGCGCGATCGTCGTCTCGGAGTCGGGGATCTCGAGCGCCGGTCAGCTCGCTACGCTCGAGCGCCAAGGAGTGGATGCGGTGCTCGTGGGGGAGACGCTGATGCGCTCAGGCGATCCACAGGCGGCTCTCAGAGGGCTGACCGGGTCCGACGGCGTCCTTTAGACACTCCCCCTCAAACCTTTAGAACCGCTTCACCCCCCGCCCTCATCCTCTCCTGCATGAAACGACTTTTCGCCATTCCCTTCATCGCCGCACTGCTGGGAGCAGGTGTCGTCGTGGCCGTGCTCGCTGCAGCCGGAGACCTTGGCGGAAAGCACACGATCACGACGGTCGAGGCCCCCACGCCGACCGCGACCCCGAGCAACGCATCCAACCGGGCCGTCGGGCTCACCCCGCACCAGGTCTACGTCAAAGACGCCCCCGGCGTCGCCTTCGTCACCTCCACCGTCGTCCAGAAGAACGAATCCCCGTTCGGCTTCGGTGAATCCTCGCGCGAAGGCACCGCGACCGGCTCGGGCATCGTGATCGACCGCAACGGGACGATCCTCACCAACTACCACGTGATCGAGAACGCCGTGAAAGTCACGGTCAGCTTCGAAAAAGGCAAGACCGTCGAAGCTCAGGTCGTGGGCAAGGACCCCTCCAACGACCTCGCGGTGCTGCGCATCCACCCCGACGGGCTGACGCTTCACCCGATCGCGCTCGGCGACTCGAGCGCCGCCCAGGTGGGCGACCCGGTCTACGCGATCGGCAACCCGTTCGACCTGCAGCGCACGCTCACCACGGGCGTGGTGTCCGCCCTTCAGCGCCACCTCGAAGCCCCCAACGGCTTCACGATCTACAACGTCATCCAGACCGACGCCCCGATCAACCCGGGCAACTCGGGCGGCCCGCTGCTGAACGCGGAGGGCCAGGTGATCGGCATCAACTCGCAGATCGAGACCGGCGGCTCGAGCAACGGCAGCGTCGGCATCGGCTTCGCCGTGCCGATCAACACCGCCAAGGCCGAGCTCGGCAAACTGGAGAAGGGCGGCACCGTCTCGAGCGCCGGCTACCTCGGCGTGACGTCGATCACGATCGACGGCTCGCTCCAGGGGCTGAACCTGCCGACGAACAGCGGTGCGCTCGTCGAGAGCGTGCAGCCGAACTCGCCCGCCGCGAAGGCCGGCATCAAGGGCGGCGTCGCAACCGGCACGCAGAGCGGGTCGGTGGCAGTCGGCGGCGACATCATCAAGTCCGTCGACGGCAAAGAAGTCGCCGGCTCGGAAGACCTGGCGACTGTCATCGGCGAGAAGAAGCCGGGCCAGGCCGTATCCGTGAAGGTGCTCCACCCGAACGGGCACGGCGGCTGGGAAACGAAGACCTTCCAGGTCACGCTCGGCAAGCGCCCCGCCACCGCACCGAGCCAGTCGGGCGAAGAAAAGACACCGGAAGGCTGATCGGCACCCGGCGCGCGGCTCGCCCCCGCCGCGCCGGAAGCCGGCTCCGCGACACGGGAGGCTCCGGTCGCGGAGCCGCCGCCCTGCGCATGGCAGCTCGCCGTGTGCGGGGCGGCTAGAGGTTGCTGCCACGACGCTGCACCGGCGTGACGACGGCCCGCCGCCGTGGAATCGACCATCCAGGAGCCGGGCCCGCGCTCCGCGCTGACGCTACCGTTGAGGCGTGGCGACGCGCGTGAAGATCTGCGGCCTGACGAACCTGGAGGACGCCGAGGCGGCCGCCGCGATGGGCGCCTGGGCGCTGGGGATGATCTTCGCCGAGGGCAGCCCCCGCCGCTGCGCCCCCGAGCAGGCCCAGCGCATCGCCGCCGCGCTGCAGCGGCGCGCCGAGCTGTGCGGCGTGTTCGTGAACGCGCCGATGGACGACCTGGTCGCCGTGGCCCGCGACACCGGCCTGACGATGCTCCAGCTTCACGGCGACGAGGGACCGTCCTACTGTTCGGAGGCGGCGCGCCGCACGGGCGCGCGCGTGATCCGCGCGCAGCAGGTATCCGGGCCGGGCGACATCCGCGACGTCGAGCGCTACCACGTCGACTTCCACCTGCTCGACGCGCGCTCGCGCGAGCGGCCGGGGCTCCGGGGCGGCACGGGCGAGACCTTCGACTGGGAGCTCGTGCGCAGCCGGCGCTCGCGGGTGCCGCTGATCCTCAGCGGCGGCATCGACGCGTCGAACGCCGCCGCGGCGATCGCCGCGGTCAACCCGTACGCGCTCGACAGCGCGAGCGGCACCGAGTCCTCGCCGGGGCACAAGGACCGCGAGCGCATGGCGGCGCTGTTCGCGGCCGTGCAGGCGTCCGACGAGCAGCGGGAGGCCGGCGCCGTCGGCCAGCCGGCATGACGATGGACGGCGCCGAGGTCGAGCACCGCTTCGGCCCCTACGGGGGCCAGTTCGTGCCCGAGACGCTGATGCCCGCGCTCGCGGAGCTCGAGCAGGCCTGGCTGCAGGCGCGCTCGGACCCCGCCTATCGCGCGGAGCTCGACCTCCTGTTGCGGGACTTCGCGGGGCGCCCGAGCCCGCTGTACCGCGCGCGGCGCCTCTCTGAGCGCCTCGGGCGCCCGCTGTACCTGAAGCGGGAGGACCTCAACCACACCGGCTCGCACAAGATCAACAACGCGATCGGGCAGGCGCTGCTCGCGCGCCGCATGGGCAAGCGCCGCGTGATCGCCGAGACGGGCGCCGGCCAGCACGGCGTCGCGACGGCCACCGCCTGCGCGCTGCTCGGGCTCGACTGCGTCGTCTACATGGGCGTGGAGGACACGCGCCGGCAGCGCCCCAACGTCGAGCGCATGGAACTGCTCGGTGCGAGCGTGCAGCCGGTGGACGCCGGTGCGCGAACCCTCAAGGAGGCGACTTCCGCGGCGATCCGCGACTGGGTCACGAACGTCGAGACGACCCACTACGTGATCGGCTCGGTGGTGGGGCCCGCGCCCTACCCCGCGCTGGTGCGCGACCTGCAGCGGGTGATCGGCGACGAGGCCCGCGCGCAGCTCCTCGAGCGCGAGGGGCGGCTGCCCTCACGCGTGATCGCCTGCGTCGGCGGCGGCTCCAACGCGCTCGGGATCTTCGCGGCGTTCCTCGACGACGAGGAGGTCGAGCTGATCGGCGTCGAGGCCGGCGGCGAGGGCATCGACACGCCGCGCCACGGGGCGCCGCTGACCGTCGGAGGGCGCGCCGGCATCCTGCACGGCGCGCGCTCGGCCGTGATGCAGGACGAGGAGGGTCAGATCCTCGAGGCGCACTCGATCTCCGCCGGGCTCGACTACCCCGGGACCGGCCCGCAGCACGCCCACCTGCGCGACAGCGGCCGCGCCCGCTACGTGGCGGTGACCGACGCCGAAGCGCTCGCGGCGTTCCGCGAGGTCACGCGCACGGAGGGCATCATCCCCGCGCTGGAGACCTCGCACGCGCTGGCATGGGCGCTCGCGCAGGGCCCGGCGGGCGGCGCCGGACGCGACGGATCTGAAGGCGGCCTCGACCTCGTCTGCCTGTCCGGCCGCGGCGACAAGGACCTCGCCGAGGTGCTCGCGAAGGGCGCGCCTTGAGCGTCGCGGTGCCCGCCGGTTCGGGGATATGAGCGCAGCGGATGTCTCCCGGTCCGCGGCGTCGAGCGCCTGGCGGGGGCCTTCGGAGGCCGGCACGGAGCGCCGGCCGACCCCCTCGCACTGCGGAGAAACGCGCTGCGCTGATGCCGTACCTGATGGGCGGCTTCCCCACCCTGGAGGAGTCGGCCCGGATCGGGGAGGCGTACGTCCGCGCCGGCGCGGACGTGATCGAGCTCGGGATGCCCTACTCGGACCCGCTCGCGGACGGCCCCGTGATCCACGCGGCCGGCACCCGCGCGCTCGAGGCGGGCGCCAACGTGGCGGGCGTGCTGGAGGTCGCCCGCGCCCTCGCGCCCAGCGTGCCGGTCGTGCTCATGTGCTACGCGAACATGGTCTTCGCGCCCGGCGTCGAGTCCTTCGTCGAGCGCCTCGCGCGCAGCGGGGCGTGCGGGCTGATCGTCCCGGACCTGCCCTACGGCGAGGCGCCCGAGGTGGGGGAGGCCTGCGAGCGCCGGGGCCTCGCACTGGTGCCGCTCGTCGCGCCCACGACGCCGCCTGAGCGCCTCGCGGCGATCGGGGCGCAGGCGCAGGGCTTCATCTACACGGTCTCGGTCGTCGGGACGACCGGGGAGCGGGGCGCGCTCGGCGAGCACTTCGCGGAGGTCGTCGCGCGCACCAAGGCCGCCACCGAGGTGCCGGTCGCGCTCGGCTTCGGCATCTCCACGCCGGAGCAGGCCGCGCAGGCGGCCGATGCGGGCGCCGACGGCGTGATCGTCGGGACGCGGCTGGTCCGCGCCGCGGCCGACGCGGAGAGTCCCGCCGAGGCGGCCGGGGACGTCGTCGCCGGGCTCGCCGCCGCCCTGGCGGCACCCGAGCGCCCGCCGGCCAGCTAGGATTCCGCCCGCATGGGTTTGGTCCTCACCGCCACTTTCGGCCTCATCGTCTGGATCGTGCTGTGGGCGCTCGGCGCCAAGGGCTTCGACGCCTTCATGATCGCCACCGTGATCATCCTGATCGGCGCCACGCTGAAGATCCTCTCCGGCTACCTGCCGGGTCGCCGCAGCTGAGCGCCCGGTGCTCGGGCGCCGGTTCGGCCTAACCGCTCTCGTCGCGCTGTTGCCCGTGCTCGCGGGTTGCGGCAGCGTCGTGTCGGCCTCGGAAACGACGGGCAACCAGCTCACGGTGTACTCCGCGCTCCCGCTCGAGGGGCCATCGGCGGCGATCGGGCACCAGATCGAAGGCGGCGAGAAGCTCGCGCTCGCGCAGGCCGGCGGGCGCGTCGGGCCGTACCGCGTCTCCTACGCCTCGCTCGACGACGTCAACCCGGTCAACGGCGAGACGAGCCCGGGCGAAACCACGGCCGCCGCCAAGCAGGCCGCGCAGGACACCTCCACGATCGCCTACATCGGCGACTACAGCTCGGAAGCGACGGCCGTCTCGCTGCCGCTGATGAACGCGGCCGGGATCCTGCAGGTCAGCCCCGCGAGCCCTTACGCCGGGCTCACCTCCTCCCACGACGCGGGCCAGGACGAGCCCGAACGCTTCTACCCGAGCGGCAAGCGCACCTTTGCGCGGCTGGCCCCGGGCGACCCGGTCCAGGCGGCGGCACAGGCGCGCCTGATGCGCGCGCTCGGTATCCACAGCGTCTACGTCCTGGACGACCAGAACCCCTTCCAGCTCCCGCTGGCATCGCTCGTCGGCGAGCAGGCGACCGGGCTGGGCGTGGCGCTCGCCGGTCACGACAGCATCGCCGTGACGCCGGAATCCAACTTCACGGGCGAGATCTCGAAAATCGTCTCGAGCCACGCCCAGGCGGTGTTCCTCGCCGGCGGTCCCGGTCCGGGCACCGTCGCGCTGTGGAAGGGCCTGCACCGCGCCGACCCGCAGCTGCTGCTGCTCGGGCCGAGCGCGCTGGCCACGCCGGAATTCACGAGCGCGATCGGCTCCGCGGCGGACGTCACCTACATCACCACGCCGCTGCTCGCGCCGAGCTCTACCCGCCCGCCGCCCAGCGCGTGCTCGCCGCCTACCGCCGCCAGTTCCGCACCGAAGCAGGGCCGGCCGTGCTCTACGGCTACGAGGCGATGAGCGCGATCCTCGACGCGATCCGCCGCGCCGGCGGGCACGGCAACGACCGCCCCGACGTGATCAACGCGTTCATGTCGACGAGCAACCGCGACTCGGTGCTCGGGCGCTACTCGGTCCAGCCCAGCGGCGAAACGACGCTCTCGACCTACGGCGTGGACCGCGTCGCCGCCGGCAGCCCGGTCTTCTGGCGCGCGATCGACACGGCCGCGCCGCCGCCGGGCGGGCAGAGCGCGTCGACCGCGGTCCCGCAGGGCTGAGCGTCAGCCGCCGGCGGAGCGCAGCCGCAGCACGAGGCTGAAGCGTTCCGCCCCGCCTTCCAGCTGCCGGCCGCCGCCGGCCAGGGTGCCGCTGGCGCGCAGGTAGGGCAGGACGGCCGAGAGCGAGGGGTCTTCCCCGAGGCCGATGCCTTCCAGCAGCGCGAGCAGCGTGGGGAAGTCGGCGATCACGCTCGGCTGAGCGCCGCCGCCGAGCGCCGAGGCGGCGGCCGCGCGCGCGGGGGATTCCTTCAGCGTGCTGGGCGGGGACAGCGCAGCGGCCACCGACTCTTCGCCGAGCGCGAGCACGAACTTCGGGCCGGCCGGCGAGGGTCCGGCTGCGATGAAGAGCTCCAGCGGGACGCCGGGCAGCGCGCACCGAGACGGCCGCTTCCGTGCCCGGCAGGTGGACGGTCGCGACCTCGTCGCCGCTGCGCTGGAGCGCTGCGCCCAGCTTCCCGACGGCGGCGCGGGACGCGGCGGCGTCGGTCGAGGAGATCGAGACGGCGGCCTTCAGTTCGAGCACGCTCGAGCCCGCCGCGAAGATCCCGGCGGCACCCATCCACGAGCGGTAGTCGCGCCGTGCGGCGGCGGTTTCGGCCCCGAGGACCTTCAACGGGCCGCTCAGCCCGCCGATCAGCGCGCCGATGCTGAGCCCGCCGCCTTCTTCCTTGCCCGCCAGCGAGGACAGCGCCGACAGCGCCGCGGTGGTGCCGGCAAGCGTCGAGCCGGCGTGCCCGATGCCGATCCCGAGCCACGATTCGCCCGGGAGCTGCGAGAGCGCTTCGGCGGCCTGCGGGTCCGCCGAGAGGAGTCCCTGGCGCGCTCCGGTCGCGCCCGGGAGCGTGTCGATGTCGAGGCGCAGCGACCCGGAGGCCGCCGTCAGCGAGGCGTAGGTCGCGCGCGCGCCGCCGAGCGCTTCGAGCAGCGCCTTCGCGGTGCCGCCGGCGGACAGCGCCGCGCCGGGGCTCACGTAGAGGTGCGCGATCGCTTCCGCGGGCGCCGAGCCGGACAGCTTCGAGTAGCCCTGGGCCCCCGACAGCGCCGGTTCGCCCTGGGTCGCCCCGATCACGGCGCGCAGGCCGGCCTCGCTGCCGAGGACCGCGAAGCGGCCGACGAGCCCGAATGCGACGCCGCCGGGCGAGACTTCGTAGGAGACGCCGCGGTAGCTGCTCGCGTGGGCGCCCGCGTGCTTCGCCTGGCCGGCGAGGAAGGAGCGCGCCGCGCCCGTGTCGCGCGTGTCCATCACGAGCGCGCCGTCCAGCCCGCGCGCGGAGAAGGGGAGCGGCGCGATCGGGCCCGAGCCGGTGAGGCTGTTCGTGAGCGGGGTGATCAGGGCCCCGGCGGAGCCGACCGAGCGCGCGAACAGGCCCACGTGCGGGCCCAGCCACGGCGCGATGTCGCGCGTGTAGTCGAGCGGGGGAGAGCCGGGTGTGCGCAGGGCGCCTGCGAGCCGCTGATAGGGATCCTGCGAGCCGGTGAGCGCGCGGCCGGCCGCCAGCGCTCCGCTCTCCTGCCCGCCCGTCGGCCGCACGGTCGCGCCGAGGTACACGGGCGCGGCTGCCGGTACCGCGCTCGCCGGATCGGCTTCGGTGCCGTCGGGATGCGAGGACGAGCCGCAGCCGGCCAGGACGAACGCGAGCAGCACGGCGATGGCGGCCGGCGCGAGGAGCGACTTTTCCCTTCTCAAGGCGCAGCGATCGTATGTGGCGGGGTGCCCCCGGCGCAAGGCCCCAACTGCAACGCGCGCGTGCAGACCGGACTGCTGCAGCGCGGCTTGCGCCCGCGCCGGTGCGGCGGCGGGCCCCGCCGGCCGCCCCGTTCGCCCCAGCGGGACGGGGATTTCGGCCCCGGTGAGGGTCGTCGTGATGGGCTTGTGGGAGAGAATGTGCAAATAGGGTTGCATTGTGGGAGGAAGTGGGATATGTTCGCCGCAGCGAGCCGGGGTGGAGGGGCTCCTCCCACTCCTCCACCCCGGCTCCTCAACGAAGGCCGGCACCGAGCGCCGGCCGATCGCAGTCCAAACTCAGGGGAGTCTCCGCAGTGGCCCCGTTTCGCGGCACCTTCGATCACACGCTCGACGCAAAGAACCGTTTGACCGTCCCCGCGCGCTACCGCTCGGCGCTGGCGGACGGCGTGGTTCTGGCGATGCCGGTCGACCTGACACCGTGTGTAGGCGTGTGGCGCCCCGAGGAGTACGAGCAGTACACCCGCAGCGCGCTCGCCGAACTGCCGCCGCTGTCCACGCGCAGGAGCGAGCTCGAGCGGTTCTTCTACGGCAGCTCGCAGCGACACCGAACTCGACGCGGCGGGGCGCATCATGGTGCCGGCCTTCCTGGGGGACTACGCGAAGCTCGCCAAGGACGTCGTCGTCGTCGGTGCCGGCGAGCGCATGGAGCTGTGGGACCGGGGGACCTGGGCAGACCATCGATCGGCGCTGCTGAGCGGCGTCGCGGAGGTGACCGCGCGTGTCGACAACGCTGCTTGAGCTGCTGCCGGGCGGAGCCTCCGAGCTCGACTCTCTGCGCGGCGTGCCCGAGCTCGCCAAGCGCCGCCGCGGCGACCGGCCGCGCTCCGGGCGCCGCCGCCCGCCCGCCGGCTCGGCGCCCGCCGTCCCGCCCGGCACCCACGTCCCGGTGCTCGCGGAGGAGCTGCTGGCGCTGCTCGACGTCCAGCCGGGGCAGACCGCCGTCGACTGCACCTTCGGCGACGGCGGGCACGCGCGGATGGTCGCCGAGCGCCTCGGGCCGGCCGGGACGCTGATCGCGATCGACCGCGACCCGCTCGCCGAGGAGCGCTTCGCGGAGCTCGCCGCCGAGACCGCGTGCTCGCTGCGGTTCATCCGCTCGAGCTACGCCGAGGCGCTCGCGACGCTCGCGGCAGAGGGGCTTCAGGCCGACGTCGCCTACTTCGACCTCGGCATGTCCTCGATGCAGGTGGACACGCGCGAGCGCGGCTTCTCCTACGCCTACGACGCGCCGCTCGACATGCGCATGGACCCGAGCCAGGAGCTGACCGCGCGCGACATCGTCGCCGAGTGGGACGAGCGCCGCCTGGCGGGCGCGCTGCGCGAGCTCGGCGAGGAGCGCCACGCGGGAGCGATCGCCCGCGCAATCGTGCGTGCACGCGAGGCCGCGCCGATCGAGACGACGCTCCAGCTCGTGGACGCGATCACCGCCGCGGTCCCCGCGCCCGCACGGTTCGGCGGCGGCCATCCCGCCAAGCGCTCCTTCCAGGCGCTGCGGATCGCGGTCAACGACGAGCTCGGCCAGCTCGACGGCGCGCTGCCGCTCGCCTGGCGCCTGCTGCGCGAGGGAGGCGTGCTCGCCGCGATCTCCTTCCACTCGCTCGAGGACCGGCGCGTCAAGCGCTTCCTGGCCGCGCGCGCCCAGGGCTGCGTGTGCCCGCCGGAGCTGCCCGTGTGCGTCTGCGGTCGCGAACCCGAAGCCGCCCTTCTGACGCGCCGCGCGCTCGGGCCCTCCAGCGAGGAGATCGCAGTTGAACCCGCGCGCCTCCTCCGGGCGCCTGCGCGCCGCTCGCAAGATCGCCCCCGAGCAGGACGCGGGGAGCGCGTGACGCCGCCCGCGGCATCCCACGCGCACGCCGCGCCGCCCCTCGCCCCCCGCCGCCGCCCGGTCGCGGCTCCGCGACCGCGGCGCATATCGGGTCCGGCGCCCCGCCCGGCCAGCCGCCCGGCGCCCGCTGCCCGGCCCGAACGCGCCGCGCAGGGCGGCCTCGCAGCCGGGCTGATCGCCCTGGTGGGCAGGCTCGACGCGCTCGCCAGCCATCGCCTGCTCGACCGCCTGATCCGCAGCCGCGTCTGGATCGGCATCATCGCCTTCGCCCTGATCGGCATCGTGACCCTGCAGCTGGGGCTGCTCAAGCTCAACTCCGGGATCGGCCGCTCACTCGAGCGCGAGGCCGCGCTGCAGCGCCAGAACGCCGCGCTGGCCGTCGAAAACTCCGAACTCGCCTCCGGCAGCCGGGTCGAGTCCCAGGCCGAGCAGCTCGGCATGCGCCTCGCCTCGGTCGGCGGGCCTTCAGTTCCTCGGCTCGCACGCGCGCTCCGACCTCTCGCGGGCGGCGGCCGCGCTGCAGGCCGCCCCGGCGCACGAAGCCGCGAGCGCGCCGGCGCAGGCCGCCGCCGGCTCAAGCGAAGAAAGCTCGCACGAATCGAGCCCCGAAGCCGGCTCCGAAGCATCCGGTACGCAGGGCGCCCCGGCCTCGGCGTCCACCGGCGAATCGAGCTCCCCCACCGGCACGGGCGCGTCGAGCGCGACCCCGAGCGAACGCACGGCCTCCAGCGAAACCACGGCCTCCAGCGAAAGCACGGCCCCGAGCGCCGGCACGGAAGCCACCAGCGAAGCGCAGCAGCGAACCGGTCCCGGCGGGCGCCGGCGGCGGCGCTGCCGCACCCGGGGGATAGAGCCGCAGTGGCGGTGGTCCAGAACCGCATCGGCGCGATCTTCGCGATGCTGTTCCTGCTGCTCGCGCTGGCGGCTTTCAGGACCGCCTACCTCGGGATCTTCCGCGGCTCGGCGCTGCGCCAGGCGGCGAGCGCGCAGCAGACGACGATCGAAACGGTGGTCGCCCAGCGCGGGACGATCACCGACCGCAACGGCGTCGAGCTGGCGATCTCCGAGCCCGCGAAGGACCTGATCGCCGACCCCTATCTCCTCCGCGACCCGCTGTCAGCCGCCCAGCGCCTCGCCGGCGTGCTGGGCAAGCCGCAGAACGAGCTGCTCCACAAGCTCACCGAGCGCGCCGGGTTCGTCTACCTCGCCCGTGCCGTGCCGGCCCGCCAGGCCGAAGCCGCGCTGGCGCTCAAGATCCCCGGCCTGACCGGGCACGCCGGTGATGAAGCGGGTCTACCCGCGCGGCGAGCTCGCCGCCCAGGTGCTCGGGCAGGTCGGCACCGAAGGGCAGGGGCTGTCGGGCATCGAGCTCGGCAGCGAAGGCGTGCTGCACGGGCACACCGGCGAGCGGCGCGTCGTCAGCGACGCGATCGGCCAGCCCGTCTCGATCTCGGAACCGCGCGCCGAAGTGCCGGGCAAGAGCATCCAGCTGACGCTCGACGCGAACATCCAGCAGCGCACCGAAGAGGTGCTGGCGGCGGTCTCCCAGTCGTTCAGCCCGAAGGACGCGACCGCGATCGTCATGGACCCCCGCACCGGCGCGATCCTGGCGCTCGCCAACTGGCCGCAGGCGAACGCGAACGACCCCGGCGCCGCCTCGCCGGAACAGCTTCGCGACCGCGCCGTCAACTTCCCCTACGAACCGGGCTCGACGTTCAAGGTGGTGGCCGTCTCGGGCGCGCTGCAGTCGGGCCTGATCACGCCCGACAGCGGCTTCTCGGTGCCGGGCTCGATCCACGTCGCCGACCGCATCATCCACGACGACACCGAACACGGCGTCGAATCGCTGACGACCTCGCAGATCCTCGCGCGCTCGAGCAACGTCGGCGCGATCGAGATCGGGAAAGTCCTCGGCGCGCCGCGCTTCAACACCTGGGTGCACCGCTTCGGCTTCGGCGCGCCGACGCGGCGTCGGCCTGCCGGGCGAGGAATCCGGGCGTGACGCTCGCGCTGGATCACTACTCGGGGTCCTCGATGGGCAACCTGCCGATCGGCCAGGGCGAGCTCGTGACCCCGATGCAGATGGCCACCGCCTACGCGGCGATCGCCAACGGCGGCGTGCTGCGCCCGCCGCACCTCGTCAGCTCCGTCGAAGGCAAGCCGCGGCCGGTGCCCGCCGGGCGGCGCATCCTCTCGCCCTCGACGGCCTCGCAGGTGCGCCAGATGCTCGAAGGGGTGCTCGGCCCCGAAGGTACGGCGAGCGAGGTCTCGATCCCCGGCTACGCGCTTGCCGGCAAGACCGGCACCGCCAGCAAGGTCGATCCCGAAACGGGCGAATACTCCAAATCAAAATATGTCGCCTCGTTCATCGGCTTCGCGCCGGCCAAGGAACCCCGCCTCCTGACCGCGGTCGTGGTCGACGAACCGCAGAACGGCTCGATCTTCGGCGGCACCGTGGCCGCGCCCGCCTTCGGGCAGATCATGAGCTTCGCGCTCCCGTATCTCGGCATCCAGCCGCATTAGAGAGCTTCTCGGGGAGGGCCGGCCGGCGCTCCATGCCGGCCTCCGAGAGGCTCCTTCGGGGGCGGAAACTAGACTGCTCTCGATGCCGGAGCTGAGGACCCCGCCGTGAGGCTCGGCGATCTCGCCGCAGGCCTGGACGGCCTCGCCGGCGCCGGGCGGCCGGCATGGAGCGCCGGCGCCGCCCGATTGCAGGGCGGCGAAGCGGACGTCGAGATCTCCTCGCTGGCCTACGACAGCCGCGCCGTCGCGCCCGGCACGCTGTTCCTCTGCGTGCCTGGCTTCAACGCCGACGGGCACCGCTTCGCGCCGGCCGCGGTCGAGGCGGGGGCAGCCGCCCTGGTTGTGGAGCGCCACCTCGGCCTGGGCGTGCCGGAGCTCGAGGTCTCTTCGGTGCGGGCCGCGATGGCGCCGCTGGCGGCGCGCTTCTACGGCGAGCCGGCCGAGCAGCTGCAGGTGGTCGGGGTCACGGGCACCAACGGCAAGACGACGAGCGCCTACCTCGTGCGCGAGCTGCTCGAAGCGGGCGGCCTGCAGTGCGGGCTGCTCGGGACCGTCAAGTCGGTGATCTCCGGGCGCGAGCGCGACGTCGTCCGCACCACGCCCGAGGCGGTCGACCTCCAGGCCGACCTGCGCGCGATGCTCGACGGCGGCGACCGCGCCTGCGCGATCGAGGTCTCCTCTCACGCGCTCGAGCTCGGGCCGCGCCGGCGCGATTCCCTTCGCCGCCGCCCTGTTCACGAACCTGACGCAGGACCATCTCGACTTCCACCCCACGATGGAGGACTACTTCCTGGCCAAGCGCAAGCTGTTCGTGCCCGGCGATGACGCCTCCACGCCGCCGCCGCGCGTCAGCGTCGTCAACGCCGGCGATCCGTACGGGCGCCGCCTGGCCGGGGAGCTGAGCGACTCCGGCCGCCCCGCGCTCACGTTCGCGGTCGAAGCGGAGGCCGACTACGCGGCCAGCGGGCTCCGATGCGGCTTCAGCCGGCTGCTCGTTCACGCTGCGCAGCCCGGAGGGCGAGCACGAGCTCGAGCTGCCGATGCCGGGGCGCTTCAACGTCGCCAACGCGCTCGGCGCGCTCGCCGTCGCGCACAGCCTCGGCGTGCCGATGGCGGTGCTCCTCGAAGCCCTCGCGCGCGGCGTGCGCGTCCCGGGCCGCTTCGAGCCCGTCGAGCGCGGCCAGGACTTCGCGGTGCTGGTCGACTACGCGCACACGCCGGACTCGCTCGAGAACGTGCTCTCCGCCGCGCACGAGCTTCTTGGGGATGACCACCCGCCCGGCGGCGGCAGGGTCCTCTGCGTCTTCGGCGCCGGCGGCGACAGGGATCGCGGCAAGCGCCCGCTGATGGGGGAGATCGCCGCGCGGCTCGCGGACGTCGCGATCGTCACCTCCGACAACCCGCGCTCGGAGCCGCCCGGGGCGATCATCGAGGAGATCATGTCCGGCGCCGGGCGGGTCACCGCGCCGACGGAGGGGGTGCTGGAGACCGTCGAGGACCGCCGGGCCGCGATCGCCCGCGCCGTCGCCCTCGCCCGTGCCGGCGACGTGCTCGTGATCGCCGGCAAGGGCCACGAGCAGGGACAGGAGCTGGCCGGCGGGCACAAGATCCCGTTCGACGACGTCGCGGTGGCCGGCGAGGAGCTCGACGCGCGGCAGCCGACGGTCGCCGCCGCGGCTTCGAGGCAGCAGTGAGCGGCTGGGACGCCCGGCGCGTCGCCGCCGCGGCCGGCGCGGAGCTGGCCTGGGAGGGGACGGGCCCGGCAGGGCCGGCGCCCCCTCGGGCCGCCGTCGACACCCGCGCCCTGCGGCCGGGCGAGCTGTTCGCCGGGCTGCGCGGCGAGCGCGAGGACGGCGGCGCGCGCAGCGCAGAGGCGCTCGCGGCGGGCGCCTGGGGCGTGCTGGTCGCGCCCGAGCACGCCGCCCGGGCCGTGCCCGGCGCGCGCGAGCGCGGCGAGGGGGCGGTGCTGGCGCACCCTGACCCGCTGAACGGCCTGCAGCGGCTCGCGGGCGCCTGGCGCGACGAGCTCGTCGCGCAGGGGGCGCGCGTCTTCGCGATCACCGGCTCGACCGGCAAGACCTCGACCAAGGACATCCTCGCCGCGCTGCTCGCGGCGGTGATGCCGACGGCTGCGAGCCCGCAGAACCTCAACACCGAGATCGGGGTGCCGCTCGCGATCCTCGCGGCACCGGCCGGGACGCGCGCGCTCGTCCTCGAGATGGCGATGCGCGGGCCCGGGCAGATCGCCGAGCTGACGGCGATCGCGCGCCCCCACGTGGGCGTGATCGTCAACGTCGGCCCCGCGCACCTGGAGATGCTCGGCTCGCTGGAGGCGATCGCGGCGGCCAAGGCCGAGCTGATCGCGGGGCTCGACGCCGGCGCGGTCGCGGTGGTGCCGGCGGGCGAGCCGCTGCTCGAGCCCCACCTGCGGGCGGACGTGCGCACGATCTCCTTCGGCGACGGCGGAGCGGTGCGGCTGCTCGGGCGCGGGCAGGACGGCGTCGTGACGATCGACGACGACGGCGAGCGCCTGCGGCTCGTGCCGTCCTTCGCGCAGGCGCACAACCTTCGCAACCTGCTGGCCGCCGTTGCGGCCGCCGGCGCCGTCGGGGTGGTTCCCTCCGGGCGGCTGGACGTGTCGTTCTCGGCGATGCGCGGCCAGCGCGAGCAGCTCCCCTCGGGGGTGCTGCTGATCGACGACTGCTACAACGCCAACCCGATGTCGATGCGGGCCGCGATCGAGGACCTGGCCGCCTGCCTGCCGCCCGGCATGGGGGGTGCCCCGTCACGGGGTACGAGCCCGCGCAGCGGGCGGCTGCTCGCCGTGCTCGGCGACATGCTCGAGCTGGGACCGCAGGCCGCCGCCCTGCACCGCGAGATCGGCGCCCACGCCCGTCGCGCCGGGGTGGATGTCCTCGTCGCGGTGGGACCCCTCGCCGCCGAGATGAAGGCGGGGTTCGGCGGCGAGTCGCACTCCTTCCCCGACGCGGAGGCCGCCGCGGAGGCCGTGCCCGCGATGCTGAGGCCGGGCGACGCCGTGCTCGTGAAGGCCTCGCGCGGGGTCGGGCTCGAGCGCGTCGCGGCGGCGCTGCGCAACGCGGACGGCAACCTCGCCGTCTCTGCGGCCCAGCCGGTCCTGGGACAGCGCTGAATGGGCCGCATCCTGTTCGGGGGCACGACCGCCCTGCTGATCTGCATCTTCTTGAGCCCGAAGTTCATCGCGTTCCTGCGTGCGCGGGAGTTCGGGCAGCACATCCGCGAGGACGGGCCCCAGGGGCACCTGCAGAAGGCCGGGACGCCCACGATGGGCGGCCTGCTGATCTTCCTCTCGGTCACCGTCCCTTTCCTGATCCTCACCAACTACGACTGGCCGGTGCTCGGGGTGTTCGGCGCGGCGATCGCATGCGCGGCGCTCGGCTTCGCCGACGACTACACCAAGCTCGTCAAGCGCCGCTCCCTCGGGCTGCGCGCCCGCACCAAGCTGCTCGCCACGATCGCGATCTCGATCGGGCTCTGGTACATCGCGCACGAGAAGGCGCACCTCCCGAGCGTGCTGTTCCTGCGCTTCGTCGACTACCACATCGACGTCGGCCCCCTCTATCCGGTCGTGATCTACCTCGTGCTCGCGGGCACGACGAGCGGGGTGAACCTCACGGACGGCCTCGACGGCCTGGCGGCGGGGTGCGCCGCGATCGTGCTGCTGGCCTACATCGGCATCACGTTCATCTCGGGCCAGTTCGAACTCGCGATGCTCGCGGGCTGCCTCGTCGGCGCCTGCATCGGCTTCCTGTGGTTCAACGCGTTCCCGGCGACGATCTTCATGGGGGATACCGGCTCGCTCGGCCTGGGGGGCGCGATCGCCGGTCTCGCGGTGTTCACGAAAACCGAGGTGCTCCTGATCCTGCTCGGGGGCATCTTCGTGCTCGAGGCGCTCTCGGTCGTGATCCAGGTGATCTCCTTCCAGGCGTTCCGAAAACGGGTGTTCCTGATGGCCCCGATCCACCACCATTTCGAGCTGAAGGCGTGGTCGGAGACGAAGATCATCCTGCGCTTCTGGATCGTCGCGTCGATCTGCGCCGCGATCGGCTTCACGATCTACCGCCAGAGCCGCGGGGTCTGAGCGGCGCCGCGTTGTAGAGCCGTTTCCGGGCCTAAATCGGCGTCTTTGTCAACGGTTTGTCAGCGATCGCGGCGGCGACCGTTTCCGCGGCCATCTCGTCACTGTGCGGCAGCAGGTGGGCGTACGTGCCGAGGATCGTCTTGGGATCGTCGCCCAAGCGTCCGGCGACGACGTGCAGCGGGACGGGAGGGTTCGCTGTGAGGGCGAGCGTCGCGCTCGTGTGGCGTAGAACGTGCAACGTGCCGGTGGCGATGCCTGCGGCCTTACGGCGGCTCTCGAACTGTTCCGTGAGTCGCTGCGGGTAGATCGGGCCGCCGAGCTCGTCGCAGAACACCAGGTCACGGTCGTCATACGCCGCACCAGCGAGCGCCCGCTTCGAGATCCTGAGCCGCGCCCAGACGACGCTTGAGACGCGCCCGCACAAGGCCCCTGAGCGCCGAGCAGTAAGGGCGGTGGCGTGATGGCCACGCTCTCCCGGAGGATGAGGGAACGGCTGGCCCGCGACCACGGCGGGAAGGCAGCCGAACGCGAAGCAGCCGAACGTGGTGAGGCCGAGCGCATGGGGAGGATCTACCTCGAACGGGAGCGCGAAGCTGAACAGTGGTTGCGCGAACAGCGTGAGCAGGCGGAGGCCGAGGCGAAGCTGACTCCCGCGGAGCGCGATGTGCGCCAGGCGCTCGCTCGGACCGAACCGCTGCCGACCCCTCTCCCGCCCCGCCAGTCGCTCTTCTGGACCGCGGCCGAAAACATCCAGCGCCGCGAGGCTCGCGAAGCTGAAGAAGCTCGCGAAGCGCGCGCGGTCGAACTGGGCATCCCTGAGGCGCAGGCGCGCTGGGAGGCGGACCGGGACGAGATCAACGCAAAGCGCGATTCGGAGCTCGTCGAGGCCCGCGAGACTTGCGTGCGAAGCGAACAGGCGGCGCGTCAGACCGCAGAGAACGAACTGGATCAGCTTGGCTCGCCCCCCGAGCTGGCAGACGCATTGGAGGCAGTATGAGCACGATCACGGGACACGCCTCCGTCTTTGACACCGGCTACGAAATCGGAGCCGGTGTGACGGAGATAATCAAGCGCGGTGCGTTCCGATCGTCGCTCGCGCGCGATCCGGACATCATGTTTCTGACGAACCACGGCGCGGGTGGCGGTTTGCCGTTGGCTCGCACCAAGTCCGGCACGCTGGCTGTGACCGAAGACGCGACGGGGTTGCACTACCGCGCGGAACTCGATGACGAGGACCACGATGCCCAGAAACTCGTTCGTGCGATCCGGCGCGGCGACCTGGACGGCGCGAGCTTCGCGTTCAAGGCGGTACGGCAGCGGTGGAACGAGGATCGAAGTCTTCGCACACTCCTCGAGGTTGATGTCGACGGCGGGGATGTCTCAGCCGTCAACCGGGGAGCATCGCCGGCCGCTTACTCGGCGCTCGCTCGCGGGTCACTGACGGTGGCGGAGCGCCGTGCTGGTACACACGAGCTCGGGGATCGTGTCGTCGTTGAGTTTCGCTCGCTCAGCGTAGATCGCCCCCGGGGGCGGGTGTTTGTCCCGTCGTATGTGGACATCGCCAGGGCGAAGGCAGCCAAAGCCCGGCTTGGCCTGCGCTCTCACCCCGGCTCAGACGCTCACACGGAGGGCGATCCGCCGCACTACACAGACGCCGAAGTCGAAGCTCTGGGAAAGAAGGGTCTCGCGCTGAAGCGCAAGAACGGGCCGGGCTACCACTACCCCATCCAGAACCGCCGAGACCTCGCCGCCGCTATCGCCGCGTTCGGCCGCGCGCCGGCATCGGAAGCCTCGCTGGTCAAGGCGTGGATCAAGCTCCGGGCGCGCGTCATGGGTGCGGAGGAACTGCTCCCGGCGGGCTGGAAGTCTGCGCTCCCGAAGGGGCACTCCGAACGTCCCGACAGCGGCGTTTCCGAATCGGTGGGGGGCCAATGAACGCGACCGACAGGCGGCTCGTCGCGTGCTCGTGCTGCGGTCGGAACGACCGGCTGACCGCTGTGCCGGCGGTGGAGCGCCAGACAGGGCGCCGCACGACCGTCACGCTCTGCGAGGCGTGCCGCGCGAACCGTTACCGGACGTGGAGGCTCCGCTACCAGGAGCAGGCGGCGTGAGAGCTTTGCGCGCGCCAGGGTTTTCTCCTTTCGGCCCGAGGCCGCGCGGGCGGGATACGCGCTCGGTGTCGGCCCCTGCCGGGGGAGTCGATGCGGCGCCGGGCGTTCTCGCACAGTGCTGGCGCCTGGTGCCCCGCACTGCCACGGCGGGGTAGTCGGTCAGCGCGGAGACTGAGCTCGCACGACATCGTTCGCGCCTCGGTGGCAGGATGCACGTATCGCGGGCGACGCTCGTGTTCGCTCGCACCACAAGAGGATGGGGGGATGCGAGATGCTCCGGCTCTGGAAGATGAGCGTGGCATTTGTTGGCATGGTGGCGTTGGCCGCGGTGCTGGCCGGCAGTGCGTCGGCCGAACCGGCTACGTATTGCGTGAAGGCGACAAAGGTGAAACCGCCGAAACCCGCTAAAGCGCATTACACGGGCGCGTTTAGCGACAAGGCATGCACCGTCGCCAACGCGGCCGGTGAAGGGAAGTACGATGCGATCAAACCGTCGACCTTCTCGGAATCGGAAGAAAACGAACTGAAGCAACTGTTGAAAGGCAAGAACCGGCTGACCTGGAAGGGGCAGTGGAGCGGCGCGACGACTTACGCAAAGAGCGACGCGGTCAGGTGGAACGGCAGTTCCTACATCTCGACCGAAGACTCGAACACGGGGCAGGAACCGACCGGAGAAGCTTCGCCGGGGTGGGAACTGCTCGCCGGTAAGGGCGACCCGGGCGCCGAAGGCAAAGAAGGCAAAGCCGGCGCGGAAGGCAAAGAAGGACCCGAAGGCAAAAACGCTTTCACCGCCGAACAGCTGACGCTTCTCAAAAGCGTCCTGCCGCACCTCAGCTTCGTCGAAGCAGGTGTCGGCGCCAAGCCAACGATCCGGTTCTCCGGAGTGAACCTGCAGCTTCTCTCGGGCGCAGGAAAAACCAACGCCGCGGTCAACGGCGAGGGCAATCTCGTGATCGGCTACGACGAGAAACCAGGGGCGCAGACCGGTTCACACAACCTCGTGCTCGGCACGGAACAGGCCTACACCAGCTATGGATCGCTGATCGCCGGGGAAAGGAACACGGACTCCGCGCCGTTCAGCGATGTGTTCGGCGCCGTCAACACGGCGAGCGGCGAATACGCGTCCGTCATCGGGGGCCTTGAGAACACCGCCAGCGGCGAATTCTCGTCGGTGAGCGGAGGCGTCGTAAACGTTGCGAGCGGCAATGGCGCCTCGGTGAGCGGCGGAGCCACCAACAAAGCGAGCGGCGAAGAGGCGTCGGTGACCGGCGGTAACGAAAACATTGCGGGCGGTAACGAAGCGACGGTCAGCGGCGGAGTTCAGAACGTCGCCAACACACCTGCCTCGTCCGTGAGCGGCGGCCTCCTCAACACAACCGGCGGCGACATTGCGTGGGTCGGTGGCGGCTACAAAAACAACGCGCTATTCGCTTTATCGTCGATCTTTGGTGGCAAAGAACTCAAAACAAAAGCCGAATACGAAGCAATCCCGTAAACACAAGAGACGCTGAGTGGTGGTCCGTGCCACGACAGCACGGGCCACCCTCCGATGGGGCACCCCAGGGAAGGTTGGATGAATCGGTGAACAGGGCGGGCGAGGCGCTTGTGCGTCCGGGGTTCGCGCGACGTGCGAGTGGACGCCGGCCCTGCCCGTCGCCGAGTTCGCAGAAGGGCGCAAGGCGAGGGGAACCGTTCGAGCAGGCTTGGGGCGAGGCTCTGAGCGCGGCCGCGGCGATAGCGGCGAGCGGGGAGCGCCGGGAATGGCGAAAGGTGCTCGCGGAGATGGTCGAGACGTGGCGAGCATGTTTCGAGCGCCGGCCCGCGGAGGCGTGCGAGGCGGCGATGGCGATTGTGGCTGAGACGCGCGGCGGCGAACGGATGGTCGCATGACGCAGGAGGCGTCTACCCCGTGCAGAACACTAAGTCCTGCGGTACGCTTTCCGTCCGCGAAAGACCCGGATGCGAGCCGTAAACCAGCCGTCCAGCCGATCAGCACCCGCGGATGAGCAGTATCCCCGAAGGAGGATTTAGCATGGCAGCCGTCCACCAGGGTCCTGAGGTCCTTGAGGACCTAACGAAGTACGCAGGGAGCTGGGTCGCAATTCGCGCCGGCAAGGTGATCGCCACCGCGCTGGACTCTGTGGAACTGCGCAACAAGCCTGAGGTCCGCGAGGACGACTTCCTCATGCCGGTCCCGGACTCGGCCTCGTCGGCCTTCCTTTTCTAACGGGCCGCCCGAGCCTAGATGCCGGACTTGATCGTTGCCTATCGTGACTTGGGCATGGGCGAACCTCGCCCGTTCCTAGTCCTGACCGTGACCGGCCCGAGCGGCGCCACAGGTTCTATCGCCGGGCTCATCGACACCGGAGCCGATGGCACCGTGCTACCCACGGGATATGCCCCGCTGATGGGCTACTCGCCGGCAGATATCGCCGCGGAGCAAGGTGCGGGGGTGGGTGGCAGCGTGACGATGCATCAGGCGACCAGGCCGTCCAAGGCGACCATCCCAGAGATCCCCGAGTTCGAGTTCGAGATCAACCCCTGTTTTGTGGAAGGTTGCCAGGTCGCGTTGTGGGGCCGTAAGGATCTACTGCGTCACTTCGACGTGATGATCATGGAGCGCAGCCAGCAGTTTTCGCTTACTCGGAGCGGTTCGTAGACGTACCCGACGACACGGCGCTACGTGACCGTGATCGTGATCCGCTCGGCGCCACGTCCGCGTTACCATCCGGACGATGCCTAGCAAACTCCACATACTCGGCGGAGACACGCTGGAAGTTGAGGAGTCCTCCGCCGATGCGGCGCGCATCCTGTGGGGCGACGCGCGCACCACGGCCCACGCGGAGCTTCATGTACGCGAGGCCGTCGTATTCGTCAACCCCGCGGCGGTCGCCTACATCGTCGAGGCCGGCGAACCGCACGTCCGCTGAGTAGTAGCCGAGCGATCCGCACGGTACCCGTTGTCAACGCAATGTCAGCGAACGTAGCTGGACGGGGCGTCATCGAGCGTCATGGCCGCATCCCGTTAGGCCCGTAAACACGGGCGATCCTGGACCCGGGAGTATCGGTCAGCACCGGGCGGGATGGCGGAAACAGAGCCGCGGGGTCTGAGCGGCGCCCGGGGCGGGCGGGGCCGATCTGCCTGCGCGCGGCGGCCGCGGCCCAGCCGCAGCGCCGGGACCGGCCCGGCCCCGGGAGCCCCGCGCGACGCGGAGGCATCCGACGGCTGTTGTCGAATGCAGCTTGGATGCCATCGGCCGCAGCAAGGAGAGCTAGGGCCGCCCGACCGCGGCGCAAAAAGGCGGCCGGCGGCCGCCGACGGGCCAAGCAGCCCCAGACGCTCGAGCACCGCATCCTGCTCACGGTGACGATGTGCCTGCTCGCGTTCGGCGCGGTGATGGTCTACAGCGCGTCTTCGGCCACGACTCTGCTCCAGGGCCACGGCAACGGCAGCAGCTATCTGATCCGCTACGTCATCTACGGCGCGATCGGGCTCGTGGCGATGAGGCTTCTGGCGCGCGACGGCGTGGCGAAAGTGCATGTGATCACCGCCCCGCTGCTGGCGGTCTCCTTCGTGCTCGTGCTCGCCACGCACGTGCCCCACATCGGCGTGTCCGTGAACGGCGCGCGCCGCTGGATCGGCCCCAGCCAGGTCCAGTTCCAGCCCTCCGAGCTGATGAAGCTCGCCCTGGTGCTCTACTGCGCGACCCTGCTGGCGAAGCGGCCCTCGCGCGTGAACGACCTGCGCGACCTGGCCAGGCCGCTGCTGGTGGTCGTCGGCGCCGGGTGCCTGCTCGTCTTCACCCAGCCGGACCTCGGCACGGCGCTGGTGATCGTCTTCACGATCGGGACGATGCTGATCGCGGCCGGGATCCCGATGGGAAAGCTCGGCAAGATCGCCGCATCGCTGGCGGCGCTGATCGTGCTCTACGCGCTCGTGCGGCCGTATGCGCGGGCCCGCCTGACCTCGTTCCTGGACCCATGGGCGCACGCTTCGGGCAGCGGCTTCCAGGCCGTACAGGGCCAGATCGCGATCGGCTCGGGCGGCCTGTTCGGCGTCGGCCCGGGGCAGTCGGTCCAGAAGATCTTCTACCTCCCCGAGGCGCCGACGGACTTCATCCTCGCCGTGATCGCGGAGGAGCTGGGGATGGTCGGGGTGTGGGCGCTGCTCTTCCTCTACGGGCTGATCGCCTACGCGGGACTGCGCGCGGCCAAGTCGGCGCGCAGCCTCTACAGCGCCCTGATCGCGGTCGGCGTGACGGCGCTGATCCTCTCGCAGGCGATCCTCAACGCCTTCGCCGTGCTCGGGCTCGCGCCGCTCACCGGGGTGCCGTTGCCATTCGTCTCCTACGGGTCGAGCAGCCTGATCGTGATGCTGTCCGGGATGGGCCTGCTGCTGAACGTGGCCGGAGGGGCCACAGGCCACGTGCGGTCGGTCGGCTCGCCCCGCGGGGCCGACGCGCGGCGGTCCGAAAAGGAAGGATGGGGCCGTGAACGCAGCGCCGAGGATCGTGATCGCAGCGGGCGGGACCGCCGGGCACGTCGTGCCGGCGCTCGCGGTCGCGGAAGCGCTGCGGGCTGAGGGCGCCGAGGTCAGCTTCATCGGCGGCGGGCGCGCCGAGGCGCAGCTCGTGCCGGCGGCGGGCTTCGAGCTGCGCCGGCTCCCGGTCGAGGGCCTGAGCCGTACGAACCCCCTGCGGGCGCTGCGCGCCGCCGGCCTCGCCGCCGCGGCGGTGCCGCGGGCGCGGGCGATGCTCGCCGAGATCGCGCCGCAGGCGGTGATGGGCGGCGGCGGGTACGTCGCGGGACCGGTGGGGCTGGCGGCGGCAAGCATGCGGCTCCCGCTCGTCCTGACCGAGGCCGACAGCCACCTGGGTCTCACCAACAGGCTGCTCGCGCCGCTCGCCCGCCGCGTCTGCCTGGCGTTCCCGCTGCGCGGCAGGGACGGGCGAGAAGTACCTCGTCACCGGCCGGCCGATCCCGCCGCCGGCCGCGGACCGCTTGGAGGCACGGAGACGCTTCGGCCTGGACGATCACGAGACGTGCGTGCTGGTGTTCGGCGGCTCGCTCGGCTCGCGCACGATCAACCGTGCCGCCGCCGAAGCGTTCGCCGGCGCGCCGTTCCGCGTCCTGCACGTGAGCGGGCGCCGCGACTACGAGGAGCTGGCCTCCGCGCGAGCTCGGGGAGGGCTATGAGCTGATCGAGTACCTGGACCTCGAGGACTTCGGCCGCGCTCTGGCCGCCGCCGACCTCGCGGTGGCACGCGCCGGCGGCTCGGTCTTCGAGCTCGCCTCCTACGGGGTGCCGGCGGTGCTCGTCCCGTTCCCTCACGCCGCCGGCGACCACCAGGCCTCCAACGCGCGCTGGATGGCCGAGGCGGGCGCGGCCGTCGTGATCGCCGACGGCGAGCTGACCGGCGCGAGGCTCGGCGGCGAGGTCGCCTCGCTGCTCGCGGACGAGCGCCGCCTGGGGGCGATGGCGGCCGCCGCACGTTCGCTGGCGCGGCCCCGGGCGGCGGCCGAGGTCGCCGCCGAGCTGCTGGGAGCCGCACGGTGAGCGACGCGGCCGCGCGCCCTGGGCGGGGCGGCGCATGCACCTGGTCGGCGTCGGCGGCGCCGGCATGAGCGCCTACGCCCGCGCCGCGCACGCGCTCGGTGCCGAGGTGAGCGGCTCCGACGCGGCGGAGAGCGAACAGACGCGGGCGCTGGCCGAGGAAGGCGTGCTGCGGGCGGCGATCGGCCACGACGCCGCGAACCTCCCGTCCGGGGAGGGGGTCGAGCTCTACTACTCGAGCGCGGTGCCGGCCGCGAACCCGGAGCGCGCGGCCGCGCGCGAGCGGGGGCTGCCCGAGCTGCCGCGGGCGGCGCTGCTGGGCGAGCTCTCGGCGCTGCGGCGCACGATCGCGGTCGCCGGCACCCACGGCAAGACGACGACGGCCTCGATGCTCGTCCACATCCTGCGCGCGGCGGGGCTCGATCCGGGCTGGCTCGTCGGCGCGCCCGTCGGTGCGGGGCTGCCGAACGCGCGCTGGACGGCGGGCGAATGGCTCGTCATCGAGGCCGACGAGTCGGATCGCTCGATGCTCAGCCTGAGCGTCGAGGTCGCTGTCCTCACCAACGCCGAGCTCGACCACCACGCGACCTTCTCCTCGCTGGGCGAGCTGCGCCGCGACTTCCGCAAGCTGCTGGCCGGCGCGAGCGCGGCGGTGGTGTGGGACCGGCCCGAGCTGCTCGAGCTCGCGGACGGGGACGCGGTCGCCTATGCGCCCGAGGAGCTCGAGCTGACGCTCGGAGGCTCGCGCTTCCGCTGGCGCGGAGAGGAGGTGACGCTGGCGGTTCCCGGTGCCCACAACGCGGCCGACGCCGCCGGCGCGCTGGAGGCGGCGCGGCTCGCCGGCGCGGAGGCGGCGCCCGCGCTCGCGGCGCTCGCGGCCTTCGCCGGCGCCGGACGGCGCTTCCAGCGCCTCGGAACGAGCGCCGGCGGTGCCGAGGTCTACGAGGACTACGCGCATCACCCGACCGAGGTCGCGGCGACGCTCAGGGGCGCGCGCACGCTCGATCGGCGGCGCCTCGTCGCGGTCTTCCAGCCGCACCTGTTCTCGCGCACGGCGCTGCTCGCGCGCGACTTCGGCGCCGCGCTCGCGCTGGCCGACGTCGCGGTCGTCCTCGACGTCTATCCGGCGCGCGAGCGTGCCGAGGACTTCCCGGGCGTCAGCGGTCTCGCCGTCGCGGAGGCCGCCGCCGACGCGGCGGGCGGGCGGCCGGTCTACTGGCTGCCAGGCTTCGCGGCGGCCGAGGCGGTCCTCGGGCGGCTGCTCCGCGCCGGCGACCTCTGTGTGGTGATGGGCGCCGGCGACGTGGAGAGGCTCGCCCGCATGCTCGTCGCCGCCGGACCCGGATCGCGGGGAGCCGGCGGATGAGCGCGCCCGCCCCGCCCGCCGGCGTGGAGCGCGACCATCCGCTCGCGCGGCTGACGACCGTGCGGACGGGCGGCCGCGGGGAGTTCTTCGCCCGCGCCGGGACGGATGGCGCGCTGGTCGAGCTGCTCGCATGGGCGCGCGGCGCCGGCATCCCGGTCTCGGTGGTCGGCTCCGGCTCGAACCTGCTGATCGCCGACGACGGCGTGCGCGGACTCGTCGTGAAGCTCGACCGGGAGCTCGCGGAGATCGCGATCGAGGGGCGCAGGGTGCTCTGCGGAGGCGGCGCGCGCCTGCCCGCGATCGCGGCCCGGGCGGCCCGTGCCGGGCTCTCCGGGATCGAGTTCGGCGTGAACATCCCGGGCACGCTCGGCGGCGCGGTGCAGGATGAACGCGAACGCCTACGGCGGGGAGCTGGGGCGCGTCCTGGAGTGGGTCGAGCTCGCCGGTGCGGACGGGCTGGAGCGACGCGGGCCCGACCAGCTCGGGCTCGGCTACCGCAGCTCGAACCTGCAGCCGGGCGAAGTTGTCGTGCGCGCCTCGCTGCTGCTCGCCGAGGGGGACCCGGAGGAGGTGTCGGCGACGCTGGCCGAGATGCGCAGGATGCGCCACGAGGCCCAGCCACAGGGCATCAAGACCTTCGGCTCGACGTTCAAGAACCCGGAGGACCCGCGAGCGCAGGGACGCAGCGCGGGCGTGCTGCTCTCCGAAGCGGGCTGCAACGGGCTCGGCGTCGGCGGCGCCCGCTTCGCGCCGAAGCACGCGAACTTCATCGAGAACACCGGCACGGCGAGCACCTCCGACGTCGTGGCTGTGATGGCCGAGGGGCGCCGGCGCGTGCTCGAGCGCACGGGGGTCGAGCTCGAGCCGGAGGTGCAGACGCTGGGCGACGTGCGCTTTCCCTGGCGCTGAGAGACCGCGCCGAAGGGGATGTCCGGCCGGGGTCGAAGACTGTTCGGATGGACCGCTCGATGGCCGCAGATCCACGCGCCGGACGCCTGGACGGCGACCCGCGCGGCCGGCGGGGTCCCGGAGCGTGGCGCGCGGCTCAGCTTCCGGGAGTGCCGGGGCGGGTCCGCGGCGCGATCGCCGGCCTTCTCTCCCCGCTCCGAACCAGGCGGCGCCTGCGGGTCGTGCTCGTGTGCGCGCTGGTCGCGCTGGCGCTCCTGGGCGGGGCCTGGATGTGGCTGCGCCACTCCTCGTTCGTCGCGGTCGAGCACGTGCGCATCTCCGGCGCGCACGGGCAGCAGGCGAGCGCGATCGAAAGCGCGCTGACCGAAGCCGCCAAGCGCCAGAGCACGCTCTCGTTCAGCTCAGGGCAGCTCGACGCGGCCGTGGCGCGCTTCCCCGAGGTGGCGGCGATCCACGTCACGACGAGCTTCCCGCACTCGATGCGGATCGCAGTGGTGGAGCGCGCCCCCGTCGCCGCGCTGCTGATCGGCGGCATGCGGATCGCGATCGGCGCCGACGGGACCGCGCTCGGCACCGGCGTCCCGACAGGCTCGCTGCCGACGGTCGCCGACGATGTCGCCCCGCCGAGCGGGGAGCGGGCCCGCAACCCCCTGGTGCTCCAGGCGCTGGCCGTCCTCGGCGCCGCGCCGGGGGTGCTGCGCAAGTACCTGACGCGCGCCTACTTCTCCCCGCGCGGCCTGACGGTGGCGATGCGGACCGGCCTGCTCGTCTACTTCGGCGACGCGACGCGCCCCCGCGCGAAGTGGCTCGCGCTGGCGGCCGTGCTGGCCGAGCCCAGCTCGGCGGGCGCGCTGTACGTCGACGTGCGCACGCCGGAACGGGCCGCGGCCGGCTTCCCGCCGGGGTCGGCGCCGCACGAAGGGGAAGGCTCGGCGACCGGCGAAGCGCAGATGGGGAAGGGCGAATCGACCGTCGCGGCGCTGGCGGCGGGGCTCGCCGCGGCGACACCGGAAGGCCGCGAACACAGCGCCGGACCCCATGAAGGGGCGCAGGCGAGCGGGGGCGAAGCAAGCTCGGAAAAGTCCTCCGAAGAAGCCGCGACGACCCGCGGCTCGGGCTCAGGCGCCGAAGCGGGCGGCGGCGCGGAAGCCGAAGCGACGAGCCCCGAACCCGGCGGATGAGAAGGCTCTAGCTCAACTCGAGCTTCATGGTCCGCGAGCGACGATCCTCAGGCAGCGGTCGAGAGTCGGCCGATCTGCACGAATCGTTGCGAGACTCGTCGCCTTCGTTGACAGGGCGAGATTCCCTGCATAGGGTCGCATTCCGGCGGGTGGGCGACTCTGTATGCTGCCAACCCTGAATTACTACTGAAGGCTTCGGACAGAACCATCATGGAGAGCAGCGGGAGCTATCTGGCGGTCATCAAGGTCGTCGGCGTGGGCGGCGGCGGTACGAACGCCGTCAGCCGCATGGTCGACGCGGGGCTGCGCGGCGTCGAGTTCATCGCGGCGAACACCGACGCGCAGGCGCTCGCCATGTGCGACGCCGACATCAAGCTGAACATCGGGCACGACTCCACCAAGGGGCTCGGCGCCGGCGCGAACCCGGATGTGGGCCTCGCCGCCGCGTCGGAGTCGCGCGATGACATCAAGGAGGCGCTGAAGGGCGCCGACATGGTCTTCGTCACCGCCGGCGAGGGCGGCGGCACCGGCACGGGCGCCGCGCCCGTGATCGCCGAGATCGCCAAGAACGAGATCGGCGCGCTGACGGTCGGCGTGGTGACGCGCCCCTTCGAGTTCGAGGGCTCCCAGCGCGGGCGCCAGGCGACCGAGGGCATCGAGCGCCTGCGGGAGGTCGTCGACACGTTGATCGTGATCCCCAACGAGAAGCTGCTCGCGGTCGTCGAGCGGCGCACCTCGATGCTCGACGCGTTCCGCGAGGCCGACAACGTGCTGCGCCAGGGCGTCCAGGGCATCACCGACCTGATCACGATCCCCGGCCTCATCAACCTGGACTTCGCCGACGTGCGCACGATCATGCAGGACGCCGGCTCGGCCCTGATGGGGATCGGCACCGCCGCCGGCGAGAGCCGTACCGCCGACGCGGCCAAGGCCGCGATCTCCTCGCCGCTGCTGGAGGAGAACGTCGACGGCGCGACCGGCATCCTGCTGAACATCACCGGCGGCAAAGACCTGGGTCTGTTCGAGGTCAACGACGCGGCGGAGATCATCCAGAACGCGGCCGACCCGAACGCGAACATCATCTTCGGCGCGGTGATCGACGAGGCGATGTCCGACGAGGTCCGCGTGACCGTGATCGGCACGGGCTTCGACCACCGGCCGGGCCGCAGCGCGCGGCGCGACGCGCGCACCGGGCGCCCCGACCGCGGCCCGCGCATCTCCGACCGCCAGCGGTCGAACCTCGAGATCTCCGACGACGACATCGACGTCCCGCCGTTCCTGCGGGACTGATGCCGGCGCGCGGGCGCGCGCAACCTGCGAGTGGGCGCGGCTGAGAGCGCGGGCGGACCGCGCGGCGCATCGGCGTGCGCGGCCCGGGCCGGCGTGGCAGGCGCCGCCGCCGGCCCGCTGCGGCCTCAGCCCGCGGGCAACGCCTGAACGTGCGAGACCAGCCGCCCGTCCGTGAGGACGTGCACGGCGAACCCCAGCGGCTGCTCGTCGAACCGCAGCGGCAGCCCCTGCTCGGCGCGCAGATCCAGTCGCAGCGTCGAGTTCGTGCTCGGGCAGAGGAGCAGCGGCCGGCCGGCGAACGTCGTCGCGGCGGTGCGGTGGACGTGCCCGCAGGTGACGGCCCGCACCTGGGGGTGGGCCTCCAGCAACGCCTCGAGACTCGAAGCGTCCGCCGCGGCGAGCCCGATCTCGTCCATCGCCACGATGCCGGCGGCGACGGGCGGGTGGTGGAGCGCGAGCAGCGTCGGGCGCGCGGGCTCGTCCGAGAGCACCCTCTCCAGCCACTGCAGCTGATCGCGACCGAGGGCGCCGCCGGGGCTGCCGGGGACCGTCGTGTCGCAGCCGACGAGACGCAGGGCCCCGACGTAGGCGAGGACGTGGACGGGCGCGCCCGTCGCCTGCTCGCGTCCCGCGAACGCCATCGCGAGCAGGTCGCGGTCGTCGTGGTTGCCGGGGATCGCGTGGATCGGGATCCCCAGCTCCGCGACCATCCGGTGCGCCCGCTCGTAGACCGCGAAGGCCGGCTCGTCCGCGACGTCGCCGCTCAGCAGGACCGCGAGCGGCTGCGGCCGCAGCTCGGCTGCCGCCGCGACGGCGCGCACGAGGCGCAGGTCGGCCGCGCCCTCGCGAACGCGCAGGTGCAGGTCGCTCAGCTGGAGCAGGAGCGTCGGGTCGCCGGCATGGCCGGAGGCGTCGGTCATCGCGACGGATCATCGCCCGGCGGGCGGTCGCTGCGCGCCGCCAGCCCGGCCTGCGCCCTCTTAGAACCGGTCCGGCGTGTCCAGCGGCCGCCAGAACGCCGGCTGCGGCTGGTTCGCGACCCCCGCCTGCTGCATCAGCGCGCCGATCTCCTCGCCCGTCTCCTCGAAGAACGCGAGGAAGTTCTCGGCGCTGTCCCACTCGTCGGCGACCATCACCTGGCCCTCGCCCGCCATGAACATGTGGTGGATCGCGCCTTTGCCTCGCCCGCGCTCCGAGATCGACCTGAACACCTCCTGGTTCTGCGCGACCACCTCCATGAAGCGGTCCGGGTCGACGTCCATCCGAAGTCCCACC
The DNA here is from genome assembly GCA_963779065.1 of uncultured Solirubrobacteraceae bacterium. Taxonomy (GTDB): domain Bacteria; phylum Actinomycetota; class Thermoleophilia; order Solirubrobacterales; family Solirubrobacteraceae; genus Palsa-744. The sequence goes on from CAVZWQ010000003.1 coordinate 163,782, forward strand.
ATCACCGACATTCGTTTCCCCCTTGTTCGGCTCTTGACTGTGACGCGAGTGGTCTACGCGCGCCCCGGGCGCGCGGATCACCGGCGGTGTGGTTCGACGCTAACGGGTCTCCGGGCGAGCCGGTGCGTCGCTCTCGGGCCTCCCGCCGGCACCCGCTAGCCTGCGCCCGTGACCTCGGCACCGCCCGCCCTGCGCCGCACGCCCCTGTTCGATGAGCACGTCAAGGCGGGCGCGAAGCTCGTGGAGTTCGCGGGCTGGGAGATGCCCGTCCAATACGAGGGCGTCCGCGAGGAGCACATGGCGGTGCGCGACGCGGCCGGGATCTTCGACGTCTCGCACATGGGCGAGATCGAGACCAGCGGGCCGCAGGCTCTGGAGCTGCTGCAGCGCCTGCTCTCCAACGACATCTCGAAGATCGCGCCCGGGGGCGCGCAGTACAGCGTGCTCTGCCGCGAGGACGGCGGCGTGCTCGACGACCTGTTCACCTACCGCCTCGAGGTCGACCGCTACCTGACCGTCACGAACGCCGCGAACCACCTCGCCGATTTCGCCTGGTTCGAGGCGCTCGCCGCCGATTTTCCCGAAGCGAGCGTCAGCGACCGCCTCGACGACTGGGCGATGCTCGCGGTGCAGGGCCCCCTCGCGCGGGAGATCGTGCAGGCGGGCGCCGACTCGCCGCTGCCGCAGCGGATGAGCACGACCACGCAGCGGATCGCCGGCGAGGACGTGCTCGTCTGCGGGACCGGCTACACGGGCGAGGACGGCGTCGAGCTGCTGTGCTCGCCCGAGCACGCGCCGCGCCTGTGGAGCGACTTCGTGCGGCGCGGGGCGAAGCCGGCCGGGCTCGGCGCCCGCGACACGCTGCGCCTGGAGGTCTGCTTTCACCTCTACGGCAACGAGCTGACGGTGGAGCGCGGTCCGATCGAGGCCGGGCTCGGCTGGTGCTGCAAGGAGGACACGGGTTTCGTCGGCGCCGAGGCCGTGCGGGCGGCGCGCGAGGCGGGCCCCGCCGAGAAGCTGGTGGCGTTCGAGATCGACGGCCCGGGGATCGCGCGCCAGGGCAACGCGATCGCCGGTGGCGGCGAGGTCACGAGTGGAACGCTCTCCCCGTGCCTGGAGCGGGGGATCGGCATGGCCTACGTGCCCGCTGCCAACGCGGCCGTCGGCACCAAGCTCGAGATCGACGTGCGCGGGCGCGTGCGCCCGGCGACGGTCGTCGAGAAGCCGTTCGTGAAGAAGCGCGCCTGAGCGCGCCCGCGCGACAGCGGCGCTTCGTGGCAAGATTGCCGCGCCGCACGCTCTCGCCGACAGAACAGAAAGGGCTCCGCGAATGGCCGAGGCCAGCTATCCCGACGACCTCCTCTACCACGCCGAGCACGACTGGGCTCGCATCGAGGGCAGCGACGAAGCGACGCTCGGCATCACCTGGTACGCCCAGGACGCGCTCGGGGAGGTCGTCTTCTTCGACCCGCCCGCGGTCGGCACGACGCTGTCGAAGGACGCCCCGTACGCCGAGGTCGAGTCCGTGAAGGCGGTCTCCGACGTCGTCGCGCCCCTCTCCGGCGAGATCGTGGCCGTCAACGAGACGCTGCCGGACAACCCGGCCCTGATCAACGACGACCCCTACGGCGAGGGCTGGCTCGTGAAGGTGCGCCTGTCGGATCCCTCCGAGCGCGACGCGCTGATGGACGCCGCGGCCTACCGGGCCACGCTGGATGGCTGAGCTCCCGGGGCCGGAGAGAGCGCGGATTCGACGTCTGGCCGCCGGTGCGCGGATGGCTAGGCTGAGGGCTACTTGAGCCGCTACACCGCAATCACACCCGAGGACCTCGAGGCGATGCTCGCCGCGATCGGCGTGTCCTCGCTGCAGGAGATCTTCGACCGCCAGATCCCCGAGGCCGTGCGGCTCGGCCGCGATCTGGAGCTGCCCGCGGGCCGTCCCGAGCAGGACGTCTTCGAGCACCTGCGCGAGCTGGCGGCGCGCAACAGCTCGGCCGAAGAGGAGCTGAGCTTCCTCGGCGCGGGCATGTACGACCACTACGTCCCGGCGCTCATCGACATGCTGATGGAGCGCTCGGAGTTCCTGACGCCCTACACCCCCTACCAGCCTGAGATCTCCCAGGGCGGGCTGCAGGTGATGTTCGAGTACCAGACTGCGATCTCCGAGCTGACCGGCCTGCCCGTGTCGAACGCCTCGACCTACGAGGGCCCCTCCGCGGTCGCCGCGGCGGCGTATCTCGCCAAGCTGCACAACGGCCGCAGGCGGATCGTGGCGAGCGCGGGGCTGCACCCGCACACGCTCCAGACGCTGCGCACCTACGCGCACGGCTACGACATGGAGGTCGTCGAGGTGCCGCTGCGCGAGGGCGTCACCGACGCGCAGGCTTGGGCGGCCGCGGTCGATGCCGAGACGAGCGCTGCGATCTTCGCCCAGCCGAACTTCTACGGCGCGGTCGAGGACGCGCAGGCGCTGGCCGACGCGGCGCACGCCGCGAGCGAGGGCGAGCAGCCGGTCGTCGTCGCGCAGGTCGACCCGCTCACGCTCGGGATCCTGCGCTCGCCCGGCGAATGCGGCGTCGACGTCGCCGTCGGCGAGGGTCAGGCCCTGGGCAACCGGCTCGACTTCGGCGGGCCGTCGTTCGGCCTGTTCGCCGCCCGCGAGGAGTACCTGCGGCGGATGCCGGGGCGCATCGCGGGCGAGACGGTCGACGTCGACGGCCGCCGCGGCTTCGTGCTGACCCTGCAGACCCGCGAGCAGCACATCCGCCGCGAGAAAGCGACCTCGAACATCTGCACCTCGCAGGCGCTGAACGCGCTCGCCGGGGTCGTGTACCTCGCGTGGCTCGGGCGGCGCGGGATCGTCGAGCTCGGGGAGCTGCTCGCCGCGCGCACCCACTACGCGCGCGAGACGCTCGCGGCGCTGCCGGGCGTCGAGCGGATGCACGACCAGCCGGTCGTGCGCGAGTTCGCGCTGCGGCTGGACGCGGACGTCGCCGAGGTGCGCCGCCGCTGCGCCGAGCGCGGCATCAACGCCGGCGCCGACCTGCAGGCGCTGAGCGGCCGCCAGGAGGACAGGGGCGGGCTGCTCGTGGCGATCACCGAGCGCCGCTCGAAGGCGGACATCGACCGCCTCGCGGAAGCGCTCGGCGCAGCCGTGGCCGCGAGCGGGACGGCGAGGACGACGGAGGCGGTGCCCGCGTGAGGGAGATCGACGACAACCACCTGCACGCCGACCCCGGCATCGAGGTGCACCCCGAGCAGCACGCGCACCACGTTGCGCCTCCTACGCGTGCGGGCGCCGCGACGCCGATGCAGCGCGACCGCGCCCGCACGATCTTCCAGAAGGGCGCGCCCGGCAGGCGCGCGTTCACGTGCCCGGAGCTCGACGTGCCGGCGCTGCCCGCGGAGGCCCTGCCGGAGCGCCTGCGCCGCGCCGAGCCGCCGCGGCTGCCCGAGGTCTCAGAGCCGGAGATCGTCCGCCACTACGTCGGGCTCTCCAAGCGCAACTTCGATCTGGACTCGGGCTTCTACCCGCTCGGCTCGTGCACGATGAAGCACAACCCGCGGCTGCACGAGCGCGCCGCCGCCCTGCCGGGGCACGCGCGGCTGCATCCGCTCCAGGACCAGGAGCGCGCGCAGGGTGCCCTCGAGCTGATGTGGCGCCTGCAGCAGGCGCTCGGGGAGATCTCCGGCCTGCCGCACGTCAGCCTCCAGCCCTCGGCCGGCTCGCACGGCGAGCTCGCGGGCGTGCTGCTGACGCGCGCCTACCACGAGGATCGCGGCGAGGACCGGCGCAAGGTGCTCACGCCGGACACCGCGCACGGCACGAACCCGGCGACCGTGACGATGGCCGGGCTCGAGGTCGTGAAGCTCGCGACCAACGACGACGGCGGGATCGACCTCGACGACCTGCGCGCCAAGGCCGACGAGGGCGTCGCCTGCCTGATGCTGACCAACCCGAACACGCTCGGGATCTTCGACCCCAACATCGAGGAGATCGCCGCGATCGTCCACGGCGTCGGCGCCACGCTCTACTACGACGGCGCGAACCTGAACGCGGTGATGGGCATCTCGCGGCCCGGCGACATGGGCTTCGACATCGTCCACTTCAACCTCCACAAGTCCTTCACCCAGCCCCACGGCGGCGGCGGCCCGGGCTCGGGCCCGATCGCGGTCTCGGACCGGATCGCGCCCTACCTGCCGGTTCCGGTCGTCGCGCGGCGGCCGGACGGGAGCTTCGCGCTCGACCACGACCGCGAGAAGACGATCGGGCGGCTGCGGGGCTTCCACGGCAACTACGGCACGTTCGTGCGCGCCTACGCCTACATCTGCTCGCTCGGGGCCGACGGCCTGCGCGACGCCTCCGAGACGGCGGTCCTGAACGCCAACTACCTGCTCGCGCAGCTGCGCCGGCTTGGCGTGGCGGAGCAGCTCCCGCTCGCCTTCGGCGAGCTGTGCATGCACGAGTTCGTGCTCTCCGGCGGGCCGATGAAGCGCGCGCTGAAGATCAAGACGCTCGACCTCGCCAAGCGGCTGCTCGACTACGGCTTCCACCCGCCGACGGTCTACTTCCCGCTGCTCGTCGACGAGGCGCTGATGGTGGAGCCGACCGAGACCGAGACGCGCGAGACGCTCGATGCTTTCGCGGAGGCGCTCGCAGCGATCCTCGCCGAGGCGGCCGAGGATCCCGAGATCGCGATGCAGGCGCCGTACACGACGCCGGTCCGCCGGCTCGACGAGGTGGCGGCCGCGAAGCAGCCGGTGATCCGCGAGGTGCTCGCGTGAGCGGCGCCGTCGCAACTGCGCTCTGCGCAGCCGGGGGCACCGCGTGATGGAACACCGCAAACTCGGCGCCACGGGCATCAGCGTCAGCCCGCTGTGCCTCGGCGCGATGATGTTCGGCGCCTGGGGCAACACCGACCACGACGACTCGATCGCGGTCATCCACGCCGCGCTCGACGCCGGCATCAACTTCATCGACACCGCCGACGTGTACTCGCGCGGGGAGTCGGAGAAGATCGTCGGCAAAGCGCTCAAGGACGGCCGTCGCGACTCGGTCGTGCTCGCGACGAAGGCGCACGGCAGGATGCACGACACCGACCCGAACCAGTTCGGCAACGCCCGCCGCTGGCTCGTCAAGGAGGTCGAGAGCAGCCTCAAACGGCTGAAAACGGACTGGATCGACCTCTACCAGATCCACCGTCCCGAGCCGGACACCGACATCGACCAGACGCTCGGCGCTCTGAGCGATCTCGTCGCGGCCGGGAAGGTGCGCGCGATCGGCTCCTCGACCTTCCCCGCCTGGCAGATCGTCCAGGCGCAGTGGACCGCCGAGAGGCGCGGCCGCGAGCGCTTCATCTGCGAGCAGCCGCCCTACTCGATGCTGATCCGCGCGATCGAGCGCGACGTGCTGCCCGCCTGCCAGGAGTACGGGATGGGCGTGATCCCGTGGAGCCCGCTCGCCGGCGGCTGGCTGTCGGGGCGCTACACCAAAGGCGGCGAGTCCCCCGGCTCGAGCCGCCGCGCGCAGATGATCCCGTCGCGCTACGACATGTCGATCCCCGGCAACCAGGCGAAGCTCGCGGCCGCGGAGAAGCTCGCCGAAGTCGCCGAGCAGGCCGGCATGCCGCTGATCGAGATGTCGCTCGGCTTCGTCCTCAGCCACCCCGCGGTCAGCGCCGCGATCATCGGACCCCGCACGATGGAGCAGCTGCAGAGCCAGCTCGGCGCGCTCGAGCGCGACCGCCTGGAGGGCTCGGTGCTCGACCGCATCGACGAGATCGTGCCCCCCGGCACCAACGTGAACCAGGCCGACACCGGCTGGGATCCGCCCTGGCTCACCGACGCGTCTCTGCGCCGCCGCTGACGTGCGCATCTTCTCCGGCATCCAGCCCACGGGGCGCAAGCACCTGGGCAACTACATCGGCGCGATCGCGCAGTACGTCTCGAGCCAGGAGCGCGGCGAGGGCATCTTCTGCATCGTCGACCTGCACGCGCTGACCGTCCCTTACGACCCCGCTGATCTGCGCGAGCGGCTGTATGACACGACCGCGATCCTTCTGGCGGCCGGGCTGGATCCGGACCGCTGCATCCTCTTCCGCCAGAGCGACGTGCACGAGCACACCGAGCTCACCTGGCTGCTCTCGAGCGTCACCGAACTCGGCCGCCTGCAGCGGATGCACCAGTTCCGCGACAAGTCCGAGGCGCAGCGCCAGCTCGTCTCGGCCGGGCTGCTCTTCTACCCGGTGCTGATGGCCGCCGACGTCCTCGCCTACCGCGCCCACGAGGTCCCGGTCGGCGAGGACCAGCGCGAGCACGTCGAGCTGATGCGCGACGTGGCTCAGAACTTCAACCGGCGCTTCGCGGGCGGGGAGGAGGTCCTCGTCGTGCCGGAGCTGCGCATCCCCCAGGTCGGGGCGCGGATCATGGACCTCCAGGAGCCCACGCGCAAGATGTCCACGACGGGCGACTCCCCGCAGGGGACCGTGTACGTGCTCGACGAGCCGCAGGCGATCGAGAAGAAGTTCAAGAGCGCGGTCACCGACTCCGGCAGCGATGTGATCCGTGGCGAGGGCAAGGCGGGGATCGGGAACCTGATCGAAATCCTCGCGGCCGTGCGCGGTACCGCCCCCGAGGCGATCGAAGGCGAGTTCTCCGACTCCCGCTACGGCGATTTCAAGGCCGTCGTCGCCGAGGCCGTGGTCGACTACCTGGCGCCGGTCCGCGAGCGCTACACCGAGCTGAGGGCGGACGAGGGCGAGCTCGAGCGCCTGCTCGCGGGCGGCGCCGCGCGCGCCCGCGAGATCGCCGCCGCGACGCTCGCGGACGTGCGCGCGCGGATGGGCGTCGGCGCCCCCGGGTAGATTGGGTGCGGTGAGCCTCGCCTCGCTCGAGATCGACCTGGACGTCTTCAGCGGGCCGTTCGACCTACTGCTGACGCTCATCCTCAGGGAAGAGGTGGACCTGCTCGAGCTCGCGCTCGCGGACGTCGTGCTCGCCTATCTGGACCATCTCGAAGAGCGGGGCGAGCTCGACCTCGAGGCGGCGACCGAGTTCATCGTGCTGATCGCGGCCCTGCTGGAGCTGAAGTCGCGCCTGATGCTGAGCGGCGAGGAGGAGGAGCTGCTCGACATCGAGCCCGAACAGGCGGCCGAGGAGCTCCTCGCACGCATGCTCGACGCCGCCCGCTACCGCGCGGCCGCCGGCCCACCTCCGCGAGCTGCTCGCCGCCGAGGACGGCGTGCGGTTCCGCTCGGCGCCCCTGCCACCGGCGCTGCGGCGGCGGATCGTGCCGCCCGCCGACGGCTCGGAACGCCCGGAGCGCCTCGGCGAGGCGATGGGACGCCTGCTCGCGATGCCGCCGGCGATCAGCCTCCGCCACATCGGCTCGCCCCGCGTGAGCGTCGGCGAGCGCCTCGCCCACCTGCGCGGCCTGCTGCGCCGCGGCGCGTTCAGCTTCGACGATGCCGTCCGCGGCGCCGACCGCATGACCGTCGCGGTCACGGTCTTCGCCCTCCTGGAGCTCTACAAACTCGGCGAGGCGGCCTGGGAGCAGCCGGAGAGCTTCGGCGAGATCGCCGTCCACGCGCCCGCGGCGCCGCCAGCCGCGGCGCCCGCGGCGAGGCTGGCCGGATGAGCGCGCCCCACCCTGAAGGACCCGTCGACGACGTGATCGCGACGGACGCCGAGGCCGCCCCCGCCGGCGCGCCCCCGGAGAGCGAGACGCCCGAGCTCGCCCGCACCGTGGAGGCGCTGCTGTTCCTCTCGGCCGACCCGCTGAGCGTCGCCGAGCTGGCGGCGGCGACGGAGGCAGGGGAGGGCGCGGTCACGGCGGCGCTCGCGCTGCTCGGCGAGGACTACGCGCCCGGGCGCCGCGGCATCGTGCTGCGCGAGCTCGGCGGCGGCTTCACCCTCGCCAGCGACCCCTCCACCGAGGAGGCCGCACGCCGCCTGTTCAGCCGTCCGCGCCTCGCGACCCTGACCCCGGCGCAGGCCGAGACGCTCGCGATCGTCGCCTACCTGCAGCCGGTCTCGCGGCCGGAGATCGCCCGCATCCGCGGGGTCAGCGCCGACTCCGCCACCGCGACGCTGCTGGAGCGCGGCCTGATCGAGGAGGCCGGGCAGTCCCAGTTCGGCGCGACGCAGTACCGCACGACGACCCAGTTCCTGAAGCTGTTCGGGCTGCGCGACCTCGAGCAGCTTCCCGACGTGGCGCGCTGGGACCCCAGCCCGGAGGAGCAGGCCGAGCTGCGAGACCGGCTGCTGCGCGCCGGCGAGGCGCGCGCGGGCGGGGAGACCGGCTGATTCTCTCCACCAGGCGGGCTTTCAGCGGCTTCTCGGTCGACGACATGCTCGCCGCCCGGGACTTCTACTCGGGCCAGCTCGGGGTCGAGGTGCAGGACATGGACAACGGCCTGCTGACGCTGCACCTCGCCGACGATCACGAGGTGATCGTCTACCCGAAGCCCGATCACACTCCCGCCGCGTTCACGATCCTCAACTTCGCCGTCGAGGACATCGAGCGCGCCGTCGAGGAGCTCAGCGCGGCGGGCATCGAGACGATCCGCTACGACGGCTTCGACCAGGACGAGCGGGGCATCTCGCGGAGCCCGGGAGGACCGGCGATCGCCTGGTTCAACGACCCGGCCGGGAACGTCCTCGCCGTGCTCGAGGAGTAGGCGGGCGCGAGGCCGGCGCTTCAGGCGGCTCCGCCGAGCGCCTCGGCCGCCGCGAGCTGCCCGCACGCCGCGTCGATGTCGCGCCCCCGCGTGAGCCGCACCGTGACGGGCACGCCGCGCGATTCCAGCGCGGCGCGGAACGCCGCGATCGACTCGCGGCTGGAGCCGCTGAACTCCGAGCCGCTGGGGTTGAACGGGATCAGGTTGACCTTGAAGACGGGCGAGCGCTCGCCCTCGCGCAGCGAGCAGCCGGGCGAGCGCGAGCGCCTGCTCGTAGCGGTCGTTGACGCCGGCGAGCATCACGTACTCGACGAACACGCGCCGGCGCCGGCGCGCATAGAAGGCGCGGCACGCCTCGATCACGTCCGTGAGCGGATAGCGCTCGTTGACCGGCATCAGCTCGCTGCGCAGGGCTTCCTCGGGAGCGTGCAGCGAGAGCGCCAGCCGCACGGGCATGCCGCTCTCGGCCAGCCGCTCGATCCCGGGGATCCAGCCGACCGTCGAGATCGTGGTGTGACGGTGTGAGATGCCGAGGTCGGGGAGCCGCTCGCAGGCCCCCAGAACCGCGTCGAGGTTCAGCATCGGCTCGCCCATGCCCATGAAGACGCAGTGGTCAACCGCTTCGGTGCGCCTGAAATGGAGCGCCTGGTCGAGGATCTCCGAGGCGGACAGGTTGCGGCCGAACTTCATCGCGCCGGTGGCGCAGAAGCGGCACGTCAACGGGCAGCCCGACTGCGAGGAGAGGCACAGCGAGCGGCGGCCGTCGCGATAGCGCATCAGCACCGCCTCCAGAGGGCGGCCGTCCGCGGTCGCGAACAGGACCTTGACGGTGCCGTCGCGCGAGACGGCCTCGCGCTGCTCGGTCAGTGACGAGAAGGGCACCTGCGCGGCGAGCCGCTCCCGCAGCGCCGCGGGGAGGTCGGTCATCTCCTCGAAGCCGCGGGCGCCGCGCGCCGCCCAAGCCCACACCTGGCGTGCGCGGAACGGCGGCTCGCCCGACTCGGCGAGGATCCGGCTGAGCTTGTCGAGGTCCATCTGCGGCCTATGGTTGCAGCGAATGGCTCCGCTCCCGGACGAGACGGCTTGAGGCTCGCGAAGTACCTCGCCCACGCCGGCGTCGCCTCGCGCCGCGCCGCCGAGCGGCTGATCGCCGAGGGCAGGGTCGCGCTCGACGGCGAGACCGTCACGGATCCGGCCACCCACGTCGAGCGCGGCGCCGCCGTCAGCGTGGACGGCGAGCTGCTCGCCGGCCCCGAGCCGCGCGTCGTGTTCGCGGTCAACAAGCCGGTCGGCGTCGTCTCCACCGCGCGCGACACGCACGGCCGGCCGACGGTCACCGGACTCGTCGAGGCGGGCGGGCTGCGGCTGTACCCGGTCGGGCGGCTCGATGCCGACAGCGGGGGCCTGATCCTGCTCACCAACGACGGCGAGCTCGCCAACCGGCTCACGCACCCGCGCTACGAAGTCCCGAAGACCTACCGCGCGCGGCTCGCGGCGGCTCCGGTGGGGGAGGACGCCCTGCGCGCGCTGCGCGAGGGCGTCGAGCTCGACGACGGCCCGACCGCGCCCGCTGCGGTCCGGCTCCTCGCGCCCGGCGAGATCGAGATCACGATCCACGAAGGCCGCAACCGCCAGGTGCGGCGCATGTGCGAGGCCGTCGGGCACCCCGTCCTCGAGCTGACGCGTGTCGCCTTCGGCCCGCTGCGGCTCGGCGGGCTCGGGCCGGGCGAGCACCGCCGGCTGGGCGCGGACGAGATCGCCGGGCTGGGCGGCGGGCTCTGACAGAATCGCGCGCATGGGACTGTTCGCACTGCGAGGGGCGGCGAGCGCCGAGCGCAACGACGCCGAGGCGATCCTGGCCGCGACGACGGAGCTGATGCAGCAGATCATGGAGCGCAACGGGCTGCGCCCCGAGCAGGTGATCAGCTGCGTGTTCACCGCCACGCACGACCTCGACGCCGAGTTCCCGGCCGTCGCGGCGCGGGCGCTCGGCTTCGAGCGCGTGCCGCTGCTGTGCGCCCAGGAGATCCCTGTGCCGGGCTCGATGCCGCGCGTGATCCGGGTGCTGATCCACTACAGGGCCGACGACGGCCACGACCCGGAGCACGTCTACCTCGGCGAGACCAAGGCGCTGCGCGCAGACCTGCACGCGGCACAATGATGGGATGACCGAGATCGAGTTCTCAGAGCGGATCCGGCGCATCCCGGTCTATCCGGCGGCGGGCGGATACGCCACCGACGGGCTCGCCCTGCTGGCGAGCAACGAGACGCCGTTCGGCCCGCTCCCCGCGGTGCGCGAGGCCATCGATGCCGCCGTCGGGCGGCTGAACCGCTACCCCGACCCGTCGAACACGCAGCTGCGCCGGCGGCTCTCAGAGCGCTACGAAGTCCCGGCCTCGAGGATCGCGATCGGCAACGGCTCCTGTGACATCCTGCTCGCGGCCGGAGAGGCGCTGCTCGAGCCCGGCGCAGAGCTCGTCTACGCGTGGCCCTCGTTCTCGGTCTACCCGCACCTCGCGGCGGCCTCGGGCGCCCGCGCGGTCACGGTCCCGCTCGACTCCGCCGCCCGCCACGACCTGCCGGCGATGCTGCGCGAGATCACCGTCGCCACCCGCCTGGTGCTGGTCTGCAACCCGAACAACCCGACCAGCACCGCGATCCCGCTCGAGGAGATCGCCTCGTTCCTCGCCCAGGTGCCGCCGCACGTCGTCGTGATCGTCGACGAGGCCTACTGCGAGTTCAACCTGCTCGAGGACCCCGACGCCTCGCTCGATTTGCTCGGCGCACACCCGAACGTCGCGCTGCTGCGCACCTTCTCCAAGGTCTACGGGCTGTGCGGGCTGCGCGTCGGCTTCGCGCTGTGCGGCTCGGAGGAGCTGGTCCGCGCGCTCGACCAGGTGCGCCAGCCGTTCTTCTGCAACGCGCTCGCGCAGGCCGCGGCGGTCGAGGCGCTGGGCCACCAGGACGCGGTGCTCGACCGCGTCACGAGCACGGTCGCCGAGCGGATCTCGATGGACGAGCGGCTGCGGGCGCTGGGCCTCGACCCGGCCGAGTCGCAGGCGAACTTCTGCTGGGTGCCGCTCGGCGCCGAGCGCGACGAGGAGCAGATCGTCGCCGGGCTGCTGGAGCGCGGCGTGCTGGTGCGGGCCGGCACGGCGCTCGGCAGCGAGGAACCTGCGTTGAGGGTCACGTACGGCCTTCCGGAGGAGAACCAGCGCTTCCTGGACGCGCTCGCCGAGCTGCTCTGAGGGCATCCGCCTGGACGGCGGCGGGCCTGTCTGCTACAAACGGTCCCAGAACGACCGTGACCGCACCGGCGCAGACAGCACGACTCACCGACTACGCCTACTTCTGGTCGTTCACCTACGCCTGGCGATTTAGCTAGGCGCCCAAAGGACCTGCGCCCGTCGTGAGCGGGCAGAGTCCCAGAGTCCCGGACAGGGACCAGGCGCCGCCTCCAAGGGCGTTCCATCGCCCCCTCACGGGTCCGCAACAGGGCGGATCAGCAGCACCTTTAACATGCCCAGACGTCGGTGAAAGGATGACTTGGAGATGAGCGCGATCAGGGAGACCGTCTCAGGCGAGGGGCCCGAGCCGTACAGGCTCGCCTCGCTGCAGACGACGCGCGGCGAGCACTCGGTGCTCGAGATCGGGGGGCGCAGCGTGGGGGGCGAGAACTTCGCGCTGATCGCCGGCCCGTGCACGGTGGAGTCGCGCGAGCAGACGATGCAGACCGCGCGCGCCGTCAGCGACGGGGGCGCGACGATGCTCCGCGGCGGGGCCTACAAGCCGCGGACGAGCCCCTACGCCTTCCAGGGCCTCGGGCAGGAGGGCCTGCGCCTGCTCGCCGAGGCGAAGGCGGAGACCGGCCTGCCGGTCGTGACAGAGCTGATGGACGTCAGCGACATCGACGCCGTGCTCGAGGTCGCCGACGTCGTGCAGATCGGCGCGCGCAACATGCAGAACTACCCGCTCCTGGCCGAGATCGGCCGCTCCGGCAGGCCGGCGCTGCTGAAGCGGGGCCTGTCCTCGACGATCGACGAGCTGCTCATGGCCGCCGAGTACATCCTCAAGGAGGGCAACGGCAACGTGATGCTCTGCGAGCGCGGGATCCGCACCTTCGAGAGCGCGTACCGCTTCACGCTCGACCTGATGGCCGTGCCGGTGCTCAAGGAGCGCTCGCACCTGCCGGTGATCGTCGATCCCAGCCACGCGGCGGGGCGCCGCGACCTCGTCACGCCGCTCTCGCTCGCGGCCGCCGCGGTCGGCGCGGACGGGATCATCGTGGAGGTCCACCCGAACCCGGACGAGGCGATCTGCGACGGCCCGCAGCAGCTGCGCGCGGACGAGTTCGAGGCATACGCGGCCGCGGTCGAGCGCGCCGCCGCGCTCGCGGGCAAGACCCTCGCCTCGAGGGAGCGGGTCCTTGCCTGAGGCACATCTGGACCGGCGCAGCACGGCCGACTTCGTCCGCGACCGCCGGATCTCCGGCGTCGTCCCGCTGCTCGCGCCGGACGCGCTGCTCGAGGAGCTGCCGCTCGGCAACGAGCAGGCGGAGGTGGTGATCCGCGGGCGCCGCGACGTCCACGCGGTGCTGGAGGGGATCGACGACCGGCTGCTGGTCGTGGTCGGGCCGTGCAGCGTGCACGACCCGGAAGCGACGCTCGAGTACGCCGAGAAGCTCGCCAAGCTCGCCCGCGAGGTCAGCGACGAGCTGCTGATCGTGATGCGCGTCTACTTCGAGAAGCCGCGGACGACCACCGGCTGGAAGGGCCTGATCAACGACCCGCACCTCGACGGCTCCGGCGACGTCAACGCCGGGCTGCACCTCGCGCGGCGCGTGCTGCTGGGCGTGCTGCACGCCGGCCTGCCGGTCGGCTGCGAGTTCCTGGACCCGATCACGCCGCAGTACATCGCCGACGCGGTCTGCTGGGGGGCGATCGGAGCGCGCACCACCGAGAGCCAGACGCACCGCCAGCTCGCCTCGGGGCTCTCGATGCCGGTCGGCTTCAAGAACCGCACCGACGGCAACGTGCAGGTCGCCGTCGACGCCGTCCGCGCGGCTGCCGGCACGCACGCCTTCGCCGGGATCGATCCCGACGGCAGGCCCGCGATCCTCTACACGCGCGGGAACGCCGACTGCCACGTCATCCTTCGCGGGGGCAAAGGCCGGCCCAACTTCGACGCGCGAGAGCGTCCAGGCGGCGCTCGAGCTGCTCGACGCGGCGGGCCTGCCCCGTCGCGTGATGATCGACCTCAGCCACGACAACAGCGGCAAGGACCCCGAGCGCCAGCCGGGCGTGGCGGCCGACGTCGGCGCGCAGCTGGCGGGCGGCAACGAGGCGATCGTCGGCGTGATGCTCGAGTCCTTCCTCGTCGCGGGCCGCCAGGACCTCACGCCCGGCAAGGAGCTCCGCTACGGGCAGTCGATCACCGACGGGTGCATCTCGTGGGAGACGACCGTCGAGGTGCTCGAGGGGCTGACGGCAGCCGTCCGCGACCGCAACGCCGCCGGCGCGCAGAGCGCGACACGCTGAGGAGATGCGGATCGCAGTCCTCGGGGTGGGGCTGATCGGCGGCTCGATCGGCCTCGCCGCCCGCGCGCGCGCCGAGGCCGAGGTCTGCGGATACGACCCCGACGCGCGCGTGCGGGCGCGGGCGCTGGAGCTGGGCGCGATCGACAGCGCGGCCGAGAGCGTGGCCGCGGCGGTGCGCGGCGCGGACGCGGTGTTCGCCGCCGCCCCCGTCGGCGCGCTGCCGGCCGTGGTCGCGGAGGCCCTGGCGGCGGCCGGTCCCGACTGCGTGGTCAGCGACGTCGGTTCGACCAAGCGCCTGCTCGCCGACGCCTCGACCGATGAGCGCTTCGTCGGCGGGCACCCGCTGGCCGGCGCCGAGACCGAGGGCGTCGAGCACGCGCGCGAAGACCTGTTCGACGGCGCGACGTGGTACCTGACGCCTGCGCGCGGGAGCACGGCAGGGGTGCTCTACGAGCGGCTGCACGCGCTGCTGCGGCGCCTCGGCGCGCGGCCCGCGGCGATCGACGCCGAGACCCACGACCGCCTGATGGCCTGCATCTCGCACCTGCCGCACGTGCTCGCCAACCTGCTCGCGGCCCAGGCCGCCGGGGTGCTGAGCCCGCCCGCCCGCCCCGGCGAGGACGCGGAGCGGCTGCCCGCGGTCGGGCCGAGCTTCCGCGACGCGATCCGCGTCGCCGGCGCCAACAGCGCGATCTGGACGGACATCTACCTGTCGAACGCCGACGCCCTCGGCGCCGCGATCGCCGAGCTGGAGGGACGCCTGCGTTCGGTCCGGCAGATGCTCGACAAGGGCGCGGCCGGGGCCGTCGGGGACTGGATCGAGGGCGCGCGCGAGGACCGCGATGCGCTGCTCGGCGCGGGGATGACGGGCGGCTCCGCGCACGAGCTGCGCGTGCAGGTGCCCAACCGGCCGGGCGTGGTGGCCGAGATCGCCCTCGCGCTGGGCGAGGCCGGGGTCAACATCGGCGACCTCGTGCTCTCGCCGTCGCCGGACAACAGCCGCGGCGTGATCGCGCTGTGGATCGGCGGGGAGGAGCGGGCGGCGCGCGCCGAGGCGATCCTCGGCGGGCTGGGCTTCCAGGTCATGCGCGCATGAACATGCGCTTCGCGCCGGCGCACGGGCTCTCGGGCAAGCTGACGCCGCCCGCCGACAAGTCGATCTCACACCGCGCGGGGCTGCTGGGGGCGATGTCGGCCGAGCCGGTGCGGGTCGAGAACTACCTCGAGGCGGCGGACACGCACTCGACGCTCGAAGCCGTGCGCGCGCTCGGCGCGCTCGTCGAGGAGAACGCGGGCGAGCTGGTGATACGCGGCACCGGGCTGCGCGAGGCGCGCGAGCCCGACCGCCCGATCGACGTCGGCAATGCCGGCACGCTGCTGCGCCTGCTGCCCGGATGGCTGGCCGCGCAGCAGGGCCGGTCGTTCACGCTCGACGGCGACGAGTCGATCCGCCGGCGGCCGGTCGACCGGATCGCGCTGCCGCTGCGCGCGATGGGCGCCCGGCTCGACGCCCGCGACGGGCGCTTCGCTCCGTTCACCGTCCACGGGGAGCGCCTGCTCGCCGTGGACCACGACCTCGACGTGGCGAGCGCGCAGGTCAAGTCGTGCCTGCTGATGGCGGCGCTGACCGCGGACGGCACGACGACCGTCGCCGAGCCGAGCCGCAGCCGCGACCACACCGAGCGGATGCTGCTGCGCGCCGGCGTCGACATCGCCCGCGAGGGCAACCTCGTGCGGGCGGTGAACGTGGACGAGCTGGCACTCGAATCCGTCTCCGTTCCCGCGGATCCCAGCTCGGCCGCCTTCTTCGTCGCCGCCGGCGTGCTCGTGCCCGGCTCGCGCCTGCTGCTCGCCGACGTCGGCGTCAACTGGACCCGCACCGGCTTCCTGCGCATCGTGCGGCGGATGCGCGGGATCGTGCTCGGCGACCTCGAGGCGGAGTCCGAGGAGATCTCCCCCGGCGAGCCGACGAGCGACCTCGACGTCGCGCACGGCGCGCTGGAGGGCACGGTGGTCGACCCCGGCGAGGTGCCGCTCGCGATCGACGAGCTGCCGCTCGTCGCGCTGCTGGGCTGCTTCGCCGAGGGCACGACCGTCGTGACGGGCGCGCACGAGCTGCGTGTGAAGGAGTCCGACCGCATCGCCGGCGTCGTCGAGGGCCTGCGCGGGCTCGGCGCGGAGATCGAGGCGACCGAGGACGGGTTCGCCGTCACCGGGACCGGCGGCCTGCGCGGCGGCACGATCGACTCGCTCGGCGACCACCGCCTGGCGATGATGGGCGCGGTGGCGGGCCTCGCCTCGCGCGAGGGGGTCGAGGTGATCGGGATGGACGCCGCCGCGATCTCCTACCCCGGCTTCGTCGCGGACCTGCGGGCGCTGGGGGCGCTCTAGCGGATGGTGATCGCGATCGACGGGCCCGCCGGTGCCGGCAAGTCCACGGTGGCGCGCGCGCTCGCCGTGCGGCTCGGCGCGCGCTATCTGGACAGCGGGGCGATGTACCGGTGCGTGGCGCTGCTCTCGCTGCGTGACCCGGGCGGTGACGTCGCCGCTCTCGCGGGCGCAGCCGAGATCGCGCTCCAGGACGGTCGCGTGCTGCTCGACGGCGAGGACGTGAGCGCGCGCGATCCGCACCCCCGAGGTCTCGGCGCGGGCGTCGGAGGTCGCCGCCGAACCGGCCGTGCGTGCGGCGCTGGTGGCGAAGCAGCGGGAGCTGATCGCCCGCGGCGACTGGGTTGCCGAGGGGCGCGACATCGGCACCGTTGTCGCGCCGGAGGCACGAGCTGAAGGTCTATCTCGACGCCGACCCGGCTGAGCGCGCGCGGCGGCGCGCCGCGGAGAGCGGGGCCGAGGAGGGTGGGGTTCTGGCGGAGATGCAGGTGCGCGACGAGCGCGACCGCAGCCGCGCGGCGAGCCCGCTGCGCGAGGCGCACGGGGCGACGGTCCTCGACACCACCGGGCTGAGCGTCCCCGAGGTCGTCGAGCGGCTGGCCGGGCTCGCGCGGGCGACCGGCGGGGGAAGCGGCTAGCCCGCGGTCATACTCATCTGATGCTCAAGGTTGCGATCGTCGGCTACCCCAACGTCGGCAAGTCCTCGCTGATCAACCGCCTCACCGGCGGCCGCGAGGCCGTTGTGCACGAGCAGCCCGGCGTGACGAGGGACCGCAAGGACCTCGACTGCGAGTGGAACGGGCGGCGCTTCAAGCTGATCGACACCGGGGGCGTCGACTTCGAGGACGAGGACCCGCTCGCGGGCTCGATCCGCGAGCAGGCGCAGGCCGGGCTCGCCGAAGCGGACGTCGCGGTGCTCGTCGTGGACGCCCGCGCGGGCGTGCGGGCCGGCGACGAGGAGCTGGCGGATCTGCTGCGCCGCTCGCCGCTGCCCGTGATCGTGGCGGCGAACAAGATCGACGGCGTGGCCGACATGCCGCTCGCGGCCGAGTTCCACCGTCTCGGGCTCGGCGAGCCGATCCCGGTCTCCGCGACCCAGGGGCTCGGCAGCGGCGACCTGCTGGACCGCATCGCCGAGCTGCTCCCGCCGGGGCAGGAGGGGGAGGAGGACGGCGAGATCCGTCTCGCGGTGATCGGGCGCCCGAACGTCGGCAAGTCATCGCTCGTCAACCGCTTCCTCGGCGAGGAGCGCGTGATCGTCTCCGAGCAGGCCGGCACCACCCGCGACGCGATCGACATGCCGCTGCTCGTGGGCGATCGCCGCCTGACCCTGGTCGACACCGCAGGCATGCGCCGGCAGTCGAAGGTCGCCGACTCGGTCGAGTACTACACGGCGCTGCGCTCCCAGCGCGCCGCCGAACGCGCCGACGTTGCGCTCGTGGTCTGCGACGCGAGCGACGGCGTCACCGCGCAGGACCTGCGGATCGCCGAGCTGGCGATGAAGGCGGGCTGCGCGACGGCGCTGGTGCTGAACAAGTGGGACCTCGTCGCGCCGGACGAGGACGGCGCGCAGCCGATCGACGTCGACCACGAGCGCGCCCGCGTGGCCGAAAAGCTGCGGCTGCGCCCGCGCGTGCTGACGGCGAGCGCGAAGAACGGGCGCAACGTCGCGCGGCTGCTCGAGGAGGCGATCGCGCTCGGCGAGCGCATGGCCGGGCGGATCCCGACCGCGGAGCTGAACCGCTTCCTCTCGGAGGCCACGCAGGCGCGCCAGCCCCCGATCGGCACGCGGCGCGGCGCCTCCGGGCACCGGCTGAAGCTGCTCTACATGGCCCAGATCGGCGAGCGCCCGCCGCGCTTCGCGATCCAGGTCAACTCGCGCGGGCGGGTGACGCGCGACTACGCCTACTACCTGGAGAACCGGCTGCGGGCCCGGTACGCGCTCGACGGGATCCCCCTGATAATCGACTTCGTGGAGCGCGGCCAGCGCGGACGGGCCCGCGCCGCGTAGACTGATGCGCCTTCTCGAAGCCCCGGCGCCGCCGCGCTGAACCGATCCGGCGCGCCACGACCCCCTGGAGCCGAATGACCCAGTCTTCAGACAACGAGTTCCTGTTCACATCCGAGTCGGTGACCGAGGGTCACCCCGACAAGATCGCCGACCAGATCTCCGACGGCGTGCTCGACGCCGTGCTCAAGGACGAACCGTACGGGCGCGTCGCCTGCGAGACGCTCGTCAACACGGGCCTCGTCGTCGTCTCGGGCGAGATCTCGACCGAGACCTACGTCGACATCCAGGAGATCGCCCGCGAGACGATCCGCCGCATCGGCTACACCGACGCCGACCTCGGCTTCTCCGCGGACTCCTGCGCGGTCCTGAACGCGATCGACAAGCAGTCGCCGGACATCGCGCAGGGCGTGAACCAGGCCTATGAGGCGCGCACCGACGCCAACGACGAAGACGAGCTCGACGTCGCCGGAGCCGGCGACCAGGGGATGATGTTCGGCTACGCGACCCGCGAGACCGACGCGCTGATGCCGCTGCCGATCTCGCTCGCCCACCGCCTCGCCGAACGCCTGGCGGCGGTGCGGCGCGCCGGGACGCTCGAGTACCTGCGCCCGGACGGCAAGACCCAGGTCAGCGTGCGCTACCGCGACGGGCGCCCGGTCGAGATCGAGAAGCTCCTGATCTCCACCCAGCACGCCGAGGGGGCCGAGTCGCTGATCCCGGACGACCTGTGGGAGCACGTCGTCGAGCCGATCCTCCCCGACGAGCTCTTCGACGCGAACAAGCTGCGCCGCAACTTCCTCGTGAACCCGACCGGCCGCTTCGTGATCGGCGGGCCCGTCGGGGACTGCGGGCTCACCGGGCGCAAGATCATCGTGGACACCTACGGCGGCATGGCCCGCCACGGCGGCGGCGCCTTCTCGGGCAAGGACCCCTCGAAGGTGGACCGCTCGGCGGCGTACGCCGCGCGCTGGGTGGCCAAGAACATCGTCGCCGCCGATCTGGCGGACCGCGCCGAGGTCCAGGTCGCCTACGCGATCGGCGTCGCGCACCCCGTCTCGGTCATGGTGGAGACCTTCGGCACCGAGAAGATCGGGCGCTCGGCGATCGCCCAGGCGGTCGACGAGGTCTTCGACCTGCGGCCGGGCGCGTTCCGCGAGGAGCTCAAACTGCACCGCCCGATCTACCAGAAGACCGCCGCCTACGGGCACTTCGGCCGCGACGACCACGACTTCACGTGGGAGCGCACCGACAAGGCCGCAGGCGCTGCGCTCCGCCGCCGGTCTCTGATCTAGGGTCGGGGCGGTGGGAGCCGCCGCCCCGACTGACGCGCACGCGACGCAGCACGCGGCCCCGCCGGAACCGGCGGGGGGCATCCGCGTGCGCCGCGGCACGGCCGCGACGGTCGCACGCGTCGAGCCGATCACGACCGCCCGCGCCCTGCGCGGCCCGTTCGACTACCTGATCGGCGAGGAGCTCGCCCCGGCGGTGGGCGTCGGCTCGATGCTCGTGGTGCCGTTCGGCCCCCGCAAGCTGCTCGGCGTCGTCGTCGAGCTCGCGTCCGAGAGCGAGCTGCCCCGCGAGCGGCTGCTCGAGCCGCTCCGCGTGCTCGAGCCCGGGATCCCCGCCGAGCTGGTCGAGCTGGCGCGCTTCCTGGCCGACGAGTACTGCTCGACGTTCGCCCGCGCGCTGAGCCTCGTGCTGCCGCCCGGCGCGGCGAAGCGTCTCAGCGGGCGCAGGCGCCGCGCGAGCGAGCCGCCGCGCCACCGCGCCGTCGGCGCGGCCGCCGCGCACGCGCCCGAGCTCTCGGACGACCAGCGGGCCGCGCTCGAGCCGCTGCTGGCGGCGCTGCGCGAGGGGACCGCCCGGCGCGCGCTGCTGCACGGCGTCACCGGCTCCGGCAAGACCGAGGTGTACCTGCGGGCGGCCGAGGAGGCGCTCGCCCGCGGGCGGGGCGTGATCGTGATGGTGCCGGAGATCGCCCTGACGCCGCAGATCGTGGCGCGCTTCGGCGCGCGGTTCGGCGACACCGTCGCGGTGCTGCACTCGCGCATGACCCCCGGGCAGCGCTACGAGCAGTGGCGGCGGCTGCGCGAGGGCGAGGCGCGGGTCTGCGTGGGGCCGCGCTCGGCTGTGTTCGCGCCCGTCGCCGAGCTGGGGCTGATCGTGATCGACGAGGAGCACGACTCCTCCTACAAGCACGAGGGCGACCCGCGCTACGACGCGCGCGAGGTCGCCGCCGAGCGCGCCGCGCGCTGCGGGGCGCTGCTGATCGCCGGCACCGCGACGCCGCGCCCGGAGAGCGTGCACGCGATGCCGCTGGTGAGCCTGCCCGCGCCGCGTCGACGGGCGCCCGCTGCCGCCCGTGGAGGTGCTCGACATGCGCGGCCAGCGGGCGGGCCTTCACCCCGTCACGACGGCCGCGCTGGCGACGCTGCGCGATCGGGGCGGCAAGGCGATCGTGCTGCTGAACCGGCGGGGCTGGTCGAACTTCGTCTCCTGCCGCTCCTGCGGGCGCGTCTGGTCCTGCCCGGAATGCGACGTCGCGCTCGTTCTCCACCGCGCCGGCGGGTACCTGGCCTGCCACCACTGCGGGCACCGGGAGCGCGCGGCCGAGTCCTGCCCCGACTGCCGCTCGAGCGCCGTCGCGCGCCACGGCGCGGGCACCGAGCGGCTCGCCCACGACCTCGCGGCGGTGCTGGACGACGGCGCCTTCCCCGTGTTCAGGCTCGACGCCGACGTGATCGGCCACGGCCTCGGCGCCGAGCCGGGCGCCGTGCTGGCCGAGTTCGAGGCCGCCTCCTGCGGGGTCCTGATCGGCACGCAGATGGTCGCCAAGGGGCACGACTTCCCCGACGTCTCGCTGGGCGTCGTGCTCGACGCCGACGCGACGCTGCGCTTCCCCGACTTCCGCTCCGAGGAGCGGACCTTCGCGCTGATCTCCCAGCTGGCGGGGCGCGCGGGGCGCGGCGGCGAGGGCCGCGTGCTGGTCCAGACGCTCGCCCCCGAAGCGCGCGCGATCCGCCACGCCGCCCGCCACGACAGCTCCGCCTTCGCCGCCGAGGAGCTCGAGCGGCGCAGGGCGCTCTCCTACCCGCCCTTCTCGCACCTGATCCGGATCGTGCTCGGCTCCGAGCAGGCGGCGCCGGCGCGGCGTGCGGCGCTCGAGCTGCGCGAGCGCCTCCTCGGCGCGGCCGCCGCGCAGGCGGGCGAGGCGCCGGCCGTGCTCGGCCCCGCGCCGCTGTTCAGGCTGCGCGGGCGCGAGCGCCAGGTGCTCGTCGTGAAGGCGCGCGAGCGGCGCGGCGCGGTGGCGGCGGCGGGGGAGGCCGTGGCGGCGCTCGCGGCCGACCGGCGCCACGCCGGCGTGAGCTTCAGCGTCGACGTCGACCCGCAGTGAGGGCCGCGCAGCGCCGCGACCAGGCGTTGCCGGACGCCTGAGCGCTTGCTAGCTTCCGTCGTCTGCCGCCTTGTCGCGGTGGAGGGGACTGGAGAATGGACCGGATGCAACAGCGCCGTTCGGCGGCGCACGTGGCGCTGCTCGCGACGCTCTTGGCGCTCGTCTGCCTGGCCTGCGCGGGGCCCGGCGCTGGGCGCCTCGCCGCGCGGCTACGCGCGGATCGAGCCCGTCTGCGGGCCGCCGGGGCCCGGCGAAGCGAGCTGCTTCGCGCTGGCGCGCGTGCGCGTTCCCGCCCGCGAAGCCGGAGCGCCGGGGGTGCACCCGCTCGCCGCCCGCCCGGCGTCGGTCGAATTCGGCCCGGAAGGCGGCCTGACCCCGAAGCTGCTCGAAAGCGCCTACGGGTTCAGCGGCGAAGCCGGCGGCGAAGGACAGACGGTGGCGGTCGTGGACGCCTTCGACGATCCGGCGATCGAAGAAGACCTCGAAAAATTCAGCAAGGAATACGGACTTCCGCCCTGCACGGCTGCAAAGCGGCTGCTTCGGAAGGTCAACCAGCTCGGCTCGAGCTCGCCGCTCTCGCTCCCCGCCGCCGACAAATCGGGCTGGTCGGTCGAGATCTCGCTCGACGTCGAGACGGTCCACTCCGCCTGCCCGAAATGCCACATCCTGCTCGTGGAGGCCAACAACGCGCGGATGACGAACCTCGGCGCCGCGGTCAAGAAGGCCGTCGAAATGGGCGCCGGCGTCGTGTCGAACTCCTACGGCGGGCCCGAGCAGGCCGCCCCGGGCGGGGCCGAACGGGCGCTGTTCGAACACCCCGGCACGGTGATCGCCGCCGCCACCGGGCGACTACGGCTACGACTGGTGGTCGGGCCCGCCGTTCGAACCGGCGCGGCCCGACCCCGAATCGCCCAACGTGCCGGCGTCCTACCCGGGCGTGGTGTCGGTCGGCGGCACGACGCTCACGCTGAACGAAGAAGGCCGGCGCGAACAGGAGACCGTCTGGAACGGCAACGGGCCCCTGAACGCCGGCGGCTTCGAAGCGGGCGTCAGCGGCGGCGGCTGCAGCATGTTCTTCGAAGCCCCGTTCTGGCAGCGCTACGCGAACGGGTTCGCCGCGACCGGCTGCGGCGACAAACGCCTCAGCGCCGACGTCTCCGCGGTCGCCGACCCGCAGCACGGCTTCTCCGTCGACGACACCTACGACTGCGGGCCCGAATGCGAGGAATTCACAGGCGGAAGGGAATGGAGCGTGATCGGCGGCACCTCGCTCTCGACGCCGCTGATCGCCGGGCTCTACGCGCTCGCCGGCGGCGCCGGCGGGGTCCCGTATCCGGCGATGACGCTCTACGCGCCACCTCGGCGGCGGCTCGCTGTTCGACGTCACGCAGGGCGGCAACGGCTACTGCGACCTCGAAGGGCGCGCGTGCGGCGTCAACGCGCTGCTACGGCGAAGCGGCTCGACTGCGAAGGGACGACCGCTTGCAACGCGTCCGCGGGCTACGACGGCCCCTCCGGCGTCGGCGCGCCGGCCTCGCTGGAAGCGTTCGAGCCGGTCCCCGGCGAGGAAGCGGCCGCGCGGCGCCGGGCCGAAGAAGCGATCGAAGCGGAAGCGCGCCGCCACGCCGAAGAAGAAGCCGCGCGGCAGCCGAAACCGCCCGCGCGCCAGCAGCGGGCAGGGCGGCACGGCGGGCTTCAAAGCCGAACAGGCGGCGGTCCCGGCGGCGACGCTGCGCGGGACGCGTCTGCAGGCCGGGCGCGGGGGCTTCGTCACCGTCAAGGTCGCCTGCCCGGCGGGTGAGACGTTCTGCGAAGGCGCCGTCACCGTGCGCACGCTCGGCGCCGTGATCGCGGGCGCCGGGCCTCACACGCCCGCGCGCGCAAGCGTGCTGATGCTGGCGAGCGGGCGCTTCAAGATCGCCGGCGGACAGGTGGTGGCGGTGCGGCTGCGCCTGACGCGGCGCGGCGCGGGCGCTGCTTGCCCGCAAGGGCAAGCTGCGGGTGCGCGTGGTGATCGTCGCGCACGACCCGGCGGGGGCGGCGCACTCGAGCCACGCCGCCGCGACGCTGTACGCGTTCAGGCGCCGCTGAGGGCAGATCCGGCGGCTCTCCGTGCCGGGCCGGCCGTCCTAGACTCAGCTCGATGAGCGAGCAAGAGCGCGAAGAGCATCGACGAGGACGAGCCCGTCTCGCAGCCCGACGACGTCGAGGTCGAGGCCGAGGGCGATGCGCCCGCGGTCGAAGAGCTCGATCCCGAGACGCGAGCCCGGCGCGACGCCGCGCTGCGCCTGGTGCGCAAGTTCGGCGACCCCGTGCTGCGGGCGGTCGCCGTGCCGGTCGAGCGCTTCGACCCGGCGCTGGAGCAGGAGGCCGAGCGGATGGGGGAGCTGATGCACGACGCCCTCGGCGTCGGGCTCGCGGCCACGCAGCTCGGCGTGCTTCACCGCATGCTCGTCTACAAAGCGTATGTCGACGACCCCCTGACGGTGCTCGTCAACCCGGAGATCGAGTGGCTGAGCGACGAGCGCGAGACGGCCGAGGAGGGCTGCCTCAGCCTGCCCGGGCGTGCACGTCGAGGTCGAGCGCGCGCTCGCCCTGCGGGTGCGCGGCCGCGACGCCTCCGGCGCGGCGCTGGAGATCGAGGCCGAGGGGCTCGAGGCGCGGGTGATCCAGCACGAGGTCGACCACCTCGACGGGACGCTCGTGCTCGACCGCATCCCCAAGCAGGCACGCAAGGAGGCGATGCGCGCGATGCGCGAGGCGCAGAGGACGCCGAGCGCGGCCTGAGAGCGCCCTCCGCGTTGAGCGTCGTCTACCTCGGCACCTCGGGCTTCGCCGCCGCCGTGCTCGAGCGGCTGGCCGCGCAGGCGCGCCACCGTCCGGCGCTCGTCGTCACGCGGCCCGGACCGCAGGAGCGGGCGCGGGCGGCACCCGCGCAGCCCGCCGGTCGCCGACGCCGCGCGGCGCCTCGGCCTGCGCGCTCGCGCAGCCCGAGCGCGTCAACGAGCCGGACGCCGCCGGGCAGATCATCGCGACGGCCGGCGAGGCGCCCGGGGCCGCCGGCGGTGATCGTCTGCGCGTTCGGCGCGCTGATCGGCGAGCGCCTGCTCGCGGCGCAGCCGATCCTCAACGTGCATCCGTCGCTGCTGCCGCGCTGGCGCGGCGCGGCGCCCGTCGAGCGCGCGATCATGGCCGGCGACGAGCGCACCGGCGTCAGCATCATGCGCCTGACGGCCGGGCTCGACGAGGGGCCCGGTGTGCCTCGCCGGCGAGGAGCCGATCGGCCCCCGAGGACACCTACGGCACACTCGCCGAGCGCCTGCAGGCGCTGGGCGGCGAGCTGCTCGTGCGGGCGCTCGACGAGCAGCCGCCGTTCCGCGAGCAGCCGCAGGAGGGCGTGACCTACGCCGAGAAGATCGCGCGCCGAGGACCGCCTGCTGGACCCGGCGCGGCCCGGCGGCCGAGCTGGAGCGCACGGTGCGGGCGCTGCAGCCGCACATCGGCGCGCGGGCTGGAGCTGCCCGGCGGCGAGACGATCGGCGTGCTCGCGCGCGTGCCTCGCCGAGGACGCACGCCGTGCGGCCGGGGACGCTCGCAGAGCGCGACGGGCGGCTGCTGCTCGGGTGCGACCCGGGCACGCTCGAGCTGCTGGAGGTGCAGCCGCCGGGCGGGCAAGCCGATGGACGCGGCCGCCTACCTGCGCGGCCACCCGCTCGACGTAGGCGGGGAGCCGGCCGTCCGCGAGCGCCATGCGCGGGTCGGGCTGGGGCTCGCCGGGGCGCAGCGAGAGCGGGATCACGCCCGCCCAGGCGTCGCAGCGCGTAGTCCTCCTCGTCGTCGAGCGGACCGCCGGTGCGGACCTTCGCCGAGGCCTCGTCGATCGGCAGCGCGACGAGCGCCGTCGCGCGCAGCTCCTTCTCGTCCGGCGGGCGCACGTCGCTCCAGCGCCCGGGCACGAGCCGCTCGACGATCGCCTCGAAGCCGGCGAGCAGCTCGGCGCGGGTCCCGCACCGCCCGCGCGCGCCCGAGCAGGACCGCCGAGCGGTAGTTGGCCGAGTGGTGCATCGCGGCGCGCGCGAGCACGAGCCCGTCGACGAGCGAGACCGTCAGGCAGACCGGCGCGCCCGCGGCCATCGCGCGCATCGTGCGGCTGGCCGCCGAGCCGTGGAGGTAGACGACGTCGCCGGCGCGCGCGTGCAGCGTGGGGAGCACCAGCGGCTGACCGTCTTCGACGATCCCGACGTGCGCGACGAGGCCCTCGTCGAGGATCGCGTCGATCGTCTCGCGGTCATGGCTGCCGCGCTCCCGCTTGCGGCGCAGTCGCACCCGATCCGAGATACCGCCGCCCGCCGCTACGCGGTCAACTCCCATGCGCGTTGAACCTCCAAATCAAAATATCTGTAATAGTACAGTTTGATGACTGAGCCAATACAGTACAGGATCACCGTCGGCAGCGCCTCCGGCGCTCGTCGCCCAGCTCGAAGCCGATGTCGCCGCCGGGCGTCTCGCGCCCGGGCAGCGGCTGCCCTCCGTCCGCCGCCTCGCCGCCGGCGCCGGCATCAGCCCCGCCACCGTCGCGGCCGGGCTCGCCGAGCTGCGCCGCCGCGGCGTCGTCGTCTCCGAGCCGCGCCGCGGCACGCGCGTCGGCGAGCGCCCGCCCCTGCCGGCGCCGCCCTCGATGGCGCTGCCCGAGGGCGTGCGCGACCTCTCGCGCGGCAACCCCGACCCGGATCTGCTGCCCGACCTCGCCGCCGCGCTGCGGCGCTGCGCCGCTTCCGGTGCGCCTCTACGGCGAGCGCGCCCGAGCTGCCCGAGCTGGTCGACGCGGCCCGCGCGACGCTGCGCGCGGACGGCGTGCCCGCCCGGCGAGCTCGGCGTCCTCGGCGGCGCGCTCGACGGCATCGAGCGCGCGCTCGCCGCGTGGCTGCGCCCCGGCGACCGCGTCGCCGTCGAGAGCCCCGGGTACGCGCCCCTGTTCGACCTCCTGCGCGCGCAGGGCCTCGGGTTCGAGCCGGTGCCCGTCGACGACCTCGGCATGCTCCCCGACCGCCTGCGCGCCGCGCTCGCGCGCGGCGCCCGCGCCGTCGTCGTGACGCCGCGCGGGCAGAACCCCACCGGCGCGGCCCTCGACGAGGCCCGCGCCGCGGAGCTGCGCGCGATCCTCGCCGCCCACCCCGACGTCCTCCTGCTCGAGGACGACCACCTCGGCGCCGTCGCGGGCACGCCCCTGCACACGCTCGCCGGCGCGGGCGAGCGCTGGGTCGCCACGCGCTCGGTCTCCAAGTCGCTCGGGCCCGACCTGCGGCTCGCGGTGCTGGCCGGCGACGAGGCCACCGTCGCCCGCGTGCGCGGCCGCCAGGCCTGCGGCACCGGCTGGGTCAGCCACGTGATCCAGCGGCTCGTCGCGAGCCTGTGGGCCGATCCCGAGGTCAGCGCCCGCGTCGAGCGCGCGGCGCTTCTCTACGCCCGGCGCCGCGACGCGCTGCTCGCGGCGCTGCGCTCGCGCGGCCTCGAGGCCCACGGCAGCTCCGGCCTGAACGTCTGGCTCCCGGTTCGCGACGAGGCCGCGGTCGTGGCGTCGCTGCTGGCGCGCGGCTGGGCCGTCGCGCCCGGCACCCGCTACGCCCTCTCCGGCCACGAGGGCGCGATCCGCGTCACGACCGCCGCGCTCGAGCCGGCCGACGCCGAACTGCTGGCCGCCGACCTCGCCGCCGTGCTCGCCCCCGCGACGGCGATCCGCAGCGGCTGATGGTTGCCATCTGGGCCGGCGTGGAGCCCCGGCCGGCTCTCGCCCAGCCATCATGGGTGCAGTGAGCAGCGCATCGACAGCCGTCGCGCCCGCGCGCGCCTGCGCCCACCGCGTGCTGCGGCGCGTCTTCGAGGACGGGGCGTACGCCGAGAAGGCGCTGCAGGCCGAGGCCGGCGAGCTCGACGCGCGCGATCGGGCGCTCGCGATGCGGCTCGCCTACGGCGCGATCCAGCGCGCCGGCACCACCGACCACCTGATCGAGCGGCTCGCCGGGCGGCCCAGCGCGCGCATCGACCCGCCGCTGCTCGCCTCGCTGCGGCTCGGCCTCTACGAGCTGCTCTACCTCGGCGGCGCCCCGGACTACGCGGTCGTCGCCGACGCCGTCGAGCTCGCCAAGGCGCCCGGAGGCCGCGGCCACGGGCTCGTCAACGCGGTGCTGCGGCGTGCCGCGCGCGAAGGCGGCCCCGCGCTGCTCGAGGCGCTCAGCGACCGCGACCCGCGCGGCGCCGCCGTCGCGCACTCGCACCCCGAGTGGATCGCGCGGCTGTGGTTCCAGGCCCTCGGCCCCGAGCAGGCGCGCGCCCTGATGGCGCAGCGACAACGAGCCCGCCGAGCTCGCGCTGCGCGCGAACGCGCTCGTCTGCGACGCCGACGAGCTGGCGGAGCGGCTCGGCGTCGCCGCGCATCGCGACCCGCTCATACCCGAGGCGCTCGTGCTCGAGGAGCCCTTCGACGTCCACGGCTCGCCGCTCTGGCGCGAAGGCGCGTTCACCGCGCAGTCACGTGCGGCGATGCTCGTCGCGCGCATGCTCGGGCCGCGGCCCGGGGAGGACGTGCTCGACCTGTGCGCGGCCCCCGGCGGCAAGAGCACGCATCTCGCCGCGCTGATGGGCGACGAGGGCACCGTCGTGGCCGTCGAGGCGAACCCGCGGCGCGCGCGGGCGCTCGAGCTGACCGCGCGCCGGATGCGGGCGAGCTCGATCCGGGTGGAGGTCGGCGACGCGCGCCTGCCCCGCACCGGCGAGGGCTACGACCGCGTGCTCGTCGACCCGCCGTGCTCCGGCCTGGGCACGCTCCAGGCACGGCCCGACCTGCGCTGGCGCGCAAGCCTCGCGGCGATCGAGGAGATGCGGGCGGCACAGTTCCGGATATTGGACTGCGGCGCACAGGCGCTGCGTCCGGAAGGTGTGCTTGTCTACTCTACGTGCACGATCTCGCCGATGGAGAACGAGGGGCTGATCGCCTCGTTCATCGCCGACCACCCCGACTTCCAGCCCGACGACCTGGCCGCTGAGATGCCCGAGCTCGCGCTCCTCCCGAACGCCGCCGGCGAGACGCCGCAGCTGCCCGGCGGCGGCTCGGCCCTGACGACGCTGCCGCACCGCGACGGCACCGCCGGGTTCTTCATCGCGCGGCTGCGGAGGAGGTGAGCGTGGAGGGGAGCGAGCATCCGCCCGCCGCGCCGGCGCCGAAGGCCCAGGTCGACCTCGGCCCCCAGTGCCCCCACTGCGGCGAGCCGTGGCTGCGGCCGACGAACCTCCCGGGCCGCTACCGCTGCGTCTACTGCCTGCACCGCTTCGAGCTGACCTCGGTGTGCCCGAACTGCGGCGAGCACTCGACGATCGTGCGCATGTCGAGCACGGCGATCCTCAAGTGCAACAACTGTGGCGACTCAATGCTCCAAGCCGTCTGAGAGGCGCGTATGCCGGCGTGAGCCGGCGTCCTTGCCGCATTCGGTGCTCTTCGCGGTCGCTTGTGTGCCTGCGCACACGGCGCTCCCTGCGTCCTTGGCTCAGCTTGGCCTACGCGCCTCTCAGAAGCGCGGCGGGTTAGGCGCGGTCCACAACTGCTCTTGTGACGCTCGAGCTGACGCGCCTCTCACCGGCGCGGCGGTTCACGGTCGTGGAGCCTGCCCTGCGTCTCCGCGGGTCGCTAGGTTCTCCTCCGTGCCCGGACTCGAGACAGCGCGCGAGCTGTTCGCTCAGGTGCAGGTCGCGCCGTCGATCCTGTCCGCGGACTTCGGGCGCCTGCGCGAGCAGGTCGCCGAAGTGCTGGCCGCCGGGGCGCGGGTGATCCACGTCGACGTCATGGACGGGCACTTCGTGCCGCCGATCACGGTCGGCCCGAACGTCGTGGCGGCGCTCGCGGACACGGTCCACGACGCGGGCGGCGTGGTGGATGTCCATCTGATGATCGAGAGGCCGGAGCGCAGCGTCGAGGACTTCGTCCGCGCGGGTGCCGACTCGGTCACGGTCCACGCCGAGGCGACGCCCCACCTCGCCCGCGCGGTCGGGCTGATCCACGAGGGCGGGGCGGCCGCCGGCGTCGCGATCAACCCGGGCACGCCGCCGGAGGCGCTCGCGGAGGTCGGCGGCGAGATCGAGCTCGCGCTCTGCATGACGGTCAACCCCGGCTGGGGCGGGCAGACGTTCATCGCCGGCTCGCTCGAGAAGCTGCCGCGGGTGCGGGCCGCGATCGGCGAGGACGTCGCGATCGAGGTCGACGGCGGCATCGACCCCGGCACCGCGCCCAGCTGCCGGGCGGCCGGCGCAGGCGTGTTCGTCGCGGGCTCGGCGATCTTCTCCGAGCCCGACCCGGCCGCCGCCTACGCGGCGATCGCCGCCGCGCTCGGCGGCGTGCCGCGGCGGTAGAGCAGAGTGAGGGCCGCGGCGAGCAGCCCCGCCGCCCCGGCGTAGCCCACCTCGACGCGGAGCACCTGTTCGGAGATCGCCGGCGTGAACATCCAGGCGACGAACACTGCCGCGGCGAGCAGCCAGCAGGCCGCCGCGGCGCGGGCGCGGTCCCGCGCCAGCGCGGCCTGGTTGAGCGCGCCCGAGGTCAGGTGCAGGCCCATGCCGATGCCGACCAGCGCGAGGCCCCAGCGTCCGTATTCGTGATCCTGGCCGAACAGGACGTGCTGCATGAAGAAGGGCCCGACGGCGAGCAGCCCGATCGCCACCACGGCGGCGAAGGCGGCGATCGCGAGGACCGTGGTGCGGATCGCGCGCCCGAACGCCTCGTGCCCGGCCGTCGCCTCCAGGCCCGTGAGGTGGGGCAGCAGCGAGGTCTGGATCGCCTGGAACAGCTGCAGGGGCGCCCGTGCGATCAGCAGCACGTTGAACACGATCCCCGCGAGCGCCGCGTCCTTGGCGGTCGCGTCGACCGTCAGCACCGCGGCGTTCAGCAGCGCCTGCTCGGAGAGCATGATCGCCGCGACGAAGATCGCGAAGCCGCCTCCGCGCTGCAGCGACAGGTCCTCGTGCGCGGCCATCTCCTGGACGCCCTCGGTGCCCGGCCCCGCGAGCGCCGCGTCCGCCTCGTCCACGGTGATCGGCGCGCCCTGCGCGACCGGGATCGGCGTCCGGCGCGCGAACGCGGCGGGCACGACGACGAGCGAGACCAGCGGCGCGGCGGCGATCCCCAGCGCGACCGCGCTCTCGCCGCCGGCGATGCCCACGGCGACCGCGAGGGCGAAGCACAGCCGCGAGAGCGACTCCATCAGCACGAGCCCGCCGAACAGCCCGAAGCGTTCGTGGCCCGCCAGCCAGCCGCGCGCGAAGTAGCTCGCGGCGTAGGCCAGGGTGCCGACGACGAGGATCCAATACAGCGCTTCGTCGTGGTCGAAGACGCTCAGCAGCTCGTCTTTCAGCGCCAGGGCGAGGACCAGGAACAGGGTTGCGAAGCCGCCCTGGATCAGCATCGGAACGCGAAGGGGGTGCTGCGCGTGGCCGCGTGCGCGGCGCCCGGCGATCGTCCTCGAGAGGAGCTGTTCGATCGGCCGGTAGATCACCGAGATGATCACGAACATGACCGACCAGAGCAGGTCCACGCGCTTGGCTTCCGCTTCGCCGAGCACGTGGCTGGCGATCGAGAAGTACGCGAACGTCAGCAGCCCGGTGGAGGCGATCCCGATCGAGAGGATCCGTGCGCCGCTGGCGTAGGAGCGCTTCGCAGCCGCCTCGTCCGCCGGCTTCGCCTCTGAGCTCCTAGAGACGGACAAGCAACATCGTCCAGGGGAACGGCGAGCGGACCTCGAGCACCTCCCCGTGGGCGGACAGCGCCCGCACGAACGAGCGCTTGGACCAGTGGTTGAGGTGGCCGGGCGTGTTGCCCAACTCGCTCCAGTAGGCGCCGCGCGCCATGTTCAGCATCCGCCACAGCGGCTCGCGCGGAACCGACACGAGCAGGTGGCGGCTCGCACAGCGCGCCATCTCGGCGAGCGTGTGCGCGGGGTCGGGCACGTGCTCGAGCACCTCGATCGCGCTCGCGAGCTCGAACTCGCCGTCCTCGAAGGGCAGGTTCTCGGCCGGCATCACGCGGTAGGAGAGGTTCGGCGCGCGGTGCTGCTCCCAGCCCGCCTGGATCGACTCCTCTTCCAGGTCGATGCCGACCAGGCGCGTCTGCGGGTGGGCCTGCGCCCAGCGGTGCACGAGCACCCCCTCGCCGCAGCCCACGTCGAGCACCGAAGCCGGCGCGGCGCGCTCGTAGAGCTCGTCGAGCGAGCTCTCGAAGCCGGCCATCAGCCGCTTGACGAGCGGGTTCGTCGAGCCGTACTTGTCGTAGGTGTTGCCGGTGACGATCCCGTCCCGGGAGACGGTCACCTCCGTCACAGGCTGACCACCTCGTGGCCCTCGCGCTCGTCGCCGCCGGCGGGTCGGCGCCGGGCGCGATGCGAGCTCGCGCAGGCGCGTCCGGCGCGGCCTCGCCGGCCGCCGGGGCCGGCGCGCCGGGTTCGTAGTGGGAGGGCTCGATCCCGAGCTGCAGCTCGATCCGGCGCACGCGCTCGAACGTACGCTGGGTCATCACCCGTTGGGCCGCCAGGAGGTCGCCGATCACGCCCAGCGCCCACAGCACCACGGCGGCGATGAACAGCACCGCGCCGAGGATCAGCGACTGGACGTGGCCCTTGCCGTTGCCTTCCACGTAGGAGACCGCGAAGCGGATCCAGACGGCGATCGAGGCGAGCCCGATGACCAGCGCGAGGCTCCAGAAGACCCGCAGCGGCTCGTACTGCGCGTAGATCCGGAAGATCGAGACCGCGTTGCGCCGAACGTAGGCGCCCATCGAGGGGAACAGGCGCGACTCGCGCGTCTTCGGGTTGGTGCGGACCGGGACGTGGTCGATCGCGACGAGCATCTTGCCCGCCTGGATGATCGTCTCGAGCGTGTAGGTGAACTTCGAGACGACCATGATCTGGATCGCGGCCTCGCGGTTGTAGGCGCGGAACCCGGAGGTGGTGTCGGGGACGCTCGTGGAGGAGGCCTGCCGGACGACCCAGGAGCCGAGCCGCTGAAGCGTCTTCTTCAGCGGCGAGAAATGCTCGATGCCGACGACTTCGCGGTCGCCGACGACCATGTCGGCGCGCCCTTCGACGATCGGCTTGACGAGCTTCGCCACGTCGGGGCCGTAGTACTGGTTGTCGGCGTCGGTGTTCACGATCACGTCGGCACCGAGCTTCAGCGCCGTGTCGATCCCGGCCTGGAAACCGGTCGCGAGGCCCTTGTTGCTCGTCAGGCGCACGAGGTGGTCGACGCCGTTCTCACGGGCGACGGCGACGGTCTCGTCGCTCGAGCCGTCGTCGATCACGAGCCACTCGACCGTGTCGAAGCCCTCCACCTCCCGCGGGAGGTCGGCGAGGGTCGCCGGAAGCTGCTCCGCCTCGTTGAAGCAGGGGATCTGGATGATGAGCTTCATCGCCGTCGAGTTGCCTAGACTTGCCTACCGGCAGTATCCCAAAGCGTTGTGAGGGTCCCCGCCCGCCCCGGACTTCGACGCCCACCTGAGCGGGATGATTGTCTCGTCGCCCGGTGGTGGACGCCCGCCCGCCCGGGCCTCGGATACCGCCCAGACTAGATGGAAAGCGCGATACCCACCCGGTCCCGGCCGGGCTCGACCCTGCTGGCGCCTCTGCGCGACCGGCGGCTGAGCTGGGCCGCAGCGGGGCTCGCGGCGCTGTGCGTCGCCGCAGTGGTCGGCTACTTCGCGTTCCCGACCTACCCCACCTACGACTCGTTCTACGCGCTGCTCTGGGGGCGGGACCTGCTGCATCTGCACCTGCCCGACTTCCACGTCTACCGCGGGCCGACCGAGCACCCGCTGGCGATCGCCTTCGGCGCGTTCTGCTCGATCTTCGGCGAAGGCGGCGCGCGGCTGATGGTGCTCGGGGCGATCGCGTCGTTCGTCGCCGCGGTCGCCGGCCTCTACCGGCTCGGGCGGCTGTGCTTCGGGCCGGTCGTCGGCGTGATCGCGGCGCTGCTGCTGCTGAGCCGGTTCTTCGTGGAGAACCTCGCCGCGCAGGGCTACCTGGACATCTCCTACATCGCGCTGATCGTCTGGGCGATCGCGCTCGAGGTGCAGCGTCCCCGCCGCGGCGGCGCGGTGCTCGCGCTGCTGGCCCTGGCCGGTCTGCTGCGCCCGGACGCATGGGTGCTGAGCGGCGCCTACTGGCTGTGGTGCCTGCCCGGGACGAGCAATGCGACGCGCGCGAAGAGGCTCGCGATCGTCTTCTGCGCGCCGCTGATCTGGGTCTGCCTCGACGCGATCGTGACCGGCAACCCGCTCTACTCGCTCACCGCGACCGCCGGCCTCGCGCAGGAACTCGAACGCACCCAGGGGGCCAGCAGCGTGGTCGCCTCGATGTGGACGTTCACCGAACGCATCGACAAGCTCCCGGTCATGCTGGGGGCGCTGATCGGGATCCTCGCCGCCGTGTGGATCGCGCCGCGGCGGGCGCTGGTGCCGCTGGCCGCGACCGCGCTGCTCTACCTCGTGTTCCTCGCCGAGGGCATCGTGGGCGCCTCGGTGATCGACCGCTACATGCTGGGCGGCGCCACGGTTCTGCTGCTGTTCTGCGCCGTCTTCCTCGGGGGCTGGTGGATGCTCGAAGCCGGCTGGCTGCGCCGCGTCTGGATCGCCGGCGCCGCGGCGCTGCTGATCTTCGGCGCCGCCTCCGCCGCGACCACGCTCAACCTCCAGACGCTCAGCAACACGCTGGCCTACAAGAACGAATTCCACGCGGGGCTCGCGGCCGCGCTTCGCGATCCCAAGGTCGCCGCGCAGATCAAGCGCTGCGGACTGGTCTCGCTCCCGAACAACAAGCTGATCCCCGACGCGCGCTGGATCCTGCATTCGACCAACCAGCACGGGATCGTCGCGCGCAGCCAGGCCCGCGCCGACGTCGCCAAGGGCTCGCACACGCTCTCGGACCGGATCCGCCGCGGCAGCGTCGCGGTCTACCCGCTCGGCAGCTCGATCTTCTACGTGGCGATCGTCGACGTCGGCGACGACCCGCGCGACCAGGTGCCGCTGCAGGGCTTCAAACGCATCTACACGAGCAGGTACTACGCGGTCTATGGCAACTGCTGAGAGTCCCGCCCCGAGCGGCTCCGAGACCTCCCCGCGCGAGGACCGCGAGCCCCCGCGGCGGCGCAGGTAAGGCCGCGGCGGACCCGGCGCGGCGCTGGGTGTGGGCCGGGCTCGCGGTGGTGCTCGGCGGCGGGCTCGCGCTGCGGCTGTGGGGCATCCGCCAGGGCCTGCCGTACGCCTACAACACCGACGAGGGCGACCACTTCGTCCCGCACGCCGTGCGGATGTTCGAAGAAGGGACGCTGAACCCGCACTACTTCGCGAACCCGCCCGCCTTCACGTACGTCCTGCACTTCCTGTTCTACGCCTGGTACGGGAGCGCGGCAGCCGTCGTCCACGCCTCACGCCGCGCACCCCGCCGAGCTCTACACGCTGGCGCGCGTGGCGGCGGCGGTCCTCGGCACGCTCGCGCTCTGGTTCACCTACATCGCCGGCGCCCGCCTGTTCGGCCGCGCCGCGGGGCTCCTGGCGGCGGCGGTCGAGGCGGTCGCCTTCCTGCCGGTCTTCTACTCCCACCTGGCCCTCAACGACGTGCCCGACGCTCGCGCCGCTGACGCTCTCGCTTGCGGGCAGCGCGGGCGTGCTGCGGCGCGGGCGCGTGCGCGACCACGTCCTCGCCGGGGCCGGGCTCGGCCTCGCGTGCGCGACCAAGTACACGGCAGGGGTCGTGCTGTTGCCCTATCTCGTCGCCGCCGGAGGGCGGCTGCTGGACGGCGGCCGCGCGGGCCTGCGGCGCGAGCTCGGCGGGGTCGCCGCGATGGCGCTGTGCGCGCTCGCCGCGTTCCTGATCGCGAACCCCTACGCGCTGATCGACTACAGCTCCTTCCACCGCGAAATCCAGCACCAGTCCTCGCTGTCGGCCGAAGCCCAGGGCAAGCTCGGCGCGCCCAGGCAGGGCGGGCTCGTCTACTACCTGTGGTCGCTGACGTGGGGGCTCGGGTGGGTCCCGGCGCTGGCGGCGCGGCCGGCGCCGTGCTGCTTTGGCGCCGCGAGCGGCGCGTGGCGCTGATGCTCGTCCCGGCGGCGCTCGCCTTCCTGCTCTTCATGGGCACCGAGGGGCGCTACTTCGGCCGCTGGCTGATGCCGGTCCTGCCGATTCTCAGCCTGCTCGCGGCGTTCGCCGCGCGCGAGGCGCTGGGCGCGCTGCCGTGGCGGCGGCGGCAGCGGGACGCATCCGCGGAGCCCGGTGGCGGCGGGGTGCAGGCCGAGCCCGGCGCGGCGGGCGAGGCCGGCCCCGGGCGCGGAGGGGCGGCGGCCGGCGCGCGGCGGCCGGCGAGGCGCGGCGTGCGCGCGCTCGGCATCGCCGCGGCGGCGGTCGTCGTCCTGGCGCTGCTCGCGCAGGGCCTCGGCGCGAGCGTCCACTCGGGCCTGATCCTCTCGCGCGCCGACACCCGCACCCAGACGCGCGACTGGATGCTCGCCAACATCCCGCGCGGGACGAAGGTCGTCGTCGAGCCGGTCTCGCCCGACCAGTGGGCGCGCGAAGAACGCGGGCGCCCCGGCGGGCTGCGAAGGCACGCCGCTACCGGTGGTGCAAGTGGCCCTCGCTGTACACGTTCATCGACGCCGGCGGTGCGGTCGACGTCGCGCACCGCCACGAAGTGAGCATCGAGAACTACGTGCGCACGCTCTCGCCGGCGCTGATCGGGCTCTACGAGCAGCGGGGCTACTGCTGGGTCGTGACCGGCTCCACCGAGGCCGGCCGCGCCCGGCCGGACCCGCGCGGCCGTGCCGCTCGCGATCGCCTACTACCGGGCGCTCGCCGCCCAGGGCCAGGTCGTCCGCCGCTTCTCGCCCTACGCGAGCGGCAAGGGGCCGGTCGCGTTCAACTTCGACTGGAGCTTCGACTACTACCCGCTCGCCTACGCGCGGCCCGGCCCGCTGATGACCGTCTACCGCCTGCACGGCGGACGCTGCGCGACGGCCTCCTCCTGAGCGCCCGGGCGCGGCTCCGTGCCTGCGCAGATGAGGCCTCCCTCATCTCCAGACACCCTTTGCAGGCGTTCACACGGGGTTATCCTGGCTGTGTGATGCCAAGCTGCACCGACACCGACAGGCTTCATCTCGAGCGTACGGTCGAGCTTGCCCGCCGGGGCCTCGGCGCGGTGAAGCCGAACCCCGTCGTCGGCGCGGTGGTGGCGCGCGACGGGCGAGGTGCTGGGCGAGGGCTGGCACCAGGCCTACGGCGGCGCGCACGCCGAGGTCAACGCGATCGAGGCCTGCGGCATGGCCGATCTCGAAGGCGCGACGCTCTACGTCTCGCTCGAGCCGTGCTGCCACGAGGGCAAGACGCCACCGTGCACCGACGCGATCATCCAGGCCGGGATCAAACGCGTCGTGGTCGGCTCCGACGACCCGACCGAGAAGGCGTCCGGGCGCGGCCTCGGGATCCTGCGCGACGAGGGCGTGGAGGTCGTGATCGCCGACGGCGAGGTGGCCACCGCGGCCCGGCTGCTCAACCAGGCCTTCCGCAAGCACGCGCGGGTCGGGCGCCCGTGGGTGCTGTTCAAGTCGGCGATGACCCTCGACGGCAAGGTCGCCACCCGCACGGGCGACTCGCAGTGGATCAGCGGCGCGGAGAGCCGCGAGCTCGCGCACCGCTGGCGGGCCGCCGTCGACGCGGTCGTCGTCGGGATCGGCACCGCGCTCGCCGACGACCCGCAGCTCACCGCGCGCCCGAGCGGCACCCCGGCCGACCCGGAGCTCCAGCCGCGCCGGGTCGTGTTCGACGCGCTGGCGAGGCTGCCCGTGGGCTCCCAGCTGGTGACCGCCGCCGCCGAGGTGCCGGTCAGCGTCATCGTCTCCCGCGCGGCCGGGCGCGCCGAGGTGGACGCGCTCGAAGCCGCCGGCGCGCAGGTGCTGATCGCGACCGGCGAGAACGAGCCCGCACGCGTGCGCTCCGGCCTGGACCAGCTGGGCGCGATGGGCGTGAGCTCGGTCCTGCTCGAGGGCGGCCCGCATCTGGCCGGCGCGTTCCTCGATGCGGGCGAGATCGACGAACTGCGGCTGTTCCTGGCGCCGCTGCTGCTCGGCGGAAGCGCGGCGCGCGACCCGCTCGAGGGGGAAGGGGTGGAGAGGATCTCCGAGGCCGTGCGGGGGCTCGCCGATGACCTGCGAGAGCATCGGCGAGGACCTGCTGATCTCGGCGCGCCTGCGAGAGTGGTGAGTGCGATGACTGCGAGCAGGGGCCGGAGCTGACGTGTTCACGGGGCTGATCGCCGACCTCGGCAGCGTCGAAGCGGTCGAGCGCGACGATGCGGGAGCCACGCTGCGCATCCGCACGCGGCTCGCGGGCGAGCTCGCGCCGGGCGACTCGATCGCCGTCAACGGCGTCTGCCTGACGGCTGTCGACGCCGGCGGCGGCGCGTTCCGCGCCGAGGCGATGCCCGAGACGCTGACGCGCTCCTCGCTCGGCGCGCTCGGCAGCGGCGACGCGGTCAACCTCGAGCTTGCGATGCGCGCTCGGCGACCGGCTCGGCGGGCACATCGTCCAGGGCCACGTCGACGGCACCGGCACGGTCGCCGCGACCGTGGCGGAGGGCATCTCGCGCGTCGTGGAGATCGACGTCGAGCCCGAGCTCGCGCGCTACCTCGTCGAGAAGGGATCGGTCGCCGTGGACGGCGTCAGCCTCACCGTCAGCGCTCTGCGCGAGGACGGCTTCGCCGTCTCGCTGATCCCCGAGACGCTCGAGCGCACGACGCTCGGGCGCCTCGAGCCGGGGGCGCGCGTGAACGTCGAGGTCGACGTGCTCGCCAAGCACGTCGAGCGCCTGATCGAAGGAGCCCGCGCATGAGCACCCGCACCGGCGCGCGCTTCGCCACGATCGAGCAGGCGATCGACGACATCCGCGAGGGCAAGATGGTCGTCGTCTGCGACGACGAGGACCGCGAGAACGAGGGCGACCTGACGATGGCCGCGCAGTTCGCCACGCCCGAGGCGATCAACTTCATGGCGAAGGAGGCGCGCGGGCTGATCTGCCTCTCGCTCACCCCGGAGCGCTGCGACGAACTCGGGCTCGACCTGATGGCCGCCAAGAACGAGTCGCCGTTCGAAACCCCCTTCACCGTGTCGATCGAGGCCCGCGACGGCGTCACGACCGGGATCTCCGCGCACGACCGCGCCCACACGATCCAGGTCGCGGTCGACCCGGAGAGCCGCCCGCGCGACCTCGTCCAGCCGGGCCACGTGTTCCCGCTCAAGAGCCGCTCCGGCGGCGTGCTCGAGCGCGCCGGCCAGACCGAGGCGGCGGTCGACCTCGCGCGGCTCGCGGGGCTCAACCCGGCCGGGGTGATCTGCGAGGTGATGAACGACGACGGGACGATGGCGCGCGTGCCCGAACTGGGCGCGTACTGCGAACGCCACGGCCTGAACATGATCACGGTCGCCGACCTGATCGCCTACCGCCGCCGCCACGACAAGCTCGTCGAACGGGTGGTGGCGACCGCGCTGCCGACGACCTTCGGCGAGTTCGACGCGGTCGGCTACCGCTCGCTGGTGGACGACAAGCACCACGTCGCGCTCGTGAAGGGCGACGTCGAAGGCAGCGAGGACGTGCTCGTCCGGGTCCACTCGGAGTGCCTCACCGGCGACGTCTTCCACTCGCTGCGCTGCGACTGCGGCGAGCAGCTCGAATCGGCGCTGTCGATGATCGAGAGAGAGGGGAAGGGCGTGCTGCTGTACCTCTCCCAGGAGGGCCGCGGGATCGGGCTGCTGAACAAGCTCCGGGCCTACAAGCTGCAGGAGCAGGGGCTCGACACGGTCGAGGCGAACGAGCGGCTCGGGCTGCCTGCGGACCTGCGCGACTACGGCATCGGCGCGCAGATCCTCGTCGACCTCGGCCTCACCTCGATCCGGATCCTCACGAACAACCCGAAGAAGATCCGGGGCCTCGAGGGCTACGGGCTCTCGGTCACCGACCAGATCCCGATCGAGCACGCTCCGAACGAGCACAACGCCTCCTACCTGCGCACGAAGGCCGAGCGGATGGGGCACACGCTGCACCACCAGGGCCTCAACCTCGACGCCGACCTGCTGCGCGGCACCTCGCGCAGCGCCGACGACACCCCCTCCGAGCCCGCCAAGAGCGCCCGCGAGGGCCGGCGGGATCAGGACAAGGATTGAGCGAGAGCTACGCGATCGCGGTCGCGCGCTTCTACGAGGACCTCGCCGAGCGCCTGATCGCGGGCGCCCGGGCGGCCTTCGCCGAGCGCGGCGTCGAGGCGGTCGAGGTCTTCGACGTCCCGGGCGCCTACGAGCTGCCGCTCGCCGCCTCCTACGCGGCCGGCAGCGGGCGCTTCGCCGGCGTCGCCTGCCTCGGCGCGGTGATCCGCGGCGAAACCGACCACTACGACTTCGTCTGCGCCGAGGCGGCGCGCGGGATCATGGACGTGACGCTGCGCACCGGCGTCCCCTGCGCCTTCGGCGTGCTCACCTGCGAGACCATGGACCAGGCGCTCGCTCGCTCCGGGGGCGGCAAGCGCGACCAGGGACGGCATGCGGCCGAGGCCGTGATGCAGATGGCCGC
Organism: uncultured Solirubrobacteraceae bacterium; assembly: GCA_963779065.1. Classification (GTDB taxonomy): domain Bacteria; phylum Actinomycetota; class Thermoleophilia; order Solirubrobacterales; family Solirubrobacteraceae; genus Palsa-744. The sequence continues at coordinate 204,429 of CAVZWQ010000003.1, forward strand.
GATGCGGGCGCAGCTCGCCGGCGGCTGAGCGAGCGCCGGGCCGGCGGGGAAAGATCATCTACACTGCGCCGTCATGGCCAAGGTCTGCCACAGCTGCGGGAAGGGCCCGTCGTTCGGGAACAGCCGCAGCCACTCCATGGTCGCAACCAAGCGGCGTTTCGACCCGAACCTGCAGAAGGTCCGCATCATGGTGGGCAAGACGCCGACGCGCGCATACGTCTGCACGCGCTGCCTCAAAGCCGGCAAGGTCACCAAGGCCCTGTAGCGCCGATCGCCGGCGCGGTGGCGCAGACCGCTCCGACCGGGCGCTGCGCGACCCTGTAGCCGTGCCCGTCCCCGCCATGCGCGATCGTCGATTTTCGGGGCGCCGGTACCTGAAAGTGATAGACGTGTCGCGGTGACCGACACCAACCTGGTCCGCTTCCGGGCCGCCGTGGCCGGCGCGCTCGCCCATCTGGAATCGCGACGCCAGGAGGTCAACGACCTCAACGTCTTCCCTGTCGCCGACGGCGACACCGGGGACAACATGGCGCTGACGCTGCGCGCCGTCCTCGAAGAGCTCGACCGCCTCGACGGCAGCGACGGGGGCCGGACGATCGACGAGATCGGCCGCGAGGAGATCGTGCAGTCGGTCGCGCGCGCCGCCCTGCTCGGCGCGCGCGGGAACTCCGGCGTGATCCTCTCCCAGCTGATCCGCGGCGCCGCCGAGGAGCTCGTCTCGCGGCCCGGCCAGCTGATCGACGCGACGCTGATCGGCGCCGCCCTCGCGAAAGCCGCGGACCGCGCCTACGCGTCCGTCCGCGAGCCGGCGGAGGGCACGATGCTGACCGTCGCGCGCGAGATGGCGCACCGCATCGCAAGCGACGTGGCGCACACCTCCGAGAACCCGCGCCTGGCGCCCGGCACCGAGGACCGCGAGCAGGACCGTGCGATCGCGGTCGCGCTGGAGAGCGCCGTCGACGCCGGGCAGGACTCGGTCAAGCGCGGCCCGGAGATGCTCGCGGCGCTGCGCGACGCGGGCGTCGTCGACGCCGGCGGCTACGGGCTGACGATCATCTTCGCGGGCGTCGTCGCCGCGCTGAGGGGCGAAGACCCGCCGCCGCTGGACCACTACGCGCCGGCCCGGATCACCCACCCCCAGCACAGCTCGGGCACGTACCGGTTCTGCACGAACTTCGCCGTCACCGGCGCGGGCCTCAGCCCCGCGCGCTACGTCGAGCAGCTCGAAGCGCTCGGCGACTCGGTGCTCGTGGTCGGCGACGAGAGCACGCTGAAGGTCCACCTCCACACCGACGAGCCCGAGCGCGCGACGGCGCTGTTCGACGGCGTCGGCGAGGTCTCGCGGCTCGACGTGGCGGACATGCGCGCCCAGGTGGCCGAGCGCGACGAGCGGATCGGCGCGCCCGTCGGCGCCCGGGGCGCGGTCGCTGGGAACGGATCGACGGCACCGAGCCCGCGCGGATCGGACGCGGCCGCCGGTCGGCGCCGGCCGCCGAGGACGCGGTCCGCGGGGATCGCTGCGGCGCCGTCGCGGTCGATCAGCGGCGAGGGGCTGCGCGAGATGTTCGCGGAGCTCGGCGTGCACACGATCGACGGCGGCCCGACGCTCAACCCCTCCACCTACGACCTGCTCGCGGCGATCCACGACGTCCCCGCCGAGGAGGTCGTCGTGCTGCCGAACAGCGCCAACGTCTTCATGGCCGCCGAGCACGCGGCGAAGCTCTCGGACAAGCAGGTCCTCGTGGCGCCGACGACCAGCCAGCAGGCGGGCCTCGCGGCGGCCGTCGCGCTGGCGCCGGAGCGCTCCGTCGAGGAGAACGCACAGGCGCTGACCGAAGCTCTCGCGCGCGTGCGCACGGGCGCCGTGGCGCCCGCCGCGCGCGACGACGCGCAGGGGCGGTTCTCCTGCGGCGAAGCGGTCGGCTTCGTGGCCGACGAGGTGGTGGCGTGGGGCGCGCCGCTGGCGACGCTGCAGGCGGTCCTCGCCGCGCTCGCGGCGCCGGGGCAGGACGGCGAGGCGCCCGAGCTGATCACGCGTGCTGGCGGGCGACGGGACGCCGATCGGGCTCGGCGAGCTCGAGCTGGACCTCGACGGCGACGGTCGAGCTGGAGCTGCGCCACGGCGGCCAGCCCGCCTACTGGTGGCTGCTGGCCGCCGAGTGACCCAGCCCGCCGCACGGCGCGGCCGCGCCGGGAGCCGGGCCGGCGCCCGCGTTACGACCGCTGCGAGGAGCATGATGCGGCCCCGATGCCGGCGAGAGCACCACAGAGGCCGTCGCCGGCCGCCACGGTGAGAGCGCGCGCGGGGATGGACGATCCCGCCCCGCTCACGGCTGCCGCGTTCGCCTCCACGCAGGCGCTCACCCGCGAGCAGCTGCTGGCCGCGCCGGTCCGCTGGCCGCGGCCCTCGCGGCTCGAGCGCCCGCTGCGGGCGCCCGGCAAGCGGATCGCCGCCGGGCTGAGCACGCTCGGGCTCGAGACGGTCGGCGAGCTGCTCGAGCACCTGCCGAGCGACAGCCGCGAGGCGCGGACGGTCGCGGCGCTCGCCCCGGGCGAGCAGGCGACCGTCGCCGTGCAGGTGCGCAGCATCGCCGCGCGCCCGGTTCGGCGCAGGCGCATGCGCCCGCTGGTCGAGGCCGTCGTGTTCGACTCCACCGGCTCGATGCGCGCCACGTTCTTCAACCAGCCGTGGCTGGTCGACCGCTACCCGCCCGGGACGCGCCTGCTGCTTCACGGCAAGGCCGACGGCCGCGGCCGCTTCAACGTCTCGCACCACGCGCCCGCGCAGACGGGGCATCGGAGAGGCGCCTGCAGAGCAGCCGCCCGCAGGCGAGTCCGTCGCCCACTACCCGGCCGCCGAGGGCGTGACCTCGACGCAGATCCTCACGCTCGTCCAGGGCGAGCGCGCCGCGCTCGGCGACGTCGTCGAGGTCCTTTCGGCCAGAGCGCGCGCGGCCGAGCGCCTGCCCGACCGGGCGAGCGCGCTCGCGGCGATGCACTTCCCGCGCGACGCGCGCGATCCGGAGCTCGGCCGGCGGCGGCTCGCCTACGAGGAGCTGCTGCTGATGCAGCTGCTGTTCCTGCGCCGCCGCGCGCAGCGGCGCGCCCGCGCGGGCGCGATCGCGCTCGCCGAGCCGCCGTCTCTCAGCGCGCGCTGGCGCGATCAGGCGCTCCCGTTCGCGCTCACCGGCGACCAGGAGCGCGCGATCGCCAAGATCGACGAGGACCTCGCCCAGCCGCGGCCGATGCAGCGGCTGCTGATGGGGGAGGTCGGCAGCGGCAAGACCGTGGTCGCGCTGCACGCGATGCTGCGCGCCGTCGAGCACGGCCACCAGGCGGCGCTGATGGCGCCGACGGAAACCCTCGCCGAGCAGCACTTCGCGACCCTGCAGAGGCTGCTCGGCGCCGAGTCGGTCAGCGCGGCGCTCCTGACGGGCGCGACGCCCGCCCGGCGGCGGACCGACATCCTCGCGAAGCTCGCCAGCGGCGAGCTCTCGCTGATCGTCGGCACGCACGCGCTGATCGAGCCCGACGTCGTCTTCCGCTCGCTCGCGCTCGCGGTGATCGACGAGCAGCACCGCTTCGGCGTGCGCCAGCGCGAGCGGCTCGCACAGGGCCGGCATGGAGCGCCGGCCCGGTCTTCGACTTCCCGCGACCCCGACGAGACCGTCCACACGCTGCACATGACCGCGACGCCGATCCCGCGCACGCTCTCGCTCGCCCGCTACGGCGACGTCGACACGAGCGCGCTGCACGAGCTGCCGAGCGGACGCCGTCCGGTGCGGACGAGCATCGTCGGCTCCGAGGCCGAGCGAGCCGCGGCCTACGAGCAGCTCCGCGCGGAGCTGGCGAAGGGGCGCCAGGCGTTCGTCGTGTGCCCGCTGATCGAGGAGGATCCGGAGGGCGCCGGCGCCGAGGTCCAGGGCGCCGCCGGCGCCGGGGGTGCGGTTCTGCGCGCGGCCACCGCCGAGCTCGAGCGGCTGCGCGCCGGCGAGCTGGCGCGGCTACGAGCTGGCGCTGCTGCACGGCGCGATGCGCCCGCGCGAGAAGCAGGAGGCGATGGAGGCCTTCGCGGCGGGGCGCGTCCAGGTGCTCGTCTCGACGACGGTGATCGAGGTCGGGATCGACGTGCCGAACGCCACCGTGATGGTGATCGAGAACGCGGAGCGCTTCGGGATCTCCCAGCTCCACCAGCTGCGCGGCCGCGTCGGGCGCGGCGAGCACCGCTCGGCCTGCTTCCTGGTCGGCGGGGCGGGTGGGCATCAGAACTCGCGGCTGCGCGCCCTCGCGGCGCACTCCGATGGCTTCCGGCTCGCTGACATCGACCTCGAGCTGCGCAACGAGGGCGAGCTGATCGGCACGCGCCAGTCGGGGCAGCGCCAGTTCCGCGTCGCGCGGCTGCCCGAGGACGCCCAGCTGCTTGGAGCTGGCGCGCGGCCGCGCGGAGACGATCGTCGCCTCGGACCCGCAGCTCGCCGAGCCCGAGCACGCGCTCCTTGCGGGCGAGCTCGAACGGCGCTACGGCGAGGAGGCGGCGGCGCCGATCCCGGGCTGAGGCGCGCGCGGCGCTAGCGTGCCCGCGATGCGGGTGATCGCGGGAACGCTGGGCGGCCGGCGGCTGAAGGCCCCGCCCGGGCGCGCCACGCGCCCGACCTCCGACCGCGTGCGCGAGGCGCTGTTCTCGATGCTCGGCGGGATCGACGGGGCGCGCGTGCTCGACCTGTTCGCGGGCACCGGCGCGCTCGGCATCGAGGCGCTCTCGCGCGGCGCGGCGAGCGCGGTCTTCGTCGAGCGCGACGCCCGCGCCGCCGCCGTCCTGCGCGAGAACCTCGAAGCGCTGGGGCTCGCCTCCGCGCGCGCCGAGCTGCGCCGGGGCGAGGCGCTGGCGGCCCTGCGGACGGCACGAGAACGCGGTGAGCTCTACGATCTCGTCCTGATCGACCCACCCTACGGCGACGCCGCGAGGCTGGGGGGGAAGCTGCCGGCGCTGCTCGCGCCCCTGCTGTCCCCCGGGGCGCGCGTGGTCGCCGAGAGCGACCGCAGGGCGCCGCTCGGCCTCGAGCTCCCGATCGCCACCGAACGCCGCTACGGCGACACTTCCATCACAATCTCGAACCCATGGCCCGATCCGACCGCTTGATCGCCGTCTGCCCCGGCAGCTACGACCCGGTGACGAACGGGCACCTGGACGTCATCCGGCGCACGGCCGCGCTCTACGACGAGGTCTGGGTGGCCGTCGTGAACCGCTCGGTGCGCAAGAGCAGCGCCGTGTTCGACATCGCCGACCGCGTGGGCTTCATCGAACGCGCCGTGGCCGACCTGGAGAACGTCAAAGTGGAGCCGTTCTCGACGCTCGTCGTCGAGTTCGCGCAGGCGAAGGGCGCCCGCGCGATCGTCAAGGGCCTGCGCGCGATCTCGGATTTCGAGTACGAGCTGGAGATGAACCAGCTCAACCGCAGGCAGAACCCCGACGTCGAGTCCGTCTACCTGATGGCGAGCCCGCAGTACAGTTTCCTCTCATCCAGCGGAGTCAAGGAGCTGGCGACCTTCGGCGGGAAGATCGACGATCTGGTGCCGGAGGAGGTCGCCCGCCGATTGCAGGAACAGGTAGGACGCTGACGAACTGACATGCGATACGCGGGCCGGAACGCCCGCGGAGGTGCCGAACACAGATGGATGTCCTCGTTCTCATAGACAAGCTCGACGACTTGGTGCACAACGCCAAGCCGGTCCCCCTGACGGATCAGGTGCGCGTCGACAAGGAGGAGATCTACGACATCCTCGATCAGATGCGCGCGACGATCCCCGAGGAGATCAAGCAGGCCCGCTGGATCGTCAAGGAGCGCCAGGAGATGCTCGCCGAGGCCAAGAAGGAGGCCGAGCGGATCATCAAGGACGCCCGCGACCGCCAGGAGCGCCTGGTCGGCGAGGAGGAGGTCACCAAGCAGGCCGAGCGCGCCGCCGAGGACATCGTCGAGGACGCCCGCGCGCGGGAGCGCGAGATCAGGCTCGGCGCCGAGGACTACGCGGACGAGATCCTCAACACGCTCGAGGTGAACCTCTCGAAGTTCATCGCCGCCGTCCAGCGCGGCCGCGAGCGCCTGCAGGGCAAGGACGAGCCGGCCGAGGTCGGCTGAGCCGGGCGCGCGGGATGCCCCGGAGATTGCCTGATCGGCGCGCGCGGGTAGCGTTCGTCGCGTGGACCTGAACGCGGCACGCCAGAGGCTGAGCGTCGCGCGGACGCTGCTCGGCACGGGCATGGTCGCGCCGACCCGGCCCGACCGGGCGCTGCGCTCGCTCGTCGCGCTGCGGCGCTGGGGCGCGACGCCGGCCGCCGCCTACACCGGTGCGGCCGCTCGCTACCCCGACCGGCTGGCCCTGATCGACGAGCGCGGCACGCTCACCTTCTCGGAGGTCCACGCGCCGCACCAACGCGCTCGCGCGCGAGCTCGCGAAGGCCGGCATCGCGCGAGGGCGACGGCGTCGCGATCATGTGCCGCAACCACCGCGGCTTCGTCGAGTCCACGGTCGCCTGCTCGAAGCTCGGCGCCAGCGCGCTCTACCTCAACACCGCCTTCGCCGGGCCCCAGATCACCGACGTGCTGGCCCGCGAGCAGGCCAGGGCCGTCGTCTACGACGAGGACTTCGAGAACCTGATCGCCGAGGGCGCCGCCGGGCGCCTGCGCTTCGTCGCCTGGTGTGAGCGCGAGGACCATCTGCAGCCGGCGGGCGCCGACCCGCGCCTCGAGGACCTGATCGCGCGCGGCGACGACTCCGACCTCGCCCCGCCCGTCGAGCGCGGCAGGGTCGTGATCCTCACCTCGGGCACCACGGGCACCCCGAAGGGCGCGGCCCGCAAGCAGCCCGACTCGCTGGAGCCGGCCGCGGCGCTGTTCTCGAAGATCCCGCTGCACGCGCGGGAGACCACGATGGTCGCCGCGCCGATGTTCCACTCCTGGGGCTTCGCGCACTTCACGCTCGCGCTGCCGCTCGCCTCGACGCTCGTGCTGCGGCGCAGGTTCGACCCGGAGGAGACGCTGCGCGCGTGCGCCCAGACCCGCGCGACGACGCTCGCGCTGGTGCCGGTGATGCTGCAGCGGATCATGGAGCTCGGGCCCGCGACGATCTCCCGCTACGACCTCAGCGCGCTGCGCGTGATCGCGCTCAGCGGCTCGGCGCTGCCGGGCGAACTCGCCACGCGCGCGATGGACGCGTTCGGCGACGTGCTCTACAACCTCTACGGCTCGACCGAGGTGGCCTGGGCGACGATCGCCACGCCCGAGCCGACCTGCGCGCCGCCCCGGGCACCGCCGGGCGCCCGCCGATCGGCACCGTCGTGAAGCTGCTCGACGAGCAGGGCAGGGAGGTGCCGCGCGGCGAGTCCGGGCGGATCTTCGTCGCCAACGAGATGATGTTCGACGGCTACACGGGCGGCGGCGGGAAGGAGATCGTCGACGGGCTGATGAGCACCGGCGACGTCGGCCACCTCGACGACGAAGGGCGGCTGTTCGTGGACGGCCGGGACGACGAAATGATCGTCAGCGGCGGCGAGAACGTGTTCCCGCGCGAGGTCGAGGACCTGCTCTCCGACCACGCGGAGATCGCCGAGGCGGCCGTGATCGGCGTCCCGGACGAGGAGTTCGGACAGCGGCTGCAGCGCGTTCGTCGTCCGCGCCAACGGCACAGAGCTCGACGAGGACGTCGTCAAGGACTACGTCAAGCAGAACCTCGCGCGCTTCAAGGTCCCGCGCGAGGTGATCTTCGTGGACGCCCTGCCCCGCAACGCCACCGGCAAGATCCTCAAGCGCGAGCTGGACTCGGCTCACGAGACCGTCTAGCTCGCCCCGCCGGGGCGGGCTCGCGGGTCCGGCACGCGGCCATCGAGCGAAGGGCCCGCGCTAGCCTGAGGCGCATGCCTCCGATCGCCGTCCCAGCTCGACCTCGCTGCGCTGCGCCTCACGCCCGGAGAGGGGCGGCGGATGGAGCTCGAGGTGCCCGCCGAAGGGCTCGAGCTCGGCGGCGAGCGCTACGAGCCCGACCCTCCCCGGATCCCGGTGCAGGCTCGAGATCTCGCGCATGACCGGCGGCGGCTACGCGCTGCACCTGCGCTTCTCGGCGCGCCTGACGGGGCCCTGCATGCGCTGCCTGAAGGAGGCCGCGCCGGAGGTCGAGGTGGACGCGCGCGAGGTGGACCGCCCGAGCGAAGGCGAGGAGCTGCAGAGCCCCTACGTGACCGACGAGCAGCTCGACCTGGCGGCGTGGACGCACGACGCGTTCGCGCTGGCGGCGCCGGCGAAGGTGCTCTGCCGGGAGGACTGCGCCGGGCTCTGCCCGGTGTGCGCCGCCGACCTGAACGAGGCGGGCCCCGAGCACCGTCACGAGACGCCCCCGGACCCGCGCTGGGCGAAGTTGCGCGAGCTGAAGCTGGAATAGCGCTGCTACGCTTCTGGACCGCAATGGCCGTCCCCAAGAAAAAGCAGTCGCACAGCCGCACCGCGAAGCGCCGGGCGCAGCACCGCATCTCGCCGCCGGGCCTGAACGCCTGCCCGCAGTGCCACAGCCCGCGGCGCCCGCACCGGGTGTGCCCGGTCTGCGGCAGCTACGGCGGCCGTGAGGTCGTCGCGCCAGCCGGTGCTCACGAGCACGATCACGAGCACGACCACGAGTAGCACGGACGGGCGGGCTCATGGCTGAGCCGGTCGTCGCCGTCGACTGCAACGGCGCCGACCTGGGTCCGGCCGAGGTCGCCGCGGGCGCCGCGCTCGCCGCCGCGCAGGGAGCGCGCGTGCTGCTCTTCGGGCCCGCCGCCGAGCTGGGCGAGGCGCCGCCGGGCGTCGAGATCGTGGACGCTCCCGTCTCGATCGCCAAGGCCGCGGACCCGGTCGCGGCCGCCCGCGCGAAGAGCGACGCCTCGATCGTGCTCGCGACCAAGGCCGTGGCGGAGGGGCGCGCACAGGCGCTGGTGTGCGCGGGCGGGACCGGGCGCGGCGGTCGCCGCGGGCACGTTCAACATCAAGCGCGACCGCGGCATCTACCGGCCCGCGCTGGCGGTGCCGCTGCCCGTGCCGGGCAACCCGGTGACGCTGCTCGACGTGGGCGCGAGCGCCGAGGCGCGGCGCGAGCACCTCGTCCAGTTCGCGTTCATGGGCGCCGCGCTGGCGAGCGTCGTGCTCGGCGTGCCGCGCCCGCGCGTGGGGCTGCTCTCCAACGGCGAGGAGGACGCGCGCGGCGGCGCGCTGGTCGTCGAGACCGGGGGCGAGCTGCGCGAGCGCGCCGGCCTCGTCGGCGCTGCCGTTCGAGTTCGTCGGCAACGTCGAGGGCGGCGACCTCGTGACGGGCCGCGCCGACATCGTCGTCACCGACGGCCTCACCGGCAACATCGCGCTGAAGGTGCTGGAGGGCACCTCGCAGGTGCTGCTGCGCGCGATCCGGGACGCCGCGACGTCCTCCGCGCGCGGCAAGGCTCGGCGGCCTGCTGCTGAAAGGGTCGCTCGGCGGGCTGCGCGAGGAGATCGACCCGGAAGCGCGTCGGCGGCGCCTACCTGCTCGGGCTGCGGCGCCTCGGCGTCGTGCCGCACGGCCGCTTCAGCCGCGACGGCTTCGCCCAGGCGATCCTGCGGGCGCGCCTCGGAGCGCGCGAGGACATCGTCGGCCGGACGCACGCCGCGCTCGCCGAGGCGGGGGCGCTGCGGCGCTCACCGGCGTCCGCGGCGGACGCTAGCCTGCGGCGATGAGCACTCTCAGCCGAGAGCAGGTGTTCGCGCTGATCCGCGACCACCTCGCCGACGAGCTCGACCTGGAGCCCGGCGGCGATCACCGAGGGGACCCGCTTCAAGGAGGACCTCGAGGCCGACTCGCTGGACCTCTACACGCTCGTGCAGGAGCTCGAGGACACCTACGGCGTGCAGATGTCCGACGAGCAGGCGGCGCAGATCCTCACCGTCGGCGCGGCCGTCGACTTCGTGCTCGCCAACGAACCCGACCTGGAAGATGCCGAGCGCGCTTAGTGTCGTGAGTCATGCCTCACGACACTGACCCGGCCGATGACGACGATGCTGCTGGCCGACCTTCTCGAGGAGCTGCCGGAGGATCTGGCGCGCCAGGTCTTCACGCACGCCTCCTGGAGCGAGCGGCGCGGGGACTCCTACTCGCGGCTCGCCTTCCTCGGCGACAGCGTGCTGGCGCTCGCCGTGACGGCCTACCTCTACCCGCGCCTGGAGGCCGACCGCTTCGGCGCAGGCCGGCTGACGAAGATCCGCGCGCAGGCGGTCTCGGGGGTCTCCTGCCGGGCGGTCGCCGAGCGGCTGGCGCTGCCGGAGCGCCTGCGGGCCGCGGCGCCGCCGGGCGTGCGCGAGAGCGCCGCGGCGCTGGTGGAGACCGAGCGCGTGCTCGCCTCGGTGATCGAGGCGGTGATCGGCGCCTGCTACCTGCACGCCGGCTACGAGCGGACGGCCGAAGCGGTCGTGGAGGCCTTCGCGCCGGAGATCGAGGACGCGCTGCAGCAACCCCGTGGACTTCAAGTCGGCCCTGCAGGAGCTGCTGGCCCGGCGCGGCGCGGAGGTGGCCTACGAGGTGACCGGCGAGGAGGGCCCGCCGCACGAGCGCGTCTACTCGGTGGTGGCCCGCGTCGACGGCGGCGAGCTCGGCAGCGGCCGCGGCCGCAGCAAGAAGCACGCCGAGCAGGAGGCGGCGCGCATGGCGGTCGAGCGGCTGTCGGCCGGCAGTGATCCGATGAGGCTCAAGTCGCTCACGCTCGACGGCTTCAAGTCGTTCCCCGACCGCACCGGCTGGACTTCGGCCCGGGCGTCAGCGTCGTCGTCGGTCCGAACGGCTCGGGCAAGTCGAACGTCACCGACGCCGTGCTGTGGGCGATGGGCGAGCAGTCGCCGCTGGCCGTGCGCGGCCAGTCGATGCAGGACGTGATCTTCGGCGGCGGGCGGGGCGTGCAGGCGCGCTGCGGCCGCCGAGGTCGAGATCGTGCTCGACAACTCCGACGGCGAGATCGACCTGCCGCTCAGCGAGATCTCGATCGCGCGGCGCCTGGACCGCAACGGCGAGGGCGGCTACCGGCTGAACGGTGCTCGCTGCCGGCTGAGCGACGTGATCGAGGTGCTCTCCGACACCGGCCTCGGCAAGGAGACACATTCGGTCATCTCCCAGGGCCGGGTCGAGGCGATCGTGACCTCCAAGCCGCGCGAGCGGCGCCTGCTGATCGAGGAGGCGGCCGGGCTCGGCAAGCACCGCAAGCGCCGCCGCCGCGCGCAGCTGAAGCTCGAGCGCACGCAGGAGAACCTCGACCGCGCGCTCGACGTCGAGCGCGAGGCGCGCACGCGGCTGCGCCCGCTGAAGCGCCAGGCCGAAGCGGCCGAGCTGCACGAGCGCCTCGAGCGCCAGCTGCTCGAAGCGCGCTGGGAGCTCCTGCGCGACGCGCTGCGCGCGCGGCGCGGCCGAGCTGCGGCGAGGCCCAGGAGCGAGCGGCGAAGGCGCGATCGGAGCGCGACGCAGTCGAGGCCTCGCTGCAGGCGGTGATCGCCGAGCGCGGCGAGGCCGAGCGTGCGCTCTCCGAGCGCGCCGAGCGCCACGACGCGCTCTCGGCCCGGCTCTACGGTGCGCGCTCCGCGCGCGAGCGCCTCGCGCTGCGCGGCCGAGCAGGCGGCCGCCGCCGGCGAGCGCCTGGCCGGGCGGATCGAGCGCGATGCGGCCGAGCTCGCGGAGCTGCGAGCGTCCGGACGAGGCCGCCGCCGCGGGCGATGACGGCCTCGGGGCGAGCGGGTCCTCGATCGCGGCGCTCGAATCCGAGCTGGAGCAGATCGAGCAGCGCCGCGAGGACGAGCTGGGGCAGGAGCTGGCCGGGCTCGAGGCCGAGCTGGAGCGCCAGGCCGGCGCCGTCGAGGCCGCGCGCACGGCGGTCGAGTCCGCCCGCGCCGCCCGCGCCGCGGCCGACGAGAGCGCCGAGCAGGCGCGCCGCGGGCTGGCCGACGCCGAGCGCGAGGCCGAGCGTGCGCGCGCGCGAGGCGGCCCGTGTCGGCGCCGAGCTGGCGGCCGCGAACCAGTTCCTGCGCAGCGTCTCGGCGCCCGCCCACCTCGGCGCAGGCGCGGGCGCGAGCGGGGTCGCGCCGCGCGTGCTCAGCGCGGAGCTGCGCGTGCAGGACGGCTACGAGCTGGCGCTCGCGGCGGCCCTCGGCGGGCGCCTGGACGCGGCCGTGGTCGAGGACGTGCGCGGCGCGCAGGAGCTTCTGGACGATGCCGGGCCCGAAGGGGCGACGGCCCTGCTGGCCGCGCCGGACGGCGGCGCGCCGGGGCGCGAGCGCGCACCGGCCGCCGGCTCCCGGGGCGCAACTCGCTTCTCGAGCTGCTCAGCGGCCCGCCCGCCGTCCTCGCGCTCGCCGGCCGGCTGCTCGCAGACGCCTGGGTGGTCGAGCGCCTGGAGGACCTTCCCGCCGACTTCCGCGGCATCGCCGCGACCCGCGGCGGGCGCGTCTGGTTCGGCTCCTGGGGCGAGGTCCGCCAGCTCGCGGAGGGCGGCAGCGAGCTGGTGCTTGCGCGCAGCAACGAGCGCGACCGGCTGATCGCCGAGGTGGAGCGCGCGGCCGGCGCCGAGCAGACGGCACGTGCCGCCGTAGAGGCCGCGCTCGAGCGCACGGGCGCCGCCGACGGGGCCCGCACGGCCGCCGAGGAGGCGCTCCGCGCGGCCGAGCGCGAGTCCGGCGACGCCGCCGAGGCGCAGCAGCGCACCTCCCGGCTGCTCGAGCGGCGCCGCTCGGAGCCCGGCGAGGGCCCGCTCGCCGTGCGCAAAGCCGAGCTGGAGGGCGAGCTCGCAGCCGAGCGCCGCCAGGCCGAGCAGCTCGCCGAGCAGCGCCGCGCGCAGCTGGCGCGCGCAGAGCGGCTGCGCAGCCAGCAGCGCGCCGACCATCTCGCCGTCGCCTCTTGGCGCAGCGGCTCGCCGAGGCGATCGCGGCCGCGCGCGAGGCTGTCGAGGAGCGCGTGCAGGCGCTCGAGGCCGAGCTCGCCCGGGACCGCGAGGCCGGCGAGGAGATGGCAGGCAGGCTGCGCGAGTGCGCCGCCCGCGAGGCCGGGTTCCAGGCGTCCCTGCGCAGCGCGGGCGAGATCGTCACCGAGTCGGAGGTCGCCGCGCAGCGGCTCCGCGACCAGGCGGCGGAGGTCGGAGGCCGAGAGCGCGTCGGTCGCCGAGCGCCTGGGCGTCGACACCCCGCAGGCGGGCTCAGGCGAGCAGGACGCCGCGGCCGCCGAGCCGCTCGAGGCCGAGCGCGTCGCCGAGCTGGAGGGTCGCGTCGAGCGGCTGCGCCGGCGCCGGGAGCAGCTCGGGCCGGTGAACCCGCTCGCCCAGGACGAGTACGCCGAGGCGCTCGCGCACGTCGAGGAGCTCGAGGGCCAGCGCGAGGATCTCGAGACGGCGCTGCGCGAGCTGCGCACGCTGATCCGCGACACCGACCGCCAGATCGAGGAGACCTTCGAAGCGACCTTCCAGGCCGCCGCGCGCAACTTCGAGGAGCTGGTCGGCGACGTCTTCCCGGGCGGCAGCGGGCGGCTGCGGCTCGTCGAGGACGAGCAGGAGCCCCAGCGCGTGATCGGCGGCCAGCGGGTGACAGGTCCCGCCCACCCCGAGCGCGACGAGGAGGCGATCGAGGCGGCGGCCGACGCGGAGGCCGAGGCGCTCGAATCCGATCCCGCCCACGCGGAGCGGCTGCCCGGCGTCGAGATCGAGATCACGCCCGCGGGCAAGTCGACGAAGCGCCTGACCCTGCTCTCCGGCGGCGAGAAGTCGATGACCGCGCTCGCCTTCCTGTTCGCGGTGTTCCTCGCGCGGCCGTGCCCCTTCTACATCCTGGACGAGGTCGAGGCCGCGCTCGACGACCTCAACCTGGACCGCTTCCTGGCGCTGCTGCGCCGCTACGCGGGGCGCGCCCAGTTCATCGTGATCACCCACCAGAAGCGCACGATGGAGGCGGCCGACTGGCTGTTCGGCGTCTCGATGGGCGGAGACGGGGTCTCCAAGGTGCTCTCCCGGCGGCTTCCGTCCGAGGAGCAGGCCGAGCAGGCCGCGTAGGACCCGCGCCCGCCCCGGCACGTCCCCTGGGGCCGACGCGGCGGCTGTATCATCGCGCGGCCGTGGCGCACGAGTGGAGCGAGCTGTTCATCACCGGGGACGCCGCCGAGGCGCCCGCCGAGCAGCCTGCCGAGAAACGCCGCGGGCTGTTCCGCCGCCTGCGCGAGAGCATGAGCAAGACGCGCCAGGCGCTCGGCTCGGAGATCCAGGCGAGCCTGTTCGGCACGCTCGACGACGAAACCTGGGAACGCCTCGAGGAGGCGCTGATCATGGCCGACGTCGGCGCGGCGACGACCGCGGCCGTGGTTCAGACGCTGGAGGACGAGGCCGGCTCGGGCGCGCTCGAGGGCGGCGAGCAGCTCTCCGAGCGCCTGATCGACCTGCTTGCCGAGACGGCGCAGGTGGGCGAGGCGCGGATCGACATCCGCCCGCAGCCGACCGTGATCATGGCCGTCGGCGTCAACGGCACCGGCAAGACGACGACGATCGGGAAGATCGCCTGGCACCTGCGCGAGGAGCTCGGCAAGTCGGTGCTGCTCGCGGCGGCCGACACGTTCCGCGCGGCGGCGGGCGAGCAGCTCGAGGGCTGGGCACAGCGCGCGGGCGTCGAGATCGTCGGCGGCGAGCCCGGTTCGGACCCGGGCGCGGTCGCGTTCGAGGCGATCGCGCAGGCGCGGGCGAAGGGGATCGACGTCGTGATCGTGGACACCGCCGGGAGGCTGCACACGCAGGACGACCTGATGGCCGAGCTCGAGAAGGTGACGCGGGTGATCGGCCGCCAGCTCGAGGGCGCTCCCCACGAGACGCTGCTGACGATCGACGCGACGACCGGCCAGAACGGGCTGCGCCAGGCGCGGCTGTTCGCGGAGACGGCGGGCGTCACCGGCGTGGTGCTGACGAAGCTCGACGGAACAGCACGCGGCGGGATCGCGCTCGCGATCGCCCGCGAGCTGGGACTGCCGGTGAAGCTGATCGGGATCGGCGAGTCGGTCGAGGATCTGCGGCCCTTCGACGCGCCGGAATTCGCGCGTGCCCTGATCGCCGCGAGCTAACCTCCCTGCATCGTGTGGATTTTGTGGCTCATCGCGGCCGCCGCGTTCGGGGTGGGGGAGATGCATCAGGGCGGCTTCTACCTGCTGCCGTTCGCGGTCGGCGCGACCCTCGCCGCGACCCTCAGCCTGCTCGGCGTCGGCGCGCTGCTCACCGGAATCGTGTTCGTCGTGGTCTCCGCGATCGTGGTGATGGCGCTGCGGCCGGTGGCGCACCGCCACCGCCGGCTGCCGCCTCCGATCAGGACCGGGCGCGGCGGCGCTCGTCGGGCCGCACGGCGATGGTGCTGGAGCGGATCGCCAACGACGAGGGGGTTGGCTGCGTGCGGATCGAGGGCGGCGAGGTCTGGACCGCGCGCAGCTTCGACGACGACGAGGTGATCGAGGCCGGCCAGCGCGTTCAGGTTGTCGAAATCCGCGGCGCGACCGCGCTTGTGATGCCCTGAGCCGGCAGGGGTAGGCTTACAGGTAGCCGGCAGCGGACCGGAGTCAGCAAAGGAAACGAGGGCTGATGGCAGCGCTGATCGTGATCGCAGTGATCGTCGTGTTCGCTCCTGGTCGTCGCCGCCCGCTCGATCCGGGTGATCCCGCAGGCCCGCGCGGGTGTCGTCGAGCGGCTCGGCCGCTACAGCCGCACGCTCGAGCCGGGCCTGACGATCATCACCCCGTTCATCGATCGCGTGCGTCCGCTGGTCGACCTGCGCGAGCAGGTCGTCAACTTCTCGCCCGCAGTCCGGTGATCACCGAGGACAACGTCGTCGTCGGGCATCGAAACGGTTCTCTACTTCACGATCACCGAACCGCGCTCGGCGACCTACGAGATCGCCAACCCGCTGCAGGCGATCGAGCAGCTGACGGTGACGACGCTGCGCAACGTGATCGGCGGGCTGACGCTGGAGGACACCCTGACCGCGCGCGAGAACGTCAACGCCGAGCTGCGCAGCGTGCTCGACGAGGCGACCGGCAAGTGGGGGATCCGCATCAACCGGGTCGAGATCAAGTCCGTCGACCCGCCGCCGGACATCAAGACGGCGATGGAGAAGCAGATGCGCGCCGAGCGCGACCGCCGCGCGGCGATCCTGACGGCCGAAGGCGAGAAGCAGGCGGCGATCCTGACCGCCGAAGGCGCGAAGCAGGCGGCGGTGCTGCGCGCCGAGGGCGAGAAGGAAGCGGCGATCCTGCAGGCCGAAGGCGAAGCGAAGGCGATCGACACGGTCTTCACCGCGATCCACGAGGGCCGGCCCGACCACGAGCTGCTGAGCTACGAATACCTGAAGATGCTCCCGCAGCTCGCCGAAGGGGACGCGAACAAGGTGTTCGTGGTGCCCTCCGAGTTCGCGCAGGCCTTCGGCGGCATCGGCGAGGCGCTTCGCGGCGGCGTCGAACGCGCTCAGAAGAAACCGCCGGCGCGCGGGCCGAGGGCGGTCGAGCCGCCCCGCGCCGAGGAGTCCTAGGCCGGCACGGAGCGCCGGCCGGCTCACGTCCCAGGCCGGCACGGAGCGCCAGCCGGCTCACGTCCTAGGCCGGCACGGAGCGCCGGCCGGCCCACATCCCAGGCCGGCACGGAGCGCCGGCTGACCCACATCTCATCGCCCGCGCGCGACGGGCTGCGAGAATCAGACCCCGATGTTCGACTCGCTCTCAGAGAAACTGCAGGCCACGCTCGGCGAGGTCCGCCAGCGCGGCACGCTCAGCGAGCAGGACATCGACGCCGCGATGCGCGAGATCCGCCTCGCGCTGCTCGAGGCCGACGTCAACTTCAAGGTCGTGCGCCAGTTCACCTCGCAGCTGAAGGAGCGCTGCATGGGCGAGGAGGTGGTCGGCAAGCTCAACCCCGGCCAGCAGGTCGTCAAGATCGTCGGCGAGGAGCTGACCGACCTGATGGGGGGCGCCTCGGCCGGGCTCGCGTTCTCGTCCCGCCCGCCCACGGTGGTGCTGATGGCGGGCCTCCAGGGGTCGGGCAAGACGACCGCCACCGCCAAGCTCGCGCGCCTGCTGCGCGAGGAGCACGACTCCTCGGTCGCGGTGGCGGCCTGCGACGTCTACCGCCCGGCCGCCGTCGAGCAGCTCGTGAAGGTCGGCGCGCAGGCCGGCGCGACCGTCTACGAGAAAGGCACCGACGCGGACCCCGTGGAGATCGCCAAGTGGGCGCTCGACCGCGCCCGCGAGGAGGGCAAGGACGTCCTGATCGTCGACACGAGCGGGCGGCTGCACGTCGACGCGGAGCTGATGGACGAGCTGGTGCGCATCCGCGACGCGGTCAAACCGACCGACGTGCTGCTGGTCGTCGACGCGATGACCGGCCAGGACGCCGTCAACGTCGCGGAGAGCTTCGCCGAGGCGGTGCAGTTCGACGGCGTCGTGATGAGCAAGCTCGACGGCGACGCCCGCGGCGGCGCCGCGCTGTCGGTCAAAGCGGTCACCGGCAAGCCGATCCTGTTCGCCTCCACCGGCGAGAAGCTCGACCAGTTCGAGCGCTTCCACCCGGACCGGATGGCGCAGCGGATCCTCGGCATGGGCGACGTGATGAGCCTGATCGAGAAGGCCGAGCGCGAGTTCGACGAGGACGAGGCGAAGGCGCTCGAGCGCAAGCTGCGCCGCAACGAGTTCGGCCTCGACGACTTCCTCGACCAGCTGCGGATGGTGCGCAAAATGGGCCCGCTCCAGAGCGTGCTCGGGATGATCCCGGGGCTCGCCGGCCACCAGCTCTCGAACATGAAGGTCGACGAACGGGAGCTCGACCGCATCCAGGCGATCGTGCTGTCGATGACCCCCGCCGAGCGCCGGCGCCCGGAGATCATCAACGGCTCGCGCCGCCTGCGGATCGCACGCGGCTCGGGCACGAACGTGCAGCAGGTCAACCGCCTGATCAAGCAGTTCGGGCAGATGCGCAAGGTGATGCGGCAGGTCGGTCGCGGCAAGGTGCCGGACTTCGGCGCGCTGATGCGAAGCGCGCGCTGAGCACCGACCGGCGGGCGCGGCGGCCCGGTCCCGCGGCTGAGCATCGAGTCCGCTCTCCGCCTCTCGGCGGCGCACCCTCTATCCTCTGCCGTTCGAGAAAGCAGCAGAGAGGAAATCGTGGCAGTAAGGCTCAGGCTCACGCGAGTGGGCGGCAAGAAGGACCCGATATGGCGCGTGGTCGTCGCCGACCAGCGCTCGCCGCGCGACGGTCGCGTGATCGAGACGATCGGCCACTACAACGCCCAGACCGATCCCTCGACGATCGTGATCGACGAGGAGCGCGCGCGCAGCTGGCTCGCGCGCGGCGCGCAGCCGTCCGGCACCGTGCGCAAGCTGCTGCGGATCCAGGGCATCGAGACGAGGACGGGTTAGGAGCCCGCCCGCACCCGGTATGGCCGACCGAGAACCCGAAGCGGCTCTTGGAGTACCTGGCCGAAGGCCTCGTCGACGACCCCGAGGCCGTCTCGGTCGAGCAGTTCGAGGAGGACGACGGCACGGTCGTGCTCGAGCTCGCCGTCGGCGCCGACGACTACGGACGCGTGATCGGCCGCGGCGGGCGCACCGCCCAGGCGCTGCGCGCCGTCGTCAAAGCGGCGGCGGCCGGCGAGGACCGGCACGTGCTCGTCGACATCGTCGATTGAGCGCAGGCGGCGGGAAGGGCGATCAAGAGGGGCCCACCCGCCCGGGCCCGGCGCGTGCCTGCGGGACGGGTCGGGCGTCCGCACGGCCTCGACGGGAGCTTCTACGTGACGCGGGCGAGCGCGCGGCTGCTGCGCCACGGCGCCAGCGTGACCGTGGGCGGGAGCACGCGCGAGATCGTGCGCCGGGCCGGCACCGACGCGCGCCCGATCGTGCGCCTGGAGGGCGATCGAGGACCGTGGCGGGCGCCGAGGCCCTGCGCGGGCAGGAGCTGAGCGTCGCCGGCCGCGGCCGCGCCCGCGCTCGAGGAGGGCGAGTGGTGGGCGCACGAACTGGAGGGCTGCGTCGTGGTCGACGGCGAGCGCGCGCTCGGGCACCGTCGCGCGCCTGATCGAGATGCCCTCCTGCGAGGCTGCTCGAGGTCACCCGCGAGCGGCGGCGAGCCGCTGCTCGTGCCGATGGTCCGCGACGCGATCCGCTCGGTGCGAGCCAGAGCAGCGGCGGATCGAGGTGGACAGCGCCTTCCTTGGGCTGGAGGACGGCTGATGGAGATCGACATCTTCACGCTCTTCCCGCAGTGGTTCGAGTGGCTGCTGCGAGCAGCGCCACGTCGCCAACGTGCTCGCCGCGGGGTCGCGCGATCGAGTGCGTGGACTTCCGCGCCTACACGCCCGCTGTCGGGCGGACAGGTCGACGACACGCCGTTCGGCGGCGGCGCCGGCATGGTGCTGCGGGTGGACGTGCTCGACAGCGCGCTGCGCGCCCGCTACGGCGTGGACCCGACGGAGCTGCGCGCGCGGCGCCGCGTGATCGCGCTGGCGCCCGGCGGGCGCCTGCTCGACGAGGCGCTCGTCTCCGAGCTCGCCGCCGAGCCGGCGCTGACGCTGCTGTGCGGGCGCTACGAGGGCTTCGACGAGCGGATCCTCGAGCACTTCGCCAGCGACGTCGTCTCGATCGGCCGCTACGTGCTGAGCGGGGGCGAGCCGGCGGCGATGGTGATCTGCGACGCCGTGGCGCGCAAGCTGCCCGGAGCGCTCGGCGACGAGCGCTCGGCCGCCGAGGAGTCCTTCAGCGAGGCGCTCGAGGGCAACCCCGAGTACCCCCACTACACCCGGCCCGCCTCGTACCGCGGCTGGGACGTCCCCGAGGTGCTGCTCTCGGGCCACCACGAGCGGATCGAGCAGTGGCGGCGCGAGCGCAGCCGCGAGCGCGGCGCGGGCGCAGGGCGACGGCGGCTGATCTGCGCCGCTTTGCGGCGCCACTCGTTCGCTACCATGACGACCGCGCGGTCGGGCTCCGTCCAGCGAGCCGAGCGCGTCCCTCCTCATGAGCAGCGTCATCCAAACGATCGAGCGCGCCCAGTTGCGCCGTGTTCCGAGCTTCGCCCCCGGCGACCGCGTGAAGGTCCACTTCCAGGTCATCGAGGGCACGCGCCGGCGCGTCCAGGTCTTCGAGGGGGTCGTCATCAAGCGCCAGGGCCACGGCGCGCGCGAGACGTTCACGGTGCGCAAGCAGTCCTTCGGCGTCGGCGTGGAGCGCATGTTCCCGCTGCACTCGCCGAAGATCGAGCGCATCGAGCTGGCCGCCCGCGGCGACGTGCGCCGCGCCAAGCTCTACTACCTGCGCGACCGCGTCGGCAAGCGCGCCCGCGTGCGCGAGCGCCGCTACGCCGGCCCGGAGGAGGCGATCGAACCGGGGCTGCTGCACGAGCCCACGGGGGCGACGGACGCCGACGGGCTGACGGCGGATGAGGCCGTGGGCGAGGTCGTAGAAGAGCAGGCGGTGGAGCAGGGGGGAGAGGCCGGCGAGGCGCCCGCGGCCGCGGAGGCCGTGGCGCAGGAGCCGGCGGCCGAGGAGCCTTCGGAGGCGGAGGACATCATCGCAGTCGGCTGCACAGGACGCCGACACCTCCCCCGATGCCGGTGACGCCGATGCACCCCATGATGGTGCTGGGGCGGACGCGCCCGCCGGCGACCCACCGGCGTGAGGCTAGTCAAAAACCGCGAGAAATCCACGCTCAACTCGGTGATCGAGTTGGTCGTGATCATCGCGATCGCGCTCGGCCTCGCGCTGGCGATCCAGGCCGTGCTCGTCAAGCCCTACAGGATCCCGAGCGGCTCGATGGAGCCGACGCTGTCGGTCGGCCAGCGGGTGCTCGTGAACCGCATCGGCATGAGCATCAACGGTCCCCACGTCGGCGAGATCGTCGTCTTCCATCCGCCCGAAGGCGCCGAGCAGTCGCAGTGCGGCGAGCCCAAACACGTGATGACCGCGGCCTGCGACGCACCGAACCCCAAAGAGGACACCAGCACCAACTTCATCAAGCGGGTGGTCGCCGGTCCGGGCGACGAAATCTACATCCGCGAAGGCCACGTCTACCGCAAGCCGAAGGGCAAGGCGACCTTCGAAAAGGAGAGCGACTCCTACATCAAACCGTGCGCGCCGGACATCGGCGTGGTGTGCAACCTGACGACGCCGATCACGATTCCGCCCGGCCACTGGTTCATGATGGGCGACAACCGTGGCGAATCCGACGACAGCCGCTTCTGGGGACCAGTCCCGACCGGATGGCTCATCGGCGGTGCCTTCCTCACCTACTGGCCCCCCGACAAGATCGGCTTCCTCTAGAGCGGGCGGGGCCGGCTCTGCACGCTCGCGCCGCCGCGCGCGGCGGCGCACGAGCGGCAGGCGGCTGTTCGCGCTTCGACCGCCGCCTCGGCTACCGCCTGGTGGCCGGCGCCGACGAGGCGGGCCGGGGCTGCCTCGCGGGGCCGCTCGTCGCGGCCGGCGTGCTGTTCGACTACGAGGCGCTGACGACGCGCGAGCTGCGCCTGCTGAGCGCGCTCAACGACTCCAAGCAGCACACCGCCGAGGCGCGGGAGGCGCTCTACCCGCTCGTGATGCGGGCCGCCGCGCGCGTGGTGGTGGTCTCGCGCTGCGTGCGCGGGATCGACGCGCGCGGCCTGCATCGCACCAACCTCGCCGCGCTGCGCGACGCGGCGCGCGGCGTGACCGAGGGCGTCCACGGCGAGGTCCTCTGCCTGCTCGACGGCTTCTCGGTGCCCGACTTCGGCCGCGAGCAGCGCGCGATCGTCGACGGCGACGCGACCAGCGCCGCGATCGCGGCCGCCTCGATCGTGGCGAAGGTGACGCCGCGACCGCTTCATGCGCCACGCCGACGGCGAGCACCCGGGCTGGAGCTTCGCCGAGCACGTCGGCTACTCGACGCCCTCCCACCGCGAGGCGATCGAACGGCAGGGCGTCTCGCCGCTTCACCGGATGTCGTTCCAGTCGCTCGCCTACCAGCAGCTCGCCCTCTGATCGCACGCTCACCACGCGCCCTCGAGGTGCTCCAGCGCGAGCAGCCTGCCGCGGGCGTCCAGCACGACGCCGATCGCGTCGAAGCGGACCTCGGGCGGCCGCGGGGCCGAGCGGGGCCGGTTCAGCATCCAGCTGAGCGCCAGCCGCCGCACCCGCGCCCGCTGCGCGCCGCCCAGGCGCTCGAGCGGCGGCGCCGCGCGTGCGCCGCGCGTCGTCTTGACCTCGACGAACGCGAGCACCGAGCCGTCGCACGCGACGAGGTCGATCTCGCCGTAGCGGCCGCGGACGTTGCGGTCGAGGATCTGAAAGCCGCGGCGCGACAGGTGCGCCGCGGCGAGCTCCTCGCCGCGGCGCCCCGTCGCCGCCCGCTCGGACGAGGAGGAGCGTCGCGCCCCATGACGGGGCATCGGCGGCCGGGGAGGCATGCCTCCCCATCCGACGGGCGGGTTCTACGCGGCCGCGGCCGCGGCCGCGCGCGGCTGGCACGGCGCCGGGAGGCGCGAGATGTGCTCGTCGAGGAGCACGTCGGGTCGCCGGAGGGCGGAGGTTGGTCGTGACGATGACTCGGGGCATCGGATCTCCTTGGGTGGCGAAGAGGGCCGGCGCGCCGGCCGAGGGGGAGCCGGCGCGCCGGTGAGGACCTCCGGGGAACGGCAGGGCCGGGAGGGGCCTCGATTAGGAGCCTGAGGTCTCAGGCCTCTGGCACATCGCCCGGCCGCATGGAGCGCCGGAGCGGTGTACGCCGCGAGGACCACCGGCATCTCCAGGTCACGAACAGGCATTGTGCACTAAATCTATCAGCTTTATTCACGAGTGTCAAGCCGGCGTGCGCTCGAATAGGGTCCGCTGAGCGTGACCGAGGAGGCGAACCGACGACGCGGCCCAGCCGCCGGCCGAGGGTCCGCGGGCGCTCGACGGCGTGACGGCTTTCATGGGGCTGCGCTGGGAGGACCCGCAGACGGTCCACCTGCAGATCAGGCCCGAGCTGATCAACCGCGGCGGGCTGCTGTCCGGCGTGGCGACCTACGCGATGGTCGACTACTGCATGGGCTCCGCGCTCTGGGCGCAGACGAAATCCGAAGAGCGCATCGCGACGATCAGCATCTCGATCAACTACATCCAGACCGCCACCGAGGGCGAGGTCGTCGTGCCGCTCGGTCGTGGACCGGCGCAACCGCCGCATCGCGGTCCTGCGCAGCGAGATCCACCACGAGGACGGCCGCCTGCTCGTGACGGCGATCGGCTCCTACTCGATCTTCCCGCCGCGCCCGTTCGCGGCGTAGCCCCGGGCGCCGGCTCCTAGCATCAGCGGCGATGGCAGACCGCACGCCCGTCGCGCTCACGATCGCCGGCTCGGACTCCGGCGGCGGCGCCGGCATCCAGGCCGACCTGAAGGCGTTCGCGGCGCTCGGGCGTGCACGGCGTGTGCGCGATCACCGCGATCACCGCCCAGAACACGGTCGGCGTCGAGGCGGTCCATCAGGTGCCGCCGGCGATCCTGCGCGCACAGATCGCGGCGGTGCGCTGCGGACATCGGCGTCGACGCGGTCAAGGTCGGGATGCTCGGCGACACGCGAGACGACGCTCGCGGTCGCGGCGGCGCTCGACGAGCTGGGCCGCGAGGTGCCGGTGGTGGTCGACCCGGTGATGGTGGCGGAGTCGGGCGCGCGACTGCTCGCGGCCGAGGCGCACGACGCGCTCGTGAGGGAGCTGCTGCCCCGCGCGAGCGTGCTCACCCCGAACGTGCCCGAGGCCCGGGCGCTGCTCGGCGAGGAGCCGCTGCCCGGTGCTGAGGAGGCCGAGGCCGAGCGCCTGGCCCGGGCGGTGCTCGCGCTGGGTCCGAGCGCGGTCGTGCTGACCGGCGGGCACCGCGACAGCGCGACGGACCTGCTCGTCTGTCGGGCCACCGGCGCCGCGCCGTCGCGATCGAGGGTCCGCGCCACCCCGACGGCGCGGCGCACGGCTCGGGCTGCACCCACTCGGCGGCGCTGGCCGCCTCGCTCGCGCTCGGCGAGACGCTCGAGCAGGCGGCGCGCAGCGCGCGCGCCCTCGCGGGCGAAGCGGTCGCCCGGGGGCTGCGCGAGCTCGGCGCGGGCCCCGGCCCGGTCGACGCGATCGACCTCGCCGCGCGGCGCGGCAAGGTGATCTGCGGCGGCCAGCCGTTTGTCATAATCGGCGTGGTGAGGCTGCTGCGGATGAAGCCGGGTCACGGCGAGATCGTGCTCGCCGAGGGCGACGTGGAGGTTCCCGAGCAGGAGCGCGAGCTGATCGAGGCGTTCCGGCGCGAGCTGGACGCCGGCATGTGGGCGGCCGTGCCGACGAGCGCGCCCGGCGGTCGCCGCCAGGCGGAGCTCGTGAAGGACTTCGCCGAGGTCCCGCGCGACGCCGACCGCGTGATCTTCTTCCCGCGCGCCGCCGGCGGCCGCTGAGCGATCGATGGGCCTCGCGCTGGGCACGGCGGCCGTGGTGCTGGTCGTGCTCGTGTGGGAGCTCGCGCGGCCGACCGTGATGGGCGCGCTCGCGCGGGCGCGCGAGGCCTACGCGGAGCGGGGCCGCGAGAGCGGCGCCGGCTATGACCCCGGGCGCGAGCGCCGCGCCGAGCAGCGGGCGCGCGAGCTGCTGCGCTCGTGCGTCTCCGATCGCGAGTGGGCGATGTACCGCGAGCTGGGGCTGATCTGCGTGCGAGGGCCCGGTCCGCGGCGCGGCCGAACCGGCCGGCGGGAGCCCCTACGCCTACCTGATCTACCCCCACAAGCCGATCGTCGCGTTCGTGCCCGAGACCGGCGAGCTGCTGAGCGAGTACTGCGTCGCGTTCCCCGACGAGTCGCGGCCCTACGGCAGCGCCGCGGCTGCCCGACTCCGACGACGTGCTCGCGAAGTGGATGGCGCTCACGGGCGACGAGCGCCGCCTGATCTCCGAGGCCAACATGCACCTCCCCGGGCGCCAGGTGGACCCGGACCGCGTGCGCCGCGACCTCGCGCGGCTGGCGCGCTGGAACCGCGAGCGCGCCGCGGGGCGTCCCCGGGCGGGCACGGGTCCCGCCCGAGCCCGATAACGTGGCCGCCGCGTGAGCAGCAACGGCCACTTCGACCTCAAGCACCGCAGCCGCACCCTGACCGAGGGGCCCGAGCGCGCGGCGGCGCGCGCCTACCTGCACGGGATCGGCTACTCGGCCGAGGACCTCGCCAAGCCGATCGTCGGCGTGGCCCACTCCTGGATCGAGACGATGCCCTGCAACTTCAACAACCGCGTGCTCGCGGCGAAGGTCAAGGAGGGCATCCGCGCCGCGGGCGGCACGCCGATGGAGCTGAACACGATCGCGATCTCCGACGGCATCACGATGGGGACCGCGGGGATGCGCGCCTCGCTCGTCTCGCGCGAGCTGATCGCCGACTCGATCGAGCTCGTCGCCTCCGCCCACCAGTTCGACGCGCTGGTCACGATCTCCGGCTGCGACAAGACGATCCCCGGCACGGTGATGGCGCTGGCGCGCCTCGACATCCCCGGGCTGATGCTCTACGGCGGCTCGATCCGCCCCGGCCACTGGGAAGGCCAGGAGGTGACGATCCAGCAGGTCTTCGAGGCGGTCGGCCAGTTCTCCGCCGGGCACGATCACCGAGGAGCAGCTGCACGAGCTCGAGGAGGCCGCCTCGCCCGGCGCGGGCGCCTGCGGCGGCCAGTTCACCGCGAACACGATGGCGATGGCCTTCGAGGCGCTCGGCATCTCGCCCGCCGGCTCGGCGATGGTGCCCGCGGAGGACGGACGCAAGCTCGAGGTCGCCCGGCAGTGCGGGGAGCTGGTGATGGACGTGCTGCGCAGCGGCCGGCGGCCGAGCGACGTGATCACGAAGCCCGCGCTCGAAAACGCGATCGCCGCGGTGGCGACGAGCGGCGGCTCGACCAACGGCGTGCTGCACCTGCTGGCGGTCGCGCGCGAAATGGGGGTGCCGCTGACGATCGACGAGTTCGAGCGGATCTCCGAGCGCACGCCGCTGCTGTGCGACCTGCAGCCCGGCGGCCGCTACGCCGCGACCGACCTGTACGAGGCGGGCGGGGTGCCGCTCGTGCTCGCCCGGCTGAAGGAGGCCGGGATCCTGAACGAGGACGCCGTGACCGTGACCGGCGCGACGATCGGCGAAGCAGCCGACGAGGCGCGCGAGACCGCGGGACAGGATGTCGTCCGGCCGCTGTCGGAGCCGATCAAACCGACCGGCGGCTTCGCGATCCTGCGCGGGAACGTCGCGCCCGACGGGTGCGTCGTGAAGCTCTCCGGTCACGAGCGCCGCAAACACACCGGCCCGGCCCGTGTCTTCGACGGCGAGGAGGCGGCGATGGCGGCGGTGCTGGCGAAAGAGATCCAGCCCGGCGACGTGGTCGTGATCAGGGGCGAGGGCCCGGCCGGTGGCCCCGGCATGCGCGAGATGCTCGCGGTGACGGCCGCGATCGTCGGCGAGGGCCTCGGCGAGGAGGTCGCGCTGATCACCGACGGGCGCTTCTCCGGCGCCACGCACGGCTTCATGGTCGCCCACGTCGCGCCCGAGGCCGTCCACGCGCGGCCCGATCGCCGCGCTGCGGACCGGCGACGAGCTGACGATCGACGTCGACGCGGGCCGGCTCGACGTCGCCCTGAGCGACGAGGAGATCGCCGAGCGCGTCCTCAGCTACGTGCGCCCGGCGCGCGCGGACGAACACGTGGACGTCGCGATCCAGAAGTACGCGAAGCTCGTCGGCAGCGCCTCCGAAGGCGCCGTCGCCCGCTGAGGCGCCCCGCCTCGCCTACGCGGCGATGAACTCCGCCAGCAGCTCGTTGAACTCGCGCGGGCGCTCGAGCATCGCCATGTGCCCCGTATCGGGGTAGACGACCTCGCGGGCGTCGGGGATCTCCGCGCTGAAGCGGCTCGCGTCGTGCCAGCTGATCAGCCGGTCCTTGGTCCCCCACACGACCAGCGTCGGACAGCGGATCAGGCGCAGGCGCGGGCGCAGGTCGAACTCGAGGATCGCCTCGAGAGCCGACATGAAGCCGTCGGTGCCCGCGCCCCGCAGCTGCTCGGCGGCGAGCGGGCCCGGGAGCCGGTCGGGATGGGCGACGACGCCGGAGAGCACGAGCCGCCGCAGCCGCCGCCGCGCCGCCAGCGAGTCCGAGTGCGACGCGGTCCAGGCGGCGCCGAGCGCCAGGAGCTGCTGCGCGCGGCGCACGGCCGGCATCGAGCGGGTCACGACGCGGTTGCTGTAGGTCGAGACTCCCGCCGGTGAGACCAGCACGAGACGCTCGACGAGGTCCGGCTCCTCGGCGGCCAGCTCGGCGCTGATCAACCCGCCCATCGAGTTGCCCACGAGCACGGCGCGGCCGATGCCGAGGCCGGCGAGCGCGTCGGCGACGATGCGCGCGTAGCCCGGCATCGAGACTTCGCCGGCGTGGCCCGGCGAGTGGCCGAAGCCCGGGCAGGTCGAAGGCCACGACGCGGTGCGAGGCGGAGAACGCGCAGAGCTGCTCGAGCCAGTTCGGCCAGGCGCCGGAGAGCCCGTGCACGAACACGATCGCCGGCTCGCCCGAGCCCAGCTCGATCGTGTTGACCGGGCGCCCGCCGACGTCCAGCCAGCGCTGGTGGCCTTTCCAGTCGACGGTCCACCAGCCGCCGCCGCGCAGGGGTGCCGTCCGCGTCCGGGCGCTCGCGGGCGAAGGGGTGGACGACCATTTGTCTTGAATCTAGCCGAGGCGGGAATAATGGTCGGCGGGTGCACGGTTTTCTCGCACGGTCGTCCCACGGCGCCGCGGCCGGCGGGCAGGCGCCCGCCCCCGCACGGCGAATGGAAGCTCGGATGTCCGCCCCCGACGCCGCGCAGACCGACCCGGAGACCGGTGACACGCCGTTGCCCGGGCCGTGGCGTGCCGCGCTCGAGCTGCTCGACCACGACCTGGCGCGCCGCGACGCCGCCGCACGGACGCGGCGCGCATACCGCATCGACGGCGCCGGGTTCGCGGCCTGGGCCGCCGAGCAGCGGCTCGCGCCCGCCGCGATCGCGCCTCGCCACGTGCGCCGCTATGTCGCGCTGCTCAGCTCGCGCGGGGCGGCGCCGAGCACCTCCGCGCGCAAGCTCGCCGCCCTGCGGGCCCTGTTCGCGAGCCAGCGCGAGCACGGGCTGATCGCGCAGAACCCCGCCGACCTGGTCTCCACGCCGCGGCGCGGCTCGCGCCTGCCCCGCGTGCTGAGCGCGAACGAAGCCTCGCGGCTGCTCGACTCGATCCCCGCCTCCTCGCCCCTCGAGCTGCGCGACCGCGCGATGTTCGAGCTGGCCTACTCCTCCGGGCTGCGTGCCGAGGAGCTCGTCACGCTGCGGCTCGGGGACGTCGACCACGACGGCGAGCAGCTGCGGGTCGAGGGCAAGGGGCGAAAGACGCGGGTCGTGCCGGCGGGTGAGCCCGCGATGGCGGCGCTTCGGGACTACCTCGACCGCGCCCGACCGGCGCTCGCGCCGGCGCCCGGGAGCGACCCGGGCGAGCAGGCGCTGTTCCTCAGCCGCAGCGGCAGGAAGCTCTCGACAAGCGACGTGCGCCGGCGGATGCGCCGCTGGACGCAGCGCGCGGGCACCGCGGGCGAGGCGACGCCGCACTCGCTGCGCCACAGCTTCGCTACGCACCTGCTCGACGGGGGCGCCGATCTGCGGGCGATCCAGGAGATGCTCGGACACGCAAGCGTTTCCAGCACTCAGATTTACACTCGGGTAGAGTCCGCGAGGCTCAGAAGCGCCTACGCGCGCAGTCACCCTCGGGCCTGACAGGGGGAAAGGAAAGCCCTGGAGACGAACGTCAAACCGATCGAGCTGCGCGAACTGTGGCGGCGCTACAAGGAGGACGGCGACAAGCGCAGCCGGGAGCGGCTCGTTGTCGCGTACTCGCCGCTTGTCAAGTATGTCGCCGGGCGCACCGCCGCCGGGCTGCCGCCGCATGTCGAGGAGGCGGATCTGATCTCCTACGGCCTCGTCGGCCTGATCTCGGCGATCGAGCGCTTCGACCTGTCGCGGGACATCAAGTTCGAGACCTACGCGATCATGCGCATCAAGGGCGCGATCATCGACGAGCTGCGCTCGCTCGACTGGGTCCCGCGCAGCGTTCGCGCCCGCGCCCGGGAGGTCGAGCGCGCGAACGCCAAGCTCGAGCACCTGCTCCAGCGCGCACCGACCGACCAGGAGATCGCCGACGAGATGGGGATCACGATCGACGAGCTCAACGACTCCCTGCTCGCGATCTCGCACTCCTCGATCGTCGCGCTGGACGAGCTCTGGAGCGTCTCGGATTCCAGCGGCGACCAGGTCTCGCTGATGGACACGATCGAGGACCCGAACGCGCCCGACCCCTCGCGCGCGCTGGACGTCGGCGACCTGAAGGACCGCATCGCGGACTCGATCGCCAAGCTGCCCGAGCGGGAGAAGCTCGTGATCGCCCTCTACTACTACGAGAACCTGACGCTCAGGGAGATCGGCGAGGTGCTCGGCGTGACCGAGTCGCGGGTCTCCCAGATGCACACGAAGGCCGTCCTGCGCCTGCGCTCGCGGATGCAGGAGGAGTCCTTCGACGACTGAGGCGATGACCGGGGCCGCGCCGCGCAGGCCCACGCCCAGCCGGCCGCCTGCCGACCGCATCGAGCTCGCGGCTCCGTGGCTGGCGGCGCTCGGCGCGCGGGCGCTCGGCGCGCTGCCGGGCCCGCTCCGGCGGCGCGCGCTGCAGACGGCGTTCGACCGCGCCCGCGACGCCTTCAACCGGGGCGACATCGAGGCGGTGATGGCGCTGTTCGCGGCGGATGTGACCTACGTGCCGCCGCCCCCGCTCGGAGGACAGGAGATCCGGGGCCTGCCGGCCGTGCTCGAGTTCTGGCGCGGCGTCCTGGCCCGCTATCCCGACAGCCGGATCGAGAACCTCGCGATCCGCGAGGCGGCCCCGGGGCGTTTCGTGCGCACGGCGCGGCTGCACCACGTCGCCGGTGACGGGAGCGAGCGGCTGGACTACGAGATCGTGCAGACGACGCTGCTGCGCGGCGGGCGGGTCGTGCGGCAGGTCAACGAGCTCGCGGCGTGAGCTCCCAGCACCTGTTCGCAGGGGTGCACGTGAGCGATCTGGAGGCCTCGCGCGAGTTCTACGAGCGGCTGCTCGGGCGCCCGCCGGACCTCGTGCCGAACGAGCGCGAGGTCTGCTGGGAGCTGCACGACGGGGCGTGGATCGTGCTGATCGCCGACCCGGAGCGCGCGGGCGGCGCGCTGCACACGCTGATCGTGGGCGACCTCGATGCGTTCCTCGCGGCGGCGCGCGGGCGCGGCCTCGAGGCGGGGCCGGTCGAGCCGGTCGGGGAGGGGATGCGCCAGAGCGTCGTCGCCGACCCCGACGGGAACCGGCTGAAAGTGGCGGCGGCGGTGCGCTGAGGAGCGGCCTAACCTCCAGCCCACC
Organism: uncultured Solirubrobacteraceae bacterium; assembly: GCA_963779065.1. Classification (GTDB taxonomy): domain Bacteria; phylum Actinomycetota; class Thermoleophilia; order Solirubrobacterales; family Solirubrobacteraceae; genus Palsa-744. The sequence goes on from CAVZWQ010000003.1 coordinate 234,908, forward strand.
GAGCGAACCCCGAGCTCAGGAGGCCGAGCCGTGGAGCTGAGGATCTTCGCCGAGCCGCAGGAAGGCGCAACCTACGACGCGCAGCTGGGGATGGCGCAGGCGGCCGAGCGAGCTCGGCTTCGGCGCCTTCTTCCGCTCCGACCACCTGCTGCGGATCAAACCGGGCAGCGGCGAGCCGGGGCCGACCGACTCCTGGGTGACGCTCGGCGCGCTCGCGCGAGAGACGGCGCGGATCCGGCTCGGCACGATGGTCACCTCGGCCACGTTCCGTCTCCCCGGCCCGCTCGCCGTAGCGGTGGCGCAGGTCGACGCGATGAGCGGCGGCCGCGTCGAGTTCGGGCTCGGCACCGGCTGGTTCGAGGCCGAGCACACCGCCTACGGGATCCCGTTCCCGCCGTTCGGCGAGCGCTTCGACCGCCTGGAAGAGCAGCTCGAGATCCTGACCGGCCTGTGGAGCACCCCGGCGGAGGCGAGCTACGAGTTCCACGGCAGCCACTACGACCTCGGGCCGGGTCCCGCCCTCCCGAAGCCCGTCCAGCGCCCCCACCCGCCCGTGATCGTCGGGGGGCTCGGGACCCGCCGCACCCCGGCGCTCGCGGTGCGCTTCGCGGCCGAGTACAACGTGCCCTTCGCCGATGTGGAGACGACACGGGCGCGGATCGAGGGCGTGCGCGATGCCTGCCGGGCTGCGGGGCGCGACCCGGCCGAGCTCGTCTGCTCGCACGCGATCACGGTCTGCTGCGGCGAGAACGAGGCGGAGCTCGCCCGCCGCGCGCAGGCGATCGGGCGCGAGCTCGACGACCTGCGCCGCAACGCCGCGGGCGGCACGCCCGAGGAGGTCGCCGCGCGGCTGCTCGAGTACGCCGATGCGGGGGCCGAACGCGCGTACCTGCAGGTGATCGACCTGGACGACCTCGACCACGTCGCGCTGATCGCCGCGGAGGTGCTGCCGAGGCTCGCCGGGACCTAGAAGGGCCCCGCCCGCCCTGCGCCGGCGGCTCCTGGCCGCGCGGCTAGACCTGGCCCAGCCCCGGCGGTATGGTGGCCAGACCCGAGGAAGGAGAGTCATATGCACCCCGCAGCGGACCGTATTCGCAACGTCGCCCTCGTCGGACATCGAGGGTCGGGGAAGACCTCGCTCCACGAGGCTCTCCTGTTCGAGGCCGGGGCGATCAACCGCCTCGGTTCCGTCCCCGACCAGACGACGGTGTCCGACTCCGACCCGGACGAGCAGGCCCGTCAGATGTCGATCTCGGCCACGCTCAGCTCGCTGACGTGGCAGGACCGCAAGATCAACCTCCTCGACACGCCGGGCGAGCCCAGCTTCATCGCCGACGCGCTCGGCGCGCTGCGCGTCTGCGAGTCGGCGGTGTTCGTGGTCAACGCCGTGATGGGCGTCGAGGTCACGACCGCCGCCTGTGGTCGCGCGCGGCCGAGCTGGACATCGCGCGCATGCTGTTCGTGAACATGCTCGACCGCGAGCGCGCCGACTTCTTCCGCACGCTGGAGTCGTTGAAGCGCTCCTTCGGGCAGCACGTCGTGGCGACCGAGATACCGATCGGCTCCGAGCACGAGATCTCGGGCGTGATCGACCTCGTCGACATGAAGGCCTTCCGTGCTCAGCCGACGCCCGAGCGGGGCGCCGCGGATGAGATCCCGATCCCCGAAGCGCAGCTCCAGCTCGCGCAGGAATACCGCGAGAAGCTGATGGACGAGGTCTGCGAAGTCTCCGACGCGCTGATGGAGCGCTACCTGGACGGCGGCGAGATCTCGCACACCGAGATCGTGGACGCCCTCAAGGAGGGCACCAACCACGGCAAGATCTTCCCCGTCGTGTGCGGCGTGGCGACCGCGAACCTCGGCACCACGCGCCTGCTCGACGCGATCGTCGAGGACCTGCCCTCGCCGGTCAAGCACGGCTCGCTGCAGGTCGGCGAGGTCGAGCTGACCGCCAGCGAGGACGAGCCGCTCTTCGCCTACGTCTTCAAGACCCGCGCGGACCCGTTCGCCGGGCGCATCAACCTGCTGCGTGTCTACCAGGGGGTGATGCGGGCGGACAGCCAGGCGCTGAACACGCGCGCCCACGCCAAGGAGCGGATCGGCCAGCTGCTCACGTTCTCCGGCAAGGACGTCGAGCACGTCGAGGAGTTCGGGCCGGGCGACATCGGCGCCGTCGCGAAGCTCAAGGAGACCAGCGCCGGCGACTGGCTCGCCGACCGCGACGAGCCGATCGAGATGCCGAGGCTGAAGCTGCCGGCGCCGGTGATGGCGTTCGCCGTCGAGCCGAAGAGCCGCGGAGACGAGGAGAAGGTGATCTCCTCGCTGCGCCGGCTGCAGGAGGAGGACCCGACGATCGACCTGCACCGCGACCAGCAGACCGGCGAGGAGATCGTCGCGGGGCTCTCGCAGGTGCACGTGGAAGTGATCGTCGACCGGCTGCGCAACCGCTTCGGCGTCGAAGTCACGCTGAAGCCGCCGCGGGTTCCCTACCGCGAGACGATCCGTGCGGCCGCGCAGGGCCACGGGCGCCACAAGAAGCAGTCCGGCGGGCGCGGGCAGTTCGGCGACTGCCAGATCGAGATCCAGCCGCTGCACGACGCCGAGGGCAACTACGCCTACGAGTTCGTGGACAACATCAAGGGCGGGGTGATCCCCAACTCGTTCATCCCGGCGGTCGAGAAAGGGGTCCGCGAGGCGATGGAAACCGGCGTCGTCGCCGGCTACCCGGTCCAGGGGGTGCGGGTGCGCCTCTACGACGGGCAGTACCACTCCGTCGACTCCTCGGAGATCGCGTTCAAGCTCGCGGGCATCCAGGCCATGAAGCAGGCGCTGCAGGAAGCCTCGCCCGTGCTGCTCGAGCCGATCATGATGGTCACGCTGTCGGTGCCGGAGTCGAGCGTCGGCGACGTGATCGGCGACCTCAACGGCCGCCGCGGGCGCCCGCAGGGGATGGAGCCCACCGGCGCGATGACCGAGATCAAGGCCGAGGTGCCGATGGCGGAGATGCTCACCTACGCGCCCGACCTGCGCTCGATCACCCAGGGTCAGGGCGATTACACGCTCGAGTTCCTGCGCTACGAGGAGGTCCCGGGCCACCTGGCACAGCGCGTCGTCGCGGACGCCGGAGCGGAGCGCGAGGCGGCCCACGCCTGAGCCGCGCGGCGCGGAGCCGCTCGCACCCGGCGCCGGTCCGCGGCTTGCGGTGGGTGACCCGCGCGCGCGGGCCAGCTACCCTGGATTGCGATGACGACCCGGACGATCGTCACGTCGCACCCCGATCTGGCGTGCGACGTCTGCTCGCGCCGCCTCCTGCGAGGCGAGCAGCCCGACTACTTCATCGCCGACGGCCAGCGCCGCCTGGTGTGCGAGCTGTGCGCGCCGCGCGCCGCCCAGGAGGGCTGGCTGCGGGAGACCGAGGCCGCCGCCGACGTCACGCTGCCGCCGATGCGTCCCCGCCGCGGCCGCAGCCTTCTGGACCGCCTGGTGGCCGCTGCGCGCGGGCCGCAGAGCGGCGAGCGCCGGTCGCGCCACGAGCCGGCGCCGAACGTGGTCCTGGAGGAGGAGTACGACCTCTTCTCCGGGGCGGAGGACACCGAGGAGAGCGCGCCGCCGGTCCCGGTCGTCGCGGAGAGCACCGCGCCGGTCCACCACGTGGAGGCGGTCGCGGCCTTCAACGCGAGCGAGTACCCGCGTCGCGTGGCGGGCGTCGCGCGCTCGCTGGGGGAGCCCGTCGTGAGTGTGCGCTCGGCGGAGCACCTCGAGAGCATCGTGCGCATCGTCGTGGCGTGGGAGCTCTGCTGGTACCGCTATGAGGTGGACACCAGCGAAGAGCCCGTCTTCGCGCAGGCAGTCGGGCAGGGGACCGAGCTCGAACAGCTCAGCCGCGAGGAGCGCGAGGGCAACGCCCTCGCAGGCCCGGCCGGCACGCTGGCGCTCGCGCAATAGCGCCTGCGCCCCCTTGTTTTCAGCGCGCCCGCCGGTAACATCCGCTGCGCGATGATCTACTGCGTTGTCCCGAAGGCACTGGAGGACGAGCTCTATCCGAAGCTCGTCGAGCACTACCGCGACGACGACAAAGTCACGGTGATCGTCGATCGCCGCGAGTTCGACCGGCGCGCCCGCAGCGGGCGCAGCAGCGCCTCCTCGCCGGGAGCCGAGCGCCGCGTGATCCGCGACCGCCGCCGTGCGCGCGTCGCGGGCGACCAGCTGCCGCTCGCCAAGGCCGTCTAGCCCGACGCCGCCGGCCACGGCTGTCGTGAAGGTGATCGTGCACGTCGACGGCGGCGCCCGGGGCAACCCGGGTCCGGCGGCAGCGGCCTGCGTGATCTCGGCGCCCGACGGGCGAGCTGCATCGCCGAGCACGCCGAGCTGCTCGGGCGCCAGACGAACAACGTCGCCGAGTACCGGGCGCTGCTGCTCGGGCTCGCGAAGGCGCACGAGCTCGGCGCCGACGAAGTCGAGGTGATCGGCGACTCCGAGCTGATCGCCAAGCAGGTCAACGGCGTCTACAAGGTCAAGCACGAGGCGATGAAGCCGCTCTACCTCGACTCGATGAAGGCACTGCGCGGCTTCGCCTCGTGGTCGATCCGGACCGTCCCGCGCGCTCAGAACAAGCGCGCCGACGCGCTCGTCAACGAAGCTCTCGACAAAGCCTGAGCGGCTCGCCGGCCGGCGCCATGCGGCGCCCTCGCTCGCTCATGTGCTGTCGCACGCCTCGCTCCCTGCGTACCTTGCGTTGCTCGGCCGGCGAGCCGCTCGCGTCGCTGATGGCTATTTGAGCGGCTGAGCGGATTTCGCGATCGCGAGCATCTGCGCGTTCGAGAGTTCCTCGAGCAGCGTGTTCGTGACCCAGTAGAGGGCGTTGCCCGAGCGCCACCCGATCACATGGATGTGGCTGCCGTCGTCGATCAGTTTGTAGGTGCGCGAGCCGATCGTCTGGCGTGCGCGCGTTTTTGAACAGCGGCGGGCTCAGCCAGTCGGTGCCCTCGAAGTCGTAGTAGCCGCCGTTCATGTTCTGGCGCCAGACCGACGACGTAGGCGTGCTTCGTTTCGCCCTGCACGTTCTTGAGGTCGTAGGGGCGCACCGTTTCCTGGGAGCCCGCGCCGGTCTGCAGCCCCGGGTAGAGCACGCGGATCGGCACGTGCAGCGCGGCCGTCACCGCTTCGCTCTCGCCGGTCGTCGGATAGAGGCCGAGCGCGGCGGGGGAGGGGCCCGAGGAGGAGGAGGAGGAGTGGTGGTGGTGCGAGGAGGATGAGGAGTGCGCGTGCGAGGCGGGGAGCTCGACCTTTTCGTGGCCGTGGAGGAAGTTTTCGAGCGTCTTCTTCTCCAGTTCCGGCGTCGAGGTGACGTAGGAGCCGCCGTTCGAGCTGCGCGTTGACGTTGCTCGTGAGGAAATGGACCTGGCGCAGCGGCTTCGTCTGCGAGAAGGCGACCAGCTTCCCGAGCAGGATCAGCTCGTGGTTGGAGTCGGTTGAACGTCGAGTGGATCGCGTGGCCGACGGCCTTCGCGACCTTGTCGATCTCCGAGATTTCCGGGTTGACCTGCTCGCGCAGGTCGCGCATGAAGTCCTGCTGGCGCGCGACGCGGACGAAGTCCGAGTCGAAGTGGCGGAAGCGCACGTAGGAGAGCGCGTTTTCGTAGCAGAGCTTCTGGTAGCCCGGCTGGAGGTTGATCGCCGAGAAGTTTTCGCCGGTCGCGCCGCCGCCGAGGTAGCGGTGGTCGACGTTCACGTAGGCGCAGCCGAGCGTGTCGACGACTTCGATGAAGCCTTTGAAGTTGACGTCGATGATCCCGTTCAGCTTCAGGCCCGGGAAGACTTCGCGCTCGATCGTTTCGGCGGCCAGCGCGACTGCCCCCGTCGACGCCTTTCAGCCGGCTGCCGAGCGTGTACGCGGCGTTGATCTTTTCGCTCGGGTAGTACGCGCCTTCGGGCGTGCGGATGTTGACCATCAGATCGCGCGGTATCGAGAGCACCGAGGTCTGGCCCTGGCTCGGGTCGAACCGCACCAGCAGGATCGTGTCGCTGTGCGGTTCGCCGCGTTCGAACGCGTTCTTGGCCTTCGCGCGGCGATCAGAGCCGAGCACGAGGAACGTCGCGGGTTCGCCTTCGTATTCGGGCGCTTTCACGACCCCCGCGGCGACCTTGATGTGGTTCTGCTGCGGGAAGACTTTTTCGGCGATGTCTTTGATCTTGTTCGTCGCGACGACGGCGGTCGCGCCGCCGCGCGAGGCAGACGATCACCACGCCCGCGATCGCGAAGCGCAGCCACATCCCCCGCCACAGCGAAGGGGGACGCTCGTCGTCCATGGGGTAGGAAGGCGCGCTCATGCGGGTAGCGTCGGACGCCGCCCCCCGACGACGATCCGGTCCCCAACCTTAACAAGCGGCCCGGAGCGCAGCGCCGGGTGGGTGGGTACATTCGCAGGGGTGTTCAGCGCCCGAAACCGCGAGCTGCTGGGCCTGCTGCCGTCCGCGCTGCTCGTGACGGCCGGGTTCACGGCGATCTTCATCCAGGCCGAAAACAGCTCCCCGCGGGCCTCCACCAACCTCACCCTCAACCACGCCTCGAGCGTCTCGCTGAGCTACGGGCTGCTGTTCCTCGCGCTGTGCCTGGCGGGGCACCTCGTGATCCGCTTCGCGCTGCCGAACGCCGACCCCTACCTGTTCCCGCTCGTGGCCGTGCTGGCGAGCGTCGGGATCGTGATGGTCTACCGGATCAACCCCACGCTGGCCCGCCAGCAGGCGCAGTGGATGATCGTCGGGCTGATCTTCTTCGCGGCGACGATCCTGCTGCTGCGGCGAGAGGGCGTGCGGGTGCTCGAGCGCTACCGCTACACGATCGCCGCCGTCGCGATCGTGGCGACCGTGCTGCCGCGCCTGCCGGGCATCGGCGAGCAGGTCAACGGCGCCTACCTCGACATCCACTTCGGCAGCGTCTCCTTCCAGCCGTCCGAGTTCGCGAAGGTCGCGATCGTGATCTTCCTCGCCAGCTACCTGCAGCGACAACAGGCAGGTGCTCGTGACCGCGGGCCGGCGGGTGATGGGGCTGACGATCCCGCCGATGAAGCAGTTCGGCCCGATGCTGATCGTCTGGGGCGCGGCCATGGCGACGCTGCTGATCACGCGCGAGCTGGGTACCTCGCTGATGTTCTTCGGGGCGTTCCTGGCGCTGCTCTACGTCGCGACGGGCCGCTTCTCGTTCCCGCTGATCGGGCTGCGTCCTCTTCGCGCTCGGGGTCTGGTACGTGACGGGCCACGTGAGCCACGTGCACGGCCCGCGTGGAAGCGTGGGAACACCCCTTCGACCACGACGCTCTACAACAAGACCTTCGGCGGCAGCTACCAGCTCGCGCAGTCGCTGTTCGCGCAGGCCGACGGCGGCTTCCTCGGCACGGGCTTCGACCGCTCGCTGCTGCAGTACCCGGTCGAACTCTCCAACCACACGATCGTGCACCGCTTCATCCTGCCGGTGCCGGAAAGCGACATGATCTACGCGGTCATCGTCAACGAGCTCGGGCTGCTCGGCGGCGCCGCGCTGCTGCTCGTCTTCCTTCTGGTCGTCGCGCGCGGGCTGAAGATCGCCGTGATGGCGCGCGACTCGTTCTCGAAGCTGCTCGCCACCGGGCTCTCGTTCATCGTCGCCCTGCAGGTGTTCGTGATCGTCGGCGGCGTCACGCGCGTGATCCCGCTGACCGGCGTGACGCTGCCGTTCGTCGCCTACGGGGGCTCGTCGGTGGTCATGAACTTCGTCCTGGTTGCGCTGCTGCTCGTCATCTCGGACCGCGCGCGGCAGCCCTCACGGGGCTGACGCAGCGTCTCACCCCCGTCCGGGCACGGCCTGTCAGCCGCAGGGGCGCCGCCGGGACCGTCGAACAGGACCGATGCCGATGGCGAGCACGAACAGCACCGGCGGCCGTCCCCGCATCTTCGTGGGAGCCGGCTCGGCCCAGCGCGGGGCGAGCTACCGCTGCGCGGGCGCGGCGAGTGGCGGCGCTCCTCGCCCGCGGGCCTGCACGGCGGGCCATGGCCGGCGCGGCTGCGGCGCGCGCTCGATCACGAGCGCTTCGAGCTCCACTACCAGCCGATCGTCGCGCTGCGCAGCGGGCGCGTCTCGCACTACGAGGCGCTGCTGCGCCTCGCCGACGATCCCGGCGGGCGGATTGCTCGCCCCCGGCGCGTTCCTTCCCGCGGCGGAGCGCTACGGGCTGATCAGCGAGATCGACCGCATGGTGCTCGCCCGCGTGGCGCGGATGCTCGGCCGCGAACCGGCGATGGCGGGCGTCACGATCGCGATCAACGTCTCGGCGCTGTCGGTCACCGACCCGAGCATGCTGCGCTTCATCGCCGCCACCCTGGCGCGCCACGAGGTCGACCCGCGCGCGGCTGGCGATCGAGATCACCGAGACCGCCGCGATCTCCGACATGGAGAGCGCGCGCGCCTTCTGCGCGGGGGTGCTCGACCTCGGCTGCGCGCTGGCGCTCGACGACTTCGGCGCCGGCTTCGGCTCCTTCCAGTACCTCAAGCAGCTGCCCTTCAGCCACCTGAAGATCGACGGCGGCTTCATCCGCGAGCTGCCCACCTCGCGCACCGACCAGCTCGTGGTGCGGGCGATCGCGCGGATCGTGCGCGGCATGGGCCGCGAGACGATCGCCGAGTTCGTCGGCGACGAGCGCACGGTCGCGATGCTGCGCGCCTACGACGTCGACTACGCGCAGGGCTTCCAGATCGGCATGCCTGCCCCGATGCTCGGCGCCGGCGCCGAGCGCGCGGCCTAGATCGTCTAGCGCGGCTGCGGGAACTGCCGGCGCATCGCCGCGTCCCACGCGCGGTCGGTGAGCAGTTTGCGCGTGCCGAGCATCATCTTCGCCGACGGCGTGACCGTGACCCGCGTGGGCGCCCGCCGCGCGCCGATCGCCTGCTCGATCGTCGCGGCCACGCGGTCGGGCCCGCCGCCGAGGCGGCGCATCGGGCCCTCGTAGGCGCCTTTGGTGAGCGCTCCCACCGCCGCGTTGAACGACGTGTACGGGCCCTCGTCGACCGTGCTGGACACGTCGGCCACGGCGCTTGCCGCGGCCTCGCCGAACTCGGTCGTGATCAGGCCCGGCTCGATCACGATCACGTCGATGCCGAAGCCGCGCCACCTCGAAGCGCAGCGCGTCGGAGAGCGCCTCCACCGCGTGCTTGGTCGCGTGGTACCAGCCGCCGCCCGGGAAGGTGAGGCGCCCGCCCATCGAGCTGAGGTTGACGACCTTGCCCCAGCGCTGCGCGCGCATCTTCGGCAGGACCAGCTGGGTGAGCCGCGCGAGGCCGAAGACGTTGGTCTCGAACTGGCGCCGTGCGGAGTCGAGCGGGACCGTCTCGACGGCGCCGCTCTGGCTGTAGCCCGCGTTGTTGACGAGCACGCCGACCGCGCCCTCCGCCTCCTCGACGGCCGCCACCGCGGCGCGCATCGACTCCTCGTCGGTCACGTCCAGCGCCAGCGTGCGGGCGCCCGCCTCTTCGAGGTCGGCGATCGAGTCCGGGCGACGGGCGCTCGCGTAGACGGTCCAGCCGCCGCGCGCGAGCCGGAGCGCCGTCGCCCGGCCGATGCCGGAGGAGCAGCCGGTGATGAGCACCGCCTTCGACGGCTCGGCCATGGCGGCAGCATATGGGGCTGAAGGCCTGCCGGGAGCGCCGGCCGGCCCGTCGGAGGCCGGCTTGGAGCGCCGGCCGGCCCTCCATCCGTTCTCGACCCGCTGCGGCGGTCCTAGAGATAGGCTCCCCGCATGACCACTATCTCCGCAGACGCCCTGCCAGACGCGCTGAGCGCCCCCGCGCGTGACTTCGTCTCCCGCTCGCACCGGCTCCTGATCGGCGGCGAGCAGGTGGAGGCCGCGGACGGCCGCACGTTCGTGAGCATCGACCCCGCGACCGGCAACGAGATCGCAGAGATCGCCCACGGCGGCGCCGAGGACGTCGATCGCGCGGTGGCGGCCGCGCGCGAGGCCTTCGCCTCCGGCCCCTGGGGCTCGATGCCCGCCGCCGGGCGCGAGCGGCTGATGCACGCGCTGGCCGATGCGCTCGAGGCGCGCGCCGAGGAGTTCGCGCAGATCGAGTCGCTCGACAACGGCAAGCCGGTCGGGCTCGCGCAGTACGTGGACGTCGCCGGGGCGGTCGGCCACATCCGCTACTTCGCGGGCTGGCCGACGAAGATCGAGGGCAGCGTGCTGCCGGTGTCGCGCGCCGAACATGCACGTCTACACGCGCCGCGAACCGGTCGGCGTCGCGGGTCAGATCATCCCCTGGAACTTCCCCCTGCTGATGGCGGCCTGGAAGCTCGGCCCGGCGCTCGCGGCGGGCTGCACGGTCGTGCTGAAGCCCGCCGAGCAGACCCCGCTGAGCGCCCTGCGCCTCGGCGAGCTGGCGCTCGAGGTCGGCTTCCCGCCCGGCGTGCTCAACATCCTCACGGGCGACGGCGAGACCGGGGCCGCGCTCGTCGAGCACCCCGACGTCGACAAGATCGCGTTCACCGGCTCGACAGCGGTCGGGCGCGAGATCGGCGCGAAGGCGGGTCGCGCGCTCAAGCGCGTGACGCTCGAGCTCGGCGGCAAGTCGCCGAACATCATCCTTCCCGACGCCGACATCGAAGCGGCCGTCAAGGGCTCCTTCCAGGCGATCTACTTCAACTCGGGCCAGGCGTGCAACGCCGGCTCGCGCCTGTTCGTCCCGGCCGACCGCTACGACGAGGTCGTCTCGGCGCTGGCCGAGGCGGCGGCGGCCACGCAGCTCGGCCCCGGCCTCGACGGCGCCACGCAGCTCGGCCCGCTCGTCTCGGCCGAGCAGCAGGAACGCGTCCTCTGCTACATCGCCTCCGGTCGCGACGAGGGCGCCGAGGTCGTGACCGGCGGCGACGCCGCGCTCACCGACAGCGGCGGCTACTACGTCGCGCCGACCCTGTTCAGCACCACCTCCGACGATCTGCGCATCGCGCGCGAGGAGATCTTCGGGCCGGTGCTCGTCGCTTCGCCGTACGACACGCCTCGAGGAGGTCGCCGAGCGCGCCAACGCGGGCGAGTACGGGCTCGCGGCGGGCGTCTGGACGCGCGACGTCGGCAACGCCCACAAGATGGCCGCGATGCTGCGCGCCGGCATGGTCTACGTGAACACGTGGGGCGCTCGCCGACCCGTCGGCTCCGTTCGGGGGCTTCAAGGCCTCGGGGATCGGGCGCGAGCACGGCCACGACGGCCTCGACGCCTACCTCGAGAGCAAGACGGTCTGGACGGCGCTCTGAGCGCCGCCTGAGTGAGCGTCGCCGCCGCAAGCGAGCAGCTGCCGGTCCCGCTCCGCCGCGCGCGATGGGCGCCGGCGCTGGCTGCCCTGTGCGGGCTGCTCGCCCTCGTCGCGACCGTCGAGGTGGTCCTCGACGGCGCGGTCGAACACTCGCCGCTGATCCCGAAGCAGCCGCGCGATCGCCGGCTGGCTGTCGGGGATCGGCGAGCGGCTCGGCTTCCGCGTCTTCCTGATCGCTCTGCTGGTCGCGGTGGCGGCCTACGCGGGGCTGCTGTGGCTGACCTCGAAGTTCGGCGAGGGCGCGCTGCCGAAACGCTTCGCGATCGCGCTCGTGGTCGCGCTGCACGCGGTCGTCTTCGTCGGCCCGGTGCTGCTCTCGACCGACGTCTTCAGCTACATCGCCTACGCCCGGATGGGCGTCGAACACGGGCTCAACCCCTATCTGCACGGACCCGCCGCGATCTCGCACGACCCGGTGTTCCGCTACGTCGGCCACGACTGGCGCGACACCCCGACCGCCTACGGGCCGCTCTACACGCTGCTGAGCTATCCGTTCGCGCCGCTCGGCGTCGAGGGCGCGCTGTGGGCGATGAAGGTCGAGGCGCTGCTGGCGAGCGCCGGCACGCTCTGGCTCGTCTGGCGCTGCGCGGTGGCGCGGGGGTTCGAGCCGGTCGCCGCGCTCGTCGCCGTCGCGGTCAACCCGCTGTACGTGATCTACGGGCTCGGCGGCGTTCCACAACGACCTCGTGATGATGCTCGCGATGATGGCCGCCGTCGCGCTGATGCTGACCCCGCGGCCCAGCGCGCGGCGCGAAGCCGGCGCGGCGGCGATGATCGTCGCCGGCGCGCTGATCAAGGCGACCGTCGCCGCGCTGCTGCCGTTCATGCTGCTCGCGCGGCGCCGCGTCGCGCCGCTGCTCGGCGCGCTCGGCGCGATCGCGGCCGGCGCGATCGTGGCCTACGCCGCGTTCGGCTCCCACGGCGTCAACATCGTCGCGGCGCTCAACCGCGACGCGGCGTTCGTCTCGACCGACAGCTTCGCCAACGAGATCGCGCACCTGTTCGGCAAGCCCGGGGTGTTCCCGGTCGACCACGATCTCCTCAAGGCGGCGCTCGGTCCTGATCCTGGTGCACCTGCTGTGGCGCACGTGGCGCGGCTACGACTGGGTCGCCGCGTCGGGGTGGAGCCTGCTCGCGATCTCCGTGACGAGCACGTGGCTGCTCGCCTGGTACATCCTGTGGCCGCTGCCCGCTCGCCGTCGTCTCGCGCGACCGGCGCCTGCTCGCCGCGACGCTCGCGCTGCAGGGGCTCTACGTGGCCCATCAGCTCTCCCCGCTGCTGGTGCCGGTCAAATGAGCGCGCGCGCCGGCGACGACCCCGACGCGCCGCGCGAGCGACTGGGCCTGGCTCCCGCCGCGCCTGCGCCCTCGCGAGCAGCGAGCGAGCGAGCAGCGCGGGCGCCTCTGGCGCGTCGAGACGCTGGTGCTGCTCGCGGTCTTCGCGCTGCTGGCGACCGCCACGGTCAACGACCTCGTGCGCCAGGCGCACATCAACGACCGCCTCGTCGCCGACCTGCGCGACGTGGCGGGCCTACACGCATCACGACTACAAGAACGTCGGCGCCGACCAGCAGACGCTGGGCGTCCAGACCAAGCGCGACGTGGTCTGCGGCAACACCGAAGGCGGCGCGCCGAACTCCAAGACGCAGATCTGCCTCGTCGTGACCGGCCCGACCGCGCGGCGGGCGGCGCACCGTCTCGGGCGGCTGGTACCTGCCGCCGTACACGACGACGACGTGAGGTCGGTGCGCTACGGCTGCTTCGGTTCGGTCACCATGGGCAGATGCCCGCGATGAGCGCGGTCACCGAGGCGCTGCCCGCGCCGGCGCGAGGCCGCGCGTCCGCGCGGCTGCCGCCCTGGTGGCCGCTCGGCGGCCCTGACCGTGCTCGCCGCGCTGCTGCGCCTGACCACGCTCGGCGCCGCAGAGCCTCTGGTACGACGAGGCGTTCACGCCGCTGCACGTGCTGCACCCGAGCCTCTTCACGACGCTCGAATCGGTGCCGAAAACCGAGAACAGCCCGCCGCTCTGGTACCTGGTCGAGTGGTTCGACTACCGCCTGTTCGGCAGCGGCGCGTTCGCGCTGCGGCTGCCCTCGGCGCTCGCCGGGATCGCGCTCGTGCCCGTCGCCTGGGCGATCGGGCGGGAGCTCGCCGACCGCGCCGCCGCGATCGCGTGCGCGGCGCTCGTCACGGTCGGCCCGCTGTTCGTCTGGTACTCGCAGGAGGCGCGGGCCTACGGGCTGTTCATGTTCACCGCCGGGCTCGCGATGCTCGCGTTCGTGCGCGTGCTGCGCGAGCCGAGCCGGCCGCCGCTTCGCCTGGTTCGCCGCCGCCGGCGCGCTGTGCCTGCTCACGCCACTACTTCGCCGTCTTCATCCTCGCGGGGATGGGCGATCTGGCTGCTCGCCGATCCGCGCACGCGGCGGCGCTCGCTGCCGGCGCTCGCGCGTGCTCGGCGCTCGTCGGGCTCGCGCTGCTGCCGCTGATCTCCGCGCAGGGCGGGCGCGGCACCCAGTGGATCGGGCGAGTGGGCGCTGAAGGAGCGCATCGAAGCGATCCCCGACTACTACCTGACCGGCTACTCGGGCGGCCGCGCTCGGGCACTCGCATCGAGGCGCTGGTCGCGCTGCCGCTGCTCGCCGTGCTCGGCGCTCGGGGCCTGGCGGATGTGGCAGGGCCGTCGCCGGCGCGCCCGCGGCGGGACGCCGGGGAGGACGACCGCCGGCGCGCGCCGCCGGGCGGTGCTGGGTCGACGCTCGCTGTCACCGCGGCCGGCGTGCTGATCCCGCTCGCGATGGCGCTCGGCGGCGCCGACTACCTCGCGCCGCGCAACCTCGTCGGCGCGATGGTGCCCTTCAGCGCGCTGGTGGCGGTGCTCGCGACCTGGCCGCGCGCCGCGCGACGCGCTCGCGCCCGGCGCTGCTCGTCGTCGCGCCTGCTGGCGCTGCTCGCGGTGACGCTGACCGTCGAGCTCGACCCGAAGTACCAGCGCAGCGACTGGAAGGGGGTTGTGAAAGACCTGCCCGCGGGCAACGCGCGTGCGATGGTCGTCAACGAGCTCGGCTCCGCGCCGCTGCGCTACTACACCCCCGGGCTGCGAACAGCTCCGCGCAGCGGCGACTCCGTGCGCGTGCGCGAAATCGTGCTCGCCGGCGAAGAACCGCTCCGCGCGTCGGCCGGCACGCCGCCGGCGCGCCGGCTTCAGGCTCGTCGGAAGGCACGACTTCACGGGCCTCGTGGCGCTCCGCTTCGTCGCGCCGCGCGCCGCGACGTCGTGTCGGCGCGGACGCTGCGGCACGCGAACATCACGCTCGTGCACGGGATCGTGCTCGCGCCCGGCAGCGTTCGGACGGCGCGCTAGGTTAGCTTTCCAGCATGCCCGAGTTGACCGTGGAGGCCCGCAGCGAGGCTCGGCTGGCGCTGGAGGCCGCGCGCGAGCATCTGCTCTCGCTCCAGCACGAGTCCGGCTGGTGGCGCGGCGAGCTGCAGACGAACGTGACGATGGACGCCGAGGATCTGCTCCTGCGCGAGTTCCTGGGCATCCGCAGCGCGGCCGAGACCGAGCGCAGCACCGCGTGGATCCGCTCCCAGCAGCGCGCCGACGGCACGTGGGCGAACTTCTTCGAGGGGCCCGGCGACCTCTCGACGACGATCGAGGCCTACTGGGCGCTGAGGCTCGCGGGCGACGACCCCGGCGAGGAGCACATGCGGATCGCCGCCGAGTTCATCCGCGAGCAGGGCGGGATCGCCGCGGCGCGGGTCTTCACGCACCTGTGGCTGGCGCTGTTCGGGCTGTGGTCCTGGGACCGGGTGCCCGCGCTGCCGACCGAGATCGTGCTGCTGCCCTCGTGGTTCCCGTTCAACGTCTACGACTTCGCGTGCTGGGCGCGCCAGACGATCGTCGCGCTCTCGGTGGTCAAAGCCCACCGCCCGTGCCGGCGCGCTGCCGTTCGACCTCGAGGAGCTCGAACCGCGCCGCGCGGCGCGCGGGCCGAGCGGTGCGCCGCAGGAGCGCGCGACGCAACCGGTGGCTGTCGCGGCTCGACCGCGCTGCTGCGGCTCTACGAACGGCGCGCCGATCGGGCCGCTGCGCCGGCTCGCGCTCGACCGCGCGGAGAGCTGGATCGTGCGCCGCCAGGAGGCGGACGGCTCCTGGGGCGGGATCCAGCCGCCGTGGGTCTACTCGCTGATCGCGCTCGATCTCTGCGGGCTACCCGATCGACCACCCGGTGATGAGACGGGGCCTCGAAGGGATCGAGACGCTTCATGGTCGAGGACGAGGACGACGCGCACGGCGTCGGCGCGCCGAAGGGCCGCTCGCCGACGGCTGGAAGCCTGCCAGTCGCCGATCTGGGACACGGCGCTCGCGATGATCGCGCTCAGCGACGCCGGGCCTGCCCGGCGAGCACCCGGCGCTGCGAGCAGGCCGGGCGCTGGCTGCTCGGCGAGGAGGTCACGCGTGCGCGGCGACTGGGCCGTCCAGCGCCCGCGCCTGAGCGCCGGGCGGATGGGCGTTCGAGTTCGCGAACGTCAACTACCCCGACGTCGACGACACCGCCGAGGTCGTGATCGCGCTCGAGCGGCTCGCGCCGCGGCCTCGACGGGCTCGCCGGCGCCCGCGCGCGCGCGCGTCGACGTGGACCGCGGGGATGCAGAGCTCCGACGGCGGCTGGGGGGCGTTCGACGCGGACAACACCCGCGCGCTCGTGCGCGAGCTGCCGTTCCTGGACTTCGGCGAGGTGATCGACGAGCCGAGCGCCGACGTGACCGCGCACACGATCGAGATGCTCGGCGCTGCTCGGGCGCGGCGAGGAGCCCGCGACGCGGGCGGGCGTGCGCTGGCTGCTCGAGCACCAGGAGGCCGACGGCTCCTGGTACGGGCGCTGGGGCATCAACCACGTCTACGGCACGGGCGCCGCCGTGCCCGGCCTGATCGCGGCCGGCGGTCTCGCCGGCGAGCGCGCCGATCCGCCGCGCGGTGCGGCTGGCTGGAGCGCCACCAGAACGAGGACGGCGGCTGGGGCGAGGACGCGCGCTCCTACGACGACCCGCGCTGGATCGGCCGCGGCCCGAGCACGGCCTCGCAGACCGCGTGGGCGCTGCTCGCGCTGCACGCCGCCGGCGCGCGACGGCGAGGCGATGGCCAGGGGCGTAGCCTGGCTCGTGTCCACCCAGCGCCCCGACGGCGGCTGGGACGAGCCGCAGTACACGGGCACCGGGTTCCCCTGCGACTACTACATCAACTACCACCTCTACAGGATCAGCTTCCCGCGTGATGGCGCTCGGCCGCTGCCTGGCGGCGACGCCCGCGGCCGAGCCGGCGCGGAACCGGAGGATCCGCCGCAGGCTCACCGAGAGCCGGGGGTGACGCTGCACCCCATGGAGGGGCAGCTCCCTTCCGGGGGGCTCGCGGGCTGGCCGGGAGCCCGGCGCCGCTCGGCGCGCCGTCGGCCGAGGCGGTGATGGCGCGGGCGGCGGGCGAGAACTTCCCGGTCGCGAGCCGCCTGCTCCCGCGCGCCGAGCGCGAGCACCTGCTCGCGGTCTACGGCTTCGCCCGCCTCGTCGACGAGCTCGGCGACTCACCGGAGATCGCGCCGGCCGACCGCCTCGCGGCGCTCGACTGGCTCGAAGGAGAACTCGACGCGGCGCTCGCCGGAGGCGCACGGCATCCGCTGATGGTGCGCCTGCGGGCGACGATCGCGGCGTGCGGCCTGGCGCGCGGGCCGTTCGCGCGGCTGATCGAGGCCAACCGGCTCGACCAGCGCAAGAGCCGCTACGCGACCTGGGAGGAGCTGCGGGAGTACTGCGCGCTGTCGGCCGACCCCGTGGGGGAGATCGTGCTCGGGGTCTTCGGCGCACGTCGAGCCGCGAGCTGATCGCGCTCTCGGACCGGATCTGCACGGCGCTGCAGCTCGCCGAGCACTGCCAGGACGTCGCCGAGGACCTCGCGCCGCGGGCGCGTCTACCTGCCCGCAGGAGGACCTCGCCCGCTTCGGCTGCGCGCGAGGAGGAGCTGCGCCGCGCCGCACGCCTCGGCGCCGCTGCG
This sequence comes from uncultured Solirubrobacteraceae bacterium, assembly GCA_963779065.1. Lineage (GTDB taxonomy): Bacteria > Actinomycetota > Thermoleophilia > Solirubrobacterales > Solirubrobacteraceae > Palsa-744. The sequence continues at coordinate 252,288 of CAVZWQ010000003.1, forward strand.
CGCGGTGCTCGCCTTCGAGGTCGAGAGGGGCCGGGGCCTGCTCGCCGAAGGGCTGCCGCTGCTCGCGGCGCTGCGCGGCCGCCCGCGGCTCGCCGTCGCCGCGTTCGCCGCCGGCGGGCGCGCGGCCTTCGACGCGATCGAGCGCGCCGGCTACGACGTGCTGCCCGGGCCCGCCGGCGCCGGGACGGCGCCGGCGGCTGGCCGCGCTCGCGGCGACGCTGCGGCGCCCGGAGGCGCGGCGGCAGGTGAGCGCCACCGCCACGGTCGAGGAGGCCTACGCGCGCTGCGAGGCGATCACGCGCGAGCAGGCCGCGAACTTCTACTACGGCATCCGCCTGCTCTCGCGGCGAGCGGCGCCGGGCGATGTGCGCCGTCTACGCGTTCGCGCGCCGCGTCGACGACATCGGCGACGGCGACGCTCGCGCGCGGACCGCAAGCTCGAGCTGCTCGACGACGCAGGAGCGGGCGCTGGCGGCGCTCTCGCCGGAGGCGGGCGCGCAGGCCGGCGCGGACCCGGTGATGGTCGCGCTCGCCGACGCGCGCACGCGCTTCCCGCTGCCGGTCGACGCGCTCGGCGAGCTGATCGAGGGGGTGCGGATGGACGTGCGCGGGACGACGTATGAGACCTTCGAGGAGCTCGTGCCCTACTGCCGGCGCGTCGCGGGCACGATCGGCCGGCTGTGCCTCGCGATCTTCGGGCTGCGCGACGCCTCCGCGAGGCTGGCGCGCGCCGACGGTCCTCGCCGACGAGCTCGGCGTCGCGCTGCAGCTCACGAACATCCTGCGCGACGTGCGCGAGGACGCCGAAGGCGGGCGCATCTACCTTCCTGCCGGGGAGCTGCGCCGGTTCGGCCTGCCCGGGCAGCGACCCGGCCGCGCTGGCCGCGGCCGTCGGCCGCGGCGGCCGGCCCGGAAGCGGTGCGGCGCGAGGCCTTCGTGCGCGCTCGTCGCGCTTCGAGGCGGCGCGCGCCCGCGAGTGGTTCGACGCGGGGCATGGCGCTCGCGCCGCTGCTGGACCGCCGCAGCGCGGCCTGCCTGCTCGCGATGGCGGGCATCTACCGCCGGCTGCTCGAGCGCATCGACGCCGACCCGGCGGCGATCCTGGCCGGGCGCGTGTCGCTGCCCGCCCGCGAGAAGGCGCTGCGTCGCCGTCCGCGGGCCTGCTCGGGGTCCGGCGCATGAGGCGCGTCGTGGTCGTCGGCGGCGGCCTGGCCGGGATCACGGCGGCGCTCGACTGCGCCGCAGGCCGGGCGCGGCCGTGACGCTCGTCGAGGTCCGGCGGCGGCTCGGCGGCGCGGCCTACTCCTTCGAGCGCGACGGCCTGCAGATGGACAACGGCCAGCACGTGTTCCTGCGCTGCTGCACGGCCTACCGGGGCGCTGCTCGAGCGGCTCGGCAGCAGCGCAGCTCGTCGCGCGTCCAGGAGCGGCTGGAGATCCCCGTGCTCGCGCCCGGCCGCCGCCCGTACGTGCTGCGGCGCGGGCTCGCTGCCGGCGCCCGCTGCATCTCGCCGGCGCGCTGGCGCGCTACCCCCGCCTGTCGCCCGCCGCGCGCCTCGGCGCCGCCCGCGCGGCGCTCGCGCTCGGACGCGCTCGACCCCGAAGACCCCGCGCTCGACCGCGTGCGCCTTCGGCGACTGGCTCGCGCCGCCACGGCCAGGACGCGCAAGGCGGTCGCGGCGCTCTGGGACCTGATCGCGCTGCCGACGCTCAACCTGCCCGCCGCGCGAGGCCTCGCTCGCGCTGGCCGCGTTCGTGTTCCAGACCGGCCTGCTGTCGAGCGCCGACGCCGGGCGACATCGGCTTCCACGTCGGCGACGCTGCAGGAGATCATCGGCGACCCGGCGCGGCGCGCGCTCGACCGACGCCGGCGTCGACGTGCGCCTGGGCTGGCGGGCCGAGCGCCTCGAGCGCGGCGGCGGACGGCTACCGGCTGGACGGCCGCGGCGGCAGCGGGGCCGGAGCACGATCGATGCGCAGGCCGCGATCGTGGCGCTGCCCGCACGACCGCGCGGGCGCGCTGCTCGAGCCGCTGCTCGGGCCGAACGCCGGGCATGCCGGCGGCGCTCGAGAGCTCGCCGATCGTCAACCTGCACGTCGTCTACGACCGGCGGGTGCTCGACGAGCCGTTCGCGGCCGGCGTCGGGACGCCGGTGCAGTACCTGTTCGACCGCAGCGACGGCCGCCGGCGCGCCGCCGGCTGCCAGTACCTCGCCGATCTCGCTCTCGGGCGCGTCAGCGCGAGATGCAGGAGAGCGTCGACCAGCTGCGCGAGCGCTACCTGCCGGCGATGGCCGAGCTGCTGCCGCGGGCGCGCGACGGCGAAGGTCGAGCGCTTCCAGGTGACCCGCGAACACGCCGCGACGTTCCGCGCCGCGCCGGGCGTCCGCCGCGCTGCGCCCGCGGCGCGCGCACCGAGCTGCCCGGCCTGGCGCTGGCGGGCGCCTGGACGGACACGGGCTGGCCGGCGACGCTCGAGAGCGCCGTCCTGAGCGGCGGGCGCGCGGCGAGGTCGCGCTGGGCGAGCTCGGGCTCGCGGCGGGCCGACGGCCGGCGCTCGGCTGCACGGGGCCGCCGCGGGCGGCGAGCGACGCCGGTGGCGGTGACCGCCGTGACGGCAGTGAGCGAGCTGCTCGTCGCGGCGCCGATGCGGATCGAGGCGGCCCTGATCGCCTCGGCCGCGCGCGGCGCGCTCGTCCACAAGACCGGCATGGGCCCGCACCGCTCGCGCGCGGCGGCGCGCGAGCTCGACGGCCGCGCGGCGCGGGCGCTGCTCGTGCTCGGCTTCTGCGGCGGGCTCGACGAGCAGCTCGGTGCCGGGCGAAGTGATCGTCGCCGAGGAGGTCTACGCGGCGCCCGACGAGGACCACCCCGAGGAGCCGATCGCGCTGCGACCTCGCGCGGCGAGCTGCGTCGGCCGGCTGACGGGGCTCGGGCTGAAGGTGCGCGTCGGGCCGCGTCGTCTGCGTCTCGAAGCTCGCGCTCGGCGAGCGCCGCGCGGAGCTGCACGCGCGGCGGGGCGATCGCCGTCGACATGGAGTCGGTGTGGCTCGGCGGCCGGGGCCGCCGGGCGGCCCGTTCGGGGTCGTGCGGGTGGTGCTGGACAGCCCCAGCCACGAGCTGATGCGCCTGCAGGCGCGTCGGCGGGGCGCTGCGGGCGGCGCGCGCGCTGCGCAAGGTCGCGGCCGCGCTTCATGACTGGGCCCCCGGGGAATAAGGTAGGCGCGCGATGGGAGCCCGCTTCAAACAGAGCACGCGCATGGGCATGTACCTGATGCGCCAGCGGCTCGCCAAACGGGACAAGTTCCCGCTGATCGTCGAGCTCGAGCCGCTGTTCCAGTGCAACCTCGCCTGCTCGGGCTGCGGCAAGATCCAGCACCCCGAGCACGAGCTGCGCCGCCGGATGCCGGTCGAGCAGGCGGTCGGGGCGATCGAGGAGAGCGGCGCGCCGATGGTCTCGATCGCGGGCGGCGAGCCGCTGATCCACCCCGAGATCCACGTGATCGCCGACGAGCTGATCAAACGCAAGCGCTTCGTCTACCTGTGCACCAACGCGCTGCTGCTCGAGACGAAGCTCGACAACTTCAAGCCGAGCCCCTACTTCGCCTGGGCGGTCCACATCGACGGCCTGCGCGAGCGCCACGACGAATCGGTCGAGCGCGAGGGCGTCTTCGACAAGGCCGTCGCGGCGATCCGGGCCGCCAAGGCGGCGGGCTTCCGGGTCACGACCAACACGACCTTCTTCACCCACGACTCGGCCAAGATCGATCCGCGAGGTGCTCGACTTCCTCAACGACGACCTCGAGGTCGACGAGATGATGATCTCGCCCGCCTACGCGTACGAGAAAGCGCCCGACCAGGAGCACTTCCTCGGCGTGCAGCAGACGCGCGAGCTGTTCAGCGAGGCGTTCGCCGACGGGCGCCGCAAGCGCTGGCGGCTGAACCACAGCCCGCTGTTCCTCGACTTCCTCGAGGGCAAGGCCGAATTCGACTGCACCGCCTGGGGGATCCCCAGCTACTCGCTGTTCGGCTGGCAGCGCCCCTGCTACCTGATGTCCGACGGCTACACGAAGACCTACAAAGAGCTGATCGAGACGACCGACTGGAGCAGCTACGGCCGCGGCACGCGACCCGCGCTGCGACAACTGCATGGCCCACTGCGGCTACGAGCCGACGGCGGTGCTGCAGACGACCCGCTCGCTGCAAGCAGTCACTCCGCGCCCTCGCCGGCTGAGCTCGGCGTCGACGCCGCTCGGCGCGCGCAGATCGCCCCAGGTGAGGCCCTCGCCGCAGCAGCGCGGGGACGCCGAGCGCCGAGCGCGGTGACGACCTCGACCGCCTGCAGGATGATCCCGTAGGCGAGCGCCCGCCCCGCGCCGACGCCGTAGGCCGCGAGCACGACCAGGCAGGCGGCCTGGAAGACGCCGACGTTCGACGGCGTCGCGGGCAGCACGGCGCTGACGTTGACGGCCAGCAGGATCGCCGCGGCCGCCGACGAGCCCGGCCTCGTCCTGCAGGCCGAGCGCGAGCAGCACCGCGTAGCAGGCGAGCCACTGCAGCGCCCACGCGAGCAGCTGCGTCGCGAGCGCCGGCACGCCGTGGCGGGGGCGGGCGAACACCACGAGGCCGCGCCGGGCGAGGCGCAGCAGCCGCTCGAACGCGAGCGCCGCGGCCCGCAGGCGCTGCGAGCGCGAGCGGCGCGCCGAGCGCGAGCAGGCGCGGGCCGGCGATCACGAGCAGCGCGATCGCGAGCGGGATCGCGAGCGCGACGATCACGCCCGTGACGTGGCCGCCGAGCAGCGGGACCGCGCTGAACGTGACGACCGCCAGCACGGCGAGCGCGAGCAGGTTGATCAGCGTCTGGGAGAAGACCGTCCCCGCGACGACCGGCAGCAGCGACGCGCTGCGGGCCGTCGAGGCGGCGGCGTCAGCACGACCACGCGCGTCGGCTCGCCGAGCCGGCCCGGGAACACCGCCGAGGCCATCACGCCGATCATCGTCGCGCGCATGACCGGCGGGCCAGCGGATCGCGTGTCGCGGCAGCGCGGCGCGCAGCGTCTGCTGCCAGGAGACCGAGCGCAGCACGAGCGAGAGCGCCATCAGCGCGAGCGCCAGCACGATCCAGCCGGGGTTGGCGGTGATCAGGGCGTGGCCGACGTGGCTGAGGTTCAGCCGCGAGAGCGCGAACGCGACGAGCCCGGCGAGCAGCAGCGCGAGCAGCGCGAGCCGGCGCGCCGGCGGCCCGGCCGGCCTCGCGGGCGCGGCTGTCGCGAGGCGGGGCTCGGCGCGTCTCCCATCCGGCGGGGTCTATCAGTTCGGCTGGGCGCCACGGCGCACCGCGGACGGCGGGCCCGGCCGCGAGGCGGCTGGGCGCTGGCGCGGCGCGGACGCTCGCTGCCTGCCACGCGATGAGGCCCGCTCCATAACCGCGGCTCCGGCCGCTGATGGCTTCTACGTCACCGTCACCGAGAGCAGTGAGGGCCATCCGTGGAACGCGAGCCGGATATCGATGCGATCGACGAGGCGCAGCCGGCTCGCCGTCGCCGGCGGTGACGTGCGCGAGCTCGCGGCGATCTTCGCCGGCGGCGTGCTCGGCGCGCTCGCGCGCGGCGCGATCGCGCAGGCGCTCGCCCGTCGCCCCGGCGCTGGCCGTGGCCGACGTTCGCGGTCAACATCGCCGCCGCGGCGCTGCTCGGCTACGCGGTCGCCTGGCTGCGGCGAGCACCACCCGCGCACGATGTACGTCCGCGCGTTCCTCGCGACCGGGGTGTGCGGGGCGCTGAGCACGTTCTCGACGTTCGATGCTCGAGCTGATCCAACTCTACGAACAGCGCCGGGCTGGGGCTCGCCTGCGGCTACGCCGCCGCGAGCGTCGCGGGCGCGCCGCGCTGCTGCTCGGCATGGTCGCTGCGCCGGGTCCCGGCGCACGCGCTCGCGCGGAGGGCGCCGCGGCGATGAGCTCCGTGGTGCTGTGGGCGGCGTGGGCGTGATCGGCGGGCTCGCCTCGATGGCGCGCTTCGTCGTCGCACGGGCTGTTCCCGCGGACACCGACGCGGGCTTTCCCGTCGGCACGCTGGCCGTCAACCTGAGCGGGTCGTTCGTGCTCGGCCTGCTCGCCGGAGCGGGGGTCGCCGGCGACGCCTACCTGCTGGCGGGCACGGCGGCGCTCGGCTCCTACACGACCTTCTCGACCTGGATCCTCGACAGCGAGCGGCTCGCGCGGCACGGGCTCGCGGGCGCGTCGTGGCCAACCTGCTCGGGAGCCTCGTGCTCGGCGTCGCCGCGGTCGAGCTGGGGCGCCTGGTCGCAGGCGGCTGAGGCTCGCGCCGCACCGAGCGCGTCCCGCTCAGGCTTGCGGGAAGCGCATCGCCCACGGCTCCAGCGGACGCGCAGGCCGTTGCACACGTAGGCGATCACGTGGTACCAGCCGGCGGTCACGATCAGCTCGATGATCTGCTGCTCGGTGAAGCAGGCGCTCGAGCTCGCCCACAGCTCGCTCGCGAGATCGTGCTCGTGTCGTGCAGCTCCTCGGCGAGCCGCAGCACGGCCGCCTGCTCGGCGCTCCCAGCAGTCCTCGCGCGAGCTGCCGTGCACGGTCGCGCGCAGCTGCTCGCTCGTTGAGGCCAGCGGCCGCGCCGAACGCGCTCGCGTGGACGCCCCACTCGTACTCGGCGCCGGTGAGCGCGCAGGTGCGGTCGATCATCAGCTCGCGCAGCGGCGGCGGCACGGTCGCGCGCGAGCCGAGGATGCCGGCTCCGAGCGGGCGCATGCGGCTCGCGAGCTCGCTCGTGGCAGGTTCAGGGTGCGGAACAGCGCGAGCGGCTCGATCCCGGCTGCCGGGTGGCATCCAGCGTGCGAGCTGCTCGGCGACGTCCGGCTCGTACGGCGGCTCGAGCGGGGCGATGCGCGGGCGCGGCGGCGGCGGTCATCTAGACTCCTCACGTCGTGCTTCGATTTTCACAGCACGGTGTCGTGGAGCGTATCGCTTCGATTTCAGAAGCGCCAGCGGCGCCACGCTGAGCGAGCGGGCCAGTGAGCGAGCCGCCAGCCCGGCGCCGGGCGCGCCGGTGCGCGGCTCGCGCAGCGGCCGGCCGATCATGGCGCTGCTCGACCTGCTCGGCCGGCGCTGGGCGCTGCGCGTGCTGTGGGAGCTGCGCGAGGGGCCGCTTGCCGTTCCGCGCGCTGCAGGAGCGCTGCGACGGGATGTCCTCGAGCGTGCTCAACCAGCGTCTCGCCGAGCTGCGCGCCGCGGGGATCGTCGAGCGCGCCGACGAGCGGCTATGGGCTGACGCGGCGAGGGCGCGCGCGCTGCTCGACGCGCTCGACGCCGCTGCAGGCGTGGGCCGAGCGCTGGGCGGCGCGCTCCCGCGGCGCGAGCGGCTCAGGCCTCGAGCATCAGCGTCACGGGCCCGTCGCTCACGAGCTCGACCTCCATGTGCGCGCCGAACACGCCGCGCTGCGGCGCCGGCGCAGCTCGCAGAACGCTCGTAGAGCGGCTCGGCCTGCTCGGGCCGGGCGCGGCGGCGACGAAGCTCGGGCGGTTGCCGCGCCGCGTGTCGCCGTAGAGCGTGAACTGGCTCACGCAGAGGATCTCGCGCTCGCCGAGCGGCTCGTTCATGTGGCCCTCCGCGTCGGCGAACACGCGCAGCGCGCGCACCTTCGCGGCGAGCCGCTCGCGCCTGCTCGGCGTCGTCCTCGTGGCTGACGCCCGAGCAGCACCAGCAGGCCCGGGCCGATCGCGCCGACGGTCCGCCGCCCGGTCGACGCGCACCTCGCGCGGCTGACCCTCTGAACGAGCGCGCGCATCGCCGGCGAGTATGCCATACTTAAGTGGATGCTTAACCAATCGCGATCCCGGTCGACGCAGATCTGCTTCCACGCGCTCGGCGACCCGACGAGGCGCGCGATCGTCGACCGCCTGAGCCGCGGCCCGGCGTCGGTGAGCGAGCTCGCGCGGCCGCTGGCGATGTCGCTGCCGGCGGTCGTGCAGCACCTGCACGTGCTCGAAGCGCAGCGGCCTCGTGCGCTCGGAGAAGGTCGGCCGGGTGCGCACGCTGCAGCATCGAGCCCGCGGCGATGCGCGAGGCCGAGCGCTGGATCGCCGAGCGGCGCGACGGCGTGGGAGCGGCGCCTGGACCGCCTCGGCGAGTACCTCGCCGAGACCCGATGAGTCCGGCGGCGATCGGCCGGTCACAGTGACCGACAGAGAGGAGACGACGATGAGCGAGCAGATCGACCGAACACGCGACGTTCGTGATCGAGCGGAGCTACCCGGCGGCCCCCGCGCGGGTGTTCGCGGCCTGGGCCGAGGAGGCGGCGAAGGCGAAGTGGTTCGGCCCGCCGGACGAGCTCGGACGGCATCACGCTCGACTTCCGCGTCGGCGGCCGCGAGCACCTCGAGGCCGACGGCCCGGACGGCGCGCGCTACACCTTCGACGCGCTCTACCAGGACATCGTCGCACGGACGAGCGGATCGTCTACACCTACGAGATGTACCGCGGACGAGGACCGCATCTCGGTGTCGGTGGCGACGATCGAGCTGCGACCCGGCCGGCGAGGGCACCGCGCTCGTGCTCACCGAGCAGGGCGTGTTCCTCGACGGCCACGACACCCCCGAGCCGCGCGAGCACGGCACGCGCGAGCTGATCGTCGCGCTCGAGCACGGCATCGCCGCAGGCGGCTGGAGGGCGGCGATGAGCGCGACGCACGCGTCCGCGGCGACAGCCCGCTGGGTCGCGCTGTACGTGCTCTGCGCCGGGGATGCTGATGATCGTCCTCGACGTGACGATCGTGAACGTCGCGCTGCCCTCGATCCAGGACGACCTGCACTTCTCCAGCGTCGAGCCTCGCGTGGGTCGTGAACGCCTACCTGATCGCCTTCGGCGGCCTGCTGCTGCTCGCCGGCCGGTTCGGCGACCTGGTCGGGCGCCGGCGCATGTTCCTGGCCGGGGTCGGCTGTTCACCGCCGCCTCGCTGCTGTGCGGGCTCGCGCAGAGCCAGGCGCTGCTGGTGCGGCGCGCGTTCGTGCAGGGCGTCGGCGGCGCGATGACCTCGGCGGTGATCCTGGGGATGATCGTGACGATGTTCCCGGAGCCGCGCGAGCAGGCGAAGGCGATCGGCGTGTACGCGTTCGTGGCCTCGGCCGGCGGCTCGGTGGGGCTGCTCGCCGGCGGCGTGATCACGCAGTCGATCGACTGGCACTGGATCTTCTTCGTGAACGTGCCGATCGGCATCGCGACGGCGCGTGCTCGCGCGCCGCGTGCTCGACGCCGACGCCGGGCATCGGGCTCGCGCGCGGCGCCGACGTGCCGGGCGCCGTGCTGATCACCGCCGCGCTGATGCTCGGCGTCTACACGATCGTCGACCCGGCCGCCGTCACACGGCTGGGGCGACGGCGCGCACGCTGCGCTCGGGGCGCGTCAGCGTCGGCCTGCTGGCGGCGTTCCTCGCGCGCGAGGCGACGCGCCGCGCAACCCGCTGGTGCCGCTGCGGATCTTCCGCTCGCGCACCGGTCGTGGCCGCGAACGCGATCCAGGTCCTGTCGGTGGCCGGGATGTTCGGGATGTTCTTCCTCGGCGCGCTGTACCTGCGGCGCGTGCTCGGCTACGACGCGCTGCAGATCGGGCTCGCGTTCCTGCCGGTGACGGTCGCGATGGGCACGCTCTCGATCCGCTACTCCGAGCGGCTCGTGACGCGCTTCGGCGCGCGCGCCGCGCTCGCTCGCGGGCATGCCCCTGATCATGGCCGGCCTGGCGCTGTTCGCGCGCGCCGGCGTGCACGGCAGCTACGCGACGCGACGTGCTGCCCTCGATGCTGCTGCTCGGGCATCGGCGCGGGCATGGCGCTTCCCGGCGCTGATGAACGTCGCGATGTCCGGCGCCACGCCGGAGGACGCGGGGCTGGCGTCGGGGCTGGTCAACACGACCGCGCAGGTCGGCGGCGCGCTCGGGCTGGCGGTGCTGGCGACGCTGTCGACGTCGCGCAGCCGGCACGCTGCCGCGGCGGGCACGAGCACGCCGCGGCGCTCACGGGCGGCTACCACCTCGCCTTCTGGATCGCGGCGGCGCTCGTCGCTGCGCGCCGTCGCGTGCTGGTGCTCCGCCGCGCTGCGCCGAGCGCGAGGCGCGAGCGATCCGCGGCGCAGGCCGAGGAGCGCGTGCGCGCCCGGCGCGGCTCGAGAGGTCGCGCCGGCGGCTCTGAGGCGCGCGTCCTGTCGCCGTCCGGCCGGCGTGTCCGGACTAAGCGCGGGTGCGAATTGCCGAAAAGACCAGATGCGCCTCCTCGGGCGGGCCGGAGCCTGATCGGGCGCCTCAGCCTGACGCGGCAGGTGGCGCTGCTCAGCCTGCTGCCGATCGTCGCGCTCGGGCTGATCCTCGCGCGCGTGCTGCAGAGCCAGATCGTCGACCGCACGCTCGACCGACGCGACCCGCTCGGCGCGGATCATCGCGCGGTCGGCATCCAGCCGACGCTGACGCCCGGCGAACCTGCGCAACGGCCTCACGCCGGCGCGAGATCGCGCGCGCTCGACGAGCAGCTGAGCGCGCCGCTCGGTCGGCCGCGACCTCGCGCGCATCAAGATCTGGAACGCCGCGCACCGGTCGTCTACTCCGAGGACCACAGCCTGATCGGCCGCACGCCTCACGCCGAGCGACGACCTGAGCGACGCGCTCGCGGGCAGGCCGCACCGGGCGCAGCTCGTCGACGCCGAGCCGGCCAGCGAGACCGCCAGCGAGGTCGGGCTCGGCAAGCTCGTGGAGGTGTACGTGCCGCTGCGCTTCGCGCGGCCGGGCCGCCCGCGGGCGTCTTCGAGATCTACCTGAGCTACAAGCCGATCGCGGCGGCGGTCGCAGCGCGACAAGCGCACGATCGCGCTGCTGCTCGGCGATCGGCCTGGCGCTGCTGTGGGCGATCCTCTACCGGATCGTCGCGCGCGCCTCGCGCCGCCTGCGCCGCCAGGCGCGGAGAACTACCGCCTCGCCCGCTACGACCCGCTGACCGGGCTGCCGAACCGCACGCTGTTCATCGAAGAGCGTCGAGCAGGCGCGCGCGCGAGCAGGCGCCGCGGCGGGGCGGCGGCGGTGCTGCTGATCGACCTCGACCGCTTCACGGGATCAACAACACGCTCGGCAACGCCAACGGCGACCGGGTGCTGCGCGAGGTGGCGCGGCGGCTCGAGCGGCGCTTCGGCGAGGGGGCGCTCGTGGCGCGCCTCGGCGGCGACGAGTACGCGGTGCTGCTGCCCGATGCGACGGCACCGCCGAGGCGCTCGCGCGCGGCGGCCGAAGAGGTCCAGCGCGAGCCTCGAGCGCGCCGATCGCTGCTCGACGAGGTCGCGCTCGACATCGAGGCGAGCATCGGCATCGCGGTGATCGGCGAGCACGCCGACGACGCCGGCGATGCTGCTCCGGCGCGCGGACGCTCGCGCTCGCGCACGCGCGCTCGCACGGCAGCCGGCGTCGAGGTCTACTCGCCCGAGCATGCGAGCGCTTCGACGCCGGCGCGCCTGACGCTGCTCGGCCAGGTCCGCGGCGCGCTCGGCCGCGGCGAGTTCGTCGCTGCACTACCAGCCCAAGGTCGACCTGCGGACGCGGCGCATCACGGGCGTCGAGGCGCTGGTGCGCTGGCAGCCACCCCGAGCTGCGGGCTGCTCGCGCCGCGACAGCTTCATCCCGCTGATCGAGCAGACCGCGCTGATCGGCCCGCTGACGCTGCAGCGTGATCGAGCAGGCGCTCGCGCCAGGTCGTCGCCTGGCGGCGGCGCGGGATCGTGCTGCGAGATGTCGGTCAACCTCTCCGCGCGCAACCTGCTCGACCCCGAGCTGCCCGAGCAGCGTCGCCGAGCTGCTGCGCCGCCACGGGGTGCCCGCCGAGCAGCTCGTCGGTGGAGGTCACCGAGAGCGCCGCGATGGCCGACCCCGAGCGCGGCGTGGCGCGTGCTGGAGGCGCTGCGCGCGAGCTGGGCGTGGGCGTGTCGATCGACGACTTCGGCACCGGCAACGCCTCGATCGAGTACCTCGCCGACGCTGCCCGCGACCGAGCTGAAGATCGACCGCTCGTTCGTCACCGGCATCCTGCGAGGACCCGCGCGACCGAGGCGATCGTGCGCTCGACGATCGACCTCGCGCGCAACCTCGGCCTGACGGTCGTCGCCGAGGGCATCGAGAGCGAGGACGACGCTCGAGTGCCTGGCGCGGCGACGGGCTGCGAGATCGGCCAGGGCTTCTTCTTCTCCCGGCCGCTGCCGGCCGAGGAGCTCACGCCGCAGCTCGCGGCTGCGTTCGGGCTCGGCGGCGCGGAGCTGCGCGCGGGCAGCGACGCCGTGTTCGGGCGGCCCGCTGAGGCGCACGGCCGCTCAGCGCGCGGGCGCGCGAGCGGCTCGGCCCACCGCCCTGCGGGATGGCGGCCGCTCGAGCACCCGAAGCGGTGGGAGCCGTCGTCGAGCACGAGCACGCCGCCCCAGGGCAGCCAGCGCCGGCGCCTCGCCGGGCCGCTCAGCACCGCCGCCTTGGCGTGGATCTCGGCGAGCACGGCGCTCGGCGCGAGCGCGGTCGCCTGGACGATGCCGGTGAACGCCGGGCGGCCGGTCGCGGGGTCGAGCAGGTGGTGGGCGGGGCGGCCGTCGGCGCCGAGCCAGCTGCGCCGGCCGATGCCGCTCGTGGCGACGCCGCCGGCGCGCGACCTCGAACGTGTGCGAGCACGCTCCCGTCGAACGGGCTCTCGACCTCGACCGCGCGCGCGAGGCCGGCCGGCGCCGCCGATCGCGCAGGTCGCCGGCGCAGTCGACGGCGAAGCTCGCGTGCGCGCCGAGAGCTCGCGGCGAGGACGTCGGCGAACAGGCCCTTCGCGAGCCCGCCGCTGTCGAGCGTCAGGCCCGGCGGGCGGCGCGACCGAGCGCGGCGAGCGCGTCGACGTCGAGCTGCGCGCCAGCCGCGCGCCGGGCGACGGGCCGCGGGCCGGCGCGGCGGGGGCGAGCGCGAGCGCGCAGCTCGAGCGGGAGCGCGGCGGGAGCTCGCCGCCGTAGCCGGCCTGCGCTCGAGCTCGTCGAGCAGCGTCGCGTCGACGAGCCCGCCGGTGACGCTCGGCCGCCTCGCGGGCGGTCGCCGCCAGGCGCGCCATCAGCGGGCTCACCGGGACCCGCTCGCGCGGGTCGGCGTTCAGCCGCGAGAGCTCGCTGTCGCGGCAGGAAGCGGGAGAAGCTGCCCGTGCCAGCTCGAGCAGGCGCTCGCCTGGCGCGTCGCGCGGCGTCCTCGCGCGCTGCGCCGGCGGCCCGTCGCCGGTCGACGAAGACGCCGCAGCGGCCGCCGAAGCAGTCGAAGCGCTCGATCGCCTCGTGCGCTCACGACTGCGAGGTCGCTGAGCCGCGAGGGGCCGCTCGATTCGGATTCGAGCTCGATTCGCCGGATTCCGATTCGCCGGAGGACGACGCTTCGCCGGCGTCGGATTCGCTCGGCCGCGGATTCGGCTGCCGGACTCGAGCTGTCCGATTCGCGCTTCGCTGGCGGAGCTGCTCCGCGGCTTCGCTCGCCGGTGCTCGAGCGCCGCCGGCCGCGGCGCGGCGTGCGGCGCTTCGCGGCGAGCGCCGGGTCGTGACCGGAGGCGAGCTGCACGTAGACGCCGAGGAAGGCGGCGACGAAGAGCGGCACGGTCGCCGGCCGCGACCCAGACGCGGATCCGCCGCGCGCGGCGCGCGCATCGCCTCGCGCTTGGCCGCGGGCGAGCTCGCGCGGCGCCGAGCTCGCGCTGTCGGGCGTCGATGCGGGCTCGCGTGTCGGGGTCGCGCTCATGGCTCACTCCGTTGCGGGTCGAGGGCGCGGGCGCGCGTCGCGGCGCCGGCGCGCCTGCGGGCCGTGCCGCGGCGTCGAGCGGCGCGGCCCGAGGCGGCGCAGCGAGCAGCGAGCAGCGCGGGGAGGACGACGATCGCGGTCATCGCCAGGAACCAGGTCTGGCCCGCGTCGGTGCCCTCGCCGAGCGAGTGGACGATCCCGAGCAGCCATGCGAGCGCGGCGAAGCCGGTGCAGCCGGCGCCAGCGCTGGACGCCGATCCGCGCGCGGGCGTAGTAGGAGAGGCCGAGCAGCGCGAGCGCCCAGAAGGCGATGATCCCGGTGCTCGTCCAGAACGTCTTGTAGGAGCTGACGAACGGCAGGGCGACGTCGGCGAGGCTCGGGTGCAGGAAGCCGTCGCCGAGCAGCGTCAGGCCGTGGACGGCGAGCGCGGCGAGCGTGGCCAGCGACAGCGCCTCGTGCGTGACGCGCAGGTCGGCGCCGCGGCGCTTGCGCAGGCGCCCGCCCATCAGCAGGCCGACGCAGACGCTGAGGCTCGAGAGGATCAGCGCGGCGATGCCGGCCGCGCGGCTGGCCATCCAGAACAGGTGGCGGGCCGCGGTGCCGCGGTGCGCGAGGGGTCGCTGCATCAAGGCCGCTCCTGGGAGCCGGCTCATGGGAGGGTGAGGACCTGCCGCCCGGCGTCGCGCTCGAGCAGGCGGCGAGGGCTCCGAGCGGTGCGGGCGACTGAGGCGAGTCGTCTTCGACCGGCGTGGACTCGAGACGTGCCGGCGCGCCGGGCGCTAGCGTGCAGGCGACGAACGGCCGGCGCCCGGACCGCCGGGTGCGGGACGTCGCGCGACGGGCTCGACTCGCACGGCCGTTCGCCGACGTGTCCGGCCTGGTGCGCGGCACGACGCCGTGCGACGATCGCCAGGCCGAGGCCGGCGCCGGCCCGGCCGCGCTCGCGGCCGCCCTCGCGGCGCCAGAAGCGCTCGAACAGGTGCTCGCGCGCCTCGGCGGGGATGCCCGGGGCCGTGGTCGCGCACGCTCAGCGACCACGCCGCTCCGCGCGCTCCGACGCCGACCTCGATCGGCGGTCGCCGGCGGGCGTGTGGACGAGCGCGTTGCCGCAGCAGGTTGGCGAGCACCTGGCGCAGCTGGAGCGGGTCGCCGGCGACCACCGCGGCGCCGCCGGCGCGTCGAGCGCGATCGCGCGCTCGGGCGCGCGTCGCGCGCGCGTCGTGCGACGGCGTCGCGCGCGAGCGCGGCGAGGTCGACCGGCTCGCGGCTCGCGCTCGGGCTCCTCGTCCAGGCGGGCGAGCGTCGAGCAGGTCCTCGACCAGCACGCCCATCCGCGCCGACTCTTCCTCGATCCGCCGCATCGCCGTCTCGGTGCTCGCCGGGCTCGCGCGTGGCGCCCATGCGGAACAGCTCGGCGTAGCCGCGGATCGAGGCCAGCGGCGTGCGCAGCTCGTGCGAGGCGTCGGCGAGGAACTGGCGCAGGCGCTCTTCGCTGGCGGTGCGCGCGGCGAAGGCCTGCTCGAGGCGCTCGAGCATCGCGTTCAGCGCGAGCCCGAGCCGGCCGACCTCGGTCTTCGGTCGTCGCGGGGCTGACGCGCCGCGAGAGGTCGCCGGCGGCGATCTGCCCGGCGGTGACCTCGATGCGGCTCGAGCGGGCGCAGGCCGAGCCGGACGACGAAGAAGGCGCGTCAGCCCGAGGGCGAGCAGCACGCCGCCGATCACGAGCGCCTCGACGAGCAGCAGCCGGTGCAGCGTCTGGTCGACGTCGCTGAGCGGGACGGCGACGACCGTGATGCCGGTGTCCTCGGGGTCCCGCTGCGCGTAGACGCGGTAGTGCAGGCCCCGAGGAGCCGTCGGAGCCGACGGTGAAGAGCGTGTCCGAGCGGCGACGCTGCGCCGGGAGCTGCGGGCGTGGCGGCGACGGTCGCTGCGCCGTAGTTGAAGCTTTCGCTGCCCGAGCACGGTGCCCGCGGCGTCGCGGCGCTGGCCGTAGGTGCCGGGCGGCGGGTTGAACGCCCGGCGGCGCGCGGCCGCCGCCGCCCGGTCGCGGGCCCGCCGTCCGCCGGCGCTGGCCGCCGGGCAGCCGCCATCGGGCACGCTGAAGCCCTTGCTGTCGAGCAGCCGCGACATGTAGCGGCGATCGCCGCCGCGCGCCTGCTGGTCGACGCGCGCGTAGCAGGAACGAGCGCTGCTCGGCGTAGGTGACCGCCGCGACGGCGATCAGCCCGACCGCCGCGAGCGCCAGCACGCTCGCCAGCACGCGGGCGCGCAGCGATGACATCAGCTCGCGGGGCGCCTGCAGCGCCGTAGCCGACGCCGCGCACCGTCCGGATCAGCGACGGGCCGTGCGCGTCGAGCTTCTTGCGCAGGTAGCTGATGTAGGTCTCGAGCACGCGCCCGTCGCCGCCGAAGTCGTAGTCCCAGACGTGGTCGAGCAGCTGCGCGCGCGTCATCACGCGGCGCGGGTTGAGCATCAGGTAGCGCAGCAGCCGGAACTCGGTCGCGGTCAGCTCGATCGTCTCGCCGCCGCGGCGCACCTCGTGCGACTCCTCGTCGAGCTCGAGGTCGGCGAACCGCAGACGCCCGGACTCCGCCTCGGCCTGGCCGGTGCGGCGCAGGATCGTGCGGATGCGGGCGACGAGCTCCTCGAGGCTGAAGGGCTTGGTCATGTAGTCGTCGCCGCCGCCGCTGAGGCCCGCGGACCTTGTCCTCGGTCGAGTCGCGCGCGGTCAGGAAGATGATCGGCACGCCCGCGCGCTGCGCGCCGAGGCGGCGCGGCGACCTCGAAGCCCTCGATGTCGGGGAGCATCACGTCGAGCACGATCAGGTGCGGGCTTGAAGCGCGCGACCGCGGCGATCGCCTCGCGGCCGGTGCGCCGCCGTCTCGACCTCGAAGCCCTGGAAGCGCAGCGCCATCGAGACACCTCGACGATGTTCGGCTCGTCGTCGACGACGAGGACGCGGCTGCCGGCCGCTCTCGCCGGCCGGGGCGCCCGGTTCCGATCGGCTGTCAGTCACGGTGCTCCTCCTGGCTCCCGGTTTGCATGACGCCAGGATCGCGCCGCCGCTGCGGGCGGGCCTGTGTGAAAGCTGAGAGATTGCTGAGAGGCCTGAGGGATGCTAGCCACGGCTCGGCGTCAGCGGCTCGGCTCAGCGACGCGAAAGCGCTCGCAGGCCCTCGCGCACCCAGTCGCGGCACGTCGGTCTTCTGCCAGGTCTCGGTGGCGACGCAGACGTGGCGCAGCGCGCATCGCGACCAGCAGCTCCGCGCCCGCGCATCACGTCGATCTCGGTCGTGATCGCGGTGCGGCCGAGGCGCGGATCCGCGCCGTGCAGCGCGAGCACGTCGTCGTAGCGCGCCGGCGCGCGGAAGTCGATGTCGGCGTGGGCGACGACCGCGTCGATGCCGCGCTCGACCATCTCCAGCCACGGGCCCGACGGCCTCGCGCCAGAGCTCGGTGAAGGCGACGTCGAAATAGAGCAGGTAGTTGGCGTTGAAGACGATGCCCTGGGGGTCGCACTCGCCGTAGCGGACGCGCAGCTCGTGGACGAACGGCGCTCGGCCATCGCTAGCGCTCAGCCGGCGGGAGCCGTGTGCTCGACGATCTCGCCCATCAGCTCGCGCAGGTCGCGGTTGGCCTCGAAGACCATCTGCTGGCGCTGCGCCCCGTTGCCGGCGCGCAGCAGGTCGCGAGATGCCCTCGAGCTCGCTCCTCGCAGCCGAGCTCGCGCGGCGTGGGGGCGCAGCTCGCTCGAGCAGCTCCTCGGTCAGCTCGCGCACGGCCCGGCGCCGCCCGCCGTCGTGGTCGAGCAGCTCGGCCTCGAGCCCGTGGCGGGCGGCGAGCCAGCGGTTCTCGTCGAGCAGCTCCCACGGCTGGTCGACGACCTCGTCGCCGGCCTGCGAACCCCTCGGTCAGGAGCTTCACGAGCGAGACGACGAGCGCCGCCAGCGCGAGCGTGTGCTCGACGCCGCGTCTGGCGAGTCCATCGCGCGGATCTCGATCGTGCCGAGGCGCGGGTGGGGGCGCACGTCGTACCAGAGGTAGGTGTAGTCGCTCGATCACGCCGCCGTCGACGAGCGTCTCGACGCGCGCGCTGCGAAGTCGTCCCAGCCGTCGAAGCGCGGGGGCAGCCCGACGCGCGGGAAGGCGCGGAAGATCGGCACGCGGCTCGACATCAGGCCGGTCGGCTCGCCGCGCCACAGCGGCGAGTTGGCCGCCAGCGCGATCAGCAGCGGGACGTACGGGCGCAGGTTGTTGGCGACGTGGATCGTCTCCTCGGGGTCGGCCATGCCGACGTGGACGTGCATGCCGAACACGAGCTCCTGGCGCGCGACGAAGCCGAGCGAGCGGATCAGCCCGCGGTAGCGGTCGTCGCTGACCACGCGCTGGTCCTCCCAGCGCGCGAAGGGGTGCGTGCCCGAGGCGCCGATCCGCAGCCCCGCCCGGCCGCGCGCTCGGCGACCAGCGGCGCGCAGCGCCGCGCAGCTCGGCGCCGGCCGCGGCGACGTCGGGGCAGGGCGAGGTGGCGATCTCGAGCACCGACTCGAGCAGCTCGGGCTTGATCTGCCCGCGACGGCGGGCTCCTCGCCGAGGATCGCGTCGATCGCGCTCGCCAGGTCGAGCGAGGCCGGCGTCGAGGATCATCAGCTCCTCCTCGATCCCCACCGTGTAGCGGGGGCCGTCGAAGCGGTGCTCCATGCGGGCACCCTACCCGCGCTGCAGCGTCGGCGCGCCGGCCGATCAGCCCTCGCGCTGCACCCGGTTCCACTCCACCCAGCCGCTGCCGTCGCGGCCGTCGGCGGCGCGCACGCGGCACATCGCCCGCGGGAACAGCGACAGCCGCCCGTCGGGCGCCTCCAGGCGCAGCGCTCCGAAGGCGAGCGGCTGCGACTCGAGCTCGAGCCGCGGCGGCGCCGAGGCGATGCTCGCGGTCGTCGATCAGGCCGTCCGGGCCGCCGCTCGTGCTCGGCCGTGACGGTCTCGATCTCCTCGAGCTCCTCGCCTCGCTGCACGTAGCCGACGCCGTAGCCCGGCATCTCGGGCAGGCCGACGGCGTGGGTGTGGGTGCCGTCGTCGAGGTGCAGCGCGCTCCACATCCAGTCGATCGCCCACCAGTCGCGCGAGCCCCACGAGTGGTCGCGCTGCCCGGGCCCCGACGAGCTCGATCAGCTCGTCGCCGACGCGCACCGTGCCGCTGACGCGGCAGGGGATCTCGTAGCGCGTCGACTGCGCGCCAGGCGTAGGGGATGCCGTCGGTCTCCCAGACGAGGTCGAGCTCCACCTCGACCGGCTCGCCCGGCTCGCCGCGCAGCGGCGCCGAGTGGTCGTCGTGGGCCTCGGCGGTGCCGCGCGCCCGCACGGCGAAGCGCTCGAGCGGCGCTCGCAGCGCTGCGCGGCGCTGCACGGACGCGGTCTCGATCGCCTGCTCCTCGTCCTCGGGCGCCGGCAGCGGGGCGGCGGCGTCGACGAGCATCACCGACGGCCGGCCGGGGCCGCAGATGCAGGCCGTGTACAGGGCGACGCCCTGGTTGGGGAGCCGCCCGAGCCGCACGTAGACGCCGAGCGTGCCGTCGTCGGAGACCGCGTCGAAGTACCAGCTCTCGTTCCAGAGCGCCTCGGGGCCGGGCTCGTGACGGCCCTCGTCCTCGGCGGCGGGCCGCAGGGCCGGCGGCCGGCCCTCGCTGCGGCGGCGGCAGCAGCTCGACCGCCTCGAGGTCGAGCGCCTGCGGCGGCGTTGCGTTCGAACCAGCGTCATGAACATCTCATCGCCGCGCTCGGTCCGCTCGACGATCATCGAGGCGGCGATCGTCATCACGAGCCCGTGGAAGCACGAGCGCCGGTACTCCTCCCAGCAGCTGCTCCCAGCTCAGGCCCGCGCACGCCGCGCTCGACGAGCTGCTCGTGGTAGCCGCGCAGCAGCCGCTCCTCGTGGCTGCGGCGCTCGGCGCGTCGGCAGGCAGCCGCCGAGGAAGTAGGAGGCGTCGACGAGCGGCGGCCCCCAGCTCACCGTCTGCCAGTCGAGCACCGTCACCGCCCCCTCGCCGAACAGGAGGTTGTCGAGCCGGTAGTCGCCGTGCACGAGGCCGAGCGGCGGGCGCCGGTCGGCGGCCCAGCCGTCGAGGCTCGCGACGAAGCGCGCGGCACAGCGCTGCGTGCTCGTCGGCGACCCGCTCCCCGTAGCGCTCGAGGAAAGCGGGCAGCAGCTGGCTCAGCAGCGCCTGGTCGAGCGGGTTGGGCAGGTTCAGGTACTCCGGCGGTGCCCACGGCGTCGTGGCCCATCACCGGCGCCTGCAGGCTCGCGAGCGCGCTCAGCGCGAGCTCGCGCCTGGCTCGCGTCGCAGCCCTCGATCTGGTCGCCCTGCGACCGCGTCGCGCACGTCCTCGAGGACGAGCGTGAACCAGCCCTCGCCCTCGTCGTAGGCCGCCAGGTGGCAGCGCGCGAGCGGGCCGCCGAGCCGCGCCGGCGAGCTCGCGGTAGAAGGCGATCTCGCGGCGGTAGGCGCCCATCCCGACGCCGGTCGCACGGCTCGCCGGGTCATCGGAGGCGAGCTTCACCACGACGCTCTCCTCCTCGCCGTCGCCCTCGCGGAAGCGCACGCGGTGGCTCTGGCTCATCTGGCCGGTGCCGATCGGCTCGCGTGCCGAGCAGCTCGAGGCCGCTGCGCGCGAGGACCTCTTCGAGCCAGCCCGCGCTGATCTCCTCCGGGCTCCCGGATCAGTGTCGCCGCCGGCATCGCCGCGATTCTCCTCGCAAGTCGCGGCCCGCGTCAATCGCGAAGGGTCAGCCGACCTCGTAGACGTCGGGCACCTGGCGTTCCAGCTCGCGCGGCGGGCGCTCGTAGGCGCGGTGCTGGCGGGGCGGGAGCGTGACCGGTGCGGGCGCCGGCATCCGCTCGTAGGGGACGCGCGAGAGCAGGTGGCTGATCAGGTTCAGGCGGGCCGTGCGCTTGTCGTCGGCCTCGACGACGAACCAGGGGCTCGCGTCGGTGTCGGTGCGCGCGAACATGCGGTCCTTGGCCTCGGCGTAGTCGACCCAGCGGGCGCGCGCCTGCAGGTCGACCGTGCTGAACTTCCATCGCTTGCGAGGGTCCTCGAGCCGTTTCTCGAAGCGTCGCTCCTGCTCCTCGTCGCTGACCGAGAGCCAGTACTTCACGAGCGTGATGCCTTCGTTCTGCAGCGAGAGCTCGAACTGCGGGACAGAAGCGCAGGAACTCCTCGTACTCCTCTTCGCTGCAGAAGCCCATCACGTGCTCGACGCCGGCGCGGTTGTACCAGCTGCGGTTGAACAGGACGATCTCGCCGGCCGCGGGCAGGCTCGGCGGCGTAGCGGGCGAAGTACCACGCGTCCGCTCCCGCTCGGACGGCGTCGGGAGGGCCGCCACGCGGCAGGTCCGCGGGTTCAGGAACTCGATGATCCGCTTGATCACCCCGTCCTTGCCGGCCGTGTCGCGGCCCTCGAACACCACGACGAGCTTGCGGGAGTGGGCGACGATCCACTCCTGCATGTAGACGAGCTCGGTCTGCAGGCGCAGCATCTCCTTCTCGTAGCCCTTGCCGGTCAGCTTCTGCGGGGCGCTCACACCCGCGATCTTCCCAGGCGTTCACACGGGGGCGTCAGCGCGCGGCGCGGCGTAGCATGGCGGGCCCGTGCCCGAGGAGCCCGACCGGCCGCAGTCCGAACAGCGAGACGCGCATCCGCCGATGCCGCGCGACGAGCGCGGCTGGCAGGTGGCGCCGGCGCCCGACGGGCGCGGCATGCCGGAGCAGAAAGGCGCGCGCCCGCCGCACCGCCGCCCGGGCTTCCTGTGGTTCGTGCTCGTGCTGATCGCGCTGAACTGGCTGTCGCTGCTGCTGTTCCAGCAGGGAGGCGAACGCCGCGTGACCGTCCCGTTCAGCCCCGTCTTCCTCGAACAGGTCAAGGGGGGCAAGGTCAAGTCGATCTCCTCGCGGGGCGACGCCGTCGAGGGGACCTTCAAGGAAAAGCTCACGCTACCCGCCCGGCGACAAGAACGCGAAGCCGACGAAGCTGTTCGCGACGCAGGTCCCGAGCTTCTGGAACGGCAGCCAGCTCTCGGCCCTGCTGCAGGAAAAGAACGTCGAGATCAACGCCAAGACGCCCAACCCCGGACAGTCGTTCGTGGTGACGCTTCTCCTCGGCTTCGGGCCGACGCTGCTGATCGTCGGGCTGTTCGTCCTGCTCGCGCGCCGCGCCACCGCCGGCGGCGGGATGGGCGCGCTCGGCAACTTCGGGCGCTCGCGCGCGCGCCGCGTGGATCCGCAGACGATACGCGTGACCTTCGACGACGTCGCCGGCATCGACGAGGCAAAGGCCGAACTGTCGGAGATCGTCGACTTCCTGCGGAACCCCGGCCGCTACAGCCGCCTCGGCGGGCGCATGCCGCACGGGGCTCTGCTCTACGGACCGCCGGGGACGGGCAAGACGCTGCTCGCGCGCGCGGTCGCCGGCGAGGCGCACGCCGCCTTCTTCTCGATCTCCGCAGCCGAGTTCATCGAGGCGATCGTGGGAGTCGGAGCCTCGCGCGTGCGCGATCTCTTCTCCCAGGCGAAGGAGGCGGCTCCGAGCATCATCTTCATCGACGAGATCGACGCGATCGGCCGCTCGCGCCAGGGCTCGGCGTCGATCACCGGTGCCAACGACGAGCGCGAGCAGACGCTCGACCAGATCCTCACCGAGCTCGACGGCTTCGAGCCCGCCGAGGCGGTGGTCGTCCTCGCGGCGAGCAACCGGCCGGACATCCTCGACCCGGCGCTGCTGCGCGCGGGGCGCTTCGACCGGCGCGTGGCGGTGCAGCCTCCGGACCGCGCGGGGCGGGCCAAGATCCTCAAGGTCCACACCCGGTCGATGCCGCTCGCCGACGACGTGGATCTCGATGCGCTCGCTGCCACGACGCCGGGGATGGTCGGCGCCGACCTCGCGAACCTCGCCAACGAGGGCGCGCTGCTGGCGGCCAAACGCGATCACGACAAGGTCGAGATGCGTGACTTCACGGACTCGCTGGAGAAGCTGCTGCTCGGCTCCCCGCGGGGGATCCTGCTCTCCTCCGCCGACCGCGAGCGCACGGCCTATCACGAGTCCGGGCACGCGCTCGTCGGGATGCTCACCCCCGAGGCCGACCCGGTGCGGAAGGTCTCGATCATCCCGCGCGGGATGGCGCTCGGCGTGACGCTCTCGACGCCGGACGCCGATCGCGTCTCCTACTCGCTCGAAGAGCTCGAAGCCAAGATCAAGGTCTCTCTCGGCGGGCGAGCCGCGGAGGAGGTCGTGTACGGGACGATCACCACGGGCGCCGAGTCGGACATCGAGCAGCTCACGCAGATCGCGCGCCAGATGGTCGGGAAGTGGGGGATGAGCGACGCGATCGGGCCCGTCGCCGTCATCTCGCAGGACGGGCAGGGGCCGCTGCTGCCCGGCGTCAGCGAGACCTCCGAGCACACGCAGGAGCTGGTCGACTCCGAGACGCAGCGGATCGTGGCGGCGGCGCACGCGGAGGTGACCCGCCTGCTCGGCCGAGCACCGCGAGCAGCTCGAGTCGCTCGCGCGCGCCCTGCTGGCCGCCGAGACGCTCGACGCGCCCGCCGCCTATGCCGCGGCGGGGGTGCCGCTGCCGCCGCGCGAGGAAGACGACGCGGCCGCGCCGGCGGAGCCCGCCCCGGCCTGAGCCGCCGCCGCGAGTTCGGCGCGGACGAGCATCTGCACGCCGACCGTGCCGACCGCGAGGCTGACCAGCGCCGACGCGACGATCGCCGTCGCCGTCGCGTCGCCGAGCACGTGGGTCGAGAGGCCGAGCGAGGCGACGGCCGCGGGCACGCCGAGCTGCGCGCTGGCCGCGAGCGCACCCGAAGCGGGCGTCCGCATCAGCCTCGCCGCAGCCAGCCGGATCGCGACGTTGAGGATCGCGAGGGCGGCGGCGAGGGCCAGCATCGACGGTTCCCTGAACAGCGCGCCGACGTCCAGGCGAGGCCCCGAGCACCACGAAGTAGAGCGGGACGAAGAAGCCGTCGGCGACGCCTCGCACCTGCGTGGAGAGCCGTTTCGGGCCGCCGAGGATCGCGACCGCGACGCCCGCCCCGAACCCGGCGATGAGGATGCTCGTCCCGCTGCGCTCGGCGAGCCAGGCGAGCGTGAACAGCACGAGCAGCGAAAGGCGCAGGTCGAGCGCCCAGTGCCGCCGCTTGGAGCGCTTGCGCACTCCCTGCACCCATCCCTGCGTGTCGATCGCGCGCGCGGCCAGCACGACGCAGCGCGGCGCCGCCCGCCACCAGAGCGGACCCCAGCAGCGCGTGAGAGAAGCGCGACGGCTGCAGCACGATCGGGATCGCGAGGATCGTGACCACGTCGGCGATCGTCGCCTGGACCATCACCGGCAGTGCCGCGCGGCCGTCGACGCCGGCCTCCTGCAGCGCCGGCAGCAGGACCGCGGCGGAGCCTGAAGCGAGCACCACGCCGTAGATCGCCGCGTGGGAGTCCCCCGCGATCGCCGCTGCCAGCAGCCCCGCGGGGACGGCGAGCGCCGCCGTGATCGCCGCCAGCGCCGAGCCCGTCCGCAGCGACCCGAGCAGCCGCGGCTCGTGCAGCGGCAGGTGCATGCCGACCGTCAGCATCAGCATCGCGAAGCCGACTTCCGCGAGGAACTCGACCGTCGGCGCCTTCGGGTCGATCGCCCCGATCACGTGCGGTCCGACGAGCACACCGGCGAGGATCTCGCCCGCGACGAGCGGCACGAACCAGCGGCGGGAGAGTCCGAGCAGCGGCCCCGCGAGCCCCGCGAGCGCGAACACGGCAAGGGTGCCGAAGCCGACCATCGTCAGTGCATCATCCCGCCGGCGGGCGCCGGCCGGCGTTTCGTCCGGTATCGTCGCCCCGAGGGAACAGCTCGGCCACCGAGAGGGGAGCTTTGGGATGTACGACTACGTGATCGTCGGGGCGGGTTCCGCGGGCTGCGTGCTGGCGGCGCGCCTGAGCGAGGACCCGGACGTGAAGGTGCTCCTGCTGGAGGCCGGCCCGCCGGACGTGAACGAGAACATCCACGTCCCCCTCGGCTACCTGCAGCTCGGCGGGACCGAGGTCGACTGGGACTACCACTCGGCTCCGGAAGAGCACTGCGACCGCAGGCGCATCACGCTTCCGCGCGGGCGCGTCCTCGGCGGCTCCTCCTCGATCAACGCGATGGTCTACATCCGCGGCAACCCGCTCGACTACGACGGCTGGGGGGTCGCCGGCTGGAGCTGGGCCGACCTGCTCCCGTACTTCGTCAAGGCCGAGGACAACGAGCGCGGCGCGTCGGCGTTCCACGGCGCGGGCGGGCCTCTCCCCGTCAGCGAGGAGCGCTCGCAGAACCGCATCTCCCATGCCTTCGTCGAGGCGGGCGTCCAGGCCGGGCTGCCGCGCAACGAGGACTTCAACGACGGCGAGCAGGACGGCGTCGGGATGTACCAGGTGACGCAGCGCGAGGGGATGCGGGCCTCGACCGCCGTGGCATATCTGCACCCCGCCTCCGAGCGTCCGAACCTCGAGGTGATGCCCTACATGCAGGCTCACCGGATCCTCTTCGAGGGCACGCGTGCGGTCGGCGTCGAAGCCGCGCAGCTCGGGCTCGCGCAGCAGTTCCACGCCGAGCGCGAGGTGATACTCGCCGCCGGCGCCTACAACTCCCCGCAGCTGCTGATGCTCTCCGGCATCGGAGATCCCGAGCACCTCGCGATGCGCGAGATCGAGGTCGTGCTGGAGCAGCCGGCCGTCGGCCAGAACCTCAGCGACCATCCCGCGGCGCAGCTCGTGTACACGACGCCCGAGCCCGAGAGCCTGCTGCTCGCGCTCGAGCCGGCCACGCTCGAGCGCTACGAAGCCGAGCGCACCGGCGCCGTTCGCATCGAACTTCGCGGAGGCGGGCGGTTTCGCGCGCGTCGGCGCCGGCGCGGTCGCACCCGACATCCAGTTCCACGCCGTGCCGCTGCAGATCATCGACGAAGGCACGCGCGACCCGGAGGCCCACGGCGTCTGGATCTCGCCCTGCCTGCTGACCGAGCACAGCCGGGGCACCGTGAGGCTCGCCTCCAAGGACCCGACGGCCAAGCCGATCATCCGCAACGAGTTCTACTCGGCGGGCGACGACATGCAGCGCATGATCGCCGGGCTGCGCCTGGCGCTCGACATCTGCGGCCAGGACGCGCTGCGTCCCTACTGCGCGGAGACGTACAACGTCCCCGACGGCGACTCCGACGAGGACCTGCGCGCGCACGTGGCCCGCACCACGTTCGCGATCTACCACCCCGTCGGCACGTGCCGGATGGGCGCCGACGCGGCGGCGGTCGTGGATCCCGAGCTGAGGGTGAACGGGATCGAGGGCCTGCGCGTGGTCGATGCGTCCGTGATGCCGGCCGTCCCGCGCGGGAACACGAACGCGCCGACGATCGCCGTCGCCGAGCGCGCCTCGGACCTGATCCGCCACGGCCGCGCGCTGGCCGAGCCCGACGCGAGCGCCGCCGGGGTGGCCGCAGCGACGGCATGAGCCGGGCCGGGAGCCGCACAGCGCCGGCTTGCGCCTCGTGAGCGCGCTCGAGACGCTCCGTGCGCGCGTCGCGGAGGTCGCCGACCTGCGCTCGCTCGACATGCTGGCCACGTGGGACCAGCTCGTGATGATGCCGCCGTGCGGGGCGCCGCAGCGCGGGAACCAGCTCGCGACGCTCGCGCGGATCACGCACGATCGGGCGACCGCGGAGGAGATCGGCGGATGGCTCGCCGAGCTCGACGGCGCGGAGCTCGACGAGCTCGACGCGGATCTCGTCCGCATCGCGCGCCGCGACTGGGAGCGCGCGCGCCGCGTGCCGAGCGAGCTCGCGGCCGAGCTCTCGGCGGCCCACGCGGAGGGCCACGAGCGCTGGCGCGAGGCTCGTGCCGCCGACGACTTCGGGGCGTTCGTGCCCGCGCTGGAGCGCAACGTCGAGCTGGCCCGCGCATACGCCGCCTGCGTGGCCGAGGACGGAGAGGGGCTCTACCAGGCGCTGCTCCACGACTACGACTACGGCGTGCGCACCGATGAGCTGCAGCGGCTGCTCGGAGCCCTCGGCGAGCGTCTCGCTCCGCTGGTGGAGGAGGCCTCGGGCCGCGCCCCGGCGATCCGCCCGGACGTGCCCCGCGATGCCCAGCAGCGCGCCGTCGAGTCGATCCTCCGGCCGCGTGGGGGTCGAGCCGGAGGCGTGGCGCCTGGACGTCTCGGCGCATCCCTTCTCAGCCTCGATGGCGCGGCTGGATCAGCGCATCACGACTCGCTACGAGGACGGCGGGATCGAGTCCCTGCTCAGCTCGCTGCACGAGTTCGGGCACGCCCTCTACGAGCGTCAGATCGACCCGCGCCTGGAACGCACGAATCTGGGTGTCGGCACGTCGATGTCGATCCACGAGTCGCAGAGCAAGCTGTGGGAGAACCACGTCGCCCGCCACCCGGCCTTCGCGACGGTGCTCGCCGAGGAGCTCGCGGCGGCTGGCTACGAGATCGCTCCGGCCTCGCTGCACGAGGCGATCGTCGCGGTCGAACCCTCGCTGATCCGTGTCTCAGCGGACCCGGTCACCTACCCGCTCCACATCGTGCTGCGCTTCGAGCTCGAGCTCGCCCTGATCGACGGCGATCTCTCCGTCGGAGACCTTCCCGGCGCCTGGAACGACGGCACCCGGCGGCTGCTCGGCATCGAGGTGCCGAGCGACGCGCTGGGCTGCCTGCAGGACGTGCACTGGAGCGAGGGCGCGTTCGGCTACTTCCCGAGCTACGCGATGGGCTGCCTGATCGCCGCGTCGCTGTGGGAGGCCCTGGAGCGCGACCTGGGCCCGCGCGCGGACGCGCTCGAGCGGGGCGAGGTCGACGAGGTGAAGGACTGGCTGGGCGAGCACGTGCACCGATACGGGCGGCGGCTCGACACCGTTCCGATCGTCGAGCGGGCGACGGGGCGGGGGCTGGAGATCGACCCGTTCATCCGCTACGCGACGCCGTTCGCGTCCGTGGGCGCCCGCCTGTAGGGTCCAGCGCTCACCGCGCGCGGGTGCGACACCCGGGCGGCACGGAGCGCGGGTCCGGCCGCCCAACAGCGAAGGAGGGACGACAGCGATGCTCACGCTCACCGGACTCGACCAGGTGAAGGACCACGTGGGCCGGGAGCTCGGCGTGAGCGACTGGCACCTCGTGACGCAGGAGGCGATCGACGAGTTCGCGCGCGTCACCGGCGATGACCAGTGGATCCATGTCGACGTCGAGCGCGCCAAGGAGAGCCCGTTCGGCGGGACCATCGCCCACGGCTACTACACGCTCTCGCTGGCGCCGCGGTTCATGTACGACATGTTCACGTTCGAGGGCTTCGCCTTCGGCGTCAACTACGGGCTCAACCGCGTCCGCTTCCCGGCGCCGATGCCCGTCGGCGGACGGGTCCGGATGCGCGCGACGCTGGCCTCGGTCGAGGAGATCCCGGGCGGTGCCCAGATCACGAACGAGCTGACGTTCGAGCGCGAGGGCGGCGACAAGCCGGTCTGCGTCGCCGAGTCGCTCGCGCGGGTCTACACCGGCTGAGCGTGCCCCGGCCGGTGTGCGCCCACCGGCTGTGGGCGCGCGGCGCCTATTCGAACGTGTAGCGGTCGCCCGCGACCGCCGCGCTCTTGCCTTTGTTCGCGGTCGCGATGATGTCCACGGTGCCGAGCGCCTTCGCGGACGGGGCGACGACGGAGCAGCTGGTCGTGCTCGTGCACTGGACCGACTTCGAGGCGGGGGAGCCGAACTTGAACTTCACCGTGCCGGTGCCCACCGGGAAGCCGGCGCCCGTGATCGTCACCGTGTTGCCGCCGGCCTGCGGGCCGTTGGCCGGCGAGACCGATTCGATCACCGGCGCGTAGCGGAACTGGTCCTTCTTCACGGCGGCGCTCGTACCCCCGATCGTGGTGACCCTGACGTCGGCGGGGCCGGCGATCCCCGTGGGGGAGACCGCGGTGATCGTGGCGTTCCCGGTGACCGTGAAGCTGCTCGCGGGGACGCCGGCGAAGGTCACGCCCGTCGCGCCCGTGAAGCCCACGCCCGTGATCGTGAGCGTCGTGCCTCCGGTCGCCGGGCCGCCTTTTGCGGACAGCTTCGTGACGGTCGGCGGAGTCCGGTAGGTGTAGTGGTCGGTGCCGCTGGTGCCGCTCGTGCCGCTCGGGCTGGTGACGGTCACGTCGACCGTGCCGCTGCCGGCAGGGGTCGTGGCCGTGATCGAGCCCTGGGAGTTGACGGTGAACGAGCTCGCTGCCGCGCTGCCGAAATGAACCGCGCTGGCGGCGCCGAAGTTCGCGCCGCTGATCGTGACGGTCGCACCGCCTTCCATCGGGCCTTCGCGGGGCGAGACTTTCGAGACCACGGGCAGCGCTTGGCCGAACGCGACGACGTGGCCGCCGTCGGCGGAGACGCCGATGACCTGCGCGATGCCGTGCACCTGCACGCGGCACGTCGCTCGGTTCGCCGGTCGTGCCGATCCCGAGGCTCCCGTCTTCGTTGGTGCCCCACGCCATCACGGCGCCGGAGGCGAGCACGGCCGTGCTGAGTTCTTCGCCCGCCGAGATCGCCGTCACTCCGGAGAGGCCGGGGACGGGGGCGGCTTTGTCGTTGTGTTCTTCGATCGCGCCGTTGCCGAGCTCGCCCTTGGTGTCGTCGCCCCACGACATGACGGTGCCGTCCTGGAGCAGCGCCAGCGCGTGGTTGCGCCCGGCGGAGATCGCCTTGACGTTCGAGAGCCCGTCGACGGGCACCGGTTTGGTGCTGAACAGGCCTTCGGCTTCTTCGGGCCCTTCTTCGTTCAGCACGGCTTCGGTGCCGAGCTGGAACCGGGCGTCGGAGCCCCACGCGACGACCGTCCCGTTCGCGAGCAGCGCCATGCTGAAGTTGCCGCCGGCGGCGATCGCGGTGACTTCGCTGAGACCGTGGACTTCGACCGGTTTGCTGCTGGCGTTCGTGTTGCCCGTGCCAAGCTCCCCGTCTTCGTTGCGCCCCCATGCCATCACCGTGCCGTTGGACAGCAGCGCGAGACTGTGTTCGTTGCCGGCTGCGATCGCCTTCACGCCGCTCAGGCCGGCGACCGGGACCGGCACTTCGCTGTCGAGAGTCCCGCCGTTGCCGAGCTGGCCGGCTTCGCCGCCGCCCCAGGCCTCGACCGTTCCGTTGGAGAGCAGCGCGAGGCTGTGGGTTCCACCGGCCGCGACTTCGGTCACTCCGCGCAGGTGTTCGATCGGCGTGGGCGTGCGCTGGCCGATCTCTTCGGCGTTGCCGAGCTGGCCGTGGGCGTTCGAGCCCCACGCCTCGACGGTGCCGCCGGCTCGCAGCGCGAGGCTGAATTTGCCGCCGGCGCTCAGCTGTGTCACGAAGTCGAGGTTCGGCATCGCGCCCGGCAGGGCCACGATCGGTTCGCTCGAGCCGGTGCCCGTCTGGCCGCTCTTGTTCAGGCCCCACCCGTAGCCGCCGTAGTCCGTCGTCGAGACCGTCAGCGAAGCGGCTTCGGTCGCGGTCGTGCCGGCGACGTTCGTGAACACCGCGCGGAAGAGGTTCCCGCTTTCGGAGAGCTGCGCCCCCGAGACCGTCAGCGTTTCGTGCGTCGCGCCCGCGATCGGTGTGAACGTGCTGCCCCCGTCGCTCGACGATTCCCACTGCACCGTCGGTTCCGGATGTCCGCTGGCTTCGGCTTCGAAGGTCGCGGTGCCGCCGGTCAGCACGACCTGCGATTCGGGCTGTTCGGTGATCTTGGGCAAGCTGTGGACGGTGAGGGTCGCGGCCGAGCTGGTCGCGGAGCCGGCGATGTTGCTCCAGGTCGCCCGGAAGCGGTAGCCGTCTTCAGCGGTCGTCGCCGATGCGATCACGTAGTTTCCGGATGTCGCGCCTGCGATCGGCTGGAAGGTTTTGCCGGCGTCGGTCGAGCGTTCCCACTGGACGGTCGGTGCCGGGTTGCCGCTCGCGCTCGAGTTGAAGGTGACGGGTTCGCCTTCGAGCGCGGTCTGAGCCAGCGGCTGCTGCAGGACGAACGGCGCGTTGACGATGTGCAGCGTCGCCGCTTCGCTCGTCGCGGTGCCGGAGCTGTTGGTGAAGACGGCCTTGAATTTCCACCCGTCCATGGATTTGCCGACGCCGTTGAGTTTGAGCGTCGTGCTGGTCTGGCCCACGAGGTTTTTGTACGTGGCGCCGCCGTCGGTCGACTCCTGCCACTGGACGGTGGGCGCGGGGTTCCCCGAGGCTTTGGAGGTGAAGATCGCTTCGTGGCTTTCCTGCGCGAAGACGTCGGCGGGCTGCTGCGTCACTTCCGGTTTCGAGTTCACGGTGAGCGTCGCCGCGTTGCTCGTGGCTTTGCCGGCGCTGTTCGTGAACACCGCCCGGAACCGGTAGCCGTTTTCGGCCGCCGTCGTGCTCGCGATCGTGTAGGTGGCGGACGTCGCGCCTTCGATCGGCAGGAAGGTTTTGCCGCCGTCGGTCGAGCGTTCCCATTGCACCGTCGGCGTCGGGCTGCCGCTGGCCAGCGAGATGAATTTGGCCGAGGCGCCCGCGTTGACGGTCGTGTTGGCCGGCTGCTGGGTCACGACCGGCGCCGATTCGGCGAGTGGGCGCGCGGCGGCGTCGTGCGCGACACGTGCTCCGGCGCTTGTGGCGCAGGCGAGTGCGAGCAGCGCGATCGCGGCGAGGGCCGAGACGAGCGCGAGCCCCCGTCGCGCCGCGCTCGCGCGTCCGTGCCTTGGTGCCGTCGTGCCCATCCCTTGGTCCCCGTTTCTCCCCCGGTTCCACGCCGCCCCTCAGCGCCGTCGAGCGCTCATCATACGGACTGGGTCCGGTTCGCGCGAGGGTTCTTTGCAAGGGGTTCACAGCGTTCGCCCGCGGCTAGACTGGCGGCTGTGAGCGGCGCTGACGACGACCTGTTCGGCCCTGAGCACGTCCGTGTCTACCGCGAGACCGGCGGAGAGCGCGGCTACGAGTGGCGCGGGACCACGATCCTGCTGCTGACGACGCGCGGCCGGCGCTCGGGGGAGCCGCGAACGATGCCCCTGATCCACCGCACGGACGGCGAGCGCTTCGTCGTCGTCGCCTCCAAGGGCGGCTGGGCGGAGGATCCGCTCTGGTTCCAGAACCTGCAGGCGGACCCTGATGCCACGATCCAGGTTCGCGACGAGGAGATCCCGGTCCGCGCCTCGGTCGCCGAGGGGGAGGAGCGCGAGCGGCTGTGGGGGCTCATGACCGAGGTCTGGCCCGCCTACGACTCCTACCAGCAGAAGACCTCGCGCCAGATTCCGGTCGTCGTCCTCACGCGCCGCTAGCTGCTCACGCACGCCGCCGGCGGCGCGCGGGGCAGCGGCGCGGGCGGCCGGCGGCCGCGCGGGTGCCCCGGTGGCGCGCGCCCGCCCGCCGCACCGGACAGCGCGATCGCGTCGAGGTGGCGGCGTGCGGGGGGCTCGGCGCTGCGGGCGGCGGCTGTCCTTTCGGGTCCACGCTCCCGAGCGCGTCGAGCGCCGCCTCCACGAACCAGAGCTGCCCGCCCGCGCTGACGATGCCCTGGGGCGAGGACGGGGTAGCCGTGGCGATCGGGTACTCGCTGACCTGGCCCGCGGTCGTGATGCGCCCGATCGACTCGTCCCCGCCGTCGGTGAACCACAGCGCGCCGTCCGGGCCGGCGACGATGTAGCGCGGCGCGGGGGAGCCGTACTCGCCCTGGGTCACCCCGGATGTGTTCGGGATCGCGAATTCCGCCAGCGCGCCGGTCGTGGTGATGCGCCCGATGCGACCGAGCGCCGGCTCCGTGAACCACATGGCGCCGTCCGGGCCGAGGACGATCGAGTTGGGCTCCGCGTTGCCGAAGCCGCCCGGGGCGGCGCCCGCGAGCGAGTGTTCGGAGATCGCGCCGCCGGCGCCGAGCTCGCCGATCGTGCCCGTGAGCGGCTCGGTGAACCAGACGCTCCCGTCCGGCGCGAGCGCCAGCGACGTCGGCGCGCCGCCGCGCGGCAGCGGGATAGGAGCTGAGTCCGCCCGCCGGAGACAGCCGTTCGATCGCTCCGGCCGTCATGTTCGCGATCCACAGCGAGCCGTCGGGGGCGCTCGCGAACTGCTCGGGCCAGAAGCCGGGGCCGAGCGCGAGGGGGAACGCGAAGCGCTGTTCGGGGGAGCCTCCGGCGGGGTCGCGCTCGAGCGCGACCGCGCCGGCGTTGTCGGTGACGGCCAGGAGCCAGAGCTGCCCGTCGGGCCCGCTCCCGAGCGCGATCGCGCTCACAGGCTGGAGTCCTCCGGCGGCGAACGGCGCGGTCGTGATCCGCTCGAGGACCGTCGAGCTCTGCTCGGAGCGGGTGACCGCGAGGCCTCCCGCCACCGCCGCGATGCCGGCGGCGGCGGAAGCGCTGCCGGGCAGGGGGTGCTGGGCGATGCTCACGGCTCCGGCCGTGGCCGGGGGAGCGCTGCCGATCGCCGCCCAGGCGAGCGCCGCCAGAACGACGTTGCGAGCGCAGGCCGATCGCGCGCGCCGGAGCTCTCCGAGACCTGTCATCTCCGGCGAGTATTGCAGACAAAAGTCTGCAGGCTCGAACCATCCCGGAGGCCCGTCATGGTTCCCCGCCGGCGCCGGGGGGCTGCGGGACGGGCACGGTGAGCTCGCCCCCGTCGCGCTCGAAGCGCAGAGCGCTCGCGCCGCTCTCCCAGAGGGCGTAGGAGCCTTCGCGCAGCGTGAGCGCGATCTGCGCGCCGCCGGCGAGCTCGAGCCGGGCGTTGCGGGCTCCGGCCGGGAGGACGCCCTGCAGCGACGAGCGTCCCGGGGCGCCGAGGCCCGTGATCGCGCTCATCAGGTAGCCGCGCGACGCCGCGGCCGCCCGCACGCACTCGATCGTCTCGGGCGCGGCGGCGGCGCCCGGGAGGGTGCGGAGCAGGCAGATGCGCTCGCCCGCGGGCACGATCCACGACGCCGGCACACCGGGCGCGGCCGGCAGACGCCGCGCGGCGGCGGTCAGCGGCGCGCCTTCGCCCAGCCGCCTGTCTTCGCGCGCCTCGGCGGACAGGAGCGCCCGCACCTGGCCGGCAGGCCGATCGCCGCTCCGGGCCGGGCGCCTGAGGATCGGGAACGCCCGGAGGAGGGGGGAGGGCAGAACGGCCGGCCGGCCAGGCGCGGCGCGCCGCGCGGGCGGGGGGTGTGCCGCGCGGGCGCCGCGCCGTCGGGGCGGAGCACCCGCCGGCCGCACGCGCGCGCCGGCGGGCGGGCGGTCCACGACGCGTTCCGGCTCGCCGCCGGCCCGCGCCGCGGAGTACGGCGAGGCCGCGCCGGCGCGCTCTGGAGCGCCGGCGCGGCCGCAGCCGGACAGCGCCACCGCGGCCGCCAGCGACGGTCGCGATGGCCGCGCCCGCGCGCATCCGCTCAGGGTTCGCCCCAGTTGACCATCTGGTACAGGGCGATCTGGTAGTAGGGGACGCAGGTGCCGATCATCCCGTAGCCCGGGGGCCCGCTCGGGAGGAGGTAGGACACGTAGCCCCACCCGGCGACCCACGGCTCGGTCTGGCTGCCGTTCCACACCGCCGCGCCGACGCATCGTTCGATGCCGTCGGGGTGGGGCTGCTTGTAGCGGTTCTCGGTTTCCTGCGGCAGCCACTCGGCCGCGTTGTCCGGGTCCATCGAGCGCAGGTAGGTGATGTGCGTCTCGTAGTGCGGCTCGATGCACGCGGCTCCCCACGAGTACGTGCAGCCCCACCAGTATTCGCCGCCGTAGAACTTGTGCGCCTGCGCACTCGCGGCGAGCGCGGCCGCCGCGACGAGGGCCGCCGCGAGCGTCAACGCCGCCCTGCGCCGGCGGCGGCGCCTCCAGTGCTTGACCAGCACCCTCCACCTCCGATCTCCTCCGGCTGTTCGGACAGCCGAATCATTTGCATGAACGGGATCGACGCTAGACGCCCGCCGGCCGGAGGGGAAGGTGATCAGGGGGTGATCCCGTGGAGCTCTCTGCTGGTGGCGACGCCGAGCTTGCGCCTGACGCGGCGCGCGTGCGTGCGCACCGTCTCGAGCTCGATCACGAGCTCCGCGGCGATCTGGCCGTAGCTCTTGCCCTCCGAGAGGCGCACCAGCACCTCGTTCTCGCGCGGCGTCAGGGGCTCGCCGCGGCGGCCCGACTCCGCCGCGGCGATCGCGGCGGCGAGCGCTTCGAGCAGCGAGCGTGCGGTCGCGCCGTCGAGCGCGACGAGGACTCCGCCTCCAGAGGTCGGCTGGGGTGGCTCCACTTCGATCGGGGGAAGCGTGACAGTTGTCTGCGGCCCGGCGCGAGCGGTGTTCCTCACCCGCCGCCTAAGCTTGCGGGGCGGATGCCGGTGCGCGGCGAGCAGAGCGGGGAGGACCGGGCCGGGGCCCCGCTCGTCTGCATGTACCTGTTCGTGGACGCCTCCGGGGCCACCCTCCCGCCGCACCCCTCGCCCCGCACCGCCTCGCCGCTGCGCTACCTCGAGTGCGCCCTCGTCCAGGCCGCTTCGCTGCGGCTCGCCGGCGCGGACTGCCGCCCGCTGCTGTTGACGAACGTGAGCAACGGGCCGGGACGCGCCGCGCGCCGGGTGTGGGGCGCCCTCGGCGAGCTCGGCGTCGAGGTGCGGGAGCTCGCGCTGCGGATCGAGCCGGGCACCCCCTCCGGCGCGACGCGGCTCCCGCGCGAGGCGATCCGTGCCGCCGCCGGCGGTCTCCCCGGCTCGCAGGAGCTGTGGGTGCCGAACCTCGACTGCGTCTGGGTGGACCCGCCGCGCGCCCTGCGCGCATGCCCGCGGGGCGGGAATGTCGGAGCGCTCGCGATCCCCTACCCGCCGGACTGGGCCGTGGGCGGTCCCGAGGCGGTGGGCGCCACGCGGCAGGGCCTCGGCCGGGCCGCCACCGCTCTGGGCGCGCGTCTCGAGTCGGCGCCGCCCTGGATCGGCGCCGATCTGCTGGCGGGGACGGCGGATGCGCTGCTGGAGCTCGTCGCGGCATGCGACGAGCTCGACGGGCACTTCGCGCGCAGCGGCGCGACCGCGACCAATGAGCAGCTGCTGACGCTGTCCGCGGCGCTCGGGCGCGTCGAGGTCGAGGACCTCTCGGGCGTCGCCCGCCGCATCCAGACCGGGGCGCGGCACACGGCGGGCGCGCCCGCGGACGCCGCCGAGCTGGGGATCTGGCACCTGCCTGCGGAGAAGGGGCTCAGCCTGCGCCGCGCCGCTCGTCCGCTGGCGCGCGGGCGGACCGGAGCGCTGCGCGCCGACCTCGCATCGCCCGCGCGCGCGATGCGCCGCTTCAACGTCGGCCCGGCCCGGCGCGCGCACCAGCTCCGCGACGACGCATGGGTGGCGTGGGGCAGGCTCTCCGGCGCCCGCGGGGGGCGCGCAGCCGTTACGCTGCCCGCGAGCGACCGAGCGGTCGAAGGGAGGATCGGGTAGAGGTGCGGCGCCTGTCGCCAGTCGATGCTGCATGGCTCGCGATCGAGTCGCGGGACACGCCGATGCACGTCGGCGGCCTGTTCGAGTTCACGCAGCCCGCGGACGCTGCGCCCGGACTACCTGCAGGACCTGTTCGCGCAGGATGCGCGCGGCCCAGGCGGTGCCGCCGCCCTGGAACCTGAAGCTCGTCGACGCGCCGCTGATCGGCTCGCGGCTCCCCGTCATGCGCGAGATCCACGACGTGGACCTCGACTACCACGTCAGGCATTCGGCGCTGCCGCACCCCGGCGGGCAGCGCGAGCTGGGCGTCCTCGTCTCGCGCCTGCACAGCAACGAGCTCGACCTGCACCGCCCGTTGTGGGAGGTGCACCTGATCGAGGGCCTCGAAGGCAACCGCTTCGCGATGTACAGCAAGATCCACCACTCGCTCGTCGACGGCATCAGCGGGATGCGGTTGATCATGCGCGCGCTCTCGCAGGATCCCGCGGAGCCGGGCACACCGTCGTTCTGGACCGTGCCGGAAGGCAGCAGGCCGGCCCGGGACGGCTCCTCGCACGACGGGCACGGGCCGCTCGGCGTGCCCTTCGGCCTGCTTCGGGAAAGCGCCTCGGCGGCGGCGGGGCTCTCCCGCGCCGGTCTCGACCTCGCCCTCGCCGCGGTCGACGGACGCCCGCTGCAGGCGCCCTACCGGG
Organism: uncultured Solirubrobacteraceae bacterium; assembly: GCA_963779065.1. GTDB lineage: Bacteria > Actinomycetota > Thermoleophilia > Solirubrobacterales > Solirubrobacteraceae > Palsa-744. The sequence goes on from CAVZWQ010000003.1 coordinate 289,190, forward strand.
CGCCTGACTCGGTGCTGGGCGAGAGGATCACGGGCCAGCGCCGCTTCGCGACCCAGCAGTACGAGTTCGAGCGCGTGAAGGCGATCGCGCGGGCCGCCGACTGCACGCTCAACGACATCGTGCTCTACCTCTCCGGGACGGCGCTTCGCCACTACCTGGAAGAGCACGCGCGGCTGCCGGACCGCCCGCTGACGGCGGGGATCCCGGTCAACCTGCGCGACGCCGAGGACCAGTCGATGGGCACTTCGATCGCCTTCCTGATCGCCGAGCTCGGCACGAACGTCGCCGATCCCCGCGAGCGGCTGCGGACGGTGGGCCGCTCCACCGCCGAGGCCAAGCGGCACCTCAGCCGGCTGCCGTCCGAGGCGCGGACCTCCTACACCCTGCTTCTGAACGCTCCGTACATCGCCGGCCTCGTGCTCGGACTCGGCGGCCGCGCGCCCGTCCCGTTCAGCCTCGGGATCTCGAACGTCCCCGGGCCCGACGGAGCCGCTCTACATGGGCGGCTCGCGGCTCGACTCGCTGTTCCCGCTCTCCCTCCTGACGCAGGGCAACGCGCTCAACATCACCTGCGTCAGCTACGCAGGCACGCTGAACTTCGGCTTCACGGGCGCCCGCGACACGATGCCTCACCTGCAGCGCCTGGCGATCTACATGGGCGAGGCGCTGCAGGAGATCGAGAGCCTGCTCGGCAGGCGCGCCGCGCCACGCCGCGCACGCAGCGACGCGGGTTCCTGAGCGGGATCGGCCGGCGCTCCATGCCGGCCTCAGCGCCACCAGGGCAGGCGCCGCAGCTCGGCGACGCGCCCGGCGGGCGCGATCAGCTCGTCGAGGTGCTCGGCGAGGTGGTCCAGGTGCTCGCACAGCCACACGGCGTAGCGCGAGCCGGTGTCGTCGTGGACGACGGTGTCCGCCCCCAGCACGAGCGGGGCCAGCTCGCCCGGGGGACCGCCGTGCGGCGGGCCGAGCAGCCGGGCGAGGTGTTCGTACCACGCCGGTGATCGCCGTGGCACGCCGGTCGAGCGCGGCGCGCGCGGGTTCGACGGCCTCCGGCGTCCGGCGGAAGTGCCGCGATCGCATCAGCGGTCAGGCGCAGCCGCAGCGAGCCGCCGACGAGCTTCCAGAGCTGCTGCTTCTCGATCCGCTTGGAGCCCTGCTCGGCAAGGAAGGCACGCAGCCCTTCGTCGAGCCGCACCGCCGCGGTCGTCGCGGCCGGGGCGAGATCCGGGGGGCCATCGCGCATCCCCGCGGACCAGTCCACCCCCTCGCGCAGGAACGACGCGCCCGACGCGAAGGAGTCGGCGAGGTCGTCGCCGACGACCCCTGCGACCCCTCGTGGCCAGAACATCAGGCCGACGAGCAGGCTCACCGCGCACCCGATCGCGACGTCCTCGACGCGCACGATCCCGACTTCCCAGCCGACCGGCTCGAGCAGGTTGAACAGCACGGCGACGGTCACGGTGAACGCCGCCTGCCCGACGGCGAACGGGGCCGTCCCGGGCGTGTAGGCGGCGATGAAGATCGCGATCGGCAGGATCGCCCAGAGCGCGGTCGATTCCGCCCCGATCACAACGAGCAGAGCGCCGCCGATGCAGAACCCGAGGACCGTCCCGGCGAGCGCGCTGAACGCGCTCGCGCCGGTAGCCGCGGCGTTCGTGCGCAGCACCGACAGCGTCCCGAGCACGACCCAGAAGCCGTGCTGGACGGAGCTGACCTCCGCGACGAGGACCGCGACCGACAGAGCGATCGCGGCGCGCAGGCTGTTGACGAACCAGACCGAGCGGACACTGGCGTGCCGCAGCGCCGTCGCCGCGCGCCCCGCGCCGCGCCCGCCGGTGGCGAGCTCGAGCGCGTCCCGCGAACTCCTGGCGCCGGCGCTCGAGCTCGCCCGGGCTGAGGACCCGCTCGGCGACCAGTGCGTCGGCGCCCGTGGCGAGGATCGCGACCGCGAGCGCCTGGGCGTGGAAGGCGATCTGCGCTTCGCGGCGGAAGTCCGGGTCCGCCGCGGGCAGTACCTCGAGCTCGGCGAGCGCCGCCTCGCGCAGCCGCTCCAAGGCGCTCCAGTTCCGGCTCCTCGCGCGCTCCCTCGAAAAGGGCGGCGATCTGATCGAGCACCTCGGCGCACGCGGTCAGCAGCTCACGGTCGCGCGGCGCAGCCGCGTGCAGGTCCTCGCGCTCGGCGATGGCGTCGTTCAGCAGCGACGTGCACCACTCGATCAGCTGCACGACATTCGCCATCGCCTGGTCCGGCGCCGCGAGGCCCAGCGGCCGGAAGGGCGCCGAGTCGAACAGCTCCATCAGATCGTGCTTCGCCGCGACCGCGCCATCGAGCGCCGCCCTGGCGCCGTCCCCGGCGAGCGCGGCTCGCACGGCTCCGGCGAGCGCCCGCGCCGTGCGCGCGACCGCGCCGCGCAGGGGCCTGCCCGCACCCGGCGGCGAGAAGGCGAGCGCCGCGGCGGTGCCCGCGGCCGAGGCGAGCCACCAGCCCGCCAGCCGGTCGGGGATCATCGCGGCGGTGCCGGGCGAGGCCACCGGCAGCACGTAGGCGAGCATCGCGCCGACCGCGCCGGACGCCGCATTGGGGCCGAGCACGCCGGCGTAGAAGACCACGAACGCGACCGGGAGCGTGACGAGCGTCGCGAGCGCAGTCGATGAGCTCACGAGCGTGCCGATCGTCAGCAGCGCGCTGCCGGCGAGCGCGAGCCCGGCGTGTGCGATCAGCCGGTCGAGCCGGCTGCCGCCGAACGAGCTCAGCAGCAGCGTCGCGAAGCTGCCGAAGGCCGCGAACGTCGCCATCTGGAGGTTGCCGATCACCTGGTCGGTGAAAGCGAAGAGGCCGGCCGCCACGACCGTCGTCCGAGCCGCGCGCAGGGCGGCCTGCGCGGAGAGCACCGGGACAAGCCGCCGCAGCGCTCCCGGTGAGCGCGCGGGCTCGGAGACGACTGCATCCGCTTGGCTGCTCAAGTGAGCGGCGAGTCTACATCGGTGTTTGAGTCCTGGCCTGTTGCGGGTATGAACCCTGATGGAGGCCTCTGCGGAGGCATCTCCGGTTCCTCTTCCGCCCGGCAGTCCCAAACGGAGGAGGGCACGCTGGCTATGGCGGTCGCGACGCGCATCGATCCCCTCCTCGTGCGCGTCGCGTACGCCGCCGCCCGCGAACGCGTAGATTCGCGTCGATGATCGCCGAAGGAGCCGGGCGCGCTCCCGCGCAGGGGGCGCTCGCCGACGCAGACGAGCGGGAGGTCGCAGGCGCCTCGGTGCGCAGCCGCCCACTGTCCGGCGCGGCGCTGCTGACGCTCGCGATCGGCCTCGCAATCACGGCCGCTCTCGCGATCGCATCGAGCACGCTCTACCGGCACAACGAGCGCAGGCTGCTGAACCTGCGCGTCCGCGAGCTGAGCCTCGTCCTCGCCGGGGCCACACAGAGCGTGCAGACCCCCCTGGCCTCGGCGGCGGCGCTCGCGGACGCCAACGGCGGCGATCCGGCGCGTTTTCGTGAACTGATGACGCCCCTGGTGGGCCCCGGCCGCCAGTTCGCCGCCGCCTCGCTCTGGCCGCTCGGCGCGTCCGCCTCGCGGGCGCGGGTCACGATCGGGACGCCGCTGGCCTCGCCGGCGGCGCGCGCGGCGCACGTCGCGGCGCTCGCGCACCGGCCCGGCGTCCTGAACATGGTCGGGATGCTCGGCGGACAGCCGCCGGCTCTCGGTTTCGAGTACGCGCGCGGCGCGGGCCGCGGCGGCTACGCGGTCTTCGTCGAAAGCCCGCTGCCTGCCAACCGCCGCTCCAGTCTCGAGAGGAACAGCGCGTTCTCCGACCTGAACTACGCGGTCTATCTCGGCCGCGGCCGGGCCACGCGCCGGCTGATCCTGACGAGCGTCAGGCACCTGCCGATGAAGGGCATCACCGCGAGCGACGTGCTTCCGTTCGGCTCCGGCACCTTCACGATCGTGATCAGCCCGCGCAGCTCGCTCGGCGGCAGCTTCTTCCACAGCCTGCCGTGGCTGATCGCGATCGCAGGCGTCCTGATCTCGCTGGCCGCCGCGCTGCTCACCGAGCGCCTCGCGCGCGGGCGGGCGCGCGCCGAGCTCCTGGCGGCGCAGCTCGACCGTCTGGCCGCCGAGAACCGCGAGCGCTACATCGAGCAGCGGAGCATCGCGCAGACCCTCCAGCAGGCGCTCCTGCCGGCGCAGCTGCCCCACCTGCCGGGGCTGAGCGTCAACGCGCGCTACGTGCCCGCGCAGGCGGGTGGCGACGTGGGCGGCGACTGGTACGACGTGGTGGCTGTCGACGAGCAGCACGTGCTGCTGGTGATCGGCGACGTCTCGGGCCACGGCGTGGAGGCGGCGACGACGATGGCGCTCGTTCGCCATGCGACGCTGGCCTACGTGGCCGAGGACCATCGCCCGGCGAGCGTGCTCGAGAAGCTCTCGGACTTCGTCAGCGGCGGGCCGGGGGACTACTTCGCGACGGTGCTGTGCGCGCTGATCGACGTCGACGGGCACCGGCTCACGGTCTCGAGCGCCGGCCATCTGGCGCCGCTGCTGCTCGCAGGCGGCGAGGGCGAATACGTGAGCCTGCGGGCCGAGCCTCCGATCGGCTTCCCCCACACGGCGCCCTTCCGCGAAGCGACGTTCACGGTTCCGCCGCGGGCGACGCTCGTAGCTTTCACCGACGGGCTCGTCGAGCGGCGCGGCGAGGTCCTGGACGAGGGGCTCGACCGGCTGCGCACCATGGCCACACGAGAGCAGCTGACCGATGACGACCTGCTTGCGAAGCTCGCGCGGGACCTCACCTCGGACGATCACCGTGACGACACCGCTCTGGTGAGCATCCAATGGCAGAGCTAGAGGACAGCGAGAACAGCGCCCCGCTCGAGGTCGAGAAGCGCCCGGACGCGCCCGGCGGGCCCGTGATCGCGGTGTCCGGGGACCTCGACATCTCGAGCGTCGAGCAGCTGCGCAGCGCGGTCTCCGAGATGGCCGAGCGGCGCCCCGAGGAGCTGACCTTCGAGATGAGCGGCCTGCGATTCATGGACAGCGCAGGGATCGCGGTGCTGCTCGGCGCCGCGGGCCAGGTGTCGACCGTGCGCCTGCGCAACCCGACGACGGCGGTGCGACGGGTGATCGAGTTGACCGGGCTTACCGAGGTGCTGAAGGTGGAGCCATGACGGCGGCGAGGAGCTTCGAGTGCCGGCCGGAGGCGGTCACCGCCGCCCGCCGCTTCGTGCGCGAGACGCTGAGGGGCGAGGACACGGAGCTCGTGGACGCGGCCGAGCTGATGGCCTCCGAGCTGACGAGCAACTGCGTCAGGCACGCGCGCACGGCGTTCGACGTCAGCGTGCACGTGCGCGAGGAGATCCGCGTCGAGGTGTGCGACAGCGGCGGCGGCAAGCCGCGCCCTCTCTCGCCGGGCCCCGAGGAGCCGTCGGGGAGAGGCCTGATGATCGTGCAGGCGATGTCGCGGAGCTGGGGCGTCGAGCCCTCGGGGGAGGGCAAGAAGGTGTGGTTCACGCTGCCGCGCTCGGGCGACCGCGCGGTCGCGGGCGGCACGCTGGCCTGCGGGGCCGGCTAGTCAGGCGAGCGGCGCGACCGCCGGACTTCCGGCGTCCTCGACGTTGACCGTCACGGCGTCGCGCAGGCGCCGGGCCGAGTCGGGGTCGTGCGAGGGCAGGTAGACCGTCGGGTGCTTCGCGCAGTGCTCGAGGATCCGCTCGAGCGTCGCGCGGTGAACACCGGGGTCCGGCCCGACCGCGTCCGCGCGGCGCGCGTGGAGCTGCTCGAGGGTGTCGGTCGCGTCGCCCGCCAGCATCACGTGGCGGCCGTCGTCGTCGACGCAGACGATCGAGACGTGGCCGGGCGTGTGGCCGGGCGTCGGCGACGGCGACGATGCGCCCGTCTCGCGAGAGCGGCAGGCTGCGCTCGAATGCGCCGAACGGGGCGCCGTCGAGCTCGAACGGCTGCGGCGAGAAGCCGGGCGGGAGCGGCTGGCGCAGCACCCGGCGCATCAGGCGCGAGAACGGCTGCGCGGCGAACGCGAGCTCCGCGGCGTGCGACGCGGACAGGCGCGGGGACGTGCACGATGCCGTCGACGTGATCGCCGTGGTGGTGGGTCAGCACGACCTCGTCCACGTCCTCGGCGCGACAGCCCCTGCGCTCGGAGAGCCGCCGGGCAGCTCCTGCTCGCGCGCGACTTCGAAGCGCGCGAACGGGATGTTCCGCGCGGCCGCGGTCTCGCCGGTATCGACGAGCGTCAGCCGGCTCTTCGTGCTCGATCGCCCAGCAGTGGATCGGGAGCGGGTCCGAGAAGGGCCCGGGGAGGAACAGGTCGAGCTGGCGCCGCGCGCCCGGAGCTCGGGAACAGGAACGAGTGCTTGACGCGCACCGTGCCGGTCGTGAGGGCGTGGATGCGCATGGCGGCGAATCTAGAGCCCCGCGCCCGCGCCGTCCAGGGCCATGGGCGAGCGCGCGGGGCCGGCGCGGTCGCTCCCGCAGCCACCCGAGCGTCGCCTGCAGCCCTTCGGCGTAGCCGACCCCGGGCTTCCAGCCGAGCAGCTCCTCCGCCCGCGCGGCGCTGAAGCTCTGGTCGCGCCCGAGGACCTGGACGGCCTGGCGCGAGAGCAGCGGCGCCATCTCGAGCCCGGTCCTCGCGCGCACAAGGCGGTAGCCGTGCTCGAGCGCGATCCCGATCGCCATCGCCAGCGGGTAGGGCAGGCTCAGCCTGACGGGCGGCGCGCCGAGGCCCCGGGCGAGGTCGCTCGTGAAGGCCGCCCAGGTGACGGGAACGCCGTCGGTGACGTTGAACGTGCTCGCAGCCGCCGAGCGGCGCGTCGAGCGCGAGCACGATCGCGTCGATCAGGTTCTCGACGTAGCAGAGCCCCGCGAGCGCGCGCCCGCGATCCACCAGCAGCATGTGCCCGCCTTCGATCGCCCGCGCGATCTCGCCGACGACGTCCTCGGAGCCAGGGCCATAGACCGTGGCGGGCCGCAGGATCGCCTTCTCGGGCACGCGCGCCGCGAGCACCTCGCCCTCGGCTTCGAGCTTGGTCTGCGCGTACCAGTTCGCGAAGCCGGCGGGCTCGCGGTCCTCGTCGAGCGGGCCGCTTCCCGGGATGCCCGTACACGTCGGTGGTGCTGATGTGGACGAGCGCGTCGCGCGCCGGCCGCCGTCGCGGCCGCGAGGAGGTTGCGCGTTCCGGTCACGTTGGCGGCGCGGATCTCGGCGACCGTGGCCCAGTCGGAGACGAGCGCCGCGCAGTGCACGATGCGTTCGCAGCCCTCGGCGGCGCGGCGCAGCGAGCCCGCGTCGCCGAGTGTTCCAGTCGCCAGCTCGACCGGCAGGCCGGCCAGCGCCGTGGTGTCGCTGGTGGGACGCACGAGGCAGCGGACCCCTCGCCCTTCTGCGCTCAGCCGGCTCGCCAGCCGCGAGCCGATGAAGCCGCTTGCGCCCGTGACAGCAGGACCGCAGGCGCCGGCGCTCACCCGCCGGCCTTCAGGCCGCGCGCGTCGCAGCGTCGTCGTGGCGATGTCGCGCACGACGCGCCCAGTTCCGGCCCCCCGACGCCCTCGCAGTCGTCGAGCACGGCGTCGAGCGCGGCGAGGAAGGTGTCGATCTCCGTCTCGGAGACCGTCAGCGGCGGCAGCAGCTTGATCACGTCGTTCTTGCCGGCGGCCATCGTGATGACGCCGTGGTCGCGATGCAGCGGGATCACCACGAGCTGCGGGAACAGCCCCTCGCTCGCCAGGTGGATCAGCCTCCAGTTCAGCCGTGCGACACGCCCGCTGGGGGCTCCCAGCTCGATGCCGACCATCAGCCCGCTCGAGCGGATCGCGTGCACGAGCTCGTGGCGGCGCCGCAGCTCGGCCAGCCCGCTCGCGAGCAGCTCGCCCATCCGCGCGGCGTGCTCGACGAGGCCGTCGCGCTCGATCACGCGCAGCGTCGCGAGCCCCGCCGCCATCGAGAGGCGGTTGCGGCCGAAGGTCGACTGGTGCACGTAGGAGCGCTCGAGCGTGCCGACCGCGCGCTGGAAGATCTCGCGCCGTCGTCGCCATCGCGGCGACGGGCATGAAGCCGCCGCTCAGCGCCTTGCCGATCAGGACGAAGTCGGGTTCGAGCCCCCAGTGCTCGAGCGCGAACCAGCGGCCGGTGCGGCCGAGCCCGGTCTGGATCTCGTCGGCCACGAACAGCGTGCCGTACCGGCGGCACAGCTCCTGGGCGCCGCGGAGATAGCCGTCGGGGGGGAGCGGTCACCATCGCGGCCCTGGACCGGCTCGACGATGAACGCCGCCACGTCGCCGCTGCGCAGCTCCTGCTCGAGGCGGTCGAGATCGCCGAACGGCACGCGCGCGCAGCCGGGCAGCAGCGGACCGAAGCCCTCCTTGAAGAACTCGTCGCCGACGAGCGAGAGCGGACCGAGTGTGACGCCGTGGAAGCTGCTGTCGCAGGAGAGCAGCCGCGGCCTGCCCGTCGCGGCGCGGGCGAACTTCATCGCGGAGTCGACGGCCTCCGCGCCCGTGCTGGCGAAGAAGACCGCGTCCAGGCCGGCCGGCAGCCGCTCCGACGAGCGCCTCGGCGAGCATCCCGGCGAGCGGCGAGTAGTGGATCTGCACGCCGTCGGCGAGGCCGGCGGCGAGCGTCGCCTCGAGCACCGCACGGACGTCGGGATGGTTGTGGCCGAGGCTCGCGAAGCCCTCGCCGGTGTGGAAGTCGAGGTGGGCGCGGCCCTCGGCGTCGTAGAGGTAGGAGCCGCGCGCGGTGACGTACTCCCGGTCGAAGCCGAGGATCGCGAGCACGTCGACCAGCGAGGGATCCAGGTGGCGGGAGGCGAGCTCGAACGTCTCGTCCGAGCGCGCGAGCGCGTCGGAGACCACGTCGAGCGGGTCGCTGCCGAGCAGCAGCTGGGGATCGGCGTTGCTGGACATGGCGGGGCCGCCTCTGCGGGCGGAGCCTCGGGAGGGTATTCGACGGCGCCGCGCCGCGTGGAGGGCTCACCCGGGCGGCGAGGCGCCTGTCAGGAGGGTGACGCCCGGCTTCAGCCTTCGCTGGCCGTCGCCGCGAGCCGCGGGCGAGGGCGGCGCAGCAGCATCGCCACGGTGACGAGACACGCGAGCGCGGCCAGGAGGAACGGGAAGGCTTCCCCGGTGGCCTCGGCCAGAGCGCCGGCTCCCGCCGGGCCCGCCATCGCGCCGAGGGCCCAGGCGGCGTTCATCATCCCGAAGGCGAGGCCCTGGGCCAGCCCGGCGCGGTCGGCGCCCTCGGCGATCAGCGCGAAGGCGGGGGTGAACAGCGCGCCGTAGGCGGTCGACGCGGCGACGATCATGACGGCGTAGGGTGCCGGCGCGAGCGCGAGCGTGAGGACGAGCGAGACCACGCCGCCGGCGGCGAGGCCCTAGAGGACCGGCGTGCGGATGCCGCGACGGTCGCTCACGCGCCCGATCAGCGGCGACTGCACGGCCTCGATCGCCGCGGCGATCAGCCACACGGCGCCGATCGCGCTCGGGCCCCAGCCGGCGTGGCTGAGGTGCAGCGGCGCGAGGACAGAGAGGACGCCCGCGAGCAGCGAGCCCAGCGCGAGCAGGCCGAGCCCGGCGCGGAAGTGCAGCTCGCGCCCGGCGCGGCGCAGCGCGCGCAGAGAGGGATGTTCAGACGCACCGGGGGCGATCGTCAGGGTCATCAGCGCGAGCACGCCGGCGAGCGCGGAGATCCCGCTGAACACGGTCGCGCGGCCGAGCACGGCGGCGAGCGCGCCCACGACGGGCCCGAACAGCGCCCCGAACACCGCCGCGCCCATCGCCGTGCCGATCACGGTCCCGCGGCGCTCGCGCGGCGCGGCGGCGATCAGCCACGAGAAGGCTCCGGCCCAGGTGAAGGCGCTGCCGATCCCCTGCAGCAGCCGCGTCGCGATGAGCTGCCCCAGGTCGTTGGAGAACGCGAAGCCGAGGCTGGCGAGTGGCCATCAGCGCCAGCCCGGTGAGGACCGCGCGGCGCGGGACCCATGCGGGCGGCCGCGACGCCGCCCGGGCAGGCCGCCGAGCAGCGCGCCGGCTGCGTAGGCGGCGACCAGCACGCCGGCGGTTGCGCTCGAGAGGTGGAGCTCGTGCTCGAAATGGCCGAGCAGCGGCGTCAGCGCAGCGAACAGCATCGTGTCCACGAACACGAGGGCTGAGACGAGACCGACGAGACGGCGCATGGATCTCAAGCTAACAGCGCCCGGGCGGCGTCCCCGCCCGACGCTACAGCCCGCGCGCTCCGCCTGCCGATGGTGCCCCGAGATGTCCGTGAAGTCCGCAAAGCCGCGCAACCGGAGGCAGGCCCCCGCGCGCTCGAGGACCCATCCCCAGCAGGCCGAGGGCCACGGCGCGGCCGCCCGCCAGGACTCGGCTGAGCGGCGGCGCGCGCAGCAGATACGGCGCCTTGGCGAGGCCGTGCTCGCTCGCGCCGAGGAGATCCTCGGCGGAAACCGTCGCCCGCACCAAAGACTCCGGCGAGCCCGTCGATCCGGCGGTGCAGGCGAGCTTCGAACGCATCTGCACCAACTCGACGACCGCGGTCGCGCGCTGGATCGCGGGCGACGCCCTCGAGGTCACGAACGACTCGGCGCGGGAGACCTCACACATCTTCGGCGAACTCGCCGCGCACCGCGCGGCCTCGCTGCAGGAGGTCACGCGGCGGATGTTCTGGTGGCGCAACGTCTTCGGCGACGTGATGCGCGAGGAGGCGTCCAAGCAGAAGACCCCGCAGAACGTGCTGCGAGACGCGCTCGAGATGCTCCAGCTCAGCGTCGAGTTCAGCCTGCTGCGCATGTGCCAGGTGTTCGAGCGGGAGCGCAAGCGCACCGACGAGCAGCTCGCCTCGCGCGAAGAGGAGCTCGCGTTCATGGCGACCCACGACCCGCTCACCGACCTGCCGAACAGGACGCTGATCGTCGACCGCATCGAGCAGATGCTGGCTCGCGCGGGGCGCCAGGGCACCACCGTGGCCGCGCTGTTCGTCGACCTCGACAACTTCAAGTCGATCAACGACACGCTCGGCCACCACGTCGGCGACGAGCTGCTGCAGGCCGTCGCGGCTCGCCTTCAGGGCGTTGTGCGCGAGGTGGACGCGCTGGGCCGGCTCGGCGGCGACGAGTTCGTCGTCCTCGTGGGCGACCTCGCCGCGGACGCGAGCCCGTCGCTCGTCGCCGAACGCCTCCTGGACGCGCTCAAGCAGCCGTTCAAGCTCGGTCCCGAGGGCGAGACGACCGTCACGATCGGCGCGAGCATCGGCATCGCCGCTGGGCGACGGCGCCACCGCCGGCAACCTTCTGCGGGACGCCGACATCGCGATGTACCGCGCGAAGTGGGACGGGCGCAACCGCTACGCGATGTACGAGACAGGCATGCAGGACGTGGTCCAGGAGCGCATGGAGCTCGAGATGGACCTCCGCGAGGCGCTCGCACGCCGGGAGTTCTTCCTCGCCTACCAGCCGACGCTCGATCTCGCCGACATGCGGCCGACGGGCGTCGAGGCGCTGATCCGCTGGAGGCATCCCGCGCGCGGCGTCGTGCAGCCCGGCAGCTTCATCCCCCTGCTCGAGGAGACCGGGCTGATCACCGAGGTCGGCCGCTGGGTGCTCGCCGAGAGCTGCCGGCAGGGCGCCGAGTGGCTTGCCGCCGGCCACGAGATCTCGATGGCCGTGAACGTCTCGGGCCGCCAGCTCGACAGCGACCAGCTGATCGACGACATCCGCGAGGCGCTCGACGGCTCCGGGATGCCGCCGGAGAAGCTGACGATCGAGATCACCGAGACGACCCTGATGCGCGACGTCGAGCAGACCGCGCGCCGGCTGTCCGCGATCAAGGACATCGGCGTGCGGATCGCGATCGACGACTTCGGGACGGGCTACTCCTCGCTCGCCCACCTGCAGCGCTTCCCGGTGGACGCGCTGAAGATCGACCGCTCCTTCGTGTCCGGCCTGTCGCGCAACAAAGAGGGCGAGACGCTGATCCAGACCCTCGTGCAGCTCGGCAAGGCGCTGTCGATCAAGACCTTCGCCGAGGGGATCGAGCAGCAGCAGGAGCTCGCGCTGCTGCGCGAGCAGGACTGCGACAACGGCCAGGGCTTCCTGTTCGCCCGGCCGCTCGACCCCGACGAAGCGGAGCTGTTCCTGCGCGACTACGGCAGGCCGGCGCGACCGGCGCGACGGGCTGACCGGCCCGGCGGCCGGGCGCTGGTCGTGCCTCCGGCCGCTCCGCGCGCCGAGGGGTCAGGCTAGTCCAGCGGGCCGACCGCGTACCAGTCGAGGCTGAGCGCGGGCTCGGCGCGACACGCTTCGCCGAGCAGGTCGAGCAGCTCGTCGCGCTCGAGTTCCTGGCGTTCGGGCCGGTCCCAGCCGCCGTCGTCGCTGCCCCACACGACGCGGATCTCCTGGCCGGCTTTGCGGAAGCGGCCCTTGCCGCGTCGCTCGGAGAGCGACGCGAGAAGCTGGTCCATCGCGTCCTCCGGGACGTCGTGGCCGGCGTGGCGGGTGATCCTGAACCTCATCGCCGGTCGTATCGGCGGCCCCGGCCGGGCGGGTTGAGCGCTGGGCGGGAGCGGCCGCCGGCGTGCCGGCCTCGCGCGCCGCGCGGGCCCGCGGCACGGCGCGGTGCGGATCAGTTCCGCCCGGCGAAGGCGAGGCCGTCGCCGAGCGCCTTCGCGACGAGGTGGGCGCGCGAGCGCGCGCCGGTCTTCTCCATCGCGTTTCGCGCGTGGGTGCGGACCGTGTTGTGGGTGATGTGCAGCATGTCGGCGATCTCGGGGCTCGTGTGTCCCAGCGCGATCAGGTACAGGATCTCCCGCTCGCGGTCCGAGAGCGGCGCGAGCGCTTCGTCGCGGTGGTGGCTGCGGCGGAAATGGGCGCCGGCGAGCGAGGTGCTGAGCGCCACGAAGAGCACGAAGCGCTGCCCGGTGCAGACCTCTACGGTCGCGCCCCAATGGACCCTGGCGCGGCTCCCGTCGGCGGCGATCATCGTCGCGTCGCCGTCGAAGCGCTGCTCGCCGAGCATCGTGCGCCATTCCTCCTCCGACGCGACCGGGCCGCCCTCGACGATCTCCCAGATGGGCCGGCCGATGAGCTGGTCGCGGCGGTAGCCGAGCAGGCGCAGGTACGCGCCGTTGACGTCGCGGTGGCGCCGGTCGGCGTCCAGCAGAACCATCGCGTTGCGCGATTGCGAGAACGCCGAGGAGAAGAGTCCCGACCAGCCGTCCGGCGATGCCATGTCGCGCGATGCTAAGCGTGCCTGCGCGTCGTGCGATCACCTGAACGAGGTGAAGCGGTGACGAGCAGCGCCATCAGCTGGCGGGCGGCGATCTCCGCCTGGCGCATACGGCCGGCCGCCGAGGAGATCTCGCGGTGCAGCCCGCGCAGGAGGGTGTGCCTGTAGGAGAACGGCGCGAACGTGAGCGAGACGAACAGCAGGACCGCCTCGTCCACGTCGAAGGCGCGGATGCCGCGGCGTGCGGCCCGCGGCGCGCATCTCCGCGAAGGCCTCGCTCATCGCGGTGGAGGCGCCGCTGGCAGCGCGCAGGCGTCTGCCGCCGGCCAGCTCCTCGCGCATCACGAGCGCGGTGAACTCAGGGTGCCGGTGGAGGTGGAGCATGTAGCCCGCCGCCGCGTCCCGCAGAGCCGGGGCGAGCGCGCTGGGCGGACGGCTGCTCGCGCACCAGGCTCGAACCGGCGCGAACGCGTCTGCCGTCGACTGCTGGCGCGCGTCGAACGCGTCGCGCAGCACGCGCTCGTAGAGCTTCGCCTTGGTGCCGAAGAAGTAGCCCGGCGCCGCGCGCGAGAGCCCGGCCGCGGCGCCGATCGCGGCGAGGCTCGTGCCCTCGTAGCCGCCAGCCGCGAACCGGGCCGTGGCAGCCGCCAGGATGGCCCGGCGGCTGCGCTCGGCGTCGCGGGACGGGCCCGGGGCACGCTGTGCGCGGGTACGGCCGGAGGGGTTCGCAGGCATCGCGCGGGATCGTAGCTTGTCGCGCGACAAGTTGATAACTTGTCGATCGTCTAGTTAGCGCCCTGCAACATGACCGCACGACCGCTCCTCTACTTCGACCTGGGTTCGCCCTACTCGTACCTCGCCTCGGAACGCGCACGCGGGCGTGCTCGGCGTCGAGCCGGAGCTGCGCCCGGTCCTGCTGGGGGCGGTGTTCTCACGGCGCGGGTTCGGCTCGTGGTCGGCGACGCCCGCGCGCGCCATGCGGGTCGCGGAGATCGAGGCGCGCGCCGAGCGATACGGCCTGCCTCCGCTGCGCTGGCCCGAGGGCTGGCCGGCCGACGGGCTGGCGGCGATGCGCGCGGCGGTGTGGGCCGAGCGCGGGGGCCGGCTGCGCGCGTTCGCCCGAGCCGTGTTCCGCGCGCAGTTCGCCGAAGGGGGCGACCTCGGCGACGCTCGCGCTGCTCGGGTGCCTGCGCGCAGGCCGCAGGGCTGCCCGCCGAGGAGCTGGCCGGCGCGGTCCAGAGCCCCGAGATCAAGCAGGAGCTGCGCGCTAGGACCGACGCGGCGTGGGACGCCGGGTCCGGGGCGTGCCGAGCGTCGCGGTCGGCTCCTCGATCTTCTACGGCGACGACGCGCTCGAGCTCGCGGCGGCGCTGCTCGCCGCGACCGGCTGAGCGCGGCGGGCGCGGAGCGCGCGCCGTCCCTGACGACGGCGGGCGAGCCGGGTCAGGCCTCGCTCCGGAACGCCCACATCGCCTTCGCCTCCCCGAGGCTCAGCAGCCGCCAGCGGCCGCGCTCGGGCGACCACACGGAGATGCGGGCGTCGAGCACGCTGCCGAGGCTCTCGAGGGCGCGGACGGCGTCTTGCGCGACCACGTTCTCGGCGAGCGTCCGGGCGCTCAGCACGTCGACGACCTTGAAGAGCCTCGGCGCGGGCGGGCTCTCAGCGGGCTGGGCCTTCGCGGGACCGCCGAGCTCGACGAGCGCGAGCTCGCGCTCGCGCCGCGGCTGGGCGCGCTTCTTCTCGATCGGCACCATCTCGGCTCCGGTGCCCTTCGTCTCGGTGTCGAGCACCCAGGTCTTGGCCATGCCTTCACGTTAGGGCGTTCCGAGGCGCGGGGCGGGTAGGCTGCGGAGGTCAGATGGCGTTCGATCTGGTCATCGACGTCGAGAACAGCCCCGGCGCGCTCGCCGAGGTCGCGGCCGCCGTCTCGGATGCCGGCGTCAACCTCGCTGCGGCGACCTGCATCGGCAACGGCGCGAGCGCAGAGCTGCACATCCTCGTGCCGCACCCGGAGCCGGTGCGGCACGCGCTGGCGAACTCCCACCTCGCGATCAGCCGCGAGCGCGAGGTCGTCGTGGTCGAGGTGGAGGACCGCCCCGGTGTCCTCGCCGACCTGGCCCGGTCGATCGCGGGCGCGGGGGTGAACCTCGACCTCGTCTACATCGCCACCCGGGACAGGGTCGTGTTCGGCGCTCCGGACCTGGAGGCGCTGAGGGCGGCGCTGGGCGGGCGGGGCGCTTAGACGATCTAGAGCCTCGTCGCCTTCACGGCGGTGCCGTACGCGCAGATCTCGGTCCAGTTCCCGCCGAGCTCAGAGGTGTCGAAGCGGAAGGCGACGACGGCGTCGGCGCCGCGCGAGCCGGCCTCCTCTTCGAGCCGTTCCTGGGCGTGGACACGGCCTTCCGCGAGCATCTTGGTCATGCCCTTGAGCTCGCCGCCGACGATCGACTTGAGGCCGGCACCGATCTGCGAGCCGAGGTTGCGAGAGCGCACGGTGAGACCGAACACCTCGCCCAGCACCTCCTCGATGCGGTAGCCCGGCAGGTCGTTCATCGTTGTGATGAGCACGGGAGAGCCTCCGTTCCTCGGGGTGTACCGGGCGGAGTCCAGGCGCGTGTGCCAGATCGGCACAGGCACGCCACGGCCCGGGCGGGGGCCCCGGGCCGTGGCGCAGAGCGGCTCGTGTCCGAAGCCGCTACGAGGGGGTTCACCGGCGGCGCCGAACGGCGCAGCCGCGCCGGCGCCCAGACCGCGGTTTCCACGATCCGGGCGCCCAGCGACTCCCCCTGCGGGAGATCATGTGGCGGTGATGTAGCCGGCCATGTACCCGGCGTGCTGCATCGCCCAGCCGTTGGCTTCGTCGTCGCACGGGATCTCGCAGAACCAGGAGAACCGGCCCTTTTCTTTGACCACGATCTCGTAGGTGTGGACTCCAGGTTTGACGACGATGTTCACGCCGATCTCAGGCGAGGTGATGCTGTGTTCGCCTTCGTCGGTGTTGTCGATGGTGAGGTCGAGCTTCTGGCCGACCTTCGCCGCGAATTCAGTCTTGGTGAAGGTGTCGTGCATGATTTTGTCCGGGCCGAGCTTGCCGCCCGGGACGACTTTGAGGCTGATCGTCTTCGTGGGCAGCGTCCCCGCGCCGCCCGACGGCGTCGAGCTCGTCGCGGGCGCCGCGGCGCCGCTCGTGATCGTGACGGTGTTCCGGTCGGCGCTCTTGGTGAGCGCCAGGATCGAGAGGAGCAGCGCCACGACGACGCCGATGCCGCCGAGCCAGGCCAGCACGATCTTGCCGTCGCGGTTCACGGCGGCGTCGAACTCTTCCTGATCGTGCTCTTCGCTCTCTCGGGTGGGGTCCTCGGTCACCATCGCTTTGCCTCCGATCGCTTTGCTTACGATCACCAGTCAATCTCGCGCTGGCGCCTGCCACCTCCGCTCGGAGCCGCTGATCGGCTCGGTGTTTTTCCGCAGGCGAAGGTGTGGGAAGGCGCCGCGGGGGGAACCGTCCGGCCGGGCGCCTGCCGGCAAGCACCGAGGACCGGCTCAGCCGGTCAGGTAGGTCTCGTATACGACGCCCGCGGGCCAGCGTGCGCCGACGGCCACGAAGATCCCCTTGTTCATCCAGTCGAGCTCGGGGGCGGCCGTCTCGATCAGGGTCGAGAGCCGGTAGGTGTACTCGCTCGGGGCGACCTCTTCGCCGGCGACGATGCGGGCCAGCACCTCCGGCGGGCCGTGGCGGATCCCATGGGAGCGCACGTACAGCAGCGCGCCCGAGTCGGTGCGCAGCGTGTAGCGGATGTCGGCGACCGCCGTGCCGTCGGGCAGGATCAGCTGCCAGTCCGCGCTCGCGCCGGGGAGCAGCTCTCCGGCGATCCCGGGGCCGCTGAACGTCCCGCCGGTGAGCGGCACGATCCGGCGCCGGCCGGCGTGCGTCTCGCCGAGGTCGTGCAGATCGCCGACGGTGGCTTCCAGGCGGTAGGCGAGGGTCAGGGAGGGTTGCGGGATCATCGCCGCATTCTCGCCGAGCGGGGCCGGAAAGGGTGTCTCAGAAGCCGTGGAAGGGCCCGCGCTCGCCGGCGTCCCAGGCCTCGCGCAGGCCGGGGCTCGCCAGATCCCAGTCGGGCCTGACCTCGCTGGCGAGCGTGCGCAGGTCCTGCCAGAGCTCGTAGAACGAGGGCCGGCCCCAGAACCAGTAGCCGTTGTAGATCCGGTGGACCACGAGGCCCGGTGCCAGCACGAGCGTGTGCGGGATCATCGGGTCGTTCTCGGGGTCGGTGTACTCCTGGATGTCGAGGTCCTTCTGGACGATCCGGCCGGGGTCCGACAGGAAGGGCCACTGCGCGCCGACCGAGGCGCGCAGCTCTTTGCTCAGGTGGTCGCCGTCGGTCGAGATCGTCGCGATCGCGGTGTAGGAGACGGCGATCTTCGGGTAGTTCGCCGCGAGCTCGAGGTGCTGCTGGTGCTCCTTCGGGCAGTAGTTGCCGCGGGAGAGCGTGAGGATCATGGGGTCCTCGCCCTGGATCTCGCTGAGCCGCCGGCTGACTTTCTCGTGGTCGGGCAGCTCGTAGTCCGGGAAGGTGCTGCCGGGGACGATGTCTGGGCGCACGCTTTGCCTCCTTCTCGATGGTGGGCCGGCCCGCGCTGCTCGCGAGCCTTTGGGTGGGTCGGCCGGCGCTCCTTGCCGGCCTTGGATGGGTGGGTCGGCGGGCGCTCCTTGCCGGCCGTTGGGTCGGGTGCCACCACAGGTCTAGCGCGCGCACGCGCATTCGCCCGGATGATGCGATGCTGAGCCCGTCCCGACGAGCCGAAGGAGACGACCATGGGCTTCGACCAATACCACGAGCCGCCCGAGGAGCTTCCGGCGGCGACCCGAACCTTCGCGCGCCTGTGCGCGTCGCTGACCGAGGAGGCCGAAGCGATCGGCTGGTACCAGCAGCGGCTCGCCGTCGAGAGCGACCCGGAGGCGATCGCCGTGATGCGCGACGCGCAGGGTGAGGAGTTCAAGCACTTCAGCATGGACCTCGAGCTCCTGCTGCGCCGGACCCCGTCCTGGCGCGAGGTCGCGCAGGGCATCCTGTTCCAGCCCGGCGACGTGGTCGAGCACGCCGAGCAGGCCGAGGCCGAGGCCTTCGAGGGCGGCGGGCGCGGGCGCGGACGGCGCCTACGCCGGCTCCTCGCTCGGCATCGGCAGCCTGAAGGGGGCACGAGGATGAACCACCTTCTCCGCGAGCACGCGCCGCTGAGCGACGCCGGCTGGCAGCTTCTCGACGACGAGGCCCGCGAGCGCCTCGCACCCGCGCTCGGGGCGCGCAGGCTCGTCGACTTCTCCGGCCCGCACGGGTGGGAGCACTCGGCGAGCAGCGTGGGCCGGGTGAAGGCGCTGCCCGCGCGGCCCGGCGAAGGGCGTCTCCGGGCAGCGCCGCGAGGTGCTGCCCGCTGGTCGAGCTGCGTGCGGACTTCGCGCTCTCCCGCGCTGAGCTGCGCGACGCCGACCGCGGCGCGCCGGACGCGGACCTCGGCCCGCTCGACGAGGCGGCGCGCGCGATCGCCGCGGCCGAGAACGTCGCGGTGTTCCACGGGTGGGCGGGGGCGATCGCCGGCATCGCCGAGCGCTCGCCGCACGATGCCGGTCGCGCTGGGCGCGGCCGACGGCTATCCCCGTCCGGTGGCGGACGCGGTCGAGAAACTGCTCTGCGAGGGGGTCGGCGGCCCGTACGGGCTGGCCCTGGGCCGCAAGCAGTACCGCCGCGTGGTCGAGACGGCGGAGGGGGGCGGCTACCCGCTGCTCGACCATCTCCGCAAGATCCTCGAGGGGCCGATCGTGTGGACGCCGGGGATCGAGGGCGCCGTGGTCGTCAGCCTGCGCGGCGGCGACTTCCTGTTCGAGTCCGGGCAGGACCTGTCGATCGGATACGACTCGCACGACGCGGACGTGGTGCGGCTCTACCTGCAGGAGAGCTTCAGCTTCCGCGTGGCTACGCCGGAGGCGGCGGTGACGCTGACGCCCTAGCCGGCGGCTCGGCTCGCGCGCCGGCGATCCAGCGCACGAGCTCTGCGTGCATCGCTTCGACCCCGACGATCGGGGCGGACGGGTCGCTCCACTGCGCCGGGACGACGGCGAACGGCTTCATCTGCGGGCCGCCGAGGCCGCCGTGCGAGCCCATGAACTCCTCGAAGGGCGCGATCTCATCGGACTCCGGGTCATAGGCGCCGTTGACGAGGATGTCGGGGCAGTGGGGGAAGCTGTCGTGGCGGCGCAGGTGCGCCGCGGCGGTGTCGTCGAAGCCCGCCAGCGGGTCCTCGCCCTCGACCGTGCCGTCGTCGAGGCGGCGCAGGCCGCGGGCCCCGATCACGAGCGCGCCGCGATCGATCGAGCGGACCATCACGAAGGAGATCCCCGGATGCGAGGCGAGGGCCTCGACCAGGCGCGGATGGATCTCGGCGATCTGCTCGAGCGCGAGCCGCTGCTTGCTCGCAGTCAGGTAGACGAGCCCGAGGCAGCCGGAGACGAGCACGACCGCCTCGCTGCCGTTCTGCTGCGGCTCGGCGTCGGAGATCGCCTGCCGCGCGGGTCCGAGTGCGACCGTACCCTCGACCGCCCGGCTGCGCGTCGCCGCGGCGAGCGCCCGCCCGCCCACCGAGGGCTCCTGGCGGGCGTCGGAGAGCGCTGCGCCGAGGTCGCCCCAGGCCTCGTCGACGGCCGCCGGCGCGCGCACCTCGCCGCGCTCGAGCGCCTCGCAGCACGAGCTCGTCGAGCGTCTGGCCGTAGCGCTGGCGGAACGGCGCGCCCTGCGTCTGTCCGTGGTCGGAGAGCACGACGAGGTGGTAGGGGCGGGGCGCCCCCTGGGCCGCGCGCTCCAGCCGCGCCAGCTGGCGGTCGTGCTGGCGGAGAACGGTCAGCGCGTCGGGCGCGCGGATCCCCGAGTGGTGGGCCACCTCGTCGTAGCCCACGAAGGTCGCGTAGCTGACGGGTACGCCCTCGACGATGTCCGCCGCGAGCATCGCGACGTTGAGATCGCGCATCACGACCGTGATCGAGGCCCGGATCAGCGAGTAGGGCCAGCTGCGATGGATGTGCGGCGCGCCTTCGCGGCGCTGGCGGCGCGCGGCCCAGCGCTCGCGCGCCACGTCGGCCAGCGAGAGCCAGATCGTGCGCAGCAGGCCGTAGGGGTCGGCGAAGTAGGCGAACAGGTCCGAGGCGTGCGAGCGGCTGCGGTCGCCGATCGCGCTCATCGTGATCGTGCAGCGGGGCGCGTCGCCGGAGAACATGTTGCCGCGGCTCGTGCCGCCGGCGGCGAGCAGGCCGTGGCCGCTCGAGAGGCGGCGCTCGAGCTCGGCGGCGTCGCGAGGGTGGTTGGAGACGAGCGTGCGCCCCGACTCCTTCTCGTGCCAGCGGAACGCGGGCATGTCCCAGTTGCTGCCGAGCAGCAGCCCGGCCTGGCTCGCGCCCGTCTGGCTGGAGAGGTCGCACTCCCAGCCGATCAGCTTGTGGCTGCCCGACTCGATCCACCGCGCGATCGTCGGCGCGTGCCCGTCCCTCACCGCCGAGCGCAGCACCTGCTCGCCGAGACCGTCGATCTCGAACAGGATCACGCCCGGGGACGTCGGTGCGGTTCTCGGCGCGCGCGTGACGCGCCCGCCTGCGGACCACCCTCAGGTTGCGGGCGTCGCCGTCGAAGTCGAGCAGCGACACCAGCGTCGTGGACACGAGCGCGAGCACCGCGGCGATCACGAGGTCGGTCCCGAAAGAGGGCGCGCTGCCGGTCGCCCACAGGAACGCCAGCGCCACCACGCCGGCGCTCATCGCCAGCGACGCGAGCCCGAAGGTGATCAGCGTCAGCGGCAGCGCGAGCCGGATCACCGCGGGCCAGATGAACGCGTTCACCAGCGAGATCGCGAGCACGATCAGCAGGGCTTCGCCGAAGGAGATCTCGTGCACCCCGCGCAGCACGACCGTCAGCCCGACGAGGACCAGCGCCTCGACGGCCAGCAGGACGAGCCAGCGGATCAGCAGGCTCGCGAGATGGCGTGCGCGGAGGCTCACCCCGGGGCGACGGCGCGGCATGGCGCGTGGCGCCGGTGGTTAGCTAGGGCTCGATGGTGGATGACAGCCGCTCCCAGCGGGACCGTATCGCCTTCCTGGGCCACTCGACGGTGCAGATCGAGCTCGACGGCGAGGCGCTGCTGACCGACCCGCTGCTGCGAGACCGCGTCGCGCACCTGCGCCGCTACGCGCCGGCGCCGGCGCATCCCCGCGCCTCCGCGGTGCTGCTCTCGCACGCCCACCAGGACCACCTCGACCTCCCCTCGCTGCGCTCGCTCGGCCGCGAGACGCCGATGTTCGTGCCGCCGGGGGCGGGTGCGTGGCTGCGCAATCGCGGCTTCTCGGAGGTGACCGAGCTGGGGGAGGGGGAGGAGGCGACGGTCGGCGCGCTCACCGTCGCGGCGGTGCCCGCCGAGCACGACGGGCGGCGCTACCCGCTCGGCCCGCGCTCTGAGAGCGTCGGCTACCTCGTGCGGGGCTCGCACACCGTCTACTTCGCGGGCGACACCGGTGTGTTCGAGCGGATGGCGGAGCTCGCCGGGACGCTCGACGTCGCGCTGCTGCCGGTCGCAGGGTGGGGGCGGACGCTCGGCCCGGGCCACATGGACCCGCTCGAGGCCGCGCGCGCGACGCGCCTGCTGCGTCCGCGGATCGCGATCCCGATCCACTGGGGGACGTTCCGCCCGATCGGGCGCAGCGAGCGCGGCCTGACGATCGGCGAGGGGCCCGCGCGGGAGTTCGCCGCGCACGTCGGCGAGCTTGAACCGGGGAGCGAGGTCAGGATCGTCGCGCCCGGCGGGGAGACGGAGCTGTGAGCCCTCAGCGCTTCGGCTGCCACAGCGCGAGCTCGCCGCCCGCCGGCGAGCAGACCACGCTGCGCCAGCCGGCCGGGCCCTCGCGGGGCGCGAGCATCACGCTTGCGCCCAGCGCCTGCGCCCGGCGCGTGGCCGCGGCGACGCTCGCCACCTGGGCGTAGGGCAGCCACAGGGCGCGGTCGGTCCCGCACTCGACGATGCCGCCGCTGCAGGCCGCCAGGTCGAGCGCGTGGTAGCAGGCGCCGGCGGCCGGCACGCGCTCGGGCTGCCAGCCGAGCAGATCGCGGTAGAAGCTGCATGCCGCTCCGATGTCGCAGGCGTGCAGCTCGAGATGTACGAGCGGGGCGGCCACGTAGATCTGATCCGCGCGGGATCGCGAATTCATCGCCCGGCGATGGATTCCGCGCCGTCCTCGGGTCTAATGGTTCAGATGGCAGCCACCGAGCTCACCGATTCGGCCTCCTTCGAGGCGCTGGTCGACCCCTACCGCGCCGAGCTGCAGGCGCACTGCTACCGGATGCTCGGCTCCGTCCACGACGCCGAGGACGCGATGCAGGACGCACTCCTGCGCGCGTGGCGCGGGATGCCGGCCTTCGAGGGCCGTAGCGCGCTGCGCACCTGGCTCTACCGGATCGCGACCAACAGCTGCCTGCGGCTGATCGAGCGCCGCCCGCGGCGTGTCCTGCCGATCGACTACGGCCCGCCGGGCGATCCCCACGGCGAGCTCGCCGCGCCGCTCGTCGAGTCCGTGTGGGTCGAGCCCTATCCGGACGCCGGCCTCGGCGAGGGGCTCGCCTCGCCCGACGCCCGCTATGAGCAGCGCGAGAGCGTCGAGCTGGCGTTCGTCGCGGCGCTCCAGCACCTGCCGGCCCGCCAGCGGGCGGTGCTGATCCTCCGCGACGTGCTGGGGTTCTCGGGCGCCGAGACGGCGGCGGCGCTGGAGACCACCACGAAGGCGGTCTACAGCGCGCTGCAGCGGGCCCACGCGACGATCGACGAGCACCTTCCCGAGCGCGCCCAGCAGCAGACGCTGCGCGCGCTCGGCGACGAGCGCGTGCGCGAGGTCGTGGGGCGCTTCGTCGCGGCGTGGGACGCCGGGGACGTGGACGCCGTCGTCTCGATGCTCGCCGAGGACGCGATCCTCGCGATGCCGCCGCGGCCCTCGTGGTTCCGGGGGCTCGCCGATGCGCGCGCGTTCCTCGCGCGCGGGCCCCTGGCGCAGGACAAACGGCACGTCTCGCGGCCCACGCGCGCCAACGGGCAGGCGGCGGTCGCGAGCGACTACGCGATGCCCGACGGAACACGGATCGAGGTGCTCCAGGTCCTCACGCTCGACGGCGACGGGCGGATCGCGGAGATCACCGCCTTCATCGGCACCGAGCTCGCGCCCTTCGCGGGCTGAGAGCCCCGGCCGCGATGGATCGCGGCACGGGCACGGATCTCAACAGGTGAACACGACACCGAAGGAGATCCATGCAGGCAGACGCGAACATTCCCAAGAAGGGCTGGGTCGTCGTCCTCACCGGCCTCGCTTCGATGATGGCGGCGCTCGACACGGTCGTCGTCGCGACGGCGCTCACCACCGTCCGCTCGGCGCTGCACGCCTCGGTGGGCGAGCTCGAGTGGACCGTGAACGCCTACAACCTGAGCTTCGCGGTCCTGCTGATGACCGCGGCGGCGCTCGGCGACCGCTTCGGACGCCGCCGCATGTTCGTCGCCGGGCTCGCGCTGTTCTCGGCGGCGTCGGCCGCCTGCGCGCTCAGCTCGAGCGCCGGGATGCTGATCGCCGCGCGCGCGGTCCAGGGCGCCGGCGCCGCGTTCATCCTGCCGCTCGCGCTCGCGCTGCTGACCGCGGCGTTCCCGCCCGAGAGGCGCGGCACCGCGATCGGCATGTTCAGCGCGGTGACAGGGATCGCCGTCGCGCTCGGGCCGATCGTCAGCGGCGCGATCGTGCAGGGGATCGAATGGCAGTGGATCTTCTGGGTGAACGTGCCGATCGGCCTGCTCGCGATCCCGTTCGTGCTGAGCAAGATCGGCGAGAGCCGCGGCAAGGACGCCGGGCTCGACGTCCCCGGCGTCGTGCTGATGACGGGCGCGGCTTTCGGCGTCGTGTGGGCGCTCGTTCGCGGCAACTCCGCGGGCTGGGGCAGCGCGGAGGTGATCCTCTCGCTGCTGGCAGGCGCCTCGTTCGCGGTCGCGTTCGTGCGCTGGGAGCTGCGGGCGCGCGAGCCGATGCTGCCGATGAGCTTCTTCCGCTCGCGGACCTTCACGGCCGGGAACACGGCGATCTTCTTCGTGCTCGGCTCGCTGTTCAGCGACGTGTTCTTCTTCCCGCAGCTCCTGCAGACGGGCCTCCACTACGACCCGCTGCAGGCCGGGCTGCGCCTGATGGTGTGGACGTCGACCTTCATCGTGGTCGCGCCGGCCGTCGGCGCGCTGGTCGACCGCATCGGCGAGCGCCCGCTGATGGTCTCGGGCCTGTTGATCCAGTGTGCCGGCACGGCCTGGATCGCCGCGATCGCCAGGACCGGGCTTCCCTTCTCGCACCTGGTCGCGCCGCTGATCGTCGCGGGCGTCGGGATCTCGATGGCGATCCCCTCGGCGCAGAACTCGGTGGTGGGCTCGGCGACGGTCGAGACGGCCGGCAAGCTCGCCGGCATCAACAGCACGATGCGCGAGCTCGGCGGCGTGTTCGGCATCGCGGTCGCCGTGGCGGTGTTCGCCGCGGCGGGCGGCTACGCCACCTCGCAGTCGTTCGTGGACGGCTTCGGGCCGGCGATCGGCGTCTCCTCCGGGCTGGCACTGCTCGGGGCGCTGTGCGGCCTGGCGCTGCCGAGCCGCCGCCGGGGCGAGGAGAGCGCGCCGGTGACATCGATCGCAAGGCCCGAGATCGAATTCGACCGGGCAGCCTGAAAGGAGATCCAGATGACCAGGAAAATGATCCGCTACGAGGTCCGCCCGGAGGAGTCAGAGCGCAACGAGGAGCTGATCCGCGGCGTCTTCGAGGCGCTGCGGGATCTCGAGCTCGAGGGCTTCCGTTACGAGGCCTTCGTGCTCGCGGACGGCGTCAGCTTCGTGCACGTGGTCGAGCACCCGGACGGCGCGAACCCGCTGCCCGAGCTGCCCGCGTTCAAGCGCTACATCGCCGAGGTACGCGAGCGCTGCGTCGCCGAGCCGGTGTTCGACGAGCTGCGCGAGGTCGGCTCGACCGCGCGCTAGGCGGCCGCGCCGGGGATCTCGGCGCGCCGGGCGATCAGCTCGGCGGCGTCCGGGAGCTCGGTGCGAGAGCGGTCGACGAGGACGGGTGCGTCCGGCGCTCCGTCGAGGGCGCCGGGCGCCGCGTCCTCGGGCGCGTCGAGCGCGTGCAGGAGCGCCTGGACGTACGCGTCCGGGCGGTCGTTCTGGACGTAGTGGTTGGCGCCGGGGACGAGGTAGAAGGCGTTGCGGCCGGGCTTGAACATCAGGTGCTCGTGCCAGACGTAGGTCGCGACGCGGACGGGGGAGACCGTGTCCAGGAGCCCCCAGATCACGGTGGTGGGCAGCTCGCCCTCGGCGAGCGCGCGCAGCCAGGCCCCCTCGTCCACCGAGCGCTCGATCAGGTACTGGATCGTGTCGTTCAGCACCCCGACGCCGCCGTCGTGGGCGAACGTCGCGGCGAGCGCCTGGACCTCCGGGTCCTCCGGCCCGCGCGGCGGGGCTGAAGGTGACGGCCCCCATCCCCGCCGCCAGGAGCTCGGGGGTGAGCTGCTCGAGCAGCTCGGGGTTGTGCAGCATCAGCCGCTGCGCGTCGGTCAGCTGCGAGAGGGGGAGGAAGATGTTGGCGTTCGAGAGGACGAGGTGCTCGAGGGCGGTCCGCGCACGTCCGCCGGCGACGTTCGCGGCATGGATCAGCGCGACGCTGTCGCCGCGGTCGTGCGCCGCCATCGTCGCCGAGCCGGTCCCGACGACCTCGGCCAGGTAGTGGTCGAGCAGCTCGGCGTCGCGGCGCAGGCTGTAGCCCCAGCCGCGGGGCTTGTCCGAGAACCCGTAGCCGGGGAAGTCCAGGGCGCAGACGCGGAAGCGCTCGCTGAGGAGCGCGGCGACCTCGAACCAGTCGACGCTGCAGGTCGGGAAGCCGTGCACCAGCGAGAGGACGGGCGCCTCGGGATCGCCGAGCTCGACGTGGAAGACCTCGACGGCGGGTGCGTCCTCGCCGGGCGGGCTCCAGGTGAAGCAGGCGCCTTTCGAGCGCCAGTCCTCGGCGCGCGAGCTGCTCGCGTCAGTCACGCGCCGACCCTACCCTAGGAGTGGAGCGGGGCGATGTCAGAGGAGAACGTCGAACAGCGATCCGTCCGAGGCGCTTCAGGCGGCCGGGCTGGGGGAGTAGCGCGGGCGCTCGCGCTCGCCGTCACGCGCCGGCCTCCGGCAGCGGGCGCCGTGCGATCTCGGCCGCCTCGGCGGGCGGGATCCCGAAGCTGCGCAGGACGCCCTCGGCGTGCTCCGAGTCGGCCTCGGCGCTGCCGTCGCCCACGAGCTGCTCGTGGATCACCGCGAACAGCGCGCCGCCGCTCGCGGTCAGCGCGAGCCCGGGGTTGGCGAGCTCGAAGCGGCCCGCCCGGATCCCGGCGCTGAGGTCGTCCTCGGCGGCCTGCCCGAGCGTCGCCCCCGCGGCGCGGTAGGGCATGTCGAGCCGCAGGATCAGCCAGGCCCAGTCCGGGTCGGTCTTGGCGACCCGCACGAGGTGGCGGTGGGCGATGCTGATCTTCTCGGCCGGGTCCTCGACCTGGTCCTGGCGCGCGCGCAGGAGCTCGCGCTGCCTGGAGAGCTCGTCTTCGAGCAGCGCCTCGAGCAGCTGTTCCTTGCCGGCGAAGTAGTTGTAGAAGGACCCCGTCGCGACGTCGGCGCGCTCGGCGATCTCGGCGATCGCCGTCTGCTCCATGCCCTGGCTCGCGAAGAGGTGGCGGGCGGCGGCGAGCAGAGCGGCGCGGGTGCGCGCCTTGCGGCGCTCGACACGGCCTTCGCGCGGGAGGGGCATCGGGGGATTCTCCACGGCCATTGGATGAATATATCATCAATATTGAATATTCACTTCATTTCGTGTTAGGCTCAGCGCGCAACCGGAGGAAGGGGATCGATGAGACGCGAGGAGACACCTGTTCTGATCGTCGGCGGCGGCGGCGCCGGCCTGACCGCCTCGATGCTGCTGGCGCGGCTCGGGCAGGAGCACCTGCTCGTGAACGCCCGTGCCGGGACCTCGCGAGCTGCCGAAGGCGCACGTGCTGAACCAGCGCGCGATGGAGATCCTGGAGGACTGCGGGGTCGCCGAGGAGATCGCCAGGATCGGCACGCCGGCCGCCAACATGTCGGCGACCGCCTACTACGCGGGCTTCGCGGGCGCGACCGAGGACCACGGCCGCCGGTTCGCGCGCCTGGAGTGCTGGGGCGCCGGCGGTGCGGACGAGAGCTGGCGCGCCGCGAGCCCGTGGGTGCAGCAGAACCTCCCCCAGATCCGCCTCGAGCCGGTCCTGCGGCGGGGCGCCGAAGAGCTCTCGCCGGGCCGCGTCCGCTTCCACCACGAGGTGATCGCACCTCGAGCAGGACGGCGAGGGCGTGACCGCCCACGTCCGCGACCACGACTCCGGCGAGGACTACGAGGTCCGCTGCAGCTATCTGATCGGCGCCGACGGCGGGCGCCTGGTCGCGAAGGAGGTCGGCGTCGAGTACGTCGGCCTGGGCGTCGTGACCGACACCGCGACGCTTCACGTCAGCGCCGACTTCAGCCGCTGGGCGCGCGACCCGGATGTGCTGATCCGCTGGCTGGTCTCGCCGCAGACCGGCGTGAGCGTCGTGATGGTCCCGATGGGTCCCGAGCGCTGGGGGCCCGACTCCGAAGAGTGGGTGATCCACCTCAACTACCCGGTGGACGACCCGCGTGCGCAGTCCGACGACGCAGGTCGAGGCCGACGTCCGCCGGGCCCTCGGCATCGGCGAGCATCCGCTCGAGATCCACAAGATCACGCGCTGGTCGGTCGACGCCGTGATGGCGTCCACCTACAACGTCGGGCAACGTGTTCCTCGTCGGCGACGCCGCGCACCGGCACCCGCCCACCGGCGGCCTCGGCCTCACGAGCGCGATCCAGGACGTGCACAACCTGTGCTGGAAGCTCGCCGCTGTCCTCGCGGGCGACGCAGCTCCCGGAGCTGCTGGCGAGCTACGAGCCCGAGCGCCGGTCCTCGCTGGAGGTCAACGCGCAGCGCTCGCTCGAGAACGCCGTCAACCAGTTCACGATCGTCGCCTCGATCGGGGTCTCGCACGAGAACACCGAGGAGCAGAACCTCGCCGCGCTGCGGCGGCTGTGGAGCCCCGCGCCCGAGGACGCCGAGCATCGCGCGGCGGTCCTGCGCCACATCCGCGCGCAATCGATGGAGTTCAGCGAGATCAACGTCGAGCTCGGCTACAGCTACGACTCCGCGGCGATCGTCGAGGACGGCACCCCTGCGCCGCCGCCGCTCGAACCGATCCGCGTGTACGAGCCCTCCACGCGACCCGGGAGCCCGCTGCCGCACGCCTGGATCGACGACGAGGACGGCGCGCGGCGGCCGATCAAGGATCTGGTGGGAGCGGGCCGCTTCCTGCTGATCGCAGGCGAGGAGGGGGAGAGCTGGTGCGAGGCGGCGCGGGAGCTGGCCGCCTCGAGCGGGCTCCCGCTCGGACGCGCTTCGCATCGGGCACCTCGACGGCGACCTCTTCGACCCGCGCCTGCTCTGGCTGCGCCGGCGGGAGATCACCGCGGCGGGCGCGATCCTCGTGCGCCCGGACCGCTACGTCGGCTGGCGGAGCATGGGGGCGAGCGAGTCGCCGCTGGAGGAGCTCTCGAACGCGCTCGGCGCGATCCTCGCCCGCCCGGTCGGCGCCGGCGTGGCGGCGTGAGATGAGCGCCGACTACGACGTCGCGATCGTCGGCTACGGGCCGGTCGGCCAGACGGCGGCGATCCTGCTCGGGCGCCGCGGCTGGCGCGTCGGCGTGTTCGAGCGCCGGCCGGAGCTCTACCCGCGCCCGCGGGCGGTCCACTACGACGACGAGGTCGCCCGCGTCTTCCAGCGTCTCGGCGTCGCGCGAGGAGCTGGGCGCGATCACCGAGCCCGCCACCACGTACGAGTGGCAGAACGCGCGCGGCCAGACACTGCTGGCGCTCGACCGCACCGAGCCGGGCCGGTCGGGGTGGCCGGCGGCGACGATGTTCACCCAGCCCGCGCTCGAGCGGCTGCTCGACCGCACCGCGAAGGGCGTCCCGGCGGTGGAGGTGCACCAGGGCTGCGAGGTCGCCGACCTCGCCGACACGGGCTCGGAGGTGCGCCTGTCGGTCCGCCGCGGCGAGGTGCGCGACGGGCGCTTCGCGCCGAGCGGCGAGGAGACCGAGGTCACGGCGCGCTACGCGATCGGCTGCGACGGCGCGAACAGCGTCGTGCGCGCCCGCATGGGCACCCCGGTCGAGGACCTCGGGTTCGCCTACGACTGGCTGATCGCCGACACGATCCCGCACGACCCGGCGCTGCTCGCCGGCGTGAACCTCCAGCGTTGCGACCCGCGGCGCCCGACCACGCTCGTCTCCGGCGGCCCCGGGCGGCGGCGCTGGGAGTGGATGCTGCTCCCAGAGGAGGCCCGCGCGCAGGTGGAGAACGAGGACTTCGTGTGGCGGATGCTCGCCGAGTCGGGCGTCGGTCCCGAACAGGTGAAACTCGAGCGCTTCACCGTCTACACGTTCCGCGCGCTGCTGGGCCGAGCGCTGGCGCGAGGGGCGGATGCTGCTGGCCGGCGACGCCGCGCATCAGATGCCGCCGTTCGCCGGCCAGGGCATGTGCTCCGGGATCAGGGACGCCGTCACGCTCGACTGGCACCTCGACCTCGTGCTGAAGGGGCAGGCGCACGAGCAGACGCTCGACGCCTACACGAGCGAGCGCCGCGGGCACCTGCAGCACGCGATCGCGCTCTCGGTCGAGCTCGGGAAGGTGATCTGCATCGCCGACGAGGCCGAGGCGGCCGCCCGCGACGAGGTGCTGCTCGGCGTGGCCGCCGACCCGAGCACGCCGCCCGGCGAGCCGCCGCCGCCGAATCTCGGCCCCGGGATCCACGACGGCGCCGGCGCGGCCGGATCGCTGTTCCCGCAGGGCCGGATGAACGGACAGCTCGTGGAGGACACGTTCGAGGCGGGCTTCGCGCTCTACGTGCTCGCGCCCGAGCTCGTCGAGGAGGACGACCGGCGCAGGCGCTCGCCCGGCTCGGCGGCAGCGTCGTACCCGTCGGCGAGGCCCACGAGCGCGTCTACCACGACTGGTTCGCCGCGCAAGACTGCAAGGCCGCGCTCGTGCGGCCGGACTTCTACGTGTTCGGAACGGCCGCGGACGGCGCGGGGACGCGCGCGCTCGTGGGCCGGCTCGAACACGCACTGGCAAACCCGGATCGAATCGAGGAGGGACTCGCAACGTGAGCACCATCAGACCCGCTTTCCACCACTTCAACCTCAAGACGACGCGCCTGCAGGAGATGGTCGACTGGTACGCGACCGTGGTCGGCTCCGAGGTCACCTTCAAGGACGCGACCGGCGCCTGGCTGACCAACGACGAGGCCAACCACCGCATCGCGCTGCTGGCGCTTCCCGGGCTTCGTCGACGACCCGGACAAGGAAACGCACACGGGCCTTCACCACAGCGCGTTCGAGTACGGCGGCTTCGAGGAGCTGAACGAGAGCTATCTGCGGCTGCGCGGGGAGGGGATCGAGCCCGAGCTGTGCATCGACCACGGGATGACGCTCTCCTACTACTACAAGGACCCCGACGGGAACTTCGTCGAGCTGCAGATCGACGTGTTCGGCGACTGGGCGGCATCGAAGCAGTGGATGCACACCAGCCCGGACTTCGAAGCGAACCCGATCGGCGTCTTCGTCGACCCGGCCAGGGTCGCGCAGGCCGCGGAGGCGGGGGAGCCGCTTCGAGGTGATCCACAGCCGTGCGATGGCCGGCGAGCTGAGCCCCGAGCAGGCGCCGGTCGAGATCCCGGGCCAGGGCTGATGCGCCTCGTCAGCTACGAATCAGGCGGCGCGGCCGGCGTTCTCCTCGGCGAGGAGATCGTGCCGCTGGCGGCGCTCGGCCGCGCCGGCGGCGTCAGGCAGCTCCTCGGCGACCTCGACGCCGCGGGCCTGCGCGCGCTCGGCGAGCAGGCCGCCGCCTCGCAGGAGCGCGTGGCGCTCGCCGGCGTCGCGGCTCTCCGCGCCGGTGCCGGACCCCGAGAAGATCATCTGCATCGGCCTCAACTACCGCGACCACGCGGAAGAGAGCGGGCAGGAGATCCCTGCCGCGCCGATGTGGTTCGCGAAGTTCGCGAACTCCCTGCGCGGGAGCGGCGAGGACATCCTCCTCCCGCGGGCCCACCCCGACTACGTCGACTACGAGGCCGAGCTCGCCCTCGTGATCGGCACCGAGGCGCACGAGGTCTCCGAGCAGGAGGCGCTCGCCCACATCGCCGGCGCGATGCCGTTCAACGACGTGAGCGCACGCGACCTGCAGATCCAGAACCCGCTCTGGACGAGCGGCAAGGCGATCGACAGCTTCGCCCCCTGCGGCCCCGCGCTCGTGACGCTGGACGAGGCGGGGGACCTCGGCGCGCTCGCGCTCCGCACCCGGATCGACGGCGAGACCGTCCAGGAAGGCAACACGCAGAACCTGATCTTCGGTCCCGCCGAGCTGGTCGCGTGGCTCTCGCGCACGATCACGCTGCGCCCCGGCGACATCATCGCCACCGGCACCCCGGCCGGCGTCGGGGCCGCCAAGGGCCGCTTCCTGCGCGACGGCGAGACGGTCGAGGTCGAGATCGACGGGATCGGCACCCTCTCGAACCCGGTGCGCGCCTGACCCGCTGCGCAAATCCCCCAAATCCAAAAAGAAAGAGAGACCCATGAACCCGGATGAGCGGCGTCAGTTCGTCTTCGATCACAGGACCGGGGTCTTCGGCTACAACCGCGCCAACGACGGGCCCGCGATGTCGATCGTCTTCTACGCGGCGAGCGCCGATGAGATCGTCGTCTCGACGCTGGCCGAGCGCGCCAAGGCGAAGGCCGTCGCGCGCAATCCCAAGGTCTCGCTCTGCGTGCTCGACGAGCGCTGGCCGCCCAGCTACCTGCAGGTCTACTGCGACGCCGTGCTCGACACCGGCTTCGACAGCGTCGTCGACGTGATGATGCAGATCGCCGCCGTGATGGGCGGGCAGCCGGTCTCCGAGGACGTGCGCCCGATGGTCGAAGAGGCCGCGCGCGCCGAGCAGCGCGTCGCAGTGCGCCTGCGGCCCTACTCGACCTTCTACACGCCGCCGCGCGCGGTGCAGGAGGAGTCCGGCAGCGAGACGAGCGCTTCGGCGCCGTGGTGAGAGCGCCTCGTCCGGGACGGTGAGGTCGCGCGGGGCCTCGGCGGCGCGCGCAGCGGGTCGGGTCCGCCGTGTAACGAACGCTCGCCTGCCGGGACGGTAGGGCCCGAACGTCCCGCGACCCAAGGAGAGCCGGAATGACCAGACGTGCGAAACGCCTGACAGGCGCCGTTGCCGCCATTGCGATGTTGGCCACCGCGGCGCTCGCCGCTCCCGCGCTCGCGGACCCGCCGCCCGGGCGCGGCTTCGGGAACGGCGCGCCCGTGTTCGTGCAGACCGACGGGCTGTCCGGCAACCAGATCGTCGCCTACCAGCGCCGCCAGGACGGCACCCTCGCGCCGGCGGGCACATACGCCACCGGCGGCCTCGGCGGCCAGCTCACGGGCTCGGTCGTCGACCACACCGCTTCGCAAGGGTCCCTGGTCTACGACCGCGCGGACAACCTGCTGCTCGCCGTCAACGCGGGCAGCAACACGATCTCGGTGTTCTCCGTCTTCGGGCCGCACCTCCTGCTCCGGCAGGTGATCGGCTCGGGCGGGTCCTTCCCGGTCAGCGTCACCGCCGCGCACGGCGAGGCGTACGTGCTGAACGCCGAGGAAGGCGGCTCGATCCAGGGGTTCGCCGTGGCCTTCGGCCACCTCGTGCGCATCCCGGCCCTGCATCGCTCGCTGGGCCTGAGCGGCACCAACCCCGGCGAAGCCGAACAGTTCACGCACACGCCGGGTCAGGTGTCCTTCACACCCGACGGGTCGAAGCTGATCGTGGCCACGAAGGCCGGCGGCCAGTCGCTCGACGTCTTCAAGGTCTCGCCGTTCGGCGGCCTGTCCCCGGCGCCGGTCGTCACCGCGGACCCGACGGTCCCGTTCGCCCTCTCGTTCGACCAGCAGGGCCATCTCCTGGTGGCCGAGGCGGCCGGAGCGCTCGCGAGCTTCCGGGTCAACTACGACGGCTCGCTCACCGCGCTCTCCTCCGTGGCGACCGAACAGGCGGCGACGTGCTGGCTCACGCCGGCGGCGGGCTTCTTCTACACCTCCAACGCTGGCAGCGCGACGCTCAGCGCCTTCAGCGAGGCGTTCGGCGGGCAGCTCACGCTGCTCGGCAACACGGCAACCGACCCCGGCACGGTCGATGGCGCCGCCGCGGGGCGGAACCTCTACGTGCAGGCGGGCAAGGAAGGGATCGTCGACGAGTTCGCCGTGTCCGGGACGGGAGCGCTCGAACCGATCGGCTCGGTTCTGGTTCCGGGCGCCGCCGGCGGCGAGGGAATTGCCACCGGATGACTGGACCTCGGACGGTGGAGCTGCGGCGCTTCGCGCGCCGCAGCTCCGCACGGCCGGGCCCGCGCGAAGGACGGGATGGCGCGCGCGCCGCAGCGGGCGCGCGGGTGCGGGTGCGCCAACGGCGAGACTGTGGCGATGAGGACTCGCGCGTGGTGGCGGACGGGCCGGCAGCGACCGTGCGCTGGGGCGCGGGCCTGATCGATGCCGCCCGACGACGAGCGCGCGGTGCTCGCGAGGTTGCGTGCGGGGGACGAGGAGGCATTCGAGGTGCTGGTAGCGACCTATGACGGCGCGATGCGCCGCGTCGCAGCGACGTTCGTGCGCACCGGCGCGGCGGCGGACGAAGTGGTCCAGGAAACGTGGCTCGCCGTGGTGCGGGGGCTGGGACGCTTCGAGGAGCGCTCGTCGCTGCAGACGTGGATCTTCCGCATCCTCGTCAACCGGGCGCGCTCCGCGGGCGTGCGCGAGGCACGGAGCCTCCCGCTCTCGGCGCTGGAGGAGGACCGGCTGGATCCCGGCGTGTTCGAGCCGGGGTTCGGTCCCGACGGCAGGTGGGTGAGCGCGCCGGCGCGCCTGGACGGCGACCCCGAGCGAAGGCTGCTCAGCGGAGAGCTGCGCCGGCACCTGCTCGACGCGGTCGACGGCCTCGCGTCCAGCCAGCGGCTCGTGATCATGCTCCGCGACGTCGTGGGCATGCCGGCCGAGGAGGTCTGCGAGCTGCTCGAGATCACCGACGCCAACCAGCGGGTGCTGCTGCACCGCGCCCGCGTCAGCGTGAGAGCCGCGCTCGTCCCGCTCGTGGAGGTGCCCTCGTGATCTCCCTGTTCCGCCGGCGCCGTCGCCGCGATCCGCTGGTCTGCCGCGAGTTCGTGCAGCTGATCAGCGACTACCTCGAAGGCTCCCTGCCCGAACGCGAGCGGCAAGCGCTTCGATGCGCACCTCGCCGAGTGCGACGGGTGCGCGGGCTACCTCGACGACGTCGCACGGGTGATCGGCTCGCTGAACGAGACGACGCTGCCCGCTCCCGACCCGCACACGCGCGAGACGCTGCTCGGGGCCTTCCGCGAGCTGCGGGGCGGGTAGCCGCTTCCCCGGGACGAACCCCGAGCCGTCGTAGGCTGGGCCGGTCCCATGACCGCCACCCCGAGCCGAGGAGAGCAGAGATGAGCAGCACCGTCCACGCCTACGGCGCCCATGGCGCCTCCGAGGCCGTCGTCCCGCTGACCATCGAGCGCCGCGAGCTCGGTCCGAAAGACGTCCTGATCGAGATCAAGTTCTGCGGCATCTGCCACTCGGACATCCATTTCACGCGCGGCGAGTGGGGCGAGGTGCCCTACCCCGCCGTGCCGGGGCACGAGATCGCGGGCGTCGTGGCGGACGTCGGCGCCGAGGTCAGCGCGTACACGCGGCGGCGATCGCGTCGGGGTCGGGTGCATGGTCAACTCCTGCCGCGAGTGCGAGAACTGCCTGAAGGGCGAAGAGCAGTACTGCATCCCCGGCAACACCCAGACCTACGGCTCGGTCGACCGCGACGGGACGGTCACCAAAGGCGGCTACTCGACCCACGTCGTCGTCGACGAGGACTTCGTCGTGCGCGTGCCCGACGAGATCGACCTCGACCGGGCGGCGCCGCTGCTGTGCGCCGGGATCACGACCTACTCGCCCCTTCGCCACTGGCAGGCCGGGCCGGGCAAGCACGTCGCGGTGGTCGGCTTCGGCGGGCTGGGGCACATGGCGGTGAAGCTCGCGAAGGCGATGGGCGCGCACGTCACCGTCCTCTCGCAGAGCCTCAGCAAGCAAGAGGACGGCCTGCGGCTCGGCGCCGACGAGTACTACGCGACCAGCGAGCGGGAGACCTTCAAGCAGCTCGCACGCCGCTTCGATCTCGTCATCAACACGGTCAGCGCGCCGCTGCCGATGGGTCGCTTCCTGGGGCTCCTGAAGACCGACGGGGCGTTCGTGAACGTCGGCGCTCCGCCCGAGCCGCTGTCGGTGCCGGTCTTCTCGCTGATCGCGGGGCGGCGCACGTTCGCCGGGTCGGCGATCGGCGGGATCGCCGAGACGCAGGAGATGCTCGACTTCTGCGCAGAGCACGGGGTCGTCCCGGAGATCGAGCTCGTATCGGCGGAGCAGATCAACGAGGCATGGGACCGGGTCGTGGCCTCCGACGTGCGCTACCGCTTCGTGATCGACACGGCGAGCATGAACGGGGCCGGGGCCTAGCGGGGGGCCCGGGCCTCAGCGCACGCCGAGCAGCACCTCGACCAGCAGCTGGTCGAGCGCCTCGTTGTAGTAGCCGCGCCCCGCCAGCTCGTCGAGCAGCTCCACCTCCGCCTTCAGCGCGTCGGCCTCGGCCGCGCCGCCGGGCGCGCTCGGCTGTGCGAGCTCGTCCGCCGAGGCCGCGGCGAGCGCCTCGGCCACCTCGGGAAGCGAGTCGAAACGCCGCGCGGTGTCCGCGAGGGCGAGGTAGGTGCGCATGCAGCCGCGGGCGAAGTCCCACACCCCCTCGGCGTTCTCGTTGCGGTAGGCGTGGGCGTCGAAGTGCCGCACGCCGTCGTAGCCGGAGCGCTCCAGCAGCCGCACGAGCAGGAACGCCTCCTTGAGGTCCTCGGCGCCGAAGCGGAAGTCCTGGTCGTAGCGGCCGGTCCGCTGCCCGTTGAGATCGATGTGGAACAGCTTCCCGGCCCACAGCGCCTGCGCCACGCCATGGTGGAAGCTCAGCCCGGCGATCGTCTCGTGCGCCACCTCGGGGTTCACGCCGACCATCTCCGGACGCTGCAGGGTCGTGATGAAGTGGAGCGCGTGGCCGACCGTCGGCAGGAAGATGTCGCCGCGCGGCTCGTTGGGCTTCGGCTCCATCGCGAAGCGCATCTCGTAGCCCTGCTCCACGACGTAGTCGCACAGAACGTTGATCGCTTCGCGGTAGCGCTCGAGCGCGTCGCGCGGGTCGGTGGCGACGCCGGCCTCGGTCCCCTCGCGCCCGCCCCAGAAGACGTAGACGGGTGCCCCCAGCTCGGCCCCGAGGTCGATCGAGCGCATCGCCTTGCCGATCGCGGCGCGCCGGACGCGGCGGTCGTTCGAGGTGAACGCGCCGTCCTTGAAGGCGGGGTGGCCGAACAGGTTCGTCGTGGCCATCGCGACCTTCATCCCCGTCTCCTGCAGCGCGGCCTTGAAGCTCGCGAGGATGCGGTCGCGCTCCGCTGGCGGGGTACCCCAGGGCACGAGGTCGTTGTCGTGCATGCTGACGCCGTAGGCGCCGAGCTCGGCCAGGCGCCGGACCGTGTCGGACGGGTCGAGCGGCGCGCGCGTCGGCTCGCCGAAGGGGTCGCGACCGGGGTTGCCGACGGTCCAGAGGCCGAAGGTGAACCTGTGCTCGGGACGAGGGGTGAGATCGGTCACGGGGCGGCCTTTCGGATCGCGGGATGAAGGCGCGGCAGATCCGCGCTGCTCCAGTCAGGGTCGGGACCCACCGGCCCCGTCGCGCGCATTGCAGCCGCGACAGGCTGCCCGCCCAAGCACCCAGCGTAGCTGTCACCGTGCAAGGCCGTGGTGGACGGCTCGGTCGGCTGAAGGTGCGGGCCCCTCAACCGCCCAGAGCGTCCCCCAACCCGCCGAGCCGCCGTGCGAGGAACCGGCGCTCGGGGTCCGTCTGCGCGAGCTCGAGCGCCCGCTCGTAGGCGTCGCGTGCCTCGGCGTCGCGCCCGGCGCGGCGCAGCAGCTCGCCGCGCGTGGAGTGGAAGTAGCGGTAGTCCTCGAGCTCCAGCCCCTCCAGCAGCTCGAGCCCGGCGGCGGGCCCTTCGACCTCCGCCACCGCCACCGCGCGGTTCAGCGCCACGATCGGGGAGCCGGTCAGCCCCAGGAGCGCGCCGTAGAGCGCGGCGATCTGCTCCCAGTCGCGCGGCTCGCGAAGATGCAGGTCGGCGATCGCGGCCTGCAGGACGTACGGGCCCTCGTGGCGGAACGCCACCGCTCGCTCCAGCAGCCGGCGCCCTTCCGCGAGCTCCTGCTCGTCCCACAGCGAGCGGTCCTGGTCGTCGAGCAGCACGAGATCGCCCTCGCGCACCCTGGCCTCGCGGCGCGCGTCGCCGATCAGCATCAGCGCGAGCAGCGCGAGGACCTCGGATTCGTCGGGCATCAGCGCGGCGAGCACGCGGCCGAGATGGATCGCGTCCGCGGCGAGGTCCACCCGGCCGCCGCCCCAGCCTTCGTTGAAGATCAGGTAGACGACCGCCAGGACCGCGTCGAGCCGCTCCGGCAGCTGGTGGTCGGGCGGCACCGCGAACGGGATCCCCGCGTCGCGGATCTTGCGCTTGGCGCGCGTCAGCCGCTTGCTCATCGTCTCGAACGGGACGACGAAGGCGCGCGCGATCTCCTCCGTCGAGAGGCCGCCGAGTGTCCGCAGCGTGAGCGCGACCTGCGCGTCGAGCGCAAGCGCCGGATGGCAGCAGGCGAAGATCAGCTCCAGCCGCTCGTCCGGGAACGTGCTCGCCTCGATCATCGGCTGCTCGGGCGTCTCGGCGAGCTCGCGGCCGAGCTGCTCGGTCTTGCGGGTGAGCGTCCGCTCGCGTCTGATGCGGTCGATCGCGCGGTTGCGCGCGGTCGCGACGAGCCACCCCGTCGGGTTCGCCGGCTCTCCTTCGCGCGGCCAGCGCTCTGCGGCGACGGCGAACGCCTCCTGCGCCGCCTCTTCGGCGAGCTCGATGTCGCCGAGGTAGGAGGCGAGCGTCGCCAGCACGCGGCTCCACTGCTCGCGGAAGACGTCATCGATCGTCACGTCTGCTCGGCCGTCTCGAGCACCGGTCGCACCTCGATCGCGATCTGCGGCCGCAGGTCCTGCAGGTCCTCCGCAACCGCGAGCGCCCCGTCGATGTCGGGGCTCTCCACGATCACGAGCCCCCCCAGGTACTCCTTGCTGTCGACGAAAGGTCCGTCGATCAGCAGGCGCCTGCCAGCCTCGCGCCTGACCGTCGTCGCCGACCCGGCGCTCTGCAGGCGGGTCCAGTCCTCGACGCCCGGCCGGTCGAGCGCCGCGGCGATGTCGGGGTCGATCTCGCGCTCGGGCTCGCCGCCGTCGCGAGCGCCGTAGATCAAAAGGGCGTATCTCATCTGCGCCTCCTGGGTCGGTGTGCACGAGCCGCTGTGCGGCTCTGAAGTAGTAGACGAACGCGCGGTTGCCCGACGGACACCCCGGCCGGCGAGATCGATGTCCGTCTGCGTGGTCCCAGCTCGTCATTGCGGCAGACCCGCCCACACGGCGGCACAGCGACGGAGGTTTCCAATGACGGGCGCTCACACAAGATCAGCGACACCCACCGCGGGCAGGCGATCGCGTCGCGGCGGCCTGGGATGGGTGCTCGCGCTCACCTCGACGGCGTACTTCATGGTCGCGCTCGACTCGCTCGTGGTCGTCACCGCGCTGCCGCGCATGCAGCAGGACCTGCATGTCGGGCTCTCGGCCATGCAGTGGACGGTGAACTCCTACGGGATCGCGTTCGCAGCAGGCATCATCACGGCGGCGGCGCTGGGGGACCGCTTCGGCCGCCGCCGCGTGTTCAACGCCGGCCTGGCGCTGTTCGCGATCTCCTCGGCCGCGTGCGCGCTGGCCCCGACCGCCGGCGCGCTGATCGCGGCACGCACGGTGCAGGGCCTCGGCGGCGCGATCGTGCTCCCGCTCAGCCTCACGATCCTCACGACCGCATTCCCGGCGGAGCGCCGCGGGCTGATCGTGGGGATCTACGGCGGGCTCGCGGGCCTCGCTGTGGCGATCGGGCCGCTCGTGGGCGGCGCCGTCACGCAGAGCATCGACTGGCAGTGGATCTTCTGGATCAACGTTCCGATCGGGCTGGCCGCGGCCGCGCTCGGCACGCGCCTGCTCCCCGAGAGCCGGGGAGCGCCGAAGCGGCTCGACCTCGGCGGGGTCGCGCTCGTCACCGCGGGCGTGCTCGCCCTGGTGTGGGCGCTCGTGCGTGCGAACGACGCCGGCTGGTCGAGCACCGAGGTGCTCGGCTGCCTGCTGGCCGGCATCGCGCTGCTCGCCGGGTTCGTGCTGTGGGAGAGCCGGGTCCGCGAGCCGATGATGCCGCTGCGGCTGTTCCGCAGCCGCGAGTTCAGCTTCGGCAACGCGACGACGTTCCTGATGTCCGGCGCGACCTTCGCCGCCGCCTTCCTCGTGACGCAGGAGTTCCAGTTCGGCCGCGGCTACTCGCCGCTGTCGACCGGCCTGCGCCTGCTGCCGTTCTTCGCGACGCCGATGATCGTCTCGCCGATCGCGGGCGCTGTCTCCGACCGCGTCGGCCGCCGGCCGCTGATCGTCGCCGGGCTGGCGCTCGAGACGCTCGGGCTGGCCTGGGTGGCAGCGCGCGGGGGGCTCGCGACCGGCTGGGTCGAGATCGCGGGCGCGCTGCTCGTCGCCGGGGTCGGGATCTCGATGGCGCTGCCGACGGTGCCGACCGCGGTGCTGAGCACCGTGGGCGAGGATGAGATGGGCACGGCCTCCGGCATCAACTACATGGCGCAGCGGTTCGGGGCCGTGTTCGCGGTCGCGATCGCGACCGCCGCCTTCTCCGCTTACGGGCATCTGGGCTCGCCCGCCGCTGTCACCGCCGGCTTCCGTCCGGCGATGTGGGCGGCGGCGGCGTTCGCGCTGGCCGGGACCCTGAGCGGCCTCGCAATCGCCTCGCGTGCCCGCGTGCGCGGGTACGCGCCCGCGCCGGCGGAGGAGCCGGCGCCGGCCTGAGGCGCCCCGCCGTCAGGACGCTCGGGCTCCAGGAACGGATGGCCGTCCCTGGAGCCCGGGTCGACGGCGGCGACGCCGGCTACGGGCGAACTTGGATGACGATCGCCGCGCTCGCCGACGGCGGGCTTCGCCGGCGAGCCTCGACGGCGCGGTCCGGATGCTGACCGGCTACGGGCGTTGCAGGAGGATCCCCAGTTGCCAATCCGGGTAACAGGCGTACATGGGATTACTACTCGTGGCGGCAATCATCGTGGCGCTCGCCTTTGGCCTGGGCGCTCTCATCCACTTCCTATGGCTGGGACTGGTCGTGCTCGCGATCGTGTTCATCGCGAGCTTCGTCGTCCGCCGCGCCTGAGAGGAGGAACACCCGATGAGCACCGGACTGATCATCGTGATCGTCGTCGTGGCGGTCGTCGTCATCGCGCTCGCCTTGGCGCGCGCGCGCAAGCGGAGGCTCCTCGCACGGCGAGACGAGGCGCGCACCCTGCGCGCGCGGGGCGAGCAGACGGCTCTGGAGGCTGAGCAGGTCCGCGCGGCGGCCGACGAGCACCGTGCCAGCGCGGCCCGCGCCGAAGCCGAAGCGCGAGAAAAGGCGGCTCAGGCCCGCCGGGAGCAGGCGCTCGCCGCACGCGGCAACGCGGACGCCGACGAGGCGATGGGCCAGGCAAGGGCCCACCACGACGAGGCCCGCTCCGTCGACCCGGACGTGAGCGACACGGGCGAGGACGAAGCGCGCGAGCTCGAGCGCGACGCGAACCCGGCTGGGCGGGGCGCTTCGCGCGACTGACGGCGGGGCGGACGGTCAGCTGCGGTGCTCGGGGTTCGGGTGGCCGGGGTGCCCAAGGTCCCAGTCGCGGGTCGAGTTGCCGTAGGCGGGGATGCCACCGGCGTCGGTCAGCATGCGGGCGAGGTGAAGGGTGTTCCAGGCGAGGAAGACGGTGTTGCGCGTCGCCCACGCGTTCTGCTCGCCGCCGCCTTCGGCGTCGAGGTAGGAGGGGCCCGGCCCGGCCTCGCCCGTCCAGTAGGAGTCGGACTGCGGCGGGATCGTCAGGCCGATGTGCTGCAGCGCGTAGAGAACCTGGGCGCTGACGTGCTTGCCGCCGTCGTCGTTGCCGGTGGTGAGCGCAGCTCCGACCTTGCCGTAGTAGGACCACTGGCCGGCGTCGTTGACATCCGAGGAGTAGGCGTACAGCCGCTCGATGATCTTGCGGGTGTGTGAGCTCTGATCGCCCAGCCAGATCGGCCCGGCGATGATCAGGATCTGCGCGGGCTTGACGAGCTGCTCGTAGATCGCGGGGAACTCGTCGCGTTCGTAGCCGTGCTCGCGCATGTCGGGCCACAGCCCCGCGGGGATCTCCCGGTCGGCGGTGCGGACCTCGTCCAGCCTCACGCCCACCTGGTCGAAGACCATGCGCACGATCGCCAGCAGCCCGTCGGTGTTGCTCGGCTCGGGCGATCGCTTCGTGGTGCCGTTGAACACGACCGCGCGCAGGTCGGCGTAGCTCGTAGCTCGCCTCGCGGGCCTGCTGCTCGATGAAGCCCTGCACAGTCGCTGGTAACGCCACGCTGCCCCCTCCGGTCGGTAGCTGAGCCTCCGGTCTCGGCTGCCCGGTCGGCGAGCCGCAGGATTGTCCGCGGAGGGCGCGGGACGTTACAGGCGGGGGCGGGGCGCTTCCCGCATCAGCCGCGCTCGATCATCACCGGTACGCCGGGCCCGACACGTTCGGCGAGCCACTCGATGCTCCCGGATGACAGACGGATGCACCCGTGTGACGCCGCCGTTCCGAGCTTCCCGCCCAGGCGGCTGCGGCCATGAAGCGCTATCTGACCAGGGCCGCCGTCGAATTCCCGCAGCGCATCCGAGCGCGCGCTGAGGGCCAGGGCGAACGGCCCGCCGGGTTCGAGGGTGCCGAGCTTGACGGCCTCCTCGACGAAGTAGGAGCCGACGGGAGTCGGCGTGGAGGGCTTGCCGACGACGGCGCCGAACCGCGCCACAAGCCGTCCGGTGCGGTAGACGAGGACGCTGCGGAGATTCAGGTGCACGACCAGACGCCAGGGAGTTGCCGCCTCCCGGGTGCCCTGCTGCGCGATCCAGCCGGTCGATCCGTTGGGCCGGCCGGGGAGCATCACGCGAAGCCAGCGCACACCGTGTGAGTCCCTCGAGGAGCCGATCACCGGGAGGGCCGTTCGCTCGCCGGTGATCGGCCTGAGATCGGCGACGTCAGCGACGCGAGCGGACCGGCCCGACGGGCGCCGGTGCACGCCGTGGTCGGTGAACAGAAGCGCCAACCGCTGGGTGGCGGGGATCCGGGTCGGGTCGGGAAGGCCGTGGGCCGAGCCCGGAGATCCAGCAAGAGCGCAGATGACGAGC
Organism: uncultured Solirubrobacteraceae bacterium; assembly: GCA_963779065.1. Taxonomy (GTDB): domain Bacteria; phylum Actinomycetota; class Thermoleophilia; order Solirubrobacterales; family Solirubrobacteraceae; genus Palsa-744. The sequence continues at coordinate 332,066 of CAVZWQ010000003.1, forward strand.
AGTGCGGCGATCGTCGCCATCCCGCCGCGGGACGCGGCTGCGTCCGCGGGGCGTACCCGCGGACGCACGATGGCGACGATCGCCAAGCCGATCACCTGCCCGTCTGGCGGCTCAGCCGGTGAACGACCCGTGGTGGCCCGGGCTCGGCGGCCTGGCGCGACGCAGCATTTCCCTGTGGTGGCGGCGTCGCGCAGCCGCGCGTCTCGCTGCGGCACGTCTCGCCTTTGCACGCTTTTCGGCGGCGCGCCGAGCTGCGGCGCTCGGTGTGGTCACGGGCGTTCCTGTTGTCGGGCTCGCAGCGGTCGTTTCCGCTTTTTTCGCTGCTTCCGCGAGCGTGAGCGCTTCGGCGGGCGTGGCGGTTTCGGTGCCGCCGGGGGCGCATGTGGAGTTGGTGATCGTGTTCGTGTCCAGGTTGACTGCGCTCACCTGGGCGAGCAGCCGGCCGTGGATCGTGGCGGCCGTACCCGCGGTGATCGTTTCGCCTGCCATCACGGTGCCGACGAAGCGGGTGCCCGTGCCAAGCGTCGCGGAGGAGCCGATCTGCCAGAAGACGTTGCACGCCTGGGCGCCGTTGACGAGCGAGACGCTCGTGTTGGAGCCCGTCGTCAATGTCGTCCCGACCTGGAAGATGAAGACGGCGTTGGGATCTCCCTGTGCGTCGAGCGTCACGCTCCCGGAGGAGAGCAGCAGCGAGCTGCTTGCGGTGCGAACGCCGGCGGTGAACGTCTGACCGGCGAGATCCGTCCCGGCGGACCCGTTCGTCGGACGGGATGCGGCGTCGTTGAAGGCCGTCGTGAGGGCGTTCTTCGCTTCGATCGCGACAGCATCGTCGACGTGCGTCTGGCCCAGGACCTGCGGCGCTCCCGTGACAGACGAGCCGGGGCTGAGTCCGAGGTCGCCGAACATCGTCGTCGGGCCCGTGTTCGTGACAGTCGAGCCGGCCAGCACCGAGAAGCTGGTGGCGCCGCCCAGGCCAACCTGGGCGGGAGCGGCCAGCGCGGTGGAGGAAGAGATCAGCGTGACGAGCAGTCCGATGAGGAAGAACCCGCTGCCGAGCTTCCGGGCGCCGGGACGCCTGCGCGGAGGAGAAACTGCGAGGGGATCGCTCTCGAGCGACCGTTGCTTCGATGGGACGCCTCGATACATGGGCGTCTCCTGACTGCGGTGCGGGCACCGCCATAGAAGGGGAATGGCTCCCCGGTCACAATCGACCTGATCGCCCTATCGACAGGGTTGCTGCACAGCTTGACCCCGGCGCAGACACAGTGGACGGGCGGCGGAGCTGCCAGCGGCGAAATCCTCGCGGCGCGGTCCCGCATCGAACAGAAGACAGCCGAAGAAGGCTCGTGTCTCCGCCGGAGGCGATCGCAGAGGCGATCGCCCAGGAGATCGGACGAGAGGTGTGCTACCGCGAGGTGGAGGCCGACGGAGCCGCGCGCGCGGCGGCGCGCATCGCCGAGGTGTTGTGAGCCGTCGAGGCACAGGCGCGCCGCGCGTTCGCACCGCCTCACGCAGGCGGACGCGATCCGAGCAGTTCCGTCCAGGTCCAAGATTGGATTGATCCGCAGCCTCGTCGCCGCTTAGGCTTGCGACGACCAGGTTTTCGACACGTGCGAACAGCACGACAAGTCAGTGCAGTCCGCATGTGCCTCACCTGACGCTTACGTCGAATGGGGGAAACGGTGGCTGGCACACAGACGACGGCCCTTACAGACCCGGCCAAGCATCCACCGGCCGCGACGAGGGCGCGCCGGGCGGTCGCGGCAGCACGAGGTGGCGCAGCACATGTGAGCGACGCCCTCCGCCATGACGTGTCACTGACCGTGACGCGACCCGAGGCGCCGGAGCTGCGCAACACGAGGGGGGCGAGGGCACTGCGCAAATTGCAGCGCCTCTACTCGCGCAACCGCCCTTGGCTCTACCTCGCACTTCCCGGCCTTCTCGTCGCGGTGGTCGCGTTCCTCGACATCGTCGGCTGGACCCACGGCGAAGTCGAGCGGCTTGCGTCACGCCACGACGTCACGGTAGGGATGTTGGACCACTTGCTCGTCACTGCGCTGCTGGCGGGTTTCGCCTATTACCTGCTGTTCGGACGGAAGATGCAGGCCGCGCTGCGCCGCTACCGAAAGATCCCCGTCTACGACCTGGTGGCATGGGCCGAGAAACGACCGGCGGTGGTACGCGGAAGTCGCACCAAGGACTTCGCCGACGAAATCACCCGCAGCTTTGACCCCGCCGTCGGAATCGTCCACGGCCGCACCGGCACGGGACGCACCAACTTCATCGTCGGGCTCACAAAAGAGCTCGCAGACAAAAAGCTCGTGCCCGTCCCCGTGCGCGCCAAGCGTGGAGAACCGTTCACCTTCGGAGAAGACGCCGAACGTATCTTCGAGAAACGCATCGATGTGAAGCTCGGCTCCAAAGACCAAGGCGAGGCGATCTGGCGTCGGGTGAGGCGCTCGCGCTTGACGGTCGTGATCGTCGACGGCATCGATGACGATGTCGCCGAACGGTTCTGGGAGGACGACGGGGCGCAGCTGCGTCAAACGGTCAGGGATCTCGTCGAGTGCAGGGTCGCGGTCGTCTTTGCCACCACGAGACGGCTGCCGCTGGATGGGCTGGTCACGATCCGCGAGGACCTCGACCGCTTCACACTCGACGAGGCCCTGAAATTCCTGCGCAGGAACAAGAACATCGACGCCGCCAAACGAGACGAAGCGGTCGCTGCTTTGGAAAAGCTTCACGACCCGGTCAACGACGCGCTCGTCGCGCCCTTCTACCTCGAGCTGATCGAGGGGCTCCGCGGCCCGCTCGGCGTGCTGCCTGCAAACCGTGACCTGTGGAGAGCCGCGATGCTCGCCCGCTACTTCGCGGCGCTCGGCTTCGGACAGGTCACGCCGCTGCGAGGGCATGGCGTGCATCGCCGCGCCGAGCGGGAACGACAAGGCCGCGAAGCACTCAGCGCGATCGACGCGCTCGCGTGTGCCCTCGACGTCGAGAACGGGGCCCTGACCGCCGATACCGGGTCGCTTCAGGGTGCGGGAGCCCGGCAGGTCAAGCACGCCGTCGACTTCGGTCTGCTCTGGTGCAGCGGCACGCGGGTCGGGTTTGCGGCCGACGATCTCGCCGCCTACGCGATCGCCAGAGCGGAGACATCGCACGCTCGCCTCATCAAAGCCGTCAGGAGAGTCGCGAAAGCCGAGGAGGAGAGCGGGCGCCAAGACCGCTACCCGGTGATGGCACTGCTCTTCTGGGCGTCCAGACACACCGGGCCTCCCAGAGACGAGATGTTCGAGGAGCTCGTCGACCTGATCGCGGTCGGTGGCTGGAAGCGTCCCGCGGTCGTGGCCGCGGCGATTCGCATCGCCACGATCTGTGACATCCACAGTAGAGACGACCAGCTTCGACGCGATGCCGAGCGGTGCATCAAGCACGTCGAGACGATCCACCCGGAAGACTCAGCGGCGTGGCGGCGCGATGAGCTGACGAAACTTGTGCGGGCACTCGCCGACTGGCGGCACATACCCGCACAGTTCGTCCTCCTGCGCCTCGCAAGCTCCACTTCGACTGGACTCGACTGGCCGGCAGCCAAGGCGCTCGCGATGGCCAGCGGACATCCCGACGCGGCGCTGCAGAGGCTCATACAGAAACGCCTCGACCGCGCAGATGCGGCGGAGAAGACCTCCCTCGCCCGCCACGACAGTCGGCTCGGCAACCAGCTGGCTGCGCTCGCATGGGTGTTGCCCGCGCTCAGAGACGTCTATCCCGACGAGTTCTCCCACGCGAACCGGCTCTGTCTCGCCGAGGTCATGTCGCCGCTGCGCGGCGAGGTGGCGCTCGCTCAAGGAATCAAGCACGCCGTACTCAACGGGCGTTGCTGCGAGGACAACGCGAAAGACGCCGCCTACTACATCGGGCATCACAGGACCGACGGCAGGCCGTATATCCGCTCGTGGCATGCCCGGATCCTGCTCGTGCATGCGCTGCTCGCCCACCACTGGCGCTCGGAGGGGACGGACCCCACAGCGCTTCTCGGCCTGCTCGCGGATGTCCAGAAAGAGGAGAAGCATCCGCTCGTCTGGCGCGCGATCGAGCGGGCTCGTGAAGGGGTCGAGGCACGCTCACGCTCAGCCGGAACCCCCGAGCTCGACTCCGAAGTCGGCCGCGACTCGTATATGTGGACCCACGAGCGTGAGGCCGTGAGCTGGGTGGGACGGGGGCGGAACGACCTCGCCCAACTCGCCGCCGATGTCGTCCTGCTCGTCAACATGGGTTACGAGCTTCGCGAGCGACACCCGGAGGAGGCGGACCGCGCAGCGACCCAGACGGAGCTCCCGCGGTGTCTGCGCGACGCCTCACAGCGCCACCGCATCAACGAGGGCGGTGTCTGCGGCTGCGGGCAACGCCTGTGCGGCGAACCGAAAGACCCCGCCAAGGACTGGCGCGCACCGTTCCAGGAGAGCTTCTGCCGACAGCAGGTGCGCCTGGCGCGCAAGCACGGAACGCCGCAATGGATCAACGGCCGCAGACAGGCTCTGGCGGAATTCTGGGAGACCCAGGCCGCCGAGATGGCCCGCGGCCACCGGCACGCTTGAACGCTGGGGCAACCCCACTTGCAAGCCATCGCGACGGATTCCGATATGTAGGCTCCGGCTGGCGAGCTCCCCGTTCCAGGGCAAGCCCCCCCGAGAGTGCGGGCGAGTTCTTCCGCGGCCTCTGGGCGCACGGCCGGGGGGCCCGCGGCGGGCAGAACGCTAGAAGTCCTTGGCCAGCCGGTACGCCTCGTCGAGGTAGGCGCGCCGCTGCTCGTCGTCGGCCGCGACGACGGCGTAGAAGTAGACGTGTCGGGCCTGCTCCACTCCGGCCATCTTCAGGCCCCAGTCGCAGAGGACGGTGTCCATGGCCTGACGCCACCCCTTGTCGTACTCCTCTTTGGTGAAGAACGTCGGCGTGAGGATGAGCGCCTTCTCCTGAGAGAGAAGAGGCGTTCGCCCCTCGAGGTCGCCTTCCCAGCCGGAGCGGTCGAGCGTGTATGCGAACCCGTAGGCGAAGACGCGCTCGAACCAGCCCTTGAGGATCGCCGGGAAGCCCATCCAGAACACGGGCGCGACGAAGATGATGGCGTCGGAGGCGGCGACCTTCGCCTGCTGCTCCTTGACGTCCTTGGGTAGGCGTTCGGCGAGCCCGCGGGCGATCTCACGGTCGTCCTTGCCTCGCAGCCATCGCTGGGCCATGTACCTGCGCAGCGGCCCGCGGGCCGCGCCGAGGACCAGCTCCCGCGGGTTGATCTGCTCGAGCAGCTCCTCCGGCAGCCCCTCGTGGACGAACTGGACCGCGTCGTCCGTCGTGAAGATCGGATCGAAGCCGCTTGCGTACAGGTCGTCGACCTCGTAGGTGTGGGGACTCTCGTCGAGCCCCCTGACGACCTGTTCGAGGACGGCGTGTGTGAACGAATCGCGGTTGAAGTGCGCGTAGACGACGAGCACGTGCATGGCGAACCTCTCGGTCGGTGTGTCGTCGGGGACGAGCGTCGGCCTCAGGTGCGTGAGGCGCTCACCCTGCGACGTGCTTCGGCGGTCCGCTTCGAGCAGGGTCAAGATCCGCTCAGTGTTCTCGCGGATGGCCGAGATGTTCCGGAACATCCACTTCGCGCGGAGCGTCCTCCGGCATCCCTCGAGCATGTGCTCGAAGTCGACTCCGCCGTGGCTCGACACCCAGCGTCTGGCGAGAAAACCGACGACCTGCTGCGGTGCCTGCGACGATCAGGACCCTCTTCACCGCTCGACCCTCCCATCGCTCAGATCTCGTTCTCGATCCGCCGGAATGGACACCAGCGGCTACGACCTTACGGTGGCCCGAGCCTCGTGGTATCGAGGCTTCGCACCGATCCGTCCGTGGGGAACTACGCAGCCGGCGGGCGATGCGCGGACGCTCGGGCTCACAGGCTGAAATCGCATGCCTGGTGGCGGGGCGATGCCGCGAACCCGCATTCCAGAGCTAACAAGCCGGTGCCGGAGGAGGGACTCGAACCCCCGACACGCGGTCATGATCGGCGCTGAGAGGTGTCGGCTGTAGGGTCATCCCGGGTCAGATTCGCCGAGTGGGAGACCAAGTCCGGGACCAGGTTTGAATCGGTGACACTGGTCTGGCTGTAGACGCGGGCTTGGCGGACGGAGCATGGCGCGCCAGCCGGCTGGGCTAGGCTCAGGGGCGTGTCGTTTACAGCTTTGACGTCCGCGGAGATCTCGCTGCCGGCCGGAGCCGACGGCGCGCGCGTGAGTGACCGGATCGCTGTCCTGGCCGACACCGTCGATGTCGTCGGGCTGACGGACAACCATGCCGGCCAGCCACGGATGTCTCCGCTCGCTGCCGTGGCGCTCGCGCGGGAGCAGGGCGTAGGGACGATCGTCCACGTGTCCTGCCGCGATCGCAACCGCCTCGCGCTGCAGTCGCAGGTCGTGGGCTCGGCGGCGCTTGGTGCCGAGGCGGTCCTCTGCATGCAGGGTGATCCCGTGCCCGGCATCGAGCGTGTGGGGGATATGACCGCGACGCAGCTCATCGCAAGCGCCGCCGCGTGGAGTGCCCCGCACCCGCTGGCGGTCGGAGCTGTCGTCAACCCGTTTGCTGAGGACGTCGACCGGGAGCTGCGGCTGCTGCGGCGCAAGGTCGACGCCGGAGCGACGTTTGTTCAATCGCAGATGATCTTTGACCTCCGGCGTTTCGAAGTGTTCCTCTCGGCCGCCGAAGAGATCCTCGCGGGCGTGCGGTTCTACGCGAGCGTCGCACTGCTCCGCAGTGACCGTATGGCAGAGCGCGCCGGCGCGCTACCGGGAGTCGCGATTCCACAGACGGCTTTCGCGCAGATCCGAAACGGCGGTGGCATCGAACTGGCGCGCGAACTGGCTGGGGGCCTTGCCGGCATCGCGCGCGTGGATGCGCTCCACGTGTTTCCTCTGGGCGCGGAAGCTGCTACCCGCGAGGTCGCCGCGGAGTTCCGCGTCGCGCGCGGTGTAAGTGCGCAGCGGCCCACGGCGGCTCGTCAGTAGACCGGCCGCAGAGCCGACCAAGGAGAGGCCCCGCCCGGCAGTCGTCTCTTCGGTGGCCCAGCAGCGGAATGCAGCCCTGGTGGTCTCGGTCCGCCGATCGGGCGCGTGGTCGCGGGCGGCTCGCTACGAGCCCCGAGCGGCCCGGACTTGAACCCGCCAGCGGTTCTCTCGTCGCCAGAAAGTCGAGTCGATCGCCGGTGTCCCGCTCGCTCTGCCGTCGTCGGATGAGAGGATGCCGCCGCATGCCGGAGGAGGGACTCGAACCCCCGACACGCGGATTATGATTCCCGGCGTAATCAAGCGAGAGGGCCAATAAACATCGGGCTTTACGGGGCCTGTTGGACACGTTGTTGGACACAATCGCCGGTCCCTCCAAGTGCGCGCGATCGGTGTGCACGTCGCCCGGGTAAGGCATCGAAAGGGCCATCACCTGCATGTGTCGGCGCGACGATCTGATCCATGCGCTTCGCGATGTACGAAGTCGTGGAAGGCGTGGAGGGGCTGGCGCCCTGAGGCGCGGGCTCCCGAGGCGAATTCGATCGCGGGACCACCGGTATCTTGGAGGCGGTGGATTGGGGGCTCGCCGCTGTCGGACTCGCGCTGTTGCTGGTCGCAGCGGTCTCGCGCCGGCTGTCCGACACCCCGATCACGCCGGCCATGTTGGTGGTCGCCATCGGGGTGCTCGTGGGCCCGCTGGTGTTCGACGGGCTCACTGTGGGGCCGACGAGTTCGACGGTGCGGGAGCTTGCCGAAGCGACGCTCGCGGTGGTGCTGTTCTCGGACGCTTCGCGCATCGACCTGCGGGCCGTCCGTCGTGAATCCGCCATGCCCTTGCGATTGCTCGGCGTTGGCCTGCCGCTGACGATTGTCCTGGGCTCGCTGGCCGCCCTCGCCCTCTTCGGTTCGTTCTCGCTGAGTGAGGCCCTGATCCTCGGTGTGATCCTCGCGCCGACCGATGCCGGACTCGGCAGCGCGGTCGTGACGGACCCGAGCCTTCCGCAACGGGTGCGGCAGTCGCTCAACGTCGAGAGCGGGCTGAACGACGGGATCTGCGTCCCGATCCTGTTGATCGTTCTCGCGACGGCATCCGGCGCGGGGGGGCCTACCCACCCAGCGCAGGTGGTCGGCGAAGAGATCGGCTACGGGCTCCTCGGAGGCATCGTCGCCGGGGCATTTGCCGCGTGGATCGTGATGGCCGCGGGCAAGCGGGGCCTGATCGATGATGCATGGCGGCAGATCATCCCGGTGGCAGCCGCCGTGCTCGCGTTCGGTATCGCAGAGGCTCTCGGCGGGTCGGGCTTCATCGCCGCGTTCACGGCGGGCGGGCTGTTCGGCCTGCTCGTCGCCGGCGATATCGCCCCGACGATGTGGTTCACCGAGGAGGCGGGGTCGCTGCTCGACACGACGACGTTCCTGCTCTTCGGCGCCGTGCTGCTCGGCCCGGCTCTTGAGCATGTGAGCTGGCAGATCGTGCTCTACGCCCTGCTGAGCCTGACGGTCGTGCGCATGCTGCCCGTGGCCCTCTGCCTGGCGGGCACACACGCACGGCCGCCGACTGTCGCCTTCATCGGCTGGTTCGGTCCGCGCGGGCTTGCATCGATCGTCTTCGCTGTGATCGTCGAGGACACCCATCAAGCCCACGGAGACACATTGCTCACGGCCACCTACCTGACCGTTGGTCTCTCGGTCCTGCTCCACGGACTCTCCGCGGCGCCGCTCGTCCGCCGCTACGCCGCCTGGTACCGCGCGGCGGTAGGCGTGCATACCCCCGCGATGGAGAGCGAACCGGCGCACGAGCACCGGACCCGGGGACCGAACGCCGTGCAGGGCAGCCACCGCGCCGCACGGGTCTGAGCACCGAACTGGTGCCGGCAGGCCGGGCCGGCCGCTGGTCGCTCAGCGGCCGGATCGGCGGGCGCGGAACGGGTGGCGTGGAAGCCCCCGAAAGAGAATCATGTAGAGCGCCACCGCGAAATAGACCGCCATGGCCACCCCGGGTACGACGAGACCGACGAGCATCGCGATCACGTAACCGCCGAGCACCGGGAGCAGTTCGCGCGGTTCGTCCTGGCGCGGTTCGCCCGCTTGCGGCGTGTAGAGGTGCTCGCGTCGGGCATACGCGTCCAGGGCGAAGCCTAGGAGGCGGATGGCCAGCAGGGTGAGCCCGTACATCGTGACGAACACACGCTCGCTCTCATGGGAGTGCAGCGCGTCCGCGACCAGTTTGGTCGGGAACGGCAGGAACGCCACCACGAGCAACACCAGCAGGTTTATCCGCAGCAGCAGCGGATCCGTCCGCGTGAGGCCCTCGGTGAGCTGCGTATGCCCGAGCCACGCTGCGCCGATCGTGATGAAGCTGACGACATACGCGAGGTAGAACGGCCAAGCGCGAAGCACCTGTTCCAGTGCTGTGCCCGGCGGATGAATCGCGATATCCAGCACGAGCAGCGTGGCCGCGATCGAGAACACGCCGTCGCTGAACGCTTCCATGCGCGTGGTGCTGAGCGATCGGCGCTCGCGCGGGACGTCTTCGCCGGGGGCCATGCGGCAATCCTTACAGCGCCGGGGGTCCTAGATCGCGACCGGCTCGCGGGGCCCGCTTTCCGGCGGTTGGAATCATCGTGGGACGCTCCCCGACTACCGCAGGTTCCCTCGACTCCGAACTAGGAGCATTTGAGCGATTCGTACGCGTGCTTGTAGCTCGCCGCAAGCCCGGCGACCGCGGCCTTCGCCGCAGGCTCGGATTCCTTGAGCACGGCTTCGACGTTCCCCCCGGCTTTTGCGGTAGACGCCGCTGTCTTCGCGAGTGTCACGAGCTCGGCGGAGAGAGCCTTCTGCGCGGTTTCCACTTGACTCTTGCTCGACGCCGGCAGGTTCGAGACGGATTCGTTGATCTTGGCTGCTTCCTTTTTCATCACTTCGGCGGAGGTCTTGATTTCTTCCGGTGCCTGCTTGGAGATCGACAGGCTGGACAGTTTGGCGAGCTGAGCTTGGATTTCCTTGGTCGAGGAGCAGACCTGCGCTGTCGCCTTTTCTTCAGAAGATTCGCCACAAGCGGCCAGCCCCACCGGGACAAGCAGAATCGCCGCTAGGACTGCCGGCCTGTTGAGGGTCTTGAACATCGCTTCTCCTTCACGGTTTTGGAACGAGGTTGATTGTCAGCGTTCGTGGGCCAGCCGGGCTCGGGCACACTGCAGTCGGGCGGGCATCGAAGGTTTGTGCCACGCCCCCGAGGGGGTTGGAAGTCAGGTTGCCGGGTGCGCCCTCGGTGTGCCGCTGGTTTCATGCCCGAGTCTGCGCATCTCCCAGCCGGCCATGAAGAACAGGGCGCCGCGCACGATCAGGACGATGCCGATCACCACCGCGAGCGTGGTCAGACCAATCCCCGGCCAGGACAAGATGACGATGCCGGCGATCGTGTCGAGGATCGCGACCGCGATGCTCGTCGCACGCCCCTCGGGTTCGCCGAAGGCAGCGACCAAGCGCACCACACCCGCCACGATGAACCACACGCCGATGACGAGCACGAAGACGACGAGCGTGCCGAAGGGTTTCTTGATGAGGACCAGGCCCGCGATCGCGCTCAGCACGCCGATCAATGCCAGCATGCCGCGCCCTTCACCCTTGGCGAAGATCGACGTGCCGATCGCCAGCACTCCGTCGACGAGCAGAAAGATCCCGGCGATCACCGTGAACGTGCTCAGCGTTTCGTGTGGCGAGACAACGAAGAAGACCCCGACGCAGAACACCACGGCACCGAACAGCGTCACCAGCCACCAAAGCTGCGCGAGCGCACCCTGCTCTTCGTCAAACCTAGACACGATCCGACCTCCTCGTCCTGCAGTTCGCGGGTGGCTACTCGTATTCCGATTCCGTCTGCTCGGCGTCGAGCTCGGCCTCGACGGCGACAATCGCGATCCCGAGCGCCTTGGTGATCTTTGCGGCGGCGGACATCGTTCGGGGGGTGCCGACGATCGGCGCGACCGCAATCAGGATGCCTTGAAGCTGCTCGAGCGTGACGCCGGCGTCCGCCGCAGGCCCGATGTGCACGAGATAGGACGCAGCCGGCGCATCGACGGCCACGAGAGCAGCGATGCGCGCCGCGAGCAGCGAGTTGTCGTCCAGTCCGCTGCGCTCGACCGACTCCGCGGTGATCGCGGCGAGCGTGTCCAGTACGGGGGTATCAGAGGCAATGGTCATCTTGATCCTTTCGGGTCTTTCGGCCTGGTGTGTTGGGGTGTTGTGTCGCGGGGACACCCCCGCGGCCGTCGCGCGGCCCACCCCGGTGAATCATCGGATTCGGGGAGATCCACAGCAGCGCTGTTCAGTCGATGGCCTTGTCCGTCGGCTGCGGCCGAGACGGGGCCGCAGCCCTGTCCGGTCAGCTAGGCAGTTGCGTACTCCTTCTCCGCCTTGTCGAGTTCGCGCTTGAACTCCTTGCTGTCGACGTCGATTTCCTTCTCGATCGTCTTTTCTGCGCGGGTGAGGACCTTGTCGAGCTGTTCTTCGAGGCGCGATTCGCCGATCACGAGCAGCGTTGCCTCTCCCGCTTCGATCAGGTCGCCCAGTTCCTTGGCATCGGCACTGGAGATGCCCTTTTTGAAGTGTCCGCCGAGGCCGCCGATGACACCGCCGACCAACGCCGCCGGGATCACGGCCGGCGCGGCGACGACCCCAACAGCCGCTCCGACGGCGATGCCGCCCCATGTGCCGTGCTGCGTCGGCTTCTCGTGCTTCTCGACGTGGATCTTGCCGTCGGCGTCCTTGGTGACCAGCGCGACGTCGTAGGTGCCCACGAGCTTCGCCGCGTGCAGTTCGAGAAGGATGTCGTAGTCCCCCTCGGCGCCGGCGGCATCCGCGTACGTCGCGGCGTAGATAAAGACCGGATTGTCGCTCATCTCGTCTCCTGTTCTTGGTGGTGTTTGACATTTGAGCAAGGCCGAAGGCGGCCTGCATCGACCAAAGAGGTTGAAATTCGATGAGCTGGCCGAGGGGCGTCGGATGCCCCCGAGTTCCTCAGCTAGATCGGGCGAACTCGCGAGAACGGGTCACGGCTGGGGAGTCGATCAAACCGAGCTCTTCCGCGCGCTCGATCGCCTCGCCGCGCTTCGTGACCTCCAACTTGCGATAGATAGACACAGCCTGTGTCTTGATCGTGGCTCGTGAGACGTATCGCCGCTCAGCGATCTCAGCGATGGTGAGGTGGGTCGCCAACAGCGGTAGCACTTGCAGCTCAGCCTCGGTGAGCAGGGGGGTCCAGTCACCGGTCAGGGCGTGCATCGCGTTGACCCGATCACGGAGTTCGCCGGCCTGCCCGACGAGCACGCCGAGGTCGGGGACCCGCCTTAACAGCTGGTCGATCTCCCTTTGCAAGACCATTGCACCCGCGGCGTCGCCCAAAGCGATACGGGCGCGCACCAGCTCGAGACGAACCTGCACGCCGTTGAACGGCATGAAGTACGTCAGCAGCGGTCTCAGGCGGTCTGCCCCAGCGAGATGCGTTTGCGCCTGTTGGAGTTCCCCCCGGTGTAGCGCGACCCTGCCCAGCGCGGCGAAGGTTGTCGCACTCGGCAGATACGCCTCGAACCCTCCTTCGAGCACGCATCGCTCCGCGTCCTGGGCGAGTTTTTCGGCCGTGTCGAGGTCGCCATCCGCCGCCGCCAGTAGCGAGCGCTGAGCGAGAGCGACCGAGGCGTTGCTGGGCATGTCGAGTTCCTTCGCCGCCTGCGAGTTGTCGCTAAAGACCTGATCCGCCTGGTCGCTGTCACCTGCGAGAAGCAATGCGACGCCGAGCATGTTCGACGCCACCGGTCGCTGCAAACTCCAGTCGGGGGACAGCTCAAGCGTTCGCTCGGCGTCGACCCTCATACGGTCGACGCCGTGGCGGCACATGGCCGCTTCAAGGCACCTCACCCACGGCTCGATCGTCGCGCATCCATCCGGGGCCGGCTCGTCGGTGTCGCACCGTTTGGCCTCCATTGCCCAACGTTCCGCTTCGACAGGATGGCCTGACAGCCCCTCGCACCAGGCTCCCAGGACCGCGACCGCCGGATATTGTCGTGGGGCTGCACGTTCGGATAGACGCTCGATCCATTTTCGTACCGTCTCGAGCCGTCCAGCCTGGTGCGCGGGGATCGCGCAAACCGCCACCAGCGTCGCGGCGCGCTCGACGTCGTCGCCCGCGAACGCGTACGCGATCGCCGCCTCCCGCGCACCATTATTCTCAGCCCAGTCAGCTGCGCGGCGGTTGAGCGTCGGGATCAGATCTGGCTCGCGGACGTTGAGTTCGCGGGCGAGCAGATCACGGAAGAGGTGGTGGTAGCGGTACCACTCACCGTGCCGGTCGAGCGCCACGAGCAAGCGGTTTGACCGCTGCAGCGACTCAAGGATCGCTGCGCTCCCCGTCTGCTTGAGCACGGCGTCGCACAACGGCCCGCACATCCGGTCCAGCACAGCGGTCCGCGTCAAGAACTCGACCTGATCGGACGGTAAGCCTGACAGGATCTCAAGCTGAACATAGTCCGCGATCTCACGCGTTGTTCCGCCGGTCGCGGATACCGCATACCGATCGCGAGTGCCGGTCTCACGCAAGGAGAGCGCTGTTAGATAGATACTGACGGCCCATCCCTCGGTATGGGCCGTCAGCTCTGCGACCTCCTGTTCGGTGAGAGCGACCCCAGCGGCGCGAAGCAGGGACCCCGCCTCGACCACGTCCAGAGCAAGGTCAGCGACCTGCAGGTCAGCAACACGACGCTCAGCTCGGGCACGAGCAAGAAAACACTGCGGCTCGTGGCGGCCCGCGAACATAAGCTGAGAGCCCTCCGGGAGGTAGTCGCAGAACGCGGTGAGAACGTCGCAGGCGTCGCGCTCGCAAAGCACATGCACGTCGTCGAGCACTACCACCACCGGATGCTCGATCGAGAGGAAGGCCGCTCGAATCCGCGGGAGCGTCGTCGACCAAAGCGCGTGAGGCGGGTTGCTGACGCCATCGAAGGTCGTCGGATCACCGCTGCTGGCCCAACTAAGAGCCTGCGCGAGATGGGTCGCAAGGACGACAGGATCATTGTCGGCGTCCTCGAGCGAGATCCACCCGAAGCGCCTGCCATCTAACTCCGACACTTGCGCGAGCAGGGTCGTCTTTCCGTATCCCGCCGGCGCGAAGATCGCCACGACGGGCTCCGCTTGGTGGGCCAATCGCCGCAGTAGCGCAGTCCGCGGGATCAAGTCCGGATGAAGCCTTGGTCCCCCTGAAGTGATCCGCACTGGCACCTGAACGTCCGGCTGCGGCGCACCCACCCTGTCACGTAGCCCCGAAACGGAGATCGTCTGTGCCCCCTTGTGACTCAGCATTACATCCGCTCTCAAGCAGAGTTGCGGAGCCGGCCGCCCCCGTCTAGCGAACTTCTCCGCGCGATCCCGCGGGAAACTACTTACCGTGGCTTGCAGGCGGCAGGCGGCGGCACGCCCTGGCGACCAGCCCAGATCGCTGAACTCTGTCTTCGTGCGATTTCAACCTATATGGCCGATGCTCGCCCCGCGCGCCGTCGCTGGAATGGAGCAGTGGCTACGACCGAAGACACGCTGTTGAGAATTGCGCTCAGGGACGAGCGCTTCATCCAATCCTTGAGCAGGTCTGGCGGCGAGGGAGCTGAGCTCGACTGTGAGCTCGACCAACGCACGTGTGAGCTCGTCAAGCTGGCTGTGCTCATCGGTATCGAGGGAGCTATCCCGTCCTATGTCGCGACTGTACAGGCGGCCCAGGCCGCGGGCGCATCGGACGCAGAAATCGTCGACACTCTCGTCGCGGTCCTCCCCTCGGCCGGCATCGTTCGGACCAGCTCAGCCGCGCCGAAGCTTGCGCTCGCGCTCGGATATGAGCCGAACCACGCACTCCGCGAGGACGAGCCCGAAGCGCCGCGGGGACATCGCCCATGACAGTCGTCCCGGGATCGTCGAGTTCTCCCACGCCTACGCCGAACAGAACGAGCGCGACCACAAAGCCCTGACCGATGCCGCCGAATCGGGCCGCATTACCGCCGAGACGGGGCTCTGATAACCCCGCGCGGGTATCAGCCAAACCCACGATCGAGGAGACCCAAGTGTCACCAGAACCAACAGCTCAGCCCGACCAGTTCGAGGCGCTGTATGTCCAGAGTGCGCAGGGCGTGACGAGCACCGCCGGCTCGATGACCCTGCAGGGGCTCGCACCCTCCACGCTGATGTTCTCTGACCGGCCCGAGCGCATCGTCGGTCACCTCACCTCCGCCCAGTTCGTGGAGGGCTGGGGAGACGGTGACAACAGCTTCCTTGAAGATCCCCCGAACGCTGTGCTCTCGTTCCTGGCCTCCCAGGACGAGACGCCCGAGGACGTGGTGGTGACGCTCACGAACCCGAGCTTGGACGGCGAGACCCTCACCTACGACGTCGACGTGCTCGAAGGCGCAATGCCCGCTGAGACGGGCCCTTGCTCGCTGTTCATCGACCCGATCGGTCGGCCGCTGAGCCCAGTGTCGGTGTGCGGTGTCAGGCGGCGCTCGCGCCGGCGTGCGGCCCGCTGATGCGTTCCGGTCTGCAGCCGTCGGGTGCTCACCGGGTGGCCCGTGCTGATGGTCGCGCCACAAACGCCTTGATGCAGACGCACGATCCAAGTGCGCGCGACGGTCTGCCGAACCGCGCTGTCGCCGTTCCCCCTCGATCGACAAGGAAGACACCATGATCCTGGCCTCCAGCTACCCGTTCC
The DNA here is from genome assembly GCA_963779065.1 of uncultured Solirubrobacteraceae bacterium. Taxonomy (GTDB): domain Bacteria; phylum Actinomycetota; class Thermoleophilia; order Solirubrobacterales; family Solirubrobacteraceae; genus Palsa-744. The sequence continues at coordinate 347,852 of CAVZWQ010000003.1, forward strand.
TCGAAGTCCTGTGGACGCTGTTCATCTTCATGGGGCTCGTGATCTGGCTCTACCTTCTCTTCGTTGTGTTCGCCGACATCTTCCGTCGCCGCGATGAGTCCGGATGGACCAAGGTCATGTGGATCATCTTCATCATCGTGCTGCCGTTCTTCGGCGTCTTCGTCTACCTCATCGCCGAGAACGCCGGGATGGCAGAACGCTCCCTGAGCAGGCAATAGCTGCTCAGCGACCGCGACGTTCTCGGGGCGCTCATCATGACGTCGTTCATCCTCTGCCGGCCGGGCGTCATGTCTGGGACGAATCCCCGGGCGAAAGCGTGCCGACCCCGCCGGCCGGCGCTCCCACATCACGTCGCACACGAGCGATGAACACGGTGTCGAGTAAGGCGACAGCGGCGGTGGCTGGCGGCGTTCTGCTGACGCTGTGCGCCGGGCAGTTCCTGATGATGCTCGACAGCTCGGTGATGAACGTGTCGATCGCGACGGTCGCGAAGGACGTCGGCACGAGCGTCACCGGGATCCAGACAGCGATCACGCTCTACACGCTGGTGATGGCCGCATTCATGATCACCGGCGGGAAGATCGGGCAGATCATCGGGCGCAAGCGCGCCTTCGCGATCGGATGCGTGATCTACGGCTGCGGCTCGTTCATCACGGCGATCTCCACGAGCCTCGGCGTGCTGCTGCTCGGATGGTCCTGCCTGGAGGGCATAGGGGCGGTGCTGATCCTGCCGTCGATCGTCGCGCTGGTGGCGGTGAACTACGCAGCCGACGAACGGCCGCGCGCATACGGGCTGATCGCCGCCGCGACCGCGATCGCCATCGGGGTCGGCCCGATCATCGGCGGCCTGTTCACCACCTACCTCTCATGGCGCTGGGTGTTCGCGGGCGAGGTCGCGCTCGTACTGGCGATCCTCGTCCTCGCCCGCCGGATACCCGAGGGGCCACGTGAGAAGGGGGGGCACCTGGACCTCGTGGGTACAGCGCTGTCGGCGCTCGGCCTCGGGCTGATCGTCTTCGGGGTCCTGCGCTCGGGCGTGTGGGGCTTCGTCAAACCCAAACCGGGGGCCCCCGAATGGATCGGACTCTCGCCTGTGATCTGGCTGATGCTCGCCGGCGGAGTGGTCATCTACCTCTTCATCGAGTGGGAGGATCGGCTGCTTGCGCGCGGCGGCGAGCCGCTCATCGACCCCAAGATCCTGCGGGTCCACGTGCTGCGGGGCGGCCTGAACTCGTTCTTCTTCCAGTTCTTCGTGCAGAGCGGGGTGGCATTCGCCGTGCCGCTCTTCCTCTCCGTCGCACTCGGCCTCTCCGCGATCGAAACGGGCGTGAGGTTCCTACCGCTGTCGATCGCCCTGATCCTCACGGCAGCCGGGATCCCCAAGCTGTTTCCCAAAGCCTCGCCACGCCGGGTGGTCCGGCTCGGTTTCATCGCGATGTTTGCCGGCCTCGTGATCTTGGTCGCCGCGCTCCAAGAAGGCGCCGGACCGGAGATCACGACCGGGCCGATGCTCCTCGTCGGCCTGGGGATCGGAGCGCTGTCCTCCCAGCTCGGGGCCGTGACAGTCTCGTCCGTTCCCGATGAGCAGAGCAGCGCGGTGGGCGGGCTGCAGAACACGATCAGCAACCTCGGCATCTCCATGGGCACCGCCCTGACAGGCGCGATCGTAATCGCCGCGCTTAGCACCTCGTTCCTGACAGGGGTGCAGCAGAACTCCGCTGTTCCCGCGCGGGTCAAATCGCAGGCAACGACTCAGCTCGCCGGAGGCGTCCCCTTCATCTCCGACAAGCAATTGAAGGACGGGCTCAACAAGGCCCATGTGCCACCGAGGGCCACAGACGCGATCGTCGAAGAAAACGCGAAAGCGCGCCTCGACGGGCTGCGCGAGGCGCTCTCGATACTCGCCATCTTCGCGTTGATCGGACTGGCATTCAGCCGACGAATACCCACCGAGCCGCCGGGTTCCTCCCAAGAGCCCGCCCCCCAGCCAGAGACCGCCACCGCAACCCGAACGGCTACAACAGCGTGACTTTGTCCCGCTCGGCCATAGAGGATCGTGGCCGGGATGCCTGAGGGGCTGTCGGCGAGCGAGGTGGGCAAGGAGATCGCCGAGCACAGCGAGCACGCAAACGACCACACCCGGCGTGACCGCTACGTGTCGATCGCCGAGGCGCTACTGCTCTCGCTCGTGGCGATCATGGCCGCATGGTCTGGGTACGCAGCGGCCAAGTGGGGCACCGACTCCTCACTTTCGCTCGCGAAAGCCTCCTCCACACGGACGAAAGCCAATCAAGCCGCCATCGAAACGACGCAGGTCCGCACGCTGGACTCGGTGGACTTCAATGCCGCAATCACCGCCTACGCCTCGCACAACCCCCTGCTCTTCCGCGTCGCGCTCAAGCGTTTGCGCCCGAGCGCACTCGCGGCCGTGGAAGCATGGCGGGCCACGAAACCGCTCACGAATCCAAACGCCCCGGCGGACCCGTCCGACATGCCGCAATACCGGATACCCCAACAGGCGCAGGCCGAGGCCTTCAACGCAAAGGCCGATGCGTACTTCAACCGCGGTCAGTCCGCGGCGGGAACCGCGGACAAGTACGTGAGGCTGACAGTCTTTCTCGCCGCCGTTCTGTTCCTCGTCGGCATCGGCAGCCGCCTACCGCTCCCCGCGGCCCGTTACGGGCTGGTCGGAGTCGCCAGCGTGCTGTTCGTCGTATCGGTCGCGGAGCTCCTCAGCCTTCGCGGACCGCCGGGCTGACGCTGCCAAAGCGCCGACGGTTATGCCCGGTGAACGGAGCGGCGTCGTCGGCGGGAGGCAGCGGATCACCAACCTCAGCACTCCGTTGGCACCGCGCACGACCGCGAGCAGGTTCGGGATGCGCGAGGTTGGACACGTCTGCGAGCCTCTGGGCCGTTCGTAGACGTTCGTTGACGCTCCGTCTTCTTCCACGAAACCCCGCCTATCGGCTCTGTGGTGCGGGATTCGGCTCTAACGCTGCGATGCCGGAGGAGGGACTCGAACCCCCGACACGCGGATTATGATTCCGCTGCTCTAACCAGCTGAGCTACTCCGGCGGGGTGGCGCAGTTTAGCCTCGTCCGATGCCACCGACCCTGCTCGCCGTCCCCAACGTCTCGGAGGGCCAGGACGCCGAGACGATCGCGGCGCTGAGCCGAGCGATCGAGGGCTCCGGGAAGGACGCGGCGGGCGCCCGGCTCCTCGACGTGCACTCCGACGCCGACCACGGCCGCTCGGTCTTCACGTTCGCCGGCGGCCCCGGAGAGCTGGCCGCCGCGACGGTCCGCCTCGCCGCCGCGGCGATCGACCGGATCGACCTCGCCGAGCCGGGCCGGACGGGCCAGCACCCGCACGTCGGCGTCCTCGACGTCGCGCCGGTCGTCTACCTCGACGAGGCCACGCGCGGGGCCGCGTGCGCCGAGGCGCTCGTGCTCGCCGAGCGGCTCGGCCAGGAGCTGGAGCTCCCGGTCTTCCTCTACGGCGAGCTGACCGGCGACGACGCCAAAGCGCCCCGCACGCGCGCGGAGCTGCGCCGCGGCGGCCCGGACGGCGCTGGCCAGGCGCATGGCCGCGCCGCCGGAGGACCCGCTGGCGCTGCGCCCGGACTTCGGCCCGTCGGAGATGCGCCCCGAGCGCGGCGCGACGCTGGTCGCGGCGCGCCAGCCGCTGGTCGCCTTCAACGTCGAGCTGGCGCCGCCGGCGACCGTCGAGGACGCGCGGCGGATCGCGGCCCTCATAAGGGAGGGGGGAGAGCACGGTCTCCCGGCGCTGCGCGCGATCGGCGTCGAGCTGGCCGGCGGGGCCGGCCAGGTCTCGATGAACGTCGAGCGCCCGCTCGAGCTGCCGCTCGCCGAGGTGGTGCGGGCCCTGGCCGTCCACGCGCCGCTCGCGCGCGCCGAGCTGGTCGGGCTGGCTCCCGCCGCCGCGTTCGAGGGGTTCCCGGACGAGCTGCCGGTCCCCGGGTTCGATCCCCGCCGCCACCTGATCGAGAACGCATTAGGCTCTGAGTGATGGCCCAGACACGACGCAAACGCCAGACCAAGCACCGCGGCAACGCCGCCGGCGTGGTCGAGTCGCGCGGGCGCACCGGCCGCAAGCCCACCGCCGCGGAGAAGAGCGGCACGGCGACGCCCTCCGCCGCGGCGCGGAAAAAAGAGGTCGACCGGCGCGACAAGCCGCCGACGTGGAGGGCCGCCTTCTACAAGGCGATGATCGCGACGGTCCTGCTGCTGTTCGTGATCCTCATCTTCATGAAAGGCTCCTCGGGGGCGATCGCGCTGTTCCCGATCGTGCTCGGCGCCTACACGGTGGTCAGCTACTACACCGACAAGTGGGTCTATGAGCGCCGCCAGCGCAAGAAGGCCCGCGAAGGCAAGGCCCAGACGCGGTGAGCACGCCCGACGTCCGCTCCTACACGGTCGGGCCGGTGCAGGAGAACTGCCACATCGTCCGGGCCGACGCGCAGTCGAGCCGGGCGGTGATCGTCGACCCGGGCGACGAGCCCGAGCGCCTGCTCGAGGCCGCGCGAGGCGCTCGGCGTCGAGATCGAGGCGATCCTGCTCACCCACTGCCACTTCGACCACATCGGCGCCGTCGCGCCCGTCGCGCGCGCCACCGGCGCTCCCGTGTACTGCCCGAAGATCGAGCTGCCGCTGCTCTCGGACGTGATGCGCTGGGTCCCGCCGGGCTTCGGCCCGTTCGAGAACTACGAGGCCGACCACGAGCTGAGCGGGCGGCGAGCGGCTGAACCTCGCCGGGATGGACATCGACGTGCTCTACACGCCCGGCCACAGCCCCGGCCACCTGACCTACGCGACGGGCGGGGCGCTGCTCTCCGGCGACGTGCTCTTCCAGGGCTCGGTCGGCCGCGTCGATCTGCCCGGCGGCGACTGGGCCACGCTCGAAGCCTCGATCGAGCAGCTCGTGCGCGCGCTTCCCCGGCGAGACGGTCGTCTACCCCGGGCACATGGGCGTCACGACGCTCGAGCGCGAGCTCGCGACGAACCCGTTCCTGACCGAGATACGCGCGCGGCTCGCAGCCGAGCAGCCGGTGGCGGCCAGCGCGCCGCCACCCCACGCCGCGCGTTGAGCGAGTCGAAGCTCAAAGCGCCCCGCGGCACCTTCGACGTGCTCGGCGAGCAGGCGGTCGCCCGCCAGGCGCTCGAGGCGCGGGCCCGCGCGCTCCTGGGCGGCGCCGGCTACGAGCGGATCGAGACGCCCGTCGTTCGAGTCGACCGAGCTGTTCGCCCGCGGCGTCGGCGCCTCGACGGACATCGTCAGCAAGGAGATGTTCACGTTCGAGGACGGCGGCGGGCGCTCGCTGACGCTGCGCCCCGAGGGCACCGCGCCGGTGTGCCGCGCCTACATCGAACACGGCATGCACAAGCGCCGCCAGCCGGTGAAGCTCTGGTACCTCTCCTGCTTCTTCCGCCACGAGCGCGCCCAGGCCGGCCGCTACCGGGAGTTCTGGCAGGTCGGGGCGGAGGCGATCGGCTCCGACGATCCCGCCGTGGACGCCGAGGCGATCGCGCTGCTGGCCGCTCTGCTCGCCGAGCTGGGGGTCCGCGAGACGCGCCTGCGCCTGTCGAGCCTCGGCAGCCCCGAGACGCGCGGCGAGTACCGCGAGCGCCTGCAGGCGCACCTGCGCGCCAACGAGGACCGGCTCTCCGAGGAGGTCCGGGCGCGGATCGAGCTGAACCCGCTGCGCGCGTTCGACACCGACCACCCCGGCACCCGCGAGGTGATGGCGGAGCGCGCCGCTGCTGCTCGACCAGCTCGACAGCGAGGACCGCGAGCACTTCGAGGAGGTCAAGGCGCTGCTGGACGCGGCCGGGGTGGCTTACGAGATCGACCCGACGCTCGTCCGCGGGCTGGACTACTACACGCGCACCGTGTTCGAGTTCACCTCCGACGCGCTCGGCGCGCAGAGCGGCGTCGCCGGCGGCGGGCGCTACGACCGCCTCGTCGAGCAGCTCGGCGGCCCGGCGACCCCCGGGATGGGCTGGGCGGCCGGGATCGAGCGGATCCTGCTGGCGGGCGAGCCGGCGCCGGCGGCGCCGCCGCCGGTCGAGCTCTACATCGCGCTGGCCGAGGACGAGCCCGGCGTCCGGCGCGCGGCGTTCGCGCTGCTCGCCGAGGCGCGCTCGGCGGGCCTGGCCGCCCAGATGGAGCTGGGACGCCGCGCGCTGAAAGGCCAGCTCAGCCACGCCTCCTCGCTCGGCGCCCGCTACGTGGCGATCGTCGGCCGCGAGGAGACGGCGCTGAAGGACATGCAGGGCGGCGGCCAGGAGACGCTCCCCGCGGACACGGTCGTCCACGCCGTGCTGCGCAGCCACCACTCGCTCTGAGCCGGCTAGAGCTTCTGCGCAAGCGCGCGCTCGTGCAGCAGCGCAAGCAGCTCCTGCTCGGTCCGCGCCGCGCACCGGCTGCACGAAGCTCGTCCCGAAGAGATCGATCTCGGCCGGCCCGTACGGCAGCGTGAGCGCGTCGACGAACAGCCTCACGACGACGCCCGCCCCCGGCACGCCGACGTGCGCGAGGATCCTGATGCCTTCGGCGCGGCCCACGCCTGCGACCGAGACCTGAAGCGGCTCGACGTCCACTCCGAGCAGCCTGATGTTGGGGTCGGCTTCGCCGCGCAGGCTGCGGGTCAGCACGCGCTCGGTAGCACTTGAGCCCGGCGGCGGTCTGCGCGTAGGCGAGATCGCGTTCGACGCTGCGCGCGTCGTGCAGGACCGCCACGCTCGAGGAGATGCGTTTCGCGTTCCAGGCCGCGCCCGCGCTGCAACTCCGGCGAGCGCGCGCCGCCGACGGTCGGCGCCGCCTGCCCGCCGCACCGCGCCGCTTCGCGTTCACGCGCCTGCGGGGTCTTCGATGCGCGGCGCATCGTGCGCCCCGGGCACGTCGGCGCTCGTGAGCTGGACCGCGCGCGCGAACGCGGCGGCGCGCGCGGGGGTGAGGGTCAGCGGAACGGGCACCGGCGGTGACCCCGGCACCTTCGGGGCGCGCGCGGAAGGCGGCTTCGGCTTCGGCTTCGGCGCCGGCGCGTGCGCGGGCGCTTTCGCGACCGTCACGACGGGCGTCGAGGCGGCGGTCGTGCCGGCGAGGTTCGACTTGCCGCAGCCCGCGCGCGGCGAGCGCGGCGAGCGACACGAGCGCCACGAACCTCCGGCGCATCAGGCCGGCACACCGGCGGGCGCGGATCCGCAGTGCGCGGACGGGAGCAGGCACGCGAGCACGTCGATCGTCGCGAACGCGTGATCGAGGCCGCCGCGCGTGCGGACCGCCTGCGGGCGAGCCGCCCGCGGGCGCGTCGGCGATCCGGTACACGCGCGGCCCGCGCGCGAAGAAGACGTCGGCCTGCAGCGCGCCGTCCGGGTTCAGCCACGACAGGTTGCGCGCCAGCGGCGGGTGCAGGCGCGACGCCGCGCGCCGCCTGCTCGTGGCAGCGCGCGCTCGAGGCGAGCGCGAGGTAGCGCCGCGCCTGGCGTTCGGAGTCGAACACGAGCACGTCGGCGACGACGTCATCGCCGTTCGGCGCCCACCAGCGCATCTCGTAGCCCGCCGGGCGCCGCGCCTGCGGCGAGGTCGCCGGCGGCGCGGGTTCTTCATCGCTCCAGGCGACCGCGGAGCGCACCGTGCCCTCTTCGTAGAGGCGGCCGACTCGCTGGGGCAGCGCCCGCGCGACGTCTTCGCGCAGGCCGCCGATCTCGCTTCGGAGCCACCCGCTTCACTTCCGGGACCGACGTGGCTCCGATGCAGCGCGAGGCGCTCTGTCGAGCGGACGAGTGGGAGCGTGTCGCGGCGATGACCGCAGCCGCCGCCAGGCAGGTCAGCAGCACGACCGTCAGCGCCCGCAGGCGCCGCCGGCCGGGCCGCCGGCGCGGCCCCTGATCCCCATCGGAATCGCTCATCTCCTGCATTGAACGTAGCGGCGCGAACCGTCCAAGGCATATGGCGGCATTCAACTTCTGCGCCCGAATTGCCGAATGAGGCCTCAATGGCGCAGCTCTCACGTCCGTATCAGATCGGTCTCGTGGCCGTGGCGCTGCTCGCCGCCGCCTGGCTGCTGCTCTTCCAGGGGCACCACAGCAGCACCGGCGGCTCGGGCTCCTCGCAGGTGCCCGCGCCCGTCACGCGCACCGTCCAGGCGCACACCGCGCCGCCGAAGCGCCGCTGAAGGCACTGCGGGCCAGGCCACCGGGCACGGCTCGGCCTCGAGCCTCGGCGCGCTCGGCCACGACGTCGAAAAGGCCCGCGGCGCGGTCTCGACCTCGCAGCGCAACGCGCAGGAACTCGAAAGCAAATCCGCCCAGGCCTCCTCGCGCGAGCGCCACCTCCTCCTCTTCCGCCTCCTCCGCAGGCAGCGCGGCCGGAGCCGGCGCCGCGACCCACGCCGAGAGCGCCGCCCCGAGCACCAGCTCGAGCGCCGGGACCGCCGCCACGCGGCGCCCAAGAGCGCCCCGCTCGGCGAAGGGGACCGTCCGCGCCGCCGTCGCCGTCCGCCAGCACGCGGTCGAAGCCCAGCTCGCCCAGGGCAAGACCGTCCTGATCTTCTTCTGGAACCCGAAGGGCTCGGACGACCGGGCCGTGAACCGCGAACTCGGCAAGCTGCCCCACGACCTGCGGATCGCGATCGACCGCGCCCGCTCCGACGCGGTCGCGACCTTCGGCACGATCACCCGCGGCGTGCAGGTCTACGGCACCCCGACCCTGCTGGTCGTCAACAAGAAGGGCCAGGTGACGACCCTGACCGGCCTGCAGAGCACCTTCACGATCGCCCAGGCGATCCGGGAATCCAAGAAGCACTAGCCGTACACTCGCTCGGGTGAGCGAGGAACTGCTGCGAGCGCATCTCGAGGAGCCGCACGGCCGCGGCCGTCTGCCCGACGGCGGTTTCACCGGCGCCGCGGGCGGCGCCGCCTGCGGCGATCTCGTCCGTCTGACGGTCTCGCTCGACCCGGCCGGCGCCGCGATCGCCGACGCCGGCTTCGACGCGAGCGGCTGCGGCGCGGCGATCGCCGCCGGCAGCGCCACCGTCGCGCTCGTCCGCGGGCGCGGGCTGCTCGACGCCGCGCGCGTCGGCTGGCGCGAGATCGACGCCGAGCTCGGAGGGCTGATCCCCTCCAAGCGCCACGCCGCCCAGCTCGCCGCCGACGCCCTTCACCGCGCGCTCGGAGCCGCGGCCCGTCACAGCTCGCTGCCCGCCGCCGCGGACCGCACGCTCGTCGCGATGAGCGGCGGCGTGGACAGCGCCGTGGCGGCGCTGCTCGTCGCCGAGCGCGGCGAGGCGATCGCATGCACGCTCGAGCTGTGGTCGGACCCGGAGAACGACGGCGAGTCGAGCTGCTGCTCGGCCGAGGCCGTGCGCGGGGCGCGGGAGCTCGCGCACCGCCTCGGCATGCCGCACCTCTCGATCGACCTGCGCGAGGAGTTCCGCGCCGGCGTCGTGGACGGCTGGCTCGAAGGGCACGCCGCCGGGCTCACCCCCAACCCGTGCATCCGCTGCAACGGCAACGTCCGCCTCGACGCGATGATCGAGCTCGCGCGGACGGCTCGGCGCCGGCGCGCTCGCGACCGGCCACTACGCCCGCATCGAGCAGCGAGGGGCCGCTGCCGCTGCTGCGCACGGCCGCGGACGCCGCGAAGGACCAGAGCTACGTTCTCTCGGGCCTCGTCACCGGAGTCCCTCGCGCGCCTGCGCTTCCCGCTCGGCGAGCTGCACAAGCCCGAGGTGCGCGAGCTGGCGCAGCGCGCGGGCCTGGCCGTCGCGGGCCGGCGCGACTCGCAGGACCTGTGCTTCCTCGCCGGGACGGGCCGCGAGGCGTTCCTCGAGCGCCACGGCGGCCTGCGCCGGCGACCCGGGCCGATCCGCACCGGCGACGGGCGCGTCCTCGGCGAGCACGCCGGGGCGCACCTCTACACCGTCGGCCAGCGCCACGGGCTCGGCGTCGCGACCGGGACGCCGCTCTACGTTCTCGGAACCGACGCCGCGCACGAACACCGTCCTCGTCGGCGCCCGCGAGGAGCTGCGCGCCGAGCGCATCGCCGTGCGCGACCTCGTGCTGCACCGCGCCGGCGGCGCGGTCGACGGCGTGCGCGTGCGCGCGCACGGGCGCCGGCTGGACTGCCGGATCGCCGAGCCCCTCGACGCCGGGCTCCATCCGGGGCGCCGAGGTCGAGCTGCTCGCCGACGCCGAGCGCACCGGCCCCGGCCAGCTCGCCTGCCTCTACTCCGGCGAGCTGGTGGTCGGGCACGGCACGATCGTGCGCTAGCGCCGCCGGCTCTTAAGATCACGATCGAGATGACCATGACCTCCGACGAGATCCGCGAGCGCTACCTGGCGTTCTTCGAGGAGCGGGGCCACCGCCGCATCGCGTCCGCCTCGCTGGTTCCTTCCGCGCACGATCCCTCGGCGCTGCTGACGGTCGCCGGCATGCATCCGCTGAAGCCGTACTTCCTCGGCCAGGAGACCCCTCCGGCGCCGCGCCTGACGAACTGCCAGAAGGTCTTCAGGACCGTCGACATCGACAACGTCGGCAACACCAACCGCCATCTGACGTTCTTCGAGATGCTCGGGAACTTCTCGTTCGGCGACTACTTCAAGAGCGAGGCGATCGAGTTCGCGTGGAGCCTGTCCCGCGACGTCTTCGGCTTCGATCCCGCCGACATCTGGGTGACGGTGTTCGAGGGCGACGAGGAGCTCGGGCTCGGCGCCGATCAGGAGGCGATCGACCGCTGGCTCGAGATCGGCGTGCCGCGCGATCGCATCGTCGAATGCCCGCGGTCGGAGAACTTCTGGCAGGCGGGCCCGACCGGGCCCGTGCGGCCCGTGCTCGGAGCTGTACGTCGACCGCGGCGTCGAGCACGGCTCCCCGGAGGACCTGCCGGGGGGCGAGAACGAACGCTTCCTGGAGTACTGGAACCTCGTGTTCATGCAGTACGACCAGCGGCCCGCGCCCGGCGACGCGGGCACCGAGCTGGTGCCTCTGCCCGCCAGCAACATCGACACCGGGCCTCGGCCTGAACCGGATGGCGGCGATCCTCCAGGGCAAGGAGTCGGTGTTCGAGACCGACCAGTTCGCCCCGCTGATCGAGCTCGGCGAGACGCTCTCGGGGCGCCGCTACGGCGAGGGCCACGAGACCGACCGCGCGCTGCGGATCCTCGCCGATCACTCGCGCGCGATGACGTTCCTGACCGCCGACGGCGTCGTGCCCTCCAACGAGGACCGCGGCTACGTGCTGCGCCGCGTGATGCGCCGCGCGATCCAGCAAGGGCTCGCGCTCGAGCTCGAGCCGGGCTTCCTGACGCGCTACTCGGCGCTCGTGCGCGAGCTGATGGGCGGCGCCTACCCGGAGCTGGGCGAACAGGCCGAGGTCACCGACATGTGGCTCGCCGCCGAGGAGGAGAGCTTCGGCCGCACGATCGCCCAGGGCATGACGACGCTCGGCGAGCTGATCGAGCGCGCGCGCTCGGAGGGCGCTGGAGACGATCCCCGCGGACGGAGGTCTTCCGCCTGCACGACACGTACGGATTCCCGTACGAGATGACGCGGGAGCTGCTCGATCAGGAGGCGCTCGAGATCGAAGGCGACTTCGAGGCGTTGATGGACGAGCAGCGCGAGCGCGGCCGCGCGGGCGGGCGCGCCGGTCCACCCCGGCGGGGTCGGCGCGGCTCGCGAGGTCGCGGGCGTGTTCGCCGGCGAGAGCGGCTTCGAGACGCGCTTCACCGGCTATGAAGCCGAGGAGCAGCACACGACCGTCGGCGCGGTGCGCCCGTTCTCGGAGAACGGCGGCGCGCGAGCGCTACCTCGTCAAGCTCACCGAGTCGCCGTTCTACGCGCCCGGAGGAGGCCAGGTCGCCGACGAAGGCACGATCGAATGCGACGACGGCGACTGCGTCGCGCGCGTACGCGACGTGTTCCGGATCGGCGAGGACCAGGCCCTGGAGGTCGAGCTCCAGCGCGGGACGCTGCGCGAGGGGGAGACCGTCACCGCGCGCGTCGATCGCCGCGCGCGCCACGCCACGGAGGCCAACCACACCGCGACTCACCTGCTCCAGGCGGCGCTGCGCGACCGGCTCGGCACACACATCCGCCAGGCGGGCTCCTACGTGGGCCCCGACAAGCTGCGCTTCGACTTCAGCCACGGCTCCTCGCTCACCCGCGAGGAGCTGCGCGACGTCGAGGACCGCGTCAACGACTGGATCGCCCGCAACGATCCGGTGCGCGCTCTGATCACGACGCTCGACGAGGCACGCTCGCTCGGCGCGATGGCGCTGTTCGGCGAGAAGTACGGCGAGGTCGTGAGGATGGTCGAGGTGGGGGAGGGCGACTACTCGCGCGAGCTGTGCGGCGGCACCCACGTCCGCAGCACCGGCGAGATCGGTCCGTTCCGCATCGTCTCCGAGACCTCGAGCTCGGCGAACGTGCGCCGCATCGAGGCGATCACCGGGCCGGTGGCGGTGGACCTGCTGCGCGCCCGCGACGACGTGCTGGAGGAGGCGGCCTCAGAGCTGCGCACGCGCGCCGAGACCGTCGCCGAGGCGGTCAGAGCGCTCGTGCAGGAACGCCGGCGCCTGGAGAAGGAGGCGAAGGAGGGCGGCGCGGGCGGGGCGCCGCCCGAGCTCGACGCGCTGGCAGCCCAGGCGGCCGAGGTCGACGGCGCGAAGGTGCTCACCGCGCGTGCCGAGGTTCCTGACGCGAAGGCGCTGCTCGAGCTGGCCGACAGGCTCAAGGGGCGGCTCGGCGAGGCGGCGATCCTGCTCGGCGCGGCCGCCGGCGGGCGCGTGCACCTGGTCGCGAGCGTCGCGCCGGAGCTCGTGCAGCGCGGCGTCAAAGCAGGGGCGGTGGTCAAGGTCGCGGCCGAAGCCGTCGGTGGCGGCGGCGGCGGGCGAGACACGATGGCTCAGGCCGGCGGACGCGACCCCGGCAAGCTCGACGAGGCGATCGCCGCCGGCCGCGCGGCGATCGAGGCTGCGCTCGCCGGCTAGTGGCGCGCGCCGCGGCTCTCCGTTCGGAGGCTCGGGCGATGAGGGTGCTGGCGCTCGACTACGGCAGCGCGCGCTGCGGCTGCGCGCTCAGCGACCCGAGCGGAACGATCGTGACGCCGATCGATCCGGTCGAGCGTCCGGGCACCCGGCGCGGCATCGCGCGCCTGCGCGATCTGGTGAAGGAGCGCGAGGTCGGGGCCGTCGTGGTCGGCCTGCCGCTCTCGCTGGACGGCGGCGACAGCGACCAGACGCGCGAGACGCGCGACTTCGCCGCTCGGCTCGCGACCGCCCTGGGCGGCGGCGTCCCGGTCGAGCTCCACGACGAGCGCTTCACCACGCGGCTCGCACAGCGCGACGCGCTCCTCGCGGGCGCGCCCCGTGCGAGCGAGGACTCCCGGGCCGCGGCACACCTGCTCGAGAGCTGGCTGGCCGCGCGGGCGCCGCGCGAAGGCGCCGGCACCGACAGCGGGCACTCGCGTTAGGGTCCACACCTTGGCCCGAGGCGAGCGATCAAGCCCCGAACGGACGCGCGAGGAACGCGAAAGGGCGCGCGTCGAGCGCGAACGCCGCCGCGCCGAACGCGCCGGCCTCCCGGTGGACGCCGAGCCGCCGGCGCTGGAGAGCGACCCCGATGCCGCGCCGGTGCCCGTGGAGCCGCAGGCGCCGGAAGACGCGGTGGACGCGATGGCCCACGCCGAGCAGCCGCATCCGGAGAGCGAGCCTCGAGCCGCCGCGACGCCGGCGCCCGAAGCAGCCGTTCCCGCCGGGTTCGACCCCGAGGAGATCCCGATCGCGCCTGCCGAGCCGGCGGACCCGGTCCGGCCGGCGCCCGAGCCGACGGCTGCGCCGGACCTCGTCGAGGCCGAACCCGGCCGGGCGCCGGTCGATCCGCCTGAGGCGATGGCACCTGCGCCGGCGGAGTTCGAGCCCGAGCCTGCCGCTCACCCGAGCGAGGCAGAGCACGAGGCGCCCGGCGCACACATGGTCGGGGCGGAGGAGCCCGAGGTGCACCCCGAGCCGGCCGAGCAGACCCCGCGCGGGCCCGGTACGCGGCCGAGCACGCACCGGAAGCGGAGCCGGTCCCGTACGCGCGCCGAGCCGCAGCCGGCATCCCGAGCCGGAGCCCGGTCCCGTACGCGGCCGAGCACCCGGCGGAGCCGGAGCCGGCTCTGTACGCGGCCGAGCACCCGCCGGAGCCGGAGCCGGCTCTGTACGCGGCTGAGCACCCGCCGGAGCCGGAGCCGGCCCTGTACGCGGCCGAGCACGAGGCGGAGCCGGTCCCGTACGCGGCTGAGCACCCGCCGGAGCCTGAGCCTGTCGCGTACGCGGCCGAGCACTCCCTCGAACCTGACACCCCGCACCCGGCCGATCCCCAGTTCGAGGTGGAGGCGCTCGGCGACGAGCAGCATGCGGCCGAGCACGCGGTGGATTCGGAGCCGGCGGAGCCGGCGCCGCCTCTCGACGCAGCAGGGGCCGGCCACGAGCACGATCCCGCCCCCGAGGAGGAGCGCGAGGGCTACGCGATCCCGGGGCTGCCGGAGCCCCCGGGCGCGGAGCCGCGCGAGGGCCTGCCGGAGCCGCCCCGGCGGATGCGCGGGGCCGAGCGGCCGCCGATGCGCCGCGCGTTCCGCCGCGGCGGCGACGGGGCGGGCGGCGCGGGGGTGGCCGGGCTGGCGAGCGAGGGCCGCTCGCCGGGCGGCGGCGGCCGCGGCCGCGACGGGCGCTCGCGCTGGGTCGCCGTCGTCGCGCTGCTCGCGATCGGGATCGTCGTCGCGCTGCTCGTCTACTCGCTGAAAGGCTCCTCGTCCAGCCACACCACCGCGAAAACGCAAACGGAAGTGAAGGTCCTGATCCCCGAGGGCAAGACGCGGCTGCAGATCGCCCAGATCGCCTCCTCGGCCGGCCTGACCGGCAGCTACCGCCGGGCAGCTCGCAGCTCGCCGCTGCTGAACCCGGCGCAGTACGGGGCGCCGAAGGGGACCCGCACGCTCGAAGGGTTCCTGTTCCCCGCCACCTACGACATGAACAAGGGCGCGCCGGCGCAGCGGCTCGTCGAAGAGCAGGTGACGGCCTTCCAGGAAAACTTCTCGGCCGAATACGCCAAGCGCGCGAAGGAACTCGGCCTGACGTCATACGAGCTGCTGACCGTCGCCTCGATGATCGAGCGCGAGGCACAGGTCCCGTCCGACCGCGCCAAGGTCGCGGCCGTGATCTACAACCGGCTGAAGGCCGGCATCCCGCTCGGGATCGACGCGACGATCTACTACGCGGTCGAGAACGCGGACAACATCCCGACCTACACGAAGGAACTCACCGCCTCGCAGCTGCAGACGAACTCGGCCTACAACACGCGGCGCCACAAAGGACTCCCGCCGACCCCGATCTCGAACCCGGGCGTGGCCTCGATCCAGGCGGCCGCGCATCCGGCGCACGCCTCCTACCTGTACTACGTGGCCGGAGCCGACGGGTGCGGCGAGCAGGTGTTCTCGACCACGGAAGCCAAGTTCAACGAAGACGTCGCGGCCTACGAAGCCGCCAAGCGCGCCAACGGCGGTCACCTGCCGGCCTGCAAGCACCACTGATGCGGCGCCTCGGCGTCCTCGGCTGGCCGGTCGCGCACAGCCGCTCGCCCGCGATCCACAACGCCGCGCTCGCCGAGCTCGGGCTGCGCGAATGGCACTACCAGCGACTGCCCGTGCCGCCCGCCCTCTTCGACGAGACGACGCGCGCGCTCGGCGCGGCAGGCTTCGCGGGCGCGAACGTCACGATCCCCCACAAGGAGGCCGCCCTCGCACTCGCCGACGAGGCGAGCGAGCGGGCGCGCCGGATCGGCGCGGCCAACACGCTGAGCTTCGGCGCGGACGGCGCGATCCGCGCCGAGAACACCGACGCGCCCGGCCTGCTCGCCGCGCTCGGGATCGAGGTCGCGGGGATACGGGCGCAGGTCCTCGGCGCCGGCGGGAGCGCGCGCGCGGCGGTCTGGGCGCTGCTCGACGCGGGGGCGGCCGAGGTGCTCGTGTGGAATCGCACGAAGGAGCGCGCCGAGCGTCTGGCTGCTGACCTCGGCGCGCGGGCCGTGGAGCGCCCGCAGACGGCGGATCTGCTGGTCAACTGCACCTCTGTGGGCCTGCACGTAGAACGCTCGTCCGCTGAGGACGGTGGCCTCAACCAACTGGGTTTGCGAGGCGATCAGATCGGCGAGTACTCACATGTCGCAGATCTGGTCTACCGCTCATCACCCACCCCGTTGCTTGCCGCCGCCGCGGCGTGCGGAGCGCACACCGTCGATGGTCTGGAGATACTCGTCGCGCAGGGCGCCCTCAGCCTCGAGCTGTGGACCGGCCGCGAGCCTCCGCTCGATGTCATGCGCCGCGCCGCCCGGACCGCAGACGGCTGAGCGCCCGCCCGCCGGCCCCGTCCTCGCCGGCGCCGTCCCCGCGCGTCCCGAGGAGGTGACGGCATGAGCGAGGCATCAAAGCCCGTCGAGCCGGACCTCCACGCGATCTTCGGGATCGACGGCGAGCAGCGCGGCGACGCCGCGATCTCGCTCGACGGCACGGACGGCCCGGACGCCGCCGACACCCGGGACGCGGGCTACGACCCGTTCGCCTCCGATGCCGGCCCCGGCGGTGGAGATCGATGTCGATACGAGCGACGCCGCCGAGCCCGATTGGGGCACCGAGGAGCCGGTCGCCGCCGCGCGCCCCGAGCCGCCCGCCGCCGATGAGGCCGAGGGCGGCTGGACCGGCATCACGAAGCCCTCGCGCCGCGGCTCCTCGCCGCGCTTCCTGACCGACGTGATCGTCGAGATGCAGCTCGCGAGCGAGCGCCAGGTCACGGACGCGATCGAGACCTCGCGCACCGCCGGCACCTCTCCCGAGCGGATCCTGCTCGACCAGGGGGCGATCACGCCCGACGGCCTCGCGCGCGCGCTGGCCGAGCGCTACGGCCTGGACCACCTCGACCTCGGCGTCTTCCAGGTCGACATGTCGGCGGCGAACCTGATCTCCACGACCGTCGCCAAGCGCTACCAGGCGGTCCCCGTGGCCTTCGCCGACAAGCGCACCCTGCTGGTCGCGATGGCCGACCCGTCGAACGTCCTGGCGGTCGACGACATCGCGATCATGACCGGCCACGAGGTCCGTGTCGCGGTCGCCCCGCCCGACGACATCGCGTCGCTGATCTCACGCCTCGACCGCCTCGAAGACGTCGTCGGATCGCCGGCGGATCTGATCGAGGAGGAGGAGGACGGCGGCGAGGTCGTCGCGCTCCACGAGAGCTCCGAAGACGCGCCGGTCATCAAGCTCGTGAACCAGGTCGTCGGCCAGGCGGTCGAGCGCGGCGCCTCGGACATCCACTTCGCGCCCGACGGCAAGGAGGTCCGGGTGCGCTTCCGCATCGACGGCGTGCTGCAGGACATCACGACCGTGCCGCGCAAGATGGCCGCCGGCGTCGTCTCGCGCGTGAAGATCATGGCCGAACTCGACATCGCCGAGAAGCGCCTGCCGCAGGACGGCCGCATCGGCCTGGTCGTGGACGGGCGCCACGTGGACCTGCGCGTCGTGACGCTGCCGAGCGTCAACGGCGAGGGCATCGTCATGCGCGTGCTCGACAAGAGCAACGTCGTCGTCGACCTCGACAAGCTCGGCATGTCCGACGAGTCCCGCGCGACCTTCGAGAAGTCCTGCGGCCAGACCCACGGCGCCGTGCTCGTGACCGGACCGACCGGCTCCGGGAAGTCGACGACGCTCTACGCCGCTCTGCAGATGCTGAACACGCCCGAGAAGAACATCATCACGGTCGAGGACCCGGTCGAGTACGAAATGTCGGGTCTGACCCAGGTGCAGGTGTCGACGAAGACGGGGCTCACCTTCGCGACCGGGCTGCGGGCGATGGTGCGCGCCGACCCCGACGTGATCATGGTCGGCGAGATCCGCGACCGCGAGACGGCGCAGATCGCGGTCGAGTCCGCGCTGACCGGTCACCTCGTCCTCTCCACGCTGCACACCAACGACGCCCCGTCGGCGATCACGCGCCTGATCGAGATGGGGATCGAGCCGTTCCTCGTCGCCTCCGCGCTCGAGTGCGTCGTCGCCCAGCGGCTCGCGCGCCAGCTCTGCCCGTCGTGCAAGCGCCGCATCATCATCTCCGCGAAGGTCCTCAAAGAGAACGGCTACCGGGCGAACATGGAGATGGAGGCCTACGAGCCGGTGGGCTGCCGGCGCTGCGGCGGCAGCGGCTACCGGGGGCGGATCGGGCTCTACGAGGTGATGACGATCTCGCCGGAGGTCCAGTCGATGGCGCTCGAACGGCGCCCGGCGGAGGAGATCCGCGACGTCGCGGTCGCCCAGGGCATGACGCGGCTGCGCGACGACGGGCTGCAGAAGGTGCGGATGGGCCGCACCTCGATGGCGGAGATCGCGCGCGTGATCGGGAGCAACTAGGCGGGTCGGGCCGGCGCTCCACGCCGGCCCTCCGAGACGTCCTGCTGTTGCTGGGGGAGGCGGCGCATACGCCGCCTCCAGGACCGGCGCATGCGCCGGTCCTCGGGGTCGGCACATGTGCCGACCCCAGGGGCCGCACATGTGCGGCCCCTACGGAGGGCCGCATGCGGCCCTCCGCGTCACGGCACATGTGCCGCGACGAAAGGCGGCGCAGCCGCCTGCGACGTCAATTTTTCGTCCAGGCGCCCTCGCCCCCTCCTGAAAAAGCGATTTCGAGCCGATAGGCACCCCATGGACATCGATTTCGCTGATCTCCTGATGGAGGTCGTCAACCGCCGCGCGTCCGATCTGCACCTCAGCTCCGGCGCCCATCCGACCGTCCGCGTGCGCGGCCGGCTGACGCCGTTGGAGGAATACCCCAAGCTCTCCAGCGCGGACACGCGCGAGATCGTCTACTCGATCCTGACCGGCGACCAGCGCCAGCGCCTGGAGACGAACTGGCAGCTCGACTTCGCCTACTCGATCCCCGGCCACGCCCGCTTCCGTGTCAACGCCTACTACCAGCGTGGCGCCCTCGGCGCCGCCTTCCGCCTGATCCCCTTCGGGCTCACCTCGATCGACGAGCTGGGGCTCCCGACCACGGTGCACGAGTTCACGCGCAAGCCGCGCGGCTTCGTGCTCGTCACGGGCCCGACCGGCTCGGGGAAGTCCACCTCGCTCGCGGCGATGATCGACGAGATCAACTCCACCCGCGAGGAGCACATCATGACGATCGAGGACCCGATCGAGTTCCTGCACGGGCACAAGAAGTGCCTCGTCAACCAGCGCGAGCTCGGTGCCGACGCCCACAGCTTCGGCGACGCTCTCAAGGCCGCCCTGCGCCAGGACCCCGACGTCATCCTGGTCGGCGAGATGCGCGACCTCGAGACGATCTCGACCGCCCTGACGGCGGCCGAGACCGGCCACCTCGTGTTCGCGACCCTGCACACGCAGGACACCGCGCAGACGATCGACCGCATCATCGACGTGTTCCCGGCCCACCAGCAGGGCCAGGTCCGCGTCCAGCTCTCGGTCGCCCTGCAGGGGATCATGACCCAGCAGCTGCTCCCGACCTCCGACGGCTCCGGCCGCGTGGTCGCAACCGAGGTGCTCGTCCCGACGCCCGCGGTCCGCAACCTGATCCGCGAGGGCAAGACCCACCAGATCTACTCCGTCCTGCAGACCGGCTCCTCTTCGGGCATGCAGACGATGGACGCCTCGCTCACGCAGCTCGTGCGCGAAGGCAAGATCAGCCAGAAGCTCGCCGAAGCCCGTTCCGGGACCCCCGAGGAGCTGCGCCGGCTGCTCGGAGCACCCTCCCTGGCGGCCGCGTAGCCGACGATGAGCACCTTTGTCTTCAAGGCGATGGATCTCGCCGGCGGCAAAGCCCGCGGCGAGGTCGAGGCGGAATCCAAGCAGGCGGTCTCAGACCAGCTCAAGGCGCGCGGGCTGATCGTCCTGGACATCAGCAACAAGCGCGGCTCGAAGGAGATCGAGCTCTCCTTCATGAAGCGCGTCAAGGCGAACGAGCTCGCGATCTTCTCGCGCCAGCTCTCGACGATGATCTCCTCCGGGATGAGCATCCTGCGCTCCCTGTACGTGCTCGAGGAGCAGACGGAGAGCAAGTTCCTCAAAGAAACGATCGTCGCGGTCCGCAAGGACGTCGAGGCCGGCCTCTCGCTGAGCGACTCGATGTCCCGGCACCCCAAGGTCTTCAGCCAGCTGTTCGTCGCGATGACCCAGGCCGGGGAGACCGGCGGTGTGCTCGAGGGCTCGCTTGATGCGCGTCGCCGACCAGCTCCAGAAGGACGCCGCGCTGCGACGCCAGATCAAATCGGCGATGGTCTACCCGACGATGGTGATCATCTTCGCGGTCGCCGTCATGATGGCCCTCGTCGCCTTCCTCGTGCCGGTGTTCGTCGGCGTCTTCAAGCAGTTCGGCGGCGAACTGCCCGCGCTCACGAAGGTCTCGGTGTTCATGTCCGAAGCCGTCACCGGCTACTGGTGGCTGATCATCGGCGGCACCATCGCGGTGCTCGTCGCGTTCGTCCGCTGGAAGAACTCGAGCTGGGGCCGCAAGCAGTGGGACCACTTCCGGCTGCACGTGCCGATGAAGATCGGCACGATCGTCCAGCAGGTCGCGGTGGCGCGCTGGTCGCGCACGCTCGCCTCGCTGACGAGCGCGGGCGTGCCGCTGCTGCAGGCGCTCGAGATCACGGGCAGGACCGGCGGCAACGTCGCGATCGAGGAAGCGATGGAGGGCGTGACCGCCTCCGTCAAGCGCGGCGGCACGATCGCCGCCCCGCTGGCCCAGGCGCCGATCTTCCCGGAGATGGTGACCCACATGGTCGGCGTCGGCGAGGAAACCGGTGCTCTCGACGCGATGCTCGACAGGATCGCGGAATTCTACGAGGAACAGGTCGAGGCGTCGGTGAAGGCGCTGACCTCGATCCTCGAGCCGATCATGATCATCGTGATCGGCGGGATCGTCGGGTTCATCGTGATCTCGATGTACCTGCCGCTGTTCGAAGTGTACAACCACATCGAATAGCGCACAGACGGTGCGGACGGCTCTAGAGAGCCAAGAACAGCGCCTAGACGGCCGAGGTTGTCAACGGCTTGTCAGCGATAGCCGCGGCGACCGCTTCCGCTGCCTGAGCGTCGGAGCGGGGGAGAAGGTGCGCGTAGGTGCTGAGCAGCGTGGTCGGGTCATCGCCGAGGCGCCCGGCGACGATATGGAGGGGCACCGGCGGCGTTGCGGTGAGCGCGAGCGTGGCGGCGGTGTGGCGCAGGATGTGAAGCGTCCCAGTCGGGATGCCCGCTGCCTTGCGTGCTTTGGCGAAGCGCTCTGTCAGCAGTTTGGGGTAGATCGGCCGTCCGAGCTCGTCGCAGAACACTAGATCCCCGTCCTCATACGCCTCCGCGGCAACGGCGCGCTCGAGCTTCTGAGTCTCGCGGTGATCGCGGAGGCCTTGCACGGTGTCGGGATCGAGCGCGATCGTGCGCTCTGAGCGCTTCGACTTTGGAGGGCCGAACGTACAGCCGCCGGGGATGGGTATTAGCTGCCGGTCGATCCGCAGTCGCGCCCCGTCGAGATCGAGCGCTCGCCAGGTGACGGCCAACAGCTCGCCGCGGCGCATGCCAGTCGTGGCGGCGAGTCGCCAGAGCGCGAACAGTCGATCGTCGCGGACGTGTGCCAGGAACGCGCGCAGCTCCCGGCCGGTCCACGCCGTTGCCTTGCTCTTGGGCCGCGCTGGCGGTGCAGCGTCAGGGGCAGGGCTGCGCGCGATCTTTCCCCACCGTTGGGCGTCCCGAAGCCCGCGGCTGAGGACGGCATGAGTCAGACGCCGGGTGCCGGCGGATAGCCCGTCCTGCTCTAGCTCCGCATAGAGGGCGTTCAGCGTGCCCGCCGAGACGTTGCGGAGCGGCACGGAGCCAATATCGCGGCGGATCACGTAGCGCTCAACGGTGTTGGAGTAGTTCCCGTGCGTGAGGGGCCGGACCGTGCTCTTGATCGCCGGGAGCCATTCGTCGCGCAGGAACACTCCGAACGCCTGCTTGGAAGGCTCGACGTAGGTTCCCTCGCTGACGCGGGTGATTACGGAGGCTAGGTGCTGCTGTGCCTCCTTCTGTGTGCGGAACCCTCCCTTGAACTTCTGCTTGCGTTTTCCGGTGCTCAGGTCTTGCGCATCCCACAGTGCCGTCCATGTGCTGCCCCGTTTGCGTGTCGATCCCCTCATTGCGCTGACTCTCCTTCTCGCTTGCGGCTGGGGTATTTCCGTGATGCCTCCGCTCTCGCACACGCGGGCGTGCAGAAGCGAAGGCCGGTGCTGCGGTGCTGGCGGTATTTCGCGCCGCCGAGCTGGTGGTGGAACGGCTGGCCGCACTTCTCACAGCGGCGCAGCGTTTCGCCACTGACCATGAGGTTGAAAAGCTGCGCACAGGCGGCTTGATACAGGTCGATGCGTGGAGTGCCGATCGCCAACTCATCCCCGCCGGGCGGTTTATAGGTGTGCTCGGCGTGGGCGCGGAAAGGTCGAAGCCCGACGTTCAAGGCGATGGTGAAAGCCGACCAATGAAGGCTCTCGAACTCGGGCGGGTAGGGCTCAAAGCCGTTGGCAGGCCACGCGGCTAGGAATTCCTCCCCGGTCGCCCAGGCGGCCCATCCGCCGGCGAGCGCGCGTGCGGTCTTGAGCCATGCGCGGGCGTCCTCAAGGGTCCCGTCGTGGCGAGCCTCCCACCATCCGTCTACGTGTTTGCGCGGCCGCGGTGCCATTCGCCCACGCACCGGGCGGTTCACCGGATGGAAGTAGGGGTGCATGACAACCCCGCGCTCATCGAGAAGCGCCGTTAGGGCGCCGTCGTCGTCTAGGTCGGCGTGGGCGAGGTCGCGCAGCACCCATTCCTGCGGAAGCTCGCGCGACTCGACGGGGAGGCCCCAATCGAGGCGGCCGTCACGCTGGCGAAGGCCTAGACGAACTCCTGGGCAGCGCCGCTGAGCATCCCTCAGGGCTCCGCGTAAGGACAGCGGATCTCTCTCAGTCCCATCCGCCTACTTGGGCATGGGCCGACCGTCTGCCCATCGGATACCTCTCGCTCATCCTCGGTGCCGAGGGCGTAGGCAAGTCCTCACTAGCCGCGTGGGTCATCGCTCGACTGACGCGCGGTGAACTGCCGGGTGACCTCCGCGGCAGGCCGATCAACGTCGCTCTTGTCGGGGACGAGGATTCGTTTGCGCACGTCTGGACCCCGAGGCTTCATGCGGCCGGCGCAGACCTCGTACGTGTGAAGGCACTGGACCGCCCCGAAGGCGGGTACATCGAACTCAAGGCCGACCGGGAACGTATAGCGGACGCCATCGACCTCGAGCAGATCGGATTCGCGTTCTTTGACGCCCTCATCGACCATTTGGGCGCCGGCGTCAACGACTGGCATGCCCGGGAGGTCCGTGAGTCGTTGCAGCCGCTCCGCTCCATCGCCCGGGAAATGGGCATCGCCGTTACCGGCTTGATGCACCCCAACAAGAGAGGCTCCACCTTCAGGGAGCTCGTTGCTGGTAGCTCGGCGTTCAACGCCGTGAGTAGATCGAGCCTGCTTCTGGCCGCGCACCCCGAGGACGAGGACCGGCGGTGTCTGGTTCGCGGCAAGGGCAATCTGAGTGCGCCACCGGCGGCAGTCGAGTTTGCGATCGAGTCCTGCCGGTTTGAGGCCAACAGCCACTCGTTCAACGTCCCGAAGGCCACAGGATTCGTCGTCGGCGATATCCGCATCGACGAGCTGATCGAATCGAAGGGCGGCGAGCGCGCAGCCGAGCACTCGAAAGTGGCCGAAGCGGGCGAAATCATCGAGGCGCTACTGCCGAGGGACGGCAACTGGCACCCCGCGGGGCCTATCTACGAAGCGTGCGACGCCAACGAGATCGAGCGGCGCACTGTCCAGCGCGCAATGAAGCGACTCGTGCTCGACCATCGCCGCGCGGCGACGTTCCAGGCGCCTAGCGAATGGCGCTGGCCGGACACACAGGCGAGACCACACGCGACAGGCGATAAGGATGTCGCGAGTGTCGCGTGTGGCGTCAGTGGAGGGTCCAAAACCCCTCTAAACACCACACACGACACACACGACACTGACGACACACACAACGCTAGTCGCGTGTGCGTCACGAGTGGCGACCGCGACGCCCTTGACACCCTCGCCGCCCCTCATCGGGCCGAGACCAGCGACGAAGCCCCGGCAGAGCCCATCACCCGGCTCCGTCTCGCCGCGCGAAACCCCGACTGCACTTGCGTCGATGGCGGCATCGGAGACGCTGCTCGATGCGAGCGCTGCTACGGCTTCCGTCCGGCCGAGATCGGCACCGCCGCGCCCCACTCGATGCAAGGACACACCGCCCAGTCACTTGTCGAAGCTGTTGCCGCCGGGAGGATGGGCGACGAGGAGGCTGAAACCATCCTCGCTCAGATCGAGGCGGTGGCATGACTGTCGACTTCCTACTCCTCCAGCCCCACGGCTTTGAGGGCGTCCTGCCACGAGAGAAAGGAGTGGATCAGGGCCATCCTGCCGTCACGCGCCACGCTGTAGAACGCGAACTCTTGGTCAAGCTCAACCCCGCTCGCATTTCCACGCATGCGGACGCGCCCGAGCCAGAGAGTGGCCTCGCCGAGATCCTGCACTTTACTCTCTTGGAACTCGAACACCTCCCAGGTCTCGAACACTGCCTCGATCCCATCGCGCACCTCGTCATAGCCTCGATAGACGGTCTGCTCTACCGCCGCTGGACCGGCAGGCATCCACTCAACGTCTGGCGTTCCCAAGTCAAGCCACACGTCGAGTTCGCGCCGGTTCCACGCTTCGACTCCCCGGCGCAGCAATTCCACGTTCTCCTGCGACATCGCCTACTCCTCCAGCCCGAGCTCTGCGAGGGCGCGGTCGCGGTCCAAGTACCGCGCCATCCGCACGACCTTGCCGTCTCGGATCTGGAAGACCCAGGCTCCCCTTGCCTGGATCTGCCCGAGGTCCAGCCCGCTAGTTTTGCCCTGGCCGCTGTAGTGGTCGAGCACGATGACGCTCTCACTCCCAAGGGAACGGTATTCGTCCGCGGCCAAACGGAACTCCTTCCAGAGCCGAAGCCAACCGCGGAAACTCGCTGCCATCTCACCCAGGCCGCTCGAAACGCCAGGGTCAGGTCCGTCGACGGAGACGAACTCGATCTCGGTGTGCGCCCAATCGACCCTGTCGAACTCGCCCCGTTCCCAGTCCGCGTAGATCGAGCGCACCAGCTCCACGTTCTCCTGCGACATCGCCTACTCCTCCAGACCCGCGGCCGCCAGTCCCTCGGCACGGTTCCAGTAGAACTCGATGCGGCGGACCTTGCCGTCGCGCAACGTCCATACCGGGGCGCCGAGGAAGTCGACGTTGGCGGCGGCGCCCTGCGGCCGCGCGCGATCGCGGGTCAAGACGACCACCCGATCCTCGCCCGCATCGATCACGTCCTCTACCCCTGGGTGGTAGCTCTCCCAGGGCTCCAGCCAGTCCAGCCAGGCGCTCCTGAGGCCCTCCAGTCCCTGATAGGTAGCGCGTCCCACGTCCTCTCTAACGAACACGCACTCGAAATCCGGCGTGAAGAACGGCTCGCTCGCCGTGACGAGTGCGGCGTTGATGGTGTCGTCACGAAACAGCGGTACGGCATCGCCCTGTTCGAACGGGCCGAGAAGTTGCCGCACGACCTCTACGTTCTCCTGCGACATCGCCTACCCCCGTTCCGCGGCGAGCCGTTGGGCGGCTGCGCGGGCCTCGTCGATATCGGTGTAGGTCGTGTTGCGCACGATCAACGAATCTCTCCACTCCGCAACCGCCGCATAGCGAAGCTGAGCGGACGCGCTGCTGCCGGCGACGCACGCCTTCTGCAAGATCACGGCGAATGTCACTGCGTTGCCGAGGTCACGAAGCTCCTCAGACTCCCACTCGATGTCGGTGTAGGAGCGACTCCAGTCTTCGAAAAAACCCCGCACGGCTGTCTGACCCTCGAACACGCCCATGCCCCAGGGCGACGCGTCCCATACGCCGTCCGGAGCGTAGAAGCTCACGGCTGCGTCGATGCTGTCCGCCTCGACACTTCTGCGCGCCAGCGCAACCAGGTCAGTTTCGGACTCCTCAGACATCACCCGGCCAGTATCCCGCACCTAACTCGTAACAACCGCACAGACTGCCCACGCGGTGATTTCATAGTTCGCAGTTGGCGCCGCGCTCGTCGTTTGAGCAAACCAACTGCTGGTGCCGACTGGTCTGTCTTCCCTGACAAAGAGCTGGAAGTTTTCGGTGCGGGACCGCGCACCAGCGATGGATCGGACTACAACCTGAGCCTCCGCGTGCGGCGCAAGCGAGGCGACGGTAGCTGGGGGGATCAGATCGCCGCCGAGGGGAAACACCGGCGAGAGTAAACGAGCTACCCCGTGGGGGGCGCGCCCCTGTATGTCAACGCAATGTCAGCGAACGTAGCTGGACGGGCGATCACGACCGGGCACCGCGGCCCCAGAATCGCCCGTAAACACGGACTCCGCGGCATCGCCCGACACCGGCTGTCACCCCGCCGCCACAACCACATCGAATAGCGAACAGACGGCGCCAACGGCTCTAGAGAGCCAAGAACCGCGCCCAGACGAAGAACGCCGGGGAAGTCGTGACGCTCGATGAGCATCTCGGGCTCGGCGACTGCGCGAAACCGCGAACACGCCCGCGCGCCCTCTCGGAGTACGCTTCGCCCGATGAGCACGGCGGCCCAGCGAACGACGCTGAAGGTGCTGGTCGCGATGTGGATCGCGGCGCTCGTCCTGGGCGCCGTCGGGCAGACGACGGAACTGCTCGGCGCCGGGAACGGGGTCCTCTCGTGGCTGCTGCTCGGGATCGGCGCGATCGGCTTCATCGCGATCGGCGTCACCGGGATCTGGCTGGTGCTCGACTGGCTCGGCCGCGACCAGGCGCGCCGCGGCACCGGTCACAGCTAGCCGCGCGCCCGCTCAGGCGCTCACGCCGGGCGCGTACCGGCGCCCCGCTCGTCCCCCAGGAAGTCGTTGCCGGTCAGGACGTAGATGAACGGCACCAGCGGGATGATCACCGCGGCCGCCCAGGCCATCCGCGTGAACGCCCAGTCGTCGCGCCTGAACGCGAGGTGGAACCAGATCAGCACGACGGCGATCGGGTGAAACACGCACAACACCAGCTCGAGGATCTTCTTGCCCAAGGTCGTCTCCTTTCCGGACGCTGAGCGTACCTGCGCGCGGGCGCGGCCCGTCCCCCGTTCGGGATGACGCGGCGTCCGCCGCAGACGCGAGGCTGGCGGGGTGGAGATGGTCGAGGGGCTGGGTCGAGCGTGACCCGCGAACGCTGGATGGCCGCGTCGTTCGCGATCGGCTCGACCTGCTTCCTGGTCGGGCCGTTCCCGGGATATGCCCAGCTCGTCGGGGACCGCGCCGACGCCGTGACGTTCTTCGCCGGCTCGATCTTCTTCACGACCGGCGGCGCGCTGCAGAGCATGATCGCGTGGCCCGCACGCGGCTCGGGCCGCGGCGGCCGTGCTGGCTGGTACGCCGCGATCATCCAGTCGGCCGGGACGGTGTTCTTCAACTTCTCGACGTTCAGAGCGCTCGAAACGGCGCTCGACAGCGCCGAATACAACCGCCTCGTCTGGCGCCCGGACGCGTTCGGATCGGTCTGCTTCCTCGTCTCCGGCTTCATCGCCTACGCCGCCTCGCAGCGACACGGGTGGCTGCCGCGACGGGCCGGGCCCGGCTGGTGGCAGCCGGCCGTGAACCTCCTCGGCTGCGTGTTCTTCGGGATCTCCGCCATCGCGGGATACGTCGTCCCGTCGAACGGCTCGATGATCGATCTCGCCGCGTCGAACTGGAACACGTCGGCCGGCGCCGCGTGCTTCCTCGCGTGCGCGCTCGGGACGCTCGCGGTGAGGCCGGCACGCGCGCCGGCCGGGTCCCGATCACCCTGATCGGGGGATGCCTTCAGACCGGTCCGGGCGCGATGCTCGGAATCCGCACCCATCCGAGGAGGACGCTTGATGGCCACGACCGACGCCGGGTACACGGATCGCTACGGGACGAAGATCCTCCGGCACAAGCCGCCGGACGGCAAACTGCCCGACCGCGGCATGCCGCCGGTCGACGCAATGCGCCTGATCGGCGAGGACCTCGTGCTCGACGGCATCCCGATGCGCAACCTCGCCACGTTCGTGACCACCTGGATGGAGCCCGAGGCACAGCGTGTGATCGCAGAAAACCTGCACCGCAACTACATCGACCACGCCGAGTACCCGCAGACGGCCGAGATCGAGCAGCGGTGCATCCGCATGATGGCCGACCTGTTCAATGCTCCCGGCGAGACGACCGGCACGCGCACGCAGGGCTCCTCCGAGGCGATCATGCTCGGCGCGCTGTCGCTGAAGTGGAAGTGGCGCGAGCGGCGTGAGAAGGCGGGACTCCCCACCGACAAGCCGAACCTCGTCTTCGGCGGCGACGTGCACGTCGTCTGGGACAAGTTCTGCCGCTACTTCGACGTCGAGCCGCGGATCATCCCGCTGCAGCCCGACAAGCTGACGATCGGCCCCGAGGACGTCCACCCTTACCTCGACGAGAACACGATCGGCGTCGGTGCGGTGCTCGGGACGACGTTCACCGGACACGCCGACGACATCGAGGGCATCAACCGGATGCTGCTCGAGCTCAAGGAGAAGCAGGGCCTGGACATCCCCATGCACGTCGACGGCGCGAGCGGCGGCTTCGTGTGGCCGTTCCTCTACCCCGACACGCTCTGGGACTTCCGCCTGGAGCAGGTGCGCTCGATCAACGTCTCGGGGCACAAGTACGGGCTCGTCTACCCGGGCATCGGCTGGCTCGTGTTCCGCGAAAGCTCAGATCTCCCCGAGGACCTGATCTTCTACGAGAACTACCTCGGCCAGCGCGACGCGACGTTCACGCTGAACTTCTCGACCGGCGCGGCGATGGTGCTCGCCCAGTACTACAACTTCATCCGCTACGGGTTCGAGGGCTACAAGGAGATCATGGAGACGATGCAGCACAACGCGCAGCTGCTGGCCCGCAAAGTCGAGGACGGCAAGCACTTCGAACTCGTCGGCCCCCACGGCCACGACCAGCTGCCGCTCGTCGCCTTCAAACTCGCCGGCGAGCGGCCGTACAACGAGTTCGATGTCTCCTTCCAGCTCGCGGCCGAGCGCGGCTGGATGGTGCCCGCGTACACGCTGCCGCCGAACGCCGAACACGTGAGCATCCTGCGCGTGCTCTGCAAGGAGACCCTCGGCCAGCCCCTGATCGAAGCGCTGCACGACGATGTCTACAAGGCGCTCGGCACGCTCGACAAGAAGGGCGCCGTGCACGAGAGTGAGCGCAGGCGGGTCAAGACGGGCACCGGTTATTGAGGTGATGGCTGGGGAGCCCCCCCGCCCGAGCAAGGAGCCGGCCGCCGGCGGGCTCGTCCTGACGAGCCTGATCCTCGTCGCCGCGGTCGCCAACCTCAACCTGTCGGTCGCGAACGTCGCGCTGCCCTCGATCGGCGCGCACTTCGACTCCAGCCAGACGACGCTCGACCTGATCGCGGTCGGCTACTCGCTCGGGCTCGCCTGCTCGGTGCTTTGGCTGGGGGCGCTCGGCGACCGTTACGGGCGCAAGGCGATGCTCGTGGGGGGGACCGCGCTCGCGATCCCGATGTCACTCCTGGCGGCCTTCGCGCCGAGCGACACGGTGCTCGCGCTGGCGCGCGTCGGCGGCGGGCTGGCAGCCGGCATGGCCTACCCGACGACGCTCGCGCTGATCACCGCGATCTGGCCGCCGGGGGAGGGCCGGACCCGCTCGATCGCGCTGTGGTCCGGGATCGGAGGCGCGATCGCCGCGCTGGGGCCGCTCTGCTCGGGCATCCTGCTGGAGCACTTCGAATGGGGCTCGGTGTTCCTGCTGACGCTGCCGCTCGCCGTGGTGGCGATCTGGATGGCGCAGCGCTACGTCCCCGCCCATGTCAACGAGGGCGACGAGCCGGTCGACAACATCGGCGGCATCCTCTCGCTCGTCCTGGTCGGAGCGTTGATCCTCTCGATCAACTTCGCCCCGGTCCCGAACAAGACCACGCTGACCCTGGTCCTCGCCGGCATCGCGGTCGCGGCGCTGATCGGGTTCTACGTCCGCCAGCGCCGCGCCCGCAACCCGCTTTACGACCTCGGAGTCGCGAAGCGGCCGCCGTTCTGGGTCGCGGCCTGCGCGGGGCTGATCGTGTTCGGCTCGCTGATGGGCGCGATGTTCATCGGCCAGCAGTACCTGCAGGATGTGCTCGCCTACTCGACCCTGGACGCCGGGCTCTCGATCCTGCCGGCGGCGATCGCGATGGTGCTGGTCGCCCCCCGTTCGGCGAAGCTCGTCGAGGCGCGGGGTGCCCGCTTCACGCTTCTGCTCGGCTACGCGTTCGTGCTGCGCGGGGTTCCTGGCGATGCTGCTGCTCTGGAAGGAGGGGACCCCCTACTGGGAGGTCGGGCTGGCCTACGCGCTGGTCGGGATCGGCGTGGGGCTGGCGGGAACGCCCGCGTCGCACTCTCTGACCGGCAGCGTCCCGGTGCGCCGGGCGGGCATGGCGTCCGGCACCGCCGACCTGCAGCGCGACCTCGGCGGAGCGATCATGCAGTCGATCTTCGGCGCCCTGCTGACGGCAGGCTACGCGGCCGCCGCGGCGGCCGACGTGGCCGCCTCCAACGCCCACATCACCACCAGCGTCGAAAACCAGCTCACCAAGTCCTTCGCCGGCGCCGAGGCGATCGCCAAGCAGTATCCCCACTACGCCTCACAGATCACGGCCGCCGCCAAGACGGCCTTCCTCAAAGGCGATCAGTGGGCCTATCTGGCGGGCATCATCGCGGTCCTGCTCGGCGCGCTGCTCGTCTCGCTGCGCTTCCCGGGCCGGGAGCGCGAGCGCGCTCTGCTCGAGGAATACGCCGCGGAGGACAGCCAGGACGCGCCGGTCGCGGCCGCCGCCTAGCCTTCTTCGCCCTGCGCCCGCGGCCTAGCCTGAGTCGCCCCGCGGCCGCGCGTCGATCCGGCGCGCCTGGCCGTCGCGGAGGACCGACAGCGCGATCCGGCCTTCGAGCAGCTCCAGCATTTCCTCGCCGGCGAGCTTCGCCCGCCAACCGCGCAGCGTGCGCACGTCGGGCAGCTCGGCGCCGGTGCGCACGGCCGTCACGATCGCCTGCAGGTCCGCGCGCGCGGCCACGAGCTCGTAGGCAAGGCCGGCTTCGCGGGCGCGCGTGCGCGCGAGCGCCTCGGCGAGCGCGACGAGCGGCAGGTCCTCCGGCTTCGGAGCCGGGGCGCGCGCGCCCTGCGGCGGGGGATCGGGAGGGCGGTGCCGGGCCCGCGCGACGGCGTCCAGGAGCTCGCGCCCGCGGCGGCCCTGCGCGCTGCCGCCGACGCCGCGGATCTTGCCGAGGTCCTCGTCGGAGGCGGGGCGCCGGCGCGCGACCTCGACGAGGCCCGCGTCGCTCAGCACGCTCTGCACCGGCCGGTTCTGGCGCTGCGGCGGTCCGCTCGCGCCACTCGACCAGCTCGCGTGCGACCGCCCGCGCCGACGCGTTCAGGCCGCCGACCCGCGGCAGCCGTTCGAAGATCGCCTGGGGGTCGCGCTCGTCGCTGACCGTGCTGAGCGCGCGGCACTCCTCGAGCGCCCAGTCGAGCCGCCCCAGCTCCTCCAGGCGCCCTTCGAGCTCCGCCGCCAGGTCCAGCAGGTGCACGACGTCCTCGCGCGCGTAGGCGAGCTGCTCGGCCGACAGCGGCCGGGCGTCCCAGCGCGTGAAGCTCGCCGTCTTCGCCACCCGCAGCCCGAGCACGTCGGCGAGCAGCGAGTCGTAGGAGGCCTGGGCGGCGAGCCCCGAGAAGCCGGCCGCGATCTGCGTGTCGAAGATGTTCGTGACCTCGCAGCGCAGCTCGCGCCGCAGCAGCGCGATGTCCTGGCGGCCGGCGTGGACGACGATCCGGACGGCCGGGTCGGCGAGGGCCGCGGCGAGCGGCTCGAGCTCGACGTCCTCGCGCAGGGGGTCGACGAGCGCGATCGACTCGCCGCCGTCGTCGCGCTCCGGCGCGGCGAGCTGGATCAGGCAGAGCAGCGTGCGGTAGCGGCCCTCGCCCATGAACTCGGTGTCGAGCGCGAGCCGCCCGGCCGCGTGCGCTCGTTCGATCAGCTCGGGTGCGCCGGCCGCCGCCTGCGCGGCGGGCGCGCGCCCCGCGCCGGCCCTGCGCCGTCCCCGGCCCTCGCTCAAGGCTTGGCCCCGGGCAGCAGGTAGAGGGTCCGGTGCTGAGGCATGCCCGCCTCGCGGGACACGTCGGTGCCGTGTTCGCGGATCCACACGACCGGCGCCGAGCAGGCCGCGTTCACCGACGAGGCTTTGTGCCCGCAGAAGGTGCTGAGGTAGGCGTAGCGGACCTGGCCGGCGGCGATCATGCGCTTCAGCTTGGCGACCGGCGTGAAGACGCGCGCGTTGTAGGTGGTCAGGACCGCGATCGGCTGGGCGTCCTGCACGATCAGCGAGCCGATCTGGGTCGCGGACTCGGCCGCCAGCTCGTAGCGGGCGCCATGGTTGTGCGCGTGCAGGTAGGAGCTCAGCCTGCGCTGAACGTCGCCGGGGAGCTGCCCGACGAAGCCCGCGGCGCTGACCTTGTCCCGGATCGAGCGGATGTCGGTTTTCACGCCCACCGCGAGCACCGCCACGAGCGCGCCGGCGAGCGTCGCCGCCCACAGCCATCCCGCGGCCCGCGCCGAGCCGGCCCACCGCGCGGCGAGGGCGAACGCCGACGGCGGCCGAGCGCGCCCAGCAGGCAGACCCACCAGACCGCTTCTGTCCCGAACAGCAGGCGCTCGGCGTAGTAGACCGTCACGACCATCGCCACGATGAGCGCGGCGAGCCGCAGGCGACCGCGCGGCGCGGTCGCCCACGCGAGGCCGATCCCGAGCAGCGCCGCGACGGCGGGCGTGAAGCCCTCGACGTAGCGCGGGTGAAGCCGCGCCATGTGGCTGAACAGCACGAGGCCCGTGAGCATCCAGACGCCGATCCCGGCCGCGGCGGCGCGGCGCATGCGCAGCGAGCTTTCGGGCTCGCCGGGCAGCGCGGGCGTTGTCGCGCCGCCGGGTGCGGGCGCCGCGGTCCCTGCAGCGCTTTCTCCGGCCTCCTGCGGCGCGGGTTCGGTCGCTGTGGCGGTGGACGCGCCGGCCGCGGGCTCGGCGGCGGATTGCGCCTCGCCGGGAGCGCCGGGCGCGCTCCGCGCGTCCCCATCATCCGCCGCCGTGAGGCCATCGCGCCGGCGCCCTCCCGCGGGCGCCGCCGCTGGCGGGCCGCGCACGCCGAGAAGCAGGGCCGGGATGCCGAGGATCAGCCCGATCAGGATCTCCATGCCGAGGCGCTGCCCCGACAGGGGCCCGATCCGCGCGAGCAGCCGCGTGGGCGAGGACGGGACGATCGGGATGTGATCGCGCTGGGCCTGGGTCGCGGTGGGGTAGACGTGGCCGGGTTCGTAGACCGTGCCCTGCGGTTCGGGCGATTTGCCGCTCACGCGGTCCTTGCCGTTGAACACGAACGCGGCGTTCCACGCGCTGCCGTTGGTCGAGCCGATCGCGTAGGGGCGGTCGTGGGCCGGGACCAGCAGCGTCGCCGTGAGCCACGCGAGGGCGACCACGACGTAGACGGCGCCCGCTGCGGCGAGCTGCATCGCGCGCTTCGGGAGGCTGCCCGGCATCCCGACGGCGGCCAGGACGGCGAGCCCCGGCAGCGCGACGAGCGACTCGAGCAGCTTCACGTCGAAGGCGACGCCGAGCACCGCGGCTCCGCCGAGCAGCCAGCGGGCGCGGCCTGTCTCGATCGCCCGCGCGATCAGCAGCAGCGCGAGCACGAGCAGCGCCATCATCACGGCGTCCATCGTGTCGCTGCGCGCGGTGATGACCTCGATCGGCAGCACCGCGAGCGCGGCGGCCGCGGCGATGCCCGCCGTCGCGCTCCACAGCCGCCTGACCGCCTCGAAGAGCAGCGGCACCGAGACGATCCCGGCCAGCGCCTCGGGCAGCTTCAGCGTCGTCGAGCTGAAGCCGAGCAGCTTCACGCTCGCGACCTGCAGCCAGAGGTCGACGGGGGGCTTGTCGATCGAGACGCTCCCGCTCGGCTCGAAGGCGCCGAAGAAGAAGTTGTGCCACGACAGCGTCATGCTGCGCACCGCCGCGTCGTAGAACGGGTCCGGCGGGACTTTCCCGAGCTGCCAGAGCCGCAGCACCGCGGCGACGAGCGTGATCGCGGCCACGATCGCCCACTGGCCGCGCCGTCCGAGGACTCTCATGCTGCGACCGCTAGTCTCATCGGCTCGTGGCCGGCGAAGGCGAGAACAAACAGGATCTGAACGAGGCGACCCATGAGCCGCGGGAGTGTATGGCCTGCCGCGGCACGGGCCGAGTGATCTCCAACCTCGGCGGCTCGCCGAGCACCGTCGCCTGCCCCTGGTGTGAGGGCAGCGGCCTGCGCCCGGCCGAGATCGACGCGCAGGCACACTGGGGCAAGGACGGCGCCGAGGCGCCGCAGGCCGGCGAGAGCGCAGACGCGGGTCCGGACGCGGCCTGAGAGGCGCCGCCGCATGGGCGTGATGGCGAGTCCATCCGTCCAAGCTTCCATGCACGTATAAAGGTGAGATCACGAGCCGTCGATGCACCGGCTGAAATAAGCCAGTGCCGAGGTGCCAAGGCAGAGCACTGAATGGTGCGTAGCAAAGCCGGCGGCTCTCACACAAAGGGGGAGGCGCATCGTCGAACGAGGCGATTACCGAGGGCTGGCGCCCTGTAACCAGATCCTAAGGAGGATCGAATGCTGTACCGACTGCGCCAGCGCTCGAGCGATGAGGGTGGTTTCACCCTGATCGAGCTTCTGGTTGTGATCCTGATCATCGGCATCCTTGCCGCGATCGCCATCCCGTCGTTCCTGAGCCAGAAGAGCAAGGCCACGGACTCGTCCGCGAAGGAGCTTGCTCGTACGGCCCAGACCACTGCGGAGACGTACGCGACGGACCACAACGGCAAATACACCAACATCTCGCCGCGGAACTCAAGAAGGCGTACGAGCCGTCGATCCAGATCGGCTGCCGGTAACAACAACGCTTACCTCAGCGCCGCGAAAGAAATCGAAACGCGGCGAGACGGCTTCAAGCGTCACCGCGACATCCGCGACGCGCGGCGCACACGTTCACGATCGTCAAAAAAGCGAACGGTGAAGTGGAACGCACCTGCACCGCCGACCGGCAAGACCGGTTCGGCGGGCGGCGGCTGCCAGAACAGCAGCTGGTAAGGACGTCGCCCGGGCTTCGGCCCGGCAGCGACACCGTCTGACCGGAGGCGGCCCGTCGGCCGCCTCCGGCTTTTCGTTCACTCGTGCGATCACCGCACGTCAAGTCGCAGCGTCGCCGGCCGATAGGTGGCTGAGATGAGGACAGACTGTCACGCGCGCAACCGCAGACGAACGCGGCTTCACCCTGATCGAGCTGCTCGTCGTGGTCCTGATCATCGGCATCCTTGCCGCGATCGCGATCCCCTCGTTCCTCAACCAGAAGGGCAAGGCGGTCGACGCCGCCGCGAAGGAAATGGCCCGCACCGGCTCCCAGGCGGCCGAGACCTACTCGACCGACCACGGAGGCTGCAATATGGCGGCATCGAAGCTTCGCAAGCTGCAGCGAATACGAGCCGGCGCTGCAGATCGAAGCCGGCAACAACCACGCGTACCTCGCGGCGGTCGAAAGGCACCGAAGGCGGCAAGGGCTACAAGGTCGACCGCGAAGGCGGCCAACGGCGACACCTTCACGTACGTGAAGCCAGAACGGCGACGTCACGCGGACGTGCGAAATCTCAGCGGCAACCCGCCGTCGGGCTGCTGCCGGGCCGGTAGCTGCGTACGCGACGGGCGGGGCCGAGGGGCTAAAGTGCCCGGCGCCGCGGGCGCCGATCAGGTGTGTATGGAGGCGGCAACCTTCGCGGGCGTCCTCGGCGCGATCTTCGGCTCGTTCCTGAACGTGGTCGTCTACCGGCTGCCGCGCCACGAGTCGCTGATCACGCCGGCCTCCCACTGCCCGCGCTGCGGGACGCCGGTCAAGCCCTACGACAACATCCCGGTGCTCTCGTGGCTGCTGCTGCGAGGGCACTGCCGCAGCTGCGGCGAGTCGATCTCGGTGCGCTACCCGCTCGTCGAGCTCGCGACCGGGCTGCTCTGCCTGGGCGCCGTGCTCGCGGGCGAATCGTGGGCGGACGTCGCCCTGGGGGTCGCGCTGATCCTGCTCGTGGTCCCGATCGCGCTGATCGACCTCGAGTACCGGATCATCCCGAACCGCCTCACGCTGCTCGGCGCGATCGTCGCCCTGGTGCTCGGCACCGCGCTCGACCCGGGGGGTGAGCCGGCGCGGCTGATCGCGGCCGCGGCAGCAGGCGGCTTCCTGCTGATCGCGGCCCTCGCCTACCCGGGCGGCATGGGCATGGGGGACGTGAAGCTCGCCGGGATGATGGGCCTGTTCCTCGGCTCCGCGGTGGCGCCCGCGCTGCTCGTCGCGCTCGTCACAGGCACAGCGGTCGGAGTCGTGATCATCGCCCGCAAGGGCGCCGCCGCCGGGCGCAAGACCGCTGTCCCGTTCGGCCCCTTTCTGGCGCTGGGAGCGGTCGTCGGCGTCTTCGTGGGACACCCGCTCGTCGATGTCTACGTCAATCACTTCATCCACTAAAGGGCCGGAGGCGTGGCGCCGATACCCGACCTGCGGGCCATCCGCACCCTGCCCAAGCGGCCTTCACACATGAGACTTCCTTCCAGCCTTCCCTCGCCCAACCTGAAGCTAGGACTCAACTTCGGTCGCCGCTCCGGCGCGGATGTCGTCGGCCTGGACATCCAGCCGGGGTTCGTGGCGGCCGTGAGCGCTCGCGTCAACGGCTCGATCGTCGCCGAGCGCGCCGCATCGGTGCCGCTCGCGGCGGACACGATGCGCGACGGCGAAGTGGTCGACGAGGCGGCTCTCGCCGAGGCCCTGAAGGAGCTCTTCGCCGCGCCACAGCTTCGGCAAGCGCGTCCGCGTCGGCGTCGCCAACCAGCGCACCGTGCTGCGCACGCTCGAGCTGCCGCCGGTCACCGACGCAGAAGGAGCTCGCGGCCGCGGTCTCCTTCCAGGCCCAGGACCAGGTGCCGATGCCGCTCGGCAACGCCGTCCTCGACTTCCACGCGCTCGGCATCATCGACACCCCGGCGGGCCCGCGCCAGCGAGTCGTCCTCGTCGCGGCCCAGCGCGACATGGTCGAACGGCTGCTGTCGGCCGTGCGCCAGGCGGGCCTCACCGCCGAGGGCGTCGACCTCTCCGCCTTCGCGCTGATCCGCTCTCTCTACCGTCACGAAGAGGATCAGAAAGGCCGCGTGCTCTACCTGAACGTGGACGGCCTCTCGAACCTCGCGATCGCCGAGGGCACGGTCTGCCGCTTCACCCGTGTCGTCGGCAGCGGCATCGAGGGCATGGCCGTCGAGCTCGCCGAGCGCCGCGGCATCGCGCTCGCCGACGCCCGCGCGCGGCTGCTCGAAGGAGACCTGACGGCGCCGGCCGAGCCCGCGCCCGCCGAGGTGCCCGAGCCCGTGGCGGCCGAGCCGCGCCCGCCCGAGCCCGCCGAGGACGACGCCTTCGAGATCCCCGAGCCCGAGCCGGTCGACCTGTCGGCCGAAGCTCAGGCGCTGCCCTCGTTCGAGGAGCAGGAGGCCCGCGAGCTCGAGATGAGCTTCGAGGAGCTCGCCGCGACGCCCGCCGCCCCCGAGGCCGCGCCCGAAGCGAGCGACGCCGACGTGCTGATGGTGCTCGAGAACGGTGTCCGCGAGATCTCAGGCGAGGTCCGCAACTCGCTCGACTTCCACCGCTCGCAGGACGGCGGCGGGGAGGTCTCCCACGTCGTCCTGAGCGGTGCCGCCCAGGACATCCCGGGCTTCGCCGAGGCGCTGCAGCTCTCGCTCGGCGTCGAGGTCCGCTCCGCGACCATCGGCGTCGCCGAGGGGCTCGCGCAGGGCGGCGTCTCGCCCCACCGGCTCGCGGTCGCCACCGGCCTGGCCGCCGCGGAGGTGCCGCAATGAGAGCCGTCAACCTGATTCCCAGCGACCAGCGCAGCGGCGGGTCCGTCGGCGCCGGGCGCTCCGGCGGAGCCGCATACGCGGTGCTCGCGCTGCTCCTGGGCTTCGCCGTGCTCGCGGTCCTCTACGGCAAAGCGAGCCGTACCGTCTCCTCGGAAAAGTCGAAGGCCGCGCAGCTGACCGCCCGCGCCCAGCAGGACAAGGCGGCCGCCGAAGTGCTCGCTCCCTACACGAGCTTCGTGTCGCTGCGCCAGCAGCGCGAAGCGGCTGTGACCTCGCTGGTTGACACGCGCTTCGACTGGGCGCACGCCTTCCACGAACTGGGCCGCGTCCTGAGCACGGAGACCTCGATCGTGGCGCTGAGCGGGCAGATCGGCACGGCAGGCGGCTCCTCTTCCTCTGCTTCTTCCTCTCCGTCCGCGTCCGGGTCCTCGGCCGCCGGGGCGAGCTCCGTCTCCTCCGCGACCCCCGCCGGGAGCGTCCCGACATTCACGCTCAGCGGCTGCGCGACGAGCCAGACGGCCGTCGCCCAGACGATCCAGCGGCTGCGCCAGATGGACGGCGTCCACGAAGTGACCCTCCAGAGCTCGACCAAGTCGAACAGCGGCTCCGGCTCCACCGCCGGCTCGGGCGGCTGCCCGGCGAGCGCACCCGTCTTCAACGCGACGATCACCTACGAACCTCTGCCGAGCGCCTCCGAGGCCGCTTCGGCGGCGCGGCGCCAAGCCCGTGTCCTCGACGACCCCGGGGTCCACCAGCCCCGCGACCGCGGAAGGTGGCGCACGATGACCGGCCGTGACCGCACCGTCGCCATCGTCCTCGCCGTCCTGGTGCTGCTCGGCGTCGGCTGGATGCTGGTCGTCTCGCCCAAGCGCAAGGAAGCAAAGCGCGTCGAAGCCACGGTGGTGACCGCGCAGAGCGAACTGAGCAGCGCGGAAGGCGCCCTGACGGACGCGCGCGCCGCCCAGGCCCAGTACTCCACCTCCTACGCGGCTGTCGTGAACCTCGGCAAAGCGGTCCCGCCGAGCCAGGAAGTGGCCTCGCTCATGTACCAGCTCGAAGAAGCCTCCAACCTGCGCAACGTCAGCTTCAACTCGATCGTCTCCGGCTCCGGCGGCTCGTCGGGCGCAAGCTCCTCGTCCAGCACCGCCGCCGTGTCGAGCACCGGCTTCACCCAGATGCCGTTCACCTTCATCTTCAGCGGCGGCTTCTTCTCGCTGGAACAGCTCTTCAAACGGCTGACCTCGTTCACGACCCATCAGGGTAAGACGGGGCTGCAGGTCAGCGGCCGCCTCCTGACGATCCAGGCGGTGAAGCTCGCGCCTGAAAGCAGCGCGAAAGGCAAGAGCCAGGTGCTCTCCGGCACGGTCACCGCGACCGCCTACGTGCTGCCCGCGGGCACGGCCCTCACGGGCGGGGCGAGCCCGGCCGCGCCGGCCGGCGCCTCCCCGGCGCCGAGCAGCTCCTCGAGCTCCCCGACCACCCCGGCAGTGGCAAAGGTGACCCCATGAACGAGTTCTTCGCATCGGTGAAGGCCGACCTGACCGACCGGCGCCTGCTGCCCGCCGTGGCCGTCGTGTGCGCGCTGCTCGTCGCGGCGATCGCCTACGCGGTGCTGGGCGGCGGCTCCTCGAGCTCGACCTCGAGCCTGCCGCCGGTTCCCTCCGTGAAAGCGCCCACGGGCATCGCGGTGACCCAGGCCCCCACGCAGAAGGCGGTCGCCGAGACCACCGACGGCGCGAGCGCCCAGACCCACGGCGTGGCCCGCGACCCGTTCGCACCCCTGCCGGGCTCCGAAACGACGACGACCCCCACCGCGGGCACGCCCGCGAGCGGCGGCTCGTCGGGCTCCTCCTCCACGGCGAGCACGTCCACCGGCTCCGGCAGCGAAACATCGAGCGGCTCCGGCGGCTCCTCCTCGAACGAAACCTCGGGCTCCTCCAACGGCGGCCAGAGCAAGCCGAAGGCGAAGCCGAAGACGATCTACGACGTGACGATCAAGTTCGGCGTGCTTCCTCCCGGCACGGCTCCCGAAGCGGCGACGCTGACGGAATACAAGAAGCTCAAGCTGCAGACGCCCGCTGCCGTCGGCCGACCAGCCGCTGATCGTCTTCCGCGGCGTGACCGCGAAAGGCCGGAGCGCGACGTTCACGCTCGTGAGCGAAGCGATCCTGACCGGCGCCGGCGCGTGCCTGCCGAGCCCGCTGCAGTGCCAGGCCGTCGACCTCAAGCCCGGTGAGACCGAGCAGCTCAACTACGTGACAGCCGAACGGCGAATCGGTGATCTACGAACTGCGCGTGCTCGGCATCGAAGCGCAGAAGGCGAAAAGCGCGAACGCCAAGGCCTCCGCGGCGAGCCGCCACGACGGCGGTGGGCAGTGGGGCGTCTCGCGGGTCGGCCAGGAACTGCTGCGCAAGGCCGGACTGGTAGCCCTGCCGTTCCTGCGCTACTCCTCGCAGCCCGGCGTGCTCGTCTTCGCCAAGCCGAAGGCGAAGAAGCCGCACGCTGCCTCCCAGGGCTGAGCCCGGGCCGCGGCAAATAAGCTTGGAGCCGTGGAGCTCCGTCTCATCACGGCCGGCGAGTCGCACGGCCCCGGTCTGACCTGCATCGTCGAGGGCCTGCCCGCGGGACTCGGGCTCTCCGCCGAGGCGATCAACTCGGACATGGCGCGGCGCCAGCTCGGACACGGGCGCGGCGGGCGCATGAAGATCGAGAAGGACGCCGCCGAGGTGACCGCGGGTGTCCGCCACGGGCGCACGCTCGGGGGCCCGATCGCGCTGCAGGTGCAGAACCGCGACTACGCCAACTGGGAAGACCGGATGAACCCGTGGCCGGTCGAGGAGGAGATCGCCGAGGTCCACCTGCCGCGTCCCGGGCACGCCGACCTCGTCGGCGTCCAGAAGTACAAGCACAGCGACGTACGCAACATCCTCGAGCGTGCCTCCGCCCGCGAGACCGCGGCCCGGGTGGCGGGGGGCGCGGTCTGCAAGGCGTTCCTGCGTGCGCTCGGCGTGGAGGTCTACTCGCACGTCGTCCAGATCGCCTCCGTTCGCGTCCCCGAGCGGGCCGAGGCGCTCACGCCCGCGGACTTCGCGGAGGTCGACGCCTCGCCGGTGCGCTGCCTGGACCCCGGGGCGGCGAAGGCGATGGTGGCGGAGATCGACGACCTGCGGCGCGCGAACGAGTCGCTCGGCGGCGTCTTCGAGGTGCAGGCGTTCGGCCTGGTCCCGGGGCTCGGCTCCCACGTCTCCTGGGAGGAGCGCCTCGACGGCCGCCTCGCCCAGGCGATCTGCTCGATCCAGGCGATCAAGGGCGTCTCGATCGGCGACGCGTTCGCGGTCGCCGGCGTGCCGGGCTCCGCGGCCCACGACGAGATCTTCTACGACGGCGAGCAGGGCTACTACCGCGAGACCAACCGAGCCGGCGGCGTGGAGGGCGGGATGACCAACGGCCTGCCGCTGATCGTGCGTGGCGCGATGAAGCCGCTGCCGACGCTCACCAAGCCGCTCCGCTCCGTGGACACCGAGACGCACGAGCCCGCGCAGGCCCTGCGCGAGCGCACCGACTCGGCGACGATCCCGGCCGCCGGCGTGGTGGGCGAGGCGATGGTGGCCTACGTGCTGGCGGGCGCGTACCGCAGCAAGTTCGGCGGCGACCACATCGACGACGTGCTCGAGGCCGTGGCCGCCTACCGGGAGCGGATCGGGTGGCCATCGTCCTGATCGGCTTCATGGGCGCCGGGAAGTCGACGGCGGCCCGCGAGCTGGCGGCGGCGCTCGGAGGAGAGCCCGCTCTCGACACCGACGAGCTGCTGGCGGAGCGGTTCGGGCACTCCATCGCCGAGGAGTTCGCGCGCGGCGGCGAGGCCGCGTTCCGGGCAGCCGAGGAGGAGCTCGTCTGCGAGCTGCTCGCCCGCGCCGGGGACAGCGAAGTGATCGCCCTGGGCGGGGGCAGCGTGCTCTCAGAGCGCGTGCAGGCGGCGCTGGACGGCGAGACGACCGTGTTCCTGGAGCTGGACGCCGAGACAGCCTGGGAGCGCGTGTCGAGGAACGGCGACGGTCCCGAGCGCCCGCTGGCCGGCGACCGCGGGGCGTTCGGGCGCCTGCACGCCGAACGCGCTCCGCTCTACGAGCGCCTCGCGACGGCGGTGATCGGCCCGGCGGCGCCGGGCGCGCTGTCGGCCGCGGCACCGACGCTCGCGCTCCTCGGCCGTCTCGGAGGCGGCGCGCGGATGCTCTGGGCGACGTCGGCCTCGGGCGACTACCCGGTGCTCGTCGGCGATGGCCTGCTGAGCGAGCGTGGGGCCGAGGTCCTGACGGGCTGGCCGCTCGATCGGGCCGCCTCGCGGGCCTTCTGCGTGACCGACGGCAACGTCGCCGAGCGGTGGGGGGCGGCGGTCGGCGAGACGGAGCTGACGATCACGATCGCCCCCGGCGAGCAGAGCAAGAACCTGTCCTCGGCAGAGCGCGTCTGGACCGCGCTCGTGGGCGCGGGGATGACGCGCGCCGATCACGTGCTTGCGCTGGGCGGGGGCGTCGTCGGCGACCTCGCGGGCTTCTGCGCGGCCACCTACCAGCGCGGCGTCCCGGTCGTGCAGGTGCCGACCACGCTCGTCGCGCAGGTCGACTCGGCCTACGGCGGCAAGACCGGTCTGGACCTGCCGGCCGCGAAGAACTACGTCGGCGCCTACCACCAGCCGGCCGGGGTTCTCGCCGACCCGCTCGCGCTGCGCACGCTGCCCGCCGAGGAGCTGGCGGCAGGGTGGGTCGAGGTGCTGAAGACCGCGCTGATCGCGGGCGGCGAGCTGTGGGAGCGTGTCGCCGGCGGCGCCGAGGTGGACGCCGGGATCGTCTTCGCCTGC
This sequence comes from uncultured Solirubrobacteraceae bacterium, assembly GCA_963779065.1. Taxonomy (GTDB): domain Bacteria; phylum Actinomycetota; class Thermoleophilia; order Solirubrobacterales; family Solirubrobacteraceae; genus Palsa-744. Next base: position 390,867 of record CAVZWQ010000003.1, read on the forward strand.
GCGCGCACGAAGCTCGCGGTGGTCGCCGCCGACGAGCGTGACGGCGGGCGCCGCCAGGTGCTGAACCTCGGCCACACGGTCGGCCACGCGATCGAGACCGCCGGTGCCTATGCCCACCACCGCCACGGCGAGGCGGTCGGTCTCGGGCTGCTGGCGGCGCTGCGCCTCTCCGGGCAGGACGAGCTGCGCGCGCAGGTGCGCGAGCTGCTCGCCGCGAGAGGCCTGCCGGTGCGGCTCGAGGGCGTCGAGACCGACGCGGTGCTCGAGGCCGTCACGCGCGACAAGAAGCGCCTGGGCGCCGAGGTGCCGTTCGTTCTCGTCGCGGCGCCGGGCGAGGTCAGCCAGGGGCACCGGGTCGCGCCCGAGGAGCTGCGCGCGGCGGTGGCGGAGCTGGCGTCGTGAGCGCGCAGGGCGGGCGGCCGTTGATCGAAGTGCTCAACGGCGTCAACCTCGACCAGCTCGGCCACCGCGACCCGGCGGTCTACGGGACGCTCACGCTCGCCGAGCTCGACGGGCTCGCCGAGCAGGAGGGCCATGCGCTCGGCCTCGAGGTGCGCTGCTTTCAGACCAACCACGAGGGCGCATACGTGGAGCGCCTGCACGCCGCGCGCGGGGCGGCGGCCGGTCTCGTGCTGAACCCCGGCGCCTGGACGCACTACTCGTGGGCGATCCGTGACGCGCTGGAGATCGCCGCCGTGCCCGCGGTCGAGGTGCACCTGTCGGACCCGGCGGCGCGCGAGCAATGGCGCCATCTCTCCGTTCTGGACGGGCTGTGCTTCCATTCGGTGCGGGGGCGCGGCCCGGACGGCTACCGCGACGCGCTCGCCCTGTTGCGCGAGCGCCTGGAAGGGGAGGCGACATGAACAGCGAGGGCATCGCGGCGCGGCTCGAGCGGATCGGCGCGCAGATCGCCGAGCGGGAGCTCGATGCGCTGCTCGTCGAGGACGCCGCCGACCTGCGCTACGTGAGCGGCTACACGGGCAGCAACGGCCTCGCCCTGCTGCGAGGAGCCGGACGAGCCGGCGCCCGACTTCCTCACGGACTTCCGCTACACCGAGCAGTCGGCGATCGAGGTGCCGCCGCTCTTCGAGCGCACGACGGTGACCGGCGAGCTGCGCGACTCGCTGCCGTCCCTGCTCGGCGACGGCGGCGGGCGGCTCGGCTTCGACGCGACCAAGGTGACGGTGCGCGGGCACGCGCGCATGTCCGAGCTGCTCGGCCCGAAATGGGAGCTGGTGCCGGCCGACGGGCTCGTCGCAGAGCAACGGACCGTCAAGGAACCGGCGGAGATCGCCGCGATCGCCGCGGCCGCCGAGCTCGGCGACCAGGCGCTGCGAGAGGTGCTGGAAACCGGTCTCGCGGGGCGGACCGAGCAGGCCGTCGCGCTCGAGCTCGAGATGGCCATGCGCCGCCTCGGCGCAGAGCAGCCGAGCTTCCCCTCGATCGTGGCCGCGGGCGCCCACGGGGCGCTGCCCCACGCGCAGCCGCGCGACGTCGAGATCCCGCGCGACGTGCTCGTGACGATCGACTGGGGCGCGCTCCACGACGGGCTACTGCTCGGACTGCACGCGCACCTACGCGACCGGGGAGGGCATCTCCGCGCAGGCGCGCGAGGTCTACGAGCTGGTGCTCGCCGCCCAGCAGGCGGGCCTCGACGCCTTGCGGGCCGGTCTCAGCGGGCGCGAGGTGGACGCCGTGGCACGCGCGGTGATCGACGGCGCGGGCCAGGGTGAGCACTTCGGGCACGGGCTCGGACACGGGGTCGGACTGGAGATCCACGAGGCCCCGCGGCTCTCGCGGACGGCCTCCGAGCAGCCGCTGCTCGCGGGCAGCGTCGTGACCGTCGAGCCCGGCGTCTACCTGCCCGACGTGCTCGGCGTGCGCATCGAGGACCTCGTGGTCGTGCGTCCCGAGGGCTGCGAGGTGCTGACCGCGCTGCCGAAGGGCCTCGCCGTCGTCTCCTGAAGAGGCAGGCCGAGCGCGCGCCGGCGCAGGGTGCGCGCCGGCGATTCCGGCGCGCGCGGGACGCCGCCGGCGCGTACGGGCACGAGCCCGGACAGGCGCCACGCCAGCAGGACCGCGAGCGGCAGCGACCAGGCGAGGAACGCAGCGGCCTGCACATCGGGCGAGACCCGGGCGGGCAGCCAGCTGAAGCTCAGCCAGGCGAGCGTCGTCACGACGAGGGCGAGAGCGGGCGGGCGCCCGCCGGGCGTCCGCGCCTCCCAGGCGGTGATCGCGAGCAGCGCGGGGAGGATGTAGTAGCCGGTGTCCCAGGTGTCGAGCACGCAGCGCAGGACCATCACGAGCGCGAACATCAGGAGCGCCGCGGCGCCGGTCAGGCGCTCGGGGCGCCGCCGCAGCCACACGAGGGCGGGGACGGCGATCCCGGCGGCCAGCACGAGGGGGTGGCTGAGCGTGCTCGTCCAGCCCGGGTCCGTTCGGTAGCCGGGCTTGGCCGCGCCGAAGAGGCCGTGCACGAGGGGCCCGTGGTGGCCCGAGGAACCACCACACCTGCCAGGGCTGGAAGACGCCGGAGGCGGGAGCGGCGGCGGTGGTGCTCGCGTGGAGGTAGTTCCCGGAGGCGGCGATCAGCAGCGGCGCCTCGATCAGCGCGGCGAGCGCAAGCGCGGCCGCGCAGCAGGCGAGGCGACGCGGGGCGGGCAGGGCCAGCAGCACGGGGCCGGCCGCGAGCAGCGCCCACTGCTTGTTGGCGATCGCGAGGCCCAGGAGCACGCCGGCGGCGAGCGCGCGGCGCCGAGACGCCTCGCCCGTGGCGGCGAGCAGGATCGCGCCCAGGCAGAGCGCGGCGCCGAGCAGCTCCTCGGGGTGACCGGCTTCGAGCGCGAGCAGCGAGAGCGGGTTCGCGACGAACAGGCCGAGCACGACCGCGCGCGCGAGCCTTGGCTTGCCTTCCGCTCGCATCGCCGCGACGAGCACGACCGCGATCACCGCGACGGCGAGCAGGCACGGGACGGCGACGGCGCGGTAGACGGCGAGCGCGCCGCCGCCCCACAGGCCGGGGAGCAGCGCGAACGGGGCGCGCTCGATCAGCGAGCCGCCGTAGACAGGCGCGAGCTGCAGGGCGCGGGCCAGGTGCCCGTGCACGAGCGCTTCGAGCGCGGGCTGGGTCTCGAGTTCGTAGTCGCTCCAGGTGAACCCGTAGAGGCCGAGCCAGGCGAGCGTCGCGCAGCCCGCCAGAGCAAGCAGCGCGCAGAGGCCGTTCTCGCGGAGCGCTCGCCGCATGGATTCGCATCGGCGCGGGCCGGTCACGACTTGAGCGCCGCGCACTGGCTATGGTCGGCCCACCACCGTCCTCGCCCGGGCGCCCGCGCCGGCCGCCGGCGCAACCCGGGCATCCGCGCCGACCGACTGGAGGCCAGCCCACGATGCCATCGCTCCTCGACCTGACCAGCCAGGGCGATGTCGGCACGATCGCTGACGAGTCCAAGCTCTCCTCGATCACCCTGATGACCCCGCAGCAGCTCTACGAGCTCTGGGAGCGCCAGAACTGGTCCTCGCACACGATCGACTTCGAGCAGGACCGGCAGCGACTGGCAGTCGCTGGACGCCGAGCTGCGCAGCCGCCTGGCGTGGAACCTGTCGGGCTTCTTCATCGGCGAGGAGCGAGTCACGACGCAGTTCTCCGGCCTCGTGATGGCATACGAGAGCCAGAGCGAGGAGGCGTTCCTGACGACCCAGCAGGTGGACGAGGCGCGCCACACGCAGCACTTCAACCGCTTCTACGAGCAGGTGCTGGGGATCGACGGGACCTTCGAGGACCGGCTCGCGGCCGCGCGGCGCCAGGTGAGCGCCGGCTTCGTCGAGCTGTTCGACGGGGTGCTCGTGGAGTGGGGCGCGAGGCTCGTGGCCGACCCTTCCGACGTCGAGGCGAAGGTCGACTTCGTGACGCTCTACCACATGATCATCGAGGGCACGCTCGCGCTCACCGGCCAGTGGTTCCTGACCGACTTCATGGAGCGCAAGGGGATCCTGCCGGGCTGGGTCGAGGGCTTCCGCCTGATCTCCCAGGACGAGCATCGCCACGTCGCCTACGGGACCTGGCTGCTGCGCGAGAAGGCGCGCGACCCGGGCCTGCGCGGCCGCATCGCGGCGCGCCTGGCCGAGCTGATCCCGCTCGCCTCGGACGTGCTGGTCCCCTCGCGCGCCGACGGCAGCCCGTTCGCGATCCTCGACTACGAGGCAGAGGAGGTCAACACGTTCGCCTTCAACGCGCTCAGCCGGCGGCTGAAGGTGATCGGGATCGACCTCGCGGACATCGCCGCGGCGGCCTGAGCGGCGCCGGCGCTTGACACCGGAGCCGGCGCTGTCCGGCTCTGGTACAAATGAGGCGCGGTCCGTCCAGCCGGCGCCGGGGTGTCGCCGGGCTCCATGGGCGGCCGTGCCGCAGCCAACGAAGAGGGAGAGCCCGATGACGCCCCGCCTGCTTGCAGTCCTCGCCGCGATCGCCGCGTGCGTGCTCGCGCCCGCCGCCGCAGAGGCAGCCGAAACGCTGCCCGTCGAATACGACGGCGTCACGGGCTACGCCCACGTCAGCCCGACCGCCTCGCCCCCGGGCGCCAACGACTGGAGCTGCAAGCCGACCCGTGCGCACCCGCGCCCGGTCGTGCTCGTCCACGGCACCTTCGCGGACATGGCCGACAGCTGGCAGGCACTCTCGCCGCTGCTCGCCGACCACGGCTACTGCGTGTTCGCGCTGAACTACGGCTCCTCGAACGGCAGCGGCGCAGCCGGGGTCTACGCGACCGGGCCGATCGCGGCCTCGGCGGAAGAACTCGGCGCGTTCGTGCAGAAGGTGCTCGCCGCCACGGGGGCCGCGCAGGTCGACATGGTCGGCCACTCGCAGGGAGGGATGATGCCGCGCTACTACCTGCGCTTCCTCGGCGGCGCGAGCAAGGTCCGGACGCTCGTCGGACTGGCGCCCTCCAACCACGGCACGACCGTCAACGGCCTGTTCACGCTCGGGAAGATGCTGCCGGGCGCCAACTCGTTCCTCGGCCTCTGCCAGGCGTGCGAAGAACAGGAAGCGGGATCGCCCTTCCTGACGAAGCTCAACGCCGGCGGCGAAACGGCCGGGACGGTCCGCTACACCGTGATCGAGTCGCAGAACGACGAGGTCGTGACGCCCTACACCTCGGCGTTCATGTCAGGGGCGCGGGTGACGAACATCCTGCTCCAGCAGCAGTGCGTGCTGGACCAGGGCGAGCACCTCTCGATGCCCTATGACCACATCGCGGACGCCGACGTGCTGGATGCGCTGGACCCGAAGCATCCGGTGCCGGCGAGCTGCACGCCGGTGCTGCCCGTGGCGGGGGGATAGGGCGCCCGGCCACGGGACGCGCGGCGAGTGGGAGACAGGCGTTGCAGACAGGCGTCTGCATTCGATGTGATCTCGTGCGTCCGCGCTCGCCGGGCGCGCCCTGTGGAGTAGGTCGGGGTGCGCCCCGGTGGGCGCGGGCTCAGAGCGTCCAGCCGAAGTAGACCTCGGCGCGGCGCAGCGTCGACGATCGAAGTCGCGTGGCTCAGGTGCGGGAATCGCATGATGCTCCGATGCCGGCGGGGTCTCGCCTGAGGCGGAGTCCGCGCCGGCCCCTCCGAAGCGGGAACCACGTGACCTGGCTCAGGGGGCTGATGGCCGTGATCTCCACCAACCAGTTCAAAAACGGCAACCACATCGAGGTCGACGGCACGATCTACAAGATCGTCGAGTTCCAGCACGTCAAGCCCGGCAAGGGCGGGGCCTTCGTGCGCACGAAGCTGCGCCGCGCCTCCGACGGGAACGTGATCGACAAGACCTTCAGGGCGGGGGAGAAGTTCCGCGACATCCGCACGGAGGCGCGCAAGATGCAGTTCCTCTACGCGGACGGCTCCGACGCCCACTTCATGGACAGCGAGTCCTTCGAGCAGCTCGCCGTGCCCGAGTCTTCGCTGGCTGAGCCGCTGCGCTGGCTGAAGCCCTCCAGCGAGGTCGACGTGCTTTTCATCGACGGCGAGCCCTCCGACGTCCAGCTGCCGAGCGCCGTCGAGCTCGAGGTCACGCAGGCCGATCCCGGTCTCCGTGGCGACTCCGTATCGGGCGGCGGCACGAAGCCGGCGACGCTCGAGACCGGGGCCGTCATCCAGGTGCCGCTGTTCGTCGAGCCCGGCGAGAAGATCCGCGTCGACACCCGCTCCGGCGAGTACGTCGCCCGCGCTTAGATGGTCTAGATGCGCCGAACCGATCAGCGCCGGGCCGCCGTCGTCGCGCTCTACCAGCACGACCTGACCGGCCGTCCGCTGGCCGAGACCCTGCCCCGCGACTCCTCGCTGTTCGCGCGCGCGCTCGCGCACGCGGCGGCTGACCGCGCCGAGGAGCTCGACGAGGTGATCGACCGCCACGCGCACGGCTGGAGCGTCGGAGCGCATCCAGCCGCTCGAGCGCAGCATCATGCGCGTGGCGCTGATCGAGATCCTCCATCCGGACGTCGCCCCGGCCGACAAGCCGATCCCCCCGGAGGGCGCGATCGAGGAGGCGGTGGAGAGCGCCAAGACGTTCTGCGGGGCGGACGCGCCGGGCTTCGTCAACGGCGTGCTCGCGGCAGTCCTCCGCGAGGTACGCGAGAATGCGAGCATCCCATGAGCATCGAGCGCCTCGACGACCTGATCTCCCAGCTCGGCCGCGCGGCCGAGCAGCTCCGCTCCGGCGAGCTCTCGCCCGACGCCGCGGCCACGATGGTCGAGGATTGCGCGGCGCTCGCCTCCCAGGCGGCCGCCGAGCTCGAGCAGCTGACCCGCGCCGAGGTGGGCGGGCGCGACGCGAACCTCGCCCCCGGCCAGGACAGCCTTCTGTAGTGCCCGCGCAGGTGCGGGCAGGCGCGGGCGGCCGGGGCCTCAGTCAACGAGCGTGAGCCCCAGCTATCCGGAGCACCTGCGCGAGGAGGTCGAGCGCTACCTGCGCGGCATGACCTTCTCCGAAGAGCCGCTGACGGCGGGTCTGGAGGAGGCGATGCGCTACTCCCTGCTCGCGGGGGGAAAGCGCATCCGGCCGGTGCTGAGCCTCGCGACGGCGCGGGCGGTGGGCCTCGAGCAGCGCGACGTGCTGCCGCTGGCCGGCGCGATCGAGCTGATCCACACCTACTCCCTGATCCACGACGACCTCCCGGCGATGGACGACGACGAGCTGAGACGCGGGCAGCCGACGTGCCACGTGAAGTTCGGGGAGGGAGTGGCGATCCTCGCGGGTGACGGCCTCTACGCCGAGGCGTTCCGCCACCTGCTCACGCACCAGCGCTCCGAGCCCGAGCGGGTGCTCGCGGCGGCCGCCGAGCTCGCCGCGGCGACCGGCGTGAACGGGATGGTCGGCGGTCAATACGCCGACATCAGCGCGCCGGCGCCCGACGGCGCGGCTGCGCTGCGCCGGCTGCACGAGCTGAAGACCGGACGCCTGATTGGCGCCTCGGTGCTCTGCGTACTACTGTTGACAGGGACCGCCGACGCTCCCGAGAGCGCTCCCTTCCGGCGCTTCGCCGCGGAGCTGGGTGTGCTCTTCCAGATCGTCGACGACATACTCGATGTGATCGGAACTGACGACGCGCTTGGGAAGCCACAGGGAAGCGATGAGCGCCACGGAAAGCGAACCTACGTGAGCGAGTTCGGGATCGACAGGGCACGCGAGCTGGCGGCCGAGTCGCACCGCACCGCGCGGGAGGCGCTCGCCGAGGTGGCCGCCGGCGGCGCCCGCCAGGGAGCGACCGGCGAGCTCGAGGACATCGCCGACTTCATCTACACACGAACCTCATGAGCCTGCTCGAGAACGTCAACCGACCCGAGGACCTGCACGAGCTCTCCGACCAGGAGCTGGCGGAGCTCGCCCAGGAGGTCCGCGAGCACATCATCGACACCGTCGGCGAGATCGGCGGGCACTTCGGCGCCAACCTCGGCACCTGCGAGCTGGCGGTCGCGCTGCACTCGCTGCTCGACTCCCCGCGCGACAAGATCCTCTGGGACGTCGGCCACCAGGCCTACCCGCACAAGGTCCTGACGGGCCGCCGCGACGCGCTCGCGACGATCCGCCAGTACGGCGGGCTCGCCCCGTTCTGCTCGATCGAGGAGTCCAAGCACGACATCATGGGCGCGGGCCACGCCTCGACATCGATCGGCTACGCCGTCGGCATCAAGGAGGGCATGCGCCTCGGCGCCGGCGAGGACGGCAAGGTCGTCGCGGTGATCGGCGACGGGGCGATGACCGGCGGCGTCGCGTTCGAGGCGATCGGCCAGGCGGGCGGCCAGGGGACGCCGATCGTCGTCGTCCTCAACGACAACGGCATGTCGATCGCGCCCAACGTCGGCGCTCTCTCGCGCTACTTCAACCGCATCCGCCTGAACCCCAAGCTGTGGCACACCCGCTCGGACATCGAGAGCGGGCTGACCAAGCTCCCGATCGGGATCGGCGCCGCGTTCGAGCGCCTCGGGCCGCACCTGAAGGAGTCGATCAAGGCGTTCTGGGCGCCCGGCCTGTGGTGGGAGGAGCTCGACTGGGCCTACATGGGCGTGATCGACGGGCACGACGTCAAAGCGCTGCGCTTCGCCCTGCGCGAGGCGCTGGCCGCGGAACGGCCGGTCGTCGTGCACATCGCGACGGTCAAGGGCAAGGGCTTCGCGCCCGCCGAGGAAGGCGGCCTCGAGGGGATGGAGAAGTGGCATGCCGCCAAGCCCAAGTCGATCCTGAACGGCTCGCCCACTCATCCCGCGAGCGGCAACGGCGCGAGCAAGGCTCCGCCGCCGCAGTACACGCAGGTCTTCGGCGAGGCGCTGGTGCGCGAATGCGAGCGCGACGAGCGCGTCGTCGGCATCACGGCCGCGATGAACTCGGGCACGGGCCTGAGCATCCTGCAGAAGGCGATGCCCGATCGCTACTTCGACGTCGGCATCGCCGAGCAGCAGGCGGTGCTGTTCGCGAGCGGCCTGTCGCTGCAGGGCGTGAAGCCCGTCGTCGCGGTCTACTCCACCTTCCTGCAGCGCGCCTACGACCAGATCGTCCACGACGTCTGCCTGCAGAAGCTCGACGTCGTGTTCGCGATGGACCGCGCCGGGCTCGTCGGCGACGACGGGCCCACGCACCACGGCGCCTTCGACATCGCCTACATGCGCTGCCTGCCGAACATCGTGCTGATGGCGCCGCGCGACGAGGCGATGCTCACGCGCATGCTGCGGACGGCCGTCGACCACGACGGCCCGGTCGCCCTGCGCTACCCGCGCGGCGAGGGCATCGGCGTGCCGCTGCCCGAGCGTGCCGAGCCGATCCGGATCGGCACCGGCGAGATCCTGGTCCCCGCCGACCCGGCGGCAGCCGAGCCCGGCCGGCGCGTTGCGCTGATCGGCTACGGCGCCGGCGTCGGCAAGGCGCTCGACGCGGCCGAGCGCCTGGGCGAGCTGGGGCTGGCCGTGACGGTCGCCGACGCCCGCTTCGCGAAGCCGATCGACGCGGGGCTCGTCGCGCAGCTCGCCGCCGAGCACGACCTGCTCGTGACCGTCGAGGAGGGCGTCCTGGCCGGCGGCTTCGGCTCTGCCGTCTGGGAGACGCTGAACGAGGCGGGCACCCCGATGCCCCGCATCATGCGGGTCGGCCTCCCCGACCGCTACGTCACGCACGGCAAGCCGGCCCTGCTCCACGAGGAGATCGGCTTCACCGGCGAGCGGATCGCCGAGCGCATCGCCGCGGCGGTCGGCCTCGCCGAGGCCCCCGCACGCGCGGGGACGATCGTCGGCTCGGGCAGCTCGGCCGGCTGAGCGCACCGGCGGCCTGCCGCCGGGCCGTAGGCGGGGGTGTGCGCGACCTGCCCGAACCCGGCGGCGGCTGCCGGGAAGCCGGGCCGGCACGAACCCGTTAAGCGAAACGGCCCGCCGGGGAAGCGGGCCGTTTCGGAGAGACGGCCCGCTGGGGAGAGCGAACCGTCTCGGGGAGGAGGGATTCAGGAGAGATGCTGCAGAGACGCTGCACTCTCAGGATCACGATCAATGTTGCCCACGCAACCTCACTATCTGTGTGACATCGCTCACAGTGGACGCGGGGCGGGGCTGCCGAGGGCCGCGCAGACTACGCTGCGGCGGTGACGAAGGAGGCCCGGCTCGCGCTCGTGCTGGCGATCAACCTCGTCATGGTGGGCGGCCTGCTGACGGTCGGGCTGCTCTCGCGCTCGCTCGGCGTCCTGGCGTCGGGGGCGGACTACTTCGGGGACGCGCTCGGGGCGGGACTGGCGCTGATCGCCCAGCGCGCCGCCAGGCGCAGGGCAGGACGGAGCAGGGCGATCTCGCTGGCGGCGCTCGTCAACTCCGGGCTGCTGCTGGCCGTGACGGTCGTCGTCGCCGTCGAGGCGGTGCGCCGGCTCGTGAACGGAACGCCATCCATACACGGGCTGCCGGTGATCCTCATCAGCGTGCTCGCCGCCGCCGCGATGATCGGGTGCGCGCTGATCCTCGGCGACGTCGAGGACGACCTGAGCATGCAGTCGGTGATGCTGGACACCGTCGCCGACGCGGCGGCCGCGATCGGCGTGGCGGTCAGCGGCGCGATCATCCTCGCCACCGGAGGGACCTTCTGGCTGGACTCGACGGTCGCGCTCGTGATCGCGCTCGTCGTCGGCTATCACGCGCTGAAGCTCATGCGGCGGGCGCTCGCGGGCTTGCGCGCGACGCAGGATGTGTGACGATGCTCACACTGAGCGCCCCCGCCCCGGGTAGTGAGCACCAATGCGCTTCAGGCAGGCCCTACGAATCGCCGCCCATCGCCTCGGACTGGCAGGGCGGCCCGACGCTCCGCTCACCCCTGTGGCGGTCCCGGTCGTGCTCGGTGCCGCGCTGATGGCGCTGAGCGTGCTCGGCGCAGTGTTCTACCTGGCAGGCGCGGGGCTGTGGCTGTCCGGCGCAGGCGTGGCGATCGCCCGGCCGCTGCGGGCGAGCCGCCAGGACCGCCGGGGCTGAGCCCCGCTCGAGCGGCTCGGGCCCGGCCCGCCAGCCGCCTCGCCCGCGCCAGTCGCCCTGCAGCCCTGCCCAGCCAAACCGCCGTGTGCAAGGGTTCCGGGTGTGGTCAAGCGGCGCCTGGACACACTCCTGGCCGAACGCGGCCTGTTCCCGTCCAGGACCAGAGCGGCAGCTTCGGTGATGGCCGGCGAGGTTCGCGTCGGCCGCGGCGGCCGGCGCGCCGAGAAGCCGGGGGAGATGGTCGACGCCGAGGAGGTGCTCGAGGTCTCTGAGCGCCCCGCCTACGTCTCGAGAGGCGGCATCAAGCTCGCCAACGCGCTGGACGCCACGGGGATCGAGGTCGAGGGGCGGCGCGCGCTGGACGCCGGGGCCTCGACCGGCGGCTTCACCGACTGCCTGCTCCAGCGCGGCGCGCGTGAGGTGATCGCGGTCGACGTCGGCTACGGCGTGCTCGACTACGGCCTGCGCGGCGATCACCGCGTGCAGGTCCTCGAGCGCACGAACGCGCGCGCGCTGGCGCCGGAGGCGCTGCCGGCTCCGCGCAGCGGCCCCGACGAGCCGCCGTCGCTGGCGGTGATCGACGTCTCGTTCATCTCGCTCGCGAAGGTGCTCGGCCCGGTCATCTCGTGCCTGACGCCGCGCCACGACGTGCTCGCGCTGGTCAAGCCGCAGTTCGAGGTCGGCCGCGGGCGCGTCGGGAAGGGGGGAGTGGTCCGCGACGCCGGGGCGCGCCGCGACGCCCTCGTGGCGGTCGGCGAGGCCGCGCTGGGCCTCGGCGAGGCGGTCCTCGGCTACCGCTCCTCGGGGCTGCCTGGGCCGAAGGGGAACCGCGAGACGTTCATCTGGCTGGCCGAGAGCGCACGCGAGGGCGGCACCCGGGATCCCCGCGCGCTGGAGGCGCTCGCGCGGGAGGTCGAGCCGTGAGGCAGATCACCGTTCTCACCCACCGCGACCCGGACGACATCGCCGCGGCACTCGGCGAGCTGATCTCACAGGCCGCAGAAGCGGGCGTCGCGCTGCGCTTCGACCCCGAAGAGACCGCCAAGCTCGGCCTGCAGCCGGCGGACGGCCTCGTGCTCGACGCGCCGATCGACCGAAACGTCGAGCTGTGCGTCGCGCTGGGCGGCGACGGCACGATCCTGCGCGGGCTCCAGCACTACGCCGGCACCGGCGTGCCCGTGTTCGCGATCAACTACGGCGAGGTCGGGTTCCTCGCGACGGTCGAGCCCGACGACCTGCCCGGCGCCGTCGGGCGCGCGCTGCGCGGCGAGTTCGAGCTGCTCCATCTGCCCGCGATCACGGTCGAGCTGCCCGACGGCGCGCCGCTGCATGCCATGAACGACCTCGCGATCACCCGCAAAGTGGGCGACCGCGTCGCCGAGCTCGCCTACTCGCTGGACGGCGAGGAGGCCGGGAGCGTGCGCTGCGACGGGCTCGTCGTCGCGACGCCGGCGGGCTCGACGGGCTACAACCTCGCCAACGGCGGCCCCGTCATGGCGTGGGGCGTCGAAGGCCTCGTCGTCTCCTTCATCGCGCCCCACTCGATGACCGCCCGGGCGCTGGTGGTGGCGCCGGGCGACCGCATCACCATCCGCACCGGGATACGCCAGCCGCTCGACGTGGCGGTCGACGGGCGCCCGGCCGGCGTGGTGGTGCCGGGCGCGATCATCCACGCGCGGTTCGTCAAAGACCTCGGCACGCTGGCGCAGCTGCCGGGAACCTCGTTCTACAGGCGCCTGCGCGAGAAGTTCGGCCGGCTGGCGAGCTGAGGCCGCGCTCAGCGGCGCTCGCCGTGCTCAGGCGACGCGCGCGTCGCCGGTGCTCGCGTGCACGTCCGCCGGGGTGGCCGGGCCTTCGCTCATCGAGGAGATGAAGCCGTCGAGCTGGGCGCGCGAGAAGCGGCGCTGCCCGCCGGGCGTGCGGTAGCAGGCGATGTGCCCGGCGTCGGTCCAGCGGCGGATCGTCGCGAGCGACACGCCGAGGTACAGAGCGGCCTGGGAGCTCGTGAAGACGAGTCGGCGGTCGTTGGTGATGGTGGTCGTGGGCATGTGGGCCTCGATCGTGTCGTCGGGTCGGCGGCGGCTGCCGTCCGTTTGGCCTCTGTTTCGTCAGATCGCACGGCGAACTTGAGCGCCGCGCAGCTTTGTGGACGTTTTCGGCGGCAGGGGAGGGGAAGCGTCGTGTTGGCGAGCTTGGCGCCGGCCGTCGGCGGGGGGCGCCTGTCTCCTTCCTCGGCTTCGCGGGCGAAACACGGCACCCGCCCCTGGATGCGCTGGATCGCGCTCCCAGAGCCGGATCCGGCGGTGCCGGGACCGCCGTGAACCCCGAATCCGACTGCAACCATCCGTGCACAAAGGTCCGTAAACTGGACATTTCGCCACTTTCTGGGCTATCCTGAGCAAACCTACTCATAGGTAGCGGTGTTCCTGCCGGATGGAGCTGAAGGGATCGTCGTGTGACCAGACCCGCGGAGAAGGAGACCCCTATGGCTGAATTTCACCAGAAGTAGCAGCGGTAGGTCGGCCCCTTAGGGCCGACGGATGGAGGCTTGGAGGGCGCCGCGCAATCCGCGCGGCGCCTTCAGGCCCGGTTCAGCGCACGTCGCGTTAGGCTCTGGATCTCATCGAGCACTTTCGACGCGGGGCCCGCATCGACAGTCGAATGCGGTTCCGCCATGTCCTGCACCCGGCGCTCGAACTGAAATGCCGCCTCGAAGTCCTCGTGGCGGGCGAAGTCGTGTCCTTCGCGCTCCAGCACGGCGGCGAACCTCTCCACGAGTTCACCGTCGAACTGGCCGGCGCGCGCGCCGGCCCGCAGCTCATCGACCGCTTCGCCCGGCTCCATCGGCGAGCGGTAGCCCTGACCGGTGGTCATCGTGTCGTAGGTGCAGCAGATTGCCAGGATCCGTGATGCCAGCGGGATCTCGTGCCCGATCAGGCCGGCGGGGTAACCGCGGCCGTCCATGCGCTCGTGGTGGTACAGGATCGCGTCGGCCGCGGCGCCGTAGCCGTCGAGCGAGCCGACCAGGATCGAGCCCTCGCTGGGATGGTCCTTGACTAGCTGCAGGTCCTCGTCGGCGATCGCCGACGCGTGGAGGACCCGGTCCGGCCAGGTGAACTTCCCGATCTCATGAAGGAGACCGGCCGCGTGGATCGAGTCGATCTCCTCAGGGGTGCAGCCGAGCTCAACCGCGAGAACCCGCGCGCAGTGGGCGACGGCGGCGGCGTGACGGGCCGTCGAGGGCTCGCGCATGTTCAGCGCCCGCAGCAGCGTTCGCAGCACTCCGATCTGCAGGCCGACGAGCTGCCGGCTGCGGGCCTGGAGCTGCTCCGCGCGCTCCTCGGAGCGCAGCAGCGCGACGGTGAGGCTGCGAAGGATCAGCAGCACGATCACCGAGCCGAACAGGATCGCCACCCCCGAGCTCAGATATGCGACGGCGAGCACCGTCGCGAGCATGCCGGTGGCGAGCTGCCCGGGCAGCAGCGGCAGGAACAGCTCGCGCACTTCCTGGCGGAGCGTCCGGTTTTCGTTGACCATCGAGTCCAGCGCGACGAGTGCGAAGTTCACGATCACGGCCGCTACGAAGACGCCGAGCACGACCAGGCCGAAGACGATGCTCGATTGCAGGGCGCGGGTGCCGACGTGTCGATCCGGGCCCGCCAGCGCCTGGATCGCGAGGGCGCCGAGGAACGGGACCACCGCCATCGCGGAGAGGTTCGTGAGCCACTGGGGGAGCGCGAGCTTTGCCGAGGAGGCCCGTACCACCGCCGCTGTGACGCCGAAGAGCGCCGTCGGGACGGGGCCGAGGAGCGCCATCGCGAGCACGAGCGCGACGAGCGAGGCGCTCAGCTCCCCGCCCGAGGTTCTGACGCTGAGCCACTGGCCGAGCAGCGTCAGCGCGAACAGCAGCGCCACGAGCACGAACGGCGCCCATTCGCGTGCGTCCGAGATCAGCGCCGCTGCAATGATCAGCGCCGCAACCGCGAGCGCCTCCACCAGCGGGATGAGACGGCGTGTGACTTCAGGAGTGAGCATCGTCCCTGTCGTACTTAACGACCGACAAGACGTCGCTCTTTAGTTACTTCTCGGGTCGTCCCTTCGCCCGGCAGGGCGCTGCCCCGAAAGGGCTACTCGAGCTTTGAAGCGGGGGCACGGCGCTGCGTCTCGGCCGGAGCCTCCCGCAGCAGCACCGCGGTCGTCAGCGCGGCCCCGAGGCCGACGATCAGGAAGGCCGTACGGGGGGAGCTGAGCGCCACGAGCACGCCGCCGAGCGCGAGCCCGAGCGCCGTCGAAAGGGCGCTCATCGATTCCAGTGCACTCATCAGGCGGCCGTGCAGCGCGGGCGGCGTCAAACGCTGCACCACGCTGACCATCGACGGCCATTGCATACCGTTGCCGATCCCGCCCAGGAACGCGGCCGGACAGGCGAGCGCCAGCGTCGGCGCGAGCGCGAAACCGACGTACGCGAGCCCGATCGAGAGCGTGCCGGCAGACAGCAGCACCGCGAGCGGTCGGCTCACCAGGCGTGCGAACAGCACGCTTCCGAGCACGGCGCCCGCGCCCCAGCAGGTGACGAGCAGCCCGAATCCCTTGTCGCCGGCGTGCAGCGTCGTCTTCGCGTAGGAGAGCTCGATCGGGGCCGCCGATTCGAAGAACACGAGGGCGACCATCTCCGCCAGCAGGAGCGCGCGAAACGAAGGCACCTCGCTGATGTGCTGCCACGCCGCCCGGAGCCGGGCTCGCACGACTTTCGGCGCCGGCCTCCTCGACGTGGGGATGCAGGTCGAGCAGCAGGGCGCCGCAGATCACGAACGAGCAGACGTCGAGCCACAGCGCCGTGCCAGCCCCGGAGGCCGCGACGATCACGCCCGCGAGCGCGGGTCCGGCGACGAACGTGAGCGAGAAGGCGAGGTTCAGGGCGGCGTTGGCCTCGCGCTCGGCGTCCTCGGAGCCCTCCTCCGCCGCCCCCGAGTCCTCCCGCGCGACCCGGGCAACCTCGGCCCGCAGCAGCGAGCTGGCGGCAAGGGCGGCCGTCCCGTCGATCCCCGCCAGCACAAGGATCGGAGCGAGCGAGAAGTCGTGCAGGAAGACGATGATCAACGCCGTCACCAGCGCCTCGAACGCGTAGAGGCCGGATAGCTCGCGCCGGCGCTTGGACAGCCTCGACCCGCGCGACCACGGCGGGGACGACGAACGCCGGCAACGCCTGCCAGCTCAAGAGCAGCGCGGCGACGGCCGTCGCCGAGTGCGTGTGGTCGTAGACCGCGAGCATCAGCGCGATCAGGCCGAACCAGCTGCCGAGCCGGTTCAGCGTGTACGCGAGGAGGATCCGGCGCAGCCGGGGGGAGGCGAGCGCGAGGCGGCGCATAGGGCGCACAAAGCTAGCTGCGCAGCTGGGCCACGTCGAGCGGCGCAGGCTCGCTGCCGAAACCCGCGCATCCCTCACATTTCGGTCCCCGGGTGCCGATACGGTTGGCTAGATGGCCGCCCCTCAGCCTGACAGTCCCGCGACCCCGACGACCGTCATCATCGCCGACGACCACACGGTCGTCCGCGACGGGATCCGCGCCGTGCTGGAGCGTGAGGGCGGCGAGTTCGAAGTCGTCGCCGAAGCCGCCGACATCCCCTCGATGGTCAGGCTCGTGCGCGAGCACAAGCCCGACCTGCTGACGCTCGACCTGACGATGCCGGGCGGTTCCAGCCTCGGCGCGCTGCCGTCCTGCTTCATCGCGCACCCCACGATGGCGGTGGCGATCCTCACGATGCGCGAGGACCCCGAGTACGCGCGCCAGGCGCTGCGGGCCGGTGCGCGCTCCTACGTGCTCAAGGAGGCCGAGCCTGCCGAGCTGCTGCAGGCGTTCCGCCTCGCGGTGGCGGGCGGCAACTACCTGCACCCGCGTCTCGGCGCGCTGATGGCGGCCGGCGAAGAGTCCGGCGGCGACAGCGTCGTGCTCTCCGACCGCGAGCGCGAGGTCGTGCGGCTGATCGCCAACGGCTACACGAACCCCGAGATCGCCGAGAAGCTGAACGTCGCGGAGCGGACCGTGAAGACCTACCGCGCGCGGGCGATCGAGAAGCTCGGCTTCTCCTCGCGGGCGGAGATCACGGCGTACGTGCGCAAGGTCGGGCTCGCGGACTAGCGCGCCCGCGCGCCGGAGCTCGCCGGGCGCTAGTGCTCACCCCCGTGAGCGCATCCAGCGTTCCCGAGAAGGGCCACCGCCTCGAGGGCATCTCCCCGCGCGCCTTCCAGCACCCCGCCGACCGCGCCGCCACCGCCGCCCTCGGCTCGATCCCCTACCTCGACCAGGTCGTGCGCAAGGTGATCGAGCTCGGCTACGAGCGGGCCCTGCGCCAGAGCTACCTCGGCTCGGCGGTGCGGCTCTCCGAGGAGCAGCTCGGCGACGTCTGGCGCGAGCACGCGATCGCCTACGCCACGCTCGACATCGCCGAGGTACCCGACCTCTACCTGACGCAGTACCCGAGCCCCAACGCGATGGCGATCGGCTCCAAGAAGCCGATGGTCGTGGTCCAGTCCGAGCTGGTGCGGCTGCTCGACCCGCCGCAGCGCCGCGCCGTCTTCGCGCACGAGGCGGCACACATCCTCTCCGACCACATGCTCTACCGGACCGCGCTCGTGATCCTCGTGCTCCTCGGCCGCACGGCGCGGCTGCCGCTGCCGCTGATGCCCGTCCGCACCGCGCTGCTGGAGTGGGGGAGGGCGACCGAGCTGAGCGCCGACCGCGCCGCCGCGCTGGTCACGCGCGACCCGCTGGCCGTGTGCCGGACGCTGATGTCGCTGGCGGGCGGCGCGATGGTCGCCGAGCTCGACCTCGACGTGTTCATGCGCCAGGGCCTCGACTACGCCGAGCAGCCCGGCCTGCTCGAGCGCTTCACCCGGCTGACGCTCGAGCTGGGCGTCACCCACCCGCTGCCCGTCAAGCGCACGCACGAGCTGATGGCCTGGGTGCGCTCGGGCGAGTTCGACCGGATCGTCGGCTCCGGCGAGTACCACCGCCGGGGCGACCCGGTCGATCCGCGCGCGGAGGGCGGAGAGGCGGTCTCCTTCTACTCGGAGCGGATCCGCGACGCCTTCCGCGACGCCGGCGAGTCGATCGGCGGCGCGGGGCAGCAGCTCGCGGACTGGCTGCGCAAGCCGCGCGGGAGCGAGGACGACGGGGACGAGGAGGAGAAGCCGCCGGAGGCGGACGCCGGCTGGGAGGGCTAGACGCCGGCTAGTAGCCCGGCTGAGCCTCGACCGCGTGACCGCCGTGCGGCCGTCCCGCCAGCGGCACGGTCAGCCGCACGATCGTGCCTCTGCCCGGCGCGGGCAGCCATTCCAGCTCGCCGCCGACCAGCTCGGCGCGCTCGCGCATCCCGCCCGTGCCGAAGCCGCCGCCGTCCTCGCGCGGGCCCGAGCCGCGCCGCGTCGGGCATGCCCTTGCCGTCGTCGGTCACGCTCGCGACGACCTGGCGCTCGTCGCCGGTCAGGCGGATCACCGCGTGCGTCGCCTCGGCGTGGCGGCTGACGTTCGTCAGCGCCTCCTGGACGACCCGGTAGATCGTCGACTCGAGCTCGGGGTCGAGCCTGCCGCCGCCGTCGTGCGCCTCGCCCGGATGCAGGTCTTCGTCGCGGCCGAACTCGATCTCCGTGGTCACGTCGAGGCCGTCGATCGCCTGCGCGCGGCGCGCCAGCGCCTCGAGCGCGGCGGCCAGGCCGAGGTCGTCGAGCGCCGCGGGGCGGAGCTCGGTGATCAGGTGGCGCAGGCCGTCGATCTCGGTCCCGAGCCCCTCGAGCGCCTCCTCGACCGCGGCCGCGAGCGCCTCCTTGTCGTCGAGGTCGCGGGCGTTGGCGAGCCGCATGCGCAGGGCGCCGATGCCCTGGATCGACTCGTCGTGGATCTCGCGCGCCCAGCGGGTGCGCTCGCGCTCGCGCGCCTCCATCCCGTAGCGCAGGCGTTCGATCTCGACCGAGCGCTCGGCGGCGAGGCGCACCGCGACGCTCTCGGCGAACGCTTTCAGCGCCTCGCGGTCGGGCTTGCGGAACGAGCCGTCGCGGCGCAGCGCGATCGCGACGCCGCCGCCCTGGCCCTCCATCGAGAACGGCTCGATCAGCACCGAGCGCGCCTCGAGCCCCAGTTCGTGCAGGAACGCGGCCTCCTGGCCGCGCGGGCGTGTCGATCGCGACCGACTCGCCCTGCTGGTAGAGGGCGCCGAGCGCGCTGCCCTGGACGGGCGCGATCCGCAGGCGCACGGGCCCGCCGCTCGCACCCGCGACGCGCAGCTCGCCCTTCTCCTCGATCAGCAGCAGCATGTTGCTCGCGTCGAGCAGGGCGAGACCGCGGTCCGCCATCAGCCGAAGCAGCCAGAGCTCTGATCCGGTAAGCACCGCGACGAATTATGAAGGCGGCGAGGTCGGCTCTCCGACGATCGTCTCCTCGCGTCCCCCGGCGGGCGTCCCCGCGGCCCCGTTCTCTCCGTTCGCGGAGCGCTCCGCGGCCGCCCGCGCCCTGGTCAGCAGCGTCGACGGCGTCGCGTTCGGCGGTCCAGGCCGCCAGGCCGACCGAGATCCGCAGCGGCTCGCGCGCCCGCGCGCTTCGACCTTGATCGCGCGCAGCCGGTCGAGCACGCGGCGCGCGACCATCTCGCCGCGCGGGCCGTCGGCGCCCGGCAGGACGATCAGCAGCTCGCGGTCGCTCGGCATGCCCGACGCGGTCGAAGCGGCGCAGTTCGCGGCCGCAGGGCGCCCGCGATGTAGGCCATCGTCTGCTCGCGCAGCTCGCCGACCACGCCTTCGGCGCGGTGCCCCTCGCCGGCCATCTCCTCGAGGTTGTCGACGACGACCAGCAGGCAGCTCAGCTGCGTGCCGTGGCGTTCGGCGCGGCCGATCTCCTCCAGCAGGCGCTCGTCCAGCTCGGCGGCCCCGGGCCAGTCGAACGCGCCCGCGACGGCGCCGGTCCTCCGCGCGCTCTCGAAGCTCGAAGTGTCGTCGCCGGCAGCCATGCCCTCATCTTGTCCGCGAGTGTACGGCCGGCCGGTGTCCGTTCCGGCCTGCCCAGATTATGCACCCGGGGGCGGCCGATGCCAGCCTCAGGGCTTCCGCCGTCGCGATCCGTCTGCCCGCCGTTGCTACACCTGGGCTCCCGTGCTGCGAGAGCTGACCGTCGAGAACCTGCTGCTGATCGAGCGGGCGCGCCTGCGCGCCGGGCCGGGGCTGAACGTGATCACCGGCGAGACCGGGGCCGGGAAGACCGTGCTCGCGCACGCGCTCGACCTGCTGCTCGGCGGCAGGGCCCGTGCCGGGATCGTGCGCCCGGGCGCGCAGGAGGCCTACGTCGAGGGCATCTTCGACCTCCCGGAGGACCTGTGCTCGCGGCTGCCCGCGGAGCTGGCCGAGCGGGTCGACGGCGGCGGGCCCGAGATCGTGCTGGCGCGGCGTCTCGGTGCCGACGGCCGCACGCGCGCCTACGTCAACGGGCGCGCGGCCAACGTCGCCGACCTGCGCGACGCCGGCGGGCTGCTGCTGTCCTTCTACGGGCAGCACGAGCACCGCAAGCTGACCGTCGCCGCCGCGCAGCTCGCAGATCCTGGATGCCCTGTGCGGCGACGCGCACGAGCGCAGGCTCGCCTCCTGCGCGGAGACGTGTGCGCGGGCGCGCGAGCTGGACGAGCGCCTGGCGGAGCTGCGCGAGCTCGCCGGCGCACCGCGAGCGCGAGCTGGGGCTGCTCGAGTTCGAGCTCGGCGAGATCGACCAGCTCGCTCCCGACGCCGCCGAGCACGAGCGGCTGCTGGCGGCGCGCGAGCGCATGCGCCACGCCGACGCGCTGCAGGGAGCGGCCGCCGTCGCGGCCGGGGCGCTCAGCGGCGAGGACGGCGAGGCGCCGGCGGCGGCACGAGCTGCTGGCGGGCGCCGTCGCGGCGCTCGACGGGGTGGCCGGGGCCGATCCCGCGCTCGACCGGCTCGCCGAGCGGCTGCGGGGCGCCGCGATCGAGTCCCGGGAGCTGGCCGGCGAGCTGCGCGAATACGGGGCGGGCACACACCCGTCCGCCGAGGACCTCGACGTGCCGGGCGTCGAGCCGACGCTCGAGAGCGTCGAAGCGCGGCTCGACGCGCTCGAGCGCGTGCTGCGAAAGCACGGCGGCAGCGTCGAGGCCGTGCTCGAGTTCGCGGCCGGGGCCCGCGCCCGCCACGAGGAGCTGACCGGAGCCGAGGTCGCGATCGAGAACGCGGAGCGCGAGCTCGCCGCAGGCGCGCAC
The DNA here is from genome assembly GCA_963779065.1 of uncultured Solirubrobacteraceae bacterium. Lineage (GTDB taxonomy): Bacteria > Actinomycetota > Thermoleophilia > Solirubrobacterales > Solirubrobacteraceae > Palsa-744. The sequence continues at coordinate 412,099 of CAVZWQ010000003.1, forward strand.
CGAGCTCGACGGGCACGTCGCCGCGCTCCGGGCCGCGCGGCGCAAAGCCGCCCCGCGCTTCGCGAAGGCGGTCGCCGAGCAGCTGCGCTCGCTGGCGATGGAGGACGCGGACTTCGCGGTCGAGCTCGGCGAGGCCGAGCCCGGCCCGCGCGGGCGCGCGATGCGGTCGAGTTCATGATCGCCCCCAACCCCGGCGTGCCGCCCGGCCCGCTGCGCGAGATCGCCTCGGGAGGGGAGCTCTCGCGCGTGATGCTCGCGATCATGAGCGCGGCGAGCGCGGCGGCGCCGCAGGCGACGCTCGTCTTCGACGAGGTGGACGCCGGCATCGGCGGGCGCACCGCGAACGCCGTCGGCGCGCGGCTGCGCGAGCTCGGCGAGCGCGGCCAGGTGCTCTGCATCACCCACCTGCCCCAGATCGCCTCGCTCGGCGCGAGGCACTTCTCGATCGTCAAGGACACCGGCGCCGACCCCACGCGGGCGTCGGTGGTCGAGCTCGACGAGCCGGAGGTCGTCTCCGAGCTCGTGCGGATGCTGGGCGCCGACGGCGACGACAGCGCCGCGCGCCGCCACGCGCGCGACCTGCGCAAAGCCGCCTGAGCTCCACGCGTGCCCGCTCGCTCCGCGGCGCCGGGCGCGCCCGCGCCTCGCACCGTCGCGGGAGGCCCCGCCCGGGCGCCGCCTGCAGGCGCGGCGCGCGTTACCCTCGGCACAATGGCCGCGACGAGACCGAGCCGTCCCACGGGGGGTTCTGGCTCCCGATCGCCCGTGGCGCCGCCGGCTCGCACGCTCGCGCCGGAGCTGCTCTCGGCGGGCGGGCGCGTGCCATCCGAGGTGTCGGGCGCGGTGCGCCCCGGGCGCCGCACCAAGCTCCTCGTCAAGCACCTCGTCCCCGGCGACATCGCCCTGATCGACCATCTCGACATCGACCGGGTCTCGGCCGAGGAGCTGATCGCCGCCGAGGTCGCCGCTGTCGTCAACTGCCGGGCCTCCTCCAGCGGCACCTACCCGAACCTCGGCCCGCTGCTGCTCGTCGAAGCGGGGATCCTGCTGGTGGACATGCCCGACGACCGGCTGTTCGACCTCGTCTCCGACGGCGACCCGCTCGTGCTGGCGTCCCGCGTGAGCGCGGAGGAGACCGGGTCGGGACGGCCCGCGCTCCGTGCCGGCCTTCGGGACGACGGCGCCTCCCCGGCCCGGATCGAGGCGGAGGTGCTGCGCCGCGGCGAGCTGCTCGGGCACGGCGAGGTGCTCGACCTGGCGCGCGTGCGCGCCGACACCGAGGCGCGCCGGCGCGAGGTCGGCGAGGCGCTCGAGCGCTTCGCCAACAACACGATCGAGCACATGCGCGACGAGCGCGAACTGCTGACCGGGCGGATCGCGCTGCCGCGCTTCCAGACCGACTTCCGCGACCGCTCGACGCTGCTGGTCGTGCGCGGGCGTCGAGCACCAGCACGACCTGCGCGCGCTGCGTCCGTTCATCCGCGACAAGCGGCCGCTGATCGTCGCCGTCGACGGCGGCGCGGACGCGGTGCTCGAGGCCGGGCTGACCCCCGACATGATCGTCGGCGACATGGACTCGGCGGGCGTGGCCGCGCTGCGCTGCGGCGCCGAGCTCGTCGTCCACGCCTATCCCGACGGCCGCGCCCCGGGCCGCCAGCGCCTGGAGGAGCTGGGCCTGCCGTTCAAGCTCGTGCCGGCGCCTGGGACGAGCCAGGACGTCGCGATGCTGATCGCCGCCGAGAAGGGCGCGCGGCTGATCGTCTCGGTCGGCTCGCAGTTCAACCTCGTCGAGTTCCTGGACCGCAACCGCAAAGGCATGTCCTCGACGTTCCTCACGCGGCTGCGCGTGGGCGAGATCCTCGTCGACGCCAAGGGCGTGAGCCGCCTCTACCAGCCGCGTCCCGGGATCGCGCCGCTGCTCGTCGTGATCGCCGCCGGGCTGATCGCGATGGTCGCCGTGATCTGGGCGACGCCCGCACTGCACGACGTCGCCGAACTGGTCTGGCTGAAGCTGCAGGCGCTGTTCGGCGCCCGAGCGCCGGCCGGAGGGCTCCCGACTGACGATGTTCGACTACCGCTACCACGCCCTGTCCCTCGCCGCGGTGCTGTTCGCGCTCGCGCTCGGCGTGCTGATCGGCGTCGCGATCGGCGACACGAACCTCGTCTCCTCCGCGAAGAGCGGGATCGTCCACAACCTCAACGCGGAAGTCGGCGAAGCCCGCAAGCAGTCCGAAACGCTGCAGGAACGCCTCTCCGCGGAGGAAGCGTTCTCGCACGGCCTCTACCCGCTCGCGGTGCACGAACTGCTGAACGGCCGCAGCATCGGGCTCGTGTTCCTCGGCGACGCCTCCGACGAAGTCAACTCGCTCGTCAAGACCGCGGTGACGCAGGGCGACGGCACGCTCGCGACCGTCGTCGCGGTGCGCGATGCCGCTGAACCTGACCGGCATCGCGCGCGAGGCCGCCGGCACCCACTACGCAGCGGTCAACGAATCCCCGGCGCTGCTCGAACACTTCGGCGAGCTCATCGGCCGCCAGCTCGTCAGCGGCGGCCCGGCTCGTCGACCAGGAGCTGCTCAGCCGCGTGCGGGGCAGCCTGCTCAGCGCCTTCGACGGCCAGCTCACCCACCTCGAAGGCGCTCGTCGTCGAGCGCAGCCCCGTGCCGGCCGGGATCAGCGCCGAACAGGCCGAAGCCGACAGCCGCTTCGAGGCCGGGCTGATCGCCGGGGTGTCCGCCGCGGGCGTGCGGGCGGTGGGGGTCGAGCTGACCAGCGCGCAGCCCTCGCAGATCCCCTGGTTCAAGGGCCACAGGCTCTCCAGCGTCGACAACCTCGACCAGCAGGCCGGCCAGGCCGCGCTGCTCTACGCGCTCGCCGGCTACTCCGGCAGCTTCGGGGTCAAGGCGACCGCCGACTCGCTGCTGCCGACGGTCAACTCGGGCACGAGCACCGCCCCGTAGCCATCCGGCGGGCGTCCGCCGCCGCCGCTAGCTTCAGGCGATGCACGCCCTGCCCCTGGTGCTCGCCACGCTGATCGCGCTGGCGCTGGCACCGGGGCTGCTGCGGGCGATGACCGAGCGCGGGCAGCTGCACGCCAACTACCGCGGACGCCGGCTGCCCTACCCGCTGGGCGTGCTCGCGCCCGTCGCGGCGGCGCTCGCGCTCGTGCCGCTGATGCTGATCGCGCGGCTCGCGCCCGCGTCGGTGTTCCACCCCGAGATCGCGCCCGTCGCGCTCTACGCGCTCGGCGTCGCGCTGCTGGGGCTGATCGACGACACGCTCGGCGAGCATCCGGGCGGGCGTGACGGGCGGCCCCCCCAGACACGGCCGGCTCGCGGCTGGCGCGGCCACGGCGCGGCCGTGCTCCGCGGCGAGCTCTCGACCGGGGCGCTGAAGGCGGCCGGAGCGCTCGGCCTGGCGCTGCTGGCGATGGACGGGCTCGGTCTCTCCGACGGGCGCTGGGTGCTGGCGGCGGCCGTGCTGGTGCTGGCGACGAACGCGTTCAACCTGCTCGACCTGCGGCCGGGGCGCGCGCTGAAGGCGTACGTGCTGCTCGCCGCGGGGCTCGTGATCGGCTCGGGCGAACTGCGCTCGCTGTGGACCGTCGGCCTCTTCGCGGGCCCCGCCGTCGTCGCCGGCGCCTACGACCTGCGCGAGCGGGCGATGCTCGGCGACACCGGCTCGAACCTCGTCGGCGCCCTCGCGGGGCTGATGCTGGTGCTCACGCTGTCGGAGACGGGGCAGCTGATCGCCCTCGGGTTGCTGCTCGCGATCACCCTCTACGGCGAGCTGCGATCGATCTCCGCGCTGATCGAACGGACTCCGGGGCTGCGGGAACTAGACTCCTGGGGCAGGCCCTCATGACCGCCTCCTCCGACCGCCACGCGCAGCCGCCCAGCAAGACCCGGTTCATCTTCGTGACCGGCGGCGTGGTGTCCTCGCTCGGCAAGGGGATCGCCGCCGCGTCGATCGGCCGCCTGCTCGTCTCGCGGGGGCTGACCGTCGGCCTCCAGAAGTTCGACCCCTACATCAACATCGACCCGGGGACGATGTCGCCCTACCAGCACGGCGAGGTCTTCGTCACCGAGGACGGCGCCGAGACCGACCTCGACCTCGGCCACTACGAGCGCTTCACCGACGCGAACACGAGCCGCGCCTCCAACGTGACGGCCGGGGGCATCTACGACACCGTGATCCGCCGCGAGCGCCGCGGCGACTACCTCGGCGGCACCGTGCAGGTGGTCCCGCACATCACCGACGAGATCAAGCAGCGCATCTCGCTGATCGCCGAGTCCAGCGACGTCGACTTCGTCATCACGGAGATCGGCGGCACGGTCGGCGACATCGAGTCGCTGCCGTTCCTCGAGGCGATCCGCCAGTTCCCGGTCGACGTGGGGCGGCGGCGCTGCATGTTCATCCACCTCACGCTGGTCCCCTACATCGGCCACGCCGGGGAGCTGAAGACCAAGCCGACGCAGCATTCGGTCAACGAGCTGCGCCGCATCGGCATCGCGCCCGACATGCTGATGTGCCGCTCGGAGAGCCCGCTCTCGATGGACATCCGCCGCAAGATCGCGCTGTTCGCCTCGCTCGGGACCGAGGCGATCGTCTCCGCCTGCGACGTGGACAACATCTACAAGGTGCCGCTCACGTTCCGTGAGCAGGGCGTGGACGAGTTCATCCTCGAGCACTTCGGCGTCGAAGCGGACGAGCCCGACCTGGAGCGCTGGAAGGAGCCGATCGAGCGCTCCGCCCGCGCCACCCGCACTGTGAAGATCGGGCTGGTCGGCAAGTACGTGCAGCTCGAGGACGCCTACCTGTCGGTCTCCGAAGCGCTGCGCCACGCAGCCTCCCTGCAGGACAGCCGTGTCGAGATCGACTGGATCGACTCCGAGCAGCTCCTGGACGCCGGGCAGGCCGAGGAGCGGCTGCAGGGCGTGGACGGGATCCTGATCCCGGGCGGCTTCGGCGGCCGCGGCTGGGAGGGCAAGATCCACGCCGCACAGGTCGCGCGCGAGAAGGAGATCCCCTACCTCGGCATCTGCCTGGGCATGCACGTCGCGGTCAGCGAGTTCGCCCGCAACGTCGCCGGGCTCGAGGGCGCCAACTCGACCGAGATGGACCCCGAGACCCCGCATCCGGTGATCGACCTGCTGCCCGAGCAGAAGGAGGTCGCGGACCTCGGCGGCACGATGCGCCTGGGGGCCGACCCGATCAAGCTCCACGACGGCACGCGGGTGCGGGAGATCTACGGCGAGGCCGTGATCTACGAGCGCCACCGCCACCGCTACGAGGTGAACAACCTGCTGCGCAAGCGCATGCAGAGCGCGGGCCTGGGCATCTCGGGCACCTCGCCGGACGAGCGCCTCGTCGAGGTCGTGGAGCTGCCCGAGCATCCGTTCTACGTCGCGTCGCAGTTCCACCCCGAGTTCAAGTCCCGTCCGGAGCGCCCGGCGCCGCTGTTCCGCGACTTCGTCAAGGCCGCGCTCGCCCACGGCGACGGACGGGCACCGGAGAAGGAGCTGACGGTCAAGGACGCCCGCGCCGGAGCCGGCGTACCCCATGACGGGGCATCATCGATGGCGGGTGACGGGCAAGAGGGTGCCGGCGAGCGAGCCGGCGAGGCCGCCGGGCGGCCGTGACGGCGGGCGCCGCCGCTGCCAGATCGGCTCTCCAGCACCGCTACCTGAGCACGATCTTCGCTGAGCTCTGCGCGATCCCGAGCCCGTCGCTGAGCGAGCGGGCGTGCGGGGAGCGAGTGCGCGCCGAGCTCCGCGCGCTGGGGCTCGACACGGTCGAGGACGGCGCCGGCGCGGCGATCGGCGCCGACTGCGGCAACCTGCTCGCCCGGCTTCCGCTCGCGCCGGAGCCGGCGGACGGGGCGGAGCCGGAGCGCCGCTCGGTCCTGCTGTGCGCGCACCTCGACACGGTCCCGCTGCAGGCCCCCGTCGAGCCGGTGCTGCGCGAGGGCTTCTGGGAGAACGCGAACGACGGGATCCTGGGGGCGGACAACAAGGCGGCGATCGCGGTGCTGCTCGCCCTCGCGCGCCAGGTGCGCCAGGAAGGGGCGCCCGTGGACATCGAGCTGCTCTTCACGGTGGGCGAGGAGATCGCGCTCGCGGGCGCCGCCGAGTTCGACCCGTCGGTCCTGCGCAGCGACTACGGCTACGTCTTCGACCATGCTTCGCCGATCGGCGAGGTGATCATGGACTCGCCCTGCCACTTCCGCCTCTCCGCGAGGTTCCGGGGCGCCGCGGCGCACGCCGGCATCCGGCCCGAGGACGGGCGCAGCGCGATCGTGGCGGCGAGCCGCGCGGTCGCCGCGATGCGCCACGGGCGGATCGAGGGGGAGGGGACCGTCAACATCGGCACGATCGCGGGCGGCGGCGCGATCAACGTGGTGCCGGAACACTGCGAGCTGAGCGGTGAGGTGCGGGGGCTCGACGACCAGCGCGGCGAGGCGCTCGTCGCGGAGGTGGTGGACCGCATCCACGAGGCCGCGAACCGCCCGGACTGCGACGTGGACGTCGACGTGTCGGTGCAGCGCACGTTCGCCGGTTACCGGCTGGCGCCCTCGGCGGCGCCAGTGAGGGCGGCGGAGGCGGCGCTCAGAGCCTGCGGGCACGAGCCTGTGCGGATCTCCAGCGGCGGCGGCTCCGACGCCAACGCGCTGATCGCCAAGGGCTTTCCGACCGTGAACCTCGCGAACGGCACCGAGCGCAACCACGAGCCCGGCGAGCGGGTCTCCGAGCTGGCCCTGCAGGAGATGCTCGCCGTGGCTTTCGCGCTCGTTCACGAGGTCGCAGCGCTTGCCCCCGACGCGGCGCGCTAGCGTCCAGCCGAGATGCTCAAGCTGCGCCGCGCCACAGTGATCGACGCCTCCCCGCCGACCGGCGCGCAGACCGGCGAGCAGCGGCTGACGGTCGAGCTCTCAGACGGCGGGGTCGGGCCGGCGCTCCATGCCGGCCCGGGCGGCCCGGGCGAGCCCGTGCCCGCCGGCGCCCTCGACGGAGCCGCGCCCTCGGCTTCCGGCGGCGGATCGCGCTCTCGCCGGGAGGCGATCGCGGACATCTCCCTGGTCGGTCCCTCGCACCCGGGCGACGAGGTGATCGTGAACGTCGAGGCGCTCGACCTCGGCCTCGGCTCGGGCGGCTTCGACGTGGTGCACGCCAACCTCACCCGCGGCCTGCGGTCGCCGGGCGCGGACTCCCGCAACGTGATGAAGCTCAACTACACCAGCCTGCAGCACACCGTCGAGCCCGTCGAGACGGTCGGCCCGCAGTCGCTGGAGCTGCCGCTCGGGCGGCCGGTCGCGGTGCTCTCGCTCCACGGCCAGCTCGCCCCGGTCGCCTGGGCCTACGCGCAGGCAGGCGCCGGCGCGCGGCTCGGCTACGTGCAGACGGGGGGCGGCGCTCTGCCGGGCGGTCACTCGCGGACGGTCGCGGCCCTGCGCCGGGAGGGACTGCTCGCGGGGCACGTGACGGCCGGGCCTGCCTACGGGGGCGAGCTCGAGGCGGTGAGCGTGGCCGGCGCCCTTCACCACGGGATCTCCGTGCTCGGCTGGGACGCCGCGGTCGTCGGCCCCGGCCCGGGGATCGTGGGCTCGAGCTCGCGGCTCGGACACGGCGGGATGGCGGCTCTCGACAGCGCCCACGTCGCGCTGGCGCTCGGCTGCCCGACGCTGCTCGTGGCGCGCATGTCCTCCGGCGACGGCCGCGAGCGCCACCGCGGCATCTCCCATCACACCCTGACCGTCCTCGAGCTGCTGCTCGAGCCCGTGACGGTCGCGCTGCCCGCCGGGATGCGCTCGCCCGTGGGGACCGACCTGCGCGCCGGCCTCGGCGCGGTGTTCGGCGGGAGCGGCGCAGCGCGCCCGGCACCCGCGGTGGACGTGGAGCGCCCGGTGCGGATCACGCGTCACGACTGGCGGCGCGCCGCGGTCGACCTGCCGGCCTACGCCGGGAGCGGGCTGCCGGCCGAGACGATGGGCCGCAGCCTGGCCGAGGACCCGCTGTTCTTCGGCGCGGCGCTGGCCGGCGGGGCGGCGCTCGCAGAGCTCGCGCCCGCGCTCGAGGAGTCGGGGGCCGGGCCGGCGCTCGAGGGATCGGGGCCGGGCCGCGCCGATCGGGGCCGGGCCGGCGTCCGCCGGGCGGCCCGCGCGGCCCGGGCGGCGCGGGCGGGACCGGCGACGGCGGCAGCGAGGCGGCTTGAGCTCGCCGCGCGCCTTCGAGGCGCTGGGCGGGGAGACCGTCTACGCAGGCCGCCTGGTGGACGTGCGCATCGAGCGCTTTCGCCACGCCGACGGCGAAGAGGTCACCCGCGAGATCGTCAGGCACGCCGGCGCCGTCGGCATGCTCGCGTACGACGAGAGCGACGTGTGGCTGGTGCGCCAGCCGCGCGAGGCGGTCGGCGAGCCGGACCTGCTCGAGATCCCGGCGGGGCGGCTCGACAAGGACGGGGAGGAGCCGCTGGCGGCCGCCGAGCGCGAGCTCGCCGAGGAGATCGGCCGCGCCGCCGAGCGCTGGGAGCCGATCGTCACCTACTACACAGGGGCCGGGTTCACCGACGAGCGCGTGCACCTGTTCGCCGCCACCGGTCTCTCGGAGGCGAGCGCGGACAGCGGGGAGCAGGAGCGCATCGAAGTCGTGCGCCGGCCGCTCGCGGAGCTCGACGCGACGATCGCGGAGTGCCGCGACGCGAAGACGCTGATCGCGCTCTACTGGCTCGCCAGGCGCCTGAACGCCTGATTGCACCCCGAGGAGGGGCGCCCGGCGGAGCGAAGCTGTCGGGGTGGCCCAGCCCGAGACGATCGCAGCCGATGCCGGCGTGGACGGCGGCGCGCGCGTGCAGGACGGCGCGCGCGCGGCCGCGCCGGCGCCGGGCGACTCCGACCGGCTGGTGGGCGACTTCCTCGCCTACCTGGAGCTCGAGCGCGGCCTCTCGCGCAACACGCTGGACGCCTACCGCTCCGATCTGCACCAGCTCTGCGCCTATCTGGACAGGCACGGGATCGACCGTCGAAGGCGCGACGCACGGCGACCTCGCTGCGTTCCTGGACGAGCTGGCCGGGGGTGGCGAGGGCCGCCCGCCGGTCGCCGCGACGACGCTGGGGCGCAAGGTCGCATGCCTGCGCTCGTTCTACCGCCACCTGCGCCGCGAGGAGCTGATCGAGCACGACCCCACGGCCGACCTGCACGGGCCGCGGAAGCCCAAGCGGCTGCCGCAGGTCCTGACGAGGGAGGAGGTGCGGCGGCTGCTGGAGCAGCCGCGGGGATCGAGCCCGCTCGCGCAGCGCGACAGGGCGCTGCTCGAGGTGATGTACGCATGCGGCCTGCGGGCCTCCGAGGCGGTGTCGCTGGAGCTGGGCGACCTCGACCTCGAGGAGGGGCTGCTGCGCACGCGCGGCAAGGGCTCGAAGGAGCGGATCGTCCCTGTGGGGCGTCAGGCGCTCGCGGCGCTCTCGGTCTACCTGCGCGGCGGGCGCCCGGATCTGGTCGGCAACCGGCCCCAGTCGCGGCTGCTCGTCAACCACCGCGGCGGCGCGCTCACACGGCAGGGTCTCTACAAGATCGTGCAGGGCCACGCGCGCGCCGCGGGCCTCGAGCAGCGGATGAGCCCGCACACGCTGCGCCACAGCTTCGCCACCCACCTGCTCGCCGGGGGCTGCGACCTGCGCTCGCTGCAGGAGATGCTCGGCCACGCCGACCTCGCGACGACGCAGGTCTACACGCACCTCTCCGCGGAGCGGCTGAAGGACGCGTACTTCGGGGCGCACCCGCGGGCCACCGCGCGGGCGCCCTCCGAGGCGGCGGGCGCCGCCGCCGACCGGTAGACATCCCCCGATGAGCGCCCCGCCGGCAAGGCGAGCCTTCGTGCTCGTGATCGATGCGTGCGGCGCCGGCGCGCTGCCGGACGCGGCCGACTACGGCGACGAGGGGACGAACACGCTGAGCCACCTCGCCGCAGCGGCAGGCGGCCTGCGGCTGCCGGCGATGGGGGCGCTCGGGCTCGGCTCGATCACCGAGATCGAGGGCGTGGCGCCCAGCTCGGACCCCGCGGTGCACGGGCGGCTGGTCCCGCTCGGCCCCGGCAAGGACTCGATCACCGGGCACTGGGAGCTGATGGGCGTGACGCTTGCCGCGCCGCTGCCGACCTACCCTGGCGGGTTCCCGCCGGCGCTCGTGGAGCGGCTCGTGGCGGCGATGGGCCGCGAGGTGGTCTGCAACCGCCCGGACAACGGCCTCGCCGCGATCGAGCAGTTCGGCGCGGAGCACATGCGGAGCGGGGCGCTGATCCTCTACACCTCGCAGGACTCGGTCGCGCAGCTCGCCGCGCACGTGGAGGTGCGTGGGCGAAGCGGAGCTGTATGAGCTCTGCGCGCGGGCCCGGGAGGTGCTGAGCGGGCCGGACGCGCGTCGGGCGGGTGATCGCGCGGCCCTTCGCCGGGCGCCCGGGCAGCTTCGAGCGGACACCGGGCCGGCGCGACCTCTCCCTCGCGCCGCCCCGCGCGGAGCTACCTCGACGTGCTCGAGGGGGCAGGGCTGCCCGTGACCGGCGTGGGCAAGATCGGCGACCTGTTCGCCGGGCGCGGCGTGACGCGCTCGCTCCCGGGCGCGACCAACGCGCAGGCGCTCGACTCGGTCGCCGAGCTGGTGCGCGAGATGCCCGCCGGGCTCGCGTTCGCGAACCTGATCGAGACCGACCAGCGCTACGGGCACCGCAAGGACGTGCCGGGCTTCGCGCGGGCGCTGGAGGAGATCGACGCGCGCGTGGGGGAGCTGGCGGGGTCGCTGCGCGAGGGCGACCTGCTCGTCGTCACGGGCGACCACGGCGTGGATCCGCTGCACCCGGGGACCGACCACACGCGCGAGAGCGTGCCGCTGCTGGCGCTGACCGGGGAGATGGCGGTGCGCCGCCGCGCGCGGCGGCTTCCGCCACGACGGCGCGATGGCGGACGTGGGGGCGAGCGTGCTGCGCTGGCTGGCCGGGCAGGACGCCGCCGGCCTGCCCGGGCGGGCGTTCCTAAGCTGAGTCGGCATGCCCGAGCTTCCCGAGGTCGAGACGATCGTCCGACAGCTCGCCCCCGTGGTCGAGGGCCGGCGCATCGAGCGCATCGAGATCGACGATCCGCGCTGGTCGCGCCCGCTCGCGCCCGCGGAGCTCGAGGACGCGCTGCGCGGGCGGCGCGTGGAGCGCCTCGACCGCCGCGGCAAGTACCTGCTCTGGCACCTGGAGGGCGACGTGCACCTGGCCCAGCACCTGCGGATGACGGGCTCCGTGCTGGTCGGCCCCGAGCCGGAGCCGGCGCACGCGCGGGTGAGGATGGACCTGGGCCCGCGCAAGGGGGAGGGCGCCGTGCGGCTCGTGATCTGCGACCCGCGGCGCTTCGGCACCGGCGAGCTGCTTCTGGGCTCGGATGCGCTCGAGCGCTTCCTCGCGGAGAGGCTCGGGCTCGAGCCGTTCGACGAGGGGTTCACGGCCGAGCACCTGCGCGGCGCGCTGCGGGGGCGGCGCGCCCCGATCAAGGCGATGCTGCTCGATCAGCGCAGGATCGCGGGGGTCGGGAACATCTACGCCGACGAGGCGCTGTTCCGCGCCGGCATCCACCCGCTGCGCGCGGCCGGGACGCTGACCCGGGCGCAGGCCGAGGCGCTGCGCGAGGGGATCGTCGCCTCGCTGCAGGCCGGGATCGACGCGCGCGGGGCGAGCATCGACGACTTCAGGCACATCGACGGGGTCAAGGGCTCGTTCCAGGACCGGTTCCTGGTGCACCTGCGCGCGGGTGAGCCGTGCCCGCGATGCGGCGATGAGATCGTGAAGATCGTTGTCGGCCGGGCGGGGGACCTACGTGTGCCCGAGCTGCCAGCCGCGGCCGCGGCGGCGGGCGCTCAGGCGGCCAGGAGCTCGTCCAGGCGGCCGTCCTGCTCGGCGGCGAGCAGGTCGCTGAAGCCGCCGATCAGGCGCTCGCCGACGAGCACCTGCGGGAAGCTCATCATCCCCGTCCTGCGGGCGAGCTCGAGCCGGCCCTCGGGGTCCTTCGAGAGGTTGACCTCCTCGAACTCGACGCCGCGCGAAGAGAGCAGGCCCTTCACACGGGCGCAGAAGGAGCACGGGTCGGTGGTGTAAACGGTTACGGGAGCCATTACTTCATAAAGTATAGCGACACATCCAAATCAAAAAAATAAGGGGTTCAACGCGTCGCCGGCGCCGCCGCGCCGCGCCGCCCCGCGCGGTGGAGGCCGTGGTCGTCCCGCGCGAGCCTAGACTCGTGCTCATGCCGGGGCCGGTGAAGACCGAGGCGGTGGTGCTGCGCACGATGCGCTACGGCGAGGCCGACCGCATCCTGCACCTCTACACGCCCGGCGCGCGGGCGCGTGGGCGCGATCGCGAAGGGGGTGCGGCGCGCGCGCAGCCGCTTCGGCGGGCGCCTCGAGCCGTTCTTCAGGATCCAGGCCGAGCTGCACGAAGGGCGGGGCGAGCTGCTCACGGTGACGGGTGCGCAGACCGTGGACGCGCACTCGCGCCTGCGCGGCGACGCGCGCGCGATCGACGCCGCCTCCCGCGCGTGCGACGCGGTCGGGCGCCTGTTCGAGACCGGGGAGCCGCATCCCGGCGTGTTCAACCTGCTGTGCCGGCAGCTCGGGCTGCTCGACGAGCAGGCGGGGAACGAGCCCGTGGCCGGCGCTGCGAGCCGCGCCGGCTCGCTGAGCTTCCGCTTGAAGCTGATGCTGGCGGCGGGCCTGGCGCCGCAGCTCGGCGCCTGCGCGAGCTGCGGCGAGCCCGAGCACCTGGTCGGCTTCTCGGGGGCGGCGGGGGGCGTGGTCTGCGCGGCGTGCGAGGCGGGCTCGTTCCCGCTCGGCGCCGAGGCGCACGAGTTCATGGCCGGGGCGCTCGGACGGCCGCTGAGCGAGGCGCCGGCGGCGGGCGAGCAGGCGCTCTCCCAGGCCGAACGGGCGATCGCCACGACGCTCGAGCACCACGCGCATGTCCGTCTGATGCCCGCCTTCGCCGCTGCGTAGTCGGGTAGGCTGAGCGCGTGGACGAGGGGCTTCCGATCGCCTACCGCGTGCTCGAGCGGGGGATGCCGGTGCTCAGCAGCGACGGCGACGAGGTCGGCAACGTCGACCACGTGGTGGCGGCTGGCGAGCAGGACATCTTCCACGGGATCGTGATCTCCTCCAAGCGGCTGGGCCGGCGGTTCGTGCCCGCCGAGGACGTGGCCTCGCTGCACGAACGGGGGGTCGACCTGCGGATCACCTCCGCGGAGGTCGCGGAGCTGCCGGCGCCCGGCGGCGGGGCGCCTGAATACACGGAGGATCCGGCCGAGTCGAAGTGGGAGCACTGGGCACGGAAGCTGACCGGGCGCAAAGACTGGCACGAGCCCTAGACCGGATCCCGCCCGGCCCCGGCCGCAGCCGGTGCGAGAATCGAGCTGTGAGCCCGACAGAGGCCGTAGCCGAGGAGTTCGCCGAGCGCGTCGCCGCGCAGGAGGAGCGGCTGCTCTCGCCGCTGGCGGCGCGCTCCTACCCGGCGCTGCGCGAGCACGCCGAGGAGGACTGCTCGCTGCGCACGCCGTTCCAGCGCGATCGCGACCGGATCGTGCACTCGAAGGCGTTCCGGCGCCTGACGCACAAGACGCAGGTGTTCGTCTCGCCGCGGGGCGACCACTACCGCACGCGGCTCACGCACACGCTCGAGGTGACGTCGATCTCGCGGACGGTGGCGCGCGCGCTGCGGCTGAACGAGGACCTGGTCGAGGCGATCGGGCTCGGGCACGACCTGGGGCATCCGCCCTTCGGGCACATCGGCGAGGAGGTGCTGGACGGCTGCCTGCGGCAGAGCGTTCGGTCTGAGCTTCCGCCACTACGAGCACTCGCTGCGGATCGTCGAGCGCCTGGAGCCGGCGCCGAGCTCGGTGCGGGGGACGGTGGCGGCGGGGCTGAACCTGACCGAGCCAGGTGCGCGACGGGATCGCGCGGCATTCGAGCCGGGCCGAGCTGCCCGCGACGCTCGAGGGGCGGATCGTGCGCCTGATCGACCGCGTGGCCTACATCAACCACGACATCGACGACGCGGTGCGGGCGGGCCTTCTCAGCGAGGGCGAGCTGCCGGCCGAGCCGATCGCGGTGCTCGGCCACACGGGCTCGGCCCGGATCGACCGGCTCGTCCACGACATGGTCGAGCACTCCGAGCGGGCGGGGGACATCGTGCAGGGGCCCGAGGCCGGGCCGGCGATGGCGCGGCTGCGCGATTTCATGTTCGAGCGGGTGTACCTGGGCCCGGCCGTGCGGGCCGAGCACGAGAAGATCGCGGCGGTGCTCAGCCGGCTGTTCGAGCACTACGTGGAGCATCCGGAGCTGCTGCCGGCGTGGGCGGGAGCGGAGGCGGAGGAGGGCGAGCTCGCGCAGCGGGTGACCGACTACCTCGCCGGGATGACCGACCGGTACTGCATCAGGGAGTACACCGAGCTCCAGGTGCCGCGGGCGTTCGCGAGATAGGTTCTCTCGATGGCCCTCTACACGCGCGAGTCGCGGGACGCGGTCCGCGACGCGGTCGACTTCGTCGAGCTGGTCGGCGCGCGCACGGAGCTGCGCCGGGCCGGGCCGGCCCGGTACGAGGGGCTGTGCCCGTTCCACGACGAGCGGACGCCCTCGTTCGGGATCGACCCGGCGCAGAAGGTCTACTACTGCTTCGGCTGCCAGGCCTCGGGCGACGTGTTCACGTTCGTGCAGGAGACCGAGGGCGTGGACTTCCGCGGGGCGCTGGAGCTGCTGGCCGAGCGCTACGGGGTCGAGCTGCAGCGCGAGCAGGAGGATCCCCGGGAGGCCGAGCGCCGGCGCGAGCGCGAGCGGCTGCTGGAGCTGCTCAGCCGCACGGCTGAGCTACTACCAGCGGTATCTGTGGGAGTCCAAGGAGGCGGCGCACGCGCGGGACTACCTCGCCGAGACGGGGGCTGGGGGAGGAGATCCTGCGCGAGTTCCGCGTGGGCTACTCGCCGAGCGCGTGGGACACGGTCCTGAAGGCTTCGCACCGCGGCGGCTTCTCAGCGAAAGAGCTGTACGCGGTCGGGTCTCGCGCAGCGCTCGCGCGAGAGCGGGCGGGTCTACGACCGCTTTCGCTCGCGGATCATGTTCCCGCTCGCCGACACGCGGGGACGGGTGCTCGGCTTCGGCGCGCGGGCGCTCGACCACGACTCCTCCGGCGGGGAGCAGGCGGACGGGCGGCGGCGGCCGAAGTACCTGAACACGTCCGACAACGACGTCTACCACAAGGGTCTGCACCTGTACGGGGCGGATCTCGCCCGGGCGCACGCGACGCGCGCGGGGGAGGTGATCCTGTGCGAGGGGTACACGGACGTGATCGCGCTGCACCAGGCGGGGATGCGCAACGCGGTCGGGCTGATGGGCACGGCGCTGACGGGCGAGCAGGTGGGCGAGCTCTCGCGAATGGCACAGACGGTGCTGATGGCGCTGGATGCGGACACGGCGGGGCAGGAGGCGATGCTGCGCGCCTCGACGCTGGCGGCGAAACGGAAGCTGGAGCTGCGGGTGGTGCCGCTGCCCTCGGGCGCGGACCCGGCCGAGCTGGTCCAGCGCGAGGGGCCCGAGGCGATGGCCGCGGCCGTCGCGCGGGCGGTGCCGTTCGTGCGCTTTCGCGTGGAGCGCGAGCTGGAGGCCGGCGACGTGCGCAGCCCGGAGGGGCGCGACCGGATCCTCGACGGGCTGAGGCCGGTGTTCGCGACGCTGCCGCCGAGCGCGATGCGCCTGGAGCTGATGCGGATGGTGAGCAGCCGGCTGGCGCTGCCGGAGAGCCTCGCCGAGCAGCTGCTGAGCAGCGAGGGGCGGCGGGCGAGCACCGGAGCGCCTGCGCGGCGCGCGGGGGGCTGGGGGCTCCGACCGCGCGAACGGCGGGCAGGCCGCGCGCGTGGAGGCGCGGCGCGGCGACCCCGAGCGGGCCTTCCTCGCGCTGTGCATCGCCTCGCCGGAGGAGGGTGCGCAGGCGCTGCGCGGGCTGGATGTCGAGCGGGACTTCTCGAGCGACGCTGCTCGTGCGCGCCGCGCGGAGGCTGCGCGACGGCGACCTGAGTGCGCCGATGGCCGACCGCCCGGGCGAGCCGGCGCTGGGCGAGGACCCGGAGCTGCTCGCGCTGCTCGCCGAGCTGATCGTGCAGGCCGCCGGCGAAGAGCCGAACCCCGACATGCTCGAGGTGCAGCGCCTGCAGCTGGAGCTCGCACGCCTGGAGCGCGGTATCCAGCGGGCGCGCGGGCGCGAGGACGCCGACGTGAGCGGCTTGGCGCGCGAGAAGGCAGAGTTGAAGGTCGCGTTCGACCGCGCGTACGCGCGGGTGCTCGACGAGACGGGGGAGAGGGAGCGCTAGCCGCGTTCTTGCGGGGGCCGTTTGTGTCTCGCGACGCGCCTTTGTGACGCGCGGCGCAAACTTGCGTGTCAGCGGCGTGAACGTTGCGCCGAAACCCTTCATTTGCAGGCGAAAGCCATCGAGGATGGGGGCATGGACCGCGCCCTGCTCGAAGACGATGCTCGCCGACGGGCTCTCGCTCGCGGCGATGGGGCGGCGGCTCGAGGTGCACGAATCGACCGTGGCGTACTGGCTCGACCGGTACGGGTTGCGGGCGGTCAACGCCGAGAAGCATGCGGCTCGCGGGGGGCTGACAAGAGAGACTCTGGAGGCTCTGGTCGCCGACGGGCTCTCGATCGCGCAGATCGCGGCGAGGGTCGATCGCAGCAAGCCCACAGTGAGGCACTGGCTGCGGACCTACGGGCTCAAGACCCTGAACCAGCGGCGCGCGCGCGCCGACGCTGCTCGATCTGGCGGCCTGCACAGAGCGCAGATGACTTGCGGCAAGCACGGACCGACCGAGTTCGTCCTCGAGGGGCGGGGCTACTACCGGTGCGGGCGCTGTCGTGCCGAGCGAGTGAGCGAGCGCCGGAGGAAGATCAAGCAAACCCTCGTTGCCGAGGCGGGCGGAGCGTGTGTCTTATGCGGATACTCGCGGTGCTTGGCGGCCCTTCAGTTCCACCACGTCGATCCGGCGAACAAGCGCTTTCACCTCTCCATGCAAGGCGTGTCCCGGTCGCTGGCGCGAGCCCGCGCCGAGGCCGCGAAGTGCGTCCTTCTATGCGCCAACTGCCACGCTGAGGTCGAGCACGGCGTAAGCACGATTCCGGAACCGCGGTAGTCGCGGGCCCATGCCCTAAAATGCCCGGCGCGGTCCGCGGCAGCTCGATTGGCCGAGCGCTCGACTGTTAATCGAGAGGTTGTGGGTTCGAGCCCCACCCGCGGAGCTTCTTCGTAGCCGTCGGCGCGGCGCCTAGCGGCGCAAGGCCCGCAGCACCACGCCCGGCGACCGAGCCATCCGCGGCCCGATCATCACGAAGAACAGCATCATCGCCAGCAGCGGCCGCAGGTGGGGGCGGATGCGCGCGATGCGCCCCTCGCCGTCCAGCTCGAAGACCATCGCGTCGCCGATCCGCATCGGCCCGATCCGCGCCTGCGGCGATCGCAAGCCGCTGCGCGCCCTCGCCGACCGGCGGCTCCCAGCGAACGTCGTGCAGCATCCCGTAGACGGCGGTGAGCAGCGTCGTCACGTCCGCGCGGCCTCTGAAGATGGCGCTCCCGATCACCGGGGAGGGCAACTCGACATCCGGCGCGAGCGTGGCCGCGAGCCCCGTCATGTCTCCGGCTTCGACAGCCGAGCAGTAGCGGGCGACGGCGTCCTCCATGCGGGCAGTATGCCGCTCTCGCAGAACCGCTCGACGAGCTCTGCCGCCGTCGCGCCCGGGTCGTGCGCCGCGTTCCACGCGGCGAGCTCGCGCGCGCGGGCCCGAATCGAGGGCTCCTCGATCGCCCGCTCCACCGCCAGCCGCACCGTCCGCGGCGTGACGAAGCGCCGCGGCAGGCGCACGCCGGCGCCGGCCCAGTCCACGCGCGCCGCGTTCTCGTTCATGTCGCCGACGGCCGGGCAGGCGACGACCGCGCAGCCGCAGGAGAGCGCCCTCACGAGCGTCCCGTGGCCGGCGTGGCAGACGACCACCGCGCACCGCGGCATCGCACGCGTGTAGACGACCCAGTCCACGACGCGCGCGTTCTCCGGGACCGGAAGCGGCCGCGAGGGCAGCCGCCGGTTCCAGGTCGCGAGCACCCGCACCGGAGCGTCCGCCAGCCCGCGCAGCGAGGCGTGGAGCAGCCGGTGCTCTGCGTCCTGCGCCGTCGACGGCGCGACGAGCACGAGCGGGCGCTCGTCGTGCGAGTCGACCTCGCTCTCCAGCTCGGCCAGGGGATCGTCCGCCGCCGGCGGCTCCCACATCAGCGGGCCGACGACGTGCACGTTCTCAGGCCAGCGCCGCGGGTACTCGAGCTGCGGGAACGTGGCGACGATCGCCAGCTCGGTGCTGATCCCGCCGTGGACATGGGCCAGCGCGGGCAGGCCCAGCCGCGCCCGCGTCTCGTTCAGCTCGCGCCGCCCGCGCTCGAGGCCCCGCTCCACGACCGGCTGCGCCCGCCGCCACACCGCGCGCCCGGCGGCCGTCCGAGGCATCCGCGCCCCCAGCGAGTAGATCGGGTGCTCCGGGCGCCCGTGCGGGTGCACGTGGGGGATCAACGTCGCCCAGCGCCGCCCGTCCATCTCGGCGGCGAGCGCCGGCGCCAGCGTGAGGATGTCGGCGACGACGGCTTCCGGCGCCAGCTCCCGCACGAGCGGCAGCGTGTCCTGCGCCGCGTGCACGACCGCCTCGTAGAAGTCCAGCGGCTCGGGGCCCTGCGGGAAGACCTGGTACTCCGGCGCCGGCGCGAAGGCCATGCCCTCGGCTTCGACATGCGCCTGCCAGCGCCGCCAGGTCTGAAGCGTCACGTCGTTCCCGCGCGCCGCCAGGGCCCGCCCGAGCGCGATCATCGGGAACGCGTGGCCAGGGTCGCCGAAGGCGCCCAGGAGGATCCGCCGGCCGGCCAGCGCGCGGCTCCCGCTCAGGCGGCGAGCTCGGCGAGCAGCCGCATCTGCTCGAGGCGCTCGTCGCGGCCGAAGGCCGTCGGCGTGACCCCGAGCGTGCCGACGCCGGCATCGCGGTAGGCGGCGAGCCGGTCGCGGACCATGTCCTTCGGCCCGCACAGCGAGACCGTGTCGATCAGCTCGTCGGGGATCGCCGCCATCGCCTCCTCGCGCTTGCCGTCGAGGTACAGGTCCTGGATCGTCTTCGCCTCGGCCTCGTAGCCGTAGCGGCTGACGAGCTGGTTGTAGAAGTTCTGCTTGCGCGAGCCCATGCCGCCGACGTACAGGGCGATGAACGCGCGCATCGTGTTGCGCGCCGCCTCCAGGTCGTCGGAGATGCACAGGCTGACCGTCGGCGCGATGTCGAAGCCGTCGAGGCTTTTGCCGCTGCGCGCAGCGCCGTCCTCCAGCAGCTTGCGCAGGTCCGCGACGTGCTCGGGCGAGAACAGCGTCGGGATCCAGCCGTCGGCGATCTCGCCGGCCAGTTCGGTGTTCTTCGGGCCCGATCGCGGCCAGGTAGATCGGGATCTGCTCCTGCACGGTCGAGATCGTCAGCTTCAGCGCCTTGCCCGGCCCGTCGGGCAGCGGCAGCTCGAGCGTCTCGCCCTTGAACTCCACTCGTTCGCGCGCGAGCGCCATCCGAATCACGGCCACGTACTCGCGCGTGCGCTGGAGCTGTTTGGCGAAGCGCTGCCCGTGCCAGCCCTCCGCGACCTGGGGCCCGGAGGAGCCGATGCCGATGATCATCCGCCCGTTGGAGAGCTGGTCGATCGTGGCGGCGGTCATCGCGGTCATCGCAGCCGAGCGCGCGGGCATCTGGAAGATCCCTGCTCCCAGGCGGATCTTGCTCGTCTGCCCGGCGAGCCAGGCCAGCACCGTGGCGGTGTCGGAGCCGTACGCCTCGGCCGCCCAGACCGAGTCGTAGCCGAGGCGCTCGGCCTCCTGAACGATCTGCAACTGGTCCTCGGAGGTCAGGCCGAGGCCCCAGTAACCGATGTGGATGCCGAGCTTCATGCAGGTTTCCTTTCAGCTGCAGGGATTTCCTTGCCGGCGGAGAGGCGGAGGCCTAGTCTTGGCCGCGCCCCCTCCCGCGATGAGCCCGAGCGCCTCGAGCGGGGCACAGCCTATGCGAAAGCGCCGCCCCTCAAGCAGCCCGATCGAGCGCCTGCGACTCGCGATCGACTGCATGCCCCTCGTCACGCGCGAGGCGATGCTCGCCGGCGTGCTCGGCGAGCGATCGGATCATCGTCGGCGCCTACACCGACGGCCACGGCGGCGTCTGCCCGATGCTCGCCGCCCACCGCGCCGGCGGGCGGACCGACTTCATCTCCTTCGCGAAGGCGTGGGACCGCTTCGCGCGCTGCCGCGGCGCGAGCCGCCCGGCCACCGAGCGCGAGACCGGGATCCTCGTCGCCCAGCTCGAAGCGAGCCTCGCCGAGGCGGACGGCTTCGAGCTCGACCGCGCGATCGCCGAGCACCACGCCCTCGTCGCGGCGTCCAAGCGCGGCGCCGCGCGCGAGGACGACCAGCACGACCCGCGCGGCGAGATCCGCGCGCGACGCCTGACTCGTGCGCGCCGCCGCCCCTCACCGCGCCCGCGGCTGCGCGGGCGCGTGGCCGTCCCGGCGTAGTCAGCGGCGCCTGCGCGCCGCGGGGCGTGGCCTTCGAGCCGCATAGCTCGCGAACTCGCGTTCGAAGGCCTGCCAGTCCCAGCCGCGCGCGCAGGCCCTGAGCGCGCGACGGCGGTCGAGGGCCCGCGAGCCGATCTTGGAGAGGTCCCTTGCGGCCGCCGCCACCCCCGCCACCAGCAGGAGGATCAGCACGCCGAGAAGGATGATCGTCACCGGGCTCACGCCTGCTGTGAGGTTTCCCCCACGGCAGGCGGCGAAACGTCGCTGCTGGCGCTAGAGACCCTCGCCCGGGCGCACGAACATGATCTCCGGCACCACGCAGGCGGGCGAGACCCGCAGCAGGAACCGCACCGACTCGGCGATGTCCTCGGGGCGGATCATCTCCGCGGCGGGCAC
Organism: uncultured Solirubrobacteraceae bacterium; assembly: GCA_963779065.1. GTDB lineage: Bacteria > Actinomycetota > Thermoleophilia > Solirubrobacterales > Solirubrobacteraceae > Palsa-744. The sequence goes on from CAVZWQ010000003.1 coordinate 433,130, forward strand.
GTGCTCCTTGACGAAGTCGGTCATCGGCGTGTCGACGAAGGCCGGGCAGAGCGCGGTCGACTTGATCCCGTCGGCGCCGAGTTCCTTGTTCATCGCTTCGGTCCACCCGACGACGCCGTGCTTGGTTGCCGAGTAGACCGACAGCCAGCCCTCGCCGTGCTTCCCGGAGATCGAGGACGTGTTGACGACCAGCGCGTTCTTGTGCTCGGCGCCCGCTTCGCGCAGCATCGGCATGCACTCGCGGTAGAAGATGAAGATCTGGCGCAGGTTGATCGCCAGCTGCATGTCCATGTGCTTGGTCTGGATCTCGCCGACCGGCGCGCCCACGCCCACCCCCGCGTTGTTGACGAGCACATCCAGACGGCCGAAGCGCTCCCTGTGCGTCTCGACGACCTTCTTGATCTGCTCCTCGTCGGCGACGTTCACCGCCAGCGACTCGACCTCGTGCCCGGCGTCGCGCAGTTCGGCGACCGCGCCCTCGAGCTTCTCCGGACGCCGTGAGGCGACGGTCAGCGAGTAGCCCTCCTCGCCGAGGACCTTCGCGATCGCGAGCCCGATGCCGCTCGACGCGCCCGTGACGATCGCTGCCTTCTCTGCCGCCATCTGCCATCCCCTCCTGTCGTGAGCCGAGCCAACGCCGCCCGTCCGGGCGGGGGGCGGGAGCATATCTGGACAGCGTCGGCGCCCGGGGCTAGACTCGAAGCTCAAACGTCGTCGAGCGAGCGGGGTGCACGGTGTTCGTCTCCAGAAGGTCTCGCGGCACGTTCGTCCTCTGCGCCGCCGCGGCGGCGCTCACAGCGGCCGCGCCGGCGTACGCGGCGGGCGAAGGCAGCCCGAAGGTCAGCGCGAAACCGCACAAGGTGATGGTCAACACGACGATCACGCTCAAGGGCAAGCACTTCGCGCCCAACACGACGGTCCGGCTGCTCGAGTGCGGAAAGACGTTCTGGCTCGCCCCGTCGTCGCCGTGCCTGGAAGAAAACGCGACCGAAGTGATGACCGACGGCAAGGGGCGCTTCGAAACGAGCTTCAAGGCCGGCGTCTGCCCCGAAGGCGAACGGATCAAGATGCGGACCGAAGTGAAGTGCTACGTCGGCGAGGTCGTCTTCGGCGAAGACACCGGCGAACTCGTCGGCGCGGCGAAGCTGGACGTCAGCTACCCCTGAGCCGCAACCCGCGCTGGTAGCGTCTGGCCGACCCGTCCGGGCCGCGCCCCAAGCCGGGGCATAGCGGCCCGGCCTGGCGTCCGGGCCCGTAGCTCAGTTGGTCAGAGCTGCCGACTCATAATCGGTAGGTCGCTGGTTCGAGTCCAGCCGGGCCCATAAGGTCGAATCACCAGCTAGAGAGCCGATTCTTGCGAGGCGCCGTTGCTCCCACTCGGCGCCTCGTCACTGCCAGAAGCGACGCGCGGCGATAGCGGCGAGCAGGTCGCGGCGGGTCTTGATCGGGAGGTGATAGCCCGGCGCGTTCTTGCGCTTCAGCGCCAGCCCTTCCTTGCCCAGGGCTTCGACTTCAGCATCCGAGTAGTTCGGAGGATCGCCCTCCGTGTGGGCATCTGACCCGGGGTGAGAGCGTCGGCCGAGGCTGAGCCTTGCTTTGTTGCGGCGGGCTTCCTCGACGTATGAGCGGATGAGTGTCGGCCTGGCCAGCGAGCCGACCAGGGCGACACCGCGGCGCCGCAGGGTCTCAAACGGCCCGGCGCTGCTGCCCGTCCACGGCGAGGGCGACCGATGACCCGCCTAGCTCGCCCGTGCCTGACGTGCGGAGCGATCACCCGCCACGGCTCACGCTGCCCGAACTGCACGGCACGGCAAGAACGCAAACGCGGCACGACCACGCAACGCGGATACGGCTCCGACTGGCAGGCACGCAGCCGCCATATCACCCGACTGGTCGGCCGCTGTGAAGCGTGCGGAGCCGAGCACACCGCGACGAACCCGCTGACGCTCGACCACGTAATCGCCAAAGCACGCGGCGGCACCGACGATCTAGTGCAGGTGCTCTGCCGACGCTGCAACAGCGCGAAGGGAGCGAGCGCAGCATGAGCGTAAGGACGACCGGACAGGCCACGCACGGCACCGCAGACGGCACGCTGACAGCGCACCGACCCCCCCGGCCCCACTACGAAGTTGCGAGCGCTGGATCTCCGACCCGTCGACGGGCGCTGGGAGTTCGCGCCGACGCCTGCGGGCGGCACGCGCATGACGCTCACGCCACTCGCCCACCTGCCTGGCCGCGCCCGCATCGCCAATCCCGCGATGGAGCAGATGACCGCGCTGGCGTTCCGTCGCTTCCATCGACGGCTCAAGCGCGCGCTTGAACAGGGCGCCATGTAGTCGGCTCGTTGAGCGCGATCGACGCGCTCGTTCTTTCGTCCACAGCGGCAGTGAGCCGCGTCTGATGCGGGTGCCTGCTTTTCGCGCAATGCGAGAGTCACCGCTTCGATCGGCGTTATGGCGCTGATCGTCGTGAGGCCAGCGGCCATCCAACGTGCGCTGCCCGCGCGCTCGCGCCACCCGTTACGCTTCCGTCTTCGGAAATGTACCGTGGGAACCGGACGGGGGGGACGCCGATGTTGCACCGAAGCATGAAGTACATCGGGAACAATGCGATTGCCCTCTTGGCGCTCTTCTTGGCGCTCGGCGGAGTTGGCTACGCAGCGAGCGGCGGCTTTACCTCGGGCGGGCAGCTCAGGGCTTGCGTGCGGGCTAACGGCAGCCTCACGTTGCTGAAACCAGGGAAGAAATGCAAGAAGGGACAGACGTCCGTTTACTGGAACCAGCAGGGGCGGCAGGGAGCCAAAGGCCTGTCGGGTCTTCAGGGCACTCAAGGGCCTTCCGGCAGCCAAGGGCCAGCGGGCGCCGCGGGACCATCGGACGGCTTCGTCGCGCGAGAGGCTGGGACGACGGCGCTTCTAGCAGAAAAAACCACGGCGATCGTGCAGCTCTCGCTTCCGCCGAGCACAGGCTACATCGTCACCGGCGCCACCGAACTCGGCAACAACGCGGCCACGGAAGGCTTTGTCGACTGCACGCTCTCGGACGGAGCAAGTACCAGCAGCGGGTCAGCCCTCCTGGCTGGCAAAGCTGCCTTCCTGCAGACGCTCACGCTGACCGGGTCGACGAGCGGAGGAGTGATAACCCTCAGCTGTACCCCTGACAATGCCGGACAGGCTCGCAATGGGGTGATCACCGCAGTACGCGTCGGAGCACTGCACACCGGCTAGCTCGGCGGTTAGCGCCGCCGCGTCGGTTTCAGCGCAGCGGCGCGCGGGCTTCCACGCAGCCGTGGGCTGCCCCTGCGCGTTCCCGGGCGCTTGACTCTCAAGCGGGCGGAGCCGGGGCTTCCCGCGGGCCAAGTACAGCATCAACGTCCGCGACGTTCCCGTCTACGGCTTCTGGTCGATCGGTGTACAACGCCGAGGGGTTCTTTGGGCCCAACGACCGCAACGCCTACAGCGTCAACAACGTCACGGCGGTCGTCAACGACGACGGGTCGGTCACGGTCCATTTCGGCAGCTGCGAGAAAGACCGGCCGGATTGCCTTCCCCTCACGGATGGCTGGAACTACACGGTCCGCGTATACCGGCCGCGACCCGAGATCCTCGAGGCAGCTGGACTTCTCCGGAGATCACGCCGCCGGAGTAGGACAGCGGACCGCCGCTTCCGCGGTGAAGCGATCGTCCCAACCGACGCGGTCGACGCTGTCGCAAAGGACGAAAAGCGACAGCCACCCTCGGAAAAGGCACCAGCCTCGATCCTGGTGCCTTTATGGCGCCCGATCGGCCCTCATCGTCCGCACGGCCCAGGCGCGAAGCCCACTAGACAAGCGGAATCCGGGCTGACGATGCGCGCCGATAGCCCCGTTTCGCGTCCTCATAATCGGTAGGTCGCTGGTTCGAGTCCAGCCGGGCCCACTCTCAGGACAGCAGTTCGACGAGCCCGACGACGAGCAGGTAGGCCCCGCCGCCCGCGCACAGCGCCACGAGAAGCACCCGGGCGTGGCGCGCGAACCGGCCGTTGATCGCCTCCAGCGCCTTGAGCGCGCTGGTCGGGAAGACGATGAGCATCAGCATCGGCAGCTCGATCAGCCACAGCATCACCAGCAGCATCTCCGCGAGCCACACCAGCTCATGCGCGGTCGAGGCGTGCGCATCGTCGATCGCCTTCACTGCGCCGGCGAAGATCGGCGAGGGCACCACGTAGAGAGTCAGGCCGAGCGCGAACACGAGCCGCCGGCTCGAGAGAAAGCGGTCGACCCGGGACGGGCCGCTCGACTCCTTCGCGCGCGGCGGCCGCCGCTGGATGCGCACTGCGAGCGCGATCAGCGCCGCCCCGCCGATCGCGTAGAGCGCCGCGCTCGGCTTGACGAGGTGATCGCGGCCCGCGCCGGCGGCACCGAAGAGGAACAGCATCAGCGCACCGGTCACGAACGACGTGCAGTAGGCGGCGAGCACGAAGATGATCACCCTCGGGCGCACATCGACCCCCCTTCCGAGCGCGATGATCGCCGCCAGCGCGGGCGGGTAGATCGAGGCCGCGAGCGCCAGCGAGAGCGCCTCGGAGGGCATCAGCCCGCCCGCCCCCGACCGCTCGCCGCCCCCTCGCCACCGCAGCACACGGCGCGCAGTCTCGCAAACGGCTCGGGCCGTTCATCCCCTCAGGATGAAGCCGCCGCGGCGCTCCGCGAGCACAATCCCTCCCCATGAGACACCTCGAAGACGGCCCCTTCAAGAAGGGCGAGGACGTGTGGGTCATCGGCCCGGGCGGCGGCCGTCGCGCCGCCGAGTTCGTCGGGCAGGGCGAGACGAACGACTGGTTCGGCGGTCCGCCGACGGTGATCGTCGTGTTCCCCGACGACGGCTCGGAGGCGCTGGTCGAGCTCGATCGGGTGCTCGCGCGCACCTAGGCGCGAGGCGCCGGCTAGCTCGGCTCCCCGCCCGCGCGGTCGAAGATCGCATGCTCCTCGGTCACGAACAGCGAGGAGCGCGCGAAGTCGATGAACCGCGCCTCGTCCTCCATCAGCACCTCGCCGGCGCGACGCCCCTCCTCTGAGGTGGACGCCGCCAGGAAGGCCTCCAGCGAGTCCCACCAGATCTCGGCGAGCCCGTCGAGCGCCTCCACGGTGCCGCGGGTCGCGGCGAGGGCCACGTTCAGATCCGGCTGAACCGTGTGCGCCTGCACATAGCGCCGCGCCCCCAACGACTCGAGAAGGCCTCCGGCGAGCGGCCCGTGCTCCTCCAGCCAGTAGCGGTGGAACTCCGCTGCGGGAACATCCTCCCGGCGCCGGATCGCGAAGACGAGCTTCAGCATGCCGCTCGCGAATCTAACGCCGCGCGCGTCCGGGCGCCATCACGCCCCGGGGCGGCGCGTGCCGATCATGGCCCCTGCCTCCACGGCCGGCGGCCAGTAGCCGCCCGCAATACGACTTCGGGTCGCTACCGATGGCCGTGAACCGGGCGGCTGCGATCTTGCGCCCATGAGCAAAGATCTCGAACAGCCGCTGGGCGAGCGCGAGGAGGCCTTGCGCTCGATCAAGAAGCGCCGCGACTTCGCGGGGCATCTCGTCGCGTTCATCGTCGTCAACGCCGCCGTCTGGGGAATATGGGCCGTGACCGGCGCCGGGTCCCCGTGGCCCGCGTGGCTCACCGGCCTGTGGGGTATCGGGCTGATCATGAACGCCTGGGACGTGTACGGGCGGCGTCCGGTGACGGAGGAGGACGTCGAGCGCGAGATCCGCCGGTTGCACCCGAAGGAGCGCTAGACCGAGACGGGCGGTGCCGCCGATGCCGCAACATCAACAGGCGATCCCCGAGGGGCATGGGACGTCCGCCTCGGGCGGCCGTGACCGCGTGCTGCTCGTCGAGGACGAGGACGCGATCGCAGAGCCCTTCGCCCGCGCGCTCGGCCGCGAGGGGTTCGCGGTGCGCCGCGCCGCGACGATCGCGCAGGCTCTGGCGGCGGTCGAGGAGGCGACGCCCGACATCGTGCTGCTCGACCTGATGCTGCCGGACGGCGACGGTCGCGAGCTCGCGCGCGAGCTGCAGCGGACCCGACGGCTCCCGATCATCATGATCACCGCGCGGGGCAGCGAGCTCGATCGCGTGCTCGGCCTGGAGCTCGGCGCCGACGACTACATCGTCAAGCCGTTCGCCTCCGCGCGAGGTCGCCGCCCGCATCCGAGCCGTGCTGCGGCGGACGAGGGGCCCGGCGCCGCCGCAGAGCGTCGCCCTCGGCGAGCTGTCGATCGACGCGGGCGCGCGCCGCGCCCGGCTCGGCGAGCGAGGAGCTGGCCCTGACGCGCAAGGAGTTCGACCTGCTCGCGAGGCTCGCCGAGGAGCCCGGACAGGTGGTGACACGCGAGCAGCTCATCAGCGACGTGTGGGATGAGAACTGGTTCGGCTCGACGAAGACGCTCGACGTGCACGTCGCGTCCCTGCGCCGCAAGCTCGGCGACGGGGACGGCGCCGGCGCGATCATCGAGACCGTCCGCGGCGTCGGCTTCAGGCTCGCGGTGCCAGGGGAGGGATGAGCCGTACGCCTGCGAACCGGGCTGCTGCTGGCGCTCTCATACGTGCTGATCCTCGCCGTGGTCTCGCTCGGGGTGCCGCTCGCGCTCACGCTGCGCGACCGCGTCAACGCCGAGGTCCACTCGCAGGCGATGAGCCAGGCTGACGTGGTCGCCGCCACCTCCGCGGACCTGCTCAGGCCGCTGGACAAGGCGGGGCTGCAGGTGCTGAGCCAGGCCAGCGCCGCCACGACGCGGGGGCGGGTCCTGATCGTCGGACCGAACGGGCGAGTCCTCGCGGACAGCGGCGGCTCCTCGACGCTCGGGGTCAGCTACGCGAGCCGTCCCGAGATCGCCGCGGCCCTGCAGGGGCATCGGGTCCAGGACCAGCGCGCGAGCCGAACGCTCGGCGAGAGCATCCTCGCGACCGCGGTGCCGGTCCTGCGCTTCGGGCGGCCGGTCGGCGCGGTGCGGATCACCCAGAGCGTCGCCGCCGTGCAGCGCTCGGTGCGCCGAACGGTCGTCGAGCTGGCGCTTGTGGCGGGGGCCGTGCTGCTGCTCGGGCTCATGGCGGGAGTGCTGATCGCCCGTCAGGTCGCGCAGCCGCTGGGCCGGCTCGAGCGGGCGGCACGCCGCCTGGCCGACGGAGACCTCGCGGCGACGGCGCCGGTTGAGGGCAGCATCGAGCAGCGCTCGCTGAGCCGCTCGTTCAACGAGATGGCCGCGCGGCTGGGCCGCGTGATCGGCGCCCAGAGGGAATTCGTCGCCGACGCCTCCCACCAGCTGCGGACCCCCCTGACGGCGCTGCGCCTCAGGCTCGAGGAGGCGCGCGCGAGCAGCACCAGCGCAGAGGTGAGCGAGCAGCTCGACGCCGGTGCCGCCGAGGTCGATCGTCTCGCGGCGATCGTCGAGGAGCTGCTCCTCCTGAGCCGGGCCGAGGAGCGCGATGTCCCTGCCGAGCCGGTCGACCTGCACGAGGCCTCCGCCCGCGCGATCGCGCGCTGGCAGGTGCGTGCGCAGGCCGAGGGCGTCGCGCTCACTGCCGCGCAGTCCGCACCGATCGCGGCGCGCGGCGCGAGCAGTGACGTCGACCGCGTTCTGGACGTGCTGCTCGAGAACGCGCTGCTCTACGGGCGCGCCGGAGGTGAGATCGAGCTCGCGGCGGGAGCGGGATGGCTCGAGGTTCGCGACCGTGGTCCGGGGCTCGCCCCAGGCGAGGAGGAGAGGGTCTTCGAGCGCTTCCACCGCGGCGGCGCCGGGCGCTCGGCTTCCGGCGGGAGCGGGCTCGGGCTGTCGATCGCGCGCGCTCTCGCCCGCGCGTGGGGAGGCGATGTCTCGATCCAAAACCGCCCGGGCGGCGGCGCTGTCGCCCGGCTCGACCTTCCGGTCTGGCGCTCATGAGCTTCCGCTCCCGGCGCGCCTTCGTCGTTCTTCTCGCCCTGCTGGGGATCGTGTTCGCGGTCGCGGTCACGTGGGCGACGAGCCAGATCGTCAGCCAGCGCATCGGGCTCTCCTCCGAACCGGTCAGCGCCGGGCTGCGCCTGCTGCCCGCGCGGCGCCGCACGAGCGAACCGGCGAAGACCACGACCACGCGGTCCACTGCCCCCGCCACCACCGCGCCGTCGCCTTCGACGTCGACGTCGACGTCCCCGCCGGTCACCTCGGCGCCCAGCACCGAACCGCAACCCGTCCAGCCGGCCGGCGGCACGCGCGAAGGCGACGGAGGCGGAGGCGGAGGCGGGGGCGGAGGCGGCGGCGGAGGCGATCGCGCCCGCCAGCGCGACGACTAGCAGGCGCCGGAAAAGCTTTACCAAGTCTTTGCCAAGCGCTGGACATCCGCTGGGGGAGCGCCCGCGACAGTGGTTCCAGCGATGCAGACGAAACTCAGAACCGTGACAGCGTGCAGTGCCGTGGGCGCCCTCGGCGTCGTCACAGGGCTCGCGCTCGGCTCCGGGCACGGCCCGGCCGCGATCGATGTACGGGCCAAGCAGCCCGTCGAGGTTCGCACGCAGGTGATCCGCCGGACGGTTCACGTGTACCGCCACGCCAAGCCCGTCGCGGCGGGATCCGGTCGAGCGCCAGGTGGCGCGCGGTCCCTCGCGGCTGCGCCCTCGTCGAGGGCGAGCGGCGCGGCGGGCTCGGCCCGCTCGGTGGGCTCGCCCACAGCGCCGGTCACGAGGGCGAGCGGTGCGGCGGGCGCTCCGCGCACCGCGGGGTCGCCCGCCGCGCCCGTCTCGCGCACGAGCGGCGCGCGCTCCGGCTCCGGAAGCGCACCCGCCGGCCCGGTCCGGACGCACACGAGCGGCGGGGGCGGCGGCGCAGGGAGCCCTTCCTCCGGCGTCAAGACACGTTCGAGCGGCGGCCACGGCGAGGACGGAGGCCACCACGATGACTGAGCCCGGCACACCGACGTCCGAGCGGCCGCGGCGCGAACGCCACCCGCTGCTGCACGCGTTCCCCCTTACCGTGCTCTCGCTGGCGACCTTCCTCGTCGTGTTCACGATGATGATGGCGAACCTCAAGGGCGCCCCGACGGCGCTCGCGCCCGGCGGCAGCTCCCCCAAGGTCGCGGTCGTGAACGGCAAGCGCCTCGTCGTCACGACGACGCCGAGCGGGCGGGTGCTGACGACGGGCGCCCCGGCCGCGGCCGGCGGCTCGCCCGCCGTCTCCGGCACACACGCGATCGTCACCTCCTCGAGCGGCGCGAGGGCGACAGATGACTGAGCGCGCGCAGGGCTCGGGCGCCCGGGCCGGAGCGATCGCCCTCGCGAGCGCCGCCCTGGTGTTCGCCGCCGTGCTGGTGGCGCTGGCGATGCAGATGCGAGCGGGCGATGACCCCGCGCTGCGCGCGGCGCGGCCTCGGGCGCTTCCCCCGCGGCGCGTGCTGGTCCGCCGCGTGATCGAACGACGGGTGATCGTCGAGCTGCCCGCGAACGCCGCGGCGCCCGCTTCCAGCGCGTCGCAGCAGGTCGCTGCGGCGGGCGCCTTCGAAGGCGGCTCCCCGCTGACGAGGACCTCATGAGCGCGGACGCCGACCTGACCTTCCGCTCGATGGGCAGCGACGTGCGGCTGATCGTCGAGCCCGCCCTCGCGCCGAGCGGGCTGAGTGCCGCCGCCGCGGCCGAGCGCGAGCGCCTCTTCGTGGAGGACTTCGCGGCGCGGCTCTCCCGTTTCCGCGAGGACAGCGAGCTCTCCGTGCTGAACGAGGACCCTCGCTTCGAGGTGCCGGCCTCGAAGCTCCTGCGGGCTGCGGTGGCAGCCGGGCTGTGGGCGGCTGAGCGGACCGGCGGCCTGGTCGATCCCACGCTCGTCGCGGAGATCGAGGCCGTCGGGTACGAGCGCTCGCTAGAGAGAGCCGCTCCCGCCTCCCTTGCGGAGGCACTCGCTGCTGCCCCGCCGCGCCGTCCCGCGGCCCCGTCGCCGTCCGCGCACTGGCGTCGCGTCACGGTCGACGAGGGCCGCGGGATCGTGCGGCGCCCGCCGGGCGTGAAGCTCGACACGGGCGGTACCGGCAAGGGGCTCGCGGCCGACGCGGTCGCGCGCCGACTGGGCGCGCATCGCCGCTTCGTGGTCGACTGCGGCGGCGACATCGCCGTCGGCGGCCCCGGGGCCCTGTTCGACCCGGTCGCCGTGGAGATCGAGCACCCCCTCACCGGCGAGACGATCGGCAGCGTCGCGCTCGCCTCCGGCGGCATCGCGACCTCCGGGCTGAACATCCGCATCTGGCGGCGCGAGGACGGCACCTACGCGCACCATCTTCTCGACCCCTCGACGGGAGCGCCCGCATGGACGGGGTTGATCGGGGCCACGGCGCTGGCCCCCAGCGCGCTCGAAGCCGAGACCCTCGCCAAGCTGGCCCTCCTCAGCGGCCCCGCGGGCGCGCGGCGCGCGCTGTCCGCGCACGGCGGCCTGATCGTGCACGACGACGGTGACGTCGAGTGGGTGGCGGCGCCCGCCGAGCGCCAGCCCGCGCCGGCCGGGCTGCGGAGCGCGGCATGAGCGCTGCACCGTCCAACTACGTGTGGTGGCTCGCCGGCCGCTCCGCAGGTGTCGTCGCGCTGCTCCTGATCACGGCCTCGGTGCTGCTGGGGCTCGCGATGGCTTGCAAGCTGGTCCCGCTGCGGCGCCGGCGGGATGCGGTCAAGCTCCACGAGCACCTGGCGCTGTTGGCGCTCGGTGCGATCGGCGCCCACGGGGCCCTGCTTGCGGCCGACCCCTGGCTGAAGGCCGGGTGGAACGGCATCCTCGTGCCGTTCACGATCGGCTACCGGCCGGTGTGGACGGGCCTCGGCATCGTCGCCGGCTACCTCGCGGCGATCCTGGGCCTCAGCTTCTACGCTCGCCGGCGCATCGGCGCGCGGCTGTGGCGCCGCCTGCACCGCCTCACCGTCGTCGTGTACGTGCTCGGTCTCGCGCACGCGCTCGGCTCGGGCACCGATGCCTCGCTGGCGCCCGTGCGCTACGCGATGCTGGCGAGCGCCCTGCCGGTCGCGGCCCTCTTCGCCATGCGCATGCGCATGGGGCGGGCTGCGCCGAAGCGGGGGCGGGAGCGGGTGAAGGCCCCGGCCGTGCGCGCGGCGCTCGAGCCGGGCGGCTCAGGGGCCGGCTGACCACGCGCCCCGGAAAGGAGAAGACGATGTCCTACACAGCGACCATCGACGAGTCCGCCTGCATCGCGCAGGGGGACTGCGTCGAGCTTGCCCCCGATGTGTTCGAGGTGGACCGCTTCGCCCGCGTGATCGGCGCGGGGGAGGACGAGCTGCTGCTCGACGCGGCGCGCAGCTGCCCCACCGAAGCGATCGTGCTGCACGACGCCGAGACCGGCGCGCAGGTATATCCGTGATGCCGCGAACGCCCCGCAGGCGGGCGCGGCGTCGCGGGCCTAGCGCTCCAGGCCCGCCGCCCGCAGCGCGTCCGAGAACGACGCGTAGGTGTCGACCCGGGCGACCTTGCCCTCGAGCACCGTCCAGACGCCCGCGTTGCGCTGTTCGACCGGGATCCCGGTGAGCTTGCCCACGGCCGTCATGCGCAACGCGACCACGACGGAGTCGCCCGCGTCTGCCAGCTGCTCCACCTCGAAGCCGATCCCCTCGAACGCCTCCCGGAAGGACGCGAAGTACCGTTCGATGCCCTCGCGGCCGCGGTAGGTGTCGGGCTCGGCCGAGAGCTCCGGCGCCACTCGGCCCTCGAAGTCGGGATGCAGCGTCGCGAGGACCAGCCCCAGATGGCCGCCGTCGAACGCTTCGATCGCCGCGCGCACGATCTCCACGTTCTCCTGGGACATCGCGCGAAGTATCGCCCAGCCGCCGCCGTGCTCGCGGCGATAGGGGGAAACCCGCAGCCCTTCCGCCGCGGCGCGGCCGGGCGGCGGGTGTGAGACGATCCGCCTGGACAGGGCCCGCCCGCCGAAGGCGGAGGTCCTCAACGTCATGCCCGATCGTCCGAGGACTCGTCACCTCGCAGCTCTCGCCGCGGCAGTCGTCGTGGCTGCCGGCACCGCCGCGGACGGCACCGCTGCGGCGTCCCGCCGCGGCACGGGAGCGTCAGCGCCATGCCCGACCAGCCGGCTCGTGATCTGGCTGAACACGCAGGGCTCCGGCGCCGCCGGCTCGATCTTCTACCGCGTGGAGATGACGAACCTCTCCGGCGCCTCCTGCACGCTCGTGGGCTACCCGCGCGTCGCGGCGGTCGACCTCTCCGGACGCCAGCTCGGGAGCGGCTCACAGCGATTCGTCTCGCGCAAGCCGCTCGTGACGCTCGCCAAGGGGGCGACGGCGTCATTCGGGCTCGAGGTGGTCGACGTCGCCAACTTCTCCGCGTCGGTCTGCCGGCCCGTGACGGCAGCCGGGCTACGCGTGTTCCCGCCGCATTCGAACGGCTCGAAGGTGATCCCCTTCCCGGTCCGGGCCTGCTCGCGTACGGGCCCGGGCTTCCTGGCGGCACAGGCCGTCCAGCCACACGCGTAGTGCAGCCGACAGCGCGCGTGGCGGGTGTTCGGATGGCTATGCCGGCGATCCCTTCGACGGCTCGGCCGGTCTCCCGCCGCTCCGGCGGGGACGGCGCCCCGCAGGCCTCGCTGCGGCGAGCTGCCGCGCTCGCGGCCGGCTGGCCGGCGACGGCGCTCGTCGCGCTGATCGCCTCGGCCCCCGTGCTGCGCGCGCTGGTGCGTGCGCTCGCCGACGGCTGGCAGCCCGTCGCCGACCGCGCGATCATCGCCACACGCGCCTACGACGTGTTCAGCTCGCACATGCCGCTGGTGGGGCAGTACTCGTTCGCGACCGAAGTCACGGGGCACCCGACCTACTCGCTCGGGCCGATGCTCTACTGGCTGCTCGCGCCCGCGGCGCACATCGGCTCGCCCGGGTCGCTGATCGTCACGATGGCCGCGCTGAACGTGGCCTCGATAGCGCTCGCCGTCGTGCTCGCGCGCCGGCGCGGCGGCGTCTGGCTGATGCTCGCCGCGGCCGCCGCGATCGCGTACATGTGCCGTTCGCTGACCGCCGCTGACTTCTACGACATCTGGAACCCGGCGGCGGCGCTGTTCCCGCTGCTGGCGCTCGCGTTCGTCTGCTGGTCGCTCGGCTGCGGCGAGCACCGGCTCGCCCCCGTGGCCGCGCTGCTCGCCAGCTACTGCGCGCAGTGCCACGACGCATTCGCGGTCCTGTCCGCCGCGCTGTTGCTGGTCGGGGCAGCCGGCCTGGTGCTCTCGCGCAGGGCGCGGTTCGCCTCCGACGCAGCCGGAGGCGGCGGCTCGCGCGCCCTGCCCTGGCTCCTCGCCGCGGCGCTCGTCCTGGTGGTGTGCTGGCTCCCGCCGGTCCTCGACCAGCTCGCCGGCGGCGGCAACCTCGGGCACCTGCTCGAAGCGGCACGGGACGGCAGGCCGCGGCTCGGCTGGGGCGCCGGCGCGCATGCCGTGGCGCGCACGATCGGGGTCCGGCCGTGGTGGCTCACCGCCGTGTCGAGCCCCTGGTCGCGCAAGTACGAAGTGCACGGTTCGCTCCACGCCGCGACGTGGGCCTCCGCAGCCGTGCTGCTCGCGTGGCTGCTCGCGGCCGCCGTGGCCGGCCTGGCACGGCGGCGGCTGGACGTCGCGGCAGGGGCCGCCTGCGCGCTGGTGCTCTCCCTGGCGATCGGGCTGATCACCGCCTCCACGCCGAGCGGGCGGATCCTCGGCGGGACGCTCGCCTACACGCTGTGGACCGCCTCGATCGTCGGCATGTTCGCCTGGCTGGTCGCGGGCTGGTCGGCGATCGTCCTGCTCGCGCCGGCGGCCGTGCGGGGGCCCGCGCCGCGGCGCCTGGCGCTCGGTCGCCCTGGCAGCGGGCGCGCGCCGTGCTCGCGCTCGCCGCGTGGCAGGGGGCCGCCCGCCAGCAGCGCGACGAGCACGTCTTCGAGTTCCCCGCGATCAGCCGGCTGAACGCCGGCCTGGCGGCCGTGCCGCGCGGCAGCGCCGTCCTGCTCACGGCGCGCCTGGACGGCATCCTCACACCGATGCGCCCGGAGCTCACCTACGCCCTGCGCCGGCGCGGCGTGCGGGCGCTGGGGACGGGGGCCTATCTGCGGCTCGGCCGCTGGTACGAGCGCTACGGGCGCCCCTACGCCTACGTCCTGCAGCTCTTCGACCGCGGCGCGCCGCGGGAACCCGGCGGCCGCGTCATCGCGACCGCGAGCGTCCGGGTCGGCGGCCGCCTCCACCGCGTCGGGTTGTGGCTCGTCGCCGCGCGCGCCGGAGCTAGCGCTGCACGATCAGCAGCGAGTTCTGGTCCTGGTCGCGCATGAAGAACATCGGCGGAACCGTTCCGTCCCCGCCCACGAGCGCACCGTCCACGTCGACTCCGGCTGCGGCCAGTTCCTCGCGCGCTCCCGCTGCGTCGCCGGTCTCCAGGGCGATCCCGGTCATGCGCCCCGCCTGGTAATCGCCCCGCGGGGGCACCAGCGCGAGCGCTGCGCCGCCGTCGGGGGGCGCGACCTCGACCCAGCGTTCGCCGTCGCCGAAGGGCACGTCGGCGGCCACGCTGAAGCCGAGCTTGCCGGTGTAGAACTCGATCGCCCGGTCCTGGTCGGAGACGGGCACCATCACGCGCCCGACCTGCTTGATCTTCGACATCGCGCTCCTTTCGCTCGGGAGAACCCGACTCTACGCCCGGGGGCGCCGGCGCGGGGCGTCGGGCTTTCTACTCTCTAGGCGATGACCGTCATCGACGTCACCGAAGCCGACTTCGAGCGCGAGGTCGTCGAGCGCTCGGCGGAGCTGCCCGTGGTCGTGGACTTCTGGGCGGAGTGGTGCGGTCCCTGCCGGCAGCTCGGCCCGCTGCTCGAGCGGGCGGCGGCGGCGCGGGAGGGGAAGGTCGTGCTGGCGAAGCTCGACACCGACGCCAACCAGCCGCTGGCGCAGGCGTTCCGCATCCAGGGCATCCCCGCGGTGAAGGCCTTTCGCGATCGCCGTCTGGTGGACGAGTTCGTCGGCGTCGTCCCCGATGTCGAGGTGGACCGCTTCTTCGACGGGCTGCTTCCCTCCGAGGCGGACCTGCTCGCGCAGAGCGGGGAGGAGGAGGATCTGCGCCGCGCGCTCGAGCTCCAGCCGGGCCGGCCGGACGCCGCTCTCCCGCTCGCGACGATCCTGCTCGCCCGCGGCGAGCGTGACGAGGCTCGGCGCGTGCTCGAAGGCGTCGCCGGCTCCTTCCAGGCCGATGGCCTGGTCGCTCGCATCCGGCTCGAGGACGAGGGGCTGCTCGAGGAGGCGTTCGCGGCGCTCGACGACGGCCGGCTCGAGGACGCGCTCGAGGAGCTGCTGGGCGCCCTGCCGGGGGCGCAGGAGCGTCGCGACGACATTCGCCGCGTGATCGTCGGGGAGCTCGACGTGCTCGGTCCCGGCGACCCGCTGGCCCGCAGCACGCGCGGGCGCCTCGCCGCCGCGCTCTACTGACGGCCCTCCGGTTTCCCGGGCACCGCTCCGGGTAGCTCTGGTGCTCGATGGCCGACACCCAGGAGCTGAGGGGCGGCGAGCTGAACGCCGCCGTCACAAGCGCGCTGGTCGGGATCCACACCCAGCATCTCGGCCGCGGTCCCACCACCGCATCCACGTTCCACTACCGGAACGTGCTCGTCACGCTGATGCACGACGTGCTCACGCAGGCCGAGCGCGGGCTGAGCCGCAACGAGCACGCCGACGCGGTCCGTCACATCCGCGGGCTGTTCCAGCGCGTGATGGAGCCCGACTTCCGTGAAGCGGTCGAGCGCCTGACGGGACGGAACGTGGTCGCGTTCATCAGCGGCAACCAGATCGAGCCCGACATCGCGGCCGAGCTGTTCGTGCTCGACGAGCCGCTCTGAGCTAGACGCTGGTGGCGCGGGCGGGCCGGCGCACGCGAGCGCGCGGCTGCGCGGTGCGAAGCGGCGCCGGCGCTGGCAGCGAGGCGAGCTGCTCCTGCGCCTCCGTACCGTCGCCGGGGCGCTCTGGAACGGCGCGGGGCGCGCGATGTGAAAGCCCTGCGCGAAGTCGACCCCGAGATCCCGCAGCAGCTCCAGCGTCGCCGCGTCCTCGACGCCCTCGCCCACGGTCTGCAGGTGGAAGTCGCGCGCGAGCGCGACGAGTGCCTGCACGACGTGGCGGCTCGCCTCGTTGGTGCCCAGGTCGCGGACGAACTCGATGTCGAGCTTCAGGAAGTCGACCGGCATCTGCTTGAGGTAGGTGAGGCTCGCGTAGCCGGTGCCGAAGTCGTCGAGCGCGATCTTGCAGCCGAGCCCGTGCAGACGCTCGGCGAACGTGCGCGCCGCCACCTCGTCCTCGACGACCGCGGTCTCGGTGATCTCGAACACGAGCGTCCCCGGCGCCACCTCGTGCTGCTCGATGCACCGTTCGATGTGCTCGAGCACGTCCGGGTCGCCGACCGAGCGCGCCGAGATGTTGGCCTGCACGGGGTAGCCCTCGCCGGCCAGGCGCGCCGCCTGCTTGATCACCCACCAGTCGATCTCGCCGATCATCGCGTACTGCTCGCAGACAGGCAGGAACTCGCCCGGCGGCACGACGCGGCCATCCGGCTCGACCATGCGGATCAGGAGCTCGTGCTGGACTGTGGCGCCGGTCTCGAGGTCGATGATCGGCTGCGCGTGCAGCACGAAGCTCTCGTTGACGAGCGCGCGCTCGACGCGCTCGATGACCGCGAGCGTCTCGGCGTTGCGCCGGCTTTCCTCCTCGCGGCGCTTGCGCTCGGAGATGTCCTGGAAGATCACGACGCAGCCCCGCGGCCCCTCCTCGGTGGAGAAGGGGGTCGCCGTGTAGGCGACCGGCAGCTCGCCGCCGTCGCCGGTGGCGAACGCGTCGTCGTCGACCCGCACGGTCTCCTCGCCGCGCACCGCGCGCGCGATCGCGCAGCGCTCGAAGGGCAGCGCGCTGCCGTCCGGGCAGGCGGCGTAGATCATCGCGCCGACCTCGCAGCCCATGAGCTCGCCCCGGTGGCGCCCGAGCAGTTCCTCCGCGACGCGGTTGATGTAGGTGATGCGGCCCTCGCGGTCGAGCGTGAAGAGCCCCTCGCCCATGCACTCCGTGACCGCCTGGGCGTAGTTGCGCGAGTCGCGCAGCTCGGTCTCGGCCGCGACTCGCGCCGAGATGTCCATCGCCACCCCGACGACCGCGGAGGGCAGCCCCTCCTCGTCGAGCACGAGGCGGTTGCGCACGTATGTCGTGAACAGCTCGCCGTCCTTGTGACGGACGAGCAGCTCGCCGTCCCAGCGCCCGTCGCGGCTCAGCTCCTCCATCAGCAGTTCGGCCTGCGCCGCGTCCTCCGGCACGATCAGCTCGCGGGCGCTGCGCCCGACAGCTTCCTCGCTGCTCCATCCGTAGAGCGTTTCGGCGCCGTGGTTCCAGCTGATCACGACGCCCGTCATGTCGGTCACGATCACCGAGGCGTCGATCTGGTCGAGCAGCATCGACTGGATGCTCTCCTCCTGCGTCTCGCGATCGCCGCGTCCCGTCCGCGAGGGCATCGCGTCGAGCGCTGCTCGCCACAGGTCGATCGCGCCGAAGCCGGCACGCTCCGCCTCGCCCGCGGGGGCTGCGGGCTGGGCCGCGGCGGGCGCACCCGCCGCCTGTTCGCGTTCGTAGCGGCCGCGGCGGCTGCCGTAGAGGCGGGTGTCGGCCCGGCGCGTCAGGGTCTCCAGATCGTCCCCGTCGTGCGGGTGGAGCGCGACGCCGAGCGAGCACGGCGCGCGCTCCGCGAGCGCCGCGCTGATCCTGGTCGTGAGGTCCCTCGCCGCGTCGGCGCCGATCTCGGGCAGGACGACCGCGAACTCGTCGCCGCCGAGGCGCCCGATCGCGTCGCTGGAGCGCAGGGTGCTCTGGAGCGTCGTGACGACCCAGCAGAGGAGCTCGTCGCCGGCGGCGTGGCCGAACCGGTCGTTGACAGGCTTGAACTTGTCGACGTCGAGGACGACGATCGCGCCGCCGCGCTCGCTGCGGCGCATCGCCGCCAGCTCGGCGTTCGCCCGCTCTTCGAAGCCGCGCCTGTTCAGACAGCCGGTCAGCGGGTCGGTGCGGGAGGCCTTCGCGAGCGCGCGGTGCTGGCGGTTCTGGTTCTGGGCCTGCCAGCTGCTCAGGATCCCGGTGCACAGCAGGATGAACGCGAACGAGACCGTGTAGGCGACGTTCGCGCCGCCCTCGCTGAGGGCGAGGCCGAGATAGGTGAGCACGCTCGTCGCGCTCACGATCACGACCGAGCTGACGGGGTAGGACATCGCCGAGAACACGACGGGGAGGAAGAGCACGAGCACGAGCGGGCAGCTCGTGCCGCCGTCGACCACGGTGCCCGCGATGATCAGCGCGAAGTCGCTCAGCGTCCAGGCGAGGAACAGGATCTCGCGGCGAGGGCTGCGCACCATCTGCTGGCGCACGCTGTAGACGCCGAGGGAGCCCAGCGAGCTCACGACGAACAGCAGCAGCAGGAACAGGCGGTGGGGCTGGCTCCAGGTCAGCCCGACGTACAGGCAGCCGAGCAGGCCGACGCCGAACGTGAGCGGGACCGCGGCGGCCACGGTCGCTTCGCGCATCCGCATCGCGGGAAGGTCGAGCACCTCGGATTTCGCTTCGGCCCGCACACGGTCGTATCGGCCGTGCGGAGATTCCCCTAAGCGCCGAATGCGGCCGCTGGACGGGGCACATCGCCGCACGCGGGTAGGAGAGAGGCCTCATGTGGCCTTTCTCACCGCGTCCTGAGGGGCTCGTTAGGGCCTCGGGGCAGTCTTCACATGTGTCTCCGAAGCGCAGGTCGATCCGTCTCCGTCTGGTGGCGCCCACGGTGCTCGCCGCGCTGATCGCAGCCGCCGTGGCGACGATCGCCTTCGGCCTGGACCTCGACGGGGACGCGCGCGCGGCGCGCGGCGCGGCCTCCGCCCGCACGGCCGCCGCATCCACCTCCGCCGCGTCCGTCGCGTCCACCTCCGGCGCATCCAGCACCTCAGGCGCGTGCGGGGCGGCCACCGCCCAGACCGTCGCCGCGGTGCAGTCGGCGGTCGCGCGCCGCATCTACGCCCAGGAGGCCGGCGGCGCCTCGACGCGCCTCGACGCCGCGCGGGTCGCCTCCTTCCAGCCGCTGCTGCGCGCGCTCGCCTCCGGCGGACCGGCAGCCGTGCGCACGGCGGTGCACGAACTCGTCTACATGCCCGGCTGGCACATCGTGCGGCTGCGCGTCGTCCGCGGCGGCCGCGTCCTCGCCGACATCGGCGGGCCCTACATCCTCGCGCCCGTCCACGGCACGCTGCGCGCGCACGGCCGCGTGCTCGCGAGCTACGTGATGTCGGTCCAGGACGACCTCGGCTACGTCAAGCTCGTGACGCGCTTCATCGGCGCCCCGATCGACCTCTTCTGGAACGGCTCGCGCGTGATGGGAACCGGCTCGGCCGCCGCCGCGCACGGCGACCCGAGCTCGACGTTGTCGCTCGGAGCGTTCCCTGCGGGCCGGCTGGACGCCCGCCTGTACGTCGCGCAGGGGCCCGTCGGGAGCGAGCTGCGCGGCCGTGCGGACCGCCGCATGGGGCTCGGTGGCGCAGCACGTCGCGGCGCGCTTTCACCCCCTCGCGCCGCACCTGCGCGATCTCGCCGACGTCGTGAGGACCGTCACCGGCGGGCGCCTGTTCGTGCGCGAAGGCGCGCGCCAGCTCGCCGGCGGCGGACCGGCGCGGCTGCCGCAGTCCGGCAGCGTCCGCTACGAAGGACGGCGCTGGGCCGTCTACTCGTGGCAGCCGCTGCCGAACGTGCGCGCGTTCCTGCTCGCCCCGTCCTAGATCACGCTTGAGACGTCTCGATGCCGAGCGCCCTGCGCAGCGGCTCGCGCGCGAGCAGCCGGTAGGCGATGTCCCCCAGCGCAAGCGCCGCCAGTACGTGCGGCAGCATCCGCAGCCGCGACCCCCTCGAATCCTCCATCTCCGTCCCTCCTTGAACCTCGGCGATCCGGCCCTCCTGCACGAACCGCACCTTCAAGCTAGGGCATCGACCGGCGCCCGTCAAACACCGAACGCGGACCGTCAGCGCGCGACGCGGCGCGCCAGCCTCCGCGCGGCGCGCTCGCCCGTTTCCACCGCGCCGTCGAGGAACCCGATGTTCGCGATCGAGGTGTGCTCGCCGGCGAACAGGACCCGTCCCTCGGTGCGCGCGGCGAGCGCGCCGTAGCTCGCCGCCTGCCCGACCCGGTAGTAGGAGTACGCGCCGTGCACCCAGGGGTCGGCGGACCAGTGGTCCTCGTAGGCGCGCCCCGTGAACGCGGCGGTCGTCCCTGCGAAGACGTGCTCGATCTCGCCGAGCGCGAACGCCACGTCGGCCGCCGGCGCCGGACCGTGCGCGGCCCCGGTGAGCCCTGTGGCTCCCGCGCGGGCGCCGGGAAAGGCCAGGTAGAGCGCGGGGCTCGCGCTCGCGCCGAGCGTCACCGAGTCGTCCCAGCCGCACGCGAGCCGCTGCCATTCGCCGTAGGTCGCGCCGGAATAGCCGAGGGCCGGCCAGGTCTTGCGGGTGAGCTCGAGGTGGATCTTCGCGTTCGTGCCCATCCCCATCGTCCGGATCACGGTCCGCTTCTGTGCGCTCAAGCCCGAGCGGGAGAGATCCACGTCGCGCAGCGTGCTGAACGGCAGCGCGAGCACGACCCAGTCGGCGATCACGTCTTCCGTCGTCCCGCCCGATTCGAAGCTGAGCGCGAGCGAGCGGTCGGAGCGTTCGCGCATCGCGACGAGCGCGCGCCCGTGCTGCACCGCGCCGCCGGGAAGCGCCGCGATCATCCGGCTCACGAGCTGGTCGTTGCCGCCGCGGAGGTGGTAGCGCTCGTCGTCCCCGGGCAGGGGCAACAGCGAGGAGCGCGGGTTTCCGCTGAGCAGTTCGATCAGATCGAGCGCCGACTGATCGCCGGGGTCGCCTCCGTTCTCGGTGACCGTGTTGGCCTGCATCAGGCGGCCGAAGCGGCTCCCGGCGCCGATCGGCGTGCTGTCGAGCCACTCCGGCACCGACATCGCATCGAGGTGGGCTTCTCCGCCCGGCCTGCCCGCGCGCCGCGCCGCCGCGCGGAATGCGTCGAAGCCGAACTGGCGCCAGTCCGCCTGGGCTTCGGCGAGGGAGTAGCGCGAGCCGCCGATGAAGAAGACCTCCTCGCCGTGCGGGAGGTCCCCTCCGTCGACGACCTCCTCGGCGATGCCGAGCTCGGCCGCCAACGAGCGCACCGCGAGCTGGTTCGAGTTCAGGAACGCGCCGCCGTGCTCGGTTTCGAGCCCGCCGGAGAAGTAGCCCCGCAGCGTCCAGCAGCGCCCGCCCGCGCGATCCGGGTTCGCCTCATAGACGGTCGAGGCGACCGGGCCGCCCGGGCCCGTCCAGAGCAGGTGCGCGCAGCGCAGCCCGGCGAGGCCGGCGCCGACGATCGCGATCCGGGGAGCGCCGGCGTTTGCGTGCGAGCCGTGCGAGGGCCCTCGCTCCGGGCGCCGAGAGCGCGACGCCCGCCGCCAGGCCGGCGCCGGCGCCGACGAGCTCACGGCGGGTGAGACGCTCCCGCGAGCGCCCTTCGAGCTCCTCGGGCGGCAAGCCGCTGCGCGCCGACTGCTCGTGCACGGCGAACGCCCGCTGCGCCCAGCGTGTGAGGGCGCCGCGCGCCTGCCTGGCCATCGCGGAAGCGTACGCCGCGAGCCGCCGAGCTGGTTTAGGCTCAACAGCGGAAGGGCAGACGAAACGCGATGAGCTCTCAGACCGGACAGGTGCCACAGATCCCCACGCGGGGGGGCGGGGCGATCCCGCAACTCGGCTTCGGCGTCTTCCAGGTGCCGCCGGAGGAGACGACCGAAGTCGTCCTGCGCGCGCTCCAGGAGGGCTACCGGCACATCGACACGGCCGCCGCCTACCGCAACGAGGCGGGCGTGGGCACAGCCGTGCGGGACAGCGGCCTGGACCGGGGCGAGGTCTACATAACGACGAAGTGCTGGAACGAGAACCAGGGCTACGAGGAGGCGCGCCGCGCGCTTGACAAGAGCCTCGGGCGTCTCGAGACCGACTACCTCGACCTGTACCTGATCCATTGGCCGGTGCCGGCTCACGACCGTTACGTCGAGACCTGGAAGG
The DNA here is from genome assembly GCA_963779065.1 of uncultured Solirubrobacteraceae bacterium. Taxonomy (GTDB): domain Bacteria; phylum Actinomycetota; class Thermoleophilia; order Solirubrobacterales; family Solirubrobacteraceae; genus Palsa-744. Next base: position 455,220 of record CAVZWQ010000003.1, read on the forward strand.
CGTTCATCGAGGCGCGCGACGAGGGGCTCGTGCGGACGATCGGCGTGTCGAACTTCCAGGCGCCCCACCTGCGCCGCCTGATCAAGGAGACCGGCGAGACGCCCGCGGTCAACCAGGTCGAGCTGCACCCGCTCCTGCAGCAGCACGGGCTGCGCGCCGAACACGAGGAGCTCGGGATCGTCACCGAGGCCTGGAGCCCGCTCGCCCAGGGGCTCGCCCTGACCGAGCAGCGGATCGTCGAGATCGCCGAGCGCCACGGCCGCTCGCCGGGACAGGTCGTGATCCGCTGGCACCTGCAGGGCGGCAACGTCGTGATCCCGAAGTCCGTGACGCCGGAGCGGATCGCCGAGAACTTCGACGTGTTCGGATTCGAGCTGGACGAGGCCGAGATGGACGCGATCGCCGAGCTCGACCGCGGCGAGCGGACCGGTCCGGATCCGGACACGTTCATCCGGCCCTAGACGATCTAGCTGAAACCTGCGCATTCGCGGTCAAGCTTCGGCCCGCGGCGGCCGATGTATGGCGCGTGAACCCCCCGAACGGCCAGCTTCTGGCGAGCGCCGACCACGCAGCCTCCGCCGCGCTGCGCGAGCTGCCGGAGGCGCTCGTGATCGTCTTCGACCGCCAGCTGCGCTTCGTGCTGACAGCCGGGCAGGCGATCGAGCGCATGGGCGACCCCGAGATCTGCCGTGAGGGCAACTACGTCGCCGACGCCTTCCCGGCCGAGTTCTGGGAGCGCTTCGAGCCCCTGTTCAGCTCCGCCCTGGAAGGCGAGACGCGCACGCGCGAGATCTGGACCGCCGAGGAGCGCCACTGCCTGATGGTCGACGCCGGCCCGCTGTGCAGCGACGGCGGCCCGGTCAGCCAGGACTGCTCGAACGTCGCCGGCGGCGTCGCGGTCGTGCTCGACATCACCGCCCGCCGCCGCGCCGACCTGATGGCGCCGCGCCGCACCGAAGGCTTCGAGGAGGTCTTCGAGCACGCCCCGATCGGCAGCGGCCTGATCGACACCGAAGGGCGCTGGCTGCTGGTCAACCGCGCGCTCTGCGAGATCACGGGCTACACCTCCGACGAGCTCGTCGGGAAGCGCTTCGACGGGATCATGCACCCGGAGGACGCTGTCAACGACGCGGTCGAGCGCCGCCGCCTGCAGGACGGCGAGATCCCGGCCTACCAGGTCGAGAAGCGCTACTTCGACGCAGCCGGCGAGACCGTCTCGGCGATCCTCTCGATGTCCCTCGTGCGCGACCGCGACGGGCAGCCGCTGCACTACATCGCACAGCTCCAGGACATCTCGGCCCGCAAGGAGCTCGAGGAGCAGCTCCTCAAACTGGCCGACCACGACCCGCTCACCGGCCTGCGCAACCGCCGCCTCTTCGAACACGACCTGCGGCTCCAGCTCGGCCGCTGCCACCGCTACGGCGAGACCGCGGGGCTGATGGTCGTCGACCTCGACGGCTTCCGCGAGCTCAACCGCCAGTTCGGCAGCGCCGTGGGCGACGAGGCCCTGCGGTCCGTCTCGCGCGCGCTGACCCGCCGGCTGCGCGAAACCGACCTGATCGGGCGGATCGGCGGCGACGAGTTCGCCGTGCTGCTCCCGCACGCGGACGAGGAGGGCCTCAGCGTCGTCGTCGAGGGCCTGCAGCGCGTGATCCCCGCATGCAGCGTCGACGCCGGAGTCGGCGTCGTGCACCCGTCGGCGAGCATCGGCTTCACGCTCCTGCACCAGCGCAGCCCCGGTCTGCGCGAGGTGCTGGTCGAGGCCGAGCGGGCGCTGAACGCCGCCAAGCGCGCCAACGCCTGAGCCCCCCGCGCGCGCCGGCAGGTGCGCTGGAGGCGCCGGCATCGCGCAATACGCTGCAAGCGATGGCGCCAAGGACGCGGCTGGCCGTGATCGACCTCGGCTCGAACTCGTTTCGGCTCGTCGTCTTCGAGTCCGGTGAGGGCTGGTGGCGGCGCACCGACGAGATCTACGAGCCGGTGAGGATCGGGCAGGGCCTGATGGCAACCGGCAGGCTCGGCGAGGAGCCGATCGAGCGCGCGCTGGCGACGCTCGACGTGTTCGCGCACTTCTGCCACGCGAGCGGCCTCACCTCCGAGGAGGTCGACGCCGTCGCGACGAGCGCGATCCGCGACGCGGAGAACGCGCCCGAGTTCCTCGAGCGCGCGCGCGAGCGCTTCCCCTTCCGCGTGCGCGTGCTCAGCCGCGAGGAGGAGGCCCGCTACGGCTACCTGGCGGCGGTCAACTCGACGACGCTCGTCGACGGCTGCGTGCTCGACCTCGGCGGCGGCTCGATGCAGCTCGTCGGCGTGGCCGGGCGGCTCGAGCGCAGCTCCGGCTCCTGGCCGCTGGGCACCGTGCGCATGAGCGAGCGGTTCCTGCCGCCCAACGGGCCCGCCAAGCGCCGCCAGCTGAACGAGCTGCGCGAGCACATCCGCGCCGAGCTGGACGGCGTCGCCTGGCTGGCCGAGCTGCGCGAGCGCTCTCCGGTCAGGCTGGTCGGCATCGGCGGCACGCTGCGCAACCTCGCCGCCGCCGCGCAGCGCGCCGCGGGGCTGCCGAGCAACGGCGTGCAGGGGATGGTGATCGGGGTCGAGGCGCTCGAGGAGCTGGTCGAGCGACTGGCGGCGCTGCCGGCAGCCGAGCGCGCCGACGTGCCGGGGATCAAGCCCGCGCGCGCGGACCTGATCCTGGGCGGCGCGATCGTCGTCCGCGAGGCGTTGCGCGCGGCCGGCGCGGAAGCGATCGAGACCACCGAGGCCGGGCTGCGCGAGGGGGTGTTCTTCGAGCGGTTGCTGGGCGAGGGCAGCGAGGGGGTGGGCGGGCCCCGGGTGGGTGGCCCTCTGTTCGAGGACGTGAGGCGCGCGAGCGTGCTGAACATGGCCGCGCAGTACCGCGTCGACGGACCCCACACCCGTCACGTCGCCGCGCTCGCGCTCGGCATGTTCGACGAGCTGGCGCGCCTCGGCCTCCACGAAGGCGACCCGCGCGAGCGCGAGCTGCTCTGGGCCGCTTGCATGCTGCACGACATCGGCATGTCGATCGACTACGACGACCACCACAAGCACTCGCGCTACCTGATCCTCAACGGCGGGCTGCCGGGCTTCGCCCCGGTCGAGACCGCGATCATCGCCCAGGCCGCGCGCTACCACCGCAAGGGCATGCCGAGCCCCGGACCGATGTCGGCTCTGTTCGGCCCCGGCGACGGGGAGCGGCTGGACCGCTGTGCCGCGCTGCTGCGCCTCGCCGAGGACCTCGAGCGCTCGCGCGACCAGCTCGTCCGCGACACCGACATCGACCTCGACGACGGCTCGGTGCGGCTGCGGCTGATCGCCGAGGGCGACCCCGCCGTGCCGCGCTGGGCCGCCGGGCGCGAGCGAGAGCTGTTCGCGCGCGCGTTCCACCGGGAGCTCTCGGTCGCGGCTTGAGGCCGCGCGCGGGCGCCGCGGGCGACGCGCAGGTGGAGCCGGCTAACCCTGCGCCGCGAGCTGCCGTTCGCGCCCGCCGCAGTCGAACAGCGTGAGCCCGTTCGGAAACTCGTCCGGGCTGCGCCATTCGAACGGCGCCATCTCACGGCAGGCGGCGAGCGTCGCCTTCGTCGCGCCGTTGCCGCCGCGCGTGGAGTACTCGCCGCCGAGCACGACGTAGCGCGCCTGGCCGCGTTCGACGAGCTTCGCGAGGCCCTTGCCGTCCAGCACCGGGTCGACGCCGCTGTATCCGGCGAGCCCGGACACGTTGGCCCCCATCAGCACGAAGGGAGCCGCGGTCGGCATCGAGACCGTCAGCAGTTCGTAGCGCTTCGTCGCGCCGTGGCTGCGCACCTAGGCCAGCAGCGCGCGGTCGACCGCCACGCCGCGCGCGTTGAGGCCGACGCCGCCCCAGCCCGCGTACTGTTTCGGCCCTGCCGCGGGGAACGTCGCCTGCACCGGCGCGAGCCAGGTGGTCGACGCGTACCCGGCGGGCACGACGAGCAGCAGCGCGACCGCGGCGACTGCGGCGGCCGCCGCGGCGCGCGTGCGCCCGAGCAGCGTCGCGGCGAGCAGGGCGACCAGGCAGCCGGCGGCCGCCACGGCGAGCACCGGGACGAACCAGCGCAGGTACTCGTAGCGGTGCATCAGCACGATCTCCGCCGCGACGGTGCTCAGCACCGCGACGGCGCTCAGAAGGAGCCCCGCGTAGGGCGGGCGCCTGCGGCAGAGCCGGATCAGCGCGTAGAGCCCGATCCCCGCCATCGCGCCGGCGCCGGGCGCGAGCGCCGAGACGTAGTAGGGGTGCACGATGCCCTTGGAGAGGCTGAGGACGAGCCCCTCGACCGCGAACCAGCCGCCGAGGACGATCACCGCGGCCAGGCGGGGGTCACGCCGCCAGCGGGCGGCGCCTGCGGCCCGGCGTCGTCCGCGCCGGCGCCCTCCTCGGGCTGGGGGCCGCTGCGCTCCAGCCACAGCAGCACCAGCGCGGCGATGAGCCCGAAGAACGCGAACGGCAGGATCCAGCCGGCCTGGTCGCCCAGCCCGACGCCGAACAGCCGCAGCGGGCTCGGCGCTCCGCCGAACGGGATCGGTTTGGGGTAGCGCCCCGCATTCGGGCTGGGCCCCCCGGCGGCTTGGTGCGGCTGCGGCGGCGGGCGGTGTTCGCGGGCGCGCTGCGCGTCGACGCGGCGCAGGACCGTCAGCGGCACGCGGGCGCCGGGCTTGCCGTGGGTCGCGCCGGGTCCCCCGGCCTGGCCTTCGACGCGCCCGAAGCCGTTGTAGCTGAACGTCAGGCCGAGCTCGGTGTTGTCGGTCGAGCTGCCGACATACGGACGCTGCGACGCGGGCGTCGCTTCCACGGCGGCGATCCAAGCGAACGAGACGGCGCCCGCGAGCACGCCGGCGGCGAGCAGCTGGACGATCCGCTTGCGCACGCTGACGGGCGCGCAGAGGAGGTAGCCCAGCGCGATCCCGGGCACGACCAGGTAGGCGGCGAGCGTCTTGGTGTTGAACGCGAGGCCCACCAGCACGCCGGAGAGGAGCAGCGCACGCCAGCGCCCCGATTCGCAGGCGCGGATCGCGGCGGCGCAGGCGAGCAGCATCAGCAGGATCAGCGGCGAGTCGACGTTGTTCGTTCGCGAGACCGCGACGAACGCCGGGAAGAACGCGCACACGAGGCCGGCGGTCAACGCCGCGAGCGTGCCGAAGCGCTTGGCGACGAGGAGGTAGAGCACCGCGGCCACCGCCACGCCCGCCAGCGCCTCGGGCAGCAGCACGCTCAGCGGGTGAAATCCGAAGACCTTCGCGCTGGCCGCCTGCAGCCAGAGCCCGAGCGGCGGCTTGTCGATCGTGACGAGGCCCGCCGGGTCGGAGGCGACGAAGAAGAAGTTGTGCCAGGAGCGCAGCATCGAGCGCGCGCCGGCCGAGTAGAAGATGTTGCCGTACCCGTTCTGCGAGAGGCGCACCGTGTTCATCACGGCGGCGGCCGCGATCACGACGCCCAGCCCCGCCAGGCGCAGCGCGCCTTCGGGGCTCCGGAGGCGCTCGCGGAGGCGCTGGGCCTTCGCCGGCGCGGGGGCCGCGGCGGCGGGCGGCGGTGCCGCGAGCGGCTCGGACGCGGTCCCGCTCACGGGCGAAGCGCCCCGAGCAGGCGCTCGAGGTCGCCCTCGTCGTTCCACGCCCCGACAGAGGCGCGCAGGCACCCGCGGCCGGGGATGTTTCGGATCAGCACGCCCTGCTCGGCGAGCTCGGCGCGCTCGGCCTCGGGGTCCTCGCTGGGGAACGAGACGAGCGTGCTCGCACCCCGCGGCAGCGGCTCGCGGCCGCGCTCGGCGAGCATCTCGGCCAGGCGCCCGGCCAGCGTCGTCGCGCGCTCCCACACCGCCGGCCAGCCGAAGTCCTCGAGCACCCCCGCGGCCGCCAGCGAGCACGCGAGGGCCTCCGCGCTCAGCGAGGGCGCGTCGAAGCACCGCGCGTCCTCGTGCACGACCGCGGCCAGCCCGGCGTTGGCTTCCTGGAGGTTGCCGTAGCCCCGCCGCGAGACGGCGAGGGCGCTCCTGAACTCCGGCGCCACCCAAAGGGCGCCGGACCCGTCGGGTCCGCAGAGCCACTTCTGGCCTGCGCCGGCGTAGGCGTCGCAGCCGAGCGCGGTCACGTCGACGTCGATCGCGCCGAGCCCCTGCGCGCCGTCGAGGAGCACCGGCACGTCGACGTCGGCCAGCTCCGCGGGCGCGAGCGCGCCGGTCGCCCAGCTCACGTGCGAGCAGGCGACGAGCCGCGTCGCCGGGCCGACCTCCTCGGCGACGAGCGCGAAGGGGACCTCGCGGATCGTGGCGCCCATGATGTCCCGCGCCGCCGCGAGCGCGCCCTGCAGGCCGGGGTGCTCCTCGTCGCTGGTGAGGATCTCGTCGCCGGGCGCCAGCTCCATGCCCATCACGACCTGGCCCATGCCTTCGGTCGTGCTCGTCGTCAGCGCGACGTCGGCCTCCTCGGCCCGGAGGGCGCGCGCGTACGCCGCGCGCAGCGCCTTGCCGAGCTCGCCGCGCCGTTCGAAGTGAGCCATCGCGCGGCCCTCGCCGAGCTCGCGCTCGAGCTCGGCGCCGCGCGGCCTCGACAGCCCGTCGCGGCAGCGGCCCGTCCGTGCCGGCGTTGAGGTAGGCGAGCTCGGCGAGCACCGGGAACTCGCTGCGCAGTCCGGACGGGTCCACGATCGGCGAGAATAGCCCCATGGCCAGCGTCGACCGCCAGCAGCCCATGTGGATCCCCTCACCCGAGCGGGTGCAGGCGACCGAGATGGCGCGCTTCAAGGACTGGGTGGCCGAGCCGTCACGGCCTCGAGCTCGACGGCTACGAGGGGCTCTGGCGCTGGTCGGTCGACGAGCTCGAGCAGTTCTGGGCGGATATCTGGGAGTTCACCGGGGTGATCGCCTCGAAACCGTACGAGCGGGTCCTCGCCTCGCATGAGATGCCGGGCACGCGCTGGTTCGAGGGCGCCGAGCTGAACTACGCCGAGAACCTGCTGAGCGGGCACGACGACGGCGAGACGGCGCTCCTGCACTGCTCGGAGCTGCGCGACCTCCAGGAGATGAGCTGGGGGGAGCTGCGCGGGCAGGTCGCAGCCGCCGCCGCGGGCCTCGCGGCGCTCGGCGTCGGGCGCGGCGACCGCGTCGTGGCCTACATGCCGAACATCCCCGAGACGCTCGTCGCCTTCCTCGCGACCGCCTCGCTCGGGGCGATCTGGTCGAGCGCCGCGCCCGAGTTCGGCGCCCGCTCGGTGATCGACCGCTTCGCGCAGATCGAGCCGAAGGTGTTCCTCTCGGTCGACGGCTACCGCCACGGCGGCAAGGACTTCGACCGCAGCGCCGTCGCCGCGGGCATCCTCGCCGAGCTGCGGAACGGTCGAGCGCGCGGTGCTGCTCCCGTACCTCGACGAGGACGCCGACCCGGCGGCGCTCGGCGCGCAGGCGATCTCGTGGCGAGAGCTGCTCTCGGGCGGCGAGCAAGGCGCGCCGCTGCGCTTCGAGCAGGTTCCCTTCGAGCACCCGCTCTGGGTGCTCTACTCCTCCGGCACGACCGGCCTGCCGAAGGCGATCGTGCAGGGCCACGGCGGGATCCTGCTCGAGCAGCTCAAGAAGCGGATGCACCTCGACCTGCGGCCGGGCGACCGCATGTTCTGGTTCACGACCACCGGCTGGATGATGTGGAACTTCCTCGTCGGCTGCCTGCACAGCGAGGCGGCGATCGTGCTCTACGACGGCAGTCCCGCGCACCCGGACCTCGGCGCGCTCTGGCGCCTGGCCGAGCGCGCTGGGATCACATGCATGGGGGTGAGCGCCGGCCTGCTCGCCTCCTGCGAGAAGGAGGGGATCGAGCCCGCGCGCGAATGCGATCTCTCCCGCCTGCGGGCGGTCGGCTCGACAGGCTCGCCGCTCTCGCCGGAGTCCTTCCGCTGGGTCTACGAGCACGTGAACCCCGACATGTGGCTGTTCTCGACCAGCGGCGGCACCGACGTCTGCACGGCCTTCGTCGCCGGCTGCCCGATGCTGCCCGTCTACGAGGGCGAACTGCAGTGCCGCGCGCTCGGCTGCAAGGTCGAGTCCTGGGACGAGCAGGGGCGCCCGCTGATCGACGAGGTGGGGGAGCTCGTGGTGACGGAGCCGATGCCCTCGATGCCGCTCTTCCTGTGGGGCGACGAGAGTGGCGAGCGGCTGCACGACAGCTACTTCGCGATGTACCCCGGGATCTGGCGCCACGGCGACTGGATCCGCATCACGCCGCGCGGCGGGGCCGTGATCTACGGCCGCTCGGACTCGACGATCAACCGCCAGGGCGTGCGGATGGGGACCAGCGAGATCTACCGGGCCGCGGGCAGGGTGGACGCGGTGCTGGACTCGCTCGTGGTGGACGTGCCCGTCGCCGAAGCGGACGGCCTCGGCGAGGAGCTGCGGATGATCCTGTTCGTGGTGCTTCGCGATGGCGTCACCCTGGACGAGGGCGTTGAACGGGAGATCAAGACCGCGATCCGCGAGGACTGCTCGCCCCGCCACGTCCCCAACGAGGTGCGCCAGATCGCGCAGGTCCCGCGCACGCTCTCGGGCAAGGTGCTCGAGGTGCCGGTCAAGAGGATCCTGATGGGGACCCCGCCCGACCAGGCGGCGAGCCGCGAATCGCTCGCGGACCCGGCGGCGCTCGACTACTTCGTGGAGCTGGCGCGGGAGCTCGGGGCGGCAGACGCCGCCGCCCTTGGCTGACGCGCCGCCCGCGGGCTCAGACGCCGAGCAGCTCCCGCGCGCGGGTCACGACGAGCTGCGGACGCTCCTCCGCGATGAAGTGGCCGGAGTCCTCGACCAGCTCCAGGGTCAGGGACCCTCCCGCGCGGGCGGGGGCGGCCCGGGGAAGTTAAAAGCTAACACGATTAGTGTTATAATAAGTCACCGATGGCTTCGGGATCCAAAACCGCTCCCGCTCCCGCCCGGACACCGCGGCGTCCGGCCCGCGACGCGGACGACCGCGGCAGGCGCGAGCCGGTGCAGGAGCGCAGCCGCCGGACGGTGCGGCGGATCCTCGAGGCGACCGAGGCGATCATCGGGGAGGAGGGGGTCGACGCGGTCACCACGAGGGCCATCGCCGCTCGCGCAGGCGTCGCGGCGCCGTCGCTCTACCGCTTCTTCAAGGATCGCGACGCCGTCCTCGACGCGCTGCTGGAAGCCATGTTGGAGGAGCTCGAAGCGGCCGCGCGCGAGACGGAGCTTGCCTTCTCAAGCGCCTCCGTCGAGGAGTTCGTGCGCCTGGAGTTCGACGTTCACGTCGCCTATTACGAACGGCACCCGAGCCTCGCTCGGTTGTGGTTCGACGGCCGCGTCTCCCCGGCCGTGGTGGATCTCGTGCGCGGGCGCAACCGCGCGCCTCGCGCGGCGCGCCCAGCAGGCGCTCACCGATGCGCGGCTCGTGGACCCCGGAACCCCGGCGGTCGCCTTCGAGCTGCTCGTGGAGTACGGCGATCGCACGCTCGAGGTCGCCTTGCGCGAGGGCCGCCGCGCCCGCAGGGATGTGATCGAAGCCGGCGATCGCGAGGGCTCGCCGCCTTCGTCGAGCGCTGGACAGCCTGAGCCCAGCGACAACCAAGAACGAAGGAGCAGGAGATGACCGAGATCACTGGCGGCAAGCTGTTCGCGCGCGCGCTGCAGGCGGAGGGGATCGAGTTCCTCTTCGGCCTGCCCTCGCCCGAGATCGATCCGCTGCTCGCGCGAGCTCGCACGCGCACGGCATCAGGCTCGTCCCGGTCCGCCACGAGGCGGCCGCCGTTCACATGGCCGAAGGCCTCTACAAGACCACCGGAAGGGTCGGTGCCGTGCTCGGCAACCCCGGTCCCGGCTCGGCCAACCTGCTGCCCGGCGTGATCACGGCGCTGCACGAGGGCATCCCGGTGCTCGCGATCACCTCCCAGCACCGGCTGGGCATCGTCTACCCCTCCCCGCCCTCGACCTTCCAGGGCCAGGACCAGCTCGAAGTGTTCCGCCCCGCCGTCAAGTGGGGCGGGCCGATCTTCGAATGGGCGCGGATCCCGGAGGTGCTGCGGCTGGCGTTCCGCGAAATGTGGAACGGGCGCCCGGGGCCGGTCCACATCGAGCTGCCCGCCCCGATCCTGTACGAGATCGGCGAGGACGACGAGCGCACCGGTGCTGGCCGCCGCGGCCTACCGCGCGGGCGCGCCGCAGCCCGAGCGACGCGCAGCTCGAGGAGGCGGCGGCCCTGCTCGGCCGGCCGAGCCGCCCCGTGGTGATCGCCGGCACCGGGGTCGACCGCGCGGGCGCGGCGCGACGCCGTGCTGGAGATCGCCGAGATGCTCGGCGCTGCCCGGCGATCCCCACGATGGCCGGCCGTGCGAGCGTGCCCAGCGACCATCCCAACTACGTCTTCGGGTTCGGCCCGGCCGGCGACGCGGCGCGCCGCGAGGCGGACGTGATCCTCGTCGCGGGCTCGCGGATGGGCAACCTCGACGTCCCCTACGACGCCTACTGGGGCGAGCCCGCGGGCAAACGGCTGATCCAGATCGACATCGACCCGCGCAACTTCGGCGTCACCCGCCCGCTCGACCTCGCGATCCTCGCCGACGCGCGCGCAGCCCTCGAAGGGCATCGCCGCACGCCTGCGCGCGATAGCCCCCGGACCGCGCGAGGGCTCCGGACCTCGCGCGCTACAGAGAGCTCGACCAGCAGGTCAAACATCGAGCAGGCGCGCCCGATCCTCGAATGGCAGGGACCGGGGATCCACCCGGCCCACGCGCTCGGGCGCGATCGGCGCCTTCTTCGGCCGCGATGCGCATCTACACCGTCGACGGCGGCAACACGGCGCTGTGGGCATACTCGCTGCTGCCCGCCACCCGCCCGCGCTCCTACCACACGATCCTCGAGCTCGGGATGCTCGGCACCGGCATCCCGTCGGCGATCGGAGCGAAGCTCGGCGCGCCCGACCGCGAGGTCGTCTGCGTCACCGGCGACGGCGCGGCGGGCTTCAACATGATGGAGATGCAGAGCGCCGCGCGCGAGGGCCTGCCGGATCACCGTGATCGTGTTCGCCGAGGGCACCTGGACGATGGAGGAGCCCAACGAGCTCGAGCTCTACGGGAGGACGTTCGGCACCGCGCAGGGCGAGATCCGCTGGGACATGGTCGCCGAGGGACTCGGCTGCCACGGCGAGTACGTCGAGCGGATCGAGGAGCTCGACGGAGCGCTGGCGCGCTCGCGCGAGCACGACGGTCCCAGCCTCGATCTGCGTGCGCAGCGACCACGACGCCAACCTGAGCGTCCCGGCGGACATGCTCGCGCGCTTCTTCGAGGTCTACAACGGGCCTGCCGAGGCAGCCGAGAGTGTCGTCGGACGAGCTCGCCGTGACGCAGCCTGACGCAAAGCGAGGAGGAAGCCATGTCCGAGCATCGATCAACCTGACCGGCAGGATCGCCGTCATCACCGGAGCAGGCTCGGGCATCGGGCGCGCCACCGCGCTGCTGCTCGCGCGCCACGGCGCGCGCGTGCACGCGGCCGACCTGAACAGCAGGCGGTCGAGTCGCGTCGCCGAAGAGATCGTGAGAGCCGGCGGCGAGCGCCGTCGCGCACACGCTCGACGTCGCGGACCCCGATGCCGTCGAGGCGCTGGCCGAGACGATCTTCGCCGCCGAGGGCCACGTCGACGTCCTGCACAACAACGCCGGCATCGGCCACGCCGGCAACATCGAGGCCACGACGATCGAGGACTGGCAGCGGGTCGATCAACGTGAACCTGCTCGGCGTGGCCTACGGAGCACAGGCGTTCATCCCCCGCATGCTGAGGCAGGGACGGCCCGCCTCGGTCATCAACACCGCCTCGATGGCAGGGATCGTGCCGACGCGCCGAGATGGCGCCCTACTGCGCCTCGAAGTACGGCGTCGTGGGCTTGAGCGAGGCGCTGAACGCAGAACTCTCCAAACGGGGCATCCACGTCAGCGCGATCTGTCCCGGGGTCATAGACACGCCGATCGTCGCCACCGGGATCATGCGCGGCGACGATGGCCGCGATGCAGGGCAAAGCGGCGGACTTCTACGCCAAGCGGGGGGCGTCGCCCGAGGAGGTAGCGCAACGCCGTGCTCGAAGACGATCGCCAGACACAGGTTGATCGTGCCCGTGCCCCGCCGCCAGGTCACGCGCGCCCTACCTGCTGCACCGGCTCTCCCCCGGCTCGCCCAGCCGCTCGCGCGTGCCCTCCTGCGACTGGTCAGCCGTTGACCCGCGCGGGGCCGCGCGGGGCCCCCTACAGCCCCAGCGAGCGCCCGACGATCTCCTTCATGATCTCGTTGGCGCCCCCGTAGATCCGCGTCACGCGCGCATCCGCCCACGCGCGCGCGATCGGGTACTCGACCATGTAGCCGTAGCCGCCGAAGAGCTGCAGGCAGCGGTCGGCGACGCGGCCCTGCAGGTCGGTGCACCACCACTTCGCCGTCGCGGCCTCCTCGGGGGTCAGCTCGCCGGCGTCGAGCCCGCGCGCGCAGCGGTCGATGAAGGTACGGGCGATCTGGATTTCGCCGTGCAGCTCGGCGAGCTCGAAGCGGCTGTTCTGGAAGGAGCCGATCGTCTGCCCGAACGCGGTGCGCTCGCGCACGTAGTCGAGCGTCCAGCCGAGCATCGCCTCGGCGGCGGCGACGGCGCTCGCCGCGATCGAGAGCCGCTCCTGGGGCAGGTTCGAGACGAGGTAGAGGAAGCCCTGTGCCCTCCTCGCCGAGCAGGTTCGAGACGGGCACGTGCACGTCGTCGAAGGACAGCTCCGCGGTGTCCTGGGCGTGCTGGCCGACCTTCTCGAGGTTGCGGCCGCGCTCGAAGCCCTCCATGCCGCGCTCGAGGACGAGCAGCGAGATCCCGCGGTGGCGCTCGGACGGGTCCGTCTTCACGGCCGTGACCACGAGGTCCGCGTTGATGCCGTTGGTGATGAAGGTCTTGGAGCCGTTGACGACGTAGTGGCCGTCCTCGCGGCGGGCGGTCGTGGACATCCCCGCGAGGTCCGAGCCGATGCCCGGCTCGGTCATCGCGATCGCGGTGATCAGCTCGCCGGAGACGATGCCTGGAAGCCAGCGCTCGCGCTGCTCCGGGGTGCAGTAGCTCAGGAAGTAGGGCAGGCAGATGTCGTTGTGGAGCGTGATCCCGAGACCGAAGCTGGCGACGCCCTCGCGCTGGCACTCTTCGCCGATCACCATGTTCAGCCGGAAGTCCTCGGCGCCCGCGCCGCCGTCGGCCTCGGGGACGGCCATCGCGAGGAAGCCGCCGCGCCCGGCCGCCGCGTACAGCTCGCGCGGGACGATGCCCTCGCGCTCCCAGTCCATGTAGTGCGGGATCACCTCCCGCTCGAGGAACGTGCGGAAGCTCGCCCGGAAGTCTTCGTGAAGGTCCTCGTAGAGCGCGCGTCTCACGGCGCAGGACCCTACACCGGGTCGGGCTCTGCGCGGAAGTCCGGCTTGGCGAGCAGCAGTTGCACGTCGCGGATCCGCCGCTCGGCGAAGCCCCCCTCGCACCAGCAGAGGTACAGCTCCCAGAGCCGCCTGAAGCGCTCGTCGTAGCCGAGCTCGGCGACCCGCCCGCGCGCCGCGAGGAAGCGCTCGCGCCACGCCGCGAGCGTGCGGGTGTAGTGGCTCGTGATGTCCTCGAGGTGCGCCATCCGCATGTCGGTGACGCGCGCGAGGTTGCGCGCGATCACCTCCATGCGAGGGCAGGCAGCCGCCGGGGAAGATGTGGGTGTTGATGAAGCTGCGCGAGGCCTTCTCGACCTCGTAGGCGCTGTCGTCGATCACGATCGCCTGCAGCAGCATCGCCCCGTCGTCGCGCAGCAGCCGCGAGCAGCGCCTGAAGAAGGTCGGCAGGTACTGCCAGCCGACGGCCTCGATCATCTCGATCGACACCAGCCGGTCGTAGGTGCCGGTCAGCTCGCGGTAGTCCTGCGCCAGCACCGTCACGCGGTCGGCGAGACCGGCTTCGGCGACGCGGCGGCTCGCGTAGTCGTGCTGCTCGCGCGAGATCGTCGTGGTCGTGATCCGGCAGCCGTAGCGCGAGGCGGCATGCAGCGCGAACCCGCCCCAGCCGGCGCCGATCTCGAGCACGTGGTCGGAGGGGCCGAGGCGCAACCGGCGGCAGATGCGGTCGAGCTTTGCCACCGAGGCCTCGCGGAGCGTCGCGTCGGGCCGCTCGAAGACGGCGCAGGAGTACATCATCGTCTCGTCGAGGAACAGCTCGAACAGCTCGTTGCCGAGGTCGTAGTGGGCGGCGATCTGCCGCCGCGAGCGTCCCGGCGTGTTGCGGTGAAGCCAGCGCGCCGCCCGCTGCGCCGGAGCGAGCAGGGGCGAGGCGATGCGGCGGATGCGGTCGAGGCGCGCCGACGTTGCGCGCCGCGATCCGCGTCATCGCCACGAGGTCGCTGCACTCCCAGTGCCCGTCCAGGTAGGAGTCGGCCAGGCCGAGGCTGCCCCGCAGGAGCTGGCGGTAGAAGAGCGGCGAGCGCACGTCGATCACCGCGCGCAGGCTGCTCTGCTCGTCGGGGCGGCCGAGCACGATGCGCTGAGCGCCCTCGCGCAGCTCGAGCTGGCCGCCGTCGATGCCGCGCAGCGCTCGCAGCACGAAGCGCCGCGAGAGTGCGGCCTCGCGTCCCGCGCCTCGCGGCGCGGGCGTGCCGGCGGGCCTGCGGGCGAGCGCGCCGTGGCCGGGCGGGGCGCTCACGCCGCCACCTTCTCTTGCTCCCGCTTCGGGTGCGGGTGGTAGGTGGCGCCGCGCAGGCGCAGGCGCAGCGCGTGGCCGTAGATCCGCGCGAGGATCGCCACCGTCTGCAGCGGGTAGCGGGCCAGCAGCCTCGCGAGCGTGCGCCGCGTGAGCTCGCGGCGGGCGAGCGAGAGCGTCGCGTCGAACACCGGCCGCCCGTCGGGGTCCGCGGAGGCGATGTGCACCGAGATGCGCTCGCCGGGCTCGGTCACCCTCAGGTCGTAGGTCTGCTCCATGCCCATCAGCGGGGAGACGTGGAGCTCCTTCGCGAAGGTGCCGCGCGCGAGCGCCGCGCTCCCGCGCTCAGATCGAGTCCTCCGTCGCGTCCAGCACGTAGGAGTGGCTCTCCCCCCAGGGCGTGTTGGTGACGTGGGCGACGACCGCCTCGACGCGGCCCGAGTCGCGCCCGAAGCACCAGTAGAAGCTGACGGGGTTGAAGTTGTGCCCGAAGCAGCGCAGGTGCGTGAGCAGGGCGATCGGGCCTCCCGGGCGCCGGCCCGTGCGCTCGGCGACGAGCTCGCGCACCGTCTCGGCGAGGTCGCGGCCCTCCCCGCCGAGGTGGTCGGCGCGGCGGAACCAGGCCAGCGCTGGACGCCGCGCGGAGCACAGCAGCCCGCCGTCGAGCGCCGCCGGCAGCTCCTCGAGGTCCAGGTAGGCCATGAACAGGGGGTGGCGGAACTCGTATGTGACGGTCCCGGCGCCTCCCCTCCCGGGAGGCGGCGGTGGCGCACGGCGCCCTCGTACAGGGCGCTCCTCACAGCTTCGCCCCGAACGGCTCGCAGGCCGCGAGCGCGCTGCGCACGCCGTCCTCGTGGAAGCCCCAGCCCCAGTAGGCGCCGCAGTAGTGCGTGCGCTGCTCGATGCCGCTGATCTCGCGCGTGGCGCGCCTGCGCCGCCACGCCGGCCGGGGTGAAGACAGGGTGCGAGTAGGAGATCGTGCGGATCACCTGGTTCGGGTCGATCGCCTCCGTGCGGTTGAGCGTGACGCAGAAGTCGCGGTCGGCGCGCAGCCGCTGCAGGTGGTTCATCCAGTAGGTGACCGTCGAGACCGGCTTGGGCTCGGCGAGCAGGTGGAAGTTCCAGGCCGAGCGCGCCCAGCGCCGCCGCGGCAGCAGCCGCGCGGTCGGTGTGCAGCACGGCCTCGTTGGGCTGGTAGGGGATCGCGCCGAGCAGCTGACGCTCGCGCTCGCGGGGGTCGGCCGAGCATCGCGAGCGCCTGGTCGGAGTGGGTCGCGATCACGACGTGGTCGAAGCGCTGGCTGTCGCGCCCTTCCCGCCCGCCGGCCGCGACCGTCACGTGGTCGCGCTCGCGCGTGATCGAGTGCACGGGCGAGTCCAGCCTGATGCGCTCCCGGAACGGCGCGGTCAGCGCCTCGACGTAGCGTGCCGAGCCGCCGGCGATCGTCGACCAGCGCGGCCGGTCGCGGAAGCCGAGCATCCCGTGGTTGGCGAAGAACTCGGCGAGGAAGCGCACCGGGAAGCTCTGCATCTGGGCGGGGTCGGCCGACCAGACGGCCGAGGCCTGGGGGACGATCAGGCGCTCGACGAACTGGCGCGAGAAGCGGTGGCGCGCGAGGAACTCCGCCAGCGAGTCGGTCTCCCCGGCCGTCCCGCCTTCCAGCACGCGGCGCAGCTCGCGGTTGAAGCGCAGCAGGTCGAGGATCATGCGCTGGAAGCGCGGGCTCACGAGGTTGCGCGGCTGGCAGAAGAGCCCGTGCGGCGTGCCGGAGTACTCGAAGTCCTCGTGCTCGCCCTTGACCGAGAAGCTCATGCGCGTCGGCTGGCGGGCGACGCCGAGGCGGTCGAGCAGCCGCGTGAAGACCGGGTAGTTGCGGTCGTTCATCACGATGAAGCCGGTGTCGACGTGGTGGGTCTCGTACTCGGTGTCCACCCGGATCGTGTTGGTGTGGCCGCCCGCGTAGGCGCCGGCCTCGTAGACGACGATCTCGTGGCGGGCGTGGAGCAGGTGCGCGGCGACGAGGCCGGAGACGCCCGCACCGACGATCGCGATCCTCACTGCTGTCCTCCCATGTTCGCGCCCCATGGCTTCCATCTCAGCACCTCTACGTGCACGCGCGCGAGCCGGATCATCGCGCGCGCGGGGAGGATTGCGCGGCTCACGTGTCGAATCAGACCGCCGTGAAGCGCACTGCGACCAAGACACCCGAGGCGGCGCCGGTCAACGGCACCTCCGAGCACCAGAGTCTCTCCAAGTACATCCAGGCCCGCTTCGACGAGTGCTCGCGCTCGCAGAAGGACGTGGCGCAGTACATCGTGGACCACCTCGACGAGGCGGCGTTCCAGACGGCAGAGGAGCTAGCCCGGCGCGCGAACACGTCGAGCTCGACGGTCGTGCGCTTCTCCCAGGCGCTCGGCTTCGAGGGCTTCCCGGAGCTGCAGGCTGCCGCGCGCGAGGAATACCGGCGCGTGCACGCGAAGACCGCGAAGGAGGCGGCGTCGAACGGTTCGACGCCGCTGTTCTCCCTCGACCAGAACGAGTTCGAGTCGGCGCTCGCGGCCGACCACCTGAACGTCGAGGAGACCGCGCGCAAGGTCTCCCGCAGCGACGTGGAGGCGCTGATCGGCGCGATCGTCGAGGCGGAGAAGGTTCTCGTCGCGGGGACCGACCAGATGGCGTTCTTCGCCAGCTACCTGCGGCACCTGCTGATGCTGCTCGACCTGCGCGTGGACGTCGTCGCGAGCCCCTCCCAGGAGGCGCTCAGCCGGCTCGGGCGGATCGACGCCCAGACGCTCGTGATCGGGCTCTCGGCGGGACGCCCGCACCCGCTCGTCGTGCGGGCGATGAAGCTCGCGCGCCACCGCCAGGCGCGCACCGCGGCGATCACCGACGCGACGCTCTCGGAGATCGCGAAGCTCGCCCAGATCAAGCTCTACTACTCCTCGAACAGCCCCGCCTACGTGCGCTCGCACGCGGCCCTGCTCAGCATCATCCAGGCGCTCGCCTACGGCGTGTACGCACGCGACACCGCGCAGTACGACGACCGCATCAAGGCGTTCCGGCTGAAGTAGCCCCGCCGCGCGGGCGGGTCCTCACGGCGTTATGCTCGCGACCGTACCGGCAGCGGGGGGCTGCCTCCAGTGATCGGGAAGCCGGCCGGCGCTCCATGCCGGCCTCGAAGGGGGAACTGACATGACTCGCACCGCCCTACGCGGCGCGTTCGCGCTGGCCGCGACCGCCGTCCTCGCCTGCGCGCTGCTGCTCGCCGCCGCCGCGCTCGCGGCGAAGCCGAAGAAGAACGCCCGCTTCAATGGACGCACGAGCGTGCCCGCGATCGAGGGCTTCCGCGCGCCGGTGAAGTTCACCGTCGCGCCGAACGGCGCCTCGCTCTAGAACTTCACGTTCGGCACGCTCGGGTGCTTCGGCGCCGGTGGCTTCCGCCCGGGCCAGAACCCCTACACGGGCAGCTCGCTGATCAACGCGGGCAAGCTGAAGCTGAAGCCGAACGGCAAGTTCTCCGACAAGGCGCTCGCGGGCTCGTCGGTCGCGAACCAGACCACGACCACGGAAATGACGATCAGCGGCGCCTTCGCGACGCCCAAGAGAGTCTCGGGCACGATCACGTTCTTCCAGAAGGTCGTGGGCGGCGGCGTGAACTCGAAGTGCGGACCCGGCAAGGTCTCCTTCTCGGCGACCGCCAAGTAGGCCCGATCCTCTAGCCTCGCTCTCGTGGGCACCCCCTGGGACGCGGAGACCTACGACCGCACGAGCAAGCCCCAGCAGCGCTGGGCCAACGAGGTGATCTCGCGGGTGATCGGCGCTGGAGGGCGACGCGACCGTGCTCGACGTGGGCTGCGGCACGGGCCGGGTGACCGAGCACCTGGCGCGCCTCGTGCCGGCGGGCCGCGTGCTCGCGATCGACGCCTCCGAGGACATGGTCGCGCTCGCGCGCGAACGGCTCGGCGAGCGGGCGGAGGTGCGCCGCTGCGACGTGCTCGACCTCGACCTCGACGCCGAGGTGGATGTCGTGTTCTCGACGGCGACGCTGCACTGGGTCACCGACCACGACGCGCTCTGGCCGGTGCTGGCACGGGCGCTGAAGCCGGGCGGCAGGCTCGAGGTCCAGTGCGGGGGCGAGGGCAACATCGAGAACGTGCGCGAGGTCATCGACGAGGCCGCGGCGACGGTCACATCCGAGCTCGACGGCTTCTCGCCCTGGACGTTCGCGAGCCCGGAGGAGACCGAGCGCAGGCTCGCCGACGCCGGGTTCACCGAGATCAAGTGCTGGCTCGCCGAGGAGCCCGCCTATCCGGAAGAGACAGAGGCGTTCGTGCGCACCTCGATCCTCGCCGCGCACCTGGAGCGGCTGCCCGAGGAGGACCGCGAGCCGTTCGTCGCGGCGGTCATGCAGCGCGTGCGGCTGCCGCTCGACTACGTGCGGCTGAACGTCTCGGCGGTGCGGGGCTAGCTCCGCGCGTGGGCGCCTCCGACGCCCCCGGCGCGCTCGCCCTGCGCCACGTCACGGTCGGCGACCTGCGCGCGATCCTCGCCGAGCTCGAGGACTTCTGGGGCGATGAGCGCGACATGGCGTTCCTGCACCAGGCGCTCTACGTGCACGAGTTCGGCGAGACCTCCGTGCTGGCCGAGCGCGACGGGCGGATCCTCGGCTACCTGCTCGGCTTCGTGAGCCAGGACGGCACCGGCTACGTCCACGCCGTCGCCGTGCGCCGCGAGGCGCGCGGCGAGGGGCTCGCGCGGGCGATGTACGCGCGCTTCGAGGAGCTCGTGCGGGCCCGGGGGGCGCGCGGGCTGAAGGCGATCACCGCGCCGGAGAACACCGGCTCGCGCGCGTTTCACGAAGCGCTCGGGTTCTCCGTCGAGGAGGTCGACGGGCTACTCGCCGAGCAGCGGCGCGCGGCTCGTGTTCAGGAGACGCCTCTCCGAGCCCGTGGCCGGCGCCGGCGCCGAGGTCGACCTGGGCGACGGGGTGACGATGCGACCGATGCGCGCTCAGGACGTGGACGAGCTGCACGGTGCGATCGAAGAGAACCGTGCGCACCTCCTCGCCTGGATGCCGTTCGCGGAGCGGTCCTTCGAGCAGACCGCCGCCCACGTCCGGCAGACGGTGCGTGACCTGCAGACCGGCGCGGGGCTCGGCATGTTGCTGATCGATCGCGGCCGGTTGATCGGTGGTGTCGCCTTCGTCGGCCTTTCGCGCGAGGACCAGTCCACCAAGATCGGCTACTGGCTCTCAGAGGCTGCGCAGGGGCGCGGGATCATGACCCGCGCGGTCAGCGCGATGGTCGACGAGGCGTTCGGCCCGTGGGGGCTCCAGCGGGTCGAGATCAGGGTTGCGGCGCAGAACGCTCGCAGCCGTGCGATCCCGGAGCGGCTCGGCTTCCGTCAGGAAGGCGTCCTGCGTGCCGCCTACAGGGTCGCAGCCGAGACCCACGACGAGGTCGTCTACGGGCTGCTCGCCGAGGACACGCGGACCGGCTAGGCGGGACGCCGGTCCCTGTCAGAGAGCCGCCCTGCGCATTGGCCCCGGCGGCGACCCGGGGGCACGGCACGCGCGCTTATAGACTGCGATCCATGCGAGACGAGGCGACGTTCCGCGTCAAGGCGGGCCTGGCGGAGATGCTCAAGGGCGGCGTGATCATGGACGTCGTCACGCCCGAGCAGGCCAAGGTCGCCGAGGACGCTGGGGCGGCGGCGGTGATGGCGCTCGAGCGCGTGCCGGCCGACATCCGCCGCGACGGCGGCGTCGCGCGCATGTCCGACCCGGAGATGATCGCGGGGATCCAGGAGGCGGTCACGATCCCGGTGATGGCCAAGGCGCGGATCGGGCACTTCATGGAGGCGCGCGTGCTGGAGGCGCTCGAGGTGGACTACATCGACGAGTCGGAGGTGCTGACGCCAGCCGACGAGGCCAACCACATCGACAAGTGGGACTTCAAGGTGCCGTTCGTCTGCGGTGCGACAAACCTCGGCGAGGCGCTGCGGCGGATCGGCGAGGGCGCCGCGATGATCCGCTCCAAGGGCGAGGCGGGCACCGGCGACATCGTCGAGGCCGTGCGCCACATGCGCCAGATCGGCGGCGAGATCCGCCGCCTGACGATGCTCGGCGACGACGAGCTCGCGACCGCCGCGAAGGAGATCGCCGCGCCGCTCGACATCGTCCGCGGCGTGGCGCGCGAGGGCAGCCTGCCGGTGGTGCTGTTCTGCGCGGGCGGCATCGCGACGCCCGCCGACGCCGCGCTGATGATGGCGCTCGGCGCCGAGGGCGTGTTCGTCGGCTCGGGGATCTTCAAGTCCGAGGACCCCGCGACCCGCGCCCGCGCGATCGTCGAGGCGACCACGCACTGGCAGGACCCGCAGCGGGTCGCCGAGGCCTCGCGCGGGCTCGGCACGCCGATGGTCAGCCTCGAGAGCTCGAAGCTCGACGAGGAGCAGCTGCTCGCCCAGCGTGGCTGGTAGGACCGGCCCCCTGATCGGCGTCCTCGCCCTGCAGGGCGGTTTCGAAGCCCACGAGCGGATGCTCGCCCGCCTCGGCGCGCGCACGCGCGAGGTGCGGGTGCCCGCCGATCTGGAGGGCCTCGACGGGCTCGTCGTCCCCGGCGGCGAGTCGACCACGATGACGCTCGGGATCGAGCGCGAGGGGCTCGCGGAGCCGCTGCGGCGGCTCGCCGCGAGCGGCCGGCCTGTGCTCGGATCGTGCGCAGGGCTGATCATGCTCGACCGCGAGCACCTCGGCCTGATGGACATCTCCGCGCGGCGCAACGCCTTCGGCCGCCAGGTCGCGAGCTTCGAGGCCGACCTCGAGCTCGCCGGCATCGAGGGGCCGCCGCTGCGGGCGATCTTCATCAGGGCGCCCTGGATCGAGGAGCACGGGCCGGACGTCGAGATTCTCGCGACGGTCGACGGCCACCCGGTCGCCGCGAGGCAGGGGCTGATGATCGCCGTCGCCTTCCACGCCGAGCTGGGCGAGGACGAGCGCCTGCACCGCTGGTTCCTGGAGCTCGCGGGGGAGGGCGAGCGCGCGCCGGCTTGACGCCACGGAGGGTAAGTGTTAGCTTACCGTTAGTGGCGGCTTACCAAGCACGGGCGTTCGACGCTCTCGGCGACCCGACCAGGCGCGAGATATTCGAGCTGCTCGCGGAGCGGCCTCAGGCCGTGGGAGAGCTCGCCGTGCAGCTGCCGGTGAGCCGCCCCGCCGTCTCACAGCACCTGCGCGTGCTCAAGGGGGCCGGTCTGGTGACCGACCGCCCCGACGGCAGCCGCCGCATCTACCAGGTCGACCCCGCCGGGGTGAGCGAGCTCCGTGCGTACCTGGACCAGTTCTGGAACCGATCGCTGGCCTCCTTCAAGAAGGCGGCCGAGCAGAAATTCAAGGAGAAGCGATGAGCTCAGCACCCTCGCAGGCAGCCGTGACCGCAGTGCGCGCCTCGATCGTCGTGGACGCGCCCGCCGAGGAAGCGTTCAGCGTCTTCACCGAGGACATCGGCAGCTGGTGGAACCCCGACCACCACATCCTCGACGGCGAGCTGGCCGAGATGGTCTTCGAGCCGCGCGTCGGCGGCCACGTGATCGACCGCGCGACCGACGGCAAAGAGTGCCGCTGGGCGCGCGTACTGGCCTACGACCCTCCGCGGCAGTTCGTGATCAGCTGGGACATCGACCTCCACTGGCAGCTCGAGGCCGACCCCGCGCGAACGAGCGAGATCGAGGTCCGGTTCACGGATTTGGGTCCCGCCCACCCCGAGCAGACACTCGTCGAGCTGGAACACCGCCACCTCGAGCGCCACGGCGAGGGCTGGGAGGGCATGCGCGACGCGGTCGGCTCGCCCGGCGGCTGGGCGGGCGGCCTGGAGCTGTTCGCGGCGCGGCTCGCCCGGCGCTAGCGGCCGCGGCGGCCTGGGGATCGGGGCGCTGCGCTAGAAAGAGGCATCGCCTCCGAGCCCCACGTCGCGGCACTGTCCACCACGCCTGTCAAGGCGCTGCGCATCCAGCGCCGCGACCGCGTGCAGCTCGGCAGGGACGGCGCGCAGGGCGACCGCGCGTTCTTCCTCGTCGACGAGCGGGGGCGGATGGTCAACGCCAAGCGCAGCGCGGCGCTCAACCAGGTCGTGGCCGATCTCGGGCGAGGACGGCGAGCTGTCGCTCGTCGTTCCCCGACGGGCGGCGCGTCGCGGGCGCGCCGAGGCCGGGCGAGAGCGTCGAGGTCCGCTTCTACTCGCTGATGCGCCCCGCGCGGGCGATCGACGGACCGTTCTCCGAGGCCCTGTCCGAGCACGCCGGCCTGCCGCTGCGGCTCGTCGCCTTCGACCCGGGCCGCTCGTCGGTGGACCGCGGCGCCCAGGGGGCGGCGACGCTCCTCTGCCGGTCCTCGGCCGAGGTGCTCGCCCGTGCGGCCGGGCGCGAGAGCATCGACACGCGCCGCTTCCGGATGACGATCGAGCTCGACGGCTGCGAGCCGTTCGCCGAAGACGGCTGGATCGGGCGCGAGCTGCGGATCGGCGGCGCGCGGCTGCGGCCGATGGGCCACGTCGGCCGCTGCACGGTCACGACGCTCGACCCCGAGAGCGGCGAGGTGGACCTGCCGACGCTGGACCTGCTGCGCGAGCTGCGCGGGGACGCCGAGACGACCGAGCCGCTGGCGATCGGCGTGCACTGCGCCGTGCTGGAGCCGGGCGAGGTCGCGCTCGGCGACGCGGTCGAGGTCGAAGGCCGCTAGCCGGCAGCCGCGAACCGCACGACGCCGTCGCGTTCCTGTTCCACCGCCCGGCCGTCTTCGAGCAGCAGGTCCACGTGCCCCAGCACCTCCGACAGCGTCAGGTACGCCTGCGTCACCGCCACGTTCCCCCACAGCTCCTGCGCGATCTCGTGCGCGCTGCGCGGCTCCTCCGAGATCAGCCGCAGGATCCGCTCGGCGCGCCGGCGGTGCATCCGGAAGCGCTCGTCGATCAGCGAGACGTGGTCGGTGATCGGCCGGCCGTGTCCCGGGAGCACGAGGTCGATGTCGAGCTCGCGCGTCGCTTCCAGCGAGCGCATGTACGTGATCAGCGCCTGCGGCCGGGGGGCTGGTCGGGATCTGTTGACGGCTCGCCGCCGAGCGGGCGCGCGAGCAGCGGGTTCGAGGAGATGTGCGCGATCAGGTGGTCGGCCGCCAGCATCAGCTTGCGCTCCTCGTCGAGGAAGACCGTGTCCGACGGGCTGTGGCCCGGGCGATGCAGCACCCGCAGCGTGCGGTCGCGGAGCGCCAGCTCCTCGCCGTCGCCGAGCGGGCGCGTGACCTCGACCGAGGTGCCCCACGCGCGGAAGCCGGCCGAGACGGCCCGCAGCGCGGTCACGATTTCCGGCGGGATGCCGTGCCGCAGCATGATGTTCTCCGCGAACGCGTCGTCGAGGTCGGTCTCTCTGCCGTAGTTCGCGAGGTACGGGGCAAGCGGGCCGATCGCCGCGACCTCGGCGCCCGAGCGCCGCGCGAGGATCGAGGCGAGCCCGAAGTGGTCCATGTGCTGGTGGCTGATCACCAGCAGCTCGAGGTCCTCGATGCGCCGACCGTGCTGCGCGAGCGCCTGCTCGAGCTCGTCCAGCGCCTTCGCGGAGTTCGGCCCCGAGTCGACCAGCGTCAGCGGCGAGTCCTCGATCAGGTACGCGTTCACCCGCCCGACCATGAAGGGGGTCGGGACCGCCAGCCGGTGGATGCCGGCCTCGGCGGCGCGCGCCAGGTTCTCGCGCTCCTGCTCGGCTTCGCGCTCCGCGCGCTGCTCGGCGGATTCCTCCGCCGGGGCTCCGGCGCTCACGATCGGATCAGCGCCAGCACCTCGTCGCGGCGCCGTTCCATGTCCTCGGCGGAGACGAGCGACTCCAGGCACAGGCGCAGCAGCGGCTCTGTGTTCGAGGGCCGCACGTTGAAGTGCCAGTCCTCGTAGTCGATCGAGATCCCGTCGAGGTGTTTCTGCTCGGCGTCGGACCAGCGCTCGGCGATCTCGTCCATCTTCGCCTGCTGATCTGCGACCTCGGAGTTGATCTCGCCGGAGATGAAGTAGTTCTCGCGATAGGGCGCGAGGCGCTCGGACATGCGTCCGCCCGCCGGTCGCGAGCATCTCCAGCACCAGGAGCGCCGGGATCGTGCCGGAGTCCGCGCAGTAGAAGTCGCGGAAGTAGTAGTGGCCGGAGACCTCGCCGCCGAACAGCGAGCCCTCCTTGTGCATCCGCGTCTTGAAGAACGCGTGCCCGACGCGGTTGACGTAGGCGACGCCGCCCGCGCGCTCGACCGTGTCCGGGACCGCGCGCGAGGCGCGCACGTCGTAGAGGATCGCTTCGTGCGGCTTCGCGCGCCTTGCCGAGCAGCGACTCGGCGAGCAGCGCGGTGAGGAAGTCGCCGTCGACGAAGCGGCCCGTCTCGTCGATGAAGAAGCAGCGGTCCGCGTCCCCGTCCCAGGCGATGCCGAGGTCGGCGCCGGTTTCGCGGACCTTCTCGATGATGAAGCTCCGGTTCTCGGGCAGCAGCGGGTTCGGCTCGTGGTCGGGGAACTCGCCGTCCGGCTTCCAGTAGGTCTCGATCAGCTCCAGCCCGAGGCTCTCGAGCAGCGGCCCGACCATCGGCCCGGCCATCCCGTTGCCGCCGTCCACGACGACTTTCAGCGGCCGCTCTGCCGAGCGCACCGCGTCGGCGTCGATGAAGCGCAGCGCCGCCTCCTGGAAGGGCTCGTAGATGTCCACCTGCTCGAGCTGCCCCGGCTGGGCGCCCTCCGGCGCCGTGCCTTCTTCGACCAGCCTGCGGATGTCCTGGATCCCCGAGTCCCCCGAGAGCGCGATCGCGCCCTCCCGGACCAGCTTCGCCCCGGTGTAGGCCTTCGGGTTGTGGGAGGCGGTGCACATCAGCCCGCCGTCGAGCTCGCGCGAGCCGACGAGCCAGTAGAGCATCTCGGAGCCGACCATCCCGGCGTCGATGACGTTCGCGCCCGCCGCGAGCATCCCGTCGCGGTAGCGCGCCGCGAGCTCGGGGGCGCTGAGACGCATGTCGCGGCCGAGCCCGATCCGCAGCTCGCCGACGGGCTTGCCGGCGAGCTCGGAGAGCACCAGCGGGAAGGCGCGCCCGATCCGCTCTGCCAGGCCGCCGCCGATCTGCTCGCCGAAGATGCCGCGGATGTCGTAGGCCTTGAAGATGTCGGGCAGCGCTGAGGTGCTCATCGGCAGAGCGCATCCTATGACCCGCGCTGATGGAGGGCCCGCCCGCCCGCGCGCCGGGCGGGCGGGCTCTCCGAGACCCGCGATTCGTAGACTTGGCGGCATGTCCGGTCATTCCAAGTGGGCCTCGATCAAGCACAAGAAGGCGATCGTCGACTCCCGCCGCGGTGCGCATTTCTCGAAGCTGACGCGCGCGATCACCGTCGCGGCGCGCGACGGCGGCGGCGATCCCGTCGGCAACCCCGCGCTCGACCTCGCGATCCGCAAGGCCCGGGAAGCCTCGATGCCGAAGGACAACATCGAACGCGCGATCGCCAAGGGCACGGGGGAGGGCGGCGAGGCCGAGGCGATCGAATCGGTCCTCTACGAGGGCTACGGGCCGGGGGGCGTGGCGGTGCTGGTCGAGGCGCTGACCGACAACCGCAACCGCACGAGCGCGGAGGTCAAACACGCGTTCGCCAAGCAGAACGGCAGCCTCGGCGAGCCGGGCTCGGTCGCCTACCTGTTCGACAAGAAGGGCACGATCGTGGTCGACGGGACGCGCTACTCCGAAGACGACCTGATGCCCGCGGTCGAGGCCGGCGCCGAGGACATCTCGACCGACGACGACGTCTTCGAGGTGATCACCTCGCTGGCCGATTTCGCGGCGGTGCGCGCGGCGCTCGAACAGGAGGGCGTCGAGATGGACAGCGCCGAGCTCTCCTATCGCGCCTCGAGCCTCGTGCCCCTCGACGAGGCGGCGGCGGGCAAGCTGATGCGCCTGATCGACGCGCTCGAAGAGCTCGACGACGTGAGCGCCGTGCACGCGAACTTCGACGTCTCCGCCGACGTGCTCGAACGTGTCGCAGGCTAGAGACGGGGGCGCCACGCCCGCCCCCTCGTGGCGATCCTCTGCGGAGGGCGCGGCACGCGGCTGCAGGAGCGCACGCAGGAGATCCCGAAGCCGCTCGTGGAGATCGGCGGGCTGCCGATCGTCTGGCACGTGGTGCAGCTGTACGCCTCGCAGGGCTTCCGGCGCTTCCTGCTGGCGACGGGGTACAAGGGCGAGCTGATCGAGCGCTTCGCGGCGGAGCACCCGTGGCCGGAGGGCGTGTCCGTGACGTGCGTGGACACCGGGCTGGAGACCCAGACGGGGGGTCGGATCGCGCGCCTCGCGTCTTTTTTCGAGGATGAGGAGATGTTCTGCGCGACGTACGCCGATGGCGTCGCCGACATCGACCTCGCGGCGCTGCTCGACTTCCACCGCGGGCACGGCGCGCTCGCGACGATGACCGTCGTGCGCCCCGAGCTCCAGTTCGGCGTCACCGAGCTCGACGCCGAGGGGCGCGTGATCGGGTTCAGGGAGAAGCCGCGCTCCGAGCACTGGATCAACGGCGGCTTCTTCTGCTTCGAGGCCGCCGCGATCGACTACATCGCCGCGGGCGGCGACGGCGCCGTGCTCGAGCGCGCGCCGCTGGAGGGCCTCGCGCGCGACGGGCAGCTCCGCGCGCACCGCCACGAGGGCTTCTGGGAGTGCATGGACACCTACAAGGACGCGGTGGCGCTCAACGACCTGTGGGCCTCGGGGGCGCCGCCGTGGAAGGTATGGGAGCCCACCCGCCCGCCCGCCCAACCGGAAAGCGCGGCCGGCGAGGCCTCAGGCGGCGTCCTGGCGGCGCGCGCGGAATAGCCGCACGGGCTCGCGCAGGCCCTTCAGGCGGCGCTGGCCCGCGAAGGACCACCGGTAGCCCTCGGCCGCCGTGTCGTGCAGGGCGTCATCGGCGAGCAGGCTGCTCGGACGCGCCACCGAGGTGATGCGGCTCGCGAGGTTGACCGGCCGCCCGAACCAGTCGCCGGCGCGCGGCAGCGCCGGGCCGAAGGCCGCGCCGGCGCGTAGCTGCGGGAACTCCTGGCCCTCGGCGTCGGCGGCCTCGACCAGGCTGAGGGTGGCGCCCAGCAGCGCCTCTGGCTCCGGCGAGGCGAGCATCGCGGCGTCGCCGATCATCTTGACCAGCCGCACCGGCGGCTCGGCGACCTCGCCGGCGAGCGCTTCCAGCCGCGCGGCGAGGCGCCCGAGCTCATCAGGCGGGACTTCCTCGCCGAGCCGCGTGAAGCCGACCAGGTCGGCGAAGGCGATCGCGACCTCGCGCGCGCCGGGCAGCTCGCCGCCGCTTCGCTCCATCGCGTTGACGACCTCCGCCTGCGTCGCGTGGCGCAGGTGCAGCGTGAGGATGCTCGTGATCATCGGGTCGACGAGCGGGTACATCTGCTCGACCGCCGCCGCGTAGCGCTTGGCGAGCTCGGCCTCGCTGAGCCCGGGCTCGATCACCATCTTCAGCGGGATCGCGCGCAGGCTCTCCGCCGCCTGCGAGAGGCTGCGGCCGAGCACGCGCAGCAGCGCCAGCGTGTCCTCGTCCGGGATCCCGAGCGCGCGGCCGATCTTCAGCCGCTGCGCCGCCTCGAGCTCGAGGTCGGTGTAGACCGGGTCGTCGGGATCGGCGATCGGCAGGCCCATCGCGCGGCTGAGCGCGTTCAGCATCTCCGGCTCGATCCCGGTCAGCTCGGCGATGTCCGCGGCGGTGTAGCGCGCGTCGCTGACGATCATCCGGTCCGCGGGCAGGAACATCACCGTGCCTGCGGCCGTCGTGCGCCGCAGTTCGGCCAGCGGCACGCCGTCGGCGGCGAGCTCGCGCAGCAGCGCGAGCCGCTCGGCGCGCTGCTCCCCCTCGAGTCCGTCGAGAAGGCCCTCGGCCTCGAAGTCGATCTCGGCGCCGGCGTCCACGCCGGCAGCCTAGATGGTTGATTCCACGGCGGTGTGCCGTCTTTCCGCCGGCACCCATCCGACGTCGCCCCCAGGGGCGACGTCACAGGGGGCATGCCCGTTCGGGGCGCAGGCACGCACCCCATTCGTGTCGGCCCTGCGGGCCGCCCCTCAGGGGCACACGCAGGCGTCCGCCGCCCCGCGGAGAATCACGGACCATGATCGTGCTCGGTGTCGACCCCGGCCTCGCCAACACCGGCTACGGGGTGGTGGCCCGCCGCGGCGGGCGCCCCGTCGCGGTCGACGGCGGCGTGATCGAGACCTCGCCGGTGCTCGCGCCCGAGCGCCGGCTGGCGGAGATCCACGCGGCGGTCGAGGCGCTGATCGCCGAGCACGAGCCGGACGCGGTCGCGCTCGAGGAGCTCTACTTCGGCCAGAACGCGCGCAGCGCCTTCGCCGTCGGGCAGGCACGAGGCGTCGTGATGCTTGCCGCCGGTCGGAGTGGGGTGCCGTGCGAGGGCTACACGCCGCAGCAGGTAAAGGGTGCGGTCTGCGGGTCGGGCCGCGCGGGCAAGGACCAGGTCGCGCGGATGGTCGCGGTGCTGCTGGCGCTGCCCGAGCCGCCGCGCCCCGACCACGCCGCCGACGCGCTCGCGGTCGCGATCTGCCACCTGAACCGGGCGCCGCTCGCCGCCGCGATGGCGGGGGCCTCGGCGCCCCCGATGGCGGGGCAGGCGGCGTTGCCGGGGGCGGGCAGGTGATCGCGCTCCTGCGCGGGGAGGTGGCGGTGCGCCGCGCCGACCACGTCGTGGTCCTCTGCGGCGCGGTCGGCTACCGCGCGGCCGTCTCCGCTGAGACGCTGCGCCACGTGCCGGCGGTCGGCGAGGAGGTCACGCTGCACTCGCACCTGATCGTGCGAGACGACGCGCTGGCGCTCTACGGCTTCCACTCCGAGCAGGAGCGGGAGCTGTTCCTGATGCTTCTCTCGGTCCAGGCGGTCGGACCCAAGGTCGCGCTCGCGGTGCTCTCCGCGGGCCACCCGCGCGATCTGGTGGCGGCGCTCGCGGCCGGTGACGCGGCGCGCTTCCAGGCGGTCCCCGGGATCGGCAAGCGCACCGCCGAGCGCATCATCGTCGAGCTGCGCGAGAAGGTCGTACCCGGCGGCGCCGAGCCGGCCGAGCCGGAGATCCTCGCGCACCGCGGCGAGGCGCAGCAGCCGCGCGGGCTGGCCCGCGAAGGGCTGCTCGAGCTCGGCTACGCGCCGGCCGAGGCCGACGAGCTGCTGCGGGACGCCGAGGGCGAGAGCCCCGAGGAGCTGATCGCGGCCGCGCTGCGGCTCGCGCGGAGCGCGGGGTGAGGCCGTGAGCGACGCGGTGGGTGGGACCCAGAGGATCCAGACGCCCTACCTCGTCCCCGAGGACGAGCTGGACCGCTCGCTGCGCCCCCGCACGCTCGGGGAGTTCGTCGGCCAGGACACCCTGCGCGAGCAGCTCGCGGTCGCGATCGAGGCGAGCGCGGCGCGCGGCGAGGCGCTCGACCACCTGCTGCTGGCGGGACCGCCGGGCCTGGGCAAGACCTCGCTGGCGCAGATCGTCGCCGCCGAGCTGGATGTGCCGTTCGTGCAGACGGCGGGACCGGCCCTCGAGCGCAAGGGAGACATCGCGGCGTTCCTCACGGCGCTCGAGCCCCGCAGCGTCTTCTTCGTCGACGAGATCCACCGCCTCGCGCGCACGCTCGAGGAGACCTTCTACCCGGCGATGGAGGACCGCCGGCTGCCGATCACCGTCGGACAGGGCGCGGGCGCCCGCGTCGTGACACTCGAGCTGCCCCCTTTCACGCTCGTGGGCGCGACCACGCGCACCGGCCTGCTGACGACTCCCCTTCGCGACCGCTTCGGCATACAAGCGCGCCTGGAGCCCTACTCGGCCGAGCAGCTCGCGGTGATCGTGCGGCGCTCGGCGGGGATCCTCGACGTCGAGCTCGACGAGCGCGGAGCCGCCCAGATCGCGGCGCGCAGCCGCGGCACGCCGCGCGTCGCCAACCGCCTGCTCAAGCGCGTGCGCGACTACGCGGAGGTGCGCATGGAGGGCGTCGTGACCGCCGCTGCGGCCGAGGCCGCCCTGGACCTGCTCGAGGTCGACGGCCTGGGGCTGGACCGGCTCGACCGCGAGATCCTGGGCGCGATCTGCGCGAAGTTCGGCGGCGGCCCCGTGGGGCTGTCGACGCTCGCGGTCGCGGTCGGGGAGGAGCAGGACACGATCGAGGACGTCTACGAGCCCTACCTGCTCCAGCAGGGCCTGATCAAGCGCACGCCCCGCGGACGCGCCGCCACGCCGGCGGCCTACGCGCACCTCGGGCTCGAGGCGCCGGTGCAGGACGCGGCGCTCTTCTGAGCGCCCGTGCACGTCCCACCGTCGGAGGAGAAGGCCAGGCCTGACCTCTCCTTGAAGATGCTTGCGTAGTCTGTTCGGACATGGCGCACCCGTTCATCTGCCCCAACTGCGGTCACCGCACGACCGAGGTCGACCGCAACATCGGCTTCACGCGCCAGCGAAAGGGCTGCGCCAAGTGCGGCTTCGCGTTCCTGTTCGAGCTGCTCGACGACTACTTCCCGGCCCCGGATGCGGCGTTCTTCGTCTGCGACGGCGAGGCCCGCGTGATCGGGTGCGGGCGCAACGCCTTCGCATTCACGGGCCTCGAGGAGGAGGAGGTCATCGGCCAGCCGGTCCAGCAGGTGCTCGGCCTGACCTTCAACAACGGCGACGATCCGCTCGGCACCGTGCTCGAGTGGGGGGTGCGCGCACTCGAGGTGCCGGTCCGCGTGGCGGGCGAACGGGACGTGGCCGCCGGGGCCAAAGCCGACATCTTCCCGGCCTACGACGACGACGGTGGGCTGTTGCTGGTGCTCACGCCCGACAAGTAATCTCCTTCCGAGAGAGATGACCGACCGCCGCCGCAACTCCGTGATCCTGCTGCTCGTGGCGATCCTGATCGGGCTCGCCGCCATCACGATCATCGCGAAAAAGACGCGCCTCGGGCTCGACCTGAAGGGCGGCGTCCAGCTGGTCTACGAGGGCCGCCCGACCGGCCAGGCGAAGGTCGACACCGAATCGCTGAACCGCGCGATCGACATCATGCGCAAACGGGTCGACCAGCTCGGCGTCTCCTCGCCGGAAATCCAGCGCTCCGGCGAAAAAGAAATCGTCGTCCAGCTGCCGGAAGTGACGAACATCGAAAAAGCCGAACGCCAGGTCGGCAAGACCGCGCAGCTGCAGTTCTACGACTGGGAGCCGAACGTGATCGGCCCCGAAGGCACCCCGGCGCCGACCGACGCGACGGTCACCGGCGGGCGCGAAGCCGGCAGCCCGACCTTCGGGCTGCCCGAGTACAAGGCCGTCCAGCGCGCGCTGAAACGCGCGCCGGAACTGCGCCACAACGACACCACCTGGGACTGGCACACGAACTGCACGCCCGCGCAGGTGAACGGCTGCCTCTACGGCAGCTGGTACCTGATCGACGAAAAGAACGAACAGATGCTCTGCCCGCTGGGGCCGCACGGCGAAGTGCAGAAGACGTGTCCTCCGGCCGAAAGCGAAAAGGCGGTCCGGGAAACCGAAAAACAGCTCATCAGCGCGGGCAAGATGCCGAAGGACGCCAAGCCCAAGGCGGTCCGCGTCAACCCCGGCACGATCCTGATCCAGGCGCGTGCGACCGAAGGCGCGGGCGGGAAAGTGCTCAACCGCTCGCCCAACTCGTTCTTCGTCATCAAGGACGACCCCGTCATCAACGGCGGCGACATCACCCACCCGCAGCAGGGCTTCGACGAAGGCGCAGGCGGCAACGGGCAGCCGAACGTCAACTTCGGCTTCACCGGCCACGGCCAGAGCGTCTTCGAACACGTCACGAAGGAAATCGCCCACCGCGGGCAGGAAGCGCAGCTGCCCGGCGTCCCCAAGGCGTCCGCCGAACAGCACTTCGCGGTCGGGCTCGACGGCCAGCTGATCACGGCGCCGTCGATCGACTACACGAAGTACCCCGAAGGGATCGACTCGAGCAACGGCTCGGAGATCTCCGGCGGCTTCACGATCAACTCCGCGCAGGAACTCGCCGAAGAGCTCCAGTCGGGCGCGCTGCCGATCAGGCTCAGCCTGATCTCGCGCTCGCAGGTCTCGGCGACCCTCGGCAAACAGGCGCTCAACCAGGGCCTGCTCGCCCTGGCGGTCGGCTTCCTGCTCGTCTGCGTCTTCCTCGTCGCCTACTACCGCATCCTCGGGCTGATCGCGGTCGGCGGGCTGTTGATCTACGGCATCTACTTCTTCGCGCTGATCAAGCTGATCCCGATCACCCTGACCCTGCCCGGCATCGCCGGGCTGATCCTCACGATCGGCGTCGCCGCGGACGCGAACATCGTGATCTTCGAGCGCGTCAAGGAGGAGATACGCGGCGGCAGATCGGTGATATCGGGAATCGCGACCGGCTACAAACGGGGCTTCGCGGCGATCGTCGACGCGAACGTGGTCACGTTCATGACGGCGTTCATCCTGTTCGCGCTCGCCACCGCGGAAGTCAAGGGCTTCGCGTTCACGCTGGGCATAGGCGTGCTCGTCTCGCTGTTCACCGCCGTGCTTGCCACGCAGGCGGTGCTCGGTGCGATGGCGCGCTCGAAACTCGTCACCCACCCGGCGGCGCTCGGCGCCACCGGCTCGGGCCGCAAATGGACCTTCGACTTCATGGGCGCCTCGCGCTGGTTCTTCTCGCTCTCGGGCGTGATCCTGCTCGTCGGCGCGCTGGCGATCGGCGGCAAAGGGCTGAACTTCGGCATCGACTTCAAGTCCGGCACGCGCATCCAGACGGGCTTCAAGCAGCACATCAGCGAGGGGCAGGTCGCCGACGAGATGACCAAACTCGGCTTCCCCAACGCCCAGGTCCAGAAGTACTCGAACGCCAGCGTCGGCGGCAACGGCTTCCAGATCTCGACCAAGACGCTGCGCCCGCAGAAGGTCAACGAAATCGAAAAAGGCCTCGAACACTTCGAACCGCAGCACTTCTCCTCCACCTCGATCGGCCCGACGTTCGGGAAAACGATCGCCAAGAGCGCGGTGATCGCGATCATCGCCTCGCTGCTGGTGATCTCGGCCTACATCGCGCTGCGCTTCCAGTGGAAGTACTCCGTCCCGGTGCTGATCGCGCTGATGCACGACCTGCTGATCACGGCCGGCGTCTACTCGCTGACGGGGAGGGAAGTCACGACGGCGACGGTCGCCGCTCTGCTGACGATCCTCGGATACTCCTTGTACGACACGATCATCGTGTTCGACCGCGTGCGCGAGAACGTGCCGCGCATGCCGCGCGCCGCCTTCTCGCAGATCGTGAACCGCTCGATGTCGGAGGTGCTGACCCGGTCCCTGGCGACCACCTTCTGCACGCTGCTGCCGGTGCTCTCGCTGCTGTTCTTCGGCGGCGAGACGCTGAAGGACTTCGCCTTCGCGCTGCTGATCGGGATCGCCTCGGGTGCGTACTCCTCGATCTTCATCGCCTCGCCGGTGCTCACGCACTGGAAGGAGCGCGAGCCGGCCTACCGCGCGCGCCGTGCGAGGCTCGAGCGCGAAACCGGCGGGCACGTGCCCGCGTACGCGACGACCGCGACGGGCGCTCCCGAGGACATCGAGCCCGAGCAGAAGGGGCGCCGCCGGCGCGGGCGTCTCACCGCGCCCGAGGAGCCCGGCGAGCAGATCTCGCGCGATGAGTTCCAGGAGCTGGTCGCCGACATCCAGGAGGAGACCGGCAAGGGCAGCGCGCCCGTCGCGACCAAGGCGCCTCCCGAGCCCGAGCCCGAGCCCGATGCCGAGCCCGCGGCCGAGCGCGACCCGGCGGCCGACCTGACGCCGGAGGACCTGGTCCTCAAGGACAAGTCGAAACCGCGCCAGAAACGGCCGAGGAACCGCCGCCACGGGAGGTCGCGCTAGATGGGCATGCTCGGCTGGGTCATGATGGGCCTTGCGATCTGGCACTTCACCGTCTGGCTGCCGGACCGCTTCTGGGGCGGGATCGTCGGCGCGTTCATCGGCTCGCTCCTGGGCTCGATCATCGTCGGGCTGATCATCTTCTCGGTGAAGGTCTCCTCGCTGCAGATCCCCGGCGAAAAGGCGACCGACGTCGGGGTCGTCCTGTACGCGGTCCCGGGCGCGATCATCGGCATGGGGATCGTCTACCTCGTCGGGATGCGCCGCGAAAAGACCGGCCACCAGGCGCCCCCCGAGCACATCTAGCGCGTCCCGCGGCACTCGGCGAGGGCCTGCGGCACGATCCGCCCGCCGGTTCCGTCCCGGCCCGGCCGTAACCTCGCTCGGCTGTGCAGAGCGTCCGCTTCGAGATCCCCCCGTGCCCGCCGGACGCCGTCGAGGAGCTCACGCGCGCGCTGGGCGTGAGCGATCCGGCGGCGCAGACGCTCGTGCGCCGCGGCCACGGCGACCCGGCCGCCGCACGCGCCTTCCTCGACGCCTCCGAGGAGCACTCGCCCCAGCGCTTCGAGGGGATCGGCGAGGCGGTCGCGGGCATTCTCGCGGCCGCCCGCGCCGGCGAGCGGATCACGGTCCACGGCGACTACGACGTGGACGGCATCTGCTCCACGGCCGTGCTCGTGAGGGCCCTCCGCGAGCTCGGCGCGGACGTCGACACCTACATCCCCGACCGCGCCGCGGGCTACGGGCTGCAGCTCGAGACGGTGCGCCGCCTGGCCGCGCGCGGGACGCGGCTGCTGCTGACGGCGGACTGCGCGATCACGGCGGTCGAGGAGGTCCGCGCGGCGCGCGAGCTCGGCCTCGAGGTGGTCGTCACAGACCACCACTCGCCGCGCGCGGACGGCTCGCTGCCGCAGGCGCCGATCGTGCACCCCGCCCTGTGCGGCTATCCGTGCGCGGAGCTGTGCGCGACCGCCGTCGCCCACAAGCTCGCGCAGGCGCTCTTCGAAGCGGCCGGCCGCGACGTCCGCGGCCTCGCCCGCGATCTCGATCTCGTCGCGCTCGCGACCGTCGCCGACGTGGTGCCGCTGCTCGGCGAGAACCGCACGTTCGTGCGCCGCGGCCTTCGTGCTCTCGCCGCGAGCGCGAAGCCGGGGCTGCGCGCGCTGATGGCCGTCGCCGGCGTCGACGCCTCCGGCATCGGCGAGCGGGCGATCGGGTTCGCCCTGGCGCCGCGCCTGAACGCGGCGGGGCGCCTCTACCGCGCCGACGCCGGGCTGGAGCTGCTCCTCACCGCGGACCCCGCTCGTGCCGAGCAGATCGCGCGGGAGCTGGACGCGGCCAACTTCGAGCGGCGCCAGATCGAGCGGCGGATCCGCTTCGAGGCCGAAGCCCAGATGGCGGAGCTCGGCCCGCGCGAGGCCTACGTGCTCGCGGGCGAGAGCTGGCACCCCGGCGTGATCGGGATCGTCGCCTCGCGGCTCGTCGAGCAGAGCGGGCGCCCGGTCGTGATGGTGGCGTTCGACGGCGAGCGCGGGCGCGGCTCCGGGCGCAGCATCGACGGCTTCGACCTGCTCGGCGGGCTCGAGCGCTGCGGGGAGCACCTGGTGCGCTTCGGCGGGCACCGCGCGGCCGCCGGGGTCGAGCTCGATCGCGCCCAGCTGGACGCGTTCGCGGCGGCGCTCGCCGCGCACGCGGGCGGCGAGATCGGCGCCGGGCACCCGCGGGTCGTCGAGCGCGTGGACGCCGTCGTCGAGTGCGGCGAGCTCGGGCTCGCGCTGGCCGAGGAGCTGGGCGGCCTGGCGCCCTTCGGGCGCGCGAACCCGCCGGTCTGCCTGATGATCGACGGGGCGCGGCTGCGCGATCCCCGTCCGATGGGCGAAGGGCGCCACCTGCGCTTCACGGTCGAGTCGGGCGGCGCCCGCGCGCGCTGCGTGCGCTTCGGCGAGGGGGCCACGCTGCCCGTCGCCGAGGGCGAGCCGGCGCGGGTCACGTTCGCCCTGGAGGTCAACGAATGGAACGGTGTCGTCGAGCCGCGGCTGCGGCTGCGCCACGCCGTGGCGGCCGAGCCCCCGGCGCAGGAGGCCGCGGTCGGTGGCGAGCCGGTCCCCGTGGCGGCACCGGGCGGGCCAGCCGCAGAGGGCAGGCAGGCAGGCACCCCGCAGGGGCGCACGGGCGAGCAGCTCGCGCTGCTCTAGCGGCCGCTAGCCGCGATCGCGCGCTCGCGCTTCGAGCCGCAGGACGCGGTAGCGGTGCAGGGCGATCCCGGCCCAGACCAGCTCGACGACGCCGAACGGCCAGGTGCCCGCGAGGAACCCGTAGCTGCTCGACAGCACGCACCCGCCCGCGAAGGCGAGCACGAAGACCTCCCCGCGCCGCTCGAGCGCGTACATCAGCATCATGAAGGTCAGCACCGCGACGCCGTAGACCGTGAGCACGCAGCAAGTGTGCCCCACGTTGCGCGATCGCCCGCGCGCGGCGGCGCCGGACCGCTTGGGTCCGGCCATCCGCGTCCCCTACGCTTATCTCATGGCAGCGACCGAGGATCCGCAGAAAACGCACGGTGTCCAGCTGTCCGCGCCGCCCGCCCCTGGGCCGAGGTCCCGCAGCCGGCCGGCCTGAACGCCTCCGAGCGCCGGCTGCTCAGCGACCTGTTCGCGATCGTCTCCGAGCACGCCGCCGACTCGGCCGTCGAGATCGACCGCGCGCGCGTCCAGGACGCGTTCGTGTTCGCGTGCGAGCACCACGCCGCGCAGCGCCGCAAGTCCGGCGAGGAGTTCATCGTGCACCCGGTCGGGGTGGCGCGGATCTGCGCTTCGATGCGGCTCGACACCGAGACGCTCTGCGCGGCCCTTCTGCACGACACGGTCGAGGACACCTCGGCGTCGATCGAGGAGGTGCGCGAGCGCTTCGGCGATGAGATCGCCGGCGTCGTCGACGGCGTCACGAAGCTGAAGGGGATCACCTTCCAGTCGCGCGACGAGGCGCAGGCGAGCAACTACCGCAAGATGATGGTGGCGATGGCCACCGACGTGCG
This sequence comes from uncultured Solirubrobacteraceae bacterium, assembly GCA_963779065.1. Classification (GTDB taxonomy): domain Bacteria; phylum Actinomycetota; class Thermoleophilia; order Solirubrobacterales; family Solirubrobacteraceae; genus Palsa-744. Next base: position 492,856 of record CAVZWQ010000003.1, read on the forward strand.
GGTCATCCTGATCAAGCTCGCGGACCGGCTGCACAACATGCGCACGATCGACGCGATGCCCAAGCAGAAGCAGATCGAGAAGGCGCGCGAGACGCTCGACATCTACGCGCCGCTCGCCCACCGCCTCGGTATCCACGCGATCAAGTGGGAGCTCGAGGACCTCGCGTTCGCGACGCTGCACCCGCGCAAGTACCAGGAGATCAAGGCGCTGGTCGCCCAGCAGCGCGACGAGCGCGAACACTACGTCGCCGAGGCGGGCGAGTACCTGCGCTCGGAGCTGCGCGAGGTCGGCATCGACGCGCAGATCGCCGGGCGCGCCAAGCACTTCTACTCGATCTACTCGAAGATGACCAAGAAGGGCCGCGAGTTCAACGAGATCTACGACCTCACCGCGATGCGCGTGATCGTCGACTCGGTGAAGGACTGCTACGGCACGGTCGGCGTGATCCACTCGCTGTGGAAGCCGCTGCCCGGCCGCTTCAAGGACTTCATCGCGATGCCCAAGTTCAACATGTACCAGTCGCTGCACACGACGGTGATCGGGCCCGAGGGGCGGCCGCTGGAGATCCAGATCCGCACCCACGAGATGCACGAGATGGCCGAGTTCGGCGTCGCCGCGCACTGGGTCTACAAGGTCCAGTCCGGGGACGAGAGCGGTCCCCGCTGGGCCGGCGGCGAGGACGCGAAGCTGCAGTGGCTGCGCTCGATGCTCGACTGGCAGAAGGACATGTCCGATCCGCAGGAGTTCATGGAGACCCTGCGCACCGACCTCTTCGAGGAGGAGGTCTACGTCTTCACGCCCAAGGGCGAAGTCAAGTCGCTGGCGGCGGGCGCGACGCCGCTGGACTTCGCCTACGAGGTCCACACCGAGATCGGGCACCGCTGCGTGGGCGCGCGCGTGAACGGGAAAATCGTCCCGCTGCACTACGAGCTGCGCTCGGGCGACATCGTCGAGATCCTCACCGCCAAGCGCGACCGCGGGCCCTCGCGCGACTGGCTCGCGACGGTCAAGACGACCCGCGCGCGCAACAAGATCAAGGCCTGGTTCAAGGCCGAGTCGCGCGTGGACACCGAGCACGCCGGGCGCGAGCTGCTCCAGGAGCAGCTGCGCAAAGCCGGGCTGCCGGCGCAGAAGATCACCGGCTCGGCGCTGCTCGCCGACGTGATCCGCGAGGTCGGCTACCGCAAGGCGGACGACTTCTACATCGCGCTGGGCGCGGCCAAGATCTCGCCGAAGCTGGTCGTCAACAAGGTCATGCAGCGCCTGAAGCAGGGCGAGGCGGCCGACGGCGAGGAGGGCGGGGCCGACCTGCTGCGCGTCGGCCGTCCCGAAGCGGCGCCCGAACAAGTCATCGGGCCAGTACGGGATCCGCGTCGAAGGCGTGGACGACGTGATGCTGCGCCTCGCGAAGTGCTGCCGGCCCGTGCCCGGCGACGAGATCGTCGGCTACATCTCACTGGGCCGCGGCATCACGATCCACCGCGCCGACTGCCCGAACACGGCGCTGCTGCGCAAGAACCCCGACCGCTTCACGAACGTCTCCTGGGACGGCGAGCAGTCGACCGGCTTCATCGTCGAGATCCAGATCGACGCGTGGGACCGCCACCGCCTGCTCGAGGACCTCTCGCGCGCGTTCTCGGAGTCCGGCGCCAACATCCTCGAAGCGCGTTGCCTGTCGATGGGCCCGATGGTCAAGAACCGCTTCGTCGTCGAGCTCGCCGACACCCACACGCTGAAAGGCGCGATCACGCGCATCCGCAACGTCGAGTCGGTGTTCGACGCCTACCGGGTCACGCCCGGCGCCTCGGCCGAGTAGCGCCCCGCCCGGCTAGGCGACGACGTTCAGCGCGTCGGGCAGCACCGAGAAGCGCGCCTCGGACACCTCGCCGAGGTAGTCGCCGTCGACCTGCAGCGGCAGCGGGCGCTCGTCCGCGCTCGTCACTGAGATCGCGCTGGCGTCGGCGAGCCCGGTGATGCGGCGGTTGCGCGTCACGCGCGCGTGGCTCGAGAGCGCGCGGAAGGCGATCGAGGCGCCGGTCAGCGGGGTGGCGCGGTGAAGGACCCCGCCGGCGAGCGTGCCGGAGTGCAGCGAGGCGCCTTCGGCGATGTCGATCGGGCGGTTCTGGAAGTAGGTGAACGGGGTGCCGTTCTGGACGATCGCCGTGACGCCCTCGAGCTCCTCGCCGTCCTCGGTGTGGACCGTCAGCCGCGGCGGGCGCACGAGGTAGCGGCGCATGAACGTGCTGACGGCGACCCAGGTGAAGAACCAGGGCCCGAAGCGCGACTTCAGGCGCGGGTTGGCGTCCACGCGCTCGACCACGCTCGCGTCGAGGCCGAGCCCGGAGGCGAACGTGAAGCAGCGGCCGTTGACGACGCCGAGGTCCACCTTGCGGGGGTGCCAGTCGTCGGCCATCGCGAGCAGGTGCTCGGTCGCGTCGACCGGGTCGCCCGGGATGCCCAGCATCTTGCCGAACACGTTCGCCGAGCCGCCGGGCAGGCAGGTGAGAGGGGTGGGGGAGCCCAGCAGCCCGTTGGCGGCTTCGTTGACCGTGCCGTCGCCGCCGAAGGCGACCACCACGTCATAGCCCTCGTGGGCGGCCTCGCGGCACAGCTCGGTGGCGTGCCCGCGCGCCTCGGTGTCGACGGCGTCGACCTCGAAACGGCCCTGCAGCGCGTAGACGACGAGGTGGCGCAGCCGGTCCGAGACGGTGCTGGCGTACGGGTTGACGATCACCAGCATGCGCCGCTTCGTATTGGGGTTGGCGAACCGGAAGGGCTCACCGGCGCTGCCGGTGCGCTCGCCGATGTCCCCGCCGTCGCGGGCGCTCGTGGTGCCGCTCACGCTCTGGGCTACACCGGTCGGGCGGGGGCGTTACCCGCCCGGCACTGATGCCTGCGGACGTCCCTGCCGATGCTTTTGCTAAATTGCGACGCACATAGGACACATCCAGAGGGGTGGAGGGACTGGCCCAGTGAAACCCCGGCAACCACGCAGAAGCCACGTGCGGAAGGTGCCAATTCCAGATAGATGTGTGGCGAGCCCCGGCTCATCGCACAGTGGCACAGCGATAGAGCGAAAGGGGTTCCAATGGCTGCCAGTCATCTGCAGTGCAGGGAGTGCAAGAGCGAGTACCCGCTCGAGGCCCTCTACGTCTGCGAGCGCTGCTTCGGTCCGCTCGAGGTCGCCTACGGGCGCACGGGCAGCGAGCTGAGCGTCGCCGAACGCCGGCGGCGCATCCAGGCGGGGCCGCAGAACATCTGGCGCTACGCCGACTTCCTGCCGCTGGAGGCGCCTCCGGGCCCGTCGGGCCGCGCAAACTCCCGCGCGGGACTGCCGGCCGGCTGCACGCCGCTGATCAAGGCCGACCGCCTCGCCGCGCGCCTCGGCCTGCGCGAGGTGTGGGTCAAGAACGACGCCGCCAACCCGACGCACTCGTTCAAGGACCGCGTCGTCTCGGTCGCCACCAGCCGCGCGCGCGAGCTCGGCTTCGAGACGATCGCCTGCGCCTCGACCGGCAACCTCGCCAACTCGGTCGCCGCCCACGGCGCGGCGCTGGGCCTGGACTCCTACGTCTTCATCCCCGCCGACCTCGAGGAGCAGAAGGTGCTCGCCACGGGCGTCTACGGCACGCGGCTCGTCGGCGTCAAGGGCAACTACGACGAAGTCAACCGGCTCTGCACCGAGCTGTGCGCGGAGCGCGACTGGGCGTTCGTGAACATCAACCTGCGGCCCTACTACGCCGAGGGCTCGAAGACGCTCGCGTTCGAGATCGCCGAGCAGCTCGGCTGGGAGCTCCCCGACCGCTGCGTCGTGCCGATCGCCTCGGGATCGCTGTTCACGAAAATCGCCCGCGGCTTCGAGGAGTGGAGCGAGATCGGGCTGCTCGACGGCGAGCTGCCGAAGATGAGCGGCGCCCAGGCGGCCGGCTGCTCGCCCGTGGCGAGCGCCTTCGAGCAGGGCCACGACGTGTGCCGGCCGGTCAAGCCGAGCACGATCGCCAAGTCGCTCGCGATCGGCAACCCCGCCGACGGTCCCTACGCGCTCGACCTGGCCCGCCGCACCGGCGGCTCGATCGACGCGGTCACCGACGAGGAGATCAAGGACGGCATCAGGCTGCTCGCCGAGACGACCGGCGTCTTCACCGAGACGGCGGGCGGCGTCACAACGGCCGTGCTCGCGAAGCTCGCCGAGCGCGGCGAGATCGACCCGGACGAGCGCGTGGTGCTGGTGATCACGGGCGAGGGCCTGAAGACGCTCGACGCCGTGCGCGGGAGCTTCGAGACGCACACCATCGAGCCGACGGTCGAGGACTTCCAGGCGCGCGTCGCCGAGCCGCTCACCGTCTGATGAGCGTCGTCGTCAAGATCCCGGCGCAGCTGCGGGCCGCGGCGGGAGGCGAGTCGCAGGCCGAGGTCGAGGGCGCGACGGTGCAGGAGGTGCTCAACGGCCTGTTCGAGCGCCACGCCGAGCTGCGCGAGCGCATCTCCGACGAGGACGGCTCCCTGCGCCGCTTCGTGAACGTGTACCTCGCCGGCGAAGACATCCGCTTCCTGGACGGCCTCGCCACACCGGTCAAGGACGGCTCGGAGCTGACGATCCTGCCCGCCGTCGCCGGCGGCTAGCGCGACCTCGCGAGCCGGCGGGGACTGCTGAGGCTTGCGCCGGCGGCTGCTGCTCTCCCTTGCGCGGCGCCTCTTCGGCGCGCCGCCGTCGCGTGGCGCACCGCCCGCCGAGCGGTTGCGCTGGCTGCGCCGGGTCTATCTGCGGATGCTCGCCCTCGCCGTCCTCCCGGTCGCCCTGATCGCGATCGGGGGCGCGAGCACGGGGGTGTGGCTCGCGCTCGCCGTGGGCGGACTCGTGTGGCTGCAGGGCTTCGTCTCGGTGCTGGCGCGCCTGCGCCGCGAGCGCGCCTGACGGCGCCGCTCAGCGCGGAGCGCGACCGGGAGCAGCGTGCGCGCTCGCGTTCGCAGGCGCGGGTGTCGAGCCGCTGAAGCCGACCGTGGAGACGAGCCCGGCGGCGCACATCGCGGCGATCGTGAGACGGCGCATGCGCTTCGGCGTCAACCAACCGGGTGCATGGATCTGCATCCAGCTCCTGAATCCCGTCGCCGCCGAGGCGGCCACCATCGCACAGCCGGCGCACATGCGCTCAGCGTAGCTCGCCGGCGGGCGCGGAAGCGCCGTTCGGAGGAGGGAAGCGCCTCGAGTTCCGCCGCGCGCGAATGCTCCGCGGCGATCTCCGCCTGGATCCGCCGGCGCAGGTCCGCTCCCCGCCCGGCCGAGACGGCCCGGGCGGCGCGCTCGTCGCTCAGCTCGACGCCGTTGAGGTGCGCGAGATCGAGCAGATCCTGGCGTTCCTCGCCCTCGCGCGCCGCGCGCAGGAACAGCCAGCAGAACAGGCCGAGCGTGAGCAGCGACTCCTCGACCATCATCACCGCCCCGGCGATGCTCTGATCGGCCAGGGGGGAGATGTTGTAGACGGCGTCTCCGTGCAGGTAGTAGGAGTAGAAGACGGTGCCCGACCACAGGAAGATGTTCCCGAGCACCGCGCCGGTGAGCCGGACGGCGACGATGTAGATCAGCTTGCCGAGGTTGCCGAACCAGGAGGGCATCGGCAGCGGGCCGAACAGGCACATCCACATGTTGATGCCGAAGCCGAGGAACATGGCGTGCTGGAGCACGTGGACGACGGCGTGGTTCAGCGCAGCCTGGTAGAGCACCGGCAGGTGCCAGATGTAGAGGTCGAGCGCCCAGAGCGGGAACGCGACGAGCGGGTGCGCGAGGATCCGCAGGCGGTCGAAGATCCGCACCCCGAAGACCCGGAAGGTCAGGATCGGCGCGATCAGCGGCCCGGTCAGGCCGAGCACGATCAGCAGCGCGCCGATTTCGCCGAGCAGCAGGTGCTCGATCATGTGCACGTAGAGCAGCTCCTGGCTGAGCGGTCCGAGCCCGGTGACGGCGCCCCCGATGACGAAGAAGCCCGCGTAGAAGCACGCCTGCCGCCACGCCGGCACCGGATGCCCGCTCACGCGCAGGCGGCGCACGCGCCCGGCGTAGGCGAAGCGACGCCAGCAGCAGCGGGCCGAGGACGAGGACCGCGGTGAGGAGATCGGCCGAGTCTGTCGCGAGCGGTGGCGGCGCCATCTCTGGCCTCAGGGTACGGGACCGGGTTCCCACCCGCCCGGCGGCGGGCGACGCGCGCGCGGGCGCGTTGTGCGAATCGGCGCAAAAGACGTCGATTTTTAGGTTTTCTTGACTAGCGGGCCCCCCGCCGGGGGTACCATGGGTGGGGCAATGGGTACCGCCCCCCGCACCCTGGTCCGGCCGCCTTCCGAGGGGATCACCGAACGCGTCGATCCCGTCTCCTGCCTGGACGAGCGCACGCTCAGCCAGGCCAGCGAGACCGAGACGCCGGGGCCCGGGCGCTATCTCGAGGTCCAGGGCGCCGAGCGCACGCTGCTGATCCCGATCGCCAGCGACGTGATCCACATCGGGCGCGGTCTCTCGGCGAACCTGCGTCTCGACGAGAGCTCGGTCTCCCGCCGCCACGCGATCCTCGTACCGCGCGTCGTCGGGCGCCCGGGTCCTCGACGACCGCAGCTCGAACGGCACGTTCGTCAACGGCCGCCGCGTGCAGCAGGCCGACCTCAGCGACGGCGACGTGATCGTCGTGGGGCGGGTCGTGCTGCGCTATCTGGAGATCTGACCGGCTCCGGCGCGGCTCGCCGCGTTCACGCTCGCTTCACCCGGCGGGTTGACATCAGATGGTAGGATCCGCCGGTCCGAGGGAGAAGTTCGATTGCCTGTGCCGTGCTCAGGCGCGGGCAGCTGGGAGGGGTAGCATGAGGCGTTTGGGAACAAGGACTGTTCGTTCGCTGCGGTCGCGCGCGCTCAAGGCCGCGGGGCTCGCTGTGTTGGCATGCCTGGCGCTGCTCGCGCTGTGGGTTGTTCCGGCAGGGGCGACCGAACTCGAAGACTTCTCCGGAGGGGCCTTCCAGATCCTTCCCCCGGGCGCCGAAGGCGGCGAATCGACCGGCAAGTACTCGATCGACCAGGCGAAGCTCTACGAAAAGCTGACGCCCAAGGGCGGCAAGCGTCACCCAGGAACTGATCGAAAAGGACTACCTGCCGGAGAAATTCGGCGTCAACACCGGCGGCGGCGTGCTGCGCATCGAAAAACCGAGGGCCGGAGTCTGAAATCGTGCGCGACAAACACGACATCCCGCACATCTACGGCACGACGCGCGGCTGACGTGATGTACGGCTCGGGCTGGGTCGCCGCGAAGGACCGCGGGCTGCTCCTGAAGCTCGGCATCGGCCCCGCCTACACCGCGGCGCTCGGCGTGCCCGGCGTCAACGCGTTCGGCCTGCTGCTCGAACAGCGCTCCTTCAAACCGAGCGCCGAAGCGATCGCCTACGTCGAAGGCCAGAAGAAAGTGCTCGAAGAAAAGGGCCCCGAAGGCGAACAGCGTGATCCAGGACCTCGAAAGCGTGGGTCGAAGGCGTCAACGCCTACGAGCACCGCGACCCCGTCCGCCGAACTGCCGAAATTCAAATTCTCCGACGCGATCGCCGGCTTCGCCTTCATCGGCTCGATCTTCGGCAACGGCGGCGGCAACGAAGTGTTCGACAGCGAATACCTCGGCAAACTGGAGAACAAATTCGGCGAAACGGCCGGCAAGGAAATCTTCGCCGACCTGCGCAGGGTCAACGACCCCGAAGCGCCGACGACCGGCAAAACCGCGTTCCCCTACGACCAGGAACCGAGCGGCTCGACTCCGGGTGCGCTGATGGTCGAACCGGGCTCGGTCAGCCCGGCGGCAGCGAAAGCCGCCGAAACGCTGAAGGCCTCGCGCCGGCGGATGTCCAACTTCCTGCTGGTGGGCGCCAAAGACGCCGCCAACGGGCACCCGAAGGCGGTCATGGGCCCGCAGCTCGGCTACTACTACCCGGAGATCGTCTTCCAGGCCGACATGCACGGTCCGGGCATCGACGCGCAGGGCGTCGTCGCGCCGATCTCGCCGTACGTCTTCATCGGCCGCGGCCGCGACTTCGCGTGGTCGCTGACCTCCGAGGGCGCGGAGAACACGCAGACGTTCCTCGAGAAACTCTGCAACCCCGACGAAACCCCGCCGACGCGGGAATCGACGCACTACCTCTACAACGGGGAATGCATCGCGTTCCACACGTTCGACGCCGGCAAACTCGGGGAAGGCGCAGGCGGTCCCCACGAGGTGTTCTTCAACGAATCGGTGCACGGCCCGATCTCGGGCACGGTGCTGGTCGGCGGGCAGCCCTACGCGATCGCGACCGACCGCTCCACGCGCGGCCGCGAGCCGGCGGGCGAGGTCGCCTTCAGCAAGATGGACTCCAACCAGGTGCACAACCCGCAGGAGTTCTTCGAAGCGGCCAACGAACTGGAGACGACGTTCAACATGGCGTACGCCGACAACGAACACATCGCCTTCTTCTCGACCGGTCGCCTGCCGATCACGGCTCCGGGGACCAACCCGAGCCTCCCGACGCTGGGCACGGGCGAATACGACTGGAAAGGGTTCCTCGGGCTCGAAGAACACCCGCACGAAATCGACCCGTCCAGCGGCTTCATCACCAACTGGAACAACAAGCCGGCTCCGGAATGGGGCGCCGCCTCCGACGAATGGGGCGAGGGTCCGATCCACCGGGTCCAGCTCTACAAAGGGTTCAAAGAAGGCATGACCGCGGCCGACGACGTCTCGATCATGAACAAGGCAGCCACGCAGGACCTTCGCGCGGTCGAAATCTGGCCGACGATCGAAGAAGTCCTGAACACGCCGGGCACCGAACCGAGCGCGCTGGCCAAGGAAGCCCAGAAGGCGGTTCGCAAGTGGGTCGAAAAGGGCTCGAGCCGTTACGGCAAGGAAGGCCCGACGAAGCCAGGGGCGGCCGTCCTGGATGCAGCCTGGTCGCCGATGGCCGAAGCGGTGATGAAGCCGGTGCTCGGCGAAGCGCTGACGAACGAACTGCAGGGCGCCATCGGGATCAACAACGGCGAGAACTCGGGCGGCTCCTCCTTCGGCGGCGGCTGGTACGGCTACGTCTACAAGTCGCTGAACGAAGTGCTCGGCCACACGGTGGCGCAGCCCAACAGCCGCGGCTACTGCGGGAACGGCAGCCTCGAAGCCTGCCGCAACTCGCTGTGGGCGGCGCTGCAGGGGGCGGCTGAAAAACTGTCCACCGAACAGGGCCCGACCGTCAAGAACTGGCGGGCGGCGAAGGTGAGGATCCACTTCCAGCCGGGGCCCATCCCCTCAAGTTCAACAACAAAACGAAAAAACTCGAATCGGTCACGATGAGCTGGACGAACCGCTCGACGTTCCAGCAGGTGATCGAATTCACCGGTCACGCATCGAAATGACGCAATAGCCCTCGAGGGGAGGGCATGAGCGCAGAGCGACGAGGGCCGCGTTCCGGGGGGGACGCGGCCCTCCGCTCGTCCGGCGGCTAAAGCGGCGCCGGCGCGGGCGCCGATACGTTCGCGGTGAGTGACGACCGCAGCCCTTTGCCGTACCTGAACGCGCCCGAGCGCCGACGTGCTCGGACCCGTCGTGGCGCGCCTGCAGCGGACGGACAACCCCCGCTTCCAGCGCTCGCTCGAGGAGAACGGCGCCGAGGCGACGGCCCGGATGGCGTGCGTCAACGCCCTTCGCATCTACGCCGTCTGCCTGTTCGTCCTGGGCGTGCTCGCCCGCACGGCGGGGGTCCGGATCCTGGCGCTCGCGCTCTACGGCCTCGCCGTCGCGGCGATGGCGTGGTCGTTCTGGTGCCTCTACACGGTGGCCGGGGCCCGAACGCGAGCACAAGCGCAGCCGCGAGGACGAGGAGGGCTCACGCGCGCCGGCGCGCGAAGCGCTCGACGCCCTGCTGCGCAAGCTCGGCCGCGAGGGCGCGGCCGACGACCGCGCGATCTGAGCGCCCGGCGCTCGTCTGTCCATGCGGCGCGCGGGCGGCGCGCCAGTGCGTAGGCTTTGCGGATGCGCAGGAGGACGATCAGGGCGATCCGCGGCCGGATCACGTACGCGAACGTCGCCGCCACGCTGGCGCTCGTGCTGGCGATGAGCGGTGGCGCGCTCGCCGCGAGCCACTACCTGATCAACTCCACCAAGCAGATCAACCCCAAGGTGCTGAGGAAGCTGCACGGGGCGAGGGGCGCGCGGGGGGCGCTCGGGCCGACCGGCTCGGTGGGGCCGCAGGGCATCCAGGGACCGGAAGGCAAACGCGGGGCGCGCGGCGAAAGGGGCGACCCCGGCTTCTCCGCGCTGTCGCTGCTGCCGAAAGGCTCGACCGAGAGCGGCGAGTTCTCGGTGTGGCTTCCGAACGCCGCGAAAGGGGCGATCGTCCAGGGCGCCGTCACGTTCCCGATCCCGCTCACGGCGCCGATCGAAACCCAGGTCGAAGTGACGCCGGTCACCAAAGCCGGCGACGAACTGCCTCGGCCCGGGCATGGCCGCGCGCGGCTGGCTGTGCATCTACACGCGGCCAACGTCGCCGAACGTGAAGTTCGAACGCGCGTATGACCCGGAGTCCTTCGAAGAAAAGCCGGCTCCGGGACGCAGCGGGCGCTTCGGGTTCGGCACGAGGTGGGAAGTCGACAGAAGAAGGCGAAGTCGAAGCGGCCGGCACCTGGTCGGTCACCGCACCCTGAGGGCTATTCCACCGGCGCGCCCAGCAGCGCCGCGACCGCGCCGATCGCGCCGCAGCCGAGCAGCACCGGCACGACCGGCCAGCGCAGCGCGAGCAGCGCGAGCGCGGCGAGTGCGAGCAGCGGCACCTGCCAGGCCTGGCTGATCGCGAGCGCGAGCGCCAGCGCCGAGCCGGCGATCGCCCCGGCCGCCGCCGGAGCGGCGCCTGCCAGGAAGGCGAGCGCGCGACGGTCGGAGAGCAGGCGCTCGAAGCGCCGCGCGCCGATCAGGATGAACGAGAAGGAGGGCAGGAAGGCGACGAGCGCGGCGAGCAGCCCCCAGCCGAGGCCGCCGGCGGCGTAGCCCACCGCGGCCACCGTCTGCACGACCGGGCCGGGCGTGACCTGGCCGAGCGCGACGGCGTTCAGGAACTGGCCATGGGTCATCCAGTGGTACGTGTTCACCGCATCGCCTTGCATCAGCGGCACGATCACGAAGCCGCCGCCGAAGGAGAGCGCCCCGACCTTCAGCGCGGTCCAGACCAGCGAGCCGATCCCGCCCGGGTCGGCGGCCACGGCGAGCAGCGGCCAGGCGTGGGCGCGCAGCGCCCTCGGGCCGCCCTCCTGGAGTCCCAGCTCGATCGCGCCGCAGGCGAGGATCACGAGCACGAGCCAGGGGCCGGTCAACGCGGCCACGACGCCGCCGGCCAGCGCGTAGACGGCCACCCGCACGCGCCGCTCGGGGAGCGTGCGGGCCCACAGGGGCAGGCCGATGTCCATGCCGGCCCGCACGGCGACCGCCGCAACCGCGGCGCCCGCGCCCATCCCGGCGCCGCGCACCCAATCGGGGGGCGATCCGGCCAGGAACAGCGCGGACAGCGCGAGGATCAGCACCAGCCCCGGCACGATGAACGCGAGCCCGCCGAGGATCGCGCCGCGGTAGCCGCGCAGCCGCCAGGCGCAGTAGATCGAGAGCTGGGTCGAGGCGGGACCGGGCAGGATGTTGACGGCCGCGAGCGCGTGCTCGAAGGCGACCGGATCGATCCAGCGGCGCCGCGTCACGCAGAGGTCTCGCAGCATCGAGATGTGGACCGGCGGCCCGCCGAAGCCCAGGCATCCGATGCGGCCCCACTCGCGGACGATCTCGCGCAGCCGTGGGGGAGCGCCGGGCACCGCCGCATCATGCCATCGCGGGACAGCCCCGGCAGGGTTGGCGGCGCGGGCGCAGAATGCAGCGTCGTGGAGCGGACGCTGGACGAGGGCGGGCTGGCGGCGACGTGGCTCGAGCAGTTCGAGCGCTGGCACGCCGAGTTCGGCGCTGCCGGTGCGCACGAGGCCACCGCGATGGTGCTCGCGACCGCCTCCGCCCGCGGGCAGCCCTCGGCGCGCACGGTGCTGCTGAAGGGCGTGGCCGAGCGCGGCTTCGAGTTCTTCACGAACCTCGACTCCCGCAAGGGCACCGAGCTGGCGGAGAACCCCCGCGCCTCGCTGCTGTTTCCGTGGTACGAGCTCGAGCGCCAGGTCGTCGTCGTCGGCTCGGTCGAGCCGGTGGAGGAGGCGCGCGCCGACGCCTACTTCGCGAGCCGCCCCTACGGCTCGCAGATCGGCGCGCACGCCAGCCGCCAGTCGAGCGTGGTCGCGGGGCGCGAGGTGCTGGAGCGCGCGCAGGCGGAAGCCGAAGCACGCTGGCCGCCTCCCGGGCCCGTGCCGCGGCCCGAACGCTGGAGCGGGTTCCGCCTCGTACCCGAGACGGTCGAGTTCTGGCAGGGCCGGGCGAACCGCCTGCATGACCGGCTGCGCTTCCGCCGCGAGGGCGGGGGCTGGGTGCTCGAGCGGCTCTCGCCCTAGCCGCCCGGCAGCCGGGCGCCGGGTGCGAGCCTTCGTGCAGACCTTGCCTCGGCGGGGGGATGGTTCGTTGAATGTCCTGGTATGCCCTCGCGGCGACGCACAACCGATCCACAACCCTGGCTGGACGGCCACGGCGACTGGAGCTGGCCCGGAATGCACAGCGATGCGGCCGACCTGCGCCCCCCGGCGTGGGTTCCCGCGCTGCCGCCGCGGCTCGAGCCCGTGCTCGCCGGCTCCTCCGCCGCGCTGCCGCAAAGCGCTCGGGCGGAGCGTTCGCGCTCGCTCGCCTGGTGGCTGCTCGTCGCCCTCCTGCTGGCCGCGCTCGCCCTGGCCGTCGCGGTCACCGTTGTCGGGCGCCCGCAGGCCGAACGGCTGCTGGGGCTGCGCGGCGGCGCCTGCCCGCGTGTCGGCGCCCGACTCCTCGGCGACGCTCGCCGCGGGGGTGGCGCTGCCGCCGCTGCCCTCGCTGGAGGCGGTCGACCGCTCTGGCTCCGGCAGCATCGTCGCCCACGCGCGGTTCTACTCGCCCTCGCTGCACGCGGACGGCTCGTTCTACGCCTACGTCCCGGCGGCGTGCGCCGTGCCGCCGGGCCGCTGCGCGTCGCTGTACCTGCTGCACGGCCGGGACGGGCACCCGGAGGCGTTCCTGGAAATGGGAATCCAGCGGACGCTCGACCGCCTGATCGCACGCGGCTCGATCCCGCCGCTGATCGTGGTCATGCCGCAGGACCGTTCGAGCCTCGAAAGCTGGAAGGACGTCCCTTCCCATCAGAGCGCGACCTTCGTCGTGGAAGTGCAGGAACTCGCCGACCGCATGTTCCGGACGGTCCCGACCCGCGCCGCCCGCGCGATCGCGGGGAGCTCGATGGGCGGCTTCGGCGCGATGAACGTCGCGCTCGCGAACCCGACGCGCTTCGCCGTCGTCGAGAGCTGGCTCGGCTTCTTCAACAGCCTCTGGCCGTCCCTGCAGGCCGCCCGCCCGGTGATCCAGCATCTGGGCCTGCACGCGTTCCTCTACGGCGCGGCCGAAGATCCGGTCGCGGTGCCTTCGGAGGACCCGGAATTCGCCGCCGCGCTGCGCGCCGACGGCGCGCAGGCCGAAGGCGTGATCTACGAAGGCGGCCACAGCCTTGAAAAAGTGCACGCACACCTCGTCGCCGGTCTCGAGTTCGCGGGCCGCTCGCTGCTCGCGGCAGAGCACCGCGCGGCGCGCGAAGCCGCGGCGGGCGATCGCGCTCGTCTCGGCGGCGGCGCTCGCGGCTGAGGCGCTCCTCGCCCCGGCCGCTCCGGGCGCCGCCCGTCCGGATGCGGTCCGGCTGAGCGGCTGCGCCCTGTCAGCGCCCCGCCTCGCGTTCCCGAGCAGCTCCCCGCAACAGCAGACCGGCCCGGGCGCGCTCGTCTGGCTTGCGGCCGCCGGCTGCGCCCGGGCGGGCAGCCCGACGCTCGAGCTCGCGCCGGTGGGGCCGGGCGCCGCCCCGGGGCGGCCCGAGCCGGTCGCGGGCGCCGCGGGTGCAGCGGCGGCCGGGCAGCAGCCGGAGGTGGCCGGCGCGGGGTTCGGTCAGGTCGCGGTGCTGTCCCCGGGGCCGGCGGGTGCCCGGCTGCTGGCGGGGCGCGCCGGCGGGCGGCTGAGGCAGGTCCTGACGCTCCCGGGCGACGGGCCCGCGGCGCTCGCGCACGCCTACCTCGGCGACGTGGCCGCCGCGGTCGTGAACGGCGGCCGCATCGAGCTCGCGGTCGTGCGCTACTTCCGTCACGCGCCCGGCCCGGTGGTGTCCTTCGGCGTTCCCGGGGCGCCCGTGACGGCGCTCGGGCTGGCCCTCGACTTCCGCTCGGAAGTGCTGGTCACGTGGCAGCAGGGCCGAAGCCTCTACGCCCGTCTGATGCGCAACGACGGGACTCTCGGCGCGCTGCAGCGGATCGGCCCCTCGGCCGCCGCGCCCGCCCTCCAGGCGGTCCTCAGCGACAACGGCCACGCCATGCTCGCCTGGGCCACGGCGGCCCGCGGGGGTCGCGACAGCGCCGTGCGGATCGCGATGACCGACGCGCACACACGTTTCGGCGCGCCCCGCGCCGTCGCGACGTTCCCCGACCCGCGGGGGCTCGCGCGCCACGCGGGAGCGCTCGGTCTCGTACGGCTCTCGGGGGAGAACGTGCTGCTTGCCTGGACGGTGCGCGAGCGGGGGGCCTATCGAGTGCTGGCCGCGCCCGCCGTCTTCGCCGGCGTGCACCCGTCGACGGCGCTGTCGCCCGCCGGGCGGGACGCGACGCTCGAAGCGACCGCGCCGGGTCCGGCCGACGACGCGCTCGCGCTGTGGCGCGAAGGCGGGGCGCTCAGCGAATGCACGCTGCTGGTCGGCCGCGGCGACGTCGTCCTGCCCTGCGCTCCGCGGCCGGTGCCCGCCGCGATCGCGCCGGGAGCTGTCGCGGCGGCGGTCGAACCGGCCTCCGACCGGCCTGTGCTCGCGTGGGGGGACCGCGCCGTGGCCCCCGCCGGCGTCCATTACCTCGCCGGCGCCGCCCTACGGCCCTACGTCGCCCACGGGTACTCGCCGCCGGCCGTGGCTGCGCCCGCCGCGCGGCCCGCCGGCGGGTCGCACTGGCTGCGGATCGCGGTGGCGGCCGTGGCAGCGCTGGCCCTCTGCACCGGGCTCGTGCTGGCCGCGCGGCGGCGGCGCGACCGCGGCAGCTAGGGCGCGGCGCGCCGGCGGCGGCTGCGGACGGCCAGCGCCGCGCCGGCGATCAAGCGCCGCGGCCACGGCCCCGGCGAGGGCCCAGCGCAGCGGGTGCCCGCCGCTCGAGTGGTGCGTCGCGGCGGTCGCCGGGCGCGCGACGAAGATCACGCGCACGTGGCGGCGGCGCAGGAGCGCCTGAAGCTCGGGCTGCGCGCCCGCCGGGTAGTAGGCGTGCCACTCGTCGAGGTTGCGGAACTTGATCTCGACGTCCATCCGCGCCGGGTTGATGATCGCCCGGATCAGCGGTCCGGTGCGGACCTGGGCCAGCAGCGCGGGGTAGGGGACCCAGACCTGCCCCGTGGTCGCGGCGGCGGGTGACGGCCACGCGGCGGCTGCGAGCCCGGCGGCGAGGAGCATCGCCGCGGCTCGTCCCCGCAGGCGGCGAGCGCGTGCTCGGCAGGGAACCTGGCCCGCCGCCGGGCGTCCGTGGGTTGCAGCGAGGCGTGCGTGCGGGAACCGCAAGGAGCGAGTATCCCGCGGCGCGTGGCGGCGGCGCCCCGCGATGTACGCGACGGCGCCTCTCCCCGCCGCCGGGCCGTGGTACGCCATCGGGCTGCGCGGGCCGCGAGTCAGGCGAGGGGCGGTTGCGCGGCTCTAATCCCGTTGGAGTGATGCTGGAGCCTCCGGGACCGGCAAGGCTGGTTCGTCGTGGGGATCTCTCCTCTGCAGAAAGGGGCTTGTGGGCATGCCCGATGAGCCTGTCGCGTCGAGCGCTGGTGCTGGACCGGAGATCGCTTCAGAGGCGGGGGCGATCACTCCTCGCGCGCATCACCTGTTGATGCTCGAGTTCGGGGATCGCAAGGACTTCGACGATCCCCGGCTGGAGTGGCGCAGGCTGTTCTCGGAGCTGCTGGGAACGTTCTTCCTGCTGCTCGCGGCGGCCGGCGGCGGGATATTGCACGCTCAGGGCCAGATCAGCCTGGCGGCTGCCGTCGTCGCGCCGGGGCTCACGGTCCTCGGGATCATCCTCTACATGGGAGCGGTCTCCGGCGCCCACCTGAACCCCGCCGTCACGCTCGCGTTCGCGCTGCGGGGTGACTTCCCCTGGAAGCGCGTGCCCGGCTACATCATCATCCAACTGATCGGCGCCACGCTGGCGTGCCTGTTCCTGCTCGCGGTGTTCGGGAACATCCAGCATCTCGGCGCCACGCTGCCCGGACCGGGGTACGTGAACTGGCAGGCCCTGCTCATGGAGATCGTCCTGACCGTCGGGCTCGTGAGCGTGATCCTGGGCACCGCGTCGGCTGCGCAGAACGTCGGTGCGATCGCGGCGTTGGCCGTCGGCGGATACATCGCTCTGGCGGGACTCTGGGCGGCACCGGTCAGCGGCGTCTCGATGAATCCGGCCCGTTCGTTCGGACCGGCGCTCGTCAGCGGTGACTGGACCAGCTACTGGGTCTACCTCCTGGGCCCGCTTGCGGGGGCGGTGATCGCTGTCGGCTGTGCGTTCATCCTGCGAGGTCGCGGCGGAGACGCGATCTCCTACGCGGCAGGGTCGGGTGTTCTCGACAGGGGCGCCTTCGGTGCCAAACAGCGCCTCTCCCAGGCGCTCGACCGCGGCGAGGTCGCGCCGCCCGGCATCGACCCCGACAGGCAGAGCAGCGAGCCTTGAGCGAGGTCCCTGGCAGGCGTCCGGACCGGGGGGTCGGCCGACGCCCGACACCACGAGCGCGCCCGGCAGGATTTGAACCTGCGACCTCTCGCTCCGGAGGCGAGCGCTCTATCCACTGAGCTACGGGCGCTGGGGGGCCTGAGTCTATTGCCCAGCGCCCGGCGTCCCGCGCGGCTCCCCGAGAAGCACAGCCGGCGCGGAGCGCCGGGCGTCCCGCGCGGCTCCCGGGGAGGGCGAGCCGCGCGCGACGCGTCAGGGCGCGTTCCTAGACGGCGCCGATTTTCGTTTTCGGCGCAGGCCCGATCATTTTGTCGGCGCCTATGATGTTGAGTTTGTTTTTGAAGGCGTCTTCGAGGGTGCCCGACCCTGGGCCGAATTTGAGGTTGGTGCCTTTGACTTCAGGGGTCCACGTGCCCGTGTAGGTCGAGAGCACCAGGCCGTTGCACTGCTCCTGGATTTCGACGCCTTTGATTTCGTCGCGGATCGGCGGGCCGGCGAGCAGTTCGGATGCCCATGGCAGGCCGGCGGCCTGGAAGGCGATCAGCGCCCCCGTCGAGCATGCGGCTTTGCCGGTGCAGCCGGAGATCACGAACGAGGTCATCGTGTCGATGCCCGGCGCCCCGCCGAGCGGGTTTTCGATCAGCTCGCGATCTTCGACTTTGCATTTCGTTTTCATCGTTTTGCCCGATGCGGGCGTCACCACGAAGTTGAGCGTTCCTTCGGTCGTGATGGGCACCGGCTTGCCGGCGGGGATTTCTTCGGTGGGTTTGGGCCCCCAGGTCCAGTGCGGGCCGGCGGCCTGCGCTGCGGCGCTCGTGGCGACGAACGCCGTCAGGAAGCACGCGATGCAAACTGCGCGTCTGAGCATCTCCTTCTCCTCCTCGTGTAGGTCGGGGAAGAATCGTGTCGCGGCCCGCTGCGCCCGCGCGCGGATCCGGCGCCTTGCCCTGACTGGGCACTGGGCCGTACCGCGCTCCCCCGGTGCTGATAGGTCAGCAATCTGACCCTAACCGATGGCACCCCGGCGCGTGAACGAATTGTCAACGGAGCCGGCGCCCCAGCGAGCCCGAAGCGCTGCGAGTCTCACCGGCGCCAACGCGGCAGGTACCGTAGCCGTTGATGGACCTCTCGATCTTCTTCGCGGGCACCGCCGGCTCGACGCCGAGCGCGCGCCGCGGCCTGCCCGCGCTTCTGGTGCGCCGCGGCGGCGAGAAGCTGCTGTTCGACTGCGGCGAAGGCACGCAGCGCCAGCTGCTGCGCTCGATCGGGCTCCTCGACCTCGACGCCGTCTACATCACGCACTTCCACGCCGACCACTGGCTCGGCCTGCCCGGGATGCTGAAGTCGCTCGCGCTCCGCGAGCGCACGCAGCCGCTCACCGTCTACGGGCCGCCCGGGCTCGGCGAGCTGATCGCGAGCATGAAGGCGGCGTTCGGCCGGCTGCCGTTCAAGCTCTCGCTCGTCGAGCTGCGCCCGACGGAGGCGGTGCAGGGCGACGGCTACCGGATCGCCGCCGTACCCGTTCAGCACAGGGGCGCATCCTCCTACGGCTACGTGCTCGTCGAGGAGCCGCGACCCGGCCATCTCGACCCCGAGGTGGCCAAGCAGCTGGGGGTGAGCCCGGGTCCGGACTTCGGCCGGCTGCAGCGCGGCGAAGCGGTCGGGGGCGTGACGCCCGAGCAGGTGATGGGGCCCGAGCGGGAGGGCCGCAAGATCGTGATCTCCGGCGACACGGCGCCGTGCGAGGCGCTCGCGATCGCCGCCCACGAAGCCGACGTGCTCGTGCACGAGGCGACGTTCCTCGCACGCCGAGGCGCCGCGGGCGCGGGAAACCAACCACAGCACCGCCCGGCAGGCCGCGGAGCTCGCCCTGGGCGCCGAGGTGAGGCTGCTCGCGCTCACGCATCTCTCCAGCCGCTACGCCGGTGCGGAGATCCGCGACGAGGCGCGCGCGATCTTCCCGAACACCGTCGTGCCGCGCGACTTCGACACGATCGAGGTGCCGTTCCCGGAGCGCGGTGCGGCCGACGCTGCTGCGCTGGGCCGACCGCCAGGCGCGCGAGCGGGGGCGCGAGGCGGGGTCAGGCACAGGCCCGCAGCAGAGCGGCGACGCGGCGGCCGGCCCCGGCGGGGCGCCGCTGGCCGAGCCGCAGACCGAGACGGTCAGCTCCCCCTGATACATTCCTCGCGATCCTTTAACCCGGTCCCGCGAGGCCAGGAAGGAACGTGATGCAGGCCACTGAGAAGGTCGTCCTCGGTGAGGACGATGTGCGGCGAGCGCTGACGCGCATCGCCCACGAGATCCTCGAGCGCAACCCCGGCGATCCCGCGCCGGCGCTGGTTGGCATCCATCGTCGCGGCGCCTTCCTCGCGCGGCGGCTGCAGGCCCTGCTCGCCGAGCAGCTCGACGTCGAGGTCCTGCTCGGCGACCTCGACATCGGCTTCTACCGCGACGACGTCGCCACGCGCCCCGAGGCGCCTGTCCTGCACGCCTCGCACATCGACTTCGACATCGCGGGGCTGACGGTGGTGATCGTGGACGATGTCCTCTTCACCGGCCGCACGGCGCGCGCCGCGATCGAGGCGCTGTTCGACTACGGGCGCCCCGCCCGCGTGCAGCTCGCCGTGCTCGCCGACCGGGGACACCGCGAGCTGCCGATCCGCCCCGACTACGTCGGCAAGAACCTCCCCACCGCGCGGGACGAGCACGTCCACGTGCGCGTGCGCGAGCTGGACGGCGTCGACGAGATCGCGATCGCGACTCCGGAGCCACTGGAGGCCTGATGAACCACCTGCTCTCGATCGAGGATCTCGACCGCGCGGCGATCGAGCGCATCGTCTCCCAGGCCGAGCGCTTCGCCGAGGTCTCCGACCGCGAGATCAAGAAGGTGCCCGCGCTTCGCGGGCGCATGGTCCTGAACCTCTTCTACGAGGCTTCCACCCGCACACGCAGCTCCTTCGAGCTGGCGGCCAAGCGCCTCTCGGCCGACGTCGTCAACTTCGTCGCGAGCGGCTCCAGCGTGGAGAAGGGCGAGTCGCTGAAGGACACCGTGCTGACGCTCAGCGCGCACAAGCCGGACGCGATCGTCCTGCGCACGCCTTGGGCAGGCGCCGCCGAGCTCGTCTCGCGCTGGTGCTCCGCCGCGATCGTCAACGCCGGCGACGGCAAGCACGAGCACCCGACGCAGGCGCTGCTCGACGTCTACACGCTGAAACGCCGCCTCGGCGACATCGACGGCGCCGCGATCTGGATCGTCGGCGATGTCGCCCACTCGCGGGTCGCGCGCTCGGACATCCTCGCCTTCCAGCGCATGGGCGCCCGCGTCACCGTCGCCGGTCCCCCGACGCTGATCCCGCGCGGGATCGAGCAGCTCGGCTGCGAGGTCCGCTACACGCTGGACGAGCTGGAGCGCGCCGACGTCGTCTACGCGCTGCGCATGCAGCGCGAGCGCATGAGCGAGACGTGGGTGCCATCGCTGCGCGAGTACGCGTCGTGGTACCAGATCAACGGGCGCCGCCTGCGCGCCGGGCAGATCCTGATGCACCCGGGCCCGGTCAACCGCGGCGTCGAGCTCTCCGGCGAGGTGGTCGACTCGCCGCAGGCGGTGATCACCGCTCAGGTCGAGGCCGGGGTGGTCGTGCGGATGGCGGTGCTCTACGAGCTCCTGGCCGGGTCGGGCGCGCGCGCCGCCGAGGCGCCTGCGCGCGAGTCCGAGGCCGCCGGTCTCCTCGCCGCGCGACAGGGCAGGGAAGCGTGAGCCGCCCCGAGCCGCTCGTCGGCGGGAGGGGGGACCCCGCGAACGTCCTGCTGCGCGACGTGCGCGCGCTCGACCCGCGAGAGGGCCTGGACGCGCGCCGGGACATCAGCGTGCGCGACGGGCGCATCGCGGAGCTGGGGGAGCCCGGCGCCCTGGAGCCCGCCGCCTCGCAGGAGACGATCGAGGGCCGCGGGCGGCTGATCGCGATGCCCGCCTTCTTCGACCCGCACGTCCACCTGCGCACCCCGGGTCAGGAGCACAAGGAGGATCTCGAGACCGGCACCCGCGCCGCGGCGGCCGGCGGATACGCCGGCGTGATCGCGATGCCCAACACCGATCCGGTGCTCGACTCGGCGCCGCTGCTCGGCGCGGTGCGCGAGGCCGCGAGCCGCCAGGCCCGCATCCCGGTCGGGTTCCTGGCCGCGATCACGCGCGGGCTGGAGGGCGAGCAGCTCACGGAGATGGCCGAGCTCGCCGACCACGGCGCGCTCGGCTTCACCGACGACGGCAGACCGGTCGCCAGCGCCGGCGTGCTGCGCAAGGCGCTCCAGTACCAGCGCCTGTGCGGCGGCGTGCTGGCCCTGCACGAGGAGGACCGCACGCTCTCGCGCGGCGGCGCGATGCACGAAGGCGCCGTGAGCGCGGCGCTCGGGATCGCGGGGATCCCGTCGGTCGCCGAGTCGACGATGGTCGCCCGCGACGCGATGCTCGCCGAATACGAGGACGGGCGCGTGCACTTCATGCACCTGTCGAGCGCCGGGTCGGTGCAGGCCGTCGCCGAGGCGAAGCGCCGCGGGGTGCGCGCGAGCGCCGAGGCCAGCCCGCACCACCTGCTGCTGACCCATGAGGACGTTCGCACGCTCGACACGCGGATGAAGATGCATCCGCCGCTGACCGAGGAGAGCGACCGCCAGGCGCTGATCGAAGGGCTCCGCGACGGCACGATCGACTGCGTCGCCACCGACCACGCGCCGCACGCCCGGGACGAGAAGGAGGTCCCGTTCGAGCAGGCACCGATGGGGACGACCGGCCTCGAGACCGCGTTCGCGGCGCTCCACACCGGGCTCGTCGTCCCGGGCCTGCTCCCGCTCGCCACGCTGGTCGAGCGCATGACCGCTGGCGCGGCCCTGTTCGGCCTGCCGCTCGCGCGGCTGGCGAGGAGCGAGCCGGCGAGCATCGCGGTGGCAGACCTCGACGCGCGGTGGGTCGCCGGCGAGCACGGCTGGGAGAGCCGCTCCGAGAACTGCTGCTTCTCGGGCCGAGGGCTGCAGGGCCGCGTTCTCGTCACGCTCGCCGCCGGGACCGTCGCCCACCGCGACCGCGCGCTGGCGCTGGCGGAGGCCTGATGGGGCTGCTCTCGCGCCAGCGGGCGATGCTGGTCGTCGTGGACGTCCAGGAGGGCTTCCGCGTGTATGACGCCTTCGAGGCGGTCGCGCGCTCGTGCGCGAAGCTCGTCGAGGCGGCACGCATCCTCGACCTCCCGCGGATCGTCAGCGAGCAGTATCCGAAAGGGCTTGGCCACAGCGTCCCGGAGCTCGGGCTCGACGGCGAGCCGGTGATCGAGAAGACGGTGTTCTCGGCCGTGCGCGCCGAAGGCTTCAGCCTGAGCGGCCGCGACCAGGTCGTCGTCTGCGGGATCGAGACCCACGTGTGCGTGAGCCAGACGGCACACGACCTGCTGCAGCGGGGGATCGAGGTCCACGTGCCCGCCGACGCGGTCGGCTCCCGGCACGAGCATGACTACCGCTGGGGCCTCGAGCGCCTCGACCGCGCCGGGGCCGTCGTGACGACCGTCGAGGCGGTCCTCTTCGAGCTGCTGGGCCGCGCGGGGACGCCGGAGTTCAAGCAAGTGCAGGCGCTCGTCAAGTGAGCGAGCCCGGCTACGTCCTGCTCGAGGACGGCACGCGCTTCGACGGCTTCGTCTGCGGGGACGTGAACGCCGCCCGCCCCGCCGTCGGGGAGGTCGTCTTCACGACCGGCATGTCCGGCTACCAGGAGTCGATGACCGACCCGTCCTTCGCCGGGCAGCTCATCACCTTCACCTATCCCCACATCGGCAACTACGGCGTCAGCGCCGAGGCGATGGAGTCCGAGCGGGTGTGGGCACGCGCGGCGATCATGCGAGACGCCCGCAACAGCGAGGACGCGCCGAGCGCCGAGCGCGGCTGGCTGGACTGGCTCGCCGACTGCGGCGTGCAGGCGATCAGCGGCATCGACACGCGCGCGCTCGTACGCCACATCCGCGATGCCGGCGCGATGCGGGGCGGCGTCTTCCCGGGCTCGATCGCGCCGCAGAGCGCCCGCGAGCTGATCGCGGCCGAGCCGCCGATGGCCGGCCAGGACCTGGCGCGGGTCGTCACGCCGGAGGCGCCCAGCAGCCACGGCCACGGCGACGGCCCGCTGATCGCGGTCATCGACACCGGGATCAAGGCCTCGATGGTCCGCGAGCTGGTGCAGCGCGGCGCGCGCGTCGAGCTGCACCCGTGCACCAGCTCGGCGCAGGAGCTGCTCGCATCGGACCCGGACGCCGTGTTCCTCGCCAACGGCCCGGGCGACCCGGCCGCGCTCTCCTACGTCGTGGACACCGTGCGGGAGATCGTGGGCCGAAAGCCGGTGTGGGGGATCTGCCTCGGCCATCAGCTCCTCTGCCGGGCGGTGGGTCTCGAGACGTTCAAGCTGCCCTTCGGCCACCGCGGCGCCAACCATCCGGTGCGCGACCTCGCCACAGGGCGCGTCGAGATCACCTCCCAGAACCACGGCTTCGCCGCGCTCGGTCCGGGCGGCGGCCGCACGATCGACACCGACGAGCCGGTCCGCTGGGAGACCGATTTCGGCGCCGCGGCGCTCTCGCACGTGAACCTCTACGACCGCACCGTCGAGGGGCTCGAGCTGCTCGACGTCCCCGGAGGCACCGTGCAGTACCACCCCGAGGCCGGGCCGGGACCGCACGACTCGCTCTACCTGTTCGACCGCTTCCTGCAGCGGATCGAGGCGGCGGCATGAGCGGAGGGCTCGTCTAGGTGCCGAAGCGCACCGACATCGAGAAGATCCTGATCCTCGGCTCCGGCCCGATCGTGATCGGGCAGGCCGCCGAGTTCGACTACTCCGGCGTGCAGGCGTGCAAGGTGCTGCGCGAGGAGGGCTACGAGGTCGTGCTCGTGAACTCCAACCCGGCGACGATCATGACCGACCCGGAGTTCGCGGATGCGACCTACGTCGAGCCGCTGCTGCCGGGGCCGGTCCGCAAGGTGATCGAACGCGAGCGCCCCGACGCCCTGCTCGGGACGCTCGGCGGCCAGACCGCGCTGAACCTGTCGAAGGCGCTGCACGACGACGGCACGCTGGAGCGGCTCGGGGTCGAGCTGATCGGTGCCAACTACGACGCGATCGCCTGCGCCGAGGACCGCGAGATCTTCCGCACCACGATGGAACGCGCCGGCCTGCGCATGCCGCGCAGCGCGATCGCCACCACGATCGAGCAGGCGCGCGCCGCGCTCCCCGAGCTCGGCCTGCCGTGCATCGTGCGCCCCGCTTTCACGCTCGGCGGGCGCGGCGGCGGCATCGCCCGCACCGAGGAGGACTTCGAGCGCATCGCCGCGCTCGGCCTCGAGGCTTCGCCGATCGGGCAGGTGCTGCTCGACGAGTCCGTGATCGGGTGGGGCGAGTTCGAGCTCGAGGTGATGCGCGACCGCGCCGACAACGTCGTGATCGTCTGCTCGATCGAGAACGTGGACCCGATGGGTGTGCACACCGGCGACTCGGTGACAGTCGCCCCGCAGCAGACGCTGACCGATCGCCTCTACCAGCGCCTGCGCGACCAGGCGATCGCCGTGATCCGGGCCGTCGGCGTCGAGACCGGCGGCTCCAACGTGCAGTTCGCCGTCAACCCGGAGACCGAGGAGATCCTCGTCATCGAGATGAACCCGCGCGTCTCGCGCTCCTCTGCGCTGGCCTCCAAGGCGACCGGGTTCCCGATCGCCAAGATCGCCGCGCGGCTGGCTGTCGGCTACACGCTGGATGAGATCGACAACGACATCACCGGCGTGACGCCCGCCTGCTTCGAGCCCACGATCGACTACGTCGTGGTGAAGTGGCCGCGCTTCGCCTTCGAGAAGTTCCCCGAGGCCTCGGCGACGCTCTCCACGCACATGAAGTCGGTCGGCGAGGCGATGGCGATCGGGCGCACGTTCGGCCAGGCGTTCGCGAAGGCGCTGCGCTCGCGCGAGCTCGACAAGCCGCCCGCGCTGCAGGACACGCCAACCGAGGAGCTCCTCGCGAGCCTCGCCGAACCGCGCCCGGCGCGCTTCGAGACGATCCTCGAGCTGTTCTCGCGCGGCGCGTCGGTCGAGGAGATCAACGCGGCCACGTCGGTCGACCCCTGGTTCCTGCGCGAGCTCGCCGAGCTGGCGAAGGACCCGCAGGCGCCGTTCGCCGGCGAGCGCTCGTTCCGCTCGGTCGACACCTGCGCCGCGGAGTTCCCCGCGCGCACGCCCTACTACTACTCCGGCTGGGACGCCGCCCGCGCCGGCGAGGTCGAGCGCGGGGACCGCGAGTCGGTGGTGATCCTCGGCGCGGGCCCGAACCGCATCGGGCAGGGGATCGAGTTCGACTACTGCTGCGTGCACGCCGCGATGACCGTGCGCGAGTCCGGGCGCGACGCGGTGATGGTCAACTGCAACCCGGAGACGGTCTCCACCGACTACGACACCTCCGACCGGCTCTACTTCGAGCCGCTGACGCTCGAAGACGTGCTGGCCGTCGTCGAGGCGGAGAGCACGGGAGCGCCGCTGAAGGGCGTGATCGTCCAGTTCGGCGGCCAGACGCCGCTGAAGCTCGCGGCCGGGCTCGAGGAGGCGGGCGTGCCGCTGCTGGGCACGAGCGTCGAGTCGATCGACCTGGCCGAGGACCGCGGGCGCTTCGGCGCGCTGCTCGCGCGGCTCGGCCACAAAGCGCCGCCGTACGCGACCGCGCGCTCGGTCGAGCAGGCCCTGCGCTGCGCGGGCGAGGTCGGCTTCCCGCTGCTCGTCCGGCCCTCCTACGTCCTTGGCGGCCGCGCGATGGAGATCGTCTACTCGCACGAGGACCTCGCCGACTACCTGCGCCGCGAGGCCGGCGAAGGCGGCGAGATCTACCTCGACCGCTTCCTCGAGGACTCCCTGGAGGTCGACGTCGACGCGCTCAGCGACGGGACGGACGTCTGGATCGGCGGGATCATGCAGCACGTCGAGGAGGCCGGCGTGCACTCGGGCGACAGCGCGTGCGTGCTGCCGCCCCACTCGCTGGGCGAAGAGATGCTCGAGCAGATCCGCGGCGCGACGCGGGACATCGCACTCGAGATCGGCGTCGTGGGGCTGATCAACGTCCAGTACGCGATCCACGCCGGCGAGCTGTACGTGATCGAGGCGAACCCGCGCGCCTCGCGGACCGTGCCTTTCGTCTCCAAGGCCGTCGGGGTGCCGCTGGCGAAGCTCGCCTGCCGGGTGATGCTCGGCGAGCGCCTCTCGGACATGGATCTGCCGCAGGAGCGCCAGGGGCTCGGATACGGCGATCACATCTCGGTCAAGGAGGCGGTGCTCCCGTTCGACCGCTTCGAGAACTCCGACGCCGTGCTCGGTCCCGAGATGCGCTCGACGGGCGAGGTGATGGGAGTCGCGCGCGACTTCCCGACCGCGTTCGCGAAGGCGCAGGCGGCCGCCGGCGTGCCGCTGCCGGCCAGCGGGACGGTCTTCATCACGGTCACCGACGAAGACAAGGCGGGCGGCGTCGGGATCGCGCAGTCGCTGCACGACGCCGGCTTCCGGATCGTGGCCACGCGCGGGACGGCGGAGGCGATCGGGCGCATGGGCGTGCCCGTGGAGAGGCTGAACAAGATCGGCGAGGGCTCCCCGCACGTCGTCGACTGGATCGAACGCGGCGACGTCGACCTCGTGATCAACACGCCGACGGGCGTCGGCGCCCGCACGGACGGGCACGAGATCCGCCGCGCCGCCGTGACCCACGGCGTGCCCTGCCTGACCACGCTCTCGGCGGGGATGTCGGCGGCGCGCGCGATCTCACGGGCGCGGATCGACGGCGAGCCGGAGGTGATGTGCCTGCAGGATCTGCACGGCATCGGCCGCGCGGCGCCCGGCGGCTCGCGCGGGGCCGGCGACAGCGGCGCCGGCGCGCGCGTCACGCGCGGCGCTGCGCCCGACGCGGCGGCGGAGACGTCGGACGACGCCGAGCCCGCCCCGGCGGGCGGCGGCGCCGGGGTGGCGTGAGCCGGCTGCCCGCGGCGGCACGGGCGCCGCTCGGACGCCGTCTTCTCGAGATCGCCGAGGTCCGCGAGCTCGGCGTCTACCGCATCATCACCGTCTCGGACCCGGACGGGCCGGTCCCGGCCCCCGGCCAGTTCGCGATGCTCGCGGCAGGCGAGCGCTGGGGGGAGGGCTCGACGAGCGCCCGTTCCTCGCGCGGGCCTTCTCGGTCGCACGCCACGAGGGCGGGCAGCTCGCAGTTCCTGCTCGAGGACGTCGGCCCCGGCACGCGGCGGCTGTGCGAGCTGGGCGCCGGCGAGCGTCTGTGGGTGGCGGGTCCCTTCGGCCGCCCCTTCACCGCGCCGGAAGGAGACTCCGCCCGCCCGCGGCGCGCGATCCTCGTGGGCGGCGGCGTCGGCATCGCGCCGCTGGCGATCCTCCAGGACGAGCTGGAGCGGGCGGGCGTCGCCGCGACGGTCCTGCTCGGCTTCCGCGACGCCGGCCGCGTGCCGGGGGCGAAGCTGCTGCGGAGCGCCGAGATCGCGACCGACGACGGCTCCGCGGGACGCCACGGCCTGGTGACCGTCCTGCTCGAGCGCGAGCTGGAGAGCGATCCGAACGCGACCGTGTACGCATGCGGGCCCACGGGCATGCTCGAGGGAGTGCGCTCGTTGTGCGAGCGCGCCGGCGTGCCCGCCCAGCTCGCGCTCGAGTCGGGCATGGCCTGTGGCTACGGGGCCTGCTACGGCTGCGTCGTCCCGGCGCGCGACGGGCGCTACCTGCGCGTGTGCGTGGACGGGCCGGTGATCGACGCGGCGCTCCTCGAGCGCGTCGAGGAGCACGCCGGGGCGCACGCGTGAGCGTCGAGCTGTGCGGCCTGCGCCTCGCGCATCCGATCGTCAACGGCTCGGGGACGTTCGACGCGATCGCCGCGCTGCAGGCCTTCGGCGAGGAGCTGCGCGACGCGTTCCCGTTCTCGGCCTACGTCTCGAAGACGATCACCCTGCGCCCGCGCGCGGGCAACCCGCCGCCGCGGCTGTGGGAGGCGCCGGCGGGGATGATCAACTCGATCGGCCTTCCCAACAAGGGCCTCGACGGCTACCTCGCCGAGGACCTGCCCCTGATCGCCGGCTTTCGCAGCGACCCGGCGGCGGGCTTCGAGCCGCTGCCCGTCCCGGTCATCACCAACGTGATGGGCTCGGACGCCGGGGAGCTCGCAGAGCTGGTGGAGGCCTGCGACGCGCGCGAGGAGATCGCGGCGATCGAGCTGAACGTCTCCTGCCCGAACGTCGCCACCGGCCTGGACATCGGCGCCGATCCCGCCGAGCTCGAGCGGGTGCTGGCGGCGGTCCGTCCGCGCACCGCCAAGCCGCTGATCGTCAAGCTGACCCCGAACGCAGCCGACGTGCCGGCCTGCGCGCTCGGCGCCCAGGCCGGCGGCGCCGACGCCGTGTCTCTGATCAACACGCTGCGCGCCGGCGCCCTGGCACCCGGCGGCTCGCCCCGGCCCTGGCTGGGCGGCGGGACCGGCGGACTCTCGGGCCCCGCGATCCGCCCGGTCGCCCTGGCGCAGGTCGCCGCCGTCGCCGCGGCGGTCGAAGTTCCCGTCATCGGGATGGGGGGCGTTCAGCGCGCCGAGCACGCCCGCGAGCTGCTCGACGTGGGGGCCTCGCTCGTCGCCGTCGGCACCGAGAGCTTCCGCGATCCGGGTGCAGGCACGCGGATCGCCGCCGGGCTTGTTCCGAGGGGGTAAAAACGCCTGCAAACACAGGCCCGGACCGTCCAGCAACCTCGATCCCTGTCAATCTCAGCCTGAGGTCTAGGTGAATTGGGCGTTTTTTCTTGATCGACGCCCCGGTGTGTGTAGACTCGCCGCCCATGGTGACGGCGACCGGCCCGACGTCAAATACGTCCACTGCCCCAGAGCGGTCGCTCAACCAGAGGATGGACGCACTCGCGCGCGCCAACGAGATCCGCATCAAGCGCGCGCAGCTCAAGCGCGATCTGAAGGCCGGCCGGCGCTCGATCCACTCGCTGCTGCTGGACCCGCCGGAGTACGTCGAGACCGCGAAGGTGTTCGACATGCTGCTCGCCGTGCCCAAGTACGGGCGCGTGAAGGTGAACAAGCTCCTGGTCCACTGCCGCATCGCCCCGAGCAAGACGATCGGCGGGCTCTCCGAGCGCCAGCGCTCGGAGCTGATCAACCTCCTTCACCACTAGCCCCGCGGCGGCCCCGGCCCCGGTGCCCGGCGCGCTTGCGGAGCGCATCATCCGCTGTGCATGTCCCTGCGCCGCCGCGGCGCAGATAATCCGAGCATGCCGGCGAGCGAGTGGTCGGATCCGGCGCATGTCCGCCACTACCTGACGAGAACCGGGGGAGAGGAGCGGCTCGCCGAGGGCGACAGGGCCCTGCTCGAAGTCCTCCCGGCCGCGACTGGCCGGGTCCTCGACCTCGGCACCGGCGACGGCCGGCTGCTCGCCCTGCTCGCCGAGGCGCTGCCGGGGCTGGAGGGGGTCGGGCTCGACAGCTCCGAGCCGATGCTCGCCGCCGCCGCCGAACGCTTCGCCGGCGACGGGCGCTTCGATCTCATCGCGCACGACCTCGCCTGCCCGCTCCCCGACCTCGGCCCGTTCGACGCGGTGGTTTCGAGCCTCGCGATCCACCACCTCGAGCACGACCGCAAGCGCGCGCTCTACGGCGAGGCGTTCGCGGCTCTGGCCCCCGGCGGGACGTTCGCGAACCTCGAGCACGTCGCCTCGCCCACGCGCGCCCTTCACCTCGAGTTCTTCGCCGCGATCGGGGAGCCGCTGGAGTGCGAGGACCCCTCCGACCGGCTGCTCGACGTGGAGACCCAGCTCGGCTGGCTGCGCGACATCGGCTTCGGCGAGGTCGACTGCCATTGGAAGTGGCGCGAGCTGGCGCTGCTGGCCGGGGTGCGCCCCGGCTGAGAAGCTTGGGCTCGGGGCGCTCGGCCCGGCCGGCCTTGCCGCGCCTTCCGCCGCGGTCACTACTCTCCCGGCCCTTGGCACGCGTGTTCGTCATCACGGGCCCCTCGGGGGTCGGCAAGGGAACGCTGATCAGGGGGCTGATGGAGCGGCTCGGAGAGCTCGAGCTGTCGGTCTCGGCGACGACCCGCTCGCCCCGGCCGGGAGAGCAGGACGGGGTCGACTACCACTTCCTCTCGCCCGAGGAGTTCGACCGCCGCGTCGCCGCGGGCGACTTCGTCGAGCATGCCGACTACGCGGGGCGCCGCTACGGCACGCTGCGCTCGGAGCTCGACCGGCGCGTCGGCGCCGGGGTCCCCGTCGTGCTCGAGATCGAGGTGCAGGGCGCGCGCCAGGTGCGCGAGGCGATGCCCGAGGCCGTGCAGGTCTTCATCGCCCCGCCCTCGCTGGAGGCGCTGCGCACGCGGCTGATCGGTCGCGGCACCGACGACCAGCAGGAGGTCGAGCGCCGCCTGCAGGTCGCCCGGGAGGAGCTCGCGGCGCAGAGCGAGTTCGGCCACGTGGTCGTCAACGACCGCCTGGAGGACGCGCTGGAGAGCCTCGCCGGCGTGGTCCGCTCGAACCTGGACTGAGCCCGCCGCGCCCGGGGCACGGCGGACGGCCGGGCTAGACTGTTCGGGCAAGCCCCGGAGGCCGGCACGGAGCGCCGGCCGACCCACTACTCCGTACAGAGAGGCCACCCAGAGAATGATCTCCCCCCGCATCGACCGTCTGCTCGAGCAGGTCGACTCGAACTACGCGAGCGTGATCGTCGCTGCCAAGCGCGCGCGCCAGATCAACAGCTACTACCACAACCTCGGCGAGGGCACCTTCGACGAGTTCCCCCCGCCGATGGTCGAAACGGCCTCGAAAAACTACCTCACGATCGCACTCGAGGAGGTAGCAGCGGGGAAGATGAAGTACCACTACCGCTGAGCTGAGAGGCAGGCGGCAGGCCTTGCGGGCAGGGCGCCTGCGGCCGACAATCTGAGGACATGTCACGCATCCTGCTGGGCGTGAGCGGCGGGATCGCCGCTTACAAGTCACTGGAGCTCGTGCGTCTCGCGACGGCCGCCGGCCACGCGGTGCGGGTGATCCAGACACCGAACAGCCGCCGCTTCGTCGGCGAGGCCTCGTTCGCCGCGCTGAGCGGGGGCGCCGGTGCTGCGTCAGCGAGTTCGCGCGTGACCCGCTACGCGGGGCCTTCCCGGGCGAGCGCGCGCCCGACCACGAGCCGATCGGCCATCTCGAGCTGGTCGCCAACGCGGACGTGTTCCTGATCGCGCCGGCGTCGGCGAACACGATCGCGAAGCTGGCGAGCGGGATGGCGGACAACCTGCTGACGAGCTGCGCGCTGGCCGCGGCGTGCCCGGTGCTCGTCGCGCCCGCGATGAACAACCGCATGTACGAGCACCCGGCGACCCGGGAGAACCTCGCGACGCTGCGGGCGCGCGGCACGCAGATCATCGACCCGGGCACGGGCCGGCTGGCGTCGAAGGGGGAGGAGGGGGTCGGGCGCCTGGCGGAGCCGCCGGATCTGCTCGCGGCCTGCGAGGCGGCGATCGCGGGCAGGGAAAGGCAGGGGGAGATTTTTGATGGGGATGGATCTGCGCGTGGCGTCCGTCCTCGCGCGGGCGGAACGCTCGACGGCGTGTCCGTGCTCGTGACCGCCGGCGGCACCCGCGAGCCGATCGACAGCGTCCGTTTCGTGGGCAACAGCTCCTCGGGGCGGATGGGCTTCGCGCTCGCGGCGCAGGCCGCCGCGCGCGGCGCGCGGGTGACGCTGATCGCTGCGAACGTGGCGCTCCCGGCGCCGCCGGGCGTGCGCGTCGTCGAGGTCGGGACGGCCGCGGAGCTCAAGGACGCCGCCGAGCGCGAGTTCGCGGGCGCCGAGGTGCTGCTGATGGCGGCGGCCGTCGCCGACTTCGCGCCGGTCGCGGCCGAGGGCAAGATCAAGAAGGGCGGGCGCGAGCGCCTCGAGCTCGTGCTCGAGCCGACGCCCGACGTGCTGAGCGCGCTCTCGAAGGCCCGGCGGGCGGGCCAGACGCTCGTGGGGTTCGCCGCCGAGCACGGCGCAGAGGGACTCGAGTACGCGCGCGGCAAGCTCGCGGCCAAGGGGCTCGACGCGGTCGTCTTCAACGACATCTCGCGCGCGGAGATCGGCTTCGACTCCACCGAGAACGAGGTCACGATCCTGACCTCCTCCAACGGCGCGGGGACGGTCGCTGCGGAGCACGTCCCGCAGGCCTCGAAGGAGCGGGTCGCGGAGGCCATCCTCGACGCGGTCGAGCGGCTGCGCGAGGGCGTTCTAGGGTAGACCGATGGACAGCGTCTACGAGCTCTACCGGCGCGGCTGCGAGCTGCTGGAGCACGGCGATCACCAGGCCGCGATCGTGCCGCTGAGCAAAGCGCGCGACCTCGAGCCGGACAAGGCCTCGATCCGCGAGGCGCTCGGCCGCGCGCTGTTCCACGCGCAGCGCTACGAAGGCGCGGCGGAGGAGTTCCGGGCCGTCGCCTCGAGCGCGCCGACGAACGACTACGCGCTGTTCTGCCTCGGTCGCGCGATGCAGCAGCTCGGCCGCCACCGCGAGGCCTGCCAGCCGCTCGCGCTCGCCTGCTCGCTGCGGCCCGAACGCCAGGACTACCGGCTCTACCGGGAACGCGCGCGGCGCGAAGCGGAACGGGGCTGACGCCGGCACCGAGCGCCGGCCGGCTCCCGCCGGAGCCGCACGGAGCGCACGGCCGATTCTCGCTGGGCCGGCACGGAGCGCCGGCCGATTCTCGACGATGGCACGGAGCGCCGGCCGATTCTCGTGAGCCGACTTGTAAACGGGCGGTGTCCCGGTGCTATCCTCGACGCACAGCTTTCGTGTCGGCGTGCGAGCGCCGGCAGCAGTACCGAGAGTGGGCGCCCGCCCGCTCTTTTTGCGTAAGGACAAGATTGAAGGAGTCGGCCGGCGCTCCATGCCGGCCTCGAGAGATGAACGCCCTCCAAACAGAGATCGAGCAGCGGCTCGCGCACAACGAGCCCGACGTCGAGGTGCTGCTCGCCGAGGTGCTCGGCGGGCGCTGCCTGCGCGTCTTCATCGATCACCCGGACGGCGTCGACCTGGCGCTGTGCGAGCGCGTCACGATGCTGCTGAACGACCTCCGCGAGCGCTACTCGCTGGAGGTCTCCTCTCCGGGCTCGGAGCGGCCGCTGACCAAGCCGGCGCACTTCCGCCGCTTCGTCGGCCGGCGCGCGCGCGTGCGCGTGCGCCATCCGCGTCCGGTGCAGCGCGCCGGCGCCCGCGAGGGCGAACCGCGCGCGGTGCGCAGCTTCACGGGAGAGCTGGTGGGGGCGTCCGAGGAGGAGGTGACGCTCGCTGCCGACGGCGGCGTGATCGCCATCCCGTACTCGGAGATTCGTCGTTCGAACCTGATCGAGGAGTAGCCCATGTCACGCGAGATCCTTGAGGCCATGCACGCGCTCGCCCGCGAGAAGGGCATCGAGCCGGAGAAGCTGATGATCGCGCTCGAGGACGCGCTGCTCTCGGCCTACAAGAAGCAGCCCGGCTCGGCCAAGTACGCGCGCGTGGAAATGGACCGCGAGACGGCCGACTTCCGCGTGATCGAACTGAAAATCCCCGAGCAGCTCGAGGCGCACCTGATCGTCGAGACGATCGACGAGGAAACGACGATCGACCCCGAGACGGGGGAGATGCGCGAACCCGAGGAACCGGAAATCGACCCCAAGAAGTTCGAGGAATACCGGGACCAGATCGCCGAGCAGGACGTCACGCCCGACGACTTCGGGCGGATCGCGGCGCAGACCGCCAAGCAGGTGATCCTGCAGCGCATCCGCGAGGCGGAGCGCGACATGATGTACGAGGAGTACCGCGACCGCGTCGGCGAGCTGATCACCGGCATCGTGCAGCAGTCGGACTCGCGCTACACGCTCGTGCAGCTGCGCGAACGCGTCGAGGCGCTGCTGCCCAAGTCGGAGCAGGTCGACGGCGAGCGCTACGACCACTCGCAGCGCATCAAGGCCGTCATCAAGGAGGTCTCACCCTCGACCAAGGGTCCCGCGATCATCGTCTCGCGCCGCGACCCCGAGCTGATCAAGAAGCTGTTCGAGCTCGAGGTGCCCGAGATCGCCGACGGGCTCGTCGAGATCGCCAACGTCGCCCGCGAGCCCGGCTACCGCTCGAAGATCGCGGTCGTCTCGCACACCGACGGCGTCGACCCTGTCGGCGCTTGCGTCGGCCCGCGCGGCTCGCGCGTGCGCATGGTCGTCTCCGAGCTGCGCGGCGAGAAGATCGACATCATCCCCTTCAACGACGAGCCCGCCCGCTTCGTCGCCAAGGCGCTCTCGCCCGCGCGCGTGCGCGAGGTGCTCGTCGACGACGACGCCAAGCAGGCGACCGTGATCGTGCCCGACGACCAGCTCTCACTGGCGATCGGCCGCGAGGGCCAGAACGCGCGCCTCGCCGCGCGGCTGACCGGCTGGCGCGTGGACATCCGCTCCGAGACCGAGTTCGCCGCCGAGGAGGCCGAGCACGGCTACGAGGAGGAGGAGGTCGCAGGCCGCTGCGCCGCGATCCTCTCCAACGGGCGCCGCTGCCCGAACGCGGCGCTGCCCAACTCGCGCTACTGCGGCCTGGAAACCCACCAGGCGCTCGCGGACATCGACACCGACAACGTGGCCGACCTCACGGCCGAGGGCTCCGAGGCCGAAGCAGCCGTCCAGGGCGAGGCGGCGCTGCTCGCCGAGGAGCCGACGGAGGCCGGGGCCGAGGCCGCCGAGATCGTGGACGTCGCCGAGGACGCCGGCGAGGACGCGCCGCTGGTCCCGGACGAGGTGCCCGCCGAACCGGTGGACGTGGCCGCCGAGACCGGCGGGGACGAGCCCGCCGGGGAGCCCGCGACATAGCCGCCCGGGCCAGGGGGAGCGAGAGTCGCAGAGCTGCAGGGACGCGGCCGGCACAGCCTCAGCGCACCTGCGTGGGGTGCGGACGCCGCGCAGGGAAGGACGAGCTCGTCCGGATCGCAGTCGCCGCGCCCCGCGAGCACGACGCGCACGCATCCGGCCGCCCCGCGCGCGTCGCCACGATCGACCGTGACGGCCGTCTCGGCGGGCGCGGCGCCTACCTCTGCCGTGATCGCGACGGCGGGCGCCCGCGCGCCGATTGCCTGGAGCGCGCGATCCGCCGCCGCAGCGTGGGGCGCACGCTGCGTGCGAGTGTGACGCTCGACCCCAAGCTCGTAGAATCGGTGGGTCGATGAGCAAGAAGCGCGTACACGAGATCGCCAAGGAGCACGGCCTGACGAGCAAGGAGCTGCTCGAGAAGCTGGCCGCGGCCGGCGTGCAGGCGAAGGCGGCCGCCTCCTCGGTCGAGGAGTCGGCTGCGCTGCAGGCGCTCGGCCTCGACGGGGCGAGCAACGGCTCCCCCAACGGCGCCGCGGCGGCGCAGGCCCCGAAGCCGGCCGCGAAGGCGCCGGCGAGCGAGGCGCCGGCCAAGCCGCAGGAGCCGAAAGCCGCGGCGCCCGCCGCGCCCGCCGCGAGCGCGCCGCCCGAGCCCCCGGCGCCCGCCGCGCAGGCGCCTGCCGCGCCCGCTCAGGCTGCTCCGGCCCAGGGCGCCCCCGCGCAGGCGGGTCCCGCCGGCGATGCCCAGCCGCGACCCGCGGCACCGGCAGGCGGCGACCGCGTGCGCCCCACCCGCGACTCCCGCACCGGCGAGCGCACCCCCGGCGACGTCGGTCCCGGCGGCCGCAGGCGCGTCGTGATCGACTCGCAGGCCTCGCGCCGCCAGCAGGGCGGGCCGTCGAACCAGCCGCAGCGCCGTCCCCGCCGCGGCCGCCGCCGCCGCGGGACCTACGACGACACGATCGCCCCGATCGACACCGCGGCGATGGAGGCGACGGACACGATCCGCGTCAACTCCGGCTCGACGGTCAAGGGCGTCGCGGAGTACCTCGGCGTGCCCGTGCCAGAGGTGATCAAGAAGCTGATGTCGCTCGGCGAGATGGCGACGCTCACCCAGACGCTCTCCGACGATGCGATCCAGGTGCTCGCGGACGAGTTCGACAAGCAGATCGAGATCGTCCACGCCGCCGACGACGTCGAGGTCGAGCCGGTCTACGAGGACACCGACGAGGATCTGATCGCACGCCCGCCGGTGGTCACGATCATGGGCCACGTCGACCACGGCAAGACCTCCCTGCTGGACGCGATCCGCGAGACCGAGGTCGCCGCGGGCGAGGCCGGCGGGATCACCCAGCACATCGGCGCCTACCAGGTCCGCCACAGCGGCAAAGAGATCACGTTCCTCGACACGCCGGGCCACGAGGCGTTCACCGCGATGCGTGCGCGCGGCGCGAGCGTCACCGACCTCGCCGTGATCGTGGTCGCCGCCGACGACGGCGTCAAACCGCAGACCGAAGAGGCGATCGACCACGCCAAGGCCGCCCAGGTCCCGATCGTCGTCGCGGTCAACAAGATCGACAAGGAGGGCGCTCAGCCCGAGCGCGTCCGCACCGAGATGACCCAGCACGGGCTCCAGCCCTCCGACTGGGGTGGCGAAACAGAGTTCGTCGACGTCTCGGCCAAGACCCACCAGGGGCTGGACTCGCTGCTCGACACGATCCAGATCGTCACCGACCTCGAGGAACTCAAGGCCAACGCGGGCGCCGACGCCTCGGGCGCGGTGATCGAGTCGAAGCTCGACCCCGGCCGCGGCCCGGTCGTGACGGTCCTGATCCAGCGCGGCACGCTGCGCGTCGGCGACGCGCTCGTGGCCGGCGCCCACTTCGGGCGGGTGCGGGCGATGCACGACTTCAACGGCGCGAAGATGAAGCGCGCCGCTCCGGGCGAGCCGGTCGAGGTGCTCGGCTTCGACGGCGTCCCGGAGGCGGGCGAGCACGTGCGCGTGGTCGAGAACGAGCGCCGCGCCCGCCAGCTCGCGGGCGAGCGCGCCAACCGCCTGAAGACCGAGGCGCTCGCGCGCCGCTCGGGCCGCAAGGTGTCCCTCGAAGACGTCTTCAAGCTCGCCCAGGAGGGCACCGTCCAGGAGCTCGCGCTGGTCGTCAAGGCCGACGTGGCGGGCTCTCTGGAGGCGATCGAGGACGAG
The DNA here is from genome assembly GCA_963779065.1 of uncultured Solirubrobacteraceae bacterium. GTDB lineage: Bacteria > Actinomycetota > Thermoleophilia > Solirubrobacterales > Solirubrobacteraceae > Palsa-744. Next base: position 529,798 of record CAVZWQ010000003.1, read on the forward strand.
ATCGCCAAGCTCCCGCAGGACGAGGTGGCGGTCAACGTGGTGCACCGCGGCGTCGGCGGCGTCAACGAGTCCGACGTGATGCTCGCCGCGGCCTCGGAGGGCGTGATCCTCGCCTTCAACGTGCGCCCGGTCGGCGACGCACGCGCGGTCGCGGAGCGCGAGGGCGTCGAGATCCGCTCCTACTCGGTGATCTACCGGGCGATCGAGGAGCTGCGCGCGGCGATGCAGGGCATGCTCGCCCCCGAGGAGGTCGAGACGCCGCTCGGGCAGGCGGAGGTCCGCCAGCTCTTCAAAGCGTCCCGGATCGGCACGATCGCCGGCTGCCAGATCACCGAGGGCAAGATCACCCGTGGCGCCCCCGTACGCGTGGTCCGCGAGGGGACGGTCATCTACGACACGACGATCGAAAGCCTCAGGCGCTTCAACGACGACGTCAAAGAGGTGACGTCCGGGTTCGAGTGCGGGATCGTGCTCGCGAACTTCCAGGACGTCAAGGAGGGCGACCTGCTGGAGGCTTACGAGACCCAGCAGGTCGAGCGCGAGCTGAGCTGATCCTCAGCAGGAAGGGACGCCGGGTTCGGCGCGGAATTGGAGAGACAGGGTGGCCACGGGACGCATGCGTCGGGTCGACGAGGCGATTCGCCAGGTCATCGGAGATGCAGTGGCAGCTGACCTGAAGGACCCGAGAGTTGGATTCGTGACCGTCACAGACGTGAGAACAAGCCCCGATCTTCGGCACGCGCGCGTGTACGTGAGCGTGCTCGGCGCCGGCGGCGGAACTTCGAACCCGCAGGAGCGCGAGGACAGCCTCGCCGGCCTGCGCAGCGCGCACGGCTTCCTGCAGGCCCGCCTCGCGGGCGAGCTGCGGCTGAAGCGCACCCCGGAGCTCGAGTTCCTCTACGACGACACGACCGACCGCGCGATGCGCTTGGAGGAGCTGATCGACCGGGAGAGGAAGCCATGAGCGCCTCGAACGGCGATGCTCCCGCCGCCACGGCGGAGGTCCGTGAGCAGGTTCTCACGCGGCTGCGCGAGGACGCGGACTTCGTGCTGGCCACGCACGAGCATCCCGACGGGGACGCGCTCGGCTCGCTGGTCGCGATGCAGGGCCTCTTGACCTCGCTCGGCAAACGCTCGGAGATGTTCATCGCGCCCAGCGACCTGCCGCTGCCGCGCGAGTACCGCATGTTCCCGCTCGAGGGGCTGATCTCAGAGCCGCCCGCGGACATCGCCGGGCGCACCGTGGTCTTCCTCGACTGCGGGAACATCGACCGCAACTCCGCGAGCGTGCTGCGCCACGGCGCCAAAATCATCAACATCGACCATCACCACGACAACACGGGCTTCGGCACGCTGAACCTGGTCGACCCGCAGGCCTCGTGCACGGCCGAGATCGTCTGGTGCCTCATGGGCGGGCTCGGCGTCACGCCGGCCCCAGCGGTCGCGGAGGCGCTCTACGTCGGCCTGATCACCGACACGGGGCGCTTCATGTACGAGAACACGACGCCGCGCGCGCACCGCATGGCGGCGGCCCTGATCGAGGCCGGGGTGGAGGTGCCGCTCGTCTACCGCCGCCTGTACGAGGGCATGCCGACCGGCAAGCTCACGCTGCTCGGCACGGCGCTCGCGGCGATGCGCCGCTTCGACGGCGGCGAGCTCACGATCGCGACGCTCAGCGCCGAGGACTTCAGGGAAGCCGAGGCAGAAGACAGCTACTCGGAGGGGATCATCGACCAGCTCCGCGCGCTGGAGGGGACGAAGGTCGCCGCGCTCGTACGCGAGCTCTCGACGGGCGAGCGCGCGGGTCAGCACAAAATCTCGCTGCGCGCGACCGACGACGACGTCGACGTCTCGGTGATCGCCCGCGCCCAGGGCGGCGGCGGCCACCGGCGCGCCGCGGGCTTCACCACGCCGATGAGCGACGAGGAGCTGCTCGCCTTCCTGCGCTCTGCGATCGCCGCCCAGCTGCATCAGTCCGCCGACGGGCACGCGGCCGCCGCGCCCGTCTGAGCGAGCCCCGCGCCGTGGACGCGGTGCTCCTGATCGACAAGCCGGCAGGCGTCTCCTCGCACGACGTGGTCGCGGCCGTGCGCCGGGCCTTCGGCGGCAAGCGCGCCGCCCCGCGCGTGGGTCACGCGGGCACGCTCGATCCCTTCGCGACCGGCCTGCTGCTCGTCCTGCTCGGCCGCGCGACGAAATCCCAGCAGGAGCTGATGGGACTCGACAAGCGCTACGAGACGCTCGCGCGCCTCGGCGCCACCTCCACCACCGGCGACCCCGAGGGCGAGATCGTCGTGACCGGCCGGATCCCGCCCGAGGGACAGGAGCTGCCCACCGGCGAGCTGCGCCAGCGCCCGCCGATGCACTCCGCGGTGAAGATCGGGGGCGAGCGGGCCTACAAGCGCGCGCGGCGCGGCGAGAGCTTCCAGATGCCCGAGCGGATCGTCACCGTGCGCTCCTTCCGCGAGCTGTGGCGGCGCGAGGGGCAAGGGGGGCCGGAGGCCGCTTACGAGATCGAGTGCGGCTCTGGCACCTACGTGCGCTCGCTGATCGCGGATCTGGGCGACGCGTACTGCCTGACGCTGCGCCGCACGGCGATCGGGCCGTTCGAGGTGGCTGACGCGATCGGGCCGCCGCCGCGAGAGACGAGCTGGACGGAGGGGCTCCCGGATTCCGGCTGGCTCGGGCTCGACGAGGCGCTGGAGCGCGCGAGGAGCCGTTAGCGACCCGGTCGAGCCGGCGCCTGCGGCGACACCCGGGTCGCGGGCGCCGAACATCTAGGCTTTGCGCCCGTGAAGGTCACGCGCCTCCCCGACGTCCGGCCAGCAGAGGGGCGCAGTGTCGCCGTCGGCACCTTCGACGGCGTTCACCTCGGCCACCGCGAGGTGATCGCGGGCTCCGACAGCGTGCTGACGTTCGACCCGCATCCCGTCTCCGTCGTCGCCCCGCAGCACACCCCCAAGCTCCTCACGACGCCTGAGCGCAAGGCCGAGCTGGTCGCCTCGCTCGGCGTGGAGGAGATGATCGTGATCCCGTTCGACGCCGAGTTCGCCCAGCAGACCGCTGAGCAGTTCATCGACGACGTGCTCGTCGGTGCGCTCGGCGCGACACAGGTCTCGGTGGGGGAGAACTTCCGCTTCGGCAACCGCGCGAAGGGCGACCCCGCGCTCCTCGGCGCCGCCGGGCGCTTCCGCACCGTCGTGCACCCCCTGCTCGAACTCGACGGCGAGGTCGTCTCCTCGAGCCACATCCGCGGCCTGCTGCAGGCCGGCGACGTGGCGGAGGCCAACCGCATGCTCGGCTCGACCTTCCAGCTCTCCGGAGTCGTCTCGCACGGCGACGAGCGCGGGCGCGAGCTCGGCTTCCCGACCGCCAATCTCGTCCCGGCCGAGGCGCTGGCGTGCCCCGGCCACGGCGTGTACGCGTGCCTGGCCGGCGGTCGCCCCGCCGCCGTGTCGATCGGGGTGCGCCCGACGTTCGACACCGGCCGCGGCGAGCTGATCGAGGCCTACATCCTCGACTTCGACGGCGACCTCTATGGCCAGACGCTGAAGCTCGAGTTCCTGGAGCGGCTCCGGGGGGAGCGGCGCTTCGAGAGCGCCGAGGCGCTGGTCGGGCAGATGCGCGCGGACGTCGAGAGGACGCGGGAGATCGCCACACCGCGCTCCTGAGGAGCCGGCGGGCAGCTCGCCCGCCGTCTGCTACCGTCCCACGGCGATGCCGGCACTGACCAGCGAGCGCAAGCGCGAGATCACCGCCAAATTCGGCGCCAACGAGCAGGACACGGGCAACACCCGGGTCCAGGTCGCGCTGCTCACCGAGCGGATCAACCACCTCACCGAGCACCTGCGCACGCAGAAGAAAGACCACCACTCGCGCCGCGGGCTGCTGATGCTCGTCGGGCGCCGCCGGCGCTTCCTCGACTACCTCCAGCGCGAGGACCTCGAGGGCTACCGCCAGCTGATCCAAGACCTCGGCCTGCGCAAGTAAGCCGAGGCGGTCGTGGACGCGTCGCGCTCCTTTGTCCTCGGTCGCTCGCGTACTCGGTACGCCAGCTCCCTGCGTTCTCGGATCGCTCGGTCCACGGCCGCCTCGGCGGAACCCGGACCCGCTGAATGGCCGTCGTCCCAGCAGGAACACCGGCGCCCGACTTCAGCCTCGCCCGCGCCGACGGCGAGCGCTTCACGCAGGAGGACCTCGAGGGCCACGGCTCGATCCTGGTCTTCTACCCGTTCGCCTTCAGCCCGGTCTGCACCGACCAGCTGCAGCTCTACGAGGGGCTGCTGGAGGATCTCGCGGCCCGGGGCGTCTACCTGTACGGCGTCTCGTGCGACTCGACGTGGGCGCAGACGGCGTTCCGGGAGAAGCTCGGGGTCTCCAGCGAGCAGCTCTCGGACTTCGAGCCGAAGGGCGCCGCGAGCGCTGCCTTCGGCGTGCTGCATCCCGGGGGCTTCTCCCAGCGCGCGCTCGTGATGACCGACGGCGAGGGCGTCGTGCGCTGGAGCTACGAGGCCGGCTCCCCGGGCGAGCTGCCGGGCGCGGACCTGCTCGCGCAGGGCGTCGCGGCGGCCTTCCCGCTCTGAGCCGATGGCGGTCGCCGGACGGCCGCCCGAAGCGCTGAGTGCCAACGGGCTCCTACTCGCACGCTGGCGGGAGTCCGACCTCGCCGAGCTGCAGGCCACGGTCGGCGCCAACCGGGCGCACCTCCGGCCGTGGCTGGCCTGGGCGAGCGACGAATCGCCCGGGGCCGTCGCGGCCTTCCTGCGCGAGAGCGGCGCCGGCTGGCGAAGGGGCGAGCGCTTCGAGTACGGCATCTGGTCCGAGCTCGAGCGGACGCTCCTCGGCAGCGCCGGCCTGATGGCGCGGATCGGGCCCGGAGGCTTCGAGATCGGCTATTGGGTCGGCGCCGAGCACACCCGCCGACGGGTCGCGACGCGCGCCGGCGCGATGCTGACGGCCGCGGCGTTCGGCCTGCCGGAGATCGAGCGCGTCGAGATCCACCACGACGAGGCCAACGCCGCGAGCGGGGGAGTCCCCGCCGTTCTCGGCTTCCGCCGGGTGGGCACGTTCCCGCAGGCCCCGGCGGGCGCGCCGGGCGAAACCGGCCGCGAGGTGCGCTGGCGGATGCAGGCGCCGGAGTTCCCGGAGAGCACCGCGGCCGCCCTCGCGACGGGCGTTTGACGGCGCCCTCGTTCCGCCTCCTGCACAAACGGCGGGTCCGTTTGCTGGCCACCTGGCCGATGCGAGCGCGGCCCGTGCTCGCAGACGATCGCTTCACATGGCGAAAGTGATCATCTCCTACGACGGAACCGAGAACGACGACGACGCGCTCGCGCTGGGCAAGCTCCTCGCGGACCCCGGCGAGCTGGCGCTGGCCTACATCCGCCACTCCCAGGAGCTCGACCCGCAGCGCGAGAAGGTCGCCCAGCACGACGCCGAACGGCGCCTGGCGCAGGGCGCGGAGATGCTCGGCCGCCCGGATGTCCCGCAGCACGTCGTCTTCGGCGCCTCGACCGGCGCGGCGCTGGAAGAGCTGGCGAGCGCCGAAGGCGCCTCGATCGTCGTCTTCGGCTCGGACTACCGCACCCAGCCGGGCCACGCGGAGCCCCCGAACTCCGCACAGCGGCTGCTCGAGATCGGCGGCACGGCCGTCGGTGTCGCGGCGTCAGGGCTGCGTGCCGACGCACCCGCCTCGATCGCCACGATCGCGGTCGTCTCACCCGACGGCGACGAGACCGCCCTGCGCTCCGCGGAAGCGCTCGCGGGCGAGCGCGGCGGACAGGTGGTGGGGCCCGACGGCGCCAGCGCCGACGTGATCGTCGTCGGCTCCCAGCCGGGCGCGCCCGCCGGCCGGGTCGCCCTCAGCGGGGCCGCCCGCACGGCGCTCGACGCCTCTCGCGGCTCGGTGCTCGTCGTGCCGAGCGGCAAGCCTCTCGGTAGCTGAGAAACCCCGCACGAACCGGCCTCTGGAGCCCGGAGGGGCACCGGAGTTCGCTAAGCTGCCGGGGTTCGGATAGTGAGATAAATGGATTCGGCCGCCGACCGACGGGCGGCCAGGAAGGTAGTGAATATGAGTAGTGACGCCGTTACCCGGGTCTCCGTGGAGATCGCTGGCAGCGAGATCTCGTTCGAGACGGGGAGGATGGCCAAGCAGGCCTCCGGCGCCGTAGTCGTAAGGCAGGGCGACACGATGGTCCTCTGCACCGCCGTCGCGGGCGGCATCCGCGACACCGACTTCATGCCCCTGACGGTCGACGTCGAGGAGCGCATGTACGCCGCGGGCAAAATCCCCGGCTCCTTCTTCAAGCGCGAGGGACGGCCCGGCGAGAAGGGCACGCTGACCGCGCGCATGATCGACCGCCCGATCCGCCCGCTGTTCCCGAAGGACTGGCGCTACGACACCCAGCTCGTGGCGATCCCGATCTCGATCGACCACGTCCACCCGTACGACATCCTCGCGATGAACGGGGCGTCGACCGCGCTGATGCTCTCCGACATCCCGCTGCCGACGCCGGTGGGCGCGGTGCGCATCGGCAAGATCGACGGCGACTTCGTCGTCAACCCGCCGGAGCCCGACCTGCTCGCGGATGCGGAGACCGCCTCCGAGCTGGACCTGATCGTGGCCGGCACCGAAGACGCGATCCTGATGGTCGAGGCGGGCGCGAACGAGATCCCCGAGGCCGAGATCCTCGACGCGCTCGACATCGCGCACGCGGAGATCAAGAAGCTCTGCGCGCTGCAGCGCGACCTCGCCGGGAAAGTCGGCAAGGAGAAGAAAGTCTTCGAGCCGATCCAGGTCGACGCGGCGCTGCTGGAGCAGATCAGCTCCTCGCATGGCGCCAAGCTCGACGCGGCCACCCAGGTCGAGGACAAGCTCGAGCGCCAGGACGCCACCAAGGCGGTCGAGGAGGAAATCCTCGCGCAGTATGGCCCGGCCGCGCCCGAGGGCGCGAGCGAGGAGCAGCTCGTGGCGGCCAAGGCGGGCCGCCAGGCCGCTCAGCTCGCGTTCGACAAGCTCGAGAAGCAGATCATCCGTGAGCGCATCGCGGTCCAGAAGAAGCGCCCGGACGGCCGCTCGGAGAACGAGATCCGCGACATCACGATCGAAGTCGGCGTGACGCCGCGCACGCACGGCTCCGCGCTGTTCACGCGCGGCCAGACGCAGGCGCTCAGCGTCGTGGCGATGGGCACCCTCAAGGAGGAGATGCGCCTCGACACGCTGGGCCTCGAGACGAAAAAGTTCTACTGGCACCACTACAACTTCCCGCCGTTCTCGGTCGGGGAGGCGGGCCGGATGGGCGGCGTCAAGCGCCGTGACATCGGCCACGGCGCGCTCGCAGAGCGCGCGCTCGCGCCGATGATCCCGTCGATCGAGGAGTTCCCGTACTCGATCCGCGTGGTCTCGGACATCCTCGAGTCAAACGGCTCTTCCTCGATGGCCTCCGTCTGCGGCTCCTCGCTGTCCCTGATGGACGCCGGCGTGCCGATCAAGCGCCCGGTGGCGGGCATCGCGATGGGCCTGATCAAAGAGGGCGACGACTACGTCGTGCTGACCGACATCGCCGGCGTGGAGGACCACCTCGGCGACATGGACTTCAAGGTCGCCGGCACGGAGCGCGGGATCACCGCCCTGCAGATGGACATCAAGATCACGGGCGTCACGTTCGACATCCTGCGTGACGCGCTCGCCCAGGCCAAAGAGGCCCGCACGTTCATCCTCGGCAAGATGCAGGACACGATCGGCGCCCCGCGCGAGCAGCTCTCGCAGTTCGCGCCGCGCATCCAGACGATCCAGATCGACCCCTCGCAGATCGGCTTGCTGATCGGCAAGGGCGGCGAAACGATCCGCGGCCTGGCCGACGAGTTCGAATCCCAGATCGACGTCAACGACGACGGCCAGGTGCTGATCTACTCGGCCAACGGCGAGCTCGGCGACGCCCTCGTGGAGCGGATCAGGATGATGATGAAGGAGGTCGAGGTCGGCGACGAGTACACCGGCAAGGTCGTCAAGACGACCACGTTCGGCGCTTTCATCGAGCTCGCGAAGGGCACCGACGGCCTGCTGCACATCTCCAACGTCTCGCCCGGCGAGCGGGTCGAGACGGTCGAGGACGTGCTGAACAAGGGCGACGAGGTCAACGTCAAGGTGGTCGAGGTCGACCGCGAGCGCGGCCGCATCGGCCTGCGCCTCGCGCACGACCCGGACATCGCCGGCAAGACCGTCGAGGAGCTCGCTGGTGTCGGCACCGGCGGCGGTGGCGGCGGTGGCCGCGAGCGCGGTGGCCGGCCGTCGTCCAACGGGCGCGACCGCGACCGCGCGGCCGGGTGGCCGGCGCCGTGACAGCGAGCGCGGGTCCGGGCGCCCGCGCCATGGCGGCGACCGCGACTGACGCGCGCCCTTCGGGGCGCTCCGCCCATAGCCTCACCACGCTCGATTCGGGCGTGCGTGTCGTCACCGAGCGCGTGCCAGGCGTGCGCTCGGTGGCGCTCGGCTTCCTGATCGACACGGGCTCGGTCGTCGAGCAGCCCGAGCAGGCCGGGATCTCGCATCTGCTGGAGCACATGCTGTTCCGCGGCACCGAGCGCTACGCCTCGGAGGAGATCGACCAGCTCTTCGACGAGATGGGCGCCGAAATCAACGCCGGCACCGACAAGGAGTCGACGACGCTCTACACGAGGGTGCTCGACGGCCACCTCGAGCGCGCCTTCGACGTGATGGCCGACATGATCTGGCGCCCGCGCTTCGGCGAGCTCGACGCGGAGAAGGACGTCGTCCTCGAGGAGATCGCGATGTACGAGGACGATCCGCAGGACCGGGTCTTCGACCTCGAGGGGCGCGCGATCTTCGGCGCCCACCCGCTCGGCCGGCCCGTCATCGGCACGGCCGCCGCGGTCTCGGCGGTCGACCGCGAGCGCCTCGCCGCCTACCACGCCGAGCGCTACCGGCCGGGGTCGATCGTGATCGCCGCCGCCGGCTCGGTCGAGCACGAGGCGCTCGTCGAGATGGTGCGCGCGGCCGAGGACGGGGACGGGGGCGGAGCCGCGCCGCGTCCCGAGCTGCCGGCGCCGGAGTTCGAGCCGCGGGTCGAGTTCCTCGAGAAAGAGACCGAGCAGTACCACGTGTGCGTCGGCGGGTCCGGGCTCGCGCGCGACGACGAGCGCCGCTTCGCGCTGCGCGTGCTCGAAGGCATCCTCGGCGGCACCTCCTCCTCGCGCCTGTTCCAGGAGGTGCGCGAGCGCCGCGGCCTCGCGTACTCGGTCTTCTGCTGGTCGAACCTCTACGCGGCCAGCGGGGAGGTGGGCGTCTACCTGGGCACGCGCGCGGACAACCTCGACGCCGCGCTCGAGGTGCTCGCCCGCGAGCTGCGCCGCTGCGTGGAGGACCCGGCCAGCGAGGAGGAGCTGGTGCGCTCGCGCGAGAACCTCAAGGGCAGGATGGTCCTCGCGCTCGAGTCGACCTCCGCCCGCATGGGCCGCCTGGGGGGCGCCGTGCTCACCGGTATGCCCGTGCTCTCGACCGACGAGGTGATCGCCCGCATCGACGCGGTGCGGATCGAGGATCTCCGCGAGCTGGCGGGGCAGCTGTTCGCGCCCGAGCGCCTGTCGATCGCCGGCGTCGGCGCCGACGCCGCCGTCTTCGAGCGGGCGAGCACCCCGCTGCGGGAGGGCTCGTGATCCGCGTCGCCGTGGCAGGCGCCGCGGGGCGGATGGGGGAGACGGTCTGCCGGGCGGTCGAAGGCGCGGAGGGCATGGAGCTCACCGGCCGCGCCGATCCGGCGCTCGGCACCGCGCTCGCCGACGTGCTCGCGGACGCCGAGGTCCTCGTCGACTTCACGCAGCCCGGCACGGCGCTCGAGAACGCCCTCGCGGCCCTGCGGGCCGGGGTCCACGTCGTGATCGGGACCACCGGCTTCGACCCGGAGCCGCTGGCGGCCGCGGCGCGGGAAGCCGATCGCAAGGTGCTCCTCGCGCCCAACTTCGCGATCGGCGCGGTGCTGATGATGCGCTTCGCCGCCGAGGCCGCGCCGCGCATGGCCAAGGCCGAGATCATCGAGCTGCACCACGACGCGAAGGTGGACGCCCCCTCGGGCACGGCGAAACGGACCGCCGAGCTGATGGCCGATGCGACCGGAGGCGCCCAGCCGCCGATCCACTCGGTGCGCCTGCCGGGCCTCGTCGCCCACCAGGAGGTGATCTTCGGCGACCTCGCCCAGACGCTCACGATCCGCCACGACACGATCGGGCGCGAGAGCTTCATGCCCGGCGTGCTGCTGGCCGTGCGGCGCGTCGCCGAGCTGCCCGAGCCGCTGACGATCGGGCTCGAGAGCCTGCTGTTCGGCTGACGCGTTCCCCCTCGCACCCGCCTCGCCGTTGCGGGATACTGAACCACGGCGAGCGAGGGAAGGAGAAGCCGATGGCTGATCACAAGCACGTCGTCGAGCGGGGGCACGAGGCGCGCACAACGGGCCGGATCTCGGACTGGATCGAGACGCTCGATCCGGAGATCGAGTGGGACATCTCCGGCTATCCGGTCGCCGGGTTCCCGCAGCACGGGCGCGGCCGCAACGAGTTCGTCGCCCACGTGGCCAAGTACTGGTCGCTGTGGAACGACTACTCGCAGCACGTCAAGGAGATGATCGAGGAGGGGGACAACGTCGTCGTGGTGCTCTCAGAGCACGCCCGCCTGCGCAACAGCGACGCCGACCTCGAGCGGGAGATCGCGGCCGTCTGGACGATCGAGAACGGCAGGCGCGTGCGCTTCCGGGCGTTCGCCAGCCGAGATGCTGCGCTCCGTGCGGCGCGCAGCGAAGGCGCCTCGGTCTGAACCGTCCCGGGCGGCCACATCCCGAGCCGGCCCCGGCGAGGAAGCCGCATCCGGCCCGCCCGCTGAGCGTGAGATACTGAGCCCCATGCCAGACCTCGGGGCAGTCCTGACAGCGATCGTGACGCCGTTCGACGAGCGCAACCGCGTGAACGAGGAGTCGTTCGTGGCGCTGATGCGCCATCTCGCCGAGCACGGCTCGGACGGCTTCGTCGTGGCCGGCACGACGGGCGAGGCCTCGACGCTCACCGACGAGGAGCAGCTGGGGCTGATCGGCCTGGCCGTCGCCGAGCGTCCCGAGGGCAAGACGGTGATCGCCGGGACCGGCACCAACGACACCCGCCACGCCGTGCACCTGACCGAACGCGCGACGGAACTGGGCGCCGACGCGGTGCTCGTGGTGACGCCGTACTACAACCGCCCGAGCCGCCGCGGGCTGATCCGCCACTACCAGGCGGTCGCCTCGGCAACCGACAAACCGACGATCCTCTACAACATCCCGTCGCGCACCGGGACGAACATGCCGCCGGACCTGCTGGCCGAGCTGGCCCGGATCGAGAACGTGACGGGCGTCAAGCAGGCCAACCCGGACGAGCTGCAGCAGATCGACGGCCTCGACCTCTACGCGGGCGACGACCCGTCCTTCCTGCGCACGCTCGAGCTGGGCGGCGCCGGCGTGATCAGCGTCGCGAGCCACATCGTGGGCGAGGAGATGCGCAGGATGGTCGACGAGCCCGAGAACCGCGCCGAGATCGACGCGTCGCTGCAGGACGTCTACGCGACGCTGTTCCTGACCTCGAACCCGACTTGTACGAAGGCGGCGCTGAACCTTCTCGGGCACGACGCCGGCGGCCTGCGGCTGCCGCTGGTCGAGGCCACCGCGGAGGAGACGGCAGCGATCCGCGAGATGCTCGAACGCCACGGCCTGCTCGCCGGCACGCCCGCGTGAGCCCCGGCACCGCGGCGGTAGGCGCCGGCCTGCAGCGGCGCCGCGACGAAGGAGGCCCGTGATGGCTGACCTGCGCGTGCTGCCCCTGGGCGGCCTCGGCGAGATCGGCAAGAACATGACGATCGTCGAACACGACGGGCGGATCGTCGTCGTGGACGTGGGTCTGCGCTTCCCGACGCCGGAGATGGTCGGCATCGACCTCGTGCTCCCCGACTTCGCCTACCTGCGCGAGCGCGTGCGCGACATCGAGGCGATCGTCGTGACCCACGGCCACGAGGACCACCTCGGCGCGCTGCCCTGGGTGATCCGCGAGCTGGACGGCTTCGAGGCGCCCGTGTACGCGGGACCGCTGACCGCCGCGATGGCGCGCTCCAAGCTCGACGAGCACAAGCTGCGCGAGGTCGACCTCAGCGAGGTCGACTCCGGCGAGGTGCTCGAGCTGGGCCCGTTCTCGCTCGAGCTCGTCCACATGACCCACTCGATCCCGGACTCCAGCGCCGTCGCACTCGGAACCGATCTGGGGACGGTCCTGATCACCGGCGACTACAAGTTCGACCAGACCCCCGTCGACGGCGAACCGGCCGACGTCTCGCGGCTCGCCGAACTGGGGCGCGAGGGCGTGCTGCTGCTGTGCGGGGACTCCACCAACGTCGACCGCGACGGCTTCTCGCCCTCGGAGTCGGTGGTGGGGCCGCACCTGGAGGAGGTGTTCGCGCGCTGCCGCGGGCGGATCGTGGTGACGAGCTTCGCGTCGAACATCCACCGCGTGCAGCAGGTCGTGGACGCCGCGGAGGCGCTCGGGCGCAAGGTCGCGCTGGTCGGGCGCTCGATGCGCAAGAACGTCGGCATCGGCCGCAGCCTCGGCCACCTCGAGATCCCCGAGGGGATGCTGGTCGGCCCGCGCGAGATCACCGACCTCCCCGACGAGCGGGTCGTGGTGATCTCGACCGGCTCGCAGGGCGAGCCGCTGTCGGCGCTGCGCCGCATGGCCTACCGCGACCACCGCCAGGTCGAGCTCAAGGAGGGGGACACGGTCGTCTTCAGCGCGACGCCGATCCCCGGCAACGAGCGCGCGGTCAACGAGACGATCGACCGCCTCTACCACATCGGCTGCGACGTGATCACGCCGCGCGACGCCCCCGTGCACGCCTCCGGTCACGGCTACGCCGAGGAGGTGAAGCTGATGCTGAACCTCGTCAAGCCGCGCTACGTGATGCCCTTCCACGGCGACTTCAAGCGGCTGCGCCTGCACGCGCAGCTCGCCGAAGCGGTCGGCGTGCCGCCCGAGAACATCTTCCAGGGGGACAACGGCCTGCCGCTCGACATCGGCAAACGCGGCGCCGCCTTCGGCGCGGCGGAGCAGTCCGGGATGATCTTCGTCGACGGCGTCGAGCTCGGCGAGATGGCCGACGTCGCGCTGCGCGACCGCCGGATGCTCTCCGCGGACGGCATCTTCATCGTCGTGGTCACGATCGCCGAGCAGGACGGGCAGCTCGGTCGCGGACCCGGAGGTGATCTTCCGCGGGGTGCCGTTCCTCGACGAGGCCGACGAGCTCGAGGAGGAGATCAGGCTGACCGTCGAGGAGTCGCTCGCGCGCGCGGCCGGCGACAGCGTCCGCGAGGTCGACGTCATCACCGACATGCTGCACGACGACCTGGCGAAGCTGGTCTATGACCGGCTCAAGCGCCGGCCCATGGTCCTGCCCGTCGTCGTCGAGGTCTAGCGGCGCGAGGGCCGGCGCCAGGCCGGCGTCCTCGGTCGCTTGCCTGTGCCCCGAAGGGGTCATGTGCGAAGCACACGGCGCTCCCTGCGTCCTTGCCCGGCTTGGCCGGCGACCCGCTAGACGGCGCGGTCGGCCAGCACCGGCTCCGCCGGGTGCGGCGGCGCCGGCTCGGTGCTCCCCGGCATGCGCACCACGAAGCGGGCGCCGCGGGCCGGTTCGCCGGGGCCGAAGGGGCGCGGGCTCTCGAGGGTGACGGTGCCGCCGTGCGCGGTGGCCACGGCCATCACGATCGCGAGGCCGAGCCCGAAGGAGCCGCCGCGGTCGCCCGCGCCGCGCACGAAGCGCTCGAACAGGGTCGGCGCGAGCTCGGGCGGCACGCCGGGTCCGTTGTCGGCGACGACGAGCTCGACGCGGCCGTCGGCGAGCGTGCCGGTGCTGACGCGGATCTCGGTGCCGGGCGGGGTGTGGCGCAGCGCGTTCTCGATCAGGTTGATCGTCAGGCGGTGCAGCTCGTCGCGCACGCCGAGCAGCGGCGCCGGGTGCACGTCGAGGGAGATGTCGTGATCGCCGCTGACGGCGCCGAGCTCGCCCGCCGCCTCGACGACGACCGTCTCGAGATCGACCGGCTCGTGAGGGCGGCTGCGGGCGGCGTCGGTGCGGGCGAGCAGCAGCAGGTCGGCCACGAGCCGGCGCATGCGCTGCGAGGAGCGCAGCGCGGAGCGGGCCGCGTCGCCCTGGTCGCCGTGGAGCGAGTCGGCCAGCAGCTCGAGGTTCGCGAGCACACTGGTCAGCGGGGTGCGCAGCTCGTGGGAGGCGTCCGCCACGAACCGGCGCTGGCGGGCGAGCATCGACTCCGTCTCACCGCGCGCCGCGTCGAGCTCCCGGAGCATGCCCTCCAGCGTGCGCGTCAGCTCGGCGACCTCGTCGTCGGCCAGCGGCTGGGGCATGCCGCGGGACGGATCGCGGGTGCGTGCGATCTCGGCGGCGGTGCTCGTCAGCTCGGCGATCGGCTTCATCGCGCGGCGGGCGATCAGCCAGCCTGCCCAGGCGGCCAGCACGCTGCCGGCGATCACGCCGAGCAGCAGGAACAGCTCGACGCGCTTGACCGTTTTCTCCGTTGCGGCGACCGGACGTCCGTACTCGATGATCACGCGTCCCACCGGCTCCCCGGTGGAGGCGAGCGTGACGATCGCCGTCTGGCTGATCACGCGATAGCCCTGGACCGTCCTCGCGGTGGAGGTGGGGGCCCCGAAGCCGGGCGCCCCCGCCGGTTCCTCGGCGATCAGCTTGTCGCCCAGGCTCATCACCTTCACGACGGCGTTGTTGGTGGTGAAGTCGGAGAGCGGGGTCTGGATGCGAAGCGGGTCGATCGCGATCCGCAGCTGGTGCGGCAGCTCCCGCGCCGACTCGGCGACCTGGCGGTTGAAGTCCGAGCGGATCCGGTGCACGGTCAGCGAGCCGATCGCGACCGCGAAGGCGCACAGGATCACGAATGTCAGCAGCGCCGAGACGCCGGCGAGGCGGACGCGGATCGGCAGCCGGTCGAAAGCGGTGGAGAGCCGCGACGGCGGATGTACGCCCGAGACCGCCTGGCGGGCGCTACGCGCGAAGGACGTAGCCGGCTCCCCGGATCGTGTGCAGCAGCCGCGGCTCGCCTCCGGCCTCGAGCTTGCGGCGCAGGTTGGAGACGAACACCTCGATCGTGTTGGTGGTCGAGAACGGGTCGTAGCCCCACACCTCGTCGAGCAGCCGCTGGCGCGAGATCACGATGCGCTCGTTGCGCATCATGTACTCGAGCAGCTCGAACTCGCGCTGGGTGAGCTCGACCGTGCGCTCGCTCCGCTGCACCTCGTGGGTGTCGGCGTTCAGCATCAGGTCCGCGACCCGCAGGGGGGCCGAGCCGCGCGGCGGGCGGCGGCGCAGCAGGGCGCGCATCCTGGCGAGCAGCTCCTGGCGCTCGAACGGCTTGACCAGGTAGTCGTCCGCGCCCGAGTCGAGGCCTTCGACACGCGACTCGAGCGCGTCGCGCGCGGTCAGGATCAGGATCGGCACGTCGTCGTCCTGGCGCAGCGAGCGCGCCACGTCGATGCCGTCGATCTTCGGCAGGCCGAGGTCGAGGATCACGAGATCCGGGGCGAACGCCCGGCCCTCCTCGAGGGCCGCCTCGCCGTCCGCGGCCGTCCTGACCTCGTAGCCCTCCATCCGCAGCGAGCGCTGCAACGCCAATGCGATGTCCTCGTCGTCCTCGACCACCAGGACGCGAGCGGTGCGATTGAAGTCGTTCATGTCTTTATCTAAACCTCCCCCGCTTAAGCGATGGTAAGACGCCGGGGCAGGTTCCGCGGTCCCGGCGTCGAAGTTGCGCGGGATGGCACCGGCCTCCAAACGTGCTCCCGCGCGCCGCAAAGCGCCCGCCCGCAAGAGCGCAGCCGCGCGCAAACGCGCGCGCTCCTCGCGCCGGGGCGGCGCGGGCGGGATCTTCGGCGGCGCGCTGCCGCGGCTGCCGGTGCTCGAGCAGCGACAGCGCGACATCCTCGGGCTGGCGGTGATCGCGCTGGGCGTCTTCCTGGGCTTCGTCCTCTACGGCTCGGGCTCGCCGGCTCCCGGCGGGCGTGCGGGCCACGCGCTGTCGGTCGCCTCCGGCTGGGCGCTCGGCCGCGCGCGGGTGCTCGCGCCGGTCGCGCTCGTCGCCGGCGGCGGAGCGCTGCTGCTGCGCCCGGTGCTCCCGGCGGTCCGCCCGCTGCGCACCGGTGCCGCGTGCGTGTTCGCGGGCGTGACGCTCGTGCTGGCGGCCGGGGGCCTCGGGCTCGCACCCGCGGCCGGCAGCGTCGGCGAACCGTGGAGCTCCGCGCACCTGCAGCGCCACGGGGGGCTGCTCGGCGAAGCCCTCTACCGCCTGTTCGACCCGCTCGTCCAAGGGCTCGGCATCGCGGTCATCGTCGCCTTCCTCCTTCTCGCCGGCGTGATCCTTCTGACCGGCGCCTCGCTCGCGGCGCTGCTGCGTGCGACCGGACACGGGCTGCGCGACACCACCAGGATGGTGCGGCGGATCGGCGCGGGCGGGCGGGCGCTGCATCCCGGTCCGGACCCGCGCCGCGAGCTGCTGCGCGACCTCCCCGCCGAGGGGCCGCTGCATCCCCCCGAGCCGGACCAGGGGGAGCTGATCGTGCGCGCGACGCACGTCGAGGCCCCCTCGCGCGACTGGCTGGACGAGCAGCCCGGCCCCCAGGAGCTCCAGGACGCGCGGGATCTGCTCGCCGAGGTGCCCGAGCCCGAACCGGCGCACGAGCCGGGCGACGCGGCCCCGGCCAAGCCCGCCGCCGGTGCGAGCGAGGACGAGGACGAGCAGATCGCCGGTGTCGCGCACGCCGATCCGGCCGAGCTCACACCGCAGGGCAGGCTGCGCGGCGCGGTCACAGACGACCCCGACTTCGTCTGGGAGCTCCCCGACGCGAGCCGCCTGCTGACGCGCTCGACGAACGAGCAGACGCGCCCGGACACGGCCGGCCAGGAGCGCACGGCGACGGCCCTCGTCGAGGCGCTCGGCCACTTCGGCGTCCAGGCGAAGCTGATCGGCACCGTCGCCGGTCCCCACATCACCCGCTACGAGCTGCGCCTCGCGCCGGGCATCAAGGTCGGGAAGGTCGCCCAGCTCAAGGACGACCTCGCCTATGCGCTCGCCGCCACGGACGTCCGCATCCTCGCCCCGATCCCGGGCAAGCAGGCGGTGGGGGTCGAGGTCCCGAACGCCCACCGCCGGATCGTGCGTCTCGGCGACGTCTTCCAGGCCCCGCCGAAGGACTGGTCGCCGCTGACCGTCTGGCTGGGCAAGGACGTCGCCGGCAAGGCGATCGGCGCGGACCTCGCGAAGATGCCGCACATCCTCGTGGCCGGCACGACCGGCGCCGGGAAGTCCGGCGCGATCAACGCGATGCTCTCGAGCATCCTGCTGCGCGCGAGCCCGCACGAGGTGCGCCTCGTGCTCGTGGACCCCAAGCAGGTCGAGCTCAACCACTACGAGTCGATCCCGCACCTGCTCACGCCGGTCATCACGAGCCCGCGCATGGCCGCCAACGCCCTGCAGAACCTGGTGAAGGAGATGGAGCAGCGCTACGGGATCATGTCGCTGGCCCGCACCCGCGGCCTGATCGAGCTGAACGCGGCCCGCGCACGGCGCGGGGAACCGGCGCTGCCCTACATCCTCTGCGTGATCGACGAGCTCGCGGACCTGATGATGGTCGCGCCGGCCGACGTCGAGGACTCGATCATCCGCCTCGCCCAGAAGGCGCGCGCCGTCGGCATCCACCTCGTGCTCGCCACGCAGTCCCCGCGCGTGGACGTGATCACCGGGATGATCAAGGCCAACGTGCCCTCGCGGATCGCGTTCGCGGTCTCCTCGCAGACGGACTCGCGCGTGATCCTCGACCAGAACGGCGCGGAGTCGCTGCTCGGCCAGGGCGACATGCTCTTCAGCCCCGTCGGCAGCTCGCGCCTGCAGCGCATCCAGGGCGCCTACATCGACGAGGCGCAGATCGCGAAGCTCACCGACCTGTGGCGCAAGCAGGGCGAGCCCGAGCTGCGCGAGGAGCTGCTGGCGGAGGTCGAGCCCGAGGAGGTCGAGGGCGGCCCCTCCGACGGGGACCTGGACCCCGACGAGGACCCGCTGCTCTCCGACGCGATCAGGCTCGTCGCCGAAATGCAGACGGCCTCGACCTCGATGCTCCAGCGCCGCCTGCGCCTCGGGTACACCCGGGCCGGGCGCATGATCGACATGCTCGAGCGCCGCGGCGTGATCTCCGGCTACGAAGGCTCCAAGCCCCGCCAGGTGCTGATCACCGAGGCGGATCTGCCGCGCGTGCTGGCCGAGACGGGGATGCGAACGGGAGGCGAACGCCTCCCGGCTTCGGCGGCGCTGGAAGCGCCCTCGGAGGCGGCGCCGGTGGCGGAGTAGGCCGCAGCCGCGCGCGCGTCATCTGACAGACACGGTTCAGCAACGGTTCCGCGCAATTTGCGACGTTAGAATCGGCGCCCGTGCCAGCGATCAGGCCAGAGCGCGCCGCGCTCGGGCCCTTCTAGCCTCAAGACATGCCCGAGATCGGATCAACGCTGCGAGAGGCGCGGATGCGCGAGCGGATCGACGTGTCCGAGATCGAGGCGAAGACGAAGATCCGCGCCAAGTACCTGCGCGCGCTCGAGAACGAAGAGTGGGGGCTCCTGCCGGGTCCGACCTTCGTCAAGAGCTTCCTGCGCACCTACGCGACCGCGCTCGGGCTTGACGGCAAGGCGCTCGTCGAGGAGTACCGGCTGCATCACGAGCGCCCGAGCGAGGGCATGGAGCCGATCGTCGCATCGCCGCAGCGCAACCGCGGCCGGGACAGGCGCCCTCCCGAGGGGGCCTCCCGCGGCTACATGATCGCCGTCGGCACGATCCTGGCCATCATCATCATCCTCATAATCCTGCTCGTGACGAGCAGCTCCTCGAAAGGGCCGTCGACGTCCGTCTCAACGAACAGCGCGAAAGCGACGGGCTCCGGCAAGCACCACAAGACGGGGACGACGGCATCGCCGAAAACGACCGCGAGCGACGTGATCACTCTCTCGATCACCCCGACCTCGGCCGTGTACGTGTGCCTGCTCGGGGACAACGGGCGCAAGCTGATCCCCGGCGTCGAACTGCAGCCCGGCCGGAGCACGCCGACCTACCACGCCAGGCGCTTCGAAGTCACGCTCGGCAACAACGCCGTCGAACTGTTCGTGGACGGCAAAGTGCGTCCGGTTCCCGCCTCGAGCGCGGCGATCGGCTACTCGATCACGAAGGCGCACGGGCGCCGGACCCTGCCGGCCGAACAGCAGCCGACCTGCAAGTGAGCGCCCGCGCGGGGATCGTCGTCACCGGCACCGAGGTGCTGAGCGGGCGCGTCGCGGACCGCAACGGGCCCTGGCTGGCCGAAAGGCTGCGCGGGCTCGGCGTGGACGCGGCGTACATCGCGATCGTCGGCGACCGGGCCGAGGACATGCGCGCGGCGCTCGAGTTCATGGCGGCCCAGGGCCTCGAGCTGATCGTCACCAGCGGCGGTCTCGGGCCGACGGCGGACGATCTCACCACCGCGGTGGTCGGCGCCTTCCAGGGGCGCGAGATGGTGCTGGACGAGCCGCTCTCCGAGCGCATCGCGGCGATCGTGGCGCCGCTGATGAAACGCTGGCCGAACATCGACCCGGAGGCCGTCGCGGAGGCCAACCGCAAGCAGGCGACCGTCCCCGAGGGGGCCGAGGTGCTCGAGCCGGTGGGGACCGCTCCGGGGGTGGTCGTGGCGCCGAAGCACGCCACGGGGCCGATCGTCGTCGTGCTGCCCGGGCCGCCCCGCGAGCTGCAGCCGATGTGGGCCACCGCGCTGGAGAGCGCCGGGGTGCGGGGGGTGCTCGCCGGCGCGGGCGAGTACCGGGAGGAGACACTGCGGCTGTTCGGGATCCCGGAGTCGGAGATCGCCGAGACGCTGCGCGTGGCCGAGCGCGACGGGGTCGAGCTGTCCGCGCTCGAGATCACGACCTGCCTGAAACGGGGCGAGGTGGAGGTGGTCACCCGCTACCAGCCCGCCGGCGAGGGCGCCTACAGAGACCTCGCGGAGGTCGTCCGCGAGCGTCACGGCGAGGCGCTGTTCTCCGAGGACGGGCGCACCGTCGACGAGATCGTCGCCGGCCTCTTGCGCGGCGCAGAGCGCACGATCGCCACCGCCGAGTCGTGCACCGGCGGGCTGCTGGCGGCCCGGCTCACCGAGCTGCCCGGCTCCTCCGACTACGTGCGGGGCGCGATCGTCGCCTACTCCAACGACGTCAAGGCCGCCGCGGCCGGCGTGCCCGCGGAGCTGATCGAGCGTCACGGCGCCGTCTCCCAGGAGGTGGCCGAGGCGCTCGCGCGCGGAGCGATCGAGCGGGTGGGCGCCGACGTCGGCGTCGGCATCACCGGCGTCGCGGGCCCCGGCGGCGGCACACCGGAGAAGCCCGTCGGGCTGGTGTGGCTGAGCGTGGCGCTGGCGGGTGGGGGCGGCGGGCCCGCGCTGCTCACGCGCTCGGTGAACCTGCCGGGCGGGCGCGCGGACATCCGCGACCGCGCGACGACGGTCGCGCTCCACCTCGTGCGCCGCGCGCTGCTCGGCGAGGCCGCCTAGCGACCGGCATGCCCCAGGGCTCGACGGTACGGCTGTTCGCGGCGGTCGACCCGCCGGCCGCGGCCGCCGCTGAGCTCTCGCGCTGGGCGCGCTCGGCGGGCCGGACCGGCCGCGACGGCCGGGCGCCCGCGCTGAGGATCCTGGATCCCGGGTCGCTGCACATCACGCTCCTGTTCCTCGGCGAGCGCCCCGCGGAGGAGATCGATGCGCTCGCCGCCGTGCTCTCCGAGGCCGCCGGGGGCGCGCGCGAGTGCGAGCTCGAGACCGGCGCCCCGCTGTGGCTGCCACCGCGGCGCCCGCGCGCGCTGGCCGTCGAGATCCGCGACACCGGCGGAGAGCTCGGCAGCGCTTGCAACGTGAGCTCGCCCGCGGGCTCTGCGCGATCACCGCAGAGCAGCCGCCGCGGCGCTTCCGGGCGCACGTGACCGTCGCGCGCACCCGGGCGGCGCCGCGGCGCCACACGGAGCTGCCCGCAACCCCGTCGCTGCGCTTCCGGATCTCCGAGGCCGTGCTCTACAGATCCCACCTCGAACCGTCGGGCGCCCGTTACGAGCCGGTCGCGCGCGCGCCGCTCGGCGCCGGGTGAGGAGGGCGCTGGGCCCCGCCGCTCAGGCTTCGGGTTCTTCTTCTTCGAAGGCCGAGCCGTGTTCGCAGCCCTGCGGGCCTTCGGTCGCTTCTTCTTCGCAGGCGAATTCGACGCCGCTGGCTTCCGGCGCGACGCGGCACATCGGCGTCGAGGAGGCGCTGGGGCGGATCGGCGCCGAGCCGTCTTCGCACGCCGGTTCCGAGCCGTCTTCGCAGCCGTAGGCCCCGCTCGCAGCGCGGGCGGGCGCCGTGCCGTCTTCGCAGCTCGCCGGCGTCAGCTTCGGCGCGGGGGCGGCGGCTTTCGGGGCCGGCTTCTTGATCTTGGGTGCGCCTTTTCCGGCGTGGTGCTTGGCGGCAGCGCTTGGCGGACGTGTGCCTGGCGTGGCGGCTCGAGCCGCATGAGGATGCGTGGCGGGCGTGGGGGGGACGCGCGGCGGCGCCGGCGGCGAGGCACGCGGCGACGGCGAGCACGAGCATCAGCGCGAGGAGCACGAGGATCCGCCGCGGCGGGTATCTGTGGGTGTGGGCGCGGGTCTCCATCGGCGTTCCGGTCCGACCCCGCATCCATCGTCCCGGTGGCGCCGCCGGAGAATCGGGCGGGTGGCCGAATGGACGAACGGCGGGCTCGCGCGGCGCTCCTGCAATGGTTCGTGCGCGGCCCGGGGACTCCTGCTGTCAGGGGCCGGGCCGGCGCTCCCTGCCGGCCCGGGGCGAACAACTGTTCCGTCCGCAGCGCGGCGTACCTTTGTCGGCTCATCCCAACCCGGAGGAGCACCACCATGTCCGTGACCGAGCAGGAGAAGGCCGCGAAGGCCCGCGACGCCGCGCTGCAGGGCGCGCTGACGCAGATCGAGCGCGAGTTCGGCAAGGGCACGGTCATGCGCATGGGCGACGAGGGCGCGCAGGTGCGCTGCGAGGTGATCCCGACCGGGGCGCTGTCGCTCGACCTGGCGCTCGGGATCGGCGGCGTGCCGCGGGGCAGGATCGTCGAGCTCTACGGCCCCGAGTCCTCGGGCAAGACGACGCTGATCTACCACGTCCTCGCCGAGGCCCAGAAGCTGGGCGGCGTGTGCGCGTTCATCGACGCCGAGCACGCGATGGACCCGCTCTACGCGAGGACGATCGGCGTGGACATCGACGAGCTGCTCGTCTCGCAGCCCGACTACGGCGAGCAGGCGCTCGAGATCGCCGACATGCTGGTGCGCTCGGGCGCGGTCGACGTCGTCGCGATCGACTCCGTCGCGGCGCTGACGCCGCGCGTGGAGCTCGAGGGCCAGATGGGCGACCAGACCGTCGGGGCGCAGGCGCGGATGATGTCCCAGGCGATGCGAAAGCTGGCTGGGAACCTGAACCGCACGCAGACGCTTTGCATCCTCACCAACCAGATCCGCGAAAAGGTCGGGGTGATGTTCGGCTCGCCGGAGACGCAGCCGGGCGGGCGGGCGCTGAAGTTCTACGCCTCGCAGCGCCTGGACATCCGGCGCATCGAGACGCTCAAGGACGGCACCGAGGCGGTCGGCAACCGGGTGCGCGTGAAGGTCGTCAAGAACAAGGTCGCGGCGCCGTTCCGCCAGGCCGAGTTCGACATCGAGTTCGGCAAGGGGATCTCGACCTCGGGCTGCCTGATCGACCTCGGCCTCGAGCACAACATCGTCTCCAAGTCCGGCTCGTTCTTCTCCTACGGCGACGAACGGCTCGGACAGGGCCGCGGCAACGCGAAGGGGCACCTCGACGGCAACCCCGAGCTGGCGAAGGAGATCGAAGGCAAGATCTACGAGGCGCTGGGGCTCGGCCGGGAGGCCGTGACGCCGATCGACCGCGACAAGGACGCTCCGGCGCCGATCGAGTCAGAACCGGCGGTGGCCGCCGCGTAGCGCCGGCCGGACGGCCGCGGCGGGCGCGGCCGGCAGCAGGAGCGCGCCACACCCGGGAACCTCGGTGTCTTTCCGGTGAATGCCCTTGACCGGAAAACTCGAACTGGGGTAGGTTGCCGCCGTCGGGTTGACGAGAGAGGGAGCGAGACATGAGGCGTTTCGGGGGCATCGTTGCGGCGTGCGGCGCCGTTGTCGTCATGGGGCTGGTCTCGACCGGCCCGGCGTTCGCAGAATCGACCTTCGCGCTGACCTGGGGGAACCCGGTCCCGACGCCGGTGGAAGGCCTCAAAGAAGTCACGGCGGCCGCTGCCGGGGCCCAGCACGGGGTCGCCATCGCCTCGGGCGGATCGGTGTACGCCTGGGGCCCGAGCACGGGCATCGAAGCGACGCACCTCGTCGAAGGTCTGAGCGGAGCGACGGCGGTGGCCGCGGGGGACTCGTTCAGCCTCGCCCTTCTCGAAAACGGGACCGTGAAGTCCTGGGGCTGGAACTACCACGGCCAGCTTGGCACGGGATCGACCGAATACTCGACCTCCAACCAGACGCCCGCGACGGTGGTCGGGCTCGAACACGTCAAGGCGATCGCCGCGGGCGGCCACAAAGCGCTCGCGCTGCTCGAAAACGGGACCGTGATGGCGTGGGGCGGCGGCGGCGGCACCGGCAGCGAAGCCGAAAACATGAGCGTGCCCGAACCGGTCAGCGGGCTGTCGGGCGTCAAGGCGATCGCCACGGGCGAAAAATTCAGCCTCGCGCTGCTCGAAAACGGGACCGTGGAGTCGTGGGGGTGGACCGACGCGGGCGAGCTCGGCAACGTCCCGAGCGAAGGCCTCAACCGGGACCTCGAGACACCCGCGGCGATCCCGGGTCTCGAAGGGGTCAAGGCGGTCTCCGCAGGAGGCGAAACCGCGACCGCCCTGCTCGAAGACGGCACGGTCAAAGGCTGGGGAGAGGGGTCGAACGATGGGCTCGGCTTGGGTGCGTCGTTCGTCAACCGCACGCCGATCGCGGTCAAAGGCCTGAGCGGCGTCGCCGCGATCGCCACGGGCGCGCTGCCCGCCCCGCAGAACGGCAGCGCGTCGCCGTTCACCATCGCGCTGCTCGAAGACGGGACCGTGGAGGCGCTCGGCGGCCTGCAGAGGGGCAACGGCGGCTCTTACAACGGCGGCGAACCGACCACCGTCTGCGCGGCGGAAGGCTCCACCGCGATCGCGGCCGGCGCCTTCCCGCTCGCCGTCGGTCCGGTGAAACCGCTGTGTCTCGAGATCGAGGAACTGGCCTACAACTACGCGCGGGCCGGGGAAGCCGTCACGCTGAAGGGGCAGAACCTCGGCGAAGCGACCTCTGTCCTGTTCGGGTCGGCACCAGCGAGCTTCAGCGCGGGCCCGAACCACACGCTGAACGCGGTCGTGCCACCCGGCTCGGGGTTCGTCCACGTGACGGCCAGCTCCTCCGCGCGCTCGAGCTTGGAACGGGAAACGACGCTCTTCGCGTACGCCGAACCGCCGATGTTCGGGATCTGCGGCGACAACGGGACCGGGAGCCCGCGCTACGGCACCCGGACCTGCACCACCGAACCGACACCGGCGGGGCCGTTCAGGTGGAGCCCGATCTTCAGCGGCGACTTCGAAACCTCGGCCACGACCATCAAGCTCGAAACGTCCAGCAAGGTCAAGCTCCAGTGCGTCGCGGAGACCGGCACGGGCGAATACACGGGGCCGAAATCGCTCGGCGACGTCGTGCTGACGTTCACCGGCTGCACCGGCATGAGCGCGAAATGCACCACGCCCGGCCAGGCGGAAGGCGTGATCCAGACTGCTCCGCTGGAAGGTCTGCTCGGGACCGTGACGGCCGGCGCCAAACCGATCGAAAGCACGGTCGGGCTCGAACTCGCCGGGAGCTCGCCGTCGCGGATGTTCGCGGAATTCAGCTGCGGCAGCTCGACCTTCGCGCTGCGTGGCGCCGCGATCGCTCAGGTGACGGCGAACGCCGAGGTGGGAACGGCCAAGAGCTCCGAAAAGGGCAAGAACCCGTCGATCAGGTTCGTCGAGACGAAGGGCCGGCAGAACCCGCGCGCGTTCGAAGGCGCGACGCCGGACCCGCTCGAAGCGTCGGTCAACGGGGGCGCGTACGTGCCCATGGGGATCAAGGGCAAGGTCACGGTGCCGCGCATCGAGTTCAGCTCGGTGATCTAGCCGCAGCGCGTCGCTCGCCGCGCGCGGGCGACGCGGCCGCAAGTCGCGGGGGTCAGGCGCCTCGCGGCGGCGGCCGAAGCGCAGGTAGGCGAGCGCGCCGAGCGCGTTCAGGCTGACGAGCCGCCAGACCGCCCGGCTGCCGCGGACCTCGTCCTCCTCGCGGCGGGCGATGTCGCGCTCGGCCGTGCCGATGATCAGTGAGGCTGATCGCCGTGATGACGAGCACCGCCGCTTTGCCGGCCGGGCCCGAGTTCTCTGTAGCGCTTCTTCGGCATGGCCGGATCGTAGCTGCGGGCGCGCGCCTACTCGCGCTTGGCGACGTCATCGCGAACCCGATCGCCAGGAAGATCCCGCCCGCCACGACGGCGCCGACGATCGTGAAGCCGGTGTTGCCGGTGATCATTCCTTTCACCACCGCGATCAGCGCGAAGATCAGCAGCATCATCGGCAGGCCGAAAAGCTCGGTCCCCGGCCGTTCCTCGGCGGCCGGCTCGCTCTCGACGCGCTCGCCGAGGTCCGTCGGGTCCTGAACGCCGGCGTCGTCGTGAACGCCGGCGGGCTCCTCCGAGCCGAAAGGGTTCGCTCCGCTTCCCGTGTCCATGGCCTCAGGCGAGCGCTGCCGCGGGGGCGCCCGCGCGCGCGGCGGCATGCGGGCCGGCCATCACGCGCTCGACCTCGACCTCGACGCCGTGCTTCGGCGCGAGCGTGATGCCGCGCATCACGACCGGATCGGGCTCGGGCCGCAGCGGTCGCAGCTCGACCGCGGGCACGACGATCCGCAGCACCTCGGCCATCTCGGCCTGGGCGAGCGCCGCGCCGAGGCAGCGCCGGATGCCGCCGCCGAACGGGAGCCAGGCGTAGGACTCCGCCGCCTCGTCGAGGAAACGCTCCGGGCGGAAGCGCTCGGGCTCCGGGTAGAGATCCGGGCGCATCTGGGTCAGCAGGATGCCCGGGTACACCTTCACGCCCGGGGGGAGCGCCCACCCGCCCAGCGTGCGCGGCTTGGTGAGAGTGCGCTCGGCGCCGTCGATGACGGGCCGCAGGCGCAGCGACTCCTTGACGACCGCGTCGAGGTAGCCGTCGCCGTCGCCGGCGGCGATCTCCTCGCGCAGGCGCCCGAGCACGTCGGGGTTGCGCAGCAGCAGCTCGAAGGAGAACGCGAGGCCGGTGGACGTCGTCTCGTGGCCGGCCGCGAGCATCGTGAAGAGCTCGTCGCGCAGCTCCGCTGTCGTCATCGCCTCGCCGTCCTCGTCGCGGGCGCGCAGGAGCAGCGAGAGCACGTCGGTGCGCTCCTCGAGGTCCGGTGCGCGGCGGCGGCGCTCGATCTCCTCGGCGAGAAGGGCGTCGGCGGCGCGCAGCCGGCGCGCGAAGCGCCCGCCGGGGCTGAGCGCTCCGAGGTCCGTGCGCGCGGCGGAGGAGACCATGAAGATCGGGCTGCTGTCGATCACGGCCGCCATCGTCACCCGCAGGCGCTCCTGCGCCGGCCTGTCGGTGACGCCGAACACCGCTCGGCAGATGACCTCGAAGGTGAGCGCGCGCATCCGCGCGCGGACCGTCAGCCGGCGGCCCGGGCGCCAGGCGGCGACCTCGCGCACGGCGACCTCGCGGATCACCTCCCGGAACGCCGCGACCCGCGAGCCCTGGAACGGCGGCAGGAGGAGCTTGCGCTGGCGCAGGTGCTCGCGCCCGTCGAGGACGAGCACGGAGTGCGGGCCCAGCACCGGCTCCATGAACGAGTTCGCCTCGCCCGCCAGCAGGTCGGATTGGTCGCCCGTGAAGAGCTCCCGGATCGCATCGGGCTCGGCGACGTAGACGCCGGTGCCGAAGCCCGTGTAGCGGACGGTGAAGACGTTGCCGTAGCGTGCCTGCCAGCCGAGCAGCGTCTCGATCGGCCGTGTCATGAAGCGCAGCATGTTGAGCGCCGCCGGGGTGCGCGGGCCTGGGGGGAGCGCGTCGTGGCGTTGGCGCGCGATCACGCGGATGACAGTACACCTCGTTTCGCGCACGTCGTAATCTGGAGCCGAGGCTGTCCGCCGCAGGCATGCAAACGTCGTCGGCTCCCGGGGGGAGCAGAAGGAGCATTCAGGTGAGTACGCAAGAGGACGCGGGCGCGACCGTCGCCGACTGGGAGCGCGAGGAAGTCGAGACCGCGAACGCCAGCGGCGCCCAGCCGGTCGTGTTCGTGCACGGGCTGTGGCTGCTCGGCTCGAGCTGGGATGGATGGGCCGAGGTGTTCCGCGGCGCCGGCTACGCGGCGCTGCAGCCGGGCTGGCCCGACGACCCGGCCACGGTCGAGGAGGCCAAGGCGGACCCCGACGTGTTCGCGAACAAGAAGGTCGGCCAGGTCGCGGAGCACTACGCCGCGATCGTCGGCGGCCTGCAGCGCAAGCCGGCGCTGGTGGGGCACTCCTTCGGCGGGCTGCTCGTGCAGATCCTCGCGGGGCGCGGGCTCTCGGCGGCGACAGTCGCCGTCGACCCGGCGCCGTTCAGGGGCGTGCTGCCGCTGCCCTACTCGGCCCTGAAGGCCTCCTCGGGGGTGCTGAAGAACCCCGCGAACCGTCACCGCGCCGTCCCGCTCAGCCTGGAGCAGTTCCGCTACGGCTTCGCCAACGCGGTCAGCGAGGAGGAGGCCAAGCGCCTGTACGAGGAGTACTCGGTGCCCGGTCCGGGCGCGCCGGTCTTCCAGGCCGCGACGGCGAACCTCGACCCGTGGACGGAGGCGAAAGTCGAGCTCGAGAACCCCGACCGCGGGCCGCTGCTCGTCACCTCCGGCGAGAAGGACCACCAGGTGCCGGGCGCGATCTCCGAGGCGTCCTACAAGAAGCAGCTGCGCAACCCGGGGATCACCGAGTTCGTCGAAATCCCCGGGCGCGGGCACTCGCTGACGATCGACAGCGGGTGGCGGGAGGTCGCGCAGATCGCGCTCGAATTCGTGGAGCGGTTCGCGCCGGCGGGTTAGCGCACGCGCTCCACGGCGCCCGCTCGGGCCGCCGCCGGGCGAGGCGCCGCGCGCTTCGGCGGCACTGCCGGACCCGCGCCGATGGCAACGCAGAACGATGCGCCTGGCTCCGATGATCGTGATTGGTGCGGCGATGTTCACCGCTCTCGCGGCCGGTCCGCCTAGCCGCTCGCCGACACCACCACGGAGATCACGATCACGAGTGTGAGGTAGGTCGCAGGGAAGGAGGCGGCGGAGATCGCCGCCGCCCGTCGGACGCTGACGGCGCGGCGCCGGAGCATCGTGTACGCGGCCATGCCTTGCAGGGTCCACAGGATCGCGACGAGCGCCCAGGCAGCTCCTTCGTCGACCTGTGAGTCGGCGCGGAAGCCGGCGATCACGAGGCCAAAGAACAACGCCGGGAGCGTCGCCAGGCAGAGCAGCGCGAGCCGACCCCACGGTGTGGCCGGTGCGGATGGGCTCTGTTCGATCACCCTGATGCCAATACCCCGCGGCCGGCGATCCGTTTCCAGCGGGGACGCGATTGTCGTCGAGGCGCTGCCTTTACCCTGTTGCTGACATGGCCAAGACCTACCACCTCACCACCTTCGGCTGCCAGATGAACGAGCACGACTCCGAGCGCATGAAGGGCATGCTCGACTCCCTCGGCTACGCGGAGGCGCCGCAGCGCTGCGAGGCCGACCTGATCCTGTTCAACACCTGCTCGATCCGCGAGACGGCGGACAGCCGCTTCATCACCCATCTCGGCGAGGCCAAGCGGCTGAAGCGCGAACAGCCCGACCGCGTCGTCGGCGTGGGGGGCTGCTGGGCGCAGTCGGTCAAGGAGGAGGTCTTCGAGCGCTTCCCGTTCGTCGACGTCGCGTTCGGCCCGGGCCAGGTGCACAAGCTCGCCGAGTTCCTGACCAGCGACTCGCTCACGGCACAGGGCTACTTCGAGTTCGAGGGCTTCACCGGCCACCTGCCCGCCCGCCGCGCGCGGCCCTTCCAGGGCTGGCTGCAGATCAGCGTCGGATGCAACTGCCGCTGCTCCTACTGCATCGTTCCCTCCACGCGCGGGCGCGAGGTCAGCCGCCCGGTCGGCGAGCTCGTCGAGGAGGTCGCGAGGATGGCCCGCGACGGCGTCAAGGAGGTGACGCTTCTCGGGCAGAACGTCAACTCCTACGGACGCGACCTGGCGCCGAGCGGCGGCGGCAAGCCGACGTTCGCGCGCCTGCTGCGCCTGCTCGACGGGGTCGAGGGGATCGAGCGCATCCGCTACACGAGCCCGCACCCGAAGGACATGCGCGAGGACGTGATCCGCGCGCACGCCGAGCTGGGCAGCGTCTGCCAGCACATCCACCTGCCGCTGCAGTCGGGCTCCAGCCGGATCCTGAAGGCGATGCGCCGCACCTACGACCGCGAGCGCTACCTCGACCGAGTCGCGATGATCCGCGAGCACCTGCCGGACGTCGCGCTCAGCACCGACATCATCGTCGGCTTCCCCGGCGAGAGCGAGGAGGACTTCGAGCAGACGCTCGAGGTCGTCGAGCACGTCGGCTACGACAGCGCGTTCACGTTCATCTTCTCGCCGCGCCGCGGCACCGAGGCGGCGACGTTCTCCGAGGGCGTCGTGCCCCATCCGGTCAAGGTCGCGCGCATGGAGCGGCTCGTCGACGCCGTCCAGGAGGGCGCGCGCGAGCGCTCGCAGCGCTTCGTCGGGCGCACGCTCGACGTCCTCGTCGAAGGTCCCTCGCGCAACGATCCGGAGCGCCTGCGGGGGCGCACGACCCACAACAAGGTCGTGAACTTCACGGGTCTCGCGGCGCCGGGCGAGATCGCGCCGGTGCGGATCGACGCGGCGAGCAGCCAGACGCTGACGGGCGAGGAGGAGCTCCTCGCCCGCGCCGCGGGCTGAGGCCCCGTGGCGCGCGCGGCCGACTAGGATCGCCCGCAGATGAAGATCCGCGCCGCAGTCCTCGAGGAGTTCGGAAAGCCGCTGGCGGTGCGCGAGGTCGACCTCGCGGAGCCCGGTCCCGGCGAGGTGCTCGTGCGCCTGGCCGCCTGCGGCGTCTGCCACACCGACATGTACACGGCCTCCGGCGTCGACCCCTCCGGCTACGCGCCGACCGTGCTCGGCCACGAGGGCGCGGGCGTCGTCGAGCGCGTCGGCCCCGACGTGACGCTGCTCGGAGAGGGCGATCACGTCGTGACGCTGTTCTCGCCGCAGTGCGGCGAGTGCGTCCACTGCGTGAGCCCGCTCACGAACCTGTGCCTCGCGATCCGCGAGCAGCAGAACAAGGGCTACCTGCCCGACGGCACGACGCGGCTGTCGATCGACGGCGAGCCGCTGCGCCACTTCATGGGCACCTCCACCTTCGCGGAGTACACGGTGATGCCGGAGATCGCGCTGGCGAAGATCGACCCGGAGGCGCCGCTGGACCGCGCGTGCCTGTTCGCCTGCGGGCTCTCGACCGGGCTCGGCGCGGCGATGCGCACGGCCGCGGTCAGGCCGGGCTCGACGTGCGTCGTGTTCGGCGCGGGCATGGTCGGTCTCGGCGCGGTCGCCGGCTGCCGGTTGCAGGGCGCGGAACGGATCGTGTGCGTGGACCTCTCGCCGGAGCGCCTGGAGCTCGCGCGCGGGCAGGGCGCGACCGACCTGATGGAAGGGGGTCCGGACGCGGTCGAGGCGATCCTCGCGATGACCGGCGGCTTCGGCGCCGACTACACGTTCGAGGCGACCGGCAACGTGGCGGTGATGCGCCAGGCGGTCGAAGCGGCGCGCATGGGCTGGGGCCTCTGCACGGTCTGCGGCGTGGCGGGCAAGGGGGAGACGCTCGACGTCGTCCCGCGCCTGCTGATCACCGGCCGGCGCGTCTGCGGCTCCTCGTTCGGCGGGCTGAAGGGCCGCGAAGACGTGCCGGCGCTGATCTCGCGCTACATGGCGGGCGAGATCGACGTCGACCCGTTCATCTCGCACCGCATGCCGCTCGAGGAGGTCAACCGCGGCTTCGAGCTGATGGAGGCGCAGGACGGGATCCGCTCCGTGCTCGAGCTCTGAGCGGGCGAGGTAAGAGGGCGCGGGCCGCTCCGGTCTCGTTTTTTCTTTTTGGATCTGGGGTTGGCGTGGCTGGGGCCCCCGCGATCATGGTCGCGGCGAGGAGCTTCGAGATGAACATGGCCCGGCACCTCCTGGGAGGGGTTGGTGTGGTGCCTCGATGTTCGGCCGCGCGGCTGAGTGGAGCCCCGGGCTTTTGCTGAGAGCCCGCTGAGCGCCGGAACGGCTCAGCCCGGGCCCGGGGATGCCAGGGCGAGCAGGAAGAAGCGGCCCGGGGGCGGGCTTCCTTGCAGCGGGAGCAGAGGGTCGTCGTCTTCGACGGCGACGAAGCGCCGGAAGCCCTCGAAGCGCGCGACCACCTCCGCGGCGCTGCCGCCGAAGTCCGCGAGCTCCTCGTGCACCTCGACGAGGAAGCTGGTGCGTCCGTTGCCGAGGGTGCCGGATGCCCCGTCGAGAACGCGTTCCTCGTAGCCCTCGACGTCGATCATCACGAGCGCGGGCTCGCCGTGCTCGCTCGCCAGCTCGTCCACGGTCACCGCGGGCACCTCGACCGTGCCGGTCGCGGCGCGCTCGTCGACCGTGCCGTTGAGTCCCTCGCCGAAGGAGAGCGTGCCGCTGCGCTCGGCGCCGGCGGCGTGCACGACGAGCAGGTTCCCGGCGCCGTTCAGCTCGGCGTTGCGCCGTGCGACGGTCGCGTTGTGCGGCTCGGCCTCGACCGCGACCACCTGCCCGCCCGGCCGCACCTGCGCGGCGATCATCAGCGCGATCACGGCCTGGTGGGCGCCGAGGTCGAAGACCGTCGCGCCGGGTGCGAGCACGCCTTCCTGGCGCAGGAACGTCAGGGCCGTGGGCTCCTCCCAGTCGTGGTCGTACCAGCCCTCTCCGAGCGGGTCCGCGAGCAGCAGGCGCAGCTCCACGCCACCGTAGGAGTGGGTGACCTCGTGCGGCTCGTACGGCGGCGATCTGCGAGGCGATCTTCCTGCGCCGGTAGGAGCGGTAGACCGAGTGCGGCAGCAGGCGCCGCGCGAGGGCCTTGGCGGGGGAGGACACGCGGGAAAGCTACAGCCCGCCGGCACGCGCGGGGTGCCGACCGCAGGCTATGCGAACATATGTTCGTGCGCTGGGACAACCTGAAGGTCGAGGACGAGGCGCAGCGGCTGCTGCCCGGCTACCGCGATCCCGCGGCGGTGCGCCGGTTCGACGCGCCCGAGGCCCTCGACACCCGGTTCTACGAGGTGCGGGCGAAATCGGTGCTCAACAAAGTGCCGCCGGCTTCGCAGATGCCGTTTCGGTGGACGGTGAATCCGTATAGGGGATGCGCCCATGCTTGCAATTTTTGCTTTGCTCGGCCTACACACACGTTCCTTGGATTCAACCCCGGCCGCGACTTCGAGCGCGAGATCGTCGTCAAGGTCAACGCCCCCGAGCTGCTGCGCGCCGAGCTCGCGCGCCCCTCCTGGAAGGGCGAGCACGTCGCCCTCGGCACGAACACCGACCCCTACCAGTGGGTGGAGGGCCGCTACAAGCTCATGGAGGGCATCTGGCAGGCGCTGCTGGACGCGCGCAACCCGTGCTCGATCCTCACGAAGTCGCCGCTGCTCCTGCGCGACCTCGCCCTGCTCAGAGAGCTGGCCGAGAAGGTCGGGCTGACGGCGTGCCTGTCGATCCCGACGCTCGACCAGAAGGTCTGGCGCGAAACGGAGCCGCGCACCCCGAACCCGCGCGCCCGCCTCGAGGCGGTGGCGGAGCTGAACCGCGCCGGCGTGCCGACCGGCGTGCTGATCGCGCCGCTGATGCCCGGGATCAACGACGCCCCCGAGCAGGTCGAGCCGCTGCTCGACGCGATCGCCGACGCGGGCGCGACGAACGTCGCGGGGATCGCGCTTCACCTCCGCGGCGAGGTCAAAGACGTCTTCATGGGCTGGATGCGCGACGCGCGCCCCGAGCTCGTGCCCCGCTACGAGCAGATGTACGGCCGGCGCGCCTATGCCCCGCAGCCCGAACGCGAGCGCCTGGCGAGGATGACCAGGCGCGGCGAGCGCCCGGGCGCGTTCTGGCGCAACAGACGGCTGGAAGGGGCGAAGCCGACGGGCACCGGACACCCCCCGGCGCGATCGGGTCAGGAGCGGGTGGCCGGCGCTCTCGGGCCAGCAGGCGCTGTTCTGAGCCCGGCTCAGCGCTTCTCGCGCTGGCCGGCCGCCATCTGGCTGGAGATGTCGTCCGAGCCCATCCGCCGCGCGAAGCGCCCGGCCGTCTCGGGAGCGAGGCTCGCGAAGACGGTGCTGACGCGCAGCGGCAGCGGGGCCACGTCGATCTCGCCGCGGTTGCGCTCGATCCCGCTGACGACGGCGCTCGCGACCTCCTCCGGCGTGCGGGTGCCGACGCCGGGCGGCAGCTTGACTTCGGCCTCGGCGAACATGCCCGCGTCGCGGATGAAGCCGGGGAAGACGGTCGTGACGCCGACGCCGCTGCCGTGCAGGTCCGCGCGGAGCGCCGAGGCGAAGCCCCGCATCCCGAACTTGCTCGCGTTGTAGAGCGCGGTGTTCGGGGTCGCCGCCTTGCCGGAGAGCGAGGAGATGAAGACGAGGTGGCCGCTGCGCCGCTCGACCATGCGCGGGAGCAGCCCGTGCGCGAGCACGATCGGCGCGCGCAGGTTGACATCGAGGGCGCGATCGATCTCCGGCACCGAGAAGTCCTCGAGCCGCCCGGAGCCCGGAAGCGCCGCGTTCGCGACGAGGATGTTCACCTCGCCCGCTTCGCCGAGCAGCCGCTGCACCTCGCTGCGCTCCGCCAGGTCGATCGCCACGGCGCGCCCGCCCAGCTCGCTCGCGAGCGGTTCGAGCACCTCGGCGCGCCGACCCGTCAGGATCAGCTTGGCGCCGCGCGCCGGCGAGAGCGCGCGCTATCGCCTGGCCGATGCCCCCGGTGGCGCCCGTCAGGAGCACTGTCGATCCCGAGATCTGCACCAAAGTGAGCCTATCCGCATGAGGATCATCGCGCTGTTCGGCCCCACCGGCGTCGGCAAGACGGCCGTCGCGATCGAGCTCGCGCGCCTGCTGCGCGCCCGCGGCGAGGATCCCGTCGCGGTGTCGGCCGACGCGCTGCAGGTCTATGCGGGCCTGGAGACGCTGACCGGCGTCGCGAGTCCCGCCGAGCAGGCGCAGCTCGAGCACCGCCTCGTCTCGTTCCTGCCGCTGGACGCGTCCTTCAGCGTCGGCGAGTACTCGCAGCTCGCGCACGCCCAGATCGACGAGCTGCTCGCACAGGGCAGGCGCCCGATCGTCGTCGGCGGCACGGGCCTCTACCTCCGCGCGGCGCTCACCGAGCTCGATCTGCGCCCGGCGCCGCCGGAGGGGCTGCGCAACAGGCTGACCGGCGAGCTCGAACGGGTGGGGCCCGAGGCCCTGCACGCGCGCCTGGCCGAGCTCGCGCCGTGGGCGGCGGAGGGGATCGAGCCGGGCGACCGGCAGCGGATCGTGCGCGCGCTCGAGCTGCATGAGCTGGGCGAGCTCGAACCGCCGGATGGCCCCTCGCAGCTCTGGAGCGAGGAGCTGCGCCACCCGGCACTGCTCGCCGGGCTCACGATGGAGCGCGAGCGCCTGTACGAGGCGATCGACCGCCGCGTCGATCAGATGGTGGCCTCCGGCGCGCGCGAGGAGGTGCTGCGGGCGGCCGCCGCGGGCGTCTCGGAGACCGCCTCCAAGGCGCTCGGCTTCGAGGACCTGCTCGCCGGCGACGTCGAGCGGATGAAGCGCCGCACCCGCAACTACGCGCGCCGCCAGCTCACGTGGATGCGCAAGCTCGCGGGCGTCGCGCGTGATCGACGTGACCGGCCGCGACCCGGCGGCCGTGGCGGGCGAGATCCTAGACTCCGACGCCGCATGACCATGCGCTTCGAGAAGTGGCAGGCCCTCGGCAACGACTACCTGATCGTCGAGCGCGACGAGCTGCCGTTCGAGTTGACCCCCGCCCGCGTGCGGCGCCTCTGCGAACCGCACTTCGGGATCTTCGCGGACGGCGTCCTGCTGCTCTCGCCGCCCTCGGAGCCGCGTCACGTCGCCGACCTGCGGATCTTCAACCCAGACGGGTCGGAGGCCGAGCTGTCGGGCAACGGCGCGCGCGAGGCGATCCTCTACCTGCGCCGCCGCGGCTGGACCGACCGCGACGAGTTCGCGATCTCGACCGCCGCGGGAACGATCCGCCCGTCGATCACCGGCGCGAGCACCTGCCGCGTGGACATGGGCCGCGCCGCGCTCAGCTCCGGCGACTTCCCGGACGGGCCTCCCGACGGCCGCGGCAGGGTGTCGAGCGCCGGGCGCGAGTGGGAGTTCCGCCACGTCTCGATCGGCAACCCGCAGTGCGCGATCGCCGTCTCCGAGCCCCGGGGAGCTGGAGGCGATCGACCTCCCCGCCGCGGGTCCGGCGATAGAAGCCTCAGAGCTGTTCCCGAACCGCACCAACGTCTCCTGGTACGCGCAGCTCGAGCCCGCGAAGATCCGCGCGCGGATATTCGAGCGCGGGGTGGGGGAGACGCTCTCCTCGGGCACGGGCGCCACGGGCGCCGCCGTCGCCTACCTCCAGGGCATCGCCGCGGGCGCGCGCCCGCCGGCGGTGACCGTCGTCCTCGACGGGGGCGAGCTGGAGGTGGAGGTCGCGGCAGACCTGCAAGTTCACCTGACAGGCTGGGCGCGGCCGGTGTTCGCCGGCGCGATCAGCGACGAGTTCGAAAAGGAGCTGCATGAAACCGAGTAGCCGCCTCGAGAAGATCCCGCCGTACGCCTTCGCCCAGCTCGAGCGCAAGATCGCCGACAAGCGCGCGGCCGGCGTCGACGTGATCAGCCTCGGCATCGGCGACCCGGACCGGCCGACCCCGCCGCTGATCGTCGAGGCGATGCAGGAGGCGGTCAGCGAGGCGGAAACCCATCAGTACCCCTCCAACCGCGGCCGCCAGGACTTCCGCGAGGCCGTCCACGACTTCTACCTGCGCCGCTTCGACGTCGACCTCGACCCGGACAGCGAGGTGATCCCGGCGATCGGCGCCAAGGAGGCGATCTTCAACCTCAACCTCGCCTTCCTGGACCCCGGCGACTACGCGCTCGCCGCGGACCCCGGCTACCCGGTCTACACGGGCGGCCCGTGGCTCGCCGGCGCGGAGCCGGTGCTGACGGCGCTCGTGCCGGAGCGCGGATTCGTGCCGGACCTCGGCGCGATCGACGACGAGGTCGTGCGCAAGGCGAAGCTGATGTACCTCAACTACCCCAACAACCCGACCGGCGCGGTCGTGCCCGACGGCTTCTTCGAGGAGGTCGTCGGCTTCGCGCGCGCCAACGACATCCTGGTCGTGCACGACATGGCCTACTCGGAGATCGTCTTCGACGGCTACGAGGCGCCGTCGTTCCTGGCGACCCCGGGCGCGAAGGACGTCGGGATCGAGGTCTACTCGTTCTCCAAGGGCTTCAACATGACCGGCTGGCGCTGCGCGATGGTGCTCGGCAACGCCGAGGCGCTGCAGACCTACTGGCGGCTGAAGACGAACATCGACTCGGGCCTGTTCGAGGCGACCCAGCTCGCGGCGGTCGCGGCGATGTCGCCGGAGGCGGACGGGGAGGTCGCCTCGATGGTCGAGCTCTACAAGCGCCGCCGCGACCTCGTCTGCGACGCGCTCGAAGAGATCGGGGTGCGGGTGCGCCGCCCGCACGCGACGATCTACGTGTGGGCGCCGGTCCCCGAGGGCTTCGAGAGCTCCGCCGCGTATGCCGAGCACGTCCTCGAGGAGGCCGGCGTGGTGATCTCGCCCGGCGCGATCTACGGGCCTGCGGGGGAGGGCTGGTTCCGGATCTCCCTCACGACGCCCGACGAGCGGCTGCTCGAGGCCGTGCAGAGGCTCGGCAAGCTGCGCAGCTAGCGCCACCGCGCCGCGCTCCGCTCGTACTCAGAATCGTCACGGAGAGGCCCGCGGAGGCCCTAGACTGGATGGTGGATGGATCGGAGCCGCAGCGGCCGTAGCACGCAGAGCGCGTCAAGGAACGGATCGGGGCCCGCGCAGCGCGCGGCCCAGCGCGCGTTGTGCGTGGGGGCGCTGGAGCAGGGCGATGACCTCGCCGAGCTCGGCGAGCTGCTGCGGACCGCGGGCGTCGCGGTCGTGGGCGAGCTGGCGCAGCGGCGCGAGCGCCCGCACCCGAACACCTACCTCGGCCCCGGCAAGGTCGCCGAGGCGAAGGCGCTCGCCCGCGAGTGCGACGCGAACCTGATCGCCTGCGACGACGAGCTCACGCCGCGCCAGGAGCGCAACCTGGAGGAGGCGATCGGGCTGCCGGTGATCGACCGCACGAGCGTGATCCTCGACATCTTCGCCTCGCACGCGAACAGCGCCGAGGGCAAGCTCCAGGTCGAGCTCGCGCAGCTCGAGTACAACATGGCGCGCATGCGCGGGCTGTGGAGCCACCTCGAACGGCTCGGCGGCGGCATCGGCACGAGGGGCCCCGGCGAGACCCAGATCGAGACCGACCGGCGCCTGGCGCGCAACCGCATCTCGGTGCTGCGAAAGCGCCTCGAGCACGTCAAGGGCACGCGCGCGGTGCAGCGCGCCGAGCGCGAGCGCGCCGCCGTTCCGACGATCTCACTGGTGGGCTACACCAACGCGGGCAAGTCGACGCTGCTGAACGCGCTCACCGGCGCCGAGGTCGGCGTCCGCGACCGGCTCTTCCACACCCTCGACCCGACGACGCGCACGCTGCGCATCGCGGGCCGCGCCTACCTCGTCACCGACACGGTCGGCTTCATCAAGAAGCTCCCGCACCAGCTCGTGGACTCGTTCGCTGCGACCCTCGAGGAGACGCAGCGCGCCGACCTGCTGCTGCACGTGCTCGACGCCTCCGCCGGCGAGGAACAGGCGGCGGTGAACCGTCACGCCGTCGAGGAGACGCTCGAGGAGATCGGTGCCGGCGAGCAGCCGCGCCTGCTGGTGCTGAACAAGGCCGACCTGCTGGACGCCGGACGAGCGCGAGGAGCTGCGCCACGCCTACCCGCGCGCGACGCTCGTGAGCGCCGCGACGGGGGAGGGGCTCGACGAGCTCTGCGAGCGGATCGAGGCGGAGCTGGCGCACACGCTGCGCACGCTCGAGCTGCTCGTTCCCTACTCCGACGGCGGCAGCCTCGCCGAGCTCCACGAGCTTGCCGGCGAGGTCAGCCGCGAGGACACCGCGGAGGGGGTGCGGGTGCGCGCGCTCGTGCCCGCGCGCCTCGCGGAGCGCTTCGCGCGCTTCGCCGTCGCGTCCTGAGGGCCCCGATGGAGGTCGATTTCGTCGCGAGCATCGCGGTGATCGCCCCCGATCCGCCGGCCAGCAGGGAGCTCTACGCGACCGCGCTCGGGCTGCCGCTGCAGGGAACCGGGGAGGACGGCTACCACCACACGGAGGCGCTCGCGGGTTGCCGCAGCTTCGGCGTCTGGCCGCTCTCGGAGGCCGCCGAGGCGTGCTTCGGCGCTCCGGAGTGGCCCGCGGAGCGGCCGGTGCCCCAGGCGAGCATCGAGTTCGACGTCGCGAGCCCGGACGCGGTCTCGGCCGCGGCGCAGGAGCTCACGCGCGCCGGCTTCGAGGTTCTTCACCCGGCACGCGAGGAGCCGTGGGGCCAGACCGTCGCACGCCTGCAGGGTCCCGAAGGGCTGATCGTCGGCGTCGCCTACACGCCGGCGCTCCGTCAGCAGGACTGACGCCGCGCTCGCCCTCAGGCTCGCGCCGCGCGGATGGCGGCCGCGTGGGTGCTCTGCTCGATCTCGTCGGGCAGCGGCGCGAGCTCGTCGGCGGCGACGCCCAGGCCCTGCGCGATCAGCCAGTCCGCGAACCAGACGTTCTTGGGCAGCAGCGGACCGTGGAGGTAGGTGCCGATCGTGTTCCCGCTGCGCGCGCCCTCGTACCCGCTGCGGCCGTCGTTGCCATGGCCCTCGAGCACGCGTCCGAGCGGCGTCCTGGCCGGGGCCGAGCGTGGTGCGCCCGCCGTGGTTCTCGAACCCGGCGAGTATCTCTCCGGCGAACCCGAGCGGCTCGATCGCGACGTTGCCGATCAGGCGCTCGCCGGCGCCGCGCACGGTCTCGACGTCGAGCAGGCCGACGCCTTCGATGCGCTCCTCGTCGAGGGTGTAGGAGGTGCCCAGGAGCTGGTAGCCGCCGCAGACGCCGAGCACGAGAGCGTCGCGCGCGGCGGCCTGGCGCAGCGCGTCCGCCTTCAGCGTGAGCAGGTCCTCCGCGCAGAGACGCTGGTCGCGGTCCTGGCCGCCGCCGATGTAGTAGAGGTCGTGGCGCTCGCCGTCGAGCGGCTCGCCGAGGCTCGACGGCGTCAGCTCGAAGCCGATCCCGCGCCAGGCGCAGCGGCGCTCGAGGACGATCAGGTTGCCGCGGTCGGCGTAGATGTTCATCAGGTCGGGGTACAGCGCGCATACGCGCAGCGCGTCAGGCACGCAGCATCACCACCTCGCTCGCGGTGTGTTCCTCGGTCTCGGCGATCACGCGCGTCGGCTCGTGGCGCAGCCCCGCCGCGGCTGCCTCCCGCCAGAGCTGCTCTTCGCTCACGCGCGCCAGCTCGACGACGTCGCGCTCGCCCGCGCCGCGCCAGCGCGCTCCGCCCGTGCCGTCCCCGGGCAGCACCACGCGCTCGCGTTCGATCCTGATCGCCCCGGCGAGCACGCGCACGCTCAGCGGCCGGGAGAAGTAGACGTGCTCGCCGCGCGCCATCCTGTCGGGCGAGGGCCCGAGCTGGCCCTCGAGCGCGTCGAACTGGTCCGCCTCGGTCACGATCGCGCACGCGAGCAGCGCGCCGGGACGGATGTGCGCGGCCACGCCGCGGAACGCCGCCCGGCGCTCGTCCTCTCCGCGCAGGAGCTGGAGCGTCTGCATCGGCACGACGCAGAGGTCGAAGTCGCGCTCCTCGAGCGCGAGCTCCCGGATGTCTCCCACGACGGTCCGCACCGGCAGCTCCCCGGCGCGCAGAGCGAGCTCCTCCAGCAGCGCCGGCGAGAGATCGACGGCCGTCACCCTGTGGCCCGCCGCGGCGAGGTCGAGCGTGACCCTCCCGATGCCGGC
This sequence comes from uncultured Solirubrobacteraceae bacterium, assembly GCA_963779065.1. GTDB lineage: Bacteria > Actinomycetota > Thermoleophilia > Solirubrobacterales > Solirubrobacteraceae > Palsa-744. The sequence goes on from CAVZWQ010000003.1 coordinate 570,180, forward strand.
CCCGAGATCGAGAACGCGCGCGGGCCCGCTGCGGGGCGCCGCCGCGCCGGCGAGCTCGCGCCAGAGCGGCAGGTCGGCGCGGTAGCGGCCGCACTCGACCTCGTGCCAGATCACCTCGGCGGGGGGCGCCTGCGCGGTCACGACCAGTGGCTCGCAGCGGCGCCGCGCGCCACGAGCAGCTCGCGCAGCGAGAGCATCGCGGTGTATGTCGGCAGCGCGTAGAGCGGCCGCGCCTGCTCGCCGTGCGCCAGCGCGCGGTCCAACGCGCGCGGCAGGTCCGGCTCGATGCTGATCCGCTCGGGCTCCACGCCCGCGTACTTCAGGCGCGCCGCGAGGTCCGCCGCGCGGGTGCCGCTGCAGGTCGCCGTGGCGACGCGGTCGGCGAGCAGCTCGAAGTCCGCGTCCCAGATCCAGGAGACGTCGCGGCCGTCGGCGATCCGGTCGTTGAGCACGCCGAGCAGATCGTGGCGCCCGGGCTCCAGGGCGAGCGTGCGCAGCACCTCGTTGGCGCCCGCCGGGTTCTTGACGAGCAGGATCGCCAGCTCACGGTCCGCGGGCCCCCGGGTGCCGTTGGACGACGGCATCGCCAGGCGCAGGGTCTCGGCGCGCCCGAACGCCGGGCGCGTCGACTCCAGGCCCGCGACGATCGCCTCGAGTGACAGCTCCAGGGCGCAGCCGAGCGCCGCGGCCGCGAGGGCGTTGTAGACGTTGTAGAGGCCGGGGAGGGCGAGCGCGACACGGGCGCTGCCCGCGGGGGTCGTGAGCGTGAACTCGGCGCTGCGCACGCCCTTCAGCGCGACGTCGCTCGCCACGAGCTGCGGCGCGGGGCGGGTCGCGCCGCAGGAGGGGCAGTGGTAGTGGCCGAGGTGGCCGAGGTAGACCGCGTCGAAGACGTAGGGGCTCCCGCAGCGCCGGCAGTGCTTGGCGTCCGCGGCGTGGCCGAGGCCCGGCAGCGCGAGCGTGTCGTCGTCGACCCCGAAGTAGACGACGCTCGCCGGGTCGCGCTCGCGGCCGAGGTCGGCGAGCAGGGGGTCGTCGGCGTTCAGGATCGCGCGCGCCGGGGAGGCGCCGAGCAGCTCGTGCCAGCTGTCGGCGATCGCCTCGAGCTCGCCGAAGCGGTCGAGCTGGTCGCGAAACAGGTTCCCGAGCACGATCGCGCGCGGCGAGAGCTCGGCGACGACCGAGGCGAGCCACAGCTCGTCCACCTCGAAGAGCCCCAGCTCGCCGTCCATGCGGCTGCCGTGCGTCGCTTCGAGCAGGGTGGTCGCCACGCCTCCGGCCATGTTGGCGCCGGCGCGGTTGTGGACCAGCGGGATGCCCGCCCCGCTGAGCATGCCGGCCGCCATCGCGGCCGTGGTCGTCTTGCCGTTGGTGGCCGAGATGACGGCGCTCCCCCGCGGCAGGCGCGCGCCGAGCGTGCCGATCGCCTGCGGCTCGAGCGCCATCAGGACCCGCCCCGGCAGGCTGGTCGCGCCGCCGCCTCTGAGCCTTGCGAGCGCGCCGGCCCCGCGTGCGACGGCGAGCTTGGCGCCGAGCAGCATCAGACCGGAGCGCCGTCGCCGCTCGCCGCCGGCGACGGCGCGGGGGAGAGCGCGGCGGCGCCGCCGGGCGGCGTGAGGACGCTGACCGCGCCGCGGAGCGCGACCACCCGCACAGGCAGCGCGCCCACCGGGTCGCCGTCGGCGTACATCTGGAAGGGACGGTCGGCCGAGATCTTCACCTGCGAGGAGCGGAAGACCTTGACCGTCGGGAGCGTCACGTGCGTTCCCTTGAAGACCCTGGGCAGGTTGGCGAGGAAGCGAAGCCGGCTGACTCGTTCGATCGCGACGACGTCCAGCATGCCGTCGTCGAGCATCGCGTCGGGCGCCGCGTACATGCCGCCCCCGTAGGCGCGGGAGTTCGCGGCCGCGACCGAATATCCGGTGAAGGTGTGCCGCTCGCCGCCGTCGAGCTCGAGCTCGAACCGGGCCGGGCGCCACGAGATCAGCGCGCGCAGCGCGCCGTAGGCGTAGGCGAGCCCGCCGAGCCACGCGGGTGCCTCGTTGGCGGCGCGGTTCGCGTCGCTGTCGAAGCCGGCTGAGGCGATCCCCACGAACGCTCGCGGGGGGCCGCCTCCGAGGGGTTCGACCAGGCCGAGGTCCAGCGCGCGCGCCGTGCCCTCCGCGATGACGGCGCAGGCGCCGGCGGGATCGGTCGGGATCTCGAGCACGCGGGCGAGGTCGTTGCCGCGCCCCCCGGGCAGCACGCCGAGCACGGCGCCGGGGATCTCGCGCACCGTCTCCGCGAGCACTCCGACAAGGCCGTCGCCGCTCAGCGCCGCCACGGTTTCGCCCTTCTCGGCGGCCTCGCGCGCCAGCTCGCGCGCGTGGTTGAGATCGCGGGTGTGGAAGCAGCGTACGGTGAGGCCGCGTGAGCGCAGCTCGCGCTCGACGTCAGGGGCGAGCCGCGCCGCGCGTCCGCCGCCGGCGGACGGGTTGACGATCAGGCAGACCGGGGCAGGCACGCGGCAAGCCTAGTGGCCGCCCGGCGCTCAGCCCGACGGCGCGCGGGCCCGGTCGCGCCGCCGCCGGCCGATCGCCGCGGCGATCGCGATCCCGGCGATCACGACGAACAGCCCGAGCAGCACGGCAGGGGCGGCGCCGATGCCGCCGAACGGCAGCGAGATCAGCTCGACGATGCCGGCGCCGATCGCGAGCAGCACGACGATCAGCAGGATGATCAGGACGACGCCGCGGATCCGGGCGAGGATGCCAGCCGATTTGGGCGGCAGCAGCAGCCCCATCGCGCGAAGCGCGAACATCTGGCGCCCGCTGGGCGCCTCCTGCCCGAGCCGCTCGACGGCCTCCTTGAGATCACCCGCGCGGCGTTCGGCAAGCGCGAGCGAGGCGTCCGCCATGCGCCGCAGCTGCATCCGTTCCTGCGGCCGCGCGGCGGCGATCGCGCGCTGGAAGTAGCCGCGGGCGGCCTCGGCGTCGAAACGCTCGGAGGCGCGTGCCCCGAGGATCGCGAGGGCGGCGGCCTTGTATTTGGTCTCGGCCTCGAGCTCCTCGTCGGAGCGCTGCTCGAGTGCCTGGATCGCCTGCAGGCTGCCTCGCTGCTCCATCCGGACCTGACGCTGTTTGGGTGCCATCGGCGGGCATTCTAGGCGGCGCCGCCTCCGCGAGGCCCCGCGGAGGCCGTCCGTCCTCGCGCCAGGCGCCAGCAGGTATCCTCGCCGCGATGCCGGCCGTCCACCGATCGCGCCGCCGTGCAGCCGCGCTGCTCGCCGTGCTCCTGCTCGCCTGCGGCGCCCTGATCGCGCCCGCGGGGGCGTTCGCCGCGGAATCGCTCGAACCGAACTCGTTCAACGAACTGTCGGAAAAGGCCAACCAGGAAACGACGCCGACCCAGACGACCTCGACGACCAAGACCGAAGAATCGGAAAGCAAGAACTCGAGCAAAACGATCCTGATCGCGGCGGGCGCGGCGATCGTGCTGCTGTCGGTGATCGGGTTCGTGATCGTGCGCGACGCACGGCGGGTGGCCCCGGCGGGCGCGGAGGATCTCGGCGAAGGCAAGCGCGGGCGCGACCCGGCCGTCCGTCACCGCAAGCGCCGGGCCAAAGCCAGAGCGGCGCGTCAGCAGCGCAAGAAGAACCGCTAGCGGCGCCCGACCCGCACCACCGGGCCGGCGACCCGGAGCGGCTTGCGGACCCGCGGCGGCGGGACGGGAGAGGGCGAGCCGTGCGGCCCGCGTCGCGGGTTGCGCGGCAGCGGGCTGCGCGGGTGCGGGTTGAGCGGGCCCGCCGGCAGCGCCTTCGAGCCCCCGTCCTCTTCGTTGGAGTCCGAGACGTCCTGCGCCTGTGTCGCCTCGTCGTAACGGAACGGGATCCAGAGCATGAGCGCGGCGATCGGCAGCTTGATCAGCCCAGCGAGCAGGACGATCCACATCCAGGTCTGCATCCTTCTCGCGATGGTACTACTGCCCCGTGCGAGTGGTGACCACCAGGACGATCGGAGAGCTGGACGCCGCCGTGAGCGAATGCCGGCGCTGCCCGCGGCTCGTGGCCTGGCGCGAGCAGGTCGCGCGCGAGCGCCGCGCCGCCTACGCGCAGGAGAGCTACTGGGGACGGCCCCTGCCGGGCTTCGGCGACGAGCACGCGCGGATCGTGCTCCTCGGCCTGGCGCCCGCGGCGCACGGCGCCAACCGCACGGGACGGATGTTCACCGGCGACCGCTCGGGCGACTTCCTCTACGCGGCGCTGTACCGCGCGGGGCTGGCAAGCCAGCCCGAGGCCGTCGGCGCCGGGGACGGGCTCGAGCTGCGCGGCGTGAGGATCACGGCCGCTGTGCGGTGCGCGCCTCCGGCGAACCGGCCCACGCCGCAGGAGCGCGACGAATGCCTGCCCTGGAGCGTTCGCGAGCTGCAGCTGCTCGCCGGCGTCGCGGTCGTCGTCTGCCTCGGCGCGTTCGCGTGGGACGCCGCGCTGCGCCTGCGCCGCGCGCTGGGGGGCCCGGCCGAGCGCCCGCGCCCGCGCTTCGGGCACGGCGCCGAGGCCCCGGGGGAGCCGTGGCCGCTGCTCGGCTGCTTTCACCCGAGCCAGCAGAACACGTTCACCGGCAAGCTCACCCCGGAGATGCTCGACGACGTGCTCGCGCGCGCCGTCGAGATCGCGCGACCGGCGGGTGGCGGCGGGCGGGCAGGGTAGCTTTCCCGGCGTGGCGCAATCTACGATCGACGCTCGCCGCCAGATCCTCGACGTGCTCGCGGAGGCGGCTGAGCGGCTGAACGCGGCGCTCGGCCTGCTCGGGGCGGCATACGAGCTGCTGGACGAACGCGCCGCCGAGCAGCTCGAGGACGACCTCTTCGGCCCGGTCCAGCACGCCTACGGGCGCCTGCGCCGCACCCACACCGAGTTCGCGGCGCGCCACGGGCTGCCCGCGAGCGAGTTCCCGCCCGCGCCCGAGGCGGCGCCGGGGCACGGCCTGCGGGGCCTCCTGGAGGACGTCGTGATCGCGACGGCAGAGGCCGACGACCAGCTCGGGACGCTCCAGGACACGATGCTGCCCGTCGAGGTGGGGGACAGGGAGCTGCGCGACGGCATCGCCGAGACCCGCTCGCGCATCGCGACGGTGCCCGACGCGGCGCGCCGGCTGCTGCGCACGTTCGGCCGCTGAGCGCTCAGCCGGGCGCCAGCTCGGCCACGAGCGGCGGGTGATCGGAGAGCGTCACGCGACGCCCGCCCGGGCTCGCCTCGGCAGCGAGCACCTCCTCGCCGAGCACACGCAGGCCGGCGGCGAAGACGTGGTCGACGTCCCGTGCGGCGGCGTGGTCCATGCCCGCCACGCGCGGTGAGCGGAGGTTGAGATCGCCGCCCAGGACGGCGGGCCCCGGCGGATCCGCGGCGGCGCCGAGCACGAGCGCGCCCAGCCGTTCGAGCTCGCCTTCGGCCAGCGGCACGCGCGTGCTGCCGTGGAAGTTCGCGATCACCGTGCCGTCCATCAGCCGGGCGATCTGAGCCACGCGGCGCTCGGGTCGCAGGCGCAGGCGCACGGAGCTGTGATCGTCGATCGGGATCCGGGCGAGGATCGCGTTGCTGCCGCCGCCGTTGGACTTCATCAGCTCCGGGTCGCGGCGGGCGAGGACGCGGCGCAGCGGCAGGCCGAGGTTGCGCGAGGTGCGGGCCGTGCGCTGCTCGGCGCCGGCCGCCGAGGCGAGGCTCGGCGGCCACCAGGGCGGCACCTCCTGCAGCAGCGCGACATCCCAGCTCCAGCCCGCCAGCAGCGCGCCGAACTCGTCGACCAGCTCGTGCCGCGTCCCCGGCACCGAGCGGCCGTGGAACAGGTTCCAGCTCAGCACGCGCACGGCGGCGCGCCGGTCAGTCGATCGGCTGGCCGTTCGCCGTGATCGCGACGTCGATGTTCCCGCGCGTCGCGTTGGAGTAGGGGCAGACCTTGTGCGCGAGCCGCACGAGCTCCTTGGCCGCGTCCGCGTCCTCGATGCTCGGGAGCGAGACGTCGAGCACGACGCCGAGGTCGAAGCCCCCGTCCCGGTTGGGCGTCAGGGAGACCTTGGAGTCGATCGCGACGTCGCCGGTCTCGACCTTCGCGCGGCGGCCCGCGACGCCGAGCGCGCCCTCGAAGCAGGCCGCGTAGCCGACGGCGAACAGCTCCTCCGGGTTCGTGCCGTCGCCCGCTCCGCCCATCTCCTTGGGGAGGCGCAGGTCGACCTCGAGCCTGCCGTCGCTGGTGCGTCCGTGCCCGTTGGCGCGTCCGCCCGTCACATGGGCTTCGGCCGTGTAGAGAGTGTTCGCCATCGAGTGCGCCTCCTCAGGTCTCGGGTTCGCCGGGGATGGTATGAGCTGCGCCTTGGCGCCATCGCCCCTCCCTGATTGACATAAGTCGCAGCGGCGCCGTCGAGCCGTCGGGGAGGACGTGCGGCGCCGGCGCCCGGCCGTCGTCGGCGAAACCCACGCGCTCGTACAAGCGCCGCGCGCGTGCGTTGTCCTCGAGCACGTCGAGCCAGACGCGGCCGGTGCCGAGCGCGTCGAATGCGTAGCCGAGGGCGAGGTCGAGCGCCGCCGGGCCGAGCCCTTCGCCGCGCGTCCGCAGCGCGATCCGGCGCAACTCGACCGACCGGTCGGGGGAACGAAGACCGGCCAGCAGCAGAAAGCCGACGACGGCGCCCTGGCTGCAGAAGACCATGTGCGCCTCGTCCGGGTCGCCGATGGCCTGGCGGTGACGCTCGTGAGCCCAGGAGCCGGTCCAGCGCGCGACATCGGGTTCGGACTCGATCGCGAGCACGACCGGGAGCTCCCGGACCAGGGTGTCCCTCAGCTTGAGCGCCACCCGGGAAGGCTCTCAGAGGGGCGCGGAAGCGGGGCCGATCTTCCTTCCAGGTTCACATAACATCGATTATCGACGCGCAGGAAGCGACTCAGCTGCGTCGGCCGAAGATCGCCACGGGGACCACCACCATGCGCGGCGACGACGCCATCACGAAGTTGCGCGATGCCGCGCAACGCCACCAGGGATCAGGCTGCCGGACCTAGCCAGGTATCCAGGGCGACTCGGACGCGACGCGGCATGGATCGCCGTGCACTGTTCGTCGCGTGCACGACCGCCTGACGACAGTCCGAGTCCCACTGCGCCGAGACGCGCCCGGTCGAGACGCTGTCGATACGTCTTCCGCCATCGGCGAGGCCTGCAAATCGCTGATCTCCAGCCGTCGATTATCGAGCGTCAGCATCAGCGAACGCCGCCGGGCGTCCGCTTCGTTCCTCGCAGCCTGCGCTCGCGAGGCGGTCGCCTGTCGATGCGCGACGCGGCGACACCGCGAGGCGACGAGCGCTTTGCAAATCGCCATAACGGTCGATCCCAGGACGTATCGGCCGAATCGCGATCGCAGCACGGCGTCAAGCGCGACTCTGCCGTACGACACGGGCTACACGCGCCTGACAGGCGTTCCGCTCCCGACCTCCGATATCCGAAGCTGACGTCGCAGCGCTCGGCCGTTCGCTCCGCGCTTCTGGCGCAGCGACGAGTGGAATCGGCCGCCCTACCAGCAGCGTGCCCAGCGTGCCCGCCGTGATCGTGCGCTTCTCTACGCCAGCGCCCTGGGCCGGGCATGGGAGGTCACCGGGATCACCCGCCGGCAATGAGCAAGACGCATCGCGCTTGGAGCAAGCAGATGCCGCCACCTGTGTCCGGGCGAGTCACTGTCGATCTGAGCGCGCCTCGGACGTCTCCCGAGAGATCGCCGGCAAGCGGCGATACTCAACTCCGACCCGCGACGACACCAGGAGCGCACGACCGCGATGACCGACAACGCACCGGACTCCCCCTCCCAGCTGATCGACGCGCGCATCGCCGAGCTCGGCGACTGGCGCGGCGAGACCCTCGCGAGGGTCAGGGCGCTCGTCAAAGAGGCGGACCCGGAGGCCGTCGAGGAATGGAAATGGCGCGGCACGCCGGTGTGGTCCCACGACGGGATCATCTGCACCGGCGAGACCTACAAGGCGGTCGTCAAGCTGACGTTCGCCAAGGGCGCGTCCCTCGATGACCCGAAGGGCCTCTTCAACTCCAGCCTCGAGGGCGCCACCAGGCGCGCGATCGACATCGGCGAGGGCGAGAAGATCGACGAGAAGGCGCTGAAGGCGCTCATCGCCGCCGCCGTGGCGCTGAACCAGAGCGGCCGGCGCAAGTAGCAGCGGGGCCGACGTGTTCCCGCTGCCGCGGATACTGCGCTGAGCGTGCCCCTCCCCTACGAGACGATCTACGCGCGCATCCGCCGCGTCCCGGCCGGCTTCGTCACGACTTATGGAGACCTGTCCCCCGGCGCCCCGCGCCACGCCGGCCGGGCGCTCTCGCAGATGCCCGCGGACGTGCCCTGGTGGCGCGTCGTGCGCAGCGACGGCACGTGGCCCAAGGGCTCCGAACAGCGCGCGCGGCTGCTCTCCGAGGACGTCCCGATCCGCGGCAGCCGCGTGGTGATGGCCGAGGCGAGGATCCCTCCCGAGGCGATCCGGTAGCGCCTCACCTACTTATCTGAGCCTGAACCCGCCTTTAGCCGCATGCGCCAGACTTGGCCGCGATGGGACGGATCCTGAGACGACGCGTGGCACTCGGCGTGGCGCTCGCCGCGATCCTCGCGGGCGGCACGGCGGTGGCGCTCGGCGCAACCAGCGCTCCGAAGCACGCGCGCGGCATCCGTCAGGCGCGCGTCCACGCGCGGGGCGCGAAGCGCCGCGGCATCATCCAGGCCGCCATCTCCTACCTCGGCCTGGCCCCGACCCAGGTCGCTGCGCAGCTCCACCAGGGCAAGTCGCTGGCTCAGATCGCGGCCGCGACGCCGGGCAAGTCCGAAGCCGGCCTGGTTGCGGCGATCGTCGAAGCCGTCAAGGGCAAGATCCCCTCGCCCCCCGCGGACCTGGAAGCGCGCATCAAGGCGATCGTGAACCGGACCCCCGGGACCGAGCTGGCACGCCACACCCGCCTCGGCGGCCGGCGCCACGGCGCGCTGCGCGCGGCGGCGCTCGCGTACCTGGGAATGACGCGCCATGAACTCATCAAGCAGCTCAAGACGGGCAAGACGCTCGCCCAGGTCGCTGACTCGACGCCGGGGAAGTCGGCCGCCGGGCTGACCGAAGTCCTGCTCGCGACCTTCAAGGGCAAGCTCGACGCGCGGGTCGCCGCGCACCAGCTCAGCAAGGGCGCCGAGTCCGCGCGGCTCGCGTTCCTGCGCGGGCGGATCTCGCGGCTGCTCGACCAGACCCACGTCGGCCTGCGCGCCGCTCACGGGCAGACGGGCACGAGCGCGGTGCCCGCCCCCAAAGGCTGAGCCCGCATCTCAGCCGGTGAGGGCGGCGAGCACCCGCTCGAGCGCCTCGCCGACCTGCCTGCGCGTCGCGCCGCCGTCGTCCGCGCGCGCGATCAGCAGCGCGCCCTCGTCGATCGCGCCGAGCAGGAGGTGCGCGAGAGGCTCGGCCGGCTGGGGTGCGATCTGCCCCGCCTCGATCGCGGCCTCGATCGTGCCGCGCACGAGCCCCAGCCCGTAGCGCATCCCGATCTCCCGCCAGCGCTCCCAGCCGAGCACCGAGGGCGCGTCGAGCAGGGCGATGCGTTGCACAGCCAGGTCGCTCTCGCAGGCATCCAGGAACGCCTGGGAGCCGGCGCGCAGGACCTCCAGCGGCTCAGCGTCCGGAGTGTCGACAGCGGCCGCGATGCCCTGCACGAGCTCTGACTCGACCTGCTCGTAGACCGCGGCGAACAGCTCGAGCTTGCCGTCGAAGTGGTGGTAGAGCGCCCCGCGGGTCACCCCTGCGGCGCGCACGATCTCCTCCGTGCCCACGCCGGCGTAGCCGCGCTCCGCGAACAGGCTCCGCGCGGTCTGCACGAGCGCTGCGCGCGTCGCCTGCGAGCGCTCGGCCTGGCGCCCCTCGGCGTGTTCCTCCTCCGCGACACCCATCGCTCGAATATGATAGATACATACTGTCTGTATGTCGTCTTTCCCCGCAACCACGAGCGCGAGCGCGGACCGATCGGTCGCAGAGATCTCCGAGCGCTGGCTGCATCGGTTCGAGACGGGCTGGGCCGCGGGCGCGGGCCCAGAGGCGTTCATCGCTCACTTCCGCCCGATGCTCGCCGAGGACGTGCTGCTGATCGGGCCGTGGCTCCCGGCGACGCGCGGGCTCGATGCGTTCGAAAGCCGGTTTGTGCGCCCGCTGTTCGCGCTGATGCCGGACCTCCGAGCCCGGCTCGGGCGCTCGGCTGTGCGGGGCGAGACGATCTTCGCCGAGCTCGCGCTCGAAGGCACGCTCCGGGGCGGGCGCCGCGTGCGGATGCGGGTGTGCGATCGCATCGAGCTGCGTGACGGGCTGGCAATCGAACGAGAGACCTACCTCGACCCCTCCCCGCTGCTCGGCGCATTGGCTCTCAGCCCTCGCAGCTGGCCGCTCATGGCTCGCCTGACCCCACTCCCAAGAAGGAGGAGATGAAGATGATCGAGAACCGCGTGCAGCTGACCGACGGTCCCGTGCATTTCCGCGAAGGCGGCTCGGGTGAGCCGATCGTCTTCGTGCACGGACTGCTCGTCGACGGGCAGCTCTGGCGCGACGTCGCGGCGCGCTTGGAGGACGAGTTCCGGGTGATCGTCCCCGACCTGCCGCTGGGCTCCGAGCGCGAGCCGTTCGCGCCCGGCGCCGACCTCTCCCCTCCCGGGCTGGCGCGCATCGTGGCCGAGTTCCTCGAGGCGCTCGAGCTCGAGCGGGTGACGCTCGTCGGCAACGACACGGGCGGCGCGATCTGCCAGCTCGTCGCGACGCGCCACCCGGAGCGCGTCGGGCGGCTCGTGCTGACCCCCTGCGACGCCTACGAGCACTTCCCGCCGCCGGCGTTCAAGCCGCTCGCGGTGGCCGGCCGGTCGACCGCCGTGCTCGGCGCGATCGCGCTGTCGATGCGCCTGCGGGCGATGCGCCGCTCGCCGCTCGCCTACGGCTGGCTGATGCGCGAGTTCGACGACGAGCGCTGCCGCGCCTGGGTCGCGCCGGTGCGCGAGAACCCCGCGGTCCGCGCCGAGGTCGCGAAGATCCTCGCGGGCTTCGACTCCAAGCACACGATGGAGGCTGCCGCCCGCTTCAAGGACCTCGAGATCCCCGTCCTGATCGCGTGGGCGCCCGAAGACCGGTTCTTCAAGCTCGAGAACGCGGAGCGGCTCGCGCGCGACATCCCGAACGCCCGTCTGGAGCGGATCGAGGGCAGCTACACCTTCGTCTCAGTCGACCAGCCCGCTCGCACCGCGGAGCTGATCGCGGCGTTCGTCCGCGAGCCCGTCGCCGCCGCCTGAACCCGCGCCTCGCGGCCGTCTGACACCGCCTTTCGCCCCGCCGGGCTCAAGCACCCGCCCCGGCGGGGCGATGCATGCCATCTACAGCCCAGCCTTGAAGAGAAGTTTGGCATGCCTTATCCTATTTCCATGGCAACCAACGAGGCCGTGCGCACCCCGGCCGTCGAGGACTACACGAAGGCGATCTTCTCGCTGGAATCGCGCCGCGAAGAAGCCGTCTCGACGAAGACGCTGGCTGCGCGGCTCGGGATCACGCCAGGGTCGGTCTCGGCGATGCTCAAGCGCCTGGACGAGCTCGGCCTGATCACCCACGTCCCATACCGCGGCGTGCGCCTCACGCCCGCGGGACGGCGCATCGCGCTCGAGGTGATCCGCCATCACCGCCTGCTGGAGAGCTACCTCGCCGAGGTTCTCGGCATGCCCTGGGATCGCGTCCACGACGAGGCCGAGGTGCTCGAGCACGTGCTCTCCGACGACCTCGAGGAACTGATCGCGGCCAAGCTCGGACACCCGACAGTCGACCCGCACGGCGACCCGATCCCGACCGTCGAGTTCGACCTCGACGAGGCCGAGACGGTCGGGCTCGACGAGCTGCCGATCGGCGCGGTCGGGCGGTTCGTGCGGGTCTCGGACTCCGATCCGGAGATGCTGCGCTACCTCGCCGAGCAGGGCGTCTCGCTCGGCGAGGAGCTCGAGGTCGTCGAGCGCCAGCCGTTCGGCGGGCCTCTGTTCGTGCGCTTCGGCGCCCCGCAAGGGCGCACACCCGATGAGACGGGGCGCACGCTCGCGCTGGGCGACGCGCTGACGCGAGCGATGCGCGTCGAGCTGCCGGGGCGGGCGGTTTGAGCCCTCCCCCCGCCCGCTCGTGCTCGAGGGCGCCGACGGCACCGCCGTCGCGGTCGACACGCCGAGCGCGCTCGAAGAGCTGCTGGCGAAGGGCAGGCTCAGGGCGACGCTCGCGATGCTGGGCCCGGCGTTCGTCGCGTCGGTCGCCTACGTGGACCCGGGCAACTTCGCGACCAACTTCCAGGGCGGCGCGCGGTTCGGCTTCCTGCTGCTGTGGGTCGTGGTGCTCGCGAACCTGATGGCGATGCTGATCCAGTACCTGTCGGCCAAGCTGGGGATCGTCACCGGCAGCAACCTGCCCGAGAGCTTCCGCGCGCACTACCCCCGCGCGCTCTCGTGGGGGATGTGGGTCCAGGCGGAGATCGTCTCGATGTCCACCGACATCGCCGAGTTCCTCGGCGCGGCGCTCGCGCTCAACCTGCTCTTCCACGTGCCGCTCGTGGTCGCCGGCGTCATGACCGGCTTCATCGCGTTCGGCATCCTCGAGCTCCGGGTCAAGGGGTACAGGCGCTTCGAGCTCGCGATCACCGGGATCCTCGGCCATCGTCTTCCTCGGCTTCCTCTACGAGACGCTGAAGATCGGGCCGTCCGCCACGGAAGCAGCCCACGGGCTGATCCCGCACCTGTCCGGTACGGACTCGCTGTACCTCGCGGTCGGGATCATCGGCGCGACGGTGATGCCCCACGCGATCTACCTTCACTCGGCGCTCACGCAGGGACGCATGCCGACGCGCGACGACGCCGAGCGGGGGCGCGTGCTGCGCTTCGAGCGCTTCGACGTGATCGTCGCCCTCGGTCTCGCGGGGATCATCAACGTGAGCATGCTCGCCGTCGCCGCCCAGCTCTTCCACGCGAGCGGGCACACGGGCATCGACACGATCCAGGGCGTGCACGCCGGGTTCTCCGAGCTCGTCGGCGGCGGCGCAGCGGTCGCCTTCGCGATCGCGCTGCTCGCCTCGGGCGCGTCGTCCTCGAGCGTCGGGACCTACGCGGGCCAGGTCGTGATGGCCGGGTTCGTCAAGGTCCGCATCTCCGCTCTACGTGCGGCGCCTCGTGACGATGATCCCGGCGATCGCGATCCTCGCGGCCGGCGTCAGCCCGACCAGCGCGCTCGTCCTGAGCCAGGTCGTGCTCTCCTTCGGCATCCCGTTCGCGCTGATCCCGCTGGTGATGCTCACGAGCCGGCGCGACGTCATGGGCGTTCACGTCAACCGGCGGCTCACCACCGCCCTCGCCTGGGCGATGGCCGGCCTCATCACCGGCCTGAACGTCTTCCTGGTCAGCCAGCAGCTGCTCTAGATGAGGAGGATCGGCCGGCGCTCCATGCCGGCCTAGAGGGGATCGGCCGGCGCTCCATGCCGGCCTAGAGCACGAGCTGCAGGATCGCCGAGATCCCGACGATCACGATCAGGGCGCGCAGGGCGCTGGGCTCCAGGCGCCGCCCGTAGCGCGCGCCGAGCTGGGCGCCTGCGATCGAGGCGCCTGCGATCAGCGCCGCCGGGCCCCACGCCACGTGCGGAGCGGCGAAGATGAAATACAGCCCGGCCACCCCGTTGACGAGCCCCGCCAGCACGTTCTTGAGCGCGTTGCTGCGCTGCAGGCTCTGGTCGAGCGCGATGCCGAGGATCGCAAGCAGCAGGATCCCCTGGGCCGCGCCGAAGTAGCCCCCGTAGACGCCGGTGAGATACACGGCTGCCGCTGTCAGCGGGTGGTGCGCGCGGTGCGGGCCGAGCTGCCGGCGCGCGAGCCAGGCGTTGATGCGCGGCTGCAGCACGGTCAGCACCAGCGCGATCGCGATGAAGACGGGGACGATCTCCTTGAACGCCGAGGACGGGAGCACGAGCAGCAGCACGGCGCCGGTCGCGCCGCCCAGGACCGACGCTGTGCCGAGGCGCAGCGCGCGGGCGCGCTGGCCGGCCAGCTCCGCGCGGTAGCCGATCGCGCCCGAGACCGAGCCCGGGACGAGGCCGATCGTGTTCGAGACGTTCGCCGTGACCGGCGCGTAGCCGAACGCGAGCAGCACCGGGAAGGTGATCAGCGTGCCGCTGCCCACCACGGTGTTGATCGTGCCCGCGGCCATGCCCGCCAGCGCGATGCAGACGACTTCGGCGAGGCTCAAGTCCGGCTTGCTGTCGGGCGCGGAGCGCGGGTCGCGGTCGTGATCGGCTTGCCTCTAGGGTGAGGGGGCGTGGACGTCGAGAAGGCTATCCGCACGCGCCGCACCCACAAGGCGTACGGCCCGGAACCCGTCGAGCCCTCCGAGTTGCGCGAGCTGCTGGAGCTCGCGCGCTGGGCCCCGAACCACCACCTCACGAACCCGTGGCGCTTCCGCGTGCTCGGCCCGCGGGCCCGCGCTGCGCTGATGGAGCTCGCCGAGGCGCAGTCGCCGGGCGCGGCGGTCAAGCTGCGGCGCGCCCCCACGCTCGTCGCGGTCACCGCGCTCGCGAGCGGCGACGAGGCGCAGGATCGCGAGGATCTGCTCGCCACCGCCGTGGCGGCCTACATCGTCCTCCTCGGCGCACACGCGCGCGGGCTCGCGGCCTACTGGCGCACGGTGGCGCTGCTGGATGACCCGCGCGCACGGGAGCTGCTCGAGATCGCGCCCGAGGAGACCCCCGTCGGGCTGCTGTACCTCGGCGACCCCGTCCAGGAGCAGCGCGTGCCGGAGCGCGCGCCCGTCGAGGACTACGTCTTCGAGCTGGACTGATGGCGCGGCCCGCAGCGCTCGCGGCCCTGCTCCCGCCGCCCGGCGACCGCCACGGGCCGCTGGTGCCGATGATGGTGGTCCTGACGCTCCTCACCGGCGTCGTGGACGCGGCCAGCTATCTCGAGCTCGGCCACGTGTTCGTCGCGAACATGACGGGCAACGTCGTGTTCGTCGGCTTCGCGATCGCCGGCGCGCCCGGGCTGTCGGTCGCGAGCTCGCTGATCGCGCTCGCGGCGTTCCTCGCCGGCGCGCGGGCCGGGGGCGCGATCGGCGCGCGGCTCGGCGCCCACCGGGGACACGTGCTGCGCGGGGCGGGCGCCGTGCAGTCGGTTCTGGTCGCCCTGGCGCTGGGGATCGCCCTCCTCGCCGGCACGGCGCTCGGCGAGGGCGCCCGCTACGCGATCACGGCGGTCCTCGCGGTCGCGATGGGGATCCAGAACGCGGCCGCACAGCGGCTCGCCGTGCCGGAGCTGACGACGACGGTGCTCACGCGCACCCTCGCCGGCCTGGCGGGCGACGGCGCCCCGTCCGTGCTGCGCCTGCGCCGCGTCCTGGCGGTGGCGGCGATGCTGCTCGGCGCGCTCTGCGGGGCGCTGCTGGCGCTCGAAGTCTCGGTCGCGGCGGCGCTCGCGCTTGCTCTCGCGCTCTCGGCGGCGACGGCGCTGGCCGCGCACGCCGTCTCCGCGCGGCCCGGGCACTGGTCAGAGCCCTGACGGCGCGCTCGAGGCGCGGCGCGTGTTTCCGATGCAGTTCGGGTGGTCACGCGATGGAAAGGCCGTGACGCCCGCGTCCTGATCGCCGCGGGCGCCGCCCTGCTGCCTGTCAGCGTCGGAGTCGCCTCCGGGCTGCACACCACCGTCGCGGCGCTGATCCGCGCCG
Source organism: uncultured Solirubrobacteraceae bacterium (assembly GCA_963779065.1). Classification (GTDB taxonomy): domain Bacteria; phylum Actinomycetota; class Thermoleophilia; order Solirubrobacterales; family Solirubrobacteraceae; genus Palsa-744. The sequence goes on from CAVZWQ010000003.1 coordinate 585,934, forward strand.
CCGGGGAGGCTCTCTACCGGGACAAGGCCGGCCGGCGCGCCGCCGCCGCGGCCCAGCCGGCGGGCACCCCGCGCTGAGCGGGGCTACTGGACAGTGAGCGTGCCTTCCATGCCGGCCTGCCTGTGGCCGGGCACCGTGCAGAAGAACTTGTAGGTCCCGGCTTTCAGTTCGAGGCTGAGCGTCTTGGTGCCGCCGCTGAAGATCGGCGTCGTGCCGAGCGTCTGGCCCGAGGAGGATTCGACCGACGACGTCGTGGCTGAGCGGCGCCATGTTCGTGAAGCTGATCGTGACCTTGCCCGCCTTGGCGGTGAGCGTCTTGGTGTTGTATTCGAGCTGGCCGCTCGGGTTCGCCGAGAGGCTCACCTGGCTGGAGCCGGACGCCGGCGCGCTGCTCGTGGAGGTCGATGTCGTGGTCGCGGGCGCGGTGGCCGGCGTCGATTCTTTCGTCGTCGTCGAGGAGCTGCTGCCGCAGCCGGCGAGCGCAACGAGGCCGATCAGGGCGGGGAGCGCGAGCAGGCGTCCCGGCGGGCGGCGCGTCCTGGCCTGGGCTGGTGCGTTGGTCCTCACGATCTGTCCTCCAGTCTCGGGGATGTCGCTGTCAAGGACACCGCGGTGAGCGCGATCCTTCCCGCGGTCCCGGGCGTCGCGCGGCCCATGCTACGCCCGGGCGGGGCGGCGCGTGAATGGGCGGTCGCGCTGCTGACCGTGCGCCGCGCGCCTCGCCCCCGGTCAGTAGCCGGGGGGCGAGGGAGCCGGAGCCGGCGTCATCGGCGTGCTCGCCGGGGGCGCCGTCGCCGAGGCCGTGACCGCGTGCCAGGTCCCGCCGAACGTTTCGAGCCCTTCGCCGTGGGCGTCGCCAGCCTTGTGGTCTTCGGTGAAGCGGTAGAGCGGTTTGCCGCGCAGGGTCACCTGCATGCGCCCGCCCGGCCGGCGGAGCAGCCCGAGCTTGCCCTGCACGCCCTTGCCCGCGACCAGCTTCGCGCCGTGCGGAAGGATCAGCGGCGGCCAGATTTCCAGGCAATACGCTTCGCGGCAGAGCAGGTGATGGGTCGTCTCGGGGCTCAGCGCGTAGAGCGTGCGGCCCGCCGGGTTGACGACGACCGTCTCTTTCAGCTTCGAGTTCGCGCTCGTCTTCACCGTCGCCGGCGCGCCGGCCAGCGCTGCGCCGGCGATGCCCGCCGCGAGCACGAGCGCGCGCGAGGAGCGCGTATGAGATCCGTGAGAGCTTGTACTTACGAGGCATTGCTGCCACCACCTCCGCTGTCGATCTTGTTGCCGCTCGGTGCCATCACGTACCAGTCCGCGCCGAAGGCCTTCACACCCTGGCCGTAGGCGTCGCCGTCGTCCTTGTCCTTGACGAAGAAGTACAGCGGATGCCCGTTGTAGGTGACCTGCGTGGTGCCGTCGGGGCGCGTGATCGTGGCGATGTGCGAGGCGCTCGCCGCGCCGCTCGCCTGCGGGCGCCCGCCCGTCGTGACCGGGGGCCAGGCCGCGGCGCAGGCGCCGGAGCAGGACGGCTGCCCGCCCTTGTCGCCCTCGAAGAGGTAGACGGTCAGGTGCTTGGGGCCGGCGGCGAGGATCGTGCCGAGCTTGGAGTGCTTGACCGTGATGGTGGTGCCGCTCGCGCTCCCGGCGTTGGGGGCGCTCGAAGACCCGCTCGCGCCGTAGGCGGATTTGCTCGCGGCCTGCGTCGCCGTGGCGGCGGTCGCGCTCGCCGACGTGGTGGCGCTCGTCGTCTTGCTGCTGCTGCCGCAGCCTGCCGCCAGGGCAGCCGCCGCGATGCAGCCGAGTATGAGCGGGTTCCTCACCGATGACCTCCAGAGCTTGGTTTGCGTGGCAGGCGTTCAGATGCCGCCGGCGGCGAAACCTTCCCGGGCGATCAGGGCTCGGTATGGATCACGACATCGGCGAGCCCGCCCACCTGGGCACGCAGCTCGTCCTCGAGCTCGCTCGCGAGCCGGTGCGCGTCGGCCAGCGACTCCCCCTCGCGGCCGGCGAGCGTGAGGAACAGGACCGGTCCCGCGTCGGTCGAGATCAGGCGCACGCGCTCGGCTGGGCGTCCAGTGCGCTCCCGGACCAGCTCCGAGGCGGTGTGGACCGCGCTCTCGCCCGCGCCGGCCTCCGGGGGGTGCGAGCGAAGCGGGCGCTCGAGCGGCTCCAGGTGCGTCTGGACGTCCTCGACGCCCGGGCGCTCGCGGATCGCGGCCTCGACGCGCTCGGCGATCTGGTGGGCGCTGCGCAGGTCCAGCTCGTCGGGGAACTTCAGGTGCAGCGAGACGCTCGCACGCTCGCCGTCCTCGTAGACGGTGATGTCGTGCGCCTCCTTGACCTCCGGCTCGGACAGCGCGATCGCGAGCACCCGGTCGCGCAGGTCGAGGCCGGTGCGGCGGGGCTCGACGTGAACGACTACGTCGCTGCCCGGGCAGCGCGCGCTCGACGGCCTGCTCGACGCGGTCCGCGGCGTTGTGGCCTTCGGCGACCGGCTGCCCGGCGGGCACGCTGACGACCACGTCGGCGAAGAAGCGGCCCGCCGACTCGCGCAGCCGCAGGCGGCTCAGCTCGATGTCGCCGGCGAGGGCGGCGATCGCGCGCTCGGCCTCCGCCCGCGCCTCGTCGGGGGTGCGGTCCATGAGCACGTTGGCGTTGACGCCGATCAGCCGCCCCGCCGCCATCAGGATCAGGCCCGCGACGGCGAGCGCCGCCACCGAGTCCGCCTGCTGGACGCCGGCTTTCGCCGCGAGCAGCCCCGCGAGGACGGCGGCTGAGCCGAGCCCGTCGGCTGCGAAGTGCCAGGCGTTGGAGGCCAGGGCGGGACTGTCGTAGCGGCGGGCGGCGAGCAGCGAGACCGTCGTGCGGCTCACATCGAGCGCGAGGGCCACGCCGATGACGGCGAACTGGTACCAGCGGATCGTGGGCGCGGCGCCGCCTTCGACGAGGTGCTTGATCGCTTCGATCGAGACGAACGCCGCGCCCGCGATCAGGATCCCCGCCTCGCCGATCGCGCCCAGGTTCTCAGCGCGGCGGTGGCCGTAGGGGTGCCCGGGGTCCGCCGGGCGTCCCGCCAGGCGCACGGCGAAGAACGTGAGCACTGCTGCGAGCACGTCGCCGCTGGACTCGATCCCCGCCGAGACCAGCCCGAGGCTGTTCGTGGCAAGGCCGGCGCCGAGCTTCAGGGCGACCAGCAGCGCCGCGACGCCGATCGAGACGAGCGTCGTGCGCCGCGCGCCCTCGGACGGGTGGCGCGGCGAATCCCCGGCTGTGGAGTGCGCCATCCGAGGGAGCCTAGACCGGGGCCCTCCCGTATCTTGGGGCCGTGGCCCACGATCACGGCCTCCATGCGCACGGGGCGCCGCACGACGCCACCCGCCTGTGGCGGGCTTTGGCGCTGATCCTGGTCGTGATGGCGGGCGAGATCGCCGCAGGGGTGATCGCGCATTCGCTGGCGCTGCTCTCCGACGCCGGCCACATGCTCACCGACGCCGGCGCGCTCGGCTTCTCGCTGCTCGCGATCCGGCTCGCCGCGCGCCCCGCGCAGGGCGCGCTCACGTTCGGCTTCAGGCGCCTGGAGATCCTCTCGGCGCAGGCGAACGGGGTCACGCTGCTGGTCGTCGCCGCCTTCATCGTCTTCGAGGCGATCCACAGGCTCGTGGACCCGCCGCAGGTGCGCGCCGGGCTGGTCCTGGGCGTGGCGGTCGCCGGCGCGGTTCTGAACGTGGTGGCGGCCTGGCAGCTCGCACGCGCGGACCGCTCGAACCTCAACATCGAGGGCAGCTTCCAGCACGTGGTCACCGACCTCTACGGGTTCCTGGGCACGGCGCTCGCGGCGGGCGTGATCCTGATCTTCGGCTTCCAGCGAGCGGACCCGATCGCCTCGCTCGCGATCGCGGCGCTGATGGTCCGTTCGGGCTGGCGCCTCGTGTGGGCGACGGGGCGGATCTTCCTCGAGGCCGCGCCGGCCGAGCTGGACCCCGAGCAGGTCGGCCGCGCGCTCGTGGCGCTGCCGGGGGTGGTCGAGGTCCACGACCTCCACGTGTGGGAGGTCTCGAGCGGCTTCCCGGCCCTCTCGGCCCACGTGCTCGTCGGGCGCGAGTCCGATTGCCACCGCGCGCGACGCGAGATGGAGGCCATGCTGCACGAGCGCTTCGGGCTCGACCACACGACGCTCCAGGTCGACCACGCCGGCGGCGAGCTGCTCGAGATCGCGCGCGCAGCGCCCCGGGATCGCGGCTGAGCTAGCGGACCTGCCCGGACGGCCGGATCAGGACCTCGTTGACCGCGACGTTCGGCGGCGAGCCGATCGCGTAGAGGACGGCGTTCGCGATGTCCTCGGCTCGCAGGGGATCTTCGTCGTTGACGATCTTGCGGATCGCCTCCTGGATCTCCGGGCGGTTGTGCCCCTGCAGCTCGGTGCCGACGAAGCCGGGCTCGATCAGCGTCACGCGGATGCCCTCCAACGTCACTTCCTGGCGCAGCGCCTCGGAGAACGCGCCGACCCCGAACTTGGTCAGGTTGTAGACGGCCGAGCCGGGCCTCGCGAAGCGCCCGGCGACGGAGCTGACCGTCACGATGTGCCCCGCGCCCTGCTCTTTCATGAGCGGAAGCGCGGCGTGCGTCGAGTAGAGGACGCCGAACACGTTGACGTGGACCATCCGCCGCCACTCCTCGGTGGGCGCCCCGGCGACCGGCCCGAGCAGCATCACCCCGGCGTTGTTGACGAGGACGTCGAGCCGGCCCAGCTCCGAGGCGGTGCGCTCCACGAACGACCGCGCCTGGTCCTCCTCTCCCACATCTGCGGTGACCGCGAGCGCTCTGCCGCCGGCGTCCTCGATCCGCGTGGCCAGCGCCTCGATGCGCTCGGTGCGCCTGGCTGCGAGCGAAACCGCCGCTCCGGCCTGCGCGCAGGCGAGGGCGGTCGCCTCGCCGATGCCGGATGAGGCGCCGGTGACGGCCACGACGCGTCCGGAGAGGTCCACGTCCATGCGCCGAGCTTATCCCGCGGGACTCATTGTGCGCTCAAGGAACTGCCGATAGCCCTCACAGGCCCCGCGACAGAGCGCTCTTCTGCGCTCTGTGCGGGAGTTTTATCCCACGTTTGGCTGGGCATTTTAGGTTGTGTCGTCCAGGCAGGGGACGCTGTGCTCTACGTCGAACGAGCTACTTCAACCCCTCCACACAGGATAATTGACAAGACAACTACCTCGGCGTATAATTCCGACTCCAAGCATCGGATTAGAAGGACGCCTTATGCCTAACTCCCCCAACGACACCACAATAGAGCTCGAGCCCACGGCCCCCGCCGAGGAGGCTTCGTCGCAGCCCGAGGGCCAGGCCGCGACGGCCGCCGGCCGTCTCGACAGCCCGATCGAGCGCGTTGACACGGCAGGGACGCCCGACACGTTCATTCCCGAGTCAGTCGACCAGCTGCTGGCGCATTCGCGCCGCTACCCGCTGCTCACGCCCGCCCAGGAGATCGACCTGGCCAAGCGGATCGAGCGCGGCGACCTGCACGCCAAGGAACTGCTCGTGAACTCGAACCTGCGCCTCGTCGCATCGAACGCCCGCCGCTACCAGAACCAGGGCCTGCCCCTGGCGGATCTGGTCCAGGAGGGCATGCTCGGCCTGATCAGGGCGAGCGAGAAGTTCGACTGGCGCAAGGGCTTCCGCTTCTCGACCTACGCGACGCTCTGGATCCGTCAGGCGATCCAGCGCGGCCTGGAGAACTCCGGCCGCACGATCCGCCTGCCCGTCCACGTCGCTCAGCGCTCCCGCAAGGTCGGGCGCGTCGAGCGCGAGCTGTCCGTGCGCCTGGGCCGCGAGCCCACGCTCGAGGAGCTTGCGGCCGAGACCGGCCTCCCGGTCGACCAGGTCGAGGAGGTGCGCCACCAGCGTGCGGCGCTCGTCAGCCTCGACCAGCAGATCGGCGAGGACGGCGACACCGCCCTGGGCGACCTGCTCCCCTCTGACGCAGAGGCGCCGGAGGAGACCGCCTGGGAGCACGAGCGCGAGCAGATCGTGCACCGTGCGATCTCGCAGCTTCCCGAAACCGAGCGCAAGGTCCTGACCCTGCGCTTCGGCACGGGACGCGAGGAGCCCCAGACCCTCACGGCGATCGGCAAGCGGCTCGGCTTCTCGGCCGAGCGGGCGTCGCAGCTCGAGCAGCGTGCGCTGAAGAAGCTCGCCGAGAGCCCCGAGCTGGCCGCGCTGCGCGAGGCCGCGTAGACGAAGGACTTTCGAGTTCCCTCCTGATTGGCCACGGCCCCCGGCGCGCGAAAGCCGCCGGGGGCCGTTGCTTTTCCGGGGCCCTCGCGGCCCTGCGTCTATCCGTTGCCTTTGAAGCTGGCCGCAAGGATCGCGAGTGAGCCGTGGCCGTGCGCGATCTCGAGCGCCGGAGCGAACGCGACCGCGGGCAGCGAGAGGGTGCGCCCCGCGGTGCGGGCGGCGGGGATCGCGTGGACGGTGAAGCCGCGCGCCGGTGCCAGCGCGGCAGACGCCACAGCCAAGATGGCCAGCGCACCCGCTCTCACCATCTCCGACAGTACGTCCGTTCGAGCGCAGGCGCGTTTGCGCTCGACAGATCGCCTAGAAGGGAGGGGACGCGCGAAGCGCCCCCTCCCCACGTTCCTCTAGCTGTCGTTCTTCTTGACGACCGTGAAGTTGGAGCTGGCGTCGCTCACTTCAGCGGCGTTTTTCGAGATCGAGCTGTTCTTGATCGTGAACGTCCCGGCCGGACCGGTGCCTTCGGTGAGGACGCCGACGGCCGCCACGCTCATGCCTTCGATCGTGGACTTGTTGGCCGAGGAGTCGCTCGCCGATTCCTGGAACGAGGCCTGGAGGATCGCGATCCCCAGTTCGCCCCCGCCTGTGATCGTGTCTTCGGAGATCGAGGCCTTGCCTTCTTCGAGCAGGATCCCCTCGTAGCGGTTGTCGCTGAGGCGGTCGCCGGCGATCTTCACCTGCGGCGAGCTCGGCTCCATCGCGCTGCCCGAGGAGTAGTAGACGCCGAGGTCGTTGCCCGAGACGAGCGAGCCCGTCACGCCGGATTTCGAGGCGGCCTGGTAGAAGAGCACCCCGGCGGCCTGGTTTTCCAGGTCGCTCGAGCTGCACACGCCGGCGAGTTCGCACTCGTTGCCGCTGATCGTGGCGCCCTTGATCGTGCCCTGGCCGCCGAACGCCACCTCGACGCCGTTCTGCGCGATCCACGGGCTCGGGCCTTCGCCCGTGACCGTCGTGTTGACGACCTTCATCGTCGAACCCGAGCCGACCACGGTGGGGCCGTTCTTCTCGTAGCCGCTGATCGTGTCGTTCTTCAGGACCGCGTGGCCGACGACCGCGGCTTTGTGCGAGCCGACCAGCACGGCGATCCCCTTCTGGCAGCCCTTGAAGGCGTCCAGCGTGGTGCTCGCGCCGATGATCGTGTCACCGGTCGCCTCGAGTTCCGCCCCGCCGCCGACGTTGATGCCGTTCAGCGCGCCGAGGCAGGTCGTGATCGGTGCGAGCGCTTCGATCGTCAGGCCCGAGATGCTCACCTTGCCGGCAGTGCAGACCGAGATCTCGTCCGTCTGGCCGCCGGGGATCGCCGTGTCGCAACTCGTGGTCGATTCCGAAGGCGAGCTCGGCAGCACGAGCTTGGCCGTGCCCGATCCGCTCGCGGCCACGATCTTCGCGGGTTTGGTGACCTGGATCTGTTCGACGTAAGTACCGCCGCAGACGTTGATCTTCGCTTCCCCCGCCGCCGCGTCGAGCGCGGCCTGGACGCTGTTGAAACCAGGGCTCGCGCAGCTCTTGTCGGCGCCCACTGGCGCCGAGCTCGAGACCCATGACCCTGACGCGCTCGCCGTTGCCGGAACTGCGAGCGCGAGTAGCGCCACGACCGCAGCCCAGGGCATGACGCGAAGTCTCCCTTTCAACATCTTTTCCCTCCTTGTCGTCTCCGCGCGCCCCCGCGCGCGCTCTCGTGCGCTCTGCGCACGCTCCCCTCCGCCGGGCAGGCTAGATCCGCCTACTCGAAGTGTCAAGGCTACCGGACGCCGGCGTGTCCGCGCGCTTACGCCGCCACGGGCCCGGCGACCGGCCCGATGCCATGGGCGCGCAGCGCCTGCTCGAACGCGGGGATGCGCTCGGAGTCCTCGTAGAAGTCCTGCTGCTCGACGATCCGCCCCCAGCGCGTGCGGATCACCATCGTCACGCGGTTCGCGTACAGGCGCTCGCCGCCGGCGCGCGCTTCGTCGTCGAAGCGGACGACCATCGTCATCGCCCACGGCGGCCCGCCGGTCCACAGCCCGCGGATCTCGCCTTTCAGGCCGGCGCCGACGAACTCCTGCAGGAAGCGCTCGATCGCCGCCCTGCCGCGGTGCTCGCCCGCCCAGCGGTGCGGGCCGTCGTTGAAGTGCAGCACCGCGTCCTCGGCGTAGCTGGCGAGCAGCGGCCGGTAGTCCCCGGCGTTCAGCGCCGCCACGTTGCGGTTGAGCTGCGCCAGCAGCACGCGGTGCATCAGGGCCCGGGCGCCGAACGCGGCGGCGACGCCCCACAGGAACGCGCGTCTCATCTAGCCTCCTTCGGTCGAGACAGCGAGCCTACTCCCCCGCCCCGGAGTCGGTCCGGCCCGCCACTAAGCTGGGGCCTGTCAACCCTTGCGAGGTGCAGAAGATGGAGCACAAGACGCTGTGGGACCGGACGGTCGAGCTCACGATCAAGGTCGGCGAAGCGATCCTCGCGCCGATCGAGCGCTGGATCGGCAAGCGCTCGCTGGTGGGCGACGCGACGTTCTTCCCGCTCGAGCGCTTTCCCTGGGTGCGCCACATCGAGGAGAACTGGGAGGTGATCCGCGACGAGGCCGCGGCCCTGCTGGATGACCGCGAGGCGCTGGCCAACTTCCAGGACATCTCCAAGGACCAGATCGAGATCACCGACGACGATCGCTGGAAGACGTTCTTCATCTACGGCTACGGCTTCGAGGCGAAGCTCGGCGTCGAGATGTGCCCGCGCACGGCGCAGCTGATGCGCGAGATCCCCGGGATGAAGACGGCGATGATCTCGATTCTCAGCCCGCGCAAGCACATCCTCGACCACCGCGGCCCCTACAAGGGCGTGCTGCGCTACCACCTCGGGCTGATCGTGCCACGGGACGCCGAGAACTGCAGGATCCGCGTCGGCGAGGACTACCGGCACTGGGAAGAGGGGAAGTCGATGGTCTTCGACGACACCTTCAACCACGAGGTCTGGAACGACACCGACGAGACGCGCGTCGTGCTGTTCGTCGACGTGATGCGCCCGCTCCCCTTCCCCGAGTCGGCGATCAACGAGGGCATCGTCAAAGCGATCGGCTACTCGCCGTTCGTGCTCGACGCCAAGCGCAACCAGGAGGCCTGGGAAGCGCGCTTCCGCGCGCAGCGCGCCGTCAGGCCGCGGGCGCCTCGGCGGGCTGAGCCCTCCGCGGCCCGACCGCTGAGGCTGCGCCTTTGGGCTGCGCGCTCAGGCGACGACCCGGCGAGACGGAGCCGGCTCGGAGCGACCCGGGACGTCGAGGCCCGCGGCGTCAGGCATCTCGATGGGCGCTGTCGGGGGCTCGCTGCCTGGCGCGACGACGGCTATCAGCGCCTGCACGATGCGGGGGTCGAACTGCTTCCCCGCACCCGCCAGCAGCTCGGCCAGCGCGACCTCGTGAGAGAGCGCCCGACGGTAGGGACGGTCGGTGCGCATCGCGTTCCACGAGTCGCAGCAGGTGATGATGCGGGCTTCGAGCGGGATCGCCCGGCCCGCGAGGCCGTCCGGGTAGCCGCCGCCACGGCCTCCCAGTGGACGGTCGCGCCGGCGATGAACATCAAACCCTACGGCGGCTACGAAGGCTGGCAGCCGATGCACATCGTGCTGGAAGGCCGCCGCGTCTCCGGGGTCGACCCCCGCGACGGTACTACGCGCTCCCCTACATGCCGGCCCCTGAGCCTGGCCGCGCCCGCTCAGACGTTCGTGCTGGGCAGCCCGAGTTCGCTCGTCAGTTCCTGCGCCTGGTTGTTGAGCGTCGTGAACTCGCCGGTCACGATCAGCAGGCCGAGCACGATCATCACGAGCCCGCCGACCCCGATGATCACCGGGAAGTGGCGCTTGACGACCGCCAGCGCGTTGGTCATGCGGTCGAAAGCCACCGCGATCAGCAGGAACGGGATCGCCAGGCCGAGCGAGTAGAAGGCGAGCAGCAGCGCGCCGTGGGCGGCGGAGCTCGAGATCGCAGCCTGCGTGAGGATCGCGCCGAGCGTGATGCTCGTGCACGGCGTCCAGGCGATCGCGAACGCAGCGCCCGCCAGCAGCGGCCCCCCGCGGCCGGCCAGACGCAGCAGCGTCTCGGAGTGCCACTCCCGGTTCAGCATCGAGACGAACGGCGTCGCGAGGAACACGATGCCCATCGCGATGATCAGATAGCCGCCGATCTGCTCGAGCGTGTGTTTGTGGGAGTTCAGCGAGTGTCCGATCACCGTCGCGCTGAGGCCGAGCAGGATGAAGATCGCCGAGAAGCTCGCGATGAACAGCAGGCTCGGGACGAGCACCCGCCTGATCCCGACGCCCTCCTGCAGGTCGCGCGGCGTGACCCCGATCACGGTCGAGAGGTAGCCCGGCACGAGCGGCAGCACGCACGGGGACAGGAAGGAGACGAGGCCCGCGGCGACGGCGACGGGGATGCCGACGCCCGTCGCGGTGTCAGACGCCGAGGCCGCGAGCAGCAGGTGGCTCATACGCGCGCCCCGCTCTCGAGGCAGCGCGCGCAGCTCTGCCATCTCGCGCTCCAGCCGCGCGACGCGCTCCGCGAGCCCGCCGGCTTCCGCTGTCCCGTTCCCGGCGGGCGCCGGGAACGGCGCGCGCAGCGCGAGCTCGTCTGCCGCGTCCCCGGCTGGGCATCCGATTCTCCGCCGAGCAGCTCGCGGTAGCGCTCCTCCTTCTGCCCGGGGCGGCGGTGCGAGGCGCTCGGCGAGGCCGCGCGCGATCAGCCGCTCGAGGGTCGCGTGGACCTCGCCGAGGTCCGCGAAGGCATGGATGCGGTCGCCGCGCTGCTTGAGCTCGCCGGGCGTCTGCGGGCCGCGGAGCATCAGCACGCACAGGACGGCCTCCTCGGCCCGGTCCATCGGCAGCGCTTCGGCCAGCAGGTGGCGGTACTTGGCGGCGCGGCTGCCGGCGCCGCTCGCGAGGCGCACGAGACCGCGGCGCTCGAGGCGGTGGAGCGCGTCGCGGATCGTCGCCTCGTCGTAGTCGACGACCGGGTCGCGGTTCGTGGACTGGTTGCAGGCCAGGCGCAGCGAGTTCAGCGACAGCGGATAGACGTCCGGCGTCGTGCGCTGCTTCTCGAGCAGGCAGCCGAGGACGCGGATCTGCTCCGCGGAGAGGTCGAAAGAGCCCGTGATGGTTGACATTCTGGACGCTAGGCGGCTCGGGCGCGAGCCTGGTCGATCGACACGACACCGGCCCGCGGGGCGCCAGGTGCCGCTCCCCCGTGCGCCAGCCCGCCGCAGACCGCCCCTTCATGATCGCTCAGCCGCATAGCCTGAGCGTAGAGCCTCAGCGCACGGTCGCGAAGCACCGGCCTCCAGGGCGCGGGGCACGGGCCGCGAGAGCGGGCTGGGAGCCCGCGGGAGCTGCCCGCAGCCTGCCTGGCTTCGGGAAAGCCGCAGTGAAGCGGGCGCAAATCACCCCTCTTGCTGCCGCTCTACACCGATTTCGCCGGAATCGCCCTCGCAGAGACTCTGCGCATGGGCAACTTCGAGATGAGGAGACAGCGATGAGAAAGGCACTGGAGGTAGGAGGCATCGTTGCGGCAGTGGTCCTGATCGGGTTCGGCATCGGCGCGATCGTGATGGGCGCGAACGGGAGAAGCACCGTCAACAGCACCCTGAGCGAACAGAAGATCGTCGGCTCGCCCGACATGACGCCGACGGCGATCAAGGCAGAGGCGGCGAAGTCGGGGCTCAACGTCAGCAAGCTCGCGATCCCGAGCTGCTCGGTCGCCGGCGAGAAGATCCAGAACGGATCGCAGGCCCGCTGCTTCGCCCAGTACATGACGATCCACGCGCTGGAGGCGACGGGTGGGCTGTACTACGCGCAGATGCCCCGTTACGCGAGCGCTGACGGCAAGGGCACGAACCTCGAATCACAGGCGCTGAAAAGCCCGAAAGGGATCCCCGTCAACAACCCGGCGCGTGAAGTCTGGGTCCAGGCGACGGCCCTCTCGACAGCTCTGAACACGAGCTACATGGCCACGCAGGTCGGCATCTTCGGGATCGTCGTCGGGATCGCCCTGCTGCTGAGCGGCCTGGGCTTCGCGATCCTCGCGATCGGCGGCGCGCTTCGCAACCGCGACAACGTGGTCGCCGGCGTGCGGGCTCGCCACAGCGGTGCGAGCCACGGGGCCTCGCCCGCCCCCACCGGCGCCTAGTCCCTCACCCTGGGGGGTGCCACCCGGCCGGCCGGACGCGAAAGCGCCGGCCGGCCGGCTCTCGTCCTGCTCCCGGGCGCTCGACGCGCCCCGGACGGGGAGCTCGAGCAATGCGGCGAGCGGCCCCCCATGCGGCGAGCGGGCCCCCGCTACAGTCAGAACGGTGAGCGCCCAGCCGTTTTCGCCGGGGCGTTCGGGGGACGGCCACCGGCCGAGGCCGGAGGTGCGCCCCGAGGACATCCCCGCCGCCCCGGTCTCGCTGCACCGGATCGCCCGCCTGTTCACGCCGTACCGGCCAAGGCTCAGCCTGCTGCTGAGCCTGATCTTCCTGGCGGCCGGGCTGGGCGTGATCAGCCCGTTCCTGCTGCGCGAAATCATCAACACGGCCTATCCGCAGCACGACACGGAACTGCTCGTCGAGCTGGTGGCGGGGATGATCGCGCTGTCGGTCGTGACGAGCGTGATCGGGGTCGCCCAGACGTGGATCTCCAACCAGGTCGGCCAGCGCGTGATGCACGACCTGCGTGCGGCCGTCTACGCGCACCTGCAGCGGATGTCGCTGGCCTTCTTCACGCGTACCCGCACCGGCGAGGTGCAGTCGCGGATCGCCAACGACATCGGCGGCGTCGACAGCGTCGTGACCTCGACCGCGACCTCGATCGTCCAGAACGTGACGACCGTCGTCGCGACCGTCGTCGCGATGTTCCTGCTCGACTGGCGCCTGGCGGTCTTCTCGCTGATCCTGCTGCCGTTCTTCGTCTGGCTCACGCGCCGCGTCGGCGAGGAGCGCCGGCGCATCCAGTCGGTGCGCCAGAGCCGCCTGGCGGACATGTCGAGCCTCGTCGAGGAGTCGCTGTCGGTGTCGGGGATCCTGCTCGGCAAGACGATGGGCCGCTCGCCCGAGCTCGTGAGGCGCTTCAGCGACGAGTCCGGGGAACTGGCCGACCTCGAGGTCCGCGCCCGCATGGCCGGGCGCTGGCGGATGGGCACGGTGCAGATGAGCTTCGCGATCATGCCGGCGCTCGTCTACCTGTTCGGCGGCATCGAATTCGGGGGCGGCCCCGCGATCTCGGTCGGCACGGTCGTCGCGTTCACGACGCTTCAGACGCGGCTGCTGTTCCCGATCCAGTCGCTGCTCTCGGTCGGCCTGGAAGTGCAGACCTCGCTCGCCCTGTTCGGGCGCATCTTCGAGTACCTGGACCTGCCGGTGGACATCGTCGAACGTCCCGAGGCGCGTGCGCTCACCGACGTCCGAGGCGACGTCCGCCTTCAGGACGTGTGGTTCCGCTACGCCCCCGACGGGCCCTGGACGCTCTCGGAGATCGACGCCGAGGTGCCGGCGGGCACGCGCACGGCGCTGGTCGGCGAGACCGGCTCGGGCAAGACCACCCTCGCGTACCTGGTCGCCCGCCTGTATGAGCCCCAGCGCGGGTGCGTGAGCATCGACGGCGTGGACATCCGCGACATGACCCTGCAGTCGCTGGCGGCCACAGTCGGGCTCGTCTCCCAGGAGACCTACCTGTTCCACGCCTCGATCCGCGAGAACCTGCGCTTCGCCTGCCCGGAGGCCAGCGACGAGGAGATCGAAGAGGCGGCTCGCGCCGCCCAGATCCACGAGCTGATCTCCTCACTGCCCGACGGCTACGACACGCCCGTCGGGGAGCGCGGCTATCGCTTCTCCGGAGGCGAGAAGCAGCGCATCGCGATCGCGCGCACCGTGCTCCGCAACCCGCCGGTGCTGATCCTCGACGAGGCGACCTCCGCGCTCGACACCGAGACCGAGCGCGCCGTGCAGCAGGCGCTCGACGAGCTCGCGCGCGGGCGCACGACGATCGCCATCGCCCACCGCCTCTCGACGGTCCGCGACGCCGACCAGATCCTCGTGCTCGACGGCGGGCGGATCGCCGAACGCGGCACCCACGACGAGCTCCTCGCGGCAGGCGGCCGCTACGCCGCTCTGACTGCGGGCGCCGAGCAGGTCTCCGGCGCCGAGGACGAGCCGCTGGCGGCGTCCAGCGCGCCCTGACCGGCTGCGCCGGGCGCCCGGCGCCGGATCAGGCGGTGGCGTCGATGTTCAGCCGCACGTAGTCCACGACGACCGGCTCGCCCAGCTCTGCCAGCACCTCGTCCATGAAGCGCTCCCGAAGCTCCGGCGGAAGCGCCTGGACATGCGGTTGCAGCACGATCGTCTCCAAGAACTCGCGCGGGTGCTCGGGGCGCTGCGGCGCGGGCGTGAGCCAGCACTCCGCGCTCGCGAAGCCGGCGCCGAGCAGCCGCTCGCGGGTGATCTCGGGCGCCGCGTAGTTCCACGGCGGGCGAAAGCGCCTCAGGTGCTCGCCGAACGGTTCCCGCCCCCCGGCGATCATCGCCCGGCGCCGCAGCTCGGCGATGTTGCCCTCTCCCCCGCACTGCGCGACGAGCCGGCCGCCGCTGCGCAGGCACGCCCGCAGGCGCGCGAACAGCCGCTCGTGGTCGCCGATCCAATGGAAGGTCGCGGTCGAGAGGATCGCGTCCGCCGGCTGCTCGACCTCGAGCTCGAGCAGGTCTGCCACGAGGAGCTCCGCGCCCGGCCCGAGGCGCTCGCGTGCCGCGGCGATCATCGACGCCGAGCCGTCGACGCCGATCACCCGGCCGCGCGGGAGGCGCTCCAGCAGCGCTTCGGTGACGCGCCCGGAACCGCAGCCGGCGTCGATGACGGTCTCGTCTCCCGCCAGCTCGAGCCTCGAAAGGACCTCGAGGCCCATCGACTGCATGACGCCGGAGATGCGGTCGTAGCTCGAGCCGTCCCAATCGCGCACCGGCATGGGCTGTACGCTATCACATACGTGCGTCTGTAGCTGAGGCCGGAGATGAGCCTGGACAGCCTGCCGCCCTGCCAGGCGATCGGAGAGGCGCCGGGATCCTCCACAGACGAGCCGCGCGCCCGGGATCCACCGCGCCCACTTTTCCGCGACCGCCAGCGGGTGCCCGGGGTCGGGCTCGTCGCGGCTGCCGATGACGAGCACCGGCACGCCGACCCCCCGCAGCTCCTCGGCGTCCTCGAACGGCGCCGAGCGCGGCACCGCTTCGAGCGCGTCGGCGACGGCGTCCGGGTGCTCGTGCGCCGAGAGCCGCTGGCGCAGCACGGTCTCGACCGTCGCGCGCATCGGCCCGGCGACGCCGTCGAGGTCGTAGGCGGCGACGAACCCCTCGACACCGCCCTCCCTGAGCCCGCGGGCGAGCGCGTCCCAGCGTTCGAGCTCGGCGGGCGAACGGGCCGCCGCGGGGTCGAACGAGGGCGTGATCGAGCACCAGGCCGGCGACGCGGCCGGGCTCGTCGAGCGCGAAGCGCAGCGCGGTGTGGGCGCCCATCGATGCGCCCGCCAGCACGGCGCGCTCCAAGCCCGCCGCGTCGAGGGCGGCGCCGAGGTCGGCGGCCAGGCGCCGGTAGCCATAGTCGCCGTCGGCCGCGGGCGCGGATGCGCCGTGCCCGCGCGCGTCGTAGGCGAGCACCCGCCTGCCGGAGCGCTGCAGGGTCCGCGAGCCCATCACGACGTAGCGCCGGGTCGCGGTGAGCCCGTGCAGGAGGGCGACGCCATCCCCGTCCCCGCTCAGCTCGCCGCTCAGCCGCGTCCCGCCGGCTGAGACGAGGATCGGCTCGGGCTGCTCGTCCGGCACGTCGCTCAGGCGTGCACGGCCGCGTGGGCTCTCAGGAGCTCCGCCGAGCGCTCGGGCTGCTCCCAGAAGAACAGGTGCCCGGCCTCCTCGAAGATCTCGAGCTCCGAGCCGGGGACCAGGGAGGCGATCTGCCTCCCGTTTCCGACCGGGAGCATCTCGTCGAGCCTGCCGTGCAGCACGAGCGTCGGCACCTCGAGCCCGCCGAGCCGCGCGTGCGTGTCGTGGGCCGCGCACGCTCTCAGCTGGGCGAGCACGACCGGAACCGCGACGGCGCGCCGGGCGGCGACCTCGCGAAAGCGCCGCCAGGCCTCCTCGTCGGCGGCGAAGGCCGGCGAGACGTTCACCTCCCAGCCGGTGCGGATCGCGCGCTCGCGGTCGCCGGATGCCATCGCCGCGCCGAGCCTTTCGAGCACGGCGGGCGCGGTCGGCTCGGCCTCCGGCCCGCCGCAGTAGGTGCAGCCGAGCGTGAGGGTGCGCACGAGCTCCGGCCTGGCGAGAGCGAGCTCCTGCGCGATCATGCCGCCCATCGAGATGCCGAGGACGTGCGCCGAGGAGAGCCCGAGCGCCTCGAGCAGCGCGCCGGCGTCGGCGGCCATCTCGGCGATCGTGATCTCGCCCTCGAGGCGGCTGCTCGAGCCGACGCCCCGGTGGTCGAAGGCGATCACGTCGAAGTCTCGGCGCAGCTCGCCGAGGAACGGCTCGCCCCAGTGCAGGGCCGTCCCGCTCATGCCCATGATCGAGCAGCAGCGGAGGCCCGCCGGGCACACCGCTGCGTTCGACGTCGAGCGCTCCTGTGCCGACCTCGACCACTGCCATCGGGCGATCCTATCCCCAGCCGCCGCCCCTCACACGGGCAGCGCGAGCTGGGGGGCGCGGCCGTTCCCTGCGCTCGCCCCGTCCGCGACCTCGTCGCTGTGCAGCCCCGCCACGCGGACGCCGAGCAGGCGCACCGGCCGGGGCGGCGCGTACGCGGCGAGCAGCCGCAGCGCCTCGGCGGCGACGACCTCGCCGTCGCGCGTCGGCGCGCCCAGCGTGTGCGCGCGCGTGACGGTCGTCCAGTCGTCGAGGCGCACCTTGATCCCGATCGTGCGGCCGCTGCGCCGGTGCCGCGCGAGGCTCTCGCACAGCGCGAGCGACATCTCGCGCAGCACCGCCCGCATCTCGCTCTGGTCGGAGAGGTCCGTGTCGAAGGTCCGCTCGCGCGACTCCGAGACGACCTTGCGCGCGTTCGAGACCGGGCCCTCGTGCTCGAAGCGCGCGCGGCGCTGCAGCTCGCGCCCGAGGTTGGGGCCGAACCGCTCGACCAGCGCGCTCTCCTCGGCGGCGGCGAGCGCCCCCAGCGTGGTCAGGCCCATCGCCTCGAGCTTGGCCGCCGTCTTCGGGCCGATCCCCGGCACGAGCCCGGGCCGCGCCGCGGCGAAGCGCTCGCACGCCTGCTCCCTGGTCAGCACCACGAAGCCGGCCGGCTTCTCCGCGTCGGATGCGACCTTGGCGATGAGCTTGTTCTGCCCGATCCCGACCGAGCAGGTCAGCCCGACCTCGGACGCGATCTCGGCGACGAGCCGGCGCATCGCGGCGCGCGGCGAGAACAGCCCGGAGAGGTCGAGGTAGGCCTCGTCCAGCCCCACCACCTCCACGTGGTCGACCTGGCGGCGGACGATCGCCATCATCCGCGCCGAGACCTCGCGATAGGTCGGGAAGTCGGGCGCAAGGAACACGGCCTGCGGGCACAGCCGGCGCGCGCGGGCGGCCGGCATCGCCGAGCCGACGCCGAAGCGGCGGGCCTCGTAGCTGGCCGTCGTGACCACGGCCCGCGGCCCGGTGCCGGCCACCACGACCGGCAGGCCGCGCAGCTCCGGTCGCCGTCCCAGCTCGATCGAGACGTAGAAGGCGTCGGCGTCCAAGTGGGCGACGCGCAGGCTTCCTGGCTCGCTCGCCACCGGCGAAATCTAGCGCCGGTGGCGGCCGTCCCCGCCGAGCGTCGACGGGGCGAGCAGCTCCCGTCGCGAGGACACCCCGAGCTTGCGGTAGATGTGGCGCGCGTGCGTGCGCACGGTCTCGACGCTCACGTGCAGCTCCGCAGCGATCTGCGCGTTCGAGCGGCGCCGCTGGAGCCCTCCCAGCACGTCGACCTCGCGCGCCGTCAGCAGCCCCGCCCCGCGCCCGATCCCGTCGCCGTCGCGCGGGGTGAGCTGCAGGCCGCGCGAGGCGAGGTGGATCGCGTTCAGCACGTCGCGCGACTGCGTCGCCTTCGCCAGGCAGGCGGAGGCGCCGAAGGCGAGCAGCTGAGCCGACTCGACGCTCGTCGGGCGTTCGGCGAGCAGCAGCAGGTGCGTCGCGGGATGCCGGGCGGCGATCGAGCGCACCTCCGCAGGGCTGCGCAGGCGCCCGGCGTCCAGGATCGCAACATCAGGGCGCCGGCCCCGCAGCACCATGGGCAGCTGGGCGGGCGTGACGTCCTCGGCGATCAGCTCGAGGCGCTCGTCGTCGTCGATCAGGCCCCGCAGCCCGCGGGCGATCAGGTCGTCGAAGCGCCCGACGGCGACCGTGATGTTCTGAGGCTCCCCCATGCGGGGATCATATCGGGCTGCGCGCGCGATGGGTGAGCTTTGCATCACCCGATCCATCCCCCCTTCTGTCACCTGAAGATCACCCCCGAAAGGGGATCAATAAGGACGGTGCGAGCGGGACACTGAAGCGGCGAATGCCGCATCTCCAGGAGGGGGAAGCTGCGGGACCAGGCACGGGATGAATGTGGCAACGCCAGGAGGGGGAAACAACCCATGGAGCGGGACTGGATAGGCATCACGGAATGAGACCGGGCGCACCAGCTCCCCCCCGCCGACCGGGACGTCCGCCTGCCCGTAGGAGCTCCCGCCGAGCCACGGCTCGGGTCAAACGCAACCGCCTGCTCGGCTTGGCGATTCTCGCGATTCTCGGACTCGCGGTGCTCGCGCCTGCCGGTCTGGCGAGCGTCAGCGAAACCCAGCCCGAAGAAAGCGGCGCCGCCCAGCGTGCCGCGCGCCGGGAGAGCGCCCGGGCCGAACGCCAGGCGCGCAAAGACGCCGTCGCCCAGCAGCGGGCCGAAGCCAGGGTGCGCCGCCGCCAGCGCGCCGCCGAACAGAAGGCACGCGCCGAAGCGCGGCGCCTGGCACACGCGGTCCACCACGGCACGAAAGTCGACGCGAACGCAGAAGTGTCGATCGACTGCGAAAGCATCACCGTCCACTACATGGGCTTCCACGCGGTCGCAGGGCTCGCCGAACACGGTGTTGCAGATCGTGGAAATGAAGCGCGGCGCGAGCGGGCTGCACATCGTGTTCCCGACGAAAACGTTCAGCTTCGAAGGCACCGAAGCGACCGACGTGATCCCGATCGCCGCGCCCGTCGGGCCCTCGAACGTGGACCTGCGCTCGCGGTGGAACACGAACGAACTGAAGGGCGGGTTCGACATCCACCAGTCGGTGAAATGCGAACCGAACCCCAAGTTCGAAATCGAAAAGCTCCAGTCGCTCGGCGGCCCGTTCACCAAAGAACAGCTGACGGGCGAGGTCGGGCAGACCGTGCTCTACGAGATGGTCGTCACGAACACGGGCAACACGCCGCTCACGTTCAGCAACTTCTCCGACGCCGTCTGCGATCCCGGCACGATCG
Source organism: uncultured Solirubrobacteraceae bacterium (assembly GCA_963779065.1). Lineage (GTDB taxonomy): Bacteria > Actinomycetota > Thermoleophilia > Solirubrobacterales > Solirubrobacteraceae > Palsa-744. The sequence goes on from CAVZWQ010000003.1 coordinate 605,663, forward strand.
CCGGCGTGCCGATCGTGCCGGTCGAACCGCTCGAAAGCTTCACGGTCGTCTGCGCGCACAAGATCACCGCCGCCGACGCGACCGCCGGCTCGCTGGTCAACATCGCGAAGATCACGGGCACCCCCGAAGAAGGCGAAGGCTCCTCGGTCGAACACGAATCGAACCAGGTCGTGGTGACGCCGAAAGCCGAAGAAAAAGAACCGGAAAAAGAAAAAGAAAAAGCCCCCGAAGAACCGAAAGGCGGCGGCGAAAAAACATCCTCCAACACGCCGACCCCCAAATCCGGCGTCCTCGGCACCTCCGGCGCGAGCTCGACCTCGTCGAGCAAATCGGGCGTCCTCGGGTTCGCCTCGGCGACGGTCCCGTCGCTGCGCGGCCCGCAGGGCTGCGTGCGCGCCGGCTTCACCGCGAGCGTCAGGTCGGCAGGCGTGAAAAGCGTCGTGTTCTACCTCGACGGGCACCGCCTGCGCACGCTCGGGCCCGCGAACTCCCGCAAAGGGCTGATCTCGCTGCGCATCGACGTCTCCAAGCTGAAGGTCGGCGTGCACCGCGTGAAGGCGACGATCACGATGAAGCCGGTCAGCTCCGGCGCCAAAGCCGCCAAAGCGTCGCGCTCGCTGACCGTCGTGCGCTGTCACTCTGCTGTCATAACCCCGCACTTCACGGGGTAACTTGGACGACATGCTCGCGGCGCTTCCGGAGCGGTCACGCTGTCGGCTCGCAGGGCTGCTCTGTCTCGCGGGTCTCGCGCTGTGCGCGCTCGCCGGCCCCGCCGCCGCGCGAGCCGGCACGCCGCCCGGTGCTTCTCCGGCCGCCGCGCGACTCGTCCTCACGCGGCTGTCGAACCTGCACAGCCTGAGCCGCTGGGCCTACCCGGAGACGGCGAGCACGATCCGCTCCTCGCCCTCCGCGCGCTCGAATCCCGTCGGGCGGCTGCGCTTCCTGAGTCCCGACGAGCAGGCGGAGCTCTACCTCGTGCTGGCCTCTGCCGCACCGGCCCGGCGGGCAGACCTGGCTGCAGATCGAGGTGCCGGCGCGCCCCAACGGGCGCACCGGCTGGGTCCCGCGCTCGGCGCTCGGCGCCCTGCACGTCGTCAAGAGCTACCTCCTGGTCGACCAGGGCACGCTTGACGGCGACGCTGTTCCGCGAAGGGAAGACGATCTTCAGCGCGAGGATCGGGGTCGGGAAGCCGAGCACCGTGACGCCCGCGGGCGAGTTCTACGTGCTCGAGAAGCTGCGGGCCGTCGGCAACCCGATCTACGGCCCATTCGCGCTCGGCACGAGCGCCTACGCGCCGACGCTGAGCGAATGGCCGGGCGGCGGCGTGGTCGGCATCCACGGGACCAACGAACCCCAGCTGATCCCCGGACGTCCCTCCCACGGCTGCATCCGGATGCGTGACGCGGACGTCGCCCGGTTGTGGTCGCTGATCGGACTCGGGACGCCGATCGAGATCACCTGAGAGGGCGGGCGGGGGTCGAATCCCCCGTGGGTCACAGCGCGCCGGATGTCTCACGCGGGTAGGCTGTGCCGGGCAATGGACCTGACGTTCAGCCCCCAGGAGATCGCGTTCCGCGACGAGCTGCGCGGGTGGCTCTCCGAGCAACCGACCCGAGGCGGAGCCCACCGAGGGCGGCGAGGACGCCCATTACGCCTGGCGGCGCGACTGGCAGCGCCGGCTCTACGACGCCGGCTGGGCGGCCCCGGCCTGGCCCACCGAGTACGGCGGGCGCGGCGCATCGCTGACCGAGTCCGCGATCTACTTCGAGGAGATCGGCCGCGCGCGCGTGCCGCTGCCGGCCAACGTGCTCGGGCTCCTGCTCGGCGGCCCGACCCTGATGGTCTGGGGCACCGACGAGCAGAAGGAGCGCTACCTCTCCCCCATCCTCAGCGCCGAGGAGATCTGGTGCCAGGGCTTCTCCGAGCCCGAGGCCGGCTCGGACCTCGCCGCGCTGAAAACGCGTGCGGTCAAGGACGGCGACGAATGGGTCATCAACGGCCAGAAGGTCTGGACCAGCGGGGCGCAGTACTCGAAGTGGTGCATGCTCGTCGCCCGCACCGACAGCGAGGTCCCCAAGCACAAGGGGCTCACCTACTTCCTGATGGACATGGAGCAGGAGGCGGTGCAGGTGCGCCCGCTGCGCCAGATCACCGGCGAGGCCGAGTTCAACGAGCTGTTCATCGAGGACGCACGGATTCCGGACGCGAACGTCGTCGGAGGCGTCGGCAACGGCTGGAAGGTCGCGCTCACGACCCTGATGAACGAGCGCGCGGGGCTCGGCTTCGCCCTGCAGATCCGCCTGCGCCAGCTGCTCGACGACACGATCGCGGTCGCCGCCGAGCGCGGGCTGCTCGAGGACCCGCTCTACGCGGACGAGCTGGCAGAGCTGCACATGCGCTGCGAGTCGATCCGCCTGCTGGCCTGGAAGGGCCTGACCGACGTCGAGCGCTACGGCCAGCCCGGCCCCGAGGGCTCGCTCGTCAAGTGGCTGTGGTCGGACACGAACCAGCGGCTCACCCAGCTCGCGGTCGACATCGTCGGCCCGGCGGCGCTGACCGCGGGCACGAGCTGGAGCTACGAGTTCCTGCGCGCCCGCGGCAACACGATCGAGGGCGGCACCACCGAGGTGCTGAAGAACATCGTCGCCGAGCGGGTGCTCGGCCTCCCGCGACTGAAGGTCGCCGCCTGATGGACTTCGGGCTCTCCGACGACCAGCGCGAGATCCAGCGCACCGCCCGCGAGCTGCTCGCCGACCGCGCGAAACCCGACCGCGTGCGCGAGCACGCCGAGGCCGGCACGACCGACGACTCGCTCTGGAGCGAGCTGCGAGAGCTCGGCTGGCCGGGCATCGCGATCGCCGAGGAGCACGGCGGCCAGGGCCTCGGGCAGGTCGAGCTGTCGATCCTCTGCGAGGAGCTCGGGCGCTCGCTCGCGCCGGTCCCGTTCCTGCCCAGCGCGATGGCGGCGACCGTGATCCAGCAGGACGGCTCCGCGGAGCAGCGCGAGCGCTGGCTGCCGGGCCTCGCCTCCGGCGAGACCGTCGGCGCGCTCGGCGAGCTGCGCGACGGCGTCGCCGAGCTGGTCATCGGGGGTCGCGAGGCGGGGGTCTTCGTCCTGATCGAGGACGACGGCAGCGGGCGCATCGTGAGCGCCGAGGAAGCCGAGGTCACGCTCGGTGGACTCGGTCGACCCGACGCGCTCGACGGCCCGCGTGGCCGGCGCCGGCGAGACGATCGGCGACGGCAGCGCCTGCGCCGGCCTCGGACGCGCGCTCGTCTCCGTCAGCTCCGAGCTCGTCGGCGTCTGCGACCGCGCCGTGCACATGACCGTCGAATACGTCAAGGACCGCAAGCAGTTCGGCGTGCCCGTCGCCTCCTACCAGGCCGTCTCGCACCGCTGCGCGCAGATGCTGCTCGAAACCGAGAAGGCGCGCTCGACCGCCGCCTTCGCGGCCTGGACCGCCGACGCCGATCCGGAGGCGCTCGCCGAGGCGGCCGCGATGGCGAAGGCCTCGGCGTCCGTGGCCGGGCGCGAGGTCACCGCCTCGGCGATCCAGATGCACGGCGGGATCGGCTTCACGTGGGAGGCCGACGTGCACTGGCTCTACAAGCGCGCGCAGATGGACGCCGCGCTGCTCGGCGGCGCCAAGCGCCACCGCGCGCGGCTCGCCGCGATCCTGGCGGATCGCGTCGGCGCCTCCGCCGCGGCCTGACGGGCGCTCCAGCCTGACCGCGGGTCGCTGGCGCTGCCGCTCGCGACCGTACATCACACCGTGTCGCGCGGCGAGATAACTTGCGGCGATGTCTCACGAGAACGTCGAACTCGTCCTGAAGCTGCAGCCCGCTCCGGACGTGGATCTGGCCGAGCTCTTTCGCCGGGAGGAGTTGTGGTCGGCGATGACCCGGGGCGTCGCGCCCTTCTTCCACGCCGGCTTCGAGTGCGTGCCTCCCGGGGTGCCCGGCACCGAGCGAGTCTTCACCGGCCTGGACGGACTGAGAGAAGCGTGGCTCGGCTGGACGGAGCCGTGGCTGACATACCGGACGGAAATCGAGCGGGGCATCGACGCCAGCGATCGGGTCCTGCTGCTCACCCGTGACTACGGACGTCGTGAGGGAGCCACCGAGGAGGTCAAAGTCGACGGCTCCGCCGTCTGGACGGTCACGGAAGGGAAGGTCGCTCGCGCCGAGTTCTTCGCGCACCGCGCCGACGCCTTCAGGGCCGCGGGGCTGGCGGAATGAGCTCGTCCGGCGCGACGCCCACCCACGCCGCGTTCCTGAAAGGCATGAACCTCGGCAACCGCCGGCTCACCAACGAGGAGCTGCGCGGCCACTTCGAGGCGATCGGGCTGACGGAGGTCGCGACGTTCCGCGCCAGCGGGAACGTCGTGTTCAGCTCCCCGCGACGGCGCTCGGAGCGCGCCCTGGCCGAGCTCATCGAAGGCGAGCTGGCGTCGCTGCTCGGCTACCCGGTCGCGACGTTCGTCCGCACGGGCCGGGAGCTCCGCGAGATCGCCGGCGCCGAGCCCTTCGACGCGCCGACCCGCGCCCGGCTGCACGGCAAGCCGCAGGTGATGCTGCTCGGCCGCGAGCCGGCGGCCGCCGCACGCCGCGCGGCCCTCGCGCTCGGCGGCGAGGAAGACGCGCTCGCGTTCGGCAAGTGCGAGCTGTTCTGGCTGCCGGCCGGCGGCATCAGCGACTCCGCGCTGGACATGAAAGCGCTCGAGGGCGCGCTCGGTCCGGTGACGGTGCGCACGCTCGGCACGGTCGAGCAGATCGCGACGAGACACTTCGGCGACTGAGCCTCATTCCGCTGTAGGCTGGGCGGCGAATGAAGAGGAGGAGGAGCTGTGCCTGAGCCACTGCCACGGGGGCGCAACCCGTTCGACGAGTCCGGCGTGGAGCGCGACGAGCAGGGCCGCGCGCGCTACGTCGGGCGCCCCGACTCGCTGGTCTCGATGCTCGCCGCGAGCGTCGAGCGCGACCCGGGCGCGACGGCCGTTCTCGAGGTGGGTGGCGAAGCGATCTCCTACGGCGAGCTGTGGGAGCGCTCCGCGCGCGTGGCGGGCGGACTGCGCGAGCAGGGCGTCGCCCGCGGCGAGCGCGTCGCGCTGCGCCTCGCGAACGGGATCGACTGGGTGCTCGCGTTCTTCGGCACGCAGATGCTGGGCGGCGTGGTGGTGCCGGTCAACACCCGCTTCACCGAGGACGAGGTCGCCTACGTGGTCGGCGACTCGGGGGCGAAGTACACGTTCCAGGCCGGCGCGCGCGCTGCCTGCCGGCCATGCGGTGGAGCCCGAGAGCCTCTCGCACGACGACCTCGCGGCGATCTTCTACACGAGCGGCACGACCGGCTTCCCGAAGGGCGCGATGACCTCGCACGGGAACTTCCTGACCAACAGCGAGAACGCACTGCGCTGCAACCCGATCGACCGCTCCGAAGGACCCGAGATCTCGACGCTCGTCTCGGTGCCGCTGTTCCACGTCACGGGCTGCAACAGCCAGCTGATCCCCTTGCTCGAGCTCGGCGGTCGCGTCGAGATCCTCTCCGGTCCGCTGGACTTCGACGGCTTCTTCACCGCGGTCGGCGAGCACGGCGTCAACCAGCTCGTGTCGGTGCCGGCGATCTACCACGCGGTCGTCAACCACCCGCGCTTCGCCGACCTCGACGTGAGCCGGGTGCGCTGGATCTCATACGGCGGCGCGCCGATCGCCGAGAGCCTCGTGCACCGCATCAAGCAGGCGTTCCCGAACGCCCGCGTCGGCAACGGCTTCGGGCTCACCGAGACCTCCTCGCTGACGTCGTTCCTGCCCGACGAGGAGGCCGAAGACCACGCCGACTCCGTCGGCTTCGCGATGCCGGTCGTGGACCTCGCGATCGACGAGCCGGACATCGACACCGGCGTCGGCGAGCTGCTCGTGCGCGCGCCGAACGTCGTGCAGGGCTACTGGAACAAGCCCGAGGCGACGGCGGAGACCTTCGTCGACGGCTGGCTGCACACGGGCGATCTCGCGCGCGTGGACGCGGACGGGCTGCTCTACATCGTCGACCGCAAGAAGGACATGATCAACCGCGGCGGCGAGAACGTCTACTCGATCGAGGTCGAAAACGCGCTCGCCGGCGCGCCCGGCGTCGGCGAGGCAGCGGTCGTCGCGGTGCCCGACGAGATGATGGGCGAGAAGGTCGGCGCCGTGATCGTCCCCGCGGCCGGCTCCGAGCTCGACGTGCAAGCCGTGATCGCGCACTGCCGCGAGCACCTGGCCGACTTCAAGGTGCCCCAGTACGTCGCCACGCGCGGCGAGCCGCTGCCGCGCAACCCGGGCGGCAAGCTGCTCAAGAAGCAGCTGCGCGAGGAAACCGACTGGGGCGCGCCGCTGCGCTGAGAGAGACAGCGCGGCTCACACACAAACGACAGAGGAGGCAGGGGTGGCGCAGGTGCAGACGGTGCAGGGTCCGGTCGATGCCGGTGAGCTGGGGATCGTGCTGGGCCACGAGCACGTGCGCTTCCGCGACGAGGCTGTCGCCGAGCAGTGGCCCGGGCGCTACGACGACGCGCTCGAGATGGACGCAGCGCTCGTCGCGGTGCGCGCGGCGGCCGAGCACGGCGTGCGCACGATCGTCGACGCCACCGCGATGTTCGGCGGCCGCGACGTGCGCTTCATGAAGCGCGTCGCCGACGAGACCGGGGTGCGGATCGTCGCGTGCACCGGCATCTACAGCTACGACTACCTCCCCCACTACTTCGAGAACCGCGACGTCGACGTGATGGCCGACCACTTCGTCGAGGACATCGAACGCGGCTGCCAGGGCACGGACATCCGCGCGGCGTTCCTGAAGTGCGCGGCCGATGCCGCCGGCGTCACCGAGCACGTCGAGAAGATCCACCGGGCGTGTGCGCGCGCCAGCCTCCAGACCGGCGCCCCGATCATGGCGCACTCGATGCCCGCCGTCGGCACCGGGCCGCGGCAGGTCGAGATCTTCGAGGAGGAGGGCGTTCCCCTCGATCGTGTCCAGATCGCCCACTGCGGCGACTCCGAGGACGTCGGCTACATCGAGGGCCTGCTCGCCAAGGGCGTCTACGTGGGCCTGGACCGCTACGGCCTCGAGATGTACCTGCCGATCGACAAGCGCAACGCGACCGCCGCCGAGCTGCTGCGGCGCGGGCACGCCGAGCGGCTGATCGTCTCGCAGGACTTCTGCGCGTCGATCGACTGGTTCCCGCCCGAGGCCGCCGAGGCCTTCGAAGCAGCAGGGCGCGATCCGCAACTGGTCGATGACGCTCGTCTTCGAGTCCGTGTGCCCCACGCTGCGCGAGATGGGTGTGATGGATGACGAGGTGTTCAACACGATCTTCGTGGAGAACCCCGGCGCGATGGCTCGTCGGCGAGTAGGGCATCGCAGACGGGGCTGACCCCCGGGATGGCGTAGTCGCGGCCCGCGACTGCGATGCTTGAGCGCGGCATGTCTGGTCTGCGCTGTGCCGTCGGACTGCCCAACGTGGGCGACTACGGCGATCCTCAACTTCTCGTGGATCTCGCGTGCCGGGCTGAGCGCTCCGGCTGGCACGGCTTGTTCATCTGGGATCACCTCGCCTATGGCGAGCCGGGCTGGGCGGTGGCCGATCCCTACGTGACCATCGCCGCGATTGCTGCGAGGACGGACCGCGTGCGGATCGGAGTGCTGATCTCGGCCTTGGCCCGGCGGCGTCCGTGGAAGTTCGCCCGCGAGATGACGACGCTGGACGTGCTCTCGGAGGGCCGGCTCGTCGTGGGGGTCGGGCTGGGCTCACAGCCGCACGCCGAGTTCGCCGCGTTCGGGGAAGACCCAGACCCGGGGACACGGCATGAGCTGATCGATGAGGGCCTCGACATCGTGTGCGGGCTCTGGAGCGGTCAGCCCTTCTCCTACGAAGGGAGTCATTACCGCGTGGAGGACAGTCTCTTCCTCCCCACTCCGCTGCAGCAGCCCAGGCCGCCGATCTGGATCGGCGGGCGATGGCCCACGCGGAGATCTTTCCGGCGCGCCGCTCGGTTCGACGGCATGTTCCCGATCTTCGACGGCGTCGGCGACGCCGAGATGCCGACACCCGAGCAGCTTGCGGCGGCAGTCGAGTACACCCGGTCGCACCGGACCGATCGCGCGGCCCCGTTCGACGTCGTGCTCGAGGGACAATCCGTCGGGCAGGATCAGCAGCTGGTCAGCACTTATCAGGAGGTCGGGCTGACCTGGTGGATCGAGAAGCTGGGGTGGTTTCGCGGTTCTGTCGATGCGACGCGCAGACGCATCGACGAAGGACCACCTGTGCCGTAGGTCGATGACGCTGGTCTTCGAGGAGGTCGTGCCGGCCCTGCGCGAGATGGGCGTGATGGACGACGCGGTGTTCGAGACGATCTTCGTGGAGAACCCCCGGCGCCGGCTGACGGGCTCCTAGCGCCCCTGCCCCTACGCCGGCGCCACGAGCAGCTCCGGCCCTTCCGGGACGTCGTCCCCCACCTTGTTGACCGCCGGGTTCGCCGGATGCGCGGACAGCCGCGCTTCCGGCAGCGGTCCGCACAGCGCGAGCGCTTCCTCCGCCCCCACCGAGGGATCGAGCCACGCGTTCTGCGCGTCCTCGTCGGCCAGGATCACGGGCATGCGGTCGTGGATCGAGGCGGCGACGCGGTTGGGCGCCGAGTCGCAGGTGAGCAGCGTGATGCTGTGCAGCCACTCCCCGTCGACCTTCGCGGGCGTCCAGAGCGCCGCGAACGCGAACGGCACCCCGCCGTCGAGGCGGAAGTGGAACGGCTGGCGGGGCTCGCCGCGCCGCTCGGGTTTCAGCCACTCGTAGTAGCCGTCGGCGAGTTGCAGCGCGCGGCGCGCGGCGCGCGGGATCAGCCGCCGGTACGCGGGCTTCTCCGCGACGGTCTCCATGCGGGCGTTGATCATCAGCGGGCCCTTGATCTCCGTGGCCCAGGACGGGACGAGCCCCCAGCGCATCAGCTCGGCGCGCCGGGCGCGGCGGCCGTCCTCGCCGCTCCCGTCCAGCCACCACCGCCAGGACCTCTTCGGTCGGCGCGACGTTGTAGCGGTGGGTCCCGCCGGTGCCCGCGATCGGCACGTGGAAGCGGTCGTTTAGTTCTTCGGGCCCGGCGGTGTTCGTGTAGCGCCCGCACATGACCGTCACGATACGCGCCGCGCTACAGCGCCCGGGTGATCGCCTCGAGCATCCGCGGCTCCGCGGGCAGGTCCGCCAGCGACGCGGCCACCTCGGCGGCCTTCTCGATCGTGGCTGTGCCGGTCTCGGCCGCCCAGCGCCCGAGCCAGCGCAGCGCGTAGGCGTCGTACTCACCGGGGCTCGCAGAGGCGATCAGCGGCAGGAAGAGAGCGGCCGTCGCCAGCTCGATCGGCCTGCCTCGCTCCACGCGCAGTTCCTCGGCCAGCGCGACAGCATGGCGCAGGTCCCCCCTCTCGAGGGCCTTCTCCAGCTCCGCCGCCGGTCTCCACGGCCTCGGTGTCATGCGAACGTATGTTCGCATTGTTGTCAAGTGTCTCGTCGCGCGAGTCTCTGGACGGCCCGAGCCGGGGGCGGCGGGCGTCCAGAGCGCTGGCCGAACGTCCGATTGCGCGCCCCGCTGCCGGGTCCGATGCTTTCTGACCAATCGACAGGGGGTAACGAGATGCCAGGCAGGAACAGATCTTCGCGGCGGCTGGTCGCGCTCGCGCTCGCAGCGCTCGGCGCGAGCCTCGCGCTCGCCGCGCCGGCCGGCGCGGCTGAAAACTTCGTCGTCGGCGACGAAAACGCCACGGTCGGCTCGCACGTCACATTCTGGGGCGCGCAGTGGTGGAAGCTCAACTCGCTCTCCGGCGGCACTGCTCCGGCGTCCTTCAAGGGCTTCGCGAACAACGTCGAAGGCACCTGCGGCGGCTCTTGGACGACCGACCCGGGCAACAGCTCGGACCCGCCCGTCGCACCGCTGCCTCCGTTCATCGAAGCCGTGGTCTCGCACTCGATCACCAAGCACGGGCGCGTGATCTCAGGCGACATCGTCTCGGTCGTCCGGATCGCGACCGAACCGGGCTACGGCCCCAACCCCGGCCACGCCGGGACGGGCACCGTCCTCAGCGTCGTCTGCGGCCCGGGCGCGGAAGAACCCGGAGAAGAAGGCCCGCCGGTCTGAGCATCCGGCACAGCCGGGGCCGGCCGAGCGGCCTGCCCCGGCTCGCGGCGGCTCTCAGGCCGGCCGGGCGATCCGGTAGACGACGTGCCGTGAGAGGGCGCTGCCCGGATCTACCCGCGGATGGTCGAAGTCCGCCGCGGCGTCGTAGCTCATTCCGAGACGCTCCATGAGCCGGCGCGAGCGCTCGTTCGTCGCGGCGGTGTACGCGACGATCTCCTCGAGCCCGAGCGTCCCGAAGCCGTAGGCGAGCGCCGCCTGCGCGCCCTCGTGGGCGAGCCCCTTCCCCCAGTACGCGCGTCCGAGCCGCCAGCCGACCTCGACCGCGGGTGCGAAGGGGATGTCGGCGGGCACCGGCGCGAGCCCCACGAACCCGGCGAGCGCGCCGTTCGCGCGCAGCTCCACCGCCCAGAAGCCGTATCCGTCGCGCTCGAAGCCGGCCTCGAGGCGCGCGAGCAGCAGCGCCGTCTCCGCGCGCGAGAGCGTCGCCGGGAAGTGCTCCATCACCTCGGGGTCCGCGTTCATCTCGGCCAGCGGGTCGAGGTCCTCCGCGCGCCAGCGGCGCAGCAGCAGTCGCTCCGTCTCCAGCACCGGACCCCGCCCGGCCGGCGGTCCGCCGTCGGGCATGGGGCCGTTCAGCCGTTGAGGCGGACCGGCAGCGTCTTCAGCTGGTTGATGAAAGGCGATTCGACGAACCCCGGAGTCCCGTCGATCGCGACCTGCGGGTAGCGCTTGAGCGTCTCCTCGATCAGGATCCGAAGCTCCATCCGCGCCAGCGCCGTCCCGAGGCAGAAGTGCCGCCCGCCGGCGCCGAAGGCCTGGTGCTCGGCCTTGCGCCGGAGGTCGAACGTGTCGGGGTTCTCATAGCGGCTCTCGTCGCGGTTCGAGGACACGTACCACATGACGACCTTCTCGCCCTCTTTGATCTGCTGCCCATGCAGCTCGGTGTCGCAGCTCGCCGTGCGGCGGAAGTGGGCGAAGGCGGGGAACATCCGCAGCGCCTCCTCGACGGCGTCAGGCACCAGCGAGGGGTCCGCGAGCAGCAGGGCGCGCTGCTCGGGGTCTTCCATGATCGCGCGCATCCCGCTGCAGTAGGTCGCCTTGGTGGAGTCGTTGCCCGCGGCCATCAGCAGGAAGAAGCCCATCACGATCTCGTGTTCCTCGAGTTTCTCGCCGTCGACCTCGGCGTGCACGAGCACGCTCGTCAGATCGTCCGTGGGGTTCTCGCGGCGCTCCGCGATCAGCTTCCCGCAGCGCTCGAAGATCTCGGGCACGAGCTTGCCCATGATCGCGTCGATGCCGTCGGGGTTCAGGTCCTCGTCGCCACCGCCCAGGGTCGCGTTCATCAGCTCGGCCCAGATCGCGTCTTCCTCGGGCGTGATCCCCATGAAGCTGCCGATCACGCGCGCGACCACCGGCTGGGCGACCTCCGTGACGAGATCGCAGCGGTCGCGGCCGTCGAGGCGGTCGAGCACCTCGAGCGTGATCTGGCGGATCTGCTCCTCGTGGTCGGCGATCCGCTTCGGCGTGAAGCCGGCCTGGAACAGCGCCTTGACGCGGTCGTGCTTGGGCGGGTCCATGCCGATGAACATCGCGCGGGTCAGCTCGAGCGGTATCACGCCCGCCGCGGTGATCCCTCCGAGTTCGGAGGAGTAGGTCCGGAAGTCGCGGCTGACGGCGTGCACGTCGTCAGCCGTGGTCACCGACCAGAATCCCGCTTCCTCGGGGAACTCCGGGATCTTCTCCGTCCAGTGGACCGGGCACTCGGACCGCAGGCGCTTGAACGTCTCGTGCGGCGGCCCGTCATGCCACAGCTCCTCGTCGGTGACTTCAACGCTGCGGATGTCGCTGCCCACCGTCGCCATCGGGACCTCCGGGGTCGTTTCGCCGAACGCCCGACGATGTTACTGGCTGCGCAGCCAGTCGGGGCCCTCGACACGATCGACCGTGAGCGTGCCGACCTTCAGGGCGCCGACCTCGAGCGAGTCGAGCACCACCTCCCCGCCGCGGGCGCGCCCGATCGCCAGGCGCCGGACCGCCGCGCTGCCGATCGCGATGCGGCCGATCGCGACGGCCCCGAGGGCGACCGAGCCGCCTGCCAGCGCGCCGAAGGCGAACGCCCCGACGCCGCCGGTACCCAGCGCGCCGGCGGGACGCGCGACGGCGTACCGCGAGGCGCGGCTCACCCTCGCGCGGCGGCGCCGTTCAACTCGCGCCATGGCCGGATGTGGCGCTCGGTGCGCCCTTCGCGAGCGCGCGCCCGGCGAAGGTGAGCATCGCGGGCAGGTGCGCCTGGACCGTTTCGAGGTTGTGTTCGCCGGGATAGAGCGCGCTGTGGGCGTCGGCGCCCGCCGCGCGCATCGCCGCGGCGAACGGGGCGTCCTCGCTCGGGTTCGCGATCTTGTCCTGCTCGCCGCCGTAGACGAAGGCGCTCAGGCCGAGCGTGCGGATCGCGGGCCGGTCGATCGCGAGCTGGTCTTCGAGGCCGTTGAAGAAGCCGAGCCAGCTCTCGACGACGCCGAAGCGGGTCGGGTTGTCGAGCGCGAGCTCCATCGCGCCGTAGCCGCCCATCGAGACGCCGGCGATCGCGCGCCCGCCGCGATCGGCGACCGTCGGCAGGATCCGGTCCACGATCTCCTGGACTTCGAGGACGTAGCTTTCGTAGTACTGGCCGTTGAGGTTGCGCCAGTTGTTCGCCCCTCCCCCGCCCTGGATCATCACGGCGATCAGCGGCGGGATCGCGCGGTGCGCGGATCAGCGCGTCGAGCTGTTCCTGGAGCCCGATTTCCAAGAACGCGGTCGCGTGCTGGCTGTTGCCGTGCAGCAGGTAGAGAACCGGGTAGCGCGTGGCGCCCCTGCTGCCCGCGGCCCGCAGCGACGGCGGCAGATACACGTAGAAGGAGCCCTGGCGTCGCAGCGAAGAGGACGGGTAGACGACGTGCGCGATCTCGCTGCCTGCGGCGTCGACGCCGACCTTTCGCAGCGCCGGCGCCGGCAGCAGGCTCGGTGGGCCGGCGCCCGCGACGTCCGCGGGCGCGAGGCCGTCATGGCTGGCGAAGCCGAGCCGGCCCTCGAGGCCCAGCGCGAGCGAGACGGCCGCGAGGGCGCTCAGCAGGATGGCGATCAGCAGCCGCCGCGCGCGCAGCCAGGGCGCGGGGAGCGCCGCCGCCTCGGCGCGCTCGGCGGCCCGCACGGGCGGGCGCGCGGGAGGGTGGGTGGGGATCCAGAACGGGGGCGCCTCGGCGGCCGCGGCATTCGAGCCGAGCCCGGGCCACGCCCAGTCGCCGAGGTTCTCCAGCCATGTCTGGCTGCCTTGAGAGCCGGGAGACATCCAGGTGATTGAACGGACCGCGGTGCGGAAACCCAACCCCTGCACGAAGCCTCCCAGCGCGCGTGCGCAAGATGGGCGCTGCCCACCGTGCGCACGCGGCCCGAGGCCTAGTTCGTGCTCCAGACGTTGCCCGTGTCGCCGAAGCCGAGCGCCCGCTTGGTGGCTTCGGTGAGGTCATATTCGCGGCCCGCGACGTAGGGCCCGCGGTCCACGACCGGGACGCGGATCGTGCGGCTGCCGTAGTGCAGCGTGACCATCGTGCCGCACGGCAGCGTCTTGTTCGCGACGCCGAGCGTCGAGCTCGTGAGCTGGCCGCCGCACGCCAGCCCGCCGCCGCCGCCGTACCAGGAGGCGCCGGCGAGGTGGTAGACGTTCAGGCGTCCGAGCCGCCGGCGCGAGGAGCGCGCCGTCGAGTCGCCCTTGAAGCGCAGCCTGAGCTGCCTGCTGCCGAGGCGCTGCGGACGGAAGCTGAAGCGGAAACGGCCCCGCGCGCCGGTGCGGGCGAGCGCCATCGTCTGCCAGCCGCGGCCCACCAGCGCCTGAAGCGAGACCACGCGTCCCGCATGGGCGGGACGGCGGGCTTCGAGCAGCGTGCCGGTGACGGTTCCGGGGTGTCCGGCGAGCACGTTGAGATCCTCGTGCCGGACCTTCAGCGATGTGGGGAGCGGCGCCGGGAACATGGCCGGAGCCGCCGCTTCGACGCCGACCGGCGCCAGAATGGGCGCAGGCGTAGCGGGCGTCGCTGGGACGAACAATGGGATTTTGGGACCTCCTTGTGGTCCGCCTGCGGGGTTAGCTGTCGGGCTCACGCCCCGGCGGCGCACGGCTACAGGCCGCGCGCTGTCCGGGCGTTACCGCTGCAGAGGCAGCGGATTCGCCCCGTCCGGCGCCCGCCTGAAGGCGGCGCCGGCAGTGGTTCCCCCGTTCGCCCTCATCCACGAAGGCGATTCGGCGATCGAACAGTTGTTCGGCGGATGCTAGGTGGCTGACCACCGGTTCTTGTGTGAGGCCGGTCACACAAAGCGCAAGTGGCAGCCGCCACGAAATCCCCCATTTGCAGGGCTTTTCCCAGTGGCGGCGGGCGCTCACGCGGTGTTATGACAATCCCGCGACGGTGCGAAGGGACCCGCCTTTCGGCGGCGTTTGCGCGCCCGGCGACGGGGGCGTTGCCCGCGGCGGCGGAATCAGCGACAATCGGATCCGATGGCCAACCCGGACCGGCTGACCGCGCTCGACACCACCTTCCTGCACCTCGAGGACCACTCGACCGCGCACATGCACGTCGCGTCGGTGATGGTGTTCGAAGGGTCGGCGCCGTCGCACGCCGAGTTCGTCGAGCACGTCGAGTCGCGGCTGCACCTCGTGCCGCGCTACCGCCAGCGGCTCGCCTACGTGCCGCTGGGCCAGGGCCGCCCCGTCTGGGCGGACGACCCGCACTTCAACCCCTACTACCACATCCGCCACACCGCGCTGCCGAAGCCCGCAGACGACGCCGCGCTGAAGCGGCTCGCGGGGCGCCTGTTCTCACAGCGCCTGGACCGCCACAAGCCGCTGTGGGAGATCTGGCTCGTGCAGAACCTCTCGGGCAACCGCTTCGCGGTGATCGCGAAGACCCACCACGCGCTCGTGGACGGGATCTCCGGCGTCGACATCACGACCGTGCTGTTCGACACGGCGCGCGAGCCGGCACCCGTCGCGCCCGGCGAGCCGTGGAGCGCCCAGCCGCTGCCCGGCTCGGCGAAGCTGCTCGGCGAGGCGCTGGTGGAGCGCTCGACGGTCCCCAGCGAGATGCTGCGCGGCGGCCGCGCGCTGCTGCGCGCGCCGCGGCGCGCCGTCGGCCAGGTCCGGGAGGGGCTCGTGAACATCGGCGCGACGACGCTCGCCGGCGTGCGCTCGCCGGCGCCCGCCGAGCCCGTTCAACGTGGACATCGGGCCGCACCGCCGCTACACGTTCGTCGACGCCGACCTCGGGCGCTTCAAAGCGATCAAGGACTCGCTCGGCGGGACGCTCAACGACGCCGTGCTGACGGCCGTCACGCTCGCGCTCGGGCGCTACCTGCGCCGCCAGGGCACGGACACCGACGGCCTCGTGCTGAAGGCGATGGTGCCCGTGTCGGTGCGCACCAAGGAGCAGCGCGGCGCGCTCGGCAACCAGGTCGCAGCGATGTGGGCGCCGCTGCCGGTCGGCATCACCGTGCCCGCCGAGGCGCTCACGACGGTCGCCGCAGCGATGGAGGAGCTCAAGAAATCGGGGCAGGCGGTGGGCGCGCAGGTGCTCACCAACCTCGCGGGCTTCGCGCCGCCGACGATCCTCAGCCAGGCGGCGCGGCTGCAGGCGCGCCAGCAGTTCTTCAACCTCGTCGTGACCAACGTGCCCGGCCCGCAGTTCCCGCTGTACCTGCTCGGCCGCGAGCTCAAGGGCCTCTATCCGGTGGTCCCGCTCGCCGCCCGCCAGGCGCTCGGGATCGCGGTCATGAGCTACAACGGCCACCTCGGCTTCGGGCTGCTCGGCGACTACGACGCGCTCCCGGAGCTCGACGCGATCGCCGACGACCTGAAGTGGGCGATCGCCTCGCTCTACCGCGCCGCGGGACTCGCCCCGGCCGGCGCGCGCGGCAAGCGCAAAGCGGCCGCCAAGAAGCGCTCCCAGGCCGGCACCCGCGGCGCGTCGGCGCCGAAGCCCGCCAGCGCGGGCTGAGCGCGGCGCCGCGCGCGCCCACACCCGCCGCGTCCGGCGGGCTTGCTGCGAGGATTAGGCCCGTGAACGCCCGCGACACGCCGAGCGGCTAGTGCGCCTCGCCCTCTCCCAGATGAACGCGACCGTCGGCGACATCGCGGGCAACACCGCGCGGATCGCCGCCGACCTCGCCCGGGCCGCGCGCCGCCGGCGCCGAGCTCGTGCTCTTCCCCGAGCTCGCCGTCACCGGCTACCCGCCGGAGGACCTGCTGCTCAAGGAGCACTTCCTCTCCGACGCCAGGAGCGCGCTGGAGGAGCTCGCGACCCACGCGACGAGCGCCGTCGCGGTGGTCGGGTTCCCCGAGCGCGCCGAGGACGTCTACAACGCCGCGGCGGTGCTCGCCGGCGGCAAGGTGCACGCCGTCTACCGCAAGGTGTACCTGCCGAACTACGGCGTCTTCGACGAGCAGCGCTACTTCCAGTCCGGGCCGGGCGGCGCCGTCATGGGCCTCGAGGGCCACACGCTCGGCATCACCGTCTGCGAGGACATCTGGGAGCCGGGGCCGCCCGCCAGCGAGGAGGCCCAGGCGGGAGCCACCCTGATCCTCAACATCTCCGCCTCCCCCTACCACGCGGGCAAGGGCATCGAGCGCGAGCGGATGCTCGCCCAGCGCGCGCGCGACAACATCGCGTGCGTGGCCTTCTGCGGCCTCGTCGGAGGGCAGGACGAGCTGGTCTTCGACGGCCATTCCGTCGTCCTCGACCACACCGGCGAGACGATCGCGCGCGCGCCGCAGTTCCGCGAGTACCTGCTCGTCTGCGACGTGGACCTGGCGGCGGCCGGTGCCGCGCGCCTGCGCGACCCGAGCATGAGAGCGGCCGCCCGCTCCTCCACCGGCAACGTCAGGCGAGTGGCCGAGCCCGCGGCCCCGGCCGAGGCGCCCGCGCGGAGCGCCGGCGGCGGCGAGCGCCCGATCGCCGAGCTGCTCGCGCCGGTGGAGGCGGAGGTCCACGCCGCGCTCTGCCTCGGCCTGCGCGACTACGTCGAGAAGAACGGCTTCCAGCGCGTGGTGCTCGGCCTCTCGGGAGGGATCGACTCGGCGCTGGTCGCCTGCATCGCGGCCGACGCGCTCGGAGCAGAGCGCGTGGCGGTCACGATCATGCCCTCCCCCTACTCCTCCGGCTCAACCCAGCGCGACGCCCGCGCGCTCGCCGACGCGCTCGGGGTCGAGCGCTTCGAGCTGCCGATCGCCGAGATCATGGGGGCATACGAGCGCGACCTCGCCGAGCCGTTCGCCGGTCGCGCGCCGGACATCACCGAGGAGAACCTGCAGGCGCGCATCCGGGGCAACCTGCTGATGGCGCTCTCCAACAAGTTCGGCTGGCTCGTGCTGGCGACCGGCAACAAGTCGGAGATGTCGGTCGGATACACGACGCTCTACGGCGACCTCGCGGGCGGGTTCGCGGTGATCAAGGACGTTCCCAAGACGCTGGTCTACCGGCTCTGCGAGTGGCGCAACTCACCGGCCGGCGCGCAGGCGGCGCCCGGCGAGCCGCCCCGCGCGCCGGCGCCGATCCCGCCCACGATCATCTCGCGCGCGCCGTCGGCGGAGCTGCGTCCCGACCAGCGCGACGAGGACTCGCTGCCGGTCTACGGCGTGCTCGACCAGATCCTCGAGGGCTATGTCGAGCTCGACCGCAGCCGCGAGCAGCTGATCGACCAGGGGCTTCCCGAGGCCGACGTCGACCGCGTGATCCGGCTCGTGGACCTCGCCGAGTACAAGCGCCGCCAGGCGCCGCCCGGGATCAAGATCTCCACGCGGGCCTTCGGGCGCGACCGCCGGGTGCCGATCACGAACTCCTACCGCGGGTGAGCCGCGCCGTCTCCGCCCCCCGCCGCGTGGCGCGGCGTTCCGGCGCGCGCCGGGCGGCCGCGGTGCTGCTCGCCGTGCTCGCGGCGCCGGGCGCGCTCGCCGGCTGCGGCGACACGATCCAGGCGAAGCCGATCCCGCACAACCAGCTCGAGCAGCTCGTCGTCGCGTCCTTCCCCGTGTACTGGGCGGGCGGCACGTTCCGGGGCAGCCAGATCACCGAAGTCAGCCCCGACCCGGGCGGCGCGTTCACCGTCCAGTACGGCAACTGCCTGCAGGGCGGTCAGGGCACGTGCACGCCGCCGCTGCGCGTCGTCACGAACCCGGACAACAGCTTCCTCCCGGGAGGGGAGGCCCCCGCCACCACGGCGGTCGTGCGGGGCATCCCCGCGCGGAGCACCGAAGCCGGACGCGTGATCACGATCCCGACCGGCGGCGTCGTCGTCGGCATCTTCGCGCGCGACGCCGCGCTCGCGCGCGCGGCGGCCGAGCAGATCGTCGCGATCAACCGGCCCGGCAGCCCCGGCGAAACGCTGCCCGCGAGGCTGCCTGACACGGGCTTCGGATCGACGCCGCTGCCCTCGCAGCGCCCCTCGACCGCGCGGCCGCTCGGCTGATCGTGCTAGGCGACGGGCACGGGACGCACGGCGATCGTCATGCGCGTGATCGCGCAGACGCGGCCCTCGTCGTCGGCGAACTGCACGTCCCAGACCCAGGTGGTGCGGCCGCGGTGCAGGCGGACGGCGCGCGCGTGGACCGTGCCGGCGGTGATCGGGCGCAGGAAGCTCGTGCTGTTGGAGAGCCCCATCGCCATCTCCCCCTGCGCGGCGACGGCGACGTGGGTCGCCAGCGAGGCGATCGACTCCGCGATCGACGCGTACACGCCGCCGTGGACGAGCCCGGCGGGCTGCTTGATCTCCTCCCGGACCGCGACCCGGGCGGTGACCTCCGTGTCCGAGACGCTCAGCAGCTCGAGCCCGTAGAGACGGTCGAAGCCCCTGATCGCCTCGCGCAGCTCCTCGGTGCCCGGCGTGGCCATCGCGCCGCCACGATAGCCTACGGCCTTCCCCCGAGCGGTTCGGCGTCACCTCGCCGGTCGCTCGCCGATCGCAGATGAGCAGCGTCGAAGAGCTTCCTCCCGACCAGCGCGCCGCGCTGACTGTGCTGCTGCGCCAGGGCAAGACCCACGAGCAGGTCGCAGGGATGCTGGGCATCCCCCCGCAGGCCGTCCACGACCGCGCGCACGCGGCCCTCGCGGTGCTCGCCCCCGCCCAGGCGCGCGGCCTCGACGCCGCCCAGCGCGAGGAGATCGGCGAGTACCTGCTCGGCCAGCAGGGTGACGCCGGCGCGCGGCTGCGCACCCGCACCCTGCTCGCGAGCTCGCAGGCGGCCGGCGAGTGGGCGCGCGCGCTCGCTCCGCAGCTCGAGGCGCTCGCCCCCGGCACGCTGCCGGAGATCCCGCCGCCGGCCGGGACGCACGAGGCGGCCGAGCACGGAGGCGCCGGTGCCCGCGGCCGGCTACCCGCTCTCGGAAGCGGGGTCCGCGCCGGCTTCGGAGCAGGAGCCCGCGCGGCCCAGCTCGCGGGTCGGCGGCGCGCTGCTCCTGGCGGCGATCGTCGCCGCCGTCGTCGTCGTGATCGTGCTCGTCACCGACGGCGGATCATCCAAATCAAAAACAACGTCCACGACGAGCACGACCGCCGCCTCGAAACCGAAAGCCGAAGGACGCATAACGATGCACCCGCCGGACCCCGCGAGCCTCAGCACGGGGACGGTCCAGATCCTCTCCGAAAGCGGCAAGAAAGCGTTCTTCATCCAGGCCGAACACATCCCGGCGAACACCGGCAAAGACTTCTACGCGGTGTGGCTCTACAACTCGCCGAGCAACGCGCTCGCGCTCAGCAAGAGCCCGCCGGTCGGGGCGAGCCACAAGCTGGCCGGCGCCGCGCTGCTGCCCAACAACGCGGCCGACTACCACGAAATCCTCCTGACCCGCGAGACGAGCACGCGGCCCACCCGGCCCGGGCCGGTCGTCCTGCGCGGCGCTGCTCGGGCTCTAGGAGATCCGCCCGGCCAGCAGCTTGCCGGGGTTCATGATCCCCGCCGGGTCGAGCCGCTCCTTGACCGCTGCCAGCGCCTGCAGGCCGCCCGCGCCGATCTCCCGCTCCATCCACGGAGCGTGGTCGCGCCCGACCGCGTGGTGGTGGGTGATCGTGCCGCCACCAGCGGCGATCGCCTCCGAGGCCGCCCGCTTGGCCTCCCACCACTGCTCGAGCTCGGCGCCCTCGCGCTGGCGCGCCAGGAACGTGAAGTAGAGCGAGGCGCCGCTCTCGTAGACGTGCGAGACGTGGCACATCACCAGACCCGGCGTGCCCTGCGCGGCGAGCGCGCCGGAGATCGCCTCGGACACCTCGGCGTGCAGGCGCTGGAGGTTCGACCACTGCGTCGCGGTCTCGAGCGTCTCGACCATCACGCCGAGCCCGAGCAGATCGTCGCGCAGGTACGGCGCCGCGAAGCGGCCCTCGCGCCAGGCCCGCCCGGGCGAGGAGCCGACCGCCAGCCCGCCCGCGCGGCGCAGCAGGTGCATCGTGCGGCGGCGGCGCGCGGCCACCTCGTGCGGCGCCGCCCTCGAAGCCGACGATCGCCAGGCAGCCGCTCGCCGTAGCCGCGCACGTCCAGGTAGCGGCGCCCGAGCCTGCCCTTCAGGCCCCCCTCCCCCGCGAGCGCCATCGACATGCGCGTCTCGGCCTCGTCGGAGAGCCGCGCGACGTCGGGCAGCGCGTGCTCGCGCGCCAGCGTGCGGAACGCCTGCCAGCCGCTCTCGAAGTCCTCGAAGAAGACGCCCTCGTAGGCGTGCTGCGCGGGCGCGGGGCGCACCCGCAGCGAGACCTCGCTGATCACGCCGAGCGTCCCCTCGGAGCCGACCAGCAGCCCTCGCAGGCCGGGGCCCGCCGCCGTCGCGGGCAGCGGGGCGAGGTCGATCTCCGCAGCGGGCGCCGCGAGGCGCAGGCCGAGCACCATCTTCTCGATCGCGCCGTAGCCCGTCGACGCCTGGCCCGCGGAGCGGGTGGCGGCGCAGCCGCCGAGCGAGACGTACTCGTACGACTGCGGGTAGTGGCCGAGCGTCAGGCCCTGCGAGGCCAGCTCGCGCTCCAGCGCGGGCGCCCGCATGCCGCCGCCGACCGTCACGGTCATCGAGCCGGGGTCGAGCGCGACGATCGCGCCGAGACGGCGCATGTCGAGCGCGATGACCGCCCGGTGCTCGCCCCGCAGCGGCGCGACCCCGCCCACCACGCTCGTGCCGCCGCCGAACGGCACGACCGCGAGCGAGCGGCTCGCGCACAGCTCGAGCACGGCGCGGATCTCCTCGTGCGATGCGGGCAGCACGACGGCGTCCGGCGCTCCCTCGGGCGTCCCTGCCCGCAGCCGCACGAGATCCGGATAGCCCTTCCCCGCGGCGTGGCGCACACGCTCGGCGTGGTCGTCGCGGACGTGCTCGGCGCCCGTGACGGCGGCGAGCGCGGCGCGGTCCTCCGCGGCCAGCGCGGACGGCTCGAGGCGGACCTGATCGAGCGCGACGGGCGGGCGCGGCGCTCCCGCGGTGCCGAGATGCTCGTCGAGGAACGCGCTCGCGTGGACGGGCAGCGCGCCGGCGTGCGCGTCCTCCCCCCAGCCCCACCAGCGCATCTCGGGCACCGCCGCCGGCTCAGGCACTGATCTGCTCCAGCCCGTCGAGGGCCCCCTCGATCTGGCGCGAGGCCGCGCGGCGCAGCAGCCAGCCCCCGAGGCTCGGCGTGCGCCGCCGCCGCGGTGCGGGCGCTTCGTCCTGCACCGGCGGGCGCCCGCTCAGCTCCTGGCGCAGCTCGATCGTCACCTCGCAGGACCGCTCGGCACCGTCGAGCGCGACCACGTGCAGCTCGGTCTCCGAGTGCGAGAGCACGCCCGCGAACGGCGTCCCCTCGAGCTGCTGGCGCCACACCATCGTGCCGGAGCCCGGCTCCTCCTGGACGACCGCGAAGTCGGCCCGCACCGTCTTGCCGGCGCGCGTCTTCATCACCTCGGTGAAGGCGCCGGCGTGCACGTCCTCGACGCGCTCGACGCGGGGCCACCAGCGCGGCAGGTGGTAGGGGTCGCTGACGATGCGCCACAGCTCGTCGGCCGGCGCTGCGATACGGCGGCTGGCACGGGCGGTCGGCATCGCGGCCAAGCTTAGGGCCAGCCCGCCCGCGGGCGCGCTCACGAGTCGTAGGCGAGCAGCGCGTGGACCTCGCGCCCGGCGAGCTGCGCGCGCCCGCGCAGGAACGCGAGCTCGATCAGGAAGCTGCATCCGACGACCTCGCCCCCGAGCTGCTCGACGAGCTCGCACAGCGCACGAGCGGTGCCCCCGGTCGCGAGCAGGTCGTCGTGCACGAGCACGCGGGCGCCGCGGGCGAGCGCGTCGCTGTGGATCTCGAGCGTGTTCGCGCCGTACTCGAGCAGGTACTCGGCGCTCACGGTCTCATACGGGAGCTTGCCCGGCTTGCGCGCGAGCACGAAGCCGGCGCCCAGCTCGAGCGCGAGGGGCGGCCCGAGCAGGAAGCCGCGGGCCTCGGCCGCGACGACGAGATCCGGGTGCATCTCGCGCGCGAGCGCCGCCAGCTCGCCGACGGCGAGCCGCAGCGCGTCCGCGTCCGCCATCAGCGGGGTCAGGTCCCTGAAGAGGATGCCGGCGCTCGGGAAGTCCGGGATCTCGCGGATCAGCGCCCCCAGCCGCTCTGCCGCCGCGGGCGAGGCCTCGCCGGGCGCGCCGCGGGAGCCGGACGGCTGGCCGGGTGCAGGCTCGCTCACCGGACGATCTTGCGCAGGTCCCTGATCAGCAGCAGGTGCTTGAGGTGCGTCGCGACCGCGGCGAGGTTCTCCAGCGCGTCCACGGCCTCCTTGCGGCGCTCCGGGTTGCGCGAGCGCAGGGCCGGGGCGAGGATCTGCTGCAGGAGGTTCGCCTCGCGGTCCGCGGAGGAGCGGAACACCCGCAGGTTGCGCCCGCCCACGCCGTAGCGGGCGAGCTCCGCGACGGCGGCGATGATCTCCCGCTCGGTCTCGTCGAAGTAGCGCACGCCGCCGCGCACCTCGCCCTTGACCACCCCGTACTCTTCGAGCTCCTTGACCAGCTTGCCCTCGGCCTTCGTCTCCTCGAGCACGTCGTCCAGCGAGTAGAGCGCGCCGGTCGCCTCGCGGACGCTGACGCTCGGACGCCACGCGCGGGCGGGGATGGCGGCCCGCCCGCCCGCCACTCCGGAGTGGGCGGTCGCGCCGCCCTTGGCCAGCTCCGTATCTCCGGAGCGCCCCGCGGCGAGCTCCTGGCGGATCACCCGCAGCGGCAGGAACTCGTCGCGCTGCATGCGCAGGATCGTGCGCAGCCGCGCGACGTCCCCGGGCGTGTAGAGGCGGTAGCCGCCGGGCGTGCGCCGCGGGTTCAGCAGCTTCTGGTCCTCCAGGTAGCGGATCTTGGAGATCGAGATGTCGGGGAACTCCTGCGCGAGCGCCTTGCACACGGCGCCGATCGTCAGCGATTTGGGCCGCGTCCCGGGCTCCGCCTCCGATGAGGAGGCGGGCGCCGCGGCGGCCAGCTCCGCTTCGAGCTGCTCGGCCTCGTTGCTGCGCGTCTGCGATGCCATCAGCGCGCGTGGAACGTCAGCTTGTACTTGCCGATCTGCAGCTCGTCGCCCTCGTCGAGCCGCTGCGACTCGATCCGCGAGCGGTTCACGTAGGTGCCGTTCAGCGAGCCGCAGTCGTCCAGGTACCAGTCCTCGCCGCGGCGGATCAGCAGCGCGTGGTCGCGCGAGACGGTCACGTCGTCGAGGAACACGGAGGAGTCGGGGCGCCGCCCGATGCTGAGCCGCTCGCCTTCGACCGGGAAGCTCTCGCCCTCGCGCCCGCCGCCGGCGCGGATCACGAGCGCCGGGCCGCGCGCGGTGACCTCGCCGAGCTCGACCGCTACGAGATCGCCCGTGTCGTCGATGCGGTAGGTCGCCGTGTTCGGTTCGGCCCCGCCCACGGCGCCCTCGGCTGCGCCCCCGAGCAGGGCGCCGCAGCGCTGGCAGTAGTTGGCTCCCTCGCTGTTGAGGAAGCCGCACTCGGTGCAGTGCAACGCCACCGCGCGCCGCCTACGCCAAGGGGCGGCGCTCCGGCCGCCGGTTCATCAGCAGGTCGGCCGGCGCTCCATGCCGGCCTTGGAAGCTCGGCCGGCGCTCCGTGGCGGCCTCGGCGGGTCGGCCGGCGCTCCGTGCCGGCCTCGGCCTCCGCGAGCACCCGCGGTCTCTCACTCCGCGCCCTCGGGCTGGCGCGAGGCGAGGATGTCGGTGAGCTTCTGGACGTCCTCGCCGCTGATCGCGATGTCGCCGTCGTCGTGTTTGTTGCGCAGCCGGTTGACGAGCTCCGCGCGCAGGATGTCGATCTTGCCGTGCAGGATGCGCCGCCGGTAGGAGATCTCGGTCTCTTCCTCGGTGAGCTGGCGGATGACGTCTTTCAGTTCGACGTCCGACAGCGAGCCGAGGTCGGGAAAGGTCTCGTCCATCTCGTCGTGTCTCCCTCTCGAGGCCGGGCCGCGCCTCCCGGACGGGATGCGGCTTGCGGCGGAGCGAGCAGTATAGACCAGGAGGGTAAGGCTGAGCTTGAGAGTCGGGGCGGGTTCCGGCCGCCCGCGCGAGCTCCTCAGGAGGCGCGGAGCGCCCGCAGCTGCCGTCGCCCGTCGCGGATGTAGAGCACGGTCGCCATCAGCGCCAGCGCCAGCCCCACGTAGAGCAGCACCTCTCCCAGCTTCACCAGCCCCGTCATCGGGAAGAACAGCCCGCCCATCACGGGGGCGACGGCGAGGCGCCCCGGCCAGTTGATGCGCAGCTCGACGCCGCGCTTCTGGGCGTAGCGCCCGAGCACCAGCATCAGCACCTCGCGCGCGGCGAGCACCGCCAGCGCCCAGCGCGGCAGCAGCTCGAACTTCCAGCACACGATCACGCCAGAGACCACGAGCAGGCGGTCGGTGACGGGGTCCATGAGGGCGCCGAGCCGGCTGTACTGGCGTGTCACGCGCGCGGCGATGCCGTCCGCGTAGTCGCCCCAGCCGATCACGGCGAAGAGCACGGCGGCGAGCGCGTCCTGGCCGTCGTCGCTGGACAGCGCGACGACCAGGAAGACGGGGATCAGCGCCAGGCGCACGAAGCCGATCGCGTTGGGGATCGTCCAGGGGTTCAGGGGCGCGCCCGCCTCGGTCTGGGGCGGCGGCGGCCCCGAGCGGTCCAGGCCCGAGAGGCGACGGAAGGTGAGGCGCGGCGGGCGCCAGCGCGCGCGCTGCTCCGCGGGCGCCGCGCCCTCGCCCGGCGCGGCGGGCGGCTCTAGGGGAGGCTCCGCCACAGCGTCTCGACGGCGGCGCGCAGCGCCTCGGGCTCGGCGTCGAGGGGCAGCGGCTCGGCCTGCTCGCGGCCGCGGCGGATCTGGGCCTCGATCGCGCCCGACTCGAGCGACTTGCGGCCCACGGTCAGCCGCAGCGGGCAGCCGAGCAGCTCGGCGTCGGCGAACTTCTCGCCCGGGCCCAGGTCGCGGTCGTCGTAGAGGACCGCGAGCTCGCCGCCGCGCAGCGCCTCGTAGACGCGGTCGGCCGCCTCGCGCTCCGGCGTGCCGGCCTTGCCGAGCGTCACGAGGTGCACGTCGAACGGAGCCAGCGAGCGCGGCCAGGAGATGCCGTGCTCGTCGGCGTACTGCTCGACGGCGGCGGCGACGATCCGCGCCGGGCCGATGCCGTAGGAGCCCATCCAGATCGGCTGCTCGGCGCCGGTCTCGTCGAGGTAGCCGGCGCCGAGCGGCACCGAGTAGCGCGTGCCGAGCTTGAAGATGTTGCCGATCTCGATCGCGGGCTCGATCGTGACGGCGGCGCCGCCGATCGTGTCCCCCGGCTCGACGGTGCGCACGTCGGCCTCGCGGAAGGAGAAGTCGCGCCCCGGCACGACCCCGCGCAGGTGCTCGTCGGGGCGGTTCGCGCCCGTCACGTAGGCGCCCGGGTGGGATCCGATCGCGCCCGCGACGGCGCTGTCGAGCACGATCTCGACTTCCTCGGCGAGCCCGACCGGGCCGATGAAGCCCGGCGGCCCGATCCGCGCCTCGATCTCCTCGGCGCGCGCGGGGCGGGCGCTCGCGCGCAGCGCCGTGGCGAGCTTGATCTCGTTGACGCGGTGATCGCCGCGCAGCATCACGAGCACGAGCCGCTCCTCGCCGCCCTCGGCGGGCGTGGCGATCACGGGGTAGGCCTTCAGCAGGGCGCCGTCGGCGAGCCCGAGCTCCGCGGCGACGTCGCGCACGGTCGTGAGGCCCGGCGTGGAGACGGCTTCTGGCGCTTCGGGGGCCTCGGGGAGCGTCACCGGCGCCGGCTCGGCGCTCGCCACCTCGATGTTCGCCGCGTAGCCCTCGGCCAGCACGACGTCGTTCTCTCCCGCGGGGCAGGGCGCCATGTACTCGTGCGCGCCGGAGCCGCCCATCATCCCGACGTCGGCCTCGACGCGGTACCAGCGCAGGCCGCTGCGCTCCATGATGCGGTCGTAGGCGCCGACGTGCAACTCGTAGCGCTCGTCGAGCCCGGCGGCGTCGCGGTCGAAGGTGTAGGAGTCCTTCATGATGAACTCGCGCGTGCGCAGCACGCCCGCGCGCGGACGCGGCTCGTCGCGCTCCTTGACCTGGGCGTGGTAGAGGATCAGCGGGAGGTCGCGGTAGCTGCGCACGAGGCCGGCCACGTGCGTCGTGACAGCCTCCTCGTGGGTCATCGCGAGCACGAGGTCCGCGCCTTTGCGGTCCTGCAGCTTGA
The DNA here is from genome assembly GCA_963779065.1 of uncultured Solirubrobacteraceae bacterium. Lineage (GTDB taxonomy): Bacteria > Actinomycetota > Thermoleophilia > Solirubrobacterales > Solirubrobacteraceae > Palsa-744. Next base: position 632,522 of record CAVZWQ010000003.1, read on the forward strand.
ACAGCGCGTCGATGTCGTAGCGGCCGGTCCTGCGCCAGGCCTCGGCGGGCTGGAGCACCGGCATCAGCATCTCCTGACCGCCGATCGCGTCGATCTCCTCGCGGATGATCGTGACCGCGCGCTGATGCGAGCGCCAGCCGGCCGGCAGCCACGTCCAGATGCCGGTGCCGAGCTGGCGGATCAGGCCGGCCCGCACCATCAGCTTGTGCGAGATCGCCTCGGCGTCGGCCGGGGCCTCCTTCTCGGTGGGCAGCAGGTACTGGCTCAGGCGGGTCATCGCCGCGAGCGTATCTGACGGTGCTGCGAGCGGCCGGGCCCGGGATCGCGCCCGCGGGCGGCGCACGGGCTCGGCCGCGCCGTGCGCGGGCAGGCCAGAGCCGCCCGGGGAGGGTCCGGGCGGCTCTGGGGTGTTGCCCTACTCAGGCCTGCTCTGGACGGCTCTAGTGTTCGAGGCCGTAGACCTGAGACTGGATCGCGACCGTGTTGACCAGGTTGCCGAGCGCGATGTTGACGTCGTAGAGGTGCAGGCCCCATTCGGGCCCGACCAGTTCCTCGGCGACTTCGTTGTGTTCCGCGAGGCTTTCCTGGATCGGTCTGGCCGACGCCTTCTTTGAAGGCGACGTTCAGCCAGGTCGCGCCGTTTTCGTGCTTGCACTGCGCCGTGATCAGGTTCGTCGTCTGCACCCACGGCGTCGTGGCGGTGGGCGTCGGCGTTCCCCCGCCGATCGTGCCCGGGAACGGCGTCGTGGGCGCCTCCGGGATCAGCGTGCCGACTGCACCGGTCTGCGTGTAGGTGGCCGGGTTCACGCACAGCACTTCCGAGCCCGGAGGCACCGAGCCGCCGAAGAGCGCGCTGTTGGGCCGTCCGAAGAACGAGTTTTCAGGCGGTTCTTTCAGGAACGACGAGTAGGCGATCACGCACCCGATGTCCGTGGCCGCCGTGCAGGCCGGCACGTGCTGGAAGGTGCCGCCGACGCCTTCGCCTTCCGGCACCAGCACCTGGCCGCCGAGCAGGATCGCCGAGACGAGCTGTTTGCGCAGCGCCGGGTTCGGGTCGATCGCGCTCGAGATCAGCGCCTCGAGCATCGCGGAGCCCTGGGAGTGCCCGATGAGGACGAAGCCGCGGCCCTTGTTGAACTTGGCGAGGTATTCGTGGAACGCGGCGAACACGCCTTCGAACGCCGTCAGCTCCTCTTGAGTCGTGACAGGTTCTTTGATGGCCTTCAGCGTCAGCTGCTTGTACATCGGCGCGTAGACGCGGCAGTTCTGCGAGAAGCGCGAGGCCTGGTCGATCGCGATCTGCGTCTCCTGCGGTTCGATTTCGAGGTTGGCGTTGGGGGTTTCCTGTTCGGAGACCGTCGGGTAGACGTAGAAGCAGTCGATCGGGGGCTTGCGGGACTTGGCCTGCGCGACGACCGTTTCCTGGCGCGTTTCGCCTTCGTAGGTGACGACGGTCTTCGCGCGGCTCGTGAGGCATGGGTTCGACTTGTTGCTCGGCTTGCACAGCCAGACCGTCTTCGGCGTCTTCGCGGCGGAGGCCACGCAGGCGAGCGCGAGCGCCGCGGCGAGCGCGGCCACCAGCGCGACGGCGAAGGTCGCACGGCGAGCGCCGCCCATCTCCTTCTCTCCCATCCTGATCCCCTCTCCTTGTTGTGACGCGGCCATCGGCATCCCCGCCGCGGTTACCGCCCTATTCTAGTCAGACCTGCAGAAAAGACTCAAATGGAGTGATCGAGAATCGGCCGGCGCTCCGTGCCGGCCTCATGGAGGAATCGGCCGGCGCATCCGGTCCGGCCTCAGGCCGGGTCGAGCCCGAGGAGCGCGGCCTCGATCTGGCGCAGCCGCTCCGTGTCGCCGGTCGACCCCGCGACGGCGTCGCTGTAGAGGAACGCCTCGGCCAGGCGCACGATCGCGTAGGCCAGAAGATCGGGCTCGAGCGCGGAGGTGAAGCCCGAGCGCATCTCGGCTTCGATCATCCGCTGGACCGCGGCGACCATCCGCGGCTGTACGACGCCCGTGCTCGAGGTCAGGATGCGCAGCGCGAGATCGTGCTCGGAGACGAGCAGCGCCCGCAGGCCCTCGGCGCCGGCCAGCTCCCGGTTGAAGGCGTCGAAGCTCGCGAGCAGGGCCTTCGCGCCGTGCCCGCCGACGCGCCGGCGGAGCACCGCCAGGCGCTCCTCGCCGACCTCCGCCATCACCTCCCCGAGCAGCAGCTCGCGGGTCCTGAACCAGCGGTGCATCGTGGCCCGCGCGAGGCCCAGCTCGCGCGCGATCGCCTGCACGTCGATCCGTTCGCCGGCGAGGAAGCGGGCGCGGGCGAGCGCCAGCGCGTCCTCGACGGAGGCGGCCGCGGGGCGGCCCGGACGGGCACCTTCGACGCTGGGGCGGACTGCCGGCATCCGCCAAGCCTAAACGCGCCGCGCGTGCTCCGCCGGGCGGTGGAGGAGGGCGGCTCCGATCGCCGCTGGCGGCCGCGGCGCCTCTGATAGAACAGCGCCCAGAGCAGGACCGCGAGCTGACCCCCGATGAAGGGAGCCCCATGGCTTACACAGTCCCACCGCTGCCCTATGCCTACGACGCGCTCGAGCCGCACATCGACAAGGCGACGATGGAATACCACCACGACAAGCACCACCAGGCGTACGTCGACAAGGCGAACGCGGCGCTGGAGGGCACCGAGTGGGCGGAGGTGCCGATCGAGGAGGTGCTGCAGAAACTCGACAGCCTCGGCGACAAGAAGGGCCCCGTGAAAAACAACGGCGGCGGCCACTACAACCACTCGCTGTTCTGGGAGAGCATGAGCCCCGACGGCGGCGGTGAGCCCTCGGGCGCGCTCGCCGACGCGATCGCCTCGGCCTTCGGCTCGTTCTCCGACTTCCAGGCCAAGCTCAAGGAAACGGGCGTCAACCAGTTCGGGTCAGGCTGGTCGTGGCTCGTGAAAGACGGCTCGGGCCTCGCGATCGTCGGCAGCGCCAACCAGGACTCGCCGATCTCCGACGGCAAGACGCCGCTGCTCGGCGTGGACGTCTGGGAGCACGCCTACTACCTGAAGTACCAGAACCGGCGCCCGGACTACATCGACGCGTGGTGGAACGTGGTCGACTGGACCCGCATCGCGGAGCGGTTCGAGGCGGCGGGTTAGAAGGATGGGCTCCGCCCGCGGGGCGGGCTCCGCCGGGGTTCTCCACGCGCGGGCTGCGCTCGGCCCTGGGCGGGGGAAGGACGCGCGCGGGTGATCCTGCCCTTCGACGCGGTCGGCGAGGGCCCCACGGTCGTGCTGCTGCACGCGGGCATCGCCGACCGCACGATGTGGCGCGAGCACCTCGTGCCGATCGCCGATTCGGGGCGCCGCGCGCTGGCGCTCGACCTGCCCGGCTTCGGCGAGGCGGGGCTCGAGCCCGGGCCCCAGTCGCCCTGGGAGGACGTGCTGCAGACGCTGCGCCTGCTGGGAGGCGAGCCGTTCGCCCTCCTCGGCAACTCCTACGGCGGCGCGATCGCGTTGCGCGTCGCCGCCGTCGCGCCCTCGGCGGTGGGCGCGCTCGCGCTGATCTCCGCCCCGGCGCCCGGTGCGGACGAGGAGCCCTCCGACGAGCTGGCGGCGGTGTGGGAGGCCGAGGAGGCGGCGCTCGAATCGGGCGACCTCGAGGGCGCCATCGCGGCGATCGTCGACGGCTGGACGCTGCCGGGGGCCTCCGAGGAGCTGCGCGAGCGGATCGCGGCGATGCAACGCCGGGCGTTCCTCTTGCAGCAGGCCACGCCCGATGCCGACATCGGCCCCGACCCCCTCGAGGAGCGGCTCGACCGGCTCGCGGACCTGGGGATGCCGGCGCTCTGCGCGGCCGGCACGCGCGACAAGCCCGACTTCATCGAGGGCGCGGCGCAGATGGCAGAGATGCTGCCGGCGGGGCGCCTGGCGAGGATCTCCCGGGCCGGGCACCTCGCGCCGCTCGAGCAGCCACGCACCTTCCGGCGGCTGCTGCTGGAGTTCCTGGACGAGGCCGCGCGCGAGCCTGACCGGCCGCGCCGAAGCGCTGCCCGGCCACCGGCGGCATCGCCTCCCTGGACGCCCGGCCTGTGCCGCGCCTAGCGGGAGGAGATCACGCGGCCGCGCCCGTCGCGGACGACGGAGGTCTTCGCGCGCCGTGCCTGCGCCTCGCGGCGCTTGCGGTCGGCTGCCGCGACTCGCCACGGGATGGATCGGCTTCTTGATTCGCCGCATGTAGAGAGCATCGGACCACAGCGGGCCCGCAGCCGATCCGTCGAAGGCGGCAGAGCCGCTGCGGGACTCGTGCAGCCGCGCCGCGGGGAAGAGGCAGGCCGCGCAGGGCGCGGTGCAGGCGCTCAGCCGCGCGAGAAGCGACGCCCCGCGACCGGCGAGGCGTCTTCGTCGAGCACGACTCCCGCGCCGTTGCCCGGTGCGGCGCCCGCCGGCTCCACCTTCGGCGACGCCACCAGCATCTCCTCGAGCACCTGCGCGGCGGCTTCGTCGTTCTCGGCCGCCGCGGCCTCCATCGCCGCGATGCGCTCGGGCGTCATGGCGGTGTCGTCCTCGTTCTCGGCCAGCCAGGCACGCGCCTCGGCGGCCGCCGCCTCGTCGCGCTGGACGGTCTTGCCGGAGGCGTAGTAGCGGTCGATCTCCTTGAAGAGCTCGTCCACGAGCTGACCCGTCGGGACCTTCTTCAGCGGCTCGCCCTTGGAGTAGATCATCCCCATGTCCTTGGCGCCGGTGATCCCGAAGTCCGCGTGGCGCGCCTCGCCGATGCCGTTCACCGCGCAGCCGAGGACCGAGACCTCGATCGGGTCCTCGTAGGCTTCGAGGCGCTTCTCGACTTCGGCCACGACGGTGTCCATGTCGAACTGCAGGCGCCCGCAGGTCGGGCACGCGATCAGCACGGGGCCCTTCTCGCGCAGCTTCAGCGCCTTCAGGATCTCCCAGGCGACCTTGACCTCTTCCTCGGCGTGGAAGGTCGAGAGCGAGATGCGGATCGTGTCGCCGATCCCGTCCGCGAGCAGCGTGCCGAGCCCGACCGCCGACTTCAGCGATCCCGACCACTTGGTTCCCGCCTCGGTCACCCCGAGGTGCAGCGGATAGGGGATCTTCTGCGAGAGCAGGCGGTTGGACGCGATCGTGTTCGGGACCGAGGTCGACTTCATCGAGACCTTGAAGTTCTTGAAGTCCAGGCGCTCCATCAGCTCGACCGTCTCGACGGCCGCGGTGACGAGCGCCTCGACGGGGTTGTCGTACTCGAGCTGGCGCAGGTGCTTGGGCAGCGAGCCCGAGTTGACGCCCACGCGCAGCGGCGTCCCCTTCTGCTTGGCGAGCTCGATCACCTCGGCGACCTTCTCGGGCCCGCCGATGTTGCCCGGGTTCAGCCGCACGCAGTGCGCCCCGGCCTCGATCGCCTTCAGCGCGAGGGTGTGGTTGAAGTGGATGTCGGCGATCACCGGGATCGGCGATTCGGCGACGATCGTCTTCAGCGCCTCGGCGTCCGGCTCGCGCGGCACCGCGACGCGGACGATGTCGGCGCCGGCCTCGCGCGACAGTGCGGATCTGGCGCATCGTCGCCTGCAGGTTGGCGGTCTCGGTCTTGGTCATCGTCTGGACGGCGACGGGGGCGCCGCCGCCGATCGGCACCGAGCCGACGAGGATCTGACGTTCAGAGGCCACGAAGGGATTGTAGTTGCGCAGCCCGCCCGCCTCCCCCGGCGGGTCGGCTACCCCTGCGCGGAGATGCCGCCCAGCACGCTCTCGACGTTGGTGGCATCCGGGTCGAGCACGAACGCGCCGTAGTAGGCGGCGCCGTACTGCGGGCGCTCGCCCGGCGCGCCGTTGCTCTCTCCCCAGGCGCGCCGTCGTCGCTGTAGCCGGCCTGCGTCCCGGCCTCCCAGAAGGCGTCGACCTGCTCGCGGGAGGATGCGACGAACCCGATGTGGAGGCCGTGCGTCGGCGGGCGCTCCTCGCTGGGCGCGATCACCATGAACTCCTGCCAGCGCACGATGCGTTCGCTCTCGCTGTCCGGGACGCGGCCGATCGCGCCAAGGACGGTGCGGTAGAAGTCCGCCGAGGCGGCGAGGTCCGAGGCACGGATCGCGACGTGGTCGAACACGCGGCCGACTGTACAGGCGCCCGCCCGCCCGCGGCTATGCTCGCGCGGCGTGTCCGACGTCTACGCCACAGCTCGCGGCCCGCTCGCGCGGCTCGCGGGGCCGGCGGCGGCGCGCGCCCGCGCCCGCCGCCACGCCGCGTTCTTCCCCGCGCTCGCCGCCGGGGCGCGCGTGCTCGACCTCGGCTGCGGCGCGCTGGGCCTGCGCGCGCTCGAGCCGGCGCTCGACATCACCGGCGTGGACATCGCGCCGCAGGGCGCCTACCCCGGCCCGTTCGTGCAGGCCGACGCGGCGGCGGGCCTGCCGTTCGCGGACCGCGAGTTCGACCTCGTGTACTGCTCGAGCGTGATCGAGCACGTCCCCCCGGCCCGCCGCGCCGCCTTCGCGGCCGAGGCGCGGCGCGTGGGGCGCGGCTGGATGGTGCAGACGCCCGCGCGCTCGTTCCCGGTCGAGCCGCACTCGCTGCTGCCGGGTGCCCACTGGCTGCCGGTCGCGCTGCGCCGGCGCTACTGGCGGCTCGGCGCCGCGGGAGAGTGGGAGGAGATCGCGCTGCTCTCGCGCTCCGAGCTGGAAGCGCTGTTCGGCCCCGCGCGCCCGGAGCGGGTCCTGGGGCTCGTGAAGAGCTGGGTGTGCGTGCGCGAGCCGGGGGGCTGAGGGCCCGACTCAGCCGCCGAGGTGGCCGATGTCGTTGCTGAAGCCGTTGATCACGAGGAACAGCATCAGCAGGATCCCGACCGAGCTGTAGCGGTACATCGCGCCGACCGAGATCCGCTTGCCGCGCACCTTCTCCGCCAGCGACCAGACGATGTGGCCGCCGTCGAGCGGCAGGAACGGGAACAGGTTCAGGATCGCCAGCGCGAGCGAGAAGAAGCCCAGGAAGACGAGGCCGAAGCCCGCGCCCGCGGCAACCGATTCCTGGGCGGCCTCGGTGATGCCGATCACGCTGTGCACCTGGCCGCGCGCTTTTTCGCTCGTCAGCGCGCGGCCGAGGCCGGAGACGGTCTGCTTGAGCGTCCCCCACATCGCCGCCAGCGCCCCCGAGGTGGCTCCGCCGAGCCCGACCGGCGTCGGCCTGCCGCCGAATTCGAACCCCATCAGGGTGCGCCCCTCTTTCGCCTCGAAGCGCGGGTAGACCGACAGCGGCACGGTCCGGCCGTTGCGTTCGACCGTGAGGCGGACCGGGGTGCTCGCGGCGCAGCCCTGCACCTGCTTGCCCGCGCAGCGGTGCGCCCTGGTGGCTTCCTGGACCCCTTGCGGCGTCGCGCGGGCGCCTTCGACGGTCACGATGCGGTCGCCCTTGCGAAGGGCCAGCGCGGCGGGTGTGCCGGGTTTGACGTGGGCCACCTTGTCGGTGATCTGCGTCGTGCTCGCGCCGCTGAGATTCGAGAGCACGACCGCGCCGTTGAGGTTGCCGACCAGCAGGATCCCCGCGAAGAGCACGAACGCGATCAGGACGTTCACCGCGGGTCCCGCGAGGATCACCACGACCCGCTTCCAGGTCGGCTGGTTGTAGTAGGCGCGACGCGAGGCGTCGGGGTCGAGATCCCCGAGTTCTTCGGGGTTCATGCCGGTGATCTTCACGTAGCCGCCGAACGGCAGCGCGCCGATCGCGTACTCGGTCTCGCCGCGCTTGACCTTCACCAGCGTCGGCGGGAAGAACAGCGAGAAGCGCTCCACGCGCATCCCGACCAGCTTCGCGGCCGTGAAGTGGCCGAGCTCGTGGAGGATCACGAGCATGACGATGCCGAGGATGGTCAGTGCCCAGGTCATGAGGCTGGGCTCAGTGTGGCACGGCGCTCGCGGGGCTTCCGCCGGTTGGCCCAACGGTGGGAGCGCCGCCCTGCATCGAGCACCGGGCTCAGCGCAGCGCGGCGACGGTCTCGCCGGCGAGCTCGCGGGCGCGGCGATCGGCGTCGTAGAGCGACTCGAAGTCGAGCACGGGCCGGCTCCCCAGCGCCTGCAGCGTGCTGTCGATCACCTCGGGGATCTCGAGGAAGCGCAGCCCGCCCTGCAGGAAGGCGTGCACGGCGATCTCGTTGGCGGCGTTCAGGATGCACGGCGCGGTGCCGCCGGCGGCGGCGGCCTCGCGCGCGAGGCGCAGGCACGGGAACGCCTCGAGGTCCACGGGCTCGAAAGTCAGCTGCCCGACGGCCGCGAGGTCGAGCGGCGCGATCGGCAGCGGGGTGCTCTCGCCGCCGTGGAGCGCGTAGGAGATGGCGATCCGCATGTCCGGAGGGCCCATGTGGGCGAGCATCGCGCCGTCGGCGAGCTCGACGAGCCCGTGGATCAGCGACTGCGGGTGCACGACGACCGCGATCCGCTCATACGGCGTGCCGAAGAGGTGGTGCGCCTCCATCACCTCGAGGCCCTTGTTCATGAGCGTGGCGGAGTCGATCGTGATCTTGCCCCCCATCGCCCAGGTCGGGTGCGCGAGCGCCTCCTCGACGGTCACGTCGGCGAGCTGGGCGCGGGAGCGCCCGCGGAACGGTCCCCCGCTTGCGGTGATCGTGAGCCCGGCGACGGCTCCCGGTGGCTGGCCGGCGATCAGCTGGTGAAGCGCCGTGTGCTCGGAGTCGATGGGCAGGATCCGCGCGCCCGTCGCTTCGGCCAGCGCCGTGACCAGCTCGCCGCCGACCACGAGCGACTCCTTGTTGGCAAGCGCGAGGTCGATGCCCTCCCCGAGCGTCGCGACCGTCGGCGCGAGCCCCGCCGATCCGACGAGCGAGTTCAGCACCAGCTCGGCGCCGGACTCGACCACCAGGCGCACGAGCCCGTCGGCGCCCGCGAGCACCTGCCCCTCGGTCCAGCTCTCGCCCGCGCGGGCGGCGGCGTCGGCGTCCGCGAGGGCGATCCGCGGCACGCCGTGGGCACGCGCCTGCTCGACCAGGGGCTCCCACGAGCTCTCGGCGGAGAGCCCGACGAGCTCGAACTCGCCGCTGTGCTCGCAGACTTCCAGCGCCTGCCGGCCGATCGAGCCGGTGGAGCCGAGCACCAGGAGCCGCTTACGTGCGCTCATCGCCCCGAGCTGCCTGTCCCACGCGCCGTGGCCATCGCTCCGATCATACGGCGCGAGGTTTTAGCTCGATTTCAGAAACGCCTCAGGATCCCTTGAGCGGCGCGAGCGATCCTCTCGGGCAGAGTGATGCTCTCCCTCATCCTCCTCACCCTCCCACTGGTCTGGCTGACCGCCGCGGTCATCGCCGTGGCGGCCTGCCGGGCCGCGTCCCGGGCTGACGCCCGGGAGCGCTCCGGCGCGAGCCGGCGGGGGAGCCGCCGAAACGGTTCCCCCGCCGCTCGCTCGGAGTCCGAGGCCTACGGTTTGGCCGTCAGCCAGGGCGTGTAGGCGACCGTCCCGGTCGCGCTGTCGCACTTCGGGCTGTTGTTCGGGCCCTGCTTGCAGCCCCACCAGTTGTTCGCGAGGTTCACGGACGTGCCCGGTTCACCCGTGGCACCGGCGGTGTTGCCCTTGATCGTGTTGTCCGCGCCGCTGACCGTGGCCTGACCGCCGGCTTTGTCTTCGCCGGTCGGGCTGGTCTGGGTCACGAACACCCCGACGCCGTAGTTCTCGATCTGGTTTTTCGACAGCGTCGCGGTGACGTCGCCGAATTCGAATCCGAGCAGGTCGGTCGTGATGTAGGCCCCGTAGGTCAGTCCTTCGGTCACGGTCGCGCCGGTGCCGTCGACCTTGTTGGCCGTGAACGTCGGGCCCTGGCCGGAGACCTGGCTGCCGAAAGCGGCAAGGCCGATGGCGCAGCCGCTGACCTTGTTGCCTTCGACGGTGGCCGAGACGTACGGCGCGAACACCCAGACGCCGTAGCCGCCCGTCTTGCATTCGGAGACCTTGTTGCCCTTGATCAGGTCCGCGCTGCCGCCCGAGCCGCCGTTGTTGTCGGTGTGGACGCCGCTTTCGGATTTCGTGATCTTGTTCCCGATGAAGGAGATGCCCTTCGACCAGTTCGCGGAGATCGCGTCGTTGGCGTTCGAGACCTTGTTGTCTTCCATCACGCCGGAGCCTTCGAACGCGAACATCGCGATCGACGCGTTTTCGGCCTGGACGTTTTCAACCGTGTCGTGGTTGAAGTTGAACGTGCCACCCGAGGTGGAGGCGTAGATGCCCCGCAGGTAGACGTCGGCGACCGTCACCTTGGAGACCGTCAGGCCGGTGTATTTCCCTGCCAGGTGGTTGGTGATGATCCCGTTGCGGGCGTCGATGTCCTTGCCCCCCACGACGACACCGCTCGTCAGGCCGGGGTTGTCGCCCTCGACCTTCAGCTTCGTGATCGTGACGTTGTTCGCTTCGACGAGGAACACGTTGCTCGCGGCACCGCCGCAGAGCGACCCGCCTTCGCACACCGGGTTCGACGTGGCCGGCTCGACGACGGTCCCCGTGCCGGAGCCCATCAGCGTGACGGGCTTGTTCACGACGACGTTTTCGACGTAGGTGCCTTTGGCGATCGAGATCGTGGCGCCTTCGCTCGCGGCGTTGATCGCCGACTGAATGGTGCTGTAGGTGCAGCCGCTGCTGCACACGTTCTTCTTCGCGAACGCCGGCCCGGCCGCAGCCAGGCATCCGGCGAGCACGGCACAGGCCAGCAAGGCCCGGACGGTGCGTCCCATGGTTCCCTCCATCTCCAGTTCCCCCTCCACGGGGCTTGACGGCGAATCGTACGGTGTTCCCGCTGCAAATGCACGCAAACCGCGTCAGAACGCCGACTTCGGGGCCGCCGTCGGAGAGATGCGGCCGCGGCTGCATGAAATCCGGGCAAATCGGGCATTCGATGGAGCGATGCCGTGCGATCCACGACGGCCGGACCTCGCGCTCGTGATGCCGCTGGATCCGCACACCCCGCGCTCGGCGCGCCACGTCGTCGCGCAGGTGGACCACCCCTCGCCCGATCTCCGCGACGTCGTGATGCTGCTGTGCAGCGAGGTCGTCACGCAGGCCGTCGAACGTGCTCCCGGCGGGACCATCGAGGTGCGGGTCTGGATGCCCGAAGACGTGGTGCGGGTCGAGCTGATCGGCGCCCTGGACGAGGTCGACGTCACGATCCGCCGGCACGCCGACCATGCCGAATACGCCGAGCTGCTGCTCGACGAGCTCGCCGACCGCTGGCAGCTCGAAGAAGGCGCCGAGGAGCTGAGCCGGATCTGGTTCGAGATCGACCGCCACCCGGCCGAACGGCCGGTGGAGGTGACGTACTAGAGCCGCCGGGGCGCGGCCCGGGCCTCGTGTGCGCGGAGCGCGCGCGGCGCGGCTAGCGTGCGGCGCCGAAGCGCCCGGCCCACCGATCCTCGCAGTCGAGCTCGAGGTTGAAGGTCAGCTCGCGATCCTCCGGGATCGCTTCGTCGACCTGTTCGGAGAGCTCGCGTGCGCCCCACTTGACGCCGATGACCGCGGCCTTGGCGAGCGCGGTGTCGATCGCGATCCAGTCCTTCTCCGAAGGCGCGACCTCCAACCTCGCGCGCAGCTCTGCGACGATCGGAACCGTGGCCTCGTCCAGCGCCTCGCTCAGGTGGTCGAACTCGGGTGCCATAGCTTCAGAATCTAGTACCCGCAGCGGCCCTGCGGCAAGAGCGGACGGGCGCGATGCTGGTGCGCGATGTCGCAGGAGAGCGTGGAGATCGTGCGCCGGGCGAGCCGCCTCGTGATTCTCCGCGCCTAGTGCACGTACGCCGCCCACACGTAGTACCCCGCCACCGCCGTGAACAGCACGGCGTCCAGCCTGTCGAGCGCGCCGCCGTGGGCGCCGAACAGGCCACCGGAGTCCTTCACCTGCGCCTCGCGCTTGACGAACGACTCGAACAGGTCGCCGACGGGGGCGGCGAGGGCCACGGCGACGCCGATCACGAGCGCGTGCGTGCCGGGCAGCCATTCCTCGTAGCGCCCGGCGATCCAGACCCCGATCACGGCGAAGACCATCCCGATCAGCAGGCCCTCGACGGTCTTGTTGGGCGAGATGTGGGGCGCCAGCGGCCGTTTGCCGAACATGCGCCCGCCGAGGTAGGCGCCCGTGTCGCCGAGGAACGTGCCGACCAGCACGTCGATCACGATCGCTTCGCCGTGCGGCAGGCCTCGCAGCAGCACCGCGTGCGCGAGGGCGAAGCCGATCCAGTAGATGCCGAGCAGCGTCAGCGCCATGCCGCCGACGCTCGGGTGCGGCGAGAGCAGCGTCAGCCCGAACAGCATCGGCAGCGCCAGCGCCGCGACCAGCAGGACCTGGAACTGGTTCCCGTACTGCGCGGCCAGCAGCAGCCCCGCGAGCGCGATGAAGCCCGCGAGCCGCACGGGATGCGCGCGGCTGTACATCGCGTAGAGCTCGTGCATGCAGATGGCGCCGAGCACGATCAGGCCGGCCGTGAAGACGAGCCCGCCTTCGAGCACGAGGAACAGCGCGACGGCGATCGCGGGGATCGCGACCAGCACGCGCGCCCACAGGTCCGAGCGCGATTCGCGGCGCCGGCGCCGGGTGGTGCGGCGCCGCGAGCGGGCGGCGCGCTCCTGCCCGCGCTCCGTCCGCGCGGCGGCGGTGCGCGGCTCGCCCGCACGTGAGCTCCGGCCTCGCGCGGGGCGCGAGGGCCTGCGCGTCTCCTCGGCCATCAGCGGCGCCTCACCGGCCACCGAAGCGCCGCTTGCGCGCGGCGTACTCGGCCAGCGACTCCTCGAGCGCCTGCCGGGTGAAGTCCGGCCACAGCTCGTCGCGGAACACCAGCTCGGAGTAGGCCGACTGCCAGAGCAGGTAGTTCGAGAGCCGGCGCTCCCCGCTGGTGCGGATGATCAGGTCGGGGTCGTGCATCTCGGGCGCGTAGAGGCACTCGCGCAAGGCCTCCTCGGTCGGCGGGGCCCCTTTCAGGCGCTCGATCGCGTCGAGGATCTCGGCGCGCCCGCCGTAGTTGAAGGCCACGTACAGCGTGATGCGCGTGTTGGCGGCGGTCACCCCTTCCGCCCACTCCATCTGCTCGACGAGCGACGGCGCGACGCCCTCGCGGCGGCCGATGAAGCGCATCCTCACGCCTTCGCGGTCGAGCTCGGGCGTTTCCCCCGCGATCCGCCGCGAGAACATCTCCATCAGCCCCTCGACCTCCACGCGCGGCCGCGACCAGTTCTCGGTGGAGAACGAGTAGACCGTCAGCTCCTCGACGCCCAGCTCGGCGGCGTCGCGCAGCCGCGCCTTGACGGTGTCGGCGCCCGCGTCGTGGCCCTCGTTGACCGGCAGCCCGCGCGCGCTGGCCCAGCGGCCGTTGCCGTCGGTGATGATCGCGACGTAGCGCGCGCGTGAGGAACCGTCCCCGGCGCTCGCGTTGGCTCCGGACGCGCTCGCGCCGGCCGCCGAGGACGGCTGCCCGGCGGGCACCATCAGACCGCCAGGATCTCCTCTTCCTTGATCTTCAGCACGCCCTCGAGCTCGCCGACGCGCCCGTCGGTCAGCTTCTGCAGCTCGACCTCGGCGCGGTGCTCGTCGTCGGAGGACGCTTCGCCCTCGGACTTCAGTTCGCGCAGGTGGTGCATCGTGTCGCGGCGCACGTTGCGGATCGCCACGCGCCCCTCCTCGGCGAGGTTGCGGACCACCTTCACGAGCTCCTTGCGCCGCTCTTCGGTCAGTTCGGGGACGACCAGGCGCACGACGTTCCCGTCGTTCGAGGGCGTGAGCCCGACGTCGGACTCGTTGATCGCCTTCTCGATCGCCTTGATCGAGGACTTGTCGTAGGGCTGCACGGTCAGCAGCCGGGCCTCCGGGGCGGAGATCGTGGCGAGCTGGTTCAGCGGCGTCATCGCGCCGTAGTAGTCGACGACGATGCGTTCGAGCAGCGACGGGCTCGCGCGGCCCGTCCGAACGGTCGAGAACTCGTGCTGGGCCGCCTCGACGGACTTGTGCATCCGGTCCTTGGCGTCCTCGAGCAGTTCGTCGATCAGGTTCTCAGCCATCCTGCTCTCCTCCGGGTGTAGATACCAGCGTGCCGACGCGCACGCCCGAGATTATCCGCGGCAGGCTCGTGTCGTCGTCCATGTTGAAGACGTTGATCGGCATGCCGTTGTCCATGCAGAGCGCCAGGGCGGTCGCGTCCATCACCCGCAGGCGCCGCTCGATCGCCTCCAGGTGGGTGATCTCGGGGATGAACGTCGCGTCGGGGTCCAGCGCGGGATCGGCCGTGAAGACGCCGTCGACGCCGTTCTTGGCCATCAGGATGATCTCCGCGTGGATCTCGGCGGCGCGCAGCGCGGCGGCGGTGTCGGTCGTGAAGAACGGGTTGCCGGTGCCGGCGGCGAAGATCACGACCCTCCCCTTCTCCAGGTGGCGCATCGCGCGGCGGCGGATGTAGGGCTCGGCGACCTCGGAGATGGCCAGGGCGGACTGCACGCGCGTGTTCGCGCCCATGTGCTCGAGCGCGTCCTGCAGCGGCAGGGCGTTGAGCACGGTCGCGAGCATGCCCATGTAGTCGGCGGTCGCGCGGTCCATGCCCTCGGCGGCGCCCTTCATGCCGCGGTAGATGTTGCCGGCGCCGACCACGATCGCGACCTCGACGCCCTGGTCTCGCACGTCGGCGACCTGGCGCGCGACCGCCCTGACCCGCTCGGGGTCGGTGCCGTAGTCCAGCTCGCCCATCAGGGCCTCGCCGGAGAGCTTCAGCAGGATGCGTTTGAACGCGGGGGCCATCGCGGTGGGAAGCCTACCCACCGCGGTTGGGGCCGGGCGTCTCAGGATGCGGGCGGCGCCCCGCCTGCGCGTGGATCGCAGGTGGCGGCTCGCGCCGCCACCGTCTCTCCCCTATGCGCCGATCTCGTAGCGCACGAAGCGCCGGATGACGACGTTCTCGCCGGTCGTCGCCGCCAGCTCGTCGCGCAGCTGCTGGACGGTCTTGCCCTCGTGCTTGGGGTTGTGCATCTCCTGCTCGAGCAGCACGATCGTCTCCAGCCACGAGTCGAGCTTGCCGGAGACGATTTTCTCCCTGACGTTCTCGGGCTTGTCGGCGGCTTCCTGCTCGTAGATGCGGGACTCCGCGTCGCGCTCGTCCTGCGGGACGTCCTCGCGGCTGACGTAGCGCACCGCGGGGCTCGCGGCGATCTGCATCGCGACCTCCCGGGCGAAGCCCGTGAAGTCGTCGTTCTTGGCGACGAAGTCGGTGTTGCAGTCGACCTCGATCAGGACGCCGACCTTCGAGCCCGCGTGCACGTAGGACTGCACGGTGCCCTCTGTCGCCACGCGCTCGCCCAGGTCCTGCACCTTCTTGCCCTGCTTGACGCGCAGGATCTCGATCGCCTTCTCGACGTCGCCGCCGGCCTCGCCGAGCGCCTTCTTGCAGTCCATCATGCCCGCGCCGGTGCGGTCGCGCAGGGCCTTCACGTCCTTGGCTGAGATCTCGGTGGTGCTCATTTCTGCTCCTCCTCAGCGGGCTCTGCGGCCTGCGCGTTCTCGTTGGTCTCTGCGACGGCCGACGGGCGCTGCGTCCGCCGCCTCAGCCGGCTGATCGGGCGCCGGCCCGGCGCCTTCGGCGCTTTCGGCGGCCGTCTCGGGGGGCGCGGAGGTCTCCTTGGCCGGCTGGCGGGCGTCAGGCGAGGCGTTCATCGGCGTGACCGACTCGCTGCCCTCCTCGAGCGTCGCCGGGTCGGCGGGCGGCTGCACCGGCTGGCTCTCGGTGGGGGGTTGCGCCGCGGCGGCCGCGGCGGCGGCGCGTTCGGCCGCCGCTTTGTCCTCGGCCTCTTTCTTGGCCTGTTCCTCGGCCTCGCGCTTGGCCTGTTCTTCGGCCTCGCGCTTGGCGCGCGCTTCGGCCTCGGCCTTGGCTTTCTCTTCGGCCTCCTTGCGCGCGCGTTCCTCCTCGGCGCGGAACACGGAATGGCCCTCGGAGACGACCTGGCCGATCGCCTGCGTGATCAGCGCGCAGGAGCGGATCGCGTCGTCGTTGCCGGGCACGATGAAGTCGATCCCGTCGGGGTCGCAGTTCGTGTCCACGAGGCCGATGACCGGGATCCGCAGCCGCTGCGCCTCTTTGACGGCGATCGCCTCGGTCTTGAGGTCGATCACGAACATCGCGTCGGGGACGCGCTGCATGTTCTTGACGCCGCCGAGGTTGGCGCGCAGCTTCGCCAGGTCGGCCTGCGCCGCCATCCGCTCGCGCGTCGGCAGCAGGGCGAGCTGGCCCTCGGTCTCGTAGCGTTCGAGGTCGTGCAGGCGCCGGATGCGCTGGTTGATGGTCTGGAAGTTCGTCAGCAGGCCACCGAGCCAGCGGTGGTTGACGTAGGGCATGTCCGCCGCCTCGGCGACGTCCTTGATCGTGTCGCGGGCCTGCTTCTTGGTGCCCACGAACAGGACGGTGCCGCCCCGGTGCGAGAGCGTGCCCGCGAACTCCTGCGCCTGCGCCAGCAGCGCCTGCGTCTTGAGAAGGTCGATGATGTAGATGCCGCCGCGCTCTCCGAAGATGAAGCGGCGCATCTTGGGGTTCCAGCGGCGCGTCTGATGGCCGAAGTGGACGCCGGCCTCCAGCAGCTCCGCAATGCCGACTTCGGCCACGGTGCTACTCCCTTTGTTTTGGATTTGGTTGATGCCGTGCGTAGGTCGCGGACCCGGAGTCTCAGCGACAGGCGCTCGCTCCGGGCAGGGCCGCGATCTCTGCTTCGCACGGGTCGTGTTGCAGGATCGAAGCTCTCAGGATACCCACACCGGCTCAGCCGGCGGTGCCCGCGCGCTCGAGCGCGGCTTTCAGGTCGGCCGGCAGCGGCGAGCGCAGCTCCAGGCGCCCGCCTTCGATCGGGTGCTCGAAGGCCAGGCGCGTGGCGTGCAGGAACTGGCGCTCGAGCCCGAGCAGCCCGGCGTGGCCGTACTCGGGGTCGCCTGCCACGGGATGGCCGATCGCCTGCAGGTGGACGCGGATCTGGTGCGTGCGGCCGGTCTCGAGCAGCAGGCTGAGCAGCGAGGTGTCCGGGCAGCGCGTGCTCGAGCGTGAAGCGGGTCCGCGCCTCGCGCGCGCCGGCGCCGCCGACCGCCATCCGCGTGCGCACGCGCGGGTCGCGCCCGACCGGCGCGTCGACGGTCCCGGTCCTCGAGGGCGGGCGGCCCTCCACGAGCGCCAGGTATTCGCGTTCGATCCTGCGTGCGGACAGCTCTGCCTGCAGCCGGCGCAGCGCCTCCTCGCTGCGCGCGACGACCATCAGGCCCGAGGTGTCCTTGTCGAGCCGATGGACGATCCCCGCGCGCTCCGGCTCGCCGCCCGCGAGCTTCCCCGCCAAGAGCTGGGAGAGCGTGTCCTCGCGGTGCCCGCGGCCCGGGTGCACGACGAGGCCGGGGCCCTTGTCGATCACGATCAGGTGCTCGTCCTCGTGGACGATCCGGAAGCTCACGGCTCGGCCCCGGGGGGGTCCGTGTCGCGGGCGCGCCGGCGGTCCACGACGATCACCAGCGCGAGGATCCCGAGCGTGATGGAGGCGTCGGCGAGGTTGAAGGGCGGCCAGCCGAGCGGCAGCTTGACGAAGTCGGTCACCGAGCCGCCGCGGATGCGGTCGATCACGTTGCCGAGCGCCCCCCCGATCAGCATCCCCGTCGGCAGCCAGATCCAGGGCGTGTCGAGGTGGCGGGCGAAGTAGACGAGCAGCACCACGAGCGCGACCGCGATCAGGATCGTCACGCCGACGTGGCTCCCGGGCAGGAAGCCGAAGGCGACGCCCCGGTTGCGGGTGTTGACCAGCTCGACGCCCGGCAGGAAGCGGTGTTCTTCGCCCGGCACGATGCCGTTGCGGACCAGGTGCTTGGTGAGCTGGTCGAGCGCGGCGACGAGCGCGGCGACCGCGGCCGCGTAGAGCCACGTGCGCCATGCGGCGCTGCGGCGGTCGGGCGCCGTGCTAGCCACTCCCCGCCGCCAGACCGAGGCTCGCCAGCACGCCCTCGCGGTCCACGCTCACGAGCACCGCCGCGATCAGCCCGTCCTCGAGCGTGAACACGGTGGCGCCCGCCTCGGACATGAGCGCGCCGCTGCGCTTCGCGCGGCCGCTCTCGTGCCAGAGCGAGACGACGCGGTTCTCGCCGGCGTCGATCAGCTCCTCGAACTCCAGCTGGAACTCGTCCCAGATCTCCATCCACTCCCTCAACGCTTCGCTGACTCCCTCGCGACCGTGCCAGACCTTGCCGCCGGGTCGCGTCCTCGCATCGAACTCCACGTCCCCGCGCATGTAGTCGAGTGCGCGCGCCGGCGTCTCGCTCCCCAGGGCAGCGAGGTGCAGGCGGACGATCTCGACGTTCTGGAGCGTCATCGCGCCCGTCTGCCCGCGCTCAGCCGTGGATGACGCCCTGGACGACGATGCTGTTGATCAGCTGCAGCGAGATCAGCGCCAGGATCGGGCTGAAGTCCCAGCCCCCGAAGCTCGGAAGCAGGCGCCGGAACAGGCTCAGGAACGGTTCGACGGTGTCGCGCAGGAACTGCAGCACGGCGTTGCCGGCGCGGGAGTACGGCGGTCGCAGCCCGGCCGCGAACAGCAGCTGGACCACGATGTGCACGATGATGATGATCGTGTAGACGTAGATGATCGCGGACAGGACGCCGGCGATGTCGGTGCGGGCGGTCGCGAGCGGCATCAGCGTTTCTCGAGCACGGCGTCCAGCGCGTCGCTGAACGCGGCCCTGATCCCGCCGCGCTCGAGCGCGTCGAGCCCGCGCGCGGTGACCCCGCCCGGCGAGGTGACCTCGCGCCGGATCGCCACCGTGTCGTTGCCGCGGCGGCGCAGCAGCTCGGCGGTCCCGGCGAGCGTCTGCACGACCAGCTCGGCGCCCTGCGCGGCGGGGATGCCCTTGCGGACGACCCGCGTCGATCTGCGCCTCGGCGACGAGCGCCACGTAGGCGGGCGCGCAGGACATCAGCCCCATCGCGACGTCCACGAGGCCGTCGTCGAGCACGACCAGCGTGCCGAGCTCGGCGAACAGCTCCGCGACGGCCCTGTCCGTGGCCGGGTCCTGCTCGGGGCCGTCGGCCTGCACGACGGCGCCCTGGCGCACCTCGACGGGCAGCGATGGGATGAAGCGGTAGACCGGTTTGCCCGGATAGGCCTCCTTCAGCGCGGGCAGCGGCGTGGCGGCGAGGATCGAGGCGACCGCCTTGGCGTGCGGCGCGATCTCCTGCGCGACCGCCGCGAGCTGCGCGGGCTTGTGGCAGAGCACGACGAGCTCCGCACGCTGCGCGACCTCGGCGTTGGTGGCGAGCGCCTCGCCTCCGACCTCCGACGCGAGCGCCTGCGCCCGCTCGGCGATCGGATCGGTGCAGAGCACCGGCCGTCCCCAGCCGCGCGCCATCGCGCGCGCCATGTTGCCGCTTCCGATCAGGCCGATGTTCATGGTCGGGTCAGCCTAGCCGTCGAGTCTGTCGGGGAGATCAACGCCAAGCTCGTGATGAGCCGTGTGCCCTGAGTGCGAGAGGCAAGCGAGGCAAGGACGCAGGGAGCGAAGTGTGCTCCGCACACGAGCGACCGAGGACGCAGCCTCGCGCCGCCTAACGCGCTCAGGACTGGTTGAAGAAGCCCTTCTCGATCAGCCGCGCCCGCTCCTCGGCG
Organism: uncultured Solirubrobacteraceae bacterium; assembly: GCA_963779065.1. Taxonomy (GTDB): domain Bacteria; phylum Actinomycetota; class Thermoleophilia; order Solirubrobacterales; family Solirubrobacteraceae; genus Palsa-744. The sequence continues at coordinate 652,155 of CAVZWQ010000003.1, forward strand.
GAGATCTCGACGTTGCGCGGGGTGAGCATGAAGACCTTGTCGGCAATCCGTTGCATGCCGCCGTCGAGGGCGTAGGTGAGGCCCGAGGCGAAGTCGATGAGGCGTTTCGAGAGGTCCGTCTCGGAGCTCTGCAGGTTGAGGATCACCGGCACCGAGTCCTTGAACTTGTCGGCGATCTGCTGGGCGTCGTTGAAGGACTTGGGCACGACGAGGTGCACCCGGACGTCGCCGTTCGTGCGGTTGGCGACGGGCTTCAGCACCGCGGTGCGGCCGCGGCCGCGCCCGGGACTGCTCGGAGCGTCCTCGTCGTCCTCGGCGAAGATGTCGTCGTACTCGTCGCGGCGTTTGCGCAGCCTGCGCACGTTCGGACGGTCGCGGTAGCGGTCCTCGATCTCCGCCTCTGCGCCCGCGGCCGGCTCGTCCTCGTAGTCGTCGTCGTGATACTCCTCGGCGAGGCCGAAGTACACGAGCGCGCTATGCCAGGAGTCCCTGAAGCTCATCTCTTGTTGCGTGTTCGCCCGGCGAGCCGGTTTCCCTTCAGATGCTAGGGATTGTGGGCGGCCGGGGCGGTCACCGATCGTACAGGGTCGTGCCGATCCGCACGATCGTGGCGCCCTCCTCGGCGGCCACGCGGAAGTCCTGGGAGGTGCCCATCGACAGCTCGTCCAGGCCGTGCTCGGCCGCGAGCTCGCGCAGGGCGCGGAACCACGGGCGGCTGTCCTCGGGATCGCTCGCGAACGGCGGCATCGTCATCAGGCCCGCGACCGGGACCGGCGAGGCGGCGATGTAGGCGGCGATCTCGGCGGGGGCGATCCCCGCCTTCCCCGTCTCCCCCGCGACGTTCACCTCGAGCAGCACGCGCAGGCCGGGGTGCGCCGCGTCGAGGTGGGAGCGAAGCTGCGCCAGCGCCGACTCCGAGGCCAGCGGAGTGGATCAGCGTGACGTGCGGGACGATCGCCTTCACGCGGCGGCTCTGGAGCTGGCCGATGAAGTGCCACTCGAAGAGCTCGCCGTGCGCCGCGACCTTGCGTTCGAGGTCCTGCGCGCGGTTCTCCCCGACCAGCTCCACGCCGGCGGCGGCAAGCGCCGGCAGCTCCTCGTCGGGCACGTACTTGGTCGCCGCGAGGATCCGCACGTCGCGGCCCGGCGCGGCCTCCCGCAGCTGCTCGCGGACCGCGGCCAGGTTCGCCGCGACGCGCGCCGGGTCGAGTCCCCGGATCAGCTCAACCACGCGACCCCCGCCTGGCGTCCCGCGGCCGCGCCTTCGCGGCGGTGGGAGAAGAAGCGCTCGTCGCAGATCGTGCATCCGCCGAGCTCGGCGACCTCGGCGACTCCGCCCGCGCGCAGGCGCGCGCGGGCGATCGCGCGCAGGTCGACCGTCGCCTGCTTCTCGACGCCGGTGCCGAGGGCCGTCGTGGACCTCCGGCCCGACCTCGTAGCAGCACGGTCCCGCGCAGGGGCCGAGCACCGCCGTGATCTCGCCGTCGGAGAGCGTTCGCAGCGTCGCGATCCCCTGCTCGAGCACGCCGCCGGCGAGGCCGCGCCACCCGGCGTGGACCACGGCGACCGCGCGCGGCGCGGCGAGCGCCACCGGCAGGCAGTCCGCCGCCAGCACCATCGTCCCGACGCAGCGCGCGGCGGTCGCCTGCCCGTCGGAGCTCTCGAGGCTTCCCTGGGGCCGCTTGTCGTTGCCCGAGGAGGCGATCAGGACGCGCGTGCCGTGCACCTGGTAGCCGCGGGCGAGCCCGTCCAGCCCGAGGCGCCGGCGCAGGCGATCCCGGTTCGCGGCGCCCGACTGCGCGTCCTCGCCGCCGACGCTCGACATGTTGCCGTGGGCACGCTCGGTGAAGAGGACGCCGCCGCCCGCGAAAGGGACGATCAGCTCGTCAGGCATCGACCGGGAGCTCGTGGTCGAGCGCGGCGCGCAGCTCCTGCTCGCGGCCGCTCGCCCCGCCGCTGCGCTTGGCGGCGAGCGCCGCCGCCAGGCGCGCGCCGACCTCGGGGCCCTCGGGAATGCCCGCGGCGAGCAGGTCGCGGCCGTCGATCTCGAGTCGCACGTGGCGCTGTGTCTGGAGCCAGTCGCGCACGAGCGCGGCGTCGGCGGGCGAGCGCCGCGCGGCAAGGGCGGCGGCGATCGCGGCGGCCTCGACCGGGTAGGGGTCGAGCGCGGCGTACAGCTCGGCGGCCCCGAGCTCCCGTTCGCTCGGGTCGCCGCGGAAGCGGACCCGCGCGGCCAGCTCCGAGGTCAGCGCGAGGCGCTCCAGCGCGCGCTCCTCCGCCGCCGCGAGCGCGAGCGCGATCAGCAGCACGTCGCGCGCGCCGTCGGCCGGCAGGAGCGCTTCCGCCTCCTCGGCCAGCGCGGCGTCGAAGCGCAGTCCGAGCGCGGCGAGCACGCCGAGCTCCTCCAGCGCGGCCATCGCCGCGCGCCCGTGCGCTTCGCGCGCCGCGAGCCACAGCTCCGATGCGATGCGCTCACCGGAGACCGTCTCCAGCGCGCCGCCGGCGAGCGCCTGCGGCGGCCAGCTCGCGGGTGTGCGGCTCGACCTCGAACGAGAGCCGCGACGCGTAGCGCGCGAGCCGCAGCATCCGCGTCGGGTCGTCGAGGAAGCTCCGCTCGTGGAGCACCCGCAGGCGCCCGGCGCGCAGGTCCTCCAGCGCGCCCTCGACCGACACGAGGCCCTCGTTTTCGGCGCCGTGGAGCGGCAGCGCGATCGCGTTGACGGTGAAGTCCCGCCGGCGCAGGTCCTCCTCGAAGCTGCCGGGGCGCACCTCGGGCAGCGCTCCGGGTGCGGGGTAGGACTCGGCGCGGCGCTCTGCGATGTCGATGCGCCCGTAGCGCCAGGCCACCGACGCGGTGCCGAAACGGTCGTGCAGCACGGGCTGGACCGCCTCGCCGTAGGCGCGCTCGCTCGGCGACACCGACGCCGCCAGCTCGCGGGCGAGCCCGGCCGCATCGGCGGCGACGGTCACGTCGAGCTCGCGCGGCCAGTGCCCGAGCAGGATGTCGCGCACCGCGCCGCCGACCAGGGCGACGTCCTGGCGCCTGCGGGCCTGCGCCAGCAGCTCGGGCCCGCCCGGGAGCCCGGTGAGGCGGTGCAGCACCCGCTCGGCGCTCTGCAGGGGGTGCACGGCGCTCACGCCGCCTCGCGCACCGGGATCCCCGCGGCGGCCAGGTGCGCCTTGGCCTCGGCGATCGTGTAGCGGCCGTAGTGGAAGATCGAGGCGCACAGCACCGCGTCGGCGCCCGCCTGCAGCGCGTCGACGAGGTGATCGAGCGTGCCGGCGCCCCCGGAGGCGATCACCGGGACGCTGACCGCCTCGCTGACGGCAGCGGTCAGCTCGAGGTCGTAGCCGTCGCTCGTGCCGTCGCGGTCCATGCTCGTCAGCAGGATCTCCCCCGCCCCGCGCTCGACCCCCTCCCTCGCCCAAGCCACCGCATCGCGCCCCGCCGGCGTACGCCCGCCCGCGACGTAGGCATCCCATATCCAATTAAAAAAATCCTCGTCGCCGTCACGCCGCTTCGCATCTATCGCGAGCACCACGCACTGTGACCCGAATGTCTCCGCGAGCTCGTCGATCAGCTCCGGTCGCGCCAGCGCCGCCGAGTTCACCGACACCTTGTCCGCGCCCGCGTCCAGGACCGCCTGCGCGTCTGCCACCGAGCGCACGCCGCCTCCGATCGTGAACGGCACGAACACCTCATCGGCCGTGCTGCGCGCCAGGCGCGCGATCGTGTCGCGCTTCTCGTGCGTCGCCGTGATGTCGAGGAACACGAGCTCGTCGGCCCCCTCGCGGTCGTAGTGGGACGCCAGTTCCACGGGGTCGCCGGCATCGCGGATGTCGACGAATTCGACGCCCTTGACGACGCGCCCGCCGTCCACGTCCAGGCACGGGATCACGCGCTTGTAGTGCACGCGCTCACGGTAGCCCGTCGGCGGGCGCGGCGAGGCTCAGGCGGCGAGCGCCGCCTGCGCCTCGGCGACGGTGAAACGGCGCTCGTAGAGCGCCTTGCCGACGATCACGCCCTCGATCGAGTCCAGGCCCCGCTCGGCGCGCACTCTCGCCAGCGCGCGCAGGTGCTCGAGCGTGCCGATCCCGCCGGAGACGATCAGCTGCCCGTCGCCCACGGCGCGCGCCGCCTCCTGCACCGCGCCGAGGTCCGGGCCGTCGAGCATGCCGTCGTGGTCGATGTCCGTGAAGGCGAAGCGCTGAACCCCGGCGGCGTGCAGCGCCGAGAGCGCCTCGGCGGCGCTCACCTGCGAGGCCTGCAGCCAGCCGTGCGTCGCCACGCCGCCTTCGCGCACGTCCACCCCCACCAGCACGCGCTCGGGCCCGTGCTCGGCCAGCGCGTCGCGCACGAGCTCCGGGTTCGTCATCGCGGCCGTGCCGATCACGACCCGCGCGGCGCCCGCCTGCAGCGCCGCTTCGATCGCCTCCGGCGTGCGCAGCCCGCCGCCGTACTGGACGGGGACCCCGGTCTCCTGCGCGATCGCGCGCAGCCGCTCCAGGTTCACGGGTTCGCCGGCCTTCGCGCCGTCCAGATCCACGACGTGCAGGCGTTCGGCGCCCGCGCCGACCCAGCCCGCGGCCGCCGCGACCGGGTCGGCGTCGTAGACGGTGCGTGCGTCGAAGTCGCCCTTCGCGAGGCGCACCGCGTTGCCGCCGAGGATGTCGATCGCCGGGTAGAGGTTCACTTACCGGAGCGCCGCGCCCTCGAGGCAGAACGCGGCGAAGTTGGCGAGCATCCGCAGGCCCGCCGCCGAGGACTTCTCCGGGTGGAACTGGACGCCGAAGAACGAGCCGCGCTGCACGGCCGAGACGAAGCGCTCGCCGTACTCGGCGGTGCCGAGCACGTCCTCGCTGTCCGTGGGGACGGGCGCAAGCGAGTGCACGTGGTAGAAGGCGCACCGCGCGGGCAGGTCCCGTGCAAGGGGCGAGCCGCTCTGGCGCAGCTCGACCTCGGTCCAGCCGATGTGCGGCAGCTTCAGCCCGCCCGCGCGCAGGGGGCGCACCTCGCCGGGGATCACACCGAGGCCCTCGGCGCCGCCCTGCTCCTCGGAGGAGTCGAACGCGAGCTGCATGCCGAGGCAGACGCCGAGCACCGGCGTCCGGGCCTGCACGCGCTCCCGCAGCATCTCGTCGAGGCCCAGACGGCGCAGGCTCTCCATCGCCTTCGGGAACGCGCCCACGCCCGGGCAGGACGAGCCCCGGGGCGGCCGCCAGGCGGTCGGGGTCGGAGCTGAGCAGCGGCCGTGCGCCGACGTGCTCGAGCGCCTTCTCGACCGACCGGCGGTTGCCCATGCCGTAGTCGACGATGCCGATCTCGACGGGCTCGGAGAGCAGCGAGGAGCCCATCATGTCAGCGTGCCCTTGGTGCTGGGCACGCCGCTCTCGGTCGGGTCGATCGCGACGGCCTGGCGCAGCGAGCGGGCGAACGCCTTGAACGCCGCCTCGATCATGTGGTGGGCGTTTGTGCCCGCTTCGACGCGCAGGTGCAGCGTCGAGCTTGGCCGAGTTCGCGAGCGCGCGGAAGAACTCCTCGGTCAGCTCGTGGTCGAAGCCCCCGGTCGCGCCCGGCGGCAGCTCGGCCTCGAAGACCGTCAGCGGGCGCCCCGAGATATCGATCGCGCAGCTCGCGCGGGCCTCGTCCATCGGCACGGTCGCCGCGCCGTAGCGGACGATGCCCGAGCGGTCTCCGAGCGCCCGGTCGAGCGCCTGCCCGAACACGATCGCCGTGTCCTCGGCGGTGTGGTGCGCGCCGGTCTCCAGATCGCCGCTGACCTCGACGTCGAGGTCGAGACGGCCGTGGCGCGCGAGCAGGTCGAGCATGTGGTCGAGGAAGCCGACGCCGGTGCTGCGCGCGCCCTCGCCCGTCCCTTCCAGGGACAGCCACAGGCGCACGTCGGTCTCCGCGGTCTTGCGGTCGATGCTCGCGGTTCGGGTCATGGCGCTGGATTCTCCCCGATGTCGTCCGGGAGGTCGGCCGGCGCTCCATGCCGGCCTCCGGGGGAGGATCGGCCGGCGCTCCATGCCGGCGTCCGGGCCTCCATCGAGGCGGCGTGGACCTCGAAGCCCTCGGCGCGCGCGATCGGCGCGCCCGCGGCCGCCAGCTTCGCGGCCGCGTCCCCGACCCGCAGCTCGGTCATGCGGCGGCGGAAGTGGCGCGGCGTGAGCCCCGAGGCGAAGCGCGCGGCGCCGGCCGTCGGAAGGATGTGGTTGGAGCCCGCGACGTAGTCGCCGAAGGCGGTGGCGCTCTCGGCGCCGACGAACAGGCACCCCGCCGAGTGGATCCCGTTGGCGAGCGGCTCGACGTCCTCGCCGATCAGCTCCAGGTGCTCGGCGGCGAAGGCGTTGGCGAGCGCGATCGCCTCCCCCGCGCCCGCCACCTCCACGGCCGCGAAGGCGGCGTCGCCCACGGTCGGCTGCTCGACGACGCGGCGTTCGAGCTCCGCCGTGAGCCGCGCGATGTGATCCGCCGAAGGCGAGACGGCAGCGACGAGGCTGCCGCTGCCGTGCTCGGCCTGGGCGAGCATGTCCAGTGAGGCGAGGGCGATCTCGCGCTCCGTGCACGCGGCGCCGAGCACCACGAGCAGGTCCGAGGGGCCGGCGAAGCCGTCGATCCCGACGAGGCCGGAGAGCTGGCGCTTGGCCTCCTGCACGTAGAGGTTGCCCGGGCCGACGATCACGTCGACCGCTCCGACGGTCTCGGTGCCGTACGCGAGCGCCGCGATCGCCTGCGCGCCGCCCATCCTGTAGATGCGCTCCACGCCGCAGAGGCGGCAGGTGCCGAGCACGGCAGCGTCGATCTCGCCGTCGGGGCCGGGAGGCGCGCAGACAGCGACGTCGATCACGCCCGCCGCGCGGGCGGTGACGACGCCCATCACGACGGTGCTCGGGTAGGGGGCGCGGCCGCCCGGTACGTACACGGCGGCGGATGAGACGGGGATCTCGCGCAGGCGCAGGCGCTGGCCCTGCGCGAGCTCGAGCGTGGCGTCCGCGCCGGCGCCCGCGTCGGCGACCTGGGCGACGTTGGCGATCGCCACCTGCAGGCCGGCGACGAGCTCGAGCGGCATCTGGCGGATCGCGTCGTCGAGCTGCTCGGCCTCGACGAGCAGGGCTGCGGGCTCGCGCCCGCCGGTGTCGAAGCGCGCCGTGAGCTCCTGCACCGCCTCGTCTCCGCCCGTCCGGACGGCGGCGAGGATCTCGGCCACCTGCTCGGCCACGGACTCGCCCGCGGGGACGAGCTCGCGCAGGCGCTCCGCGGCCGCGACGGGGCCGCCGAGCTCGGCCACGTCGGCCGCGCTGAGGCGCAGGATCTGCATCTAGCCCTCGCTCGGCACCGGGAGCGCGCGCAGCCGGCGGCGCAGCTCGTCGATCTCCGCCGCCTTCATCTTGTAGCTGACCGGGTTCGCGATCAGCCGCGCGGTGCACTCGACGATCTCCTCGCGGATGACGAGGTTGTTCTCGCGCAGCGTCGTGCCGGTCGCGGTGAGGTCGACGATCGCCTCGACGATGCCGGTGAGCGGGGCCAGCTCGACCGAGCCCTTGACCTCGACGATCTCGGCCTGGCGGCCGGTCTCTTCGAGGTGGCGGGATGCGATGCGGGGGTACTTGGTCGCGACGCGCATGACGCCGAGCCGGCGCAGCGCCTCGGCGGCGGGGTCGGGACCGGCCTTGCCGGCGAGCACCATCGTGCAGCGCCCGTAGCCGAGGTCGAGGAGCTCGTAGACCTTGCGGCCGTCCTCGCCCGGGGAATTGGATCCCCACCCGCCCGCCTGCTCGAGGAGCACGTCCTTGCCCGTGATGCCCAGGTCGGCCGCGCCGGCCTCGACGTACGTCGGGACGTCCGAGGGCCGCATCGTGATCACGCCGATCTCCTCGAACAGGAGCTTGCGGTCGTTCGAGCGCAGCTCGGCCGTGTCCATGCCGAGCGCGGTGAGCAGCTCGACGGTCCCGTCGAAGAGCGCGCCGCGCGGGACGGCGATCGTCAGGCCTCCGAGCACGCTCACGGCGCGGCCTCTGCGGCGGGGGCCTGCGCGTTCTCGGCGGCGCCGTCCGCGGCCGGCGCGCCGGAGGGGGCGGCCTGGGCGAGCCCGTCGCCGAGCGCGCTGGCGAGGAGGGCACCGGTGCCGCGCTCCTCGCCGGCGAGCGCGAGGTGCAGGCGATCGATGCCGAGCGCGAAGCCGACGGCGGGAAGGCGCCGGCCGAAGCGCCCGAGCAACTCGTCGTAGCGCCCGCCGCCGCCGAGCGGCGCACCGAGCGCGGGGTCGTAGACGTCGAACACGGCGCCCGTGTAGTAGCCGATGTTGCGCACCAGCCCGAGGTCGACGATCACCCTGGCGGCGACGTCGGGGGCGAGCAGCTCGAGAACCTGGCGCAGGCCGGTCACGGCCTCGGCGGCCTCGGCGGGCGCCTGCCGCGAGCAGCTCGGGGCCACCGCGCCGCTGCGGGACGTCGAGGAGCAGCTCCGCGGCCTCGCCGGAGATGCCCGACTCGCCGATGCGGCGCTCGAGCTCGACGAAGTCGCGCATCACGAGCGCTTCGCAGGAGACCGTCGCGCGCGTCCTCGGGCACGTCCAGGCTCGCCATCAGCGCCGGGAACAGCGACGCGTCGCCGACGCCGACGCGGTAGTCCTTCAGCCCGGTCGCGTCGAGCGCGCGGCACAGGACGGTCAGAGCCTCGGCGGTGCCCTCCGGCGCGGGCGAGCCGATCAGCTCGATCCCGGCTTGGAGCAGCTCGCGGGGCTGCCCGCGGGCGGGCGAGACTCCGCGGTAGCAGTGGGCGAAGTAGCAGAAGCGCAGGGGCGGCTCGGCGCTCGCGTAGCGGCTCGCGACGACGCGGGCGATCGGCACGGTCATGTCGGAGCGCAGCACGAGCACGGCGCCGTTCTCGTCGAAGACGCGGTAGGCGGGCTGGGCTTCGGCGAGCGCGGCGCGGGCGAGCACCGACTCGTACTCGAGCGCGGGCGTGTAGACCTCGCCGTAGCCGTGCGCCTCGAACACGGCTCGCAGAGCGTCGGTGATCGCGCGGGCCTCGCGCGTCTCGTCGGGCAGCACGTCGCGCGTGCCGCTGGGAATCGGGTGGATCATGCCGACCCGAGGTTACTCAGGGGCCGGCGAGATCGGCCTCGAGGCCGGCACGGCCTGCCACCCGGCATGGAGCGCCGGCCGGTCCATCTCCCTCAAGCGTGGACCGGCTCGGTCGCGACGCGCTCGATGTGCGCGCCGAGATCGCGCAGCCGCTCGTCGATGCGCTCGTAGCCGCGGTCGATCTGGCGGATGTTCCCGATCTCGCTGCGGCCCTCCGCGCACAGGGCGGCGAGCAGCATCGCCATGCCGGCGCGGATGTCGGGCGACTCGACGCGCTCGCCGCGCAGGCGGCGGGGGCCCGTGACGATCGCGCGGTGCGGGTCGCACATCACGATGTCGGCGCCCATGAGGATCAGCTTGTCGGCGAAGATCAGCCGGTTCTCGAACATCCACTCGTGGATCAGGATCGAGCCCTCGGCCTGTGTCGCGAGGGCGACGGCGATCGAGGTGAGGTCGGCCGGGAAGGCGGGCCACGGGCCATCCTGGATCTTGCTCTTGTACTCGCCGACATCGGCTTGGACGACGAGCTTCTGCCCGCCGGGCACGAACAGGTCGTTGCCGTGCAGCTCGGAGCGCAGGCCGAGGCGTTCGAAGACGAGCCTGATCATCCGCAGGTCGTCCGGGACGGTGTCCTTGATGCGGAGCTCGCCGCCGGTGACGCCCGCGAGGGCCATGAAGCTGCCGATCTCGATGTGGTCGGGCGCGACGTCGTGCTCGCACCCGTGCAGGCGCTCGGCGCCGTTGACGGTGAGCAGGTTGGAGCCGATGCCCTGGATGTCCGCGCCCATCTTCACGAGCATGCGCGCGAGGTCCTGGACGTGCGGCTCGCAGGCGGCGTTGCCGATCACGGTCGTGCCCGGCGTCAGCGCGGCGGCCATCAGCGCGTTCTCGGTCGCCATCACCGAGGGCTCGTCCATGAACACGTCGGTCGGCCGCAGGCCCTTGGGCGCGGTCAGCAGGATCTCGCTGTTGGCATCGACGGTGGCGCCCATCGCACGGAACGCGTCGAGGTGCGGGTCGAGACGGCGGCGGCCGATCACGTCCCCGCCCGGGGGCGGCATGACCGCGCGGTGGAAGCGGGCCAGCAGGGGGCCGGCGAGCAGGAAGGAGGCGCGGATCAGCTCGGCGAGCTCGCGGTCGATCTCGACGGCGTGCGACGTTCGCGGCGCACAGCGAGACGTCGTTCGGGCCGCGCCAGGAGACCTCGACGCCGATCGCGCTCAGGATCTCGAGCATCGCGTCGACGTCGCGGATGCGCGGCACGTTGCGGACGAGCACCGGCTCGTCGGTCAGGACGCACGAGGCCAGGATCGGGAGCGCGCCGTTCTTGTTCCCGGCCGGCACCATGGTGCCGGAGAGCGGCGCACCGCCTTCGATCACGAACTTCTCCATGAGCTTACGGCGCCGCGATCCGGCCACGATCGGGCCGAACCGGCGTCGTTCGGAGAGGGTAACAGCCATCTGAAGTGTCAAGTTCGAGCCGGGCGGGCGGGCACCTGCAAGGCGGCCTTCGCGCTCGAGCCGCGCTCCGCGGCTCCCACACGGGGAGCGCCACGCTGCAACTTCCATTGCAGATCCGGACCGCACGAACGGCTCTGGAAAGCCATTTCTCGCACCGCCTCCGGTGCGTACACATGTTCGCACATGTTCCGTCCGAGCGCGTTCTTACGGTACGAACACATGTTCTCGTCACTGCGGACATCGCCGATTGCCCAGCGGACGCTCGGAGCGCTGGACCTGGCCCGCTCGTTCCTCTTGCTCGAGGACGACGCACTCGTCGACTGGGAGGTCGACCGGAACGGGCATTCTCAGCCGGTCCATCCGCACCGGGCGCCGCTGCGCACCCGGCTGGTCCCGCGCCGTCCCGCCTCGCCGGCGCCGGCGCCGCACGAGTGCATCTCCCCCACCTTCTACGGCCAGCCTGTCGCGCAAGGAGGGAACGCGACGGCTGAGCGCCGGGCGCAGAGCTCGGCTCGCCGTGGGTGGCAGGCCGCGCGCACGGAGACGCGCACGACCTGCCGACGCCACGACCGCCCTGCCGGCTCGGATTGCCGGCGGGGCGGCGGCGGTCGGTCGATGATCTAGCCTGGACCTCGTCGACCAGAGGGAGGCGCGATGGAGCAACGGGTCAGCCTGATCACACTCGGCGTCGAGGATCTCGCGCGGGCGCGGGCGTTCTACGAGGCGCTCGGCTGGCGCACAGGCGCATCGCCCGGCGGACGACGTGGTCTTCTTCCAGGCGGGTGGCATGGTCTTCGCGCTGTGGGGCCGCGAGCAGCTCACCGAGGACAGCGCGGTCGCCGACGAGGGCGGCTACGGAGGCGTCACGCTCGCCTACAACGCGCGCGGGCGCGCCGAAGTCGATGCGGTGATCGAGGAGGCACGGGCCGCCGGCGCGCGGATCGGCCGCGAGCCGGCTGAGACGTTCTGGGGCGGCTACTCGGGGGTGTTCGTCGACCCGGACGGGCATCCGTGGGAGGTCGCGCACAACCCGCACTGGACCGTCGGCGAGGACGGCTCGGTGACGCTCGGCGCTTAGGCGCAGAACGACGTCGAGCCGCCTGCTGTGTGCAGACGGCTCGATCGATGAAAAAACCGGCGGCGTCCTACTCTCCCAGGCCCTTGCGGGCCAAGTACCATCGGCGCTGAGGGGCTTAACTGCTCTGTTCGGAATGGGAAGAGGTGTTTCCCCCTCGCTAAAGCCACCGGAAACCGGTGAGAGGCCAAGACCCTCCACGGGCCTTGAAAACTGCACAAGAAGCCACCGGGTATCACTCGTGCCCCTGCATGGGGGGCAGAACAAAAAATCCGTCAAGCCCTCGACCCATTAGTACCGGTCTCCTTCAGGTGTTACCACCCTTCCAGATCCGGCCTATCAACCTGGTGGTCTACCAGGGGTCTTACTCCCTCTAGGGGATGGGAGAGCTCATCTTGAGGCCGGCTTCCCGCTTAGATGCTTTCAGCGGTTATCCGATCCACACGTAGCTAGCCTGCTATGCCCTTGGCAGGACAACAGATACACCAGAGGTGCGTTCATCCCGGTCCTCTCGTACTAGGGACAAATCCTCTCAACTCTCCAACGCCCACGGCAGATAGGGACCGAACTGTCTCACGACGTTCTGAACCCAGCTCGCGTACCGCTTTAATGGGCGAACAGCCCAACCCTTGGGAGCAACTCCACCCCCAGGATGCGACGAGCCGACATCGAGGTGCCAAACCGGGCCGTCGATGTGGACTCTTGGGCCCGATAAGCCTGTTATCCCCGGAGTACCTTTTATCCGTTGAGCGACGGCACTTCCACTTGCTACCGCCGGATCACTAAGACCTGCTTTCGCACCTGCTCGACTTGTCAGTCTCGCAGTCAAGCTCCCTTGCTACCTTTGCGCTCTACACACGATTTCCAACCGTGATGAGGGAACCTTTGTGCGCCTCCGTTACATTTTGGGAGGCGACCGCCCCAGTCAAACTACCCGCCTGGAACTGTCCAGCGCCCGGATTCACGGCGCGCTGTTAGAAATCCAATACATCAAGGGTGGTATCTCAAGGTTGGCTCCACGCCGGCCGCAACCTGCGCTTCAAAGCCTCCCACCTATCCTGAGCGAAATGCACCGAATCCCAATACCAAGTTGTAGTAAAGGTTCACGGGGTCTTTCCGTCTAGCCGCGGGTACTCGGCATCTTCACCGAGACTGCAATTTCACCGAGCTCCTCGTTGAGACAGCGCTGAAGTCGTTACGCCATTCGTGCAGGTCGGAACTTACCCGACAAGGAATTTCGCTACCTTAGGCACTTTTGTTACACCCGAATCGGGCGGCTAGGTCGTTTCGTTTCCGCCTAGCTCTCCACGTCGCCGTGGAGGTCGGACCATATCTTCACCCTGACGAGGGGTGTCCAGCGTATGGCCTCTGAGGATCCTGTCCAGGACCTCGTCGATCGGTCGACGTCGCTGCTTTCCGGCGTGGTTCATCGCATACGCGATCTCCACGATCGTCGCCAGCCCAGCGGGCCGGCGATGCAGACCCTGCCCGAACAGATGCATCGCATCTTCGAACAGGTCGATGTCGCCACGTCTCGACGAGAAGCACATGTATCGCCGCATGAACGGCAATACGTGGGCCTCGAGGTTCCTACGCGAGTTGACCGCGTAGACGAGCACGTCCGGATTGCCTGGCTTGGGCCAGATCCTTCCGCACTCGAGAACCTCTTTCGTCATCTCGAGCAGCTCTCGCCGCAACCGGTGTTGATACACGAAAAACTCCGGTTGGACGTAGTAGCCAAGGGGATGGGTCCGGTGCCTCTTGATTGAGATGCACCAGCTGCCCTCTCCCTCAACGACGCCGGCGATGAACCAGCGGCGCTTCTCGAGCCTCGACAGTCTTTCCTGCTGATTGTCCGCACCCGGCACATTTTCACGGTACCGCCCGCTTGGGACGGTACTCGTAGTGCGGGATTCTCGGATGTCCCAGCATATAGCTGAATTTTGTAACAGCCATGATGTTGACCGTTATAGTTACGGCCGCCGTTTACCGGGGCTTAGCTTCGCTGCTTCGGGTCAAGCCCTAACAACTCCACGTAACCTTCCGGCACCGGGCAGGCGTCAGCCCCTATACGTCGTCTTTCGACTTAGCAGAGACCTGTGTTTTTGGTAAACAGTCGCTTCAGCCTATTCACTGCGGCCCTCTCGGGCTCCACGCGCGAAGCGCTTCACCCTACTAGGGCGCCCCTTATCCCGAAGTTACGGGGCGATTTTGCCGAGTTCCTTAACGAGGGTTATCTCGATCACCTTAGTATTCTCTACTTGCCCACCTGTGTCGGTTTTGGTACGGGCACGCGCTTCCTCCCTAGAGGATTTTCTCGGAGGTATGGCGTCAGGGACTCGCCGGCTTAGAGCCAGCTGGCATCGCACCTCAGGTTATGCGGTCCCGCATTTGACAAGGACCACCCCTACATGCTTACCCCAGGGCAACCATCGCCTGGGTTCCCTTAGCCTTCCTCGTCCCCCCATCGGTCAAACGGAAGCGACGTGGTACAGGAATATCAACCTGTTGGCCATCGACTACGCCTTTCGGCCTCGCCTTAGGTCCCGACTAACCCTGAGCAGACGAACTTTACTCAGGAATCCTTGGGCAATCGGCGGAGGGGATTCTCACCCCTCTTTCGTTACTTATGCCGGCATTCTCACTTCCCATGCCTCCACGGCTGGCTTACGCCGCCGCTTTACTGGCATGGGAACGCTCTCCTACCGCGTGATCGGCCCGAAGGCCTCACACACCCGCAGCTTCGGTGACTAGCTTGAGCCCCGTTGAATTGTCCGCGCTCGAACACTTGACCAGTGAGCTGTTACGCACTCTTTCAAGGATGGCTGCCTCTAAGCCAACCTCCTGGTTGTCTATGCACTCGAACATCGTTTCCCACTTAGCTAGTACTTAGGGACCTTAGCTGGCGGTCTGGGCTGTTTCCCTTTTGACGCTGAAGTTTATCCCCCAGCAACTGACTCCCGGAGTAAACGTGATTGGTCTTCGGAGTTTGCCTGAAGTCGGTAACCTGGTAGGGCCCCTAATCCAAACAGTGCTCTACGGCCAACACGCAATTTATCCGAGGCTATACCTAAATATATTTCGGAGAGAACCAGATATCACTGAGCTTGATTAGCCTTTCACTCCGACCCACAGGTCATCCGCCCAGTTTTCAACCTAGGTCGGTTCGGCCCTCCACGAGGTCTTACCCCCGCTTCAGCCTGCCCATGGGTAGCTCGCTCAGTTTCGGGTATACCGCCTACGACTATGTCGCCCTATTAGGACTCGCTTTCGCTACGGCTCCGCTCATCGCTTAACCTTGCCGCAGACGAGTAACTCGCCGGCTCGTTATGCAAAAAGCACGCGGTCACAGAACAAGTCTGCTCCCACCGCTTGTAGGCACGCGGTTTCAGGTACTATTTCACTCCCCTTCCGGGGTACTTTTCACCTTTCCCTCACGGTACTAGTCCGCTATCGGTCACCAAGGAGTACTTAGCCTTGGAGGGTGGTCCCCCCAGGTTCAGTCCGCGTTTCACGGGTGCGGACTTACTCAGGAACGCTTGACAGGAGACCATGCAGTTTCGTCTACGGGACGGTTGCCCTCTTTGGTGCGCGGTTCCACACGCTTCGACTACCACATGATTTTGTAACTCCTGCCGGGCCGGACACGGCCCGGAACAAACGCCCTACAACCCCCAACAGACAACGCGTGTCCGCTTACATCTGCCGGGTTTGGGCTGATCCCTTTTCGCTCGCCACTACTCAGGGAGTCTCGGTTGATTTACTTTCCTCGGGGTACTGAGATGTTTCACTTCCCCCGCTTGTCCTCGCCCGGTCTATGTGTTCAACCGGGGATAACGCCGCATTACCAGCGCTGGGTTTCCCCATTCGGGAATCCACGGGTCAATGGCTATTCAGCGCCTAACCGTGGCTTATCGCAGCCGTTCACGCCCTTCTTCGACTCTTGGTGCCAAGGCATCCACCATGTGCCCTTACTATCTTGACGGTGATCAGGCCCGTCCGGTCTGGTCCGCTCCCAAGGGAGCTCGCCGGTCCGTGCGGACCCGGTGATACCCGTTTTCAGCCGCCGCTTATCGATGGCGGCTGATGTGGCTTCTGTGCAGTTTTCAAGGACCGTGGAGAGGCTTGTAACGCCGGCCGTTCCACGCCATTGCGGTCGCGCCTTTGACGCGTCCAACGCGGACCGGCGGACGCCGGTCTCTCAAAACTCAACAGCATGCTGGCGTCGTTTGTCGGCCGCCGGCTCGCCTCGCCCACAAGTAGGAGAGGGCTCGAGCGCCCGGTGGCGATCCAGCCAGGTTCGGTCGACATGCTAGGCCCGGCCTGCTGTCGCCGACTTGTCTCCCGCGCCGCTAGGACGCTTCGGACCTGTCGGCCGCCTGTGCCCCAACGGGGTACAAGGGCCGGGGCACCAGTCAGGTGCTCCCTAGAAAGGAGGTGATCCAGCCGCAGCTTCCGCTACGGCTACCTTGTTACGACTTCACCCCAGTCACGAGCCCCACCTTCGACGGCTCCCTCCCAAAAGGGTTAGGCCACCGGCTTCGGGTGTTGCTCACTCCCGTGGTGTGACGGGCGGTGTGTACAAGGCCCGGGAACGTATTCACCGCGGCAATGCTGATCCGCGATTACTAGCAACTCCGCCTTCATGCAGGCGAATTTCAGCCTGCAATCCGAACCGAGACGCACTTTAAGGGATTCGCTCCACCTCGCGGTATCGCAACCCTCTGTATGCGCCAATGTAGCACGTGTGTAGCCCTGGACATAAGGGGCATGAGGACTTGACGTCATCCCCACCTTCCTCCGGTTTGTCACCGGCAGTCTCGCATGAGTCCCCAACTAAATGCTGGCAACATGCGACGGGGGTTGCGCTCGTTGCGGGACTTAACCCAACATCTCACGACACGAGCTGACGACAGCCATGCACCACCTGTGAAAGTGCCCCGAAGGGAAGGTGTGTTTCCACACCGGTCACTCACATGTCAAGCCCAGGTAAGGTTCTTCGCGTCGCGTCGAATTAAACCACATGCTCCGCTGCTTGTGCGGGCCCCCGTCAATTCCTTTGAGTTTTAGCCTTGCGGCCGTACTCCCCAGGCGGGCAACTTAATGCGTTAGCTTCGACACGGGGGGAGTCGACACCCCCCACATCTAGTTGCCATCGTTTACAGCGTGGACTACCAGGGTATCTAATCCTGTTTGCTCCCCACGCTTTCGCGTCTCAGCGTCAGTCACGTCCCAGCGAGCTGCCTTCGCCATTGGTGTTCCTCCTGATATCTGCGCATTTCACCGCTACACCAGGAATTCCACTCGCCCCTTCCGGACTCTAGCCCGACAGTATCCACCGGCATTCCAGGGTTGAGCCCTGGACTTTCACAGCGGACTGGTCGGGCCGCCTACACGCTCTTTACGCCCAATAATTCCGGACAACGCTTGCACCCTACGTATTACCGCGGCTGCTGGCACGTAGTTAGCCGGTGCTTCTTGTGAAGGTACCGTCACCCCGTACGGCTGTTCACCGCCGAGGCTTCGTCCCAACTGAAAGGGGTTTACAACCCGAAAGCCGTCTTCCCCCACGCGGCGTTGCTGCGTCACGCTTTCGCGCATTGCGCAAGATTCCCCACTGCTGCCTCCCGTAGGAGTCTGGGCCGTGTCTCAGTCCCAGTGTGGCTGATCGTCCTCTCAGACCAGCTACCCATCGAAGCCTTGGTGAGCCGTTACCTCACCAACAAGCTAATGGGCCGCGGGCCCATCTCGATGCGGAGGCCGAAGCTTCCTTTCCCCTTGCGGGCACATCCGGTATTAGCCCGAGTTTCCTCGGGTTGTCCCGGTCATCGAGGCAGGTAACCCACGTGTTACTCACCCGTTCGCGGCTCTGCCCCAGGGCAAGCCCTGGTTCGTCGCTCCACTTGCATGTGTTAAGCACGCCGCCAGCGTTCGTCCTGAGCCAGGATCAAACTCTCCGTGAAGAACTTCACAGAAAGCCTGTCATGGAGTGCCGACACCCTGTGCCCCGAATGGGGTACGAAGTGCCGGCGGCCGGGGCCTATACACGTGGCCCCGAACCATGACGGGGTACTTCCCTACTTGACTCTTTGCCGTCCCACGCGAGCGTTCGAGACGCTCCCGCGGACGGGTCGAACCTGGACGCACACCACGATCCCTTCGGATCGTAGATGCGCATGCTGTTGAGTTTTCAAAGACCGTCGAGCCTTCTCGAAGGGTCATCCTTCAGAGGAAACCGATCCGGCCCGGCGCCCAGAGGCACCTGCGGGCCGACGAAGGAGTATAGCGCGCAGGGACCCCGGCGCGAAGGGCACCGCTACTCGAGCGGACCCGGCCGCGCGAGCGTGCCTGCTGCTCCGGGGAGCCTAGCCGACCCGCAGGCGGAATCCGCGCCCGCCGCAGCGGGCGCCCCGGGGCCGCAACGGGCCCCCCGGCGGGCGGAGAGGCCGCGCCGGGCCCACGGCCGCTCAGGGCCGGCGCAGCCGGCGGAACCGCCGCCGCCCGACGCGCAGCACCTCGCCGTCGGCCGCGGCCGCGTCGAGATCCTGGTCGGCGGCGCCGAGCTGGCGCTCGCCCAGCCAGACGCCGCCCTGCTCGAGCAGGCGCCTGGCCTCCGAGCGCGAGATCCCGAACTCGCCGGCGATCAGCGCCGGCAGGTGCACGGCGCCCTCGGCCGGGATCTCGGCGTCCTCGATCTCCTCCGGCAGCTCCCGCTGCCCGAAGACACGGTCCCATTCCTTCTCGGCGGCTTCGGCGGCCTCGGCCGAGTGCAGCCACGTCACCAGGTCCCGAGCGAGCGCGCGCTTGGCGTCGCGCGCCGAGCTGCCCGCGAGCGCGTCCACGTCGCCCCGCGCCCCGTCCGCTGAGCGCGGGTCGACGAGCAGCCGGTAGTACTCCTCCATCGCCTCGTCGGGGATCGCCATCGTCTTGCCGAACATCTCCCCCGGCGGGTCGGTCACCCCGATCTGGTTGCCGAGCGACTTCGACATCTTGCGCGTCCCGTCGGTCCCGACCAGGATCGGCATCGTCATCACCGCCTGCTGGGGCCGCCCGTAGTGGCGCTGGATGTCGCGGCCCAGCAGCAGGTTGAACTTCTGGTCGGTCCCCCCCAGCTCGACGTCGGCGTCGACGGCGACCGAGTCGTAGCCCTGCAGCAGCGGGTAGAGCAGCTCGAGCAGCGAGATCGGCTCCTGCGCCTGCCAGCGTTTCGCGAAGTCCTCCCGCTCGAGGAGCTGAGCGGCCGTCGTCGTGCGGACCAAGCCCAGCAGATCGGTCATCGGCATGTCGAGCCATTCGCGGTTGTAACGGACTTCGAGCCTGCGCGGGTCGTCGTCGAGGATCCGCATCGCCTGCTCCTGGAAGGTCGCGGCGTTCGCGTCGATCTCCTCGGCGCTCAGCATCGGCCGCAGCGTCGAGCGGCCGGAGGGATCGCCGACCCGCGCCGTGTAGTCGCCGATGATCAGCACCACGACGTGCCCGGCGTCCTGGAACTCGCGGAGCTTGCCGAGCACCACGGCGTGTCCCAGGTGGATGTCCGGCGCGGTCGGGTCGATGCCGAGCTTCACGCGCAGGGGCCGGCCCTGCTCGGAGGCCTCGGCGAGCTTCTCCGCCAGAACCCCCGCGGGCAGCGAATCGACCGCGTTCGCGGCCAGCCTGGCGGCTTGCTCGGCGGCCGCGGACGTGTCCTCTGGCATCGGGCGCAATGCTAGACTCTCGCCGGCGCGAGGGGCCGTCGATGCCGCGCGCACGCCGCGGCCGAGCGCCGTCGAGTGCACGCCGTCCTGGTGCTCCGGCCGCGCTCAGGGGGTCCCGCGTCAGACGCTGCCGATGAGCGCCACCGTTTCCCCCGAAATCCCCGCCGAGTCCGCGGCCGCCCCGAAGGCGCGGCTCAAGCGCCTCCGGCTTGCCGCGATCCTGCTCGCGGTGGCCCTGCTCGGGCTCGTCTCGTTCGTCTTCGGCCTGTTCGTGTCCGTCGCCTCGGACCTGCCCTCGCTCGAACGCTTCTCGCAGATCAAGGACGCGCAGAGCTCCCAGCTGCTCGACGACCTCGGCCACCCGATCGGCGTCCTGAGCCAGCAGAACCGGGTGATCCTCACCCCCGGCCAGATCCCGCAGATGGTCAAGGAGGCGGTGATCTCGATCGAGGACAAGCGCTTCTACACCAACAGCGGCATCGACGTGCGCGGCATCGCACGCGCCTTCGTCCAGGACGTGCTCCACAAAGGCAGCGTCCAGGGCGCCTCCACGATCGAGCAGCAGCTGATCAAGAACTTCCTCCAGGCGCAGTCGCACCGCACGATCTTCGAGAAGCTCAAGGAGGCCGCGCTCGCCTACCAGCTCGCGCACAAGTGGTCGAAGGACAAGATCGTCACGGCCTACCTGAACACCGTCTACTTCGGCAACGGCGCCTACGGGATCGAGGCCGCCGCCGAGACCTACTTCGGCCGCGACGTCAACCACGAAGGCTGCGGCATGCCGGGGCACGAACTGTGCGTGCAGCAGCTCCAGCCCTGGGAGGCGGCGCTGCTGGCCGGGATCATCCAGAACCCGAGCGCCTGGGACCCGACGACCCACCCCGCGGCCGCGCTCGAGCGCCGCAACACGGTGCTGCGCCAGATGCTCGAGCAGGGCTACCTGTCGCCGGCCGTCTACGACGAAAGCATCAAGCAGTCGCTGCCCGCCCCGCACGAGGTCCAGGCGCCCGAGGTGCCGACCGTCGAAGGCGTGGACACCGGCTACTTCGACAGCTGGGTGCGCCAGCAGGTCGTCGAACGCTTCGGCGCGGCGCGCGCCTTCGAGGGCGGGCTGAAGATCCGCACGACGCTCGACCTCGGCATGCAGCGCGCCGCCGAACAGGCCGTCAACAACTACCTCGCCTACCCCGGCGGGCCGACCGCCTCCCTCGTCGCGATCGAAAACTCGACCGGCGAGGTCCGCGCGATGGTCGGCGGGCGCGACTACAACACGAGCCCGTTCAACATCGCGACCGAGGGCGAGCGCCAGCCCGGATCGTCCTTCAAGGCCTTCGACCTCGCCGCGGCGCTCGAGGCCGGCATCTCGCCGGACTCGGTCTGGAGCTCCAAGGTCAAGACCTTCGTCGTCCCGAACACCAACGGCACCGAAAAATTCGTCGTCCACAACGACGAAGGCGCCTACTCGGGATCGAACACGCTGACCGGGGCGACGGCCTTCTCGGACAACTCGATCTTCGCCGAAGTCGGGCTCAAGGTCGGCACGCACAAGATCGCGCTGCTCGCGCACCGGATGGGCATCACGACGCCGCTCTCGACCAACCCGGCGATGACGATCGGCGGCCTGACCGTCGGCGTCACGCCGATCGACATGGCCCACGCCTACGAGACGCTCGCCCACGGCGGCGAGCGCGTGACCGGCTCGATGGCGCTCGGCGGCGAGAACCGGTCGGCATCCAGGAAGTCGACGCCGGCAGCCACACGCTGCCGAGCGGCGCGCACCACGAAAAGAACCGCGTGCGAGGTCAAGCGCGTGCTGCCCGCCTCGATCGCGCAGACCGAGACCTCGATGCTCGAAACCGTGATCCAGTACGGCACCGGCAAGGCCGCCGCGATCGGCCAGTTCGCGGCGGGCAAGACCGGGACCACCTCCAACTACGGCGACGCCTGGTTCGTCGGCTGGGACTCGAAGTACACCGTCGCCGTGTGGGTCGGCTACCCCAACAAGCTGATCCCGATGGAACACGACTTCAACGGCAACCCGGTGCTCGGCGGCACCTTCCCGGCGCTGATCTGGCACGACTTCATGAGCTCGGCGCTGCAGATCGACAAGACGCGCTCCGAAGAAGCCGCGGCGAAGGGCAAGGTCTCCGGCGGCGCGGGCAGCGCCGGCGGAGGCGAAACCGAAACCTCCGGCTCCTCGTCCGAAGAAGCGGCGTCGTCCGCCGCGGGCGGCGGCTCGCACTCGAGCGGCGGCGCGCACTCCCCGTCGCAGTCCCCGGCGCCCGCCCCGAGCTCGGGGCACACCGAAAAGCCGTCCGCGCCGTCAGCCGGCGAAAGCGCCCCGGCCGCGCCGGCGAAAGAAGCCCCGGCGCCGGCGGCGCCCACCCACGAAGCGACGCCCCCGAGCGAACCCTCCACGCCCTCGCCCTCGCCGACCGGCGGCGTCAGCCCGGGCGGCTAGCTGCGCGCTCGCCGCGCGCGGCTCGCGCCACGGCCAGGGCCGCGAGACGTTGCGGTTGCCGGCCGCCGCGAAGCGCCACGGCAGGTCCGGCGCCTTCGTGATCCCGACGCGCGGCGCGGTCGCGAGCACCGCGGGCGCGGGCCCTTCGCGCGGGAGGATCGCGATCGCCCCGTCCAGGGCGGTTCCGTTCAGATCGAGGTCGATCCCGAGTGCCTGCGTGAGACGCCCCGGCCCCGAGCAGAGGTCCGTCTCCTGATCCACGCCGCGGCGCTCGCGCATCAGCTCGATCCCGGCCGACGGAGCGAGCGCCCGGATCAGGACCGCCGCGCCGATCCCCTCCGGCTCGCAGACCGCGTTCAGGAGCGCGTGGATCCCGTAGGAGCGGTAGACGTAGGCGAAGCCGGGAGGCCCGAACAGGATCTGCGTACGGGCGGTGCGCCCGATGTAGGCATGGCAGGCCGGCTCTTCCTCGTGGTAGGCCTCGGTCTCGACGATCACGCCGGCCGTCTCGCCGTGCACGACCGTGCAGCCGACCAGCTCCGGCGCGACCGCGAGCACCGGCCGGGCGTAGAACTCAGGCGCTAGCGGCTCCACCCAGGACCCGCTCGGCGAGCTCGATCTGCTCGGCCAGCCGCGCCGAGCCGGTGCCGCCCTCGGACACCTTCGACTCGAGCCAGGACTGCGAGGAGAGCACGCTCCTGAACTCGAGCTCGTGCGTCGGCGAGCAGCTCGCTCTGCGCCGCGAGATCCTCCGCGCCGAGCTCCGACAGCGCGCGCCCGGAGTCCACGGCGGTCCGGACGAGGCCGGCGACGACGCCGTGCGCCTCGCGGAAGGGCATCCCCAGCCGCACCAGCAGGTCGGCGACGTCGGTCGCGGCGATCAGCTCGTCGGACGCCGCCTCGCGCATCCGCTCGCGGTCGAAGCGCGCCCCGGCGACCATGCCGCGTGCCGCCGCCAGGATCAGCTCGAGCGTGTCGTCCGCGTCGAACAGGTGCTCCTTGTCCTCCTGCAGGTCCTTGTTGTAGGTCAGCGGCAGCGCGTGGATGACCCCATGCATCGCGCTCAGGTGGCCGGCGAGCCGCGGCGCCTTCGCGCGCAGCAGCTCGGCCGCGTCGGGGTTCTTCTTCTGCGGCATGATCGAGGAGCCGGAGCTCCACGCGTCGGGCAGCTCGCAGAAGCCGAACTCGCTGCTGGACCACAGGACGAGCTCGGCGCCGAGCCGCGAGAGGTGCGTCGCGCAGGTCGTCGCCGCCGCCAGGTAGTCGAGCACGAAGTCGCGCCCGGAGACGGCGTCGATCGAGTTCGGGGCCACCTCCTCGAAGCCGAGGCGCTCCGCGAGCATCCGCCGGTCGGTGTCGAAGTTGACGCCCGCCAGCGCGCCCGAGCCGAGCGGCAGCCGGCCCGCCTGGCGGCGCGCGAACGCGAACCGCTGCCGGTCGCGGTCGAGCATCCAGAAGTACGCGAGCAGGTGATGGCCGAGGTAGACCGGCTGCGCCCGCTGCAGGTGGGTGTAGCCGGGCATCGCCCAGTCCGCGTGCTCGCGCGCACGCTCCAGCAGCGCCGCCATCAGCTCGGTGCACGAGCCGCCCGGCGCGCTCGGCCGCCTCGCGCGTGTACATCGAGAGGTCCGTGACGACCTGGTCGTTGCGCGAGCGCGCCGTGTGAAGGCGCCCGCCGACCGGTCCCGCGATCTCGGTCAGCCGCCGCTCGATCGCCATGTGGATGTCTTCGTCGCCCTCCGCGAACGGGAAGGTGCCGTCGCGCAGCTCGCCCTCCACGGCGTCGAGGCCGGCCAGCAGCGCGTCGCGGTCGGCCTCGGAGACGATCCCGCGCGCCGCGAGCATCTCCGCGTGGGCGCGCGACTGCGCCACGTCCTGCGGCCACAGGCGGCGGTCGAAGCCCAGCGACGTGTTCAGCCGCTCGAAGTCCGGATCCTGGGGCTCGTGGAAGCGCGACACCGGCGCGGATCCTATGCCGGGGCGCCCGCGAGGACCGCGCACAGCTCCGCGGCGACCCGCTCGACGAGGCCCTCGGCTCATCTCGGGGAAGAAGGGCAGCGCGATCGAGCGCGCTGCCACGTCCTCGCAGACCGGGAACTCGCCCTCGCGGTGGCCGAAGCGCTCGCGGTAGAAGCTCATCAGGTGGATCGCGGGCAGGTAGGGCTTGCTCTGGATGCCGCGCGCCGCCAGCGCGCGGATCGTCTCGTCGCGCTCGCAGCCCGCGGGCAGCTGCACGACGAACACGAACCATCCGCGCCGCATCTCGCCCTGCTCCTCGCAGGGCAGGACGAGCCCCTCGACGCCGCTGAGCGCCTCGCGGTAGAGGGCGGCGACGCGCCTGCGGCCGTCCAGCATCTCGGCCAGGCGCCCGAGCTGCGCGACACCGAGCGCGCAGGCGATGTCCGAGAGCCGGTAGTTGAAGCCGAGCCTGTCGTGGTCCAGCCAGTCCATGTCCGGTGCGCGGCCCTGGTTGCGCTCGGAGTCGAGGCGCTCCTTGACCGCGGGGTCCCCGGTCGTCACGATCCCGCCCTCGCCCGTCGTGAGCTGCTTGTTGGCGTAGAAGGCGAACACCGCCGGGTTCTCGCGCGAGCCCACCTCGCTCCCGTCGGCGTAGCGCGCTCCGAGCGCCTCGCACGCGTCCTCGACCACGCCGAGGCCGTGACGCCCCGCGAGGGCGCCGAGCGACTCCATGTCGGCCGGGTAGCCGAAGATGTGAACCGGCAGCAGCGCGCGGGTTCGCTCGGTCACGGCCGCGGCGGCCGCCTGCGGGTCGAGGTCCAGCGTCACCGGGTCGATGTCGGCGAAGACCGGCCGCGCCCGCTCGAAGAGCACGGCGTTCGCGGACGCCACGAAGGAGAACGGCGAGGTCACCACCTCGTCGCCGTCCTCAACGCCCACGGCGCGCAGCGCCAGGTGCAGGCCCGCCGTGCCGCTGCTGACCGCGCTCGCGTGGCGCGCTCCGGCGAACTCGGCAAACCGGCGCTCGAACTCGCCCAGCTTCGGCCCCAGCGAGAGCCGCCCCGAGCGCAGCACCTCGACGACCGCCCGCTCCTCCTCCTCGCCCAGGACGGGTTTGGCGAGCGGGATCGGCTCGGAGCTCACGGGGCCTCGCCGCCGGCCGGGACGGCGCTCTTGCCCTCCCCGGCCTGCGGCCGGCGTCCCGGCTGCATCCCGTACTCCAGGGAGTCGACGAGCGCGTCCCACGACGCCGCGATCAGGTTCTCCGAGACGCCGATCGAGCCCCACACCTCGTGTCCGTCGGAGGCGTCGATCAGCACCCGCGTGACCGCGCCGGTGCCGTGGCTCTCGTCGAGGATCCGGACCTTGAAGTTCACGAGCTCGATGTCGCGCAGGTGCGGGTGCAGCTCGCCGATCGCGTCGCGCAGCGCCGCGTCGAGCGCGTTGACCGGGCCGTTGCCCTCGGCCGTGCGCACGAAGCGCTCGCCGCCGAGCCAGACCTTGATCGTCGCCTCGGTGGCGACCTTCCCGTCCGCGCGCTTCTCGACCAGCACCCGCCAGGACTCGAGGCGGAACAGCGGCTCGTACTCGCCCGCCTCCTTGCGCATCAGCAGCTCCAGCGAGCCGTCGGCCGCCTCGAACTGGAAGCCCTCGTGCTCGAGCTCCTTCACGCGGCCGAGCACGCGCTGCGCGAGCTCCTCTCCCCCGCCGATCCCGGCCTCGGCCGCCTTCTCGGCGATCGTCGCCCGGCCCGAGAGCTCGGAGACCAGCACGTCGCGCGAGTTGCCGACCTCGGCCGGGTCGACGTGCTCGAAGGTGCTGGCGTCGGCCTGGATGCCGGCGGCATGGAGGCCCGCCTTGTGGGCGAAAGCGTGCTTGCCGACGTAGGGCTGGGCGGGGTCGGGCGCGCGGTTCAGCAGCTCGTCGACGAAGTGCGCGGTCTCGGTCAGCCGGGCCAGCCGCTCGGGCGCCAGGACCGGGACGCCCATCTTCAGCTGCAGGTCGGCGACGATCGTGATCAGGTTGGCGTTGCCCGTCCGCTCGCCGATCCCGTTCACGGTGCCCTGGACCTGGGTGGCGCCGGATTCGAGCGCGGTAAGGGAGTTGGCGACCGCGCAGCCCGAGTCGTCGTGGCAGTGGATGCCGAGCGGCGCGCCCGGAAGCGCTTCGCGGACGACCGCGAGCGCGGTCCTGATCTGCGGCGGCAGCGAGCCGCCGTTGGTGTCGCACAGGACCAGGCGCTCCGCCCCCGCCTCGGCGGCCGCCCGCAGGCAGTCCAGGGCGTAGCCGGGGTCCAGCGCGAAGCCGTCGAAGAAGTGCTCGGCGTCCAGCAGCACGCGCTTGCCCTCCCCGGCGAGGAAGCCGACGGAGTCGGCGATCATCGCGAGGTTCTCCTCGCGGCTCACGCGCACGACCTTCTCCACGTGCAGCACCGAGGCCTTTCCGACGAGCGTGCAAACGGGCGCGAAGGATTCCGCGAGGACCTTCAGCCCTTCGTCGGAGGCGGCCGCGGTGTCGCGGCGGCGGGTCATCCCGAACGCGACGATCTCGGCGTTCGCGAGCCGCTCCTGTCGCGAGCAGCGAGAACAGCTCCTGCTCCTTCGGGTTCGACGCGGGGAAGCCGGCCTCGATCATGTGCACGCCGAGCTCGTCGAGCGCGTGCACGACGCGCAGCTTCTCCGCGGCGGTGAGCGTCATGCCGCCGCCGCCCATGCCGTCGCGCAGGGTCGCGTCGTAAAGCTCGATGCGGTTCTGCTCGGGACTCATTCGGGACTTCCTTTCAGGCTTCCCTTTGGGAGAGGCTCGGCCGGCGCTCCGTGCCGGCCTCAGGGCGGCGGACGGGATCTGCGACCGGCCGCTCGGCGTCACCGCCTAGCCGGTCGCCCCGGTAATTCGCGCGCCGGGCGCCTCGCCGGCGGGCGTCTCGAGGTCGCGGGGCTGGACGACGTCCAGCCACTCGCGGTAGCGCTCGGAGCGCCCGTGGATCGCGTCGTCGTATGCCGCGCCCAGCACCTTGGTGATCTCGCCGGGCGCGCCGCCGCCGATCTTGTGGTCGTCGATCTCCACCACTGGCACGAGCTCGGCGGCCGTGCCGGTCATGAAGACCTCGTCGGCCAGGTAGAGCTCGGCGCGGCCGACATCGCGCTCGCTCACCGAGTACCCGAGGTCGCGCGCGACCTGGATCACCGAGCGGCGCGTGATGCCGTCGAGGATCGAGTTGCTCTGCCCGGGCGTCACGATCTCGCCGTCGCGGACCACGTAGATGTTCTCGCCCGTGCCCTCGCACACGTAGCCGTGGTCGTCCAGCAGGATCGCCTCCTGGTAGCCGGCCTTCACGGACTCGATCTTGGCGAGCACGCTGTTGAGGTACTGGCCGGAGGCCTTCGCGTGGGGGATCAGCGAGTCGGGGCTGATCCGCCGCCACGAGGAGACCTTCGCGCGGATCCCGTTGGTCTTGCCCTCCTCGCCGAGGTAGGCGGCCCATTCCCAGCAGGCGATCGTGACATCCACGTTGCAGTCCAGCGGGTTGAGCCCCATCTGCCCGTAGCCGCGGAAGATGATCGGCCGGATGTAGCACGAGCGCAGCCCGTTGCGCGCGACGAGCTCGAGCGTCGCGGAGCGGATCTGCTCGGCCGTGTAGGGCACCGGCATGTAGTAGAGCTCGGCCGAGCGCAGCAGGCGCTCGACGTGCTCGGCGTTGCGGAACACGGCCGGGCCGAGCTCCGTGTCGTAGCAGCGGACCCCCTCGAAGACCCCGGTCCCGTAGTGCAGGCCGTGGGTCAGGACGTGGACCTTGGCCTCCTCCCAGGGGACGAAGTCTCCGTTCATCCAGATGAGGTCGGTCGGGTCCACTTTCCGTGCTCCTAGTCGAGGTTGTCCAGCACCGTTCGAGTCGCCTGCGCCGTTCCCTCTTCCCCGCCCAGATCGGCGGTGCGCAGGCCCCCGTCCAGTGCGCGTTGCACCGCCGATTCTACAGCCGCCGCCTCGCTTTCCAAGCCGAGCCCGTGCCGCAGCATCAGCGCCGCCGAGAGGAACATCGCAAGCGGATTGGCGATCCCCTGGCCCGCGATGTCGGGAGCGGAGCCGTGCACAGGCTCGAACAGGCCGGGCGTGGGTGGGTCGGAATCTCCATCTCCGAGGGATGCGCTCGGCAGCATCCCGATCGAGCCCGTGAGCATCGCGGCCTCGTCGGAGAGGATGTCGCCGAACAGGTTCTCGGTCAGGATCACATCGAAGTGCCGCGGCGAGGAGACCAGCTGCATCGCGGCGTTGTCCACGAGCACGTGCTCGAGCTCGATGTTCGGGAACTCCTGCGAGTGGACCCTCATCACGGTCTCGCGCCAGAGCCTGCTCGTCTCGAGCACATTGGCCTTGTCGACGCTGGAGACCCGCGAGCGCGCGGCGCGGAAGCCGACGCGGGCGATCCGCTCGATCTCCTCGACCGTGTACGCGCACAGGTCGCTCGCCATCTCGGCGTCGCGGTGCTTCTCGCCGAAGTAGATCCCTCCGGTCAGCTCGCGCACGACCAGCAGGTCGGTGCCCTCGATCCGCTCGCGCCGCAGCGGCGAGGCGTCGTAGAGGGCGGGCAGCGGCTTGACCGGACGCAGGTTCGCGTAGAGGCCGAGGCCCTTGCGCAGCCCGAGCAGCCCCTGCTCCGGACGCGGCGCGTCGGGGTCGGTCGTGTCCCACTTCGGCCCGCCGACGGCGGCCAGCAGCACGGCGTCGGCGCCCCGGCAGGCGGCGAGCACCTCGTCGGTCAGCGCGGTCCCGTGCGCGTCGATCGAGGCGCCGCCGAAGACGTGCTCCTCGAACGCGAAGTCGCCGAGGGCGTTCAGCAGCTCCAGGGTCGGAGCCATGATCTCAGGCCCGATCCCGTCGCCGGGGAGGGTGACGATGCGGTGCGGCACGGCGCGCGACGCTAGCAGTCCGGCGCCGCCGCGCGCCGGTCCGGGCGGGCGGCGCTCACCACGACAGCCCGCGGTACAGCGCCTGCACCCGCTCGATCAGGCCGTCGGCGTCGTACTCGTGCAGCTCGCACACCGGCGTCCCGTCGGCCCAGCGGTAGGTCATCGCGAGCGAGCTGACGCCGGCGTAGGTGCCGTCGAGGTCGAAGCGCAGGCCGGGCAGCCGCTCCAGGCCGCGCGCGAAGTGCTCGCGCAGGCGCTCGGCGCCGCGCACGGTGCCGTCGGCGATCCCGAGCGTGTCGATGACCGTCGGGGTCTGGAAGACGACGCCGGGCGCGTAGAGGGCCATGATCGCTTCGAGGTCGTGCGCGTTCCACGCCGCCACCCACTCCTCGGCGAGGGCACGCGCGCGGGCGCTGTCGAGCGGGACCGGGAGCGGGCCGCTCACAGAGCCGTCGTCGCCACGCGCTGCCAGCCCGAGTCGTCCTCGCGCGCGGCCTCGTAGCCGGCGATCTGCCCCTCGGAGCCCAGCGTCACGCCGACGTCGTCGAGACCGTCGAGCAGGCGCCGGCGGATCTCGTGGTCGATCTCGAACGCGACCTCGCGACCGTCGAAGCGCACCTCTTGTGCGCGCAGGTCGATCTGCCCGTGGCCGGCGTGGGCGAGCGCCCGGCAGTCCTCCTCGGAGAGCACGACAGGCAGCAGGCCGATCTTCGTGCAGTTGGAGTAGAAGATGTCCGCGAAGCTCGGCGCGACGATCGCCTGGAACCCGTAGTCCTGCAGGCCCCAGGGGGCGTGCTCGCGCGAGGAGCCGCAGCCGAAGTTCTCGCCCGCGACGAGGATCGGGTTCGCCGGCAGGTCCCAGCCGTCCTCCTTCGCCCAGTCGAAGAAGAGGAACTCGCCGAAGCCGGTCCGCTCGACCCGCTTCAGGAACTGCTTGGGCATGATCTGGTCGGTGTCGACGTTGGCGCGGTCCAGGAAGCTGACCTGGCCGGTGATCGTCTCGATCTTCTCCATCTGGTGTCCTTGGGTCGGTCGGCGCGCCGTCCCGGCGCGCCTTTGATGTGAACGTCCGACGTCCTGTCGGCCGTGACGGTCGGGCTAGGCCCTCCCCTGTGGCTTGACGGCGCCGAAGATCGCGCCCTCGGCCCATTTGAACTGAAGCTCCACCGGCGCGAACCCGGCCTCCCGCAGCCACGCGAGCTGGTCCTCGGCCGGGTCGGGCCGGTCTTCGCTGTGATCGTCGAAGGGCTCCTCGCGCTCGGAGCCCGGGTGCATGGCGGCCGCGTTGGCGATGATCTCCTCGTCGAAGAGCCCGTCCAGCGGGCCGTCGATCTTCACGACGTCCATGTTCACGAACATCGCGCCGGGCTCCAGCAGCGCGAACAGCTCGGCGAACAGCCCGCGCTTGCGCTCCGGCGTCAGGTGGTGGATCGCGAAGGAGGAGACGGCGGCGTCGTAGCGGCCTCCCGGGAGCCGCTCCTGCCAGGCCGGCGAGGAGAGATCGGCGCGCACGGCGCTCCATCCGCCGCTCGCCGAGCCGCGCGCCGGCGCGCGCCAGCATCGGCTCGGAGAAGTCGACCAGGACGGCCTCGGCGCCGGGGAAGATCGAGCGCATCAGCGCGGTGCAGGCGCCGTCGCCCGCGCCGATGTCGAGGAACCGCCCCACGGGATGGCCGTGCCGCTCGAAGATCCGCCGCACGAGGTCTTCCTGCACGTCGAGCAGCGGCAGCAGCTGCTGGCGGTGCGCGAGGAACTCCTCGGCCAGCTCGGTGCGCTGCCAGTGCGCTCCGGCGGTCTCGCTCACGACCAGTCCCGGATGTCCACGAACCGTCCCTCGATGGCGGCCGCGGCAGCCATCTGCGGGAGAGACCAGGTGGGTGCGCCCGCCGCGGCCCTGGCGCCCCTCGAAGTTGCGGTTCGAGGTGGACGCGCAGCGCTCGCCCGGCTGCAGGATGTCCGGGTTCATGCCCGAGGCACATCGAGCAGCCGGCCACGCGCCAGTCGAAGCCGGCGTCGCGGAACACCTTGTCGAGGCCCTCCGCTTCCGCCTGCGCGCGCACCTGCTGGGAGCCGGGCACGACCATCGCCTGGACCGACGGCGCGACCTTCCTGCCGGCCACCACCTCCGCCGCGGCGCGCAGGTCTCCGATCCTGGAGTTGGTGCACGAGCCGATGAAGACGCGGTCCAGGGCGATCTCCTGGATCGGCGTGCCCGGCTCCAGCGCCATGTAGTGCAGCGCGCGTTCGGTCTCCTCGCGGTCGGCCGGAGCGTCGAAGTCCTCCGGCGCGGGCACCTTCTCGGTGACCGCCCGCACCATCCCGGGGTTGGTGCCCCAGCTCACCTGCGGCGAGATCGAGCCCGCGTCGATCTCGACCTCGGTGTCGAAGAACGCGCCCTCCTCGGTGGGCAGCTGCGACCAGGCCGCGACCGCGCGGTCCAGCTCGGCGCCCTTCGGCGCGCCCGGGCCGCTCGGTCTGCCGGAACCACTCGAAGGTGGTCTCGTCGGGCGCGACCATGCCGGCGCGACCGCCGCCCTCGATCGTCATGTTGCACACCGTCATCCGGCCCTCCATCGAGAGCGCCCGGATCGGCGCGCCGGCGTACTCGACCACGTGGCCGGTCATGCCGCCGACGCCGAGGCGGCCGAGCGTGCCGAGGATCAGGTCCTTGGCCGAGACCCCGAACCCGAGAGCGCCCGTGTACAGGATCCGCATCGAGCGCGCCTTGTGCTGGACCATGCACTGCGTCGCGAGCACGTGCTCGACCTCGCTCGTGCCGATGCCGAAGGCCAGCGCGCCGAAGGCCCCGTGGGTCGAGGTGTGCGAGTCGCCGCAGACGATCGTCATGCCCGGCTGGGTGACCCCGAGCTCCGGCCCGATCACGTGCACGATGCCCTGGCGCGGCGAGCCGAGCGAGTAGACGGGGACGCCGAACTCCTCGCAGTTGCGCTCGAGCGTTTCCACCTGCACGCGTGAGAGCTCGTCCTTGATCCGTGCGGCGACGGGCGTCCCGTCGGTGGGGGTGTTGTGGTCGGCGGTCGCGAGCGTGCGGTCGGGGCGGCGGACCTTGCGCCCCGCCAACCGCAGCCCGTCGAACGCCTGCGGGCTCGTGACCTCGTGGACCAGGTGCAGGTCCACGTACATCAGGCCGGCGCCCTCGCCCCCGACCTCGTGGGCCTCCCAGATCTTGTCGTACATCGTCTTGGCCATCGGTCAGCTCCTTCTCAGGCCGGCCGACACGACCGCCAGGAAGACGGCGTCGCCGGTGGTCGGGTTCTCGAAGTGGTGCGGCAGGTCCGCGTCGAAGGTGACGGTGTCGCCCGCGCCGAGCTCGTAGCGGCGCCCGTCGCAGACCAGCACGACGCGGCCCTCCTGGACGAGGGCCGTCTCGCGGCTCCCCGGCTCGTGCAGATGATCCCCGCCCACCCCGTCCGGCCCGCCGGTCGAGCCGCCCGCGCCGAGCGTGTGCACCGACAGCTCGGCACGCTGTCCGGGCTGCGAGGAGGTCAGGACCTCGAAGCGGTGACCGCGGCGCGGGTTGCCGCCGCGGCGGCGCCCGCCCGCGTGCACGACCGTGACGGCACCCTGCTCGTCGAGGCGCAGCAGCTGCGAGAGGCGCAGGTCGAGCCCCGCGGCGATGCGGCTCGCGACGGTGAGCGTGGGGCTCGTCTCGCCGCGCTCGACCTGGGAGAGCATCGGCGCGCTCACGCCGCTGCGCTCGGCGAGGTCGCGCAGGGAGAGGCCCTCGGCGTCGCGCAGCGCCTTCACGCGCGCGCCGATGACCGCGGGGTCGAGCGGGTCGGCGCTCTCAGCGCGCGGGACACACTCCTGCTCTCGTACGGGCGTCATACGCGCGTACGTTATCACGGACAAGCGTCTGGCGCCTGCCCCCTGCCGGCCGTTACGGCAACGGGCCGTCCGGGCTGCCGTTGCCTGTCGGGCCGTCGTAGCCCTTCATGCCGTGGCAGAAGTACTTCACGGTGCAGCGGCCGTTGCTGGCGCCCTTGACGTCGAAGAGAGCCCCCTCCGTGTAGAACGCCTCGCCGCCCGGCAACGCCCGCGAGCCGGCGCTCGCGTGGGCCTCGATCCCGGCCACGAGCGGCGAGCTGGCGCTCGTGCCGCAGAGGTCGATCCAGCCGCCTTCGGTGCTGTCGTAGACCGAGACCGGCGTCGCGCAGGCGCCGACGGCCGCGACGTCGTTGGTCATGCGCCCGGCGCAGCTCGGGTCCTTCTGCCAGGACGGCTTGGCCCACGTGCTGCTGCAGCCGCTGCCCGTGCCAAGCCCGAGACCGCGTTCGCCCCAGGCCTTCTCCTTGAAGCCGCGCGATCCGCCGCCTTTCTTGAGCGCCGTGCCGCCGACCGCCGTCACCGTCGGCAGAGCCGCCGGGAAGCTCGGCGAGTTGCCGAGCACGAATTCGTTGTCGTAGCCGTAGTCCCCGGAGGAGACCGACACGAAGATGCCCGGGTGGTTCCAGTCGGCTTCGGCTTCGCCGCATTCGGCCCCGCACGTTTCTTCGGCCAGGCCATAGCTGTTGGAGATCTCAGTGGCGCCGTGGGCGGCCGCGTAGTTGACGGCGGCGCCGAGCGACTTCCAGCTTTCTTCTTCGGCGCTCACGAGCATGATGTGGCATTCGGGGCACGCCGCCGAGGCCATGTCGAGGTCGAGCGCGACCTCTGGTTCCCATTCGGTGAAGCCGTGGTTGGCCGGCGTCCCGCCTTCGGAGTTGGTGATCGTCAGGCAGCCGCTTTCAACGGTGCAGGGCCCGAGGCCGTAGTGCGTGCGGTATTTCGCCAGGTCTTTTTCGGCCTGTTTGTAGGAGAACCCCTCGATCACCGCGATCGTCTGGTCCGCTCCCCCGGTCGCGGGGATCGCGTAGGCCTGGCGCAGTTCTTCGGGGTCGATCCCGCCTTCTTCGCCGCCGCCTTCGGGTTTTTTGCTGTTGAAGACGTCCGAGCGCAGCCCCGCCGACGTCGAGGGACGCGGATCGACGATCGCGTCGCACAGCCCGTGCGCGCAGGCCCAGTGCGGCTGCGCGGACGCGCTGCGGCTGTCCGAGACGCCGTGTGCCGAGGGCCGCGGGGGCGCCGCCGAGGCGAGCGCCGGCGCGAGCAGCGCAGCGGCGACCGCGACCGTCACGGCAAAGCGGATCCTGGCTGCGAATACGGTCCCCATCTGTCCCTCCCGTTGGATGCCTGCGGCCACGGTAGAGCACAAACCGCGTCGATGCCGCAGGTTGCGGCCCGCTCGCCGCGGCCCTCGCCTGCGCCCGCCGCCACCGCGTAGAGGCGCCAGGGCTCATCGAGGCCCTTCAGGAGCCGCTCGCCGCGGCTTTCGAGCGCGAAGGCGCAGCCCACCGAGAGGTCCCGCACGGTGGCGCTCGCCAGCACCTCGTCCGGCCCGGCCAGCGCGGCGATCCGCGCCGCGATGTGCACGGCGATGCCGCCGACGTCGTCGCCTGCGAGCAGCTCGCACTCGCCGGCGTGCAGGCCGGCGCGCACGCGCAGCCCGAGCTCGCGCATCCGCTCTCCCAACGCCATCGCGCAGGCGAGCGCCCGGCTGGGTGCGTCGAACAGCATCAGCGGCACCGTCGCCCAGCGACTTCACGACGCGGCCGCCGCACCTGGCGGCCTCCTCGCGGACCACGGCGTCGTGGCGGCGAAGGAGCTCCGCCCAACGGGCGTCGCCGATGCGGGCGGCGATCTCGGTCGAGCCGACGATGTCGGTGAACATCACCGTCGCGAGCAAGCCGCTCTCCGGCGGCGGGAGCCGCGACGCCGAACGGCCTCGCAGAACGGCGACCGCACGCGCAGAGCGGCGCGCCCTCGACGGGGCGCTCGGGTGGGTCGAGAACGCGCGTCGCAGGCGTCACACCCCTAGAACGCCGGCGGGCGCGCCCGCGTGAGAGAGCGTTCGCCCCCGCGCGAGCGCGCGCCTGCGCCTACGGAGTCGGCTCGGGGAGCCCGATCGCCTCGGGCGCTATCGAGCGTGCTCGCGCCACCGACAGCGCCCGCACGTAGGCGCGCGCGGCGGCGTCGATGATGTCTGTCGAGACTCCCTGGCCGGCGCCCGTCGCGCCGTCGAGCTCCAGCACGACCGAGGCCTCGCCGAGCGCGTCCTGGCCCTCGGTGACGGCGCCGATCGTGAACTCGCTCAGCACCGGCGCGGTCGCGGTCGCGGCGTTGATCGCCTGGAAGATCGCGTCGATCGGCCCGTCGCCGACGAAGTCGCCCGTGACCTCGCCGCCGTCGGGGAGCCCGACGCCGACCCGCGCGTGCGGGGAGCGCCGCGAGGAGGACTCGACGTCGAACCACTCCAGCGTGAAGCCGGGGACCTCCTCGCGCAGCTCGTCGGTGACCAGCGCCTCGAGGTCCATCGCGGTCACCTGCTTCTTGCGGTCGGCGATCTCCTTGAAGCGCTTGAACGCGACGTTCAGCGCCTGCCCGTCGATGTCGAAGCCCATCTCTTCGAGCGCTTTGCGCAGCGCGTGGCGGCCCGAGTGCTTGCCCAGCACGATCGAGTTGCTGCTCAGGCCGACGGTCGTCGCGTCCATGATCTCGTAGGTCGCGCGCTCCTTCAGCACGCCGTCCTGGTGGATGCCCGCCTCGTGCGCGAACGCGTTGCGCCCGACGATCGCCTTGTTCGGCTGCACGGGGTAGCCCGTCATGCGCGAGACCAGGCGGCTCGTGCGCGCGATCTCGGTCGTGTCGACCCCCGTCCACAGCCCCAGCGTCGGCTCGCGCGTGCGCAGCAGCATCACGACCTCCTCGAGGGAGGCGTTGCCGGCGCGCTCGCCGATGCCGTTGATCGCGCCCTCGACCTGGCGGCAGCCCGCTTCCAGGCCCGCCAGCGAGTTCGCAACCGCCAGCCCGAGGTCGTCGTGGCAGTGGACCGAGACGGTCACGTTGCGCAGGTCCGGGCACCAGCTCGTACAGCCGTTCGAACATCGCCCTGTACTCGCCGGGCATCGTGTAGCCGACGGTGTCTGGCACGTTGATCGTCGTCGCGCCCTCGTCGATCGCGACCTGGATCACCTCGGCCATGTATTCGACGTCCGAGCGCGAGCCGTCCTCGGGCGAGAACTCCACGTCCTCGGTGTACTCGCGTGCCTGCGCGACCGCCGCGCGCGCCTGCCCGATCACGTCCTCGCGCGTGGTCTGCAGCTTGCGCTCGATGTGGAGGTCGCTGGTCGCGATGAAGGTGTGGATGCGGGGACGCTCGGCGTCGCGCACGGCGTTCCACGCCG
This sequence comes from uncultured Solirubrobacteraceae bacterium, assembly GCA_963779065.1. GTDB lineage: Bacteria > Actinomycetota > Thermoleophilia > Solirubrobacterales > Solirubrobacteraceae > Palsa-744. The sequence continues at coordinate 688,046 of CAVZWQ010000003.1, forward strand.
CCTCGATGTCCTGCTTGCTCGTCCGCGCCAGGCCGCAGATGACGGGGCCTTCGACCTCCCGCGCGATCGTCTGGACGGACTCGAAGTCGCCGGGAGAGGTGATCGGGAAGCCGGCCTCGATCACGTCCACGCCCAGCCGTGCCAGCTGGTGGGCGATCTCGAGCTTTTCCTGGCGGTTCAGGGAGATCCCGGGCGACTGCTCGCCGTCGCGCAGGGTCGTGTCGAAGATCAGGACCCGGTTCGCCGGGTCGCGGTCCGCATCGCTATCGGTGTGAGTGCTCATGCCGCTCGTGCTCCTTCTCTTTCTCGCTTTCCGTTCCTCTCTGCTGTGGGTTTGCGGCTACGCGGCCGCCACGCGCTATTCCCCCCGGAGGGGGAGCAGGAGAAGGGCGAGAAGCGAGAACTGCTGCGACATTCAGGGCGGAGATTAGCACCGGGGCGGCAGCGTGGAGCCCGATCTGAGCGCCGCGCCCGGGCGGCGCTCAGGGCAGCAGTTCCGCGCGCCACACCGACAGCTTCAGACCCGAGCTGTAGAAGGCGTCGGCCGCCAGCCGCGCGAACGGCGCGGCCGCGAGCTCGCCCGCCGCGAGGGGGCCGGTTCGACCGGCGCGCCACGGCGGGGCAGCACGAACTGGCCCGCGTCGGTCTGTGGCGCCAGGCGGGCGGGCGAGAACAGGATGTCGCCGCCGCCGGTGGACGCCACGGGTTCGCTGCCGGCGGGGATCGGCGCGAAGGGGCCCGGCGCGAACACGGTTCGCAGAGCGGGGACCGGCACGCCGTTGGCGGCCGTCGTCAGCCAGCTGGCGACGCCGCCGCCGGGGACGGCCGCGCTGCGCGCCTCATAGGCCTGCACGCCGGGCGCGCTCAGCACCGAGGGCGCGGAGAACACGCCGCCCCTGAGGGCGCTCGCGAAGCACCGCGCCGGGCAGGTTCCCGACCGCGCGGTCGGTCGAGCAGGCGCCGGCCACCCACGTGGCGAGGCCTTCGCCGGCGCCCGAGGTGCCGAGCGCCAGGTCCGACACGGGCCCGCGGGCCAGCGTGACGACGCGGGCGAAGCGGCTGCTGCCGGGCGAGGACATCACGATGCGCCCGCTGCAAGGGCTGTAGAGGTAGGCCGTCCCGGTCACGTCGTAGACGGGCCGGGCGCCTTCGGGCGCTTCCCGCACCAGTTCGGCGGAGCTGAAGCCGCGCCCGTGCCTGCGCCGGGCGAGCTCGACGCCGCCGACCGGGCGCGGGCACGCCTTGACGCTGCGGCACGCGCTCCACGCGACGAGCACCGTCCCGTCGGGAGCGACGGCGAGCTGCGGATAGAACGCGCTGTTGCCGCCGGTGAACCAGCGCTCGGAGAAGTGTGCGAGCAGGCGCGAGGGCTGCCAGCGCCCTTTCAGCGGCCCGTAGGCGGCGCGCACGACCTGTGAGGCGCCGCTCTGCTCTTCGTAGCCCCAGGCAACGGTCACTTCCCCGCGCGCCGTCGCGATCGCGATCCGCATCGTCGGGTTGACGCGCTGCTGCCACAGCGTCCTGACCACCTTCTGGCGGTTCGCCGTCCACACCGCGACCTTGATCGTCACCAACGGGAAGCAGCTGCCCGGCGGCGGCTCGGCGAGCGCGCAGCTCTTGGCGCGCGACGGGGGCGGCTGCCCACGGACGGTCTCCCACGCGACGGCGGCATCGCCGCGCCCGGCGACGGCGACGGCGGGAGCCGCGTATGGCGATCCGGCGCCCGCTTCGAGCGGGATCGGATGCGTCCAGCGCGCGAGCGCGGCCGAGGGCGCCGAGGGCCGCTGCGACCAGCGAGCCGAGAAGCACGCTCGATCGGGACATGAGGTGAAGCTATCCCCGCGCGATGCGCTGCAGATCGGGGAGACCGCGGGATCCCCGCGGGATTCCCGCGTCCTGGGCGCGTCGCCATGCGGGCGCCCGCGCGATAGCGGACCGCGGCGGAGCGCCGCCGCCGCCCTCAGGGCGTCAGTACGACCTTCCCGAGGTTCCGCCGCTCGACGATCATCGTCTGCGCCTCGCCCGCCTGCTCGAACGGGAACGCTCCCGCGACCACCGGGTCGATCGTCCCGTCGGAGAGCATCGCGGCCAGCGGTTCGACCCACGGGCGCAGCGTGCCGCGGTCCTTCCACAGCGTGAGCATGTTCAGACCGATCACGGCCTTCGATTCCTGCATCTGCTTGATGAGGTTGAAGCGCGGCATCCGCAGCACGGCTTTGAGCGCCGCCGGGACGTTTTTGCGCTCGCCGGAGACGACCGAGGAGGCGCCGAAGGCGACAAGCCGGCCGCCCGGCGCGAGCAGGTCGTAGCTCGTGCGGAAGCTCTTGCCGCCGACCGCGTCGAGGACGATGTCGAAGCTGCCGATCCCCTTCTCCCAGCCCGGGCTGGTGTAGTCGAGCGCGCGGTCGACGCCGATCTCGCGGCAGCGCTCGTGCTTGGACGGGGAAGCGGTGCCGAAGACCTCGGCGCCGTGGCGCTTGGCGATCTGGGTGGCGGCGATGCCGACGCCGCCGCCCGCGGAGTGCACGAGCACGCGCTCGCCCGGCTGCAGGTTGCCGTAGCCGATCAGCCCCGCCCACGCCGTCGCGTAGTTGACCGGGATCGCAGCGCCCTGCTCGAAGCTGAGCCGCTCGGGCAGCTCGACGACGTCGTCGGCCGGCACCACCACCTGCGAGGCATAGCCGCCGAACTGCGTTCCGGCGAGCACCCGCTGCCCCGGCGCGCGAGTGGCCCTCCCACCCCCTCCCCCAGCTCGAGGATCGTGCCGGCGACCTCGTAGCCGACGACGCAGGGCGTCTTGCGGCGCGTCGCGGTAGAGGCCCATGCGCGCCATCACATCGGCGAAGTTGATCCCCGCAGCCGCGACCTCGATCCGGACCTCGCCCGGGACCGAGCGGCGGGTCGGGGCGCTCCTGCACCTGCAGCGCCTCGGGCCCCCCGTGCTTCGTGATCACGACCGCGCGCACCGGGCGAGCCTAGCCGACCGCGCGCGCCGCGGTGTGTGAGCGGGCGCACAGGCGCCCGGGAGCCTCTAGCCGAGGTCGACCGACCAGCCGTCGATGAAGCCCTCGGAGGCGACGATCTCGCGCACCACATCGGGCCCCACCTGCGCGTCGGTCGTCACGACCATCGCGGCGTAGCGGCGCTCGTCCCCGTCGACGAAGTCGGGCGTGTGGCCGACGGCGGCGGAGGAGATGTTGATCCCGTGCCCACCGAAGATGGTGCCCACGCGGCCGATCATCCCCGGCAGGTCCTCGTAGCGGAACACCGTCACGTAGCGCTCGAGCTCGATCGTCAGCCGCCTGCCCTGCACCTCGACGAGGTGCGGGATCTGGTTCGGGCCGATCCCGGTGCCTGCGACCGCGACGCGCTCGTCGCCCGCGACGACCGTCACGCGGATCAGCTCGTTGTAGTCCTCGGCCTCGGAGACCGCCTTCTCCTCGAAGACGATCCCGCGCTGATGGGCCATCGTGGGGGCGTTGACGAGGTTGACCTGCTCCTCGGTGCGGCCCTGGAGCGCGCCGACGATCACCGCCAGGCCGAGCAGGCGCGTGTCGAACTCGGCGATACGGCCGAAGAACGCCGCCTCGATCCGCTCGACCGAGCTGCCCTCGGCGAGGCTCATCGCGATCCGCCCGAGCTGCGTCGCCATCGGCAGGAACGGCCCGAGCACCTCCATGTCCTCCGCGCCGACCGCCGGGATGTTGACGGCGGTGGAGACGACGCCGCCGTCGAGCGCCGCGACCACCTGCTCGGCGCTCTGATAGCCGGCGCGGTCGGTCGCCTCCGCGGTCGACGCGCCCAGGTGCGGGCGTCACCACCACGTCGGGCCGGCCGAACAGCGGGTTCTCGGTCATCGGCTCGGTGGGGAACACGTCGAGCGCCGCACCCGCGACCTTGCCCGAGTCGAGCGCGCGGGCGAGCGCGGCTTCGTCGATCAGCCCGCCGCGCGCGACGTTCAGGACGCGCACGCCGTCGCGCATCGCCGCGAACTGCTCGTCGGAGAGGAACCCTTCGGTCTCGGGCGTCTTCGGCAGGTGGATCGTGATGAAGTCGGCCTGGGCGTAGATGTCCTCCGGGCGCTCGGCCTTGTCGACGCCGAGCTCGCGGTAGCGCTCGGCGCTCACGAACGGGTCGAACGCGAGCACCCGCATCCCGAACCCGCGCGCGCGCTGAGCGACGAGCTGGCCGATGCGCCCGAAGCCGAGCACGCCCAGCGTCTTCTCGTAGAGCTCGACGCCCGAGAGCTTCGACCGTTCCCACTTGCCTTCGATCAGCGACGCGTGCGCGCGCGGGATGTTGCGCGCCAGCGCGAGCAGCAGCGCCATGGTGTGCTCCGCGGCGGTGACGACGTTCGACTCGGGCGCGTTCGCAACCACGATGCCGCGCTTCGTGGCCGCCGGCACGTCGACGTTGTCCACGCCGACGCCGGCCCGGCCGATCACCTTCAGGCGCTCCGCCTTCTCGATCAGCTCGGCGGTCATCTTCGTGGCCGAGCGGATCACGATCCCGTCGTAGGCGGCGATCCGCTCGCCGAGCTCCGCGTCGTCCCAGTCGATGCCGAGGTCGACGTCGAAGTGGGCCTGCAGCAGCTGCACGCCCGAGTCGCCGATCTTCTCCTTGACGAGCACTCGCGCCCGCTCGCCCGCCGCCGCGCTCATCGCCCGACCCTCTCGACGACCCAGCCGATGCACTCGGTCAGCGCCTGGACGTCGGCGGTCTCGACCGCGGGGAACATGCCGATCCGCAGCTGGTTGCGCCCGAGCTTCCGGTAGGGCTCGGTGTCGAGGATGCCGTTCGCGCGCAGGGCCGCCGCGACCGCGGCCGCGTCGACCGCCTCGTCGAAGTCGATCGTCCCGACGACCAGCGAGCGGTTCGCGGGCTCGGCGACGAACGGCGTCGCGTAGCCGCTCGCCTGCGCCCATCCGTAGAGCGCCTGCGAGCTCGCCGTCGTGCGCGCGACGCATGCGTCCAGCCCGCCGAGGCCGAGCATCCACTCGACCTGGTCGGCCATCAGGAACAAGGTCGCGACCGCCGGCGTGTTGTACGTCTGGTCCTTGACGGAGTTCTCCAGGGCGGTGTTCAGCGAGAGGAACTCGGGGATCCAGCGGTCCGATGCGTGCAGCTCGGCGATCCGCTCCTGCGCGGCGGGGCTGAGCAGCGCCAGCCACAGGCCGCCGTCGGAGGCGAAGCCCTTCTGCGGCGCGAAGTAGTACGCGTCGGCCTGGCCGAGGTCGACCGGCAGGCCGCCCGCGCCCGAGGTCGCATCGATCGCGACCAGCGCGTCCCCGGCTCCCGGCGGGCGCAGCACCGGCACCATCACGCCGGTGGAGGTCTCGTTGTGCGCCCAGGCCACGAGGTCGGCGCCCTGCGCGTCGATCGCCGCCGGGTCCGGGGCGGCGCCGGGGTCGGCCGTCACGACGGCGGGGTCGGCGAGGAACGGAGCGCCCTTCGTGACCGCCGCGAACTTCGAGGAGAACTCGCCGTAGGTCAGGTGCAGCGAGCGCTCACGGACGAGGCCGAAGGCCGCCGCGTCCCAGAAGGCCGTGGCGCCGCCGTTGCCGAGCGCGACCTCATAGCCGTCCGGCAGCGAGAACAGCTCGCGCAGCCCTGCGCGGATGCGCCCGACCAGCGCCTTGACGGGCTTCTGCCGGTGGGAGGTGCCCATCAACGCGGCGCCGTCGGAGGCCAGGCGCGAGAGCGCCTCGGGACGCACCTTCGACGGGCCGCAGCCGAAGCGGCCGTCGGCGGGCTTCAGCTCCGCAGGGATCGTCAGGGTCTCGGGCTCGGTGCTCGTCGTCATTTGGGCTCCTCGCTTCCTTCGGACCTCAGGGTTGGGTCGCTGTCGTGAAGGGTGCCCAGGCGCGCGGCAGATGAGTCGTCGCCGCTTCCCGGTGGTTGACTCCACCCGAGCGCCAGTCGCGGCGAGGTGGCGAGTGTAGCGAACCGGACGCTCAGCTTTCGGGCGCCGGCTCTTGCGCGTGAGCGGGCTGCGGGAGCGCCCATGTCGAGCCTCCGGCGTCGATCTTGCGCTCGACCGTCCACTGCCCTTCGGCCAGCGTGATCGTCGCGACGAGCGTGCCGTCCTCGCTGACCTGCAGCTCGCCGCTGCCGGGACCCGTGGCCTTCGCGCGCAGCTTGGGTTCGCCGGCGAGCGCGCCGGTGACGATCTGCTCGACGCGCGCCGCGTCGAAGGCCGGTGGGCGCTGATCGCGCAGCGTCGTCGACAGCGCGTTCAGCGAGCGGCTGATCTCGACGTCGGTCGGTCTCACGGCGCCGGTGTCGAGCGGTCGCGACTGGCGCCGTGCCCGCGCCCGTTCTGCACGCGCCGGCGCTGCGGGCCGACCGTGTACTTCGGATCGCGCGCCGAAGCGAACCCCGCCTTGAAGACGCTCCAGCGCTCGCAGGCGGAGCCGGCGAGCAGCATCGCCGAGCCGGCGACAGCAGCGGCGCGGCTGCGGCGGGCTCCTGCCGCGAGGAGCAAGCCGCCCGCCGCAGTCAGTCCCCGGGCGGCCCGGCGGTAGGTCCCCGCCTCGCCTTCGCGGTAGGGCTCGGCCAGCTCGCCGAGGCGCTTCTCCATCGCGGCCGCGAGCGCAAGCTCGGCGCCCGCGCCGATCAGCGCGAGGCGTCTCGCGGGGCCCGCTTCCTCGACCGGCGCGAGCGCCGTCGCCGCCGCGCCGGCGCTCGCCGCCGCGCTTGCTGCGAACAGCGCCGGCAGCTCCCTGCGCGCCTCGTGCCAGACGGGCACCGCGGTCTGTGCGATCAAGGCGCCGGTGTAGGTCGCCAGCGGCAGGCCGAGAAGGCCGGCGAGCGGACGCGAGACACGACCCAGAAGAGGCAGGCGGCCAGTCAGGTCGTGGAGGACCGCGCCGCTCGTGGCGGCGCCGCTCGCTGCGAGCAGCCACGAGCCGACGCTCATAGGCGAGGTGATCTTGAACATCCTCAGCATGTTCAAGAACCGCTCAGGGCGGCCGAGGTCGGAGATCAGCAGCGCCGGGCTGACCATCAGCCCTGCAAGCGATGTCAACCGGGCGCGACGGGCGAGCGCAGCGTGGCGGCGCCCGCTGAGCGCCGCGAGCGCTCCCGACGCGCCGGCGAGCCCGCCGACGAACAGGTACGCCGGGATCTCGGGCTTCCACACGGGCTCCTTGATCACCGGGCGTCCGTAGTAGGAGTCGTGCGCGGGGCGCACCTGCGTGCGTCCGTCCACGGTCGCGCTCATCGCCTGCCCCCGAGGACGGCCACGGCGATCGCGGCGCCCAGCCCCACCGCGGCCACGCCCACCGCGGCCCAGGTCGAGCCGAGGTCGCGCGTCGTGTCGAGGGGATCGGGCGGCAGCCCGTAGACCTCGGGCTCGTCGAGCAGGAGGAAGAAGGCGCCTGCGCCCCCGACGCCGTCGCCGCGGTCATGCAGGTAGAGCTGGCGCCTTCTCGGCGCCCGCGTCCGTCAGCGTCTTCAGGCGCTCCTCGGCAAGGTCGCGAAGGTCGTCGAGGTCGCCGAACTTGATCGACTTGGTGGGGCACGCGTGGGCGCATGCCGGTTCCCTGTCGTCCTTCAGGCGGTCGTAGCAGAGCGTGCACTTCCAGACGCGGCCGTCCTCCTCGCGCCGGTCGAGCACGCCGAACGGGCAGGCCGGGACGCAGTACCCGCAGCCGTTGCACACGTCCTCCTGCACGACGACCGTGCCGAACTCGGTGCGGAACAGCGCGCCCGTCGGGCACACCTCGAGGCAGGCCGGCGTCGGTGCAGTGCTTGCACACGTCGGAGGCCATCAACCAGCGCACCCCGTCGCCGTCCTGGTAGGGCCGAGACGCCGGCATGGCCCGATCAGGTCCTCGAGCGAGGCCTGCTGCACCAACGAGCCGCCCGCCGCGTCGAGGCCGACCTCCTTGCGCTGCTCGACGAACGCGACGTGGCGCCACGTGTTCGCCCCGAGGTCGACGGTGTTGTCGTAGGAGTGTCCGGTGAAGCCGCGGCCGAAGTCCGGGACGCGGTTCCACTCCTTGCACGCCACCTCGCACGCCTTGCAACCGATGCAGATGCTCGTATCGGTGAAGAACCCCTTGCGGGGCCAGCGCCTCGCTTGCCGTAGGCTGGCCGGCCAGGCATGGCGTCTGCAGCTTCATGCGCTCGACCCAGGCCCGGCGCCGGTAGTCCTCGAGCAGCTCCTTGAGCGCCGCGCCGCGCGGGCGCCGGCCCGGGCCGGATGTCGCACGTCGAGGTCTTGTACTCGGAGATGTGCACGTTGCGGTCGAGCACCAGCGCGAACAGCTCATTGCCGGCGTCGCCGGTGACCAGCCCCTTGCGCCCCCAGTGAGAAGGGATGCCGACCTGGTGGATGGTCCGGCCCTGGACCTCGAGCGGCTTGATCCGCTCCGTGACGAGCACGCGCGCCTCGACGATCGCGCGCGACGATGGCGATCGTCGCCCAGCCTCCATGCTCGAGCCCGCGCTCGGCGGCGAGCTGCGGGGCTCACCTCGCAGAAGAACTCCGGCTGCAGCTCGGCCAGGTACGGGACGCTGCGCGACATGCCGCCCGCCGTGTGGTGCTCGGTCAGCCGGAAGGTCGAGAGGACGAACGGGAACACGTCGGCGGCGGGCTGCTCGACGCGGGGTTGTACGGGTTCTCCGCGGCAATCGAACGTCTGGCGGGTGGGGTTCGCGCGCTGCCCGTACATGAGGTTCGAGACCGGCGACTCGTGCGGCTCGTAGTGCGTGGGCAGCGGCCCGTCGACGAGTCCCGCGGCGCGAACAGCCAGCCCAGCCCGTCGGGGTGGAGGATGAAGGGCGCGTCGCCGTTGATCGCGTCCATGCGCTTCGGCGCCGTCGGGTGCGCGGTAGTCGGGCCGCTTGTCGGGCTCGAAGTCCGGTGTGTCGCCGAGGCTCGTCCAGAGCTGGCGCGCCTCGTCCCACCAGACGTAGCGCTTGCGCTCCGACCACGGCTGCCCTCAGGGTCGGCCGAGGCGCGGTTGTAGAGGATGTGGCGGTTCGCGGGCCATGACCAGCCCCACTCGCTCGCGATCCAGTTCTGCTCTGCGCCCGGCTTCTTGCGCGCGGTCTGGTTGACGCCGTCGGCGTAGATCCCGGCGTGGATCCAGGACCCGCACGTCGTCGATCCGTCGCCCTTCAGTTCTTGATATTTGGATATGAACGACCCGTCGGCCGTGCGTCCGTTGATCTCCTGGAGGACCGTCTCGGCGTCGGGCTCGTCCTGGGGGCCCTGCGTCTGGTAGTCCCATGCCAGCAGCTGCACGGGCCGGTCTTTGGGGTCGGCGGAGTCTGCGAGCAGGCGTCGCACCCGCAGGCCGAGGTGGTAGGTGAACCAGCGGTCCGAGCGGCAGTCGCCCGGCGGCTCGACGGCCTTGAAGTGCCATTGCAGCAACCGCTGCGTGTTCGTGAACGTGCCGTCCTTCTCGGTGTGGGCGGCCGCCGGCAAGAAGAACACCTCGGTGCCGATGTCCTGCGGCGCGCGAGTCGCCGATCTCGATCTCCTTCGAGTCGTACCAGAAGGCCGCGGTCTCGATCTCGCTGGTGTCGCGCACGACGAGCCAGTCGAGGCTCTCCAGCGCCTCGCCTGCAGCGCCGCTGTTCGCGGACCCGACGGCCGGGTTCTGGCCGACCACGATCAGCCCTTTGGTCTCCCCGTCGATCATCCGCATCATCATCGGGTAGTGGGAGTGGTCGCCGTTGATGCGCGGCAGGAAGTCGAGGCCGAAGTCGTTGTCCTCGTTGGCGGCCTCACCCCACCAGGCCTTCATCAGGCTTACGAAGTAGCTCTTCGGCGATCCCCAGGCGCCCGTGTCGGGCCGTTCTTCTCGATGAACTGGTCCAGGTCGTCGGCGGCGTTCGGGTGCGGCATCGGGATGTAGCCGGGAGGATGTCGTACAGCGTCGGGATGTCGGTCGAGCCCTGGATGTTGGCGTGGCCGCGCAGCGCCAGGATGCCGCCGCCGGGGCGCCCGATGTTGCCGAGCAGCAGCTGGATGATCGCCGCGGCGCGGATGTTCTGCACGCCGTGGGTGTGCTGCGTCCAGCCGACCGCGTAGCAGATCGCGCTGGTGCGCTCGCGCCCTGAGTTGCGGCACAGCGTCTCGGCGACGAGGTTCAGCTTCTCCCTCGGGACGCCGCACACCTGTTCGACGACCTCCGGCGTGTACGGCGCGAAGTGCCGTTTGAGGATCTGGAAGACGCAGTTCGGATGCTCGAGGGTCTCGTCCTCCTGCGGGCGGCTCGCCGTGCTCGAGGTCCATGCCGTGCGCGCCGTGCGCCACGTCCCCGGAGACGTCGCCGGTCTGTTTGTCCTCGCCGGCGGGCAGTTCGCCCTCCGTGCCGGCATATCCCCAGCTGTCGGGCTCGTAGGCTTCCTCCTCCGGGCTCCAGCCCGAGAACAGCCCGTCCAGCTCAGCGGCGTCGCGGAACTCGTCCTTGATGATCACGCGCGCGTTGGTGAAGCTGCGCACGTAGTCGGTGAACTCGCGGTCGTTCTCCAGGATGTAGTTGATGACACCGCCGAGGAACGCGATGTCGGTGCCCGCCCGCAGCGGCACGTGGAAGTCGGCCATCGCGCTCGTGCGCGTGAAGCGCGGGTCGACGTGCATGACCGTCGCGCCTCTCTCCTTGGCCTCGATCACCCACTGGAAGCCGACCGGATGCTGCTCGGCCATGTTCGAGCCCATGATCAGGATCGCGTCGGCGTTCTGCAGGTCCTGCTGGAAGGTGGTGGCGCCGCCGCGCCCGAACGAGGTCCCCAGACCGGGGACCGTGGCGGAGTGTCATATACGGGCCTGGTTCTCGATCTGACACCGCGCCGAGCGGCCGAGAAGAACTTCTTCATCAGGTAGTTCTCCTCGGTGTCGAGCGTCGCGCCGCCGAGGATGTGCATGCCGAGCGTGCGGCGCAGCGGCCGGCCCTGCTCGTCGCTCTCTTCCCAGGTCTCGGCGCGGGTCTTCACGAAGCGCTCGGCGATCATGTCCATCGCCTGGTCGAGCTCCAGCTCCTCCCACTCGGTGCCATACGGCCGCCGGTATTTGACCTTGTACTCGCGGATCGGGCTGTTGACGTAGGACGCCGACGCGGAGCCCTTCGGGCAGAGCCGCCCGCGCGAGATCGGCGAGTCCGGGTCGCCCTCGATCTGGACGATCTTCTCGCCCGTGACGTAGACCTTCTGCCCGCAGCCGACCGCGCAGTAGGGACAGACCGACTGCACCACCCGGTCCGCGCTCTTCGTCCGCGGCAGAAGCTCGCGCGAGCGCTCCGAACGCGCGGCGCGGGCGAGCCCGAGCGGGTCCCCGCGCAGCTGATCGAGGAAGGGCGGGATCGGGCGCGGACGGCTCACGTGGCGAAATCTACCCTCGACCGGGGCCGAGAAACGGTGTCCGGGCGGGCTCCGGGGCGCTCCCTCGCCGCAGCACGCGACGGTCGTCCGGCAGGCGCCGCGTGACGCGCGCCGCGTCGAGATGCTCGAGCAGCGCCTGCGCGTAGCGGCGCGATCCGCCGAGCTCGTCGCGCAGCGAGGCGAGCGTCACCGCGCCCTGCTCCTGAACCATCTCCGCGACGCGCGCGGCGAGCCGCTCGATCGTCTCCGGATGCGCGTACATCGAGCGGCCCACCCTGACCGCCCGCCCAGCCGCGCGCAGCTCCGCCAGGTGCGCCCCCAGCTCGCCCAGCTCGCGCTCGCTCGGGGGCTCGGTGCCCGCCTCGCGCAGCCGTTGCTCGAGCGCGAGCGCCTCGCGGCTGAGCGGGGCCGGCGCCGCCGGGCACTTGGGCTCGGGAGCACGCTCCGGCACCTCGCCGCGGCTGGAGTCCGGGCCGGCGCGCAGCGCTCGGACCACCTCCGGCGAGGCGCCGTGGCGAGCGGGACGCGCGTCCAGCACGACGCCGCCGCCGAGCGTGTCGACGGGCGCGATGCTGCGCACCACGACGCGGTCGCCCCGCCGGGCGAGCAGCGGGCGCTCCAGGCGCGCCTGCCACAGCTCCTCGCCGAGGTGGACGAGCCTGGCGGGCGCGTCGCGCGTGCCGTGGTGGATGTGCACGCGGCCCGCCGGCCGGGAGTCCAGCGCGAGCGCCAGGTCGAGACGGTAGGCCGGCGCCGGCCCGTCGCCCACCCCGGCAAGGACGTCGCCGCGCTCTACCTCATCCCGCCGAACACCCGCGAGGTTCACCGCAACCCGCTGGCCCGCCTGTGCGCGCGCGGTCGGGCGGTCGTGCACCTGGACCCCCCGCACGCGCGCGTCGCGCCCCGCGGGCAGCAGCCGACCCGCTCGCCGGCGGCGATCGCGCCCGACCACAGCGTCCCGGTCACCACCGTTCCGGCGCCGCGGATCGTGAAGACGCGATCGACGTGCAGCAGCGTCTCGCCGCTGCCCCCGGCACGCGCCGGGAGCCCGGCGGCGACGCCTTCGATCGCCGCGCGCGAGCTCGTCGAGCCCGGAGCCGGTGCGCGCAGAGCAGCTCGAGCACCGGCGCGCCGGGCAAGAGCTCGGACGGCTTCCAGCGCGGCGCGCTCGGGAGCGGCGAGATCGGTCTTCGTGATCGCGACCACGCCATGCCCGACGCCGAGCGCCCGCAGGACCGGACGTGCTCGCGCGTCTGCGGCATCACGCCGTCGTCGGCGGCGACCGCGAGCAGGAACATGTCGATCCCGCTCGCGCCCGCGACCATCGTGCGCACGAGCCGCTCGTGGCCGGGGACGTCGATCATCGAGAGCGAGCGGCCGCCGGGGAGCGTCAGCAGCGAGTAGCCGAGCGCGATCGTCATGCCCCCGCCTGCGCTCCTCGGGCAGCCGGTCGGTCGTCGCGCCGGTCAGCGCCTGCACGAGCGCGCTCTTGCCGTGGTCGATGTGCCCCGCGGTGCCGATGCGTGAGCGGCCGCTCATGCGAGCGCCTCGCGCACCGCGCGTGCGGCCAGCCTCGCCTCCCCTCGCTGAGCGTGCGCGGGTCGAGCAGCAGGCGCCCGTCACGGATCAGCACGATCACGGGCGGGTCGTGCGCGCGCAGCCTCGCCGCGACGGCATCCGCGCCGGCCGCGCCCGGATCGACGCTGACCGCCGGACCCGGGCAGGTCGGTGAGCGGCAGGGCGCCGCCGCCGACGCGCGATGACGACCTCGACCAGCTCGCCGCCGGTCTCCCGCGCGATCTCCCGCGCGCGCGAGTCGAGCTCCTCCCGACCGGCCAGGAGCATCGCGAGCGCCGGGATCTCCCGTGCCGCCAGATCGGGATCCCGGTAGAGCGCGAGGGTCGCCTCGAGCGCGGCGAGCGAGAGCTTGTCGATGCGCAGCGCGCGGGCCAGCGGATGGCGTGCCGCGCGCTCGACATGCTCGGCGCGCCCGGCGATCAGGCCCGCCTGCGGGCCTCCGAGCAGCTTGTCGCCGGAGAAGCAGACGAGCGCGGCGCCGGCCCGCACCGAGCGCCGCACGGGCGGCTCCTCGGCGAGCAGCTCCAGCCCGTCCGCCAGCACCCCCGAGCCGACGTCGTCGATCACCGGTACCGGGAGCCCGCACAGCTCCTCGATCCCGGCCTGCTCGACGAACCCGAGCGTGCGGAAGTTCGAGGGGTGCGCGCGTAGGATCGCGCCCGTGTCTCGGATCCGATCGCCTCGCGGTAATCGCGCAACCTCGTGCGGTTGGTCGTGCCCACCTCCACCAGGCGCGCGCCCGCCTGCGCGACGACCTCGGGAATGCGGAAGGAGCCTCCGATCTCGATCAGCTGGCCGCGCGAGACGATCAGCTCGCGCCCGCCCGCCAGCGCCGCCGCCGCGAGGGTCACCGCGCCGGCGCAGTTGTTGACCGCCATCGCGGCCTCGGCTCCCGTCAGCTCGCACAGCAGCGACTCGACATGGTCCCGGCGGGAGCCGCGCCCGCCGGTCGCGAGGTCGTACTCGAGGTTGCTGTAACCGGCGGCGACGCGCGCGACGGCGGCGCGCGCCGAGGCCGGGAGCGGGGCGCGGCCGAGGTTCGTGTGCAGGATCACGCCGGTCGCGTTGACGACGGTGCGCAGGGACGGTTCGAGCAGCTCGGCGGCGCGCGCGAGCAGGTCCGCCTCGCCGGCGTCGCCCGCCAGCAGCTCCTCGCGCCGTTCTCTGAGCACCGTGCGCGCGAGCTCGGTGGCGAGCCGGTCCACGGACGGAAGCTCGCGCAGCCGGTGCCGCCCGTCGGAGGCTGGGCTGTCGTGCTCCACGCTCATCAGCTTCCCAGGAACGGAGCGACGAAGGAGTCGAACCTTCCCGCCGTGGGGCTGCCACGGCTCGACGGCTTTGAAGGCCGCCTGGGGCACCGGCCCCGGCCGCTCCGGGTGGGCGGGACCTATATCACCCCACGTGCACGGCACCCGCATCGCCACCGAGGATCCGCCCCACCACCGTCCCGGGCAGCTCCGCCGCGCGCTCCGGCGCAACGGCGACCAGCAGCCCTCCCGAGGTCGTCGCGTCCGCGGCGAGCAGGCGCAGCTCCTGCGCCACCCCGGCGCCGAAGCGGGTCCACAGCGCCGCGTGCTCGAGGTTGCGCCGGGTGCCGCCGGACACGCCGGCTCCACTCGCGAGCAGCTCCGCCGCCCCGTCAAGGACCGGCAGCGCGTGCGCATCCAGCTCGGCCGCCACACCGCTGTGGAGCGCCATCGAGTGGAGATGGCCGAGGAGACCGAAGCCCGTCACATCGGTTGCTGCGACCGCGCCGGCACGCAGCGCCGCCACGGAGGCGGCGGCGTTCAGCTCGCTCATCGTCGCCACCGCCGCCGCGAGCATCGCGTCTCCGGCCTCCCCGCGCTTGCGGGCGGTCGCGATCGCGCCCACCCCCAGCGGCTTGGTGAGCACGAGCGCATCGCCGGGCCGCGCGCGGTCGTTCGTGAGCATGCGCCCGGTGTCGAGCGTGCCGGTCACCGCCATGCCGTACTTCGGCTCGGGGTCGTCGATCGAGTGGCCGCCGACGACGGTGCACCCGGCTGCGGTGGCCGCGTGAAGCCCGCCGCGCAGGATCTCCGCGAGCATCTCCCCGCCGAGACGGTCCAGCGGGAACGCCACGAGGTTCAGCGCCGTGAGCGGCGTGCCGCCCATCGCGTAGACGTCCGAGAGCGCGTTGGCGGCCGCGATGCGACCGAAGTCGTACGGGTCGTCCACGATCGGCGTGAAGAAGTCGACTGTCTGGACGAGCGCAACGCCGGGCGCCAGCTCGAAGACGGCCGCGTCGTCGGCGGTCGCCGAGCCCACGAGCAGCCGCTCGTCCGCCGGAGGGTCGAGCGCCGGCGACGATCGGCAGCAGCTCAGCGGCAGGCAGCTTGCAGCCGCAGCCGGCGCCGTGGGACAGGGAGGTGAGGGCGACGCTCGCCATCGGCTGAGAGCCTAGCTACCCCCTTCCATCGTGTTGACTGCCTCCGCGGCCCGGCGCCTGGGCGAATGCCGCCTCGGCGCGCCCCTCGGCTGACGCTCGTCCGGCGGCTCAGCCGACCAGCGGCTCGCGCGCGGCGCTCTGGGCGTGCCAGCCCGCAGGCAGCCGCGCGGGGGCGACGCCGGTCTCGCTGCCCGCGCCGCGCTCGGCGCTCAGCAGGCACAGCTCAGGCGCCGGCCCGAGCACCAGGCTGCGCTGGAAGACGGCGGTGTGCGAGGGGTCGAAGCCGTCCTCGAGCAGCTCGGCGATCTGCGCGCCCTCGGCTCCCGGCGGGCGCGTCACCCACACCGCCGTGTGCACGTCCTGCAGGTCGGCCGTCCCCTCCAGCAGGCGGTAGACGGCGCCCGTGCCGGCGCCCATCGCCCGCGCCGCGCTCTCGTGGGCGCCCGCGTGCCCGCGCGAGACGGCGGCCGCCTCGAGCACGCCCAGCGCGGTCCAGTTCTCGACCAGGTACCAGTCCTCGTAGCCGAGGCCCTCGCCGTCGAGCCACGGCAGCTCGGCCGCCCGCAGCGTCGCCGAGGAGCCGAACCCGGCCGGCGGGTTCTCCGTCAGCGAGTGGTGAAAGCGGACCAGCGCCCGCTCGTAGTCCTCTGCGTGAACGCCTGCGGCCGCCCGGTGCCAGAAGAGGTAGGCGAGCACCGCTCAGCCGCTCAGAAGGACGGCTTGATCCAGTCCATGTGCTCGCGGAGCTCGGAGCCGACGTGCTCGATCTGCGTGTCGGCCTGCTCGGCGCGCATGCGCTTGAAGTTCTCCTGCCCGGCGCGGTTCTCGGCGATCCACTCGCGCGCGAAGTCGCCGGACTGGATCTCCTCGAGGATCTTCTTCATGTTTGCGCGGGTTTCGTCGGTGATGACCCGCCTGCCGCGCGTGTAGTCGCCGTACTCCGCGGTGTTCGAGATCGAGTAGCGCATGCCCGCCAGCCCCTTCTCGTACATGAGGTCGGCGATCAGCTTCAGCTCGTGCAGGCACTCGAAGTAGGCCATCTCGGGGTCGTAGCCCGCATTCACGAGCGTCTCGAAGCCGGCCTGCACGAGCTCGGAGGCGCCACCGCACAGCACGGCCTGCTCGCCGAAGAGGTCGGTCTCGGTCTCGTCCTTGAAGGTCGTCTCGATCACGCCGCCGCGGGTGCAGCCGATGCCCTTGGCGTAGGCGAGCGCGAGCGCCCGCGCCTGGCCGGTCGCGTCCTGCTCGATCGCGATCAGACCGGGCACGCCGCTGCCTTCGGTGAACTGGCGGCGGACGAGGTGGCCGGGGCCCTTCGGCGCGACCATCCCGACGTCGACACCGGCGGGCGGGTCGACCTCCCCGTAGTGGATCGAGAAGCCGTGGCCGAAGAGGATCATGTTGCCCTCGGCGATCCCGTCCTTGATCTCCTCCTCCCAGACCTTGTGGTGGAGCTCGTCGGGGAGCAGGATCATCACGAGGTCGCCGCGGCTCGCGGCCTCGACGACCGGGAGCACCTCCAGACCCTGCTCGCGCGCCTTCGCTACCGAGGGCGAGTCGGGGCGCAGACCGACGACGACCTCGACCCCGGAGTCCTTCAGGTTGAGCGCGTGGGCGTGGCCCTGCGAGCCGTAGCCGATGATGGCGACGGTCTTGCCGTCGAGGAGGTGGAGGTCTGCGTCGTCGTCGTAGATCATGCGCGGCAGCGTATCCGAGACGCAGCCGCGATCCGGACCACCCCGCCGGGCGCGTCAGGCCTCGGCCCGGGCGACGAGCGTCCGCGACGGCAGGGCGACGCCGCCGTCGGGTGCTGTGAACGGCTCCAGCCGCGCTCGCAGCTCGTCCCGGATCTCCTCGATCTCCTGCTCGGGCTGGGACATCACAGCGTCGTGGAAGCTGCGCGAGAGGTCGAGGGTCGTCTCCCAGAAGCCCTCGAAGCCCGGGTGCCGGCGGGTCATCTCGACCGGCCGGATCTCGATCTCCGCGAAGCCGGCGCCCGCGAGCAGCTCACGCAGCTCCTCCTCGTCGCCGAGCGTGAACGGGCCCGGGACGGGCGAGGTCGTCTCTGCTCCAGGCCCGCCGACCAGCCCGTGATCGGCAAGCACGGCGGCCGGCACGCCCGCCCACGGGTTCGCGTCGATGCGGTCCCAGACCGCGAGCCCGATCCGCCCGCCCGATCGCAGCACCCGGCGCGCCTCGCCGAGCGCGGCGCCGGGATCGGCCATCAGCATGAAGCCGTAGCGGCAGAGCACGACGTCGACCGAGGCCAGAGGCAGGTCGATCCATTCGGCGTTCAGCACGCGGAACTCGGCGTTCGCGACGCCGAGCTCCGCGGCGCGGGCGCGAGCCCCCTCGACCATCCCCTCGGCCTGGTCGGAGATCAGGACGCTCCCCACGGGCGCCACCAGCTCGGCCGCGAGCAGCCCCGTGTCCCCGAGCCCCGCGGCGAGCTCGAGCACGCGCTCGCCCGGTTGGGGGGCGACGGCCTCGACCAGCGCCTGCGAGACGGCCTCGCCCCATCGCCGCAGCTCCTCGCGGTGGCGGATCCACCCCGCCGAGGCGTCCTCCCACCCGCTCAGGCTGCGCTCGCGGTAGGCCTCGGCGTCGAAGCTCACGCCAGCTCCCTGCGCAGCAGCTTCCCGGAGGCGGTCCGCGGCAGCGGCTCGCCGCTGCGGTCGAACTCCTTCGGGATCTTGTAGGGCGCCAGGTGCGCGCGGCAGTGCGCGACGAGGTCATCCCAGTCCACGGCGGCCCCCGGGGCGGCGACGATCCACGCCGCGACCATCTCCCCCCACTCCTCGTGGGGTCGCCCGACGACCCCCGCCTCGAGCACCTGCGGATGGGCCTCGAGCACCGCCTCGACCTCCGCGGGCGCGACGTTCTCCCCGCCCGTCACGATCGTGTCCGCCTTGCGGCCGAGCACCTGCAGCCAGCCGCGCTCGTCCAGGCGCCCGAGATCGCCGGTCGCCAGCCAGCCGTCGTGCAGCTCCGCCGAGCGGGCCACGGTCGGCCCGGCGAGCATGATCTCGCCGTCCGCGGCGATCCTCAGCCGCGTGCAGAAGAGGGGCGGCCCGGCGGTGTGCGCCGGGTCATCCAGCGCGGCCGCCGGCAGGGTCGTCGCCTGCGAGGCGGTCTCGGTGAGCCCGTAGGTGAGCGCCACGGGCACCCCGGCCTGCAGCGCGCGCTCGCGCAGCGCGGGCGGGACCGGGCCGCCTCCGGTCAGCGCGCAGCGCAGCGCGGCCGGCTGTTCGAGCCCGGCGTCGAGCAGGCGTGCGAGCGTCGTGGCGACGAGGCTCGCGAGCGTCACGCCTCCGGAGCGCAGCGGCGTGCAGCACGCGGTCGGTCTCGAAGCGCTCGTGCACGACGGCAGTCGTCGCGTAGATCGCCGAGCGGATCAGGATCGAGAGCCCGCCGACGTGCGAGAGCGGCAGCGCGCACAGCCAGCGCTCCTCGGGCGCGGTGCCGAGCGCCACGCCCGAGCCGAGCGCGCTCCAGAGCAGGTTCCCGTAGCTCAGCTCGACTGGCTTGGGCGCCGCGGTCGTCCCCGAGGTGTGGACGACCAGCGCGGTGGCGTCGAGGTCGTGCCGGGCGCCGAGCTCCAGCGTCTCGCCCGCCGCGGGGAGCGGCTCGTCCACGAGCACGGCGGCGCCGGCGGCGACCCGGCCGCGCTCGCCCGGCGCGAGGCGCATGTCGACGGGGACGACCGCGGCGCCGAGCAGCAGGCAGGCGTGCAGCGCCTGCGCGAACTCCAGGCCCGCGGGCAGCGCGATCGCGACCCGCTCGCCGGGCCCGGCGCCGAGCGCGCTGCAGGCGGGCCGCCCCGGCTCGCGCGGCGCCCAGCAGCTCGGCGTAGGTCCACGTCGCGCCGGGGGTCTCGATCGCGGCGCGCCCCGGGGCCCGTGCCGCCGCTCGCTCGAGCCATGCGCCGGTGTTCATGGCGCAACAGGCTAGCCTTCGCGCCGATGAGCACCGTCTGGCAGCCCGGCGAGGGCTCCTACACCGACATCCGCTACGAGCTCTCGGCCGGCGAGGACGCGGGCATCGCGAAGATCACGATCGCGCGCCCGGAGGTTCGCAACGCGTTCCGCCCGCGGACGATCATCGAGATCTCCGAGGCCCTGGATCGCGCGCGCGAGGACCAGTCGGTCGGGGTGATCGTGCTCACCGGCGAGGGCCCCGACGCCTTCTGCTCGGGCGGCGACCAGCGCGTGCGCGGCGACACCGGATACCTGCAGGACGAGGGCGACGGCCTCGCCAAGGTCGGGCGCTTCCACGTCACGGATCTGCACGTGCAGATGCGCCGGCTGCCCAAGCCGATCGTCGCGATGGTCGCCGGCTATGCGATCGGGGGCGGGCACGTGCTGCACGTCGTCTGCGATCTGACGATCGCCGCGGACAACGCCCGCTTCGGCCAGGTCGGGCCGAAGGTGGGGTCCTTCGACGGCGGCTTCGGCGCCGGGGCGCTCGCGAACCTCGTGGGCCCCAAGAAGGCGAAGGAGATCTGGTTCCTCTGCCGCCAGTACGACGCCCGCCAGGCACTCGAGATGGGGCTCGTCAACACCGTCGTGCCGCTGGAGCGCCTCGAGGAGGAGACGGTGCAGTGGTGCCGCGAGATGCTCGCCCTCTCCCCCTTCGCGCTGCGCCTGCTGAAGGCGAGCTTCAACGCGGCCGAGGACGGGCTCTCCGGGATCCAGCAGCTCGCGCACGACACCAACCTGCTCTTCTACGAAAGCAGCGAGGCGCAGGAGGGCCGGGACGCGTACAAGGAGAAGCGCCGGCCCGACTTCTCGCAGTTCCCGCGGCGCGCCTGATGGGCGCCCCCGCGACCCTCGAGCGCTCGCGCCCCTCGGCCGTTCGGATCTGGCTGATGGCCGCGCGCCTGCGCACGCTGCCGGCCGCGATCGCGCCCGTGCTGGTCGGCACCTCGCTCGCGCTCGGGAACGGCACCTTCCACCCCCTGACGTTCGTCGCCGCGCTGCTGGGCGCGGTCTTCATCCAGGTCGGCACCAACCTGTCGAACGACTACTCCGACGCGCGCCGCGGCGCCGACACCGAGGACCGCCTCGGGCCGGTCAGGGTCACCGCCGGCGGGCTCGTCCCGCCGCGCCAGGTGCTGATCGCGACCTACGTGACCTTCGGCCTGGCGGTCCTGTGCGGGATCTATCTGATCGCGGTCGCCGGATGGGAGCTGCTGGCCGTCGGCGCCGCCTCGATCCTCGCCGGTGTGCTCTACACGGGCGGGCCGCGCCCATACGGATACGAGGGGCTCGGAGAGCTCTTCGTGTTCCTCTTCTTCGGCATCGTCGCCGTCGCCGGCTCCTACTTCGTCCAGGTCCAGCAGCTGCCCTGGGAGGCGTTCGTGTGCGCCGTCCCGGTCGGGCTGCTCGCGAGCGCGATCCTGGTCGTGAACAACGTCCGCGACATCGACACCGACCGCCGCGCCGGGAAGCGCACGCTCGCCGTGCGGCTCGGCCGCGAGCGCACGCGCGGGCTCTACGTGGCGATGCTCGCGGGCGCGTTCATCACCGCGCCTCTCCCCTGGCCGCTCGGCTCGATGAACGCCTGGCTTCTGCTGCCGTGGCTCGCGGCGCCGCTCGCGCTCGCCGTCGCCCGCGTCGTGCGCACGCGCACGGACGGGGCCTCGCTGAACGGCGCGCTCGCGCGCACGGGGATGCTGCAGCTCGTGTTCTGCCTGCTGTACTCGGCCGGGATCCTCGCCGCGGGCGGGATCCAGCCGTGAGGCTCGAGCTCCGCCGTCGCACCGTGCGGCTCGCCGAGCCGCTCCAGACAGCACACGGCACCGTCGCCGATCGCGAGCTCGCGATCGTCTGCCTGACCGGCGAGGACGGCGTGAGCGGCTACGGCGAGGCGGCGCCCCTGCCCGCCTACGACGGCCCCGGCATGGACGTCGTGTGGCCCGCCCTGGAGAGCTACGTCGACGCGCTGCAGGAGGTCGGCGAAGCGCGCGGCGACCATCTCCTCGAGGCGTGCCGGGCACGGGCCGACGTACCGGCCGCGCTCGCGGCGATCGACATGGCGCTGTGGGACCGCGCCGGGCGACGTGCGGGGCGCTCCGTGGCGGCGCTGCTGAGCGACCGGCCCGCAGCGCGGGTGCCCGTCAACGCGACCCTCACCGGGGCCGACCGCGCGACGGCCGCCGAGCAGGCGGCGCGGGCCGTCGGAGAGGGCTTCGAGTGCCTGAAGATCAAGGTCGGAGGCGGCGACGACGCCGGACGGGTCGCGGCGGTCCGTGCAGCGGCCGGCCCCGGTGCGCAGCTGCGACTCGACGCCAACGGCGCCTGGGACGTCGAGCAGGCGGTGCGCGCGATCGAGGCCCTGGCGCCCGCCGGCCTGGAGCTGGTCGAGGAGCCCGTCCACGGGCTCGCCGCGATGCGCGCCGTGCGCGAGCGGGTGCCGGTGCGCGTCTCGATCGACGAGACCGCGGGCGAGCGCGGCGCGCTCGGGGGCGGGATCGCCGACGCCGTCTGCCTGAAGATCTCCCGCTGCGGCGGGATCGGGGCGCTGGTCGCGGCCGCCGCGCTCGTGCGGGCCTCCGGCGCCGAGGTCTACCTCGCGTCCACCCTCGACGGCCCCCTCGGCGTGGCCGCCGCGCTGCAGGCCGCCTCGGCGCTGGCCTCGCGCGGCCCGCTGCCGCATTGCGGCCTGGCCACGCTCGCCCTGTTCGAGGACATCGAGAACCCCCTGCCCGCCCGGGCCGGGGCGATCGATCTGCCCTCGGGCCCCGGCCTCGGCGTCGAGGCCGGCGAGCTCTTCCACGGCTGAGGCGCGCCGGCGCGCGCTGGCCCGGTTCCTATGCTCTGGCGATGGGAAAGGTCTTCGACGGGATCGACGAGCGCCTGCGCGACTGGATCGCCGCTCAGCCGCTGTTCTTCGTCGCCACGGCGCCTCTAGCGGGCGACGGTCACGTCAACGTCTCACCGAAGGGACCGATCGGGACGCTGAGCGTCATCGACCCTCGCACGGTGGCCTATCTCGACGTCGTCGGCAGCGGCGCCGAGACCGTCGCGCACATCCGCGAGAACGGGCGCATCGTGATCATGCTCTGCGCTTTCTCCGGGCCGCCGCGGATCGTCCGGCTGCACGGCCGCGGCGAAGTCGTGCCCGCCGGCACCGACCGGTTCGAAGAGCTGAACGCCCGCTGCGGCTTCGAGCAGCCGGCCGTCCCCGCTGCCCGCCGCTCGATCGTGCTGGTGGAGCTCACGCGCGTCGCAGACTCATGCGGCTACGGCGTGCCGCTGATGAGCTTCGAGGGGCTGCGCCCGCACGCCGACGCGTGGGCGCAGAAGAAGGTCCGCGTCGGGGGCGAGGCGGCGCTGCGCGACTACCAGCGCGAGAAGAACGCGGCAAGCCTCGACGGGCTGCCCGCAGTCGAGATATAGCCGGGAGGCCGGCCCGCGCTCCACGCCGGCCCTCGGGAACGGGCCCCCGTTCAGCCCTCGCCCGGCCGCCGGTCGAGCGCCGCGGCGATGCCGGCGGGGTTCTCGAGCGGAAGACCGTGCCCTCCGGCGAGCACCGTCATCGAGCCCTCGGGCAGCCGCGACAGCGCGCGTTCGGAGAGCACGAGGAACTTGCGGTCGCGCTCGCCCGCGATCAGGTCCACCGCCATCGCCAGCTCGCCCAGACGCTCCCACAGCGGCTCCATGCTCCCGACGGACAGCCCGCGCATCGCCGCGGCCAGCGCGAGCGGGTCGTTGCGGCGCTGGTCGGCGCGCGCGAGCTCGCCGACGAAATGAGGGTCCTCGGCGAACAGCGGCTGCGTGCGCCAGCTCTCGATCCAGTCCTCGTAGGGCTCGCTTTCCAGGCGCGAGGCGAGCCGCTCGTCGGCGGCTCGGCGCTCCGCTCGCTCAGCGGGGTCCTCGATCCCCGGGTTCGCGCCGATCAGGACGAGCCGCGTGACGCGCTCGGGTGCAGCGAGCGCGACGTGCAAGGCCACGCGCCCGCCCAAGGAGTAGCCGCACAGCGCGAACCGCTGCGGCGCCGCGCCGAGGACCGAGCGCACGCACTGCTCGAAGCCGATCGGCGGCGGGTGCGCCGCCGCGGCCCCGTGGCCCGGGAGGTCGAGTGCGAGCGGGCTGTAGCGTTCCGGGTCCAGACGCTCGATCACGCCGTCCCAGGCGCGGTGCGTGCCGCCGAAGCCGTGGAGCAGGACGAGCGTCTCTGGCACGCCCCGATCCTATGACCGCGAACACCGACACCCACGTGATGCTGCGGGCGTTCGTGGACGAGCTGGCGCGGTGCGGGATGCGGGCAGCGTGCACCTCGCCCGGCTCACGCAACGCTCCTCTGCTGCTGGCCCTCGCGCGCGATCCGCACCTCGTGTGCCATTCGCACGTCGACGAGCGCGCGGCCGGCTTCTTCGCGCTCGGCCTGGCCAAGGCGCGCGGGCTTCCGGTGGCGGTGACGTGCACGTCGGGCACCGCAGCGGCCGAGCTGCTGCCCGCGGCCGTCGAGGCGCGCGAGGCCCGCGTGCCGCTGCTGCTGCTGACCGCCGACCGGCCCGCCGAGCTGCGTGAGAACGGCGCGGGTCAGGCCGTCGACCAGCTGAAGCTCTACGGGAGCGCCGCGAAGTGGTTCTCCGAGGTGGAGCTGCCGCCGGCCGCCGACGAGGGCGCCCTGCGCTGGATCCGGACGCTCGCATGCCGCGCGTACGCCACCGCGCTCGAGGGCCGCCCGGGCGCGGTGCACCTGAACTTCCCGCTGCGCGAGCCCCTGGCGCCCACCGATGCGTCGAGGCGCTGCCGCCCGACGAAAGCGCCCGTGCGGGGCGCGCCCCCTACCTCGCGCGGCCGGCGGCGCGGCGCTTCGAGGCGGGGATCCGGCGCCGACTGCGCGAGCTGCTCGACGGAGCCCGGAGCGGCGTGATCGTCTGCGGGCGCGACGAGCGGGGCAGGCTGGGCGAGGCTGCCGCAGACGCCGCGGCGGCCCTCGGATGGCCGCTGTTGGCGGATCCGATGTCCGGCGGCCGCCGGGGCGCAGCGGCGGTCGCGCACTACGACGCACTGCTGCGCGATCCGGCCTTCGCCGCGGCGATGCGACCGGACCTGGTGTTGCGCGCGGGCGACCTGCCGGTCTCGAAGCCGCTGCGCGCCTGGCTGGCCGGGCTGGAGGATGTCCCGCAGGTCTCGCTGGACCCCGAGGGGGCGTGGCAGGACCCCGCCTCGGTGCTCTCCCACAGCCTCGACCTGGACCCGCAGCTCGCGCTCGAAGAGCTCTCCGCCGAGAGGCGCGGCGACGCTCGTGAGGACTGGCTGGAGTCCTGGCGCGCGGCCGACGCGCGCGCCGCCGGGGCGCTTCGCGGCGTGCTCGGCGCGGAGCCGCTCTCCGAGCCTCGCGTCGCGGCCGAGTTGGGCGAGCTGTTGCCCGGCGAGGCGACGCTGTTCGTGGCCTCCTCGATGCCGGTCCGGGACATCGAGACCCTCTGGCCTGTGCGCTCGGCGCCGCCGCGGGTGCTCTGCAATCGCGGGGCGAACGGGATCGACGGGACCGTCTCCTGCGCGTTCGGCGCCGCGGCGGCGGTGAGCGGCGATGCGGCGCCGCTGCCCGAGCAGGTCGTTCTCCTGATCGGCGACGTCGCCCTGGCCCACGACCTGGGCGGGCTGGCCGCTGCGTCCCGCCTCGGCCTGAAGCTCACGATCGTGCTGATCAACAACGAGGGCGGCGGGATCTTCGACTTCCTGCCCGTCTCGCGGGCACCGCTCGCACGCGGGGAGCTGCAGGGCGGAGAGGACCTCTACACCCGCCACGTCGCGACGCCCACGGGCCTCGACTTCGAGCGCGCCGCCGCGCTCTACGGCCTCGCGCACGAGCGCGTGGACAGCGGCCCCGCGTTCCGCTCGGCCCTCGAGCGCGCGCTCGCCCGGGCCGAGGCGGGAATCATCGAGGTGCCCTCCGAGCGCGAGCGCAACGTGGCGGTCCACCGCCGCATGTGGGACGCCGTCGCCGCGGCGGTCAGCCGCTGAGCAGCGGCAGCAGCGCCTGCAGCTTCACCTCGGTCTCGGCGAGCTCCTTCTCCGGCACCGAGTCGCGCACGATCCCGCCGCCCGCGTAGCAGCGCGCGACCGCGCCGCTCAGCAGGGCGCAGCGCAGCGTCACGCAGAACTCGCCGTCGCCGGCCGCGTCGGTCCAGCCGAGCGGGCCGAGGTACCAGCCGCGGTCGAGCCCCTCGAGCGCGGGGATCAGGGGTGCCGCCGCCTCCAAGGGCTCGCCGCCGACGGCCGGCGTCGGATGCATGAGACCGGCGAGCTGGAGCGCCTCGATCGGCTCGGCGAGCTGGGCGCGAATCGGCGTGGCCAGGTGCTGGATGTTCGCGATCTGCGCGAGGCCCGGCTCGGGGGCGGCCGCGACCCAGACCGAATGCGCCCGCAGGGTGCGTTCGATCCGGCGCGCGACGATCGCGTGCTCTTCGCGGTAGCTGGGGTCGCGCAGCAGCTGCTCGCCGAGGTGGGCGTCGACCGCGGGGTCCGCGCTGCGCCGCGAGGAGGCGGCGAGCGCGAGCGTCGAGACCCGCTGTCCCTCGCGCCTCAGGAGCAGCTCCGGGCTGGCGGCGATGAGCGCGCTGTCCCCGCGCCCGGCGCAGAGCACGAAGCAGGAGGGGAACTCGTCGCGAAGCACTCCGAAGAGCGCCGCGGGCTCGTAGGAGCGCGGTGCATGGACCTGCACCTCGCGCGCCAGCACGATCTTCTCCATCCGCCCCTCGCGGATCAGCTCGACCGCGCGCGCGACGGCCTGCTCGTAGTGCTCGGGCGGCATCGCGCTCACCACCTCGAAGCGGCCCGCCGGGGCCGGATCCAGCAGCGGCAGCCGCTCCTCGCGCAGCTCAGCAGCGCGCGCGAGGAGTGCATCGAGGCGCTGCTCGGGGTCGTCGTCCGGCTGGACGAGCGCCGCGAGCGTCATCGTGGCGCGGCCGTCGGCGCGCGTGACGCTCACCTCGGGCACCACCATGCTCGCGGCCCCGAAGGCGCGCCAGTGCGGCGCCCGGCCGCCCTCCGGTGCGAAGCTGAAGCCCCCGACCGCGAGCGGCCCGGCCGCATGCGAGCCGTCGACCGGATCCTGGACGGCCTCCGCGGCCAGCTCCCGCCAGCGCGCGGCGAGCTCCTCGAAGCGCCCGGCGCCGGAGGCACGCAGGTCGAGCGCCTCCCCCAGCGCCCCGATCGCGCGGGCACCGCGGTCGGGCTGCTCGAAGCAGAACCACGGCTCCCCGGCGCGGCGCGAGGCGAACGCGATCGCCGACGGATCGGCGCCGCCGCTCGAGCTCGACCGTCACGGCCGCCAGCGTGGCGCGGCCACGAGCCCGGGCGCGGCGCGCCGCCGCGGACAGGCGTTCACCGAGACGGCCCCGATCGCGCTCGGCGAGCGCGAAGGGCGGTCTCTGCGCGGAGGCGCTCCTCAAGCGGCCGGCCGGGTCAGGTCTCTGTGCGTCCGCGCGAGATCGCGATCTCGCCGGTCCGCATCATCTCGATCAGCCCGAACGGCCGCACCATCGTCTCGAACGCCGCGATCTTGTCGGTCGTCCCTGTGACCTCGATGATCACCGCGCGCTTGGTGACGTCGACGACCTTGCCGCGGAAGATCTCCGCGATCTGCATCAGCTCGCCGCGCTGCGGCCCGTCGGCGGTGACCTTGAAGAGCGCCAGCTCGCGCGCGACGGTGTCGCCCGGCTCGAGGTCGCGGATCTTCAGGACGTTGACGAGCTTGTGGAGCTGCTTGGTGACCTGGTCGATCGGGTGCAGCGCCCCGTCGACCGTCAGCGTCACGCGCGAGATCTCATCGTCCTCGGTCGGCCCGACCGTCAGCGTGTCGATGTTGAAGCCGCGGCGCGCGAACAGGCCCGCGATGCGGGTCAGCACGCCCGACTTGTTTTCCACCAGGATCGAGAGGACGTGCTTGCGGCCCGTTCGCAGGCCGGCAGCCGCGTCGAGCTCCTCGAGGCTGAGCGGCTCCTTGGTTCCAGGTTCACCCATTGCGCTCACCCCACCATCTCGCGCGCGGCGTGGCCGGCCGGGATCATCGGGTAGGTGTTCTCCTCCCGCGTCACCCGCACGTCCACCACCACGGGGCCGTCGGTGGCGATCGCCCGCTTGATGTCCTCCACGAGCGTCGTCTTGTCGGTGAGGCGCATACCAGTCACGCCGTAGGCCTCGGCGAGCTTCACGAAGTCCGGGAACTCGCCCATGTCGACGTGGCTGTATTTGCCGTCCCAGAACAGCTCCTGCCACTGGCGGACCATGCCCAGGTAGCCGTTGTTCATGATGAACACCTTGATCGGGATCTCGTTCTGGGCGCAGGTCGCGAGCTCCTGGGCGTTCATCTGCACCGAGCCGTCGCCGGCGACGCAGCAGACGAGCTGATCGGGACAGCCGACGGCCGCTCCCATCGCGGCCGGCAGGCCGAAGCCCATCGTCCCGAGCCCGCCGGAGTTGATCCAGCGCCGCGGCTCCGGGAAGTCGTAGTACTGGGCCGCCCACATCTGGTGCTGGCCGACGTCGCTGGTGACGATCGCCTGCCCGCCGGTCGCCTCGTACAGCGCCTGGATCAGGAACTGCGGCTTGATCTCGTTGTCCGAGCTGTCCTCGTAGGCGAGCGGGTACTTCTCCCGCCAGGACTCGATCCGGCCCCACCACGCGTCGAGCCGGCCGGGGTCGGCGCCGATCGCGCGGTACTCGACGAGCAGCTTCGCCAGCACGTGCCTGGCGTCGCCCACGATCGGGATGTGCGCGGGGACGTTCTTCGAGATCTCCGCCGGGTCGACGTCGATGTGGATGAACTTCGCGCGCGGGGCGAACTCGGAGAGCTTGCCCGTGATGCGGTCGTCGAAGCGCGCGCCCACGGCGCAGATCAGGTCCGCCTCGTCCATCGCGTAGTTGGCCGCGCGCGTGCCGTGCATTCCCAGCATCCCGAGCCACTGCGGGTCGGGCGCGGGGTAGGCGCCGAGCCCCATCAGGGTGCAGGTGACCGGGAAGCGGTCGCTGCGCGCGAACTCGGTGAGCTCGGCCGAGCCTTCGGCGTTGACGACGCCGCCGCCCGCGTAGATCACGGGCCGCTGCGCGGCCGCGAGCGCCTTGGCGGCCTGGCGGATCTGCTTCTGGTTGCCCTCGATCCGCGGCTGGTAGCCCGGCAGCCGCACGTCGGTCACCGGCTCGTAGTCGATCTCGGCCCGCGAGAGGTCCATCGGGATGTCCACGAGCACGGGGCCCGGACGCCCGCTGCGCGCGACGTGGAACGCCTCGTGGATCGCGCGCGGCAGCTCCTGCGGGCTCTGGATCATGAAGGAGTGCTTGACGATCGGCATCGTGATCCCGATCGTGTCCGCCTCCTGGAAGCCGTCGGTGCCGAGCAGCTCGGTGCGGACCTGGCCCGTGATGAAGACGCAGGGGACCGAGTCCATCATCGCGTCGGTGATCGGCGTGATCAGGTTCGTCGCGCCGGGGCCGCTGGTCGCAAAGGCCACGCCCACCTTGCCGGTCGCCTTCGCGTAGCCCTCGGCGGCGTGGCCGCCGCCGGCCTCGTGGCGGACGAGGATGTGACGCACGCCGCCGTCGACGAGCGCGTCGTAGGTCGGCAGGTTCGCCCCGCCCGGGAGGCCGAAGACGACGTCGACACCCTCCGCCTTAAGACATTCCATCAGTGCATCGACTGCCCGCATCTCGACCTCCTTTCAAGTGGTCCGCAACGACGAATGGCGGGGTGCCGACCCCGCGCTGGAATGCCAGTCTACCAGCGGGTTTTCGGGCCGAACGGGCGCGTCACGCGATGGCCTCTGCGGGGTCGTGTCCCTGCTCCCACACGAGCAGCGCGAGCAGCAGCAGCGCGAGCACGCCCGCCACGACCCACGCGGGCACGCCCCCCGAGACGCCGAACCACACAAGACATGCGACCGCGGCCGTCAGCTTGCCCCAGCCCACGGTGCCCGCGATCCGCAGCCGGAAGGCCACCCCGCCGGCCATCCAGAGCGCGATCCCGCCGCACAGCGCGAGGCGCGCCGGGGCCGCCAGGTCGCCCGTGACGTCGGCGACCGCCTCGCGCGCGCCGACCGCGAACACGATGATCCCCGCGACGATCAGCAGGTGGATGTAGCTGTAGGCGTCGGCGGCCACGAGCACCGGATCGGCGACCGCGCGCAGGCGCTCCTGCGCCGTCGTCGCGAAGCGTGCGAAGTAGGCCCACCACAGCTCGCCGGTGATGATCAGGGTGAGCGCCACTCCGAGCACGATCTCGGCGTCCAGCAGGTGCGCCTGCGCGCCGACGCCGATCGCCACGACCGACTCCCCGAGGCAGATGATCACGAACAGCCCGTAGCGCTCGGCGAAGTGCTCGACCGCGACCGTCTGCAGCCCGCGCAGGCGCTCGCGCGTGAGCCAGGCCGGGCCGGCGTAGTCGATCAGCGCAGCCGCGGTCCACAGCGCCACCCGCCAGCCGCCGTGGAGGAACGAGCCCGCCAGGAGCAGCGCCATGCCGACGCAGGTCCAGACGCCGAAGCCCACGATCGCCCGCCACGACGCGTTGCCCCGCCGCGAGGCGTCCGCGTAGAGCGCGAGGTGGCCGAGCCGCACGATCACGTAGGCGACGGCGAACAGCACCCCCTCGCTGCCGTAGGCGTGCGGGACGGCCAGGCCGGCGATGAAGATCACGCCGCCGGCCGCGAGCAGCGCGGCCCGCAGCACCGGACCGTCCGGGTCCTGCGCGTTCGTGACCCACACGTACGCCGACCACGCCCACCACACGAGCGCCAGCACGAGCATCGCGCGGCCGAAGCCGGCCCACGTCAGGTCTTTGCGCAGCAGCGTCGTGACCTGCGTGACCGCGAACACGAACACCAGGTCCCACAGCAGCTCGACGGGTGCCGTGCGCCGCGGCTCGGGTGAGCTGCTCGGGACGGGCCGGCGCTGCGTCCTCGGAGACGGCCGGCATCCAGCTCGTCGTGGCGCTAGGAGGCGCCGAGCCCGACGCCGATCGCCAGCGAGATCACGCCGCCGACGGTGACGATCAGCAGCGAGGAGCGCATCGAGACGCCGAGGAACCGTTTGCGCACCCACGCGATCGCGAACAGCTCGACCGCGACCACGCAGCCCGCCACGACCAGCGCCGTGTGGACGTTCGGAATCAGGAACGGGAGCGTGTGGAACAGCCCTCCGAGCGCGGTCATGCCGCCCGTGATCGAGCCGCTGACCACGGCCGAGCCGCGCCCGGTCTGCTCGCCGGTGTCCGAGAGCGCCTCCGACCAGCCCATGCTCACGCCGGCGCCGAAGCGCGACTCCGAGCCCGACGACGAAGGCGGTGTGCGAGCTGGAGGCGATCGCCGCCGCGAAGATCGGCGCGAGCGAGGAGACGGTGCCGTCGATCATCCCCACGAGCGCCGGCTGCACGACGCGCAGCACGAATTCCTGCTCGTCGGCGAAGCCGAAGCGCTGGATCAGGCGATCGATGCCGGAAGTGGCCGCGCTGAAGTTCGGTGTTCGCCTCCGCGCTCATCGTCCAGAGCGTACGCGACAGACCGGCTTAGGCCGCCCTGATTCGAGTTAGGGAACCCGAAGGCCGAGTCAGCTCGGCGGGGCGGGTGTGCGCTGCCAGGATTCGGGCTGGACGGCGACCTCGGGGTACTCGAGCTCCTCGCCGCAGCGCAGGCAGACCGCGTCGTAGATCTTGGTCACGCGCCCGCATTTGCGGGCAGCGCCGGCGCAGCTCGTCGCGCTCGAAGCGGTAGGCGATCGCGGCCATCAGCCCGAAGAACGGCACGAGGCCCGAGATCAGGAACCAGAGCCAGAACGAGCTGCCCTTGATCTTGCCGACGATCCCGCCGGAGATCCCGAAGCAGACCGCGATCACGATGTAGGCCATGGCGGCGTGCCGGCGCTAGAGCAGCACGCGCAGCGCCCAGATCACCGCGACGACCGCGAGGACCAGGAGCACCGTGCTGAACAGGAACGACAGCACGTGGCCGATCACGCCGAGCAGCAGCCAGCCCACCACCAGCAGGATCAGGACCGCCACGGCGGTGCGTCCGAAGGAGCGCTGTGAAGACTCGTTCATCAACGACGATGTTAACGGCAATGCGGCCGGACAGGGAGGGATTCCCTGTCCGGCCGCACGCTGTGACGCTCGCCGAGGGAAGCGCGCGCCGTCGCGTCGGTGGG
The DNA here is from genome assembly GCA_963779065.1 of uncultured Solirubrobacteraceae bacterium. Classification (GTDB taxonomy): domain Bacteria; phylum Actinomycetota; class Thermoleophilia; order Solirubrobacterales; family Solirubrobacteraceae; genus Palsa-744. The sequence goes on from CAVZWQ010000003.1 coordinate 719,516, forward strand.
GGGTCAGCTCAGTGCGGCCGGGCGGACCTGGATCGCGGGCCGTCCGTGCCGTCGCGATGTCCGGGCCGCGCCGGCCGGAGCGGGTGCGACCCGCCCCCGACCCGACACTTGTCAGCCGGTAGCGGCGGATCGCTGGACCGCGCCGGCCGCCTTCGGCCACCACCTCCGGCAAGAGGACGAACCGCCGGGGCGGTGACACGCTCGAGGAGGTTGGGGAGCTCATGGCCGTCATCTTGGCGCGCCGGGCGCGCCGTGCCTTTGGCCGGGAGTCCAAAATGTGGCGCGCGCGGACTCGACGCGCAGCGGCGAGCGGCCGAAAGGGCCGGCCGGCGCTCCGCGCCGGCCTCAGGCGAGCTGCTCGTTGATCAGCCGCGAGACCTCGGTGCCGTCGGCCCGCCCGCGGGTCTCGCGCATCACGTGGCCCACGATCGGGCCGATCGCCTTCGCGTTGCCTTCGCGCACGCGCTGCGCGGCATCGGGGTTCGCCTCCAGCGCCGCCGCGACGATCGCGGCCAGCTCATCGCCGCCGTCCATCGCCGCGAGCCCCTCGGCCTCGACGATCGCGGCCGGGTCGCCGCCGTCGGCGATCAGGCGCTCGAGCACCTGCCGGGCCGGCGCCCACGCTGACCTTCTTCTCCGCGACCATCCCGACCAGCTGCGCGAGCGCCGCGGGGGTCACCTTCGCGCTCGGCGGGGTCGACGCCGTCCTCGAGGCGGCCGGCGAGCTCGACGCCCACCCAGTTGGCGAGCGTCTGCGCCGGCACGTCCGGCCTGCGCCGCCGAGCGCCGCGTCGAAGAAGCCCGCGAGCTCGCCGCGGAACGCGAGCAGCCGGGCGCTCTCCTCGCTGAGGCCGAGGTCGCGCTCGTAGCGCGCCGCGCGCTCGGCCGGCAGCTCGACCATCTCGGCCCGCGCCGCCTCGCGCATGCCCTCGTCGATCGCGACCGGCACGAGGTCCGGCTCGGGGAAGTAGCGGTAGTCGTGCGCCTCCTCCTTGGAGCGCAGCGAGGTGATCGCGCCGGAGTCCGGGTCGAAGTGCAGGGTCTCCTGTTCGACCGTGCCGCCGCCCTCGATCACCTTCTCCTGGCGCGCGATCTCGGCGCGGATGCCGCGTTCGATGAAGCGGAAGGAGTTCATGTTCTTCAGCTCGGTCTTGACGCCGAGCTCCTCGCTGCCGGCCGGGCGCAGCGAGATGTTGGCGTCGCAGCGCAGCGAGCCCTCCTCCATGTTCACGTCGCTGACGCCGAGGGTGCGCATCGTGGTGCGCAGCAGCCGCAGCCACTCGCCGGCCTGCTCGGCCGAGCGCAGGTCGGGCTCGGTCACGATCTCCGCCAGCGGCGTGCCGCCGCGGTTGAAGTCGACGATGCTCGCGTCGGAGCCGTGGATGCGCCCGCTCTCGCCGAGGTGCGTGAGCTTCGCCGCGTCCTCCTCCAGGTGCACGCGGTGGATGCGCACGTCGCCGAGCTGCCCGCCGCGGCACAGGGGCTCGTCGTACTGGGAGATCTGGTAGCCCTTCGGCAGGTCGGGATAGAAGTAGTTCTTGCGGTGGAAGATCGACCGCGGCGCGAGCTCCGAGCCGAGCGCGAGGCCGATCATCAGCCCGAAGTGCACCGCGCGCGCGTTCGCGACCGGAAGGCTCCCGGGCAGGCCGAGGCAGACCGGGCAGGTGTGCGTGTTGGGCGGATCGCCGAACGTCACGTCGCAGGCGCAGAACATCTTCGTCGCCGTCGCGAGCTGGATGTGGATCTCCAGGCCGATGACGGGCTCGAGCTCAGCCACGCGGCCCGCTCCCGTCGAAGCCGAGCGCCTGCTCGAGCGCGTAGGAGGCGTCGAGCAGCGCGGTTCTCGCTGAAGGCCGGCCCCGCGAGCTGCAGCCCGACCGGCAGGCCGCCGGAGAGCCCGCAGGGGATCGAGATCGCCGGGATCCCGGCGAGCGACATCGGCACCGTGCAGTAGTCGTTCAGGTACATCGCGAGCGGGTCGCCGGTCTTCTCGCCGAGCGCGAACGCCACGGTGGGCGCGGTCGGCGTGGCGATCAGCTCGACCTGCTCGAAGGCCTTGCGCGAAGTCCTCGGCGATCTTCGTGCGCACGCGCTGGGCGCGGCCGTAGTAGGCGTCGTAGTAGCCGGAGGAGAGCGCGTAGGTGCCGAGCATCACGCGGCGCTTGACCTCGGGCCCGAAGCCGTCGTGGCGGGTGCGCGTGTACATGTCGAGCAGGTCGCGCGCGTCGGGTGCGCGCATGCCGTAGCGGACGCCGTCGTAGCGGGCGAGGTTCGAGGAGGCCTCCGCGGGCGCCAGCACGTAGTAGGCCGAGAGCGCGTGCGGTGCGTGGGGCAGCGCGATCTCGCGGATCTCGGCGCCGAGCGAGACGGCGCTGTCTCCAGCGCGGCGCGGAAGGACTCGAGCACGCCCGCTTCGATCCCCTCGCCGGTGAGCTCGCCGGGGACGCCGATGCGGACCCCGTCGAGGCGCTCGGCGCTCGGCAGGGCGACCGGCTCGGGGAACTGCAGCGAGGTCGCGTCGCAGGGGTCCTGGCCGACCATCTCGCTCAGCAGCAGGGCGGCGTCGCGCACGTCGCGTGTCAGCGGGCCGGCCTGGTCGAGCGAGGAGGCGAAGGCGATCATGCCGTAGCGCGAGACGGAGCCGTAGGTCGGTTTCATGCCGACGATGCCGCACAGCGCCGCGGGCTGGCGGATCGAGCCGCCCGTGTCGGTGCCCGAGCGCCCACGGCGCGAGCCCGGCCGCGACGGCGGCGGCGCTGCCGCCCGAGGAGCCGCCGGGCACGCGCGTGCGGTCCCAGGGGTTGCGGACGGGCCCGTAGGCGGAGTTCTCGTTCGAGGAGCCCATCGCGAACTCGTCCTGGTTGGTCTTCGCCAGCAGCGTGCGCACCCGCCCGCTGGAGCCGCTCGACGGCGGTCGCGGTGTACGGCGGCAGGTAGCCCTCGAGGATCTTCGAGCCCGACTGGCTCGGCACGCCCTTTGTGCAGAAGAGATCCTTGACCGCGAGCGGGACGCCCGCGAGCGGACCCGTGCCGTCATCCCCGCCGGCGCCGTCCTCGCCGGCGCGACCCAGGTGAAGCAGTTCAGCCCGTCCTCGCCCGGCGCACGGTCGGCGGCGGCGCGCTCGCGGTAGAAGGCGAACAGCTCCCCGGCGGAGATGCTCGCCGGCCGCGACCGCTCGGCGGCCTGCGCGGCCGTCAGTGAGAGGAGGTCGTTCGCGCTCATCTCTGGCACGCAGAGCAAGCCGGCACCGACGCCGTAGGCGTTGGTGAAGGACGCAAGGAGCGTGGCGTGCGATAGCACGCGAGCGAGTGAGGACGCCGGCTAGCGCCGCTATGCGTGCCAGAGATCACGCCTGCGGGGAGGGGACGAGGAACCCCTCGTCGTTCGCGTCGGGAGCCTGTTCGAGGGCGACCTCGCGGGGCAGGCACTCGTGCGGGACGTCCTCGCGCAGGCGGCCCGTCACCTCGACGACGTGGGAGGTCGGGCGGGACGCCGTCGAGGTCGAGCTCGCCGATCTTGGCGACGTAGCCGCTGATCGCCGAGAGCTCGCGCGCCATCGGCTCGATCTCCTCCTCGCTCAGGGCGAGCCGGGCGAGACGGGCGACGTGCAGGACCTCGTCGCGGTCGATCACGGCTGGCAGTCTACGCGGGGGCCGCGGGCCGGGCCGGCACCGAACGCCGGCCCACGACGGCCGCTACGGCCGCGGGCGCGGCTCGACTTCGACCGGGCGGTAGCGCGACGGGCGTTCGTCGCGGATCACGAGCCAGGAGCCGATCAGGATCAGCAGCGCGCCGGCGAGGCCGAGCCAGGCGCCGGCGCACAGGCCGGTCGCGTGTTCGGGGCGCTCGAGCACCCGCACGATCGCGGCGATCGCGCCGATCAAGCCGATCACCACGCTCCACACGCCCGTCGAGACCGGCAGCGCCGGGCTCTCGCGCTCGAGCGCGGCGGCGAGCACCATCGCGGACGCCGCGGCGAGGGCCGCCAGCATCAGCACCGCGGCGCCGCCGAACGTGTCCCAGAAGTCGAGGTTGACGCCGAGCGAGGTTTCGTACCAGGGCAGGACGAGCGCGGCGATCATGCAGCCGATCCCGGCCAGCGCCGTCCACTCGCCCGCGCGCAGCTTCCTCATCGGATCCCCCCACCCCCGCCGGGGCGCGCTCGGCCTGGGCGCGCGCCGCCTGCAGCGTGTTGCGCAGCAGCATCGCGATCGTCATCGGGCCGACGCCGCCTGGCACCGGCGTGATCGCGGCGGCGATCTCCTGCACGGCGGCGTGGTCGACGTCCCCGACGAGCCCGCTCTTGTTGCTGAGCCTCCTCCGGGCTGATGCGGTTCATGCCCACGTCGATCACGACCGCGCCGGGCTTGACGTGCTCGGCGCCGAGCATCCGCGGGCGCCCGATCGCGGCGATCAGCACGTCGGCGCGGGCGCAGACCGCGGCGAGGTCGCGCGTGCGCGAGTGGCAGACCGTGACGGTCGCGTTGGCGCCGAGCAGGAGCTGGGCCATCGGCTTGCCGAACAGGTTCGAGCGCCCCACGACGACGGCTTCGGCGCCCTGCAGCTCGACCCCGGCCTCCTCGAGCAGGACCATCACGCCGAGCGGCGTGGCGCCGACGAGCTGGGGCGTGCCGAGCGCGAGCATGCCCGGCGTTGACCGTGGTCAGGCCGTCGACGTCCTTCTCAGGGCGGACCAGCTCGGTCAGCGCGCGCCCGTCGAGGTGCGTCGGGGACGGGCAGCTGGACCAGGATCCCGTTCACGGCCGGGTCCTCGTTCAGCGCCTCGATCTCCGCCTCCACCTGCGCGGCGCTCGCGTCGGCCCCGAGCCGCTTGTCGACCGGGACCATCCCGACCTCGGCCGAGGCGCGCTGCTTGCCGCCGACGTAGACCGCCGATGCGGGGTCGTCGCCGACCAGCACCGTCGCGAGGCCCGGCGGGCGCCCGTGCTGCCGAGCGAACGCCGCGACCTCCTCGGCCACCTCGCGCGCGCACGCGCGCGGCCACGGCCTTGCCGTCGATGAGGGTCGCGGTCACCGCCCTGATGCTAAAAGGTCGGCGGGCGGCGCAGCGCTCAGCGCTTGCTGACCGGCGCGTACTCGGCCATCAGCTTGCGTTCGGTGCCGTCGCCCGCGAAGCGCACGACGATCACCCCGTCGGGCTCGACCGCTGTGACGACCCCGTCGCCGAAGGCGGCGTGGACGACGTCCTCGCCGAGGCGGAACGCCTGGATCTCCTCGCGCCGGACGCGGCTCGCGCCGGCGCCGGGCGTCGAGCCCCACGTCGGTCGTCGGCCCCGCGCGCCACCGACGGCGTGAAGCTCGCCGCCGCGAAGAAGCCGCCGTCGGAGCCCTCGTCGAGCAGATCGCCCGGGATCTCACCCAGGAAGCGGCTCTGCATCCCGTAGCTCTGCGCCCCGAAGACCGCGCGCCGGCGCGCGTAGGTCAGGTAGAGCTTTCGCATCGCGCGCGTGACGCCGACGTAGAAGAGGCGCCGCTCCTCCTCCAGGCCGCCCTCGTCGATCGCCCGCGAGTGCGGGAAGACGCCGTCCTCGAGCCCGGTGATGAACACCGATCGGGTACTCGAGCCCCTTCGCGTTGTGCAGCGTCATCAGCGTCACGAGGCCCTCGTCGTCGCTGCGCGCGTCGGCGTCGGCGACGAGCGCGATCTCCTGCAGGAAGCGCTCCAGCGGTGTCTTCGCCTTCGCCTCTCGTCGAACTCGCGGCCGACCTCGACGAGCTGCTCGAGGTTCTCGATCCGCCCCTGCGCCTCGATCGAGCGCTCCGCTTCGAGCGCCTCGACGTAGCCGCTCTGGGCGAGCACGGCCTCCAGCAGCTCGGCGACCGGGACGGCCTCCCCCGCGCGCCCGGGATCGTCCGGCGGCGATCCCGCATCCAGCTGCGCAGCCCGATCCTCCAAATCATCTTTTTCGCCTCCCAACGGCGGCGCGCCGGTCATCGCGCGCAGCTCAGCCATCGTGGCCATGAAGCGCCCCAGCGCCTTCACCGCCGCCGCGCCGAGGCCGGGCACCTGGCGCGGGGAGGCCGCCGCCTCCCACACCGAGACGTCCATCGCCGCCGCGTGCGCGGTCACGCGCGCCAGCGTGGTCGCGCCGATCCCGCGCCGCGGCGAGTTCGCCACGCGCGTGAAGCTGACCACGTCGTAGGGGTTCGCCAGCAGCGACAGGTAGGCGATCGCGTCCTTGATCTCGGCGCGCTCGTAGAACTTCGTGCCGCCGATCACCTGGTAGCCGATCTCGCTGCGCACGAGGTTGTCCTCGATCACGCGCGACATCGCGTTGGTGCGGTAGAGCACCGCGATCTCCGCGCGCGAGGCGCCCTCGTCCACGAGGCGCTGGATCTCGCCCACGACGTAGCGCGCCTCGGCGTGCTCGTCCTGCAGCGCGCGCACCTGGATCTGATCGCCCTGGCCGAGCTCGCTCCACAGCCGCTTGCCGATCTGTCCGCGGTTGTTCGCGATCACCGCGTTCGCGGCGGCGAGGATCGTCTCGGTCGAGCGGTAGTTCTGCTCGAGCTTCACGACGCGCGCGTCGGGGAAGTCGTCCTGGAAGCGCAGGATGTTCTCGATGTCGGCGCCGCGGAAGCCGTAGATCGACTGGGCGTCGTCGCCGACAACCGCGAGGTTGCGATGGCCCGACCGGCCCCGCGTAGGCCGGGGCGCCGTTCTCGGACCCGCCCCCCGCTTCGGCGGCGCCCCGCCGCCCGCCAGCAGCTGCAGCAGCCGGTACTGCGCGTGGTTGGTGTCCTGGTACTCGTCCACCAGCACGTGGCGGAACGTGTCGCGGTAGCGCTCGCGCGCCTCCTCGAAGAGCTCCAGCAGGTTCACCGTCCGGAACAGGAGGTCGTCGAAGTCCATCGCGTTCATCCGCACGAGGTCGCGCTGGTAGATGTCGTAGACCTCGCCGATCATCTCCTCGAACGGCGAGGCCGCCTGCTGGCGGTACTCATCGACGTCGATCAGCTTGTTCTTGGCCGCGGAGATCTGGTTCAGCACGGCCGCCGGCGTGTAGCGCTTGGGGTCCACGCCGACCGCGTCCGCGCTGCGCTTGGCCAGGCGGCGCGAGTCGGCCTGGTCGTAGATCGTGAACTGGCGCGTGTAGCCGAGCCGCGCGGCCTCGGCGCGCAGGATCCGCGCGCAGGCCGAGTGGAAGGTCATCAGCCACATGCCGCGCGTGGCGTGGCCGAGCAGCCGTTCCACGCGCTCGCGCATCTCGCTGGCGGCCTTGTTCGTGAACGTGATCGCGAGGATCTCCCCCGCCTGGGCCTGGTCGGTGTAGATCAGGAACGCGATCCGGTGCGCGAGCACGCGCGTCTTGCCCGAGCCCGCGCCGGCCAGGATCAGAAGCGGCCCCTCGCCGTGCGTGACCGCCTCGCGCTGGGGCTCGTTGAGGCCCTCGAGCAGCTCAGCGAGGTGCTCTGCGTGGGGGTTCGCGGCCATCGCTCTGAGGATAGATGTGGGGGCGGCAGCCGGCAGGCGCCGGCCGACCTGGGGCTCGGAGCAGTGGGCGCTCCTACCAGACGACCCGCGCGCCTGGCACGCCGCTGTCGCGGATCGCCCGGTCCTTCGTGACGAGGGGCAGGTCGTGCTCGACGGCCGTCGCGAAGATCAACCGGTCGGCGGGGTCGCCGGGAAAGGAGGACGGCAGCCCGGCGGCGGTGTCGGCGATCGCGGGCGTGATCGCGATCGTCCGGAGCTGGGCCGCGAGCCCGTCGAGCCACGTGCGCACCGGAACGCTCAACAGCACGCGCTCGTTCCTGGCCATCCACGCCAGCTCGACCCAGGAGATCGCGGCCACGACGAGCTCGTCCGCGCCTTCGAGCACCGCCCCCGCCCGCCTGCTGACCCGGCGCGGTTCCGCCGACCACCAGAGGACGACGTGTGTGTCGAGGAGGATCGCCGAGCGAGCTCACGCCATTTTCCACGGGAGATCCGCGGAGAACAGCTCGTCGTCCGTTGCCTCTGTCCTGGCGATGCCGGTGAACGACCCTTTCAACGTCCGCGCACCCAGCGGCGGGACAAGCCGCGCGACCGGACGGCCGTGCTTCGTGATCTCGATCTCCTCACCGGAGGCGGCTTCGTCGAGCAGGCCGAGGATCTTGGCCTTCGCCTCCGTTGCGGTCACTTGCCTGGCCATGTGACCATTATAGTGGTCAGCCGCCGGCGGAGCAGCAGCGCCCGCGGGCCCTACCCCCCGGCCGGGTTCGGCCCGCGAACCTCTCTGAGCGGTTTGACGTCTGCCACCGGCTGGGGCGGCTCGTCGGAGAGCTCGGCGACCATCCGTTCGAGCTGGGCGATGCGCCCGGAGAGCGCCTGGATCGCCTCGGCGATCGGGTCGGGCAGGTGGATCCAGTCGGCGTCGGGGCCCTCGACGCGCCGGCCTTCGACGCGGACCGGATGGCCGGGGTTGCCGACGACGGTCGAGTTCGGGGGCACGTCGGTGATCACGACGCTGTTGGCGCCGATCTTGGCGCCGTGGCCGATCGTGATCGGGCCGAGCAGCTTCGCGCCGGAGCCGATCGTGACGTTGTCCTGCACGGTCGGGTGGCGCTTGCCGGTGGCGAAGCCGGTGCCGCCGAGCGTGACGCCCTGGTAGAGGGTGACGTTGCTGCCGATCTCGGCGGTCTCGCCGATCACGACGCCGGTGCCGTGGTCGATGAAGAGGCCGGGGCCGATGCGGGCGGCGGGATGGATCTCGATCCCCGTGACCGTGCGCGTGAGCATCGCGATCAGGCGCGGGAGCAGCGGCACGCGGGCGGCGAACATGGCGTGCGCGACGCGGTGGGCGAGCAGGGCGTGGATCCCGGGCCAGGTGGCCACGATCTCGGCGGGCTGCACGCCGCGCGCAGCCGGGTCGCGCTCGCGCGCGGCGAGGACGTCACGCTTGACCTCGCCAGCCACCCGGGCGAACGCGCTGAGGTGGGCCATGGCCAAAGCGTAGCGACGATCCTTGCGCCTACAACCTTTTTTTGATCTGGTGGGTTCTCCGCGTCGCGGGAGACGACGCCCCTGGGCGGGCGGCGGGCAGCTGGATCGCTCCGCTAGGGCGCGAAGAAGGACTGCGAGACGTAGCGCTCCCCGGAGTCCGGCATGACCACCACGATGCGCGCGTTCTTGCTCTCGGGCCGCGCGGCCACCTCGAGCGCGGCCCAGAGCGCAGCGCCGCAGGAGATCCCGGCCAGGATGCCGGCGCCGCGCGCGCAGCGCCAGGCGGTCTGGATCGCGTCGTCGTCGGAGACGGGGATCACCTCGTCGAGCAGCTCGCGGTTGAGCACCGGGGGCACGAAGCCCGCGCCGATGCCCTGGATGCGGTGCGGGCCGAGGCGCCCGCCGGAGAGAACGGCCGAGCCCTTCGGCTCGACCGCGACGATCTTCAGCTTCGGGTTGCAGCGCTCGCGCAGGTGCTCCCCCACCCCCGTGATCGTCCCGCCGGTGCCGACGCCGGCGACGAGCACGTCCACGTCGCCGTCCAGCGCGGCGGCGATCTCCGGGCCGGTGCCGCGGCGGTGCGCCTCTGGGTTGGCGGGGTTCGTGAACTGGTCGGGCAGGAACACGTCGTCGCCGCGCGCGAGCGAGCGGGCCGCCTGCACGGCCTCCTCCATGCCGCCGAGCGACTCGGTGATGTCGACCCGCGCGCCGTAGAGGCGCAGCAGGCTCTCGCGCTCCTTGCTCATGCCCTGCGGGAGCGTCAGCACGAGGTCATAGCCCTTCGCCGCGCAGACGAACGCGAGCGCGATCCCGGTGTTGCCGCTGGTCGCCTCGACGATCGTGGTGCGGCCCGGCTCGATGCGCCCTTCCGCCTCCGCCGCCTCGATCATCGCCACGCCGATGCGGTCCTTGACGCTGCCGCCCGGGTTGTAGGCCTCGAGCTTCGCGAACAGCCGCGCCCCCTCGGCGCGCGGGCCGAGGGCGGCGGGCAGCTCCACCATCGGCGTCCCACCGACAAGCTCTGCAATGTTGATCGGGATTCGGGACATCTGCCCCGACAATACGTGGTCGGCCGGCGCTCCGGCCGGCCTCGGCCGATGGTCGCCGGCGCTCCGTGCCGGCCTCGGCGCTCAGCCGAGTGCCTTGGCCATCAGGAAGTGCGGCCCGATCCCCTCGACCTCGAACTCCTCCCCTTCGGCGCTCCACCCTCCCCGCTCGTAGAAGGCGCGCGCGCCCGTGCGCGCGTTGCACCACAGCCGCCGGCAGCCGCGCTCGCGGGCGTGGGCCTCGAGCGCGCCGAGCACGAGCCCTCCGAGCCCGCGCCCGCGCAGCTCCGGCCGCGTCGCCATCCCCCGCACCCGCCAGTCGCCCTCGCGCGGCTCGCGCGGGTGGGCCTCCTCCATCACGCTGCCGACCGCCAGCACCGCGCCGTCCTCGCCGAGGGCCGCGTAATGGGCCGTTGCGGGATCGCGTTCGAGCGGGTACATCGGCTCGCCCGGGGACCGCCCCGGGCGCAGCACCGCCATGCGCAGCGGCTGCCCCTGCTGCGCGCCGATCGCCAGCACGCGCACGCCCGCCGGCGCGCCGCTCACTGCACCGACTGCTCCACGGGCAGGCGCACGCGGAACACGGTCTGCCCCGGCTCGCTGCGCAGCGTGAGGCTGCCGTGGTGGCGGTCGACCACGATGCGCCGTGCCGTGTCGAGCCCGAGGCCGGTCCCCTTGCCGACCTCCTTGGTCGTGAAGAAGGGGTCGAAGATCCGCTCGGCCTCCCCGGACGGCACGCCCGGCCCGTCGTCGGCGATGTCCACCTCGACGCAGTCGCCGTCGCGATGCGCGGAGATCGTGATCGTGCCGGAGTCGCCCAGCGCGTCGATCGCGTTGTCGAGCAGGTTGGTCCAGACCTGGTTCAGCTCGGCGCCGTAGGCCTGGAAGCGCGGCAGGTCCTCGTCGATCTCGCGCACGACCTCGATCGTCGTGTGCTTGAGCTTGTGGCCCAGGATCGTCAGCGTCGTGTCGATGCCCTCGCGGACGTCGACCTCGACCAGCCCGCCACGGTCCATGTAGGCGTACATCTTCACCGCGCCGACGAGCTTGCTCATCCGCTCGGTGGACTCGGCGAGCTCCGCGGCGAGCTCGCGTGCGAGCAGCGACGCGGCGACCCAGCGCACGGCGGCTTCCGTCGCCGGCCCCGCCAGCTCTTTGACGCGCTGCAGCTGGCGCTCGTCGAAGCCCGCCTGCGCGAGCGGCTCGACGATCCGGTACGCATCGGCGACGCCGGCGTCTTCCAGCGCGCCGGTCAGCTCGTCTTCGGCGTCGGCCAGCTCGAGCTGGGAGATCGACGCCCGGGCGCGGCAGGCCTCGAGCACGGAGCGCTGGATCTGCACGAGCTGCTCGGCCTGCTCCCGCGAGACGCCCGATTCGACGAAGACCCCGATCGTCGAGCTGAGCACCTCGAGTGCGTCGGCGAGCTCGGAGGAAGCGCGCTTCGCTGCGGACGCGGGGTTGTTCAGCTCGTGCGCGAGGCCGGCCGCCATCGTGCCGAGCGACTCGAGGCGCTCGCGGTTCTGCTCGATCGCCGTGATGCGCCCGACGACCGGGCGCACCCGCTCGAGCACGCGGCGCATGATCGAGCGGTTCACGACCGCCAGCTCGAGGAACTCCTCGGGGTCGATCTCGGCGATGCGCGCATCGGTCTTGGCCTGCACCCGCACGGCGAGCCCCGAGCCGGTCAGGGCCGAGATCGCGCCGAGGTAGGTCGGCGCGACGTGATCGCCCGATGACTCCTCGGCGCCGTTCAGCTCCCTGAAGGTCTCCGCGGTCCCGTCGAGCAGGAGGAAGACGCGGGCGTCGGTCTGCCCCTCCTTGGAGATCACCTCTCCCGCGCGGTAGTCGCGCAGCTCGGCGTGCCCGGCGATCTCCTGCAGGTGCTCGTCGTCGAGCCCCTCGAAGAGGTCGATCGCGCGCAGCTCCGCGGCGGTCGGGCGGCTCATGTGCTCGCGAGGTACTCGTGGATCAGGGACACCGCCATCGAGCCCTCACCCACCGCGCTGGCCACCCGCTTGATCGAGCGCGAGCGCACGTCGCCGGCGACGAACACCCCCGGCACGCTCGTCTCGAGCGGGTAGGGGTCGCGCTCGAGCGGCCAGCCGTGCTCGCGCACCTCCGGCCCCGCGAGGATGAAGCCGCGCTCGTCGCGTGCGAGCACGCCCTCCAGCCAGTCGGTGTGCGGCGCCGCGCCGATGAAGATGAAGCAGGCGTCGACGTCCTCGGTGCTGACGTCGCCCTCGCTGTCGCGGATGTCGAGGCTCTTCAGGCGCCCGTCCTGCCCGTGCGCGGCGATCGCCTCGGTGCCGGTGCGAACCGCGACGTTCTCGAGCGCCGCGATCTGCTCGATCAGGTAGTGGGACATCGACTTCTCCAGCGACGAGCGCACGAGCATCGAGACGCGCCGCGCGTAGCCGCTGAAGTAGACCGCCGCCTGCCCGGCGGAGTTGGCGCCGCCGATCACGACCACGTGCTGGTCGGCGCACGAGCGCGCCTCGGTCAGCGCCGCGCCGTAGTAGACGCCCGCCCCGGTCAGCTCGGCGAAGCCCGGCGCGGGCATCCGCCGGTAGGCGACCCCCGATGCGATCAGCACGCAGTTCGCGCTCAGCTCGGCGCCGCCGGTCAGCTCCACGATCCGCCCCGCCCCCTCGACGCGCAGCGCGCTGGCGTCGTTGACGGTCAGCAGCTCGGCGCCCAGCCGCCGCGCCTGCGTCGTCGCGCGCCCCGCGAGCTCTGAGCCCGAGACGCCCTGCGGGAAGCCGAGGTAGTTCTCGATGCGGCTCGACTGGCCGGCCTGGCCGCCCGGCGCCTCACGCTCGACCATCACCGTCCGCAGCCCCTCCGAGGCTCCGTAGACGGCGGCGGCGAGCCCCGCCGGCCCGCCTCCGACGATCACCAGGTCGTAGTGCTCGGCGGAGGGCTGCGCGGCGACCCCGACCGCTTCGGCGAGCTCCTGCACCGTCGGCTGGACGAGCACGCCGCCGTCCTCGAGCACGACCGCCGGGAGCCTCTCCTCGTCGATCGCCCGATCGGCGATCAGCTCGCGCGCCTCGGCGTCGAGCTCGATGTCCAGCCAGCGTCCCGGGACGCGGTTGCGCGCGAGGAAGTCGCGCAGGTCGTGGGTCTCCCGCGAGAAGCGGTGGCCGATCACGCGCAGGCCCCCTGCCTCCAGCGCCGCGCGCGCCTGCCATGTCGTGAGCAGGTCCTCGAGCGCCGGGTAGAGCTGCTCCTCGGGGGGGTCCCAAGGCTTCAGCAGGTAGTAGTCGAGGGCGACCTCGTTGATCGCCTGGATCGCGGCGTTCGTGTCGGCGTAGGCCGTCAGCAGCACGCGCTTGGCCTCGGGGAAGATCGCGCGCGCCCTGACGAGGTAGTCGGTCCCGTCCATCCCGGGCATGCGCTGGTCGGCGACGAGCATCGCGACCTCGTCGCCGCGGCCCTGCATCTCGCCGAGCAGGTCGAGCGCATCCGTGCCCGAGCCCGCCCTGAGGATCCGGTAGTTCTCGCCGAAGCGACGCCGCAGGTCGCGCGCGACCGCCGCGAGGACGGCGGGCTCGTCGTCGACGGCGAGGATCGCCGGGTGGCGCGTGCGCCCGTCTTCGGACACGCTCAGCTCAGCATCGGGGACGGCGGGATGCGGGTGCTGCCGTGGACCTGCGCAAGCACCATGCCGACGTCGTCGACGAAGCACCACGACCACTGCTCGCCGGGCTCCAGCGAGCGGATCAGCGGGTGCTCGGCCGCGCCCGCGTGCACGCGGGCGTGTTTGCTGGGCGAGTCGTCGCAGCAGCCGACGTGGCCGCACTCGAGGCAGATCCGCAGGTGCAGCCAGACCCCGCCTTCGCGCAGGCAGTCCTCGCAGCCCGCCACCTCGGCCGGCAGCTCGGTGACCGTGACCGTGTCGAGGTGGCTGCAGCTGGGCATGTCCCCAGGATGACACGACGGAACCGGACGCGCCGGGCGGGCGAACCGGCGTGTTCCGTCCGGAGCGCCACTAGACTTCCGCGCCGGGGATGGAGGTCCCCACGGAACCCACGGACGGGACCGCAAGGAGGGCTGTCTCGGCGCTCACGCGCACAGCCGCAAGGCCCATCGGGCGCGGACGCCGGGACGCAAGCCATACCGCGGGCGGCGCGCGGGGCATCCGAGCAGGGATGCCCGGCGCCGCCCCGCCTGCGGCTCAGGGCACGCGGGCGACGACGTTCACGCGCGTGGTGCGGTGCGGGGCGATCGTGAAGTCCGTCGGCGGCACGCCGACCCGGGCGCCCCCGGAGGCCCTCGCGAACGTGGCGGCGAGCACGTAGCTGCCGGGGGCCAGCGGGAAGATCGCGAAATGCCCGTCGCGGACGCGCCGGCTCGCGACGGTCGCGCCGGCGCGCGTGGAGACGGTCACGGTCCCCCCTTCGGGCAGCGCGTTGCGGCAGCGCGGGCTGGTCCTGAGCGGGCCGCCCTGCAGGTAGAGGCCCGCGACCAGCTCGGCGGGCCCGCGCCTCTGTTCGGCGCCCGCATGCCTGGGGCCCGGCAGCGCCGGCTGGGCGCAGAGCGGCTCGAGGAAGACGGTCACCGCGCGCGTCCGCCCGCCGCCCTGCGGGCTCTGCCGGCCCACGATCTGGCGCCCGTCGGGGCTCGCGGGCGTCACGAAGCTGCCGTGGCCGGGGAGCTGGCGCACCGTCACGCCGCAGCCGGAGGAGCCCAGCGCGTGGCGCGCCATCGCGAGGTTCACGCCGACCACGTCGGGCGCCACGCACCCTTCGCCGGCCGGCTTCGCGCCGCCCACGGCAGGCAGCGCCGCGCTCGTCGCGAGCGCCGCTACTGCGAGGGGAACCGCCTTTTTGCGCGGACTTTGCATTGCAGGTTTGACCAGGAATGTCGCGAGTTGACAATATTAACCGCAGGTGTCCTGCCTGAAACGGTCCGCTCGCGCGGTTCCGGTCGGAGGAGGAGGCAGGGGACCCCGGGCCGAACGCACCTCGAACACTCAGGTGTGGAGCGGCTCGGAACCGGGAAACCCTCCTCAAAGCTCCGCAACGGAGAAGTATGAACGCGTCCAGCTCAACCACCCCCCTGGGGCGGCGCAAGCGCCGTTCGCTGCGGCTGCTCGAGAAGCCGAGCGGCCCCGCCGGCCCCGGCCGCGTGGTCGAACGCTGGCTGCTCGTATGGCGCTGGGAGACCTGGGCCAAGGAGTCGGCGCTCGAACGCCGCCCGCGCGGAGGCTGGGCGCTGACCTACCGCCGCGCGCTGATCGCCAGCCAGGACGCGCTCGACGACTACGAGCTCGTCGAGCTCGCCGCCTGAGACCAGGAGGATCGGCCGGCGCTCCGTGCCGGCCTCAGGGAGGATCGGCCGGCGCTCCGTGCCGGCCTCAGGGAGGATCGGCCGGCGCTCCCGTGCCGGCCTCAGCCGTAACGGCGCATCGCCGCCACCCAGTTGGCAGCGATCTGGCGCTGGGCCGCGGCGAGCGGCAGCTGCCCCGCACAGACGAGCCGCTTCAGGGCGGTCTCGAGCTTGTCCTTCGGGTTCAGGTAGAAGCCCTGGCGCGCGCCGTAGTCCGGCTCGGGCCACAGGTTGCGGGGATCGTTGACGGCCCCGCCCAGCTCGAGCGGCACGAGGTGGTCGTACTCGAAGCGTGAGGCCCCGCTCTCCCCGTAGGCGCGCAGGCTCGCCAGCTTCTCGGGCTCGGTCACGCGCTCGGGCGGGCGCACGGTCGCCGTCCAGCCGCGGCGGCAGATCGTGCCGGCGATCGTCGCCTGGGTCACCGCCGGGTTCGCCGCGCCCGGCGTGCAGCGGCGGTCCGGGAGCTGGCTCAGCCCCGCGCCCGCGGCATGGCAGCTTCCCGCCGGGGGCTGGCGCTGCACGACCCCGGCCGGCGCGCTCGAGTACGGCAGCCCCGAGGGGGCGAGCGCCAACCCCAGCGCCGCCGCGAGGGCGAGCGCGCTCATCTGACGTTCGTCCTGTTCATCGCACGAGCCAGGATCGCACGCGCGTGCGACGGCACGCGGCGGCGGGAAGGGATGCGGGCACTACGGCCGGGCGCGCCCGCTCGGGCGCGCCCGGCCCGCATGAGGAGCTCCGTCTAGCGGATGCCTGCCTTCAGCATCGAGAGCTCGACGCGGTACGCGTCCTCTTCCTCACCGGTTGCGTTCGGGTGCACCGGCACTCCGGTGAGCGAGCCGACGAGCGGTTCGATCCAGCGTGTGCCGACCGCCTGGCACGCGTCGTGGCCTTCGCTCTGCTTGAACGTTTCCACGAAGATCGCGCCGTGGGCTTTGGCGGCTTCCTTGATCATCTTGTTGCCGACCATCTGGACACCTTTGCGGAACCACTTCAGGTCGCCTTCCTTCCACGGGATGGCCGCCGGGCAGATGCCTTTCTTGGGCGTGATGTCCGGGTAGCCGACGACGAACACTTTTGCGTTCGGCGCCAGTTCTTTGATGTGCGCGAGAGCCGCTTCCTGCGCGGGTTTGTCTGCGGCGAACGTTTCGGTCACCTGTTTCTGGAAGTGTTCCTCGCACGGCGCCTTGCCGGGCAGCGCTTCGAAGAAGTCGGTCTGGGTGCAGCCGTTCAGCAGGTCGCCGAACAGGTTGCCGTCGTTGCCGCCCATGCCGATCGTCACGACTTCGCGTCGATTCGCTGAGCGCGTTGTCCTGCGGCGGGGTCACGCCCGGGATCTGTTCTTCGGTCTCGTCGGACGTTTTCGCGCCACCGCAGCTGACGTCGGTCAGCGTCAGGTTCAGCGCGGACGCCACCAGGTGCGGGTAGTTTTTGGTCGAGCGCCCGCATTTCTGCGCCGCTTCGTTTTCTTCGTACGGCGTCACGCCCGGCGCCGACGTGTACGAGTCGCCGATCGAGACGTAGTTGATCGGAGTGCTCGCGTTCGCCGCGGCCGGCAGCGCGAACAGCAGCGCAGCGACAAGCCCCATCAGCGCGACGGGCGTCCAACGACGCGCGTGCCTCATCCCTCTCATGTTTCCTCCCTTTGGTCCGGAGCTGGGCCCCGGAAGCCCCGCCGCCCGTTCCCTGGCGGCCTGGGAGCCCCCTCCTCGAGCCCTTGAGCCAGCACGCGCGAATGTAGCAAACGTGACGTGGCGCGTGTGCAGATCCGTGGCGCGCCGGCGCGTCCCTCGGCGAGGCTCGGCGGGCAGCACGCGCTGCGAGACGGCTCAGACAGGTGGTGCGCCGCGCCGGGCCCGCTGGACCCGGCGCCGCGCAGACTGGCGCTCAGGGACCGAACCGTCGCCGTCACCGGTTCGCCTTCGGAGCTGAGAGCGAAGCTCAGCGCTGATGGTCGGCCCCGGCGACTTTTGCCGCAGTACGGCTCGCTGTTCGGGCGGCCACGTGGAATTTCACGTTCGAGAAGTTCAGGACGAGCGGTTCGCCGTCGGTGGCGAATTTCGTCTTGAGTTTCCCCGAGGAGTAGAAGCAGCTGACCGATTCCCGTGCGGCGGTGGCGGCGGGTGCAGCGGCCTGAGCCTCGAGCAGAATCCCGCCCTTCAGTTCGGTCGGCGGCACCTTGAATTCCGCGTCCCCCTTCGAGCTCAGGCGCAGTTCCCAGGGCAGCAGTTCGGGCAGCGACGATCGGCTTCGCCCAAACGGCCCGGACTGCGCAGGTCGAGCTGCACGAGCCCTTCTTCGCCTTCGCCGCTTGAACAAGCCGGCTTTCGAGGGTGACCAGGTCTTTGGTCGTGAGGTTCCTCGTCATGGAGCCGGCGAGTTCGTCATCGGTGCAGCTGACGTTGCCCGGCGGCGATTCGATCGTGAACGTCGTGCCCCGAACCGTCACCGGCGCGTCCGGCGCGAGCGCTTTCCCGCCGGCTTCCAGGCAGGCTCGATCATAACGGGCATCCCGCCCGTGGAGCCTGTTCTCAGATGTGGTACATGCTCGCGCCCGCCTCGCGGGTCTCGCGCTCGATCACGTCGGCGATCGAGGTCTGCGCGAGCACGCGGCGGGCGGCCGCTGCGGCGTCGGCGAAGACGCCCTCGGAGTCGCGGCCGAGGGGGCCGTCGAGCAGCTCGACGACCTCCAGCACGGTAACCGTCTCGGGCGGGCGCGCGAAGCGGTAGCCGCCCTTCACGCCGCGCTGGGAGCTGATCACGCCGGCGCGGCGCAGGACCGCGAACAGCTGCTCGAGGAACTGCACCGGCACGTCGCGGCGGCGCGCGAGCTCGCCGATCGGCACCGGGTCGCCGGTCGCCCCGCTGCTGCGCCCCAGCTCGGCGAGCGCGAGCACCGCGTACGGGGACTTGGTCGTGATCGAGATCATCGCGCCCGCGATGCTACGCGAGGCGACGGAGGTGAGGCCGGCCCTCAGGCGGGCCTTGGACAGCGCACGTGCGAAGCGAGGATCGCGCCCGCGCGGCCCAGGACCCGCCTCAGAGCCAGCCGCGCTCGGTGGCGATCAGGACCGCCTGGGCCCGGTCGACGGCGCCGAGCTTGCCGTAGATGTTGTGCAGGTGGGTGCGCACGGTGCTCGTCGAGAGCGTCAGCTCGTGGGCGATCTGCTTGTAGACCTTGCCCTCGGCCAGGCGCTGCAGGACGCCGAGCTCGCGCGTGGAGAGCGGGCACGGGTCGACGTGGCGCTGGCGCTGGACGTTCGCGCTCGGCAGTTCGTACATCACGCGGCGCAGCTCCTGCGGGCCGAGCCCGACGGCGCGAGCCGTGTGCAGCAGCTCGCTCGGGCTGACGCGCCCGCCCTGCTCGTAGTGCGCGAGCATGTCGGCCAGGCGGATGAAGGCGGCCTCGCCCTCGGCGTCCGGGTTGTGGTGGCGCTCGACCGGCGTCGCCAGCGTCGACGGCAGGCCCCAGCGGCGGATCAGCACCCCGCCGACGAGCGCGTGGTCGACGCCCAGCTCGCGCCGCTCGGCGTGGACGCGTTCCTCGGGCGTGCGGGCGCCCTTGTGGACCTGCGAGGGGTAGCCCGGGTAGGCGTGCAGGAGGACCAGCTTGCCGACGTCGTGCAGCAGGCTCGTGACGGTCAGGCGGTCGCGGTTCTCGTAGCCGACCTCGGCCGCGAGGCGGTCGGCGGCGTGCTGGGTCGCGAGCGCGTGCAGCCGGAAGCGCTCGGGCGCGGCGTCCCAGACGCTCGCGCGCTCGAAGAAGTCGAACGTGCGCACGCGGTTGGCGACCGACTGCACGGTCTGCGGGCTGAGCAGCTCGACGGCGCCGACGGCGGTGTCGACCTTGCCGGTCGCGTTCTGGGCGCGGTTGGCGAGACGGAGCACCGCGATGATCAGCGCGACGTCGGACTCGACGGCGGCGACGACGTCGGCGGTGGCGACGTTGTCCTTGGAGACGACCGACAGCAGGCGGTTGCGGGACTCGGCCAGGGCGGGGAACGCCTCGAGCGCTTCGAAGGCCAGCGTCAGCCGCCGCCCATGCCCCTCGTTCTGGTGGCGCTCGCCGGTGCTCGGCGCAGGGGCGCTCGCGCGCTTCGCCGCTGTCGCAGCGCGCGCGTTCTGGGCGTTCGTCGTGTTCTTAGGGGCCTTCTTGGCCGCTGCCGTCGCCTGCATTCGGTTTGTTTCCCCTTCCTTGGGTTCACCGGCCGTCCAGGCCGGGGTCAATCCGCTTCTCGATCCCTATCGGCAGCGGCGCGAACCGAACTTTAGGGTCGCTCGAAAACCCCGCGGCGACGGGCGTTCTCGGCCTCTCAGCCGCTCGGTGCGGGCGCCGCGCAGCGCGGCGTCGATCCGCTCCAGCGCCTGCTCGCGGCCGAGCAGGGCGAGGCTCTCGAACATCCCGGGCGAGATCGTCGTGCCGGTGATCGCCACCCGCAGGGGCTGGTAGACGTCGCGCGGCTTGGCCCCCTCGCGCTCGATCAGCGCCGCCCAGCGCCTGCTCGATGCCGGCCTCCTCGAAGGGCTCGACCCCCTCCAGGGCGCTCCGGGCCTGCGCCAGCAGCGCGCGCCCTTTCTCGTCCAGCCAGCGCTCACGCGCCTTCGGGTCCTCGACCGGCTCCTCGAGCAGCGGCCCCGCGAGCGGCCAGAAGTCCGCCAGCGTGTGGATCTTCTCCTGGCTGATCGCGGCCGCCCGCCCCAGGCCCTCCCGCCCGTAGAAGCGTTCGAGGCGCGCGGCGAGCTCCGGCGCGGGGAGCGAGCGGATGTAGATGCCGTTCATCCACTTGAGCTTCGTCTCGTCGAAGCGCGCGGGGTTCCGGCTCACGCGGTCGAGCGTGAAGCGCTCGACGAGCTCCGGCGTCGAGAGCACGGTGCTGTCGTCGCCCGAGCCCCAGCCGAGCAGGGTGAGGTAGTTGCGCACCGCCTCGGGCAGGTAGCCGGCGTCGCGCAGCTCCTGCACGGAGGCCGCGCCGTGGCGCTTGGAGAGCTTCTTGCCGTCGGGCCCGTGCAGCAGCGGCAGGTGCGCGTAGGTGGGCAGCGGGGTGTCGGCATGGATCCCGGCCGCGCGCGCCGCCTCGATCACGAGCAGCTGCTTGGGCGTGTTCGAGAGGTGGTCCTCGCCGCGCACGACGTGGGTGATGCCCTCGTCGAGGTCGTCGATCGCGACCGCGAAGTTGTAGAGCACCGAGCCGTCGGCGCGGGCGATCACGGGGTCGTCCATGTGCACGTGCTCGAAGCGCGTGTCGCCCCGCACGGCGTCGTGCACGACGGTCGCGCCCTCGTCGGGCACGCGCAGGCGCACGGCGCCTGTCTCGCCCGGCTCGCCGCGGAAGCCGCGCTCGGCGCCGTGGCGCTCCTTGTAGGCCTTCACGTCATCGGCCGTCGCCTCGGAGCGGTACGCGCGGCCGCCGTCGAGCAGCGCCTGCAGCGCCTCCTGGTGGCGCTCGGTCTGCGCGGTCTGCATGATCGGCCCCTCGTCCCAGTCGATCTCCAGCCAGCGCAGGGCATCGATGATCTGCTCGATGTTCTCCGGCGTGGAGCGCTCGCGGTCGGTGTCCTCGATCCGCAGCACCAGCTCCCCGCCCTCGTGACGGGCGAGCAGCCAGTTGAACAGCGCCGTGCGCGCGCCGCCGATGTGCAGCGCGCCGGTGGGCGAGGGGGCGAAGCGTGCCTTCACGCCATCGACCCTAGCGTCAGGGGCGCGGAGGGTCAGCGGTCGGAGCCGCCAGGGGGCGCGGAGGGTCCGCGGCCGGAGCGGGGCATAATCCCCGCCGATGCTGATCGGCGCCCACGTCTCTCCCGCCGGCGGGCTCTACAAGGCGGTCGAACGCGGCGTCGAGCGCGGCGCCGAGGCGATCCAGATCTTCAACCAGTCCCCGCGCATGTGGCGCCCGACCGCCTACACCGAGGAGGACTTCGCGGCCTTCCGCGAGGCGATGGCCCCGAGCCCGGTCCGCGCGGTGCTGATCCACGCGGTCTACCTGGTCAACTGCGCCAGCGAGGACCGTGAGATCCGCGCCAAGTCGCTGACCTCGCTGACCCACTCGCTGCGCGTCGGGCACGCGATCGGCGCCGCGGGCGTCGTGCTGCATCCCGGCTCGGCGCTGAAGGGCCACGTCGGCGAGGCGATCGCCCGCGCCGGCAAGACGATCGCGGCGGCGCTCGCCGACAGCGAGGGCTGCGAGCTGCACCTCGAGAACACCGCCGGCGCAGGCGGGACGCTCGGGCGCTCCTTCGAGCGAGCTGGCGGCGCTGATCGAGGCGGCGGGCGGCGGCGAGCGCGCTCGGGGTCTGCCTGGACTCCTGCCACCTGCTCGCCTCCGGCTATGACATCCGCACGCCCGCGGGCGCCGACCGGGTGCTCCGCGAGGCTCGCCGCACGCTCGGCGCCGGGCGTATCCGCTCGCTTCACCTCAACGACTCCAAGACGCCGCTCGGCTCCAACCGCGACCGCCACGCCAACGTCGGCGCGGGCGAGCTCGGCGAGGACGGCTGCGCGGCGTTCCTGTCGGCGCCGGGGATCCAGCGGCTGCCGTGCGTGCTGGAGACGCCCGGCGAGAAGCGCGAAGGCGCGGGCCCGGCTGAAATCGAGCTGGCCAGGCGCCTGCGCGAGCGCGGCCTCGCGGCGCGGCGCGGCTGAGGATCAGACGGCGACGCTCGCCGCCGCGGCGGCGGCGGGCGCCCGCGACGGCCGTCGCGCCCGGCGCGACGGCCGTCGGCAGGATGCTGCTGAGCTCCGCGCGCAGCGTGGGCGAGTTCTCGACCCGGAACTCGTCGCCGAGGCGCAGCCGCCGGCGCCCGCCGTCCTCGAGCTCGACGATCACCCGCACGTCGGCGGGCCCCGGGAAGTCCTGGCAGACCTGCTTGAGCGACTCGATCACCTTCGGCGAGAGGTCCTGCGCGCGGACGGGAGGCAGGTCCAGCGGCTGCGCCGCAGCCTCGCGCTGGCGCGCCGCCGCCTTGGCCTTCTCGCGCGCCCGCTCGATCTCCTCCGCGGAGGGGGCGAAGCGCTGCACCTCGCCGACGATCACGCAGGTGCTGCCCGCTTCCTTGTGGTCGATGCGGCCCTTGACCAGGACGATCTCGTCGGCCACCAGCACGGACTCGAACTCGCCGAGCACCTTGCCGAAGACCAGCATCTCGACGGCGCCGGCGAGGTCGTCGAGCGTCGCGAACATCATGTAGTCGCCGCTGCGAGTGCGGATCCGCTTGGTCTCGGTGATGATCCCGCCGACCGTCACCTGGTCCTTGTCGCGGCGTTCCCCGAGCGCCGAGAGCGGGCAGTCGGTGCGGGCCCGCAGGACCTCTTTCAGCGGCTTCAGCGGGTGCTCGGAGATGAACAGGCCGATCGCCTCCTTCTCGGCGGCGAGCAGCTCCTTCTGCTCGAACTCCTCTCCGATGATCGGCGGGTGTGCCTGGGCGAAGGCGCCGCCGGGCGCGCTCGGCCCAGCCTGGCCTTCTTCCAGGTCGAAGATCGAGCCCTGGCCGATCATCGCGTCCTGCTGGACCTGCTGGCCTTTGGCCTGCGCCTTCTCGAGCACCTCCAGCATGCCCCGGCGGGTCGCACCGGTCGAGCCGAAGGCCCCGCACTTGATCAGCGCCTCGATCGCCTTCTTGTTGACGGTGCGGTTGTCGACCCGTTCGCAGAAGTCCCACAGCGACGTGAACGGGTGGCGGCGGGCTGGCGGGATCGACTCTCCGCGCGCGCGCTTGATCGCCTCGACCGCCTGGTAGCCGACGCCCTTGACCGCGTCCAGGCCGAAGCGGATGTTGCCCTCCACGACGGTGAACTCGTGGTCTGAGAGGTTCACGTCGGGAGGCAGGATCTCGATCCCCATCTCCTCGCAGCGGGCGACGAAGAACGGCACCTTGTCCTTGGTCGACATGACCGAGGAGATCAGCGCCGCCATGTACTCGGCGGTGTGGTTCGCCTTCAGCCAGGCCGTGCGGTAGCCGATCAGCGCGTAGCAGGCCGCGTGGGAGCGGTTGAACGAGTAGTCGGCGGAGCGCTCGTTGGTCGTCCACAGGAACTCGATCACCTGCTCGCTGGTGCCCGACTCGCGGCAGCCGGCGACGAACTCCGGCTTCAGCTCCGCCATCGCGGCGCGGTTCTTCTTGCCGATCGCCTTGCGCAGGTCGTCGGCCTTGGCGCCCGAGAAGCCGGCGAGCTCCTTGGAGATCTGCATCGCCTGCTCCTGGTAGAGGATCACGCCCTTCGAGGATTCGAGGATCGGGCGCAGCCGCTCGTCGGGGTAGGAGATCGCGCCGGGGTTCTGCTTGCCCTTCGCGTACACGGGGATCTGATCCATCGCGCCCGGCCGGTACAGCGCGTTGAGCGCGATCAGGTCCTCGAACTCCGTCGGGCGCACCTTGCGCAGCGCCTCGCGCATGCCCTCGGACTCGAACTGGAACACGCCTGTCGAGTCGCCGCGCGAGAGCATCTCGTAGGTGACCGGATCGTCGAGCGGCAGCGTCGTCATGTCCGGGCGCTCGCCGGCCGAGCGCTCGATGATGTCCAGCGCGTCCTCGATCACGTCGAGG
Source organism: uncultured Solirubrobacteraceae bacterium (assembly GCA_963779065.1). Lineage (GTDB taxonomy): Bacteria > Actinomycetota > Thermoleophilia > Solirubrobacterales > Solirubrobacteraceae > Palsa-744. The sequence continues at coordinate 743,376 of CAVZWQ010000003.1, forward strand.
TTGCGAAGGCCCAGGAAGTCCATCTTGAGCAGGCCGATCTCCTCGATCGGCTTCATCGAGAGCTGGGTGACCGTGCGGTAGACCTTCTCGCCGCTCTCGTCGGTGCCGGCGTCGGCGAGCTGCAGCGGCACGATGTCGGTCAGGGGCCGGTCGGCGATCACCACCGCCGCGGCGTGGATCGAGGAGTTGCGCACGATCCCCTCGAGACCCTTCGCGACGTCGACGATCTGGCGCGCCTGCGGGTCCTCGTCGTAGGCCTTGCGCAGCGGCTGACCCTGCTTCAGGCACTCCTCGAAGGAGGGCGCTCGGCCCATGATCGGGTCCGGGATCAGCTTCGCGAGGCGGTCGCCCGTGCCGTAGTCGAGCCCCAGCACGCGCGCGGCGTCGCGCGTCGCCGCGCGCGGGAACATCTTGCCGAAGGTGACGATCTGCGCGACCGACTCGCGGCCGTACTTCTCGGTCACGTAGCGCATCACGCGCTCGCGCCCGCGCACCGAGAAGTCGATGTCGATATCGGGCATCGACACGCGCTCCGGGTTCAGGAAGCGCTCGAAGAGCAGGTCGTACTCGAGCGGGTCGACGTCGGTGATCGACAGGCAGTAGGCGACGATCGACCCCGCCGCCGAGCCGCGGCCCGGCCCGACCGCGATGCCGTTCTCCTTGGCGTAGCGGACGAAGTCCCAGACGATCAGGAAGTAGGCGTTGAAGCCCATCTTGTCGATCACGCCGAGCTCCATCGCGGCGCGCTCGCGGGCCGCGGCGGGCACCGGGTCGCCGTAGCGCAGCCGCAGGCCCAGCTCGACCTGCTCGTGCAGGTAGGCCTTCTCGTCGCGGCCGTCCGGGGTCGGGTAGCTCGGGATCAGCTGCTTGCCCAGCTCGATCTCGACGTTGCAGCGCTCGGCGATCTCGAGCGTGCTCGCCACCGCCTCGGGCCACTCGGCGAACGCGCTGTGCATCTCGGCGCTGTCGCGGAGGTAGAACTCGTTTGTTTCGAAGGTCATCTTCGGCGCGGCCAGCGTGCTCTTGGTCTGCACGCACAGCAGCGCGGTGTGGTGGTCGTAGTCCTCGCGGCGCAGGTAGTGCACGTCGCCCGTGCCGACCAGGCTCCCGCCCACCTCGCGCGCGATCCTGACGATGCCCTCGTTGCACCTCTCCTGGTCGGCGAGCCCGTTCTTCTGCACCTCGAAGTAGACGTTCTCGGGACCGAAGACCCGCAGCAGCTCATCGGCGTGGGCCCGCGCCTCCTCGGGGCGGTCCTCCAGCAGCCGCTGGCAGAAGCGGGAGGCGAGGCAGCCGGTCAGCGCGATGACGCCCTCCGCGTGGCGCTCGATCTGGCCGAGGTCGACCGTCGGCTTTCCGCGCTGCAGGCCTTCCAGAAAGCCCGCCGAGGAGAGCTTGACGAGGTTGCGGTACCCGGCGTCGTTCGCCGCGAGCAGCGTCAGGTGGTTGCGCTCGGTGCGGGGGTGGGTGGGGTCCCGTTTGCTCGCCGTGTGGTCGTCGACGAAGTAGATCTCGCAGCCCACGATCGGCTTCACGCCGTGCTTGCGGCAGGCCTTGTAGAGCTCGACGGCGCCGTTCATGACGCCGTGGTCGGTCAGACCGAGGGCCGGCTGCTCGAAGGCGGCGGCGCGCTCGGCGAGCGCCTCGATCTTGCACGCGCCGTCGAGCAGCGAGTACTCGGAGTGGACGTGGAGATGGGCGCAGGAAGTGCTCACCGGTCGGCCCAATGCTAGGCGCCGGGGCGGCGGAGGCTCGGCCCCCGCCGGCCCCCGCTCAACCGCCTCGCCGCTCTTTGCGGCGATTGCGGATGCGCCGCAGGAGCGACTGGCTGTGCTTGTGGCGCGGACGTGCCACGGGGGCCTCCGCGGCGTGCCCCGGGGCCGGCTGCCCGGGCAGCGGAAGCGGGACCTCGTACGGCGGCGCGGGCGCCTGCGCCTGCGCCAGGAGCTCCGGTTTGCGCGCCGGCTCGGCGGGCGGCTGCGCGCTCGCCTGCGGCTCGGCGGGCTGCTCGAGGGCGCGCCCGGGGTCGTCACGGCGAGGCGGCGCGGGCTCCTCGGGGACAGCCGGGGGCCGCGGCGCCCGCGCACCCGGGGCCGGCGAATGCGGGGCGCCCGGGTCGGCCGGCAGCGGCGCGGCGCCCGCGCCGCCCGCGGGCGGCGCCGGCTCACCCGGGTCCTCGGGAAGCGGTGGCGCGCTCAGCGCGCGCTCACGGAGCCGCTCGACGGCCGCGGCGAGCGCCTCGGCCATCTCCATCCCGCGCTGCTGGCCGGCGAGCGCGCCGGGCCGGGCGACGGGCTCCTCCGAGCGCTGCGGCGCGGCCGCGGGGGCAGCGGGCACCGAGGCGCCGGCGCTGCGCAGCCCTCCGAGCATCGTCGCGAGCCGTTTGACGAGCGCGCGGATCTCGCCGAGCAGGCCCTCCATGCGGCGGTGCCCCTCGCGGATCGCGGCAAGCTCGCGTTCGGCGCGCTCGCGCGCTCCGCGCTCGGCCTGCAGGCCGCGCTCGATCTCCTCGGCGCGGCGCTCGAGCTGGGCGACGCGAGAGCTCAGCTCGGCTTCGGCCCGGCGCAGCCCGGCGCGCTCGGCGGCGGCGCTGTGCTCGGCCTCGGAGAGCTGGCGGCGGAGATCCTCGATGCGCCTTGCGAGCTCGCCGCTGTCCTGCTCGCCCGCGGTCGACGCGGCGCGTGAGCTGCTCGCCGAGCTCGCGGCTCTCGCGCTCGAGGCCCGAGACCCGGTCCTCGGCCTCGACGCGCAGCTGCTGCTCGGCGTACTCGCGCTGCTTGACGCGGCGCAACTCGCTCTCGCGCTCGGCGCCGTGCGCGCGCTCGGCGTCGAGCAGCTCGCCGATCCGGCGCCGTTCCTCCTCGGCGTCGCGCAGGCGCTGCTGCAGGCTCGCGACGTGGCTTTCGAGCGTCTGGACCGTGGCTTCGGCGGCCTCCGCACGACGCAGCAGGGCCGCCTCGCCGGTCTCGGTGGCGCGCCGCGCACGCCGTTCGGCCAGGAAGTCGGAGTCCCCCATCCTGCCCGGCGGGCCGGTGCCCGGTGTCTCGCTCTCCTCGATCATGCCCTGCGCTCAAGGTATTGCGGGCAGCGGACGGCGCCGGTGCGGCGCTGCGCCGCGGCGCCGCGCCGAATAACCTCGGGACATGCCCGGCGATCCCGACGAGCGCGACTGGCGTCTCACCGGCGAGGTGCGCGCGGCCGACGGCGGCTATCTCCATGGCCTGATGGGGCGCCGGCGCGAGGCGCACGCGGCCGGTGACGCGGCGGACGCCGTCGGGCCCGAGGTGGTCGTCACGCACGAAGGCGAGCGGCTGTTCGCCTACGCCGCGACGCGCGCGGCGATCGACGACGCGCGCGCCAAGCTCGAGCAGGCGCTGGCGCAGGACGGCCTCGCGGTCACGCTCACCCTCGCCGTGTGGTCGGAGGATCTCGAGGAGTGGATCGACCCCGACGCCCCGCCCCCCGCGCGGCCCGCCGCGGCCGGGGAGGAGACGACCGGTCACCCGCACCTACGTCGCCACGCTCGGACGCTGGGTGCGCGAGGAATTCGAGCAGTCGCTCGCGCGAGTGGGCGCGCCAGCTCGGGGTGAGCTACGAGGTCGTCGAGCACCCGCACCTGCTGAGCAGCCAGGCCGCCTTCACGGTGACCGGCCCGGCGCGGAAGGTGGACGAGTTCGCCGCCGCGATGAGCGCCGAGGAGCGGGCGACGATCCGCACCGAGACCGCCGTGATGTCGAGCCCGCTCTGAGCGCGCGAGCGAGGGGCTAGGGCAACGGCGGCTGTCGCGCGCGCGCGGCGCGCAGCGCGACGGCGACCGCGACGGCGGCCGCGAACGCGAACGCGAGCCGCAGCGCGATCCGGCGGCGGTGCAGGTACCAGCGCGTGCCGCGCCAGGCCACCAGGAAGAACCAGCGGCGGCGCCGCGCCTGCCTGGCGCCGCGCCATGCGAGCCGGCCGAGGAGCCGGTGGCGCCTGGAGCGCACCTACGGGCGGCGCTTCTCGTTGTGCAGCCGCCAGGCCATGCGCGACTGCAGCGAGAACAGCTCGATGAAGCCGGGCGAGGCGGTCTGGGAGAACAGGCCGCCGGACTCGGCGAACGACGCCAGCGACGCGTCGTAGACGGCATTCGGCGAGGAGCGCGTGACGACACGGACGTGGCCCTTGTAGAGCTTCAGCCCGATCGTGCCCGTGACGCGCTCGTTGACGCGGTCCATGTAGGCGTCGAGATCCTCGCGCAGCGGCTCCCACCAGAGCCCCGCGTAGACCAGGTAGGCCCACTGGCGGTCGAGATCGGGCTTGAACTGGTTCTGATGGATCGTGCCGACGAGGCGCTCGAGCTCTTTGTGGGCGGTCAGGATCACGGTCGCGGCCGGAGCCTCGTAGATGTCGCGCACCTTCAGCCCGACGATGCGGTCCTCGATGTGGTCGACGATGCCGACGCCGTGGCGGGCGGCGATGTCGGCCGTGGCTTCGATCAGCTCCACGAGCCCCATCGCGACGCCATCCAGGGCGACCGGCACGCCGCGCTCGAAGCTGAGCTCGAGCGTCTCGCCGTCCTCAGGCGCGAGCTCCGGCCTCGTGACGAGCTGGAAGACGTCGTCCTCGGGCGCATGGCCGAGGTCCTCGATCCAGCGCCCCTCCGAGGAGCGCCCCCAGAGGTTGTCGTCGATCGAGTACGGGGCGACCTCGGTCCCGCCCTTGACCGGGATGCCGTGCTCGCGCGCGTATGCGATCTCCTCCTCGCGGCCCATCGCCCAGGAGCGCACCGGGCGCGATCACCTTCAGCTCCGGCGCGAGCGTCGCGATCGTCGCCTCGATGCGAACCTGGTCGTTGCCCTTCCCGGTGCAGCCGTGGGCGATCGTGTCGCAGCCGCTCGCGCGCGCCTGATCGACGGCGAGCTTCGCGATCAGAGGCCTGCCCAGCGAGGTGAACAGCGGGTAGGCCTCGCCGTAGATCGCGTTGGCCTTGATCGCAGGGACCAGGTACTCGCGCGCGAACTCCTCGCGCGCGTCGACGACGTGCGTCTCGACCGCGCCGAGCATCCGCGCCTTGCCCTCGATCACCTCGTAGTCCTCGCCCGGCTGCCCGAGGTTGACGGTCAGGCAGACGACCTCGGCGCCGTAGAGGTCCTGGATCCACTTCAGCATCACGCTCGTATCGAGGCCGCCGGAGTAGAGCAGCAGGACGCGGTGAACGTCGCCCGGGTCGGCCTCGTAGGAGGCCGTACGGGCGTGCTCGATCTGCTCCTCGCGGCTCACGGCGGCGAAGGCTACCCGGCGGCGGGCGCTCCGGAGCCCGCCCCCCCGGCGAGCGCGGGGCGCGGCCGTTCCATCAGCGGGTAGCGAAGCGGCCCGGTCCGGAAGCCGAGGCGGTGGTAGAGCTCCTGCGCGTCGCGCGGTGTGCAGCAGCCAGTGGACGTCGGGCGCGCCGTCGCCTTCGATCATCTCGCGGACCAGCTCGATGCCGAGGCCGCGCCCGCGGTGGGGCTCGGTCACGTAGACGTCGGCGAGGTAGGCCATCGTCACGCCGTCGGAGATCGCGCGGGCGAAGCCGACCTGCTCGGAGCCGAGATACAGGCCGACGATCCGCCGGGAGCCCTCGATCGTGCCGAGCACGCGCTCGCGGCTGCGGCCCCGCCCCCAGTAGGAGCGTTCGCTGATGAAGGCGTGGATCGCGTCGACGTCGAGACGGGCCGGGTCGTCGTCGAGCTCGAAACCCCCCGCAAGGCGCCTGATCACCTCGCCGCCTCCGCGACGGCTCCGCGCAGGACCGCGCCGAGCCGCGCGGCGGCGTCCTCGACGTGCTCGGGGCCGATCGTCAGCGGCGGCAGCATCCGCACGGTGTCGGCGCCGGTCGCGTTCAGCACGAGCCGCTGCTCGAGCAGCGCGCGGCGCACGACCGCGGGCGCCGGCACGTCGAGCCGGCAGGCGAGCATCAGGCCGCGGCCGCGCACCGAGACGACGTGCGGCAGCTCGCGCAGGCGCTCGGAGAGCGCCTCGCCGAGCTCGCGCACGCGCGCGAGAAGCGCCTCGTCGTCGGTGGCCCCGAGCGCGGCGAGCGCGGCGGCGCAGGCAACCGGGCCGCCCGCGAACGTCGAGCCGTGATCGCCGGGCTCGAGCACGTCCGCGAGGCGCGGGCCGGTCACGAGCGCGCCGATCGGCATTCCACCGCCGAGCGCCTTGGCCGACCGTCATCGCGTCCGGCACGACGCCGGTCTGCTGGTAGGCCCAGAGCGTCCCGGTCCGCCCCATCCCGGTCTGGATCTCGTCGAAGATCAGGGCCGCCCCGTGCTCGTCGCAGGCATCGCGCGCCGCGCGGAGCAGGTCCTCGTCGAGCGGGTGCACCCCGGACTCGCCCTGGATCGGCTCGAGCAGCACCGCCGCCGTGCCGGCGTCGACCGCGGCGGCGAGCGCGGCCGCTTCCGGCTCGACCGCGCGGAAGCCCGGCACCAGCGGGGCGAACGGCGCCTGCTTGGCCTCCTGCGGCGTCGCCGAGAGCGCGCCGTAGGTGCGGCCGTGGAAGCCGCCGTGCACGACGACGATCTCCCCGCCGCGCCGCGCCTTGCGGGCGAGCTTGATCGCCGCCTCGTTGGCCTCGGCGCCCGAGTTGCAGAGGAACACCTTGCCGCCGAGGCTCGCTCGCGAGAGCCGCTCGGCGAGCAGCATCGCGGGCTCGGTGTAGAAGAGGTTGCTCACGTGCATCAGCCGGCCGGCCTGCTCGCGGACCGCGGCCACGACCGCCGGGTGGCAGTGCCCGAGGCTCGTGACCGAGATCCCGCAGAGGAAGTCGAGGTACTCGTTGCCCTCCTCGTCCCAGAGCAGCGGGCCCTCCCCGCGCACGAACTCGACCGGCAGCCGCGCGTAGGTGCCGATCATCCGTTCGGACTCGATGCGCTGGAGGTCGGCGAGGGTCACGAGCCTTCCTCGATCTTCGTGCCGATCCCCGCGTCCGTGAACAGCTCGAGCAGCAGCGAGTGCGGGGCCCGCCCGTCGAGGATGTGCGCGGCGCTGACGCCCGCATCGATCGCCTCCAGGCACGCCTCGAGCTTGGGGCGCATGCCGCCCTCGAGCTCGCCCAGGGCGGCGCGGACGCGCTCGGAGCCCGCGTGCGAGATCAGGCTGGCCGGGTCGGCCGGGTCGGCGAGCCAGCCGGGGACGTCGGTGAGGAACACGACCTTGTAGGCGCCCAGCGCCCCGGCGACGGCGCCGGCGGCCTCGTCGGCGTTCACGTTGTAGGAGTTGCCCTCGCGGTCGGCGCCGACCGATGCGATCACGGGGATGTAGTCGCTTGCGACGTGCTCGATCACGCCCACGTTGACGCGCTCGATGCGCCCGACGAAGCCGATGTCCTCGCCCCCGGGCGCGGTGCGCCGCGCGACCCGGAACAGCGAGCCGTCGTCGCCGCAGAGCCCGACCGCCGGCTGGCCGTGGCGCTGCAGGCGCAGGACGATCTCCTTGTTGACCTTGCCGACGAGCACCATCTTGGCCACCTCGACGGTGTCCTCGCTGGAGACGCGCAGCCCGCCGACGAACTCGACCGGAAGGCCCAGCCGCTCCATGTAGCCGGTGATCTCCGGCCCTCCCCCGTGCACGACGATCGGGTTCAGCCCGACGTACTTGAGCAGCACCACATCGCGCGCGAACTCCTCACGCAGCCGCTCGTCCTCCATCGCGGCGCCGCCGTACTTGATCACGACCGTCTTGCCGTGGAACTCCCTGATGTAGGGCAGCGCCTCGAGGAGTGTCCCGACGTCACGCATCAGGTGGTGTAGGCGGAGTTGAACTTGACGTAATCCTGCGAGAGGTCCGAGAAGAAGACCTCGGTCTCGGCGCCCTCGCCGGGCAGGCCGACCTCGTACTCGACCTCCTCGCGCTGGACGAGGCGGTCGAGCTCGGACTCGTCGTAGGGGATCGCCCCGCCCGCCGAGCACACCTGCATGCCCTCGATCGTCACGTCCACGGGCAGCGGCGCGGTGTCCGTCAGGGCGCCGCCGACGGCCTGGACGATGCGGCCCCAGTTCGGGTCCCCGCCGTGCAGCGCGGCCTTCACGAGCGGCGAGTTCGCGACCGCCCTGGCCGCCGCCTCGACGCCCTCGGCGTAGCCGCCGCGCACGATCACGCGCGCGGCGCGGGCGGCCCCCTCGCCGTCCACGACCATCATCACCGCGAGCTGGCGCAGCAGCGCGTCGAGCGCCTCGCCGAAGCGCAGCTCGTCCTCGCTCTCGGACGCCACGCGCACGCCCGAGGCGCCCGAGCAGAGCAGCAGCGCGGTGTCGTTCGTGGAGAGCTGGCCGTCCACGGTCGCCCGGTCGAAGGAGCGCTTGACCGTCACCCCCAGCAGCAGCTCGGCCGTCTCGGCCGAGAGCTCCGCGTCGGTCTCCACGAAGCACAGCATCGTCGCGAAGCGCGGCGAGATCATGCCGGCGCCCTTGCACTGGGCGTTCAGCCGCACGGTTCCCGACGGCAGCTCGACCTCGAGGTTGGCCCGCTTCTCGAAGGCGTCGGTGGTCTGGATCGCCTGCTGGAAGGAGGCGTCGCCGTCGGCCGAGAGGCGCCCGCGCGCCGCGAGGATGCCCTTCAGGACCGCGTCCACGTCGAGGAACTGGCTGATCCCCCCGGTCGAGGCGAGCGCCACCTCCTCGGCGGCCGCCCGGGTCGCCGCGGCGGCGGCGCCCTGCGTCTTGGCGGCGTCTTCCAGGCCGCGCCGGCCCGTCGCCGCGTTGGCGCAGCCGGAGTTCACGAGCACGGCGCGCAGCGCGTCGAGCCGGCAGCGCTCGCGGTTCAGCAGCACGGGCGCGGCGGCGGCGCCCGAGGCGGTGAAGCGGGCGGCGCTCACGGGACGCTCGGCGTCGCAGACGAGCAGGCCCACGTCGGGGCGCCCGCTCGGCTTCAGCCCGGCGGCGACCCCCGCCGCCCGGAAGCCGGCGGGGAGGCCCGAGTCGAGGGGCAGCTCGCGCACGTGCGCCGGGCGCGGCACCCAGCGCGAACGGAAGAAGGGCTCGGTGCCGGTCGCGCTCACGAGATCCCCTCACCCTCGGGGCGGGAGAACATCACGTTCAGGTTCTGGACCGCCTGGGAGGAGGTCCCCTTCCAGAGGTTGTCCAGCGAGGAGAACACGAGCACCTTGCCGGTGTGGCCGTCCGCCGCGGCGAACAGGCGGCAGTAGTTCGTCGCGAGCGTCTCGCGCGTCCCGGGCACGGTCGCGGCGACCTCGACGAACGGCTCGGCCGAGTAGGCGTCGGCGTAGAGCTCGCGCAGCTCCTCGGCGCTCACCTCGCGCGTCGGCGTGACGTAGCAGCTGGCCATCTCGCCCTGGTCGAGCGGCACGAGCGAGGCCTGGAACTGGACGCGCACGTCACAGCCGAGCCTCGCGAGCTGCTCCTCGATCTCCGGCGTGTGCCGGTGCGCGGCGACCTTGTAGGGGAGGATGTTCTCGCCCGCCATCGAGAGGTGGGTCTGCTCGTCGAAGGAGCGCCCCGCGCCGGAGATCCCCTGCTTGGCGTCGACCACGACGTCCGCGATCAGCCCCGCGCGCGCCAGCGGCGCGAGCGCCAGCACCGTCGCGGTCGGGTAGCAGCCGGGATTGGCGACGATGCCCGCCGAGGCGATCCGCTCGCGGTGAAGCTCGGTGAGCCCGTAGGCGGCTTCGCCGAGCAGCTCGGGCTTGGGGTGGGGCCCGTACCAATGCTCGTAGGTCTCGACCGAGGCGAGCCGGAAGTCCGCACTCAGGTCGACGACCCTCGCGCCGGCCTCGCGCAGCGTCGCGACCGTCGGCGCGGCGGCGGCGTGCGGGTAGGCGACGACCGCCGCGTCGAGCGGCCCCCAGGCGTCGGGGCGATCGAGCTGCTCGATCGCGCAGCGGCACGCGGTAGCGCGGGTAGAGCTCGCCGAGCGGGCGGCCCACCTCGGAGCGCCCCGTGACGGCGAGGAGCTCGAAGCCGGGGTGGCGCCAGAGCAGGTCGCGCTGCGAGCGCGCCCGCGAAACCCGTCGCGCCCGCGACGATCACCCGCGGGGCGCCCGTGCCGGCCCCGGGCTGGGCGTGCGGATCAGCCACGCAGCTCGCCCCCGAGTCCCGCCACGCGCGGCCACGATCCGCTCGCGCAGGGGCGCCACGTCCTCGTCGGTGAGGGTGCCCTCCAGCGAGCGGAAGCTCAGCGCGAGCGCCAGCGATCGGCGCCCGGCGCCGACCTGCTCGCCGCTGTAGACGTCGAAGATGCGCGCGTCGCCGAGCGTCGCGCCGGCGGCGGAGCGCACCGCCTCGAGCAGCCGCGCGGCGCTCACGTCCTCTGGCAGCGTGACCGCGATGTCCTGGCGCAGCTCCGGGTAGGCGCCGAACGGCGCGAACAGCACCGCCTCGGGCGCGGCCGCGGCGAGCTTGCCGAGGTCGATCGCGAATGCGGCGCTGCGCGGCAGATCCCACGCCGCCGCCACGAGCGGGTGCAGCTCGCCGAGGAAGCCGAGCGTCTCGGAGCCGGCGAGCACGGCCGCGCTGCGGCCGGGGTGCAGGAACGGCCAGCGCTCGGGCTCGGCCGCGGCGACCGACCAGCTCACGTGCAGGCGGTCGAGCAGCCCCTCCAGCAGCGCCTTGGCCGAGTAGAAGTCCGCCTCGGCGCGCTCTCCGCGCCACGCGCGCGGCGTCAGCGGGCCGCTCAGCAGCACGCCGAGCGCGTGGTGCTCGTCCGCGCCGGTCGGGCCGGTGGGGCGGGCCCGGTAGACCGTCCCGGACTCGAAGATCGCGATCTCCCCGGCGCCGTGGGCGAGGTTGTGGCGGGCGGCGTCCAGCAGCGAGCCGGCCAGCGTCGGGCGCATGATCGAGAGCTCCTCCGAGAGCGGGTTCTCGATCGCGACGACGGCGCGCAGCGGATGGCCCTCCGGCAGGCGCAGGCGGTCGAGCAGGCCGGGCTCGGTGAAGCTCCAGCCGACGACCTCGTACAGGCCGCGCCCGGCCATCGCGTCCTCGGCGAAGCGCCGCACCCGCTGCGGGTGGGTCAGAAGCCCCGCGGCGCCGCGGCGCGCGGGCAGGGTCGCGGGCAGGCGCTCGAGCCCGTCGATGCGCGCGACCTCCTCGATCAGATCGATCTCGCGTGTGACGTCGCCGCGGCGCAGCGCGGGCACCGTCGCGGCGAGGCCGTCCTCGCGCGGGTCGGTCGCGAAGCCGAGCGCGCCGAGGATCTCGGCCTGGCGCTCCGAGGCGACCGGGAGGCCGAGGATCGCCTCGACGCGGTGCTCGCGCAGCTCGATCGTCTGCAGCGCCGGGCCCTCGCCGCCGATGTCGATCGTCCCCGGCAGCACCGTCGCGCCGCACAGCTCGATCATCAGCGCGCTCGCAAGCGCCTGCGCCTGCAGCGTCTGCTCCGGCTGCAGACCCTTCTCGAACCGCCCCGAGGCCTCGCTGCGCAGGCCGAGAGCCCAGGAGGTGCGGTGGATGTTCGGGCCGTTCCAGGTCGCGACCTCGAGCAGCACGCGCGTCGTCGCCGGCTCCACCTCCGAGCGCGCGCCGCCCATGACCCCCGCGATCGAGGTCGGCCCCTGCTCGTCCTCGATCACGACCATCTCGCCGTCGAGCTCGCGCGTCTGCCCGTCGAGCGTCTCGACCTTCTCGCCGTCGGCGGCGCGGCGCACGATCAGGCGCCCGCCCGCCACGCGGTCGAGGTCGAAGGCGTGCAGCGGCTGGCCGGTCGCGAGCATCACGTAGTTGGTGATGTCCACGACGTTGTTGATCGGGCGCTGGCCCGGCCGCGGCCAGCCGCGCCTTCAGCCAGAGCGGCGAGGGGCCGATCGTGACGTTCTCGAAGGCGCGGGCGGTGAAACGCGGGCAGAGGTCGGGGCAGCGAACCTCGACGGCGGCGGCGTCCAGCTCGCCGGCCGAGCCCGGGTCCTGCTGCCAGGGCGGATCCGCGAGCGGCGCGCCGGTGGCGGCGTGCAGCTCCCGGGCGACGCCGTACATGCCGAGGCAGTCCGGCCGGTTCGGGGTGATCTCGAGCTCGAGCACCTCGGTGACGATCGGCAGCACTTCAGCCAGCGGCGTCCCCGCGGCGAACTCGGCGTCCAGCGTCAGCTCGTCGAGCACCATGATCCCCGCGCTGCGATCGCCCTGGGGCTCCAGCTCGAGCTCGGAGGCGGCGAGGATCATCCCTTCGGAGACGATCCCGCGCAGCTTGGCCTTCCCGAGCTTCGTCCCGCCAGGCATCACCGCGCCGGGGCGCGCGACCGCCACCGTCTGCCCGGCGGCGACGTTCGGCGCGCCGCACACGATCGTCGCGGGCTCGCCCTCGCCGAGGTCGACGGAGCAGACCCTCAGGCGGTCGGCGTCGGGGTGCTGCTCGGCGCTCAGCACGCGCCCGACGCACGAACCCCTCGCCGGACGGCGGCCCGGCGTGGTGGATCGCCTCGACCTTGGTGCCGGTCATGGTGAGCCGCTCCTCGATGCCCGCGGCGTCCAGGCCGGGGTCGCAGTACTCGCGCAGCCATGGCAGCGGGGCGCGCATCAGAACTGCTCCAGGAAGCGGAGGTCGTTCTCGAACATGACCCGCAGGTCCGGCACGCCGTGCTTGAGCATCGCCATGCGGTCGACGCCGAGCCCCCAGGCGAAGCCCTGCACCTTCTCCGGGTCGTAACCAGGCGCGTTCGCCGCCGTCGTGGGCACGTGGGCGTAGACGTTGGGGTCCACCTCGCCCGCGCCGAGCACCTCGAGCCAGCCCTCGCCCTTGCAGAGCGGGCAGCGCGAGCCGTCGCGCAGGAAGCCCTTCCCGCCGCAGTGAAAGCAGGAGATGTCGACCTCGACCGAGGGCTCGGTGAAGGGGAAGTGGTGCGGGCGCAGCCGCACGTCGCGCTCGTCGCCGAAGAACGCGCGCGCGAAGTGCAGCAGCGTGCCCTTCAGGTCCGCGAGCGTGATGTCCTCGTCGACGGCCAGACCCTCGATCTGGTGGAACTGCGGCGTGTGGGTCGCGTCGAGGTCGCGCCGGTAGACGCGGCCCGGCACGACGATGTAGAGCGGAGGCGGGTGCTGCTCCATCGCGCGCACCTGCATCGGGGAGGTGTGGGTCCTGAGGACCACCTCCTCGGAGACGTAGAACGTGTCGGTGCGCGCCCGCGCGGGATGCGTCGGGCTGTGGTTGAGCGCGTCGAAGTTGTAGTGGACGGTCTCCACCTCGGGCCCCTCCATCACCGTGAAGCCGAGGCCGAGGAAGATGTCCTCGAGCTCGCGCCGCGTGCGGCTGAGCACGTGCAGCGCGCCCAGCGGCTGGAGCGGCGCGCCGGGCAGCGTCACGTCGACGCGGTCCTCGACGAGCCGCGAGGAGAGCTCGGCGCCCGCGAGCTCGGCCGAGCGCGCCTCGATCAGCGCGTCGAGCGCCTGGCGCGCCTCGTTGGCCGCCTTGCCGACGGCAGCCCGCTGCTCCGGCGGCAGCGAGGCGACCTCGCGCAGCATCTGCGGCAGCTCCGCCTTGCGCCCGAGGTAGCGCACGCGCAGCTCCTCGAGCGCGGCCGTGTCGGTGGCGGCCGCGACCGCCCCCTCGGCCTCGCTGCGCAGCTCGGCGATCCGATCGCTCATGACGCGGGCACCCTAGATGAGTTGCGGGTCGTCTCGTAGAGCGCCACGGTCGCCGCCATCGCCGCGTTCAGCGACTCGGTCGCGATCGGGATGCGCGCGTGCGCCTCGCAGGCGGCGACGAGCCCCTCCGGCAGGCCCTCGCGCTCGGAGCCGATCAGCAGCGTGATCTCCTCGCCCGCCGCCGCCAGCGCCTCGCCCAGCGTCTGCGAGGCCGCCGCCGAGAGCGCGATCCGGCGGCCCGGCAGCTCGCTCGCGCGCGCCGGCGCGCGCGAGCGGCACGGCGAAGATCGCCCCCATGCTCGCCCTCACGGCCTTCGGGGAATGGGGATCGGCACAGCCGGGCCCGAGCGCCACGCAAGAGGCGCCGAACGCCTCGGCCGAGCGCAGCACGGTCCCGATGTTGCCGGGGTCGCGCACGCCGTGCAGGTAGACGCAGAGCGGCCCGGCCGGGCGCGCGGCCCAGCGCTGGGCGTAGACGCCGATCACGCGGGTTCCCGAGCCCGAGCGCCGAGACCTCCGCGCAGAGCCGCGGCCCTCGACGTCGGGGAACGTCGCGGCGCCGAGCCCGCTGCCGGCCAGGCGGAACCCTTCGAGCGGGGCGACCCCCGCCCGCTCGGCCGCCGCGAGGAGGTCCTCCCCCTCGGCCGCGAACTGCCCGCTCGCCGCCCGCCCGCGCTTGGTCTGCAGCCGGCGCAGGCCCTTCAGGCGGGGGTTCGAGGTGGAGGCGATGGTCGTCATGTCGGTGGCTGGTCGGTTCGGGGAACAAAAAGGGCGCCGTCCTTGTCAGGAGCGACGCCCGGGAGGCTGTCTCGTGTCGGTTGCCGGTTCTGGGTCAGGCAGCCGACGCCTCGCGGGCGAGCTCCGCAAAACGTCGGAAGGCGTCGGCGTCGCGCACGGCGATGTCGGCGAGGATCTTGCGGTCGAGCTCGCACCCCGGCCAGCGAGAGGCCGTGCATCAGCTGGGAGTAGCTCATGCCGTTCTGCCGCGCGGCGGCGTTGATGCGGGTGATCCACAGGCGGCGGAAGTCGCGCTTGCGGTTGCGGCGGTCGCGGTAGGCGTAGGCGTCGGCCTTCAGCAGCGCCTCCTTGGCGCGCCGGTAGTTCGAGTGCGCCTCGCCGCGGAAGCCCTTCGTCCTGCTCGAGCGTCGAGCGCCGCTTCTTGCGCGCGCCGACGGAGCGCTTGACGCGGGTCACTTGCCCACCCCCAGCAGCTTCTTGACGCGGGGAGCGTCGTGGTCGGAGAGGATCGCGGGCGCGCCGAGCGCACGCTTGTGCTTCGGCGACTTCTTCTCGAGGATGTGGCTCGTGAAGGCGTGCCGGCCGCGGACCTTGCCCTTGGCGGTCACTTTGAAGCGCTTCTTGGCGCCCGAATGTGTCTTCATCTTCGGCATCGCGAGCGGCTGATTATGGCACGGAAGCGCGCGCTTGCCGGTCGGGCAGGCCGAGCGGCGGCGCTCAGGCCGCCGACGCGGCCTCGCCGCCGGCGGGGCTCGCTGGCTGCCCTGCATGCCCTCGGCGACCTCGGCGGCTTCGGGGTTGGCCTCGCCCGCCACCTCGGGCGGCGGCGTCGGCGAGCCGCCCTCGTCCGACGGCGCCCTCGGCCGTCGAGGCGTCCGGCGAGAACGGCTTTCGAGGGGGCCATCATCATCGTCATGTTGCGCCCTTCCTGCATCGGGCGCTGCTCGACGACGCCCAGCTCGGAGAGTTCCTCCGCGAGCCGGTCGAGGATCATCGTGCCCCGCTCGGGGTGGGTGACCTCGCGGCCGCGGAACATGATCGTGACCTTGACCTTGTCCTTGTGCTTGAGGAAGCGCTCGACGTGGTGCTTCTTGGTGTCGTAGTCGTGCTCGGCGATCTTCGGGCGGAACTTGATCTCGCGCACCGTGATCTGCTGCTGGTGCTTGCGGGCCTGCTTGACCTTCTGGGCCTGCTCGTACTTGTACTTGGAGTAGTCGAGGATGCGCGTGACGGGCGGGCGCGCCTCGGGCGCGACCTCGACCAGGTCGAGGTCCTTTCCTGCGCGAGCGCGAGCGCGTCGGGCGTCTTCATCACGCCGACCTGCTTGCCCTCCTCGTCGATCACGCGCACCTCGGGCACGCGTATCCGCTCGTTGATCCTCGTCGTGTCCCGCTCGGGCGGGCGCCGGTCGAACCTGCGGGGGACCGGCACTAGCTGTAGTGGCCGCGCGTCAAGCGAACGCTATGAGGGGCGCTGTGAGGTTTTGCGGGACGTCAACGCCGCTGAGTATAGCTGCCCCTTTAGGTTCTCAGCGAACTCGGCGACAGCGCTCGGCGCCGAGGTCGCCGTCGCGGTGGGCGCGCACCGACGACCGTCCGCTCCTCCTGCTCGCGCTCGCCGACGATCAGCATGAACGGCGCCTTGCGCAGCTCGGCCTCGCGGATCTTGCGCCCCACCGACTCCGATCGGTCGTCGACCTCGACGCGCAGGTCGGCCTCGCGGAGCTCGCGAGGCGACCTCGCCCGCGTAGTCGTTGAAGCGGTCGGAGACGGGGAGCACGATCGCCTGCAGCGGCGCGAGCCACAGCGGCAGCTCGCCCGGCGTAGTGCTCGATCAGGATCCCGATGAACCGCTCGTAGGAGCCGAACATCGCCCGGTGGATCATCACCGGCGTGTGCTCGGCGTTGTCCGCGCCGGTGTAGCTCAGCCCGAAGCGGGCCGGCATCGAGTAGTCGAGCTGGACCGTCCCGGTCTGCCAGGAGCGCCCGAGCGAGTCGGTCATGTGCATGTCGATCTTCGGCCCGTAGAAGGCGCCGTCGCCGGGGTTCAGCTCGTAGGCGAGCCCCAGTCTCCTCGAGCGCCTGCGTGAGCTTCAGCTCGGCGCGGTCCCAGAGCTCGTCGTCGCCGATCCGCTGCTCGGGGCGCGTGGAGAGCTCCAGGCGCACCTCGAAGTCGAACAGCTCGTAGGTCGCGAACGCCATCTCCAGGCAGCCGCGCACCTCCTCCTGCACCTGCTCCTCGGTGCAGAAGATGTGCCCGTCGTCCTGCGCGAAGTGCCGGACGCGCAGCAGGCCGTGCAGGACGCCCGAGGCCTCGTTGCGGTGCAGCAGGCCCGGCTCGGAGTAGCGCAGCGGCAGGTCGCGGTAGGAGTGGCGCGTCATCGAGAAGAGCTGGCAGTGGCCCGGGGCAGTTCATCGGCTTGACCGCCATCTGGCGGCCCTCGACGGCCTCCAGCAGGAACATGTTCTCCCTGAACTTGTCCCAGTGGCCCGAGGTCTTCCACAGCTCCGAGTCGAAGATCTGCGGGGTCTTGACCTCGCTGTAGCCCCGTTCGGCCCCCATCCGCCGCGACAGCGCGACGAGCGAGTTGAAGACGCCGGTCCCGGCCGGCAGCCAGAAGGCGGCGCCCGGGCGAGACCTCCGAGAAGCGGAACAGGCCGAGCTCCGGGCCGAGCTTGCGGTGGTCGCGCGCGCGGGCCTGCTCGAGGCGCTCCAGGTGCTCCTCGAGCGCCGCCTTGGAGAAGAAGGCCGTCCCGTAGATCCGGGTCAGCATCGTGCGCGTCGAGTCCCCGCGCCAGTACGCGCCCGCGACCGAGCTCAGCTTGAACGCCTTGACGGCGGCGGTGCTCGGCGCGTGCGGGCCGCGGCAGAGGTCGGTGAACGGGCCGTTGCTGTAGAGCGAGACGGTCTCGAGCGTCGGGTGCCCGCCGGCGGCGCCGGTCTCCGAGGCCGCCAGCAGATCGTCGATCAGCTCGACCTTGTAGTCCTGGCGCTCGGCGAGGAAGCGCTCCCGCGCCGCGCCGACCGGCACGTCCTCGCGCACGAACGGCTCGGCGGCCTTGACGTGCTCGCGCATGCGCTCTTCGATCTTCGGGAAGTCGGCCTCCGTGACGGCCGTCCCGTCGGGGAACTCGAAGTCGTAGTAGAAGCCGTCCTCGATCGGAGGGCCGATCGAGATCTTCACGCCGTCGTAGAGCTCGAGCACCGCGGTCGCGAGCAGGTGCGCGGCGTCGTGGCGGATCAGCTCGAGCGCCTGCTCGCCGCTGCGCTCGGTCACGATCGAGATGCCCGCGCCGCCCGGGCAGCGGGCGCGAGAGGTCGCGCAGCTCGGGCTGCGCGCCCGGCTCGGTCACCTCGACGGCGAGCGCCGCCTTCGCGAGCCCCGGCCCGATCGCAGCGGCGGCGTCCGCGCCGGTGGCGCCGTCCTGGAGCTCCAGCTCGGTACCGTCGGGCAGTGTCACGGTCAGGGGCATCGCGCGTGGAGGGTATCGGTGGCACACCCGCGCCCGCGAGCGCAGGCTGCCAGAAACACCGCTTGCGGACAGCTGTCTGCCGGTGCGAGGATCGGCCGATGACGCCGGGCGCGAACCTCTCGATCTCGATAACCCTCTCCCCCGCCCAGGTCGACGACGTCCTGCGCGCCGCCTCGGGCGACAGCGCCTCCTCCATGGCCGGCCTGATCACCTCGACGCTCGCGTCGTCGCCGAACGGCGCCCCGCGACGGCGACGCCGCAGGCCGCGCGCCGTCCTTCGACGACTGCGACAGGCGGCTGTCGCGCTCGCTCCTGCGCGGGCTGGCGATCCTGTCGTGCTTCACGCTCGAACGACCCGAGCGCGGCATCCTCGAGCTGGCTCGCGAGCTCGGGCTGAGCGCGAGCACGACGCACCGGTACGTGCTCACGCTGCTCGAGACAGGGCTGCTCGAACGGTGTCCGCGCAGCCGCCGCTACCGGCTCCCGCGGCCCCGTGAGGAGCCGCGGGCGGCCGGCGCGTCCTGAGCGCCGGCTCAGGAGTAGTAGTAGCCGTTGAAGAAGCTTTCGAACGTCGAGTGGTTGTGGATGTACGGTTCGGAGCTGACGTCGCCGCCGGTGCTGATCACGACGAATTCGCCGGGTGAGGTCTCGCACGTGAGGCCGAACCCGCGAATGCCGGCACAGCCGAGGCCGCTGCCGTAGCCGACCACTTCCGAGGCGTAGAGACGCACGAACGGGCCGAAGGCGTTGCCGCCGCCGCCCACCCCCACGTGGTGGCCCCATTCGACCGCGCCGGCGCTCGACGCCCCCGCTGCGAGCAGGCACACGAGCGCGGCCAGTGTCGAGACAAGTGCTCTTCTCATCGTCGTCAACCTCCCGTGATCGCGGTCGGGACCGAGCCGGGCGCCGACGGCTCGCTGCCGCTTCGCGCCCAGGCGTTGCCGGTGACCGCCGTCGTGGCGGTCGAGCCGTCGGCGAGGGTCGTGCTGACTCCTGTCACCCCGTCGGGCTCGACGCCCGCTTCCAGGACCAGGCCGGGCCGGCCCGGGATTTCCGTGACCTCGAGGCTCGCCCCCGCGCCGAAGCCTTCGGGGGTGGAGCACGTTGCGCCCACCGCCCCGACGCCTTGCACCTGCTCGCCGTCGTAGAGCAGCACGCAGATCCCGCCCGCCTGCGAGCGCGCGATCCACGCCGAGACCCCGGGAACGGCGAGCTTCAGGCGCCGGATCGAGGACGTCACCGGCCACGACCCGCCGGTGAGCGCGGGCGGGCTCGCGGGCCAGCTCGGCCCGGCGACGGGCGCGGAGTGCGCTGCCACCAGCGGCAGCCCCGCCGGTTCGCTTGAGCCGAGCGCGGCGTAGGCGGGCGCGGGCTCGGGCGCGGCCCCGGCCGTCGCGCCTCCCCCGCTCAGCAGCGCCGCCGCAAACGCGGCAGCGGCACCAGCCGCCGCCCCTCGCGGCAGTAGCCAACTGGGCCGCAGCCAGCGCTGCGGCCCGTTGCTTCTGGATCCCATTTCATCGGTCCTTTCTATGTAGGCTCGAATGAACGCCGGTTTCGAACATCCGGATCGTGGGAGTGGGCACGACATCGCTTCATCGGACCAGTTCCGGATCTCGGAATGTAGAATCGCTGGCACCGGTGGCCTGAGGCAATGCAACGAGACCCCCTCCGCCCCGGCGACGACGATGACCGGCAGTCAGAAAGTTTGAATGATTCCGCGGCGGAAGATTTGCGGGGAGGGAGCCCCGAGCCCCTTTCGCCGCGCCTGGCCGAGTTCGAGCGCGTCTACCGAGGGCAGTTCGGCGCCATCGCCGCCTACTTCGCCAGACGCTGCGAGGAGCCGCAGCTCGTCGCCGATCTCACCGCCGACACGTTCGTCGCCGCGATCCGCTCGTTCGACGAGTACGACCCGCGGCGCACGAGCGACCGGGCGTGGACGATCGGCGTCGCCAGGCGGGTCTACGCGCGCTACCGTGAATCCGATCCCCGCGAGAGCCGGCCGGGCGCGGGCGGCTCCGCCCATCAGCTGCTCGACCGCGCGGAGACGAAGGAGCTGATGTGGTGGATCGACGTCGAGCGATCGAGCCGCGAGCTGATGGAGCGGCTCGCACCGATGTCGGTGCTTGATCGCGAAGCGGTCGAGCTCGTCGACCTGTGCGGCCTGAGCCCGGGCGAGGCCGCGCGCGAGCTCGGCGTCTCGACGGGCGCGCTTCGCGTGCGGCTCGCGCGCACGCATGCGCGTCTGCGGCGGGAAGGAGGCAGCCGTGGCTAGGTTCGAAGACCGCCTCTGGGCCGAGCTCGTCGAGCAGCACGGCGCCGTGCTCGCCGAGCAGCCCGTCCTGGTTCACGCGCCGCCGCGGCGCCTGCGCCGCAGGCCCGCTCGCCGCCGTCGCGCTCGCGCTCGCCTTGGCGCTCGCCGCGCTCGTGATCGCGCTCGGCCGCGGCGGGGGCACGAGCGCCTACGCCGTCGTCACCAACCCGGACGGGACCGTCACGGTCACGATCAGGGAACTCGCGGGCGTCGAACCGGCGAACCAGCGCCTCGAAGAGCTGGGCGTCCCGGTGCGGATCCCGCCTGCGCTGAGCGACTGCCCGACCAGCCGGGCCGACCTGCGCTCGGCCCACCTGACGCCCGCGCAGTCGCGCCGGGTCTTCGAACCGGTCGGCGGCCACGGCGTCCTACAGCCTGCGTATCGACCCGCAGGCGATCCCCCCGGGCGACACGCTCGTGCTCAGGGCATACGAGCTGCACGCCCGGCGTGACCGCGATGCGCGCGCTCGTGATCGAAGGCCCCGCCCCGTCCTGCCTGACGCCCGACCCCGGCCAGCCGGCCGTGCCGTCCGGCTCGGGCGGCGGCTAGGCGCGGCTCCGGGCTAGGTCCCGGCGCCCGCGCCGCGCTCGCGCTCGGCGCGAGCGGCGCTCGCCAGCGACCTCGGCGTAGGAGAGCAGCGCCGCGACGAGCGGGTTGCGCTGGTCGCGGTGGCCGACGAGCGCGATCCGCGCCGGCTCGGCGTCGCGGAACGGGATCACGCGAGACGCTCGCGAGGACGCTCGAGAGCACGTTGCCGGCGGCGAGCGGGAACGACCGTGATCGCGCTCCCGGCGCCGAGCGCGGCGAGCACCTCCTGCGGGTTGCCGGCGCGATCGCCGGTGACGCGCTCGGGCGGACCGCCGCGATGGTCGTTCAGAGACCAGAAGCCGGCCCAGCCGGGATCGACCGACGGGTCGAAGCCGATGTAGGTGTCGTCGAGCACCTCGGCGACGCTCGAGCTCGTCGCGGCCGGCGAGCGGGTGCTCGCCGGGAATCAGAGCGACACGCGGCTCCCGGCGGATCGACTTTGCTCCAGACGGCGTCGTCGGCCGGCGGCAGGTGACACACCGCGACGTCGACCTCGCCGAGCCAGGCGGAGGTCGGGCCGCGTCGGGAAGCGGCAGGTCCCGGTAGCGCACCTCGATGTCCGGATAGGCCATCGCGAAGCCCTCCATCTCGATCCGCCCTTCGATGCTCGGAGGGGCGCCGAGGAAGCCGAACTCGATCGTGCCCTGCTGCGCGCGCGCCAGCGAGCGGGCCGTGCTGATCGCGTCGCCGGTCGCGGCGACCGCCAGGCGTGCCTTGGCGTAGAACGACTCGCCGGCCGGCGTCAGCCGCACCCCGCGCGCGTGGCGCTCGAGCAGCTGCAGCCCGGTTTCGGACTCCAGATGGGCCATCGCCTGCGAAACGGCGGGTTGGGCGACCCCCAGCCTGCGCGCGGCGCTCGTGACCTGGCCCTCCTCTGCCACCGCGACGAAGTACTCGAGGTGGCCACGCCTGAACGACATCATCCTCCTACGTCCAGCGGTGCCGACCAACAATACCGAAGGTTCGACTGCTCCGATAAGGCACGCCTATGAGTCGCCCTGCAAGTCCTATTGGACTGCGGGGGCGATCCCAAAGAGACTGGACTCAACTCCTGGAGGAGATCGGGGCTTGGACGTCCGGACCTTTCTCGAGAGGGCCCGGCGAAGTCCAGGGCGAGAGGGGAGGACAGCCTCCGTCCTCCCGTCGCGGCTAGACCCCGGGCGCGGGTGCATTTCTCTCTCGGTGCCCCCGCGTCCGGGCCGCGCCGCCGCCCGCGGGCTCAGATCTCGCAGGGACGCGCGCGCCGGTCGACGCCGACTTCGGTGAGGCCGGCCGAGGTGATCTTGATGCGCGTCGGCACGTTGCCGCGGTCCAGCAGCCTCAGCAGCACCGATTCGCCCTTCGTCTCGATCGCCGAGCGCAACGGGTCCTCGAAGGCCTCCGCGCGCAGGGCGGCGGCGATCTGGACGTAGACGTGCTTTTCCGCGGGCCCGTCCTGGACCTTGAAGCGGTAGGTCTCCCCCTCGCGCGGCGCCGGGATCAGCGTGGGCCCGCCGATGATCAGCGGCACGGCGGGTGCGATCGCGTGAGCCGGCTGCATGAGGCGGATCATCGACGGCTCGCGCGCGTCTCGCCACGGCCCGCTGGCCAGCGTCGGCGAGCGCGGTTTGGACACCCGGCTGAGAGCCCGCCCGGGGCGCTACCTTTTAGCTGCGGCGGCGGTGCGTGATCGCAGCGTCGCGGGACCATCGAGCGAGCGGGGGCCGAAGATGGCGGGCATCGAGCAGCAGGCGGCGGCGGCCGCGGCGAACGACGAGGCGATCCGGGCTTGGGACGGGCCCCTGTTCGACCGCTTCCTGCACTTCCGGGAGGTGATCGAAGGGAGCTTCGCGCGCCACGGCGAGGCGGCGATCGAGCTCCTGGCGCCCGAGCCGGGCCAGCGCGTGCTCGACATCGGCTGCGGGTTCGGCGACACCACCGAGCGGCTCGCGGGCCTCGTGGCGCCCGGCGGAGCGGCGGTCGGGGTCGATGCGGCGCCGCGCTTCATCGAGCACGCGCGCGAAGAGGCCGCCCGCCACGGCGTCGCGAACGTCTCCTACGCGGTCGCCGACGTCCAGACGATGGAGCCGGAGGAGCCCTTCGACCTCGCCTTCTCGCGCTTCGGCACGATGTTCTTCGCGAACCCGGTCGCCGCCATGCGCAACGTCCACCGCGCCCTCGCGCCGGGCGGGCGGATCGCGATGACGGTCTGGCGGCGCCGCGAGGACAACGACTGGCTCTACCGGGCGCAGAGGATCGTCGAGGCGATCGTCCCCCGCCCCGAGGAGTACGACGAGCCCACCTGCGGCCCGGGCCCTTTCTCGATGGCCGACGCGGACACGACAAGCGACGTGATGCAGCGGGCCGGCTTCGAGGACGTCTCGCTGCGGCGCTGCGACCTGCCGATGCGGATCGGGGGCGACCTCGACGACGCGATCGAGATCGTCACCGCGCTCGGCCCCGCGGGAGAGATCCTGAGGCTCGCGGGCGACCGCGCCGCGCACCTGCACGCGCAGGTCGACGAAGCGCTGCGGGAGGGCATGGCGGACATGGCCGGCCCGGACGGCGTGAGCGCGATGTCCTCGACCTGGCTCGTGACCGCCCGCGCGGGCGCGGGCGGTCAGCGCCCCGCATGAACGTCGCACGGCTCGACCGCAGCGGGGGCGAGCGCTTCCAGACCCTGCGCAGGGAGCTCGGCGTCTCGAGCTTCGGGATCAACCTGATCGTGCTCGCGCCGGGTGAGCGCGGCCGCATCCACTCGCACGAGCGCCAGGAGGAGGTCTATCTCGTGCTCGAGGGGGAGCTGACGCTGCTCGTGGAGCGCGAGCCGACCGTGCTCGGTCCCGACAGCGCGGTCCGCGTGGCGCCCGGCCTGCGGCGCCAGCTCCTGAACGCCGGGCCCGAGAAGCTCGTCCTGCTCGCGCTCGGAGGATCGGGCGAGCACGTGGGGCGTGACGGCTCCGCGTGGGTCGAGTGGGATGAGCCGGGACCGGGCCGTCCGCCCCAGGAGGTGCCGCTTCCCGAGGACCTACCCAAATAGCCCGAGCGGATCTTCTCGTCCCCCTCCAACCTTTCGGGCGCCCCGGCGTTGCACGTTCCAGGGGGCGTATGCGCCGAGGAGGTGGTGCCCCCGAATGGCGCGTATAGACGTTGCGTCGTCGGGTATACATGAGTAGCTTTACGAAGGGATCGAGTCCTACGAAAGGGACCGAGGGAGGTGGTGGGTGTCCGAGCACGGTCGGGTTGTGAAGGCAGGCTCGAAGGTGCGGCTTGCGCTGGCGTCTGACGAGTGGCTCGTGGCGTGCGTGCGCCGCGGCGACACGGCCGCCTTCGAAGCGCTCTACGACCGGCACGTACGCGAACTGCTCGCGTTCTGCATGTACATGCTCGGCTCCCGCCAGGACGCCGAGGACGCCGTCCAGGCGACCTTCACCTCGGCCTACCGGGCGCTGCGCGCAGACACGCGGCCCGTCACGCTGCGACCCTGGCTCTTCACGATCGCACGCAACGACTGCCTGACGATCCTGCGCCGGCGCCGGCCCGTGGTCGAGCTGAACGGCGAGATCGCCCCGGGACCGGACCCCGTCGCCGAGATCGAGGTCAAGGAAGAAGTCCGCAAGGTCTTCGCCGGACTGCGCGAACTGCCCGAGAACCAGCGCGCGGCGCTGGTCCTGGCCGAGGTGCACGGGCTCAGCCAGCAGGAGATCGGCGGCGTGCTCGGGGTGCGCTCCGACCAGGTCAAGGCCTACGTGTACCAGGCGCGCTCCAAGCTGATCTCCGACCGGCGCGCCCGCGACGCCGACTGCGACGAGATCCGGGAAGAGCTCGCGTCCGCGCGCGGCGCGGCACTGCTGCGCGGCCGGCTGCGCAGGCACGTTCGCTCCTGCCCGGAGTGCCGCCGCTTCGCCGACGGCATGGCGCGCCAGCGCCGCCAGCTCGGCGCCCTGCTTCCGATCGCTCCATCCCTGGCGCTCAAGTACCGCGCGCTCGAGGAAGCGATCAACGTCGGAGCCGCGGAGCCGGCGACCGTCGCGAGCGGCGCGGCCGTCGGCGCCTCAGTCGCCGGGACGGCAGCCGACCTGGCCGGGGGCGGCATGAAACTGCTCGCCTGCAAGGTCGCCGCCGGGGTGGTCTGCCTCGGCGCAGGCGCGAGTGTCGGGGTGTCGGCACTCGAGGCGCCGAGCAGCTCCCAGGGGCAGGGGGCGACGACCGCCACGATCGCCGGCGCCGGCGCGCTCGCCTCGGCCCAGGGACCAGGCGGCGGCAAGGGGTGGAGCGCGACGCTCCCGGCATTCGCGGGCGGCATCGGCGGCGCGGGAGGCTCGCCCGGCGGCGGGCGCCTCGGGCTGACCACCGACAGCGGGCTGCCGGTCACCGAAAACGCCGGCGCCGGGCAGCCGGGCAAAGCCGTCCAGAAGAGCGACGGCAGCGGCAGCGGGGGCGCGCGAGGCCACGGCGGAGCAGGCACCTACGGCGCCTCGCAGCGGCCGGGACACCCGATCCACGAACGCGGCGGCAACCAGGCGAGCGAACGCGAAACGCGGTACCTGAACTTTCATGAACGGGTGCGGCTGCGGCGCGAGTCCAACGAACGCGAGGCCGAAGAACGCCAGCTCGCGCGCGAAGCCCCCAAGCCCCCGAAGAGCGGCTCGGGAGCACCGCCGACCGAACAGGAACTCTCCGAACGCCACGAACGCCGCAAGCTCAAAGTCGAAGAACGGCGCCCCGAAGGCCACTCGCGCTTCCCTGAAACGCCCGAAGAACAGGCCGAAAGGCTGGAACGGCGCAAGCGCAAGCTGGAAGAAAAGCGCAAGCGCAAGCTCGAAGAAGAAGAAAGGCGCGCGGCCGAAGAAGCCCCGGCGCCCTAGCGCGGGCGCTGTCGATCAGCCGTGCGACGCGCGTCCGGCTGGACGCCGCACGAGCGCGGGTCGGCTCACCCGTCCTGTTGCGAAGAACCGCGGGCCGGCGCGCGCAGCCTCGCCTTGGAGCGCCAGGCGCCCGACCCGCTCTCCCTCTCACCGCCGCCGCCGAGCCGTGCGCCCCTGGCTGCCGGCGCGCCGACCGGCTCCGGCCACAGCTCGCCGCTCAGTGCGCTTTCGGCGGCTTGACCTTCTTGTATTTGAATTTGGCCTTGCTGCTTTCGGCCTGGCTCGTGCCGCCGGCGGTGGTGACGGTCACGTAGACCTTGCCCGCTTCGTGTTTCGGCGAGACCGCGACGATCGTGGTCGCGGATTCGACGGTCACTTTTGCCGCAGGCGTCGTGCCGAAGTCGACCGTGACCGCTCCGACGAACCCGGTGCCGGTGATCGTCACGGAAGTGTTCCCGGTTTCGGGGCCGCTCTTCGGCGCCATCTTCTTGATCGTCGGGACGGTCGCCTTGCGCTGGGCGCACCCGCCGGCTTCGTTGCTCCACTCCTGCTGGTACCAGTAGACGTCGCCGTTGATGACCTGGTTGTACTTCGAGCCGTTGGCTTTCCCGACTTCGGGGCCGAATTCTTCTTCCGGGCTCTTGGCGATCGGGCTCCGGCACTTGTCGCCGACCTCGTTGCGCTGTTCGTCGTACCAGGCGTTCAGCTCGGGATCGGTGACGGCCTCGCTGTGCTCGTGGACGAGCCCGCCGGAGAGCTCTTCGTCAGAGGGGTTCCCGTTCGGCGTGTTCTTTTCGTCGCCGCATTTGAGGCCTGCCATGTAGGGGGTGTACGCGTACACGAGCAGCCCTTTGGGCAGTTCGATGAACTGGTGGTAGGAGCAGTACGCACGGTGCAGCGGGCCGGTTCCGGCCGAGCAGACTTTTTCTTCGGCCCCGTCCGTGCAGCTTTCGACGCCGCTGGGCGTCAGCAGGAAGTACGCGTGTTCGAGGTCGGCGGGCAGCGAGTGAGCCTGAACGAACGAGGCGAGCTCGGCGCGGATCTGCGCGTCGCTCAGGCATACCGGCGCCGCCGCGCACCCGTTGGCCGGATAGGGGTCGGTGTCGATGTACGCGCCGCCGAAATGCGAGTTGTAGCTCGCGCCGTACTGGGCCAGGACCGCGTCGGTGTTCATCAGGCCGCCGCTGTCGTGGGCGAGGTCCACGAACCACTTTTCGATGCCGGCCTGGTAGCCCGCCGGGAACGCCGCCCCGCCGGAGGGGTCCCAGAAGATCGCGTAGTTGGTGTTCGACGCCATCACGGCACCGCCGTGGTTCACCAGCAGGGACGATTTTTTGGACGGTTTCGCCGCCGCGCGCAGCGCGGGCGACGCGCCGGGGCGAGAGGCGGCGTTCGGCAGCAGTCCGAGCCCGATGCGCTGGCCGGAGAGCGTGACGATCACGGCCTGGGCGCCCGCTGCGGCGAATGCGAGCACCGCGAGCGCCAGCACGGAGGCGAGCGCGAGGCGCCGTAGGGCGCCCCCGGTGCGTGCCTGCCTGGCCGTCCTTGCGGTCTGCTCGTCCTTCATCGAATCTCTCCCGTTCAGCCGAGTGATTGTAGGGGCGTTTCCATCGCCTCGCGGCAGATGGACGACTGCGTGCCTCTGCATGAGGACCCAACGCGGCAGAGCCCCGAAGGTTGGGAGGGCGCCGAGATCCGGCGCCCTCAGTGGACGCTCAGAAGCTCCCAGCGTTCGGGAATGCCGCGCAGCCGGTGGGTGCCGCGGCTCGCGAACGCGTACTCGGAGCCGGCG
The DNA here is from genome assembly GCA_963779065.1 of uncultured Solirubrobacteraceae bacterium. Classification (GTDB taxonomy): domain Bacteria; phylum Actinomycetota; class Thermoleophilia; order Solirubrobacterales; family Solirubrobacteraceae; genus Palsa-744. Next base: position 770,679 of record CAVZWQ010000003.1, read on the forward strand.
ACCAGATCCTTGACGGTGCGCGATACGAGCAGCTCACCCGTCCCCGCCAGCGCCGCCACGCGCGCGGCGATGTGGACGCCGATGCCCGAGACGTCCTCGCCGCGGAGCTCGACTTCGCCGGTGTGGATGCCGGCCCTGATCGCGATCCCGGCGTGCGAGAGCGCTGAGCGCAGCCGTTTGGCGCATTCGATCCCGCGGGCCGGCGCGTCGAAGACCGCAAGCACGCCATCGCCGGTCTCCTTGACGAAGCGCCCGCCGCAACCGCTGATCGCGCTGCGGGCGATCGCGTCGTGGCGGTCGAGCACCTGGGCCCACAGCCCGTCTCCGAGCGCGGCGGCGCGGGCCGTCGAGTCGACGATGTCGGTGAACAGCACGCTCGCGAGGATCCGGCCGCTGGGTGCCTGCGCGATGAGGTCACCGGCGACGAACTCCTCGAGCAGCGAGAGCGCCCCGTCGCCTTCGGGCCGGCCCGCCACGAGGCCGAGCGGCTGGCGCCGGCGCCGGACTCGGAATGCCCCTTCCAGGGGCGCGCGCCGCACCGGGTCGAGCACCGCGCCGACACCCCTCGCTCCCATGCCTCCACCTTGCGCGCGAGGGCCGCTTGTGTCAACTGGTGCAAGCTCTCTGCCAGCGGAAGGTCCGTCCGCCGGCGCAGCGAACCGGGGCTGGCACCGGCGGCGCGACGCTGCCGGCGTGCCGTGGGAGCGGCCGAGTTACGATGGCTGCTGGCATGGATCTGGTCGGCCAGCGGGGGCCAGCAGATGTGGCCGCGCTGGGGACGCGGGTGGCGGCCAACGTGTCGAGCGCGGTTCGCGTCGCGCCCGAGGCCGTGCGCTCGATGCTGATCGCGCTGCTGGCCGGGGGCCATGCGCTGATCGAGGATTACCCGGGCGTCGGCAAGACCGCCCTGGCGCGGGCGCTCGCCGCCTCGATCGAGGCCGACTGCGCGCGCGTGCAGTGCACGGCCGACATGCTCCCCTCCGATCTCGTCGGCGCGAACGTCTACGTCCAGCGCGACGCGCGCTTCGAGTTCCGGCCGGGCCCGGTGTTCTCGAACATCGTGCTGGTCGACGAGATCAACAGGGCCTCGCCGAAGACCCAGTCGGGGCTGCTCGAGTGCATGCAGGAGCGCCGTGTCACGGTCGACGGCGCCACCCACGAGCTGGCGCGGCCCTTCATGGTGATCGCCACGCAGAACCCGATCGAGTTCGACGGCACCTACGCCCTGCCCCAGGCGCAGCTCGACCGCTTCATGGTCCGCCTCTCGCTCGGCTACCCCTCCGCGGAGGACGAGTCGGCGATGCTCTCCGAGCACGCCGGAGGCGACCGGGTGCTGGAGCTCGCCCCGGTCAGCACGGTCGCCGAGGTGGTCGCGGCGCAGGACGGGCTCGCCCGGATCCACGCCGGCGAGCCCCTGCGCCGCTACGTCGTCGCGCTCGCCGACGCCACCCGCCGAGACCCCCGCACCCAGCTCGGCGCCAGCCCCCGCGCGGCGCTGATGCTCCTGCAGGCCGCGACCGTCCAGGCGGCGCTCGAGGGCCGCGACCACGTGCTCCCCGACGACGTGCAGGCGCTCGCTCACGCCGTCCTCGGCCACCGCCTGCTGCTCGCCCCGGGCCTGTCGGAGGCGGCCAGGCGGGAGATCGTGGACGACGGGCTCGCCGCGGTGCCGGCGCTGTGAGCCGCAGCCTGCAGCTCGGCCTGCTCGGCGCAGCCATGTGCCTCTTCGCCGCCGCGTTCGCGGTCGCTGCGCTCTACGTGCCCGGCGTCACGCTCCTGCTCGTCGCGCTCGCGGCGGCTGCGCTGGTGTCGGCGGCGGCACGGGGCGCGCGCGTCGAGCTCGACCTGACGGCCGGCCGCGCCGAGGAGGGCGAGCAGGTGACCGTGCGGGCGCGCGTCAGCGGAGGCCTGCCCGTCGCCTGCCGAGGCATCCTGCGCGTCCTTCCCGGCGCTGAGGGCGCTCGGCTCGACTGGCGCCACCGCTCGGCGGATCAGAGCCTGCGCGCGCTGCGCCGGGGTCGCGCCAGGATCGGACCCGCGACGGCGCGCTGGGCGGACCCGTTCCGGCTCTGCTCGCGGGAGCGGGCCAGCCCCACGCTCGAGCTGCTGGTGCTGCCGCGGGTGCAGAGGCTGCGGCGAAGCGAGCTCGAGCGGATCGCCTCGCTTCCCGAGCCGATGTCGGCCCATCTCGACGGGATGGAGCTCGACGGCCTGCGCGAGCGGGTCCCGGGCTCGCCTTCCTCGCGCATCCACTGGCTGACGCTCGCGCGGACCGGCGTGGCGATGGAACGGCGCCTGCGCGGAGAAGGCGACCGGCGCCCGTTCACGGTCGTGCTCGACGCCCGCTCGGCTCCGAACGGCGATGCGCTCGACAAGGCGGTGCGAGCGGCGGCTTCCCTCTGCCTGGGGCTCGCGACGGCGGGCGGCTGCTCGGTCCTTCTGCCCGGACCAGCCTCGCGTCGAGGATCTCGGTCCGGGCCTCGAGGCGTGGCCGCGGCTGCACGAGCTGCTCGCGCTGGTCGAGCCAGGCGCGGGTCCGCGATGGGATCTCCTGCGCGGCGCGCGAGGGGTCGTGCTCGTCCATCCGGGGCCGCGGCGGGCCCCAGGCGAGGTGGCAGTCAGCTGCTCGGTGTCGCCGTCGGCGCACGCGGGAACCGAGGTGCTCTTCAGCGTCGCCGGGTGCTCCGTGCAGGCCGCCGGCGGGATACGTGCGGGGCGAGCGGCGTGAGCAGCGTCCAGGCCCGCCTCCGCTCCCCCTCCCCCGCGCCCGCCGCCGGCGAGCAGGCCGGCCTGGCGCTGCTGGCGTTCTTCGGCCTCGCCGCCTTCGCCGCCGTACGCTACTCGACCCTGATCGCCACGCCGCCGGCCGGCCGCGCCGTGCTGGTGGCCGCCTGCGTGACGGCGGGCTGCGCGCTGCTTGCCGCCAGCGGGCGTGTCGGACGCGGCGGCCCGGCGGTCGTGCTGCTGCGCGCCGCGCTGGTGCTCGGCACGTTCGCGCTCTCGATGCTCGCGCTCCACGTTCCCCCGCATCTGCTCGCGCCCGGGCAGTGGCGGCACCTGGCGGACAGGCTCTCCACCGGCACCCACGACCTGAGCGGGTGGCTCTGGCCCTACCGGGGCGGAGACCGGTGGGCTCAGGTGGCCGTGCTTCTCCCCGTCCCGGCCGTGCTTCTGGCCGCCGGGTGCGCGTGGTTCTGGCCCTCGCGGACGATGCTCGCGAGCCGCCGCGCCCTGGCGGTCGCGGCCCTGCTCGCGATCTTCGTGACGGGCACGGCCAACGCGCCCGCGTCGGTGCCCGCGTTCGACGGCGTCGTGCCTGATGGCCCTCCTCGCCGCGACGCTGCTGGCGCCGATGACCGCGTCATCCGAGGTCGGACGCGCACTCTGCTGGCTGGCCGCCTGCGCGGGCGTCGCGCTGGCGGCGCAGGCTGTGCTGCGCTCGTCCGGGCCGTGGATCCACTACCGCGAACCCTCCGCGGCTGCCGCGACCGTGGAGTCCAGGGGCGTGGCGTTCCAGTGGGCGCAGCTCTACGGCCCGGACCGCCCGCCCCGCACCCGCACACCGATGCTGATCGTCTCCGAGCCGCACCCCGAGCTCCTGCGCCTCACCTCGCTCGACCGCTTCGACGGACTGCGCTTCCTGCGCTCGGCCGAGCCGCCCGGCACGGCGCGCTTCGACCTGCCGGCGGCGAGGCGCGGCCGCTGGAGCGAGAGGGCGGTCGTCGAAGTCAGGGGCCTGCGCTCGGCGATCCTCGCGAGCGGCGGGGGCCTGCCGACCCGCATCCGCTCGCTCGAAGACCTCGCGGCGGCTCCGTCCGAGCAGGCCGACGCGACGTCCTCCACGCCCACGGTCCCGAGGAGCGGGACGACCTACGAAGTCGTCTCCTACGACCCCCGCCCCTCAGCGCAGGCCGCGGGCCGGGCGCCGCGCTCCTACCCGCGTGCCTACCTCCCCTATGCGCAGTTCGACCTGCCCGCCCCGGGGGCCAGCGCGCTCGCAACCCCGAACCTGCGAGCGGAGGCGCTCTCAGCGCCAGCTGGCGCGCGCCTGATCGGCCCCGACGCGCCCGGGCTGATGCCCGCGTCGGACCCGAAGACGAGGGCGGCGGTCGAAGCCTCGCCGTACGGGCCGATGTTCGCGCTGGCACGCGGCCTGGCCAGGGGCGCCACCTCCGGCTACGAGGTCGCCACGCACATCGAGCGCTACCTGCAGAGCACCTACGCCTACGACCGCGCCGTGCCGCTGACGCGCTATCCGCTGGCGGATTTCCTGTTCAGCCAGCGTCGCGGCTACTGCCAGCAGTTCTCGGGTGCGATGGCGCTGATGCTGCGCATGGACGGCATCCCCGCCCGCGTCGGCGTCGGGTTCCTGCCGCGTCTGCACGGGCCGCGGGCGGGCACATGGCAGGTCCGCGCCTCGGACGCCCACGCGTGGGTGGAAGTCTTCTTCAGCGGAATCGGCTGGGTCTCCTTCGACCCGACGCCCGCGACCGCCGCAGGCGCCTCCCAGGCGGAAAGCACGGCGCTGTCGCGCGCGGCGGTGTTCGGCGGGGGCTCGGTCACCCGCAGGCGCGCAGCTCTGCCGCGCCACGCCGGCGGACATCTGCACCGCTCGCGCGGCGGCACCTCGCCGCTGGCGCTCATCGCGCTCGGTCTCGCCGTACTGCTCGCGGCTTGCGCGACCGCGTATCGGCTCCGGCTCCGGCGCCGCTCACGGGACGCGCGCCGCGGCGAGGAGGACCCCGCCGTCGCCGAGCTCCAACACGCGCTCGTCAGGCTCGGGCGCGCCGAGCCCGGACTCACGCTCGCGCAGCTCGAGACACGTCTGCGCCGCGAAGGCCACGCTCGCGCGGCGGGATACGTCAACGGGATCGCGCGGCGTCGCTACGGGGCGGGCACGGCGGCGGCCGCAGGGCAAGCGGGCCGCGCGCAGCTGCGGCGCGCGCTCGCCCAGCAGGGTGTCGCGGGACGGGCGCGGGCGCTCGCCGCCCTGCCTCCGAGGTTGTCCGGGTTCGTCCCCCGGGGCCCGTGACCGTCAGAGGCGGTCGTAGCCCCACACGCCGGTCAGGTCGCGCCCGATGTAGTCCCCGAACGCCGCGACCTCCCCGGCGTAGCGCTCCCTGAGCTCGCGCATCAGCTGCTCGTCGGGCGCGGGCGGATCGGCGAACACGACCTGCCGCCTGAGCGCTCCGGCGGCACCGCGCCGCACCCCGCGCGGTGTGACCGCCTTGACCAGCGAACGGCCGGCCCGCGCCAGCGATCCGCTGCCCAGGGCGGCCGAGTAGATGATGTCGTCGACACGCTGGGAGCGCATCGTGCGGACGGTGGCGTTCGTGTGCGCTTCGGCCAGCGGCACCGTGTCGTCGACGCCGAGGAAGCCGAGGATCTGCCTGACCGTGCCCTCGTTGTCGGCGCGGAAGTCCTCGTAGATCAGGACCAGGATCTGCTCCGGCGGGAAGCGCTGGCGATAACGGCGCAGCTGCTCGACGTAGCGCAGGTGCTCGGAGTACAGGAGCATCGCCGGGTAGGGACAGGAGTCCGGCACGCAGCGCCCGTCCCGCCGGGCCGGCTCGGCTGCCAGAGCGTCGCGCAGGTCGGTGCGGTCCTCGAAGTGGATCCTCACGTACTGCAGGTGTTTCGAGCGCAGGAAGTCGGCCGGCTCGCGGAACAGCGCGATGATCTTCGCGTCGGGCTGGAGCGCGGCGATGCGCCCAGCCGCCACCCGCGACCACAGGTAGGAGGCCGACGCCTCCCCCGCCATCTCACCCGGCTCCGCGTCCTCGAACAGAGCGCCGTACTGCTCGAAGGTCTCCGGCAGCTCCGCGCCGCGGGGGTTGCGGAACCGTGCTTTGCGGTCGGTGGCGAAGAAGTGGGGCTCCTTCAGCCCCGGCATGAAGATCTGCGGGTGCTCGCGGAGGATCGCGTGCAGCGTCGTCGTCCCGCACTTTTTGTGCCCGACGATGAAGAAGTCGGGCACCGTCACCCCCGTTGCCGCGCCCCGCGACACGACCCGCTGCTCCTGCGAGCTCACTCCCAGTCTCCTCCGCTCGACCGCGAGGCCCGCCTCGGCCCTCGCTCGTTCGGTAGTTACCCTACCAGCCGTATTGGGACGGTTCCAGCGGAGCCGCGGGTAAGCTTGCGCGCGATCCGGCCATGCAGCACGACAGCGAACAGCCATTCGGGGAGGCGCTGCAGGCGTTGATGTCCGAGCGCGGGCTGACCTACCGGGCGCTCTCGCAGATGACGCGCGAGCTCGACGGGAAGGGCTTGACCCACGCCCACATCAACATGCTCGCCAATGGCCGCGAGCGGCCCTCCGAGCGCGCGATGGTGCTTGTCGCCCGGGCGCTCGAGGTCGAGCCGGAGCACTTCGCCGAGTACCGCCTGGCGGCGGCGATGAAGGAGCTTGATCCGAACGTGGTGGGCCTCGAGCAGGCGCTCGAGAACCTCAGCGGGCGCCTCTCCTCGCGTAAACCGAGCTCGCGGCGACCAGCAGCCCGACGATCGCCAGGCCGATCTCGTCCCAATCCGTGGGCAGAGGGTCAAGAGGGCTGATCGTCAGCAGGAAGAGGAGCGTCCAGACGCCCCACGCCGTCTGGACGCCGCGCCGGCTCACCTCCGGGTAGCGCCTCAGCGTGTCCGAGAGCCTGGCGGCGAAGTAGCCGAGCTCGTTTCGCTCGCCGAGCAGCCGCGCGCAGCAGACGAGCGCGGCGAGCGCGACGGCGAACGCGAGGTAGCCGAACGGGCGCAGCACGACGCGGAGCGCGTTCCCCGCGCTGCGCAGCACCCACGAGGCGCCGGTGGCGCCTCGCAGAAGTGGGTCGGCTCCCGGCAATGAGCTCACGTCGCGAATATCCGTGTTAACAGACGACGCGCGCAAAAGTTGGTGTGGGAGCGCTCGGGGCCCCCCGCTGTCTCACGGCGCGGCTGGGCGGCAGCAGCGAGCGCCGCGTAGGCCCGGGCGCTCGCGCGCGGCCACCGCGCCCGGGGGACAGGCGTCCAGCGAGGGTCGCGCCGCGTCGTCCGCCGCGCTGCGCCGGCGGGCACGCGGGCCGCTCGTCGGTCAGACGAGCGAGCTGATCTCGACTTCTGCTTCGTTCCCCTGGTTCATCGTCGCCTTCATGCCTGCCCCTTCCGGTGCGCCGGCGCCGATGGTGAGGGTGAGCTTCGCTTCCGGGCCGCCTTCGAGCTGTTTCACGGCCGGGACGCCATGGCTCATCTTGAACCTGATCTTCTGCGTGGCCTCAATCGCATTCGCCTTTGGTTCGCCGATGACCGCGCCGCTCAGGGTCACGGCCGTGCCGGCGCAGGAGAAGACAGCAACCGTTTCGCCGGAGGCCGGCGCCAGCTCAACTCCGACCTTGCCGGCGGTTTTCGAGGTGAAGCCGAGCTCCCCCACCATCGGTTCGGCCGCGATCACACCCTCGGCCTGCCCTGAGCTGGTGCAGCTCCCGATCTTGCTGAGAGCGCACCCGCTCAGCCGCAGCGAGATCGCGCCCAGCGCTTTTGGACCGGTGTATTCGCCGCCGCCGCTCGATGACGTACAGCTGAGCTTGCGTTTGGAGGCAGTTTCGAGCTTGATCGGCCCGCCGAGCGTGAAGTGGCTCGGCGCCGGGCGCGACCCCAACAGCCCGTACCAGTCGAAGCCGCCGGTGTTCTGCAGCTTGGTGCACTTGGAGTCCTTGAACTGGGAGTCGAATGGTTCCCAGCCCGGCGCCAGGCAGCGGCCGAATTCCGGTGCTTCGCGCGCCGGCGCGTACGTGAACAGGTCGTGGGTGTTGACTTCGCTCGTACCGCCGGAGGTGGTGACCGTCACGTCGACGGTGCCGGTACCGGGCGGGACGACCGCCTTGATGACTTCCGGGTTGCTGACTTCGAAGCTCGTCGCCTCAACTTCGCCGAAGCGGACTTCGGTCGCTTCGCTGATTTCGAATCCGCGAATCGTGACCGTGGAGCCGGCGGGGCCTTCGTGGCTCGGCTGCACGTCTTTCACCCGGGGTCGTGCGCGTGTCGCGAACAGCCTTTCCGAGGAGTAGGTCTCGCCCGCCGCGCTGCGGGCGATGAGACGGTAGTCGTACGCGGTGAGCGGTTTCAGCCCGGTGATGTCGGCCGACACGGCCACCGGCGAGGTACCTGAACCCGGCAGAGAGGAGCACGGCACGGACTGTTCGCCGGGCGGGCTTTCGCTGTCCGGGTGGTACTCAAAGGAGCATTCGGTGACTTCGCTGCCGTTCGGGTCGACTGTGCCGTTCAACGTCGCGGTTTCTTTTTCGACTCCGCTCGGCGCTCCGACCGCGACCGACGGCGCGGCCGGCGAGGGCGCGTAGACGTCGACGCCCGGCGTGCCGCTGCTCGCGTGGACGAACGCTTCGGCGCTGCCCGGCGCGAGAGCCGCCGTCGAGCCGAAGCCCGCGGCGCCGGCCGGCGCTGCGATCCCTTCCTGGAGGGACCAGCTCGATCCTGTGCGCGAGAAGACGTCCGCCTTGCCCGCGCCTTCGGCGGCCTGCGGAGCGCCGACCAGCGCCTCGTCGCCTTCGGTCGCGAGCGCGACGCTGCTGCCGAATCCGGCGGCTTCCGCGTCTGCGAGCTGGGCCTGACGTTTCCAGCTGGTGTGCAGCGGGTCCCCGCGTTCGCGCGTGTAGACGTTCGCCGTGCCGCCCGAGCCGCCGTTCGGGGCCCCGGCGAGGACGGTCATCCCCTGTCTGCTGATCGCGACGCTGTAGCCGAGCTGGCTGCCTTCTTCGCCTTCTTCGCTGAAGTTCTTCTGCCAGCGCACCGCTTCGGAGCCGATGTATTCGTAGATCTCGACGAGACCGTTGCCGCCCGGAGCGCCGATGACGATGCCCGCCTTGCTGATGCCGCCGGTCCAGTAGGCGACGCTGTGCCCGAGTTCCTCGCTTTGGGGTCCGAACGCGACCCTCGCGTAGGTGAGCGGTTCCCATTTGAGGATCTCGTAGACAGCACCGATTTCCCCGTCGGGCGCGGACACGAGCACGTGTACCCCTGCCGTGACGGCGTAGCCGAAGCCACGGTCACTCGCATGCAGCGGGCCCTGCTTTTCGCCGGACTGCACCCACCCGGCTTTGGCGTGGAAGAACCTGTACACGGCCCCGGCGCCTTCGGCGTCTGCGGGAGCGCCGACCACCGCTTCGTCACCGCCGGCGTTGAGCGCCACGCTCTCGCCGAACGCGCCGGCGCCGGCTTCTTCTGTGGGCGTGAGGACAGCCTGCTCTTCCCAGGCTCCGCCGGAACGTACGAAGATGAACACGGCCCCGCGGCCGCCGTTGTACGTCGGCTCCCCGATCGCCGCGACGGTCTCGTCACCGGATATCGCGAAACTGTCGCCGAAGCCTTCGCTTCCTCCGTCGCCCAGGGTTTCGCGCTGCACGTAGGGGTCGATCCGGATCGGAAAGCGCGCGCCGTGTGTGGAGATCCTCAGATCGAGGCGGTGCCCGTCGAGAGCCATCGAAGCGTGCAGAGGCCGGCCGGTCGCGTCGGTGGCCGAGAGACCGCCGTAGCGCAACGCCGGCCGACCGCCCCGGGTGAGCACGAGAACCTTGCCGGAGGGCGCCAGCCGTGCCCGCACGTTGCCGGTCAGCGCAAGCGAAAGCGACAGCCCGTCCGACGTGGCGGCTGGAGCGCGCATCACTGTGAAGCCCTGCTCGAGGCCGACAGGGCCGTTCTGGAACCACTGCGTGACGGCGGGCGAGGTGTACTCGACGCGATTGCCGGCGACGTGCGGGCGTGTTGCGGCGATCACCTCGCTGCGCGTCCCCGCATGCAGTGAGCGAAGCTGCAGGCCCAGCGTCGTACCCCCGGCGGACACGGTGACGCCGCCCGCGCCGAAGTGGCTTCGGAGCTGCTGGGGGGCGCTCGTCGCGCGCCATCCGGCACCGTCGGGCTGGATCCGGTAGCCGGGCATCGAGGCCGCGGCGGAGGCCAGCAGCGTCTCGCGCTCGCGCGGCGCGAGCCTCATCAGGCCTGCGGGCACGAACGCCTCGCTCCCACGCTGCGGGACGGCGGCGGCGCCGCCAGTCGAGCCCCCTTCGAGAACGCCGGCGCGTAGCGCGATTCCCGCGACGAGCGCGACTGCGGCGAGCAGCAACGCTCGCCCCAGCGAGAAACGCGCACGCACGCGCCGCGCCTCGTTGGTTGCTTCAGCCACCCGTCCGCCGACCACGTCCATGTCCCCTCCCTCGCCGGAGCCGCGCCCGCCTCCAGGGCGCTTGGCTTGAGACGAACCTAATGGCTGGACTCCGACCGGTCAACAGACCGCGCGAACTCGTTACACGCGCCCGGGCTCGGGGAGAACGAGCGCATTGCGATGTCCATGCGGGGCTTGTTCACGCTGCTCCTGGCGTCCTGCCCGGGACGGTTCCCACGCTCGGATCGAGGTCGCGCAGGTGATCGCAGACGACGGATCTGACCGACGCTCCCGGCAGCCTGATCGCCGGGCGCCGGCCGTCGAGGATGCGGAGGCAGCCGGATTTGTGTTTAATGGCGGTCGAGGTGGGGGCACGGATGAGGGATCCGGAGAGTGAGAGAGCGCACCGGCGTGGCGTGCTCGCGCGTAGCGCGCCGATTCTCGCGCTCGTCGTCCCCGTTCTCCTGCTGATCTTCGCCACGAGTGCCTCGGCCTTCAGCGCCCACGGCAGCGTCGAACAGGTCTACGTCACGGGGCTCGAACCCGGCGCCCAGATGTCGCTGCTGGGGGCGAAAGGCGAAACGCTCGCCGTCCAGAACGCCGACGCGCTCGGCGGCCTGCTGTTCCGCCACGTGGCGCCCGGGAAGAAATACCGGGTCAAGCTGAGCTCGCCCGCCGAAGAATCCGGGAACCTCGTGGTCCACGACCAGAACCCGAAAGGGTGGGCCCGCAGCGTCTACAAACAGACGATCCCGAGCAGCGGCTACACCTACCTGACCACCCGCGACGGGATCCAGCTCGCGATCGACGTCCACCCGCCCACGTTTCCCGGCGGCGCGGCCCCCCATCTGCGCGGCAGCTCGAAGGTGCGCGCCAAGCTCCGGGCGCTCCTGCACGCAGCCCAGCCCGGCCGGTACCCGACCCTGATCGAATACTCGGGCTACGGCTACGCCAACCCCAATGGACCCGAAAGCGGGATCGCCCAGGTCGCGAACCTGATGGGCTTCGCCGTGGTGGACGTGAACATGCGGGGCACGGGCTGCTCGGGCGGGGCCTTCAACTACTTCGAACCGCTGCAGAACCTCGACGCCTACGACGTGATCCAGACGATCGCGCACCAGCCGTGGGTGCTGCACCACAAAGTCGGGATGCTCGGCGTCTCCTACGGCGGCATCAGCCAGCTCTTCGCCGCGCAGCTCAAACCGCCGGCGCTCGCCGCGATCGCTCCGCTTTCGGTGATCGACGCCACGGCGACCACGCTGTACCCCGGCGGCATCCTCAACACCGGCTTCGCCGTGCCGTGGGGCGAAGACCGCCAGTTCGACGCCGAGCCGGCCGGACCGACGACCGGCGAGCACTGGGCCTACGAACAGATCCAGAACGGCGACACGACGTGCGCAGCCAACCAGGACCTGCACGAAGAGGCCACGAACCTGAAAGCCGAAACGGAAGAAAACGCGACCTACAACCCGGCCGTGGCCGACGCACTGGACCCCGGCTCGTTCGTCCACAACATCGACGTCCCGACGTTCATGGCATGCCAGTTCGAGGACGAGCAGACGGGCGGTCACTGCGCTGACCTGGTCCAGCACTTCACGGGCACGAGCAAGAAGTGGTTCACGTTCACCAACGGCGCCCACATCGACTCGCTCGACCCCTACACGTTCAACCGGCTCTACGACTTCCTGCAGCTGTACGTCGCGCGCAAAGCGCCCATCGGCGGCCGCGCGCTCCTCGAACTCGCAGCGCCTCAGATCTACGAAGCAGCGCTCGGGCTCCCGAAAGGCGACGAAGTCAAGCTGCCGCCGGACCCGATCGCCGAACAGCCCAAATACAGCCAGGCGCTCGCCTCGTTCTCGGCGCTCCCCGAGGTCCGCGTGCTGTTCGACAACGGCGCCGGAGAATCGCCGAGCCACACCACGACGGCGGGCAACCCGTACCCGGCGTACGAAAAGACCTTCTCCTCGCTGCCGGTTCCCGGCACGACGGCCCGCTCCTGGTACCTCGCGCCCAACGGCGAACTCGGCGAAGAACCGGCGGCGGCGCCGGGCACCGACACCTACACCTCCGACGCGAGCGCGGGTCCGTTGAAGGACTACTCGCCGAACGCGGGCCCCGGCGGCCTGTGGGGCGTCGCCTCGCAGTGGGAATGGAACTGGGCGCAGCCGACCGCGGGCGACGCCGTGTCCTATGTCTCCGCGCCGCTGAGCAGCGACACGACCGCGGTCGGGGCGGGCGCCGTCAACCTCTGGGTGAAGTCCTCGACGCCGGACGTGGACCTGCAGGCGACCGTGAGCGAAGTGCGCCCCGACGGCAAAGAGACCTTCATCCAGAACGGCTGGCTGAGGGCCAGCGAGCGCAAGCTGGCCACCAACTCGGAAAACATCTTCAAGCAGGAACCGACGGCGCTCGAACCGATCCCGACCTTCCGCGCCGCAGACCTGCAGGCGATGCCGTCGAACGAATTCGTGCCGGTGACGATCCCGCTGTACTACGAGGGGCACGCCTACCGGGCCGGCTCGCAGATCAGGGTCACGATCTCGGCGCCGAACGGGAACCAGCCCGTGTGGTCGTTCTCGAAGACCCAGCCTGAAGGCGGCACCGCCCAGGTCTCGATCGGGTTCGGGCCCGAAATGCCCTCGAACATCACGCTTCCAGTCGTGCCCGGGGTGAGCATCCCCACGGCGCTGCCGCCGTGCCCGGCCCTGCGCAACGAGCCCTGCCGGGCCTACCTGGCCTACTCGAACAACGGTTCCTGAGCGCCGCCTGCTCAGGGCCGCCGACCCGCCGGCCCGGCCGCGCTGCGGGCCGGCCGAAGCTCGGGTGCAGCGCGGCGGGGCCGGTGGCCGGCGAAGTCCGTCGCCGGTGCGAGTCGCTCTCAGCTGGCGCCGTCGGGAGCCAGCTTGCCGGTGGGAAGCACGCCCACCCACAGCCCGAAGCCGTCCTTGAGGTGGTTGCCCGTCGCCTGACCGGCCTTGGCGTCGGCGGCGTAGTAGTAGAGCGGCATCCCGTTGTAGGTGACCTGCTTGCTGCCGTCCCGCCGCGTGGTCAGCCCGATCAGCGAGGCGCTGGCCCTGCCCGACACCGAGGGTGCGCCCGAAGCCAGCACCGGCGGCCAGACGGCGGTGCAGGCGCCGTAGCAGGTGCTCTGCTTGTCGTGACCGGCCGTGGACTTTTCATCGGGCTTGAACGCGTAGAGGGTGCGCTGGCTCGAGCCCGTGACCAGGGTGCCGTCTTCGGGGGTCTTGTAGGTGCCGATGACGAGCGAGCCCGGCGCCGGGGAGGCGCTGCTCTTCGTCACCGTCGCCGCGCTCAGCTTCGTGCTGGGCGTGGTGGAGGGGCCGCTCCCGCCGCAGCCTGCCAGCAGGCCGGCGGCGAGTGCGAGGGTGGCAAGGCCGTACGTCGTCGATATCCGTTTCACGTATCGCTTCCTTGGTCGGGGGGTGTTTGCGGCGCGAGATGCTGCTCGGAGCGCCTAACCCCGGCCTAACCCCGCAGTTAGGAATGTCTCACTGCCCCGAGCGCGTCACCGCCGCAACACAGCGGGGCCCCCGCGCCTCGAGAGGCGCGTCAGATCAGGGCCGGGATGACCTCGCCCGCGAGACGCTCGAGCTGCTGCGCGTCGTCGAGGAGCGGGTTGAGCAGGATCAGCTCAGCGCCGGCGGCCGCGACCTCCCGGAGCCCCTCCACGCACGCCTGCGGGGGACCCGCGACCATGTGCTCCGCCCAGCTTCCGCCGCCGTAGTGGCGCCTCAGCGCATCCTCGAGCCGCCGGCTCGCGACCGTCGCATCGTCCTCGACGTGCACGTACACCCGCTTGCCGATCCGGAACGTGGCCGGGTCGCGCTCCTGCGCGGCCAGCTCCTCTCTCACGATCTCGACCTGCTCGGAGAACGCGGCGGTCGGCTGCGAGCCGGCGCCCATGAACCCGTCGCCGTGCCGGACGGCTCGGCGCACACCCGCGGGCACCCTGCCGCCGAACCAGAGGGTCGGGTAAGGCTTCTGCACGGGCTTCGGCTCCATCCGCACGTCCTGGAGCGTCCACCACCGCCCTGAGAAGTCGATCTGCTCCTCGGTCCAGCAGCTCTTCATCAGCGCCAGCGCCTCGTTGAAGCGCGCGACCGGCTTGTCCGGGTCGACCCCGAACGCCGCGAACGGGCGCTCCCGTCCGCCCGTGGCGATCCCGACCTCGACGCGGCCCTGGCTGATGCAGTCCAGCGAGCTGATCGCCTTGGCGAGGTGGACGGGGTTGTGCAACGGGAGGATGAACACCGCACAGCCCAGGCGCAGCCGCTCGGTGCACGCCGCGGCGTACGTGAGCGTCTCGAGCGGCGCAAGGCTGCCGGCCGCACCGATCACCTGCTCCTGCACCCAGCCGCTCTCGAAGACACCGAGCTCCTCGACGCGACGCAGGTGGGTGCGAAACGCCTCGCCGTCGAAGCGGCTCTCGCGGGCGTACTGCGGAATCGAGATCGCGAACCGCACCGGTGAGAGAGCTTAACCGGGCGCAGCCGGCGCGTCGCGGCCAGGGCGGGCGCGCGCCCGGCGTTAGCCTTGGGGGATGAGCCGGGGGCAGGTGTGTTGATATCGCCGAAGAAGGCTGCCGGGCTCGCACTGGCGGGTCTCGCCGGCTACGACCTGCTCCAGCGCCGCCGCGCGATCCTGCACAACTTCCCGCTCGTCGGCCACCTCCGCTACCTGCTCGAGGACGTTCGGGCCCGAGCTGCGCCAGTACATCGTCACCTCCAACAACGAGGAGCGCCCGTTCTCCCGTGACCAGCGGCGCTGGGTCTACGCCTCGGCCGAAGGGCGAGCCGAACCACTTCGGCTTCGGCACCGACGACGAGATGGAGGCGGTCGAGACCCTCGTGATCATCAAGCACGCGCCCTTCCCCGCCGCGGCGCCCGAGCCGGTGGGCGCGCCGGCGGGCCTCGCTGCTACGAGATGCCCGCCGGCAAGGTGCTCGGGCGCGTCCCACAACCGGCCGGGCGCGTTCCGCCCGCGCTCGATCGTGAACATCTCCGCGATGAGCTTCGGCGCGCTCTCGCCCGCGCGATCGAGGCTCTGAACCGCGGCGCGGCGCTCGCCGGCGCGCTGCAGAACACCGGCGAGGGCGGCATCGCCGCCGCCCACCTGCACGGCGGCGAGCTCGTCTTCCAGATCGGCACCGGCTACTTCGGCTGCCGCGACGAGCGGGGCGCGCTTCAGCCTCGACGAGCTGCGTGAGCCGCGTCGCAGGAGGCGCCGGTGCGCGCGATCGAGATCAAGCTCAGCCAGGGCGCCAAGCCAGGGCTCGGCGGGGTGCTGCCGGCGGCGAAGGTGACGCCGGAGATCGCCGCGATCCGCGGCGTCCCGGCCGGGCAGGACTGCATCAGCCCGCCGCGGCACTCCGCCTTCGGCGACGTCGACGGGCTGCTCGACTTCGTCGAGCGGATCGCCGAGGCGACCGGACTGCCGGTAGGGATCAAGTCGGCGGTCGGCGAGATCGCCTTCTGGGAGGACCTCGCGGCGCGCATGGCGACGCACCGGCGCGGGCCCGACTTCGTCACCGTCGACGGCGGGGAGGGCGGCACCGGGCGCGGCGCCGCTCGTCTTTCACCGACCACGTCGCGCTGCCGTTCAAGCTCGGCTTCGCGCGCGTCTACCCGACCTTCGCGCGGGCGGGACTCGCCGAGCAGGTCGTCTTCGTCGGCTCCGGGCGGCTCGGCTTCCCCGACGCGGCGCTGTTCGCGATGGCGCTGGGCTGCGACATGGTCAACGTCGGCCGCGAGGCGATGCTGTCGATCGGCTGCATCCAGGCCCAGCGCTGCCACACCGGCCGCTGCCCGACCGGCGTCGCGACGCAGTCGCGCTGGCTGATGCGCGGCCTCGACCCCGAGCCTCAAGTCGGGCCGCGCCGCGAACTACCTCGTCACGCTGCGCGCCGAAATGCTCTCGCTGGCCCGCTCGTGCGGGGCGCCCCATCCGGCGCTGGTCGGCCCCGGCCACGTCGAGATCATCTCCGAGCGCTTCGGCTCGGCGCCGCTGGGCGAGGTCTTCGGCTACCGCGCCGATTGGCCGGTCATGTCGGCGAGCCGGCGCACGGAGATCGAGGTCGCGGCAGGGGCGTGAGCGGCTGGCCGAGGGCCTGCACGGGCCGCGCACGGCAAGGAGGGATCACCGGCTCGGAGGCGCCGAGCGAGGGGCGATGCCAGAGCAGGCACGCGGCTTTGAGCCGGGAGCAGAAGCAGGCGCGAAGATTAATCTCGGGCGGTGTCGATTTCGGCCGACCTCGTTCGACGTGGGGGTAGAAACCACACCATCCACCACAAGGAGGCACCAATGCGTTTCATGATTCTCGTCCCAGGGAACCCCGAGTCCGAGGCGGGCGTGATGCCCAGCACCGAGCTCCTCGGGGCGATGACGAAGTACAACGAAGAGCTCGTCAAGTCGGGCGTGATGCTGGCCGGCGAGGGGCTGCGCCCGACCTCCAAGGGCGCGAAGGTCCGCTTCAACGGCAGCGAGCGCACCGTCATCGACGGTCCGTTCACCGAGGCAAAGGAGCTCGTCGCGGGCTACTGGATCTGGGAGTGCGACTCGCGCGAGGAGGCGATCGAGTGGCTCAAGCGAGCGCCGTTCGACGGCGGTGTCGAGATCGAGCTTCGCGAGATCTTCGAGGCCGAGGACTTCGGCGAGGAGCTGACGCCGGAGCTGCGCGAGGCCAACGAGCGGCTGCGGGAGCAGACCGCCCGGAACTAGGCGCGTGACGTCCTCGGTCACCCATCGTGCGATCGACGCCGTCTGGCGGATCGAGTCGGCCCGGTTGATAGCCGGGCTGACTCGCATCGTGCGCGACGTGGCGGTCGCCGAGGACCTGGCCCAGGACGCGCTCGTCGCCGCGCTCGAGCAGTGGCCCGAGTCGGGCATCCCGGACAAGCCGGGCGCCTGGCTGATGGCCACCGCCAAGCGCCGGGGCATCGATGCGCTGCGCCGGCGCGTCGCGCTCGAGCGCAAGCAGGAGCTGATCGGGCGCGAGCTGGAAATCCTCCAGCAGCTCGACCAGCCCGACCTCGCGGCGCAGGTCGAAGACGTGCAGGACGACGTGCTGCGCCTGATCTTCATGACGTGCCATCCGGTCCTGTCCCGGGATGCGCGCGTCGCGCTCACGCTGCGGCTGATCGGCGGCCTCTCGACGCCGGAGATCGCGCGGGCGTTCCTGATCTCCGAAGGGACGGTGGCGCAGCGCATCGTCCGGGCCAAGCGCACGCTCGCCGAGGCACGCGTGCCGTTCGAGCTCCCGGGTCGCGACGAGCTGGCCGAGCGTCTGTCTGCCGTGCTCGAGGTGATCTACCTGGTGTTCAACGAGGGCTACACGGCGACCGCCGGCGAGCGCTGGATCCGCCCGGCGCTCTGCGCGGACGCCCTGCGCCTCGGACGGATCCTGGCCGGGCTGATGCCCGGGGAGCCCGAGGTGAACGGCCTGCTCGCCCTGATGGAGCTACAGGCCTCGCGGCTGCGCGCGCGTGTCGGGCCGCACGGGGAGCCGGTGCTGCTCGCCGACCAGGACCGAGCCCGCTGGGACCACCTGCTCGTGCAGCGCGGTCTCGCCGGGCTGGGGCGGGCAGAGGCGCTCAGCGGCGCGCTGGGGCCGTACACCCTGCAGGCCGCGATCGCCGCCTGCCACGCGCGGGCCCGGAGCGTCGAGGAGACCGACTGGCCGCGGATCGTCGCGCTCTACGACGGCCTGGCGGCGCTCACCGGCTCCCCGGTCGTGGAACTCAACCGCGCCGTGGCCGTGACGATGGCCTTCGGTCCCGAGGCCGGGCTCGAGCTCGTCGATTCGCTCGCCGAGGAGCCCGTGCTGCGTGGCTACCACCTGCTGCCCGGCGTGCGCGGCGACGTGCTCGTGCGGCTGGGGCGGATGGCGGAGGCGCGCGAGGAGTTCGAGCGCGCGGCCGAGCTGTGCGACAACGAGCGCGAGCGTGAGCTGCTGCTCTCGCGCGCGCTCGCCTGCGGCGCGTGAGGACCGCGGGCGTGTCCAACTCGATCAACCCCCTGCCGCAGACCTGCGGCGACAACGACCGCGTAAACAGGAGGCAGCATGAGCAAGGTCAGGTCTCATATCTCGATCTCTCTGGACGGCTTCGTCGCCGGCCCGAACCAGAGCGAGGAGAACCCACTCGGCGAGGGCGGCCAGCGGCTCCACGAATGGGTGTTTCCACTCGCCGCGTGGCGCGAATCCCACGGCAAACAGGGCGGCGAGGTGAACGAGAGCGCACGGGTGGTCGAGGAATCGCGCGCGAACATCGGGGCCGGCGTGATGGGCCGGAACATGTTCGGCCCGCCCGGCGGTGGCGCCTGGGGCGACGGGAAATGGACGGGCTGGTGGGGCGAGGACCCTCCCTACCACTATCCCGTGTTCGTTCTCACCCATCACCCGCGCGACCCGTTGGAGATGAAGGGCGGGACCACGTTTCACTTCGTCACCGATGGGATCGAGTCCGCGCTCGAACAGGCAAAGGATGCCGCCGGGGACGAAGACGTCAGGGTTGAGGGTGGCGCCCAAGCCGTTCAGCAGTGCCTCGCCGCGGGGCTGCTCGACGAACTCGAGCTGGCCGTCACCCCCGTGGTGCTGGGCGACGGTGCTCGCCTCTTCGACAACGTCCGAGCCGCCGAGGTGCGGCTCCAGCAGGTCCGCGCTGTCGAGGCGCCCGGCGTCACCCACTTGAAGTACCGAAGGGTGGAATGAGTGCGCCACGGAAGCGCGCCTGCCCCCCGGTGCTCAGGGTGTATGGTGGCTGGGAGCTTCGCCCCCGCCAGGTGGCGGGGCAGCCCTTTGCGGCTCCCTCTCTAGGCCGGCCCTTGGCACGTCGACCCTCAGCGGTCCGCGGCCTCCCACACGAAGGAGCCGGTAATGACGCTTCACGCACGCCCGACGCGGGCGCCCGACGCAGCAGTCGATCGACCCGCCGACCCGCCGTCGAGACGGGTCGCGCGGATCGCGGGCATCTTCATGGTCATCACCTTCATCTCCATCCCGGCGTTGCCGCTGTACGACCAGGTGCTCCACCACGCGAGCTTCGTCGCCGGCAGCGGCGGGGACACGCGCGTCTACGTCGGGGCGCTGTTCGAGATCCTCACGCTCATCGCGGGCGTCGGCATGGCCGTCACGCTGTACCCCGTGCTCAGGCGCCAGAGCGAAAGCCTCGCGCTGGGCTACGTGACGGTGCGCGTCGTCGAGTCCTGCCTGATCGCGGTTGGGATCGTCAGCCTGCTCGCGGTGGTGACGCTGCGCAAGGACCTCGCCGGCGCGGCCGGGACAGACCACGCGTCGCTGATCCTCAGCGGACGGTCGCTGGTGGCCATACATGACGCGACGTTCCTGCTCGGCCCGGCCTTCTGCGCGGCGATCGGCAACGGGCTCATCCTCGGCTATCTGATGTTGCGATCAGAGCTCGTGCCACGGCGCTTCGCCCAATTCGGCATCGCCGGCGGCTCGCTCGCGCTCGTGACGGCCCTTCTGGTGCTCTTCGGGGCCTACGGCCAGTCTTCGGGACCGTCGTTCGTCCTGACGCTGCCGGAGGCGGTCTGGGAGCTGTCGCTGGGCATCTACCTGATCGCCAAGGGATTCAAGCCGTCGCACGTCCTCTACGACGACGCGCACCACGCCGGCGTGGACGGGCCGCTGGTCGCGGTGCGCGTGACCCAGGAGGCTGTTGCGGCGGTGTGAGCCGGCGCGAGCAGTGCTCCCGCGAGCTCAGCGAGCATTCCGCCCGCCGTGCTCACAGGCTCAGGACAACAGCGCTCCGAACACACACTCGAGGTCGACGCCCATCGACCGGGCACGCCTCGACGCGGGCTGACCGGCGCCTCGCGCCGCAACCGCGATGGGCGATGCCGCAGCGTACGCAGCAGAGCCAGGCGTGCGCTGGCCGAGAAGATCGAATTCAACCGTGATCTCGTTGCGGCTGCGATGTCTATCGGTTAGAGGCTTCGCCCGAAGCCGCAGTCGTCCGAACACGAGGGGAGCAGGACATGACCGACGGCGATTCAACAGAGCTCTACGCCATCGTCGGAGCGCAGCGAGACTGCGGGGCGACGCGTCGCCGCCGTGCGCGTCGCGTGCTCTGGTACGCCAGCGCGACGATGACCGCCCTGTGGATCGCGTCGCCGGCTCCGGCAGCGCTTGCAGGCAAAACACCCAAACCGGTGACGCTGAAGGTCAACACGACGACAGATTCGGCCGGCACCCTGCACGGCAAGAAGCTCTGCGGGAAGAAGGCGGGACAGTGCTCGCTGCGGGCGGCGGTCGAAGAAGCCGACAAACCGAAGCCGGGCAAGGCCTACACGATCGTCGTTCCCGCGGGCGAATACGTGCTGACGCTCGGGCCGCTGGCGGTCACTCAGGGCACTGCTGCGATCGACGGCGCCGGCGCCGCGTCAACGGCGATCTCGGGCGGCGGTGCCTCGCAGGTCCTGACCGTCTCCCCCGGGGCCCACCTGAGCACGCAGTCGTTGACGCTGACCGAAGGAGCGAGCGAAGAACCCGGCGGTGCACTCGAGAACAGGGGCACCACCACGATCCTCGACAGTGTGGTCTCCAAGTCGAGCGGGGGTGAAGGCGGCGGCATCTACAACGCCTCCGGCGCGACGCTCGAAATCCGGCAATCGACCCTCACCGAAGACTCCACCGAGGAAGGCCACTTCTACGGCGAAGAACAGGAAGAAGGCGGCAACGGCGGCAACGGCGGCGCGATCGCCAACGCCGGTTCCCTCACCGTCGAAGGCGGCGCGATCAGCTCTAGCTATGCCGGCAGGGGCGCTTTCAGCAACGGCAATGGCGGCGGCACCGGCGGCACCGGCGGGGGAATCTTCAACACCGGGAACGCCACGCTGACGGACGTGACGGTGGAATCCGACTTCGCCGGCTTCGGAGGCTTGGGCTACAACGAGCCCTCGGCCGGCGGCGGCGGTGGCGGCGTCTACAACCAAGGCGGCACGATGACGGTGAACCTCGGAGTGTTCGCCGGGGACTCCTCCGGCGCTGCCGGATACAACCTGACAGATCCCGAAGGTCGCGCTCCCGGCGACGGCGGGGGCATCGACAACGCCCAGGGGACCGTGCACGTCCAGGGCACGAGCTTCACCGCCGACACCGGGGGCCTCGGGCGCTTCTCGACGGGCGGCAGCGGAGGCGCGATCGCAAACGCAGCGCACCTGACGGTCACGGGCGCGACGTTCAACTCGAACTCCGGAGGCACCGGCGGATATGGCGGCACAGGCGGAAACGGTGGCGCGATCTACAACACCGGCTCCGGCAGCGTCACGACCAGCTCCTTCCTCCACGACACGGCCGGCGTCGGCGGTGAAAGCCTCCCCGGCGGAGCGGGCGGAGCCGTCTTCAACACGGGGACGCTCGAAGTCAGTGCCAGCACGCTCGCCTTCGATGCGGCGGGCGCAGGTGGCGCGGGTGGCGCACGCGATCCCGGACCGGGCGCACCCGGCGGCTTGGGCGGCTCCGGCGGCGCGGTCGCGAACACAGGCACGCTCACGATGCTCAACAGCACCGTGTATGGGAGCACCTTCGGCGAAGGCGGCGCCGGAGGCCCAGACAACGGTCGTCCCGGCGCCCCCGGGAACACCGGCGGCATCCTCGCGACCGGCGGAGCGGCCACGCTGCGCTACGTCACGATCGCCTCGGATGCGGGCGACCTGAGGACAGCCGGGGGCGCGGTGACGCTGAACGGCACGATCGTCGCGTCGAGCACGAGCGGCGCGAACTGCGCCGGCACGATCGAAGAGGAATCGGGCTACAACCTGGACAGCGACGGGTCCTGTGGCCTCTCGCTCGGCACCGACAAGTCCGCTGTCGAACCAGGTCTCGGGCCGCTGGCTGCCAACGGCGGACCCACCGAGACGCTGGCGCCACTGGCAGGCAGCCCCGCCATCGATGCGGGCGGCACGGCCGCCAGCGGATGCCCGTCGGTCGACCAGCGCGGCTTCGCCCGGCTGGATGAGCCCGGGGACGGAGGATGCGACATCGGCGCGTACGAGAGCCAGGGAGTGCAATAGGGCATCGACTTGGGCCCGCCGAGGGCGCAGGCCGACGTGGGATAGTCCAGAGCGTGCATGGACATGCGACGAGCAGGCAGCGACGAGCCTGCGGCTGCGGCGCTCCCCTGCTCGCAGGGCCGGAGGTCGCGCTCGCTGTGAACACGCCCGGGGGCTCTGGCGCGGTGCTCATCCTGGGCGAGGCGGGCGGGCTTGCCGCGGCGCTCGTCCGCAGGCTGGAACAAGAAGGCGTGCCGGTCACGGCAGCGGTCGATCTGAGCGACAGCGAGGTCTCGGCCGCGATCCGCGGCGGGAGCTGGCGGGCCGTCGCCGTCCTGTCACGGGATGACGTCCTGACGCTGCGGCTGACGCTGCTGAGCGCCCACCTGCGTCCCGACCTGCCGCTTTGGGTGACCATGTTCGATCGCACGATCACGCGCGAGCTCGAGCACGTCGCCCCGGACGTACACGTCATCTCGCCGACCGAGCTCGTCGCAGACGACCTGGCGCAGCATTGCGTGGCGGTCGCCGGCAACGCCGCCGCAGGCGGGTGGCGCGGGATCCGGCTGGTGGACGACTCTCTGCGACTGCTCGTGCGGGCTGGCGCCATCCTGGTGTTGCTGCTGCTGCTCGACGCGGCGATCGGCATGATCGCGCTGCACGAGTCGGTCGTCGACGCGTTCTACTTCAGCACGAGGTCTGTAGCGACGGTCGGCGGAGCGCCGGGGGCCACCCGCGCACCGGTCTGGTTCAAGGTGGTCTCGGCGGCTGACGTGGTCCTCGCGCTCCTGTTCGTCGCGATCTTCACCGCAGCTCTCGTTCGTCGCCTCAGCGGGCCGCGGCTCACGACGATCTTCGGCCCCCGCGCGGCGCCGTCCAAAGGCCACGTGTTGCTAATCGGCTTCGGCCAGGTCGGCTTCCGCCTGGCCCAGGAGCTGCGGCGCCGCGGCGTGGCAGTGCTGGGCATCGAGCGCGATCCCGACGCGCCCTGCCTGCGCCTGGCAGGCAGGGCGGGGATCCCGGTCGCGATCGGGCGCGGAGACGACCGGGAGACCCTGGAGCGAGCCGGGATTCGCAGGTGTGCCGCGATCGCCGCCGTGACCTCGTCGGACCTCGTCAACGTGGCCGTCGGGCTCGCGGCCGACGAGCTCTCGCCCGGGATTCCGCTCGTTCTGCGCCTCGGAGACGGCGAGGTCGCCGCGGAGACCGACTCGCTGTTGCATCTCGGACGGATCTGCGACGTCCACAAGATCGCTGTCGACACCCTCGTGCGCGGCCTGCGGCAGCCGTTCGACGCCGCAGGCACGCAGGAGGTGCACTGAGGCACGTCGATCCGCTTGGCGCCGCGCTCGGCCGGCTGGCGCCTCGAGGTCAGGGCGTTCGGGCGATGGGCGATGCTGATCGGCGCGAAACCTGGCTTGCCAGAGCCAGATCACGGCATGGCCTGCGACCGCTCGCGTTCGCAGCCACGCTCTCCTGACCACACGCCTGGGACCGAAGGGTGTCGGCGGGCTTCGCTCCCAACCTGCGGAGAGGTAGGCTGGCCGCGCATTCACGCGCTCGAACGTCTACGAGGGGGAAACACCGATGCGCAGATACCTGACCGTCGCCGCCGTACTCGCCGTCGGCTCGGCGTACGCCATCCCCACAGCCACAGCGAGCGCCGCCACGCTCAAGGACTGCGGCAAGCTCACCGTCGTGAGCGGCTTCGGAGGCGGGCTCCCACACGGCGTGCCGGCGGGCTCCAAACCGCGGCTCGACGGGTTCAGGGTCAGCGGCAAGGTCAAGTGCTCCATCGTGGTGCACGTCCTGAATGCATTCGAGGCGCATGCGAGCGATGCCGAACACCTCAGCGACCCGCCCGCACCGGGCTGGTCGCCTTGCAACTTCATCGTCGGCTCCGGCTACGTGTGCAGGAGCGGGGGCAACGTGATCCTCGCAGGAGTCGTGTGGCTGAAGGGCGGGCACGAGGTGGGCCCGAAACCGCACGCGCCGGCGCCCGAGCAAGGATCGCCCGTCGTCGATCTCGGTCGCGTGCAACTTCGTCATCGCCACGGCTACCGACTCCTGTACCGCGACCGTGCAAGACGCAGGCTCCGCGTCGCGCTCGACGCCGAGCGGCTTCGTGAGCTGGACGAGCGCCGGCGGCGGCAGCTTCACGAGCGGCAACTCCTGCTCCCTGGCGCCCAGCAAGGTCAACGGGGTGCCGACGGTGGGCACGGCGAGCTGCGAAGTGCAGTTCAAGCCGCCTGCGACGACTTCCTCGACGGTCACGGCCACCTACATCGGCGGCCCTGAGCACCTCGGCAGCCAGGCCAAGTCGAATACCCTCGTCCCGGGTAACGTCGGCTGATCCCAGGCGGGCAACAGCCATGCATCGGCGGCGACGGCGGCTTTCCAGCCGGCAGAACCGGCGCCGTCGAAGCCGATGCTGAGCGCTGGGAGCGTGCGAAAGTTGGCTTGGTAGAGCCGATCGCAGGATCGGCTGCGAACCTCCCGCGTGCGCAGCTGACACACCCCGCGTTCAGCCGTCGTCGGCCGAGGCTGTTGACGACCTAGGGGCGTCAACATCTTCGGCGCGCGCCGCGCTGCTCGCCGTCGAGGTCGTCGATTGGATCGGCAGTTTCGCCGACTGCGAGCGAGAGGCTGACGAACTGCTCGACCCCGGTAACAGTGTCCCCTCGAACAGGCGTGTGTGAGACGATCGGTGGATGAGCACTCCCGAGCAGTCCCCAATCCGCCTTGTCGCCGTCGATGATCTCGATGACTCACATGTCACCGTCGTGGAGGAGACGCCCCACGGGGCCCTTGCGGTGGGAGTGAGCGCGGGAACGCCGTTCGCGGTGTCAAACCGCTGCCGCCATCTCTTCGCCTCGCTGGGGAGGGGTCGTGTGACGGACGACGGATGCCTCGAGTGCCCGCGCCACGCGGCGCTCTACGACATCTCCACCGGGAAGATGACCCGCGGCCCCCAGGGCGCGTTCAAGCCGCTGGCGGGGGCCGTCAAGGCGACGGCCGGCTCCCGCTCGCTGAAGACCTTCCCGGTCGAGATACGCGACGGCGCGATCTGGCTGCTCGGCTGAGCGCCCGCCGGCAGAAGGACCCGCCCGGCGCTCGCCGGCGCTAGCGGGGCAGGTGGAACAGGCCGCTGGGGCCGATCGTGAAATGGTCGGCCGGGAAGTCCGCCCGCGATAGCGCGGCGACGACCTTCGCGGCGGCATTGGAGAAGTCGCGCCGCGGCAGGCCGCCGAGGAGCTTCAACGACATCCAGCGGGCCGCCAGCAGCCGCCCGCGCGCTCCGAGCGTCACGCGAAGGATGCCGCTGTCGTCGAGCAGCCCGCCTCCGGCCAGCGTGTGGTAGCCGACGAAGTTGCCCAGCGAGTAGGCGATCAGATGCCCGCCGTCGCGCTCGATTCCCCGGATCACGTGCGGCCCGGAGCCGAGCACGATCGAGGCCCCGGCATCGATCACGGCGTGGGCGAACGCGCGGGCGTCTCCCCGGTCCTCGCCGAGGTAGTACTCGCTGCCGCCGGGAGTGTGGGCGCGGTCCGCGCCCTCGGCGCCAGCATGGATGATCACGACGACAACGGATGCCTTCTGCTTCGCGCTCCGCACCAGCCTTCGGGCCGCCGGGATGTCGAGTAGATCGCCGTCGTAGGCGTAGGGCGCGAAGCCGAGGACGGCGACCCGCAGTCTCCTCACCCGGAGGATCGTGATCTGCCCGGGCAGCCCGGTGGAGGCGACACCGGCGCGGCGCAGCGCGGCGATCGTCTGGCGCCTGCCGGAGGGCCCGTAGTCCATCGAGTGGTTGTTCGCCTGGTTGACGAGATCGAAGCCGAGGCTTCGCAACTCCCCGGCGACCGAGGCGGGAGCCTGGAAGGCGAAGCAGACGCTGCTGTTGGCGCCGCCGCACTTGGAGACGCCGCCTTGCGAGAGGGTGCCCTCCAGGTTGCCGAGGGTCAGGTCCGCTCCTCGGAGCGTCCTGCGCAGCGGGGCGAGCGCACGGGAGAGGCCGCCGGGCGGGAGACCGAGCTGCGAGCTGAGCGCGATGTCGCCGACCCACTCGAGGGTGATCGGCTCCGCGGGCCGGGCCGGCGCGGGGGGCGAGGGAGGTCCGCCGGCCTGTGCGCTCGCGGGCGCCAGCGCACAGGCCAGGGCGAGCAGGAGAGCCGCGAGAAGGAAGCGAGCCGCGGGCGAGCCCGCGTGAGCGACGACCACGCCGGCACCCTGGCGAGCGTGGGCTTGGGCGCGGGATCGCCCGCCGGCGGCCGAGGGCCGGCGTCTCAGCGGGCCAGCGACCATTCGATCTTGCCGAGCCCCGGGAACCCGAGCGCGGCGGCCGCCGCGCCGGTCAGATCCCACTCGCGACCGGTGATGTAAGGCCCGCGATCGATCACCGGGACGGTCAGGACGCGGCCGCCGTAGCCGAACGTGATGAGCGTGCCGCAGGGTGCCGTCTTGTGCGCAACCCCGAGCTGGCGGCGGCCCAGCACCCCGCCGCATGCGAGCCCCAGCCCGTAGTCGGTGAAGACCGACGCCACGCTCACCTGGACCCCTGACTTGGGCTCGAGCGACCACGGCAGCAATCCCGCCAGGTTGGCCGCGGCCGCGCTCAGCCTGAGCTGGTCTTCGCGCCGCTGGATGGCCGACATCTTCGCCAGCTCGCTTCGAACCTCGGCGTCCGACGGCGCGCCGGGCGCGGGGCGGAACGCCGCCGGGACCGGGTGCGCGGGCGCGACCGCCACATGTGGCGAGCCCGCCGGGCCGGCCGGCGTCGTGGCGGAGCCCGCCGTGGACGTGCCGTTCGACGGCGCCTGCGCGCCGGCGCCCGCGGACCGCGACGCGGCGGGCGGGTCGGGCGCGGCGCTCCGAGTACCCGGGAGACCGGCGGCCGGGGCCGACTTGCCGCAGCCGGTCAGCGGGGCGACGCAGGCCAGCGCGAGAACGGTCGCGACGGCGGCGCGGCAACGGCGTCGCGATTCGGCCATGCGAGGGATTATGGGGCGAGGCGAGGGCGAAACCGGGGCTACGCCGCCTCGTGCAGTTCGGCGGCGGCGGAAGGCGGGGCCGGATCAGGCGCCGCCTTCCGCCGCGAGAGACCGGCGGCGCTCAGCCGGTGATGTCGCCGGAGTTGCCGCCCTTGTCGGCGGAGGCGTTCTTCCAGACGCCGTGCTTCTTCGCGTTGTAGTGCAGGTCGTAGGACGTCACTTCGTAGGTCGCGCCCGCGCCGAAGAAATCGGCGACGAATTCCGACGTGTAGCAAAGGGTCGAGCAGGTGGCGCTCGAGTTGAAGGTTCCGCCCTTCACGACGAGCGAGAACGAGCCCTGCATCTTGCCGGTGACGGTGCCGCTCAGCGTGCCGCCGGGGTCCGTGCCGCACGCAGCCGGGCTGGGCCCCGCGAGCGTCGTGAACGTGCCGTTCTTGAACTTCTCGACGACTTTGTACGCGCCTTCTGTTCGGCTTCGTTTTGACGGTGTAGAGCCGGTTGAACGTGTCTTCCGCCCACGTGTTGCCGCACGTACCTTCGTCGGGTGAGTTGCTCGCATACGGCCCGAAGTGCTGGGCTGCCGATCCCCACGCGCTCGCCGTCATGGCGAGCGCAACCGTCAAAGCCGCTACAGCGGCGATAGCAATACGACGCATGTTCCCTCCTTGATTTCCTTGCCAGGCCGGTCGGCCTGTCCCTCTCCAGAGCAGGGCAGTGTACGCGACTCGCCGCTCAGGTAGGCCTTTCAGGCAGGTCAAATATCGGACACGCGCGGGATTCACAGGACATTTCGCCTGCCGGAGCGATGTTCGGGGGGAGACGAGGTGCCGTCAGCGCCGAGCGCTCAAGGAACGAGCATGAGGGCTTCGCCCTTCTCGTTGACGGTGGCTTCCAGGCCCGAGGGGTAGCTCCGTTCGCCCCCGCCTTCTTCATGGAGTTCGGCCAGCAGGAAGTGTTCGCCGGCGGCGCCACCGGTCTTGTGGGTCGGGAGGTTGACGAGGGGCGTGTATTTCACCGGCGCTTTGTCCTCGTTTATCGATTCTCCTTCGATTTCGCCGAGACCCGGCCCGACGACGAAGTGGTCCTGGGATTCCTTGCTGATCACGCCGACGTCCCCCGTTCGTTCGGCGATCACCGAACCGAGGAGAGTCATCGTGATAGGCCCGCAGGTGAACGTCGCCAACGGTGCTGTCGAGCCGGCTTCGGCTTCGAGCAGCGACCCGACGCCCCTCCCCCCTTCGATGTCGATCATCTCGCCCGCGAGGCTGTTGGTGACGATCGCACCTTTCTTGCCGCTGCTGTGGCATCGCAATTCGCCGATCTTGCAGGCCTTGAATTCGATGACGGCTTCTTTGATCAGGTTCGGCAACCCGAGGCTGCCCTTTCCCTTGACCGCGGTGCACCTGACGTGCACGTGGCCGCTTTCTATCGGTGTCACGCAACAATGGGAGGGGAGGATCACGTGAAGAGTCGTCGCGCCACCCTGGGCCTTGAACCCTTTGGCCTTGCCGACGCTCGGGACGAGTTCGTAGGCGCCCGTGCCAGTCGGGCTTTCAGTCGCGCAGAGCTTGTCGGTGTACCTGCCCGTGTTCTTGGGTTCGGTCTTGACACAGCCCTTCCATTCCGGGGCCGCGGAAGCACCGGAGGCCACGCTCCCCCCGAGCGCGAGCACAGCGACCACGGCAAGCCCCAGCATCCTCATGCGTCTCATCAGCGACGACTCCCTCATCTCCCCACCCATCCTTGCGAAGTCCTCGATCCTCGTTGCACACTCTCGCATAGGTGCGTCCCTACGGGGAAGGGGCATCCACGCCTCTCGGGCCGAAAACGCGAAAGACCCCGGAAACCCGGAGTCTTCGGCACTCTGTGAGTGGGCGATACTGGGCTCGAACCAGTGACCTCCGCCTTGTCGAGGCGACCAGGTGCGCCAGCAACGCCTAGCTATGCACTCTCTCCCCCGTGTTTACTGGGGTTTCCGTCCTTGGCCGTACCCTCACCAGGATCTTGCTGGTCGTCGTTTGTGGGCAACGTGTGGGCAAACGTGTGGGCAGGTACCACGCTGCGCATCTGCTTCGCCGCCGCCTGTATCCGCTCCGGCATCAAGTGGCCGTAGACGTCGAGCGTCGTCGAGGTTTTCGTGTGGCCGGCAATCGCCGAGATGACCAGGATGTCGACGCCCTGCTCGATCGCCCGCGTGACCGCCGTGTGCCGCGTGTCATGGAGCCGCGCGGTCTCGGGGATCCCTGCCCGCTCCGCGTAGCGCCGCCACACACGAGTGACCATCCGCGGACTCAACGGCCGGCCGACTGGCCGCAGCTCCCCGACCGGCCTCCCGTTCTCGTCGCGGGCCCGCTTACGCTCGACGGTCGCGAACACTGGCGCGTCGTCGCTCGTGTCGTGCGCGGTCCGGTACAGCTCCTCCAAGGCGCCTTTCGCACCGTCGAGGATCGGCACGATGCGCTCGCCCGCGTCGCTCTTGGTGGTCAGCTCCTCGTCGAGCTCGGCGGCGACCTCCGCGTCACTCTCGCCGCCGTCGCGGAGCGCGACCGCAGCGCAGAACCGTGCGGCAACCTTCGCCGCCACAGCCTCCGAGAGCAGCCCGCCGTTGGTGAACGCTTCAGCGAGCGCCCCGGCAACCCTCGCCTCCGGCCCGTCGCCTACAACATCGTTCGCGGCCTCGATGAGCGCCTCAAGAGGCGACATCGGGCTAGGCCTTCGCGGTCTCGGGCGCCTCGGCTGGCTTGAGCTCGTCTAGGACCGCCAAGATGCGGTCGAGCGCCCGGCTGCGGCCCTTTCTGGGGGTCCAGCCGCCCTCCAGCACCTGGACGGTCGTCACGCTGCAGCGCGCACGGTCGGCGAGTTCTGCGTGTGTTAGGTCAAGCCATCTGCGCCGGCGTCTCAGTTCGAGTGCGTCCATGCCGCTCGCCTATCCATCACGCCGCCTAACTCCCTACCCGTACAGCCGGTGGTTACCACCGTGCGGCAGCACCAGGGCAAATCGGTGCCGCAGCCCCATTTCTGAAACCGTCACCGGGAGCGGAGCCTTGGCGACGGCGGCCTCGCTAGCGCTCTTCGTCCCAACTCAGCACTCTCGCCCGCCTATCGCGAGACCACCGCTTCCGTGAGCACGCGGTAGACACGAATGTGGGGAGACTCTTGGCGATGTGCGGAGGGAAGTAGCTCTTCTGGCTCTCCCTGGAATGCGCGTGTTGTCTCTAGGTGCTCGTCCCACTCCGCGCCGCCTCCGCATGTCTGCGTCGTCCGTGTCGATGTGGGGTCGAGCGGACTTGAGCCAGCCCAGGCTAATACCTCCGAACGCTGAACCTCGGGCGCGAGTCATTCTTCGAGAGTCTTCAGAACTGCCGCGGACAGCTGTTCGTAACCCCTTGCGGTTGGATGGACACTCTCCGGTTCCGTTTCGGTCGATTCCCCAAACACCGTAACCTTGTTCATGAATTCGTGTGTCGTCGTGCACAGATTGCCACCGCTAAACGCCGCTTCAGCGTTGACTACATCCACGCTCTTGGGTTCTCGCTTGAGTAGCGGCTTTGCCCACTTCTTGACGATCGATTCAATCGTCTTGTTCACGTCTTTCTCCCAGCCGTTGATGTACGTTATCTCCTTCGCCGTGAGGTCGGCATAGACTGAGGCCCCGATACCGCACTGTCCGCTCGGGATCATCGCAAAGAGCGTCGGGTAGAGCAGGACGCGAATCCATGCATCTGGTGCTCGCATATGAACCTGTTCAAGGATGTATGTAAGCGACTTGCCGTTGTGGTTCTCGCCCGCAATCAGGGCTGCGCGCCCTACAGTCACCCTCTCGGTACCGAAGTTCTTGCATTCCTTATCGAGCTTCGCCCATTGCTTGTTGGTCAAGCGGGGGAAATAGGCGGCACATTCTCTAACAATTTCGGCGAAGCCGGCATCGTTACCACCTACGCTGAAGGTCACGAGCTTGACACTAGGCGCAATCACGTTTTCTGGCGCGATACCGTTGAGCTGGGGTGGTTCCCCCCAGGTGAGATGTTCGTACCCTCCGCCAGTTGAGGGAACGTTCCGGTCGTATTTTCCTTCTTCGTAAAAATCGTGGAGTTCCGCGCCGCTGCAGGCTTCAAACACGAAGGTTGAGGATCCCAGTTCGGTTTTCACCAGCGAGGGCCAGGATTGGGGTGACCTGTGACAGGCGCTGCCCGCAGGTTCGTGCGGCGGGCCTTCGTAGTTGCGTGAGCCCTCGCCGGAGGAGAAGGAATCGCCGAGCGCGACATATTCTCCACCCACGACGTGTGCCGCGTACCGGCCCTTCTGAATCCCAATCTCACTGACCGTACCGGCGGCGGCGTTCGCGACCCAGACGTGGGTGCCATCCGACGACACCCCCGGGGGGTAGCTGCCGGCGCTGCCGACCGTGATCGTGTTGACGACCGTGCCGGTCGACGCGTCGATCTCACTGACCGTACCGGCGGCGGCGTTCCCGTCGACGGCGTTCGTGACCCATACGTGGGTGCCATCCGACGACACCCCCGCGGGGTAGCCCCGCGCTGCCGACTGTGATCGTGTTGACGACCGTGCCGGTCGACGCGTCGATCTCACTGACCGTACCGTCGCCGGCGTTCGCGACCCAGACGTGGGTGCCATCCGACGACACCCCATAGGGCTCGCTGCCGACCGTGATCGTGTTGACGACCGTGCCGGTCGACGCGTCGATCTCACTGACCGTACCGGCGGCGGCGTTCGCGACCCAGACGTGGGTGCCATCCGACGACACCCCATAGGGCTCGCTGCCGACGGGGATCGTCTTGACGACCGTGCCGGTCGACGCATCGATCTCACTGACCGTACCGGCGCTGGCGTTCGCGACCCAGACGTGGGTGCCATCCGACGACACCGCCTTGATTCGGCAAGGTCGGTGCCGACGGGGATCGTCTTGACGACCGTGCCGGTCGACGCATCGATCTCACTGACCGTATCGCTCCTGTAGTTCGTGACCCAGACGTGGGTGCCATCCGAGGACACCCCCTCGGGGACGCTGCCGACCGTGATCGTGTTGACGACCGTGCCGGTCGACGCGTCGATCTCACTGACCGTATCGCCAGCGACTGCACCTTCGCCGGCGTTCGTGACCCAGACGTGGGTGCCATCCGACGACACCCCATAGGGGCCGCTGCCAACGGGGATCGTGTTGATGACCCCTGCGGCGGCGGCCGAGGACACGCCGACGCAGCATGCCGCCACGGCGACCATCGCGACCAACACCCCGGTCAATCGGAACTAAACCTGCTCGCGCAAAACGATCCAGCAGCCTCATCAGCACTCCCCTCCTCTGTAACGCCCAGCGTGGTGCCGGGGCCTGCTAGTGGACGGCGTGTCTGTCGCTTGGCCGAAACGACTCGCGAAGCGAGCGAAAGGCAGATGCTGCCCCCCGGTGGCCTGAGAGAGATTCGAGCGGAGCGGCCGATAGCGGCCTGGCGGCGATCCTACTCCCATTTCGGGCCGTGAACCTAGCTCTCGTGAGACTACGGAAAACTACACAGGAGGCTCCTGCAGCTCTCGGAAGTCGCGCGGCGCACCGATCAGCTCGGCGCGGATCTCGTAGTCGTCGGTCTCGGCCATGCGGCCCAGTCTAGAAGCGCCCGAACGCCCCAGGATGCGACGTGTGGGCAAGTTGTGGGCAAAAGCAGACGAGTGTACGCATAGCCGATCAGTCGACTTAACGAGAACACCCCGCGTTAGCGGGGCTTTGAGATGGGCGATACTGGGCTCGAACCAGTGACCTCCGCCTTGTCGAGGCGGCGCTCTCCCAGCTGAGCTAATCGCCCTGGGAAGGAGCCAAGGGTATCAACGCGCGCCGGGCCGATATGCCCGGATCGGCGGCCCGGTGTACCGCGTGCCGCTCGGGCTCGTCCAGCGCACGCGCCAGGCGGCGCCGGCGACGGTCGAGGAGAGCGACCAGTACCCGAGCGCGTCGGTGTGGACTTCCGCGAGCGCCGACGAACCGGCTCGACCCGCCGTGGCGGACTTCGATCGTCGCCGTCGTCGCTTCGCCCGCGGGCCGGATCAGCCCCCACAGCGAGTATCGCGAGCCGTAGCGCGTCACGGTCATCGGCACCGGGAAGGCCGCGAGCAGGGGCTTGGCGCGGCCGTTGTAGTACTCCAGGCCGGTCTGGAAGCCGACGCTGCGCCGGTGCATCGCGTCGTCTTTGAGCAGGTACTGCGAGAACGACGCCACGCGCGGGTTGCGGTAGGCGATCTGCTCGGCCATCGCGTCGTACTCCGCCTGCTGGGCGACGGGCACGCCCTGGTAGGGGTTGGGGCGGCTCATGATCCCGAACTCGGTGATGTAGAGGGGCAGGTGGCCCGGCAGCGCCCCGGCGCGCGCAGCGGCGTCGAGCGCCCGCGTCATGCGCGAGAGCGAGCCGATCGTCACGATTTCGGGGTTGCTCGGGACGAGGTACGGGCTCGCGCCGCTCCGGTAGGGGTGCACCCCCCAGCCGCTCGCCGGCAGGCGCCCGCAGTTGCCCGCGCGGTGGTAGGAGCCGCTCAGGCACAGCATGCTGCGCAGGAAGAGGAGCGGGGCCATGTTGGGGCCGGACCCGCGGACGGGCGTGCGCGGCCGGGTTTCCCCTTCGGGCGCCGTTTCGCCGATCAGGACCTTGGGGCTGGGGATGCCCGCGGCCTTGAGCCCGGCGTAGCCCGCCTGGTAGAGCGCCCGGTAGAGCCGCGGCGAGGCGGGACTGCCGTTGCGGTTGAACTGCGGTTCGAGGAATTCGTGGTGGTTGGGCTCGTTCCAGATCGAGAAGAGCTGGACCTCGCCGCCGTAGTGGCGCCCGACGGCGGTCATGAAGCGTCCGAATTCGCCCGCGCTCGGCCGGTAGAGCAGCGAGCGCGGACGCGGGCTGGCCTCCGCCCAGCGCGGGACCGGCGAGGTGACCGTCAGCAGCACCTGCCAGCCGCGACGGTGGGCCTCTTCGATCAGCGGGTCATACGAGGGACCAGTTGTAGGCCGCGGGATTCGTCGCGTCGAAAGCCGGCCGGTGGGTGCTGTTCGCGGCGGGCGCGACCGCGTGCCAGCTCAGCTCGACCCGCAGCGACTTCACGCCCAGCCGCTGGAGCTTCGAGAGCGTCGCCGGACGCGTCACCGGGTTCAGAAGCAGCGCCGGGGACTCGAAGAACGTCTGCTGGCCGCGCGAGGCCGCGGCCGTCGCGGCGGGCGCGAGGGCAAGGAGCGCCGCGGTGGCGAGCAGGAGCTTTCTCAGTGGCGAGGTCATCGGTGTGCGGGTCCGACTCCGCCTTAGACACGCCCGCCCCCCGAAGGGTTGCGGTCCGAGCCCTGACCCTCGCTCCTCCCGCTGCACCCGGGCCGACCCGGGCCGGCGCGTCAGCCGTCCACGAGCAGCGCGTCCACCGGGCCGAGCAGCGCCTTCGTGCGGCGCGAGACTCCCGGCAGCTCGATGCAGCCTGCGCTGGGGCGGCTCTCCCCGCCGGCGGCGCCCAAGCTCATCCTGCGCGAGCGGCCGCCAGAGCTCGTCGAAGACGCTCGCCGGGTCGCCGGCGACGTCCTCGGCCGCCATCTCGAGATGCTCCGCCCACAGCCTCAGCCGCGTCGCGCGGACGAGATCCTCGTCGCAGCACACGACGTTCATCTCGGTGTCGTTGAACAGCGAGTGGTCGTTGAGGTTCGCCGAGCCGAGCGTCAGCCACCGGTCGTCGACGATCGCGATCTTCGCGTGCACGTAGAGCGGCCAGGTCAGCGAGCCGCTGCGCGAGGAGATCGTCGCGGCCAGGAAGCGGTTCGCTGCCGCCGTCTGCCGCGGCGAGCACACCGAGCTGGCCGCGGGTGGAGTCGGCGCCGTTGTTGGGTTTCGCGGGCAGGAGCACGATGACGCGGAAGCGCGGGTCCGGAGGGTCGCGCAGCTTCGCCGCCAGGATCTCGACGATGTGCGGCGACCAGAGGAACTGGTTCTCGAGGTAGATCAGCCGCCGTGCGGAGCGCAGTGCCCGCCTGTAGGCCTCGAGGATCCTGAACTCGCCCGCGCGGGCTGAAGTCGTAGATCCGCTCCGGAACGGTCCGCACGACCTGAACCGTCCGTGCCGGCGCGCCGCCCGCCGCCGGGGCCCGCGGCGGGCTCGCAAGCTGCTCGCCCGAGCTTTCGCGCCAGCGCGCGGCGAAGTGCTCGGCCACGTCGCCGACGACGGGCCCCCGCAGGCGCACGCACGCGTCGTGCCAGCCGAGGCGGGAGCGCATCGGATGCTCAGGGGTGTCGAAGCGGTCGCCGCCGAGCGTCGTGAGATCGATCCCGCCGACGAAGGCCACCTCGTCGTCGACGATCACGAGCTTCTCGTGGTGGCAGTGCATCGGGCGCTCGCGCGAGTCGAGCGCGCAGCTGATCGCGGTACCGCGGGTCAGCTCGCGCGCGGCGTCGCGCACTTCCGAGCGGCTGGGCGTGAACACGGGCAGCGGAGCGCCCGCCCACAGCAGGACGCGGACGTTCAGCCGCTCGGCGAGAGCAGCGAGCAGGTCGCGCAGCCGCGGCGCCGGCTGGTCGCGGAGCAGGCCGAAGCCGGGCGCGAGATGCCAGCCCGCGATGTGGACGTGCGAGCGGGCCGCAGAGAGGGCCGACGCGATCGCTGCCAGCGCCTCCTCCCCGTCGATGAGGACGTCCAGGTCGCAGCCCTCGCGCGGCAGCGGCTCCCCCGCCGCCCAGAGCGAGCCGTCCGCCGGCGGCTCGAGCCGGGCCGTCTGGCCGAGGCGCTCCAGGCGCCGGCGGTGGTGGTTGCGCACGCGGTCCTCGACGGCCTGGCCGACCAGGTCGTCGAGGCGGTCGAGGCCCATCGGCAACCTCAAGGACCCTCGCTCCAGGTGATGACGGCCATGACTACTCGTTACCCCGTCCGGCCCCGCACAGGCGGAAGGCCCCGTCCCGGTACCGGGACGGGGCCTCCGATGCCCCCTCTGCGGAAGTCGCCTGGCCTAGTTGGCTTCGACGGCGAGGACCGGCTGGTAGACGGTGCCTTCCTCCTCGGACGAGCAGGTGCCGCCCTCGGGGCCGAGGACACCGACGGTGCCCGTGCAGTACATCCCGCTCCAGGTCGAGTTGACGAACCAATCTTCGACCGGCTGGGCGCCGATCGAGAGCGTTTTTTCTTCCGGTTCGCTGTTCGCGATGTTCAGCGACTGCGCCGGCCCGCTCGCGTGCGGGTAGGACACGGTGATCACCGAGCGCCGCGGCATTTTCTTGAGGTGCGGCAGCTTGATCGAGATCGGGAACGCGTACCCGTGGTAGCAGTGCCCGTCAGCAGAGTCATACCAACGTTCGGTGTCGCATTTTTCGGTGTTGGTGGTCGGGCGGTAGAACATCTTCTTCGTCTTGGTCGCTTCGGCGATCGGGCCTTCGTCGAGTTCGCCGACGTTGTAGACCTTGATCGTCACCGGCACTTTGAAGCCTCTGCTCTTCGCGAGAGGTTTCGCATTTGCTTTCGACGGTGCCTTTTTCACACGCCCAGCTGCTCATGACGACCGTGATCGTCGGCTTCGAGCGCGCTTTGCCGGCCAGTTCGATCTCGCCGCCGAATTCGGACGACGAGGTCGCCGCGAGGCCGATCGAGGCGAAGTTGCCCGGCAGCGGGCTCGGGACGTTGTTGTAGACGACTTCCGCGCCGGCGGTCCCAGCGCCGATCGCCGACATTGCCGCGACGGCCATCAGCGCAACGGCAGCGCTGATCGCCCTCTTGGGCTTTGCAGCCATATTGAACTCCATTCCGTGTCGTTCCGGCCGGGCTCCGCCCGGCCTTCGACCCCCTCCAGGGTCATGTACGTATCAATCGCCAACGGGGTGGCGATCCGCGCAGGACTCCTGACCCCCCCAGCGATCACGGCCCCTCCGCGTGCGGACCGTAACAATATGCAGCAAACCTGTCAATGACGGCGTCAGCAAGCGGACAACGCGTTCCGGGCGACTGCAGGCCCGTTTCGCCGCCCCGACGGCCGGCGCGCGGGCGCGTCGCGACCGGCTTGGCGCGGGCGCCAGATACCCTTATGGCCCCAAGGCGACGTGGCGGAGTGGCTACGCAGCGGCCTGCAAAGCCGTCTACACCGGTTCGATTCCGGTCGTCGCCTCTCACGAACCTGGGCGTCAGAGCCGGGCAGAGGGCGGCGAAGGCGGTTGACGCCGCGGCCCTGTCCGCCCGCCGCTGGTACGTAGTTCTCGCAGAACCGCGCCGGTTGGCTCCGGATGTGCGCTCCACCGGGCCGACCTAGCCTGTCGACGGTCGGCGGATGAAGGACAGCGTACGCATATCGTCGGGACGGCCGAGCGGTCCGCCCGAAGCTGCGCCGGTCCGGGCACGGGCTCGGCGAAAGCGCCGTCCGGCGGGGCATGGCGGCGCACCGGACGGTCGAGGCGCGGGAGGCGCCGGCATCCCGCCGCCGCCTGTCGCCGTGCTGCGTCCTCCGCTCGGGCTTGTCGTGTTCGTGGTCGGCGCGGCCAGCCTCGGCGCCGAGATCGCGGCGGCGCGTCTGCTGGCCCCCTACTTCGGCGCGTCGATGTTCGTCTGGGCGAACACGATCGCCACCGTGCTCGTCGCCCTCTCCGTCGGCTACGCGATCGGCGGCCACCTCTCCGATCGCACGCCCAGGATGTCCCGGCTCTGCGAGATCGTGATGGCCGCCGGCATCCTGCTCGGCGCGATCCCATTCGTCAGCCCGCCGCTGCTGCGACTCGCCGTGAGCGCGCTGGGCGCGATATCGGTCGGGGGGTTCTTTGCCTCCCTCGTAGGCGTCCTCTTGCTGGTGGCGCTTCCCGTGCTACTGCTGGGCATGGTCGCGCCGTTCGCCATCCGCCTGTCGATCCGGCGCAGCGACCACGCCGGGCGCGTCTCGGGGAGGCTGTATGCGATCTCGACGGCGGGCTCGCTCCTCGGCACCTTCCTGGCCGCGCTGCTGCTCGTGCCCTTCGCGGGCACGCACCGCACGTTCCTCGCCCTGGCGCTGGCCCTGGTGGTCGTCGCCTCGATCGGCCTCGACCGCCGCTACCTGGCCGTCCCGGTCGCCCTGATCGCCTTGATTGTGCTGCCCCCGGGCGCGATCAACGCGGACGTCGCGAGCGGCTCTCGCGTCATCTACGAAACGGAAACCCCCTATCAGTACGCGCGGGTGGTCCAGTCACCGGGGGGCCAGCGCCTGCTGGAGCTGAACGAAGGCGTCGCGGTGCACTCCGAATTCGTCCCCGGCAGCTACCTCACCGGCAACTACTGGGACGACTTCCTTGCGCTGCCCTTCGCCACCGGCACCACAGCGCCGGGGCGGGTCGCGATCCTCGGCGACGCGGCCGGCACCACGGCGCGGGCGCTCGGGCACTTCTTCCCCGCCACGCAGATCGACGCCGTCGAGATCGACGGGCGGCTGACCGAAATCGGCCGGCGCTATTTCGGTCTGGCCCCGCGACCGCAGCTCCACACGATCACCGCGGACGCGCGACCGTGGCTGGCGAGCGTCTCGACCCGCTTCGACTCGATCTTCCTCGATGCCTACCGTCAGCCCTACATCCCCTTCTACCTGACCACGCGCGAGTTTTTCGCGCTCGTCCGGGCGCACCTGCGCCGCCTCGGAACGGTCGTGATCAACGTCGGGCATCCGACCGGTTCGGACACGCTCGAAAGGGCGCTCTCAGCAACGCTGAGGACCGTATTCCCCTACGTGATGAGCGATCCCGCGGAGCCCACCAACACGTTGCTTCTCGCCTCCGTCGCGCCACCCTCGCGCGAGATGCTCCGGCGCGCCGAGCCGGGCATACCCCCGGAATTGCGCAACACCGCCCTGGCGGCGGCCACACGCCTCGTCCAGGCACCCCGCCGCGGCCCCGTCTACACCGACGACCGCGCACCCGTCGAATGGCTCGTCGACGAGTCGCTCCTCGGCTACGCCGCCGGGCGGCGCTAGCCGGGACGGCCCCGCGAATTGAGGGTCCTTTCGGGTCGGGACCGAGCTCCGACCGCGTCCCGAGGCCAGGACCCGGGCCGGCGGTTCGCGCCGAGCCCCGGCCCTGGCCGTTTCGTTGAGATCACACCCCTAGAGGACGGGGTTGACCTCCACTTCTTCTTCGTTTGCCTGTATCGCCGAGTGTTTGAGCCCCGCCTGCACGGGTTCTGCCCCTCCCAGCGCGAGCATCAGAACATTCGTTTCGCCGCCTTCGAAGCGTTCCGGAACCTGTTTGCCGGCGCTCTGCCGGAACGCGACCGTCGAGCTCAGCCGCATCTTCCCGGCCTGCACGCGCCCTATGACCGAGCCGGTGACGGCGATCGAGCCGCCACCGCAGCTGTATTCCATGAACGTGGCGCCCGGCGCCGACGGCGAGAGATCCAGGCCGATGTGCCGGATTTCCCGTCCTTCGACGAAGGTGATGCTTTCGATCCCGAGGACGCCTCGGAGCACCTTCGTTTCGAGTTCGCCCGAAGCGAGGCCGGGACTGGTGCATCTGGGGTGCGGCTTCGCGCCCGATTCGCAGCCGGTGAATCGCATCACCAGGCCACCGACTGTTTTCGGGCTCGTGATGGCGCCGCTGCCGCTCTCGCCCGTGCACTTCACCCTCTGTTTGGTGACCGTTTCGAGCAGGATCCCGGTCGTCGCTTTGATCGCGGTCGTGAAACCGCCTTTGACAGCGCCCGATGACCATTCGTAGCGACCGCTGTGCGTCGGGCTCGCCTTTGTGCAACCGGCGTTGGTGAACCCGCCGTGGTAGACGACCTTCTTGCCGATCTGTTCGCCGGGTACGGGCAGGCAGCGCCCGAATTCGGGAGCCTGCTGAACCTGCTGTTCGCCGACGGTCTCGATCTCGGTGCCGCACGCGCTCTTGGACGGAAGGTTCCCGGCATCGCCGCCGTAGGCGGCCTGCCAGTAGTAGGTCCCGGCCGTCAGGTTGAGCGCGCTCGACGCCGGCACGACACCTGCTGCCACGCTCACCGAGCCCGCGCTCGCGACGAGTTTCGTGCAAGCGCTGTCCGAGTAGACGCCGTAGGTGACGGTCCCGATCGCCTCGACGGCGTTCCCGCCGCGCAGCGTCGCGCGGTCGAACACGTAGGTGCCCGCGCGCACGGTGATCGCCGGTCCCGTCTGGTTTCCGCCCGTCAGCGATGTTTCGATCGTCGTCGGGTCGGCTTCGCCTTCGGGTTCTTCTTCGGCTTCGGTCGCCACCGTCTCGACCTCGGCGCCGCATTCGCTCTTCGAGCCGTTGTTGTTCGAGTCGCCGCTGTAAGCTCGCCTGCCAGTAGTAAGTCCCGAGCCCCAGCGTCTGGGGAGTGGAGGCGGGGGCGGTGCCGCCGGCCACGGTCACGGTGCCCGCCGAGGCCACGAGGTTCTTGCATTCGCTGTCGGAGTACACGCTGTATTCGACGGTGCCGGTGGCGCCGGGAGCGCCGCCGCCGGTGAGGATCGCGTGGTCGCTCACCGCGGTCCCGCTCGGAACCGTGACCTTTTCGCCCGAGCGCCCGCCGCCCGTCAGCGTCGTGCTGGTCTGAGTGCCGCTGACGAGGCTGTTGGCCCCGATGAAGACGGCGGAGTCATAGATTTCGTCGCTCGCATCCGCGATCGCGAGCTTCATGTGGTTGGTCTGGCCCGGCGTGACCGCGGCCGTGCAGGTCAACATGCTCGTCAGCCCGTCCATCTGCGACGCGATCGAGGGTGCCGGCCGCACGTTGTCACGGAACAGTTCGGGGTGGTGCGGCGTCGGGTCGTTTCCTTCCTGGTCGTTGCCGTTGTTGATCGTGTCGACTGCGACCGGTTCGCTCGTGCCAGGGACGAGCGCGCAGTTGTTCCCGTTGATGTAGAAGGCGAACACGTCGTTGAACGAGGTGTTCGAGTAGTCGCTGTACTCCTCCGAGGAGAACACGTAGCTGAACTGGGCGGTCGAGTGCTGTGGAACGAAGTCGAATTCGAGCACCGCCGCATCGAACGTCGGAAAGCCCGACAACGTCGTCAGTTCTTCATCGCCCGCGCCCCCGAAGGCAGTCGCGTTGACCCAGCCGCTCGGCCCTTCCGGGCTCGCGCCCGTAGCCTCGTAGCAGGTGTTCGGCCCCTCCACCCCACGCGAGCACGGTTCGTCGCTCGGGTATGTCTGCACCTTGCCCGAGCTCATCACGATTCCGGTTTCGAACCCGACGCTGGCGCCTCCGCCCGCGAAGGACCCCGCCGAACGTACGTCGCCCGTCTGTTTCACGTTGGAGATCGAGACGCCGCCGCCGACGAGCGATTCGGCCAGCCCCGTCGGCGTCGCGCCGCTGCCGAGGTCGGTGACCGTGACGCCGCTCGCAACGCCGTTCGCCGTGATCGAGAGCGTCAGCCCGCACACCGCCAGCGCAACCGCGAACAGCTGCCCTGCGCGTCTCTGCTTGTCGTGTGTCCTCATTCCACACCCCTTTTCACGTTGGCCCGACGGCGGTCGAGGCTCGGTTCGGCCCCGAAACTGGCTACACGGCCAAACTACGTTCGGAGGACTCCGCGCTATATCCGCTGTTAACCGAGCGCCTCTCCGTGTTCGTTCCGGATCGGCAGGCCCTCTGCGGTTGCGAGGATCCGCACGTGCCCGTGTTGGACCACGCAGCGCGCTCGCAGGCCGAGTCGCACATCCGCGAGCACGCCGAAGGAGAGCGCCGCCGCATCGAGCGGCTCTCGAGGATCCGCGAGCTCGTGCTCGGCGTGCAGGACGGGCTGCTCGTCCCGCTCGGGGTCGTCAGCGGGATGGCGGCGGCCAACCCCGGCCGCGCGGCGATCCTCGTCGCCGGGCTCGCCGAGGCGGTCGCGGGCGCGATCGCGATGGGTGCCGGCTCGTTCCTCGCGTCGGAGGCGGAGGAGTCCTTCTACCGCGCCGAGATCGACGACGAGCGTCGCGAGGTCGAGGAGCATCCGGCACGCGAGCAGGCCGAGCTCGCGATCATCCTCGAGCGCGAGGGGCTGCCGAGCGCGCAGGCGGTCACGGTCGCGAGCGGCCTCGCCGCCGATCCGAACGTGTTCCTGCGCACGAAGGTCGAGAAGGAGCTCGGGCTCTCGCCCGAGTCCGGGGGCGCCGCGCTCGGCGACGGCCTGGTGGTCGGGCTCTCCTACCTGCTTGCGGCGATCGTCCCGTTGTGGCCCTACGTCGCGTTCGACCGGCTCGTGGCGCTCCCCATCAGCATCGCCTGCACGCTGGTCGCGCTCTTCGTGCTCGGCGTGGTGAAGGGCACCGTGGGTCGCCAGCGGCGCTGGCTCGCGGGTCTCCAGGTCCTCATCATCGGCGCGATCAGCGCCGGCGTGGGGATCGGCATCGGCCACCTCGTGACGCAGCTGGTGTAGCGGTCGATGACCGAGATCAAAGGACGGATCCGGCCATTTCTCGCCTGCACGGTTGCACTCGCCCCCCTGA
Organism: uncultured Solirubrobacteraceae bacterium; assembly: GCA_963779065.1. Classification (GTDB taxonomy): domain Bacteria; phylum Actinomycetota; class Thermoleophilia; order Solirubrobacterales; family Solirubrobacteraceae; genus Palsa-744. The sequence goes on from CAVZWQ010000003.1 coordinate 813,231, forward strand.
TCTGCAGCTGCCTGCTGCTGACGGGCTGCGGCGCCGCCACCCGGCGTCCGGGCAGCGCCCAGTTGCAGGTCCGAGCCGTTCCCGCTGCGCCAGCCGCCGCGCGCGCGTCGCGCCCCAACATCGTGTTCATCCTCACCGACGACCTCACGGCGAACCTGCTGCGGTTCATGCCCCACGTGCTCGCGCTCCAGCGCTCCGGCGCGAGCTTCGAGAACTACTTCGTCGCCGACTCGCTGTGCTGCCCGTCGCGGGCGTCGATCTTCACCGGACTGCTTCCGCACAACACCGGCGTTCTCACGAACTCCGGCGCCTACGGCGGCGTGTGGGCCTTTCATCGCCGCGGCGACGAGGGACGAACGTTCGCGGTCTCGTTGCAGCGCGCCGGCTACCTCACGGCGCTGATGGGGAAGTACCTCAACGGGTACCTGCAGGCCCGAAGCGCGCGCGCGGACGGCTCGCCCGGCCAGCTCCCCGCGCGCTACGTGCCCCCCGGATGGTCCGAATGGGACGTCGCCGGATGGGGCTACAACGAGCTGGGGTACCAGCTCAACCAGTCGGGCGTCCTGCGGCGCTTCGGACGCTCGCCGCGCGCCTATCTGACGGACGTGATCGCGCGGGAAGGCGTCCGCTTCATCGACGGCGCCGTCAGCAGCCACCGGCCGTTCCTGCTCGAGCTCTCGACGTTCGCGCCGCACGCTCCGGCCACGCCCGCGCCTCGGAACGCCCGGGACTTCCCCGCGCTCGGCGCCCCGCGCCCGCCCAGCTTCGACAAGCTCCCCACCGCTCCGCCGCGCTGGCTGCGAGGCCGTCCACCGTTGCGCGCACAGCAGCTCAGCGCGCTCGACCGCTCCTTCCGTCGTCGCGCCCGGTCCGTCGAGGCCGTCGACGGCATGCTCGCGGCGGTCGAGACCGCGCTGCGCGCGGACGGCGTGGCGCGCGAGACCTACGTCTTCTTCAGCTCCGACAACGGCTTTCACGCCGGCGAGTACCGCTTGATGCCGGGCAAGGGGAGCGCGTTCGACACCGACGTCCACGTCCCGCTGATCGTCGCCGGGCCCGGCGTCGGCGCCGGCACCGCGCCGCCCCAGCTCGCCGGGAACATCGACCTCGCGCCGACCTTCGCCGCGATCGGCGGAGCCCGGCTGGAAGGCGACGGCCACAGCCTGCTGGCGCTGCTGCACGGCGGGAAGCAGCCCCCCTGGCGCAACGCGCTGCTGATCGAACACCACCCGTCCGTGAACGGAACCGGCGAAGACCCGGACGCCCAGCCTCCCGCGAGCGGCAGCACGGGCGCGTATCACGCGATCCGCACCTCTGGCTTCCTCTACGTGGAGTACCCGGGCGGCGAAGTCGAGTTCTACGACCTCAGACGAGACCCGTTCGAGCTGCACAACATCGCCGGGCGCCTGGGCTGGCGAGAGCTCCTACAGCTGCACCGCGAGCTGCTGGCGCTGCGCAGCTGCCGCGGGCAGGGCAGCTGCTGGCGGCGCATGCATCTCCCGCCCCTGGCCGGGCAGCCGTGAGCGCCTCCTAGACTCGGCCGATGGCGGTCGAACGCATGGACCACGTCGGCGTCGTCGTCGACGACCTCGACGCCGCGAAGGAATTCTTCGTGCAGATCGGCCTCGAGCCGGGCGGTACGGGATCCGTCGAGGGCGGCTGGGTGGACCGGATCGTGGGGCTCGACGGAGTCCACTCCGAGCTCGTGATGATGCAGACGCCCGACGGGAACGGACGGATCGAGCTGGTCAGGTTCAACGCGCCGCCCTACGAGGGCGACCATCCGGCGGCGCCGTCGAACAAGCCCGGCATCCGCCATCTCTCCTTCGCCGTCGATGACCTCGAGCCGTCCTCACCCGTCTACTGGCGTGCGGTGCGGAGCTGGTCGGCGAGGTGGAGAGATACGAGGCCTCCTACCGGCTCTGCTACGTCCGCGGCCCGGCGGCGATCATCGTCGAGCTCGCCGAGCGAATCGGCTGAGCGCCGAGACGCTCCGTCCCGCAGGACCACGGTCCTGCGAAGGCCGGCTACACCAGCTCGCTTCCGCTCGTCGCCTCTCCCCGCGCCTCCGCCTCGAGCCGCGCGCGCCGGTGCGAGGGCCACTCGGTGCCGCGCTTGACGCTCTCGAACGGCGGCGCGCCGGCCGGCGGCTTCTCGATCACTGTCACCAGCGGGTAGCGGTGCACCGAGGCGACCTGCTCCTGGAAGGCGCTGCGGGGCAGCTCCTCGCGGCTGTAGCCGACGTCGCTGAGCGGGTGCGTGAGCCCGTCCACGAACGCGTGGAACGGCTGCCAGCCACCGTTGACGTCCTCGCAGATGTACACGCCGCCGGGGCTGATCGCGGGCAGCAGGCACTCGAGCGTGACCATCTGCTGTTCGGGGGTGTGGCCGCCGTCGTCGAGGACGACGTCGATCTCGGGTTCGCCTTCCAGGAACGAGCGCCAGAAGGCGGGGTCGGACTGGTCGCCGATGAAGATCTCGGTGCCGGGGCCGGCCAGCTCGCGGCACGTCTCGTCGATGTCGATCCCGTAGATGTGGGCGCCGGGGCCGAAGTACTCGTGCCACATGCCGAGCGAGCCGCCGCCGAACACGCCGACTTCGACCATCCGCACGGGACGGCCGCGGAAGCGCGCCAGGTGCCGGTGGTAGATCTCGAAGTAGTGGCGCCACTTCCAGAGCCCCAGTCCCTCCGAGTGGCTCTCGAAGTAGGTTTCGAGCGGGTTCGGCTCGCGTGGCTCGGCGCTCTGCAGCCCGGGCTTGGGCGGCGCGATCGACTCCGCGTAGCGGTGGCCGCGCGCGAAGTAGCGGGCCGACACCGGCAGGCGCGCGGAGCGGCCCGCAAGGACGCCGGGGCCACTCGCCTCGCGCCCGTCCCGCCCCTCCACGAACTGGTGGCGCAGGGGCCCGGTCATTCGTCGCCACATCGACATGGGCGCGGATTCTACGTAGCTCGCGGGACGCGGTGCGAGCGCCGCCGCTCGCGTCAGTAGTAGTCCTGCACCGTCATCGACCAGCGCGCCGAGTCCCGGCCGCCGGAGATCGCGAGCTGATAGACGCCCGGACCGCTCGAGAAGACGTGGCTCTGTCCTTCCCCCTCCCCCAGTTCGAAGCCGCCCGCGCCGGCGCCCCCGCTCAGCGAACGAGCCTGCGCGCTCGGGCCTTCGCAGACGAAGATCAGCAGGCACGTGCCCTTGAAGCTCATGTCGTAGACGACCCGCCAGCGCGAGCCGAGGATCCGGAACGGAACCGATTTGCCGTCGTCGGTGCCGGCGAAGCTCGTGAGCGTGCGCCATTCGGGCGTCTCGGCGAGGGACAGGGCGATCGTCGACCCGCGCGGTGCGCTCGCCGGCGCGGCGGGTGACTGCCTGACCACCGTGCCGGGCATGGTGCCGGGCGCGGGAACGTGCGTGAGCGAATAGCGCAGCCCCGTGTCCGCCACCGCGCGCTCCGCGGGCGCGGCCGCCTTGCCGACCACGTTCGGCACCGGGACGGGCGGCGGCCCGGAGCTCATCACGACGTTCACGTGCGAGCCCTCGCCGACGCGCGTCCCCGGCGCCGGGCTCTGCGCGATCGCGATCCCGGCCGGCGTTTCGGAGTGGCGCTCGGAGAAGACGGGCCGCACGTGCAGGCGCTGCGCTCTCGCCTCGACACCCCCGCGCGGCAGCCGCCGCAGGTCCGGGACGGTGGTCCGCGCCGCCCCCGCGCTGGCGAGCAGCACGATCGCGAGCGCCGCGAGAGAGCAGAGAACGACTGCAAGAGCGATCCAGGCGCGCCGGCGGCGCGGGCCGCCACGGCGGCGCGGCGTCCTCGGCGTGACGGGCGGCGGGGTCCCGCCGCCGAGCACCCTCGTGCCCTGCGCGCCGCGGTCGAGCGCCCGCGTGGCGAGCGCCGCGCGATCGAGAGCGTGGGTGGCGGCGCCGTCCTGCTTCGGCGTCGCGGGCACTGCCACCGGCGCCGCCTCGCGTGCCGTGACGCCCGGGTCTCCCGCCGCCAAGCTCAGCGCGCGCTCCATCTCGCCCCCGTCCGCATAGCGGTCGCGCGGGTCCTTCGCCAGCGCCTTCTCGACGACCGCCCGGATCGGGGCCGGCACCCCCGCCGGCAACGGTGGCGGCGGGTCCTGGAGGTGGCGCAGGCCGAGCTCCACCACCGACCCCTGGGAGAAGGGCGGCCGCCCGGCCAGCATCTCGTAGAGCACGACGCCGGCGCTGTAGACGTCGGTGGCGGCCGTCGTCGGCAGCCCGCGCGCCTGCTCCGGGGACATGTACAGCGGCGTCCCCGCGACCGTCGCCGCCGGTGCCTGCGAGCTCCCCTCGGCGAGACGTGCGACCCCGAAGTCGCCGACCCGCACCCCGCCGTCCTCGCCGAGCAGCACGTTGGCCGGCTTCACGTCGCAGTGCAGCACGCCCTCGCGGTGCGCTCCGGCGAGCGCCGCGCAAAGCTGCTCGGCGACGGCGCGTGCCTCCTCCGGCGCCAGCGCTCCGCGGCGCAGGCGATCGGCGAGGCTCTCGCCCTCGACGAGCTCGGTGACGTAGTAGGGACCCTCCTCGGCCTCGCCGAAGTCGTAGATCCGCACCACCCCGGGATCGCTGACGCGCGCGAGCAGTCGTGCCTCGCGCTGGAAGCGCTCGACCCAGGCGTCGTCCTCGGCCCACCAGGGCTTGATGACCTTGACCGCTACGACGCGGCCGAGGCGAAGGTCACGGCCGCGGTAAACCCGGCCGAACGAGCCCTCCCCGAGCACCTCGAGGAGCTCGTAGCGGCCGTCCAGCGCGGATCCGGCCAGGTCCGGAGCGCGAGGCATCGACACCCAGTATTCCGCGCCCGCGAGGCCACAGGTCGCGGCTCGCACGGCACGGATGCTCTCGCCGGGCGCGCTCGACGGGCGGCCGGCGAGAGATCTTCCGCTAGGAGGCGGGGCCGCCCGGCACGGGGTAGGCGGGCGGCTTCGCCGGGTTGCCGGCGCACCAGGGGTTGCGCGGCACGCCCAGACACGGTTCCGGCATCGTCGTCTGCGGCGGCAGCGGCGCCATTTCCACCTTCGTCCGCTTCGGGTAGTTGGCGACCGCCGTCGACGGGCATTCCGCGAAGAACCCCGTCGCGCAGGCGACCTGCGCGCCGAGCGGGCTCGCCAGCGATTCGCCCGCGTCCGGGATCCCGCAGAGGCTGTGCGGCGGGCTCTGGATCGCAAGCGGCGCGCTCGTCACTTCGCCTTCGGTATCGACGTTCCCGTGCCAGCAGTTGCCGGGGTTCTCCGGGTTGGAGAGCTCGGCCGCGTCGCCGTTGGTGACGTTCCCGAAGAAGCCGTTGTGGGTGAACGTGTTGTTCGCGACTTCGCTGCCCCAGTCGTCGAAGTAACAGACGGTCTGGCCTTCGGTTTCGACCGGTATGCCGCCTTCGCAGTGCGCGACAGGCGGGGGCTTCTCGGTATCCGGGTAGGGCGCCAGCAGCACGCCCCACGAGCCGTTGTCGTGGATCGAGTTTTCGGTGACGGTGTCGTTTCGCCCGCCCGCGATCACGACCCCTGCCCCGACGGGCGCGGCTTCCGCGCTGCCTGTGCCCGCAAACCGAGCATTCGCTGCTTTCCATCGTTTCGGCTTATGCCGCCGAGCGAAAGACATATTGGCCCTGCGGCCCCCGGTCGGAGAGACTGCACCGGAACCGTCCGGTCGAGATCTCTCTCGGGGGACGCCCGGCACGGTGCGACGGACGCGCGCGGGCGCGTCCTCGAAACCGACAGGAGGGGAAGCATGGACACGCAAGGTCTGAGGAAGCTCGCGCTCGCGTTCGCCGCGATGCTCGCGTTCGCCGTCGTGGCGGCGGGCACCGCGAGCGCGGCCACGGAGGTCGGCTACAACAACCTCAACACTGTGGCCGCGATGGTCAACGGCAAACCGAACGAAGACACCTACTCCCAGGACTACGAAGGCTTCATGGGCGGGGGGATGTTCGGCGGCCAGATCGAAACCGTGCTCACGAACAGCCGCGTCGTGAAGTCGCTGACCACGCAGGTCGACGTGTTTGCCTGTGAACACGGCGAATACCAGCTCGAAAACTGCTACACGATCAAACCGAAAAAGACCTTCGCCCAGGAATGGACGGCCAACATCTACGAAGTCGGCGCAGGCAACGAACCGGGCGCGCTCGTCGCCACCGCCAAAACGACGGCCAAGCTGCACTACCGCCCGACGACGAACGTCAGCTGCCCGGCCACGAGTGAAGGCAAGGGCTTCGGGCCCAACTGCGACGTAGGCGGCTACCTGCAGACGGTGACCTTCAAGAAATTCACCGTCAGCAAACCGCTGCCGCTCAAGGCGATCGTGCTGCTCACGAACGGCTGTGAAGCGTGCAGCGGCAAGGTCGTCAACGTCGGCCTCCAGACCTCCTACAAGGAATTCGCGGGGGGCAACTTCGTCGCCGAACCGCCTGCCAGCGGCGGCGTGCCGGCCGTGGGCTCTGACCCGCTGCCCGAAAGCATCTACTACAACAGCAAATACGAAGCGACCGGCTGGGGTGAATTCCAGCCCGTCTTCGAACTCGTACTGAAGTAAGACCTGGCGCGACCGGGGTCCCGCGCGCCCTCACTCAGTGCGGGACCCCGCTCGCGCCTAGCCCGCGGCTGCTGCTCGCGCCGGGTGCGCGAGCAGGCTGCGGGCGCAGTCCACGATCGTCTCCCGGACGGGGCGCGGCTCCCAGCCCGTTCGGGTCCTCGCGTTCTCGGTCGAGAACCGCGATTCGTGCCCGAGCTCGCTGGCGACCGACCTGACGCCGGGGTCGAGCAGCGCCATCCCGCGCACGACGAAGTTCGGGATCTTGCGCGTCGGCACCTTGCGCGCGTCCGCGCCGAGCTCCTCGCGCAGTATCTGCGCCACGTCGGAGAACCAGAGGAAGTCGCTCGCGGCGATCAGCCGCTGCCCGCCGGCCGCCGGCGCGGTCATCGCGAGCACATGGAGCGCGGCGACGTCCCGTACGTCGATGAACGAGAAGCCCATCCGGGGGAGGCCGGGCATGCCGCCTTCGAGCAGCCGCCCGATCGCCTGCAGGGAGTAGGAGCGGTCGTCGCCGAGCAGCGGGCCGACGATCGCCCCCGGCTGGATCGTCACCAGCCGCTCGGCGGCACCGCGCTCGCGCACCAGATCCCACGCCGCCCGCTCGGCGAGCGTCTTCGATTTCGCGTACGGCGTCATCTGCGGATCGCCGGGGTCGCTCCAGTCCGCCTCGTCCATCTCGCGCCGTCCTTCGAGCGCGCCGTCGCGCGAGTTGCGCACCGCCGCGACCGAGGAGGTCATGACGATCCGCTCCGCGCCGGCGTCGAGGCTCTCGCGCAGAACCCGCAGCGCGCCGTCGCGGGCGGGGACGATCAGCTCGTCGGGATCCTTCGGCTGTGCCTCGGGGAACGGCGAAGCCACGTGCAGGACGAACCGGCATCCGGCCACCGCCTGGGCCCACCCCTCGTCGCTCAGGAGGTCTGCCTGCACCACCTCGAGGCGCCCGCCGGGGTCGAGCTGCGTGGCGATGTCCGCCCGCACCTCGTCCTCCCGGGAGATGTTGCGGACCGTCGCCCGGACCCGGTAACCCGCCCGTAGCGCTTCCACGACCGACCAGCCGCCCAGGAAGCCCGAGCCGCCCGTCACGAGCACCGTCTCCTCAGCGTTCATCCGCGCCTCCTTCGTCGGTGTCGCCCGCCGCCGCAGCGGCCTTGGCAGGGCACGCTACCGCCAGTGGCGCGAACGTGGCCGCAGGCCGTCAGGCCGCTTCCACGGCCCGCATCGCCTGGCGCAGCGAGGCTTCCGTCTGCGGGCCGCGCAGAGTGCGGCGGATGCGGCCGCTCGAGTCCAGCACGAACGTCGTCGGCAGCACCGCGATTTCGTAGTCGTTGCCGACGGTGCCGTTGCCGTCGCGCAGAGTCGGGAACGTCCACCTGAAGCGGTGGATGAACGCCGTCGCTCCGGAGCGGGCATCGCTCCAGTCGACGCCGACGATCCTGCCCCTGCCTTCGGGGCTCTGCGAGAAGCGCTCGAGCGCGGGCGCCTCGTGGATGCACGGGGCGCACCAGCTCGCCCAGAACACGACCAGCGAGGCGTGGCCGTGCGCGCTGCGCAGCAGGGCCGGCAGCGTGACCGCGGCGCTGGAGAGGTGTTCGGCCGGCAGTTCGTGCGCGGGCTTGCCGGTGGCCGTGCCGCCACTCGATTTGAACCCGAAGATCGCCAGCGCGGCGATCGCGGCGCAGCCGAGGGCGACGGTCAAGCCCAGGCGCACCCCCCGCTTCACGCCCAGCCCCTCAGTCGGCGGCCAGCAGCGGCACGTCGTGCGCGACTTCCGACGGCTTGAAGTTCGCCGCGTAGATCGTCAGCCGCTTGCCGGAGCCGGTGATGCCGTAGACGAGCCCGGAGTGCTCGACCAGGCTCGGGTTGCCCGCGTCCTGTTCGGCGCCGACCCCCCACGCCTTCCACGCCGCGGCGAGTTCCTTGGTGTTGCCGATCAGGTACTGCATCTTGCCCGTCATCTCGTGCAGGGAGAGGAAGTGCGCGACGGTCTTCGGGGTGTCGCCCTTCGGGTCGACCGAGACGGCGATGATCTGGGCCTTCGACGCTTCCTTGCCCAGCAGCGCCTGCGCGTTGTGCAGGTTCCCGACCATCAGCGGGCACACGTCGGGGCAGTGCGTGTAGATGAAGGTCACGAGCACCGCCTTGCCCTTGTACTGGTCGATGTTGACGGGCTGGCCGAGGTAGTTCTTGAGCGCGAGCGGCGGCGCCGGGCGGACAGGTTCGAGGATGCCGGCGGACTGGAACTTGCTCTTGTCGGCCACGCCGTCGTGGTCGTGCTCCCCTGCGTGGTCGTGCTCTTGCTCGAGGAGCCGCAGCCGGTCGCGAGCGCCGCGACGAGAGCCAAGAGCGCGAGGACGCCGAGAAGCTGCGGGCGAGCGCCACGCCGGGGCCGGGGGGAAGCCATCGCAGCCGAAAATATCACGCTCGACCGGGGCGCGTGCCGGTCTTCAGATCCACGTGTGGCGGCCGATCTCCAAGCCCAAAAGAGCGAGAGCGTTCGGCTGTTCCGCCGCGAACGCCCGCAACGTGCGGAAATCCGGGCCTCGTCGGCAACGGATCATGCACTCCTGCCCCTGTAACGCAAATTGCAGGGAAATGTGTTAGCTTGCCGCCCGTTCGTGCCGAGTCCTCTTCCCCACGGGGCGGAGGATCGGGGGACCCAATGCAGCTTCGGCTGCGGGGGCGAATCGCCACAAGTGTGGCGTAGCGTAGATCTCTACGCGAGCCCGACAGCTAACCCCGTAGGCGCAAATCGGAGATGGAGAAAGGACGCCTCGCATGTCGGGATGCCCGCGTGATCTTGCAGATCTCGAGCCCTGGACGAATTCACTTGAACGCTCTCTCGCCCGCCGCGAACGCGCCGGGCGCCGCGGTGCCCCGAGGGGCGCCCGCGCCACCACGGCCGCAGCCGCGGGGCGGGGGATCGAGACGCTGCTGGACCCGCGGCGCGCCGCCCGCCTGCGCGATCTCGCCGAAGACGAGCCCTGGCAGCTCTCGCTCGGCCGCTCGCGCGCGCGGCGCCGCGCCGCCGAGCTGCAGTTCGTGCCTGCGAGCTCGCGCGCCAAGCGCGTCTCGCTCGGCGCTCTCGCGGCGCTGACCGTCGGCCCGACGGCGAGCATCGCCGCCGGCAGCGGCAGCGCGGCAGCAGCCACGGGCCCCGAACCGACGACCACGACCGAAAACGTGGTCGTGCTCACCGAAGGCGCCGAAGGCCGCCAGGTGCAGCTGCTCCAGCAGGCGCTCGGCGGGGTCGGCGTCGACGGCGTATTCGGCCCGGAAACGGAAGCCGCCGTGAAGCAGTTCCAGGAACGCAACGGCCTCACGGTCGACGGCATCGTCGGCCCGCAGACGTGGAACGCGCTGCGCGGGTCCGCCGGCGTCAGCGCCTCGATGGCGAGCGTCTCGCCCGGCGAAGAAGGCACCACGCGCGACGCCGTGCAGCGAACCGAAGGCTCCACGGGCGGCGAATCGAACGGCAACGCCGTCGACCGCCTGCAGAGTGCGCTGAAGCTGCCGGTGGACGGCAACTTCGGCCCCGAAACCGAGGCTGCCGTCCGGCGGCTGCAGGAGCGCCACGGTCTCGCCGTGGACGGCGTCGTCGGCCCGGCGACGTGGGGCGTGCTCGGCATCCACGGCCAGGAAGAACTCACGCCTCCCCCCTCCGCGCTGCCGGTCCACCACAGCCTCCACCACCGCTCTGCCGTGGCCGCGTCCGCGGGCTCGGCAGAAGAAGGCGGAGCCGGCGGCAGCGCCGTCGAACGGCTGCAGAAAGCGCTCAAGATCGCCCCCGACGGCGAATTCGGCCCCGCGACCGAGGCTGCGGTGCGACGGCTGCAGGCACGCCACGGCCTGACGGTTGACGGCGTCGTCGGCGCCGAAACGTGGGCTCTGCTCGGCATCAAGAGCGAGGGCGAACTCAAGCCCTCCGCGGCGGTGCTGCACTCCTCCGAAGGGGCGTCGCAGTCCTCCGAAGGCGGCGGGGAAAGCAGCTCGTCCGGAGGATCGTCGATAGTTGACCAGGTGATCGCCGCCGGCGATGAAATCGCGACCCGTCCCTACGTCTGGGGCGGCGGCCACGGCTCCTTCACCTCCGAAGGCTACGACTGCTCGGGGTCCGTCTCATACGCCCTTCACGGCGGCGGCCTGCTGAGCTCACCCGAGGACTCGACGGGGCTCGAGTCATACGGCGACCCAGGACCGGGCCGTTTCATTACGATCTACGCGAACTCCGAACACGCGTTCATGGTGGTCGACGGCAAACGCTTCGACACCGTCGCGCTCGCGGAAACCGGCACCCGCTGGTCGGGCAGCATGACCTCGACAGCGGGCTTCGTAGCCCGTCACCCCGCCGGTCTCTGACAGGTTTGCCAAGGATGGCCGCTCGGCCCGGGCCGCTCCCTCCGGCCCGGGCCGGCCATCCTTGACGGCGCCGTCCGCGCGTCCCGTCGCACACGCCTGAGAGCCTCGACCGTCAGCCGCGCGCCCGCGCGGCCCGCGATGGTCGCCAAGGCTCACACGTTCACGCTCGAGGGGCCGGACGCCCGCCACGTCGTGGTCGAGCTCGACGTGCGCGCCGGGCTGCCCGCGTTCACGATCGTCGGCCTCGCCGACGCCGCGGTGCGCGAGGCGCGCGAGCGGATCCAGACCGCGATCCGCAACAGCGGCTTCGAGTGGCCGCGCCGGCGCATCACCGCCAACCTCGCACCGGGCGACCTGCGCAAGGCCGGGCCCGGGCTCGACCTGGCGCTCGCTTGCGCGATCCTCGCGGCGACCGGCCAGGTGCCGGCCGAGCGCCTCGCCCGGATCGGCATGTTCGGCGAGCTGGGGCTGGACGGCAGCGTCCGCCCTGCCCACGGCACGCTCGCGGTCGCCGACGAGGCGCGCGCTCGCGGTCTCGCCGCTCTGGCGCTCGCCGCGCCGGCCGGCCACGCGGCGGCGCTCGTCGAAGGCATCGAGGTCGCGCCCCTGCGCTCGCTCCGGAGCGCGGCCCGGCTGCTGCGGGGCGGCCCCGCCGATCCGCTCCCGCCGCGCTTCGAGGGCGGCACCGGCGCCGCCGAGCGCGACGAGCCGGAGCTCGCCGACGTCCGCGGCGCAGCGGAGGCGGTACGCGCGCTCCTCATCGCCGCCGCCGGCGGGCACAGCATCCTGCTGAGCGGCCCGCCCGGGGTCGGGAAGACGATGCTCGCGCGCCGCCTGCCGGGGATCCTGCCGCCGCTGGACGGCGAGGAGGCGATCGAGGTGGCGCGGATCCACGGCCTGCGCTCGCCGGAGCAGCGGCGCCCGTTCCGCGCTCCCCATCACGCGACCACCGCCGCGGGACTGCTCGGCGGGGCGGGCAACGGCTGGGTCGGCGAGCTCGCCCTGGCGCACCGCGGCGTCCTGTTCCTCGACGAGGTGACCGAGTTCTCCCGAAGCGCGCTGGAGGCGCTGCGCCAGCCGCTCGAGGAGGGCCGTGTGCGGATCGCGCGCGCCCGGCGCTCTCACGAGCTCCCGGCCAGGTTCCTGCTGGTGTGCGCCACGAACCCGTGCGGCTGCGGCGGCGCGCCCTGCCGCTGCTCGCCGAGCGAGGCGCGGCTGCACGCGCGCCGCCTCTCGGGCCCGCTGCTCGACCGCATCGACCTGCGCGTCGAGGTCGAGCCCGCCGGCAGAGCGCTCGCGCTCGAACCGGCCGCGATCACGAGCGCGCAGGCGCGCGCCGCCGTCACCGCGGCGCGCGAGCGCCAGCGGGCGAGACTCGCCGGCGAGGGTGTCGCGCTCAACGGCGAGCTCGACGCCCACGCCATCGCCAGGCACATCCGGCTCGACGCGCGCGGCGAGCGGGTCCTGCGCGAGGCGCGGGGGCGCGGAGAGCTGACGGGACGGGGCGAGCACAGGACGGTCGCGCTGGCTCGCACGATCGCCGACCTCGCCGGGCGTCCGCGTGTGCGAGAGCGCGACCTGCTCGCGGCGCTTGCCCTGCGCGGGACGCCGCCGGCGAGGCGCCCGGCCGCAGAGGCCGCCGCTGAGCATCCGGGAGGCGCAGGAGCCACTCCGCTCGTCGCCGGACCGGTGCGGAACCACTGACCCCGTGGAGCTTGACCACCCCCTCAAGGAGTTCTGGACGATCCACCCGAGAGCGGCCGCTTGGAAGAGCGAGCGGCGAATTGCCCAGGCCGACCCTGTCGAGCCGCACGGCCGAGACAACCTCCGGCCAGCGACTCAAGCGAACCTCCGCTTCGCGCCCAGTACTAGGCCGCGAGGCCAGGACTCAAGTGCGGTTCGGCTTTGGCCGACGTTTGCTGGGAGATGAAGGATCAGCTCAGCGCGGTACGGGGGATGTGAGAGCCGTGCCCGCTTTCGAAAACGACGAGAGAGAGCAGGTCGAGCAGGAGGTCCGGCTGATCGGATCGACGCTGCGCGAGCAGGCGGAGCGCGTCCTCGAGCTGGTCCTCGAGCGCACGGCCGAGGCGCACGGCGAGCTCGACCCGCAGGTCGACGAGAGCCTCGAGCGGATCTGCACGATCGCGACCGTGACCGTCGCGGATTGGATGTCGGGCGGGCGCCCCGAGGCCGGGATGGCCGCCGCCCAGGAAGCCTTCGAGCTGTTCGGGCTGCTCGCCGCCCACCGCGCGGCCCCCCTGCACGAGGTGACCAAGCGCTGTCTGCGCTGGCGCGACAGCGTGAGCGACGTTCTGCGCGAGGCCGCGGCGCGCCACGGCGCCTCCGACCGCGCCCGGCGCCGCGCGCTCGCGATGACGCAGGCAACGCTGGACGTGACGCTCGTGCGGATGTGCGAGGTCTTCGAGCAGGAGCGGATCCGCGTCGAGGAGGAGCTCGACAGCCGCCGCGAGCAGCTCGCCTACCTCTCCACCCACGACCAGCTCACAGGGCTCCCCAACCGCGCGCTGATCCTCGACCGGGCCGAGCAGATGCTGAGCCGCGCGCGGCGCAACGGGGGACCGGTCGCCGCCCTGCACGTGAATCTGGACAACTTCACCGTGGTCAACGACACGCTCGGCCACAGCGTCGCCGACGAGCTGCTGCGCGGCGTCGCGGCGCGGCTGGACGGGCTCGTGCGCGACACCGACGCGCTCGGCCGCCTCGGCGGCGACGACTTCGTGGTCGTGGCCGAGGAGGCCTCGCTGGACGCCGGCGCCGAGCTGATCGCCGAGCGCCTGCTCGAAGCGCTCAGAACACCCTTCTCGATCGGCAGCACGGACCTGGCGATCACCGCGAGCATCGGCGTCGCCACCGGGGCGCGCGCGAACGCCGAAGAGCTGCTCGGCGACGCAGAGATCGCCGCCCATCGCGCCAAGGTGGAAGGCAGGGACCGCTGCATGACGTTCGAGTCCGGGATGCAGGACGTCGTCCAGCGCCAGGCGGCGCTGGAGCAGGATCTGCGCGGCGCGATCGAGCGCGAGGAGTTCTTCCTCGTCTACCAGCCCACGTTCGACCTGCGCGGAATGATCCCGACCGGCGTCGAGGCGCTGATCCGCTGGCGCAGCCCCAGCCGCGGGCTCGTGCAGCCGAACGACTTCATCCCCCAGCTCGAGCAGAGCGGCCTGATCGTCCCGGTCGGGCGCTGGGTGCTCGAACGCGCCTGCGCACAGGGCGCCCTGTGGCGCGAGGCCGGCCACCCGGTCGGCGTCGCGGTGAACGTCTCGGCCCGCCAGCTGGACGGCGACGAGTTCGTGGCCGTGGTCGAGCGCGCGCTCCTGACCAGCGGCCTCGACCCCCACGCCCTCACGCTCGAGATCACCGAGACGGCGTTGATGCGCAACGCCCAGGAGACCGCCGAGCGCCTGCGCGCGATCAAGGAGCTCGGCGTGCGGATCGCGATCGACGACTTCGGCACCGGGTACTCCTCGCTCTCCCACCTGCAGCGCTTCCCCGTCGACGCGCTGAAGATCGACCGCTCGTTCCTGTCCCAGCTCGCCGAGAACCCCGAAGGCGAGACGCTGCTGCGCACGCTCGTGCAGCTCGGCAAGGCGCTGTCGATCGAGACGCTCGCCGAGGGCATCGAGCGCAGCCAGGAGCTGGCGCTGCTGCAGGAGGAGGACTGCGACAGCGGCCAGGGCTACCTGTTCGCCCGCCCGTTGGAAGCCGACGCGGCGGAGCGGTTCCTGCGCGATTGGCCGCGCCAGCAGCACGGCGCGCCGCGGCGCAGCGGCGCCAGGCGCGGCGACGCGACGCGGCCCGCAGGCAAGCGGCGGGCGAGCACGCCCGCGCCCTGAGCCTCGGCCGGGCGGCTGCACCGAGCGGTTCAGACCGCGTCTGCGGCGCGCCCCGGCGCTTCGACACCCTCCACGCACACCAACGCCCCGGCTGCGGCCCTGTAAGACGCCGCCGGGGCGCAGGTGTGAGAGCGGATGAAGGGATTCGAACCTCGCCACCCTCCCCGCCGAATCGGCTTCGCAAAGCCGTTCTGGGGATTCTAGAGTCGATCACGGGATGCGCAAGCACCGCACGGGATCGCTCGGGAACGCTCTCGACCGGCGCCGACTGCCAATCAACTGCCACTCGAAAGGCTTGCCGGGTCGAGGATTTTCGTAACGCCCAGCGGGATGCTCCGAGGCCCAAAATTGGTCGGCGGCCCGTCCTCTGGGTCGTCGAACCATTGAGTCGTTCGATAGCTGCGGCCCCCGAGGTCTTCGTACGTAACCGTAATCTCGTACGAGAGCGATTTGCCCTGCTCCGAGGGATCGTCGCCGATGAGCCCACTCACCTCAAGGCCCTGCTGCCCGTCGACGCTCGGGAAGCCCACCGGGAACTTCTCCGATCGAGACGCGACTGACGATCGCGAGGTCACCTCCCCGATGCTGTTTACAGCCGGACCGCGGCCCTGATTAACGAACCTGCCTCCGATGATTCCGGGGGGCTCACCGCCCGTCCTCCGAATGATGATCGTCGCGTCGAGCATCACGACGACCGGCCGCCCGTCCATCCCCTCGACGAATCGCTCGCCGCCGTGGTCGAAGAGGTGCGCGTAGATGTTCATGGTCGTGCGAACGTTCGTGTGCCCCATGTAGACGCTGATCTGCTTGATGTTGGCGCCCGCGGCGACCATCGTCGAGGCGAACGTGCGCCGCGACACGTGGAGCCCCGAGGGCGGCTGGCGGCTTCGACCTCGCTCGCCAATGGGCTCAGGAGGATGGCGACGAGTAGCGGGCGCCGCGTTCCGTCAGCGCCAGATGCGTTTCGAGATGAAGTTGGCCGCCACCACGACGAGTCCGATGATCAAGAGGTTGCTCGCCGCGGCGCCGGGACTCTCGCCAATGAGAAGCACGCCGTAGGTGACGGCGAGGGCGAACGGCCACAAGACGAACAGCCATGGCGGCGTGTTGGCCTTTTGCCAAGCGTGGACGACCCGTCGCATCGCTCCCCGAAGACTAGACCGCGAGGAGGGCGCCTGACAAATGCCTGACCTCCGCGCCCTCCCGCACGCGGAGCGATCTCACTATGGCTCCACCGACCCCGATTTGGGTGGGTTCAAGGCCCACGGAGCTTGCCGCATCCGCAACAGCCCAGACCGCGTCTGCTACCCACCGCTGCTACCTACGCGGGCCTGCCGTCTACCGGGCTCCGCCCCTGAATGCACGAAACCCCCGGAAATCCGGGGGTTTCGTTGAGAGCGGATGAAGGGATTCGAACCCTCGACCTTCGCCATGGCAAGGCGACGCTCTAGCCAGCTGAGCTACATCCGCGCGAAGCAGGCATTCTAGCCCCCGCCCGCGCGGGGCGCAAAGCGTGCACGAATCGCCTACCCCTTGAACGTGGAGCGCCCGAAGTCGCCGAAGGGCTCGTCGCGCTCGCGAACGGCCTCGCGGAAGCCCTCCGCCGCCGCTTTCTGCTGGAAGGCGTAGCCCTCCGCCGTGTGCCGCGTGATGCCGTCGAAGACGGTGCCGAGCACCTGTGTGCTGTGGAGACCCTGCGCGTAGAGCGTCTGGTTGACGAGCAGCTTCATCAGCATGAGCTGGTTGACGGGCACCCGCGCGATCCGCTCCACCAGGATCTCCGTGCGCTCGCGCAGCTCCGCCGCGGGCGGGGCCTCGATTGCGAGGCCCCACTCGACGGCCTCCGTGCCCGAGAGCGAATCGCCGGTGAACAGCAGCCGCTTGGCGCGCTGCGCTCCGACGCGGTGCGCCCACAGCGAGGTCGTCGGCGAGCCCCAGACGCGCGCCGGCGGATAGCCGATCTTCGCATCGTCCTCGATCACGAGCAGGTCCGAGCAGAGAGCCATGTCGGTCCCGCCCGCCACGCAGAAGCCGTGCACCATGCAGACGACGGGCTTGCCCGCGTGGAACAGGCTCATGAAGCCGCGGACGTTGCGGCTCATCATCGCGTAGTCGACCATCGGGTCCCAGGTCCCGCGCGGGTCGTGGTTGGCGGCCATCACGCGCGGGTCCAGCGGAGAGCCGGCGGGCGGCTCCTCGCCGCCGCTCGCGCCGCGGAGCCCATCCCCTCGGCGCTCTCGACCAGGTCGTAGCCGCCGCAGAAGCCCGGCCCGTTGCCGGACAGGAGCATCACGTGCACCGCCGGGTCGAGGTCAGCGCGCTCGACGCAGGCCGCGAGCGTCTCGACCAGCGCGCGCGTGATGCCGTTGCCGCGCTCGGGCCGGTCGAGCGTGATCCGGGCGACGCGGTCGCGCACCTCGTATGTGACAGGCCCATCCACCCGGCGCTCGCTCATCGCGCGGACTCTACATCCGCGATACTCACCGCCGATGCCGAGCGACCGCACCCTCTCGCGCTTCTCCATGGCCTTCCCCGCCTGGGCGGTCCGCGCCAGTGGCAAGCTCAACGTGCCGGTGTACCGGCTCACCCGCGGGCGCGTGGGCAACAAGGTCGGCCGCGCTCCGGTGCTGCTGCTCACGAGCACGGGCCGCCGGTCGGGCCAGCAGCGCACGGCGCCCGTCGTGTTCATGCGCGAGGGCGAGAACGTGATCGTGATCGGATCGAACGCCGGCAACCACGAGCCGGCCTGGTCGTTCAACCTCAAGGCCAATCCCGACGCCGAGATCGAGATCGGCCCTGCGCGCAGCAGTGTGCGCGCCAGGCTGACCGAGGGCGAGGAGCGGGAACGGCTCTGGCAGGCGATGAACGCGCAGTACGAAGGCTTCGACGCCTACCGGGAGCGCGCGGGCCGCGACGACATCCCGGTCTTCGCGCTCGAGCCACGCTGACGCCGGCCGGACCGGCCGCCCCGCACGCGCCCGGCAAGCCCCGGGCGCACGCTTAAACGACGCGCTAGCCTGAACACATGAGACTGTTTGGCAGTGACAAGAGAACCTTGATCGATCCCGCCGAGGCGCTGCCGGGCCGCGAGAGCGAGATCGCCGTCCCCGACCGTCACTTCGTGCTCGGCACGCCGCTGAAGCCGCCCTTCCCCGAGGGCGTGCGCACCGCGATCTTCGGCATGGGCTGCTTCTGGGGCGCGGAGCGGATCTTCTGGGAAGCCGACGGCGTCTACACGACCGCGGTCGGCTACGCGGGCGGCGCCACGCCGAACCCGAGCTACGAGGAGGTCTGCAGCACGCGGACCGGCCACGCCGAGGTGGTGCTTGTCGCGTACGACACCGCCAAGACCAGCTACGAGCAGCTGCTGAAGCTGTTCTGGGAGGGCCACGACCCGACGCAGGGGATGCGCCAGGGGGCCGATGTCGGCACCCAGTACCGCTCGCTGATCCTGTGGGACGGGGCCGACCAGAAGGCGGCCGCCGAAGCCTCGCTGGCCTCCTACCAGGACAAGCTCTCGGCGGAGGGCTACGGCACGATCACGACCGAACTCGCGCCCGCCGATGACGCCCACTCCTTCTACTACGCCGAGGACTACCACCAGCAGTACCTCGCCAAGAACCCGGGCGGGTACTGCGGCCTCGGGCGGGACGGGCGTGAGCTGCCCCGTCGGGGTGGGCGTGCCCTCCTCGGCCGAGAGCGCCGCCTGAGCGGGCATCCGGGACTCGATGTCGATCAGCCGGTAGGGCCGGGCTCAGCGTTGCGGGCGGAGAAGTGGCTGCTCGATCTGGAAGTGCGACCGGCAACCCGTGGCGCCCCAGCGCGCCCTATCGCAGGCCGGCCGCCCCGAGCGCTTCGGCGTGGTCCAGGAACGTGCACACCCTGGCGATCCTCCCGTCGCGGAACTCGGCCAGGAACGCGAGCGGCATCGCGACCTCCGCGCCGCTGCCGACGCCACGTCCGACCGCGCGCCCGAGCATGAGCACGCGGTCGTCCGCGTCGCGCAGCTCGTCGCACTCGACGGCTAGCTGCTCCCACGTCTCGCCCGTCTCGGCGAAGTAGCGATCGATGCCCGTCGCGCCCGACGTAGCGCCCCCCCTCGACCGTCCCCGGCAGCGAGGGCATCCAGAGGAAGTCCTCGGTGACGAGCGCCGCGAAGCCGTCGACGTCCCGCGCGTTGAACGCGTCGAGCCCGCGACGCACGACTTCGAAGTTCGCCCGCGACATCGGGCGACAGCTTGCCACGGATCCCTTCCCGCTCCCTGCGCGGAGCCCACCGCGCCGGCGCCGCCCGGCGTCAGCCCACGTTCAGCTGCCAGGTCGTCTGCGCGGACTGCCCGCTGGCGAAGTGTTCGACCTGGACGATCGTGTGCGGCCCTTTCGCGAGCGGGCGCAACATGAGCGCGTCCGAGTGGACCGCTCCGAAACCGCGCGTGTGCCCGGTGGCCCTCAGGATGTTCCCGCGCGCCGGGATCACGAAGGGGAAGACCGGCGTGGCGACCGGGAACGGGGCGGGGCTCAGCGGCACGCCGTCGAGGCTCACATCGGCCCCCTTGAGGGCGAAGGAAGCCGCGCAGGCGCGCAGGCCGGCGCGCGCCGCGTGGTAGGGGGCCGGCTCGATCGTCGAGCACTCGAAGCCGGGCCCTTCGAGGAACAGGTAGCGCCCGGCGGGGATGGCGCAGTTCACCGTCACCGGCGTCGGGCCTTCGTAGGCGTCCTGCAGGAACCAGACCTTGCCGCGCTGGCCGCCCGCGAGGCAGCGCAGCGTCTGCTTCGGGGCCTGTGTGCGCAGGCGCCCGTGGGCGAGCAGCGACTGCCAGCCGGTTGTGAGCCATTGCGCGTACGTCTTCCCGGCGACCCGCTGCGCCGGCGGGACCACGCCGGGCGCCGGCACACTGGCGGCACCTGGCGCAACGGCCGCGAGCACAGCCGCGAATGCCCCCAGAACTGCGATCAGCCCCTTCATTCCCACCCTCCGTGGCCGAGACGAAAACTCCGGCGCAGCCTACCTAGCCGCAGCCGCTCGCGCTTGCGCCCGAGCCGCGCTCGGCACCGGGCGCGCCGGCGCGGGAACAGCAACGGCCCCGCCACAAGGACGGGGCCGTCGACTGTCCACCGTTCGCTGCCCTGCGCGCCCGCCCGAGGGCGGGACGCGCAGACCAACGCTTTTGCCCGGGCGCGCCCCCTAGGCTCCGGCTCCAGCCGGCTGGACGGCGCCGCCGCCCGGCTGCCAGCCCGGCGCGTGCGGCCCGCCGAGCGTCGGCACGTCTGAGGGGTAGACCTCGTTGCCGTGGATCGCGTGATCGCCGATCTCCAGCTCCTCGTCGGAGAGACGCAGGGGCAGGAAGATCCCCACGATCTTCAGCAGGACGAACGTCATGATCCCGCTGAACAGGATCACCCACAGCCCGGCCTCGGCCTGCCAGCGCAGCAGCGTCCAGCTCCCGCCGTGGAGGACGCTTTCCATGCCCGGTAGGTTGGGGCTCCGCTGTACGCCCGAGGTACTCGACGATCGTGGGGTTCGCGAAGAAGCCGACCAGCAAGCCGCCGCACAGTCCGGCGAACCCGTGCGTATAGATCACCCCCAGGGTGTCGTCGACGTTCCGGAATATCGGCGCTCGGCTCAGGAAGCGGATCGCCATCCACACGATCGTCGAGGCGATGATGCCGATGAAGATCGCGCCCCAGCCGCTGACGAACCCGGCCGACGGCGTGATCGCCACGAGCCCGGTGATCATGCCGTTGACCGACCCGATCAGCGAGGGCTTGTCACGGAAGGCGTAGTCCCAGCCGATCCAGACCAACATCGCCACCGCGGTGCAGAGGTTCGTGTTGATCACCGCCGCCGAGGCGTTGGCGCCCTGCGTAGTAGGAGTCCCCGCCGTTGAAGCCGTTCCAGCCGAGCCACAGGAGACCCGCGCCGGCGGCGACCATCAGCAGGTTGTTGGGCGCGTCGACCTCTCGATCGCGTTGCAGACGCGGTCCGATCACCGCCGCGGCCACGAACCCTGAGATGCCGGCCGCGAGGTGGATCACGTACCCGCCGGAGTAGTCCAGCGCGCCGTGGGCCGCCAAGTAGCCGCCGCCCCAGATCAGGAACGCGTTGACCGTGTAGACGAACGTGATCCACAGCAGCACGAACGGGATCCACGCCTTGAAGCTGATCCGCCCGAGCACGGAGCCCAGCATCAGGATCGGCGTGATCGCCGCGAACACGAACTGGAAGTAGACGAGCGAGCCCATCGGGAAATGGAACGGCGGGCCCGTCGTGATCGACGGGATGACCGCCTGGCCCTCCTCGGCACCGGCCGAGAGCACCGTGCCCGACTTGCCCCAGAAGGTGTCGAAGAAGCCTTTTCCGGAGCCGATCGGGGAGCCGAAGCCCATCTTGAAGCCCCACAGCATCCACGCGACCAGGACGAGCGCGAACGCGACGAACGTGAGCATCATGCTGTTCACCGACCAGCGCTTCTGCATGACGCCGCCATACAGAACCGCGAGGCCGGGCAGGCTCATCAGGCCGACGAACGTCGCGGCGGTCATCTGCCACGCGTTGTCTCCTGCGTTGAGCCAACTCGGATATGCAGCCCAGCTTCCCATTTGCCTCCGTTCCTACGTTTGGTGGACGGGCGCCGGAGCCCGCGGTCGCGCAGGTCCGGCACCGATGACAGTGCGGGCTTATGAAAACGGGGGCGAGCCGCCCCGGTAGGGCCACGGTGGCCAACACTTGCGGCCGCGGTTTCGACACCTGTCCAGAGCTTCCGGGCGCCCCTTTTCGGCGCCGGCGGCGGCAAGGCTTGCCGGCGGCCGGCGGGGTGTAGGCGAAGCCGGCGGCCGTGCAGGCGGCCTGCATCGGTCTTCGACGCCTCGGTAGGAGCCGGAGGCGCAGACGCGTCGCGCCTGCTCGCCGCAGGCTTTGACCTCGGCGGCGCCGAGCGTGCTGGGGAAGGTGACGTCGATGCAGTCGGCGCGGGCGGGCGCGCCGCTCGAGGCCGCGAACACGATCAGCGCGATCGACGGCCGCCGCGACGATCGCACCGAACACGCCTATCGCGGTCTTCTCGCGCCGCCCCCAGCGCAGCGGCTCGCACAGCCGCTTGGCCTGTTCCTGCATGACCATGGGGAAAGGCTAGCTGGCGGCGGGCGCGTCGCGCCCGGCGCGCTCAGCCTCGACGACCGCCCGGCGGCGGCGTCCTCCGGCGTGAACTGCAGCGCCGCCGAGTTGATGCAGTAGCGCTGGCCGGTCGGCCCGGGGCCGTCGTCGAACACGTGGCCGAGGTGGCCGCCGCAGGTGCGGCACAGCACCTCGGTGCGGCGCATGAAGAGGCCGTTGTCGGGACGCAGCTCGACCGCCTCGGCGACGGCGGGCTCGGTGAAGCTGGGCCAGCCGGTGCCGGAGTCGAACTTGGTGTCGCCGCTGAACAGCACAGCGCCGCAGCCGGCGCACGTGTAGTCGCCGGAGTCCTTGTTGTAGGTGTACTGGCCGGTGAAGGGCGCCTCGGTGCCGGCCCGGCGCAGCACGTCGTACTGCTCGGGCGTGAGCTCCTCGCGCCACTGCTCGTCGGTCTTGGTCACGCGCTTCTCGTCAGTAGCCATACATAGGTTCTAGCAGCGCCTTCAAGGCCCGGAAACGCGCTCGCGGCGGTGCTATTGTGATCCTTACGTTCACGTCAGGTTTTTGATTTTTGGGATTGAGGATCAGCGCGTTGGAGACGATCGCGAAGCGGGTGAGACAGAGGCGGATCGGCGTCGGCGCCGACCACGAGAGCTACCGCTGGTGGGCGCTGTCGTGCACCAGCCTCGGCATGCTGCTCGCGGCGACGAACTCGGGCACGCTGATCATCGCCCTGCCGGACCTCGAGCGCTCGCTGCACGCGAGCCTGCTCGCGCTCGTATGGGTGATCCTCGCCTACCTGATCGCCGCCACGGTGCTCGTGCTGATGGCGGGTCGCCTGAGCGATCTCTTCGGCCGCAAGCGCGCCTACGTGGGCGGCTTCGTGCTCTTCGCGCTCGCCTCGCTCGGCGCGGGGTTCTCCTCCGGCGCGACCGAGCTGATCGTCTGGCGCGTGCTGCAGGGCGTCGGCTCGGCGTTCCTGTTCGCGAACGCCGCGGCCCTCGTCACCGACGCCTTCCCGAAGCGCGAACTCGGCCTGGCGATGGGCGCGAACACGATGGTCGCGGCGATCGGCCTCGTGCTCGGCCCGGTGCTCGGCGGCGCGCTCGTCTCGATCTCCTGGCACTGGGTGTTCTGGTTCAACGTCCCCCTCGCGCTGGCCGGCGCGCTGTGGGGCGCGCTCGTCCTGCACGAGCTCGCGAAGCCGGACACGGTGCGGGGCTACGACGTCCTCGGCACGAGCACCTTCGTCGCCGGGCTCACCGGCCTCGTGCTCGGCGTCTCCAAGGGCGGGCTCTCCGGCTGGGACAACACGGTCGTCATCGTCGGGCTCACCGCGGCCGCCGTCCTGCTGCCGACCTGGGTGCTGATCGAGAAACACTCGCGCGCGCCGATGCTCGATCTCGCGATCTTCAAGAACCGCCTGTTCGCCGCCGCCAGCGCCGCCGCCTTCATCAACGGGCTCGCGCGCTTCGCGCTGATGTTCGTGTTCGTCTTCTACTACCAGGGGGCGCAGGGCGACGACCCGGTCCTGGCCGGCGTCAAGCTGATCCCGCTCGCGCTCGGGATGCTGATCGCCTCCCCCCTGGCCGGCATCCACGCCGACCGCCACGGCTCGCGCTCGCTGGCCGCGATCGGGATGGTCGTGAGCGCCGCCGGGCTCGCGCTGATGACGACGCTGCAGGCCGGCAGCCCCTACTGGCAGAGCGCGACGTGGCTGGCCCTGGTCGGGATCGGCTCGGGGATGTTCAACAGCCCCAACACCGCCGCGATGATGGGCACCGTGCCCCCGCACCGCCGCGGCATCGCCGCGGGCGCGCGCACCCTGCTGCAGAACACCGGCGCGGTGCTCTCGATCGCCTTCGTGATGGCGATCGTGACCTCCGGGATCCCGAAAGCGACCCTGTTCGCGATCTTCTCGGGCCTCGCCACGGGCCTCTCCCCCGCCCGCCTGGACCCCTTCATCCACAACATGCACGTCGCGCTGTGGGCGCTCGCGATCGTCTCGCTGATCGGCGCAGGCGTCTGCCTCCTGCGCCCCGCGCACGCCGAGGCGCTCGACGGCGAGGACGAGCCGGCCGCGGCGATCATCGCCGAGGACGAAGCGCTGGCCGCGGAGTCGGTGGCGGTCTAAGGGGACGAGCCGATGGCCGCGCGCAAGAAGGATGAGCACGCGCTTCGGATCGGCGACGTCGCGCGCCTGGTCGGCACCACCCCCCGCACGATCCGCTACTACGAGGAAGTCGGCCTGCTCGCCGAGGCCGCGGGGCGCCCCTCCGGCGGGCACCGCCTCTACACCGGCGCGGAGGTCGCGCGGCTGCAGGAGGTGATGCGGCTCAAAGAGCTGCTCGGGCTGACCCTCGAGGAGCTGAAAGAGCTGCTCGCCGTCGAGGAGGCGCGCGCAGAGGTGCGCGCCGAGCTGCGCCGCGAGGACGTCGCGCCCGCCCGCCGCCGCGAGCTGCTCGTCGAGGCCGGCGGGCACATCGACCGCCAGCTCGAGCTCGTCCGCCACCGCGCCGCCGAGCTGGCGAAGCTCCAGGAGGAGCTGAGCGAGACGCGCAAGCGCGTGCGGCGCAAGATCCGCGAGCTGGACGCGAGCAGCGAGGGCTCCTTCCCGCCCGCGGAACCCGTCGAGGGCGCCTCGTGAGCGAGGCCTCGCGGCGGCCCGCAGCCGTCCCGAGGCGATCCTCCAGCCGTTAGGCTCGGCCCCGGATGAGCGAGGCCCACCCGCAGCCGAGCCCCGAGGGCGTACCGGGCGCGGTCACCGACCCGTCGGGGATCCTCGGCCACGACCTCGTCTACCCGGGACACGGCGCCGATGCGATCAACGCGTATCTCGCTCACCCGGTTGAGGAAGCGGCGCGCGCCGGCATCATCGTGATCCACGAGGCGGGCGGCCTCGGCGAGCACATCCGCGACGTCGTCGCCCGCTTCGCGAACATCGGCTACGACGCAATCGGCGTCGACCTCTACACGCGCGAAGGCGGCCCGCCCCCGCCGGGCGACATGGAGGCGCTGTTCGCGCGCCTGTTCGCGATGCCCGACGAGCGCGTGCTCGGCGATCTCGTGGGCGCCGCCGAGATCCTGCGCGCGCGCGAGGACTCGACCGGGAAGCTCGGCTGCATCGGGTTCTGCATGGGCGGGCGCTACGCGCTGCTGTTCGCCGCCGCGCGGCGGGAGCTGGACGCCGCCGTCGACTGCTGGGGCGGCTTCATCGACAAAGCCACGCCCGACGAGCGCTCGACCCCGAGCGCCCGACGCCGCCGCTGGAGCTGGCGCCCCGGCTCTCGTGCCCCCTCTACGCCGCGTTCGGCGAAGAGGACCACAATCCCGCGCCCGAGCTCGCGGGAGAGCTCATGGAAGCCGCCGCCAAGAGCGGGCACGAAGTGCAGGCCGGCGTGTTCGAGCACGCCGGCCACGCGTTCTTCGCCGACTACCGGCCTTCGTACCGGCCCGAGGCCGCGGCGCGGCTGTGGGAGAAGGTCGTGCCGTTCTTCGACCGGCACCTGCGCCCCTACTAGAGGCGGGGGTCCTCCTTCATATAGTGGGGCGCATCCAGCGCCGCGCGGTGCCGCGCGGACCGAGAGGAGGCCTCGAGTGGAGCGCAAGTGGTGGACGCTGATCGCAGTCTCGGTGGCGATCTTCATGCTGCTCCTCGACATCACGGTCGTGAACGTGGCGCTGCCGGACATCCAGCGCTCGCTGCACTCGAGCTTCAGCGACCTGCAGTGGGTCGTGAACGCCTACTCGCTGACGCTGGCCGCGTTCCTGCTGACCGCCGGCTCGCTGGCCGACCTGGTCGGGCGCCGGCGCGTGTTCGTGCTCGGCCTGGTCGTGTTCACGGCCGCCTCCGCCGCCTGCGGCCTGGCGGGCACGCCGCTTGCGCTGAACCTGTTCCGCGCCGTGCAGGGCACCGGCGGGGCGATGATGTTCGCGACCTCGCTCGCGCTGATCGCCTCCGCCTTCCACGGCCCCGAGCGCGGGCTCGCCTTCGGCGTCTACGGGGGCGTGATCGGCGCCGCGGTCGCGGTCGGCCCCGTGATCGGCGGCGTGATCACCCAGGGCATCGGCTGGGAATGGATCTTCTTCGTCAACGTGCCGATCGGGATCGCCGCGGTCTTCCTGACGATGTCGCAGGTGCAGGAGTCGCGCGACCCGAACGCGCGCGGGGTCGACTGGATCGGCCTCGTCACGTTCTCGGGCGCGCTGTTCACGCTCGTGTTCGCGCTGATCAAGGGCAACGAAAAGGGCTGGGGCTCGACCGAGATCGTCTCGCTGCTCGCCGGCGTCGGCGATCCTGCTCACGATCTTCCTGATCGCCGAGCTGCGCCAGGAGCGCCCGATGCTCGACCTGTCGCTGTTCAGGAAGCCCGCGTTCACCGGCGCGAGCCTCGTCGCGCTGGCGATCTCCTCCTCGATGTTCTCGATGTTCCTCTACCTGACCCTCTACGTCCAGGACGTGCTCGGCTACGACCCGCTGCAGGCGGGTCTGCGCTTCCTGCCGATCACACTGGTGTCGTTCATCGTGGCGCCGATCTCCGGCAAAGTCTCGCGTGTCGGTGCCGATCCGGCTGCTGATCGGCGCGGGCCTTCTGCTCGTCAGCGGCGGCCTGCTGAGCATGACCGCGATCGACGCGAGCTCCGGGTGGACGACGCTGATCCCGGGCTTCCTGCTCGCGGGCGCGGGCATCGGCATGATCAACCCGCCGCTCGCCTCGACCGCCGTCGGCGTCGTGCACCACTCGCGCAGCGGCATGGCCTCCGGCATCAACAACACCTTCCGCCAGGTCGGGATCGCGACGGGCGTCGCCGGTCTCGGCGCCGTCTTCCAGCACCAGATCGGCGTCCAGACGACCGCCGCGCTCGGCTCGGGACCGATCGCCCACCGTCTCGTCTCAGCGCCGCACTTCTCCCAGGCGCTCGTCTCCGGCGCCGTGCGCCCGATCGCCGAAAAGCTCCCCGGCCCGGCCCACACCGCGCTGCTGCACGCCTACCGCGTCGGCTTCACCGAGCGCGCTCACCTCGATCCTGCTGATCGCCTCGGGCATCGCGCTGCTGGGCTCGATCGCCGCCTTCGCGCTGATCCGCAGCCGCGACTTCGTCGCCTCGTACGAGCCCGGCGCCGAGGGCGAGGCGCAGCCGACCGCGGTGGCCGCCGCCTGATGGCGAAAGCCGGCGTGCCGGCGGAGCTGCGCCGCTGCTACGAGCAGCGCACCCGCGGGTCCGAGTACCGGCGGTCCGGGTTCTTCGTCTACGGCGAGCCCTCGCCGCCCGCTGCTTGAAAGCCGGCGCACTCCAGCACCGGGATGCGCGGGTAGCGCGGATACCCTGGATCCTCACGGGAGCGGCGGCACAGCGAGAAGCTCGAGCCGCGCGTGTTCCGGACGACCTGCTGATGGGTGCAGCGGTCGCAGAGCCCCGCGCCGGTGCCGGCGGAGGGCTCGGAGGACGGCGGATCGGGCACCCATCCAGATTACGGCCGGAAGCACGACTGCCGTGCGATAATCGTTGACTGCACAACTATGACCACGTTCTACCGACTGCTCGGCTTCCTGCGTCCCTACCGGCGCGGCGTCGCCGTCTCCGCAGCGCTCGCCTGCTTCGCGATGGTCATGACGGTGCTGATCCCGTACCTGACGGGTCTCGCCGTGGAAGCGATCCAGCGCGGGGCGAACGACTCGAAGCTGCACGAGCTCGCCAAACGCTCCCACGACCGCCACGAGCTCATGACGCTCGCGATCGTGATCGTCGTCGCGGTGATCCTGCGCTGGGGGCTCACCTACATGCGGCGGATGATCGCCGGGCGCGTCTCGCTCGGGATCGAGTTCGACCTGCGCCAGATGCTCTACGGGCACCTCCAGCGCCTGGAGCTCGGCTTCTTCGACCGCCAGCAGACGGGCCAGCTGATGTCGCGCGCGACGGTCGACCTGCAGGCGGTGCGCTTCTTCCTGGGCTACGGCCTCGTGTTCATCCTGCAGGCGGGGCTGACG
Source organism: uncultured Solirubrobacteraceae bacterium (assembly GCA_963779065.1). Taxonomy (GTDB): domain Bacteria; phylum Actinomycetota; class Thermoleophilia; order Solirubrobacterales; family Solirubrobacteraceae; genus Palsa-744. The sequence goes on from CAVZWQ010000003.1 coordinate 841,093, forward strand.
ATCCTGCTGGCCGGGATCGCGATGCTCGCGATCGAACCGAAGCTGGCGGTCATCGCGCTGATCCCGGTGCCGTTCGTCGTCGTGATCTCCCAGCGCTACGGGCGCAGCGCGCGGCCTGCGATCCAGGAGGTCCAGCAGCGGATCGCTGAGCTGACCGCGGACGCCGAGGAGAACATCTCGGGCGTGCGCGTCGTGAAGTCCTTCGCGCGCGAGTCGCATCAGCTCGCGCGCTTCAAGCGCAGCGTCTCACGCGTGTTCGACCAGTCGATGGTCGCGACGCAGGCTCGAGGCGAAGCTACAACCCGGTGATCGGCTTCCTGCCGCAGCTCGGGCTCGCTGCCGTGCTGCTGATCGGCGGCGAAGCCGTCATCCACTCCCACCTCACCCTCGGCCAGTTCACGCAGTTCTACCTCTACCTGAACATGCTGATCGGCCCGATGCGCTCGCTCGGCGTCACGCTCGGCCTCGCCCAGCGCGCGACCGCCTCGGGCGCCCGCATCTTCCAGGTGCTCGACCGCGAGCCGCGGATCGTCGAGGAGCCCGGCGCCGAGCCGCTGCCGGCGGGCAGCGGCCACGTCCAGCTGCGGGGCGTCACGCTGCGCTACGACGAAAGCGACGACTTCGGCGCCGCGCACGTGCACGCCGGCGGGCGCGAGGCCGCGATCCGCCTCGAAGCGCCGAGCAACGGCAACGGCGCGCGCCCTTCGGCGACGCGCGCGGCCCTGTGCGACGTGGATCTGGACGTCGCCGCCGGCACGACGGTGGCATTGGTCGGCGGCACCGGCTCGGGCAAGTCGAGCCTCGTCTCGCTGATCTCGCGCCTGTATGACCCGAGCGAGGGCGAGGTGCTGCTGGACGGCGCGGACGTGCGCGACCTGCAGCTGCGCCCGCTGCGCCAGGCGGTCGCGATCGTCAGCGACGACCCGTTCCTGTTCTCGGCGACGGTCGCGGAGAACATCGCCTACGGGCGACCCGACGCCACGCGCGAGGAGATCGAAGCGGCGGCCCGCCGCGCGCAGGCCGACGGCTTCGTCAGCGCGCTGCCGCAGGGCTATGACACCCGGGTCGGCGAGCGCGGCCTCTCGCTCTCGGGTGGCCAGCGCCAGCGGATCGCGATCGCGCGCGCGCTGGTCGCCGACCCGCGCGTGCTGATACTCGACGACGCGACGAGCTCCGTCGACGCCTCAACCGAGCAGGAGATCAAGCGCGCGCTCGACGAGGCGATGGCCGGGCGGACCACGTTCGTGATCGCCCACCGGCTCTCGACGATCTCGCTCGCCGACGAGATCGTGGTCCTCGACCACGGGCGCGTCGTCGCGCACGGCGACCACGACGAACTGCTCGACGCATCCGAGCTCTACCGCGAGATCGTCGAGAAGGGCCTGCCGGACCAGGTCTTCCTGACCCGCAAGCCACGCGAGCCGGAGGTGAGCGGCCTGTGAGCCCGATGGTCGGGCGGGGACCCGGTCCGCAGTGGGACGGCGCGCGCCCCAGCCGCGGCACGCGCGCGCGCAGCCTGCGGGGGCTGCTGCGGCTCGTGCGCCCCTACCGCAGACAGGCCTTCGCGATGGTCGTCGCGCTGATCATCGGCACCGCGGCCACGCTCGCGCCGCCGCTGCTCGCCAAAGCCGCGATCGACAAAGGCATCGAGCAGGGCGACTCCGGCACGCTGATGGTGGTCGTGATCGCCTTCCTGGTCTCGGCGCTGCTGGTGTGGGCGATGACCTACCTGCAGACCTACCTCGTCGGCTGGGTCGGCCAGCGCGCCCTCGCCGACCTGCGGCTGCAGATCTTCGAGCACCTCCAGTCGCTGCCGATCGGCTTCTACGAGAGTCGCCCCGCCGGGGTGCTGATATCGCGCATGACCAACGACGTCGAGGCCCTCGACAGCCTCGTCACGGACTCGGTGGTGACGCTCTTCCAGTCCGGGCTCACGCTGATCGGGACCGTCGGCATCCTGATCTACCTCGACGTCAAGCTCGCGCTGCTCACGTTCCTGGTGCTGCCGCTGCTGCTGATCGGCTCGCTGTGGTTCCGCATCGTCTCGGCCGGCGCCTTCCGCCGCACGCGCGAGACGATCGGGGCGATCACGGCCGACCTGCAGGAGAGCCTCTCCGGCGTGCGCATCGTGCGCAGCTTCGCCCAGGAGCGCGCGCACGAGGACCGCTTCACAACGCTGAACCGCGACAACCAGGACGCGAACATGACGACGGTGAAGCTGAACGCCGCGTACTTCCCGAGCGTGGAAATGCTCTCGGGGCTCGCGGTGGCGGTGATCGTCGTCTACGGGGGCATCCAGGCGATCGAAGGCCACGTCACGGTGGGCACGGTGGTCGCCTTCGTGGCGGCGCTCTCGAACCTGTTCGAACCGATCCAGCAGCTCTCCCAGCTCTACGCCACCTACCAGTCGGGGATGGCGGCGCTCGAGAAGATCTTCCAGCTCCTCGACGTGCGCCCGACGCTGACCGACCGGCGCGACGCGATCGAGCTGCCGCGGATCCGCGGCGAGGTCACCTTCGACGACGTCTCCTTCGCCTACGCGCGCCGCTCGGGCGACGAGGGCGCGCCCGTTCTGGCGCTGGAGCACGTGGACCTGGAGATCCCGCCCGGCCAGACCGTGGCGCTCGTCGGCGCGACCGGCGCGGGCAAGTCCACGATGGCCAAGCTCGTCGCCCGCTTCTACGACCCGACCTCGGGTCGCGTGCTGGTGGACGGCCACGACCTGCGCGACGTCGCCAGCCGCTCGCTGCGCTCGCAGATGGGGATCGTGCCCCAGGAGGCGTTCCTCTTCTCCGGCACGGTCGGCGAGAACATCGCGTTCGGGCGGCCCGGTGCGAGCGCAGAGCAGGTCCGGGAGGCCGCGGCGGCGGTCGGCGCCGAGGAGTTCATCTCCGAGCTCGCACACGGCTACGACACCGAAGTCGGCGAGCGCGGCGCGCAGCTGTCCGCCGGCCAGCGCCAGCTGATCGCCTTCGCCCGCGCGCTGATCGCGGACCCCCGCATCCTCGTGCTCGACGAGGCGACCTCGAACGTCGACCTGCACTCGGAGGCCAAGATCGAGAAGGGCCTGCGCCGCCTGCTCGCGGGGCGCACCGCGATCGTGATCGCGCACCGCCTCTCGACGATCCGCCAGTCCGGTCGCATCATCGTGCTCGAGCACGGCCACATCGCCGAGCAGGGCACGCACGACGAGCTGCTCGCCGCCGAAGGCCGCTACTACGAGCTCTATCGCGACTGGGCGACGCAGGCCGCGGCGTAGCGGCGCTCAGCCGGCGGCGCGGAGCGTGGCGGGAAGCGCCGGCTCGGTGTCGGCGATGAAGTCGAGCAGCAGCTCGAGGAAGCACTCGGGCTCGTCGAGCATCGGGAAGTGCCCCGAGTGCTCGAGCACCGCGAGCTGGCTGGTCGAGAGGCGCGCGTGCGCGGCACGGCCATGGGCGACGGGGATGATCGAGTCCCGCTCGCCCCAGATCAGCAGCAGCGGCATGCGCTCGGCGAGGTACAGGCGGTTGGTGGCGTCGATCCGCTGGCCCGCCGGGTCCACGACGGCGCGCAGCGTGTGCAGGAACGCCGCGCGGCTCGCCGCGTCCGAGAGCGTGTTGTGTCCGCGCGCCATCTGCTCGAGGTCGGTCCCCAGGCGCAGCCCGATGCGGTCGAGCGCGCCGCCGACACGGGCGCCGAGCCCGAGCAGGCGCGAGGCGGCGAGCAGCGGCAGCACCAGCTCGGAGCCGGGCAGCGACGCGGCGCGCAGCAGCAGGCTCACCTCGCGGCCGAGGCCGCCGCTGTCGACCAGCACGAGGCGCTCGCACATCTCGGGGAACTGGTAGGAGAACTGCATCGCGATGCCGCCGCCGAGCGAGTGGCCGACGAGCGTCGCGCGCTCGTGGCCCAGCGCGAGCAGCAGGTCGCGCACGCAGCAGGCGTGCGCGCCGAGCGAGTAGTCGCCCTTCGGCTTGTCGGAGGAGCCGTGGCCGGGCAGGTCCGGCGCGATCACCGTGTGCGAGCGCGCGAGCCCGGGCATGACGCGCTCCCATACGCGGAGTCGGAGGTGATGCCGTGGATCAGGACGATCGGCGGCCCCTCCCCCGCGACACGGTAGGCGAGGCGGTCGCCGTGCAGGACGACGTGCCTCCGCTGCGGCCTGCGCCTGATCACCCTCTGCCCCCTGCTTCGTGGCTTGCTTGTGTGCTCATGCCCCATATATCTACCCCTCGCGGCGGCGGCGACGCGGACGGTTGCGCCGCGGCGCCCTTTCAGTGTAGGTTCGCTCGCACGGCATCGATTCGGGAGGGACGATGTTCTGGAAGGGAAACCGGCCGGCGCTCCATGCCGGCCTCGCGAGGCGCGGCATCTCGCGCGCGCAGGCGCGCCGCGACCGCGAATGGCGGCGGTTCGTTCGCGATCTGACCGAGCCGGCACGACAGCTCTCGCCGGCCGAGGACGAGCGTATGCGGGTGTTTCTCGAAAGCCATTCCGGGGACGAGGGCGAGCAGCGACCCGAGCCGTCCGCCGAGCGCGCCGCCTAGGCGCGCTCACGCGGACGCGCTCACCCTCCGATGCAGATCACGCAGGGCAGGCTTTCCCTGATGTCCTGGAGCGCCGTGAACGCCAGCTTCCTGGCGCCGGCGTGCGTCTCGACGCCGTAGCCGCCGCCTTCGGTCCCGTCCCGGTAGCCGTAGAACGTCACGCCGGCGACGTAGCCGGTGCTCCGGGCCCACAGCGCGAACTGGAAGATCGCCCAGGCCTGTTCGACTTCGGTGTACTGGAGCGAGTCGCCGGTCGGGCCTTTGGTCGGGAACCCGATCTCGGTGATGTAGACCGGCTTCTTCGAGGCGTTGTGAGCCGCTTCGACGAGGTGCCGGTTGCCGAGGATCGCACTCGAGCGCGAGCCGGTGCCGCCGTAGGGATGGCTCGTGACGCCATCGACGTCGGCGAGGGCGGTCGCGTTGTGCGACCACGCTTCGCCCCACGCGTTCGAGGAGTCGTGGCCGCCGTCCCAGGAGGCGAGCTCGAGCGGGCGCGCGGCGCCGAAGTTGGCGACCAGCGCTTCGTGCACTTCGATCAACAGGCGCGCGTAGCTTTCGCGGTTCGCCGCCGATTCCGAGCTGTTGCCCCAGAACCAGCTGCCGCCGGGCTCGTTGAGCACCTCGACCGCGTACACGCGCGGGTTCGCCTTCACGAAGTTGACGACCTTTTCGACGTATGCCGCGTGGTTGAGGCCGCTGACGCCTTCTTTCGAGTACGGACCGGCCTCATCGGCGATCACTTTCAGCCCGGCCGCTTCCCAGGGCGTGAGCTTGGGCGGCGTGTCGAGCCTGACGACGGTGCCCAGGTGCCTGACATCGCCGGGTTCGCTGGAGCCCCAGTAGCCGGCGTTCAGCCCGACGAAGAAGCTGCCGTGGGGTTCTTCAAGCGGCGGTTCTTCGGGCAGGGGTTCTTCTTCGGGGAGGGGCGGTTCTTCCTTCGGCGGTTCTTCAGGCGGTTTTTCTTTTTTGGGCCGTTCTTTCGGCGGTTCTTCCTTGGGCGGTTCTTCTTTCGGCGGTTCTTCGCCCGGTTTGCCGGTTTTTTTGCCGGGGAAGCTGATCGTGACGCTGTCCGACCATTCCCGCCCTTCGACCGAACGCACGCGGTAGCTGACCGTCTCGCCGGGGTGCGCTTCGGGCGTGTAGGAGGTCCCTTCGACGCGGAGGCTCCCGAAACGCTGGCCTTCGGCTTCTTCCTGGACCCGGTAGGCGCCGGCCGAACCGGCAGGGGTCCAGTGCAGTGTTTTGCCGGACACCGAAAGATTCGGCACCAGCACAAGTGCTGTGAGCAGCGCGGCGATCATGCCGGACTAGACCTCCCGGCGCACGGCACGACCGTTGATCGGTCCCGGCGCCCCTCGCTGGAGAGCTATGACGTTCCGTCGTACCTCAGAAGTGGGCAGATAAGCACATCGCTACCCAAAGCTCCGCTAATTCGTCGTTACGAGACGAAGAAACATCCGCAATTTGCGGCTACAAATTGTCGGTGTTCGGACACCTCCGGCCCTCTCGGCGTGATAACGGGCCACCCGCGCGGGGCCTCAGTCGGCGCCCGCCAGGACGGCCTGAGCCTCGGCCGCCGCGGCGACCGCGGCCGGGTCGTGCACGCGCTCGGCGTCCTCGACCGCACGCGCCGCGGCCTCCCGTGCGGCCGCGGTGTCGCCCTCGCGCAGCCACGCCGCCGCCAGCCGCGCGTTGGCCTGCACCGACTGCGGCAGCAGCCCCGCGCGCTCGCAGACGCGCAGCGCCCGCAGCAGCGTGCCGCGTGCCGCCGCGCCGTCGCCGGCCTGCTCCTGGGCTGAGGCCAGTCCCATCAGCGCCGAGGCCGCGACCTCCGACCAGCCCGCCTGCTCGGCGAGCTCGCCGGCGGACTCGAACAGCCCGAGCGCGGCGTCGACGTCGCCTTCGTGCATCCGCAGCCGGCCGCGCAGCACGTTCGGAAGGCAGAGCTTGCCGACGAGCCCCTCGCGTTCTGCGAGCTCGGCGCTGGCCTCGGCGGCGCGCCGGGCCTCCTCCCACTCGCCCCGCTCGAAGGCGAGCTGCCCGAGCGCCGCGCGCAGCTCGATCTGCGCCGGGACGTCGCCGATCCGCTCGGCCAGCGCCAGCGCTTCGCCGTAGCGCGCGCGGGCGCCCTCGTGATCGCCCTCGGTGTGCTCGAGGTTGTGCCCGAGCGCCTCCAGCGCAAGAACCGTCTCGGAAGCGTCGGACTCGCGTGCGAGCGCCACCGCGCGCTCGAGGTTCTCGCGCGCCTTCGCCGCGTCGCCGATGCGTCCGAACACGCGGCCGAAGATGCCGTGCGCGCGGCTCGCTGCGCGGGCCTCGCCGAGCGCCTCCGCGAGCCGCAGGGCCTTCTCGGCCGCGTAGATCGCGAGCATGTTGTCGCCGACCTGCACGTAGAGCCACGCCGCGTCCTCGTAGAGCCGCACGAGCGTCAGCGACGGGTCACGGTCCTTGATCAGGTTGATGCCCTGCTGGTGGTGCTCGATCGCGCGCTTGCGCTCGCCCTTGTGCGCGAACGCCGCGCCGATCTTGCGGTGCAGCTCGGCGACGTGAACTGGATCGCCCTGGCGGCCCTGGTACTCCAGGCACCGCTCCCACGCGTCGATCGCCGGCTCGACGCGGCCGAGGCGCAGCGCGATGTCGCCCGTCTTCTCCGCGATGCGCTGGGCGGCGGCCTCGTCCCCGCCCGCCAGCGCCGCGGCGGCGCCGTAGTGGCCGAGCGCCTCGTGATTGGAGTAGAGCGACGCCGCCGCGTCGCCTGCGGCCTCGCCGTAGCGCAGGGCGTTGCCGCGCAGGGCCTCCTGCTCGGCCGCCGGGAGGTGGGCCTCCGCCGCGTAGGACGCCGCGCGGGCGTAGTGCTCGGCCACCACCGCGCTCGAGCCCTCGCCGCCGCCCGGGCCGTCGAGGATGAACATGGCGACCTCGGCGTGCCGGCGCGCCCGCGCGGCCTTCGGGAGCATCTCGTAGGCGACGTCGCGGATCAGGACGTGCTTGAACGCGAGCCGGCGGGCGCCGCCCTCCTCGGCGGCCTCGCCCGGCACGAGGATCCCGCGTTCGAGCAGGGCCGCGACCGTCGCGTCGAGCTGTGGGCGCGTGAGCCCGGCCAGCGGCTCGAGTGCGGCCTCAGAGAAGCTGCGCCCGAGGACCGCCGCGTCGGCGACGAGCTGGCGCTCGGCCGGCTCGAGCGAGTCGAGCCGCGCGGCGAGCAGGCCCTGAACGGTGTCGGGAAGCTCGGCGCTCGCGCCGCCGTCCTCCGCGATGCGCTGCACCATCGCCTCCGCGAACAGCGGGTTGCCGCCCGAGCGCTCGGCCAGCTCCGCCGGGCGCTCCGCCTGGGCGCCGGCCGCCGCGAGCAGCGACTCGACGAGGCGCCGGGCGTCCCCGGCCGGGAGCGGTTCGAGGAACGTCGTGGAGACCGTGCGGCGCACGACGCTCCAGTCGGGGCGGCGCTCGAGCACCTCGTCGCGCGCGAGACAGAGCTGGAGCACCGGCGCCCGAAGCCAGCGCGAGAGGTATTCGATCAGGTCGAGTGAGCCCTCGTCGGCCCAGTGGATGTCCTCCCAGGCGAGCACCAGCGGCCGCTCGCGCGCGAGTGCCTCCATCACGGCGCGCACCGAGCCGAAGAAGCCCTCGCGCGCGCTCTGCTGGTCCGCGGCGGGCGCCGCGGAGCCCCCGCCGCCCGCTCCGAAGAGCCGCGCCAGCGGCGCGATCCGCCGCTCGGCCTCGGCGGCGCCTTCGCGCTCGGCGAGCAGCGGCGCCAGGCGGTCCGCCAGCTTCGCCCGCGCGGTCGCGGCGTCGTCGTCCGCGGAGATCGAGCAGGCGCCCTGGAGCATCTCGATCAGCGGCCCGTAGGAGCCGCTCTGGCCGAACGCGGTGCAACGCCCGCTCAGCAGCAGCGGCGGCGGCTCGCGCGCGGACAGCCTGAGCTGGAACTCCAGCAGCAGCCGGGACTTGCCGACGCCCGCCTGCCCGATCAGCGTGAGCAGGTGCGCGCCGCCCTCTCTTTCGACGCGGCCGATCGCCGCTTCGAGGCGGCCGAGCTCCTCCTCGCGACCGATCAGCGGGGTCGCCCTGCTCTTCCCCTGCGTGGCGTGGACGTCGGCGCCGAGCTCGACCGCCTCCCACGCCGCCACGGGCTCGGACTTGCCCTTCAGCACCAGCGGCTCGATCGCGCGGTAGACGATCTCGCCGGCGCTCAGACGGCGCGTGCGCTCGCCGACGAGGACGCCGCCGACCGGCGCCGCCGCCTGCAGCCGCGCGGCCACGTTGACGGCGTCGCCGACGACGGTGTAGGCCCCGCCGATGCGCCCGGCCAGCACCTCGCCGGTGTTCACCCCCACCCTCAGCTCGGGCTCCATCCCGAACCGCACGCCGAGCTCCTCGCGCAGGCCGGCCATCGCCGCCTGCATGCCGAGCGCAGCGCGCACCGCCCGCGCCGCGTCGTCCTCGTGGGCCAGCGGCGCGCCGAAGACGGCCATCACGTTGTCGCCGATGAACTTGTCCACGCGCCCGCCATAGCGCTCCACCTCGGCCGCGAGCCGCGTCAGGCAGCGCTCGACCAGCGCCTTGACCGTCTCGTGGTCCAGGCGCTCGGAGATCGAGGTGTAGCCGGACAGGTCGGCGAACAGGACCGTCACCGTGCGGCGCTGCTCGGCCTCCGCCGGCGCGGCGCCGGCGGGCGTCTCGCCGGCGCCGGGCGGAACGCCGTCCGCGAGCCCGGCTCCGCAGCTCCCGCAGAAGTTGGCGCCCGCGGCTGCCTCCGCGCCGCAGTTGGGGCAGCGCCGCGCCAGCGCCGTGCCGCACGACGTGCAGAACGAGGCGCCCTCCGGGTTCGCGGTCCCGCAGGACCCGCAGCTGATCTGCTCCCCCATGGGTTGGATTCTGCCGCGCAGGGGGCTACGCGGCCAGCCCGGCCGCCGGAACGGGGTCCTGCGCGCTCACGGCTCGCCTCCCGCGGCGGCGAGAGCGCGGGCGCCAGCGAGCGCGGCCGCGACGTCCTGGCCGGCGACCACCTCGACGATCGACCCCGCCTGCCAGCGCACCCGGAAGGCCCATCGTTCGGGGGTTCCGGACGTGCGCGTCGCTGCCGGCGGGTTTCCCCTCGAGGACGGCGACCACGAACACGACGCCGGCCCCCAGGTCGGTGCCCTCCCAGCTCGTGAACTCCTGGCGCTCAAAGGCGCCGATCCAGTCCTCGAGATACGCGCGAACCGCCTCGCGTCCCTCGAAGCGACCGATGCCGGCCTCGGAGACGTCGAACACGGCGGCGTCGGCGAACACCCCGATAGCCGCGCCGAAGTCGCCGGCGTTGGTGTCCATCATGGAGCGGCGGGTCAGCTCGACCAAGCCGGCCTGCGGATCCGGCATGCCCGCCAGTATCGCCGAGCAGCCGGTCGCCGGGAACACGGCCGGCGGCGATGCCGAGCCGCCGGTCAGGGCCGGCATCGACCTCGGTTCGCCCGGTCTTCGCGCGCTGGGTACGGCGCGACTGGCACCAGGCCGAGGGCCACGCAGGCGTCGAGACGCCCCGGCGATCCGACGGGCGGGATACTGGCCGGTGATGTCCGAGGAGCCCAGAATCGACCTGGTTGCGCTCGCGCGCAGAAGCATCGAGGCGGAGAGCATCGACGCAGCCGTGAGCTTCTACGCGCCCGACGCGGTATGGGACGCGTCGCCCTGGGGCATGGGTGTCTTCGAGGGTCAGAAAGCCGTGCGGGACTTCTTCGCCGACTGGAGCCGCTCCTACACCGATATCGAGTGGGAGGCCGAGGAGCTTCGTGACCTCGGTAACGGAGTGACGTTCGCCGTGATCTTGCAGAGGGGGCGCGTCGCCGGCAGCAGCGCGTCCGCTCAGCTTCGCTATGCGGCGGTTGCGCAGTGGAGAGATGCGTTGATCTTGCGCAACACGACTTACACCGACATCGACGAGGCCCGTGCGGCCGCCGTACGTCTGGCCGAGGACCGGGGGTAGGCGCTTGCGCCCCCGAGAACGCGAAACGCCCCGTGGAGACGGGGCGCCTGGAAGCTCCGGGACAGGGACTCGAACCCCAAATTCGACATCCAGAGTGTCGCGTGTTGCCAATTACACCATCCCGGAAGGTGCGCCCCAAGGATAGTCGAGGCGCCCGTCGCGACCCACCGGGACGCGCTTACAGCGAGGCGGGGTGCGCGTTCGGCGCGAAGAAGGCGGTGATCGCCTCCTCGAGGCCCGGGTCGAGGACCAGCAGGACCTCGTCGCCCTCCTCGATCGTCGTGTCGGGCTTGGGCACGAAGCCGGTCCCGCCGCGCAGCACCGAGATGATCAGGCTGCCCTCGGGGAGGCTGATCTCCGAGACGCGCTGGCCGATCGTCGGGGCGTCGGAGGCGACCTCGAGCTCGATGATCTCGAGCCGCTCCTCTTCGAGCGCGAGCAGGTGCACGAGGCCGTAACGCGGCACCTCGTGCTCGATCAGCCGCAGGATCAGGTCCGTGGCCGACACCGCGGGCATGATGCCCAGCAGGCGGAAGTGGTCGTGGTTGCGCGGGTTGTTGACGCGCGCGATCACGCGGTCGCAGAGGTACTTCTCCTTGGCCACCTGGCAGACGAGGATGTTGTCCTCGTCGTCGCCCGTGACGGCGATCACCAGGTCGGCGCGCTGGATCCCGGCGCGCTCGAGCACCCACAGCTCGGTCGCGTCGCCGTACTGGACGGCATGCTCGAACTCCTCCTCGTTGGCGAGGTAGGTGGGCCGCGAGTTCTCGATCACCGTGACCTCGTGGTCCTTGGCGAGGAGCTCGCGGGCGAGGTTGCGGCCGACCTTGCCGGCGCCGGCGATGATCGCGTACATCAGATGCTCGCTCCCACGGCGGTGTGCCGTTCCGATCGTGCGGATGGTCGAGCCTGCCGCGGACGCAGGCCGCAGCCCTTGCTGGAGGCAAGGGCAAGGCCGAGGACAACGGCAGGCGAAGGCCAGACGTGCGAGCGGCGGTGCAGCGTCGTGGGAGCGAGCATCTACCCCTCCTCCCCGCTCAGCGTCGCTTCGAACATCTGGATCGCATGCTTGGTCGGGGAGATCGTCTGCATCCCCTGTTCGCCGTACCAGTCCGCGCGCGCCGGGTCCATCACGCGCACGATCGTCTTCTCGACGCCGAACCGCTTCTGGGCGATCTGCGCGATCACGAGGTTCGTGTTGTCGCCCGAGGTCGCTGCGATGAAGGCGTCGGCGCGCTCGATCCCGGCTTCGATCAGCGCGTCGGTCTCGAGCGCCGTGCCGACGGTGAACTGGCCGCCGGAGTCCTCCCAGCTCTGGGTCTCGCCGGCGTCGAGCCGCTCATGGGAGAGCGGGTCCTGGTCGAGAACGGAGACTTCGTTGCCGGCGGCGAGCGCGGACTTGGCGACGGCCGACCCGACCCGGCCGGCGCCCACGATCAGTACGAACATCTGGTCGCCATGATCTCCATAGGCGGGAGATTAGACGATGGGCGCGCCGCTTCGGTGCGCCCGGCGGGCGACCTCCACGGCCGAGTCCTTCGCCGCCGGGGCGGTCACGATCACCCTGCAGTTCGCCTTGCGCACGACGTACTTGGTGATGTCCCCCACGTAGCCCTCCAGGGCGCTGCGCCCGCCCAGCCGCGCGCCGCCGCGGATGCTCGAGGGTTCCTCGGCGCCGAGCACGATCGCCTCTACGCCGCGACGGCGCGCCTCGTCGACGATCGCGTAGCCGGCCCGCCGCGTGCGGACCGTGGCCGTCGCGACCTGCACGCCGGTGTACTCCTCGCCGACTGCCTTCGCGCGCGCGAGCACCTGGCGCGCGTGCTGCAGCTGGGCTTCGGGCAGGCTCGCGTCGAGCGGCAGCGACATGGGCATCACGAAGATCCAGATCGCCTCGATCGTCGCCGTGTCGATCGCCGCCTCGTCTGTCTGTTCGCCGGCCACGAGCAGCGCGGCCGTCTGCACGATGTCGTCGTCGAGGTCGGTCCCGAACAGCGGCACCAGCACCGAGCCGTAGTCCCGTTCGCGCGAGGGCTCGGCGCGCAGCACCTGCGGCGAGACCGTCACGCGCTTGAGCAGCGGCGCTTCGTCGGCGCGCCGGTAGATCACGTAGAGCGCGATGCCGAACAGCATCCAGCCGAGCCCGACGTAGCGGGCTGGCTCGTGCACCACCATCACCGCCACCCATCCGCCGGCGGACGCGAGGGCGCCCACGACCGCCGGCACCGGCAGCGAGGCGCCTTTGATCCGCACGGACGCCGGGACCCGGTAGGGCCGGTCGCGGTCGGGCTCGGTGAAGCGCAGCTTGATGATCGAGAGGTGCGCGATCGTGAAGGCGAGGGTGGCGCCGAACGCGTAGATGCCGATCAGGAAGCTGAGGTCCTCGGAGGCGACCAGCCCCGCGGCGATCAGCCCCGCGATGATGATCAGCACGTAGGGCGTGGAGCGAACCGGGTGCAATCGCCCGAGCGAGCTTGGGATCTGGCGGTTGGTGGACAGCGAGTAGGCGAGGCGCGAGAGGCCGAGCATCGCCGAGTTGGCGGCCGCCAGCAGCGTCACGGTGGCCATGCCGGCCACCAGGTAGCGCAGCGTCTGCTCGAGCCAGTGCGGATGTACGGCGGAGACCACGCCGATCATCGGCGCGTTCTCGTAGCGCCCGCCGAGCGCGGTGTGCGCGCCGTGCACCGGCAGGGCCGTGATCGCGACGAGCGCGATCCCGACGTACAGGAACGCGACGGTGCCGGTGGTGCTCCACACCAGCCGCTTCAGTCCCACGCGGCTGATCCGGACCTCGCCCGAGAGCCCCGAGGCCGACTCGAGGCTGGTGAAGGCGACGACCGTCACGGTCAGCGCGAAGATCAGGTTCGACCACGTCGGGGCGCTGCCGAGGTGGATCGGGTCGAGCCACACCTTCGGGTCGAAGAACAGGATCAGCCCGAGCACGACGATGAAGGCCTGCAGCGTGATGTCGCCCGCGAGCAGGATCCCGACGCGCCGTGCGCGCCGCGCGCCGAAGCCGCGGATGTTGCTGAGCACGACGACGGCGATGAAGATCAGCGCGAGCCCGAGCGCCTCGCCCGTGTCTCCGAGGTGACCCCAGAAGACCTGCAGGTACTGGGTCGCGGAGTACGCCGTGATCGCGATCAGGATCACGTAGTCGAGGAGGATCGCCCAGCCCGCGACGAAGCTCACGAGCTCGTTGAACGCGTAGCGGGCGAAGACGGTGGAGCCGCCCCGGTCCTGGTGCAGCGAGGCCCCCTCGACATAGGTCATCGCCGTGAGCGCGAACATCACCGCGGAGATCAGGAAGACGAGCGGGGTGAGCCCGAGCGCGTGCCCCGCGATCACCCCGAGCGAGAAGTAGATCGCGCTGGCGAGCGACGAGTAGACGATCGTGAAGAGGATCGGCGAGCCGATGCTGCGCCGCACGATCACGCGCGAGCGGGCGGCCAGCTCGGCCGTCAGACGCTCGTGCTCGGGGTGCGTGCCGGCGTCCGGCTCCTGCTGCGGAGCCGCGCCGTCCGCTGAGCCGCCGTCGGCGCTCATGTGCCTCTGCCCCTGCGCACCTCGACCCACATCCGCCCCGCCCCGGCGGCGACGAAGAGGACGGAGATCAGCAGCCGCCCGGACAGGGCGCTCGCGTGCTCGGAGAGCGACTGCACGAACAGGACGACGCCGATCACGAGCATCGCGAACGACAGCACGAACGTCCCACCGCGATGCGCTCCGCGCCCGTTCATCTCACCGTGAGCTTAGGGCCGCGGACGCGCCGCCGGGACGGGCGGGCGGGCGGGGTGGGCGGGACCCAGAACACCGGGCGGCGCGGGCGGGGCTCAGACGAAATCCGATCAGGTGATCAGCGGGATGATCAGGATCGCCACGATGTTCGCGACCTTGATCATCGGGTTGATCGCCGGGCCGGCGGTGTCCTTGAACGGGTCGCCGACCGTGTCGCCGGTCACCGACGCGGCATGGGCGTCGGAGCCCTTGCCGCCGAAGGCGCCGTCCTCGATGAGCTTCTTCGCGTTGTCCCAGGCGCCACCGCCCGCGGTCATCATCACGGCGAAGAAGAAGCCGACGACGATCACCCCGATCAGCAGGCCGCCCAGCGCCTGCTCGTCGATCAGGCCGACGATCAACGTCAGGCCGATCGGCAGCAGCGAGGGCAGGATCATCTCGCGCTGGGCCGTGCGCGTCACGATGTCGACGCAGCGCGCGTAATCGGGCTCTTCGGTTTCGTCCATGATCCCCGGGTGCTCGCGGAACTGGCGGCGCACCTCCTCGACGACGGCGCCTCCGGCGCGGCCGACGGCCTCGATCGACAGCGAGGCGAACAGGCAGACCATCAGGCCGCCGAGGATCAGCCCGATCAGGACCGGCGGTTCGTTGATGCCGAAGGAGATCGCGTGCCCGACGTTGGCTTCGATTTCTTTCTGGAAGCCGGCGAACAGCACGACCGCCGCGAGCACCGCCGAGCCGATCGCGTACCCCTTCGTGACGGCCTTGGTCGTGTTCCCGACCGCATCGAGGCGGTCGGTCACTTTCCGCACGTCCTCGGGCAGGTCGGCCATCTCGGCGATCCCGCCGGCGTTGTCGGTGATCGGCCCGAAGGCGTCCAGCGCGACGATCAGGCCCGTCAGCGAGAGCAGCCCCATCACGGCGACGCCGATGCCGTAGATGCCGGTGACGCCGCCGCCGGCGAGCTTCCACGCGCCGAGCACGCCGAGCACGATCACGAGCGCCGGCAGCGCCGTCGCCTGCAGGCCCGAGGAGAAGCCCTGGATGATGTTCGTCGCGTGTCCTGTGACCGAGGCCCTGGCGGTCTTCTTGACCGGGTTGAACCGGGTCGAGGTGTAGTATTCCGTCAGTCCGAACAGCAGCGCCGTGACGGCGATGCCGATCAGCGAGCACAAGTAGAACTTGCCCCACGAGGGCGTCGTGACGGTGCTCCCGACGTGGCTGAAGGTCAGCCCGCGCATCAGCCAGTAGGTGATCGGCGCGAACGCCGCCGCCGCGATCACGCCCGAGACCAGCAGCCCCTGCAGCAGGGCGCGCTCGACGTTTTCGGTTTTCGTGCGCACCGCGAAGGTGCCGATGATCGACGCGATGATCGCCACGCCGCCGATCACGAGCGGATACAGCGCGACTTTGGTCGCCTCGTGGAAGGTGAGCACGCCGAGCAGGATGACCGCGACGGCGGTGACGGCGTAGGTCTCGAAGAGGTCGGCCGCCATGCCGGCGCAGTCGCCGACGTTGTCGCCGACGTTGTCGGCGATCGTCGCGGGGTTGCGGGGGTCGTCCTCGGGGATGCCGGCCTCGACCTTCCCGACGAGGTCGGCGCCGACGTCTGCGGCCTTGGTGAAGATGCCGCCGCCGAGTCGGGCGAAGACCGAGATCAGCGAGCCGCCGAAGCCGAGCCCGACAAGCGCGTCAACGGCGGTCTTGGGGCTGTCGTTGAAGACCGCGGTCAGCAGCCCGTAGTAGCCCGCCACGCCGAGCAGCGCCAGCCCGACGACGAGCATGCCGGTGATCGCGCCGCCGCGGAACGCGACGCTGAGCGCCGGCTGGACACCGCTACGCGCCGCCTCGGCGACGCGGGCGTTCGAGCGCACCGAGACGTTCATGCCGATGTATCCCGTCGAGCCGGAGAGGATGCCGCCGATCAGAAAGCCGCAGGCGACCGCGATGTTCTGGACGAAGATCAGCGCGATGAACAGCACCACCCCGACGACAGCGATAGTCGCGTACTGGCGGTTCAGGTAGGCCTGAGCGCCTTCCTGCACCGCTCGCGAGATGCCCTGCATCCGCTCGTTGCCCGGCGAGAGCGCGAGCAGGGAGCGTGTGGTCACGAGGCCGTAGGCCACGGCGCAGGCGGCGCAAACGAGGGCGACGACGACCCCATGGTTCGTCAGAAAGCTGCTCAACAGAAATCCTCCGCGGTCTGATTAGAAGTGCCGCGCGAGGACCGTCGCGCGCACGTATGTAGGCCGGTTCACTCGGGGCGAGCGTGCACCCGGCGCAAACGCGGCGCGCAGTCTATCGTGCGCCGCGGTCGCTTGCCTGCTCGCTGGGCCCGCGCAAGCCCGATTGCCGGAACCCGATCCGGATGGCGAGCGGCGCTCTCAGCGGCCCGGCACCCAAAGCCTGCCGCTCGACTCCGCCGGCCCGGGGCCTCGGTCCTGCTCCTGCCCGCCCGCGCCGGGGCCCGGTTCGGGGCCGGCCGGACCTCCCGGACCGCCGCCGCCGTCGCCGGGGCCGCCGCCGCTGGAGTCGCCATCGCCAGGGCCGCCGCCGGGACCACCGCCCTCCGGGCCGCCCCCGCCCCCGTCGCCGGGTCCCCCGACCTCGGCCGCATAAGCCATCTGGAGCTGGGACAGCGCGTCGCGCAGGGGGCGAAGCTGCTCCGCGGGCACGCCGCGCTCCATGATCCCGAGCAGCGCCCGCGCCGCGTCGATGGCGTCGCGAACCTGCTCGAGGTCGCGCTCCGGATGTTGCGGCCCGCCGGCCGCCGCGGGCTGCTCCGCCCCGGACGGCGCGGGCGGCGGACCCATTCGCCTCGCACCGATGTTCAGGAGGGAGACCGCCGCCTGGGCGATCATGTCCATGGCGGTTATGCGCGCGAGTTCCGCCTCGTAGGCGGCCCGCAGCTCCTCTTCGCTCGGGACGCCGCCGGGCGTCGGCTCCGGCCCGCTCACACCGGCACCCCTTCCGCGTAGGTACGCGCTGTCTCGGCGACCGAGGCCGCGAACACCTCCTCGCGGCTCGCACCTGCCGCGATCATCGCGCGCTGGCGCTGCGCCCCGTTGCGCTCCGGGAAGGACGGCTCGGCGCCGAGCTCGCCCCGCACCGGCTCGGTCCACTCGAGCAGGCGGTCGATCGCCTCCCGCGCGGGGTACTCACGCGCGGCGGGGAGATCGATCATGCGCCCGTCCAGGCCGTAGCGGATCGCGCGCCACATGTTCTCCTCGACCAAGCGCGGTGCCGGGTGCTCGAAGGGAACGCCCTCGTCCACGTCGCGCATCGCCTGGGCGATGCAGGCGGCCATCAGCGAGGCCAGCGCCTCGGACTCCTGCGCGGTCGCCTGCGCGTCGCAGATCCGGACCTCGACCGTGCCGAAGCTGAAGTGCGGGCGCACCGACCACCAGACCTGGGTGAACTCGACGATCGAGCGCGTCTCGATCAGGAACTCGATGTAGCTGCGGTAGGCGTCCCAGCCGCCGAAGGCGTCGGGGACGCCGCAGCGCGGGAAGCTCTTGGTGAAGCTCTGCGTGCGCGTCGAGTGCAGGCCGCTGTCGCGCCCGTCGAGGTAGGGCGAGTTCGCGGAGATCGCGAGCAGGAGCGGGAGCACTGGACGCAGCCGGTCGCACACCTTCACGGCCCGGTCGATGCCGTTGCAGCCGACGTGCACGTGCAGGCTGAAGGTGTTGTTGCGCCAGGCGACGTACTTGAGCCCGTCCTCCACGCGGCGGTAGTGCTCGGTGTCGATGATCGGCTGACGGCGATAGTCGGCCCACGGATGCGTGCCGGTGGAGCCGAGCGCGGCGCCGTGGCGGGCGACGAGTTCGAAGACCCGCACGCGCCGCTCGCGCTGGCGCGCGATCGCATCCTGCAGGTTCGCCCCCGGCCCCGAGATGATCTCGATCTCCGATGAGATCAGCTCGCCCGCGACCGCTTCGCGCGTCCCGGAGTCGGCGTCGGCCGCCGCTCGCAGCTCCTCGTAGCGCGGCGCGAGTTCGAGCGTCTCGGGGTCGAGGATCGAGAACTCCTCCTCGAGGCCGACCGTCAGGTCCTCAGCGGATGCGAAGCGCTCCTCCGCCCTGTCCAGATCCTCGCTGTCCATCGTCTTGTCTCTGTCGCTTGTGACCGCTCGGGCCAGGTCGATCAGGTCAGGTAGAAGTACAGCGCGTAGAGGAGGTCGACGGCGGGGCTCGATGTGTGGACCGTCACCTCGGGGGGGACGTCGAGCAGCGACTCGGAGTAGTTGAAGATGATCTTCACGCCCGCGTCGACGAGCTCGTCGGCGAGCCCCTGGGCGGCGTGGTTCGGCACGGCGAGCACCCCGACCACGATGTCCTCGTCCTCGACGACCTGGCGCAGCTCGTCGATGCCCCTGATCTTCTGCGTGCCGACCTCGGTGCCGACCTTCGCGGGGTCGTTGTCGAAGATCGCGACGACGCGGAAGCCATGGTCGGCGAAGATTTCCGAGCCGGCGATCGCCCGGCCGAGATGGCCCGCGCCGATCAGGGCGATGTTGTGCTGCCCGGCCGTGCGGAGGATCTTGCGGATCTGCGAGACGAGCGCCTCGACGTTGTAGCCGACGCCGCGCTTGCCGAACTTGCCGAAGCCGGAGAGGTCGCGGCGGATCTGGGTCGAGTTGACGTGCGTGTAGTCCGAGAGCTCCTGCGAGGAGATCGTCTCCTTGCCCATCTTCTTGGCCTGCGTGAGCACCTGCAGGTAGCGCGAGAGGCGCGCCGCCACGCCCAGCGAGAGCCGCTCGCTCGACCCCGCAGCGCCGTCGCGCGGCGTTGAGACCGCCCCCGTCGGTTCGCCGTAGCTCATCGCCGTGACTCTAGACGCTCGCGCACGGCGTGCTCCTGCACGAAGTACTCGCACAGCTCCTCGCCGTCCACGAGCACGACCGGAATGCGCTCGAAGTAGGCGCGGTGAAGGCGCTCGTCGGCGGTGATGTCCACGTCGGCGAGCTCGAAGCCGAGCTCGGGCTGCATCGCGCGCAGCGTCGCGAGCGCGTCCTCGCAGAGGTGGCACCCGGGCGCGGAGTAGACGGTGATCAGAGCGGTTGCGGGCATCTTCTCGCCGTTCCGATTATCCGTTGTTTCGCCGGGGCCGGCGGCCCGCAGGGGGATGTCCGCACGTGCGATGCAGCTGTGAGCTCTAGCGCGCCGCTTCGCCCGTGGCGTAGGCGTCGAGCCCGAGGTAGTGCGGGTAGGGCAGGATGCGCCCGTAGCGCGCGGCGCTCGCGATCATCGCCGCGTTGTCCGTGCACAGGAGCGGCTCGGGGACATGCACCTCGGCGTCGAGCTCGCCGAGCCGGCGGCGCAGCTCGCGGTTGGCCGCGACGCCGCCTCCGATCGCCAGGCGGTCGATGCCGGTGCGATCGAGCGCCCGCGCGGCGCGCACGATCAGGCTCTCGACGATCGCCGCCTCGTAGGAGGCCGCGAGGTCGGCGGCCCGCGTCGCGGTCTGCTCGGGACCGAGATCGCGCGTGGTGTAGAGCAGCGCCGTCTTCAGCCCGGCGAACGAGAAGTCGAGGCCCTGCGAGAACGCCTTGCCGCGGTCCGCCCCGTGCGGCCTCGCCGGGCGAGCCCGGGAACGTGAACGCCCCAGCGTCGCCGTCCTGCGCGAGCTTCGAGAGCGCCGGGCCGCCGGGGAAGCCGAGCCCGAGCATCCGCGCGCCCTTGTCGAACGCCTCGCCCGCGGCGTCGTCGAGCGTCCGGCCGAGGATCTCGAAGCCGTGGTGCTCTGTGACCAGAGCCAGCAGCGTGTGGCCGCCGCTCGCGATCAGGCATACGAACGGCGGCTCGAACGGCGGGGAGCCGTTCGCCAGGAAGTTCGCCGCCACGTGGCCCTGGAGGTGGTCGACGGGCGCGAACGGCAGCTCGCGCGCCGCGGCGAGCGCCTTCCCCGTCGAGAGCCCAACCAGCAGCGCGCCGACCAGGCCGGGCCCCTGCGTGGCGGCGACGAGGTCGACGTCGTCGAGCGTGGCTCCCGCGTCCTCGAGCGCCTGGGCCACGATCGCGTTGACGAGCTCGAGGTGGTGTCGCGAGGCGATCTCGGGAACCACCCCGCCGAAGCGCTCGTGGTCGGTCTGCGAGGAGATCACGTTCGAGAGCGCCCGGCCGCCGTCGTCCAGCACCGCGGCGCACGTGTCGTCGCAGCTCGTCTCCAGCGCGAGGATCGTCAATCGATCCCCACCCGTCCCGGGTTCGGGACGTCGTCCAGCGTCCCCGCGAGCGTGGCCGGGGTGCGCCACATCACGAGCGCGTCCTCGCCGTTGTCCTGGTAGTAGCGGCGGCGCATCCCCGCCGCGCGGAAGCCTTCGCGCTCGTAGAGATGGATCGCGACGCCGTTCGAGCGGCGCACCTCCAGCGTGAAGCGCGCTTGCGGGTCGCCGACGCGGTCATAGAGCTCGTGCAGCAGCGCGGTAGCGAGGCCCTGGCGCTGATGGTCGAGGTCGACGGCGATGTTCATGATGTGCCAGACCGTGTCGTAGCGCGAGCAGATCAGGTAGGCGACCAGCCGGTCGCCGTCGAACGCAGCGAGGCAGACGCCGGACTGCTTGGAGAGCTCCAGCACGAACATCGCCAGCGACCACGGCGTCGGGAACACGCGCCGCTCGACCGCGATCACCTGCGGGAGGTCCGGGTAGCCGAGCGGGCGGATCTGGATCGGCGGCGGCCGGTCCGCCGAGGGCGGATAGGTGGAGCGCTCGCTCACGGGGCGCCACCCGCCTGCAGCGTGAGCTCGGCGTCAGGCCGGCGCAGGTAGTCCGGCACGACCTCCTGGAAGTCGCCGGACGGGTCGAGCTCGTACCCGAGCTCGCAGATCGCGGCCGCGCGCAGGAGATGCTCCGGCGCGTCGTCGGTCGGGACCTCGAGGCCGGCCGCCTCGAGCTCGGCCCTGTAGCGCCTGGCGCCGTCGCCGACGGCGACGGTGCTGCGGTTTCGCCGCCCAGCTCTCCCGCCTGCTCGGGCGCCAGGACGGACGCGGCGGCGAGCTGCGGTCCCTGCGGCGAGGCGAACGGCGCGGCGAACACCTCGCCGCGGCGGGCGTCGATCACCGCGAGCAGCGCGCGGCCGGCCGGCCCGGTGCGCGCGAGCGCGGCAAGACTCGGCACCGCGACGAGGTCAGCCGCTAGGGATTGCGCGAGCGCCCGCGCTGTCGCCACGCCGACACGCAGCCCGGTGAACGCGCCCGGCCCCGATCCGATCGCGATGCGATCGAGCTCGCGCGCCCCGATCCCCGCGCCGTCGAGCAGCTCCGCGGCCATCCCGAGCAGCCTCGTCGCGTGCCCGGGGTGCGCTCCCGCGGGCGGATCGTCCCGTGCTTCGGTGACGGTGCCGTCGACCAGGCGCAGGGCGACGGCGGTCGCGCTCGTCGCCGTGTCGATGCCGAGCACGATCACCGCGGCGCCTCCGCCCCCGCCAGCCGCGGCTCCTCGACCTCCACCAGCCGGATGTCGCCGCCGCCGTGTGCGAGCGTCACCGCGAGGCGAGGGGCGCCGAGTTCGGGCTCGGCATCGGGCGGCCACTCGACGAACGCGATCCGTCCGGGCCCGAGGTAGTCGGCGAGCATCTCCGGCTCCTCGTCTGCGAGCCCGGCCAGGCGGTAGAGGTCGAGGTGGGACACCGTGACGGCGCTGCCGCGATAACGGTGGCCGATCGAGAACGTGGGGCTGGTGACCGGGTCGGCGACGCCGAGCGCGCGCGCCGCGCCCCGTACGAGCGTCGTCTTGCCGGCGCCGAGCTCGCCCCGCACGAGCACCACGTCGCCGTCGGCGAGCGTCGCGGCGAGCTCCGCGCCCAGCGCTTCGGTCTCCGCAGGACCGCTCGTCCGGAGGCTGCGCGTGGGCATCCCTCGACTCTAGAGGCTGCTCCTCGGGACCGTCCGGGGCAGAAAAAAGACCGGCCCGCGGGAGAATGGTGCGCGGGCCGGTCGTTACTCCTGGAGGGATGGAGACAGGACCTTCATCGGCAGCATTCGCTGACGACTTGAGGTCCTGAACACTTTTCTTCGACAGACCCTGGAAAGGCCCTTCTTTGCAGGGTTTTTCGCGCTGGACGCCGCTGGACACATCCTGGACGCAGGCTGGACGGCGTACTAGAAGAGGCCGAGCTGATCCGCCTCCGCCTGCACCTCGCCGAGAGGCTCCTCCGCAGTGGCGGCGGCCGGCCGCTCGGGCTCGGGCACCGGCTCCGCCGACGGCTGCTCGGGCGGGCCCATCGCCAGCAGCTCGGGCAGCCGGGCGAAGTCCTCGCGCAGGGTCTCGAGCATGCGCGGCGTGTAGAGCGCCGCCGCGGGATGGTAGATCGGGTAGAGCCGCACCGCCCTGCGACCCAGCTCGATCACCTCAGGGCGGCCGTGCAGCCGCGAGATCCCCGTCGGGTCCGCCCGCAGGAGCTTCGTCGAGAAGTTGCCGAGGCTGCAGATGACCGACGGCTCGATCAGCTCCACCTGTCGCAGCAGGTACTCACGGCAGTTCTCGATCTCGATCGGCTGGGGATCGCGGTTGCCGGGAGGGCGGCACTTGAGAACATTGCAGATAAACGTCTGCTCCCTGTCAAGCCCGATCTCCTCCAGCAGCTGGCTCAGCAGCTTCCCGGCGCGCCCGACGAACGGCAGCCCCTGCTCGTCCTCGCTCGCGCCCGGCGCCTCCCCGACGAACATCAGGTCCGCGTCGGCGTGACCTGCGCCGAACACGACGGTCTTGCGTGTCGAGGCCAGCTCGGGACAGCGCGTGCACGAACGCGCCTGCGCCAGCACTGCCTTCAGCGCCTCGCGGCGCTCGGCGGCACCTTGCGGCTCCGGCGTCGAGCCCATCGGCGCATGCTAGTTCCTGGCTTCGAGGCGGCGCAATCGCCGCCGGTGGGCGATGATCTGCCGATGGCGACCACGGACCAGATGGCGGTGAGGGCGCCCTTCGCGGGCGTCGTCGTAGCGTTGAGCGGCGAGCCGGGAGAGCGGATCGCCGCGGGCGCGCCGGTCGCGGTGCTGGAGGCGATGAAGATGGAGCACGAGGTCCTGGCCGAGACCGGCGGGGTGGTCGCGGAGCTCGCGGTCGCGATCGGCGACGCCGTCGAGGAGGGCCAGCTGCTGGTCAGACTCGCGCCGGGTACGGTGGAGGTCGCGTCCGCGCCGGAGCGGCAGGACGAGCCCGCGGGCACCCCCGGCGGCGGCGAGCGCGCCGACCTCAGGGCCGTCCGCGAGCGCCACGAGATCGGCCTCGATGCCGCGCGCCCCGACGCCGTCGCCCGCCGCCACGAGCACGGCCGCCGCACCGCGCGCGAGAACCTCGACGATCTCCTCGATGACGGAAGCTTCGTCGAGTACGGGCCGCTGCTGTTCGCGGCCCAGGAGCAGCGGCGCAGCCGCGAGGAGCTGATCGCGCGCACCCCCGCCGACGGGCTCGTGGGCGGCGTCGGATCGGTCGACGGGCAGCCGTGCGTGGGTATGTCCTACGACTACACGGTGCTGGCGGGCACGCAGGGGATGCGCAACCACGCCAAGAAGGACCGCCTGTTCGAGGTCGCGGAGCGCAGGCGGCTGCCCGTCGTGCTCTTCGCCGAGGGCGGCGGCGGGCGCCCGGGCGATGTCGACATGCCGATCGTGGCGGGGCTCGACTGCCGGGCCTTCGCGCTGTTCGCCCAGCTGAGCGGGCTGGTCCCGCTGGTCGGCATCGCCTCCGGCTACTGCTTCGCCGGCAACGCCGCGCTGCTCGGCTGCTGCGACGTCGTGATCGCGACCGAGGACGCGAGCATCGGGATGGGCGGGCCGGCGATGATCGAGGGCGGCGGGCTCGGGGTCTTCCACCCTGCGGAGGTCGGCCCGATCGACGTCCAGCACGCCAACGGCGTGGTGGACCTGCGCGCCGCCGACGACGCCGAGGCGGTCGCGCTCGCCCGGCGCTACCTCTCCTACTTCAGCTCGCGGCCTGCGGACCCGGGCCCGGTCGGCGACCAGGAGCTGCTGCGCGAGCTGATCCCCGAGCAGCGCAAGCGCGTCTACGAGGTCCGGCGCGTGATCGATGCGCTCTTCGATGAGGGCTCGGTGCTCGAGCTGCGCGACGGGTGGGGCACCGGCATGGTCACTGCGCTCGCGCGCGTGGACGGAAGGCCGCTCGGCGTCGTCGCGAACGACCCGATGCACCTGGGTGGCGCGATCGACGCCGACGGCGCCGACAAGGCGACGCGGTTCCTGCAGCTCTGCGACGCCTTCGAGCTGCCTGTGCTGCTCCTCTGCGACACGCCCGGCTTCATGGTCGGACCCGAGGCCGAGCGCACGGCGACCGTGCGGCACTTCTCGCGCATGTTCCTGACCGGCGCCAACCTGTCGGTGCCGATCGGGACGATCGTCCTGCGCAAGGGATACGGGCTCGGCGCGCAGGCGATGGCCGGGGGTGGCTTCAAGGCCCCGCTCTTCACGGTCGCGTGGCCGACCGGGGAGTTCGGCGCGATGGGGCTGGAGGGAGCGGTGCGGCTCGGGATGCGACGCGAGCTGGAGGCGATCGAGGACGAGCAGGAGCGCGAACGGGTCTTCGAGGCGACCGTCGCGGCAGCCTACGAGCGCGGGCGCGGCATCAACATGGCCGCCTACGGCGAGATCGACGATGTGATCGACCCGGCCGACTCGCGGCGCTGGATCGAGACGCTGTTCGACCCCGAGCCGCCGGACTGGCGCGCGCGCTCCGCCAAGAAGCGCCCGAACGTGGACGCGTGGTGAGCGTGCTGAGGCCCGTCGCAGGCGCGCAGAACGAACCGCAGGCCGAGCTGATCGTGCAACGGCTCGCGGCGGCCGGCGTCTCGGCCGTCTCGCACCTGTCCAGCGGCAACCCGGAGTTCGGCTCCTCCGGCGGTCGCACGATCTACGTCGAGGAGAAGGACGTCGAGCGGGCGCGCGCGGCGCTCGCGGACGAGCAACCCGAGTTCACCGACGAGGAGCTCTCAGAGCTCAGCGAGCGGGCCGGGCGCGAAGCGCGCGAGCGACGCGGCGGCTGAGCTCGGCACGGCGCGCGAGGATCTCCCGCGCGCTCCTGGGATCTGACGGGCGCGGTGCGGCGCACCGCACGGCCGGAGCGCTACGGTCCCGGCGGGGGATCGTCCCGGTGCCGTTCCATCGCTGTGCCCTTGCGCTGCAGCCAGCGCCCGAAGCCGATCGAGACGGCCGCGACGACGATCACGGACACGACGAGGATCAAGATCACCATGGTCTGTGACCATGATCACACACCCCGTCCGGTTTGCGCACTTGCGTCACGGGAACCCGTCTGTATCATCGACCTCAGGCCGTCACCGGCGATTCCCGGGATGGACCTCAGAGGAACCTGACCTTCGTTTCGCGCCGACTCCGTGAGGAGCTGGACCGAGCATGAACCGCACGCCAACGACCCCTGCCCGCCCATGAGGCTGGTGCGCACAGTCACCGAGCTGCGCGAGGCGCTCGCGCCCGCCCGCCGGGAGGCGCTGCGGATCGGGCTCGTCCCGACGATGGGGGCTCTGCACGAGGGCCACCTCTCGCTGATCGAGCGCGCGCGCGAGGACTGTGACGTGGTCGTGGTCTCGCTGTTCGTGAACCCGGCCCAGTTCAACGAGCGCGGCGATCTCGACCGCTACCCGCGCGATGAGGAGCGCGACGCCGAGCTCGCGGCATCCCACGGCGCCGACCTGCTGTTCGCCCCGCCGGTCGAGGAGGTCTACCCGGACGGCTTCGCGACCGCCGTCGAGGTGCTCGGGGTGACCGAGCGGCTCGAGGGCCAGGCGCGCGGGCCCGGGCACTTCCGCGGCGTCACCACCGTCGTGACGAAGCTGCTCTGCATGGCGCTGCCGGACGTCGCGTACTTCGGACAGAAGGACGCGCAGCAGGTCGTCGTGATCCGCCGCCTCGCCGCTGACCTGAACCTCCCCGTCGCGATCGAAGCGCTGCCGACGGTGCGCGAGCCGGACGGCCTGGCGATGTCGAGCCGCAACGCGCTGCTCTCGCCCTCCGAGCGGGAGCGGGCGCTCGCGCTGTCGGCGGGCCTCCGCGAGGCCGAGCGGCTGCTCGGGGCCGGCGAGACGGCCGCCCCCGCGCTGCTCGCCGCCGTGCGCTCCGAGCTGGAGCGAGCCGAGGTCGAGCCCGAGTACGTGGCGCTCGTCGACGGCGAGACGCTCGAGCCACTCGCGCGCGTGCACGAGAGCGCGCTCCTCGCGGTCGCCGCGCGCGTCGGCGACGTGCGCCTGATCGACAACGTCGTGCTGTGCGCGACCGCGGCCGTCGACCATCCAACCCCCACAGGAAAGGCGAGCGAGACGTGCAGCGCGTGATGCTCAAGTCCAAGATCCACCGTGCCACGGTGACCGACAGCGACCTGCACTACGTCGGCTCGATCACGATCGATCCCGACCTGCTGGAGGCCGCCGACATCCTCGAGCACGAACAGGTCCACGTCGTCGACGTCGACAACGGGGCGCGCTTCGAGACCTACACGATCCCGGGCCGCCGCGGCTCGGGCGAGATCTGCGTCAACGGCGCCGCGGCCCGGCTCGTCCACCACGGCGACACGATCATCGTCATCTCCTACGCGGCCTACGACGAGGCCGACCTCGAGCGCTACGAGCCGAAGGTCGTCCACGTCGAGGCCAGGACCAACCGCATCATCACCATCGACGACGAGGTGGCGACGCTGCTCACGTAGCGCGCCAACCAGACTCAGAGAGGAACCCCCCACCATGTCCAGCCATCCCGAAGTCCACACCCACGGCGATCACGTGCCGCCGGCGGAACGGCTGCCGATGACGCTGCCGCTGCTGCACGAGAAGAAGCGGCTCGGCGACCCGATCGTGATGGTCACGGCCTACGACTACCCGAGCGCCCGGGCCGCCGAGTTCGCCGGCGTCGACCTGGTGCTCGTCGGCGACTCGGCCGCGACGACCGTGCTCGGCTTCAGCGCGACGACGCCGGTCGAGCTGACCGACATGCTGGTGCTCGCCCGCGCGGTGCGGCGCGGGCTGCGCACGCCGCTGCTGATCGGGGACCTGCCCTTCGGCTCCTACGAGGTCTCCGACGAGCAGGCCGTCACGACGGCGATGCGGATGGTCAAGGAGGCCGGGTGCGACTGCGTGAAGCTCGAGGGCGGCGGAGAGACCTCGGTCAGCCGCGCTCGCGCGATCGTCTCCGCGGGGATCCCCGTGATGGGCCACGTGGGGCTGACCCCGCAGACCTCGACCGCCCTGGGCGGCTGGAAGGCGCAGGGGCGCACCGCGAGCGCCGCAGCCCGGATCGGGCACGAGGCGCTGGCCCTGCAGGACGCGGGCTGCTTCGCGATCGTCTTCGAGGCGATCCCGAGCGCCGTCACCGACGAGCTGATGCCGTTGATCGAGGTACCGGTGATCGGCATCGGCGCGGGCCCGGCGACCGATGGGCAGGTGCTCGTCTTCCACGATCTGCTCGGCATCCGCGACGGCCTCGGGCCGCGCTTCGTCAAGCGCTACGCCAACCTCCAGCAGGAGATGAACGACGGCGTCGCCGCATACGCCGAGGACGTGCGCACGCGCCGCTACCCCGGCCCGGAGCACACCTACAAGATCGACGCGGCCGAGCTCGAGGAGCTGCGCTCGACGCTCAGCGGATCACGCTGAAGGCGACCGTCAGCCGATCTGACGTTTGAGGCTGCTCCCAGCGGGTATCGCCGTACACGGCGCGTAGACCCCCGGCGCACTTCGTGTACGGCAACGGGTCAGCCTGGGCGCCCGTGTCGTCCATCGAGACAAAGGAGCCCGCCGATGAAGCACCGCCGCCTGCCCGCGCCCCGACCTGGGACGTCCGCCTGCCCCCCGCGATGGGGCATCCTGCTCGCTCTCGCGAGCACGCTCGTGATCGCGATGTCCGCAGGGGTGTCGCCGGCCGGCGCCTGGGCGCCCGCCGGGAGCGCGACGATCCACCCGGGCGTGATGGCGTTCACGAACGCATCCTCGTTCCTCGAAGGCGCCTCGCAGTGCACCGCCAACTTCGTCTACACGGACGCCGCGGGCAACGTCTACCTCGGGCAGGCAGCGCACTGCTCCTCGACCGGCGAAAGCACCGAAACGAACGGCTGCTCGACCAAGTCGCTTCCGCTCGGCACCAAGATCTACTCCGGTGACATCGTCAACGGGGGCCTGCAGAAAGGCACGCTGATCGGGACGCTCGCCTACAACTCCTGGCTGACGATGCAGAAAGAAGGCGAGAAAGACCCGGCGACCTGCGCGTACAACGACCTCGCGCTGATCAAGATCGCCTCCGACCAAGTCGCCAACGTGAACCCGACGGTCCCCTTCTGGGGCGGTCCGGACGGGCTCGCCTCGAAGGTCGCCGCCACGGGGAGCCAGGTCTACACGTACGGCAACTCGATCCTGCGGCTCGGCATCAGCGCGCTCAGCCCGAAGACCGGCCTCAGCCTCGGCGAAACCGAAGAATCCAACGGCTGGAGCCAGCAGGTCTACACCGTGACCCCGGGCATCCCGGGCGACTCGGGCAGCGGCTACATGGACGCGAGCGGCGACGCGCTCGGCGTGCTCTCGACGGTCGAGCTCGCTCCGACGCCCGGCAGCAACGGCGTCGGCGACCTCGCCAAAGAGCTCGAATACGCCAACAAGGTCACGGGCGCCGGCTACCAGGTCGCGGCGGGCACCACGCCGTTCAACGGCGTGCCCGTCCCGCCGGCCGAATAAGAGCTACCTCCTCCCAACGGGGGCCGGGGCTGTTGTGCCCGGCCCCCCACGGGAGCTAGCTCGCGAACGGCTCGCCGAAGCGCTCGGCGAAGGCGAACTCGGCGACCGGTTTGCGGGCGAGCTGCTTCGGCCACTCATCGGCGCGGTGCCCGACGCCGATGTGGGCCGCGAGCGCGACCTCCTGCGGGATCCCGAGCAGCTCGCGGACCTCCGCCTCGGCAGGCACGAGCAGCGTCGTCATCGAGGCGCCCAGGCCCTCGTTGCGCAGCGCGAGCAGCAGGTTCTGGGCGAACGGGTAGATCGAGGCGCCGCCGACGATGCTCGTCCGCGCCAGCCCCTCGTCGGTCACGGCGAGGTCGGAGAGCTGCACGCCCAGCACGAGGTGCACCGGGACCTCGTCGAGGCGCTCGGCGTACTCGTTGGCGCGCCGCACCATCCGCGTCCGTTTCTGCTCGAAGGCGTCCGGCTGGGCCAGCATCTGGGCTCCGGGTGGGTGGGCTCCCATCTCCAGGTAGGCGCGCCAGTGCGGCAGGTACAGGTCGCGCAGCGCGCGGCGGGTCTCCGGCGCGGTGACCACGACCACGCGCCAGCCCTGGCGGTTGCCGCCGCTGGGCGCGAAGCGCGCCGCGTCGAGCGCGCGCTCGATCGCCGCGGGGTCCACCGGCTCGGCCGTGAAGCGCCGGCTCGTGGGCGCGCAGCGCATCGCGTCGTAGAGCTCCATGGCGCTCACGCTACAGGCTCGCCGTGGGCGCCCGGGCCGTGGAGCGCGCTGCCGTACTCGATCGAGCGCAGCACGCGCGCGGGCGCGCCGGCGGCGATCGAGTAGGGCGGGATGTCGCGCGTCACGACGCTGTTGGCGCCGATCACACAGCGCTCGCCGATCGTCACGCCGCTCGTCACGACGACGCCGACGCCGAGCCAGCAGTTGTCCCCGATCCTGGTCGGGCCCTTGCTCTCGAAGCCCTGCCACGTGATCGGCAGCTGCAGGTCGTCGAAGCGGTGGCTCGCGTCCGATACGAAGCAGCCGTTCGCGAGCATGCAGTGGGCGCCGATCTCGACCAGCTCCTGGGAGGCGACCATCACGTTCCGGTTCAGGAACGTCCCTTCGCCGATCCTCACCCGCGCGGGCGCCGGCGCGGTGATCCACACGCCCGGCTCGAACAGTGTCCCCTCCCCGACCTCCAGGCGGCCCTCGCGCAGCGCCTCGAGAACGTTGCCCTCCAGGGGCCAGCGTGCGAAGGCCCCGCGGCGCATCAGCTGCCGGTGGATCGCGAGGCGGTTCCACGGCAGCGAGTTGCGCTGATACCAGCGCCACTTCTGCAGCCAGAGCCGCAACCCGCCCATGCGGCGCAGCTTCGCAGGTGTGGCACCCAGACCGGGGCAGGCACGGGCGCGCCCTGTTTCGGGCCGGCGCGGAAGTGGGAAAGAGGGGTTTCATGGGGCTCCTCACAGCACCCCTGGGAGCGATGCGCCTCGGCGTGCGCGTGATGCGCGGGGCGACCCACCTGGCCACGCTTCCCGCGCGGGCCGGCGTGATGGTCACGCTCGTGACCTATGAAGAGCTGCTCGACGTGGCCGAGCGAGCCGCGCTCGTCGAACCGCCCGACCCGCCCGCGAAGGCGATCGCGCGCCCGGAGCGGCCGCGGCGCCGGCCCGCCTCCTAGGCGGCGGCTGCCAGCTTCGCGCGGCGTTTGCGGGGCGCGCGTTTGGCGGCCCCGCCGGCCGCGGCGGGCTCGACGAGCTCGGCCAGGAAGCGGCCCGTGTGCGATGGACCCCCGGCCACCCCCTCCGCGGCGACCTCCTCGGGGGTGCCGGAGGCGACGACGAGGCCGCCCTCCTCTCCCCCCTCCGGGCCCATGTCGATGATCCGGTCGGCGCTCTTGATCACGTCGAGGTTGTGCTCGATGACCACCACGCTGTTGCCCGCCGCGACGAGGCGCTGGAGAACCTCGAGCAGGCGCTGCACGTCGGCGAAGTGCAGGCCCGTCGTCGGCTCGTCGAGGATGTAGAGCGTGCGGCCGGTCGCGATCTTCGAGAGCTCTGTCGCGAGCTTCACGCGCTGGGCCTCGCCGCCCGAGAGCGTCGTGGCCGGCTGGCCGAGGCGCACGTAGCCCAGGCCGACGGCGAACAGGGTCTCCAGGCGCCGGCGGATCTTGGGGATGTGCTCGAAGAACTTCAGGGCCTCCTCGACCGGCATGTCGAGCACGTCGGCGATGCTCTTGCCCTTGAAGCGGATCTCGAGCGTCTCGCGGTTGTAGCGCTTGCCGTGGCACTGTTCGCAGGGCACGTAGACGTCGGGCAGGAAGTGCATCTCGATCTTGATCTGCCCGTCGCCGCGGCACACCTCGCAGCGCCCGCCCTTCACGTTGAAGCTGAACCGCCCGGGCTTGTAGCCGCGCGCCCGCGCCTCCTGGGTCTTCGAGAAGAGGTCACGGATCACGTCGAACAGGCCCGTGTAGGTCGCCGGGTTCGACCGCGGCGTGCGCCCGATCGGAGACTGGTCGACCTGGATGATCTTGTCGAGCTGGTCGAGGCCGTGGATCGCGCGGTGGGCGCCCGGGCGCTTGCGCGCGCGGTGCAGGCGGTTCGCGACGGCCTTGAACAGAACGTCGTTGACGAGCGTCGACTTGCCCGATCCGGAGACGCCGGTGACGCACATCAGCACGCCGAGCGGCACGTGCACGTCGATGTCGCGCAGGTTGTGCTGGGAGGCGCCCGTGATCTCGATGTACCCGCTCGGCGTGCGCCGCTTCGCCGGGACGTCGATGCGCCGCGCGCCGGAGAGGAACTGGCCGGTGAGCGAGCTCTTCACGCGCTTCACCTCGGCCGCCGTGCCCTGCGCGACGATCCGCCCGCCGTGCTCGCCCGCGCCGGGGCCGAGGTCGACGAGGTGATCGGCCGCGAGCATCGTCTGCTCGTCGTGCTCGACCACGATCACGGTGTTGCCGAGGTCCCGCAGCCGCTCCAGCGTCGCGATCAGCTTCGAGTTGTCGCGCTGGTGCAGCCCGATCGAGGGCTCGTCGAGGATGTAGAGCACGCCGACCAGCGAGCTGCCGATCTGGGTCGCGAGCCGGATCCTCTGCGCCTCGCCGCCGGACAGCGTCGCGGCCGCGCGGCTCATCGACAGGTAGCCGATGCCGACGTTCTCGAGGAACTGCAGGCGCTCTGAGATCTCGCGCAGGATCAGCCGCGCGACGTGACGGTCGGTCTCCGAGAGCTCGACCTGCTCGAGCCACTCCAGCGCGCGCCGCGCCGAGAGCGCGGTGAAGTCCTCGATCCGCGTGCCGGCGACCAGCACCGCGCGCGACTCGGGCCGCAGGCGCGCGCCGTCGCAGACCGGGCACGGGCGCAGCGACATGAACTCCTCGATCTTCTCGCGCGAGAACTCGGAGTCCGTCTCGCGGTAGCGGCGTTCGAGGTTGCCGACGATGCCCTCGAAGCGCGTCGCGTAGGAGCGCCGCCGCCCGTAGCGGTTG
Organism: uncultured Solirubrobacteraceae bacterium; assembly: GCA_963779065.1. Lineage (GTDB taxonomy): Bacteria > Actinomycetota > Thermoleophilia > Solirubrobacterales > Solirubrobacteraceae > Palsa-744. The sequence goes on from CAVZWQ010000003.1 coordinate 873,482, forward strand.
CGGTAGGTGATCTGGACCGCCTCGCCCCCCGTGCCGTGCAGGAACACGTCGCGGGCCTCTGGGTCGAGGTCCTCCCACGGCGTGTCGAGGTCGACGTCGTATTCCTCCGCGATCGCCTCGGTGAGCTGCTCGTAGTAGTTGGAGCTGCTGCCCGCCCACGGCGCCAGCGCCCCCTGGTTGATCGACAGCGAGGGGTCCGGCACCACCAGATCGGGGTCGATCTCCATCTGCGAGCCGAGTCCCGTGCAGCGGTCGCAGGCCCCGTGCGGGGAGTTGAAGGAGAAGATGCGCGGCTCGAGCTCGACCAGCGAGGGCCCGTGCTCGGGACAGGCGAAGCGCTCGGAGAAGGTGAAGATCGTCCCCTCATCGGGCTCCATCTCCGGCGTGATCGAGATCGCCGCGGCGCGCGCTCCCTTCGCCCCGGTCGCGTGCGCCGCCCGCCCAGGGGCGTCGTCCCCCTCGCGTGGAGAACCATCGGCGGAGGCCGAACGGCCGGAGCCCCTCCCCACTATCTCGATCTCCACCAGGCCGTCGGCCAGCCCCACCGCCGTCTCGATCGAGTCCGCCAGGCGCTTCCGCACGTCGTGGCGCATCACGAGCCGGTCCACGACCACCGCGATGTCGTGCTTGTAGCGCTTGTCGAGCACGATCGACTCCTCCAGCATGCGGATGCGGCCGTCGATCTTCACGCGCGCGAAGCCGTCCGCGCGCAGCTCGTCGAGCAGCTTGCCGTACTCGCCCTTGCGGCCCCTGACGACCGGCGCCAGCACCATGAAGCGCGTGCTCTCGGCCAGCTCCATCACCTGGTCGATGATCTGCTCGGCGGACTGCCCCACGATCGGCCGGCCGCAGATCGGGCAGTGCGGCTTGCCCACGCGCGCCCACAGCAGGCGCAGGTAGTCGTAGATCTCGGTCACCGTCCCGACCGTCGAGCGCGGGTTGCGCGAGGTCGTCTTCTGATCGATCGAGATCGCCGGCGACAGGCCCTCGATCGAGTCCACGTCCGGCTTGTCCATCTGGCCCAGGAACTGGCGCGCGTAGGCCGACAGCGACTCGACGTAGCGGCGCTGGCCCTCGGCGTACACGGTGTCGAACGCGAGGCTCGACTTGCCCGACCCGGACAGCCCCGTGATCACCACCAGCGCGTCGCGCGGCAGCTCCAGCGAGATGTCTTTCAGGTTGTGCTCGCGCGCCCCCGAGACGACGATCTTGTTGCCCGTTGCCATCGAGGGGCCATTCTATGACGGCGAACAGATGTTCGGGTCCGAGCGGCGCGCAGCCCGGGGTCCACCGCGTTCGGCGGTGATCAGCCTTCGATCGCCGCGTACACCTCGTCGATCAGCTTCAGCCGGTCCGGCAGCTCGAAGTTCTCGGCGAGGTAGCGATCCGTGTCGCTGCGGGACTCCCCGTTCAGCGCCATGTTCAGAGCGATCAGGCGCGCGCCGTCGACGTCCGCGCCGGCGCCGGCCGCTTCGGCCTGGATCTGCGGCTCCTGCGCGACGGGCTCCTCGCCGGCGGGTGCCGCCAGCGCCGAGTCGAGCGCCGCCTCGAACGCGCCAAGTGACTGCTGCGGCGACTCGGCCGGCTGCTCCGGGGGAGCCGGCGGCTCGGCGAGCGCCGGCTCGACCTGCGGCGCAAGTTCGTCCTCGGCGCCGCTCTCCCGGCCCGACGCGGCGCCGTAGAGCTCCGCCATCCCGCCCTCGACGGCGGTGAGGTCAGCCGCGAGGCGGCCCGCCCCCGCGCGCAGGCTGCCGATCAGGGCGTTGACCTCGGCGTCCATCGAGCCGACGCGCTCGAGCAGCGTCGCGGTCACCTGGGCGACGGCACCGACGTGCAGGCGCGCCTTCTCGATCGCCTCCTCGCGGGTGCGCTCGGCGTCTTTGGCGGCCTCGTCGCGAACCTGGCGCGCGTTCTCCTGCGCGGCCCGCTCGATCTCGGCGGCGGCCGACTCGGCGGCCTCGATGATGCTCTGCACCTGCGTCCCGGCCGTGGAGGCCATCGAGAGATCGGGCTTGCCGGTGGTGGCGGCGCGCTGGAGCTCTTCGAACTCGGCCGCGAGCGCCCGCAGGTGGGCGTCGACGGCGGCCGCGTCGTAGCCGCGGCGGCCGATCGGGAAGTCGCGGCGTTCGATTGCCTGGCGGTCCAGCGGCACGCGCCGATCCTACGGCATGTCCCCGGCGGAAGTCTCAGATCTCGTCTCCGCCGGGAGCGGCGCCTCTTCGGCGCGGATCTCCTGCAGGTCGCGCCGCAGCTCGCGAAGCTCGTCGCGGAGCTGGGCGGCGTACTCGAAGCGCAGGTCGTCGGCCGCCGCGAGCATCTCCTCCTCCAGCTCGACGATCATCTTCTCCAGCTCGTGCTGCGGCAGCTCCTCCGCGGTCCCGCGCTTGGCGGTGCGGCGTTTGCGCCCGCGCGGCACCTTGGACTCGGCCTGCAGGAACTCGGCGATGTCGGAGATGCCCTTGACGATCGTCGCGGCGGTGATCCCGTGCTCCTCGTTGTAGGCGAGCTGGATCTCGCGGCGGCGGTCGGTCTCGTCGATCGCGGCGCGCATCGCCTTCGTCTCCTTGTCGGCGTACATCAGCACGGTCCCGTCGACGTTGCGCGCGGCGCGGCCGATCGTCTGGATCAGCGAGGTCTCGCCGCGCAGGAAGCCCTCCTTGTCGGCGTCGAGGATCGCCACCAGCGAGACCTCGGGCAGGTCGAGCCCCTCGCGGAGGAGGTTCACGCCGACCAGGACGTCGTACTCGCCCAGGCGCAGGTCGCGGATGATCTGGATGCGTTCGAGCGTGTCGATCTCCGAGTGCAGGTAGCGCGTCTTGAAGCCCATCTCGAGCAGGTACTGCGAGAGGTCCTCGCTCATCTTCTTGGTCAGGGTGGTGACCAGCACGCGCTCGTCGCGCTGGACCCGCACGCGGACCTCGTTCATCAGGTCGTCGATCTGGTTCTTGGTCTCGCGCACCTCGACGGACGGGTCGACGATCCCGGTCGGGCGCACGATCTGCTCGACGACGCGCGTCGAGCGCGCGCGCTCGTACTCGCCGGGAGTGGCGGAGACGAACATCAGCTGCGGGGTGATCGAGAGGTACTCCTCGAAGGTCTGCGGGCGGTTGTCGAGCGCGCTCGGGAGCCTGAACCCGTAGTCGACGAGCGTCTGCTTGCGGGAGCGGTCGCCCTCGTGCATGCCCCCGATCTGGGGCACCGTCTGGTGGGACTCGTCGATGAAGCAGACGAAGTCCTTCGGGAAGTAGTCGATCAGGCAGTACGGCCGCGACCCCGGCGGGCGCCCGTCGAGGATCCGCGAGTAGTTCTCGATCCCCGAGCAGAACCCGACCTCGCGCAGCATCTCCATGTCGTACTGCGTGCGCTGGCGCAGGCGGTGGGACTCGAGCTGCTTGCCCTCGGACTCCAGCTCGCCGCAGCGCTGGTTCAGTTCGGCGCCGATCGCTTCCACCGCGGCCTCGATCGTCCCCTCCTTGACGTTGTAGTGCGTGGCGGGCCAGATCGCCACGTGCTCGAGGTCGTCGGCGATCAGCTCGCCCGTGAGGGGGTCGAAGTGCTGCAGGCGTTCGACTTCGTCGCCGAACATCGTCGCGCGGAACGCCGTCTCCGCGTACGCGGGGAACACCTCGAGCGTCTCCCCCCGCACGCGGAACGTGCCGCGCGAGAGCACGCTGTCGTTGCGGTTGTACTGGATCGAGACGAGCTTGCGCAGCAGCGCGTCGCGGTCGATCTCCTCGCCGCGCTTGAGGATCTGCATGTTCATCTCGTACGTCTGCGGCGAGCCCAGGCCGTAGATGCAGGACACCGACGCCACCACGATCACGTCGCGGCGGGCGAAGACGGCCGCCGTCGCCGCGTGCCGGAGCCGGTCGACCTCCTGGTTGATCGCGGAGTCCTTCTCGATGTACAGGTCGCGGCTCGGGACGTACGCCTCGGGCTGGTAGTAGTCGTAGTAGGAGACGAAGTACTCGACGGCGTTGTCCGGGAAGAACGTCCGGAACTCGTTGCAGAGCTGCGCCGCAAGCGTCTTGTTGTGGGCGATCACGAGCGTCGGGCGCTGCACGGCCTCGATCACGCCCGCCATCGTCATCGTCTTGCCGGTCCCGGTGGCCCCGAGCAGCGTCTGGAAGCGCTCGCCGGAGAGGATCCCTTCCGCCATCGACTCGATCGCCCGCGGCTGGTCCGCGGTCGGGGTGAAGACGTTGTCGAGCTTGAAGGCGGGCACCGGACTACGGTAGCGGCGGTTGCGGCCAGCGGCGGGCCGCGATGGGGAGGCTCCGAGCTGTCGGGCCGACCGTCCCGCTCGTCGACGTCCCCGAGGACCGGCGGCGCTAGGAGATCCCCAGCTCCCGCGGGTACGTCGCGCGGTATTCCCGCTGCGCCGCCAGCACCCGCTGCACGTATTCGCGCGTCTCCGGGAACGGGATCGCGCCGATCGTCAGCGATTCGCCGGATTCGCGGGCGTGCGCGACCCAGCGGTCGACGTTCGTGAGCCCGCCGTTGTAGGCGGCGATCGCGAGCATCTCGTCGCCTTCGTAGTGGTCGAGCAGGTAGCGCAGGTAGTAGCTGCCGTAGGCGACGTTGATCGCCGGCGTCGCGAGGTCGGAGGCCGTGAAGCGTTTTCCGCCCGACAGCTTCGCCAGGTAGTAGGCGGTTTCGGGCAGGATCTGCATCAGTCCCTGCGCCCCGGCGGAGGACGGCCGCGGTTCGAATTTGCTCTCGGCGTAGATCACGCCCGCGATCAGCGCCGGGTCGAGGTGCTTCGCGGCCGCCTGTTCGCGGATGATCGAGGCGTCGGTCAGCGGCAGCCCGTTGCGGTGCACGCCGCCGCTCAGCAGCGGGTAGACGATCACCGCCGCCGCCAGCACGGCGGCGAGCCCCAGCATCCAGCCCGTTCCGCGCCGCTGACGGGTCACGTGCGCGCCGGTGGCGACGTGGCTCATGCTCCTAGATTGCCAAGCACGTCCGACAGTTGCGCTCGCAGCTCGTCGATCGTGCCGTCGTTGCGGACGACGTATGTCGCTTTCGCGGCCTTCTCCTCCTGGCTGAGCTGGCGTGCCTCGCGCTCGCCGACGTGCTCGTGGCCGCGCGCCGCCGCGCGCTCGGAGCGCACGTCTTCGGCGGCCAGCACGGCGATCGTCGCATCGTAGGCGTCCTGCAGCCCCGCCTCGAACAGCAGCGGCACCTCGACCACGGCGGCGGCAGGCGCCGGCTCGCGCTCGCGCGCGGCCTGGAGCCACTCCGCCACGCGGGCTCCGACGAGCGGCCAGAGGAGCTGCTCGAGCCAGCGGCGCTCATCCTCGTCGGCGAACACCTGCCGCGCGATCGCCGCGCGGTCCACGACGCCGCCGGGCGCGACCTCCGGGCCCCACCTCGCGACGACGGCGTCGCGCAGCTCCGGTGAGCCGTACAGCTCGTGGACGACCTCGTCGCTGGAGATCGTCTCGGCGCCGAGCTCGCGCAGCGCAGCGAGCGCCGTCGACTTGCCCGCGCCGAGCCCGCCCGTCAGCCCGACGAAGGGAACCCGCTGCGGCAACTTCCCGGCGGTGCGCCCGCGCTAGTTCTGCTCGGGGCCGCCGGCCGCTTCGGCCTCGGCGATCGCCGCGTCGGGCAGCGGCACGGCGTCGCCGGCCACGTTCTCCCCGGCGGGCTCCCCGTTGTCGGACGGCGCCTCGGCGACCGGCTCCGGCGCGACCTCCGCGGGCGCCTCAGGCTCGGGCGCGGCCTCGACCTCGGCGGGCGGCCTCGACGGCTCGGGCGCGGCCTCGAGCGGCCGGACCTTCGGCCTCGGCCTCGGCCTCGGGCGCAGCCTCCACGGCCGGAGCCTCGGCCTCGGCCTCCGGCGCAGCCTCGAAGGCCGGGGCTTCAGCCTCGGCCTCCGGCGCGGCCTCCGCGGCCTGTGCCCTGCTCGTCGAGCTCGGCAGCCGGTTCTTCGGCGCCGCCCGGACGGGAGACGGGCAGGATCTGGTCCTCGACCCGCTTGGCCGACAGCGACAGGCGCCGGCGCTCGGAGTCGATCTCGAGGATCTTCACCCGGATCTCGTCGCCCGGGTGGACGATCTCGCGCGGGCTCTCGACGTGGTGCGGGGCGAGCTCGGAGATGTGGACGAGGCCCTCGACCCCGTCCAGGATCTCGACGAACGCGCCGAAGGTGACCACCTTCGTGACCTTGCCGGCGAGCTCGTCGCCGACGTTGTAGGTGTCCACGATCCGCTGCCAGGGGTCCTCCTGGGTCTGCTTGAGGCCCAGCGAGATGCGCTGGCGGTCGCGGTCGATGTCGAGGACCTTCACCTTCACGGTGTCGCCGATCGAGAGGATCTCGCTCGGGTGGTTGACGTGCGACCAGGAGAGCTCTGAGATGTGGATCAGGCCGTCGATGCCGTCGAGGTCCACGAACGCGCCGAAGTCGACGATGTTCGAGATCTGGCCTTCGACCACGAGCCCCGGCTGCAGGCGGTCCAGGATCTGCTGGCGGACCTCCTTGCGCTCCTCCTCGAGCACGGCGCGGCGCGAGAGCACGACGTTGTTGCGCGAGCGGTTGAGCTCGATGACCTTGGTCTCGATCTTCGTGCCCATGTATTCGTCGAGGTTGGGGACGCGGCGGATGTCGACCAGCGAGGCGGGCAGGAAGCCGCGCACCCCGAGGTCGATGATCAGCCCGCCCTTGACGACCTCGATCACGGTGCCCTCGACCGGCTCCCCGGACTCGGCGGCTGCTTCGATGCGGCGCCATGCCTTCTCGAAGCGCGCGCGCTTCTTGGACATGATCAGGCGCCCGTCCTGGTCCTCCTTGGTGAGGACGATCGCGTCGACCTCCTCGCCGAGATGAACCTCGTCGGCCGGGTCGACCGCCTTGCGGATCGAGAGCTCGTTGGCGGGGATGACGCCCTCGGACTTGTAGCCGATGTCCACGAGGACCTCGTCCTTGTCGATCCGGACGACGTGCCCGGTGACGACCTCGCCCTCCTCGATCTCGCGGAAGGTCGCGTCGTAGTTGGGGACGATCTGCCCGTCGATCTCCAGCAGGAGCCCGTTGGAGCCGTCAACGACCCGCGCCTGCGGGTTGTCCATCACAGTTTGCACCGGGCGAAGCGTAGCGCAGCCTTATCATTGCCGGGGCCTATGCCTGTGAGAGCGACCAAGCGGGGAGTCGAGCGCACGGCCCTGCAGCGCGACTGCGACGTGCTCGTCTGCGGCGCGAGCTTCGCCGGGCTCGCCGTCGCGGCCGAGCTGGCGGACGCCGGCGCGAGCGTGCTGGTGCTCGATCGCTACGAGATCGGCGAGCGCCAGACCTCGGCCTGCGGCATCCCCACGCAGTGGCTGCGCGCGATGGACCTCACCGCGTCCGAGCGCCAGAGCTTCGACGAGCTGGTCGTGCACACGCCCTGGCGCACGGCCCGCTGGCAGCTGCCCTGGTCGTTCTCGACCTTCGATTACCGCGAGCTCTGCGCGCTGCTCTGGGACCGCAGCGGGGACGCGGAGTTCGAGACCGCGACGGTGACGGGGCGCCGCGGGGACACCGTCATCACGGACCGGGGCGAGCTGCGCGCCCCGCTGATCGTGGATGCGCTCGGCTGGCGGCGGGTGCTCTCCAACGCCACCCCGATCCAGCCGCCCGACGCGAAACTCTCGCGGGGCCTCGAGGTGCACCCGCCGGGCACGGGACGCGAGATGGAGCTGTGGATCGACCCCAAGTACGTCCGGGCCGGCTACTCGTGGAGCTTCCCCGCGGGCGACGAGCTGCGGGTCGGGGTCGGCTCGTTCTGGCCCTCGCACCACGTGAAGGAGCCGACGGTCCGCCTCGCCGGCGACCTCGGCCTGCCCCCGCTCGGCTACCAGGGCAACTGGATCCCGCATCAGCTGCGCCGCGCCGCCGAGGACGGCGTCTTCTTCGCGGGCGACTCGGCGGGCCATTGCCTGCCTCTCACCGCGGAGGGCATCCGCACGGCGCTCTACTTCGGGCTCGCGTGCGGGCGCGAGCTGCGCGCCGTCGTGACCGGCCACCGCTCCCGCGAGCAGGCGCTGCTCGGCTACGGGGCGTTCTCCGACGCACACGAGCGCAAGTTCCGCTGGCTGCTGAACGCTCAGCGCGCGATCGGCCAGATCACGCCGAGCCGGGCGATCACGCAGTTCGTCCGCGCTTTCGAGTCACGCCGCCTGACGCGCTGGGCGTTCGACCAGTATCTGGCGATCGCCCCGCCCTCCTACGTCTCGGCCGGCGCGGGGCCGAGCAGCGCGGGCCGCCTCGCCGGGCGCGCGATCCCCTCGCCCGTCGCCGGCGTCCGCGCCTAGAGCGCCTCGAGCGCCCGCGCGAGGCGCCGGACGCCCTCCTCGATCGCCGGCTCGCTGAGGTTGGCGTACCCGAGGATGAGACCGTCGTCGCACGGTCGCGGGGTCATGTAGGCGTAGCCCAGCGGGTAGACGCCGACGGACTCGCCGGCGGCCGCCCGGACCAGCGCGATCCCGTCCACGGCCTCCGGCAGGCGCACCGTCGCATGCAGTCCGGCGGCGAGACCCGTCACCGAGGCGCCCGGGAGCTGCTCGGCGACCGCGGCGACGAGGGCGTCCCGGCGCGCGCGGTACCGGCGCCGCGCCCCTCGCAGGTGGCGGTCGTAGGCGCCGCTCTCGAACAGCCGCGCGAGCGCCAGCTGGTCGAGCGTCGGCGAACCGTGGTCGGCGAGCAGCTTGCGCTGCGCGATCCGCTCGCGCAGGCGCGCCGGCAGCACCATCCAACCAAGTCGCAGGGCGGGCGCGAGCGTCTTGCTGACGGTGCCGGTATAGAGGACGCGCTCGGGCGCAAGGCCCTGCATGGCGCCGAGCGGCGCGCGGTCGTAGCGGAACTCCGCGTCGTAGTCGTCCTCGATCACGAGCGCCCCGGTCTCGCCCGCCCACGCGAGCAGCGCCGCGCGGCGGGAGGGCGAGAGGGCGACACCGGTCGGCGACTGGTGCGCGGGGGTGCAGGATCACCGCGTCCGGGGCGATCGCGCGCAGCTGCTCGACGCGGGCGCCATCGGCGTCGACCTCGAGCGGCACGAGGCGCGCGCCGGCCGAGGAGAGGATCGCGAGGTGCGCGGGCAGCCCGGGATCCTCGACCGCGATCGTCGCCCCTGCCAGCTCGGCCCCGATCAGCGCGAGCGCCTGTGCCGCGCCGGAGCAGACGACGATCGACTCCGGGTCCGCCGCTACCCCTCTGACCCGGCGCAGATGGCCGGCCAGCGCGCGGCGCAACGCCGAGGCGCCGCGGGGATCGGGGTAGCCGAGCGCCCGGTCGGGCGCGTCGCGGAGCGTCTCGCGCAGCGCGCGCAGCCAGAGGCGCCGCGGGAACGTGGCCAGGTCGGGATAGCCGGGGAAGAAGTCGAAGCGCAGCGGCGGCGTCGCGCGCTCGATGGCCGGCGGCTCGTGCGGGGCCGCGCCGTCCGCGACGAACGTGCCGGCGCCGCGCCTTGCGACGAGGTAGCCCTCGGCGAGCAGCTGGGCGTAGGCGTCGACGACGAGCCGCCTCGAGATGCCGAGGTCGGCCGCCAGCGCGCGCGTCGGGGGCAGGCGCACGTGGGCGGCGAGGCGCCCGCTGCGCACCGCCTCGCGCAGGCCGTCCTCCAGCTGCGCGCGCAGCGGGGTGCCGCCCCGGCGGTCGAGATCGAGCAGCAGCTCCTCGGCGCGAGCGGCCCGCGCGGCCGATGCCGGGGAATGACCATTGGTACCCATTTCGAGCCTCGGATTGGTCCTTTACGATGGACCAGCGAGACCCTATCGTCGCCGCCATGGCAGAGCAACCCGGAGGCCGGCACGGAGCGCCGGCCGACCCCCATCTCACCGGCACGGAGCGCCGGCCGACCCCATCTCCCGGCACGGAGCGCCGGCCGGCTCTCGCACGTCCTCTTCCAGGCCGGGATGATCGTGTTCGCGGCCTACAACCTCGGCCTCGCGCTGTTCATGACGATCGCCCCGCACACGTTCTTCACGGCGATCGGCCCCTTCGAAGACCTGAACCGGCACTACATCCGCGACATCGCCACCTACAGCGCGGCAATCGGCTTCGGCGTCCTCGTGGCGATCCGCCGGCCGTCCTGGCGCGTGCCCGTGCTCGCGATCTCGACGGTCCAGTTCGCCCTGCACACCGTCAACCACCTCGTGGACGCGAGCTCGGCGCACCCGCGCTGGACGGGCTGGTTCGACTTCCTCTCGCTTCTCGCGAGCACCGCCCTGCTGGCCTGGATGTGGCGCTTCGCCGCACGCGATGCGGGCGCGCCCGCGCCCGGTCCCCGCGTCGCCGGCCCGCGGGCGGCTGACGCGGTCGCATCGCTCGCCGGAACTTCGGTCGCCTCCTCCCCCCGAGCCGAAAGGAGCACGACATGACCGTCGTCGAGGGCGTCCCCGCCCGTCGCAACCTCCTGATCCGCCTCACCTACGCGCTCGCGCGCCGCGAAGTGCGCCGCATGACCGGAAAGGCGCTGCTCACACCGGACATCCCGGTCCGCGCGCACCGCTTCGGGCAGCTCGTCGGCTACGCCCAGCTCGAGAAGAGCGTCGCGCGGCGCCCGCTCGTGCCCGAGCACCTGCGCGCGCTGGCGGTCCTGAAGTCCGCGGTCATGCAGGGCTGCGAGATGTGCCAGGACATCGGCTCCTTCGAGGCGCGTGCGAAGGGCGTCCAGGAGGGACAGCTGCTCGATCTCCACCGCTACCGCGACAGCGAGCGCTTCGACGAGACCGAGCGGCTCGTGCTCGACCTCGCCGCCGCGATGACGCGGACCCCGGTCGTGGTCGCGCCGGAACTGCTCGAAGCGCTCCGCGAGCGTCTCGGCGGCGACGCGCAGCTCGTCGAGCTGGTTCACCTGATCGCCGTCGAGAACCTGCGCTCGCGCTTCAACGGCGCGTTCGGGCTGGGCGCCGCGGGCTTCAGCGAAGGCATGGCGTGCGCGCGGCTGGAGACCGGCGCGGCGGACCCGGCGGGCGCGGGCCCCGGCGTGCCCGCGGACGGCGCGCCCGGGCTGGCGGTCGCCTCGTGAAGGTGTTCGTCGCCGGGGCGACCGGCGTGATCGGCCGCCGCCTCGTCCCCGCCCTGCTCGCGGCCGGCCACGAGGTCACGGCGATGTGCCGCAGCGAGGAGAGCGCCGAGCAGGCGCGCGCGGCCGGTGCCGAGCCGGCCATCGCGGACGCGCTCGACGCCGGCGCCGTCGCGGACGCGATCGCGCGGACGCGCCCGGACGCCGTCGTCAACCAGCTCACGGCGCTGCCGAAGCGGATCGACCCGCGGCGGATCGAGCGCGACTTCGAGCGCAACGACCGCTTGCGCAGCGAGGGCTCGCGGATCCTCGCCGGCGCCGCCCGCGGCGCGGGCGTCCGGCGGCTGATCGCGCAGAGCATCGCGTTCATGTACGAGAGCGGCCCCGACGGGGCGCTCCATTCCGAGCAGGACCCGCTCGTGCTCGAACCCCCGGCGTCGTTCGCCCGCACGGCGGACGCGGTCAGGACGCTGGAGAAGACCACGCTGGAGGAGGGCGGGACCGTGCTGCGCTACGGCTACTTCTACGGGCCGGGCAGCGCGATCGCACCCGACGGCTCGATCGTCTCGGATCTGCGCCGCCGGCGCATGCCGATCGTCGGCTCCGGCGGTGGCGTCTGGTCGTTCGTCCACGTGGACGACGCGGCGGCCGCGACGGTGCTCGCGCTCGGCGCGCGCGCCGGGCGTCTACAACGTCGTCGACGACGCGCCCGCGCCGGTGGCCGAGTGGCTTCCCGCGCTCGCGAAGGCCGCCGGCGCCCCGCGCCCGATGCGCGTTCCGGCCTTCCTCGCCCGTCTCGCCGCCGGTGATTACGGCGTCGCAGTCATGACACGCGCGCAGGGCGCCTCGAACGAGCGCGCAAAGCGCGAGCTCGTGTGGGAGCCGAAGCACCGCAGCTGGCGAGAGGGCTTCGCCGCGGCGCTCGCCTGAGCGCCGGCGTGAGGCCGCCGGCACCGGCCGGCGCGCCGGCCTACTTGCGCACGACGAGCGCGACGCCCGCGACCAGCAGCACGATCCCGAGCACGCGGTGGAAGCTGATCGGCGCCTTCGCCACCCCGAGCAGCCCGAGCCGGTCGATCACGACCGACATCGTCAGCTGGCCGGTGATCACGACCGCGGTGAGCCCGCTCGCGCCGAGCGTCTTCACGGCTTCCAGCGCGACGAACACGTAGACGGCGCCGAGCAGTCCGCCCACGAGCGCCCACCACGGCACGTTGCCGATGTGCCCGAGCGAGCTGAGGCCGCCGCGCAGGATGAAGCTGATCGCCACGAGCGCGGCGGTTCCGACCAGGAACGAGAACGTCGCGGCCTGCACGCCGCCGACGGTCTTGCCGAGCCGCGAGTTGATCGGCGCCTGCATGCCGACGAGCGCGCCGGCGCCCGCGCCGAGGAAGATCGCGAGGCTGCGGGTCACTTCGCCTCGAGCCAGTTCTGACCGGAGCCGATGTCCACCGCCAGCGGCGGCTCGTTCGGCTCCCACACGGCGACCATCTCACGCTCGACCAGCGCGCCGGCGTCCTGCGCCTCCTCCGGGGGCCCTTCGAAGAGCAGCTCGTCGTGGATCGTCAGGAGCAGCTTCGTCTGCAGGCCGGACTCCGCGAGCGCGGCGTGCGTGCGGACCATCGCGAGCTTGATGATGTCGGCGGCGGTGCCCTGCACGACGGTGTTGACCGCGAGGCGCTCGCCGAGCGTGCGGACCTGGTAGTTGCGGGCCCGGAGCTCGGGGATCTGCCGGCGCCGGCCCCACAGCGTCTTGACGTAGCCCTCCTCCTTGGCCCGCTCGATCGTCGCCGCCATGAACTCGGCGACGTGCGGGAAGCGCTCGAGGTAGGCGTCGATGAACTCCTTGGCCTCCTCGCGCGGGATGTTCAGGCGGTCGGCCAGGCCGTAGTCGGAGAGGCCGTAGACGATGCCGTAGTTGATCATCTTCGCCTTCGAGCGCATGCCGGGATCGATCTCCTCCGCGGTGACGCCGAACACGCGCGAGGCGGTGGCCGTGTGCACGTCCTCGCCACGTTTGAAGATCTCCATCAGCGCGTCCTCCTGCGCCGCCTGCGCGAGCACGCGCAGCTCGATCTGCGAGTAGTCGGCTGAGATCAGCACCTTCCCGGGCTCGGCCTCGAAGCAGCCGCGGATCTCGCGCCCGAGCGGGGTGCGGATCGGGACGTTCTGCATGTTCGGGTTGGTGCTCGACAGGCGCCCCGTCGTCGCGACCGCCTGCAGGAACGTCGTGTGGATCCGCGACTCGGCATCGGCCTGCTCGGGCAGCACGTCGAGATAGGTCTTGATCAGCGTCGAGAGCTCGCGCCAGCGCTCGATCTTGGGCACGATCTCGTGCTCGGCGCGGATCGCCTGCAGCACGCGCGCGTCCGTCGAGTAGCCGGTCTTGCCGCGGCGCTTGCGCGACAGCCCGAGGCGCTCGAAGAGGATCTCGCCGAGCTGCTGCGGCGAGCCGATCGTGAACTCCTCGCCGGCGAGCGCGAAGATCTCGCGTTCGAGGCCGCCGATCTCCTCGCGCACCCGCTCGGTGATCCCCGCCAGGCGCTCGAGGTTCAGCCGCACGCCGAGCAGCTCCAGCTCGCGCAGCACGGGCACGAGCGGCAGCTCGATCTCGGCCATCACGGCCTCGAGGCCCGCGCTCGGCGATCTGCTCGCGCTGCCAGTCGGCCAGCGCCCCCAGCATCACGGCGCGCGCCGCGAGCGGATCCTCGAGGTCGCTGCCGAGCCCGCGCTCCTCGCAGAGCTCCTCCAGCGGGTAGCCGCGCCGCGCGGGATCGAGCAGGTAGGCGCCGAGCAGGGTGTCGTGGGCGAGCCGCCCCGGCACGGTGCGAAGCGCCTTCGCGTCGTGCGCCACGACCGGGCGCCCCGCGCAGGCCGCGACCACTTCCTCGGGCCCGTCGCAGTCGCCCGCGATCGCATCGCCGCCCGCGCTCGCCGCGAAGCGCCAGGGCGCGCCCTCGGCGAACAGCTCGCCCTCGGGCGGCGCGATCTCCTCGACGACGACGCAGACCTCGGCGTCGCGCCGAGCCGAGCGCGGCGACGTCGGCCGGAGCCCCCGCGCGCAGCGAGGCGGTGAGCGTCACCTCCGTGGCGCTCGCCGGCGCGGCGACATCGGGGTCGCCGAGCGCCTCCTCGAGCCGCCGCAAGGGGTCGCGCAGCTCGTACTCGCGGAAGAAATCGCGCAGCCGCGAACGGTCGGGTTCGCGCTCTGCCGCCAGCGCCACGTCGAGATCCACGTCCAGATCGCGCCGCACCGTCGCGAGCTCGCGCGACATGCGCGCGTCCTCGGCGTGCTCGATCAGGTTCTGTTTGCGCTTGGCGCCTTTGACCTGCTCGACGTTCGCCAGCACCTCCTCCAGCGTCCCGAACGACTGCAGCAGCTCGCTGGCCGTCTTGTCGCCGATGCCGGGGATGCCGGGGATGTTGTCCGAGGTGTCGCCCTTCAGGCCGTAGAAGTCGGGGATCAGCTCGGGCCCGATGCCGTAGCGGTCGATCACCGCGCGGCGGTCGTAGATCTTGGTCTCGGTGATCCCGCGCGAGGTCGCCATCACCTTGACGAGCCCGTCCTCGTCGATCAGCTGGAAGACGTCGCGGTCGCCGGTCACGATCATCACCGGCACCGGCGGGTCGGCGCGCAGCGCGCGCTCGGCGAGCGAGGCGATCACGTCGTCTGCCTCGTAGCCATCGATCGTGACGTTCGTGTAGCCGAAGGCCTCCACCAGCGGCGCCATCGACGGCCACTGCTGCTTGAGCAGGTCGGGCCGCGAGCGCCGCGAGGCCTTGTAGTCGGCGAACAGCTCGCTGCGCCCGGATGTGCCGGCGTCCCACGCCACGACCGTCGGCTGCACGCCGTACTCGGTGACGATCTTCACGAGCATCGATGCGAAGCCGAAGATCGCGTTCGTCGGCACCCCGGTTGAGGTGGCGATCGACTCGGGCAGGGCGAAGAACGCCCGGTAGACGAGGCTCGGGCCGTCGATCAGGAACAGCCTGCGCTCGGTCGCGCCCGCTCCGCCGAGCGCGGATGTCCCTTTGCGCGCGCGCTCTTTGGTCCCGGCCGCCATCGCTCCCACTCTATGTCCCCGCGCCGAACGCGTCGCCCCGGCCGGGCGGAGGCCGGCACGGAGCGCCGGCCGACCTCGGAGGCTTCGCGCAACGTGCGAGCGTTTCTTGAGAAGATCCCGTGCCGCCAGCCAAGGAGGGAGCACAGAAGTGAGCGCCACACCGAGCGCGCAGTACCGCCTGACCATCCGCGTGAAGCTCGACGACAGCCCGGGCGTGCTCGGCCGTGCCACGACCGCGATCGGGGAGGCCGGGGGCATCGTGGGCGCCGTGGACGTGGTCGAGAGCGACGCCGCGGGCGCCCTGCGCGACATCGTCGTGGACGCCTCCGACCGCGCCCACTGGGACCGCATCCTGACCGCGATCGGGGGAGTCGCCGGCGCCGAGGTCATCGACACGACCGACCGCACCTTCCTGCTGCACGTCGGCGGCAAGATCGAACAGTCCAACAAGCACCCGCTGAAGACCCGCGACGACCTCTCGATGGTCTACACGCCGGGCGTGGCGCGCGTGTGCCTGGCGATCGCCGACGACGAGGACAAGGCCTTCCAGTACACGATCAAGCGCAACACGGTCGCCGTGGTCTCCGACGGCACCGCCGTGCTCGGGCTCGGCAACATCGGCCCGAAGGCCGCGATGCCGGTGATGGAGGGCAAGTGCTGCCTGTTCAAGGAGTTCGCGGGCGTCGACGCGTTCCCGATCTGCCTCGACACGACCGACACCGACGAGATCGTCCAGACGGTCAAGCTGATAGCGCCGGGGCTTCGGCGGGATCAACCTCGAGGACATCTCGGCGCCGCGCTGCTTCGAGATCGAGCAGCGGCTGATCTCCGAGCTGGAGATCCCGGTGTTCCACGACGACCAGCACGGCACCGCCGTCGTCGTGATGGCCGCGGTGCTGAACGCGGTGAAGCTGACGGGGCGCAACCTGGAGGATCTGAGCGTGCTGATCATCGGCCTCGGCGCGGCCGGGATCGCGGTGATGCGGATCCTGCGCGCCGCGGGCGTGACGCGGATCGTCGGCGCCGACTCCAGGGGCGGGCTGCACGTGCAGCGCGAGGACTACCTCGACGGATCGATGAACCCGGTCAAGCGCTGGTTCGCCGAGGTCACCAACCCCGACTGCCTCTCGGGCGCGCCCGCCGATCTGATCGACGGCGTGGACCTGCTCGTCGGGGTGTCGGGAGCGCGGGTGATGCCAGCGGAGGCGCTGGCGCGGATGAACAGCGACGCGATGGTCTTCGCGATGGCCAACCCGACCCCCGAGGTGCACCCCGAGGAGGCGGCGCCCCACGTGCGGATCATGGCCACCGGGCGCTCTGACTTCCCCAACCAGATCAACAACGTGCTCGCGTTCCCCGGCATCTTCCGCGGCGCCCTGGACGTGCGCGCGCGGGCGATCACCGAGGAGATGAAGATGGCGGCCGCGCGCGCCATCGCCTCGATGGTCGCCGAGGAGGAACTGCGCGAGGACTACATCATCCCGTCGGTCTTCAACCGCGACGTGGCCCCGGCGGTCGCAGCCGCCGTGGGCGAGCAGGCGCGGGCCGCGGGCATGGCGCAGGCCGGACTCGAGGTCGGGTACGCGCAGGGCGACACGGTCACGCCCGGCGCCGGTGCGGCGACCGACGGCCGCAGCTGAGGAGCGCCCGGCGATGCCCGCGATCACCGTCTCGGGGGCGAGCGGCATGATCGGCCGCCGCCTCGTCGGCGAGCTGCAGCGCCAAGGCTGGGAGGTCACGATCCTGAGCCGCGAACCGGTGCGCGCCCAGCACGCTCTCGGCGAGGTCGAGACCTACCGGTGGGACCCCCTCGAGGAACCGGCGCCGGTACAGGCGCTGGCCGGCCGCGACGCGGTCGCTCACCTCGCCGGCGAGCCGGTCTCGCAGCGCTGGACGCCTGCCGCGAGGCGCGCGATCCGCGACAGCCGGGTGACCGGCACCGAGAACCTGGTCACGGGGCTGCGCGAGGCCGGGCCGCGCCCACGCGTGCTCCTGTCGTCCTCCGCGAGCGGCTACTACGGCGCCCGCGGCTCAGAGCCGATCGACGAGGAGGCCTCCCCCGGTCGTGACTTCCTGGCCGAGGTCTGCGTGGCGTGGGAGGCGAAGGCCGCGCGCGCCGAGCAGCTCGGGATGCGGGTCGTGCGGATCCGCACCGGCGTCGTGCTCGACCGCACCGGCGGGGCGCTCGCGAAGATGCTGCTGCCCTTCCAGCTCGGGATCGGCGGGCCGGTCGCCGGCGGGCGCCAGTACATGCCGTGGATCCACGCCGAGGACGTCGTCGGGATGTTCGTCGCGGCGCTCGGCGACGAGCGCTGGGAGGGGGCGGTGAACGCGACGGCCCCGGTGCCGGTCACCAACCGCGATTTCTCGCGCGCGCTGGGCCGAGCGCTCCACCGCCCTGCGCTGATGCCCGTGCCGGGCTTCGCTCTGAGCGCGCTCTACGGCGAGATGGCCCAGATCGTCACCACCGGCGTGCGCGCGGTGCCGGCCAAGCCGCTGATGCTCTCGTTCCCGTACCGCCACCCCGATCTGGACGAGGCGCTGCGGTCCGCGCTGCGCTGAGCGCCCTCGTCCCCGCACCGCAACCGCCCCTCCGGGCGCCCGCCCGCGCGCGGTGGGCTGTGCGCACCCGTTCGGGGCACAGGCGGGCGAGGGCTCTCGAGCGCCCGCGGCGCTCAGCCTGCAGCCGCGAGCGCCCCGGACGACGGACCTGAACCGTCGCCGCCCGAGCCGGCGCGGCTGTCGGTCTCGATGATCACGCGGCAGGGGCGCACCTTCAGCAGGTAGGCGGCGGTCGGCCCGATCCCGTGCTCGCCGCGCGGCGCATGGATCGTCGACCAGTAGATGACGTCCGAGTGCACCCGTTCGGCTTCCTCGACGAGCGCCGAGCCGGGGTTGCGGGTGCGGATCAGGCCGGTACGGATCTTGATTCCCGCCCGCCGCGCCTGGATGCGGGCGCTCTCGAGCACCGAGCGCCCGTGCGCCTCCTCCTCCTCCAGGCCGGCCTCCAGCGACAGCTGGCTCGGCACCGGCAGCACGTAGACGGCGTAGACGACCCCGTCTTCGCCGATCAGCTTCGCGGCGGCGTGCAGGGCCGAGGCCGAGACGTCGTCGCCGAAGATCGGGACGAGCGCCGTGCGGTACTCGAGCTCCTCGAAGTCGGGCGGGCGTTCCGGGCGCTCGATCTTGTAGGAACGCCACGGATCGAGACCCTGGCGGCGACGGTACAGGAAGTAGCCGAGCATCCCGAACACCATCCAGGGCAGGCCGATGGTGCGGGCCTCGCCGTGCAGCACGACGACCGAGCACCAGGCAGCGAACGTCCCGATCCCCCCGAGCACAGCGGTCAGCGGGATCGTGCTGCCGCGGATCCGCACGTTCCACGGCATCCGGTACGGGCGCGGCCGGTCGGGCTCCTTCACGCGCAGCGCGACGACCGCGACGTGCGCCGCCGTGAAGGACAGCATCGCGCCGAAGGAGTAGAGGTTGCCGAGCAGCGTCGTTTCGCCCGGAAGGATCAGCAGCGCCGCGAGCACCGAGAACGTCACGATCGTGAACCACGGCGTGCGGTAGCGGGGGTGCAGCTGCGAGAAGATCGCCGGCAGCTGGCGATGCTCGGCCAGCGACCACGACAGCCGTGAGATGCCGATCAGCCCGGCGTTGGTGGCGATGAACAGGATCGTGGCGGCGAGCACGCCGACGTAGTCGCGCGCAATCGTGAGCGTCGCGCCGTGCAGCCCCAGCCGGTCGATGATCCCGAGCACCGGGTCGTTTTCGTAGTGGCCCCCCAGCGCGGTGGCGTAGCCGGCGTGGTGGAAGGTTTCTTTGAGCTCGGGCGAGTAGCCGATGCCGTGGTGGACGACGGGCAGCGCCGAGAGCGCGACGACCGAGATCCCCGCGTAGACGCCGAGCACGGCGAACAGCACGAGGTTCACGGCCTTGGGCACGTCGTGGCCGGGGTCCTTGGCCTCCTCGGCCATGTTCGAGACGGTCTCGATGCCCGTGTAGGCGACCATCGCCACCGAGAGCGCGAAGATCACCTGCGTCCAGGTGGGCGCCACGCCGAGGTGGACCTGGTCGACCAGCAGCTTCGGGTCCAGGACGAGGGCGACGCCCAGGATCACGAGCAGGGCCTGCGTGCACAGGTCGGTGACCGCGAGGACGAGGTTGAGTTTTGCCGACTCGCCGAGCCCGCGGATGTTGAGCGCCGCGAGCAGCGCGATCGTGACGAGGCCGCCGATGATGTCGCCGGGGTTGTGGGTCAGCGCCGGGAAGAACGCGCCGAGGTAGTGCGGCACGAAGAACGCCGAGATCGCGATCGTGATGATGTAGTCGAGGCTCAGCGCCCAGCCGGCGAAGAACGAGACCACGTCGTTGAACGCGTGGCGCGCGAACGAGGAGGACCCGCCGGCCTCCGGGAACATCGAGGCGCCCTCGGCGTAGGTCTTGGCCGTCAGCACGAACAGGCCGCCGGCGAACATGAAGACGAGCGGCGTCAGCCCGAGGGCATGGGCGGCGACGAGCCCCAGCGCGTAGTAGATCGAGGAGCCGACGTTGCCGTAGGCGGTTGCGAACAGGCCCGGGACGCCGACGGATCTGCGCAGCCCGTGCTCTGAGAGGCGCGCCATGGCCCGGACGCTACATGCTGACGAAGCGATCGGTCTCGCCGGGCGTTGCCCAACGGGTCCGTCCGGCCCGTGTGCATGCAACATCCCATGCACCGCAGTCGCCGCGGCAGGAACCAGCCGTATGATCCCGACGAGGAGCCGTTTTTTCGGTCTCCGGAACGACTCGGCAGCCGCTATGGAAACCGCGCGACGCGAAAACTACGACTCCGGCGAGGACTTCGTCCTCGAATACGGCGAGCTCCGCTTCACCTTCAACGAGGCCGACTTCTCACAGCGCTGCGAGCAGGCCGCCCTGAAGCTCGGCTTCGTGGGCGCCCGCCTCGGCACCGAGGAGCTCGAAGACCTCGTGAACCTCGCGGTCAACGGCGAGATCATCGACCCCGCCTCCGCGCTCGGCGAACACGTCAACGACTGCTGGCCGGAGCTCGTCGGCCCGGCCGAGCGCTCGCTGGTGCACTGGCTGCGCCGCCTCGTGTTCCGCGGCGCCTGGCTCGACCAGCGGGTCAAGGAGGGCGAGCTCGGCGTCGCCTTCGACGGCGAGACGGGCACCTTCGCCTACGTCCAGCCGAACTCCTCCGGCCCCGGCGAGCCGATCGAGCTGGCGCCCGAGCCCTCCTGGGGCCGGGTCGCCTACAAGCGCTCCGACCAGGCCGCTTAGCCCCCGAGGGCCCGCCGCGCCCGCAGGGCGCCACCGGCCAAGCAGGCCGAGGGCGCAGGGAGCGTGGCGTACTTCACGTGCGCGAGCGACCGAGGACGCCGGCATGCGCCGCCCGGTGGCCTCCTACGAGAGCGCGGTCGTGCGCGCCTTCCTGATCGCCTCGGCGCCGTCCTCGCCCACGAGCAGCTCCGCGCGCAGCGTGCCGCCCGCGCCGAGGTCGAGCATCGGCTCGCCGCCGGAGGCAGCCAGAGCCGCGTCGAGCGCGATCACGGTCGTCTCGCCGCCGACGGGCGCGGCGGCCGTCGCGACGATCGTCACCGAGCCGGCCTCGCGCAGGTTGCGCGCCGCCGCCATCGCGCGGCGCGCGGCGTGCGGGTGAAGGCCGTCGAGCCCGTCGATCAGGACGACGGCGTCGCCGCCGCGCGAAGCGATCCGCCGCGCGGCGTCCAGCGCGCGCTCGAGCGCCTGGGTCTGCGTGTCGGCCGAGGCCGCGAACGTCATCGCGGTCGTGAGAGTCCCGCCGTCCTCGCCCGCTGCGGCCTGCCAGTCGGCGATCTCCTCCGGGCGCACGCCCAGCAGCACGACGCTCAGCTCGATGCCCTCGGTCCCCTTCAGGGCCCCATACAGCCGCCGCAGCGTCTCGGACTTGCCGGCGCCGCGCGGCCCCGCGATCGTCGCGCGCGAGCCGCGCCCGAGCGGCGTCAGCCACTCGATCGCCTCGAGCGTCTTGTCCTTCGAGCCGAGCGCCAGGCGCTCGGCCGGCCAGGCAACCGGCAGGTCCTCGTAGCGTGCGCCGTCGGACACCGAGTCGGCGGAGTCGCCGTTGATCGTGTCGATCCTGACCAGCGAGGGGTAGCGCTCCGAGCGGCGTGGCGTGCGCACCGGGCCGGAGACGCGGTCGCCGGAGACCAGCTCGCAGCGGCGCACCTGGGCGGCCGAGATGTAGACGTCGTCGTCCGAGGGCTCGGGCGGGTCGACGCGCAGGAAGGCGGAGCCGTTGCCGAGCACCTCGACGACGCCCTCCGCGACCCGCGCGGACTCATCCTCATCGGCCTCCTCGCGCCCGCCGCGCCGCGAACCCTCGCCGCGCGAGCGCGTGCTGCGGCGCGAACGCGAGCGCGGTGCGGGAGCGCTCTGCTCCTCCTCGGCGGCCGGCTCGGCCTCCTCCGGCTCGGCCTGGGACTCGGCCTGGGGCTCTGCCTCGCCCTCGGCTTCCTCGCCCTCCTCCGTGCGCGGGCGGCGCAGTCGCGGTGTCCGGCGACGGCGCGAGCGCGGGCGCTCGCTCTCCTCGGTCTCCGTCTCGGTCTCGGCCTCATCGCCGGACTCGCCGGACTCGCCGGACTCGCCGGACTCGCCGAGGATCGCATCGATCAGGTCCGCCTTGCGGAGCCTGCGGAAGCCGTCGAGGCCGATCTGGTCGGCGATCGCGTGAAGGTCGGCGAGCGGGCTCGCTTCCAGCTCGGAACGGTCGAGCACTGCCATCTTCGATCTCTCTTTCTGTGGGGTGGGCGGTTGGCGTCCCGCCGCGTTGGACAGCGGCGGGCACCCAGGGTGGGTTGGACCAGCTGGCAGCAGCCTAGCGGCTGTAGCGGATCTCCTCGGTGAGCCGCAACGCCTCATCCGGCTCGCTCTCGCCGCCGAGCGCGGCGCGCACGGCCAGGTAGTCGGCGGCGGCGGCCACGTCGTGGACGCGGAATATGTGGGCCCCCTGGTCGGCGCCGTGGCCGAGCGCCGCGAGCGTACCGGCGAGCCGCTCGTCCGGGGCGCGGCCCGTCAGCGCTCCGACGAAGTCCTTGCGCGAGATGGCCATCAGGACGGGCCGGCCGAGCTCGTGCAGGCGCTCGGCCGAGGACAGCAGCCTGATCGTCTGCGCCGGCGTCTTCGCGAAGTCGGGTCCGGGGTCGACGATCAGCTGGTCGCGCTCGACGCCGTGGGCGAGGGCGACCTCGATGCGCTCTTGCAGGAAGGCGAGCACCTCGGCGACGACGTCCTCGTAGAGGCCGGGGTCCTGGCGCCGTTCGCGGGGGGCCGCTGCCGTGTGCATCAGCACGAGCCCGGCACCGGTCTCGGCGCAGACCGTCGCGAGCGCGGGGTCGCGCAGCCCACTCACGTCGTTGACGATCCGTGCGCCCGCCGCGAGCGCGGCGCGGGCCACCGCGGGCTTGTACGTGTCCACCGACACCAGCGCGCCGAGGTCGCCGGCGAGACGCTCGATCAGCGGCACCACCCGGGCGATCTCCTCCTCGACCTCGACGGGCGGCGACCCGGTGGAGGCGGACTCCCCCCCGACGTCGAGCAGGTCGGCTCCCTCGGCCAGCAGCCGCTCGCCGAGCGCCACCTGCGCGTCGAGGCCGCGATGCAGCCCGCCGTCGCTGAAAGAGTCCGGCGAGGCGTTGACGATCCCCATCAGCAGCGGGCGGGGACCGAGCTCCAGCTCGAGGCCGCGCGCGAGCAGCCGCCGGTGGGGCGCGTTCAACGGGCGGGCTCCGGGGGGCGGGCGGGCTCCAGGAGCATCCCCTCGGCCGCCGCCTCGACCGCGAACGCGTCGAGCTCCGCAGCCAGGCGGCGCCCGTCCCAGCCGAGCTCGCGCGCGAGCACCTCGCCGACGCGCCGCACAGCCTCGCCGCCCGCGCCCAGCTCGCGCGCGGCGAGCAGCCCGAGGCGGGTGCGGCGCAGCAGCGCATCGCCGATGCTGCGCGCCTGCTCGCGACGGGCGGCGAGCGCCACCTCGGCCAGCAGATCGGGGCAGTCTCCGACGATCGGCTGAGCCAGCTCCCCGCGCTCGGCCGCGATCTCGAGCACCTCGAAAGCGGCGTGGCCGTAGCGGGATGCGAGCGCCTGGTAGGCGTCCTCGGCGACGCCCTCCAGGCGGGGCAGCTCATCGGGCGAGATCGCCTGTCCGAGCGGGATTTCGTGCGTCCGGCAGGCCGCCTCGCGCGCTTCGCGCAGGACGAGGCGGTCGACCGTCATCTTCGCCATCCGCCGCCAGGTCGTGAGCTTGCCGCCCGTGATCGTGATCATGCCCGAGGAGGTCTCGTAGAGCTCGGCCTTGCGCGAGATGTCGACCGACTTCTTCGGGTCGCCGGTCGAGATCAGCGGGCGCACGCCCGCGAAGGCGCCGGTCAGCCGGTCCGGGCCGAAGTCCGACCCGAAGAAGGCGTTGACCGCGTCGAGCAGGTAGCCGATGTCCTCCCCCGAGGGCTCGACGTGCTCGAGCGGCCCCTCGTAGTCGTTGTCGGTCGTGCCGATCAGGGCGTGCCCGAGCCAGGGCAGCGCGAAGATCGAGCGCCCGCTCCCGGCCGGGACGATCGCGCCGCCCACCAGCGGCAGCTCGGAGTGCTTGATCGTGATGTGGGTGCCGCGGCTCGGCCGGATCGTCGGCAGCTCGGCCTCGACGTGCAGCTCCTGCGGGCGCAGCTGGTCGGCCCACACACCGGTGGCGTTGACGACGTTTGGCGCGCTGACCTCGAACTCGGCGCCGGACTCCAGGTCGCGCACCTGCACGCCGCTCGCGCGGCCGTCCTGCTCCAGCAGTCCCGTCACGTCGAGCCGGTTCGCGCACACGGCCCCGAAGCGCTCGGCCTCCCCCAGCACGGTGAGCACCAGGCGCGAGTCGTCCGTCTGGCAGTCGTAGAAGAGGTAGCCGGAGGTCGGCTCGCGGGCAGCGAGCGCGGGCAGCAGCTCGACGACTTCCTCACCGGAGATCACGCGATGGCGCGCCGGGCTCCAGGACTCGTCGGGCTCCGGCGCCTCGGGCGCCTCGCCGAGCTCCGCACGCTCGGCGGCGTTGCGCGCCTCGCCCTTGCGGCGGGCGCGGCGCCCGCGCAGGCGCCCGCGCTCCACCGCCATCACGTCGTAGAGGTTCAGCCCGACGCCGACGAGCCGGTCGGGCTTGGCGCCTTCGAACGCGGGCACGACGAGCGGCAGCGGCTTGACCAGGTGCGGCGCGAGCGCGACCATCAGCTGGCGCTCGAGCAGCGCCTCGCGGACGAGACCGAGGTCGAAGTTCTGCAGGTAGCGCAGGCCGCCGTGGACGAGCTTCGAGGAACGGCTCGACGTGCCGGAGGCGAAGTCGGCGCGCTCGAGCAGCGCGACGCTGTAGCCGCGCGAAGCGGCGTCGAGCGCCACGCCGGCGCCGGTGATGCCGCCGCCGACGACCACGACGTCGAATTCGTCGCTCTGGAGAGCCGCGAGGGCCTGGTCGCGGGCGATCACGTGCGCAAGTCTCGCAGAGCCACTCGGCGTCGGCGCGGACGCCGCGCGGAGCGTATCGTCGGCGCCCCGAGACCCAGGGCCGGGCTCCGCCGGAGGGCCGCCCGCACGAGCGAGAGGAGAACCAGGTGCTCGACCACGTCAGCTTCGGAGTCGCCGATTTCGCCCGCAGCAAGGCCTTCTACGAGCACGCGCTGGCGCCGCTGGGCGTGCGGCAGATGAGGGAGTACCGCGGCACCATCGCCGCCTTCGGCGAGGGCGAGGCTCCGTACTTCTGGCTGTACGGAGACCGGCCGGCCGTGGCGGGGTCCCTGCACTTCGCGTTCACGGCCGGCGAGCGCGCCGCCGTGGACGCCTTCCACGCGGCCGGCCTGGAGGCGGGCGGGACCGACAACGGCGCGCCGGGCCTGCGCGACTACCACCCGGACTACTACGCCGCGTTCGTGCTGGACCCCGACGGGCACAACATCGAGGCGGTGTGCCACAAGGCGCCCTGACCGGCGCGCTCGGTCTCTAGACGTTCGCCAGTTCGGCGGTGATGTCGGCGACCGCCGACTTGGCGTCCCCGAAGAGCATCGAGGTCTCGGGCTCGTAGTAGAGCTCGTTTTCGATGCCGGCGAAGCCCGGGTTCATCGAGCGCTTGATCACGATCACCGAGCGGCTGTCGCTGACCTCGAGGATCGGCATGCCGTAGATCGGCGAGGAGGGCGTGTTCTTGGCGGCCGGGTTGGTGACGTCGTTGGCCCCGATCACCAGCGAGACGTCCGTGCGCTGGAACTCCGGGTTCGCGTCGTCCATCTCCTTGAGCTGGTCGTACGGCACGTCGGCCTCGGCCAGCAGCACGTTCATGTGCCCCGGCATGCGCCCCGCGACCGGGTGGATCGCGTAGCTGACCTCGATGCCGCGTTTCTCGAGCTCCTTGGTCAGCTCGCGGACAGCGTGCTGGGCCTGCGCGACGGCCATGCCGTAGCCGGGGACGATCACGACGCGGCTCGCGTATGCGAGCTGGATCGCGGCGTCCAGCGCGCTCACCGATTTGACGCGTGCCGGCGTGCTCGCCCGCGCCTTCGGCGCCCTCGATCGCGCCGCCGCCGCCGAAGCCGCCCGCGACGATCGCGGGGATCGAGCGGTTCATCGCCTGGGCCATCAGGTTCGTGAGGATCGTGCCCGAGGCGCCGACGATCATGCCCGCGACGATCAGCGCAGGGTTGTTCAGCGCGATCCCGGTCGCAGCCGCCGAGAGGCCGGTGAAGGCGTTCAGCAGCGAGATCACGACCGGCATGTCGGCGCCGCCGATCGGCAGCACCAGGAAGTTGCCGAGCAGGGCCGCGCAGACGAGCATGCCGATGAAGAGCGCTTCGGAGTGAGCCCCCGCGCAGAGGTCGATGCCGGCCGCGAGGGCGAGCACCAGCAGGACGAGGTTGACGATCTGCTGCCCCGCGCCGAGTGTGATCGGGCGGCCGGGAAGGATTTCCTGGAGCTTTCCGAAGGCGATGTTCGAGCCCCAGAAGGAGATCGAGCCGACGATCGCCGCGAACACGGAGAAGACCGCGATGTACGTCGCGACGGCGCCGCCGCTGATCGTGAGCGTGCCGAACTGCCCGATGATGTGGATCGTGTGCGAGCCGTAGGTCGAGCCGTGGCGGCGGAACTCCGCCCAGGCGATCAGGAACACCGCGCCGCCGCCGACGCCGTTGAACAGCGCCACCATCTGCGGCATCGCGGTCATCTTCACCTGGCGCGCCGCAGGCACGCCGACGGCTGCCCCGATCGCGATCCCGAGGACGATCAGCCCCCACTCCCCCTCGCTCGGGTTCGAGCAGCGTCGCGACGACGGCGATCGCCATGCCGACCGCGGCGATGCGGTTGCCGCGCACCGCCGTCGTCGGGCCCGCCAGGCCGCGCAGCCCCTGGATGAAGAGCGCGAAGGCGATGATGTAGAGGACGTAGATGAAGCTTTCGCTCTGCACCCACGAGGTCGCCAGCGGGGTCACGATCCGCTCCCGTCCCCGCCGCCCGGCTCCTCGTCCTTCGGCTTCGGCTTGGCCTTGAACATCTCGAGCATGCGGTCGGTCACGAGGAAGCCGCCGACGATGTTGATCGTGCCGAAGATGATCGCGATCACGAGGATCACCTTGTTGAAGGTGTCGTTGCCGGCCAGCCCGATCACGAGCAGCCCGCCCAGGAGCACGATCCCGTGGATCGCGTTGGTGCCCGACATCAGCGGCGTGTGCAGCGTGTTCGGCACCTTCGAGATCACGACGAAGCCGATGAAGCCCGCGAGCACGAGGATCGCGAGGTTGGTGGTCAGGACGCTTGCGAGCATCAGCCCGCAGCCTCCACGGCGGCTTTCGCGCCGTCGTTGACGATCTGGCCGTCCTTCACGACGCACGCCCCCTTCACGATCTCGTCCTCCCAGTCGAGCGCCAGCGCCCCGTCCTCGCCGACGAACAGCTCGAGCAGCGCCTGCACGTTGCGGGCGAAGAGCTGGGAGGAGTGCTCGGCCATCTCCGCCGGGAGGTTCAGCGGCGAGACGATCTTGACGTCGTGCTTGACGACCGTCTTCCCCGGCTCGGTCAGCTCGCAGTTGCCGCCCGCCTCGCCGGCGAGGTCGACGATCACCGAGCCCGGCTTCATGCCTTCGACCGCCTCGGCCGTGACCAGGCGCGGCGCCGGGCGGCCCGGCACGAGCGCGGTCGTGATCACCACGTCGAAGCCCTTGATCGCGTCGGTGAGCGCCTGCTGCTGGGCCGCGCGCTCCTCCTCTGTCAGCTCGCGGGCGTAGCCGCCCTCGCCGCTGGCCTCGAGGCCGAGATCGAGCCACATCGCGCCGAGCGATTCGACCTGCTCGGCGACCTCCGGCCGCACGTCGTAGCCGGTCGTTCGCGCGCCGAGGCGCTTGGCCGTCGCGAGCGCCTGCAGCCCGGCGACGCCGACGCCCAGCACCAGCACCTTGGCGGGCGGGATCGTGCCCGCGGCGGTCATCAGCATCGGGAAGAAGCGCCCGATCTCCTCGGAGGCGAGCAGCACGGCCTTGTAGCCGGCGACGTTGCTCTGCGACGACAGCGCGTCCATCGCCTGCGCGCGCGAGATGCGCGGGATCGCCTCCATCGCGAACGCCGTGGCGCCCGTGTCCGCGAGCGCTTTCGTGGTCTGCGGCGCCGTCAGCGGCGCGAGGAAGCCGATCAGGATCGAGCCCTGGCCCAGGCCGCGGATCGTTTCCGGGTCCGGCGGGGCGATCGTGACGACGATGTCGCTGCGCCAGACCTCGGCCGCGTCGGCGGAGATCTTCGCGCCGGCCTCGGTGAACTGCTCGTCGCTGAGCAGCGCGCCGTCGCCGGCGCCGCTCTGGACGAGCACATCGAGGCCCTTGGCCTGCAGCTTGCTGACGACCTCCGGCACGAGCGCGACGCGATGCTCGCCGGCGGCGGTCTCCTTCGGGACTCCGATCCGCATCTGAGAGGCGGGAAAGCTATCCGATCGGCGGCGGCGCTCCGGCGCAGGGGTCGGCGCATGCGGCCCCGGGGGTCGCGCATGCGCGACCCCCACGGCGGGCCGCATGCGGCCCGCCGGCGAGCGGCGCATGCGCCGCTCGCCCGGCCTGGCATGCGCAGGCCGGCACCGATAGACCGCCTCTAGAATCCCTCCAGATGACCGTCAACCTCACGCGCATCTACACGAAGCTCGGCGACGGCGGCGAGACCCATCTCGGCGACATGAGCCGGGTCTCCAAGCTCCACCCCCGAGTCGAGGCCTACGGCACGATCGACGAGCTCAACGCGCAGGTGGGCCTGGCGCTGCTCGCCGACGGGATGCCGGTCCCGCTTCGCCGAGTGGCTGGCGCGCGTGCAGAACGACCTCCTCGACGTCGGCGCGGACCTGTCCGTGCCCTCCTCCAAGGACGAGGAGCGCGAGCGCCTGCGGGTCACGCCCGACTACACCGCCTGGCTCGAGCAGGCGTGCGACGAGGTCAACGAGAAGCTCCCGCCCCTGCGTTCGTTCGTGATCCCGGGCGGGACCCCCGCCGCGGCGCATCTGCATGTCTGCCGCACGGTCTGCCGCCGCGCGGAGCGCCGCACGATCGCCGTCGAGGACGCCAACCCGGAGGCGATCCGGTACCTGAACCGGCTCTCCGACCTGCTCTTCATCCTCAGCCGCGCCGCCAACGAGACGGGCGCCGAGCAGCTGTGGGCCCCCGGCGCGCACGGCGCCGGCGGCGAGTCCTAGCCGGCGCGCCGGGGCGGGAGCGCGCGCTCGGAGGCGCGCAGCGCAGCGACTGCGAGCGCCATCCAGAGCGACGCCAGGAGGATGCCGCCGATCACGTCGCTCGGCATGTGCCACGCGAGCACGAGCAGCGCGACGCTTGCTGCCAGCACGTAGGCGGCGGCCGCCAGCGCGACCAGCGGGCGCAGCCGGCGCGGCGCGACCAGCACGGCGCACAGGGCGAGCGCCGTCGCGGCCGTCGCGTGACCGCTCGGCCAGGACGCGGCGTTGATCGAGACGTATTCGAAGCTCGCGTGGCTGTGGGCCACCAGCGGCTTGAGCAGCTCCGCGCTGAGCGGCGCGAGCGTCAGCACCGCGGCGACCGCCAGCGCGGTGCGCGGCCGCTCGCCCGCGAGGGCGATCGCGACGAGCGCGATCCCCCACAGCACGAACAGCGCGGGGTCGAGCAGGTGCAGCAGGAATTTCAGCGGCGGTTCGACGCGCGCGCTGTTCAGCGTCGTGAATTCGTAGAGCGCGACGGCGTCTTTGAGGTGGATCGAGGGCACCAGCGAGGACAGCACCCACACGACCGCGAGGGCCAGCACGAGCACACCCGCGACCGCAAGCGCCCGGACGGGACTGCCCGACGGGACCTCCGCGGGTTCGGATAGCCGGCGCGGGCGGTCGATCACGGCCTGGTGGGACATGCCACCAGCCTAGAGAGGCGCCTTAAGGAGTCCTGAAATCGGCCTGGACGGGAGCGATCGGCAGCGGGCGCTGCGAGAAGGCCGTGAGAGCCTGTGCGGTAACCCAGACGGGCGTCTGCGCGCCCACCCGCGAGTAGCGCACGCTGCCGTCCGGCCCGACGAGCGTCTCGAGATAGGCGAGCGGGGAGCGACTGCCGGCGCGCGTGACCTTCCCGGCGCTCACGCCGGCGGCGGCGAAGGCCTGGATCGCCCACGCCGTCGACTGCGCGTTCGAGGGCCCGCCGCGCTGCTGCGGGAAGCCGCCGTCGAGGTTCTGGGAGCGGCGCAGGAACGCGGCGCCGCGCGCGAGGGCGCGGCCGTAAGCCGGCCCGGCGCCGCGCAGGGCCTGCAGCGCCGCGGCGGTGTCGTCGATGTCCCCGCCGCCGCCCCGGGCGGCGTACCCGAAGCTTCCGTCGCCTTCCTGCTGGCGGGCGAGCCAGCGCGCCGCCGAGGCGATCTGGGGAGCGCGCGGCCCGTAGCCGGCCGCGCGCAGCGAGAGGATCGCGAAGGCGGTGAGGTTCGACAGATGCGAGAACGAGCCGTCGGGGGCCCGGAAGTCGAGCAGCCGCGCGACCGGATCGCCCCCCGGCAGCGAGCGCACGGACGCGCCGGCCGCGTGCAGGGCGAGGATCGTCCGCTCGAGGTCGCCCGCCCCGTGCAGGCTCGCGGATTCGCCGCGCAGCGCGTCGAGCACCGAGTGGCCGTCACGGGCCAGCTTCGCGGGGTCGCGCCCGGCAGCCGCGAGCCCCATCGCCGCCCACGCCGTGTAGAGCTCGCTGCTGGGCTGTCCCGGCGCCGCGCCGAAGCCGCCGTCCGTGTTCTGCGCGCCTTTCAGATAGGCCAGCTCTCGCGCGATCGCAACACGGGCGTCGTGCGCCGGGGCGGGCTTCGAGGCGTTGGCGCAGGCGGTGAGCCCGAGCGCCAGCACCGGGATGCACAGCACGAGCAGCATCGCTGCGAGCGGGCCGCCGGGCAGCGCGCCCGCGGGACGCGGCGGCGCGTCCTGCCAGCGCACCTCGAGGCGCCCGCGGACCCTGGTCAGGATCCGCCGCAGTCCGGGCCCGAACGCGAACCCGAACGCAAGCGACGCTCCGACGTGCGTGAGGTCGAACGCGAGTGCCGCGCCGAGGACGAGGCCGAACGCCGCGAGGCTGTGGTCTCCGCTCCCGATCCATGTGTAGAGGTCCAGGACGAGGTTGAACATCTCGGCACCGATCGCGCATGCGAGCGCGATCGCGAGCGCCTCTCCGCGCCGGCCGCGGGGCAGGGAGAGCGGACGAGCGAGCAGCGCGCCGAGCACGCCGACAAGGCCCCAGCCGAGCATCTGCCAGGGCGTCCACGGGCCCTCGCCGAGCAGGATGTTGGAGGCCAGGCCGCCGATCGCGCCGACCGCGAAGCCGGGCCCGGCGCCGAACGCGAGGCCGCTCACGAGCACGATCGCGGTGATCGGCTTCACGTCGGGGACCGCCGCGAACGCGTCCCGGCCCAGCGCGGCCAGGGCGGCCAGCGTCGCGATGACGGCGATCAGCTTCGCCGGCGGGCGGCTGCGCTCGTACCACCAGAAAGCGCCGCCGAGCGCGCCGAGCACGATCCCCAGGGAGGCGAGCTGCCAGCTCATCGGCGGGCGGGCACCCCCTCGGAGGGCGGCACGGAGCGCCGCCCGGCCTCCTCCGACGAGGGCGGCACGGAGCGCCGCCCGACATCCTCCAATTCTCCCGGGGTCTCGCGCGCGGCGCGCAGCAGCGCGGCGCCCTGCTCGGGCAGCAGCGCGCCGCCCGCTCCGTCGAGGATGCGCGCGGTCTCGGTCGCGAAGTACCAGCCGCCCGCGAGGATCTCCTCGACCGGCCCGTCGGCGATCACGCGGCCGCTGGCCATCAGCACGGCGCGGCGGGCGAAGCCGGCGGCGAACTCGGCGTCGTGCGTCGCCACCAGCACCGCGGTCCCCTCGGCGGCGCGGGCCCGCAGCCACGTCGCGAGCTCGGCCTTGGCGGCGCGGTCCATCCCGCGCGTCGGCTCGTCGAGTGCGAGCACGGCCGCGGGTGCGGGGCCGCCGAGCACGATCGCGAGCGCGAGGCGCTGGCGCTCGCCGCCGGACAGGTCGCGCGGGTGGCGGTCGGCGAGCGCCGCGAGCCCGAGCAGCTCGAGCGCCTCGGGCGGGGCCTCGTCCGAGACGCGCTCGTGGAGCAGGTAGTCGTTCGGGTTCTGCAGCAGCAGCGCGACGCGCCCCGACGGGCGGACCGTGCCGCGCGTCGCCGCCAGCAGCCCTCCCGCGTGGCGCAGGAGGGTCGACTTCCCCGCTCCGTTGCGCCCCATCAGCACGACGGTCTCCCCCGCCCGCAGCGAGAGGTCCACGCCGCGCAGGATCGCGGGTCCGTCGCGCAGCTCGTGCCACACGCCGCGCAGCTCGAGCGCGGGCTCGGTCCCCCGCGCGCGCCGCTGCCACGGCCGCCGCCGCGCCGGCGGTCCTTCGGCCGGCGCGGGCAGGTCTCCGGGCTCGGGCGGGGCCGGGAGCAGGCCGCGGCGGCGCAGGGTCGCCCGAGCCTGCTTGACCCCGGCGGGCGGCGGGGCGAGCCCGGCACCCTCGATCAGACGCGCTGCGGGGGTCTGAAGCGAGCGCTCCTCGCGCGCCGCCCATTCCAGGAAGCCGCGCGGATCGCCGTCGAACGCGATCGTCCCGCCGTCCATCGCCACGACACGGTCGGCCGCGCCGATGCAGCGCTCGAGGCGGTGCTCGATCAGCAGCACGGCGGTGTCGGACTCCTGGTTGAGCCTTCGAAGCTGCCAGATCAGCTCGTCGCCGGCGACCGGGTCGAGCTGCGAGGTGGGCTCGTCGAGCAGCACGAGCCGGGGGCGCGAGACCAGCGCGGCGCCGAGGGCGACGCGCTGCAGCTCGCCGCCGGAGAGCTCCGCGGTCGGGCGGTCGAGAAGCTCGCCGATCCCGAGCGCGAGCGCGGCCTCCTCGACGGCGCGCGCCACGGCGCCGGGCGCCCGGCCGAGGTTCTCGACGGCGAGGGAGAGCTCCGCCCGGACGGTGCTCATCACGACCTGCGTCTCGGGGTCCTGCAGGAGCGTCCCTGCGACGGCACCCACCTCCGCGGGGCCGGCCTCGCGCGTGTCGAGCCCGGCGACGGTCACCCGGCCCGAGAACGAGCCGCCGTGGAAGTGCGGCACGAGGCCCGCGGCGGCCCTCAGCAGCGTCGACTTGCCCGATCCCGAGCGGCCGGCAACCACGCAGAACTCGCCGGGCGCGATCGTCAGATCGACGTCGCGGAGCGCCGGCGCCGCGGCGCCCGGGTAGGTGTAGCCGGCGTGCTCGAAGCGCAGCGCGCTCACGGCTCGATCCCCCGCCGGTCGGCGAACGGCGCGAGCGCGACGGCGAGCAGAGCCGTCGCGGCGAGGATCGTCGCCGCGCCGCCGGCCATCGAGACGAGCGGGTAGGCGGTGAAGTCGGCCGCGCCGCTCGCGCGGGCGGCCGCGACGATTGCGAGCAGGCCCGCGGCGGCGCAGGCGAACGCGACGTCATGGCGGGACCATGCGTGGCGAGCGCGGTGGGTGCGTGCTCTCCCCCCGCCCCGTAGCCGCGCATCTCGAGCACCGCCGCCACGTCGAGCGCCCGGTCGAGCGCACCCTGCACGGTCGCGCGCAGCACGGCGACCCGCGCGCGCGTTCCGCCTGCGCCGCCGTCGGCGCGGCAGCGCTGGGCCTCGGCCAGCCGCCTTGCGTCCTGGCCGAGGACGCCGACCATGCGCGTCGCGAGCGCAGCGGTCAGAGCCGAATGCGGCGAGACACGCCGCAGGGCCAGCAGCAGCTCGTCCGGGTCGGCGGCGCATACGACGAGCAGGCAGGCCAGCGCCACGACGAGCAGGCGCAGCCCGAAGACGAGGCCGTATACGACGGCCTCCAGCGTGAGGTCGACCTGCCCGAGCACCCCCCATTCGCCGAGCCGCGCGAACACGGTCAGCCCGCCCCGGTTGACGAGCACGTTGATCAGCACGGTGGCGATGAGCAGCGGCAGCACGCTCGCGCGGGCGGCCCCGAGGAGCTGGCGCCCGACGCCGGCGCCGGCGGCGGCGAGCAGCACCGCGGCGAGCAGAGCCGCCAGCAGGATCGGGTTTTCGAGCAGCAGCGCCGAGAGCGCCAGCGCGCCACCGTAGGCCGCGACGACGGTCGCGCGGGCGGCATGGAGCGGGCTCGCGCGGCGGCGGAAGGCGATCCTCCCTGCTGCGTCGAGCGCGCTCACTGCGCCACCGGCAGCGGCTGCGGGCCGGTCGCGGTCACGGCCAGCGGCGAAGCGGTCGCGCAGGGTGGCTTCGCTCAGCGAGCTCGCCGCCAGCGCGACGCCGGCCGTGTCCGTCCCGGTGACGGCCCAGATCGGAACGCGTTCCTGGCCGGCCGTCGCGGCGAGGAGGCCGGCGCCGGCGCCGAGCGTTCGCACCGCGCGACCGTCCTGGTCGAGCAGCGTCAGGCTCGTCCCGGCCGCGTTCGGGGTCGCGTAGACGCCGCTCGCGCGCGGCCCGCGCTCCAGCGACTGGAGCTGGCGTTCGGCGCGGAGTTCGCGCCATGGACCCACGAGCACGCGCAGCAGCTGCGGGCCCCCACCGGCCCCGAGCGCGCCGGTGGCGGCGGGCACGCCCGCCTGCTGCAGGCGCGTGGCGACGGCGCCGCACGAGCTGCCGGCTTCACGCGAGCATTCGACACGGACGGGCAGGCGCTTGCCGCCGATCCCGTCGAGGAACGGCTCCGGGTATGAGCCGATGACCGCGGGCACGTCCTCGGTCTGGCTCCAGTCGTGCAGGTCCCACCAGATGCGGTCGCCCCCGTGCACATCGGTGGCCGCGGCTCCCTTCTGGGCCTCCACGCCGTTGACGTAATAGAACCAGTCATGGGGCTGGCCGCCGGCTTCGCCGCCTTCGACGCCGCCGATGCCCTGCACGAACCCGCCGCCGTAGCGCGTGTGGACGCTGTAGTTGCGAAGCAGCAGGCTCATCACCGTGTCTTCGCCGCTGATCTTCGGGTGCGCGGCGGAGTGCAGGACCCGCGCGCCGAAGTCGCGCGTCACGTTCACCTGCACCGCCCCCGGCGTGCTGCCCGCGCCGAGGCCGCAGCCGCCGAGCGCCAGCACGCAGGCGAGGCACGGCAGGAGCGCGGCCGGGATCTTCACCGCACCGTCACGGTCTGCGGGAAGGCGGGGACCGAGCCGGGACGGGTCGCCGAGAGCGCGTAGGTCCCGGCGCGCGAGGGCGCGCGCAGCGTCGCGGCACCGGAGCCGCCCGTCGTCGCCGAGGCGCCGCCGAGCGTCACGCGCGCGCCCGACATCGCCGCACCGCGGCCGTAGTTGTCATACCCGGTCACCCGCACGCGCAGGGCGGCTCCGCGCGAGACGGAGGAGGCGGCGGACAGGGCGAGGTTGCGCTGGCAGCCCCCGGCGAATGCCTGGCACCAGAACCACAGCACCTGCGCGCCGGGTGCGAGAAGCCGCCCGTCGCCCTGCGCGCCGCTGGGGTCGCCCGCGCCGGTGGTGCCCGAGCGGCTGTCGACCTTGTACTCCCAGCCGTTCTGACCGTGGTTCGTCTCGCCGTCGAGCGAGTAGACGAACAGCTGGCCCGAGGCGCCCGGCGAAGCCGTGCAGCGGCCGTAGTCGCGGATCGCGAACGCCGGGCCGCCCGCGAGATGCAGCTCGGCGAGCGCAGCGAGCGAAGTGCCGCCCGCCACCCCGCAGCGTGCGCCCGCCGGCCCTGACGCTCACCGCCGCCGAGCTGACCGAGCGCGGCGGCGAGAGCACGACGTTCCCGGCCCCCACGACCATGACGCGCACCGTCGCGGCGCTCGCCTTTCGCGGCCGGGCGCCTCCCGCGGGGCGCCCTCGGCCGCGAGGGGCGGCACGAGGGCCGCCCCCAGCGCCGTGAGCAGGAGCGCGGCCCGGACGGCGCGAGCTCTAGCGGACCCTGAAGAGAACATGGCTCGTGCCCGTGGCGAGGCGAGTCGT
This sequence comes from uncultured Solirubrobacteraceae bacterium, assembly GCA_963779065.1. Lineage (GTDB taxonomy): Bacteria > Actinomycetota > Thermoleophilia > Solirubrobacterales > Solirubrobacteraceae > Palsa-744. Next base: position 908,982 of record CAVZWQ010000003.1, read on the forward strand.
GCCACCGGCCCCGCCGACCGCCCGGATGTCGAACACGTAGCGCCCGTGCGGCAATGGCGCGGGCAGCAGGTAGCTGAACGACTGCGAGGAGCCGACCGAGAAGAAGCGGGCCCTCCCGCATCGCACCGCGACAAACCGAACCCTCGTGCCGCTGAAGGAGAGGCACCGCTTGCCGACGCGTCGTTCGAGGCGGATCTGCACCGCCCTCAGGGTCTCCCCGGTCCCGAGCGTGACCGTGCCGCGCAGGATCCGCGGCGCGTGCTTGCGAGCGAAGACCGAACCGCTCACGATGCCGAGGATGCGCGCGACGCTGGGGGTCACGACCGGCGGGGGGTTCTTCTTGACCGTTTCGCCGGGTTTCGGCGTACCGGTGCCGCACGTGCCGTCTTCGCCGGCGTGGACGCAGACCGAGGCTGCGTTGGAGCGAACCGATTTCGGAGCGCTCGCCTTGAGCGCGACCGTGCCCGCCCGGGAGAGAACGAGCGAGACGTTGCCCGCGGCGTCGGTCGTGCCGCTGCCCGGGACCTGCGTGACCACCCCACCGGCGAGCGTGCCGATCGCGGCACCGGCGATCGGTTCGCCCGTCTGGCCGTCGCTGACGTGGAACGTGACGGGCGCACCGGCGCCTGCGCTCGAAGGGCCCGTCAGCCGCAGCAGGTGCGGCAGGTTGAAGTAGTTGTAAGCCCACAGCACTTCGGCGCCGGGGGCGAGCTGGAACTGGCAACCGCCGACGTTCGCCGTCGTGTAGTTGACCGCGTAGCCCCACGACGCGAATTCGGGCGCGCCGCCTTCTTTGTCCGGGCCGAACTGCGAGACGAAGAAGTCGTGGCTCGATTCGAACCAGCTGGCGTCGAAGGCCTGGCCGCTGGCCTGCGCCGCCGCGGCGAGGGCGGCGGTGGGACGTCGGACCCGCCGCCGTGAAGCCTTCGTTGGAGCCGTTGTGCGAGACGTCGCACGGGTGCGGGCCGCCGCTCGAGGTCGTGCTCAGGCCGGGCGGATCCGGGATCGCTTCGACGGCGATCGGGCCTTCGAACAGCGTCCTTTCCGATCCCTCGACGCGTAGGTTCACTGTGATCGGTGCGGCGGGCGCCGCGGCCGGGAGGAGCGCCAGCGAGGCGAGCAGCACGCCGAAGAGCGCTCCGATGAGCTTGCGAGATGACTGCATTAGCCGACCCCTTTCCACGAGGGCTTCTTGGGCTTCGGCCGGAGGCAGGTCTCCTGGCTCCCGGGCTACCCTCCCGCACCTTCCCGGCCCGCTGCTGCGGGCCAGTGGCTCGCGCCCCCAAGGCGCTTGCGAGATGGCGTCCCCGGTCACAGTGGCGGGTCCGCGCCGGAATCGCACCGGCTTCCCTTGACCACCGACCTTGAACGGCGCCAGTCTAACCCACGTGCGCCGGCGCAGTTCTGCGGCCGGCGATCAACCGGACTCGACGGCGCTCTTCAGCCGTCCGAGCCTCGTCTCCCACGCCCGACCGGCGTCGTTCAGCCAGGCCGCGGCAGGCGCGATCGCCTCGCCGCGCAGGCCGTAGCGGACCTCGCGGCCGCCCCCCGGCAGCCGCTCCAGCAGCCCGGCCTGCTCGAGCGTCGCGATGTGCTTCGCGACCGCCTGCCTGGAGATCGGCAGCTGCGGCGCTCAGCGCCGGGACGCTGGTGGACCCCTCGCGCAGCAGCGCCTGCACCACGCCCCTGCGCGTGGGGTCGGCGAGAGCGCCGAACACCTCGTCGAGCGCGGCCGAGTCGCGGCGCGCCGCCCTCGCGCTCAAGCGGCCACCAGCGCGAAGCTCGCCGCCATCGCCGCGAGCGGGAGGCGGGGCGCGGTCTCGGTGACGGTGACCCGTGTACGCGCGTCCGCCGGCTCGAGCGCCGGCAGCGCGACGATCTCGAACTCGACGCGCGTGAAGGGCTCCTCCTCGGAGGCCCACCACCACGACAGCCGGCTCGGCGCATCGATCGACTCGATGTGGATCTCCCGGTCGGGCTCCCCCAGCCAGCGTTCGCGGCCCTCCTCGGTCACGAGCGCCTCGAAGACCTCCTCGGGCGAGGCATCGACATCGACCTCCCGCCGCACCTCGGTCTCCTGCGCGACCGGCTCGAACAGCTCTTGGTCCATCGGCGTCATCGCATCCTCCCTGACAACCAATTGGTTGCTATTGTGCGCTCGACAACCGTCTAGTTGTCGAAAGGATAGCCCACCATGACGCTGATCCCGATGGTCGTCGAGCAGAGCCCGCGAGGCGAGCGCTCCTTCGACATCTACTCCCGCCTGCTGAACGAGCGCATCGTCTTCATCGGCACGCCCGTCGACGACCAGGTCGCGAACCTCGTCGTCGCCCAGCTCCTGCACCTCGAGAGCCAGGACGACCAGAAGGACATCTCGCTCTACATCAACTCCCCCGGCGGCGTCGTCTACTCCGGGCTCGCCATCTACGACACGATGCAGTTCGTCAAGCCCGACGTGCAGACGATCTGCTTCGGGGTCGCGATGAGCATGGGCTCGCTGCTGCTCGCCGGCGGCGCACCCGGCAAGCGCATGGCGCTCCCGAACAGCCGCATCCTCATCCACCAGCCCTCGGGCGGGTTCCAGGGCCAGGCCGCGGACATCGAGATCCACGCACGCGAGACGCTGGAGCTGCGACGTCACGTGGACGAGATCTACGCGCGCCACACCGGCCAGAGCGTGGAGCGCGTCCACGACGACATGGACCGGGACCGCTACTTCACCGCCGCGCAGGCACAGGAGTACGGGCTGGTGGACAGGGTGATCTCCTCGCACGAGCTGAACCGGATGCGGACCGGCTTCGGGGCCCGGGAGGAGGCGGCGGCCTAGAGGCCGAGCACGAGCGAGAGCGCGTCGTCGAGAGCCTGGAGCTCCGAGGCGTCGAGACGGCCGGCGGAGCGACCGAGCCGCTCAACGTCGACCGCCCGGATCTGCTCGACGAGGACCTTCGTCGCCTTCCCGCGGACCATGATCTCGGGGCGGAACGTGGCGGAGCGGGCGCTGCGCGGAGGTGGGCGCGACGAGGACCGTGCTCAGCCCCAGCATCTGGTCGGCCTGCACGACCACGGCATAACGGGGGCCCGCTTGCTCGTGGCCCCGCGGTGCATGCGGGGCGCGCACGCGGAACACCTCCCCGCGGGTCACGCCTCGTCCGGGAGGTCGGGCGCGAGCTCCTCCATGAACTCGCGCACAGCGCGCATCTCCGCGCGATCGGCGGGATCGGCCGCGACGACCGCCACCTCCGCACGCAGCGCCGCCGCGGTCCGCCGCCGGTCCGCGCTCTCGCGCAAAGCCGTCCGCACCGCTTCGGAGTCGCTCATGCCCGCGTTCCGCAGGATGCTGAGCGCCAGCTCCGCCGGATCGTCGAGCCGGACGTGAATCGAACGGGCCACTTTCTGACCGTAGCATGATTTGTGCTACACGATGATGCGCGAGGTCCACTCGATCTCCTACGACCGGCGACTGGACGCAAGACGGGGCGCGCGTCCTCACGGCTGGTCTCAACCCTGACCCTGTGAAAGAAGTTTCACGGCTCTCGCCTCTCAATGGGTAAGAGACGCGGACGAAAACCGGCCGTCTCAGCAAACCTCTCAGCGGAACGCAAGGGCACCTTGAGCACGGTCGCCGAAGCTGAATCACGAAGACGGAAAGCAACCCGAAAGGAACCCCCTCGATGTCTCTCCCCCTCGCGATTGCTCTCAACATCGTTCTCTGCGTGATGCTCCTGGCGGCGCTCGGCTGGGCGATGACCCGCCCGCGCAGGCTGAGGCCCCACGTCCCGGCGACCGACCGCCGGCTCTCGCTCGTCGAGCAGGAGATCCTCCTCGACCACGAGCAGGACCGCCGCGCCGCCTAGGTCGAGGGTCGGCCGGCGCTCCGTGCCGGCCTCCGGCAGGACTCAGACCCAGCCGAGGATCGGACCGAGGATCAGGCCCGCGATCAGGTCGATCGCTCCAAGGGCTCCGACGACGGCGATCTGCCGTCGTCGGTCCTCCATGTCGTAGACCCAGAAGCAGACGACGTAGAACGTCAGGTAGCCGAGCACGACGATGACCGGGAAGCTGGCGACGTTCCACCACCAGTAGTGCCAGTGGAACACGCCGTCGGCGTGCAGCAGCAGCTCCACCCCCACTGACACGACCGAAAGCAGGATCGCCAGCGCCCAGCGGTTCGGGACGCCGAGGATCCGCATCCGGCGATCGGCCGGCAGGAGCTTCGTGAAGATGATGCCGTTGATCGCGAAGAACAGCGAGATCTCGACGGTCAGGCCGATCAGGATCACGTAGCTGCTGTGGCCGGTCACGGTCCAGAGCGCGGCGTCGCCGTTCAGGTGCAGCACGAGCGCGTTGATCAGCTCGTTGGCCCAGTCCATGAACCAGAAGGCCAGCCCGGCCAGGATCGCGCTCCAGTTGCGCCGCTCGACCTCGACGGCGTAGACGTAGACGACGAGCGCGAGCAGCGTGACGGTCGACCAGTCGAGCTCGCCGGGCCGGCGCAGCAGGTGCTGCGCTTCGCGGGTGAACGTCGTCAAGGCGACCATCTGCCCCCCTCCCCCGCGCCCTGCCGCTCGCTCAGCTGCCGATGGCCGACAGGTCGCTGCCCGTGTCGGCGAGGGCCCGGCGGTCCTCCTCGCCGAGCCGCATGCCGTCGGCGAGCAGGCGGCCGGCGTCCTCGAGGTCATCCGAGCGGCCGACCGCGAGCGCCGCCTTGACAGCCCCGTCCTGCAGGTAGAAGTTGGTGAACGTCCCGTCCTCGATCGAGCCGCGGACGATCTCCTGGTCCCACCCGTAGGCCGGTCCCACGTACTCGAGGCCGCCCCAGTCGCCGAGATCCGAGAAGAAGTACGGCACGACCTCGTGCGGCACGTCGCGGCCCAGCATGTTCAGCGCCGCCGTCTTGCCGTGGTTGAATGCGACATCCCAGTGCTCGATCCGCACCGGCTGCTCCGCCGTGCAGCGGCGAGTCGTATTCGCAGATGTCGCCCGCGGCGAAGATGCCCTGGACCGAAGACTCAAGGCGCGAGCTGCAGCGCACGCCGCCTTTCTCGCCGATCTCGAGCCCCGCCTTGCCCGCGAGCGTGACGTCCGGCGTGACGCCGGCACCGATCACGACGGCGTCCGCCTCCAGCGAGAGGCCGGCGCGGGTGAGCACCCGCTGGACGCGGCCGTCGCCCTCGAAGCGCTCGAGCTCGTCCTGGCCGTGGACCTCCACCCCGTGTTCGGTCAGCAGCCCTTCGAAGAAGCTCCCGGCGGTCTTGCCGAAGCCCCGTTCGAGCGTGACCTCCTCCTGCATCACGATCGTGCAGCGCTTGCCGAGCATCGTCAGCGAGGCCGCGACCTCGCAGCCGATGTAGGAGCCGCCGATCAGGACGACCCTCTCGGCGTCGGCGACGCCCTCACGGATCGCGTCGGAGTTGCCGAGCGTCCGCAGGTAGTGGATCTGGTCGAGGTCGCAGCCCTCGACGTTCAGCCGCCGGACGTTGGCACCGGTTGCGACGAGCGCCTTGCCGAAGCCGATCTCCTCCTTGCTCGAGAGCTTGACCGTGCGCGCCTGAGCGTCGAGCGCGGTGACGCTCGTGCGCGTCAGCAGCTCGATGTCCTGCTCGCCCCAGAACTCGTCGGGACGGAAGAACGTCTCCGCGCGCGCTTTTTCGCCGCGCAGGTAGCCCTTCGAGCAGTCCGGCCGGTTGTACGGCGGATCGGGCTCGCGCCCGACGAGCAGGATCGAGCCCTCGGCGCCTTCCTCGCGAAGCCAGCGCGAGCAGTTGCCGGCGGCCAGGCCGCCGCCGATCAGGAGGTAGTCGACCTCGCGGTCGGGCATCACTTGGACCCTACCCGGATCGGGGCGCCCGGCTGCGGCCGAGGCTGCGTCAGAGCCCGGACGGGTGACGGACCGACCAGTGCGCCCACGTCGGGATGCGATCGAAGATCCGCCATCGCGGCCCGTCCTGAAAACGGTTCGGACCGACGTCGGTGCCGTCGTGGCTCGTGTCGAGACGGAGCCCGGCGATGATCGCGAACACATGCGGCGTGGGGACGTCGGTGGCGTAGATCGTCACCCACCGCCCCGGTCCCGGGCGGCCCCACCCGACATAGTCCTGCGCGAGCGGGTTGTCGCGGACCACTTCGCTGCTTGGCCTGACCCCCGAGCGGACGAGACTGGCGAAGGGCCGGCCCCGGCGCGCCAGCACGACGAGCTCGAGGCTCGCCTGGGCGTAGGCGTCCTCGAGGTCCTCGCGCCGCAGCCTGTGCCTGTGCACCCGCAGCAGCACCTCGCGCTTCGCGGCCGCGACGGCGGCCACCGCCTCGGCGGGATCGCGCGAGAGCGGGTTCGCCCCGCGCCGCCCGGCCTCCTGCGCTTGTCCTGCGAATCGGGTAGACACATCAGGATGTCGATCAGCGAGGCGATCAGACCCCCCTCCCAATTCGTCGGGACTCGTCGCGACGGGAAGCGGCAGGGATCTCGATGAGCATCACCGACCGCCTCCACGACCTCGACCATCGCCAGCAGGGCGCCAAGGGCGTCCGGTTCATCGCCGCCGTCATCAAGAAGTTCCAGGACGACCAGGCCGGCCAGCTCGCCGCGCTGATCTCCTACTACGGGTTCGTCTCGCTGTTCCCGCTGCTGCTGGTCTTCGTGACGATCCTGGGGTTCGTCCTCGAAGGCGACCCCGACCTGCAGAAGAAGATCCTCGACGGCACGCTCGGCCAGTTCCCGCTCCTCAGCGACTCGCTCAAACTGCACTCGCTGGGCGGCAGCCCGGCCGCGCTCGCGATCGGGGTCATCGGCGCGCTGCTGGCGGGCCTCGGCATCATGAACGCGACACACAACGCGATGGACCGCATCTGGGCCGTTCCGTTCAAGAACCGGTCGAACTTCCTGACCTCGAAACTGCGCGGACTGGCGATGTTCGCCGTTCTCGGGACGCTCGCGGTCGCCTCGACCGTCGCGGCAGGCTTCGTCGGGGCCGCCAGCCACGGCACGGCGGCCGTCGTCGGCGGGGTCGCTCGTAGCCCTTGCGTTCAACCTGATCCTGTTCGGGGCCGCCTTCAAGCTGCTGACCTCGGCGGACCCCAGTTGGAGCGAACTCGCGCCGGGCATCATCACCGCCACCGTCTTCTGGCAGATGCTCCAGCACCTCGGCGGGTTCTACCTCGACCACACCCTGAAACGGACGGGCCCGCTGTACGGCATCTTCGCCGTCGTTCTGGGACTCCTGGCCTGGCTCTACCTCGGGCGCCCAGCTGACGATCTTCGCCGCCGAGATCAACGTCGTGAAAGCGCGGCGGCTATGGCCGCGCAGCTTCTTCTCCGCGCCGCTGCTCGACGCCGACCGCCGCGCCCTGACCGACACGGCGGAGATCGAGGAGCGGGTTCAGCAGGAGAACGTCGACGTCAGCTTCGACGACGAGCCGCAGCGGCGCTGAGACGGGCTGAAGCGGAAGGTTCTCTTCGCTCGGACAAGGCCCCCCACTGCACTCGCGTGGGCCGAAACGGCCACCGACCGCTGTCCTCTAGGCGGCCCTGCCGCCCAGGAGGCCGAGAATCGCCCCGAGGCATGCCGTGAACGCCCGCGATATCCCTTCGACCAGTCCCGTCTCGCCGGGCGTCGGTCTTGAGATCGCGAGTGCGAGCACCACCCACAGGATGAGGATGGCAAACGTGAGCGCGACGACCGTCACGAGTATCCGGTTGAACCACGGCGCGGCGCTGACCGCCGCTGTCGCTTCCGCGTCTGGCATCCCCGCCTAGCATCCGCGCCGGGGTCGTCGTCCTCTGCTCGTCGGCTCCAACCTTCCGATTTCGCCACTGAGCCGCCGAGCCTCGACCGTGTGCTCGTTGAGATCGACGAGAACCAGGGTGCCGGAGTTGGGGTGCTTGACCGCCTCGACGAGGAGCTTCCAAGCGACGGGCAACCAGGCCCACGGGGGAAGGCCCGCGTTCGCTCCCAGGTGAACCTGCGCGCGGCGCGTCGCAGCTCTCGCCACGCGCCCCGCGTTCGTCAGGTCAGGCATCTCGGCCCACGCTACAGCTCGCCGGCGAGAGAACCCTCCGGCCGCGAGGCACGTGTTTCTCACTCCGGCCAAGCCGCCTCCCCCATCTCCCCGTCCCCGTCCTCCGGCCGCGGCCCCCCGATCGCGAGCAGCTCCAAGCCATCGGGCCCGGACTCGAAAGCCCGCATCACCTCCGGCGCGACCCGCACGACGTCCCACTGCTTCAGGTCCCGGACCTCGCCGTCGAGCAGGATCCGTCCCGAGCCGGCCAGGACCACGTAGGCCTCCTCCTGCTCGCCGTGGCGGTGGCCCACCTCGCTGCGGCGGTCCGGCACGTAGCGCCAGTGGCTGACGCCCAGGTCGCGTGATTCGAGTGCGGAGCGGCCGAAGCGGCCTTCGAGGCCGGGCGCGCGCTCGCCGACCGAGTCGGGGAGCTCCATGAGGTTGACGACGGTGTAGCCGGGCATCGCTTGCTCCTCTGCGTTCGTGGGGGAACGGGGCGTGACAGCGATTATGCGACGACGACGCCCGCAAGCCCGTCACGACGTCGGAAACGGCTCTGGAATGCCATTTTCCGGCATCTCCCCAAAGTACTTGACTGCGCAACGATCTCCGCCTATACTAACTAAACTTTCGTAACCTCATATGGAGCGAGAACCCTTATGACCCCCACCTCCCCCAACGAGATTTCAGCCCCGCCCGAGCCCTCGGGCGAGCGGCTGCGGCTGATCCCCCTCGATGACACCGTCGTGTTCCCCAACATGGGGATCACGCTGACGATCGACGTCGGAGACGACGAGCGCGTCGTGCTCGTCCCGCGTCACGAGAACGAGTTCCTCGAGGTCGGCACGATCGCCGAGGTCTCGGAGAAGATCCGCCTTCCCGGCGGAGGCCGCGCCGTCGCCCTCTCGGGCGAGCACCGCGCGCTGATCGGGGCGGCCGAGACCGGCCCGGGCGGCGAGCTTCGCGTGAAGGTGGACGAGCGTCCCGACGAGGTCCCCGTCGACGGCCGCACCCGCGAGCTGGAGCGCGAGTACCGCGCCACGGTCGAGGAGATCCTCGAGCTGCGCGGCGACGACGGCCGCATCGCCGCGTTCCTGCGCGCGATCGTCGAGCCGGGCGCGCTGGCCGACTCGGCCGGCTACTCCCCCAGCCTCACCTACGAGCAGAAGGTCGAGCTGCTGCGCACGCTCGACGTCACCGACCGCCTCGAGCTGGCCATCAAGCTCCAGCGCGAGAGCCTGGCCGAGCTGCAGGTCCGCAAGCGCATCCGCGAGGACGTGCAGGAGGGCGCGGAGAAGCAGCAGCGCGAGTACTTCCTGCGCAAGCAGATGGACTCGATCCGCAAGGAGCTGGGCGAGGACGACGCGTCCGTCGCCGACGAGTACCGCACGAAGATCGAGGACGCCGGGATGCCGGAGGACGTGAAGGAGCAGGCGCTCAAGGAGCTCGCCCGCCTCGAGCGGATGGGCGACCAGACGGGTGAGTCGAGCATGATCCGGACCTACCTGGACTGGCTGATCGCCGTGCCGTGGAGCAAGCGCTCCGAGGAGCGCCTGGACCCGGTCGCCGCGCGCGAAGTGCTGGATGCCGACCACGCCGGCCTGGAGGACGTCAAGGACCGTGTGACCGAGTACCTGGCCGTGCGCAAGCTGCGCCAGGAGCGCGGGATCGAGGCCGACCCCAAGTCCGGCGCGATCCTGACGCTGATCGGGCCCCCGGGCACCGGCAAGACCTCGATCGGCGAGTCGATCGCGAAGGCGACCGGCCGCGAGTTCGTGCGCATGTCGCTCGGCGGCGTCCGCGACGAGGCCGAGATCCGGGGTCACCGGCGCACCTACATCGGCGCGCTGCCCGGCCGGCTGGTCCGAGCGCTGCGCGACGCCGGGACGATGAACCCGGTGATCCTCCTCGACGAGGTCGACAAGGTCGGCGCCGACTGGCGCGGCGACCCGTCGGCGGCCCTGCTCGAGGTGCTCGACCCGGCTCAGAACCACTCGTTCCGCGACCACTACCTCGACGTCGAGCTCGACCTGAGCCAGGTGATGTTCCTGGCGACGGCGAACGTGGCCGACACCATCCCCGGTCCGCTGCTGGACCGCATGGAGGTGATCAGCTTCGACGGCTACACGACCGAGGAGAAGCTCGCGATCGCAAAGGGCTACCTGTGGCCGCGCCAGCGCGACCGCAACGGCCTGCGCGAGGACGAGGTCGAGGTCTCCGACGAGATCCTGAAGACGGTCATCACCGAGTACACGCGCGAGGCGGGCGTCCGCAACCTGGAGCGCAACCTCGGCACGATCCTGCGCAAGACCGCGACGAAGATCGCATCGGCGCAGGCGTCCGAGCCGAGCGCCGGCGCCGCCGAGCAGAACGGCGCGGGGCCGAGCGCGGAGGCGAAGCCGATCGAGATCCCGGTGAAGATCGACCTGGAGGCCGTGCGCGACGCGCTCGGGCGCCAGAAGTTCTTCCAGGAGTCGGCCGCGAGGACCGCCACGCCGGGCGTCGCGACCGGGCTCGCGGTGACGGGCGCCGGAGGCGACGTGCTGTTCATCGAGTCGACAGCGATGAACGGCGGCACCTCGGGCGGAAGCCTCGTGCTGACCGGCCAGCTCGGCGACGTGATGAAGGAGTCGGGACGGATCGCGCTCTCGTACGTGCGCGGCCACGCCGACGACCTCGGCATCGACGAGCACGCGTTCGACGGCAAGGAGTTCCACGTCCACATCCCCGCCGGGGCGATCCCCAAGGACGGCCCGAGCGCGGGCGTGACGATGGTCACCTCCCTGGCGTCGCTGCTGTCCGGGCGCCCGGTCAAGCACACCGTCGGCATGACCGGTGAGGTCACGCTGCAGGGGCGGGTGCTGCCGATCGGAGGCCTGAAGCAGAAGGTGCTCGCCGCGCACGCGGCGGGGCTGACCGACGTGATCCTCCCGGAGCGCAACCGGGGCGACCTGGACGACATCCCCGAGGAGGTCCGCGAGCAGATGACCTTCCACCCGGTGATGACGGTCCAGGAGGTGCTCGACCGCGCGCTGGAGCCGGCACGCGATGTCGCGCCCCTCTCGTAGATGTGAGCCGGTGCCGCTCGAGATCAGGGAGACGGCCTCCCTGCTCGAGCGGCGCTGGCAGCTCTCGATCCTCTACGCCGCGCTGAGCGGCGCGCTGCGGTTCAACGAGTTCGCGGACGCGGTCGCGGGCATCTCGCCGAGGATGCTCTCCGAGCGCCTGCGCGACCTCGAGGGGGCAGGCCTCGTGCAGCGCAAGGTGATCCCGTCGAGCCCGCCGACCGTGGAGTACCGGCTGACCGACCGCGGCCGCAGGCTCGGCCCGCTGATCGAAGCGATGCGCGAGTACGCGCGCACGGGCTAGCGGCCGGAGGCGCGACCCGATCGACGACGCTGGGTCCCGGGGCCCAGCGTCTTTTTTTTGATTTGGAGGATCGGCGCGGCGGCGGCCCGCGCGAGGCGCGTCCTACCCGGGCTGGGCAGCCGCCCCCTCTGGCAGGTTCGGACCGCCGACGAGCTGCCCGCCGCCGCATTCGCCGGCCTTGACGTCGCTCTTGGCGCGGCGCGGGTTGCGGATCAGGGCGAAGCCGACGACGCCGCCCAGCGCGACCAGCACGGCGGCGATCGCCATCCCGGCGTGGAAGGCGTGCAGCGACGCGGCTTCGGCGGCCGAGGTGATGGCGTGCGCCTGGCGGGGCGGCACGCCGTTCACCGAGGGCTTGCCGAGGGGCAGGCGCTTGGCTTCTGCGACGGCGGCACGCCCTGAGCGCGTCAGCGGCGTCGAGCCGAGCTTGGAGCTGAACGTCGAGGCGAACGAGGCCGAGATCGCCGCGCCGACGGAGGCGGTGCCGAGCAGGCCGGCCACGCGCGCGACAGCGTTGTTGACCCCCGAGGCGATCCCCGCCTGGCGTTCAGCCCCGGCGAGCACCGCGGCGGTCAGCGGCGCGACCGTCATCGCGAGCCCCAGCGAGAACAGGAGGAGGGGCAGGAAGACTTCGGGGAGATAGGACGGCGTCGTGCCCGTGGTCTGGAACAGGAACAGGCCGGCGGCGGCGACGAGGGGCCCCGCGCCCATGAAGAAGCGCGGGCCGTGGCGGTCCGCGAGCGCGCCGAAGCGCCGCGAGAGCAGGAACATCACGATCGTCACCGGCAGCGTCGCCAGCCCGCTCTGGAGCGGCGTGTAGCCGCCGATCTGCTGCAGGAACAGCACGAGGAAGAAGAACACGATCGCGAGTCCGGCGTACATCGCGAACGTCTCGATGTTGCCGGCCGAGAAGTTGCGCCGGCGGAAGAGGCCGAGCGGCAGCATCGGGTCGCTCGCGCGCCACTCGTAGAGCAGGAAGCCGATGAAGACGGCCACGCCGGCGACGAGCGGCACGATCACGGCCGGGCTCGACCACCCGAGCCGGGGCTGCTCGATCAGCGCGAACACCGGGCCGGCGAGGCCGAGTGCGCACAGCACCGCGCCGGGGACGTCGATGCGCCGCGCCCCGGCCTCGCGCGGCATGCTCGGCGGGATCACCGCGAGGATCAGCCACAGGCAGACCATCACGAGCGGCACGTTGATGACGAAGATCCAGCGCCAGGAGGCGATCGACAGGAGCTCGCCACCCGCCAGCGGGCCCAGCGCGGTCGAGATCGCGCCCCACGCCGTCCAGCTCCCGATCGCGGCGCCGCGCTCCTCGCGCGAGAACGTGTTCACGATCACCGCCAGCGAGCTCGGCACGAGCAGCGCGCCGGCGATGCCCTGCAGCGCGCGCGCCGCCACGAGGAAGGCGATGCTCGGCGCGACCGCGCACAGCACCGAGGCCACGCCGAACCCGCCGACGCCGATCGCGAACACGCGCCGCTCGCCATAGAGGTCGCCGAGCGAGCCGCCGATCAGGATCAGCGAGCTGAGCGTCAGCAGGTAGCCGTTGACGATCCACTGCTGCCCGGCGAGGCCGCCGCCGAGCCCGCGCTGGATCGTCGGCAGCGCGACGTTGACGACGGTGCCGTCGAGCAGGGCGATGCCGGAGCCGAGAATCGTCGCGACGAGGGTCAGCCGCTTGACCGAGGCCGGGCTGCGCGCGCTCATGCGGCTACGGTAGCCGCCCGCGCCCGGGCAGCGAGACCCTCCGCGCCGCCAGCTAGGCCTGCGGCGCGGTCCCAGCGGCGACGAGCAACTCGCAGGGGGCGGCGAAGCCGCTGCCCGTGTCGAACCGCGAGAGCTCGCGCTCGATCTCCCGCCAGGCCTCCTCCTGCTCGGCGTCCTCGAGGCCGGCGAGCATCTGATGAAGCGCGCCGAAGGACTCCCGCTCGAAGCGCAGGCATTCGGCCGCCGATTCCATCCGTAGCGGGGCCTCGACGGCCCGCACGTCGACGTCGCCGAAGCCCGCGTCTTCGAGCAGGCCGGCCAGCACTCCGTCGCCGCCGAGGCTGAACGGGCCGGGCTGGCCGGGCAGGGGCGCCGGCACCCGGGCACGCCGGCGGACCACACCGACGGGGATCGAGAAGAAGCCGTTCCGCTCGGAGGTCGAGAACACGATCGCGCCCACCCTCCCCCCCGGCCGCAGCGCCCGGCGCTGCTCGCGCAACGCGAGCGGCTTGTCCGGCAGGTACATCAGCCCGAGGCGCGAGATAACGGCGTCGTAGCCGCCCCGCTCGACCTCCAGCGCCTCGCCGTCCATGACCTGCGTCGAGACGTTGACGAGATGCTCGTGCTCGGCGAGGCGGGCGGCATACAGGAGGATCTCCGACGAGCTGTCGGTCGCTAGCACGGCGCCCTCAGGGCCCGCCCGCCGAGCCGCCGCAAGCGTCTGCCCGCCGGCCCCGGCCGCGACATCCAGGACGCGCGCGCCGGGGACCACGCCGGCCAGGTCGAGCATCAGCTCCGTCGCCGCCCCGAGCCAGCGCTCGAGAGCCGGACCCCATGCGCTCCATGCCTGCGCCGCGGCCTGCCACTGCTCGGTCGTGCTGCGCTTGTACGCCGCGGGGTCGAACGCCGCGCCCGCCATCCTCAGCCTCCCCTTTCGTGACTGCGCCGCGCGCCCGCGCGGCCTCGCGCGCACTCTACGCGCGGCCGGGCGGTCGTTGGCGGCGCGCCGGCGCTCAGGCGGCCGCGGCGGCTTCGGCCGGCGCAGCGGCGGGGACGCCGCTGCAGACCCGGTTGCGGCCCTGGCGCTTGGCCTCGTAGAGCGCGGCGTCGGCCTCTTCGCAGACGCTCTGGTAGTCGAAGGCGGCTGCGCGCGCCGAGGCCGAGACGCCGAAGCTCATCGTGACCCGCAGGCCGCCGCCGACGGTGTCGGCCTCGACGCCGCGGCGCAGGCGCTCGGCCATCGCCGCGGTCTGCTCGAGGTTCGCCCCCGGCAGCAGCACGAGGAACTCCTCGCCGCCGATGCGGTAGGCGAGGTCGAAGGCGCGCAGCTGCTTGCGCAGCATGTAGGCGACGTCCTGAAGCACTGCGTCGCCGGTCGCGTGGCCGTGCCCGTCGTTGACCTCCTTGAAGTGGTCGAGGTCCCCGACGATCAGCCCGACCGGCTGTCCGGTGCGCAGCGACATCTGCCCGAGCTCGAAGGTGCGGTCCTTCAGCGAGTTGCGGTTGAGCATCCCGGTGAGCGGGTCGATCACCGCTTCGCTGCGGTGCGTGATGTCCGAGCTCATCAGGGCCGTGGAGAGGATCGCGACCGCGGTCACGAGCGCGAGCGGCATGATCAGGAGCGGCGGGTGCTCGATGATCGCCGCGGCGTCGGTCGCGAAGCCGACGCCGACGATCATCACCACGGTCACCGCCAGACCGAGGATCACGCCGCGCGTCGGGAAGCGCGCGCTGAGTGTGACGATCGGGATCGCGAACCAGGCCATCGCCGGAGAGTGCGGGCCGCCGGTCAGCACCGCGGCGAGGGTGATCATGAGCTGCGAGCCGGCCCAGGCCGTGAACAGGAGGTACTCGGGCCTGCGCACGCGCTCGATCGCCTTGTCGGCCACGGCGAACAGCACGCCCGCGACTGCGAGCAGCAGGATCGTCCACCAGCCGAGCCACGGCCCGCACAGGACCAGCGCGACGGCCATCACGACGAACGACTTGCGGCGCACCGGCGCGACCATGCGATCCATGTCGAGCATCCGCTCGCGGTCCATCACGTCGCCGATCAGCCACGAGCCGGGCGCGCTCTGGCTCGCGGCCGGGGCGTAACGGGGGGCCTCCCACTCGGCCGCTGCGGCCGGCGGATGTGCGACAGCTCCCGGCGACGGGAAGGCGTGGGCAACCGAGTCACTCATTCGGGGGAGAGCATCGGCCGCCGCTAGCAGAGGCGGGAACACCTTCCGCTCGAATAGACAAATAGGCAGTCTGCCCAGATCAACCCGGCGGGCGCAGCGCGCGGCGCAGCCGGTCGTAGACCTGCCGGCCGACCCGCCGGACCGGCCGCGGCTCGGGGAAGGTGCGCGAGCCGCTGCGGTGGTTGAAGCGCTCGGCGAGCGTCTCGTATTTGTCGCTGTGCCCGTGGATCAGGCGCACGCGGTCGACGACCGTCGTCTGGATGCCGAGGCGGAGGTTGTACTCCGGCGCCAGCGTGGCGACCCTCATTCCGTGCTGCCAGGCGCAGCGCCGGAACGCCGGCTGGTCGCCGATCGGCGAGCGGCTGGGGCGCTCGCCGCCGTAGCGCCCCGTGAGCACGTCCTTCTCCAGCCAGGCGCGGTAGGTCGCTTCCCAGCTGGCGAGGAACGCGCTCACCCGCTCGCTGGAGCGCCACGCGACGAAGCCGCAGTTGAACTCGGGGAAGGCCGCGGGCACCTCGGGGTCCTCCAGGCCGCGGTAGCCGGGCGCGTGCGCGAGCGCCAGGTCGTAGTGGTCGAGGAGCTCGAAGACGTCGAGGATCGGCTCGACGACGAACGTGTCGGTGTCGAGGTAGATCGTGCGCTCGAACGGCGAGCGGCGCATGTTCGCGATCCGGTCGACGAACGGCGCGCTCGAGATCTGCTCGAAGGAGACGACGGCGACGCCGGGGGGCGGGTCGGGCACCTCGCCGGCTGAGAAGATCACATGGGGCACGTCGTTGTGGGCCAGCGAGGAGCGCGCCGCCCGCACCGCCTCCGCGATGTAGCGCTCGCCGAAGGCGGAGTACATGATGCCCGCGGGCGAAGACTGGTGGCCCGCCCCCCCTGGCGCGCCGGCTTGGTTTCCTGCTGGCTCGGCCATCGGCGAGGCCTTCGAGGCTATCTAGCCGAGCACGAGCTCGGCGGCGGCGCGCAGCGTGGCGGCGTCGCCGGAGACCAGCAGCGTGGTGACGATCGACTCGCGCCACGCCTCGAGGTCGTGGCGGATCTTCTCGGGCGGCCCGATCAGCGACATCTGCTCGATCAGCTCGCGCGGCACCTTCGCCCCGGCCTCGTCCTTCTTTCCTTCGAGGTAGAGCGCGGCGATCTCGTCGACCTCCTTCTCGTACCCCATGCGGATCGCGACGTTGGCGTGGAAGTTGGTGCCTTTCGCGCCCATGCCGCCGAAGTACAGCGCGTAGAAGGGCCGCAGCGCGTCGGCCGCCGCCTCGACGTCGTCGGAGACGATGAACGGCACGGTCGCGTTGACCTCGAAGTCCTCGAAGCTGCGCCTGCGCCCCGCGCCGCGCTCGAAACCTTCGCGCAGGTAACCGGCGTAGTGCTCCTGCTCGGCGGGCGCGAACAGCATCGACAGCCAGCCGTCGCAGAGCTCCGCGCACAGCGCGATGTTCTTCGGCCCCTCGGCGCCGAGGTAGATCGGGATGTCCTCCCGCAGGGGGTGGATCGAGGACTTCAGCGGCTTGGCCAGGCCGGTGCCGCCGGGCAGCGGGAGCTTGTAGTGCTCGCCGTCGGCCGTGACCGGCCCCTTGCGCGCCCAGATGTCGCGCAGGATCCCGATGTACTCGCGCGTGCGCGCGAGGGGCTTGGCGAACGGCATCCCGTACCAGCCCTCGACGACCTGCGGGCCCGAGACGCCGAGCCCGAGGATGAAGCGCCCGCCCGAGAGATGGTCCATCGTCATCGCGGCCATCGCGGTCGCGGCCGGCTGGCGGGCGGACATCTGCACGATCGCGGTGCCGAGCTTGATGCGCTCGGTCTTCGCGCCCCACCAGGCCAGCGGCGTCAGGCAGTCGGAGCCGTAGGCCTCCGCCGTCCAGATCGAGTCGAAGCCGAGCCGCTCCGCCTCCGCGATCGAGTCCTCGACGCCCGGCGGGGGGCCGCCGGCCCAGTAGCCCGTGTTGAACCCGAGTTTCAGCGTGCCACCCGCCATCGGGCCGGGACTATAGTTGTCAAGCCCGAGCGGAGGAGGAGAGATGGCTGTAACGGTTGGGGTGCTCAGCGACACGCGGCGGCGCACGCTCGAGGAGGTCTGCGACACGTTCGCGCCCTCGCTCGAGGGCGGCGAGGGTGCCGCCGGCGAGGCGTTCTTCGCGCGCTCGGCCTCCGATCTGGGCGTCGCGGCGCAGATCGAGGGCCTGCTCGCACAGACCGCGCTGCCCGAAGAGGTGGAGGCGCTCGGCCAGATGCTCGACGCGATCGCCGCCCAGGGCTTCGGCGCGGCCGACCTCGAGCAGCGCACCGCGCTCTTGCACGCGATCGCCGACTCCGCGCCCGAGGCGAAGCTCGGGATCCGCCAGCTGCGCGCGATGACGTTCCTGTTCTTCTACGGCCTGCCCGACGAGATGGGCCAGAACCCCAACTGGGAGGCGATCGGCTACCCGGGCCCGCTGTCGGCGCCGCCCTCGCCCGAGCAGGCGCCGAAGACCCTCCGCGTCGAGAGCCTCAGCGGCCCGACGGCGGCGCTCGAGGCCGACGTGTGCGTGGTCGGCTCCGGCGCCGGCGGCGGCGTGATCGCGGCCGAGCTCGCGCGCGCCGGGCGCTCGGTGCTCGTGCTCGAGATGGGCGGCTACCGCAACGAGGCCGACTTCCGCCAGCTCGAGCTGCCGGGGATGTTCGAGCTCTACCTCGGCGGCGGCCTCGCCGCCTCCGAGGGCGGCGAGATCGCCGTGCTCGCGGGCTCGACGCTCGGGGGCGGCACGGTCGTCAACTACATGAACTGCATCCGGACCCCGCAGCCGATTCGCGATGAGTGGGCGCAGATGGGCGTCGAGGGGATCGACGAGCCCGCCTACGAGGAGCACATCGACGCGGTCTGGCGCCGGCTCGGCGTCAACGACACGGCGACCTCGCAGAACCGCATCCACAAACGGCTGATCGCCGCCTGCGAGGAGCTCGGCTACCCGCACCGCCCGCTGACCCGCAACGCCGACACCTCCTGCGAGGACCCGGCCACCTGCGGCTACTGCTACACGGGCTGCCAGAAGGGCTGCAAGCAGTCGACGATGAAGACCTTCCTGCAGGACGCCTCCGACGACGGAGCCCGCTTCGTGGTCGGCGCGCGGGCTGATCGCATCCTCACACGCGACGGACGCGCGTGCGGCATCGCCGCGACGGTGACGAACGCCGACGGCACGACGACCGCGCTCGAGGTGAGCGCCCCCACCGTGGTCGTCGCGGCGGGTGCGATCGAGTCGCCCGGCGCTCCTGCTGCGCTCAGGGATCGGCGGCCCCGCCGCCGGGCGCCACCTGCGCCTTCACCCGGCCGCGCTGGTCGGCGGCGTCTACGAGACGCCGATCGAGGGCTGGATCGGGCAGATCCAGTCGGCGCTCTCGGACCAGTTCAAGCACCTCGAGGGCGACTGGGGCTTTCTGATCGAGGCGACGACCGTCGCCCCGGCGATCGTCGCGATGTCGCTGCCGTTCGAGGACGGCGGCGCGCACAAGCACACGATGTCCCGGCTCGCCAACATCGCGCCGTTCATCTCCGTCGCCCGCGACCACGGTGAGGGCCGGGTCGTGATCGACGAGCACGGACGCGCCGTGACGCAATGGTCGTTCGCCGACGAGGTGGACGCGAGGCTGTTCCGCCGCGCGATCGGCGAGCTGGCGCGGCTCCAGCGCGCGGCCGGCGCACGCGAGATCATCACCTTCTTCCAGCGGCCCTCGATCAGCTGGCGCGAGGGCGAGGACTTCGATGCGTTCCTGGCCCGGATCGAGGAGGCGTCGCTGGCCGCGAACGACGTCGCGGCCTTCACCGCGCACCAGATGGGCTCCTGCCGCATGGGTTCGGACCCGGCGGAGTCGGTGGCAGACGGCCGCGGCCAGCTCCACGACACTCCCGGCGTGTGGATCGGCGACGCCTCGGCCTTCCCGACCGCTCCCGGCGTGAACCCGATGATCTCGATCATGTCGCTCGCGCACCGTACGGCCGCGAACATCCTCGCCGCCTGAGGGCGCGCTAGGGCTCGACCAGCACCAGCGTGAAGCCGTCGTAGCCCTTCGCGCCGACGGTCTGGATCGTCGTCGCTGTCACGCGCTCCTCCGCGCCGGCCATCTCCATGAACCTGCGCATGCCCCGCGCTCCCGCGTCGGCGCTGTCAGGGTCTGCGACCGCTCCTCCCCGCACCACGTTGTCGGCCACGATCAGCCCGCCCGCGGCGCACCAGCTCGAGAGCCGCGAGGAAGTACTCGGGCGTCCGCTGCTTGTCGGCGTCGATGAAGACGGCGTCGAACGGCTCCTCTGCACCGCGCCGGAGCTCCTCCAGCGAATCGGCCGCCGGGCCGACCCGAACCTCGGCCTTGTCCGCCAGCCCTGCCCGGCGCAGGTTCTCGCGCGCGACCTCGGCATAGCCGGGGTCGAGCTCGAGCGTGACGATGCGCCCGCCGGGCGGAAGTGCGCGCCCCAGCCAGATCGTGCTGTAGCCACCGAGCGTGCCGAGCTCCAGCACCCTGCGCGCTCCGTGGATCCGCAGCAGCAGGTTCAGGAACAGGCCCTGGCTGGGGGTGACCGCGATCGGCGGCAGGCCCGCCCGCGCACTCGCGGCCAGGGCCTGCTCCAGGACGGGATCCTCTCCGATCAGCACGCCCTCGGCGAAGTCGTCGACAGCCCGCCACAGCTCCTCGCTCATCCCGTCCCCTCCCGGCTGATCAGCGCCACCGGCACGGCGAGCCCCGCCTCACGCCCGAGCGTCACGATCCGCCTGCCGGGCTGCACCGCGTCGCGCGGCTCGCCGGCGCCGGGGATCGCCGCCGCGGCCGCGTCCACGTCGTCGGCCAGCAGGGCCAGGCCCCAGAGCCGCGCCGGGGCGTCCGCTCCGCCGCTCTCGGCCAGCATCCGCTCGGGGACCTGGACCACCTCCAGGATCTCGCGCCCCAGCCGGAAGAACGCCTGCCGCGGCGCGCCTGCCGGCGTCGGCTCCTCGCGGATCCGGCGCAGGTCGAGCGCCGCCGCCTGCAGCCGCGCCACCGTGCGGTCGAGGTCCGGCGAGAAGGCGACCACGTGGTCGATCGCGATCACGCCGTTCGGGTGCGGCAGAGCGGGCGCCCGCACGGGCGCGTCCGAGCGGACCGTCGCGAGGCCGTCGAGGTCCTCGCTCGCGATCTCCCGCAGCGACCAGCCGCGCACCCCCTCCCCCTCTCGCGCCCCGCTCAGCCGCACGTCCACGCCGGCGAGCCGGCACACATCGCCGTCCAGCTCGAAGCCGAGCGCGGCCCAGCGCCCCGGCTCGTCCGCGATCTCGATCTCGTCGATGCTCGCCATCCTCGGCCTCCTCGCGGCCTCGCGCTAGAACAGATCGGGTGAACGCTACAGAGGAGCTCACGAGGGCCAGGCGCCTGGGCGATCCTCGCGATCTGCTGCACGAGCCTGCTGATCGTCGCGATGGACAACACGATCGTGAACGTCGCGCTGCCCTCGATCCGCCGCGACCTGCACGCCTCGCTCTCGGGCCTGCAGTGGACGGTCGACGCCTACACGATCGTGATCGCGAGCTTCCTGATGCTGGCGGGCTCCACCGGCGACCGGCTGGGGCGCAGGCGCACGTTCCAGACCGGTCTCTGCGTGTTCGCGGCCGCGTCGCTCGCGTGCAGCCTCGCGCCGACGCTCGGCTGGCTGATCGCGGCGCGCGCCGTGCAGGGCGTGGGCGGCTCGATGCTGAACCCGGTCGCGATGTCGATCATCACCAACGTCTTCACCGACCCCCGCGAGCGCGGCCGCGCGATCGGCGCGTGGGGCGCGACGGTCGGCATCAGCCTCGCGCTCGGGCCGATCGTCGGCGGCGCGCTGACCGAGGCCGTCGACTGGCGCGCGATCTTCTGGATCAACGTGCCGATCGCGCTCGCGGCCGTGGTGCTGACCGCGCTCTACGTGCCGGAGTCGCGCGCCGCGCGCCCGCGCCGGCTCGACCCGGTCGGCCAGCTGCTCGTGATCGTCGACGCTCGCGACCGTCACCTACGGGATCATCGACGCGCCGAGCGCCGGCTGGGTCTCGGCGCAGACGATCGCCCTGTTCGCCGTGTCGGCGTCCTCGCTCGCGTTCCTCGTCGCCTACGAGCTGCGCCGGCGCGAGCCGCTGATCGAGCCGCGCTTCTTCCGCAGCCCGCCGTTCGCGGGCGCGACGATGATCGCCGTCTGCGCGTTCGCGGGCTTCGCCGGGTTCCTGCTCATCAACACCCTCTACCTGCAGGACGTACGCGGCTACTCGCCGCTGGAGGCGGGCCTCTGCACGCTGCCGATGGCGGTGCTGGCCGGGCTGCTCGCGCCGATCTCCGGGCGCATCGTCGGCAGCCGCGGGGCGCGCCCGGCGCTCCTGTTCGGCGGCGTCTGCATGACGATCGCGCCGCTGCTCCTCACCGGCCTGTCGGCGACGACGCCGCTCGGCCTGCTGCTCGTCGCCTACGCGATCTACGGCATGGGCTTCGGGGCGATGAACCCGCCGATCACCTACACCGCCGTCTCGGGCATGCCCGACAGCCAGGCGGGCGTCGCCGCGGCGGTCGCCTCGACCAGCCGCCAGGTCGGCCAGACCCTCGGCGTCGCGGTGGTCGGCTCGATCGTCGGCACCGCCGCGGGCGCCGCGGGCCACGGGCTGGCGGGCGCCAGCCACCCCGCCTGGTGGGTGATCGGCGCCTGCGGCGCCGCCGTGCTCGCGCTCGGCGCCGCCTCGACCGGCGCGCGCGCCCAGCGCGCGGCGAAGCGCGCCGCCGCGGCGCTCGCGGCCGAGGCCCAGCCCGCCTAGATCGCTAGAACTGAAGGCGCAATGAACGACTCCCCCACCCCCACCACCTCCCTCGTGGCCGATGACCCTGCTGCGCTACGTGCTGCCGGCGCGTCGTCGTGATCGCGGGGCTCGTCGTGATGGCGCTGGGCAGCGAAACCGACGTCGAGGGCGGCGCCGGCATCGTCAGCGCGGGGATCGCGATCTTCTTCTTCAACTGGCTGTTCCGCGCCGGAGCCGCGGGCGAGCGCGAGCGCGACCGCGAGGACGAGGCGCGCGAGTACTTCGACCGGCACGGGCGCTGGCCGGACTGAGCGCGCCGTGCGACAGCTGATGGGCTGAGCGCGCGCGCTCCGTTTGTCCAGCCGTCCAAGGAAAGCGCCCGGCAAGCGGGGGAGAATCCGATGGTGAGCTCCCGCCTGCAGACGGCGCCCCTGGCCGGCTACCGGCCGAAGCGCGCCGTTCCTGGATGAGCTGTTCGAGGCCGACGGCAGCCCCCGCGAGACCGCGGCGCCGCTGATCGCCGAGCTCGAGCGTCTCGGGCGCGGACGGCCTCGCCGATGCAGGCCGTCGCCGCGACGCGCTCTTCATGCAGCAGGGGATCACCTTCGAGACCGGCGCCGGCGCGGAGCGGCCGGCCCCGGTCCGCACGAACGGCCGTTCCCGCTCGACCTCGTGCCGCGCGTGCTCAGCGGCGAGGAATGGCGCGCGATCAAGCGCGGCCTCGCCCAGCGCATCCGCGCGCTGAACCACTTCGTCGACGACGTCTACCACGCCCGCGAGATCGTGCGCGAGGGCCTCGTGCCGTGGCGGCTGGTCGCGTCCTGCTCGCATTTCGCCCGCGCGGTGCACGGCATCCGCCCGCCGGGCGGCGTCTACACGCACGTCGCCGGCTGCGACCTGGTGCGCCACAGCGACGGCACCTGGAAGGTGATCGAGGACAACGTGCGGATCCCGTCGGGCATCTCCTACGTGCTGGAGAACCGCGCGGCGATGGCGCGGCTCGTGCCCGAGCTGTTCTCCTCCTACCGCGTGCGGCCGGTCGAGCACTACCCGCAGCTGCTGCTGCGCGCGCTGCGCGCCGTCGCGCCGTCGGCCGAGAGCGAGGCGACCGTCGTCGTGTGGACGCCCGGGCCCGCCAACCCCGCCTACTTCGAGCACGCGTTCCTCGCGCGCCAGATGGGCGTCGAGCTGGTCGAGGCCTCCGACCTCGTCGTGCGCGACGACGTCCTCTACATGCGCACCACGCGCGGCCTGGAGCGCGCCCACGCCGTCTACCGCCGCCTCGACGACGACTTCGTCGACCCGCTCGAGTTCCGGCCCGACTCGCTGCTCGGCGTGCCCGGCCTCGTGCGCGCCTACCGCGCCGGCAGCGTCGCGATCGCCAACGCCTTCGGCACGGGCGTCGCCGACGACAAGGCGATCTACCGCTTCGTCCCGGAGATGATCCGCTTCTACCTCGGCGAGGAGCCGATCCTCGAGAACGTGCGCACCTACCTGCTGTCCGAGCCCGAGGAGCTCGAGCACGTCCTCGTCGCGGCTCGACGAGCTCGTGCTCAAGCCCACCGGGGAGTCGGGCGGGCGGGGCGTGATGATCGGCCCGCACGCCTCCGAGGAGGAGATCGAGCGGATGCGCGGCGTGATCGTCGCCGATCCCGACCGCTGGATCGCCCAGGAGGTCGTGCGCCTCTCGACCGTCCCGACCGTCGGCGAGGACGGATCGCTCGCGCCGCGCCACGTGGACCTGCGCCCGTTCGCCGTGTTCGGCGAGCGCATCGACATCGTCCCCGGCGGGCTCACGCGCGTCGCGCTGGAGGAGGGCTCGCTGATCGTCAACTCCTCGCGCGGCGGCGGCTCCAAGGACACCTGGGTGCTCGAGGACGGCGAGGACCCGACCGGGGCGGCGGCGCGAGCGGGAGCGGCGGGTTCCCGATCGCCGACACCCAGCCGCCCGGCGCTGCCGGACCTGCAGCTACGGCGCCTGGACCGGCCAGCAGCAGCAGCAGCAGCAGCAGCAGCGACGGGCCCGCGGCGCGCTGATGCTCGCGCGCATCGCACACGAGCTCTACTGGCTCGGGCGCAACCTCGCCCGCGCCGAGTTCACCGCGCGCGCGGTCGAGGCCATCTTCCAAGCCGAGCTGCAGGCCACGAGCGAGGGCGTGCCGGGCGTCAGCTTCGGCTCGGGCGGCCTGCTGGCGATGCTCGGCGACGTCGGACGGGCGGATCGAGGAAAGCCGCGCCCTCGACCAGCTCACGCTCGACCCGGCGCGTCCCGGCTCGATGCTCGCCTCGATCGAGCGCGCGCGCGAGGGCGCGCGAACCGTGCGCGACGTGATCAGCGCCGAGATGTGGGAGGCGATCAACACAACCAGCCTGAACCTGCGCGGCGGCGCCCAGCCGGGCTGGGCGGCGCCGACGGGCACCGCCGTCGCCTCGCAGTACGTCAAGGAGCGCACCGCGCTGATCTGGGGCGTCGCGGCCCGCTCGATGCTGCGCGACGAGGCGAAGTGCTTCCTCGACGCCGGCGGCCTGATCGAGACCGCCGACATGGTCCTGAGGATGCTCCGCGTCGCGCTCCCGCGCACCCCCGCCGGAGCCGAGGCCCCCGGGGCCGAGGGCTCCGACGGCCACGCGCTGATCCTGCTGCAGGCCGTCGGCGGCTTCCACGCCTACCTGCGGGCGGTCACCGCGCCGCCCAACGCGCGCCCGGTCGCGCGCTTCCTGCTGTTCGAGCGCGCCTACCCGGACAGCGTCGCCGCGTGCGTCGACTCGCTGCACGAGGTCTTCACCGCCGCCGACGCCGGCCCGCGCAACTCCAAGCCCGTGCTGCGTGTCAGCCGCCTGGCCGCCGACCTGGACTTCCAGCGCCGGGCCCTCCCCGACGGCGCGGAGCTGACGGGCATCTGCGAACAGACCCAGCAGGAGCTCGCGCGAATCGACCAGGACGTGGCCGAGCGCTACTTCGCGGGCGCCGCCGCCGCCGAGCGAGCCTAGGTGAGCAGCGTGCACTTCGCGATCCGCTACCTGACCGAATACCGCTACGACGGCGCCGGTCACCGACAACCTCAACGCGCTGCGCGTGCGCCCGGCGACGACCTCCACCCAGCGCTGCGACGAGTTCCACACGCGCATCGAGCCCGAGGCGCGCGTCAGCCGCCACCTCGACTACTTCGGCACCGAGGTGATCGAGTTCGGCGATCCCCGCCAGCCACGAGCAGCTCACGATCGACGTGCGCGCACGCGTCGTGACCTCCGAGCCGCCCGAGCCGCCCGAGGGCGAGCTGGGAGAGCCTCGCGAGCACCGCCTACGTCGACGCGGCCGGCGAGTTCGTCCTGCCCTGGCAGGACCAGCCGGCGATCGCGCGGGCTGCGAGGAGCTCGAGCGCGAGCTCGGACGCGGACACCCGCTGGAGACGCCTCGAAGCGCTCTGCGAGCTGATCCCCGATCGCTTCGAGTACCGGCCCGGGGCGACCTATGTCGGCTCGCAGGTGTCGCGACCTGCTGGAGGCCGGCGCGGGCGTCTGCCAGGACTTCGTCCACCTCTCGCTGGTCCTGCTGCGCCGCCGCGGCATCGCCGCGCGTTACGTCTCCGGCTACCTGTGGGCGGCACCCGAGGACGACGGCGTCGACTCGCTCGAGGTCGACACCCACGCCTGGCTCGAGGCGCTGCTGCCCGGCAGCGGCGCCAAGGGCGAGCCGGTCTGGGTCGGCGCCGACCCGACCAACCGCCGGCTGGCCGGCGAGACCCACGTGAAGATCGGCCACGGCCGCTTCTACGCCGACGTCCTCCCGTCAAGGGCCTCTACATGGGCGGCGCCGCCTCCGACGCTCGCCGCGCGGTGACGATGTCGCGGCTCGACCCGCAGGCCGGCGCGCGGGCCTGAGCGGCCCGCTCAGCCGTGGTAGCCGGCGACGATGCTGCTGAAGGCGAACGGCGCCTGCGCGATGCCGCTGCATTCGCCTTCCGGCGCCGGGCAAGGCCGGTCGCGGTTGACCGACCAGAACGTGAGCCGCGCGAGATGGTGTTCGCGCGCGAACGCCGCGATCGTTTCGAAGTCTTCGAGGCTCACCGTCTCTGAGGCTTCGTCGGTGTGGCCGTTCATCGAGGAGACGCCGGCCATCTCGTAGGCGGCGGCCGTCGAGACGCCGTAGGCGGAGGACAGCGCCCCGGCGAGCCCTTCGAGCGCCCTGACCGAAGCGTGGCCCATGTCGGTCGCGGGCGTGCCGAAGTCGAACGGCATCACGGTCCACACCGAAGGGCGGAAGCGAGATCGCGGCTGCTTCGGAGATCAGCGCCAGGCCCGTGCGCCCCGGGCCGGCTTCTTCGGTTCCCATCGTGATCGAGATCTCGAGCCCGGGGTTCGCGCTCTGCAGCCCGGCGAGTGCCTGCACCACGCGCTGGCGCGCCTTGCGGCTCTTGAACTCGCCGTGCTCGATGTCGATGTCGATCGCCCGCAGCGAGTAGGCGTCGATCACCTTCTGGTAGGCCGCCTGGAGCGCGGCCGGCGACTTGCAGACGCTGCCGAGCTTGCGCCCGCTCCAGCCGCCGAAGGACACGTCCACTTCCCCGCCCGCGGCGCGGATCGCTTCGATCGCGGCGGCATCCGCGCCGCCGAGCAGCGGGCGGTGCCCGTCCCACGCGGGCTCGCAGCCCTTCGCCGCGAGCATGAACGCGAGCGTGATGTCCTGAACGCCGCTCTGGGCCATCACTTCGGCCGGCGGCTGGGGATCGCCCCAGCCGAGGTACTCATACGGCGCCGCCAGCTCCACCGGCTGTGCGGCCCGGGCGCCGGGGGCGGCGGCGAGCGAAGCAAGCGCGGCGAGCGCGACGGCGGCGAGCCCACGAGCGTTCGGCGCCATGGCGGTGAGGATATTCGTCTTGCAGACGCGCTCGCGACTAATGGTGGGCGCCGCGGGGAACGATCATCTACGCATGCAGCTCCGCGCAGCGCTCAGAGCCCTGCCCGCACTCGCCGCCGCGGCCGCGGCGGGTGGACTCGCCTCCGGCTGCGGATCGGGCAGCGCGGGCACGGTGCTCGACCCCGTCGCCAACGCGGCCGAGACGACCAACCACGCCGCCGGCGCGCGCGTCGCGATGCGGATCGCGGTCACGGTCGGCGGACTGCCGCAGCAGATCACGATCGACGCGACCGGGCAGATCGAGTTCAAGACCCAGGAAGGCGAGATCGCCATGCAGCTGAACGGCGTCCCGGGCGCCGCCGCCGGCGGCCTCGGCGAAGGCGGCGACGATCGACGAGCGCTTCGTGGGCGGCAAGATGTTCATGAGCTCGGCGGCCTTCGCCGGCAAGCTCCCCGCCGGAACCAGCTGGATCGCCCTGGACCTCGCGGCGGCGGAGAAGAAGCTCGGTCTCGACCCGAGCGCGCTGAGCAGCGGCCAGTCCAACCCGGCGCAGTTCCTCGAATACCTGCGGGCGAGCGGCGGCAGCGTGCTCGTGACGGGCACCGAGCGGGTGCGCGGCGTCGAGACCACCCGCTACAGCGGCACGATCGACCTCCACAAGATCCCGGGCGCGGACTCGCCGGCGGCGAGGCAGGCGATCGACGGCATCCTCGCCGCCACCGGCACGAGCACGATCCCGGTGCAGGCGTGGGTCGACTCAAAGAAGCTGGTTCGCCGGTTCGCGCTGGCGATGCCGCTGACGCTCGGCGGCCAGCGGATCGAAACCAAGGTCAGCGAGGAATTCTTCGACTTCGGCCCCCAGCCGGCCGTGCAGGCCCCGGCCGCCTCCGAAACGTACGAGCTGCCGACGAGCGGCTTCGGCGCGCTCGGCGCCGGCGCCTGAGTCCCGGGCGAAGGCTCCCAGCAGCCCCGCGATCCTCCAGCTCGCTCTAGGCTTCAACCGGGGCGAGAGAACCGCTCAGGCTCAGCCGGCGGGGAAACGACGGCCCGAGAGACGATTGGGACGACGGTGAAGGCCGACAGGCGAATCGCAGGAGGCGCAAGGCCGGGGGGAGAAACGCGGCTCGCGGTCGCGAGCGCCGCCGGCCTGTACGTGATCGGCGGCTCGCTGATCGCGACCTCCTTCCTGCTGCCGGAAGTCAGCTCGCCCGCAGGCGCAGCCGCCGTCGCCGGCGACGCCATGCTGACCGCGCTCGCGCTGCTGTGGTTCCTCTCGCGCGGTCGCGAGAGCCTCGGGCTCGCGTGGGCCGCCGACCTATGGGGGATCGCGATCATCGTCGTTCTCTGCGCGTCGACCGGTGGAGCCGCGAGCCCGTTCGCGATGCTCTACTTCTTCGCGGTCGGCCACGCGGCTGCCTTCCAGCCGCGCCGGCGCTTCGTGATCACGTCCGTGATCGGGCTGCTCGCCTTCCTGGCTCCGCTCGTCTACGAAGACGTCGGTTCCACCTTCGCGGCGATCGCCTGCGTGGGAGCGGTGCTCGCGCTTCTCACGACCGCCGCGGTCCACCTCGCCCTCGAACGGATGCGCGCCGACCGCCGCCGGCTCGAGCTGCTGATCGCCGCGACGGCCAAGCTCGACACCTCGCTGGAACCGCAGCAGACGCTGCGGCGGATCGCCGCGATGGCGCTGCCCGAGCTGGCCGAGCTGTGCGTGATCGACCTGGTCGACGAGGACGGGACGATCACCACCACCGTCGCCGCGGGCGTCGATCCCGAGGCCGCCGCGCGCGTGGAACGGATGCGCCCTGACGAGCGCCCGCAACGGCTCGCCGGGCTCCCCGTCACCCGGGCGCTCCAGGAGCGCACCTCGCACGTGGTCGCCGACGTGGACGGCAGCACGGCCGCTGCCTCGGGCGAGGCGATCAGGACGGCCAGCGTCCTCGCGGGCGGCGAGACGCCGACGCGCTCGGCGACCGTCGTGCCGATGGTCGCGCGGGGACGGCTGCTCGGCGTCATGTCCTTCGTGCACCCCGGCGCGCCGCAGCGCGGGCAGCTGCGGGTCCTCGAGGACCTGACCGGCCGCGCCGCGCTCGCGTTCGACAACGCGCAGCTGTACGCCGAGCGCGCGCGGGTCGCGCAGACGCTGCGGCGCAGCCTGATGCCTGCTGCGCTGCCCGCTGTCCCCGGGCCTCGACCTCGAGTGCTTCTTCCGCCCGATGGGAGCCGGAAGCGAAGTCGGCGGGGACTTCTACGACGTGTTCGCCGACCGCGACGGCTGCTGGCTCGTCGTCGGCGACGTCTGCGGCAAGGGCGCCGAGGCGGCCGTGATGACCGCGTTCCTGCGCCACACCACGGTCGCCTACGCCCGCGAGGGCGAGCGTCCGGCGAAGGTGCTCGAACGGGTCAACCAGGCGATGCTCGAGCACGACTTCGGCGGGCGCTTCGCGACCGCGGTCCTCGCGCGGCTCGATTTCGCCCCGGACGGCGTCGCGCTGACCGTCGCCGCCGGCGGGCATCCCCCCGCGCTCGTCTCGCGCCGCGGCGGCGCCACCGAGGAGCTCGGCACAGGCGGCACGCTGCTCGGGATCTTCCCCGACGCCCATATCGGCGAGGACTCGACGGTGCTGCGCGTCGGCGACTCGCTGGCGCTCTACACCGACGGCCTCGCCGAGGCGCACGCGCCCGCCAGGATGCTCACGGCCGAGGAGATCGTCGCCGCGCTCGCCGAGTCCTCCCCGGAGTCCGCCGAGGACACGATCGCCGCGCTGCTCGGGCTGGTGGACCTGACGCAGGGCGCGCGCGATGACATCGCGATCCTCGCGGTGCGGGTCGCAGCCGCGCAGGCGCGCGGCGTGCGCGCGGCCTGACCGCGCCGCCGCCGCATTCGCACCTACGAAGGGGCGAGGCACGACGCGGCGGCGACGGCTGCGGTCGGGCGCAGCACAGGCGGTGCGGGACCTCGAAGGAGAGGGCCTGCAGAAGCTCCGACTCCGGCCCCCCGGGTTCCTTCCCGGCGGGACTCAGGCCGGTGCGGAGCCGGCGCGTTCGAGATGCCGGCGCAGCCCGGCGTAGCTCTGTCCCGGCGGCATCGCCTGCTCGTAGGTGCCCGCCAGCGCGCCGCCCGCTCCCGCCGCCACGCGCGCACGGAACGCGGCGGCGAACGCCTCCTCGTTCAGCTGCGCTGCGTCGGACTCGGCCTCGTCCAGGTACTCGCCCAGCCGCTCCAGGTGCCCCGCGACGTCGCGGTGGGCGCCGAAGTGCGTGATCGCCAGGACCTCGGGCCGCCAGCCGGCGACGATCTCGATCGAGGCCCGCCAGGCCGCGAGGTCGATGTCGGGCGGCGGCGTCGGCGCGAGCGTCGGGCCCTCCCCGATGCGGACGCCGGCGACGTCGCCCGTGAAGGCCCATCCGGTCGGCTCGTGCAGATAGGCGACGTGGTGGGAGGCGTGGCCGGGGGTGTACGCGACGCGCAGCCCCTCGGGCAGGTGCTCGCCGCCGCTCAGGACCCGTATGCGCTCCTCCGGGACCGGCAGCACCTCTCCCCAGAGGCGCTCCATCTGATCGCCGTAGAGCCGTCCCGCGCTTGCGAGCAGCCTGCTCGGGTCGGCGAGGTGCGGCGCGCCGCGCTCGTGCACCCACACCTCGAGGTCCGCGTAGCGGGCGCAGAGCGAACCGGCGGCGCCGGCGTGATCGAGGTGGATGTGCGTCAGCGCAAGCGCTCGCGGCGCCCGCCCCTCGAGCTCCGGGAGGAGGGCCGGCAGGCACGAGGCGGGCCCCGGGTCGACGACCACGTCGCCCACCCGCCAGGCGCCGATCGTCTTCGGGCGCCCGAGGTGCATCAGGTCGGTGAGCTCGGGCTCTGCGCTCGCGGGGGGCACCGGCGAAGCCTACGCGTCACGCGTGCCGCGGCGCAGGGCTATCCGGGCGCGTCGCGGCCGCGCAGGAGCTTCTCGGCAGGCTGGGGCTCTGTTCGCTGCCTCCGGCTCGCGGCGTCCGCGTTTGAGCGCCTCGGCGAGGAGCGGCACGGGCTGACGGCGTCTGGCGAGGCAGCGCGGGCAGTACTCGACCTGCGGGCCCCTGAGAGCCAGGACCAAGCCGCAGCTCGGGCATGAGAGGGTCATGTGTGAACTCCCGTTGTCGCTTCGTTGCCGGGATGTTCCCCACGCCTCGAGAGGCTGCTGACGCTCATGCCGGTGAGATGGCGCTCTGGCGCCGTCGATGACGCCGCGGCAGGTGGTACCTACCCGCGGCCGGGCACCGGCCAATCTCGGCCCGGCCGCTTGCCGACGGGCCTCGGCGGGTAGTGCACAGCAGATGGCCAGCACCGAGACCACAGACGGCCGGCAAGGCCGGACGAGCACGGAGCCGGCAGCCGGGGCCGGGAGGCAGAGCGCGCGCGCAAGGAGGCCGAACGCCCGATCGGCGGCTACGCGACCCTGACCGCCCTGTTCGGCGGCCTCTGCGTCGCGTTCGCCGAGTGGATGCGCCGCGGCGGCCGCCAGCTGCCCGAGCGGGTTGGGGCAGCCGACCTGCTGCTGATCACCGCCGCCACGCACAAGCTCTCGCGGCTGATCACCAAGGACCGCGTGACGAGCGCGCTGCGCCGGCCCTTCACGCGCTACCAGGGCGACGCCGGGCCGGGCGAGGTCGAGGAGGAAGCCCGCGGGCAGGGCCTGCGGCGCGCGCTCGGCGAGCTGCTGATCTGCCCCTACTGCGTGGGCATGTGGATCGCCGCCGCCTTCACCGCAGGCCTCGCGGTGGCGCCGCGGCCGACGCGCTGGATCGCCTCGATGCTGACGGCCCTCTTCGGGTCCGATCTGCTGCAGATCGCCTACAAGCGCGCGGAGCAGTCGCTGTAGCGGCTGTCTGCGGCCCTCCCGGCGCCCACGCGATACGCAGGCCGGCCGATGCCAGCGCGCCGCGATACTCCCCGCATGGGAGCGATCGGGTGCGTGGTCTCCGGCGGCCAGAGCGGCGTGGACCGGGCGGCGCTCGACACGGCCGTCGAGCTCGGCCTTCCCTACGGGGGCTGGTGCCCGCGCGGCGGCTGGGCAGAGGACCTGACCGAGCCGCCGGGGCTGCTCGCGCGCTACCCGCGGCTGCGCGCCACCCCGGGCAGCGAGCCGGCCCAGCGCACCCGCTGGAACGTCCGCGACAGCGACGCCACGCTGATCCTCCTGGCGGGGCGCGAGCCGGGCCGCCGGCTCGGGCACGGCTCTGACGATCGCCATGGCTGAGGAGCTCGGACGGATGCACGCCGTCGCGGATCTCGACACGGCGGACGCGCCGCAGCAGGCGCGGGAGCTGCTCTCGGAGCTCCCGCCCCGAGGGGTGCTGAACGTGGCGGGGCCGCGCGAGAGCGGCGCGCCCGGTATCTACGGGCGGGCGCGCGCGCTGCTGGCGGAGCTGCTCGCCGGCGAGGACACGGCGTGACGCCCGCGCGAGCAGCCTCGAACGCTGGCGCCGAGCGCGCGGTGCGAGCGCGCGTCGCGGGCACGGTGCAGGGCGTCGGGTTCCGTGATGCGGCCCGCAGGCGGGCGCTCGACGCAGGCGTCCGCGGCTGGGTGCGAAACGAACCGGACGGCGTCGTGGCGGTGCACGCGGAGGGACCGGCGCCGGCCGTGCAGGAGCTGCTCGACTACCTGGCGGGCGGCCCCCGCGGCGCCAAGGTGGACGCGGTTGAGGTGAGCGAGGCGCGCGTCGAGGGCCACGAGCAGTTCGCGATCCGGGGCGTCGCCGCGGGCGTGTTCGTGGTGCAGGAGCACAGCGCGAGCACCCATCACTTCGACCTGCGCCTCGAGGTCGGCGGGGCGATGCGCTCCTGGGCGGTCCCGAAGGGACCGTCGATGGACCCCGCGGTCAAGCGGCTGGCTGTGCAGGTCGAGGATCACCAGCTCTCGCACAACGACTTCGAAGGCCCGACGGGCGAGAAGGGGGGCGTGATCGTCTGGGACCGGGGACCCTACGAGCAGGGCGGGCGGGTGCCGTGGCCGGAGGCGCTCGAGCGGGGCCACGCCGTGTTCGTGCTGCACGGCGAGAAGCTGCACGGCGGCTTCGCGCTCCAGCGCACGGGGCGCGGGGCGAAGCCGCAGTGGCTTCTGCTCAAGCGCCGCGACGACGAGGCGCGGCCCGGATCCGACGTCGTCGCCGAGGCTCCCCGCTCGGTGTTGAGCGGCCACACGCTCGAGGAGGTCCTCGCGCAGGTGCGGTGATCCATGTTCGACCTGTGATCAGAGGTCGAACGATCGTCCGCGGGATCAACGGGGGCGGCGGCCGCAGGGGCCGCCGCCCTCTCTTCGTCGCGGCGCACGCGCTCAGCGCTCGGCGAAGGACTCGACCGCGCGCGCGAGCGCGGGCTCGACCATCGGCCAATCGGGCCGCAGCGCAGTGGCGATCAGGACGCTCTCGGTGCGGCGCCCGCGCACGATGCATGCGATCTCGCGATAGGGATGCTCCCCCGCGCGCGAGCCGTAATCGTCGATCATGCACGAGCCGCGAGCGCCGGCGAAGGAGATCCCTTCGCGGGCGGCGAGCTCCCGCACTCCGCGGTCGCCCTCCTCGCGGTTGCGCCCGAGCCGGAATCCGGCCCAGCCCCGCAGCCGCTCGGCACCCTGCCGCGGCGTCACGTTGAGGTAGCCGAGGTACCGCCCGGCGCCGTCGCGCAGCGCGAAGGTGACGGTGCCTGCATCCCCTGCTTCCGCAGCCCACCCGGGAGGGCGCCGCAGAGTGGCGGCACCCGAGGCGGTGGTCGCCGCCGGCCAGCTCCCGGGCGCGGCGCGGGCGCCGAGCGCGGCGAGCAGCTGCTGAGGCGCCCGGACGCGGACCCGCGCCTCGTCGCGGCGGCGCGCGGGGCCGCCGTCGGCCAGGGCCACGGCGGTCGCGGTGACGGCGGCCAGGAGCGCGAGCACCGCCGCGCCCCTGGCCGTCCTGCGGCGGCTAGAGGTTGCCGTCGCCATCGCTGGGTCCGCCGTTGTTGTCGCCGTCCTGGTCGCCCCCGTTGTTCTGGGGGATGCCGCCCGTCTGGCTCGCCGCCGGCGCCGACTGCGGTGTTCGAGCCCGCGCTGCGAGCCCGAGCCCGAGCCGGAGCTCGAGCCGCCGCAGCCGGCGGCGAGGAGCGCGGCCGCGAGCAGCACGGCGAGAGGGGCGCCGGCTTTCAGCTTCAGGAAGCGCATCGTCAGACGTTCCCGTCGCCGTCGCTGGGCGCGCCGTTGTTGTCACCGTCGTGATCGCCCCCGTTGTGCTGGGGGATCGCGCTGTGGTGGCGGCGGTGGTGGTGGTGGATCTCGGCGAGAGCGGGCGCAGCCGCGCTCAGGCCGAGGACGGCAGCGGCGATCAGCGCCGCCGCCTTCTCAGGGGTCGGTTTCACTTTGCCTTCCTTCGGGTCGGGGGGCACCGCCGGTCGGGCGGCGCTCGCACTCACGAGAGCGCGTGTACCCCTGAGACCTCGCGCCCCGCGCTTTCTTTCTAATCCGCGCCTAAGTTCTGGCGCGCAGGCGCCGGGCCCCGAGGCCGGAACCCCGGAGCCCGGCGCGTTTTTCGCGCCCGCCGCCCAGTGCGCGTCGGCTAGGCGGGCGCGCCGGCTTGGAAGGCCGTGCCCTCGGCTTCGTGATGGACCGTGTGCATGATCCAGCCGAGCGCGAAGATCGCAATGCCGTTGAGGATGAAGGCGATGCCGGTCAGCAGCGCCAGGGTGGCGAAGCCGATCGGCGGTGTCGCCACGATCACGATCCCCGCGGCGACCTCGATCAACGCCACCACGATGCCCCAGAAGCGCCGATCGCTGTCGAACGCCTCCACGAAGCGCACGACGCCGACCGCGATCAGCCAGATGCCGATCAGCAGCGCCACGAACAGCACGCCTCCGATCGGGTGGCGGATCAGCAGGATGCCGACAATCGCGCTGAGCACCCCGACGACCGCCGCGAGCCCGCGGTTGGGCGTGCGCCGGCTGAATGAGATCGCGACGTCGAAGATCCCGCTCGCGAGGATGAAGATGCCCGCGATCACAGCCAGCGTCGACAGGCTGTCTTCCGGTTTCAGGAGCACGACCACGCCGGCCGCGATACCGAGGAGCCCGATCACCACCAGCAACCACCAGGCCGACGTCGCCGCGCGTATCTCGTCTCTCGTGAGATCCGGCTCGTTCATCGCTGCCTCCATGTCTGTATCGGTCGCGCGACGGCGCAGCGCCGCGCGGTTCTGTGTCCGGCCAACGGCCTCCCCGGCGGTGCCTTCCCGATGCCCCTCACTGCGAAGGGCCCGGCTCAGGCTGTCCGGTTCATCCGCAGGCTTGTGTCAATTGTTGCACACTACTCCCCCATCCTCAAGCTCATTTCGGCTCTGCCGAACGCTCTCCTGCCCCCCGGGAGAAGGTGCCAGCGACGGGCCCGTCCAGCCGCTCTCTGCTGTCAAACGGAGTGATGCCCGTGCTTACCCGCGGCTCGACTGGCGCTCTGTACGGTCACTACCCGTGCGGTCCACCGGTAAGCCGTGGCGCGACCGCCTGGTCGAGCGCCCGCTCGTCCGAGGCGCGCGGGCTCGCCGCCGGCCGGGAACGTCTCAACGCTGCAGCGAGCGGATCGTCGCCGGGGTGAGCTCCTCCAGCGAGCCGAGCACCACGTCCGCGAGCGCGAGCGCGTCGCCGTGCGGGGGAAACTCGCGATTGGGCACCGCGACGACGTGCATCGCCGCGGCGGCGGCGGATCGCAGCCCGTTCGCCGAGTCCTCGATCGCGACCGCGCGGCGCGCGGCCACGCCGAGCCCCGCGATCGCGGCGAGGTAGACGTCCGGGGCCGGCTTGCCGCGCGCGACCTCTTCGCTGGAGACTGTCACGGCGAACTCGTCCGCCAGCCCGGCGAGCCGCAGCACCTCGTCGATCACGACGCGGTTGGATGAGGAGGCGAGCCCGAGCGGCCACGAGGCGGCGAGCGCCCGCACGGCCGCGACGGCTCCGGGCAGCAGCGGCAGCGAGGAGCGGTACTCCTCCAGCACCCGCTCGACCACGCGGCGGCCGATCTCCTCCGGCGCCAAGGGCACGCCGAGCTCCTCGTGCAGATAGCGCGACCATTCGGGCGCGCTCATCCCGAGCATCGCGAGCGTCGCCTCCTCGCGCCACATACCTCCGGCTTCGCTGAGGAGCCCGCGCCGAGCCGCGTCCCACGCGCCCTCCGACTCGACCAGCACGCCGTCGAGGTCGAAGACGACCGCCCACGAGGGTTCCCGCTCAGCCGCCGGCGCGAGCACGGCGCCCGATCGTATTCGCCCGCGCAGCTCGCCGGCAAAGGGCCTGACGAGGTCGCTAGTCTCGTCCGAGGCGGATGAGCGACACACCGGGCACCAGCTTCGACGTGATCGTGTTCGGCGGCGGCGCCCCCGGCGAGCATTGCGCCGGGGCGCTCGCGGAAGGTGGGCTGCGCGTCGCCGTCGTCGAGCGCGAGCGCTTCGGCGGCGAGTGCACCTTCTGGGCCTGCATCCCCTCCAAGACGCTGCTGCGGCCCGGCGAGGCGGTCGCGGGCGCGCGGGCGGCCGGGGCGCGGGCGGAGGTGGACGTCGAGGCCGCGCTGGCCTGGCGCGACTACATCGTGAGCGACTACTCCGATGCCGGCGAAGCACGCTGGCTCGCCGACAGGGGGATCGCGACGGTGCGCGGAACGGGCAAGCTCGCGGGTCCCGGCGCGATCGACGTGGACGGTGTCCGCTACACCGCGCCGGACATCGTCGTCGCGACCGGTGCCGACGCGTTCGTCCCGCCCGTCGAGGGCCTGCGCGAGCTCGAGGGGGTATGGGGCACGCGCGAGGCGACCGGGATGAAGGAGGTTCCGCGGCGGATGCTCGTGCTCGGCGGCGGCGCCGCCGGGGTCGAGCTCGCCCAGGTCGTCAGGAGCTTCGGCGGCGAGGCCGTCGATCGTCGAGATGTCCGACCGCGTGCTCCCGCGCGAGCCGGCGCCGCTCGGCAGCGCGCTCGCAGAGGCGCTGCGCCGCGACGGCATCGAGCTGGTGCTCTCGGCGACGGCCGCCGCGGCACGCCGCGAGGGCGAGAGCTTCGTCCTGGAGCTCGAGGACGGCCGCACGCTCGACGGCGACCGCCTGCTCGTCGCGACCGGCAGGCGCCCGCGCGTCGCCGGGATCGGGCTGGAGACGGTCGGGGTCGAGCCCGACCCGCACGGGATCAAGGTCGATGCGCGGATGCGCGCGGCCGAGGGCCTGTGGGCGATCGGCGACGTGACGGGCATCCTGCAGCTGACCCACGTCGGCGAGTACCAGGGCGAGGTGGTCGCGTCGAACCTCCTCGGCGAACCGCGCGAGGCCAACTACGAGGCGGTGCCGCGCGTGACCTACACCGACCCGCAGGCGGCCGCCGTCGGCGCGAGCGAGGCGAAGTTCACCGGCACCGCCGCGCTCTCGGGGGTTGCCAGGACCGCGAGCTACACCCACGAGTACGCCGAGTCGAACGGGTTTCTCACGCTGCTGAGCGACGGCGAGCGGCTCACCGGCGCCTACGCGCTCGGCCCCGAGGCGGGCGAGTGGCTCCAGCAGGCGACGCTCGCGATCCGCGCCCGGATCCCGCTGGACGTGCTCCGGGACACGATCCAGCCGTTTCCGAGCTTCTCCGACATCTACGAAGGAGCGCTGAAGGATCTTCGCCGGGCGATCGCAGGCGCGGCATCTGACGCATAGGACGGACCCAGGGTGAACCGACCGAAGAGGAGGCTGAGATGAGCAGTGCGGAGAGCGATGCCGCTGCGGCCGGGGCGAGGCCGCCGGAGGTGCCGATGAAGCTCGAGGCGATCACGCTCCCGGTTGCGGACGTCGACCGCGCGAAGGAGTTCTACGTGGGCCTCGGGTGGCGCCTCGACGCAGACATCTCCAGGGGCGAGGAGTTCCGCATCGTCCAGGTGACGCCGCCGCTCTCGGAAGCCTCGATCAACTTCGGCATCGGCATCTCGACCGCCGAGCCGGGCTCGCTGCAGGGCCTTCTGCTCGCGGTCGAGAACGTCGAAGCGGCGCGCGAGGCGCTGATCGCGCACGGAGCCGAGGTGAGCGATCCCTTCCACGGGCCGGGCGCCGGGTTCGTCCATCCCGCTCCGGCGAGCCGCGAGACGGGGCGCGACCCCGAAGGGCGCTCCTACGTGTCGTGGGCCACCTTCAGCGATCCCGACGGCAACGGCTGGCTGCTCCAGGAGATCACCGACCGGCTACCAGGCCGCGTCTGGGAGTGAGAGCGATGGAGATCTCAGAGCTGGCCCAGCTGCTCCAGGAGACGGCCGAACACCACGACCGCTACGAGAAGACCCATGCCGCGCACAACTGGTGGGACTGGTACGCGGCCTACATGCACGCCCGCCAGGGGGGCTCGAGCCCGGAGCAGGCGGCCCCCGCCGCCGACGCCTACATGGACGAGACGTTCCACGTGCCGGGCCTCTGAGCGGATCCCACCCGCCCGGCCTCAGCTCACCCCGCAGCCGGAGTCGCGGCCGCCTCTGGTGAGGCGACCGCGTCGCGCTCGGCGAAGAACTCCTCGCCCTCGATGTTCAGGCGCGGGACGAAGCGCTCGAGCCAGCTCGGCATGTACCAGTTCGCGTCGCCGACCAGGATCATCAGCGCCGGCACGAGCAGGCACCGCACCACCGTCGCGTCCAGCAGGACCGCGACGGCGAGCCCGACCCCGAACTGCTTGACGGTGGGGTCGCCGTTCAGCAGGAAGCTGCCGAACACGAACACCATGATCAGCGCGGCGGAAGTGATCACGCGGGCGCTCGTGACGAGCCCCGAGACGACCGCGGTCCGGTTGTCCTCGCCCTCGCGTACGTGCTCCTCGATCTGGCTCACGAGGAACACCTCGTAGTCCATCGAGAGCCCGAACAGGATCGCGAACATGAACAGCGGCACGTAGGAGACGATCGGTACCGCGCCGCTCAGCCCGATCGCGCCGCTCAGCCATCCGTACTGGAAGATCGCGGTCAGCACGCCGTAGGCGGCGCCGATCGAGAGCACGTTCATCAACGCGGCCTGCGGCGGCACCACGACGGTGCGGAAGGCGACGATCAAGAGCAGCAGGCTGAGCACGATCACAACCGCGATCTGCAGCGGCAGCTTGGACGAGATCTTCGACGCGAGATCCACGTAGCCCGCGGTGCTGCCGCCCACATAGGCCCTGAGGTCGGTCCCGTGTTCGGCCTTCGGTATCGCTTCGCTGCGAAGCGCTTCGACCAGCGCGGCGGTCTTGTCTTCCGACGGCCCCTGCTTGGCGATCGCGCTGAAGTAGGCGGTCGTTCCCGCCTTGTCCACCTGCACCGGGGTGACCGCGGCGACGTCGGGGTTGGCCGCCACGTCGCTCTGCAGCGTGCGCAGGCGCGGGTCGCCCGCGCGCGGGTCGGTTTCGGTCCCCTTCGCGGGCGGCGAGCCCGCCGGCGGCTGCGCGGGCGTGCCGAGCTTGACGGCGATCAGCAGCGGGCCGTTCACTCCCGCGCCGAAGTTCTCCGCGAGCAGGTCATAAGCGCGCCTGGCCGTGGTCGAGGTGGAGAGCGCGGCGGTGTCCTGCTGCCCGAGGTTCAGCGACAGCAGAGGGATGGCCAGCGGGATCAGGATCGCGAGCGCCGCGAGACCGCTGATCAGCGGATGCTTTCCGATCTCGCCCGCCCAGCGCGCCCACAGCCCTTTCCTCGCGGCCTCCGGCGAGTACGGCGGGCGCACCCGCAGCGAGTCGATGTTCTCGCCGACGATGCCGAGCAGCGCGGGGAGCAGCGTCACGGCGGCGAACATCGCGACGACGACGGCGATCGCGGCCATGAAGCCGAGCGTGGTGACGAGCGGGATCCGGGCCACAGCGAGGGAGACGAGCGCGATCGTCACGGTGGAGCCCG
This sequence comes from uncultured Solirubrobacteraceae bacterium, assembly GCA_963779065.1. Taxonomy (GTDB): domain Bacteria; phylum Actinomycetota; class Thermoleophilia; order Solirubrobacterales; family Solirubrobacteraceae; genus Palsa-744. The sequence continues at coordinate 948,740 of CAVZWQ010000003.1, forward strand.
CGAAGATCACGGCGCCCCCGGAGGTGGCGGCCGCGCGGGCGACCGCCTCGCGCGTCTCCACGCCCTCGGTGCGCCAGCGCAGATGGCGCGTCACGATGAAGAGCGCGTAGTCGATGCCGACGCCCAGGCCGATCATCGTCGCGAGCGTGGGCGCGACGGTGGGGACGGTCACGACGTGCCCGAGCAGGCGGATGATCGCCAGCGTCGAGAGCAGCGCGCAGAGCGCGACCGCGATCGGCAGCACCATCGCCGTGACGGTCCCGAACGTGAGGGCGAGCAGGATCATCGCCGCGACGATCCCGACGAGCTCGCTCGAATCGGTCGCGGGTTTCGAGACCTTCTGCCCGAGCTGGCCTCCCGTCTCGACCTCGAGCCCCGCGGCGCGCGCCGGCTTCGCCGCGGCGTCGATGATCTTTTCGGCTTCGCCGACCGAGAGTTCGCCGGGGCTCTCGTCCAGGCTGACGGACAGGTAGCCGGTCGAGCCGTCCTTGCTCAGCGCGGAGGAGCCCTGCGGCGTCAGCGGGCTCACGACGCCGGCCACGTGCTCGGCCTTCGCGACTTCGGCCGCGGCCTCGTCGACGGCTTCTTTGAGCTTCGGTTCGGTGAGCTTGCCGTGGGCGGCGTGAAGGACGATCGGGCTGGACCCGTTCGCCTGCCCCGGGAACGGGCCCTGGAGCGCGGACTGGGCGGAGTGGCTGCCCGTTCCGGGGAGCGACAGGTTGTCGTTCGTCTCTTCGCCCAGGCGGTGCGAGAGGCCGACGAGCACGATCGTCGCGACCACCCACGCCGCGAGCACGACCCAGCGTGCTCGGACGCACCCTCCCGCCAGCTTGTAGAGCGCCCCGGTCAACCCCCGCTCACTGCCCTTTCCCCCTTCGACGGCAGAACTCGCGCACAGAATAGATGAGGCCCTGGCGGCCAGTGCGCAGGGCGTACCGGAGGACCGAAGGCCTATTCAGCGGGGCCCACGCCTCGGGAGGATCGTCGGCGAACCGCTCGAAGGCAGGGCATGACCCGGATCGCCGCACAGGCGCCGCGTGGCAGATCTGCGCCGCGCCGCTGAGCCACGAACGGGGCGCTACGCTCTGGCCGGAAGGGCGATCGCGTCGAGATCGTGGTGTCGGCCGAGACGGCTCGCGCACCTACGGATCACCGGCACGGCCGGGCGGCGCGTGGAGATCGTCAACGCCAGAGGGATCGTCGAGGTCACCGAGGTGACGCGCACCGGCAGCCGGTGCGCACGGCGGTTCTGGCGATCGTGTGACTGGTCGAGCACCCCGGACGCACCCGCGTCGACCGCAGCCCCGCGACGGCGGCTGCCGCGCCGCGCATGCCCGCGGGCCGGGCCGTTCCGTCTGCTCCGGGACACCTCCGCTCATGTCGCGGGGACGAGCGGCCGATGGTGCTCTCACCGGCGCCATGCGCGGTCTTCGGAGAACGATGCTCGTCAACACCCAGGAAAAGGACGCGGGCGCCTCGCGCGCCCGGGCGCGCCACCCGCGCAGCCGCCTGCACCCGGCCAAGATCCGGACCGGTGTGCGGCGACGCTGGTTCGAGTACGAGATGGAACGAACGCCGCTCCGCAAGATGGACGGCCTCGTCACGCTCGGCGACCCGAACTACGGCGGCTGGGTCGTGCCCGGCGGGCTGATCCGCCCTGAGTGGGTCTGCTACTCGGTCGGCGCCGGCGGCGACATCAGCTTCGACATGGACCTGATCCGGCGCTGGGGCGTGCGGGTCCGCTCGATCGACCCGGTTCCCGACTACGTCAGGCGCGCGCTCGAGGAGGCGGACGGCGACGAGCGGCTGACCGCGCACCAGTTCGCGATCGCAACGACGGACGGCGCGATGCGCATGCAGCTCACCCACGACCCCAACAGCGAATCGGTCTCCCCCGTCGGCCTGTACGACTCGAAGAGCTACGTCGAGTTCGAGGGCCGCACGCTGCCGTCGCTGATGGCCGAGCTCGGCGACACGCGGGTCGAGCTGCTCAAGCTCGACGTCGAGGGCGGCGAGTACGACGTGATCCCCGGGCTCGACCTGCGGGCGCTGGGGGTCGAGGTCTTCGCGACCCAGTTCCACCACGTGGCGAGCGTCGCGCGGGCGCGGGCCCTCGTCGCAACCCTCGCCGCGCAGGGGTACGAGCCGGTCGCCTGCTTCCCCGCGGTGAAGATCACCTTCGTGCGCCGCGAGGCGCTCTAGCGGGCGGCGCGCGCGCCGAGCCGCACGGGCAGGGTCTTGAGCTGGTTGACGAACAGCGCCTGCGCCGGCTGCGGCGTGCCGTCGAGCGCGATCTCGGGGTAGCGCGCGAGCGTCTCCTCGATCATGATCCGCAGCTCCAGGCGTGCGAGGGCGGTGCCGAGGCAGAAGTGCCGCCCCCCGCGCCGAACGCCTGGTGCTCGGGGTTGCGGTGGATGTCGAAGCGGTCGGCGTTCTCGTAGCGCGTCTCGTCGCGGTTGGACGAGACGTACCACATCACGACCTTCTCGCCCTTGGAGATCTTCTGCCCGTGGAGCTCGGTGTCGCGCGTCGCCGTCCGGCGGAAGTGCGCGAACGCGGGGAACATGCGCAGCGCCTCCTCGACCGCGCCGGGGATCAGCGCGGGATCCTCGATCAGCTCCTGCATCTGCCCGCGGTCTTCCATCAGCGCGCGCATGCCGCTGCAGAAGGTCGCCTTGGTCGAGTCGTTGCCGGCCGCCATCAGCAGGAAGAAGCCCATCACGATGTCGGTCTCGCTCAGCTGCTCGCCTTCCACCTCGGCGTGCACGAGCACGCTCGTCAGATCGTCGGTCGGGTGCTCGCGGCGATCGGCGATCTTCGCGCCCATGCGCTCGAACATCTCGGGGATGTCCTTCTCGAGGACCCCCTCGACGCCCTCCGGCGCGAGGTCCGGGTCATCGGGGGCGAGCGCCGAGTTCATGATGCGCGCCCACACCGCGTCCTCCTCGGGGGGAAGACCCATGAAGCTGCCGATCACGCGCGAGACGGTCGGCTGGGCGAGGTCGGCGACCAGGTCGCAGCGCTCGCGGCCGTCGAGCCGGTCCAGCACCTCGATCACGATCGCGCGGATGCGCTCCTCGTGCTCGGCGATGCGCTTGGGGGTGAAGCCGCGCTGGAACAGCGCCTTGACCTTGTCGTGCTTGGGCGGGTCCATGCCGATGAACATCGCGCGCGCGAGCTCGAGCGGGAAGATCTCGGCGAAGACCGTGACGCCGCCGAGTTCGGAGGAGTAGGTCTGGAAGTCGCGGCTGACGGCGTGGACGTCGTCGGCGGTCGTGACCGACCAGAACCCCGCCTCGGAGGGGTACTGCTCGATCGTCCCGGTCCAGTGGACGGGGCACTTGCCGCGCATCTCCTTGAACAGCTCGTAAGGCGGCCCGCTGTCCCAGAGCTCGCTCTGCGCGAGCTCGACGCTCTCGATGTCCCGCTCGGTCGTCGCCATACCTCTCTCCTGTCCTCGCCCGGCGCGCATCCTAACGACCGAATGCGAGATCTGTCAAGAGTCTCTTATTTTTGATGATTTGGATGATTATCGCTAGGGTTTCGCCATGCCTGCTGAAGCCAGACAGCGCGACGCCGAGACGTCCTCCCCGCCGCCCGGCTTCCGCCGCGCGCGGCCCGGCGACGCGGTCGACGTCGCGTTCGACACCTTCATGTCGGGCGAGCGCATCGACATGCAGACCCTGGCCGCCCGCCTCGACGTCTCGCCGGCGACGCTCTACCGCTGGTTCGGCACGCGCGCCGAGCTGCTCGACCGCGTGTGCGGGCGGATCGCCGAGCAGTTCGCCGCCGCGGCGGCCGCCGAATGCCGGGGCGAGGGCGACGAGCGGGTCTGCGACTACGCGCGGCGCATCATGCTCGCCTCGACGGGCTCCGAGCCGATCCGGTCGTTCGCGACGCGCGAGCAGCAGATCGCGCTGCGCCTGTTCCTGCGGCGCGACAGCGCCGTGCACCGCGTTCTCGCCGAGCGCACGCTGCGGGTGATCGCCGCGAGCCGCGACGGCGCGGTCTCGCCCGAGCTCGAGGACGCCACCCACCTGATCGTGCAGGTCGCGACGGCGATGATCTGGGCCACGTTCCTGGTCGGCGAGGAGCCGGACCCCGACGCGGCCGTCGAGATCATCCGGATGATCCTCGCATCGAGCCGCCCGGCCGGCCCGGTGCCGGCGCGCTGATCCCGGCGCGCGCCACGATTCGGGTAGCGTCCGGCTCGTGGACGGAGCGGTGGTGGTGCAGACCTCGCGGGGCGCGCTGCGCGGCGCCGCGCGCGAGACGGGCACGCTGTTCGGCGCGATCCCGTACGCGGCGCCGCCCGTCGGCGAGCTGCGTTACCGCGCCCCGGCTCCCGCGGCTCGATGGGACGGCGTGCGCGAGGCCGGCACGCAGGGCAGGCCGCTGCCGCAGCCCGAGCGCCGGCTGCCCGGGCTCTTCAGCGAGCCCCTGCTCGGCTCGCGCGAAGACCGCGACCCGGAGCTGACGCTCAACGTCTGGACACCGGACCCGGGCGCGGGCGGGCTGCCCGTGCTCGTGTGGCTGCACGGCGGAGCGTTCATCGCCGGCTCGCCCCGCCTCTACGACGGCTCGGCGTGGATGCGCGACGGCATCGTGCTCGTGACGGTCGGCTACCGCCTCGGGGTCGAGGGCTTCGTGCACTTCGCGGGCGGCGACACGAACGTCGCGTTGCGCGACCAGCTCGCCGCGCTCGAATGGGTCCAGGAGGAGATCGCCGCGTTCGGCGGGGACCCCGGGCGCGTGTGCCTCGCCGGGCAGTCCGCGGGCGCGATGTCGATGGGCTGGCTGCTCGGCAGCGAGCGCTCGCGGGGGCTGTTCGGCCGCGCGATCAGCATGAGCGGCGGCGTCGAGCTGACCTACTCGCCCGAGCAGGCCGCCCGGGTGGCGGCCGCAGTCGCCGAGCGCGCCGGCGCCGCGCCGACGGCCGCCGCGATGAGCGAGGTCCCGATCGCGACGGTCATCGACATCCAGGAAGGGATCGCGCCCGGGGAGATCGAGCTCGACACCGCCGAGCACCCCGACCCGACCGGCGGCATGGTCTGGGTCACGCCGGTGCGCGACGGCGACGTGGTCGCCGAGGACCCGCTCGCAGCGATCGGGCGCGGCGCGAAGGCCGACCTGCTGATCGGCGACACGAGCGAGGAGGGGCTGCTGTACCTCGCCGGCATGCCCGGCTTCGACGACTTCCCCGCCGAGGCGCTCGACGCCTTCGCCGCGAGGCTCTCGCCTGAGCCGCAGGCGCTGCTCGCGCGGCTTCGCGCCGAGGAGCCCGACGCGCCGCCCGGGAAGCTCGCCGCGCAGGCGATCACGGAGGTGGCCTTCCATGCGCCGACCAGGGCGCTGCGCGAGCGCCATGCCTCATTCGCCGAGCGCCGGACCTACGGCTACCGCTTCGCGTGGCGCTCGGACGCGCTCGGCGGAAGGCTCGGAGCCGCGCACGCGATCGACGTCCCGTTCGTGTTCGACGCCGTGCAGGACCCGCAGTACGCCGGCGCCGACGACCGCATCCTCGGCGCGGCCGGAGGCCCGCAGGAGCTCGCCGACCGCATGCACGGAGCGTGGGTGCGCTTCGTCGAGAGCGGAGATCCCGGCTGGCCGGAGCATCCGGCGCTCGAGGCGCTCGCGGCCGGCGTGAGCGCCGCGTCCCGGGCATGAGCGTCTCGGCGAGGGCCGAGCTGACACTCGGCCTGGCCGCGCGCGCCTCCTCGCTGGGCGAGCTTCCGGACGACATCCGCGAGCGGGCGCGCCAGTCGCTGCTCGACTGGTTCGCGGTCACCCTCGGCGGCTGCCGCGAGGACGCGCCCGCGGCGCTGCTCGCGATCCTCCCTCCCGGCGACCCGGCCGGCCCGCAGACGGCCGCCGCGGTCGGCTACGACGCGCGGCTGAGCGCACTCGACGCCGCGCTGCTGAACGGGACCTCCTCGCACGTGCTCGACTTCGACGACGTGAACCTCGCGTTCCTCGGGCACGCGTCCGTGGCTGTGCTGGCCGCTGTGCTGGCCCTGGCCGAGGAGCGCGACCTTCCCGTCGCCGAGGCGCTCGTCGCCTACGTCGCCGGCTACGAGACCGCGTGCCGGCTCGCCGTCGCGCTCGGCCCCGAGCCCTACCAGCGAGGCTTCCATGCGACCGGGACGGGCGGCACCTTCGCGGCCGCGGCGGCCTGCGCGCGACTGCTCGCCCTGGACGCCGAGACGACCGCCCGCGCGCTCGGCATCGCCGCCAGCCAGGCGGCGGGGCTGAAGTGCAACTTCGGCACGATGACCAAGTCGCTGCACGCCGGGAAGGCGTGCCAGAGCGGTCTGCTCGCGGCGCTGCTCGCCGCACGCGGCTTCACCGCAGACCCGCACGCGATCGAGGCCGAGCAGGGCTTCGCCGCGGTCTCGGGCGGCGCTCGCGACGCCGACGCGGCGCTGGCGGACGGCTGGCACCTGCGCGAGAACCTCTTCAAGCACCACGCGTCGTGCTTCTTCACGCACTCGGCGATCGAGGGTCTGCTCGAGATGAAGACCGAGCGGCCGTTCGCCGCCGCGGACGTCCAGGAGATCGAGATCCACGTCAGCGAGGTCGAGCTCGGGACCTGCGTGATCCCCGAGCCCGCGACGGGGCTCGCGGTCAAGTTCAGCCTCCCCCACCTCGCCGCGATGACGATCCTCGGCCGCTCCACCGCGAGCATCGACGATGCCGACGCGGCCGACGCGGAGGCCGTGGCGCTCCGCTCGCGCGTGATCCTGAGCGATGACGGCGAGCCCGGCGCGCCGACGCGGGTCGAGGTGCGGCTGCGCGACGGCAGCCGGCTCTCGGCGGCGCACGACGTGAACACGCCCGAGGCGGACCTCGACGCGCAGGGCACGAGGCTGGCCGCGAAGTTCCGGGTGCTCGCCGAGCCGGTGCTCGGGTCCGAGCGGGCGGGCGCGCTGCTGGACGCGCTCACCGAGCTGGACGGCGGGCGCCCGGTGCGCGAGCTGATGCGCGCCGCGCAACCGTCCGCGTGTGAGCGCCGGCGTCCGTGACGACCCCTACCCTTGGGGGAGATGGTGAGCGCACCGTCGAGCGCCGAGCCGCGCCATCCGCGCAGCCGGCTGCATCCCGCCAAGATCCGTGCCGGAGTTCGCCGCCGCTGGTTCCAGCGCCGGCTCGAACGGACGCCGCTGCGCGAGGCGGACGGCCTCGTGATGCTCGGCAACCCGGAGTACGGCGGATGGATCCTGCCCGGGGGGATGATCGAGCGCGGCTGGGTGTGCTACTCGGTGGGCGCCGGGGGCGAAACCAGCTTCGACATGGAGCTCATCGAGCGCTACGGGCTGACCGTCCGTTCGATCGACCCCGTCGCCGAGTACGTGCAGCGGGCGATCGAGCACGCCGAAGGCGAGGAGCGACTCACTGCGCATCAGGTGGCGATCGCGACCAGCGACGGGCCGCTGCGCATGCAGCTCACCCACGACCCGAACAGCCAGTCCGTCTCGGCCGCAGGCCTCTACGACACCCACAGCTACGTCGAGCTGCCGGGGCGCACGCTGCCGTCGCTGATGGCCGAGCTCGGCGACGAGCGGATCGACCTCCTGAAGCTCGACATCGAGGGCGGCGAGTACGAGGTCATCCCCACGCTCGACCTCGCGGCCCTCGGAGTCAAGCTCTTCGCCACGCAGCTGCACCACACCGGCACCGTCCGCGACGCGAGGCGCCTGATCGCCGGCATCGCCGAGCAGGGGTACGACCCGGTCGCCTGTCACCCGGCCGTGAAGCTGGCCTTTGCGAGGAGGGATCTGCTCTAGCCGCTCGCGGGCGAGGGACGACCGGATGCGACCGGCGGCGTGCCCGCCGTGCCCTCTCCGATCGCTGACTTCAGCGCTGCGTGCTCCTCGATGCTGATCTCGCCCGAGGCGAGCCGCCGGTCGATGATCTGGCGCGCCGACGGCTCGGTCTCAGCCGTGGTCGCGCGTCCCCCGCTCAGCGATCGTGCGAACCAGTAGATCGCTCCGGCGATCAACGCGAAGATGATCACGGTCCAGAGGATCGCGACGATCCAGCCGGCCGTCGTCATGTGCCCGTCCCAGTACATCATCGTGCCTCCGAGGCTAAGCGCTCGAGGCGCCGGTCGCACCGGTGGGTTCCCGCCCGGCCGATCCGTAGTTCTCCGGCGCGCTCACCGCACCGCGCGCGGCGCGTGCTCGGCGAGGAAGCTCTGTCGGCAGTGCTCTGAGCAGAAGTAGTAGGTCTCGGCCCCGGCCGTCGCGGTGAGCGCTTTGGCGCGGTCCACCTGCATCCCGCACGCCGGGTCGGTTGCCCCGCGGGCGCGGGTGAGCCAGAACAGGGCAGCGAACACGCCCAGCCCGAGCAGGTTGAGGAACAGCTTGTAGTTGACGGAGATGCTGCCGAAGATGTCCGCCCGGCTCGGGCGCGGGCCCGTCGGGAGCAGCCCGAGGCCGCCGAAGAGCGCGCCGACGAGCAGCGCCGCGAGCACCATCGTCACGAACATGAGCGCGACGATCCGCGCGGTGTAGCGCCCGCCGTAGTACTTGCGGTAGGCGAGGATGATCGGGATCACGATCAGGTCTGCGAACAGGAACGCGAGCACGCCGCCGAAGCTGATGCCGCCGGACCAGAGCACGGCTGCGAGGGGCACGTTGCCGACCGAGCACACGAACGACAGCACCGCGATGAGCGGGCCGATGAGCGCGTTCTCGAGCGTCGCGAGGAAGCCGCCGGTTTCGCTCAGGAACAGGCCGTTGAAGAAGTCGTTGCCGAGCTGCGCGATGAAGCCCGCGAGCAGGAAGCCGAGCGCGATCTCTTTCCAGAGCATCTGCCAGTCGCCGCGGAAGTTGTGCGCCACGTCAGACCAGGCGGACACGGAGGTGATGCGCTCGCGCACGCTCATGTGCCCGCCGGCGGAGTGGTGCTGGTGCCCGCTGTCGGCGGCTTCGGCGTGGACGCGCGCCTCGTGCTCGAGCCGGCGCGAGACGAACAGCCGCAGCATCGCCGTCATCAGCACGATCATCACGATGCCGCCGAGATACTCGGCGACGGTGAACTGCCATCCGATCAGCAGCCACAGCACGAGGCCGAGCTCCCACACGAGGTTCGTCGAGGCGAACTGGAAGGCCAGCGCCGTCGCCGCCGAGGCGCCCTTCTGGAAGAGGCTCTTGGCGATCGCGATCGCCGCGTAGGAGCAGGACGACGAGGCGGCGCCGAGGGCGGTCGCCAGCGTCACGGGCTTGGCGCCGGATCCCGAGAGGGATCGTTCGATCCGCTCCCGCGGCACCCACGCCTGGACGATCGCGCTGATCGCGAAGCCCAGCACCAGCGCCCACCAGACCGCCCACGCCATCAGGAACGAGTCCTTCAGTCCCGTCCAGACAACGTTGAGGGCCCCGGCCATGCGAACAACGGTACCATACCCCCTAGGGGTATGTGGTAGGCTCTGCGACATGGCTATTGAAACCGGCACACCGGTTCGCGGCTACACCGCGAACAAGGATCAACTGGGCAAGCGCCTCAACCGCATCGAGGGCCAGGTGCGCGGCGTGCGCAAGATGGTCGACGAGGACCGCTACTGCATCGACGTGCTGACGCAGATCTCCGCGATCCAGGCCGCCCTCGACAAGGTCGCGCTCGGTCTGCTCGACGACCACGCGCACACCTGCGTGATCGGCGCGGCACCCGAGCAGCGCGACGAGCGCACCGAGGAGATGATGGCCGCGGTCGCACGCCTCATGCGGCGCGGCTAGATCCGTCGGGAGCGAGGCCGAGCGCGGAGGCTACGCCGGCGGGGACCACGACGCGCAGTCGCGGCGACGCAGCTCGGCGACGGCCACACGGACGATGTCGAGCCGGTAGCAGTCCTCCAGCTCGACCGCCTCCTCCTCACCAAGGGCGACGGCGTCCACCACCCGGTAAGGAAGGCCCCGTCCGTCAGGTACGTCCCTCGCGGCAGGGTCGCCCCGAGTTGTCGCGCGGCGCGCCGCGCTGCGGCCGTCGCGAGGGTCCGTACGTGCCCGGCGGTTTCGACACGGTCAACTCTCGTGCCGGGCGGCGCTGTTCATCCGGGATCTCCACGCCGGCGCTGCGGAAAGTACCCGCCGCGGGCTCACGTCGCCGCGGCCGGCTCCGGCTGCCCGCCCTCGGCGGGCGAGGCCTCGCTCGCCGACGCGGTTGGCTCGGTGGGTATCCAGCGGCTGAACAAGAGCGCGACCAGCGCCAGCATCGCGAGCACGGCGAGGGCGGTTCGCAGCCCCTTCAGGCGCGCCGTTTCGTTCTCTTCGACGATGGCCGCAGATGCTTTCGGCGGCACGTGAGCCTTGTCCAGCCCCGCTTCCAGTTCGGCGTCGGAGATGAACGGTGCTCCGCCGGAGAGCTCGGTGGACGTCTGGGATTTGACCGGGGCGGGCACCGCCGAGTTCTCTTGAACGCCGGTCACGAACGAGGTCGTCAACGCGGCTATGACGATCGCCCCGGTCAGCGCCGTTCCGACCGAGATCCCGAGGTTGGTGATCGTGTTCTGCAACCCGCCGACCTCGTCGCTGTGCTCGTCGGAGACCGAGGAGACGGTGATCGCACCGAGCTGCGAGGCGAGGCACCCGATGCCGATGCCCGCAAGCAGCATCGGCCACGTCGTGATCTCCGGGCCCGCGCCCTGGTCGAGCGCCGCCACCATCACCACGAGTCCCGCGAACAGCATCGTGAAGCCGATCCGCACGATCCTTCGCGGCGAGACGTGTGCGAAGAACCTGGGGATGCCGGCGGCCGCGAGTATCAGCGTGATCGACAGCGGCAGCAGCCGCACGCCGGTTTCGATCGCGGATAGACCGAGCGCGACGGAGAGGAACAGCGGCACTGCGAAGAAAAGCCCGCCCTGCAGGAAGAACTGGAAGAAGAAGGCGGTCAGGCCGCCCCGCAGCACCGGGTTGCGGATGCTCTTCAGGTCGATCAGCGGCTCGCCGCCGCGAGCGATCACGCGGTTCTCCCAGGACAGGAACATCCACAGCACGACCCCCCCGCCGAGGATCAGCCAGATCACCGGCGAGAGGCCCAGCCATTCGGGCGCTCCCGATTTCGGCTGCACGAACCCCCAGGTCCCCGAACGCAGGACCCCGAACACGATCAGCCCGAGGCCGACGGCCGAGAGCGCGGTCCCGACCAGGTCCAGCCGCACGTGCTTCTCCGACTCGCCCTCGGCCATGCGACGGGCGAGGAAGAGGATCGCGATCACGACCAGGACCTCGCCGGCGAACACATAGCGCCAGGAGAGGTAGGTCGTGAACAGGCCGCCGACGATCGGCCCGACCGCGACCGCGATCGCCGCCGCCGAGGCGACGAGGCCGTAGGCGCGCGGACGTTCGTTGCGGTCGAAGTTCGCGGCCACGAGCGCCACGATTGCGGGAAGTATCAACGCCGCGCCGATGCCCTCCAGGCAGGACCATCCCAGCAGCAGCACGCCGAGGCTCTGCGAGATGGCGGTGATAGAGGACCCGCAGCCGTAGATCACGCAGCCGATGCTGAACGCGCGCTTGCGGCCCCAGATCTGCCCCAGCTTCCCGCCCGTGATCATCAGCGATGCCATGACCAGCGTGTAGAGCGTGATCGCGGTCTGAATGCCCGTCACGGTCGTGCCGACGTCCTTCGCCACGGTCGCAATCGACACGTTCATCACCGAGCTGTCGAGCATCATCAGGAACTGGCCCGCGCACAGCGTCACCAGAACCGCGCTCGCCGCAGCCTTGGCCTTACCCGGCATCTACCATCACCCACCCCAATTCGGAAATCGCCCGGCGTAGGCTACGGCCTTCACGTACCCGAGGATCTTCGGCTTCTCGGCGCCGAACTCCTTCCGCGTCGGGACGCCGCTGTCGAGAAGACTCTCGAGCCGGGTCAGTCCACGTCACGCCGAGGGGTGCGCTTCGGGCGGGAACTCCTCGGCGGTCTGCCTGCGCAGCGCGTACGTGCCGAAGAAGGCGAGCAGGAGGCGCAAGGCGCTGGCGCACAGGACAGGCTCGATTGGGTCCTTTGCGCGGGGATCGGAGTGCGCCGGGTCGGCCTGACCGAAGGTGAAGACGAACGCCTCCCAGCGGGTAGCGCGGCGCGACGAGCCCGGGTCCGAATCCCTCGCGGGACTCAGAAGCTTGCCAGCGTCAGCTCGGCGTCTTCGCTCGCACGGTCGAGGAGTGTGAGCAGGGCCTCCACGACGGAGGGCTCGAACTGCGTCCCGCAGTTGGCCTCGATCTCGGCGCGCGCGTTCCCGTCGCCGATCGCGAGGCGGTAAGAGCGGTTGCTCGTCATCGCCTCGAACGCATCGGCGACCGCGACGATGCTCGCCTCGATCGGGATCTCGCTCCCTTTCAGACCGCGCGGGTACCCATCCCCATCGGGCCGCTCGTGGTGAGCGGCGACCCAGCCGCGCACGTCGGCGAGGCTGCCGTGCTCGAGGATCTGCGCGCCCAGCTCGGGATGCCTGCGGATCACCGCGAACTCCTCCTCGGTCAGGCCCGCCGGCTTCGAGAGGATGCTGTGCGGAACCCCGACCTTACCGATGTCGTGCAGCATGCCGGCCAGCCTCACGCGCTCTGCCCGCTGCGCGGAGAAACCGAGCTCGCGAGCCAACATCTCGGCATAGCGGGCGACGGTCTCGCAGTGGCGAGCGCTGCCGCTGAAGCGCAGATCAACAGCCTCGGCGAGGTCGAGCACGAGCGCGAGGAAGCGCTCAGCCGCGATGTCCCGTGACCCCGCAAGGTCACGAAGCTCGCCGAGTGCCGCGCTGTAGATCACCGTCATGTCGCGACCGTTGCCCTTTGCGGCGTACAGCGCCTCGTCGGCCGTGCGTAGAAGCGCACCGGCCGTCTGCCCGTGCTCGGGGAAGACCGAGATGCCGAAGCTGACCGTGACAGGGACGGGCTCCTGTGCGAACTCGCTGCGAAGCGCAGCGCGGAGCCGCTCGGCGACAGCGTAAGCCTCTTGCGCGTCCGTGCTCGGGAGCACGAGCGCGAACTCCTCGCCGCCAACCCTTGCGACGGCGTCGAGCCGGCGCTTGCCGCGCAACAGGACCGTCGCAGCACGGCGGAGGGCCGCGTCGCCGACGTCGTGGCCGCAACGGTCGTTGACCTCCTTGAAATGGTCCAGGTCACCCATCACGACGGCGAGAGGCGCGTCCCCGCGACGGGCACGCTCGAGCTCCAAGTCGAGACCCTCGCGATGCCCGCGGCGGTTCGTCAGCCGCGTGAGCGGATCTGTACGCGAGGCCTCATAAAGGCTTGCGATCAGCGACTCGACCCGATCGCGCTGCTCGCGGATCAGGAACGCCGCGACGACCAGCGTTCCCATCCCCACGAGCCACCAGGTCGGAACCCCACCCGAAGGAGGCCGAGCGAGCAGCAGCGCCACGTAAGCGAACCCGACGTAGGCGATCTGCCAGATCATCTGGCGTGCAGTGAAGAAGTACGCGCTGTAGAGGAACACCCACAGGTAGAAGAACACCAACGGGCTCGGCGTTTGCGCGGAGAGGTACGCGACGCACGTGATGAGCGTGCTGCCGAGCGCGAGCGCTCCGGCAGGACCCGTCCCGGCAACCGTGCGCTCGAGCGGTACAGGAGCGCCGCCACGACCGACGCCACGCAGATGACCGACAGCAAGCCGGTCTTGCTTGCAGCAGCTGGGAGAGGCAGCAGAACGGTGAGGAGCGCAAGGCCGGCGCCGGCGCCGAACAAGCCGGCGAGGATCCTGGCCTTCAGACGTGTGACGAACCCAGGGTCCAACTCGCTTTGGGGAGCGTCGCTCCCGCCGTTGCCGAGGAAACCGCGGGCGAGCATGTCGACCCATCGGCCCGACCGGCGCGCTTCGTAAGCATGACTGCCCCGAAATGCCCCAATTGGGGCGTCAGATTCCTGACGCCCGCGCGAGCCTCGTGACTCGCCGCGCCAGCCGTTTGCTTCTTATCGGGGAGACAGGATTTGAACCTGTGACCGCCCGGCCTCCAGCCAGCTCACGACGCTCCAGCCAGGTCAGGGTTGGCTCTGTAGATCCAAGCGCACCGCCGCGATTCGAGTCTGATTCGCTCAAGACAGAACACGAATAGAACACGAGGCCGGGCATCGGAGCTCAGGCGACCCCCGTCAGCTGGCGCCGAAGCCGGGCAGCGTGGGACCTGCGGGAACCGGAAGCTGGGTGGTCTGTTCGCTGATCGAGACCGTGAAGCCGCCGCTGACCGCGGCGATCGCCGACGGGGCTGCTGTCGCCACCTTACGCGCGGCGCCGGCAGGTGATCCGTTGCTCGCGGCAACAGAGATCGATTCCTGCTCCAGCTTCAGCGCCGTCGTCTTCCATGCAGCGTCGCCTGCCGGCTTCTTCTGTGTGCCCGAGCGGGCGACGGCGGCGCTGAACTGGACCGGCGCGATGCTCGCGAGGGGCAACGATTCGCAGTGGCCGGAGCTGATGCACTCCGATGGAGCCTCGACGATCCACTCCGCGCTCGAGACGTCGACTGCCGCCGCCCGTCGCGTGCTCGTGTACCTCACGCCTGTCGTCAGGTCGTCGAGGCGGAACACGATGCTGCGCCCGCTCACCGTCGCGGCGGCGGTGATCACGTCGTCCGCATGGACGCTGACGTGGATGCTGACGGGCGAGGCCGGCAGGATCTCGTACCAGGCGGCGTAGCTCGCTGCACCCCTAGAGGTGCAGTTCGCGTCCGTGCCGAGCTGCTCCAGCCGTTGCGCGTTGCGGTGGTATCCGCCGAGGCCGACCCAGACCGCCGAATAGCCCGCGCGGCCGGCCGAGCATGTGACCTCGGGCACCGTCCAGGTGCCGGAGACCGCGGCGAAGCCGCCAAGGCGGCCTTTGCCCGTCGCGACGTAACCGCTCCAGTTGCTGCTCACTTGCGTGTCTGCGCCGGCGCTGGCGGGGGCGAGAACGCCGGTCGCGAGAAGCGCAACCGACACGGCGAGCGCCGCCCGCAGGGATGTGGTCTGACCGGAGGGCCCGCTCACTGTGCGGACTGTGCTCGACGACTGTTAACGGGCGGTTAGACGGCGGTAAGAACCATGTGCGATTCCCGGCGGCAGCGGGCTCCCTCACCCCGGCGGTACTCAAGCGCGTTGCGTCGATCCGGTTGCTGGGAGGGCCCACCGTGGCCCTCCCAATTCGCCCCCGACGGAGCAGCGCCCGGGGTTTGCCCGGCTCAGGCGTATTCGTTGAAAGCGATTCCCGCGACGTCCGTTGACTGCGAGCTGGAGCCGTCGCTGGTGTAGCCGAGCTGCGGCAACAGGGAGCTGATGTTCGTGCCGTGTTCGAGCTCTTCGAGCAGGACGCTCGGCTGCACGCCGAGGATCTGGGCGAAGGTGCCGCCCGCACCCTCGCCCGAGGCCGCGTCGTGCTGAGCGCCCGCCAGCGACGGCGGGGTCCCCGAGGCGATGTGTTGCGCCATTTCGGTGAGCTGGGTCGCCGACAGCTCTGGCGCGCCTTCGGGGCGCTTGGCGGCCAGTTCGGTTTCAATCGACTTCAGAAGTTCGGCGCTCGACAAGCCGCGTTCGGAGGCCAAGCTGTCGAGGGTCTTGCCGGACCGAAGCTGCCCTGTCAGTTCCGTGCCGTTCATCCCCAAGAGCTTGGCTACTTCGTTCATAGGCGGCGGTTCCGTGTAGCGAGGCGGCATCGCCCCGTGAGCGGACGCGCCGCCGACTGCGCTTGCAAACATCGGCTGTCCCTTCTGTCGTGGGCTGTCAGCCGCGTTATCGGCCGATCGCCGTGATGCCGGGTTGGAGTTCGGTAAGAATCGCCGCGCCGCTCCCAGCATCCGTTAAGGATGCTCTTGCCAGGCTCTTACCGACGCGGCTGATACTCGCCTCACATGGGCACAGGTCGCGTCCTGCTCGCCGACGACGATCGCGCGCTGCGCGACGCCGTTGGCCGCGCGCTTCGGCTGGAGGGCTTCGACGTCACGCTCGCCACCGACGGCCCTGAAGCGCTCGAGCTGGCGGCGAAGTCCCCGCCGGACATCGTGGTCCTCGACGTGGGGATGCCGACGATGAACGGCCTGGAGGTGTGCCGGCGGATGCGATCGGGCGGCGCGCTCACCTCCGTGCTGATGCTGACCGCGAAGGACGCGCTCTCCGACCGCGTCGCGGGCCTCGACGCCGGCGCCGACGACTACCTCGTCAAGCCCTTCGCACTTGAAGAGCTGCTTGCGCGGGTCCGCGCCGGCGTGCGCCGGGCACAGACGATGCCGCAAGACGGTGCCGAGGACGGCGAGGAGCTCGCCTTCGGCGACCTGCGCATCGAAACGGCCGCCTGCAGGGCGCTTCGGGGCGAGCGCAAACTCGACCTCACGCGCACCGAGTATCTGCTGCTGGAGTACTTCCTGACAAACCCCCGCAAGGCTCTGTCGCGCAGCATGATCTTCGAACGCGTGTGGGGATACGACCTCACGCAGAGCTCAAAGACGCTCGACGTCTACGTCTCCTACCTGCGGCGCAAGCTGGAGGCCGACGGCGAGCCGCGGCTGATCCACACGGTCCGCTCGGTGGGCTACATCTTGCGAGATCCGGAATGAGCCTGCGCCGCCGGATGGTGCTGTTCACGGCGGCCGCGGTCGCGTTCGCGGTCGTGCTCAGCGCAGCCGCCTGCTACCTCGCGGTGCGCGGAAGCCTGCGAGGCAGGCTCGACAACCAGCTCAGAGAGCAGGCTTCGGTGATCGCCTCAGCGCCGGGGGCCCGCGCGTATCCGCTCAAGCGGCCTGGCCTGAACGGCGTTCCGCCGCGCCGCCCGAATGCACGCCTGTTGCGCCCCAGCCTGCAGAACCAGGGCGCGCTCGCTCTGGTGAGCTCATCCGGCCACCTCTACAAGACCCCGGGTGACACGACGCGCTTCTCGGTGACAGCTCGGGACCTGGCCGTCGCCCGCGGCAAGGCGAAGGCCTACTTCCGCAACGCGAGCGTCGGCGGCACCGCGATCCGGGTATACGTGGCGCCGGTGGGCGGCGGACGCGCCGTGATCGCCGAGCACGCCCTGACCGACCTGAACAACACGCTGCACGATCTCGCCGTGATCCTGATCGCGATCGCGATCGCGGGAATCGCGCTCGCCGTGCTGCTCGGGTTGTTCGTTGCGCGCACCGCCGCCAAACCTGTGCACACACTCAGGCAGGCAGCGGAGCACGTTCGCTCCACCGGGGATCTCAGCCGCCGCATCGCGGTGCGCGGCAACGACGACCTCGGTCGCCTCGGGACCTCGTTCAACGACATGCTGGGATCGCTGGCGGGCTCACAGCAGGCGCAGCGACAGCTGGTCGCAGATGCCTCGCACGAGTTGCGCACGCCCGTTGCCACGATCCGGACGAACCTCGAGGTACTCCGGCGCAACCCCGACATGCCCCCCGAGGATCGCGCTCCCCTGTTACGCGACCTGATCGACGAGAGCGTTGAGCTCGGGATGCTGATCGAGGACCTTCTCGAGACGGCCCGCGAGTCGGATGAGGCCGAGGCCTTCGAGATGGTTGTGCTCGACGAGCTCGTTGACGAGGAACTCGAGCGTTGGGGCAAGCGCCGTCCGGGCGTGAAGGTGGTGGCGGACCTCCAGCCCACCGTGGTGCTCGGCAGGGACCCGCGCCTGCGCCGCGCCTTCGGCAACCTCCTCGACAACGCGATGAAGTGGAGCCCGTCCGGCTCTACGGTCTGCGTCGTGCTCGCCGGAGGGTCGCTCAGCGTGCGCGACCACGGGCCGGGGTTCGACCCCGCCGACCTTCCCCACGTCTTCGACCGCTTCTATCGCGCCTCGTCTGCCAGGACCGTCCCGGGCTCAGGGTTGGGGCTGTCGATCGTGCGGAAGGTGGCAGAGGAACACGGCGGCGTCGTGCACGCGCAGAACGCTCCCGGCGGGGGTGCGATCGTGACGGTCATCATCCCACCGCTCGAGACCGAGACGGCCGGTCACGAAGCCGCCGCCGAGGCCCTGCTCGGCGGCGCGCTGGACGCGGCCGTCTAGGGCTCGAACCTGCCGCCAAGGTCATACGCGGCTCTTAGCGCGTTCTAACCAGACGCTAACCGCACCGCACCACGCTTGATCGATGCGCGGGCAGCAGGACACCCGAACCGACTCCACCCACCGATGACGCTCGGTCAAGACCAGGCTCTCGACCGGGCTGCGGAGCCGCACCCCGGCGATCACGAGACCGACACAGCGGCCGCGCCCTGGTCGCGTGACAGCGGCCGCGTCGCTGGCCTGTGGGCGGCGTTCCGGCGCCAGCCCGTCCTGAACGGGGCGCTGGCGGCGCTCTGCATCGCCGTAGCCGTGCTCGCCGTCATCGCGATCGGCCCGGCGTCGCAGTCCGGTGGCCAGACCACGCGCACGAGCACGGTCAAACGGGGCGTCGTGCAGTCGACCGTGTCCGGCAGCGGCAGTGTCCAGTCTGCGAGCGACCTGAACCTCGGCTTCAAGACCAGCGGCACGGTCACGCACATCTACGTCAAAGAAGGACAGGAAGTCGCCAAGGGGCAGCTGCTCGCCACGCTCGACTCGCAGAGCGCCGAAGTGTCGCTCGAACAGGCCAAGGCGACGCTGAAATCGGCCGAAGCGAACCTGGCCCAGCTGGAAGAAAACAAAGGCGAAAGCACCTCCTCGTCGGGATCGTCCAGCCCCTCGGCGAGCGCAGCCCCCACGAGCGAAACGACGAACACGACCTTCAAGGCGTCCGCGAGCAGCGCGAGCGAAGCGACGACGACCACGCCGACGCCGACGCCGACGCCGACCACACCACGCCCACCACCACGCCCACAACGTCCACGCCCACGACCACGACGCCGACCACCACGACGGGCGCTCCGACGAAAACCACGACGAGCGGCGCCTCCACCAAATCCGAAGCGCCGGCATCGTCCACGGGATCCTCCTCGCCGAGCTCCAGCGGAGGGTCCGGCGGCTCCGAACAGAGCGAAGCAACGCGTGAAGCAAATCTCGCCTCCTCGCGCGCGGCGGTCAAGAGCGACAAGCTGAGCGTCGAAAGCGCGGAAAAGGCCGTCCAGAACACCAAGCTCTACGCTCCCGAGTCCGGCACGATCGTCTCGCTCTCCGGAGAAGTCGGCGAAACCGTCTCCGCCACCGGGACCACACGCGCGGAATCGAGCTCGAGCAGCTCCTCGAGCAGCTCGAGCGCCGGGGGCGGCTCGAGTCCCTCCAGCAGCGGGTCGAGCAGCCCCTCGAGCTCGGCAGGATCGAGCTCGGCGTTCGCGGTGCTCAACAACCTCCACTCGCTGCAACTCGTGGTCGGACTGAGCGAGTCCGAAATCGGGCAGGTGCACGTCGGGCAGGTCGCGACCGTCGCGGTCGAAGCGCTGAATGGCCGCAAGGTCGCCGCCCACGTCGTCAAGGTCGGGCAGGTCCCGAGCAGCAGCAGCGGCGCCGTCAGCTACGACGTCACCTTCCAGCTCGACCAGAACCTCTCCGGCGTGAAAGTCGGCATGAGCGCCACCGCCGAAGTTGTGGTCAAGCAGGCCGAAGGCCTGAACGTACCCACGAGCGCAATCAAAGGCGGGAGCGTCACCGTCGTGCGGAAGCGGCAAACACGTCACCCAGGCGGTCACGACCGGGCTCGCCGGAGACAGCACGACGATCATCCTCAGCGGCCTGAAAGAGGGCGAAGAGGTCGTCCAGACGGTCACGACCGGCAGCCGCTCATCTTCGTCCTCCCCCTTCGGCTCTGGCGGCAACTCTCGGCCCGGCGGGCTGAGCGGCGGCCTCGGCGGCAGCGGCTTCCCGGGCGGGGCAGGCGGATTCCCGGCGGGAGGTCCTCCGGGCTGATGCCCCTGCGCCGGCCCCAGCGCGGACGCCGCGTGCGACAGCCGCGCGAGCGCCCCCTCGTCCAGCGGCGCCCGCCACTCGGCGCAGCCGGCGGGCAGCCCCCGCCGGCGATCGTCGTCGCGGGAGTCTCGAAGACCTACATCCTCGGGACGATCCGCGTGCCCGCGCTGCGCGAGGTCTCCATGCGGATCGAGCGAGGCGACTTCGTGGCGATCATGGGCAGCTCCGGCAGCGGCAAGAGCACGCTCATGAACATCCTCGGCTGCCTCGACCTGCCCACCGGCGGGGGCTACGAAATCGACGGCGTCGACGTGCGCGACATGGACGAGGACGATCTCGCCGACCTGCGCAACCGCAAGATCGGCTTCGTCTTCCAGAGCTTCAACCTCGTGGCGCGCACGAGCGCCCTCGCGAACGTGGAACTGCCGCTCGCCTACGCCGGCCTCGACCGGCACGAGCGTCGCCTGCGCGCCGAACGGGCGCTCACGGCCGTCGGGATGGCCAAGCGCATGCTCCATCAGCCGTCCGAGCTCTCGGGAGGCCAGCAGCAGCGCGTCGCCGTCGCCCGCGCGTTGGTCACGAACCCGGCGCTGATCCTCGCCGACGAGCCGACCGGCAACCTCGACTCCCGCTCGACCGAGGACGTCCTGCGCATCTTCTCGCGCCTCAACGACGAAGGGCGGACGGTCGTGCTCATCACCCACGAGCCCGACGTCGCCGAGCAGGCGAAGCGTGTCATCCATCTCGCCGACGGGCGGATCGTCGAGGACCGCCGGCTGGTCGAGCTCGACGCCGCGTCGCCCGAGGTCCATGCCCAGAAGTCCGCGCACCAGCTCTACGGGGGCGTGCACAGATGATCGGCCGCGAGATGCTCCGCATCGCCTGGGGCGGCATCACCGCCAACAAGCTCCGCTCGGGACTGACGATCCTTGGTATGACGATCGGCGTCGCCTCGGTGATCGTGCTCATCGCGGTCGGCAACGGCTCCTCAAAGGCGGTGCAGTCGCGGATCCAGAGCCTCGGCACCAACGTCCTGATCGTGCAGGGAAGCGGGGGCCTGCGCCGCTTCGCGGGGTCCAGCTCCACGAGCAGCGTCTCCCTCACCAAGGCCGACGCGCAGGCGCTGCAGGACCCGGGCCTCGCGCCTGACGTAAAGACCGCCTCACCCGTCGTCAACGCGAGCAGCGTGACGCTGGTCTCCGGCGGCACCAGCTACGAACCCTCGTCCTTCGTCGGGACCACCCCGTCCTACCTGACCGCCCACAGCTACGACCTCGCCGAAGGGCACTCCTTCACCACAGAAGACGTCACCAAGCACAACCGCGTGGCGGTCATCGGACAGGAAGTCGTCCAGGAACTCTTCGGCGGGGGGAGCGCGGTCGGTCAGACCATGAAGGTGAACGGCAGCAACTATGAAATCGTCGGCGTCCTCGCGAAAAAGGGCACGAACGGGACCACCAACCAGGACGACATCGTGATGGCGCCCATCACGACAGTGCAAGACTCGCTGACCGGCGTCGGCGCGATCGACTCGATCACGGTGCAGGCCAAGGACGAAGCATCGCTCAACGCCGCCGAAGCCGAGGCCAAGCAGATCATCGAGGAACGCCACAAGATCAAGAACACCGAAGAACCCGGGTTCAGCGTCCTCAACCAGGGCTCGCTGCTCGAAACATCGAGCTCGACGAGCAGCGTCTTCACCACCCTGCTCGGAGAGGTCGCCGCGATCTCGCTGCTCGTCGGCGGCATCGGCGTGATGAACATCATGCTCGTCAGCGTCACCGAGCGCACCCGTGAGATCGGCATCCGCAAGGCGATCGGCGCCAGGCGAGGCGACATCCTCGCGCAGTTCCTCACAGAGGCCGTGCTCGTCTCCCTGATAGGCGGGATCGGCGGCGTGCTGCTGGGCGTGATCGGAAGCCAATTCAAGATCGCCGGGGTGCACCCCGAAATCGCGACCTACTCGATCTTCCTCGCCTTCGGCGCCGCGGCACTGTCGGGCCTGTTCTTCGGCACCTACCCGGCGGCGCGCGCCGCATCGCTGAGACCGATCGAGGCACTGCGCTTCGAGTGATCACCCAATGACAGACCAGGAGCAGAACATGAACATCCAAGAGACCCCGATCGACGACAGACCCGACGGCTACGAGCCGGAGGTGGACGAGGCCTGGCTCGAGGAGATCGACGAACTGCCGCCGCGACCACGGCGCAAGCTCCTGGCGCCGCTGCCGATCGCGCTCGGTGTGGTGCTGGGGCTCGCGCTCGCCTTCTTCGGCGGCATCGAGGTGGAGAAGTCGCAGAGCGGCTCCTCGACCTCGAACGGCCTGCCGGCGGGTCTCGCGGCCCTCAGCAGCGGCGGCAGATCCTCGAGCGGCGCCCCGAGCGGCGCCGGCTTCCCTGGCGCCGGCGGGCTCGGCGGAGGTCTCACGACCGGCGAAGTCTCCTACGTGGATGGCACGACGCTCTACGTCACCACCGGCGAAGGAGGCACCGTCAAGGTCCACAGCCCTTCGGGGACCAAAGTGAGCAAGACGGTCTCGACCAGCGTCAAGAGCATCCACCCGGGCGACACAGTCGTGGTCCGGGGGAGTCAGGCCAAGAGCGGCAGCATCACCGCGAGCTCGATCAGCATCAGCTCGAGCGGCTCCGGCTCGTCCGGGACGTCCGGCACGTCGACCGGGAGCGGCAGCGGCTCCTCGCAGCAGCTGTTCGGGTCGGGCTGAGAAACACCATCAACCGGAAGGAAGAGAAGACCTCGTATGTCCAACGATTCAACCCATGAGGCCCGGATGCGGCACGGCCGCCGCTTGAGGGCCCCTGTCGCGATCGCCGCGATCCTCGCGATGGTCGTCCTAGCCGCCTGCGGCTCCTCGGGCAGCTCCTCGACGAGCACCAAAGCAGCCGCGAGCACGAGCTCCCAGAAGAACCGCTTCGCCGCGCTGCAGGAATGCCTGAAGAAGCAAGGCGTGACGTTGCCCTCCCGGCCCTCCGGGAACGGCGCCCCCAACGGCGGCCCTGCCGGTGGTGGCGCGCCCCCGTCCGGCGGCGGGGAAGGGTTCAAACCTCCCGAAGGCGGATCGCAGTCGAAGCTTCAGGAAGCGATCAAGAAGTGCGGCGGCGGCAACTTCGCCGGAGGCTCAAGGCCGAACAGCGCGGCGAGCAAGGCAGCGCTCGCCAAATACGCGTCGTGCATGCGCGAAAACGGAGCGAACCTGCCGACGCCGAACACGAGCGGCAACGGCCCCGTCTTCAACACGAAAGGCATCAACACGTCGAGCTCGGCGTTCAAGAACGCCCAGAAAGCGTGCCAGAGCCAGCTCAAAGGGGCGTTCGGGCCGGCGTCGGGGAGCGGACAGGCGGGACCGCCGAACGGCGCGCCGCCGCCGGGCGCGGAAGGCTCGGAAAGCGGCTGAGCGATGTCGCTTGACCATCTCCCTCCAGGGCGCCACCCCGATCGCGGCCAGAGCGGGTGCGCTCGGGGACCCCTGGGGGGTCGCCTTCTACCCCAGGGGTCCCCGAGCGCACCGGCGTCCGCGCACGGGCGCCAAGACGATCAGCACCCGCCCGAACTGGAGCCAACAACCCGCCGGCCGCCACCCGGGCGGTCGGTCCGTCGAAGCCGACCGCCCGTGGAGCTGGACCAGCGGCTGAACGCCCCACCGCAGGCGCTCCTCGCACCGAGCACGGGTAGCACACCAGGCGCGCGTGTTCTATCCGTGTTCCCTTCTGAGCCGATGCCCCTCGGACTCAACTGGGCGAATCCTTGTTGGGGTTGAGGTGCTCTCAGTCCGAGGTTCGGGGCTCACTTTGGACCCCAAATTGGACCCCAGGATCCGCGCAGCTACATGGGCGTAACGCGAAGATGCCCCATCTGCGACCTCCCGGGCAGCCTCCGTGCGCGCCTCGGTCTTCTCCCCCGAGCTGCGCCCCGGCGGAGCTGGTTACCGACGGCGCTTCGCGCACGAGGGCTTGGTGCCTGAAGGTCAATGTTTCGCCGAGCGCTCTCCGAGCGGGCAGTCCCGGTCTCGACGATTAGAGTGGCCGCGTGTTCGGGGGCTACCGCCGTGCATGCGGTATCGCAGCGTGTCTCCTGGTCGCAGCCTCGTTCGCCTCAGGCTGCGGAGGGCAGACTGCAACAACAACAAGCGCGGCTACTGCGAACGCCCGGACCCGCCGCGATGCCTTCGTCGCGTTCTACGAGGCGTGGGCAGCTGCTATTCCGGCCAGAAAAGCGAGCCTGCAGGCTGCCCTCCGTCTCAGGTCGGCGGTGACCGGCGCAGCTCCGTCGTTGGGAGCCACCAGGGACGCACTGGGCGAATATCTGGCGTCTGCCCGGACGTGGCGGCACTTGATGGAAGCGCTGCCAGCAGCCAATGCTGAACTAGCGGCGGTCCGGACAGAGTACGTTCGCGCGGCACAAGGAGAATCCCAGTTCGTAAAGGACTATGGGGATGTCATGAACGCCGCCGCAAGAGCAGAGCCCTACACGAAGCTAGCGGCACGTGCTGAAGCGGCAAAGTCGGCTTACCTCGCGATGAACGACGAAGCAGCCGGAGGACTAGAGGCCGTGGCACGCCGTCTGGGTGGGCTCACCGCGTTCGGCGGAAGGATTGACACCAACGCCTTGAAGCAGCTTGTGGATTCGATGCGCCAAGAAGCTGCGCAGTAGGCCGCCAGCGACACTCGAAGACGAGGAGGAAGGCGCGCTCCGCCTCCCGGCGCGTGAGGCCTCCGACATGACGCCGGCGCCAGGTCGCTCGATGAGCGGCGCCACGTGTCAGCGCTGCTGGAGCAGCGTTCCGGGCCTCGCGACGTTGAGTAGTGTCCGCCGTCGCGCGTAGGCCGCCGCGGCCGCGCAAGAGCGTCCTTGCCTTGCTTGCATGCGGCCCGCGCCTGAGCGCCCCCTCAGGGCGCCGCGCGGGATCTTCACCCTTCCCAACCTTTCTCCGAATCCTGCGTTCCTTGTTAATAGGACACACACCACTGACCTATCTGTCATAGGCAAGACCTGCCCTTGACCCGGGGGTGAAGTGCAGATGCGACCTGGGATGATGTGGCAAGGACGCGTTGGAGTACGCGCTGCACGCGCGGCGGGATCAGGAAGGGCGCCGCTGATCGCCGTGCTGGTGGGATGTTCGCTGCTCACCACGCTCGCGCTGCCGGCGGGCGCACTGGCGATCAGCACGGCGATCGTCGGCTGGGGCGAGAACACTCGTTATGACCTGGGCGCCGGATACCGCGATGCAGCGGGTAACGCCAGGATCCAGCCGGTTCTCGGACTCACGAACGTGAACACGGTGCTTGTCGCCGGATCGGCGAGCTACGCGGTATTGCCCGACGAATCCATCCGCGCCTGGGGCGCTGGCACCAGGGGCAACCTCGGCGATGGGATCAACCGCTCCCAGGAGGGTGCACCGATTGCTCAGGCGCGCTGGCCGGTGACGGTGCTCGAACAGAACTCGCTGGGCGAACGCAAACCGCTCGGTCACGTCAAGCAGCTCGCCGCCGCCTACGGCGCCTACATACACGCGCTGGCGCTCGTGGAAAACCCCGCACACGAAATGGAAGTGTTCACGTGGGGCGCAAGCGAATACGGCGAGCGCGGTAACGGCGAATACGGCTTTGTGAAAGAAGAAGAATCGCACGCCATCGACCCCCGCGAAGTGGCCATGGCGACGGTCGCGTTGAAGCATGTCGTCTACGTGGCCGCAGGCGGCGCGGCCAGCTTCGCGATCACCGAAGAAGCCGGCGTCACCAAGGTGTGGGGCTGGGGCGTCGACATCCACGGCCGGCTCGGCGTGGTCCCCGGGACCCCCACAATTGAATGCCGCGGCGCGGGCGGCGTGCAGACCTGCGTGACCGAACCGGCCGAAATCGCGATCCCGACTCTGCCCCCTGGCGTCAAGGTGACCGCCCTGGCTACGGGTCGCAACGCGTACTTCGCGCTACTCAGCAACGGCCAAGTCCTCGCGTGGGGCGAAAACACGCACGGCCAACTGGGCAACGGGCTCACGGGAGAAATTGTCGCCGTACCCGGGTACGTCTGTGCCGAACACGCCACTGCGCCGTGCAGCGCGCATCTGGAACACATCCTCCAAGTCTCCGGCGGCGTGAATTCCGCAGTCGCCTTGAAACAAGGAAGAACCGTGGTCGGCTGGGGTTCCAACACCGACGGCGAGCTCGGCGGGAGGGCCGCCGAAGCAAAGGTACCCGTGGCCATCAAAGGCCTGAAGAAGATCGCGCAGGTCTCCGAGGGCCCATCCACGACCGTCGCGTTGACCGAAACGGGGACTGTTTACACGCTCGGCCTCAACGAACACGGCCAGCTCGGCTGGGGGTCGCTGGCGGGCCCCGAAAAATGCGGCCTCGATGACTGCAGTCGCTCGCCGGTCGCCGTGTCAGGGCTGTCCAAGGTCGGCGGTATCTCGGCGGGCGTCGCCGAAGTCGGCGAAGGCCACGCTCTTGCATGGCTGAAGAGCGGCTCTGCGCCCGAACCAGAATTCACGATCACTGCAGGCCACAGCAGCATCACGGTCAGCTGGACGTTCCAGTCCGAAGAATTCAAGACCGAGTACCGGGTGGCGCCAGAAGCAGAAACCGAAACTGAAACCACCGAAAGATGGGTCCAGTGGGAACACGAACCGAAAATATGCCCCTGTAGCACCACGATCACCGGACTCACACCGGGACAGCAATATGAGGTCAAAGTCCTGAGCCAGATCGTGGTCGAAGAAAAAAGGAAGAAAGAAGACTCGCATAGTTCCTTCGCCACGCCCGAAGCCTGAACTGCGCGACGGCTACGGCCCGAGGGAGTAGCTAGCTCTCGGTCATGGACGCAGCGTCTGGAGCATCCCAGGTCATCACTCGTAGGTGTCGGGGTGTGCGATCTCGAGCGCGTGAGCGACCTTCGGCTCGCCGTCAAGCTCGTAGCGGACGTCAACGGTGTCGTCTTGGCGGTATGTCCCCACCCCCCATGCGCCGAGCAGCCAGCGCCAGCCCGAGATTCGATCCTTGCGCAGAGCGCGGGTGAACACGAGCCTGCGCCCGTCGGTGTCGTAATCGGTGCCCTCCTGTTGGCGGACCCCGTTTACGTAGACCTCGTAGTCGAGGCCGACGTCTGCGGGGAGCCTGACGGATGAGTGTTCGCCGACCATCGCCGCAGTATCGCAAATCTTAGAAGATGGTAGAGTAATCAGCGTGGGAGGAGATGAGATCCGGGGGGACGGGCCTTGGGCGACGTCGACGTCCTCGTTCTTCGCCGGGCGTAGCTCGAGCAGCTACGAGCGGCAGCTCGCCGACCGCGTGCTTTTCGGCGGCGTGAACGCTGCCGAGGCAGCGATGGTGCTGCTCGAGAGCTGCCAGCCTGAGACGCTTGATGACGCCGTCGCGCTGCTGACTCGGCACGGGCAGCTGACGGTGGAGGCTTTCGACCGGGTCGCAGACGCCTGGGGAGTCTTCCGCCACATCGGCCACCTCAGCTGGGACTAGGAGATGTCGTCGAGTCCGCTTCGCCCTGGGTGGCCACGTCGCTCAGAACGCGTGGTGCGCGGCTACGTCGTAGACCGGAGCGAGTTCAACGAGATCCGGATGCGCCTACCGCGGTCAGTTCGGCGCGGGGTTCGGCCGGCTCCCGAGGGGCATGTCGGGCTGATCGCCCAAGCAGTGACCGAGGACGGCGGGCTCCCGATCTCGGCGCTCTACGACACGGCGCCGGTCAGCCTCGGCCGTCAGCGACTGCGCGAACTCGAGCGGCGCCTGACCGAACTGCTGTTGTGATGACCGATCGCAGTCAGAGCCTGCGTATCTGCTAAGGTTCTGAGAAAGTGCTGTCGACCAACGCGTCGACGGTTTCTTGTCGCGACTACCTCAATCCGCTTGCCGAAAGCTTCCACAACCACCGTGCGTCGGGATCCGGCCCGCGGCGAGGCCGTCCAACACCGGGCGGTCTACCAGGTCAAGGCCGAGTTCTTCAAGACGCTCGGGCATCCGGTCCGCGTCCGCATCCTCGAGCTGTTGAAAGACGGCGAGCGCAGCGTCGGTGATCTGCAACGAGAGCTCAAGATGGACTCCGGTGGCACCTCCCAGCATCTCGGCGTGCTTCGCAAGCACGGCGTGCTCGACGCTCGGCGCGAAGGCACCAGCGTCTTTTACTCCGTCCGTGACCCGCGGATCTTCCAGCTGCTGGATACAGCCCGCCAGATCATCACGTCGAACCTCACCGAGTCCCAACAGGTGCTCGGGGAGCTCACGACAGCCGACTAGACCCGCCGCGCTGAGGCCGGCGGCGGGGTGCTCTCGTCGTCCAGGGTTGGCTGACCGCTCAGCCCCAGGGACGGCGTGTATCGAGCCGAGACGGGCCACGTCACCGCTTGGCGGCGCTCAGTAGGCGTGCTATTCCGAACCTTCTAAGCTTCTGAGATATGCGCAGACGCGACGACCAGCCAGAGGTTTTCAAGCATCGAGCCTCCGACGGCGCCCGGCGATCCGGCGCGCGTGTCGCCGTTGGCAGCCGTCGTGGGCAGCCCGGATGACTCGCGGGCGCTCGGCGGTCGAGCTCGAGTCGCGCCGCGCATCCCGTTTGCCCCGGGCGGCGTTCGAGTAACGCCTGGTCGTAGGCCGGCGAGATAGGGCGAGCTTGCGCTGCGGTCTGACCCAGCGCAAGCTGGAGTGTGCTCCGGCCCGCCCAAGCACCCCCTGCGAGGAGCGTCCGGGAGAGCGCGGGTCGCGTGAGGCGCTCGATGTCGCTGGGAGCACTGGAGAGGACACCGGTAGGTGTCGGTGACGGTGCTTGCTGTTGTGGGCGTGGCGCTGATCGCAGCCGGCGGGCTCCTGGCGGTGCTGCCAGGGCGGCCGCGCTCGGGCCTCGCGGTTCAGGCCGCCGGGATGAGCGCGCTGGGGGTCGCTGGGCTCGTCGTGCTGATCGGGGGCCATCCGATCGGCGCAACGTTCAGCAGCTCGATCTCGCTCGCGTTCGGGCTCGACGGGCTCAGCGGGTTCTTCTTGGCGGTGCTCGCGATCACGGCCGTGCCGGCTTTGGTGTTCGCGCGCGACTATCTCGTCGGGATCGACCCGGCGAAGGCGCGCTGGATCGCGGCGGCGACGGCGGCGTTCCTGCTCGCGCTCATAGGTGTGCTCGCCGCGCGTGAGATCGTCAGCTTCCTCGCGTTCTGGGAGCTGATGACGTTGATCCCGGCGGCGGCGATCCTGATCGGCCGGCGCGATCGGACGGTGCGCGGTGCGGTGTACGCGTATCTGTCGATCACCCATCTCGGCGGCGCAGGTGTGTGGGTGGCGCTGCTGACGCTCGCCGCTCACGGCGCGGTCGGCGATCCCGCGGCGCTCGCCGCGGCGGGGAGCGGCACCCAGACGCTGGTCGCGGTGGCGGCGCTGGTTGGCTTCGGGACCAAGGCGGGGCTGATCCCGCTTCACTCGTGGCTGCCGCGCGCGCACCCGGTCGCACCGGCGCACTTCTCGGCGTTGATGTCGGGGGTGATGATCAAGGTCGCGCTGTACGGGCTGATCCGCGTCGAGTTCCAGTGGCTCGGCGCGACGCCGCGCTGGCTGGGGATAGCGCTGCTGGTCTTTGGGCTGCTCTCGGCGCTCGGCGGCGTGCTGTGGGCGCTGGCGCAGCACGAGCTGAAGCGGCTGTTGGCCTACCACTCGATCGAGAACGTGGGGATCATCGTGCTCGCCCTCGGCGCCTCGCTGCTGTTCGCACGCGCCGGGGAGAGCGAGTGGGCCGCGATCGCGTTTGCCGCCGCGCTGCTGCACATCGCCAATCACGCGATCTTCAAGGCGCTGTTGTTCCTCGGCGCCGGCTCGTTCGAGCGCGCCGTCGGGTCGCTGAACCTCGACCGGCTCGGCGGTCTGCTGCGCCGGATGCCGTGGACCGGCGGCGCGTTCCTGGTCGGCTCGATGGCGATCGCGGGGCTGCCGCCGTTGAACGGGTTCGCCTCGGAGTGGCTGACGCTGCAATCGCTCGTGCACGTCGTGTTCGCCGGGCCGCTCGGGGTCGCGCTCGTGGGCGCGGTCGCGCTCGCCGGCCTGGCCGCGACCGCCGCGCTGGCGCTGCTGTGCTTCGTGAAGGTGACGGGCCTCGTGCTGCTCGGCCGTCCCCGCCGCCCCGAGTGCGCGCAGGCGCTCGAGCGTCCCGTCGGGATGCGCTTCGCGGTGGTGTCGCTGGCCGTTCTTTGCGTCGCACTCGGGGTGGCGCCCGGGCTGGTGCTCCCGACGCTCGCCGGCCTTGCCCCGGGCGGCGGTGCGGCGCTCACACGCCAGCCGGGCTTTGTGATTCCCGGGACGGGGTCGCTGCCGACCCTTGGCGTGACGCTCGCGCTGCTCGCGCTCACCGTGCTGCTGGCCCGTGCGCGCAACCGGCGGCACGTCGTTGCAGCGGTTGCGCCGAGCTGGGCGTGCGGGCAGGAGCTCGTGCCGGCGATGGAGTGGACCTCGGCGGGGTTCACCAAGCCGCTGCGGCTCGTGCTCGAGGCGCTGATGCGCCCACACCGCGAGCTCGAGGTGCTCGAGGGCGCCGGGATGACGCAGCGGATCACCTACGCCAGCCACACGCCTTCGCTGGTCGACCGCGTGCTGTATGAGCCGGCGGTGCGCGGGGGGCTGCGCGGCGCGGCGCTCGCGCGTCGGCTGCAGAGCGGCAGCGTGCGCACCTACGCCGCGTACCTGCTCGCCTTGATGGTCGTGGCGCTGGTGCTCGCGACCACGGGGGCGCTCGGATGAGCAGCGCGATCGCAGCCGTCCTGCAGCTGGCGGCGATAGCGCTCGCGCCGCTGCTGCCGGGGAGCATTCAGACCGTCAAGGCGCGGTTGCAGGGGCGGCGCGGACCATCGCCGTTTCAGCCCTACCGGACGCTGCGCAGGCTGTGGCGCAAGAGCTCGGTCGCACCCGAGGGAACCGGCGTGGTCTACCTGGCCGCGCCGCCGCTGGTCGCCGCCTGTGCGCTGGTCGCGCTGCTGCTCGTCCCGGTCGCCGGGCGCGCGGGTGACTTCGGCGTCGGCCACGACGCCCTCGTGCTCGTGGGGGTGCTCGCGCTTTCGCGCTTCGCGGCCGCGGCTGCGGCTTGGGATACGGGCAACGGGTTCGCGTTGATGGGCGCCGCGCGCGATGTGATGCTCGCTGTGTTCGCCGAGGCGCTGCTCGTGCTGGCGCTGCTGGTCGCGGCGCTACCGGCGCAGAGCACCGCGCTGCCGGCGATGGCCGCGGCGGCGTCCGGCGCTCACGTCTGGGGCGAGGCGGCGCACTGGTGCGGCGCGATCGCGTTCCTGCTGGTGGTGCTGGTCGAGACCGGTCGCCAGCCGATCGATAACCCGGACACCCACCTGGAGCTGACGATGATCCACGAGGGTCCGCTGCTCGAGTACGCCGGGCGTGACCTCGCCTACCTTCAGTGGGCGGCCGCCGCGCGGCACTGGGTGATGTTGGCGCTCGGCGCGCAGCTGTTCCTCCCTCACCCTGATGCGTTCGGGTGGGCGCTCGGCGCGTTCGCAGGCATGCTCGCGCTGCAGTGCGTCGGTCTCGCGGTGATCGAGACCACGCAGGCGAAGATGCGGATCCTGCGGGTGCCCGCGCTGCTTGCGATCGGTGGGGCGGTCGCGCTCGCGGGCGTCGGGACCTGGGTCGCGGGCGTGGCGACGTGAGCGCCACGCTCGTGAGCATCATCCTCGCGTTGGGGCTGGCGGTGGTCGTCGTGCGCCGACGCTCTGTCGCGATCCTGCTGGTGGCCGCGCAGTCACTGGCGCTCAGCGTCGGCGCGTTCACCCTGACCGCCGGACGCTCGGGGGAGTTCATGGTCGCGAGCCTCGTGCTGGCGACGAAGGCCGTGGTTCTGCCGCTGCTGCTGTTCGCTTTGATGCGCCGCACGCCCGAGCCGCGGCTCCTCGCCGCCGCACGCGGGCCGCTGGCCCGGCTCGCGATCGCCGGCGCCGTCGCGCTCACGGTCGTGATCGCGTTGCCAGCACTCGGCCTTGCGAGCGCACACACCGAACATGTGGCGGTCGCGCTCGTGCTCGTCGGGATCACGATCGTCGCCACCCGTCGCCCGGCGCTGCACCAGCTGATCGGGCTGATCGTCGCCGAGAACGGCCTTGCGCTGCTGGCGGTGTCGGTCCCGGGCGGACTGTCCTACGTGATCGAGCTCGGCGCGCTGTTCGACCTCGTGCTGGTGGTGACGGTCGCCGCGGCGTTCGTGCAGCGCATCCACACGCAGCTCGGAAGCGGCGACACCGAGCTGCTTCGAGGGTTGCGTGACTGAGCTCGCCCGGACACTCGCGGCGCTGATCGTGGTGGTGCCGCTGCTCGGCGCGATCGTCGCGTGCCTAGCGCGCACGCCTAGGCAGGCCGATCGCCTCGCGCGGGTCGCTGGGGTCGCGACCGCAGCCGTGGCGTTGACGTTGGCGGCGATCGCGCTCGCGCGCGGCGCGAGCGCGCCCTTTCATGGCCGTTGGTATCTGATCGACGGCGCCAGCGGCTTGTTCCTCGCGGTCTCCGGCACAGTCGGTCTGGCGAGCGTGCTGGTCTCGCCCAGCTACCTGCGCAGTTCGGGGCGTAGCTGGCTCAGCGCGACCGCCTCGCACCGCTGGTACTACGCCGCGCTGTTCGTGTTCTGGGCGGCGGTGCTGGCGGTACCGATCGCCGCGAACCTCGCGGTGGTGTGGCTGCTCGTCGAGGCGACGACGGCCGCCTCGGCGCTGTTGGTTGCCTTCACCGGCGCTCGGGAAGCCCTCGAGGCGGGCTGGAAGTATCTGCTGTTGACGACGCTCGGGCTGTCGGTTGCGATGCTCGGGATCGTCACGGTCGCGATCGCACAGGCCAACAACGGCCACCACGGGCTGCACGCGCTCGATTGGCGCGCGATCAGCGCCGCCGCCGGCTCGATCCCCCACCAGCAGGCGCTGATCGCGTTCGTGCTGCTGCTGGGCGGCCTCGCTGCGAAGATCGGCTGGGCGCCTGTGCACAACTGGCTGCCGGACGCCCACAGCGAGGCACCCGCGCCGGTCAGCGCGATGCTCTCGGCGGCACTGCTTCCCACCGTCATCCTCGTCGCCTGGCGTGCACAGACCGCGCTCGAGCCCGCCGTGTCCCACAAGACGACCTCCGCGATCTTCATCGCCTTCGGGCTCGCTTCGATCATCGTCGCGGTCCCGTTCCTGTGGCGAGCGATGCCGTGGAAGCGGCTGCTCGCCTACTCGAGCCTCGAGCACATGGGCGTGATCGCGCTCGGGATCGGCTTCGGCTCTCCGCTGGCGATCGCCGGCGTCGTAGTGCACATCGCCGGCCATGCGCTCGCCAAGTCGCTCGGGTTCTACGCCTCGCTGCCGCTGCTGCGGATCGACCGCTCGCTCGCCAAAGCGCCCCCCGACGGGGTCGCGCGCGAAAGCCCGGCGACAGCAACCGCGATGGGCGTGAGCCTCTGGATCCTCGCTGCCATGCCGCCCTCACCCCTGTTCGTCTCAGAGGTTCTGATCCTGCTCGGCGGCTTCACCGCCGGCTACACCGCGATCGCAACGATCGCCGTCGTGGCGCTCGCGCTCGCGTTCCTCGGTCTGGCACACGCCCTGCTGGAGGGTGTCGTCGGCGAGCCCGCCACGCATCGACGGCGCGCTCGCCACCGCGGCGAGCGCTCGATCGCCCGGCTCACCGGCGGCGTGACCGCTGCCTCGCTGGCGCTCGCCGCCGCCGGGATCGCGCTGCCAGGCTCACTGCTCGTCAGCGAGCTGATGCGAGGCGTGCAGTGACCGAACTCGAGCAGCTCGCCCCCGAGAAGTGGCGCTCGGAGATAACGGCCGCGATCACGCAGCGCGGCGAGCGCTTCGGCTGCGCGTGGGCCACCCGCGAGGGCGCTTGGCGCGCAGTCATGCTCTCTGATGGGCGGGCTCGCGTGCTCTCCTGTGAGACCGAGAACGCGCGCGTGGAGACGATCGTCGATCTCGCCGGCGCCGCGCTCTGGGATGAGCGCGAGGCGCATGACCTCTACGGCCTGCGCTTCGAGGGGCACACGCCGATGCGCGCCCTGGTGACCCACACGGCCGAGCTCGAGCGCTGGGTCACGCCGGTCGAGGGCGACGGTGTGTATCAGGTGGCGGTCGGGCCGATCCACGCCGGCGTGATCGAGTCCGGGCACTTCCGCTTCCACGTCGTCGGCGAGCGGATCCTCGCGATGGATCCGCGCCTGTTCTACAAGCACCGCGGCTTGGAGCGTGCCGCAGAGGGCCGTGCGCCCGATGCAGCCCTCGCCTACGCGGCTCGCGCGTGCGCCGCATGCACGGTCGCCAACTCGCTCGCCTATGCGCACGCGATCGAGGATGCGAGCGGGCTGTGGCCCTCGCCGGAGCTGCGCCGTCAGCGCACCGTGCTGCTCGAGCTCGAGCGGCTCTACAACCACCTGCACGACATCGGCGCAGTCTGTGCCGGCGTCGGCTTCGCGCCGGGCACGATGGTCTTCGCTGCGCTCAAGGACCGCGCCCAGGAACTGATCGCAGACGCCTTCGGGCACCGGTTCCTGTTCGGCACGGTGGCTGTCGCTCGCGCGCCCGTCAGCCCGCACGCCGCGGCGCTCGAGTCGCTACGCGGCGGGCTGCGCGAGCTGCGGGTCGACGCGGCAGCGGCCTGGCGCGAGCTCGAGTTCGCCGGCCCGCTGCAGGCCCGCCTCGGCCAGGTGGGCGTCCTCAGACACGAGGACGCCGTAAGGATGGGAGCGGTCGGCCCGGCCGCGCGGGCGTCCGGCGTCGCGTTGGACGCCCGCGCAGGCAACCGCAGGCTGGCGTGTGAGGGGCTTCACCCCGCGTCGCTGCCAAACGCGGGCGGTGACGTCGCCGCGCGGCTTCGGATCCGCGCAATCGAGCTCGAGGCCACCTACGACCTGCTCGAAGAGCTACTGGACGCACCACTCAGTGAGGGCGCCTGCAGTCGCGAGCGAACCCCCTCGCCGATCGGCGTCGGACGCGTCGAGAGCCCCCGCGGTGAAACCCTCTGCACGGTCGAGCTCCAAAGCGGCCGCGTCGCTCGCATGCACCTCAGAACCGGCTCCTACGCGAACTGGCCGGCGCTCGCACACGCCACAGCCGGCAACCTGCTGCCGGACTTCCCGCTCATCAACAAGAGCTTCGAGCTCTGCTACGCCTGCGTGGACCGCTGATGTTCGTTCTCCTGCGAGCGCTCGAGCAGGTCCGGCGCACCGCGCGGCTGCAGCGCGGCGCGGAGGGGCGCTGGCTTGGGATCCGCCACGTAGACGCCGGCTCCTGCAACGGGTGCGAGCACGAGCTCGGGCTGATCACCAACCCGCTGCACGACCTGCAGCGCTTCGGGCTCGACATCGTCGCCTCGCCGCGTCACGCCGACATCCTGCTGGTCACCGGGGCCGTCACGACACGGATGGCCGGCCCGCTGCGCACCGCCTACGAGGCGATGCCGACGCCGCGGCTCGTCGCTGCGCTCGGCGACTGCGCCCTCGGTTGCAACGTCCTCGGGGATCCGCCGGAGTTGATCGGCGGTCTCGAGCAACTGCTTCCCGTCGACATCACGATCCCCGGCTGCCCGCCAACCCCGCAGGCGATCGCCGAGCATCTCCTCGCCGGCCTCGCCGCGATCGCGACGTAAGCAAGGTCTCGACCGAGCGTTCCCTCTCTCGACGAAGGACCGGGTGTCTTCTCGCCGAGGGTGGCGCTGCTATTTGAGCGCTTCGAGCACGTTGCTGTAGTCGTCGGTCCAGAGCCTGCCGCTGTCCTCATAGAGGACGGCACCGTGGCCTTCGGCCGCGAGTTGCTTTGCGAGCTCGGGCGTGTCAGTGAGCAGCACCCACACGGAGCGCTTGAGGATCACTTCGGTCGGTTCGCCGGGGTTTTCGATCAGGACCGCTGTCTTGCCTACCGCGTGCGCGGCGCGGGCGATCACGGGCGCGAGGTTCAGGAAGCGGTTGGAGATATTGACGGCGAGCACCCCGCCCGGCTTCAGCATCCGCGAGTAGAGCCGGAACGCCTCGACCGTAAGCAGGTGAACCGGCACGGCGTCACCGGAGAACGCGTCAGCAGCGAGGACGTCGAAGCGGCGGCCGGGTTCGCGTTCGAGCGAGAGGCGACCGTCTCCTTCGACGACGCTGACCTGAGCCGGAGATTCGCGCAGGAAGCTGAACTGGTGCCTTGCGACCTTGACGTCGTTGGGATCGAGCTCGTAGAAGCGGTAGGAGTCGCCCGACCGCCCGTAGGCGGCGAGCGTACCCACGCCGAGGCCCACGACACCGACCCGCAGGCGCTGGTGTTCGCGGTCCTCGTGGCGAAGCAGCACGCCGATCCCGGCCCGGTGGCCGTAGTAGCTGGTGGGCTCGCGGCGGTAGCCGGGTGTGAGGCGCTGCTCGCCGTGGACGATCGCGCCCGAGTAGAACATGCGCACCGCGTCCTGCCCGGAGCCCGCTTCGCGGACGCTGAGCGCGCCGTAGAAGTTGCGGGCGACGAGCAGGGCGCCGCGGTGGTAGCGCTCGGACTTGCCGAGCACGTAGACGCCGAAGAGGACTGTCAGGGCCAGGAGAGCGACGGCGAGCACGCGCCGGTGCCAGCCCGCGCCGCCGAGAACCCCAGGCAGCGTCGCCATCAGGACGACCACGGCGCACAGCACGATGCCGAGCGCGAGTTCGAAGTAGTCGTTGAACACGAGCGGCGCGAGGACAGCGACGAACAGCCCGCCGAGGGCACCGCCGACGGCAACCGTCAGGTAGAACGCGGTGAGATGGCTCGTCGGCGGCTTCAGTCGCGCCAGCTCGCCGTGACAGACCATGCAGCAGACGAGCAGGCAGCCGCAGAAGAAGGCGATCTGCCCTGCGATGCCGACGGACAGTTCGCCGGGGAACAGGTTCATCGCCAGGAGCACGAGCGTGATCGGGAGAAGCGCGAGGAACAGACCGCGCCGATAGCCGCTGCCCTCGAAGCAGAGGATCAGGCTGAGCAGGTAGACCCCCAGCGGCAGCACCCAGAGCAGCGGGATCGGCGCGACGTTCCGCGTCAGGTGGTTGGTCACCGCGAGGAACAGCAACGACGGCGTCGCGGCCAGCGCAAGCCAGCGCAGGTAGTCGATCCAGCGCGGGCCAGGCGAGGAGAGCTCGTGCGAGACAGGTGCCGGTTCGCGGGCCGGGCGCGGCGAGAGCTCGCTCGCACCGTGATCGCGATCGCGCCCGCCACGAAGGTGGCGTAGGCGAGCGACCAGAGCTTCGCTTGGAGGTGCGTGCCGAGCCACGGTTCGACCAGCAGCGGATAGCTCAGCAGGCCGAGGAGCGATGCCGCGTTGGAGACAGCGAACAACCGGTAGGCCTGTCCTTCGCCGCGCGCGTACCACGCCTGCAGCAGCGGGCCGCACGTGGAGAGCACGAAGAACGGCGGCCCGACCGTGAGCGCGAGCAACCCGAGGATGCGCAGCGTCGGGTCGCCGCTGCCCGTGGGCTTCCAGCTGGTCGCCGGGATGATCGGCAACACGACGAGGCTCAGGAGCAGGACCGGGACGTGCACGTACATCTGCTTCCTTGCAGGCACGTAGCGCACGAGCAGGTGGGCGTAGAGGTAGCCGAGCACCAGCGCGAGCTGGAAGAAGAGCACCGTGACGGTCCACACTGCAGCCGAGCCGCCGAACCACGGCAGGATCAGCTTGCCCATGATCGGCTCGACCTGGAAGAGCAGGAACGCGCTCAGGAAGATCGAGCCCGCATAGACCAACGCGAGTCCGGGTACGCGCGCAGCCCAGCCTAGGGGCGCGCCGGAAGGCGCCACCGAGGATCGGACCACTTGGCTGCTCCCAGGAGGCCATCTGACTGCATCATCGACTCCGACAGTTGAAGCTTGAACGGACGGTTTCCTGTGCCAGCAACTTGGGGACCGTGGTGGGGCGATGACCGTTTCTCGCCAGCGTTCACGGGCCCTCGGAGGTTCCGACTTTCCTGCTCGGTTCTCGCCAACGATCACGGCTCCTCCGGCGAGTTGCCCCCGCCGACGGCGCCGTCGACGCCCCGGGCCGATCGCGCCCCCAATAGCGCGATCGGCTCTGCGAAGCCGTTTCCTCCTAATCGGGGAGACAGGATTTGAACCTGCGACCGCCCGGCCCCCAGCCGGGTGCGCTACCAGACTGCGCCACTCCCCGTGACTGCTCCGATTCTAGGGCTAACGCCCGTGTCCGTCGTCCGGCCGCAATGCGAACATATGTTCGTGTCGCTGGAACGGGCCGAAACTTCGACACTTCGCTGCTCCCGCTGCGGAGAGTTCAAGCCTGTCTCGGCGTTCGCCTGGCGCCGCCGCGAACCGGGGGCAGCGCGGACACGTACTGCCGCCCGTGTCGGGCGGCGCTATAAACGCGAGCACTATCTCGCGAACCGCAAGCGGTACATCGAAGCCGCTAACCGCAGAAAAGAAGCGCTCGTAGCCGAACGGATGCGATTCCTCGTCGCGTTCCTCCGCGAGCGGCCATGCGTGGATTGCGGAGAGCCTGATCCGATCGTGCTCGAGTTCGACCACCTCGGGGCCAAGGAGTTCGACGTCTCAGCGGGCCTCCGGACCCGCAGATGGGCGGACGTCCTACGGGAGATCGACAAGTGCGAGGTCGTTTGTGCAAACTGTCACCGTCGCCGAACCGCCCGACGTGGAGGGTTCGTGCGCGCGGCGGTAGCTCAATGGTAGAGCCTTGCCCTTCCAAGGCAATGACGCGAGTTCAATTCTCGTCCGCCGCTCTCACGGGGTCGCGCGCGTTCCGCGCGTCCTCATCGACGATCGGCGGAGCGGCCAGCTCACAGATCCAGCACGACGTCCCCGCGCGGCTGCGAGCAGCAGAGCAGCACGCTCCCATCCGGCGGCGGTCTCCACCGGATCAGGGCTGTAGCCCACGCCCCCGGCGATGATCGTCGTCTCGCAGGTCTGGCAGACACCCGGTCCGGCAGGACCAGCGGACAGGCACGTCGCATGCCTCGGCGAGTTCGAGCAGGCTGCCGTAGTCATCGCTCCACGGGATCGCCAGGTCGCTGCGGGCGAACTCGATCGTGGGACCGCCCCCGGCCTCGCCCGGCCGGCGGGTGAGGGTCGCGCGCGGGCGTCGCCGCGATCCCCGGCGTCTCGCCGGCGCCGGCCCGAACGGCTCGGTGTGGATGTCCGCGGCCTCGACTCCCAGACTCGACAGTCCGGCGCTGATCTCGTCCATGAAGGGGACGGGCCCGCACAGGTAGGCCTGTGCGTCGACGGGCGGTTCGAGCGCGGCCAGGACGGAGCCCGCTGAGACGCCCCGCGGCGTCGAATCCCTCGCCCTCGACGTCGTCCGGGCCCGGGCCGGGTGTAGTAGACGCGGCTGCGCGCGTTCGGGAGCGACGGCCAGCAGATCCCTCGACTCGGCCGCGAACGAGTGCTCGCGCCCGTTGCGGGCGCTGTGCAGCCACCAGATCTCTCGCTCGGAGCGCGCCTGCGCGAGGGCCTGGAGCATCGCGAGGACGGGCGTGGCGCCGACGCCCGCGCTGATCAGCAGCACCGGCGCCTCGCGTCCGGTCGAGGATGAACGTGCCGCGCGGAGCCGCGACGTCGAGCTGATCGCCGACGGCCAGCCGGGTGGAGAGATAGCCGCTCGCCGCGCCCTGCGGCTCCCGCTTGACGCTCACGCGGTAGTAGGCCGCGCCGGGCAGCCCGGACAGCGAGTAGTTGCGCAACAGCGCGCGCTTCGCTCCCGTCGGGCCGGACCCGCAGCGTGAGGTACTGACCCGGGAGCGCGGCCGGCAGCGAGTCGCCGCTCGGGATCCTCGAGAGCCGGATCGAGATCACCGACTCGCTCTCGTGCGTGATCGCCGCGACCCTCAGCGGGCGGAACCCGGCCCAGGCCGGCGGAGGGCTGGTCGCGCCAAGGCCGGCGTTGCCGGCCCCCGGCCCCTGGTCGAGCAGCGCACGGAAGGACTCCTGCCAGCCGGGGCTGAGGGCGGGGATCCGCAGCGCACGCAGCAGGTCCTGGCGCGCGTGCCCGGGGAGGTAGAGCAGCCCGTCGACCTCTGCGACCGGCATCTGCTCAGGGCCCGCCGCGAGCTTGACGATCTCGTCGCCGGCCTCGACCTCTCCCTCCTCGAGAACGCGGAAGTAGAAGCCCGGGCGGCGGTGGGAGACCAGCAGCGCGGGGATCCGCGGGTCCTTCATCCGGATCCCCACGCGGTAGCAGGTGACCCGCGGCTGGGTCACCTCGAGCGTCGCCGTGCCGATCCGGTAGCGGTCGCCGATGCACACCTCCTCGTCGGTGAGCCCTTCGACCGTGAAGTTCTCC
This sequence comes from uncultured Solirubrobacteraceae bacterium, assembly GCA_963779065.1. Taxonomy (GTDB): domain Bacteria; phylum Actinomycetota; class Thermoleophilia; order Solirubrobacterales; family Solirubrobacteraceae; genus Palsa-744. Next base: position 988,796 of record CAVZWQ010000003.1, read on the forward strand.
CCGAACTGCCCGTAGACGAAGTCGTCGCGTTCCATCTCCTTTTCCCAGTGCCGGTAGGAGTCGATCTGGTAGACGAACACCGCGCGCTGCTCGCCTCCGTGGCCCTTCAGGTCGCCCTGCCCGTCGCCGTCGACGTTGAGCTTCCGCACACGGCGGCGGCCGCTGACGGGCTCCTTGAAGACGCCGGTGAAGACGGTCCTCCCCTGCCAGGACACGTCTTTCGGCATGCCGACGTTGACCGACAGCAGCTTCCCCGCGACATCTCCTGCGCTCTCAGCAGACCCAGCTCGCCGGGATGCCGCGCCCATGCCGTGCCTACCGCAGCCCCGGCCCCGTGGCCCGCTGCGCACCCCCGCGCTCCTCGACCGGCACCTCGCCCGACTCGTCCGCCAGCCCCGGCGGCGGCCAGGGCCCGAACCAGTTGTCGCGAGCCCCGTCGAGCGTCACGGTCGACCCGTTGAAAGCGGACCCGAGCGGCGAGCTCAGCAGCGCGATCAGCCACGCATGCTCGATCGGCTCCCCCAGCCGCTGGATCGGAACCGTGCGGGAGGCCCCGGCGCGCACGCTCTCCGGGTACTTCGCCGTGACCTCGGTCGCGAAGTGACCCGCCGCGACCGCGACGACCGCTACATTCGAGGACGCCCACCGCGCGGCCAGCTCCTTCGTGAGCGCCTCCACAGTCGCCCGGGCGGCGCCCGAATGCGCCATTCCGGGCATGCCGTGGTGCGGAGAGAGCGTGACGTTGATCACCCTCCCCGCGCCGGCCGTCGCAAAGGCCAGCCGGTGGGCGGCCTCGGACATGTTCAGCATCCCCCCCACGTTCAGCCGCCAGACGGCGCGCCAGCCCTTTGACGCGATCAGCTCGGCCGGGCTGAAGAACTGCCCGCCCGCGTTGTTGACGAGCACGTCGAGCCGCCCGTGGCGATCGAGCGAGGCCTGCACCAGGCGCTCCGCGCCGGCGGGCTCGCGAACGTCGCCCGCGACCCAGCCGATGCGCCCCCCGGCCTCGCCGAGCTCCTCGCGCGCCCGCGCGACCGCCTCCTCGAGCACCTCCTCGCGGCGCCCGGCGATCGTGACATCGCGCGCCGCAGCGCGCCAGCTCGAACGCGCTCTCGCGGCCGAGACCGGTGCCCCCGCCCGTGATCAGCGCCGTGACGCCGGCGAGCGCCTCCTGCGCGAAGATCCGCGACCGTGCCTCGCTCATGGCCCGCGATCATAGGTCCAGGCCCGGCCGCGCGTCCGCCGCGGTTGCAGTCCGTCCCCGTACCGCTTTAGGGTTGGGTCGTGTCCCGCCGACCGTCGGTCTTCGTGCTCGCGCTCACCGTCGGCGACTACTTTCTCTGGAACTGGTCGCTGAGCGCCAACCACGAAGTGCTCGCTCTCGTGTCCGGCCTGACCTTGCCGCCGCTGGCGCTCGTCTCGCTCTGGATCCTCGCGGTGGGAGCGATGCGGGTCGTCGCCGCCTTCGCGGGAAGCCGGCGCGCGGCACGCGCGGGGCGCGTGCGAGCGGGCGGCAGCTCGCGCCCGGCGCACCGGCAGCCCGTCGGCGGAGCAGGGCGCCGCCGACGCCAGAGACGAATCCACGCGCATCGCCGCCTGAGCAGCGGCCTCAGGCCGTGAGCCCGCGGCGAAAGCGCCTCTTCTCGCGTAGGCGGCGCCTGCCGTGGGCGATCGCGGGCGGCCTCGTCGTCGTGCTCGCCGGCGCCGCGCTCGGCGTCTACCTCTACGAGCGCCACCGCACCGGCAGCGTCTACCACCCGCACGCTCCGTTCACGGCGGAATCGACGCCCACAGCGCTGCCGAAACGCCCGCCCGACCGCTTCTCCTGGCCCAACTACGGCTACACGAAGGACCACTCGCGGTTCTTCCCGGCGCCCGAAAGCGTGCGGCCGCCGTTCCGCAAACTCTGGGAGCGCAACGCCCACGAACTGCTCGAGTTCCCTCCGGTGATCTACGCCGGGCGGCTCTTCCAGCTGGGCGACAACGCGGTCCTGACCGCGACCAACAAGCACACCGGCAAGGTCGTCTGGAGCCGAAAACTCGGCCGCCTCTCCGCGTCCTCCCCGGCCGTCACCTCGAACACCGTCTACGTCACCGTGCTGGACAGCGGCAAGGGCGCCCCCGGCCGGATCTTCGCGATCAACTCGAAAGACGGCGTCACGCGCTGGAGCCGTCCGCTGCCTTCCCGCGCGGAGTCCTCGCCCCTGGTCGACCGCGGCCACGTCTTCTTCGGCTCGGAAAACGGCACCGTCTACGCGCTCGACGACAGCAACGGCAACGTCGTCTGGACCTATCACGCCGAAGGCGCGGTCAAGGCGAGCCCGACGCTCTCCAAGGGCGTCCTGTACTTCGGCGACTACTCGGGGCACCTGCAGGCGGTCTCCGAGAGCGACGGCCGGCTGATCTGGCGCAGCGGCTCGGGCGGCGCCCTGCTCGGCAGCGGCACCTTCTACTCGACCTGCGCCGTGTTCTACGGCCGCGTCTACCTCGGCAACACCGACGGGCGGATCTACGCCTACGACGCCTCGAACGGGCACCTGGACTGGGCCGTGCAGACGGGCTCCTACGTCTACGCATCGCCCGCGGTGACCAACGCGCCCGGGCTCGGGCCGACGATCTACCTCGGCTCCTACAACGGCACCTTCTACGCGATCAACGCACGCTCCGGGCAGATCAGCTGGCAGTTCGACGGGGGTGGGCGGATCTCGGGCTCGGCGACGATCATCGGCCGCGTCGTGTACTTCGCGGTCCTCGGCGATCACCGCACCTTCGGGCTCGGCATCTCGACCGGCCGCAAGCTCTTCCAGATGGAGACGGGCGCCTTCGATCCCGTCGTCAGCGACGGGAAGAACATCTACCTCACCGGCTACACCGGCCTCTTCGGGCTCGCGCCTCGCTAGCCGTGGCAGGAGGGGCCCGCGCCGAACGCGCGGGCGAGCGAGAAGCTCGCGGCGATCTCGATGCGCCCGGGCGCCCGCGCCCGCACCGCCGTGAACCCTCCGGGGCCGTGCCCGACGCACGCGTTCCCGGACCGCACTGTCCAGTAGCGGGTGAAGTGCTCGCGCACCAGGAAGCTGCCGGCGGCGCCGGCCTGCAGCACGAACGTGTCGTGGCTGAGCTCGCTGAGGCGGCCGGGCCCGGAGGCGAGCGGCGTCGCCCCCACCACGCGGAACACGCGCCAATGCGCGCTGGTGAACACAGGCTTCAGATACGCGCAGCCCCGAGCGGATCAGGCGGTCCTCGCCGGCGCTCGACGGGTCAGGCTGGGCGTCGGGCAGCGCGACGTAGGAGACCGCCTCGCGGTCGAGCCATTCCCGGTAGGAGCGCGCGTCCAGGCCGCCGTCGAGCAGCACGCCGTTGTAGCGGCTGTCGAGCTGCTTCTCCCATCCGCGCGCGAGCGCCACCCGTGGCGCCAGCATCGCCGCCTCCCAGTGCGAGCGCGTGAGCGGCACCTCGATCCGGACCGGACGCCCGCCGAGCCCGGCCAGGAAGCGCTCCAGCGGGCGGTAGTAGCCGGCGCTGGTCGCGGGGGTTCCGTCCACCGCGGCCGTTTCGCGCACCGGGCCCCACAGGACCCAGGTTCCGATCGCCGCGAGCGCGAGCCCGCCTGCGAGGCCGATCCCGGCCCGCCTCGCGCCCGCCCGACGGTCGCGCAGCAGCGCGCACAGCAGCAGCGGCGCGCCGAGAAGCACGCCATAGCGCTCGATGTTCGAGCCGATCGGCGAGGGGACGAGCAGGCACAGAAGGCAGGCCGCCAGGTAGACGGCGGCGCCCACGCGCAGCAACCGCTCCTCGGCGGGGAGCGCGACCGCGAACGCGGCGATCACGGCCACCGTCGCCGCGAAGGAGAGGACCGGGAACGGCTCGTAGCCGCCTTCCGGGAACAACAGCGCCAGCGGCAGGACCACGGCGGCGGCGGGCGCGGCCAGGGCGAGGAGCGCCCGCGGCGAGCGCTGGACGATCGCCGCGGTGGCGGCGGCGAGGCCGAGCAGCAGCCCGGCCACCGGGCTCCCCGCCGCAGCGAGCGCGGCGAGCGCGGCCGCGAGGAACGGGTGCCCGCGCCGGAGCGCCAGCGCCGCGCCGAGCGCGAGCGCCACGCCGAGGGCGAAGGCGAGCCGCCCCAGCCAGATGTCGCCGACGGCGGCGAGCGCGAAGGCGGCCGCGCCCCAGCGCGCCGCGCGGCCGTACTCGCCGGCGACCAGCGAGGCGAACAGGGCCGTCGAGACGAGCACGCAGAGCGCCCCGGCGGCGCGCAGCCCGATCGCGTTGCCGAGCGCCGGGAAGAGCAGGCTGTATCCCGGCATGTGATGGCCGGCGTACCAGTTGCCGTCCCACACGGCGAAGCCGAGCTGGCGGAAGAGGCCCACGCGGTAGACCTGCGCCGCGAGGTCGGGCGTGCGGGGATCGGCGATCAGCCAGACGAGGACGAGCGCGGCCGCGACCACGAGGGCGGGCACCACGACGGCCAGCGGCTCGGACCATCGCGCGCTCCGCCCGCGGCGCGGCGAGGCGGCGCGCGGGCGAGCGGCCGCGAGTTCGGCGGTCGCGGAGGAGGGGTGGGGTCGGGCCGGCGCTCCGTGCCGGCCCTCGGGGCCGGGTGGCCGCACGGCGCCTTGCCGCGCGGCCCGGGTGCTCGGCACGCCAAAGGGCACGTGAAGATAATGCCCTACGTGGCCACGATCCGAACCCGGCGGCGCGCAGCGGGCGCGCGCGCCGCACACACGCGCGCCCGCGCACACGGCCCGAACGTGCGCCGCGCGTCCGCGCTGGCGGCGCTCGCCGCCGCGGTCCTCCTCGCCGCCGGATGCGGCAGCGGGACCGAGCATCCGGGGCCGATCTCGGCACGCGAACTGCGCGAAGCGCAGACCTTCCCCTACTACCGCGTCTACTGGGTCGGGCCGAACTTCCGGGGCGAGCACCTGTCCGCCGCCGACGGCCTGCGCGGCTACATCGAGCGGATCGGCGACAGCCTCTACTACGGCGACTGCGTCAAGAGCAAGGGGATCTTCGGCGGCGGCAGCTGCGTGCTCCCGCTCCAGGTCACCACGGTGATCTACCGGCTGCACTCCAACGCGCCGCTCGGGCCGCAGCGCAACACCGTCGTCCGCGGCGTGCCCGCGACGATCTACGACAACGGGCACTCGATCGAGATCTACACGGGCCGCGTCGCGATCGACGTCTTCTCCGACTCGCTCCCGCACGCACTGGCGGCCGCCCAGTCAGCTCGAGCCCGTCAACGCGCCGGGCAGCGCGGCGGGGCCGCTGCCGGCTCCCGTCTACTGCCCCGGGCTCTCCGGGCCGGTGCCCGCTCAGGTCGCGCAGGTGATGGCCTCGCTGCCGCACCGCATCTGCCAGCGCGACGCGGCGCAGGAAGCCTTCGCCGCGGCGCTCGAGACCTAGATCTAGCCGGTCTCCCCCGCGGGCAGCGGCGGGCGGCCGATGTCGCGGCGCAGGCTGAGGAACGCGACCGAGCCGAGCAGCGCGGGCACCCACAGCGAGATCGCGCGGTAGACGACGACGGCCGCGACGACCGTCGAGCCGGAGGCGACGTGGAAGAGGTCGAGCATCCCGACGAGCCCGCCTTCGACGACGGCGAAGCCGCCCGGGACCGGCAGCGAGTTCGCGATCAGGCCGATCAGGTAGGCCATCGAGATCGCCCAGAAGGAGGCGACGTTCCCGAACGCCGCCAGCGCCGCGTACAGCGTCAGCACGTCGAACAGCCAGTAGCCGACGGCGCCGAGCAGCCGCCAGTCGTGGCGGCGGATCTCGCCGCAGCGCGTCGTCGACCCCGCCGCTGACGGCGATCAGCGCGATCGCGGTGCGGCTGCCGCTCTCCCCCAGGTCCTCCGCGCGGCGCCCCGCCCAGCGCCCCGCGGCGATCGTGCCGGCGATCGCCGCCGCCGCGATGCAGGCGGGCAGGAGCGTCAGCAGGGGATTGGTCGAGCCCGGGAGCAGGCCGAGCCACATCGGGATCCCGATCACCACGACGGCTGCGGCGCGACACGGCGCTCGTGAGCACGAAGATCAGCACCGTGCGCTTGGCGATCCGCTCCACCGAGAGGCCGCGTTCGCGCAGCACCCATGCGCCGAGCGCGAGCCCGGCCAGGCCGCTGACCGAGACGACGGAGTTGACCGCCAGCTCGGACAGCGACAGCCGCGTCACGAGGCTGCGCCCGATCCGTCCGAAGACGAGGTCGAACAGGACCATGTAGCCGACGCAGGAGAGCACCTCGAAGCCGATCCCGCCGAGCACCCAGCCGGGCTCCGCGTCGGTGATCTTCTCGGCGGCGGTGCGCAGCCCGGGCACCGCGAGCAGCAGCAGCACGACGATCCCGAAGAACACCGCGAGGCTGATGATGCTGTTGCGAAGCGTTCGCGACTGCGACGCCAGCATGTCGTCGCGTTCGCCCTGCCGGTCGTCCTCGCGCTGCTCGCCGCCGTCGTCCATCGCCTTCTCGCTGTCGCCTGCCGGATCGTGTCCCAAGGCGCTCACGCTAGCCTGATATCGGCCCCCGCACGGTACCCCGGCGCGGGCGCCGGTCAACAGGGCAAACCACGATGGCCGAGCCGGCACGCATACTCGTCGTCGACGACGAGCCCGCCGTCCAGACTGCGCTCTCGCGCGCGCTGGCGATGGAGAGCTACGACGTCGCCCAGGCCGCCGACGGCGAGGAGGCGCTCGAACGGCTCGGCGCCGGACCGTACGAGGCGGTGATCCTCGACGTCGCGATGCCGCGGATCGACGGGCTCGAGGTGTGCCGCCGCCTGCGCGAGGGCGGCGACCGCACGCCCGTGCTGATGCTGACCGCGCGGGGCGGGGTCGACGACCGCGTCGCGGGCCTCGACGCGGGCGCCGACGACTACCTCGTCAAGCCCTTCGCGCTGCGCGAGCTGCTCGCGCGCGTGCGCGCGCTGCTGCGCCGCGCCGACGACGGCGAGGAGGGCGAGCAGCAGGAGCTCGTGTTCGAGGACCTGCGGCTCGACCCGCGCAGCCACGAGGCGTGGCGCGGCGAGCGGCTGCTGACGCTCACGCGCACCGAGTTCCTGCTCCTGGAGATGTTCATGCGCAACCCGCGCAAGGTGCTGACGCGTTCGGCGATCTTCGAGCACGTGTGGGGCTATGACTTCGGGTCGAGCTCGAATTCGCTGGGGGTCTACATCGGCTACCTGCGCCGCAAGACCGAGGTCGGCGAGGAGACGCGGCTGCTGCACACGGTGCGCGGGGTCGGATACGTGCTGCGAGGCGAGCAGTGAGCTTCCGCGGCCGGATCGCCCTCGCAGCAGCCGCCGCCGTCGCGATCGCTGTCGTGCTCGCCTCGCTGCTCGTCTACCTGCTGACGGCCGACCAGCTCCACAGCCAGGTGGACAACCAGCTGCGTTCGCGCGCGCACGAGACGCGCCGCCTCGAGCGTCTGTTCGCCGTGGGAGCGCTGAAGATCGGCCCCAACGGCGCGGCCAGCATCGTCCTCAGCGCGCCGGGCGCGTTCGCGATCGCGGCAAAAGAGGCCGAAAGCGACATCTCCACGAAGCTCCGCGCGAACCGCAAGGGCGCCAAGGACGCAGAAACGATCGCAACCGCGCCGGGATCAGCCGCCGACCCGGGTCGCTGTTCGGGAAACTGCCCCCCAACCCAGACCAGGTGCGCGGCTACCAGCAGGTCGTGGACTCCAACGGCAAGGTGCTCGCGCGCTCCGCTCAGAACGTGACGCTGCCGGTCGATCGCCGCACCGCGCTGCTCGCCGAACGCGGCGGCGAACCCTTCTACCGCAACGTGACGGTGGGCGGCACCCACCTGCGCCTGCTGGCCGAGCCCTTCGGCCGCAACCGCGCCGAGCAGCTCGCCCTGCCACTGGCCGAAACCGACAGCCTCCTGAGCCGGCTGCGGCTGATCCTCTTCCTCGTGGTGATCGGAGGCATCGCCCTCGCCGCGCTGCTGGGGCTCCTCGTGGCCGGCACGGCTGTGCTGCCGCTGAAGCGGCTCACGCAGACGACCGAGCACGTCACGCGCACGCAGGACCTCAGCGAGCGGATCGAGCAGACCGGCGAGGACGAGCTCGGCCGGCTCGCGAGCAGCTTCAACGCGATGCTCGACGCGCTGCGAGCGCTCGATGACCGCTCTCGACGCGTCGGTCGGCTCCCAGCGCCAGCTGGTCGCCGACGCGTCACACGAGCTCCGCACGCCGGTCACGAGCGTGCGGACGAACATCGAGCTGCTGCAGCAGCTGGGGCCGCACATGGACGCCGCCGAGCACCGGCGCCTGCTCGACGACGTGGTCACGCAGCTGGAGGAGCTCACCGTCCTGATCAACGACCTGATCGACCTCTCGCGCGGCGAGGAACCCGCCGACGAGGCTCGAGGACGTGCGTCTCGACCTGCTGGTGCGAGGAGGTCGTACAGAAGACCGGCGCGCACGCCGGCGCGACCCTGCACATGGAGCTCGAACCGGCGATCATCGACGGGGTGCCGGCGCGGCTCGAGCGCGCGGTCAGCAACCTGCTCGACAACGCCGTCAAGTACAGCCCCGACGAAGCCCCGATCGACATCCGCCTGCGCGGCAAGGAGCTGACCGTCCGCGACCACGGCCCCGGGATCTCCGAGGAGGACCTGCCGCACATCTTCGACCGCTTCTACCGCGGCGCCGAGGCGCGACGGCGGCCCGGCTCGGGGCTGGGCCTCGCGATCGTGCGCCAGCTCGCCGAGCAGATGGGCGGCGCCGTGGCGGCCGAGGCCGCTCCCGGCGGCGGCACGCTGATGCGGCTGCGGCTGCCGGGGCTCGAGCCCGCGGGCGAGGAGCCCGACGAGGAGAGCACGGACGAGCGCAGGCCCGCCGGCGCGCGGCCCTAGCGGCCCCACCGCGGCACGCTGCCACGGCAGGCGGGAGCACGCGCGGCGCGGCCCCCGCCGCTCGCGCCGCGCTAGAGGGCGGCCGCGATCGCGACCAGAGCCGCGTCGATCCCGGCGCTGTCGACGTCGAGGTGTGTCACCGCGCGCATCCGGCGGGGGCCGATCGCGAGCAGGTCCACCTCGCTCGCGAGCGCGCGCTCCAGCGCGGGCGCGTCGGGCACCTCGAAGATCACGATGTTCGTCTCGACGGCGGCGGGGTCGATCGAGATGCCGGGGATCGCGGCGAGCCCGTCTGCGAGCGCCCTCGCGTTGGCGTGGTCCTCGGCGAGCCGCTCGACGTGGTGGTCGAGCGCGTAGAGACAGGCCGCCGAGAGGATCCCCGACTGGCGCAGCGCCCCGCCCATCATCTGCTTGTAGCGCCAGGCCTCCTCGATCAGCTCGCGCGAGGCGGCGAGCACGGCTCCCACGGGGGCGCCGAGCCCCTTCGAGAAGTCGATCCACGCCGTGTCGAAGCCGCGCGCGTAGTCGGCGGCGGGCACGCCGGACGCGACGACCGCGTTGATCAGGCGCGCGCCGTCGAGGTGGGCGCGCATGGCGTGCTCGCGCACGACGCCCAGCACCTCCTCGATCTGCGCGAGCGGCCAGATCCGCCCCCCGCCCATGTTGGTCGTCTGCTCGACCGAGACGACACGCGACCGCGGCGCGTAGCGGTCGCCGTCGACGTGCAGCGCGGCGCGCAGCTGCTCGGCCGTGAAGATGCCGCCCTCGCCGTCGAGCGCGGAGATGAACGCGCCGGACAGCGCCGCGGGGCCGCCGGCCTCGGCGACGATCGGATGCGCGCTGCGGTCGAGGATCAGCTCGTCGCCGCCGGGCCGGATGTGCAGCCGCAGCGCGATCTCGTTGCACATCGTGCCGCTCGGGAGGAACACCGCCGCCTCGTGCCCGAGCAGCTCGGCGACGCGGCGCTCCAGCTCGCTCGTCGTCGGGTCCTGCCCGCGCTGCTCGTCGCCGACCTCCGCCGCGGCCATCGCCGCTCGCATCGCGGCCGTCGGCTTCGTCTGCGTGTCGCTGTGGAGGTTGACGGTCATCCAGCAGCCGACCCTAGACGTAGCGCCGCGCCGCCCGCTCGGCCGCCGCGCCGTAGGAGCCGCCGAACAGGGCCGCGTGCACCAGCAGCGGCGCGAGCTGGTAGAGCTCGACGCGCTCCGCCGCTCCCGCCGCGAGCGGCGCGGCCTCCTCGTAGGCGTCGAAGATGCGCCGCGACGGCGCGCCGAAGAGGCGCAGCATCGCCAGATCGACCTCGCGATGGCCGCCGTAGCAGGAGGGGTCGATCAGCCAGGCCCGCCCGTCGGCGCCGCCCATGACGTTGCCGCCCCAGAGGTCGCCGTGCAGCCGCGAGGGCGGCTCGGGCGGCCCGCAGAGCTCCTCGATCCGCTCGCACACCGCTTCCACCGCGCGAGCGCCGGCCTCGCTGAGCGCGCGCCGCTCGCGAGCGATCCGGGCGAGCGGGAGCAGCCGGCGCTGCGCGTAGAAGCTCGGCCAGTCCCCGGCCGGCTCGTTCGGCAGCCGCAGCGACCCGAAGCCGGTCTCGGACCCGCCGCCGTCCCCGGGCGGCGCGCCGAACCGCTCGGCGCCCGCCAGGTGGGTGCCGGCGAGCGCGCGCCCCAGCTCCTCCGCGCCGCCGGTGCTGAGCGCGCCCGGCTCGACCCACTCGAGCGCCAGCCAGCGCTCGTCCACCTCCAGCACGGCGGGCGTCCTGAGGAGCCCCGGCTCGGCGAGCCAGCGGAGCCCGGCCGCCTCGGCCGCGTACTCGCCCGGGATCGGTCTGCGGCGCGCGTCTTGACGAACGCGTCGCGCCCGTCGGCCAGCGTGACCCGGTACGCCTCGTTGATGTCGCCGCCGCCGATCCGCCGCGTGTCGCGGGCGCCGGGCGGGAACGTCACGGCACGCGCCCGGCGCGGATCTCCTCGAGCAGCCCCCGGCACGCAGCGTCGACGAGGTCGAAGACCTCCTCGAAGCCGCCGCCGGCGCCGTAGTAGGGATCGGGAACGTCGAGGTCCTCGGCGCCCGAGAACGGAGGCCCACCCACCCTGGGGTCGAACTCGCGCAGCAGGCGGATCCTCCCGGCATCATCCGGTCCCGCCAGCGCGCGCAGGTCGCGCTGGTTCGCGCGGTCCATCGCGAGGATCAGGTCGAAGTCATCGAAGTCCTGCACACTCACCTGGCGCGCCTGGCCGGTCAGCTCGACCCCTCGGCCGGAGGCGGCGGCGCGCGCTCGCGCGTCGGGGGCGCTGCCGACGTGCCAGGAGCCCGTGCCCGCCGAGTCGAGCTCGACCCGGTCCTGCATCCCCGCCTCGGTCACGACGTGGCGCATCACGCCCTCCGCGGTCGGCGAGCGGCAGATGTTCCCGAGGCAGACGAACAGCAGCCGGACCGGCGCGCCGGCATCGCCGGTCCCGCCCGGCGCGGAGCCCGGGGCCACCGCTACTCCTCTCCCAGCTCCAGCACCGCGAGGAACGCCTCCTGGGGCACCTCGACGCGGCCGACCTGCTTCATCCGTTTCTTGCCCTCCTTCTGTTTGGCGAGCAGCTTTTTCTTGCGCGTGATGTCGCCGCCGTAGCAGCCCGCGATCACGTCCTTGCGGAACGCCTTGACCGTCTCGCGCGCGATGATGTGGGAGCCGATCGCCGCCTGGATCGGGACGTCGTACTGCTGGCGAGGGATCCGTTTGCGAAGCCGCTCGGTCAGCGAGCGCCCGACCTCGTAGGCCTTCTCGCGATGCACCACCATCGAGAGCGCGTCGACGGGGTCGCCCGCGAGCAGCACGTCGAGCTTGACCAGGTCGGAGGGCTTCATCCCGCTCAGCTCGTAGTCCAGCGAGGCATAGCCCTTGGTCCGCGACTTGAGCTGGTCGAAGAAGTCGAGCACGATTTCCGCGAGCGGCAGCTGGTAGTTGAGCTGCACGCGCTCCGGCGAGAGGTAGTGCATGCCGGTGTGCTCGCCCCGGCGCTCCTGGCAGAGCTCCATCACCGCGCCGACGAACTCTTTCGGCGCGATGATCGACGCGTTGATGAACGGCTCGCGGATCTCCTCGATCGTGCCGGGGTCGGGCATGTCCGAGGGGTTGTGGACCTCGAGCTCCTCGCCGTTCGTGAGCGTCACGTCGAACTCGACCGAAGGCATCGTCGCGAGCAGCTCCAGGTCGTACTCGCGCTCCAGGCGCTCGCGCACGATGTCCATGTGAAGGAGCCCCAGAAAGCCGCAGCGGAAGCCGAAGCCGAGCGCGTCGGAGGTCTCGGGCTCCCACGAGAGCGCGGCGTCGTTCAGCGTCAGCTTCTCCAGCGCGTCGCGCAGGTCCGGGTAGTCGTCGGAGTCGATCGGGAACAGCCCGCAGAACACCATCGGCTTCACGTCGCGGTAGCCGGGGAGCGGCTCGCTCGCGGCGCCGACGCCGGACTTGACGCGGGTGGTGAGCGTGTCGCCGACGCGCAGCTGCGTCACGTCCTTCAGGCCCGTGATCAGGTAGCCGACCTCGCCCGCGGCGAGCTGGTCGGTCGGCATCATCTGCGGGCTGAAGAAGCCGATGTCGTCGATGTCGGCCTCGGTGCCGGCCGCCATCGCGCGGATCGCCTCGCCCTTCTTGAAGACCCCGTCCACGACGCGGATGTAGGCGACCACGCCGCGGTACTGGTCGAACTCCGAGTCGAAGATCAGCGCGCGCGGCGGGCCGTCGGGATCGCCCTCGGGGGGCGGCACGCGCTTGACGAGCTCCTCCAGCACCTCGGCCACGCCCTCCCCCGTCTTGCCGCTGATGCTGAGGATCGACTCGGGCGCCTCGCCGATCAGCTCCGAGACTTCCCCCGCCACGCGCTCCGGTTCGGCTCCCGGCAGGTCGATCTTGTTCAGGCAGGGGATCAGCTCGAGGCCGGCGTCGATCGCCAGGTAGGTGTTCGCGACCGTCTGCGCCTCGACGCCCTGCGAGGCGTCGACGACGAGCAGCGCGCCCTCACATGCGGCGAGCGAGCGCGAGACCTCGTAGGTGAAGTCGACGTGGCCGGGCGTGTCGATCAGGTGCAGCTGGTAGGTCTGCCCGTCCTTCGCGGTGTAGAAGACGCGCACCGCCTGCGCCTTGATCGTGATCCCGCGCTCGCGCTCGAGGTCCATCGAGTCGAGCAGCTGGGCGCGCATCTCCCTCGCCGCGACCGTGTGCGTCAGCTCGAGGATGCGGTCGGCCAGCGTCGACTTGCCGTGGTCGATGTGCGCGATGATCGAGAAGTTGCGGATGTGCTGCTGGTCCATGGGCCACTGGGACGATAGATGGTGGCCCTAGCGGGACAGGATCGCCGCGATCAGCGGGCCCTTCGCCTCGGCGTACTCGTTCATGTCGCTCCATCGCGCGCCGCCAGCTCCGCTTCAGGCGCTCGTACGCGGCGCGGTCCGCCGAATCCGCGCGCGCTCGCCTCGAGCGGCGGGCCAGCCCGGGCGTAGCCGACGATCGCGATCGCGCGCCGCTCGCGACCCCCGACCAGCGCGCCGTCGTCGATCACTCGGTGAGCACCGTGTCCGCGTCGGAGTACGCGGGCGCGCACGCGCACACGATCCGCAACGGTCCCGGGCCGGTGTTGAACAGCTTGTGGATCGCGCCCGGCGGGATCAGCGCGCAGTCCCCCTCGCGGATCTCCCTCTCCTCGCCGTCGATCGAGAGCCGCCCCGTGCCGGCGGTGACGAGGTAGAGCTCCTCGGTGAGGCGGTGGTAGTGCGCGGTCGTCGCGCCGCCGGCGGGGATCGTCGCCTCGGCGAGGCTCTGGTTTCGCGCGGGAAGTGATGGAGATCCCGCCACCCCCGCCCACTCGCGGATCTCCGAGCCGTCGAGGGTCGTGAAAGCCGCGATCTGCTCGTAGGAGCTGACGTCCACGGCTCAAGACTAGACCGGCGAAGAAGGCCGGACGAGCCTGCTGGCCCGCCCGGCCGTCCCGAACCCGATCGCCGCGGTACTGCTATGTCCCAGGACTTGTGTCTGGTGCCTGGGCAACTGACACTCTCGGCCGCCCGGACTGGCCGCCGCCGAGGCGGCGCGTTGCCATGACTGACCCCCTAGGGGGTCGTGGCCGAGTGGACGATCAGCCGGGCGATTCAGGCTAGTGCATCGGCGCGTGAGCGCCGCGTTACGGATCGTCAGGGCCTGCCGGCGATCCAGTAGCGCGGCCCCGGCCCCAGGCGCGACGCGCGGTCGCCCGGGTTCGCGAGCTGACACCGGTCCAGCGAGAGACAGCCGCACCCGATGCACTCGGTCAGACCGGCCTTCAGCCGCTGCAGCTCCTCGATCCGCTCGTCGATTCGCGCGGTCCAGCCGCTCGACAGCCGCGACCAGTCGCGGCGGGTGGGCGCGTGATCAGCCGGCAGCTTCGCGAGCTCCTCAGCGACCTCGTCGAGCGTGAGCCCGACCCTCTGGGCGAACACGATGAACGCGATCCGGCGCAGTACCGGGCGGCGGTACCGGCGATGCCCCGAGCCTGCCCGCTCGGAGGCGATCAGGCCGCGGTCCTCGTAGAAGCGCAGCGCCGAGCTCGCCACGCCGCTGCGGTGCGAGACCTCGCCGATCGTGAGCAGCTCCGCCATCGCGGCGAAAGAAATCAGAAGATGCCCTTGACTTCAAGTTGACTTGAACTTGTAGCATTGGGAAGCCCCCCAACCGAAGGAGCAGCCATGACGGGCGCGCAGACATTCGGCAGCCAGATCAGCGAGGAGGTGTCCTCCTGGCCGGGCATCGAGGCGGGCCCCGGCCGCCGGGGCGAGTACGCGTTCAAGCTCGCCGGGCGCGAGATCGGCCACCTGCACGGCGACCGCTCAGCTCATTTCTCGTTTCCGCCCGAGCTCTGGAGGACCCTGAAAGACGAAGGACGGATCGTGGAGCACCCCGTGTTCCCCGACCGGGTCGGCCCGGCCGCCCGGCAGCTACGCAGCGACGAGGACGTCGCCGACGTGATCGCGCTGATGCGCCTGAACTACGAGCGCGTGCGTGAGCGGGAAGAGGCAAGGCGCGCCGAGGCCGGCGGAAGGGCGGCCTGACGGGCTCACGCCCGGCCGAAGCGCGAGCGCAGCAGCCGGCCCACCTGATGGGCCTCCGGCACCTGCATCGCGAGCACCGCGCGCGCGTACACGAACGTGCCCGCGAGCCCGGCAGCGCCGATGCTGAGGATCTGGGCCTCGATCGAGGTTCCGAGGATCTGGCTGAACAGCTTCCAGACGCCGTATGAGACGCCCGCCAGCAGCGCCGCTGCCACCGTGATGCGAGCGGTGATCATCGTCGTCTGAGCGCCTTCGAGCTGTCCGTTGAAGCCCACCCGCAGCCGCGTCAGCTGCAGCCACGTCATCACGACGTTGGCCGCCAGCGTGCCGATGATCAGGCCCGCGATCCCGAGCGGCTTGTAGAGGCCGATGCTGACGATGATGTCGACGATGATGTTCAAGCCCGCAAGCCGCGTCGGAATCCAGGGCCTCTGGACGGCGAAGAAGGCGCGCGTCAGCAGCAGGTTGAGTCCGCCGAAGGGGAGGCTCACGGCGAACCAGAACAGCGCGACCGATACCAGGTGGGTCGACTGGAGGCCGAACGCGCCGCGTTCGAAGATGAGCCGCACGACGGGTTCCGTCAGCACCATCAAGAACGCCGCCGAAGGGATCAGCAGGAGGTTGATCTGGCGCATGCCGATGCCGATCGCGCGTCGCATCGGGTCGACATCCCGGTTCGCCGCCATGCGGCTGAGCGTCGGGAACAGGACGGTCGCCACCGCGACGCTGAACAGCCCCTGGGGGAGCATGTAGATGCGAAACGCGTTGTCGATCGCGCGCGGGGCTTCCTTGTTGACGAGCGTGCCGAAGGCGGAGTTGATGAGCTGGTCGAGGTTGACGATCCCCAGCCCGATCGTCACAGGCAGCATCAGCAGGAAGACCTGTCTGATGCGTGGGTCGTGCCAGTCGATGTGGAATGCGAGGCGGAAGTCGATCCGCCCGAGCGCCCCGAAGGCCATCCCCAACTGCACGAAGGTCGCGACGAGGATCGCGATCGCGAGCGCATAGAGGGCCTCCCCGTTTTCTTCGCCGCCGTGGAAGTGCGGGTGCAGCACCACCAGCAGCACGATGATCACGACGTTCCAGACGGCCGGGGAGATCGCCGGGATCGTGAAGTGTTCGTAGGACTGCAGGATCCCGACGAGCAGGCCGTTCAGACCCAGGAGCAGGATCACGGGGAACAGCACGCGAGAGAGCCCGACCGTGAGCAGGTCGAGGTAGTGCGTGAACGTGGGCCCGGTGAACAGCGGCATCACCACGCCCGCCGTCAAGATGAAGAACGCCGTCAGCGCGCCGAGCCCGATCAGCATGATCCAGAACAGCGTCGAAGCCAGGCGCACCGCCTCCTTTCGTCGCTTCTGCTCGAGCAGTTCCGTGAACACCGGCACGAAGGCAGCCGAGAGCGCCGCGTTGGCGAACAGGTTCGTGACCAGGTTGGGCACCTGGAAGGCGATCGTGTAGGCCGACGCCGGCCCCGATGTGCCGAAGAAGCTGGCCGCGACGATTTCGCGGACCAGGCCGGCCACGCGCGAGATCCCGGTGGCGATCGAGAAGATCGCGGTGTTGCGGGCGACCCCTCCGCTCGTCGGGGGCGGCGGTGGGGCCGATTCCTCCCCGAACGCTTCTGCGCTGGCTGTCAAGGCCGCTATAGTACGGCGCTCCGCGGCGCGGCCGGGACGCTCGGTAGCGCGCCGCCACGGAACCATGGCCAACATCCACTCACAGAAGAAGCGGATCCTGCGCTCGGAGCGCGAGCGGCTCGAGAACCGCCGCTACACCTCCGCGATCAAGACCCACTTCCGCAGCCTGACCGCCGCCGTCGAGGGCGGCGAGGGCGACGCCGCGGAGACCCACCGCGAGCTCGTCTCGACGATCGACAAGGCCGTCAAGCGCGGCGCGCTTCACCGCAACACAGGGGCTCGCAAGAAGTCCCGCGCGGCGAAGATCCTCGAGCTCGAAGTCCTAGAGCGCGCCGGCGCGCCTCAGGCGGCGATCTCGCCGATCGCCCGCGTCACAAGCGTCTCCTCACCCATTTCCGCAAGCGCGTCCCGGTCGCGGGTCAGCACCGCTCCCCCGCGCGTGTCGAGCTCCAGGCGCGCGAGCGCCCCGATCGCGCCGCGCAGCCGTGCCGGGTCGCTGCGCGCCACGTCGGAGATCAGCCGCTCCGCCGCCTTCGGCGGCATCCGCAGCCCTTTCTTGACGTCCGCCGCCGAGCGGCCCGCCGCGAGCTGCTCGGCGATCGCGATCGCGTCGCGCAGCCGCGAGGCGAGCAGGTAGGTGAGCCCGGCCACCCGCTCGCCCTGCTCGCGCAGGCGCAGGTAGGTGGCGATCGCGAGCGCGCCGTCGCCGGCCACGAGCGCGTCCCCGAGCGCATAGGCGCGCCACTCGGCCGACTGGGCCGCGCGCGACTCGATCTCCTGAACCGTCACCGCGCGCGGGGCCCCGCCGGCGCTCTGCTCCCCTTCGAGCGCGAGCTTCTCCAGCTCGCGCAGCAGCCGCTGCTGGCGCTCGCCGACCTGGGCGACGAGCGCTTTCGCCGCCGCGGCGTCCAGGGCGAGCCCGAGCCGCGGCGCCTGCTCGCGCACCCACTTCGGCAGCTCCCAGGGCTTCACGGTCGTCTGCGCCACGACCTGCCCGCCCGCCTTCTTGACGGCGTCGTGCAGCGCCTGCGGGGCCTTCGCGCGCGCCTCCTCGCGGGCGAACACCGCGAGCGTCGTGTCGGCCGGCATCGCCGCCAGCGCGGGCGCGAGGTGCTCCTCGACGTCCTTCTCGCGCCAGCGCTCGGCGCCCTCGGCGACGATCACGCGCCGGCCCATCGACAGCGTCATCGCCGCGAGCGCCTGCGCCACGCCCGCCGGGGTCGCCGCGTCGCCTTCGAGCACCTCGAGCGCGATCGCGCCGTCGTCCTGGCGCTCGGCCAGCGCCCGCAGCCCCGCCCGGCGCTCGGCCACCGCGCCGTGGTCGTCGCCGTGGACCAGGTAGGCGGGCTTGAGCTCGAGCACTACCGCACCACGAGGTTGACGAGCTTCCCCGGCACCACGATCTCCTTCACGAGCTCCTTGCCGTCGAGGTGCGCGATCACGTTCGGGGCGCCGCGGCAGAGGTCCTTGAGCTGCTCGGGCGTGGCCTCGGCGCTCGCCTGCACGCGGTCGCGGACTTTGCCGTTGACCTGGCAGACCAGCTCGTAGACCTCGCTCTCGAGCAGCGCCTCGTCCGCTTCGGGCCAGGGCTGCTCCCAGACCCGTTCGCCGGTCAGCCGCTCGTAGACGTCCGCGCAGGTGTGGGGCGCGAACGGGAACAGCAGCGAGGCCGCCGTGCCGAGCGAGAAGCGGAGCTCCTCGACGGAGACCTCCTCGCGCAGCCGGGAGATCTCGTTCATCAGCTCCATCACCGCCGCGATCGCCGTGTTGAACGCGAACCGGCGCAGGTCGCCGCTGACCTTGTCGATCGCCCAGTGCGTCTTTCGCAGCAGCACCAGCCCGGAGCCTTCGCCCGGGTCGGGCGGGCTGAGGCCGGGCTCGGGCCCTCCGCCGCGCTCCGCGGTCTCGGCGGACAGCCGCCACAGCCGCCCCAGGAAGCGGTGCACGCCTTCGACGCCCTCGTCGGACCAGTCGGCGTCCTGGTCGGGCGGCCCCATGAACAGCGTGTAGCAGCGCGCCGCGTCGGCGCCGACGCGCTCGACGAGCGAGGCGGGCGAGACCACGTTGCCGCGCGACTTGCTCATCTTCGCGCCGTCCTTGGTGACCATGCCCTGCGTGAACAGCGCCCGGAAGGGCTCCTGGAATTCGAGGTGGCCGAGGTCGGCGAGCGCCTTCGTGAAGAAGCGCGCGTACATCAGGTGCAGGATCGCGTGCTCGACGCCGCCGATGTACTGGTCGACGGGCATCCACTCGGCCAGGGCGCCGGGGTCCCACGCCTCCTCGTCGTTGCGCGGCGTCGCAGTAGCGCAGGAAGTACCAGGAGGAGTCGACGAACGTGTCCATCGTGTCCGTCTCGCGGCGCGCCGGGCCGTCGCAGGAGGGGCAGCTCGTGTTCACCCAGTCCTCGGCGGCGGCGAGAGGCGAGCGCCCCTTGGGCGCGTAGTCCTCGACGTCTGGCAGCTCGACCGGCAGGTCCTCGGCGGGCACGGGCACGATCCCGCAGCTCCCGCAGTAGACGACCGGGATCGGGCAGCCCCAGTAGCGCTGGCGCGAGACCAGCCAGTCGCGCAGCCGGTAGTTGACCGACGCATGGCCCCGGCCCTCCCTGTCGAGCCAGGCGACGATCGCCGCGAGCGCCTCGCGGTTGCCCATGCCGTCGAACTGCGCATCGGAGTCGACGATCGTGCCGTCGCCGGTGTACGGCAGCTCGCCGTCCGTCCCCTCGGGCGCGGCGATGACGCGCCGGATCGGCAGGCCGAACGTGCGTCGCGAAGTCGAAGTCGCGCTCGTCGTGGGCGGGGACCGCCATCACCGCACCGGTCCCGTACTCCATCAGCACGTAGTCGGACACGAACATCGGGATCTGCTCGCCGTTGACGGGGTTGGTGACCGTGCGCCCGAGCGGCACGCCGGTCTTCTCCTTCTCCGCGTTGCCGCGTTCCTCGTTGGACTCGTTCAGGGCGCGGTTGACGTAGTCGTGCACGGCCTGCTCGTGCTCGGTCCCCGCGACGAGACGCAGCACATCGGGGTGCTCGGGTGCCATCACGAAGAACGTCGCGCCGAACAGCGTGTCCGGGCGCGTCGTGAAGACGGGGTAGTCGACGCCGAGCTCCTCGCAGCGGAACGTGACCTCGGCGCCCTCGCTGCGCCCGATCCAGTTGCGCTGCATCGTCTTGACGTGCTCGGGCCAGTCGATGATGTCGAGGTCGGTGAGCAGCCGCTCGGCGTAGTCGGTGATGCGCAGGAACCACTGCTCGAGCTGGCGCACTTCGACGATCGCCCCGCAGCGCTCGCAGCGCCCGTCGGCGTCGACCTGCTCGTTGGCCAGCACGGTCTGGTCTTTCGGGCACCACTTGACGGCCGCCTCGCGCCGGTAGGCCAGCCCGGCGGCGAGCAGCTCGAGGAAGATCCACTGCGTCCAGCGGTAGTAGGAGGGTTCGGAGGTCGCGAGCTCGCGCGACCAGTCGATCGAGATCCCCCACTCCCGGAACTGCTTCTGGAAGGCGCCGATCGATTCGGCGGTTGAGACGCGCGGGTGCACGCCCGTCTTGATCGCGTGGTTCTCCGCCGGCAGCCCGAACGCGTCGTAGCCCATCGGGTGCAGCACGCGCCTGCCGAGGCGGCGGTGGAAGTGCGCGATCGCGTCGCCGAGCGAGTAGCACTTGAGGTGGCCGATGTGCGGCTCGCCGCTCGGGTAGGGCAGCATCTCCAGCACGTAGGAGCTCTCGGGCTCGTTCGCGCGCGCCGTGTTCGGCGCCTCGCCCTGCTCGAGGTTGGAGACCTCCCAGGTCCGCTCCTCGGCCCACAGCCGCTGCCAGCGCGGCTCGATCTCCTGCGGGTCGTAGCGGTGCTCGCTCATGTGAGCGCACCTTATCGGGCGGCTTCGCGGGGAAAGCGCCCCGCCCGCGGGCCCGGCGAGGGATGCTCCGGGCCGCGCGCGCGGGATGAAGCGAGCTACGCCGCGCTCGGCTCGGCGAAGCGGCTGCGCGAGCGCAGCAGCTCGACGACCGCGGCCGGCGCCTTCTCGGGAGCGCCCGCGTCGAAGGGCGGCTGGGGGTCGTACTCGATCCCCAGCTGGATCGCCTGGGCGACCTCGGGACCGGCGATCCGCTCGGCCAGGGCGAGCGCCATGTCGATGCCGGCGGAGACGCCCGCGCCCGTCACGATCTTGCCGTCGAAGACGACGCGCTGACCGGTCGGCTGCGCGCCGAGCCGGCGCAGCTCGTCCATCGCGAGCCAGTGCCCGGTCGCGGGGCGCCCGTCGAGCAGGCCGGCCGCGGCGAGGATCAGCGAGCCGGTGCACACCGAGGTCGTCCAGGTGCTGGTGCGGTCGGCCGCGCGCAGCCAGTCGAGGATCGGCTCGCCGGCGCGCTGGGCGACCTCGCCGGGGCCGCCGGGGACGAGGATCACGTCGGGGTCGGGGAGCTCCGCGAGCGAGCGCTCGGCCTCGATCGTGAGCATCCCGTTGTCGGTCCGCACGGGCCCGGCCTCGGCGGCGACGAAGGTGACGCGCGCGCCGGGCAGCCTGCTGAGGACCTCGTAGGGCCCGATGGCGTCAAGGGCGGTGAACCGGTCGTAGATGGCAACAGCGATCTTCATCGGAGGCTCCTTCTTGTCGTTTTTTTGATTTGGGCTATGGGGATGCCGCTATCGGTGGGCCGAGTGGAACCGGCGCCGGTACTCGGTCGGGCCGACGCGGAGCGTGCGCTGGAAGCTGCGCCGCATCGCCTCGGCGCTCGGGAAGCCGCACGCGCGCGCGACGCCCTGCACGGGCTCGGCGGTCTCCTCCAGGCGCCGGCGGGCCGCCTCCAGGCGAACGCTCTCGACGTACCGGGCAGGCGTGACGCCGGTCTGCGCGCGGAAAGCGCGCGCGAAGTTGCGCGGGCTCATGTGGGCGCGCTCGGCCATCGCCTCCACCGTGTGGCGCCCGGCGACGTCCTCCAGCACCTCGCGCTGCACCTCCCGCAGCGGCTCGCGCCGGGGCTGCTGCGCGCGCATCACGGCGCTGAACTGCGACTGGTTGCCGGGGCGGCGCAGGAACAGCACCAGGTGGCGCGCGATCAGGAGCGCGAGGTCGCGGTCGTGGTCCTCCTCGACGAGGGCGAGCGCGAGGTCCATGCCGGCCGTCACGCCGGCCGAGGTCCAGATCGAGCCGTCGCGCACGAAGATCGGGTCCGGCTCGACCATGACCTGCGGATGGCTGCGCGCGAGCTCCTCGGCGAACGCCCAGTGCGTCGTCGCACGGCGCCCGTCGAGCAGGCCGGCGGCCGCCAGCAGGAACGAACCGGTGCAGACCGAGGCCACCCGCCGGCAGCGCGAAGGCGCGAGCGAGAGCAACCGCGTCAGCGCGGGGTCCGCGGCGGCCTGCGTGCGCCCCGAGCCGCCGGGCACGATCAGCGTGTCGATGGCGTCGAGGGCGCGCGGAAGCGGACCGTCGGGGATCAGCCGCAGCCCGCTCTCGCACCGCACGGGCGCGGCCGCGCGGAGCGATCGTGCGGACCCGGTAGCCGCCGCCCGCGCCCCGGGCGCGCAGCGCACGGTCCGCGCCGTTGAAGACCTCGAGGGGGCCGGTCACGTCGAGGCTCTGGACGCCCTCGTAGAGAAGGATCGCGATCGTCCGCTGCTGCTGCACGAGTCGATCTTCGTCGATCGGCGTTCTGTCTGCAAGGACACATATCCCACCTTTCCTGCCAGCGCGCTCCGGAGCCCTCGCAGGCGGCCCCCACCGCGCTCGGCCCGCGGATTACGATGGGTCCGTGGACGAACTGGAGAGCGGCGAGCAGGGGCGCCACCGCGAGGCGGACTCGCTGGCCTCGACCCCGGGGCGCGTCGCGAGCATCGTGGGCGCGGCCGAAGCCGCGGCGCAGGAGCTGCGCGAGCAGGCCGAGTCGCGCGCACGGGAGCGGATCGCCGAGGCCGACCGCGCCGCCGAGAACCGCGTGCGGGCCGCCGAGGAGGAGGCGGGCGAGATCCTGGCGAGCGCCCGCGCCGACGCTGAGGCGACAAGGGTCGACGCGTCGGCGTCGGCCGAGAAGCTGGGCGCGGCGGCCGAGCGGGAGCGCGAGGAGGCGGCCGGGACCCTCGCCGACGCACACGCGGAGGCCTCGCGGCTGCTCGACGACGCCCGCGCCACCGCCGAGCGGCTGCGCTCGGAGGCAGGCGAGGAGGCTGCGCTCGCCCGCGCCGAGGCGGCGGCCGATTCAGAACGCCTCCGGGCCGAGGCCGAGCGCGAGTCCGGCGAGCTGCTGGAGAACGCGCGCAAAGAGTCGGCGCGCGTCGCACAGGAGACGCGGGAGCACACCGAGCGGCTGCTGCAGGCGCGCCGCGAGGAGCTGATCCGCCTCGACGAGCAGGCCAAGGAGCAGGCGCGCGCGGGCCGCACGCACGCGCGCGAAGAAGCCCGTCAGATCGTCACCGACGCCCACGCCGTCTCCAACGAGGTGCTCGCGGAGGGCACCGAGATCTCGCGCAACCTGCGCGAGCTGGCCGCCTCCCTGCGCAACAACGCCGAGCGCCTGCTCCGCGACGTCCGCCTCACGCACGGCGCGATGACCGCGCAGCTCGACCAGGTCGCCCCCTCCGAGCGCGCCGCGCTGGAACGCGAGGCCGGCGAGCCGGGCGGCCACGAGCGCCGCGGGCGCGGCGGCGGCGATCCGGGCGACGAGCTCGACGTGCCGGAGTTCATCCCGCGCCACTAGAAACGGGCCTCCGCATCCCCTTCTCCCATGCCGGGCAGGGCGATAGACTTCTCCGCTCGACCTTGGGGCTATAGCTCAGCTGGGAGAGCGCCTCGCTGGCAGCGAGGAGGTCGCCGGTTCGAGCCCGGCTAGCTCCACTCTCACACGATGTCGACGGGCGTGCCGGGCGTCAGCATCGGCGCCAGCCGCGTGAGGTCGTTCGGGGGCATGCGCACGCAGCCGTGATTCTCGCGCTGCAGCGGGCCGCCCGCAGCGGCCGTAGAAACCCGCACGCGGCCTGTGGCGAAGCGCTGACCAGCAGCGGCGGCGGCACGTCGAGGCGATCGTATGAGCAGCTCCACGCGTTCCGCTCGAGTGCCGTCACGGCCGGTCCTGCGGCCGGCTGCGGCCCGGAGCCAGGACCGCGACGAGCACGAGCTCGGCACCGAGCCACAGCTCGTCGCCGCGCTGGAGTCGACGCGCGAGCCGGGCTCCCAGGAGGAGCTGCTCGCCGCCTTCCGGCTCGATCGGGCTCGATGGCCCGGGGCCGGCACGCGGCCGCGACGAGCGCGAGCGGCTGCTTCGGCGGCTCGGGGAGGCGACTGTCGGACGCCGTCGCCGGTGCGGGCGGGGCCTACCGGATCGGCGACCGCGGCTTCGCGGTCCTCGTGCGGGTCGGGCGGGTCGGCCCCGGGCCCCTCCTGCGGGCTTGCGCGGCCGCGCTCAGCGACGAGCAGGCGGGCGTGCGCCGCGCGAGCTGACGGCGAGCACCGCGCTCGAGCGGATGCGACCCGGCAGGCACGGTGCTGGCGCTTCGCCGCCAGGCACTCGGCGCGCTCCCGGACGGCGCCCCCCGGAGCGCGGCGCCCGGCGCCGGCCCGGGCCCCTCGCCGACGATCCGCGAGGCGCGCGCGGACGCTTCCGCCGCGGCACGCGCGGGCGCCCCGAGGGCTTCCCTACGTGACGGTCCGGACCCGCTTCTGGCTGACGCGTGCTCTGCGGGGTGGCCTGGATGGCTCTCTCGGCGTGGCTCGCCCGCCCGTGGATCGCCCAGCTCGGTGAAGCGATCTCCCTGCCGGCAGCGATCGCCGTCATCGCCGGGCTCGCGCTCATCCCCGGCTATCTGAACGTCCAGCTGATCAGCTCGCTGCTGTTCGACCGCCCGCGTCGAGATCGACCCCGGCTTCCACTACAGCTATCCGGCCCTGACGCTGCTCGTCGCGGCCTACGGCGAGCAGCGCACGATCGCCCAGACACTCGCCTACGCTGCTCGAACAGGACTACCCAGGCGGCTGAGCGTGACGGTGATCGACGACGGCTCGACGGACGAGACCGCGAGGATCGCCGACGGCTTCGCCCGCCTCGACCCGCGCGTGCGGGTGCTCCCGCGCCCCACGGCGGCAAGGCCCGCGCTCTGAACGCTCGGTCTGGGCGCCGTCGACACACCGCTGCTCGCCACGATCGACGCCGACACGCTGCTGATGCCCGGCGCGCTGCGCGCGCCGTCGCGCGGATGCTGAGCTCGCCTGACGACACCGTCGCGGTCGCGGGCTCGCGTGATGGTGCGCAACTCCCGCCGCGGCCCCGTTCGCCGCCGCCCAGAACTGGGACTACTTCCTCGGCATCGGCTCGATCAAGCGCCAGCAGGCCCTGCTGCAGGGCGACGCTCGTGGCGCAGGGCGCGTTCAGCGTCTACGACACGACCGCCCTGCGCGCCGCCGGCGGCTGGCCGGACTGCATCGGCGAGGACATCGTGATGACCTGGGCGCTGCTCGACGCGCGGCGGGCGCACGACCTACGAGCCCACGCGCGGTCGCCTTCACCGAAGCGCCCGCGACGCTTCACCACCTGGCGCGCCAGCGCCGCCGCTGGGCGCGCGGGATGATCGAGGGGCTGCGTGCCTACGGCATCGCGCTGGTCCGCCGCCACCGCACCTACGCCCACTCCGTGATCGCGGACGCGCTGTTCCCGTACCTGGACTTCGTGTTCACCTTCGCGTTCCTCCCCGGCGATCGTGCTTGCGATGACGCGGCAACTTCATGATCGTCGGGCCGATGACGCTCGCGGTGCTGCCGCTGAACGCGGTGCTGGCGGGCGTGATGTACAGACGGCAGCGGCGCTCGCT
Source organism: uncultured Solirubrobacteraceae bacterium (assembly GCA_963779065.1). Classification (GTDB taxonomy): domain Bacteria; phylum Actinomycetota; class Thermoleophilia; order Solirubrobacterales; family Solirubrobacteraceae; genus Palsa-744. The sequence continues at coordinate 1,014,152 of CAVZWQ010000003.1, forward strand.
GCGCGAAGCAGGCCTGCGCGTGCGCCGCGCCAGCGGTCGGGCTGATCGCGTTCTTCCTGCTCTACCAGGCGTTCATGTCGCCCGTGTCCGTGTCCGGATACCTGCAGGAGCTGCTGCGCGGGAGGCGGAGATGGTGAGCGCTGCGAGACCTGTGGAGAGCGCCGCCAGCCGCGGGGCCGCCGCCCGCCGACACCAGTGCCAGATCCGCCGCGTGGCGGCGCCGGCGGGGCAATGGGACCGACAGCGGAGCGCGAGAGCGAAACGAGGACCGGCCGCCTCGCCGGCCAGCTGGCTCGCGTGCTGCCCGTGCAGCCACGGGCTCGCCGGCGGGTGAAGCGGGTCGCCGCGGCGACGGTCGTGATGGGGCTGGCGTACCTCGTGTGGCTCGTATCGGGATGGCCGCCCGACTATCGCGATGCGGTCGGCAACCTCCTCTTCGTCCCGGTGCTGCTCGTCGCTGTCTACACGGCCTTTGCCGCCTCGCTGCGCTGCGCCGCGACGCGGCAGCTGCGCGCCGCGTGGCTCCTGGTCGCGACTCGCCGCCACCGCCTACCTCGGCGGCACCATCGCACAGGCGATCGGCGAACTCCCGGGCGCCACCGAACAGCCCGCCGCCGAGGAACCGCTCTACCTCGCGTTCTATCCGCTGATGCTCTGCGCGATCCTGCTGTTCTCGACGCGCAGGCCGATGCGCGGAGACCGCGCGAGGCTCGGGCTCGACCTCGCCGTCGTCGCGATCGGCGGCTTCGCGGTCGTGATGTACAGCGTCATCGGGCCGGCGGTCGCCGGCAGCAGCGAAGAAGTGCTGCTGTCGGTTGCCTACCCGGTCGGCGACATGGTGCTGCTCGTGGGGCTCGGCTCGCTGCTGCTGCGCAGCACCGCCCCTTCGAGCGCCGCCTCCTTGCGGCTGCTGGCGCTCGGGCTCGTGCTCTACGCGGCAGGCGACCTGGTCTACGCGTGGATGACGCGTGCACTCCATCTACAGCGGCAGCAACGCGATCAACGCGACCTGGTTCGTGGCGATCGCCCTGTTCGCGCTCGCCGGCGGCGGCCCAGGAATCGCCCGAGCGCGCCGCCGAGCGCCCGCACGAGCCGCCGGCTCCGCTGCGCGCCAGCTGGGCCCCGTACATCGCGGTCGCCGTCGGCTTCGTGCTGCTCATGATCAACCAGCGCAACGACCGCCTGTTCCCCGACATCAGCCTCGTCGTCGCTGCCGGCGGCGATGGCGGCGCTGGTCTCGATCCGTCAGTACCTCGCGCAGCGCGACCTGCTGAGCACGCAGGGACAGCTCAGCTACCAGTCGCTGCACGACACGCTCACCGGCCTGCCCAACCGGGCGCTGGTCATCGATCGCGCCACGCAGATGCTCGCCCGCGCTCGTCGCGCAGCGGCACCCCGGTCGCGGCGCTGTACGTCGACATCGACGGCTTCAAGCAGGTCAACGACAGCCTCGGGCACGCGGCCGGGGACGAGCTGCTGCAGACCGTCGCGGCACGGCTCTCGGAGGTCGATCCGGGGCGCCGACACCGTCGGCCGGCTCGGCGGCGACGAGTTCGTCGTGCTGCTCGAGGACTACGCGCTCGACGCCGGGCCCGAGATGGTCGCCGAGCGCATCTGCGAGGTGATCGCGCAGCCGATTCCCGCTCGGGATCGACGACGACGCTCGGCGCGATCAGCGTGACGGTCAGCATCGGCATCGCGACCGGCCTCCGGGAGACGCGCGGACGAGCTGCTTCGCGACGCGGACTTCGCGCTCTACGAGGCCAAGGCCGCGGGCAAGAACCGCTGGCTCGTGTTCGAATCGAAGATGCAGACGATCGTGCAGGACCGGCTGGAGCTCGAGATGGACCTGCGCGAGGCGCTCGAGCGCGAGGCGAGTTCTTCGTGCTCTACCAGCCGACGTTCGATCTGCAGGAGCGAGACGATCACCGGCGTCGAGGCCCTCGCTGCGCTGGCGGCACCCGGGCCGCGGCGTCGTCGGCCCCGAGACGTTCATCCCGATCGCCGAGGAATCGGGTTTGATCGTTCCGATCGGCCGGTGGGTGCTGCGCACGGCGTGCCGGCAGGCCGCCGTGCTGGCAGCGGCACGGCCGCGCGCTGCAGCTCGCAGTCAACGTCTCGGCCCGCCAACTCGACGAACCGCAGCTGGTCGCCGAGGTCGCCGAAGACGCTCGAGCAGACGGGATTCGATCCGTCGCACCTGACGCTCGAGATCACCGAGACGACGTTGATGCGCGACTCGCAGGCCGCCGCCCGGCGGCTGCGCGAGCTCAAGGAGCTCGGGCGTGCACATCGCGATCGACGACTTCGGCACCGGCTACAGCTCGCTGGCCTACCTGCGCCAGTTCCCCGTCGACGCGCTGAAGATCGACCGGTCCTTCATCGCCGGGCATCGCCGAATCGGCAGAGTCCAAAGCGCTGATCCACACGCTCGTCCAGCTCGGCAAGACGCTCGGGCTGGAGACGCTGGGCGAGGGGATCGAAGAGGAGTCACAGCTGCGCGAGCTGCAGCGGGAGCAGTGCGACTCCGGCCAGGGCTTCCTGTTCGCACGCCCGCTCGAGGCCGACGAGATCGAGCAGCTGCTGGCATCCGGCTCGCCGCTGGCGCCGCTCGTGGCCTAGCGGCTCGCTCCGCCGGGGCCGTCGTCGGCGGCCGAGCCCCCTCGGGATGACGCCGCCGGGGCGCCCTCAGGCGCGCGCTCGAAGCGCCGGTGCCGGCGCCGCTCCGGCGGCGGACGGCTGTGCCTCGCTCAGCGCACGGACGCGCGCGATCGCCTCTGCCGGGCCGAGGAACGGCGCGATCGCGATGTATGTGAGCTGCGGCAGGCGCCGCGGCAGCTCGAGCGTGCGGCGGGCGGCGACGTCGCGCTGGACGATCTCGAAGATGCCCCCGGCGATCGCCTGCGGCACGAGCCCGGGCAGCGCGGCGGCCTGGGGCCGCGCGCGGTAGCCCTCCTCGAGGAAGATCGTGAACGAGCGCGTCACTTCCTCCCCGCGCTGAGCGGCCATCGCGCCCGCCGCGTAGCACTCGACCAGGCGCAGGTGCGCCATCACGGGGTTGGCCGCGATCGCCGCGAGGAGCGTGCGCAGCGCGCGCCACACGCGCTCCGGCCACTCATCGGCCGAGAAGTAGGCGCGCACGAGCGCGTCGAGGATCTGCTGGCCGGGCGCTTCCTGCGCCGCCAGGAATGCCTCCTCCTTGTCGGAGAAGTGCCTGTAGAACGCCTCTTTGGCGACCCCGGCCTCCGCAACGATCTCCGCGACCGTGGTGTTCGCGTAGCCCTTCCCCATCGTGACCGCGGCGGTCGCCTGGAGGATCCGCGCGCGCTGGTTGCGCAGCACCGCGCCGGGCGGGAGCCCGTGGCGTCCCCGCGGCAGCCGCGCGAGCTCCGGCGCCGGGCCGGCCTCGACCGCGGCCGGCGCTCGGCGGCCAGCAGCGACTCGCGGACCGACGCTCCATCGGCCCGGCCCCGGAGGGCACCGCGTAGCAGGCCATCGACGCGAGCAGGTCCTCGGCGATCTGCGGCAGGCGGTCCTCGTTGTGCGTGCGCAGGTGGCGCGCGATCACGTGGCGCACGCCGCCGATCAGCGCGCGGGCCGGGGATGTCGAGCGTCACGCTGCTCCGCCGGCGGGTTGTCCAGCAGGGTTTCGGCGTTGCGCTCGATCGCGTCGAGCAGGCCGCGGACGGCGGCCCTGACCCTCGGCCCGCCGGCGAGCGCCTCGACGAACATCACGCGCCCCGCGTCGGGATCCTGCTGCACGCTGCGCAGCAGCTCGGTGAACGCCGGCCGCACGGCACCCGCCCATTCGCCCTCCGGCAGCGAGCCCATCGCTGCGAGCGTGCGCCCGGTCAGGTCCCGGTAGGCCGCGAGCAGACACTCTTCGCGGTCGGCGAACTGCTCGTAGAAGGTCGCGCTCGAGACGCCCGCGTGGGCGCTGATCTGGGCGATGCTGAGGTTCTGATAGCCGTGCTGCCCGGCGAGCTCGACGATCGCGTCGATCAGCCGGTCGCGCTGGCTGGCGGCGCGCCACGGCCAGCGGCCGGCGGACGGCGCGCTCCCGTCGAGGGGCCCCTCTCTTGCGTCCCGGCGATGCCATCGCTGCTTCGGAAGATAGCGGACGAAATGACGACCGTGATCGTTCTTCTTGGACGCCCGTTCGGTTTTTCAGGCTCGGACGACAGCACCCTGCAGGACCGCACGTCAAGCCGTGTAAACGCCGCGTAATCGCAGTGTTTGTCGGGCACTTGGCGGTGTCACGAACGACTGGATGTGTCATCGGGGTTGACACGAATGAGCAGGTGTGCTTAGCTATCGCCGTCGTTCAAGAATGAAGCTCAAAGGTTTCAAAATTTATGTTTGAAGGCCTTTTGAGCGGGTAATGGACCAGGAAATGGTCTGTACGCTCACCGGGGACAAGCGGGGGCCGGGGATGGATGACAGCCTCGGGGGGAACCGCGCCGGGAGCGGCGGATCAGGCCGGACGGCCGAGACGGGACGGAGTCTGTGCGAGCGTCGCGACACACCCCTCCTCCGTGGCGCTCGCAGAGGCTCTGCCTCGTTCTCGGATCCGCCGGCCGGCAGCGCGCAGCACCTGTGAGGGACTGACCGGAGAACGAGGGGGGCCGACGGCCCCATTTCCACAAAGGAGACACTGCCGAGATGAGACCGTCCACCCATCGCCTGCGCGGGCTGGTTGCCTGCCTCGCCGTCGTTTGCCTCTCGCTCGCCGGCGCCTCGTCGGCAAGCGCCGCAGGCTCGCCGAATCAACAAGGAAGACTTCCTTCGCTTCATCAACTGCCCGATCACCGAAGCCGGGGTCTGCACCTACGGCGAAACCCTGTCGGGCGAATTCAAGATCGGCAGTCAAGCGTCCCGATCACGAACCCGACGATCCTGCAGGGCGGCCTCGAAAAGCAAGGACTCGGCACCTACCCGCTGATCCCGCCCCGCTTCGGCGCCGAAGCGCGTCTCGAAGAGCCCCCAGACGGTTCCGGGCGGCCTCACCGGCCTCTCCGAAGCGATCGGCGGCCCGGTGTACGCAACCGCGGAACTCGCCGGCCGCCGATCCTGATCCGCCCGGCGGCGCTCGGGTTCGGGTGGAACAGCGCAGCGATCGAACTCCCGATCAAGGTCCACCTCGAAAACGAACAGCTCGGGCCGAACTGCTACATCGGCTCGGACGCGGAACCGATCGTCCTGCACCTGACCGACGGCACGACCGAACCGCCTGAAGGGCACCGAACCGATCCAGGGCAAAACGGGAACGGTCGAAGGTCGATCGACAAGGGCAGGATCCGCGAGTTCAAAGGCAACAACTCGTCGACAACACGTGGTCGTGCGCCGGCGGCGACCGGCTGCGGCACGAGCCGCGCTGACCGAACCGGTGATCACCGCGCTGGTGAACACCGCCGAGGGCCTCCCCTCCGCGGCCGGCAAGAACGTCGCGATCCTCGAAGGCAACCTGTTCACGGCCATCTCGGCGAACGTCGAGAAATACGACAAGAAGGCCCTGAAGGAAAAAGAACACCCGAAAAAAGCGTAAGCGTAGGCACGTAGGGCTCAGCTGGACTGAGCACCTTTTCCCCGAGCGGCGGGCCATCTGGCCCGCCGCTCGTCTTTTCGGGCCTCGCCCCGGTCACGCGCCCCCGCCCCATGCCCGGCGTCTGCGCAATCATCCACCGGTGACGCAACTGCTCGTCAAGCTGCTCCTGGCGCCCTCGTTCGTCGTCGGCGCCTCCTGACCGCCCGGCGCTTCGGGCCGCGCGTCGGCGGCCTCGTCGCCGGCCTGCCGGTCGTCGCCGGGCCGATCCTGCTCGCCTACGCCCTCGCCCACGGCACGCGGCTTCGCCGCGGATGCCGCCGCCGGCACGCTGCTGGGGCTGGTCTCGCTGATCGCGTTCGTGGTCGTCTACGGCCGCCTCGCCGGCAGGCTGTTCTGGGGCGCCAGCATGCTCGCCGGCTGGCTCGCGTTCGCCGCTCGCGACGGCGCTGTTCAGCGCGCTTCACGATCCCCGCGGCCGGCGGCGCTCGCGCTCGCCGTCGCCGGCGCTCGCGGCCGGCCTCGCGGCGCTGCCGCGCCCGCAGCCCGGTGCCGCCTCCCGGGCGACCCCCTGCCCACCTGGGACCTGCCGCTGCGCGCCGCCTGCGCGCTGGCGCTCGTGCTCACGCTGACGGCGATCGCGGGCTGGCTCGGCCCGCAGCTGAGCGGCCTGCTCGCGCCGTTCCCGATCATCGCGACGGTGCTCGCGACGTTCACCCACGCCCAGCGCGGCGTGGACGAGACGCTGCGCCTGCTGCGCGGGCTGGTCTCCGGCTTCGGCGCCTTCGCCCTGTTCTGCTTCACGCTCGCCGTGTCGCTGCGCTCGCTCGGGATCGCGGGCGGCCTTCGCTGCTCGCGACCGCCGTCGCGCTGCTCACGCAGGCGCTGGTCCTTCGCGCGTCACGCACCGTCCGGCCGCGGCGCTCGGCGAGCCCCAGCTCGCCGCGGGCGAACCCGAGCTCGGCGGCGCGCCCGCGCCCTGATCAGGCGTCGGGCGAGCCCGCTCTGGCGGACGCGGTCGCGCGCCTCCGCGTAGCGCAGCGCCTCGTAGACGATCATCCCCACGAGCAGGCGCTGACGGCGCCGAGCAGCGCCAGCGCGGCTCAGCTGCGAGTGCAGCGGCAGCAGCGCGAGCAGCGCGAGCGCCACGACGAGCCGGCGGACGCTGTAGGTGCCGCATGCATCCGCAGGCGGAAGGCGACACTGCGCGAGCAGGAACAGCGCCGCCCCGCCGAGTCAGCGCGAAGGCGATCACGACGCCGAGGTGCGCGCTCACGTCGGCGAGCGTCTGCTTGACGCCGACCGCCAGCAGCGCGATCCCCGCGACCATCGGGAAGTGCAGGTAGGAGTAGGAGTCGCGGGCGATCCGGTTCTGCGCTCGCCCGGCTCGGCGCGCTCGAGGATCTCGCGGCCGACGATCGCCGTGACGTCGAAGTAGGCCCACCACAGGCACGCCGCCACCACCAGGCCGAGCACGGCCGCGCGCCACGATCCCGGCGTCGACGCGCTCGTGCGCGCCGACGCCGATCGCGACGATCGACTCGCCCAGCGCGATGATCACGATCGCGCCGTGGCGCTCGGCGAAATGACCCGGCACGAGCCGCCAGCCCGACGGCTCGATCACCAGGGGGCCGCCGACGTCGAGCACCAGCGCCAGGCCCCAGATCGCCGAGCTGCAGCGCCGCCGCTCGGCGAAGGCGGCGGCGATCAGCAGCCCCGCGCCGATCGCCGTGCTGACCGCCAGGCCGAGCGACCGAGTGGCGCAGCTCCGGGTCCTCGCGGCTGGCCAGCAGGAACAGCAGGATGTGGGCGATCCGCACGACCGCGTAGGCGAGCGGCGAAGATCAGCGCGTCCGCGCCGAACGCGCCCGGCACCGCCAGCGCGGCGACAGGAACGCGGCCATCGCGAGGAACATCGCCAGCCGCACGAGCCCCTCCTCGGGGTTCGACGACGCTGGTCAGCCACGCGTAGCCGACCCAGGACCACCACAGCATCCCCAGCACCAGCAGGCCCTGCAGCAGCCCTTCCCAGCCGCCGTGCGCGGCCGATCAGCGTCGTGCACTGCGTCAGCGCGAGCACGAAGACGAGGTCGAAGAACAGCTCGAGCGGCGTGACCCGCTCGTCCTCGCGCATCACCGGCGCCAGGCGCGAGCGCGGGCGCGCGCCCTGGGGCTCGTCCTCCGCGCTCACGCGCCGCTCCGGCTCGAGCGGCCGCGCCAGGCTCGACCCTCGCGCGCCGCGCCGCCGCGCCGGGCTCGGCGCCGGGACGGGCGCTCTGCCCGCCCCGGCGCCCCCGTTGGCCGATCAGTGCAGAGACATGTTCGGCTCGCCCGCTGAGTTCAGGCCCGATCGCCGAGATCGTACACGTGCCGCCCTTCGGCGTTCCGGCGTTGTACGCCTGCGTCAGGCAGTTGCGCAGCGCCAGCTGGCCCCAGTAGTTCGGGTGGATGTCTTCCTGGATTTCGTAGGGCCCGAAGATCGTCGAGACCGTCCGGATCTCGTTGACCCACTCGGTTTTGTCGACCGCTCCGGCCTGCGTCCAGGATCTCAGGCCCTCTTCCTCGAGCAGCCCGACGCCTTTCTCGCACAGCCGCCGGCCGTTGAACGCGGAGGACAGCTCCAGCGTCCGTGACGTTGCTGAGCCCCAGCGCGTTCGCGGCGCCGAGAACCGTGCCGTCGATCGTCGGCAGCATTTTTTCGTTCGCGTAGTTCGCGTCGGTGTTCCAGAAGCCGCACCCGCCTGTCGTCTGCCGCGAGTACCCGCTCTGGGTGTAGCGGAAGCCCGAGCCGAGCGGGATCGGCGACGGGTAGTCCTGCACGAGCAGCGTGTACTGCGAGGAGCTGTAGCCGGCGTTGCGTCATCGCCTGCACGACGTTCCTGAGACCGGTTTCGACTTCGCCTTTGACTTTCGACTGGTAGCTCGCCGTGAAGTTGTTCGTCACCGAGCTTTCTTTGCTGCAGTAGAAGTCGTAGAACCAGGTGGACTCCAGGAAGTCTTCGACGCAGGTCTGCACGACCGAGGCGAAGTTGAAGTTGTTGCCGCCGATCGAGACGGCGACGAGCTTCACGTCGTGGCCTTTCGCGAAGTTCTGCAGCATCAGCGCCTGGCCTTCTTTGCCGCCGGAGTTGTAGAAGTCGAGGCCCGGCTTCCACTTTTCGCCTTCGCTGAAGCTGTAGGTCTTGGCGCCCGAGCAGGCGAGGTTCTCGCCGCTGACGCCGCCGCCGATGTAGACCTCGGCCGACTTCGAGCGGTGGCAGTGGGCGATCAGTTCCGCGTTGCCGGCCGCGTTGTCGTCGTAGGCGGTCGAGCCGAGCGCGTCGACCCAGGACGAGCTTTCGTTCGTGCTGCCCGCCCAGCGGCCGGCCTCTCCGGAGATGTAGGAGTCGCCGACGCTGACGGTCCAGGGTGAGCCGGTGCCGGGCCCGTCGGCGCGTGCGGGGGCGGCGAGCGCGGCAGGCGGCGAGCGCGATCGCGGCGGCCACCAGCAGGGCGGCGCACACGAGCATCGGCGCCCGACGAAATGCGATCGGGTGATGCATGGAATCCCCTCTCTTCGAGATGCGCGCCGCCCTCCATGCGACGCTGTCCGGCCGACCCTAACCGGTGGCGCGGCGGCAGGTCAACCGCTGCCGGCGGCGCGCGCCGGCGCCTCGCCCCAGAGCTGCTCGAGGCGGTAGAACTCGCGCGCCTGCGGGGTGAAGATGTGCACGACGACGTCGAGGTAGTCGATCAGGATCCAGCCGCCGCTCGGGCGTGCCCTCGACCCGTCGCGGCGAGAGATCGTGCTCGCTGCTTCAGCCCCTCGAGGATCCCGTCCTGGATCGCCTTCGCCTGGCGACCGGTGTTGCCGGTGCAGACCAGGAACCAGTCGGTGTAGCCGACGACGCCGCGCAGGTCGAGCTCGACGACGTCGTGCGCCTTCTTGTCGGCGGCCAGCCGCGAAGCCTCGGCGACGAGCTGCTCGGAGTCCATCAACGCGGCGCCTCCGCCGGCAGGCCGTAGAGGCCGTTGCGCTCGATGTACTCGCGCACCGTCGGCCGCCAGCAGCCCGCCGGTCGGCTCCCCGGCGGCGAGCCGCTCGCGTGCCAGCGAGGAGGACGCCTCGATCGGCGGCATCTCGAGAAACACGACCCGCGGCTCAGCGCCGTCGATCGCGCGACAGCGCATCGAGCACCGAGGCCCCGTCGCTCCCGGCCGGCGCGCCACCGCCAGCCGCGCCAGATCCAGCACCCGTCCGGGATCGCGCCAGCCCGGGAGCGTCAGCGCGGTGTCGGCTCCCACGATGAACGTCAGCTCGGCCTCGGGGTGGCTCGCATGGATCTCGCTCAAGGTATCGGCCGTGTAGGACGGGCCGGCGCGGCGCACCTCCAGCCCGCACGCCTCGATCGCCGTCCTCTCCCTCGGCCGCCAGGCGGCACATCTCGAGGCGGTGCTCGGGACCGGGGTCCGCTCCGGCCGGCTTGTGGGGCGGCGGTGTGCAGCGGCATCAGCCAGACGCGCTCGAGCCCCAGCTCCTCGCGCGCGTGCCGCGCGAGCGCGACGTGCCCGGCGTGGGGCGGGTTGAAGGTGCCGCCGAGGATGCCGATCGCTGGCACTCTCCGGTCAAGCGCGGACGTGCCCGTCGCCTTCGACGAGGTACTTGAACGTGCACAGCTCGCGCAGCCCGATCGGCCCGCGCGCGTGGAGCTTCTGCGTCGAGTTGCCGATCTCCGCGCCCATCCCGAACTCGCCCCCGTCGGTGAAGCGGGTCGAGGCGTTGACGTACACGCAGGCGGCGTCGACCCCGAGCTGGAACGCGCGCGCGGCGGCCGCGTCGAGCGTCACGATCGCCTCGGAGTGCCCGCTGCCGTAGCGGGCGATGTGCTCGATCGCCTCCTCGACGCCGGTGACGATGCCGACCGCCAGCGTCGGGCCGAGGTACTCGGTCGCCCAGTCGTCGCTCGGTGGCCGGCTCCGCCCGCTCGCCCGCCACGGGCGCCGCCAGCGCGTGGGCGCGGTCGTCGGCACGCAGCGTCACGCCGGCCTCGCTCAGCGCCTCCGCGACCACCGGGACGAAGCGGTCGGCGATCGCCTCGTGCACGAGCAGCGTCTCGGCCGCGTTGCAGACGCCGGGGCGCTGCAGCTTCGCGTTCAGGACGATCGCCAGCGCCTGCTCGAGGTCGGCCGCGGCGTCGACGTAGACGTGGCAGTTGCCCGAGGCGGCGTAGATCACCGGCACGGTCGCGACGGCCTGGAGCGCCTCCTTGAGGCTCTCGCCGCCGCGGGGGATGATCAGGTCGACGCTCTCGCGCTGCGTGGCGAGCTCGGCGAGCTCCTCGCGCCCGCCGCCCGCGACGAGGCTCACGCAGCCCTCCGGCAGCCCGGCGCCCGACCGCCGCCTCGGCGGCGATCCGCGCGAGGGCGAGGTTGGAGTTGGCGGCCGTCGAGGAGCCGCGCAGCACGATCGCGTTGCCCGACTTCAGGCACAGCGCGGCGGCGTCGATCGTGACGTTCGGGCGCGCCTCGTAGACCACGGCGACGACGCCGAGCGGCACGCGCACCTTGCGCACGTCGAGCCCGTTCGGCAGCCGCCGCCCGTCGATCACCTCGCCGACCGGGTCGGCCAGCGCCGCGATCTGGCGCACGGCAGCCGCGATCGCGCGGACGCGCCCCTCGTCGAGCGCAGCCGGTCGAGCAGGGCGTCGCCGATGTCGGCCTCGCGGCCCGCCTCCATGTCGAGCTCGTTGGCCGCGAGGATCTCGGCCAGGCGCTCTTCCAGCGCGCGCGCGATCGCCTCGAGCGCGGCGTCCTTGACGGCCGTGGGCGTGCGCGCGAGCACGCGCGAGGCGATCGCGCCTCGCGGCAGATCTGCTCGACGGACTTGACGGCTACGGCCACCTCAACAGAGTAGCCAGCGCTCGACGGCCGATCGCCGAGCCGACTCAGGCCCGGCATGGAGCGCCGGGCCGATCCCCCTACTTCAGTCGAGCACGAGGTAGTCGCGATGCACGGCCTCCTCGGTCGCCCGCGGCAGCAGCTCGCGCACCGCGCTCGGACTTCAGGCCGATCACCTGCCGCAGCTCGTCGGCCGAGTAGTTGCAGATGCCCTTGGCGAGCGCGTGCGCGGCGGCCCTCGGCCGCGCTCGAGGATCTCGACGGCGTCGCCCGCGTCGAACTCGCCCCGCACCTCGGTCACGCCGACCGGCAGCAGGCTCGCGCTGCCCTCGCGCACGGCGCGCGCGGCGCCCGCGTCGACGACGAGCGTGCCCCGGGAGGGCTTCGCGTACTTCAGCCACAGCTTGAAGCTGCTGTAGCGGGCCTCGCCGGCCGCGAAGCGGGTGCCCTCGCGCTCGCCCGCGAGCACGGCGGCGAGCGTGCCGGGCCGCAGCGCCGTTGCAGATCGTCGTCGGGATCCCCGCCGCCGTGGCCATCTCGGCGGCGACGACCTTCGAGCGCATGCCGCCCGAGCCGAGCGGGGAGGTGGTGTGGCCGATCTCCAGCTCGCGCAGCGCCGCGAAGCTGTCCACCTCGGGGACGATCTGCGCGTCGGGGTCCAGGCGCGGATCGGCCGTGTAGAGGCCGTCGATGTCGGTCAGCAGGACCAGCTCGTCGGCGCCCGACGAGCACCGCCACCTGGGCGGCGAGGAAGTCGTTGTCGCCGAAGGAGATCTCGTCCGTCGCCGTGGTGTCGTTCTCGTTGATCACCGGCAGCACGCGCCAGGAGAGCAGCGTCGTGAGCGTCTGGCGGGCGTTCAGGTAGTGGGTGCGCGCGCTCATGTCGAAGAACGTCAGCAGCACCTGCGCGCTCGTCACCTCGCGTTCGCGGAGCAGCTCGTCGTAGACGCGGTAGAGCTTGCCCTGCCCGACGGCGCTCGCCGCCTGCAGGGCCCCGATCGAGCTCGGCCGTCTGCGCCGAGGTCCATCACGCGCATGCCGAGCGCGATCGCCCCGCTCGTCACGACGATCGTCTCCTCGCCGGCGCGGTGGGCCGCCGCGAGCTGGTCGGCGATGCCCGGCGAGCACGTCCATGCGCAGCTCGCCGTCGCTGCCCGCGACGACGCTCGAGCCGAGCTTGACGACGATCCGCCTCATCGCCGGGAGCTTATTTGGGCCGCCGCGGCGCCCGGCGCCCGCGTGGCTCGCCCTCGGCGGGGTCGAGCTCGAACGTGACGCCGCCGATCTCGATCTCGTCCCCCGGCTCGAAGCCCGCTTCCTCGAGCGCCCTGATCACGCCGATGCGCCGCAGCCGCCCCTCGAGGTAGTCCATCGCGTCCTCGTTCTCGATGTCGTGGCGCGCGAGCAGCACCTCGATGCCGCGTCCGCGCACCGCGAACGAGCCCGGCCCGAGGCGCTCGACCCGGAAGCCCCCCGCGCCGGCGCGGCCTGAAGACCATGTGCTCGACGAGCTCGCCGTCCTCGGCGGCGGCGACCCGCCGCGGCGGGCCGCCGCGGGCCCGGCCTCCGACCGGCACGCGGCGAACAGCGCGCCCGCCAGCTCGTCGAGGCCCGAGCCCGGTGGCGCTCGAGGTGACGACACCGGGACCTCGGGGCCAAGGCGCTCGCGCCACGCCGCGGCCTCCTGCTCGCGGCGCTTGGCGCTCACGAGGTCGCCCTTCGACAGCGCGAGGATCCGCGGCAGCGCCGCAAGCCGCGGGTCGTGCGCGGCGAGCTCGCGCTCGATCGTGGCGTGGTTGGCCTCGGCGTCGGCCGAGCCCTCGCCCGAAGACGCGCCGGCGGGGCGACCGCCGAGCGTCAGCTCGGGCGCGATGTCGAGCACGTGGACGAGCAGCCGCGTGCGCTCGACGTGGGCGAGGAAGTCGTGTCCGAGCCCGGCCCCCTCGCTCGCGCCCTCGATCAGCCCGGGGATGTCGGCCACGATGAGCTGGCGCTCGCCGGAGTCGAGCACGCCGAGCACCGGCTCGAGCGTCGTGAACGGGTAGTCGGCGACCTTCGGCGCCGCGCGCGTCAGGCGCGAGAGCAGCGAGGACTTGCCCGCGTTCGGGAGCCCGACGAGGCCGACGTCGGCCAGCAGCTTCAGGCGCAGCTCGACCCAGCCCGACTCGCCGGGGAGCCCGCGCTCGGCGAAGCGCGGCGCCTGCCGCGTGGGCGTGGCGAAGCGCTTGTTGCCCTTGCCCCCCGCGCCGCCGCGCGCGGCGGGCGCCCGCTGCCCGTCGGCGAGCAGCTCCCAGCGCCGCCCGGCGAGATCGCCGCCGTCCTCGCCGACCATGCCGCCGTCACCTCGGTGCCGGGCGGGACGCGGATCTCGAGCGTGGCGCCGTCGGCGCCGTGGCGCTGGGAGCCCTCGCCGTGGCCTCCGCGACCCGCGCGGAACTGGCTGCGGCGGCGGAACGCCTGCAGGTCGCGCAGCGAGCCGTCGCAGACGAGCAGCACGTCGCCGCCGCGCCCGCCGTCGCCGCCGTCGGGCCGCCGCGCGGGACGTGCGCTTCGCGGCGGAAGCTCGTCGAGCCGTCGCCGCCCGCGCCCGCCTCGATCTGGATCCTCGCCCTGTCGTGGAGCATCGCGCGAGCAATCGTGACAGCACCGCCAGTCCGGCTGCCCGCGCACCCGCGCCCCGCCGACGGGCCGCGGATGGTGATATGCCTGACCCGCAGCAAACCCTTCGAGCCAGGAGCGAGCAGATGAGCAGCGAGGAGACCGACCTGACCGCATCGCCATCGCAGGTGGAGCCCGTCCTTCTGATCACCGGCGCCTCATCGGGGATCGGCGCGGCGACCGCCCGCCTCGCGCGAGCAGCAGGGCTGGCGGGTCGTGCTGGCCGCCCGCTCGGCCGAGAAGCTCGAGGCGCTCGCCGCGGAGCTGGGCGGCCCGCGAGCACGCGCTCGCCGTGCCCTGCGACGTGACCGACTGGGACGAGCAGCAGCGGATGGTCCAGAGCGCCCTGGACGCCTTCGAAGGGCTCGACGCGGCGTTCGCGAACGCCGGCTTCGGCGGCGCCCGCGGCTTCCTGAAGGACACGCCCGAGCACTGGCGCGAGATGGTCCTGACGAACGTCTACGGCGCGGCGCTGACGATCCGCGCGACGATCCCCGCCCTGACCTCCTCGCAGGGCCATCTGCTGCTGACCTCGAGCGTCGCCGGGCGCCGGGTGCTGCCGGGCTCGTTCTACAGCGTCACCAAGCACGCCGTGACCGCGATGGGCGAGGCCGCCCGCCAGGACCTGCACGGCACCGGCATCCGCGTCACGCTGATCGAGCCGGGGATGGTCGACACGCCGTTCTTCGAGAACAAACCGGCCGACGCGCTGCAGGACGAGGACATCGCGCGGGCGGTGATGTTCGCGCTCTCCCAGCCGCCCCACGTGGACGTCAACGAGATCCTCGTGCGGCCGACGGCGCAGGCGGGCTGAGGCCCGGGCCGCCTCAGCCGCCGTCGCGCTCACTCCTCGTGCGCGAGCCGGTGCGAGAGGAGCAGCCCGGCCAGCGCCGCCCCGCCGGCGATCGCGACGGTGCCCGCCGCGCCGCCGGCGGCAGCTCGTCGCGCTCGAGGATCGTCGCGAGCGCGTCGACGCCGTCGGCGAAGGCGCACGCGAGCTGCACGCGCGGGCCGATCACGGGGTCGTCCAGCGTCTGGATCGTCGCGACGGCGAGCCCGAGGTCGCGCGCCGCGAGGCCGCGCCCGAGCGCCTTGACAGCGCCGCGGCGCGCGTTCTCCGCGCCCAGCCAGCGCGACATCGCCGCCTCGGGCGCCAGCAGGACCGCGGCGCCGATCGCGGCGCGCCCGGCGGCCAGCAGCCAGGCGGCGCGCCGCGTGCTCACGGCTACTCGCCGTCGGGAAGGACGCTGACCATGCGGCCGCGGCGGCCCGGTGGTGAAGCTCACGGTGCCGGCGGCGCGCGCGTAGAGCGTGTCGTCTTTGCCGATGCCGACGCCCGGTCCGGGCTTGAAGCGCGTTCCGCGCTGGCGCACGATGATCTCGCCGCCGGTCACGGCCTGCCCGGCGAACGTCTTCACGCCGAGGCGCTGCGCGTTGGAGTCGCGCCCGTTGCGGCTCGAGCCGAGCCCCTTCTTATGAGCCATCTGCAGCCTCCTCGCCTGGCGCGTCCTCAGCAGCGGTTTTCGCTTTCGGTTTCGCGGCCGCTTTCGGTTTCGCGGCGGCGGGTTTGTCCTTCGCCGCTCGCTTTCGGCGCCGCTTTCTCTTTGGCCGGCGCTTTGACCGCGGGTCGCCTGCGCGGCGTCCTCGGCGCCCGCTTTCACGGGTTTCGACGCTTTCGCTTTGCCGGCCGTGATGTCGGTGACCTCGATGCGGGTCAGCTCCTGGCGGTGGCCGGTGCGCCGCTTGTAGCCGCGCTTGGGCTTGAACTTGAACACCCGCAGCTTCTCGCCGCGGACGTGCGCGAGCACCTTCGCCGTGACCTTGACCTGGGCGAGCCCGGCCTCGTCGACGACGGTCTCCTCGGAGCGGTACATCAGCGGCTCGAGCGCGATGCTCGCGCCCTCGTCCGCGGGCAGGCGCTCGACGAGCAGGGTCTGGCCCCGCTCGACGCGGTACTGCTTGCCGCCTGTCTTCACGATCGCGTACATGTGTGCTCCGGTGGGGCTTCTTCGAGGAATCCGCTACTCGGCGGCCTTCGCCTTTGCAGCCGAACGGCGTCGCCCGCCTCTGCGGCCACGACGCCGAGGCTTGGATTGTAGGCCATCCTCGCCCGCCTGGCCATCGGCGGCCTGCTCGGCGCCGTCCGGCCGGCGGCTGCTCGGGCTCGTCCTCGATCGCCGCGCTCGGACTCTGCGAGGCCCGCTTCCGCGCGGGCCTCGGAGTCCTCGCGGTCGGCGGAGGCGCTGCGCCGGCGCCCGCGCCCGCCCGAGCGCCCCTCGCCGGATGGGCGGGCCTGTTTCTGGGAGCGCTGGGCGCGCCGCGCCGAGCGCGCGGGTGCCGCGACGACCTCGCCGTCCTCGTCGAGCAGCAGCGCGCTCGCCGCGGTGCGGCCGACCTGGTCGATGCGGATCATCCGGTTCTCGCCCACGTGGGCCGCGGCTCCAGCGATCGAGATGATGTAGCCGTCGACCTTGGCGACCGCGTCGTCCTCGTCGTACATGTGCGGCTCGACGATCTCGACGAGCACCTCGTCGCCCTGGCGGAACGGCAGCGCGCGCTCCTCGACCTCCTCGCGGCTGCCCGTGAAGGTGATCGCGAAGTGGTCGAGCGCGAGCCCTTCGGAGCCCTCGAACAGGAACGACTTGCCGGTGTCGGCCTCGAGCGCGTGCAGGACGCGCGAGCCGTTGCCGGTGAACTGGGTGGTGACGCGGGGGTTGGCCTGGACGAGGAACGCATCGGCGTCCGGGTGCTCGGTGGCGACGTCGCGCAGCCGGCGCTCGAACTCGATCGCGATCGTCTCCTCGGAGCGGATCACGCCCTCGCCCTCGCAGGTCGGGCAGTGCGCGGGTCATGATCTCGCGCACGCCCTCGGTCACGTTCTGGCGCGTCATCTCGACCAGCCCGAGCTTGGAGATCTCGGCGGTGAACGTCTTCGTGCGGTCCTCGTCGAGCGTCTTGCGCAGCACCTTCATGACCGCGTCGCGGTTGCGCGCGCGGGCCATGTCGATGAAGTCGATGACGATGATGCCGCCGATGTCGCGCAGCCGCAGCTGGTTGACGACCTCCTCGGCCGCCTCGAGGTTCGTGCGCGTGATCGTGTCCTCCAGCCCCGCGCCCTTGCCGCGGCCGATGAAGCTGCCGGAGTTCACGTCGATGACCGTCAGCGCCTCGGCGTAGTCGATGATCAGATAGCCGCCCGAGGGCAGGTCCACGCGGCGCGAGAGCACGCCTTCGATCGCCTTGTCGACCTCGTAGGCCTCGAACAGCGGCTCCTCCTCCTTCCAGAGCTCGACGCGCTCGACGAGCTCCGGCGCGGTGCGGGTGAAGAACGAGACGAGCCGGTGGTACTGCTGCTCGTCGTCGACGACCGCGCGCTCGAAGTGCGCGGAGAAGATGTCGCGCACGACGCGCACGGAGAGGTCGGCCTCCTGGAAGACGAGCCCCGGCGCGGGGGTCTCCTCGACGCGTTTCTCGAGCACCTCGTGCAGCTTGTGGAGGTACTTGAGCTCGCGCTCGAAGTCGGCGCGCTTGGCGCCGTGGGCCGCGGTGCGGATGATCACGCCGCCGCCGCCCAGCTCGAGGTCCTTGCTCTGGCGGCGCAGACGTTCGCGCTCCTTGTCCTCGAGGCGCCGCGAGACGCCGATGCCCTCGCCCGTGGGCGCGTAGACCATGTAGCGCCCGGCGATCGTCAGCTCCATCGAGAGCCGCGCGCCCTTCGTCTTCAGCGGGTCCTTGACGACCTGCACGACGATCTCCTGGCCGGGCTTCAGCAGGTCGGTGATCTTGCGCCCGCCGCCGCGCCCGCGGCGCGGGGTCTCGACGCCCGGCAGCACGATCTCGTCGACGTGCAGGAAGCCGTTCTTCTCGAGGCCGATGTCGACGAACGCCGCCTCGAGCCCGGGCAGGACGTTGTCGACCTTGCCCTTGTAGATGTTGCCGACGATCGAGCGCTGGCCGCGGCGCTCTATGTAGAGCTCGGCGACCCGGTAGCCCGCCTGAGCGGCGGCCCCGTTTACGGGCGGCTCCCTTTGCGGAGCCGTTCTTGGAGGCGGCAGGATCGCCGCTCCCCTCCAGCAGCGCGACGCGCGTCTCCGCGCGGTCGACGCTCACAAGCACTTGCTTTTTCAATGTGATCCAGTCTTTCGGTGTTGGGACGCGCCGCCGAGCGGGTGGGCGCGATCGCAGGGCAGCCGCCAAGCCGGCGCGTTCCCCGTGAAGGGGCGCCCCCCAACGCGGGGGGCGGGCAAGAGAGTGCCCGGCCGGAAATGGGAGCGGAGCCGCGATCGCCGCCTGCACGCATCTGGAGCGTCGTCAGGGACGCACCCGCCGCCGTCACGCGAGCGGCCCTGGCGGGCCGCTGGTGGTTGGAAGGGTGCTCGGCGGGCATGGTCTTTCAGTAGCGCGGGACGCGGCCCTTCAGCGCGGCTGAGGCGCGCGCCCTCACGTAAATCGACTGCAGCAGGCCTATCGCCAACAGCGTCGTGATTACCGACGATCCGCCGTAGCTCATGAGCGGCAGCGTCACGCCGGTGATCGGCATGATCCCGATCGTCATCCCAACGTTGACGAAGACCTGAAACATCAGCATAGCCGCTACTCCGGCCGCGATCAGTGTCCCGAACAGGTCCTTGGACATCACGAGCACCCGCAACGCGCGCCAGATGAGCAGCGCGTAGAGCAGCAGGACGAGGCCGGCGCCGACGAACCCGTAGCGCTCGCCGACGGCGGCGAACACGAAGTCGGTGTGGCTCTCGGGCACGAAGCCGTTCGAGGTCTGGTTGCTGCCCTGGCCCCGGCCGGTCTTCTGACCGGAGCCGATCGCGATCTTCGACTCCTGCTGCTGGTAGCCCTGTTTCTGCGGGTTGGAGGTCGGGTGCAGGAAGGCCGTCAGACGTTCGACCTGGTAGGGCTTCAGCACGTTGACGCCCGCGGCGGGCGCCGCGACGAGCACGAACGACGATCGAGACGCACACCAGCGCGACGAGCGCGAGCGAGGTGGCGCCACGAGCGTGCCGGCGATGAACAGCAGCATGTAGGCGATCGCCATGTAGACCAGCCCCGAGCCGAGGTCCGGCTGGGCGATCACGAACATCGCCGGCACGAGCGCGGCGATCATCACGCGGATCGTCGTGTCGCGGTCGCGCAGGTGCCGGGCGCGGTCGACCACCAGCGCCGCAAGGGCGACGATCAGCAGCACCTTCCCGAGCTCGGATGCCTGGAAGGAGAACAGCGGGAAGTTGATCGCGCGCTGGCGAGCCGCGGGCGCTGTGGCCGAGGCCGAGCACCGCGAGGATGCTCACGATCAGCGCGATGTAGATGCCGTTTTTCCAGCGGCTGAGCGCACCGTAGTCGACGCGGCTCAGCACGACCATGGCGATGAGGCCGACGCCGAGGTAGATCGCCTGGCGGTCCACGTAGTAGTGCGGGCTGCCCGGCACGAGGTTCCGCGTCGCCGCCGACAGCGTCGCCAGCGAGCAGGCCGCAAGGCCGAGCACGGCGAGCGTCATCAGCGGGTCGAAGGGCAGGCGCAGCGAGCGGGGCGCGGCGGACGGCGGCGACTCCTCCGCCGGCTTGATCGGGCTCTGGATCGGCGCCAGCGGCATCAGAAGGTCTTCGAGCTCCCGGCGACGAACTTCGCCTTGACGCCGAACCAGCGCGAGGCCATCAGCCGCGCGATCGGCGCCGCGGTTTCGGCCCCGAAGCCGCCTTCCTCGACCGTCACCGCGATCACGATCGGGCGCTTCGGGTCGCCGATGTAGCACATGTACCAGGACTGGTCTTCGTGCCCGAGGTGCTGCGCGGTGCCGGTCTTCCCGAACACCGGGTGCGCCGACTGGTTCCAGCCGGCCCAGACTTCGGCGGAGGTCCCACCCGCCTGGCTCGCGGCCTCGTGGATGCCTTCCATCACGAGGCCGAGGTCGGTCGCGTTGAGGTGCACGTGCCGGCGCGGCGGGAACGACAGGCTCTGGAGCGCGCCGCCTGCGGCTTCGTCGATCTCCATGCCGAGGTGCGGCGTGACGACGGTGCCTTCGCCGTTGCCGTTCATGTAGGCGTTGGCGAGCGTGGAGTAGGCGACCGCCATCTGCAGCGGGTCGGTCAGCAGTTCGCCCTGGCCGACGGCGAGGTGCATGTTGTCGCCGACCGTCCATTCGCCCGTGGGTTCGAGCACGATCCCGCAGTTGGAGACGTGCCGGCGGTGCTCGCAGGCGAGCTCGAGCTTGTTCTCGCGTTCGCGCCAGCGTTTGTCCGGGATCACGCCCGGGAACTCGCTCGGCAGGTCGATCCCGGTCGGAGCGCCGACGCCGAGTTCGCGGGCCTTGCGCTGGATCACGTTGCCGTGCGAGTTGGCGCGCTCGCCGACTTCGAAGAAGTACGTGTCGGAGGAGACCTTCAGCGCTTCGACCAGCCCGACGGCGCCGAAGTCCGCATGCCCGGCGTTGCAGAACTGCTGCGCGCCGACGGTGATGCAGGACCCGGAGCCGAGCCCTTCGCCGGGGGTGATGACGCCGCCTTCGAGCGCCGCCATCGCGGTGATCGGCTTGAAGGTCGAGCCGGTCGGGTACTCGCCGTTGACCGCGCGGTCGGTGAGCGGCCCGCCGTTCGAGCCGCTGCCGATCAGCGCGTGGAATTCCTTTTCGGTGAGCGGTTTCGCGAAGCGGTTCGGGTCGAAGCTCGGCTGCGAGCCGATCGCCAGGATCTGCCCGTTGCGCGGATCCATCGCCACGAACGCTCCCGCAGGCGCGGGTTTGCCGCCGGCCCGGGCGCGTTCCATCCCTTCGCCCAGCGCCTTTTCGGCCTCTTCCTGGAGCTTCAGGTCGAGCGTCAGCCGCAGGCTGCGTCCCGCGACCGGCTGCGTCGGGGCGAGCGTCGCCGGGACCGGAAGCCCTTCCGCGTTCACCTCCACCCGGCGCACCCCCGGCTTGCCGCGCAGGTAGCGGTCGTAGTAGTACTCGAGCCCTTCCTGGCCGACGACCGTGCCCTGCTGCACGCCGCGGAAAGCCGCCATCTTGAGCTCTTCTTCGTTGATCTGGTCGACGTGGCCGATGATCTGGGCGGCCATCTCGCCGTGCGGGTAGGCGCGGATCGAGACCGGCTGCTGCACCACCCCGGGGTATTCGGTCTGGCGCTCGCCGAGCACCGTCAGGGCGCCCGGGCCGGCGTCCGTCTTGATCGTCACCGGGGCGTACGGGACCGCCTGGCGCTCACGGACGACGATCGCCTCGATGTGGGCCGGGCTCATGCCCAGCAGGCGGCCGAGGCGCCGGTAGAGGGCCAGCCGCGGCGCGCCGGGCGCGGGCAGGGCCGAGGGCACGATCTGCACCGCGTTGGTCGTGCGGCTGGCGACGATCGGCTGGCCTTCGCGGTCCAGGACCTGCCCGCGCGGCGCCGGGATCGGGAGATCGCGGACGCGGTTCGCGTTGGCTTCGCGCACGTACTTTTCGCCCGAGAGCACCTGCAGGTACCAGAGGCGGAAGAAGATCACGCTGAACAGCGCGATCGCGATGCCGCTGATGATCGCCACCCGCATCGCGAGCCCCGGCGCGACCGGGATCGTGGGGCCGCGCCGTTTGACCGGCTCGATCGCGCTCATGCTTTGGACAGCGGGCTGAGCCCGCCGGTCGTGTACGCGCGGCGCCGGCGCCGGCGGCGGGGGTCCTCGGGCAGCGCGCCGTCGAGCGTGCGCCGGACGAGGGCCCACATCGGCAGGGCGACGATCGTGTCGACGACGGTGCCGAGCACGATCTGGCGCAGGAGGTCGAGGCTCACGGGCGCGTCGACGCCGAGCAGGAACTCCATCAGCGAGTAGCCGACGAGCGCGGTCGCAGCGGCCGCGGCGCCGACGAGCAGCGGCGTCAGCGCGGCCTGCGGGTCGCGCAGTTCGCGCAGGCGCCCGGACCAGTAGCCGATCAGCGTGAAGACGAGCGAGGTCAGCCCGAGCGTCTGGAGCAGCGCGAGGTCGACGAGCAGCCCGACTGCGAAGCCCGTCACCGCGCCGAGCGTGGAGCCGCAGAGCAGGCCCGACGAACGCGACCAGCAGCGGCGTCAGATCGGCGTTGACGCCGAAGATCGGGACCTCGGAGACGACGCCGATCTGGAAGAGGACGACGACGACGGAGAGAGCGGCGACGCGGGCGATCAGGCCCACCGAGGGCGTCCCGCTCATCCGCCGCCTCCGGTCGAGGCGAGCTGTTCGCCCTTCGTGGCGGCTTCCGAGCCCTGCCCGGCGGGCAGCGAGGCGATCATCGCTTTGAGGTTCGCGGCGGTCCCGCCGGCCCGGGAGGTGAGCACCTCGACGACGTCGAGGTTGTGCAGGTTTGCGATCGGGTGGACGTTGACCGACTTGTAGGCGCTTTCTTCGTTCACCGAGGTGACCTGGCCGATCAGCAGGCCCGGCGGGTAGAGCGAGTCGTCGGGGCTGGCGACGGTGCCCGAGGTGACGACGTATTCGCCCTTGCTGGCCTGCGTGTTGGCGGGCAGGTACTGGAGCAGCAGGTCGTTCGGTTCGCCCACCTTCGGCTGCACGATGCCGGTCGCGGTGCTCGTGCCGATGCGCGCCGAGACGCCCATCGTGGAGTCGGTGATGAGATCGACCTGAGCGCCGTTGGGCTCGACCGCCACGACCTTGCCGACGAGGCCTTCCGCGTTGATCACGGGGTCGTTGACGCGCACGCCGTCCGGCGAGCCCTTGTCGATCGTCACCGTCGAGTACCAGATGTTGGGACTTTTCCCGACCACGGTCGCTGCCACCGGATGGTAGTTGGAGACCCCCAGGCTGTTGAGGTGGTAGAGCCCGATCAACTGCCGGTAGGTCCGCTGTTCGGCCTGCGCGGCGGCGAGCTCCGGGCGCAGCTTGTCGATCTGCTTGCGCAGTTCGTCGCGCTGGCTTTTGGCATGGATCGTTTCGCCGAACCACCCGAAGGCGTCGCGCACGGGCTTCAGAGCCTTGTTCGCCCCGTCCTGGATCGGGGAGACGATCGTCAGAAATGTCCGCTGGACGCCGTGCAGGCCCCCGCCGGAGGACTCGCCGAAGTAGGCGGTCAGCAGCAGGAGGGAGAGCACGACGAGCAGCGCTAGCACCGCTCGACGGCGCCGGACGGTCTTGTCGTACACCTGGTGACTACCTTCCGAAGGGTAAGAATCCCACCCGCCCCACACTACTCGCGGCGCGACGAGAGGTTACCCCCTCGGTTGCACGAATTCGCCGGTAGCTCCGCCTCACCGGCGGCGGCGGTTCCGCGAGGTGCGGTTGGAGCGGTGGATCGCCTCGAACTCCTCGAGCGAGCGCCCTGAGCCGACGGCGACACAGGTCAGCGGCGACTCGGCGAGGTGCGCGGGCATCTGCGTCTCCTCGCGCAGGCGCTCGTCGAGTCCCTGCAGCAGGGAGCCGCCGCCGGCCAGCATGATGCCGCGGTCCATGATGTCCGAGGCGAGCTCCGGAGGGGTGCGGTCGAGCGTCTCCTTGACGGCGTCGATGATCTGGCTGAGCGGCTCCTCGAGCGCCTGGCGGATCTCCTCGCTCGTCAGCACGACGGTCTTCGGCAGGCCGGCGACCATGTCGCGCCCGCGGATCTCGGCCTGCAGCTCCTCGCTCATCGGGCACGCCGAGCCGATCTCGAGCTTCAGCTCCTCGGCCGTCTGCTGGCCGATCAGCAGCTTGTACTCTTTCTTGGCGTAGTTGATGATCGCCTCGTCCATCTCGTCCCCGCCGACGCGGATCGACTGCGAGACGACGATCCCGCCGAGCGAGATCACGGCCACCTCGGAGGTCCCTCCGCCGATGTCGACGACCATCGAGCCCGTCGGCTCGCCGACCGGCAGGCCGGCACCGATCGCGGCGGCCATCGGCTCCTCGATCAGGTAGGCGGTGCGCGCGCCCGGCCGAGAGGCACGCCTCCTCGACGGCGCGCTTCTCGACGCCCGTGACGCCCGAGGGCACGCACACGACGACGCGCGGGTGCGCCCAGCGGTTCTGGTGGACCTTCTGGATGAAGTGGCGCAGCATCTGCTCGGTGACGTCGAAGTCGGCGATCACGCCGTCCTTCAGGGGCCTGATCGCCTGGATCGTCCCCGGCGTGCGGCCGAGCATGCGCTTGGCCTCGATGCCGACGGCGTGGACTTCGCCCGAGCGCGAGTCGATCGCGACGACGCTCGGCTCGGAGAGCACGATGCCGCGCCCGCGCACGTAGACGAGCGTGTTCGCGGTGCCGAGGTCGACCGCCATGTCGCGGCCGCCGAATCCGGTCAGGTAGGTGAAGATGCTCATCTCGAGGGAGGTGGCGGCGGTCGAGAGCTGGACGCGCCGGGTGCCGTTCAGGCACCCGGGCCGCCGGCGCTCCGTCGGGCCCCACCGGTCGGCGCAGTCTAGCGGACGCCCGTGGATCTCCGGCAAGGGCTGCGAGCCGGATTGCGCCGCAAACGCGGCTCTTCGCACCCCGGAAGGCGAGCCCGGCCGCAGGGGCGCCGGGCGCGCGGCGGGGGCGCTCTAGGAAGCGCGCCGCAGCTCGGGAGCGAGCTCGAGCAGCGTCTGCAGCGGCAGCCCGACGACGTTCTCGACTTCGCCGTCGATCCGCTCGACGAGCTTCGCGCCCTGCGCCCTGGATCGCGTAGCCGCCCGAGCGCTCGCGCCACTCCTCGGTGGCGACATACCACGCCACGAGATCGTCGTCGGCGGGGCGGAACGTGACGGCGGTGGTGGCGAGCGGCCGTGCGCTCCTCCCCGCCGGCCAGGACCGCGAGGCCGCTGATGACCTGCTGCGTGCGCCCGGCGAGCGCGCGGATCGTCTGCGCCGCCTCGCCCTCGTCGGCCGGCTTGCCGAAGATGCGCCCGCCGGCGGCGACAATCGTGTCGCAGCCGATCACCAGCTCGTCCTCGCCCGGCCTGGCGACGGCGCGGGCCTTGCGCAGCGCGTTCTCGAGCGCGACGGCGGCCGGCTCCCCGTCCTGGAGCTCCGGAACGTCGGAGACCCTCACGCTGAAGTCGAGCCCCAGACGGCCGAGGATCTCGCGCCGCTGCGGCGAGCGCGAGGCGAGGACGACGCGTGGCGGCGGCCGCACGGCGGGTGAGTGCGCCGGGGGCGGCGAGACCTAGAGCTCGCCGAAGAACAGCGCGCTCTCGCGCGCCGCGGACTCCGGCGAGTCCGAGCCGTGCACCATGTTCTGCCCGGTCTCGATCGCGAAGTCGCCGCGGATGCTGCCCGGCGCCGCCTCGAGCGGGTTCGTCGCGCCGATCACCTGGCGCGCCGCTTTGACCGCGTCCTGGCCCTCGAGCACCATCGCCACGATCGGGCCCGAGGTGATGAACTCGACGAGCTCGCCGAAGAACGGGCGCTCGGCGTGCTCGGCGTAGTGCTGCTCGGCCAGCTCGCGCGTCACGGTCATGTGCCGCAGGGCGACGATCCGCAGCCCCTTGCGCTCGAAGCGCGCGATGATCTCGCCGCTCAGCGAGCGGGCGAAGGCGTCGGGCTTCACGAGGATCAGCGTTCTCTCCATGGCTTTCCTTTGCTCGGGGCGTGTCAGGACGTGGGCCGCGGGCGGCCGCCGGGACGCGGCGAGCGCCCCGAGGAGCGCCGGCGCGTGGCGGGCTCGGCGGCGGCGACGGGCGCCGGCGCGTCGGGGTCGAGCTCCTCGGAGGCGAGCGCCGGTTCCACCTTCGGTGACGACGCGGTCTCGATCGCCGCTCGATCGCGGTCTCGGCGCTCAGCGCGGGCTCCACCTGCGATGACGGCGCGGGGGCGGCGCGTTTTTTGCGCCCCGCCGCGGACTTCGGCGCGGGTGCCGCGGCCGCGAGGTCGCCCTTCTCGTCCTCGCGCGCGGCGGCGCGGCGCCGGCGCGGGCGCGGCGCGTCGAGCCCGGGCACGTCCGCCTCGCAGTAGGGGCAGATCGTCCACGTCCGGTCGAGCGGCTTCGAGCAGTTCAGGCAGCGCTCCTTGAGCTTGCGCAGGCAGCTCGGGCAGCGCACGAAGTCGGGCTCGATGCGGTAGTCGCAGTGCGGGCACAGCGAGCCCTCGAGCTCGTGCAGCCGCACTTCGGCCGCGTGCGTCTCGAGCTCGCGCTCGCGCATGTCCTCCAGGTACTCGGGCGGGCGCAGGATCATGTAGATGATCGTGCCGACGAACGGGAACAGCGACGCCGCGGTCGCGCAGCCGACCAGCATCGGGTCCTCGATCCGCCGCCGCGCGTCGTTGTAGGTCCAGTAGATCAGGGACAGGTACAGGACGACAACGAAGAGGATCACGAGATCCACGACGAGGGACAGGCCGCTGCTTTCGATTCCGAAGACTGCGAGCGGGGGCATCGGCCGGTCGAGTTTAGAGAAACAGGCGGCCGAAACCGTAGCCAGCGGCGAAGAACACGAGGATCACGAGGGCCACGATCAGCGCCACGGCACCGACCATCGTGAGCACGGAGGGGCCCTCGTCGTTCACCCTCGCGCCCCCCTTGCGGCGCTCTGGCCGTCCTCGCGATCGCCCAGCGCGCCGAGCATCTCGCCGACGAGATAGACCGAGCCGGTCACCAGCACCCCGGTGCCCTGCTCCTGGGCCCACCGCCGCGCCTCTGCGAGCGCGCGCTCCGGGCGCGGCTCGCACGCCGCGTCCTCGAAGCCGAGCTGGCGCGCCTGCGAGAGCAGCGCCGCCGGGCGAGAGCGCGCGCGGGCCCGGTGGCGCTGTGAACCACGCGCGCCGGCAGCGCGGGAGCAGCGTGCGCAGGATCCCGGCCGCGTCCTTGTCCTCGAGCACGCCGAGCACGAGCGCCGGGGCGGCATCGAACACCTCGCCGAGCGACTCCGCGAGCGCGGCGGCGGCGTCCGGGTTGTGCGCGCCGTCAAGGACGGTGGGCGGCTCGCCGGGCAGCACCTGCAGGCGGCCGGGGACCGCAAGCGTCTCCGCGGCCTCGCGGACCGCCCGCTCGTCGAGCTCGCGGCCGGCGCGGCGCAGGTGTGCGGCCGCCGCGGCGCGCGCCAGGGCGAGGTTGCGCCGCTGGAAGGCTCCGGGCGAGCGCAGGCGCAGGTCCGAGGGCAGCGGCGCAGGGTGCACGATCTCCGCGCCGCGCTCGCCCGCCACGCGCTCGGCGACCGCCAGCGCCGCGGGCGCGAGCCCCTCGCCGAGGACGAGCGTCGCGCCCTGCTGGACGACGGCCAGCTTCTCCTCGGCGATGTCGGCGATCGTCGGCCCCAGCCAGCGCGTGTGCTCGAGCGCCACGTTCGTCAGGACCGTCACGCCCGGCGCGACGACGCTGGTGGCGTCGTAGCGGCCGCCGAGGCCGGCCTCCACGACCGCCACGTCCACCTCGCGCCGGGCCATCTCCCAGAGCGCCGCGGCCGTCAGCAGTTCGAACTGGGTCACGTGGTCGTCCTCGGCCAGCGTGCGGTTGACCTGGCGCGCTGCCCGGTCGGCGCGCGCGATCGCGGCGCTGAAGTCCTCGGGGTCGAGCTCGCGCTCGTCGATCTGCACCCGTTCGCGCCATGCGATCAGGTGCGGGGAGGTGTAGGAGCCGGTGCGCAGGCCGTGACGCCTGAGGATCGCCGCCGTCATCCGCGTGGTGGAGCGACTTGCCGTTCGTGCCGAGCACCTGGATCGTTCCGAACGAGTGATGTGGGTCCCCACCCTCCCCGCCGAGGGCGGTCATCATGCGCCGCATCCGGTCGAGCCCGAAGCGCATCCCGAACAGCTCGAGCGAGCGCAGCGTGTCCTCGGCACGCTCCTCGCTCCAGCGGTCGCGCCCCGGGATCCGCTCGTCTCGGTGCCGCGTCGTGTCCATCGCGTTCCCGGCCCCTACGCGTCGGGGTGCTTGCGCAGGTAATCGATGAACAGCGGGCGCAGCAGCTCCCCGAGCTCGCCCTCGCCGCTGTGCAGGGCGTCTTTGATCAGCCCTTTGGAGAACTGGATGTCGAAGTCGGCCTCGCCCTGGTCGCCGCGCGCGGTCTCCGCGGCGGGGATCGCCTGCAGGATCGACCAGAAGAACCTCACGTCGAGGTGGCGCTCGGCCCGCCTGACGGCGCGATCGTGCAGCTCCTTGGTCGGGAGCGCTTCGAGGGCGTCGGGCGCCGGGTCCGCCATCGCCTCTGGCCCCGTCCTAGCGGCGGCGCAGCACGCGCTTGCGAACGGCGCGCAGCGCGAGCAGCTCCCTGCCCATGCCCTTGAGGTCGAGCTTGTCGGCGAGCTTGCGCAGCTCCTTGCGGTCCTTCGCGCTCAGCCTGTGGATCCGCCCGCCCGAGGCGGCCAGCAGGGTGCGAAGGCGCTCGCGCTCGCTCACGGAGAGCCGCTGCCAGCGGCTGCCGACGACGATCGTGCCCTGCAGCAGAGCGGCCCACGGGATCGCCCGCAGGCTCCGCTTGCGGCTGCTCTTCTCGTTCTTCTTTGACCGCGGCATCAGCGGCGATGGTAGCGGCTGCGCGCGGCGGCGCGACGGACCGGCTACGCCGACTCCTGCTGCGGCGAGGCCTCGCTCGCGTCTTCGGGCGCCGCTTCGGTGACGAGCGTCGGCGTGAGGCCCTTCTCGACGGTCTCCTTGGTCACGACGCACTTCTTGACGTCGCGGCGCGAGGGCAGCTCGAACTGCACCTCGAGCAGGATCTCCTCGATGATCGAGCGCAGGCCGCGGGCGCCCGTTTCGCGCTCGAGACCGCGCTCGGCGATCGCGACCAGGGAGTCCTCGCTGAACACCAGCTCGATGCCGTCGAAGGCGAAGAAGCGCTGGAACTGCTTGGCGAGCGCGTTGCGGGGCTCGACGAGGATCGAGACGAGGTCGTCGCGCGTGAGCTGGTGCACGGCGCTCATCACGGGCAGGCGCCCGATGAACTCGGGGATCAGCCCGTACTCGATCAGGTCCTCGGGCAGGCAGTGCTCGAACGTCTGTCCCGTGTCCTTGTCGGACTTCTTCTCGATCGCGGCGGCGAAGCCGACGCCTTTGTGCCCGATGCGGCGCTCGATCACCTTGTCGAGGTTGGCGAACGCGCCGCCGCAGATGAACAGCACGTTCGTCGTGTCGATCGTCAGGAACTCCTGGTGCGGGTGCTTGCGCCCGCCCTGCGGGGGCACCGAGGCCGCGGTGCCCTCGAGGATCTTCAAGAGCGCCTGCTGGACGCCCTCGCCCGAGACGTCGCGCGTGATCGACGGGTTGTCGGCCTTGCGCGCGATCTTGTCGACCTCGTCGATGTAGATGATCCCGGTTTCGGCCTTCTTGACGTCGTAGTCGGCGGCCTGGATCAGCTTGAGCAGGATGTTCTCGACGTCCTCGCCGACGTAGCCCGCCTCCGTCAGCGCCGTCGCGTCCGCGATCGCGAACGGCACGTTCAGGATCCGCGCCAGCGTCTGGGCCAGGAGCGTCTTGCCGCAGCCCGTCGGACCCAGGAGCAGGATGTTCGACTTCTGCAGCTCGATGTCGCTGTCGGGCGACATCATCATCTGCACGCGCTTGTAGTGGTTGTAGACGGCGACCGAGAGCGTGCGCTTGGAGGCGTCCTGCCCGACGACGTACTCGTCGAGGACCTCGTAGATCTCGCGCGGCTTCGGCAGGTTCTCGAGGTCGAATGCCGGCGGGGCCGCGAGCTCCTCGTCGATGATCTCGTTGCAGAGATCGATGCACTCGTCGCAGATGTAGACGCCGGGGCCGGCGATCAGCTTCTTGACCTGGCGCTGCGACTTCCCGCAGAAGCTGCAGAGGAGCTGCTCGTTGGAGTCTGTCGGTCTGGCCATCTCGTGCTCCTCCCCTTTCGGCCGCTCTCCGTGCCCCTGCTCAGTGCTCGGAGATCACGCGGTCGATGATGCCGTACTCCTTGGCCTCCTCCGAGCTCATGAAGTAGTCGCGCTCGGTGTCCTTGCCCACCTGGTCCAGCGATTTGCCCGTGTGCTTGGCGATGATCTCGTCCAGCCGTTTGCGCACGTCGATGATCTCTTTGGCGTGGATCTCGATGTCGGTCGCCTGGCCCTGGAAGCTCGAGGAGACCTGGTGGATCAGGATCTTCGCGTTGGGCAGCGCCATGCGCTTGCCGGGGGCGCCGCCGGCCAGCAGCAGCGCGCCCATCGACATCGCGATGCCGACGCAGATCGTCTGCACGTCGGGCTTGATGAACTGCATCGTGTCGTAGATCGCGAGGCCCGCGTAGACCGAGCCGCCCGGCGAGTTGATGTAGATGGAGACGTCCTTCTCGGGGTCCTCGGACTCGAGGTGCAGGAGCTGGGCGACGATCAGGTTCGCGATCTGGTCGTCCACCGGCGTACCGAGGAAGATGATGCGCTCGTTCAGCAGGCGGCTGTAGATGTCGAATGCTCGCTCGCCGCGCGAGGTCTGCTCGACAACCATCGGTACAAGTGGGCTCATAGTCTCGCTTTGTTTGCCAAGGCCTTGCGGATTCCTCTAGAGGCTAGCGATCTGGCGTCCACAGGCGGGAGGCCTCGGCCGTCTCTTTGACCGCGGCCTCGCCCTCCTTCTCCGGCGTCCAGATCTTCTCGCGCGCCTCAGCCTGGGAGAGAGGGATCGGCTTCGCCTCGGAGGCGATCAGGTCGATCGCCTCGCGCGCGGCGAGGTCCTCGCGCACGTCGTCGAGCCGGCCGGCCCCGCGCAGGTCCTCGAGCAGCTGCTGCGGGTCCACACCCTCGCGTTCGGCGGTCGGCGCGAGCGCGGCGAGCACGTCCTCGTCGTCGGGCTCGATGCCCTCGGCGGCGACGATGGCCGTGATCACGGCCTCACGCCGCAGGGCCTGCTCGGCTTCGCCCTGCGCCTCGGCCAGGATCTCCTCTTCGGTGCGGCCGCTGATCTGCAGGTAGGCCTCGCGCGAGATCCCGCGGTGGGCGAGCGCGTGCAGGTTGCGCTCCCACATCTCCCTCGCGCGGGCGGAGACGAGCTCGGGCGTGACCGGCACCGTCGCGTGGGCCACCGCGGCATCGAGCGCGGCCTGGCGGTACTCGGCCTGGATGCGCGCGCGCTCGGCCTCGAGCAGCCGCTCGCGGATGTCGGCGCGCAGCTCGTCGAGGTCGTCGAAGCCCGCGTCCACGGCGAAGTCGTCGTCGAGCTCGGGGAGCTGCTTCTCCTTGACCTCCTTGACCGTCACGGCGAAGCTCGCCTCGCGGCCCGCCAGCTCGCCGGCGCCGTAGTCGGCCGGGAAGGTGACGGACAGGGTGCGCTCCTCGCCGGCGCTCGCACCCTCCAGGCCCTCCTCGAAGCCCGGGATCAGGTTGCCCGAGCCGAGCTCGACGAGCTGGTCGCGGCCCTCGCCGCCGGCGAAGGGGACGAGCTCGCCGTCCTCGCCCGGCAGCGAGCCGAGGTAGTCGATGACGACGAAGTCGCCGGCCGCGGCGGAGCGCTCGACGGTCTCCAGCCGTGCGAGGCGCTCGCGCTCGCCGGCCAGCGCCTCCTCGACGCGCTGCTCCTCGACGGTCTCCTCGGCGCGGCCCACCTCGAGGCCCTTGTACTCGCCGAGCTCTGCCTTCGGCAGCACGCCGATCTCGATCGAGAAGCGCAGCTCCTCGCCCTTCGGCGGCAGGTTGGCGAAGTCGAGGTCGACGGTCGGGTCGCCGACGGGCACGATGCCCGAGCTGGCGATCGCGTCGGAGTACCAAGCCGGCAGGGACTCGCGCAGCGCCTCCTCGAGGATCGCCTCGCGGCCGACGCGCTGGATCACGAGCGGCGCCGGCACCTTGCCCTTGCGGAAGCCCGGCAGTTTGAGCTGGCGCCCGAGCACGCGCGCGCGCTGTTCGAGGCGCACCTCGACCTCGGAGGGCTCCACCTCGACCTGCAGGCGCACGCGCGAGTCGCCTAGCTCGGTGAGCGTTGTCTTCACGGCGCTCGCCACCAACGCCACGATACCGTGCCGCCGTGGCCGGGCAACGCCGGAGCTTCACTCGCGCCGAGGCCCGTCTGTGGACGGGCCCCGTCGCGCATCTCGTGGGCGGCGCGCTCGACGTGCTTGGAGCGCTGGCCGGCTACGGCCTCGCGCGCCTGAAAGTACGGTGGGTCGGCCGGCGCTCCATGCCGGCCTCCAGGGCGCGCGAGAGCCGGTCCGGGCCGCCCGGCCGCCGCTAGGCGACGGTCGGGTGCTGCTGCGCCGCGGCGCCGAAGGACAGTCGCGCGCCGCGCGGGAGCACGAGCACGGCGCTGTTGGCGATCTCGACCAGGTGTTCCGCCGAGGCGCTGAGCGAGACGCGGCCCTCGGGCGCGTCGGCGCGCGAGTCGAGCACGAGGAGGTCGGTGTCCTCGCCCGCGACCGGGACCACCTCGGCGCCGAGCGCTCCGGCCAGCGCGTCGGCCGTCTCGCGCGCGCCGCCGTCGCCGTCGCCGACGGCCACCACGCGGCGCACGCGGGGGCTCTTCTCGGCGAGGTCGACCGGCGCGATCGCGACCGCCGTGCGGCCGCCCTCGAGCAGGCGCTGGGCGGAGTTGCCGATCGAGACGTGGCCCTTCGCGGTGTGCGAGTCCGAGCAGAACACGATCACGTCGGCCTGCTCGCGCTCGGCGAGCGCGGCGAGCCCCTCGGGGGTCGAGCGGTCGGTGACGACGTGGGTCGCGGCGGCGGGGTCGCCGAGCAGGGCGAGGCCGCGGCTGAGGATCCCCTGGGTGTCCCCGACGGAGTCCTGGGTGTGGCGCACGTAGGCCAGCGAGACCTCGGCGCCGGCCTCGGCGAGCTGGCGCCCCAGCACGACGGCGTCGTCCTCGTTGGCCGTTCCGTCGTAGGAGACGATGATCTTGGCGGGCATTGCGTTTCTCCTTGTTCCTGCGGGGCGGTCCGCCCCGTGAAGTTCGTTTCCTCGCTCTTCTTCGTCTGATGATGCCCGCTACCTGCCATCAGTTCTAATGATATTTATTATGATATATATAAGCTGAACTAATGTTGCACGTCGGACGGTTGCGAATCTTGCGCGAGGTCGCCCACCGCGGCACGATCTCCGCGGCGGCGAGCGCGCTCGACTACACGCAGTCGGCGGTCTCCCAGCAGATCGCCGCGCTCGAGGCCGAGACCGGCCTGGCGCTGCTCGAGCGTCACCCCCGTGGCGTCTCGCTGACCGCCGCCGGCCAGACGCTCGTCGGCCACGCCGAGGGCATCCTCGCCCAGCTCGAAGCGGCCGAAGAGGCGCTGCAGGCGATCTCCGGGCTGCGCGGCGGGCGGCTGCGGATGGCCTCGTTCCCGAGC
The DNA here is from genome assembly GCA_963779065.1 of uncultured Solirubrobacteraceae bacterium. Classification (GTDB taxonomy): domain Bacteria; phylum Actinomycetota; class Thermoleophilia; order Solirubrobacterales; family Solirubrobacteraceae; genus Palsa-744. The sequence goes on from CAVZWQ010000003.1 coordinate 1,047,355, forward strand.
GCGGGCGCCACGCTGATGCCGCAGGCGATCGCCGAGTTCCGCGCCGCCCACCCCGGCGTCGAGCTGAGCCTCGCGGAGGGCGAGCCCGAGGAGATCGCGCCGCGGCTGCGCGGCGGCGAGCTCGACCTCGCGCTGCTGTTCGAGTTCGAGGGCCAGAGCCTCGACGCCGGGCGCGCGACGCGCGTCGAGCTGCTCGAGGACCCGATGTTCCTCGCGCTGCCCCGCGAGCACCGGCTGGCCGCGCGCGAGCATCTGCGCCTCGCGGACCTCGCGGGCGAGGCGTGGGTGCAGACCTCGCAGGAGAGCAACTGCTCGCGCCACGTGGTGCGCTGCTGCCACGCCGCGGGCTTCGAGCCGAACGTGGCCTTCGAGAGCGACGACTACCAGACCGTCCAGGGCCTGGTCGCGGCCGGCGTCGGCGTGGCGCTGATCCCGCGCATGGCGCTCTCGCCGGCGCGCGAGGACATCGCGGTGCGCTCGCTCGTGGACGGGCCGGTGCGCCGCGTGATCGCCGCGACTCCCCCCTCCGCGCGGCTCGTTCCCGCGGCCGGGGCGATGGTCGGGATCCTCGGCGCGATCGCGGGCGGAGGTTGAACGAGCGGGGCGCCCGCCTTGCGGCGGACGCCCCGGTCACTGCTCAGCGATGCGTCGCGGTCAGGGAGCGTTGAACGCCGTGACCATCAGCTTCCCGAACGCCTTGTAGCCCTTCGCGGTCGGGTGGACGTCCCCGGTCAGCGCCAGCACTTCTTTGCCGCCCAGGCACATTTCGGTGTACTTGCAGATCGCCGAGGCTTTCCTTCTTGATCTTCGCCTTGGTTTCCTTTTCGGTTTCGCCTTCTTTGAAGAGCGGACCCTCGGGGTTGACCAGCGCGTAGGGCCGTGCCAGCACGAGGCCTTTCCCGAACGCGGGTTCTTCGCCGCTGATCTCGCTTTCCAGCGTCTGGTTGAGGATTTCGACCAGCTTGTCGCTGCCCAGCAGAACCGTGGCGTCCGGGTTGTAGAACCCGAGCAGCACGATCTTGCCCGCGTAACCGTTGCTGCGGATCGCCCCGATCGTCGTGCCGATGTTGGCGATGATGTGGTGGATCAGACCGCCTTCGTAGAAGAAGCCTTCAGGCCCGGCTTCGTGTTCGGCGCACTGAAGGGTGCTGGTGAAGCCGTGTTCGGCCTGGTAGCTCGACGCGAGGCATTTGTAGAGCACGTGGAGCTCGTCGTTGCTGCCGATCTGCAGCGAGATCGCCGAGATCGGTGTGCCGCCCGGTTCGCCGGCTTCTTTGATCTGGCTCAGCAGGTATTCCAGCTGCGAGGTGCTGTGGCCGTATTCGACCTTCAGCGGGAACCCTTCTGCGGGCAGTGCGTTGTGGTAGGCGCACGGGTCGTATTCGGCTTCCGGCGTGCCGCCGAGCAGGTGCCCGATCAGCCCGTCGGAGGTCTCACCCGGGCAGCCGAGGTTGAGCGTGCTCAGCGTGTGACCGGCTTTCTTTTCGGCCTTCGCGAGCTTGCCGCCGAAGTAGCCGACGAAGCCTTCTTCGAAGGTCGAGGTCGGCTCGCACAGCGCCTTTTCGGCGTACGCGAGTTCGGTTTCGGCTTTTTCGGCGGCTTCCACGCCGGCTTTGCAGTGTTCTTTGTTGGCCGTCTGGTTGGCTTTGAAGGTCGCGCCTTTGTAGCCGAAGCTCAGCGAGTCGCCGAGCGCGATGTACTTCGTCGGCGTCGGCACCGGTTTCATTGCGCTGGCGGACGACGCGAGCAGCGCCGATGCCACCAGGGCGACTGCCATCAGACAGCCGAGCAGTCGGTATGACCGCACACAGCCTTTCTTGGCTGACATTCTCACCCTCCTGTTGCGGTTCTGCGGACCATGCCCGCAGATCCCCTCCGCCGCGACACGACCCCTCGGTTCGGTCCGTCCTGTCGGACCGTGCGGCACGCCAGAGTGCGTGCCGCGAACCGCCAAGGTAGACGCGTCCCTGCCCCGTGTCAAGCGCGAAGTGTCCTGCAAATGACCGTCCTTCGAGGCGCGGCGGCGCGCCCCGCAGCGGCCCGTCCGGTGGCGTCCGGCGCCCCTGCGATGTTTGACAGCCGCCCACGGACAGGGAGCAAGTGATGACGGTGCTGCTGGCGATACTCGGGATCCTGCTCGGAGCGGTGCTGGCCGCGATCGTCCTGCGCCGCGACGCCGCGCGGCTGCGCGAGGAGCTGCGCGCGGTCTCGATGGACGTGATGGAGCAGACGGGCGCGTCGCTCGCGCGCAGCGTCGCGGACGCGCGCGCCGCCGAGCAGGAGCGCGCCGCCGGCGAGATGGCGCAGCGGACCGAGCAGATCAAGGGGGTCGTGACCCCCGTGCAGGAGCAGCTCGCGCGCATGCAGAGCGAGATCGCGCGCCTGGAGAAGGAGCGCGGGCAGGCTCAGGGCGAGCTGCGCGAGATGGTGCGCTCGCTCGGCGAGGGCGTGGGCTCGCTGCAGCGCGAGACCGGCAACCTCGTCGGCGCGCTCAAGCGCCCGTCCACGCGCGGCTCGTGGGGAGAGATCCAGCTGCGCAACGTGGTCGAGATGGCGGGCATGGTCGCGCACTGCGACTTCGTCGAGCAGAGCACGATCCAGACGGGCGAGGGGGCGCTGCGGCCGGACATGCTCGTCAAGCTGCCCGGCGGCAAGCTGATCGTGGTCGACTCGAAGGTGCCGCTCGAGGCCTACCTGCTCTCGCTGGAGTGCGAGCAGGACGCAGAGCGCGAGGGACACCTCGCCGCGCACGCCCGCCAGACGCGCGATCACATCACCAAGCTCGCCTCGAAGGGCTACCAGCGCCAGTTCGACTCCACGCCGGAGTTCGTCGTGATGTTCGTGCCCTCCGACGGCATCTACCACGCCGCCCTCGCGAAGGACCCGGGCCTGATCGAGTACGGCGTCTCCCAGCAGGTGCTGCTGACGACGCCGACGACGCTGATCGGGCTGCTGCGCGCGGTGCACTACGGCTGGCGCCAGGAGCAGATCGCCGACTCCGCGCGCGAGATCGCCGAGTCCGCGCGCGAGCTGCACACCCGCCTCGCGCGCTTCGTGACCCCGTTCGCCAAGGCCGGGCGGCAGCTCGGCTCCGCGGTCGCGGCCTACAACGAGGCGGTCGGCTCCTTCGACAGCCGGGTGATGCCGCAGGTGCGCCGCATCGAGCAGGCCGGGGCGGCATCCGAGCGCGAGCTCGCGCCCCCGGAGCCGCTGGAGCTCACGGCGCGGGCGATCGCCTCGCAGGGCGAGCTGGAGGATCGGCTGCAGGGCGAGCTCGTGCAGGACGCGCCCGAAGGCGAGCCGCGCGCGGAGCGCCTCGGGCCGCGGCGGATCGTCTCCGGCTAGAGCCCCTGAGCGCGAGCACGCCCAGCGCCAGGGCCACCGGCACCGTGGCCGGCAGCTCGTTGACCGCGAAGAACAGCAGGTCGAAAGCGAGAGCCAGCGCGATCGTCAGCACGGCGGCGGGAGCCTGCCGGCGGCCCTGGGCGGCGAGCATCCCTCCGAACACCGCCGCCACGAACAGGTCGCCGTAGCCCATCAGCGCCGAGCCGAACGACTCGGCCTGCAGGCGCGGCAGCCCTGCCGCGGGGTGCGCCGCGTTGAGCGCGTCGTTGGGCTGCTGAAGCAGATCCGAGACGACCAGCGCCGTGTCGGCGGCCGCCATCGCGACGATCCCGGCCGCGAGCCAGCGCGGCGGCGTGATCGCGCCGAGCAGCGACCCGAGCGCGACGCAGCTGAGCCCGGAGAGCAGCGTCGCGGCCGCGTTGCCGGCGAGCCCGCCGCGGTCGGCCCACGCGAGCGCGAACAGCGCGCCTGCCCACAGCGCACGGCGCGGGCGCGCCCCCCGCGAGAGCCAGCCGAGCGCGAGCGCGGCCAGCGGTGGCACCGCGACGAGCGCGAGGTAGGTGAGGCCCTGCGCGCTCGCGGTTTCGGCAACCCGCGCGACGGCGACGAAAGCGACGATCGAGACGGGCAGCACCAGCGCCCAGCCGCCGGCGCGAAGCCGCTGCAGGGGCGCCCAGCGGACTCGCACCGGGAGCGCCACCAGCGCGCCCTGGAAGATCGACAGGCAGGCGATCGACAGCCAGAAGGGCATCGGTCGAACGACCTTAGAGCCTGTTTCGAGATCAGGGTGCGGTCGAGGCGTTCGTGGACAAGCGGGCGACGCCGTGAAGCGGCGGCGCGGGCGACGGTGCGTGGCGATCGGCGCGGTCCGCGGCGCATCGAACGCGCTCCGAGCGACGGCGGCCGCGAGCATTGGCCGCGCCTCACGACAGCCCGCCCGCCGATCCTGCACCTCTCCCAGCTCGTGGGCGCCCCGCTGCGCGACTCCGACGGCGAGCGCCTCGGCAAGGTCGGCGACGTGATCGTCCGGCTCGGCGGCGCCGGCTACCCGCCGATCACGGGACTGCTCGTCGCGGTCGCCGGGCGGAGCTCCTACCTCGGTGTCGACCGCGTCTCGCACATCGGCCCCGACGCGGTCGTGCTGCGCAAGGCCAAGCTCGACCTGCGCCCGTTCGAGCGCCGGCCCGAGGAGGTGCTCCTCAAGCGCGACCTGCTCGACCGCCAGCTGATCAACGTCGAGGGCGCCCGGCTCGTGCGCGCGAACGAGATCGAGCTCGCGCTCGTCGCGGGCTCCTGGCGCGTGGTCGGCGTGGACACGGGCCCGCGCGGCGGGCTGCGCCGGCTGCTGCCGAAGCCGCTGGGGGCGCACATCGGGACCGGCCAGTTCCTCGACTGGGCGGGCGTCGAGCCCTTCGTCGGCCACGTGCCCACGGTGCGCCTGCGGGTGCCTCACCCCAAGCTCGCGAAGCTCCACCCGGCCCAGATCGCCGACCTCGTCGAGGCGGCCTCGCGCCAAGAGGGCGAGGAGATCATCCAGGCCGTCGGCGACGACGACCGCGAGCTCGAGGCAGACGTGTTCGAGGAGCTCGACGACCACCACCAGCGCGAGTTCCTCGAGGACCGCCCGGACGAGCAGGTGGCGCAGATCCTCTCCCGCATGGCACCGGACGACGCGGCCGACGTGCTCGGCGAGCTCGAGGACGAGCGCCGCGAGCCGATCATGGCGCTGCTGCCTGTCAGCCAGCGTGTCAAGGTGCGCGCGCTGCTCGGCTACGACCCCGCCGAGGCAGGCGGGCTGATGAGCCCCGACTTCGTCCTGCTGCCGGGATCGAGCACCGCCGAGCAGGCGCTCCGGGCGGTGCGCCACAGCCGCGTCGCGCCCGAGCTGCTGACGAGCGTGTTCGTGGACGGCGCCGAGGGCGCGCTCGAGGGCAGCGTGCCGGTGACCGCGCTGCTGCGCGCCGACCCCGACCGGCGCCTGGACGCCGAGCTCAAGCACGACGTTCCCTGCCTCTCCCCCGATGCGCCGTTCGATGAGGTCGCGCGGCTGATGGCGGACTACAACCTGACCTCGATCCCGGTCGTCGACGAGAGCAAGCACATGCTCGGCGTCGTGACCGTGGACGACGTGCTCGAGGCGATGCTCCCGCGCGGCTGGCGGCGGCGCTTCGGCCTGCTCGGCGAGGACTGAACGGGCGTTTTCAGCCAGCTCTTGGGGCCCGCGCGCCCAGGCAATAGACTCACCGCGATGAGCTCCGTAGGCGGACAGTTCGATGGCGGTCCGAGTACCGTCCGTCATGCGCCGTGTCCGGTCGGCCACCCGTGGCCGACCGCGGCTGCCTGCCCGTCTTAGCTCCCGCCGAGCGGTCATCTTCGCCATGCTCGGGCTGCTCGGCCCGGGACTCATAGCGGCCAACGCCGGCAACGACGCCGGCGGCATCGCCACCTACTCCGCCGTCGGCGCGAAGTACGGCTACGACCTGCTGTGGACGATCGTCCTGATCGCGATCTCGCTGGCGATCGTGCAGCTGCTGGCGGCGCGGATGGGGGTGGTCACGGGCAAGGGGCTGGCCGAGCTCGTGCGCGAGGAGTACGGCATCCGCTGGTCGGTGTTCGCGACCACCGCCGTGCTCGTCGCCAACCTCGGCATCTGCATCTCCGACTTCGTCGGCGCCGGCGCGGCCCTCGGCCTCGCCCACATCCCCGTGCAGGTGACCGTGCCGGTGATCGCGGTCGGCATCTGGCTGATCATCGTGCGCGGCTCCTACCGCAGCGCGGAGCGCATCTTCATCTGGTTCACGATTCCCTTCTTCGCCTACCCGATCGCGGCGATCCTCGCCCACCCCGACTGGGCCGAAGTCGGCAAGGCGATCGTGAAACCGACGATCCACGCATCGTCGGCCTACGTGATCCTGCTGATCGCGACGGTGGGCACCACGATCACCCCCTACATGCAGCTGTACCTCCAGTCGGCGACGGTCGAGCGAGGCGTGCGCGAGGAGGATCTCGGCCACGAGGAACACGAGGCGGTCGCCGGGTCGGTCTTTGCGTGCGTGATCTCCGGGTTCATCGTGATCGCGACCGGCGCCACGCTCTACAAGCACGGCGTGCACGAAATCCAGTCGGCGGCGCAGGCCGCCGCCGCGCTGAAACCGTTCGCCGGCCAGTTCGCCGAGACGCTGTTCGGGATCGGCCTGCTCGGCGCCAGCCTGCTGGCCTGCGCGATCCTGCCGATCGCCACCTCCTACGTCGTCTCGGAGTCGCTCGGCTACGAGAAGGGGATCGGCAGGCGTCCCGGCGAGGCGCCCGTCTTCGTCGGCGTGATCACGGCGATGATCGCGGTCAGCGCGATCGTCGCCGTGATTCCCGGCATCCCGGTGATCTCCCTGCTGGTCGGCGTCCAGGTCGTAAACGGCCTGCTGCTGCCGATCAACCTGCTGTTCATCTGGCTGCTCTCGCGCTCGCGCCGGGTGATGGGCGAGCATCGCAGCCGCGGCCTGCTCGATGCCGCCACCGGGGTCACCGTCGCGGTGCTCTCCTGCCTGTCGATCGTGCTCGTGGGCGTGACGGTGCTGGGCGGCTGAGCCTTCGGAGCGGCGCCCGCACGGGCGCGGCGGCGCTCAGGGGCGGGCTGCGCCGTCCGCCCGGCCCGCTCCCGAGACCAGCAGCGTCGCGCCGATCGCCCCGCCGAGGTCGCCGAGCGAGGCGACGAGCACGCGGGGCGGGCGCGAGTCCTTGAAGAGGTGCGGGAGCATCGCTGTCGAGAGCCGTTCGGCGGCGTGGTCGCCGAGCCGCACGCCCAGCCCGCCGCCGAGGATCACGGCCTCGAGGTCGAGCAGGTTGATCGCCGAGGCGACGCCCGCTCCGAGCGCGTGGATCGCGCGGTCGATCATGTGCTCGGCGAGCTTGTCGCCCTTCTCGAGCGCCCGCGCCCAGATGCCGCTCGTGAGGCGGTCGCGCTCGTGGTGCTTCATGAGCTTGAACAGATCGGTCTTCTCGCCCTTCTCGACCAGCTCGCGGACGTGGTTTTCCATCGCCGCGCGCCCGGAGTAGGCCTCCATGCAGCCCAGCCGCCCGCACGTGCAGCGGGCGCCGTCGATCTTGACGACGACGTGTCCGATCTCCCCCGCGCCTCCGCGCCCGCGCCAGGGGCTGCCGTCGACCACCGCGCAGCCGCCTACCCCGGTCCCCCAGAAGACGCCGAGCAGCGAGTGGAACTCGCGACCGGCTCCCAGCTCGGACTCGGCGACGGTCGCGACCTGCACGTCGTTGCCGAGCTCGACGGGCGGGCCGAGCAGCTCGGTGAGGCGTGCGGCGAGCGGGAACGTGCCTTCCCAGCCGGGCAGGTTGCGGGCGCTCGTGACCGTTCCGTGCTCGACGACGCCGGGGGAGCCGACGCCGATGCCCTGCAGCGAGGCCACCTCGAGGCCGGCCTGGCCGGCGGCCTCGCGCAGCCCGTTCGCGATCGCCTGCGCGACGTCCTCGGGGCCGCCCGAGGTCGGCGTCGGGTGCCGCGAGGAGCCCTTCACGTCGTGGCGCTCGTCGACGACCACGGCCTGGATCTTCGTCCCCCCCAGGTCGATGCCGCCGAAGCTCGCCACGGCGTCATGATCGCAGAGCGACCCCCGGACCACGCCGCGCGCGCGGTCGCGGCCGCGGCTATTTGACGTTCGTGCTCTTCGCGTCGGAGATCGCCGAGGAGGTCGGCTTGTAGGCGATCTTCGGGGCCGGGATCGCGCCGATCCGGCCGACCAGCTGCGACCACTGCAGCGAGCTGAGCACCGTCGTCGTGACGACCGGCGCCGGCGCGGCCTTGCCCTTCGCCGCCGAGTGCGCCACGCCGGGCACCGTGGTGCCGAGCAGGGGCGCCGCCTGGCGGTCGAAGACGAGCTCGAGACGGTTCCAGTGCGAGGAGACGGCCTTCGTCTGGGGCGAGGCCGGGTACTGCATGAGGCTCAGGATTTCGTGCGGCACGAATTCGCTCGGCAGGGTCAGCAGCGCGCGGATCGTGAGGTCGGTGATCGTGCCCGGACCCTGGTGATGGGTGAGGGGGACGCCGTTGATCGCGGTGATGTCGACCGCGTCGCCGCGCGCGTGGGGCGAGGCGACGCCCGCGCTCGTGAACTGGCTCTGCCCGCAGCGCAGCGCGCCGACGGTCGGCTTCAGGCCGCTGCGCGAGAGGAACGCGAGCACCGCGAGCACGCGGTGGTCGACCGCGCCCGAGGCGACGTCGCCGCGCGCGCAGCCGGTGATCGTGATGCCGGGGTCCGAGAGGACCGTGCGCTCGAGCTGCTGGCGCGAGAGCAGGAACACGTCCCCGGCGGTCGCGCCCAGCAGGGCGTTCTGCGCGCGGGCGCCCTGCGGGTGGAGCGCCTTCTGGAGCTCGGCCCAGTTGGACAGCACGGGCCCGGGGTCGATGTAGGCGTTGTCGCCGGCGGGGCGGATCGCGAAGCGCAGGTGCCCCGACTGCCCGCCGCTCGAGACCATCACCTTGCCGAGCACGGTGCCGCTCGGCACGACCGCTCCCGCCCGCAGCGGCAGCCGCTGCGCGGCCTTGGCGCGGGCCGCACGGCGCACGCCCGTCGCGACGGCGGACGCCTTGGCGTCGGGGTTGCCCGGGTGCGCGTAGAGGCGCGCCCGGTTCATGCCGGCGGGGACATCTTCGGAGCTCGCGAGTTCTGCGCGCCCGCCCCCCGAGCCGCGGTTCTGCGGCGCCGGGGTCTTGACCTGCAGAGTCACCGGCGCCTGGCTGCCTGCGGTGGCGGCTTTCGACGGGGCCGGGTCGCGCGTGCTCGCGGCCTGCACGACAGGCGAGGTGCCCTTCGTGCGGGCCGGCTTCTCCCGCGTGTAGCTCGTCGCGACGCTGCCGAGCCCGGCGTAGGTGAACACGTCGCCATAGACGTCGCGCAGCACGATGAAGTGGCCGAGGCGGCGGCTGTCGCCGATCTGGACCACGCGGCCGTCCTGGACCGCGACCACTGAGGCATGCGCGCCGGCGGTGAGGTCGACGACCTGCATCTCGGGGGCCGGCCGGGCGCGGGCGGCGGCGGCCGCGGCAGCGGCCGGCGAGACAGCGGAGCCGGTGCCGCCAGGCGTCGCGGAGGAGGTCTTCGGCTTGGCGGCTCGCGGCGCTCGCGGTCGCGCTGCCCGGGCCGGCTTCGGCGTGCGCGGCGCTCCATTCCAGCGAGCCGCCGTCCACCGGGGGGCGGCCGTCCACGAGACCGGTCAGGGTCGCGATCACGGGCTTCGGGTAGGTCGAGATCAGCTTCGCCCGAAGCATCACGGAGTCGACGTATTCTTCGGAGTGGTTGTAGGCCAGGATCGCGCGGCGCAGGTCGGTGGCCGCGCCGGCGGCGCGCAGGTAGCGCGCGGCGGCGAACACCGCGTCGACGGGGTTGTAGGGGTCGGCGTAGCCGGCTTCGAGCGCGTCCACGCCGTAGGACTGCCAGGTTTCGGGCATGAACTGCATCCACCCGACCGCGCCGGCGCTCGACACCGACTGGTCGGCGCCGTAGTCGGTCTCGATTTCGTTGATGCCGGCGAGGATCTGCCACGGCACGCCGTACTGGACGGCTGCCGCCTTGTAGATCGGCAGCATGAAGAGCGGCACGCGGTAGAACGCGAGCGCCTGGGTCGAGGCCTGCGAGGAGGCGAGGACCGCGGCGAGCGCGCCGGCCTTGGCGACGGCCTGCGGCGAGCCTTCGACGCTGTTGGGGCCGTTGCCGGCCTTGCCCTTGCCGGTCGGGCTGCTTGTGGCGGGGCTGCTCTTCGCGCCGCCGGAGGTCTTCTGGCGGCGCTGCACCGTGACCGCGGGCGTTTCCGGCTTGGGCGCGGGCGGCTGCGGGGTCGTCGTCGTACCCGTCGAGGGCGTGACCGGCGCCGGCGTGGTGGTGGTGTTACCGGTCGCCGTGGCCGGCGAGGAGGCTTCGCCCGGGACTTCGGGCGCGGTCACTTCCGGCGTGGTCGGCACGCCGCCGATGTTGGAGGCGAACGCCTCGGTCGTGACGGCGGGCGAGGCGAGCGATGCGGCCGTGAGACCGCCACCCGCAAGGGCCCCCAGAACAGCACGAAGAGCTCTGCGGCGAGCTCTGGTGGGCGGCGTCATGCCGTGTTCTCGTTCATCTGCGGGTCGTCCCATATGGAGTGGTCGGCGCACCGGATCCACGTCACTGGATACGCCCACCGGGAGTCATATCGGCAGAGGACCAAGAATCCGTAAAGGATTCGTAATCGCTCTGGCAACGTTTTTCCTGGTCTCCTCGCGCCGAAAGTATGCGGTATCGGCGCGACATGTGTAGCCAGTACCCGACTTTGGGCGCAACCTTGCGCAATCCTGCACAACCCTCGCAGACCGCGCTGCCACCGATGCGGGCCGCCTCCGCTACGCTTCGCGCGTGGAAACGCTCGACTCGATCGTCCAGGTGATCCTCGCCGTGATCGTCGTGTTCCTTGTGCTGATGCACTCGGGCAAGGATTCCGGGCTGTCCGGCGCCTTCGGCGTCGGCAGCGGCCAGGGCCCGCTCGGCGGCGGTTCGATGGTCGAGCGCAACCTCAATCGCTGGACGGTCGTGTTCGCGGTCCTGTTCTTCGTCAACGCGATCGTGCTCCTGAAGCGTCCGTGGGCGTAGGACCCGGGTCGGACCGGCTCTCCATGCCGGCCCCCGCCCCCGCCGCCTCCAGCGCATCCAGGATCGTGAGCGCCTCGGCGCGCAGCTCGGCGTCGAGCTCGCGGTAGTCGCGCTCGGAGAGCTTGCCGGTCCGGTAGTCGAGCTCGGCGTCGCGGATCTCGCGGTACTTGGTCTCGCGCGCGATCTCGAGCCGCTCGCGCTCGGCGGCGTTCGCGCCCCCGGGCCCCTCCCCATCCGCGCCGCCACCCGGCTCGGGCTCTCCGGCGGCCCGCCGCTCGGCGGCCTCGCGCAGCGGCTTGCCGATCACGAACACGATCGCCGCCAGCAGCCCCAGCGTGCAGAAGGTGATCAGGACGGCCGAGGCGCTCATCGGTGCGCCCTCAGGCGCGAACCAGCCGCCGCGGCACGCGGGCGCGCGCGGCGACGCGCGCGCGGACCGTGCTCGGCGCGGGCCAGACGGCGATCACGCCGCCGATGAAGACGATCAGCCCGCCGACCCAGATCCACATCACCAGCGGCGAGACGATGAAGTGGAACTGCGCGGGCGGCGGGCTCTTCAGGTACTGCTTGGCCAGGTAGAGCAGCGCGACCGGGGCCTGGTCGGGCCCGAGCGTCTTGTTGCCGGCTTCGACGATCCGCTTCAGCTCGGGTGCTTCGATCGGCGGTGAGATCGCGCTCCAGACGTCGCGCGTGATGCCCGCGTCGATCGCGACGTGGCTGACCGCCTGGCCGCCGATCAGGCTGCCCACCGTGCCCTGTTCGGGTTCCTGGGAGGCGTAGTAGCCCTGGCTCGGAGCGAGCGTCGTGACGTGGTGCCCGTTCTTGGTGACGTCCAGTTCGGCGCCGAGGGCCATCGTCGAGCCTGTGTGCGCGCGGTCGTACTTGGGCGTGATCGACGCCGTGGGACGCACGTAGCGCACGGTGTAGGCGCCGACACGCGTGGACTGGCCCGGGCTGAGCGCGAGCTCGGTCGCGTGCTGGAAGGACGAGGAGGCGGCGACCCCGATGAACAGCACGGCGATGCCGAGATGCACGATGTAGCCGCCGTAGCGCCGGCGGTTGCGCCGCACGAGCGCGAGCAGCGCCGTCGGCGCCGACTCGCCTGACATCGCGCGCCGCGCGCGCGTGCCGCGCACGAACTCCTGTCCGATGGACGCGAACACGAACGCCGCGCAGCAGAACATCGCCACCGCCAGCGGCTTGTGGCCGAGGCCGGCGACGAGCAGGATCCCAAGCGTGATCAACGCGACGAGCGCGGGCTTCAGGAAGTTGCGCCGCGCGTTCGCGAGCGTGGCCCGCCGCCAGGCGATCACCGGCCCGATCCCGCTCAGCAGCACGAGGATCAGCGCCAGCGGCACCGTGTAGCGGTCGAACCACGGCGGCCCGACGGAGGATTCCTTGCCGGTGAGCGCCTCGGAGATCAGCGGGAAGTAGGTGCCCCAGAAGATCACGAAGCAGAGCGCGACCAGCACGATGTTGTTGATCAGGAACATCGACTCGCGCGAGAGCAGCGAGTCCAGCCGGTGCTCGGAGCGCAGCATCTCGCGGCGGCTCACGACGAGGTAGATCGAGCCCCCGACCAGCACCGCGATCAGGCACACGAAGGGCACGCCGAGCGTGGCGCCGCCAAACGCGTGGATCGAGTTGAGAACGCCGCTGCGGACCAGGAACGTGCCCATGATCGCGAGCGTGCCCGTGGCGAGCACGAGCGACACGTTCCAGACCTTCAGCATCCCGCGTTTCTCCTGGATCATCAGCGAGTGCAGGAAGGCGGTCGCCGTCAGCCAGGGCATCAGCGACGCGTTCTCCACCGCGTCCCAGCCCCAGTAGCCGCCCCACCCGAGCTCCGAGTAGGACCAGCGCGCGCCGAGCAGGATCCCGATCCCGAGGAACAGCCAGCCCGCGAAGGCGAAGCGGCGGATCGATTTGATCCACTCCGCGTCCACGCGCCGGGCGAGCAGCGCGCCGACCCCGAACGCGAGCGGGATCGTGCACAGCGTGTACCCCGAGTAGAGCATCGGGGGGTGGATCATCATCGTCGGGAACCGCAGCAGCGGGTCGAGCCCGGCCCCTTCGGGCGGCGCCGGGTTCGTCGTCGCGAACGGGTTCGCGTAGAAGATCATCAGCGACACGAAGAAGCCGCCGAAGCCGAGCAGCACCGCGGTGGCGTAGCTCGCCACGTCGCGCATCCGGTTGCGCGTCAGGAACAGCGCGGCGCTCGACCACAGCGAGAGCAGCCAGGCCCACAGCAGCAGCGAGCCTTCCTGCGAGGACCACACGGCGGCCGCGCGGTAGAACAGGGGCGTCGTGCGGCTCGAGGTGTCGGCGACGGTGTTGAACGCGAAGTCGTTGCGAAGGAACGCGAGCTCGAGCACGACGAAGGCGACTGTGAGGATCCCCGCCAGCGCGTAGACCGACCGCCGGCCGGACTCGGAGAACTCGGGGCGCCCGGCGCGCACCCCGTACACCGAGGCGACGATGCCGTAGGCGCAGATGCCGAGCGCGAGCAGCAGGCAGGCGAATCCGAGTCCTGCCATCAGCTCACCGTGTCCTCGCGGGACGGATCGGGGCACCCGCGCCGGGCGCGTGTTCGCTCGCGGCCCGCACTCAGGAGCTCTGCTGCTGGCTCGGCGGCGCGGTCTTGAACTTCGAGGGGCACTTCGTGATCAGCGTGTTGCGTTCGCCGACGTAGCGGTCGCCCTGCTTCTCGACCGTGACGATCACCTCGCGCCCTTCGCGGAACGGGTCCGGGACCGTGCCCGTATAGGCGAGCGGGACACTCGTCGAACCGCTGCGGTCGCGCACGGCGAAGTCGAGCACTTCGCCCTGGTGGTGGACGCTGCCCTTCGCGACGGTCCCGGTCAGCACGTAGGTGCGCCCGGCCTGGGCCGAGCGGAGCAGCTGGCTCGGCGTGAGCGCCGGGCTGGCGGCGCTGAAGCTCGTGTAGATGAGCGCAGAGGCCAGTACCACGGCTGCGCTGAGCGCCACGACCAGCCGCACCTTTCGCTTCCGCGCCGGGTTCACGAGTCGATTATCTCAAAACCCCCCATCCCCCCGGCGAGCCTCCCCCCGCGGCTCGCCGGCCGCCGGGGTCCGAGTGGCTCCGACAGGAAACAAAGGTTGCACCGCGAAACCTTTTTGCGTGTGCGACGTCCTATTCAGAGAGGACCGATGAGACCAAGGCTTCTACACCCCCTGCGCGAGCGCGACGGCAGCCGCCGGCGCCGCGCCGGCCACGGCCCTGCCCAGCAGCGCGGCAGAGCCCCGGCCACACCGGCGAGCGAAGCGGCCGCGGCCGCCGAACCCGCACCCGGCCGCCGCGCGGCCGGCGGCTGCGACCCCGCCGTGGACCGCGTCCGCGCGGCCGGCGGACCGATCGACACCGCGCTCTACACCTGCGGCTGCGGCTACCTGTTCAGCGCGGCCGTCTCGACGACGGTGTCCTGCCCGCACTGCGGGACCGGCCAGGCCTGGTAGGCGCGCCGTCGCCCTCTAGGCTGTTGGAGTGCTGCGGCGGTGGGGGATCCGGCTGGGAACGTCGCTGGTCGCGATCGCGGCCGGCCTGCTGATCTCCTCCGCGGTCCTCAGCGACTTCTCCGTGAACGCCGGCGGGCTGCTCGAGGCCACGCTGCTGTTCTGGATCGTCCACATCGTCGTCTCGTTCCTGGCGCTGCGGGTGCTGATCCGCCAGCCCTCCGTCGCGATGGCGGGGCTGCTGGCGCTCGCGTCCACGATCATCGCGCTCGTGATCGTGGCCCTGATCGTGCCGGGCCTGACCGTGCACGGCGCCGGCACGGTCGTCGCGGCGACGGTGATCGTCTGGGTCTCGATCGTGATCGGCGACTTCGTCGCGCGGCGCTTGATCCGCGAGCAGCGTGCCGAGCGGCGCGCCGCGCGGCACGACTGAGCCGGGCCCGGACCGGGTGGCTGACGGCCGCGTGTCCCTGGCGCTGATGCGCGCGCTCGGGGTCGGCGAGGACCGCTTGAAGGTCGCGGCGGGCTGGTCCGCCGAGAAGCTGGGGCGGCTGAAGCCGAACGGGCGGCTGCTCTCCCACTCGCCGCTGTCGAGGCTGATCGAGCTCGAGGGGTTGACACTCGGGGTGCGCGGCAAGCTCGCGCTGTGGGAGTCGCTGATCGCTGTCCGCGGCGAGGACCCGCGCCTGTCCGAGATCGGCCTCGAGCGGCTCGCCGAGCGCGCCCGCGGCCAGCTCGAGACGCTCGAGGCGCTGCGCCTCGCGGCCTCGCTCCAGGCGCTGGAGCGCTAGGACGCGGGGCGGCCGAACAGGCCGGGGATCCCGCTGATCGCCCGCGAGATCACCATCTGCTGGATCTCGGCCGTGCCCTCGAAGATGTCGTAGATCTTCGCGTCGCGGTGCCAGCGCTCGACGGGGAACTCGCGCGTGTAGCCGTTGCCGCCGAGGATCTGGATCGCCCGCTCGGTGACCCACACGGCGACCTCGCCGGCCTTGAGCTTGCTCATCGAGCCCTCGGCGTTGTGGAACGGGACCTGGTTGCGGCCCATCCACGAGGCGCGCCAGACGAGCAGCCGGGAGGCGTCGATCTCGAGCTTCATGCGCGCGAGCGTGAACGCGATCGCCTGGTTGTCGATGATCTGGCGGCCGAACTGCTCGCGCTCCTTGGCGTAGTCGAGCGAGTACTCGTATGCGGCCCGCGCGATCCCGATCGCCTGGGCGCCGACCGTCGGGCGCGAGGCCTCGAAGGTCGCCATCGCGGCCTGCGCGTTGCCCTTCTTGCCCTCGCGCACACGGGCCAGGCGCTCGTCGAGTTTCTCCTTGCCGCCGAGCACGTAGCCCGCCGGGATGCGGCAGTCGTCGAGGTGCACGTCGGCGGTGTGCGACGCGCGCAGGCCGTGCTTTTTGACCTTCGCGCCCTGCTCGATGCCCTTGGCTTCGCTCATCGGGATCACGAACGCGGCGTGGCCTTTGGAGCCCAGCTCGCGGTCGACCGAGGCGATCACCACGTGGACGTCGGCGATGCCGCCGTTGGTGGCCCAGGCCTTCTGGCCGTTGAGCACCCACTCGCCGGCGGCCTCGTCGAACTTCGCGCTCGTGCGCACGCCGGAGACGTCGGAGCCGGCGTTCGGCTCCGAGGCGCAGAACGCAGCGACCTTGACGTCGTCGACGGTCCCGAAGCAGCGCGGAATCCACTCGCCGATCTGCTCGCCCGAGCCCTGCCCGAAGATCGCGGCGACCGCGAGCGCGGTGCCCATGATCGACATGCCGATCCCGGCGTCGCCCCAGAACAGCTCCTCGTTGACGATCGGCAGCCCGAGCCCGGAGGGGTCGGCGAAGAACTGGGCCATGCCTTCGAATCCGTACAGGCCGATCTTGGCCGCCTCCTGGATGATCGGCCAGGGGGTCTCCTCCTTCTCGTCCCACTCGTGCGCGGCGGGGCGCACGACGTCGGCCGCGAAGCCGTGCACCCAGTCGCGGATGTCCTTCTGGTCCTGCGTCAGGTGCAGGGAGAAGCCCTGGTCGGCTCCCGCGCCCTCGGTGATCGCCTCGACGGCCGCGGCGGCCTCGTCGCCGGGAACGGTGGTGGGGGCTGACATCTGCGGGGGTCTCCTTTGCTGACGGGGGCGCGCCGGCATGAGGGACCGGGGCGTACATGAGGGAGCAGCCCCTCCATGGTACCCGAAAGCGCGCCGTTTCTGTCAATGAACTGGACAGGAAGCGGCTTCCGTGTCCAATGTCACGGAAGGGCTGGAAAACCGGTCGGCTTTACGCTACTTTTCGCATCCGCTCAATAAAGACGATAATTACCGTGTTCTTTACAAAGAAAGTGATCATGACCCGACGCCCAGTCGCCGTTACCGCCGTCCTCCTCGCCCTCGCCGCCCTCGGCCTCTCGGCCTGCGGCTCGTCATCGGGCGGGGGTGGCAAGCAGGTCGCGATCGTGGCCTACTCGACGCCCCAGGCCGCGTTCGAAAAGCTGACGTCGGCGTTCGAGGCGACGTCGCAGGGCAAGGACGTCACCTTCAGCCAGTCCTACGGCCCCTCGGGCGACCAGAGCCGCGCGGTCGCCAACGGCCAGCACGCCGACCTCGTCAACTTCTCGCTCGAACCGGACGTCGAACGGCTCGTCAAGAGCGGGATGGTCCAGCCGAGCTGGAACCAGACGCCGACGAAGGGCATGGTCACCAACTCGGTCGACGTGATCATCGTGCGCAAGGGCAACCCCAAGCACATCACCGGCTGGTCGGACCTCGTCAAGCCCGGCGTGCAGGTGCTGACGCCGAACCCGTTCAGCTCCGGCGCCGCGCGCTGGAACATCCTCGGCGCCTACGGCGCGCAGCTCAAGGAAGGCAAGAGCGAAGCGCAGGCCGAGGAATACCTCAAGCAGCTCTTCCACAACGTGGTCAGCCAGGACAGCTCGGCGCGCAACGCGCTGCAGACCTTCCTCGCCGGGCGCGGCGACGCGCTGCTCGACTACGAGACCGAGGCGATCGCGGACAAGAAGAAGGGCGCGGAAATCGAATACGTCATCCCGAACGACACGATCCAGATCGAAAACCCGCTGGCCGTCGTCGGCTCGAGCGAAAGCGCGAAGAAGTTCGCGGAATACCTCCTCACCCCCGCCGCGCAGCAGATCTGGGCCGAACAGGGCTACCGCCCCGTGATCAAGGGCGTGCCCGCCGCGGCGAGCTTCAAGAACCCGCCGGGCCTCTTCACGATCGCCTACCTCGGCGGGTGGAAGGCGGTCAACAAGAAGTTCTTCGAAAAGGAAACCGGGCTCGTGACCAAGATCGAGGAATCCCTTGGCGTCTCAACCAGCAAGTAGCTCCGCGCTCGCGCCTGCGCGCAGGCGGCCGCCGGCGCTCGGAGGCGGGCGGGTCCCGGGGGTGCTCGGCACCGGAACGCTCGTCCTGTACCTGAGCATCCTCGTGCTGCTGCCGATGGCGGCGCTCGTCACGAAGGCCTTCGACGGCGGGACGCACGCGTTCTGGAAGGAGATCTCGAGCCCGGAGGCGTGGGCGGCGATCAAGCTGACGCTGATCGCCTCCGTGATCGTGGTGCTGATCAACGCCGTGTTCGGGACGATCATCGCCTGGGTGCTCGTGCGCGACCGGTTCCCGGGCAAGGGGATCGTGAACGCGATCATCGACCTCCCGTTCGCGTTGCCCACGATCGTCGCGGGACTCGTGCTGCTCGCGCTCTACGGCAAGAACAGCCCGGTCGGGATCGATGTCGCCTTCACCCGCGCGGCGGTCGTGCTCGCCCTGCTGTTCGTGACGCTGCCGTTCGTGGTGCGCTCGGTGCAGCCGGTGATGATCGACCTCGACCGCTCGATGGAGGAAGCGGCGTCCTCGCTCGGGGCGAGCCATCGCACGGTGCTGCGGCGGATCGTCCTCCCCACCCTGCTCCCGGCGATCCTCTCTGGCATCGCGCTGAGCTTCGCGCGCGCGATCGGCGAGTTCGGCTCGCTGATCCTGATCACCGGCAACCTGCCGTTCAAGACGGAGGCCGGCTCCGTCTACATCTTCGGCCAGATCCAGAACGAAAACCTGCCGGCGCGCGGCGGCGGTCTCGGTCGTGCTGCTGGCGGTGGCGCTGCTCGTGCTGGCCGGGCTGGACCTGCTGCAGCGGAGGTTCTCGCGCCATGCCGTCTAGCGGCGGCGGGACTCTCGCCGTAGGGGCCGAGCAGGGCGCCGGGCTGACGCGCGGACGCCGCGCGGGGCGGGCGCCGAAGGCCGCGACGGTCGGCTCCTCCCGCGGCGGGCGGCTCGCGCTGCGCACGATCGCGCTCGGCTACCTCGGGGTGCTGCTCGGCGCGCCCCTGGCGATGATCTTCTACCGCACCTTCGAACACGGCCTCGCGCCGGTGTGGAACGCAGTGACGGCTCCGAACGCGCTCCATGCGATGTGGCTGTCGCTGGAGATCGTGCTGATCGTCGTGCCGCTGAACACGGTGTTCGGGATCGGCGCGGCGATCCTGATGGAGCGCGGCCGGATGCCCGGCAGGAGGCTGTTCGGCCTGCTGATCGACATGCCGTTCGCGATCTCGCCGGTGGTCGTCGGCCTCGCGCTCGTCCTGGTCTACGGGCGCGCGGGCTGGTTCGGCGACGAACTCGCCGCGCAGGGGATCAACATCATCTTCTCGGTGCCGGGGATGGTGATGGCGACCGCGCTGGTCACGCTCCCGTTCGTCGTGCGCGAGACGATCCCGGTGCTCCGCGAGATGGGCACCGACTCCGAGCAGGCGGCCGAGACGCTCGGCGCGAGCCCCTGGCAGACCTTCTGGCGCGTCACGCTGCCGGGAATCCGCTGGGGCGTCGGCTACGGGGTCGTGCTGACGACGGCGCGCGCGCTCGGCGAGTTCGGTGCCGTGAGCATCGTCTCCGGGCGGATCGAGGGCCAGACGCAGACGCTGCCGCTCTACGTGCAGGACCGCTTCGAGAACTTCGACACCACGGGCGCCTACACGGCGGCCGTGATGCTCGCCCTGCTGGCGCTGTTGACGCTGCTGGCGATGAACCTGCTCGCTCGGCGAGCCAACAAGAGGGAAGGCAGCTGATGGCGATCCAGGTCCGTGACGTGAACAAGCGCTTCGGCGAGTTCCAGGCGCTCAGCGACGTCAGCATCGACGTCGCCGACGGTGCGCTCACCGCGCTGCTCGGCCCGAGCGGAAGCGGCAAGTCGACGCTGCTGCGCATCATCGCGGGGCTCGAGACCCCGGACACGGGCAGCGTCCTGATCGACGGCGAGGACGTCACCGCCTCCCCCGCGCGCGAGCGCGGCATCGGGTTCGTCTTCCAGCACTACGCCCCCTTCAAGCACATGACCGTGCAGGACAACGTCGGCTTCGGGCTGAGCGTCCGCAAACGGCCCAAGCCCCAGATCCGCGACCGCGTGGCCGAACTGCTCGCGCTCGTGCGCCTGGACGGGCTCGCCGACCGCTACCCCTCGCAGCTCTCCGGGGGCCAGCAGCAGCGCATGGCGCTCGCGCGCGCGCTCGCGGTCCAGCCGCAGGTGCTGCTGCTGGACGAGCCCTTCGGCGCGCTCGACGCCCAGGTCCGCGCCGAGCTGCGCGAATGGCTGCGCCGCCTGCACGACGAGATCCACGTCACCACGATCTTCGTCACGCACGACCAGGAGGAGGCGATGGAGGTCGCCGAGCAGATCGTCGTCATGAACCACGGGCGCATCGAGCAGGCAGGCTCGCCGCGCGAGCTCTACGAGGCCCCGGCCAACGAGTTCGTGATGTCGTTCATCGGCCCCGTCAACCGTCTCGGCGACGCGTTCCTGCGCCCGCACGACATCCAGCTGCTCTCCGACCCGGACGGCGAGGGCGAGGAGGCGCTCGTCGAGCGCGTCGTGCACCTCGGCTTCGAGGTCCGCGTCGAGCTGAAGCTCGGCGACGGGCGCGAGCTGTGGGCCCAGGTCACCCGTGAGACCGCGCAGGAGCTGGAGCTGAAGGAGGGCCAGATCCTCGCCCTGCGGCTGCCGCAGCCGCGGGTGTTCGCCGCGGCGTGAGGAGGGGCGGTTGGCGCAGGAGGTCGGCGTGAGGGACCAGCGGCGCGTAGGCCAAGCGAGGCAAGGACGCAGTGAGCGAAGCGTGCACGCGCACGCGAGCGAGCGAGGACACCGCCTCGCGCAGGCATACGCGCCGCTAGCGGGGCTCCCAGGCGGCGTCCGCCTTGGTGAGGGCGACCACCTCCTTCGGGAGGCGCCCTTCCGCGACGTTTGCGACCGTCGTCTCCTCGAGCACTTTGCGCAGGTTGGCGCGAAGCGCGACCCAGACCTGCTGGAGGGACTCGGCCGAGCCCGTGTATTCGATCTCCTCGGGACGCTGTCCGCGCACGCCGACGAGCGGGCCCTCGACCGCGCGGATCACGCGCGCGAGGTCGAGCTCCTCGGCCGGTCGTGCCAGCCAGTAGCCGCCCTCGGGTCCGCGCTGGCTGCGCACGACGCCGGAGGAGCGCAGCTGGGTGAGGATGTTCTCCAGGAACGAGACCGGGATCGACTGGGCCTGGGCGATGTCGTCCACCTTGCGCGGGGCCGCCTGGCTGCTTCCGGCGAGCTCGACGACGGCGCGCACGGCGTAGTCGGCCTTGGCGGTCACGTGCATGGGCGGTGATTTTCACAAATCCGAGCGGGGAAAGGGCAAGCGACTCGAATCTTGCGGAGTTAGGCGACCCTAACTGCTGTGATAACTTGGCGCCAGCCCATCCCGACCTCCCCGCTCGGATTTACCGGATGCACCCCCGCAAGACCCTCGTGACGTCCCCCCCGCTCGTCCGCCTCGCACTGGCCTGCCTCGCCGCGGGCGCGGCCCTGGCGCTCGCCGCCTGCGGCAGCGCGAAGAGCAGCGGGAACGCGCTGACGCTCTACAACGGCCAGCACGAACAGACGACCGCGCTGCTCGTGCACGACTTCGAACGCAAGACGGGCATCAAGGTCCAGATCCGCTCGGCCGACGAGGCGACGCTCGCCAACCAGATCGTTCAGGAGGGGTCGAACTCCCCCGCCGACGTCTTCTACACCGAGAACTCCCCCGCGCTCGAAGCGCTCGGCGAGAAAGGCCTGCTCGCGCCCGTCGAAGGCGCGACCCTTGCGGCCGTCCCGCGGAGCGAGAGCTCGCAGCGTGGCGACTGGGTGGGCGTCTCGGCCAGGGTCTCGGAGCTGGTCTACAACACCGCCGCGATGAACGGCGTGAGGCTGCCCGGCTCGGTCCTCCAGCTCGCCGAGCCGAACTTCAAGGGCAAGGTCGGCTTCGCACCCTCCGAGACGGACTTCCAGCCGCTCGTCACGGCGATCTCGAAGCTCAAGGGGCGCGCCGGCGGCGGAAGCGTGGCTGGAAGGGATGAAGGAAAACGGGCGCGTCTACCCCGACAACGAGACGGTCGTCTCCCAGGTCAACAACGGGGAGAGCGCCGTCGGCCCGATCAACCACTACTACTGGTACCGCCTGCGCCGCGAGCAGGGCGAAAGCGGGACCCATTCGCGCCTGCACCCGTTCCAGACGGGCGACCCCGGGAACCTGATCAACGTCTCGGGTGCCGCCGTGCTGCGCTCGAGCGCCAACCAGGCCCGGGCGCAGAAGCTGCTCGCCTACCTCGTCAGCGAAGCCGGCCAGCGGGTGCTCGCCGCCAGCGACAGCTACGAGTACCCGCTGCGCCCCGGCGTCAAGCCGCCCGCCGGGCTGCCGCCGCTCTCGAGCTTCGGCCCGAGCTCCCTGACGCCCGCCCAGCTCGGCGACGGCCACGAAGCACTCGAACTCGAGCAGAAGCTCGGCCTCCTGTAGCGAGATGAGCAGCTACGCGCCGACCGAGCAGCTCTCCGAGCGGATCGGCCATGCCTGGTCGGGGCGGCGGCGCTGGCCGCTGTTCAGCATCGCCGGCGGCGCGGTCGCCGCGGGCCTCGTGCTGCTGCCGCTCGTCTTCCTGCTCGTCGCAGGCGCAGGAATCCGGCTGGGGGCACCTGCGGGCGCTGCTGTTCCGTCACACCGTCGCAGTGCTGCTCTGGAACACGCTGCGCCTGACGGTCGCCTGCACGGTGCTCTGCGCGGTCCTGGGCGTCGGCGCCGCGTGGCTCGTCGAGCGCACCGACATCCCGCTCCGGCGCATGTGGGCGGTCCTGCTCGTGCTCCCGCTCGGCATCCCCGACTTCGTCGTCGGCTTCAGCTGGGTGTCCATCGCCCCCTCCCTGCACGGGTACCTCGCCGCCGTGATGATCATGACGCTCTCGCTCTACCCGCTCGTCTACATCCCCGTGGCCGCCGCGATGGCCAACGTCGACGCCGGGCTCTACGAGGCCGCCCGCAGCCTCGGCCTGTCGGGGTGGGGCGCGTTCCGCCGGGTCACGCTGCGCCAGGTGTGGCCGGCGGTGCTCGGCGGCTGCCTGCTCGTCACGCTCGGCCTGCTCGCGGAGTACGGCGCGTTCGAGATCGTCCAGTTCCAGACCTTCACGGTCCAGATCTTCACCGAGTTCAAGCTCGGCTTCGACGCGGCGGCCGCCTGCACGCTCGCGCTCGTGCTGGTCGCGATCAGCGTCGCGGTGCTCGCGGGCGAGCTCGCCCTCTCCGGCCGCGGCAGGGCGTTCCGCACCGGTCCCGGCGCCAACCGCGTGTCCTCGCCCCTGCGGCTCGGGCGCGCTCGTATCCCGGCACTCGCGGCGCTGGCCGTGCTCGCCGGGGTCGCGCTCGGGGTCCCGCTCGCCACGATCGTCTACTGGCTCCTGCACGGCGACTCCTCGACGTTGCCCCAGACCTCGATCCTCCCCGCCCTCGGCCGCACCGCGGCCTACAGCGCCGCGGCCGCCGCGATCGCGACGCTGCT
Source organism: uncultured Solirubrobacteraceae bacterium (assembly GCA_963779065.1). Taxonomy (GTDB): domain Bacteria; phylum Actinomycetota; class Thermoleophilia; order Solirubrobacterales; family Solirubrobacteraceae; genus Palsa-744. Next base: position 1,070,626 of record CAVZWQ010000003.1, read on the forward strand.
CGCGATCCCCGTGTGCACGCTCGCCCTGCGCCACCGCAACCGCCTGACCGTGCTGATCGAGCGGCTCTCCTACCTGCCGATGGCGCTCCCGGGCCTCGTGGTGGCGCTCGGGCTCGTCGCCTTCTCGGTGCGCTACGCCTTCTCGCTCTACCAGAGCTCGTTCGAGCTGATCATCGCCTACGCGATCCTGTTCCTGCCGCTCGCGGTCGTGGGCGTTCGCTCCGCGATGTCGCAGGCCTCGCCGCGGTTCGAGGAGCTCGGGCGCTCGCTCGGCCGCGGGCCGGCCGCCGTGTTCGCGCGCGTGACGCTGCCGCTGATCGCGCCCGGGCTCGCCGCCGCGTTCGCGCTCGTCTTCATCTCCAGCGCCACCGAGCTGACCGCGACCCTGCTGCTGCGCCCGACCGGCGTGGACACGCTCGCGACCCGCTTCTGGACCTACACGACCAATTTCTCCTACGGGGCCGCCGCGCCGTACGCCGGCCTGATGGTCCTGATCTCGGCCGTCCCCGCGCTGCTGCTCAGCCGCCGCGTGCGCTCGCCCGAGAGGGGGCGGGCATGAGCCGCCTGGAGATCGCCGGGCTCTGGAAGGGCTACGGGCGCCAGCCGGTGCTGCGCGGCGTGGACCTGGAGGTCCCCGCGGGCTCGCTGACCGCCGTGCTCGGCCTCTCCGGGTGCGGCAAGACGACGCTGCTCCGCGTCATCGCCGGCTTCGAGCGCGCCGAGCGCGGCGAGGTCCGCCTTGCCGGCCGGACGCTGGACGACGGCCGTGGCTACGTGCCGCCGGAGAAGCGCGGGATCGGCTACGTGCCCCAGGAAGGCGCGCTGTTCCCGCACCTCGACGTGGCCGGCAACGTCGGCTTCGGGCTGACGCGGGCCGAGCGGCGCGGCGGCGAGGTCGTCCGGGAGATGCTCGAGATGGTCGGGATCGCGCACCTCTCGCGCCGCCTCCCGCACCAGCTCTCCGGCGGCGAGCAGCAGCGGGTGGCGCTGGCGCGAGCACTCGCGCGGCGCCCGCTGGCGCTGCTGCTCGACGAGCCGTTCTCCTCCCTTGACGCCTCGATGCGCACGCACGTCCGCGAGGAGGTGCAGAGCCTGATCCGCGAGCAGGGGGTCACGACCGTCCTCGTCACGCACGACCAGGAGGAGGCGCTGTCGCTCGCCGACAGCGTCGCCGTGCTGCGCGACGGGACGATCGTGCAGCAGGGCGCCCCCGCCGAGCTGTACGAGCATCCCGCCGACGAGCGGCTCGCCCGCTTCCTCGGCGCCGTCAACGTGCTGTACGCGAGCTTCCTCGGCGAGACCGCGCAGACCCCGCTGGGGCCGCTGCCGCTGAGCGCGGCCGCCGCCGGCGACGGGGCCGGCGCGGTGATGCTGCGTCCCGAGCAGCTCGAGGTGCTGCCGCTCGCACGCGGCGGCGAGGAGCGGCCTCGCCGGGCGCGTCGAGGCGTGCCGCTACTACGGCCACGACGCGCTGCTGCAGATCCGTGCGGGCGAGGGCGAGAACGGGGAGCTGCTGGTGGCGCGCGTCGCGGGCGGCGACGCGCTTGCCGAGGGCACGCCCGTGCGCGTGCGGGCCCGCGGCTCCGTGACGCCGCTGGGCTGACCCGGGGGATACGGGCTCTAGCATCTTGCCATGCCCCGCTGGAGCTGGGACTTCGAGGACGAGCCGCAGCGCCGAGGGGGGTCGAAGCCGCCCGGCCCGCCGCCGCCGCCGCCGCGCGACGGCGGCGAGACGTCGCGGACGGCCCGCCGCGAGGCGCTCGTCCGGCGCCGCCGCGCCCTCGCCCTGGCCGGGCTGCTGGCGCTGCTCGTGGTCGTCGTCGCGGCCGCCTCGGCGGGCTCCGGGCACAAGGCGGGGCACCCGAAGGGCACCGAAACCGTCCACGCCGTCCACCGCGCCCCGACCGACCCCGAGAAGGACGAAGCGGCGGCGGTGCGCTCGGTGCTCGCTTACACGCCGTTCGTGAAAGAGGGCAGCGGCACCGCGAAGGAGGTCGCGCTCACCTTCGACGACGGGCCCGGCCCGTTCACCCCGCAGGTGCTGAGCGTGCTCGAGCACTACCGCGTGCGCGCGACCTTCTTCGTGATCGGCAAGATGCTGCAGTACTTCGGCGCTTCGACGGTGCGCGAGATCGAAGACGGCGACGTCATCGGCGACCACACCGAGACCCATCCGATGCTCGCGCACCTCTCGGCCCACGACCAGTACGAAGAGCTCTTCGAACAGATGGCTCGTGTGGAACTCCTCGGCGGCCGGCGCCCGACGCTGTTCCGCCCGCCCTACGGCTCGTTCGACGCGACCACGTTCCGCGAACTGAACCGCCTGCACCTGTTGATGGTGCTGTGGTCTGTCGACACCGGCGACTACCAGCAGCCGGGGGTGCAGACGATCGTCCAGCGCGCGATGGAAGGCGCGCATCCGGGCGCGATCATCCTGCTCCACGACGCCGGCGGGCAGCGCCAGCAGACGATCGAAGCGCTTCCGCAGATCATCACCGGCCTTCGCGCGCGCGGCTACAAGCTCGTCACGGTCCCCAGGCTGCTCGCCGACGACCCGCCCCCGCACGGGCTGCCGGTGCCGCCCAACCTGAGCGGCGACTGACCCGGCACGGCATCGGCCGGCCCGGCCGCCCTCAGGCCGCGCAGGAGCGGCAGGCGCCGCGCAGCACGATCTCGTGCTCTGAGACCTCGACCGAGAGCCGCTCGCTCACGCGCTCGATCGCACGCTCGAGCCCCTCGTCGCTGAACGGCTCGAGCCGCCCGCAGCGCTCGCAGACGATGTGGTGGTGGTGCTCGGCGGCGCCCCGCACCGGCTCGTAGCGGGAGGTGCCCTGACCGACCTCCACCCTCGCGAGCAGGCCGATCTGCTCGAGCTCCTCCATCACGCGGTAGATGCTCGCGCGCGAGGCCTCGCGCCCGCGCCGGTCGAGGCGCTCCTGGATCTCGGCCGCCGAGAGCGCGCACTGCTGCTCGTCGAGCAGCTCGATGATCGCGGTCCTCGCCCCGCCGCGGCGGTGGCCCGCCTCGGCGAGCCCCGCCTCGGCTTCACCCGCCCACCCGGAGAGCTTCGTGCGCCATCGCCTCAAGTCTAGGCGCAGCGCTCACCGCGCGGGTCCCCTTCACCGTCCCGTCGCCTGATGCAGAGCGGCGGCCAACCGTTCGAGCTGGGCGGTCTGCCAGCCCTCGAAGCTCTCGTTCACCGGCGAGAGCGTCTCGGTGACGGTCGCGATCGGGATGCCGGCGGCGCGCGCGAGTTCGTTGACGCGCTTGACATCCGGCGTCACGTTCTGGCTGTTGAACACCCAGACCGAAATCTGTCGCTTGCTCGCCTGTTCGTCGACGGCCTGCTTGTCGGCTGCCGTCACGTCCGACCCCTCCGCGACCGCACGGGCGAAGCTGGGGGGCGTCAGAAGCTTCAGGCCGAGGTCAACCCCCAGCCCCTGGAAGATGCTCTCGCTGTAGCCGACGGGCACGCCCGCGTAGCGCGCTCGTATCTCGCGCCGCAGCGCGTCGTAACGCGCGAGGCCCGTGCGTTTCGAGCTGCGTCCGCTGCGCCGCGAAATAGGACGCGTCGGCCGGGTCCAGGCGGTCGTAGCCCGCGACGATCGCGGCGATCACGGCGCGGACGTCGCCGGGGAAGTACCAGCGGTGGGGGTTGGAGCCGGCCGGCAGGCCGAGCCGGTCGCCGACGTTGAGCACCACCCGGGCCGAGGACGGGCTGGCACGGAGCAGTTGCTCGGCCCATTCGTCGTAGCCGAGGCCGTTGACGATGACCATGTTCGCGCCTGCGATTCGGCGGCCGTCCACCGTCGAAGGCTGGTAGCTGTGCGGGTCGGCGGCCGGGTTGACGATGATGCTGCTCACGCTCGCCTTGCTGCCGGCCAGCTGCGCCGCGAGGTTGCCCCAGAAGTTCTCCGCGGCGAGCACGACGAAGCGCGGACCCGAAGCGGACGCCCCCACCGGCGGCGGGCCGCTGCGCCCGCAGCCCGCGACGGCTATCGCTGCGATGAGGCAGGCGACGCCCGGCAGCAGGCGGCGCTTTTGGGCTCTGGGTCGGTGCCGGGGCATGATGAGACTGGATCTTATCTGAGACGGGATCTCATCGCGGCGGGCGGAGCTATCCTGCGCGGGTGATGGTCCGCCGCACCGAGCCCGCGCTGAGGCGAGCGCGCGATGGACCTCGACGAGCGCCACACCAGGCGCGAAGAGCGCCGCCGCGAGCTTCGCCGCAGGCGGGCCATGGCGATCGGCGCCCTGATCCTGGTGGCGGTGGTGGTCGTGGTGGCCGTGGCCGCGGCCGGGGGCGGTTCGGGCTCCCCGCAGGGGGGCGCCCGGGCCACGCGCACGACGAAGCGCACGGCGAAGGCGCCGGGCGCCCAGAAGACGGTGACGGACCCGAGCCACGGGACCGCCGCAAGCGGGCCGACCGGGCCTCCCGGCCAGGCGGCCGTGCCGCTGCTGATGTACCACGTGATCGCGGCACCGCCGGCGGGCGCCCCCTTCCCCGGCCTGTACGTCGAACCGCAGCTGTTCGCGGAACAGATGCAGGCGCTCAAGCAGGCGGGCTGGCACGCCGTGACGCAGGACCAGCTCGAGGCGTACTGGCGCCGCGGCGTCCCGCTCGGGCCGGGCAAACCGATCGTCCTGACCTTCGACAACGGCTACCAGTCGCAGTACACGCAGGCGCTGCCGGTCCTGCAGCGGCTCGGCTGGGTCGCGGTCGAGAACATCCAGCTCAGCGGGCTGCCCCCGTCCCAGGGCGGGCTGCTCCAGCGTCAGATCAAAGGGCTCGTCTCCGCCGGCTGGGAGCTCGACACCCAAGGCTTCAGCCACGCCGACCTCGTGACGCTCGACGAAAGCGAACTGCACTACCAGGTCACCGTCGCCCGCGAAACGATCCGCAGGCGCTACGGCGTGCCGGTGAACTGGTTCTGCTACCCCTCCGGCCACTACGACTCGCGCGTGATCGCCGAGGTCAAGGCCGCGGGCTACACGGGCTCGACGACCGTCGTGCCGGGCTGGGCGCAACCCGGCGGCGACCCCTACCGCTTGCCGCGGCTGCGCGTGCTCGGGGGCACGAGCCCGCAGGAGCTGCTCTCGGAGATCGCCTCGATCCGGGGCGACCCGCCCGCGCCGGCGTCGTACACGGGCGCCTGAGGCGCTCCGGCGTGGTTGAACGCGGGCCCGGTCGGGTATCGGACCGTGGGCCGGGACGGCCGCCGTCGGCGGGCCGAGAGGCCGGTCAACGACAGCGGGGGACGAAGATGGCTGACGACGCGCTCACGATCCGCGCATACGAGGAGCCCGACAGGTACGTGCTGGTTCTGTCGGGCGAGCTCGACATGAGCGGAGTGCCCGCGTTCGAGTCCGCCGCGGTGCGGTTGTGCGGGCTCGGCGCGAGCGAGGTCCTCGTCGACATCACGCGCATCGACTTCATCGATTCGAGCGGCCTGCGGGCGATCCTCACGGTGAAAGCGGCGTGCGAGGAGCGGGGGTGCCACTTCTCTATGAGCCACGGCTCCGGCCAGGCCGAAAAGCTCTTCGAGCTGACCCGCCTCGTCGAGCGGCTGCCCTTCCGCAAGAGCGGCGTCACACGCCAGCGGCGCGAGATCGACCTCGCCGCGGAGGCGGCCGGTGGCGAGGACGCGGGGCCGGAGGCGCTCGTCTGAGGGTCAGGCGCCCGGGCGGGCGGGCACCCAGCCCGCCGGGTAGGCGCCGGACGGGACCTCTCCCGCGGACGGCGGGAAGAGCGCCAGCGCGATCCCCTCGGCGGCGGTGCCTTCGAGCAGCGGGCGCAGGTCGGCGAGCGGCCGCAGCACCGTGATCGTCGCGCCGATGTGCAGGTCGGCGGCGTTCGTCCGCTCCCCGCCGATCACACCGTCCGCGGCGAGCTGCTCGATGTGGTCGATCTTGGCGGGCAGGCCAGCGAGTTCCTCGTGGATGCGCACGGCCGTGATGCCGTGGTAGCGCCAGGTCGCACGGATGAACTTGATCGCGAAATCCGTGCCGGGAGCGTCGAGCGGCGGGCCGCCAGCAAACGTCCCCAGCGACTCGGGGCGGAAGTACATCGCGCCCCAGGTCAGCCCGCGGCCGAGGTCCTGCAGCTCCTCGTCGGCCCAGCGCTCGGCCTCGCGGACCGCCTCGGAGGGGTAGAGCGCGGGCTCGGGTTCGAGCTGCTCGAGGCGCGCCATGATCGCGCGCGAGCCGTGGATCGGCTCACCGTCGATCACCGCGCCGGGGACCTTCGAGTTGCCCTCGCCGTAGATCTCTTCCATCTTCTCCTCGCGCTCCGCGTAGGGGAAGTCGATGCGCTCGTACTCGAGCCCCTTCAGCTCGATCGCGGCCGCGACCGTCATGCAAGGGTGCGAAGGCGGGACCGCGTGAAGGGTGATCGCCGGTGCCACGGGCGGAGAGCCTATACGCGGAACGGCTTCACAGAGGCCGTGGATCTCAAGCGGCGAACGGGTCTCGAACCCGCGACCTCAAGCTTGGGAAGCTTGCGCTCTACCAACTGAGCTATCGCCGCGCGGCCCCGATTCTAGGTGCTTTCAGCTACCGTCCGGCGCGCGAACTCGGCCGCCCCGGTTATGGTACGTCGGGCAAACCAAAGACGCGAGGGGAACAGGCGTGGCCTACATGCGCATTCAGCGTCCGCAGACACTGACGACGGATGTATACGACGCCGTCGCCAGCCGGCTGAATCTGGAGATCAACCATCCGCTCGGCCTGATCTCGCACGCGGCGGGTGAAGTCGACGGGACGTTGCACATCGTCGAGATCTGGGACTCCGAGGACGTGGCGGAGCAATTCGACCGCGAGCACCTGGTACCCGCGATCGAAGCCGTCACCGGAAGCCCCCCGCCGGGAGACTCGCTGTTCGTCTCCTTCGAGCTGCGCGGGCTCGTCACGCCGTAGCCGGGCCAGCGCGCCGGCCCTCTCAGCGACCGCGCGGGCGCAGGCTCTAGGAGGCCGCCGCGGCCCCGCCCGGCGGGTGCCCGCCGTCGCTCCCGGCGAGCAGCGCCAGCGCGTGCCTCAACGGCTCCACGAGCCCGGCGCCGATCTGCTCGATGCTCCGCGGACTCCCCGGCAGGTTGACGATCAGCGTCCCTCCGCGCACCCCCGCGAGAGCGCGGGAGAGCATCCAGTTGCCGGTGTGGGGCTGCGAGGCGGCCCGCATCGCCTCGCCGAGCCCGTCCACCTCCAGGTCGATGACCGCGCGCGTCGCCTCGGGCGTCACGTCGCTCGCTGCGACGCCCGTTCCCCCGCTCGTCAGCACGAGCGCGCATCCGCGCTCGTCCGCGAGGCTGCGCAGCAGCGCTTCGAGCTGCGCTCGGTCGTCCGGCACGATCTCGGCGGCGAGCACCTCGACGCCGAGCTGCTCCGCGAGAGCGGCGAGGCGTGGCCCGCTCTCGTCCTCTCCGCGACCGGCAGCCTTCGACGTGGACACCGTGACGACCGCCGCGCCTCGCAGCTCCCGGCGCCGGCCGCCCGCGCCGTGCGGCGAGCCCGCGGCGTCGTCCTCGAGCCGGTAGTCGCTGCGCCCGCCGCGCTTCTCGAGCAGGACGACCTGCTCGATCTGGACGCCGCGCTCGATGCCCTTGACCATGTCGTAGACCGTCAGGGCGGCGACTGCGGCGGCCGTCATCGCCTCCATCTCGACCCCCGTGCCCGCGGTGGTTCGCGCCTCGGCGACGAGCTCCACCAGCCCCTCGGCCGGCTCGACGCGCGCCTCGACGTCCACGAAGCTCAGCGGAAGCGGGTGCGCGAGCGGAATCAGCGCCGGCGTCTGCTTCGCGGCCTGCACCCCGGCCAGCCGCGCGACCGCGAGCACCTCCCCCTTGGGACCCGAGCCGTCGCGGACCGCGCCGGCCGCGCCGGTGGACATCCGCAGCCGGGCCCGGGCGCGCGCGATCCGCGTCGTCACCGGCTTGTCCGAGACGTCGACCATGCGGGCGCGGCCCTGCTCGTCGAGATGGGTGAGCCGCCCGCTCACGCTCGCTCCGGCGCCGCTTCCGGCGCCGCCCCCTCGACCCAGCTCCCGCCGTCCTCGCGCTTCCAGATCGGCGCCTGCGCCTTGATCTCGTCGATCGCCATGCGCGCCCCCGCGAACGCTTCCTCGCGGTGCGGCGCGGAGACGGCGACGATCACGCTCGGCTCGCCGAGCGCCACACGGCCGACTCGGTGCTCGGCTGCTGCCACGCACAGACCATGGCGGCGCACGCACTCGCGCAGGATCGACTCGATCTGCTCGCGGGCCATCTCGGCGTACGCCTCGTAGTCGAGCGCCGCGATCTCGCGCGTCACGCCCTGGAAGACGACGATCGCGCCGGCCCGCGGGTCGGCCACCACCGCCGTGAGACGCTCGGCGGAGAGCGCCTTCTCGCTCACGGCGGCGTGTACCGCGGCCGGTTCGGCGCCGCCGCTGACCGGGGGGATCAGGGCCAGCTCGTCGCCGGCCTGCAGGACGGTCGCGGCGGCGGCGTACTCGCGGTTGACCGCCGTGGAGACGGGCAGCCGGGCGAGCAGCTCGCCGAGCGGCGCATCCTGCGCGGCGAGACGCTCGAGCGCGTCGGCGACTGTCGCGCCCGCGGGCAGGCGCAGCTCGCGTGTGCCGGCTCCGGCCCGTTCGCGGAGCATCGCGAACAGGCGCACCTCGACGTCGATCTCCTCGACGGGGCTCATGCTCGGGTCCACTCGCGCAGGGACTCGACCGCCACGCGGCTCCCGGCGGGCGCCCGCGTCGTCGCGCTCGGGATCATCGCCAGCGCGTCCGCGCCGAGCATCGAGCTCAACACGTGCGAACCCTGCGGCCCCGTCGGCGTCGCGTGCAGGCCGTCCTCGTGCATGCTCAAGCGGCAGCGCACAGCATGGGCGCGGCCCGCCGGCTTCTCGTAGTCGCGGTCGAGGATCGCCTCCTTGCGCTCCGGCTCGGGCGGGCGGCCGAGCATCGCGCGCAGCGCCGGCCCGACGAGCAAGCACGAAGGTGACCATCGCCGAGACCGGGTTGCCCGGGAGGCCGAAGACGAGCGTGTCCTCGCGGCGCCCGAACCACGCGGGGCTGCCCGGCTTCAGCGCGAGCCCCCAGAACTCCTCCTTGACGCCCAGCTCGGCGAGGCTCGGACGGACGTGGTCGTGCGCGCCGACCGAGACGCCGCCGCAGACGACAGCGATGTCGACCCCCTCCAGCGCCTCGCCCGCGGCCTCGCGCGTCGCCGCCGCGTCGTCGCCGGCCCGTCCGGTGCGGACCACCTCCGCCCCACCGCAGCAGGCGAGGGCCGAGATCGTGAGCGTGCTCGTGTCGCGGATCGCCCCCGCCCGCGGCGCCTCGTGCAGCCCGAGCAGCTCGTCGCCCGTGACGAGCACGGACACCCGCGGCCGGCGCACGCAGCGGATCAGCGAGCGGCCGAGCGAGGCGAGCACGCCGAGCTCGGCGGGGCCGAGCACGGTCCCGGTGCGCAGCACCGTCTGCCCGGGTAGGACGTCCTCGCCCGCGCGGCGCACGTTGCGCCCCGGCTCGGGCGCGTCCATCGCCTGGACGACCGCGCTCCCGGCGAGCTCCGTCTCCTCGACGCGCAGGACGGTGTCGGCGCCGTCGGGCATCATCGCGCCCGTCGAGATCGCGATCGCCTGGCCCTCGCCGACGGCCGCCGTCGCCGGGCTGCCGGCGCGCGACTCGCCGACGAGGCGCAGCTTCACCGGGCTCCCCGGGCCGGCCCCGGCGAGGTCGGGCGCCCGCACGGCGAAGCCGTCCATCGCCGAGTTGTCGAAGGCAGGCACCGGATGGGTGGCGACGACGTCCTCGCCGAGCACCCTGCCGAGCGCCGCCACGCCGAGCGCCACCGACTCTCCTGCCGGAGGTGCGGCAGCCGCGAGGATCGCCCTGCGGGCGTCCTCGACCTCCACGAGCCCTCTTCCCGCCATCCGCACAAGGGTAGATGCCACACTCAGGCGGTGGCTGAAACGCGCGTCCTCGCCGCCGTGCTGGCCGGCGGCCTGGGGAGCCGCCTCGGCGGCTCCAAGGCGCTCGCGGAGGTCGCGGGCCGGCCGCTCGTGTCCTACGCGGTCGCGGCCGCCCGGGCGGCGGGGCTCGAGACGGTCGTCGTCGCGAAGCCGGAGACCGAGCTGCCCGCCCTCGACGTCGCGGTCCTGCGAGAGCCCGAGGAGCCGCGCCACCCGCTGTGCGGGGTGCTCGCCGCCCTCGACGCCGGTGCCGGGGACGTGCTGGCACTCGCCTGCGACATGCCGTTCCTCACGCCCGGGCTGCTCGAGTGGCTCGCCGCCCTCGAGGGGGCGGTCGTGCTTCAGGCCGGCGGATCGCCTTCAGCCGCTCCCGGGCCGGTATCCCGCGATTTCGCGCGATCGCATCGCCGAGGCCGTCCGGGAGGGCGAGCCGATGGGCGCGACCCTGGCCTCGCTCCGGGCGCGACGCGTCGGCGCCGCCGACCTCGAGCGCTTCGGCGAGCCCGCGCGCATGCTCTTCAACGTCAACGAGCCGGTGGATCTGCGCTACGCCGAGCGGATCCTCGCGACGCGCGGCTAGCCGCCGGCGGACACCCGTTCGGCCGCGGCCTGAAGCTCCTCGAGCGAGAGCGAGGAGCGCCCGGCGATCCAGCAGGCGAGCGGAGCGGCCGTGCGTTCCGAGCCGTGGGCGGCCGCGCCGGCCAGGTCGAGCAGCACCCTGATCTGCTCGCTGTCGGGACGCTCGACGCCGGCCTCGCGCGCGAAGCGGGCGATCCATTCGTCGCGTGTCACGGGCGCCAGCCTATCCCTGTCGCGGTGGCTCCCGCACCCGCGGTGGACGCTCGCGGCGGGCGAGGTGGGTAACTTCGGTTGATGCTCGACGCCCTGCAGAGGCCGATGCGCGACCTGCGTATCTCCGTGACCGACCGCTGCAACCTGCGCTGCCGCTACTGCATGCCGCGGGAGGTCTTCGGCCCGGATCACGCCTTCCTGCCCCGCGAGGAGCTGCTGAGCTTCGAGGAGATCGCCCGGGTCGCCGCGCTGAGCGCCGCGCACGGTGTCGACAGGATCAGGCTCACCGGGGGCGAGCCGCTGCTCAGGCGCGAGCTCCCGCGGCTCGTCGAGATGCTCGCCGCGGTGCCCGGGATCGAGGACCTGTCGCTGACGACCAACGGGCTGCTGCTCGCGCGCCACGCCGGCGCGCTCGCGGCCGCCGGGCTCGGGCGCGTCACGGTCAGCCTCGACGCGCTGGACCCCGGCGCGCTGCGCGAGGTGGCCGACGCCCCGCTCGACCCCGCGCAGGTGCTCGCCGGAATCGACGCGGCGCTAGCCGCCGGACTCGCTCCGGTCAAGGTCAACATGGTCGTGCGCCGAGGGCTCAACGACGGCGAGGTGCTCGCGATGGCCGAGCGCTTCCGTGGCAGCGGATGCGTGCTGCGGTTCATCGAGTACATGGACGTCGGCACGACGAACGGCTGGCGCCACGAGGAGGTCGTCCCCGCCGCGGAGATCCTCGAGCAGATCGGATCGCGCTGGCCGCTGGAGGCGCTGGCGCCCGTGCGGCCAGGCGAGGTCGCAAGCCGCTACCGCTACCTCGACGGCGAAGGGGAGATCGGCCTGATCCATGCGGTGACGGCTCCCTTCTGCCACGGCTGCACACGGGCGCGGCTCTCGGCCGACGGCAAGCTGTTCACCTGCCTGTTCGCAGCCGAGGGGCTGGACCTGCGCGCGCCGCTGCGCGCCGGCGGCGGCGACGAGGAGATCTCCGCGCTGATCGCCGGTGCATGGTCGCGGCGCCGCGACAGGTACTCCGCGGAACGGGCCGCCCGCCATGAGCCCGCGGCGGGCCGGATCGAGATGTCCTACATCGGCGGCTAGGCCCGCTCCGGGCGGCGAACGCCCACGAAATCCGGCCAACGGCGGGCTTCGGACGCGGCCGGGCATCCCTGAGAGTCGTTTCATGTTGGATGCCGGGCCAACCTCTGGCCGGGCTGCGCGTTCTTAGACGTGGAGGGACTCACCCAGGAACCAGAGGCCGTGCCGTCTGCGCGAGGGGACCGCAGACCGCCGGGCCACCTACCGAGAGGAAAAAAATCAATGCGTATCTCAAGGCTGCTCGTCTTCGCAGCGCTCGTTGGAGCTTTCTGCCTGGCGGCGACCGCGTCGGCTAGCGCAGCCACGGCGACCTGCACCGGCGCCAACGGCAAGATCAAGCTGTCCCCGGGGCTGTCCGAAACAGCCGCCGTGCAGAACATCCAGGTCAAGGGCGAACTCACCGGATGCACCGGCGAAAGCGCCAAAGAAACCTACAAGTTCCAGATCCACGCCAAGACCGCGGAAGCCGTTACCTGTGCCGCGCTTGCAGGCGCGCTCAGCGGCGAAGAATCGACGATCCTGATCAAGGCGCCGGGCGAAGGCAACTCGTCGGGCAGCGTCAGCTTCCAGCTGATCGAAGGCGCAGGCTCCTTCAGCAGCGGCCCGCTCGCGGGCGGCCCGTTCGAAGGTGGCACCGCGTCCGGCTCGCTCACGCAGTCCTACACGGGCGGCGCGACCTGCGGCAAACCGGTCATCACCGAAAAGCACGGCAAGGTTCACGAAAAGGCCGCCAAGAAGGTCAGCAAGGGCACCGTCACCGGCGGTACCGCGACCATCAGCTAGCACTGGGCTCACCGCCTCTCCGTCCCAATTGGGAGAGCGCGAAGCGGCAGGCCCCGGTCCTCACGGGCCGGGGCCTCCGCTGTGCCTTGCCCCCAGCCCGTGAACGTCGCGGCGCAGAGCCGGATCGGCCGGGGGTCGACACCGGCGGCCAGGCCGGCCGGGCCGCGCCGCCCCCTCAGCGAATCGCCGGGAGCGCCGGGGCGCCGCGCCCCGCGAGCTTGATCGCACCCAGCAGCACGGCGGACGCGGCGACGAGCACCGCCGAGAGCGCGAGTGCCGCGGGCAGATCGGTCGCGAACCGGTCGTAGATCGCCAGCGGCGCCGTCTGCGTCACGCCGGCGAACGACCCGGCGAACATCAGGGTCGCGCCGAACTCGCCGAGCGCCCTCCCCCACGCCAGCGCCAGCCCGACCAGCAGTCCGGGTCGCGCGATCGGCAGCGCGACCCGGACGAGCGTCGTCGGCTCGCGAGCGCCGAGGTCGGCGGACGCCTCGAGCACGCTGCGCTCGAGCGCGCAGAAGGACGCGTGGGCCTGGCGGATGTAGAACGGCGAGGAGACGAACGTGACTGCGACGACCACGCCGGCGGTCTGCAGCACGAGCTGGATGTGCAGCGAGGAGAGGGCGCCGCCGAGGATCCCCTCGGGCCCGAGCGCGGCCAGCAGGCCGATCCCGGCGACCGCCGGCGGCAGCACCAGCGGCAGCTCGATCAGCGTCAGCATCGCGTCGCGGCCAGGCAGGCGGCGGGTCGCCAGCAGCCACGCCGCCGGGGTGCCGACGAGCACGATCACCGCGATCGCGATCGTCGTCGTCTCGAGGCTCAGCAGCAGCGCTTCGCGCGCGGCGGGTTCGCCGAGCGCGTCGATCAGGCGCGACGGCGGGCTGTGGACGAAGATCGCGAGGACCGGCAGCGCGAGGAACGCGAGCACCGCCACGAGGCACACAGCGAGCAAGGCCCCGAAGGCCCGCGCCCCGATGCGCCCGTGCGCCACGCTCACCCCGAAGCCGGGGGCGGCAGGAAGCCGGCCTTCCGCAGCTCGCTCTGGCCCGCGCCGTGGAGCAGGCCGTCGATGAACTCGCGCGCTTCGGAGGCATGCGAGGTCCCTTTCACGACGGCGATCCCGTACGCCACGTCCGGCTGCAGCGCGGCGCGGCAGGTCGATCGCTTCCAGCTTGCCGCCCGCGGCCTTCACGTCGGTCGCGTAGAGGAAGCCCGCGTCGGCAGCGCCCTCGCTGAGCTTGCCGACGATCCCGGTGACGTCGGGCTCGCGGTCGCGGATGTTCTTCGTGATCTGCGCCTTCTGCGCGGGCGGCAGCCGCCCCAGCACGGTTTCGGTGTAGCGTGCCGACGGGAACCGTCGCGGCTCCGACCGCGATCGTCGTGCCCGGCTTCTGCAGATCGGCGATCGAGTGGATGTCCGAGCCCGCGGGAACGGCCAGCACGAGCTTGTTGCCGGCGAACACGACCGGCTTTTCGACCAGGTGCTTCGCGTACAGCGCCGCCGGGAGCTTCGTGTTGGCGGAGGCGAACACGTCGGGGCGAACGCCCTGTTCGATCTGGGCCGCCAGCGCGTCGGACCCCGCGAACGAGTAGCGCACCTTCATGTCGTTCAGCGTGCTGGCGTAACCGGCGAACGCGCTCTGCAGCGACGCCGCGGCCGAGACTGTCAGTTCTTTCCCGCCCGACCCGCCGCAGCCCGCCAGGACCCCCGCGGCCATCGCGGCCGCGGCGAGCCCGCAGCGAGCCCCGCCCGCCGGCGCCGGATCATCACCGCTCGTCTCGCTCGACCATCACCGACGTCGCCTTGACGAGCGCGGTGGCGTGGACACCCGGGGCGAGCCCGAGCTCGCGCACCGAGTCGCGCGTGATCGCGGCGGTGACGAGGAACGGGCCCCGCCTCGATCTCGACGAGCGCCATCACCCCGCCGACCTCGACCGAGCGCACGACGCCGGAGAAGCGGTTGCGCGCAGACCCGCTCGCGCCGGTGCGATGGCGCTGCGGCCCGCGCTCGAGCCGGGCCACCTCGGACGCCGGCACCCAGCGGCGGCCCCGCTCGTCACGCCGGGTGCGGAGCTTCCCCGCCCGGTCCCAGCGCCTGAGCGTCTCGACGCTGACCCCGATCGCCGCCGCGGCCGCGCTGAGCGGCATCTCACCCTGCCTAGGCATTGCCTAGACAGACTACCCGCCGCGCATCCGCCGGCGCAGCCTCGCGCCGGCGCCTTGCGCGACCCGCGCCGAATCGGGTATCCCATTGCCATGGACCAACACGCAGGACAGGCGGCCGCAGAGGCCTCCGTGAGCGACGAGGGCTATCTCGGGCGCGCCCTCAAGCGCGTCGTGCACGACGGCGTCCGCGATCACATCGCGGTCGAGGAGCCCCTCGAGATCCGCGTCGACGGCGAGCCGATCGCGGTCACGATGCGCACCCCCGGCAACGACGAGGAGCTGGCCGCGGGCTTCCTCTTCGGCGAGGGGCTGATCGATGCCCCGCCCACCGTCTCGCTCACGCGCGAGATGGCGGCCAACACGATCGAAGTCGCCGGGCCGCTCCTGCGCCGGCCCGCGGCGCGGCACTTCTACACGACCTCCTCCTGTGGCGTTTGCGGCAAGGGCGCGCTGGAGGAGGTGGCGGTGCAGGCCCCGCGCGCTCCCGCCGGCCCAGCGGTGCACCGGGCGGTGCTCGCCGGGCTGCCCGACCGCCTCGCACAGCCGGCGTTCGAGCGCAGCGGCGGCGTTCACGCCACCGGCCTGTTCGACGCGGTGGGCGCGCTGATCGCCGTGCGCGAGGACGTCGGGCGCCACAACGCGATGGACAAGGTGATCGGCTGGGCGCTCTTGAGCGGAGCCACCCCGCTGCACGGGCGGATCCTGTGCGTCAGCGGTCGGCTGTCGTTCGAGCTGGTCCAGAAGGCCGCGGTGGCCGGCGCGCCGATCCTGGTCGGAGTCGGCGCGCCCACCTCGCTTGCGGTCGAGCTGGCCGCGAGCCAGGGCATGACGCTGGCGGGATTTGCGCGGCGGGGCCGCGTGAACGTCTACGCCGACGACGGGCGCGTCGCCGGGCCGGCGATCGCCTGAGGCCGGAGGACCCCCGCCCCACCGTCCGCCGTCTGTGACGGGCGTGGCGCGCTCGTGCCCCGCCACGGGGTGCGCGCGCGCCGGCGCCCGCGCTCTACCCTTCAGGGCCGTGAGACCGCGCCTCGTGCCGATCCTCATCTCGATTGCCGGCGCGTGCCTGATCGGCCTGCTCGTCTACGGCATCTCGACGCAGTCGGCCAGCCGCACGCTGGACACCGAGGTGCACGACGGCCACCGCCCGCTCGCACCCGACGCGAGCGCCGTGCTGCCCGTGCTCGGCGGCCGCGGCACCGGCTCGCTGGCCTCCCAGCGCGGCAAGGTCGTGCTGCTGAACTTCTGGGCCTCGTGGTGCCAGCCCTGCGAACGCGAGGCGCCGCTGCTGGAGCGGGCCCAGGCGACGCTGCAGCGCTACCACGGCACCGTGCTGGGCGTGACCTACAAGGACGCGACGCCGGACTCGGAGAACTTCGTCCGCCAGTTCCACCTCACCTATCCGAGCCTGCGCGACGGCAGCGGCGGCTTCGCCTCGGCCTACGGCACCGACCAGCTCCCCGAGAGCTTCATCGTCGACCGCTGGGGGCACGTCGTGATGCTGTACCGCGGGGAGATCGGGCAGCAGTTCATCGAAAAAGCGATCGCGCTCGCGCGCTCCTCGTGATGGCTCGCGGACGCACGGTGCCCGGCGCTGCTGGCGGCATTCGCGCTCGCGCTGGCGCCCGCGGCGAGCGCGGCCGGCCATCGGGCCGCGCTCACGCAGATCGAACGCCAGGTGATGTGCGTCACCTGCAAGATCCCGCTGAACGTCGCCCAGTCGCCCCAGGCCGACCGCGAGCGGGCATACATCCAGTCGCTCATCGACGAAGGCAAGAACGAAGCCGAGATCAAGAGCGCGCTGGTCGCGCAGTACGGGTCCACCGTGCTGGGGCTGCCGGCCGACCACGGCTTCGGCATCGCCGCCTACCTCGTCCCGCTCGCGGCGGTGCTGGCGCTCGCGGGCCTGCTGGTCGTGCTGCTGCCGCGCTGGCGGCGGCGCTCGCGCGGCGGCTCGGCCGGGCCTCCGGCCCCGCTGCCGCCGGCCGACGCCGCACGGCTCGAGTCGGACCTCGCGCGCTTCGACTGAGGCGCCTACATGCGGTCCGGCGCGGCGACCCCGAGCAGGTCCAGCGCCCGCGAGATCGTGCTCATCGAGGCGACCGACAGCGCGATCCGGAAGGACTCCACGGCCTCGGGCTCCGCGCCGACCACGCGGCAGTCGCGGTAGAAGGCCGTGAAGCCCTGGGCCAGCTCGAGGGCGTAGGCGGCGATCCGGTGCGGCGCGCGGCGCGCGACGGCCTCGGCGACCTCGCCGGGGAAGGCGAGCAGCAGCAGCACGAGCGAGCGCTCCGAGGGATGCAGCGGCCCGGCGCCGCCGCCGGCCGCGCGTCCGGGCGCCTCGAGCGCCTGCTCGACCCGCGGCGCGCCGGCGCGCTCGAGCATCGAGGCGATCCGCGCATGGGCGTACTGCACGTAGTAGACGGGGTTCTCGGCCGACTGCTCGCGCGCGAGGTCGAGGTCGAGGTCGACCGTGGTGTCGTGCGAGCGGGCCAGCAGGTACCAGCGGGCGGCGTCCACGCCGATCTCCTCGACGAGCTCGTCGAGGGTCACGAACTCCCCGGCCCGCTTGGACATCTGCGCGCGGTCGCCCGAGCGCACGAGGTGGACCAGCTGCATGATCAGCAGCTCGAGCTCGCCGGGGTCGCCGCCGAGCGCCTCGTACGCGGCCTTGGTGCGGGCCACGTAGCCGTGGTGGTCGGCGCCCCACACGTCGATCTGGCGCTGGAAGCCGCGCTCGCGCTTGTCCTGGTGGTAGGCGGTGTCGGAGGCGAAGTAGGTGTGCTCGCCGCTGGAGCGCACGAGCACGCGGTCCTTGTCGTCGCCGAACTCGGTCGTGCGCAGCCAGAGAGCCCCCTCCGCCGTGTAGGTGCGCCCCTGCTCGGCCAGCACCTCGAACGTGTGCTCGACCGGGCTCGGGTGGCCCTCGTGGAGCGCGCTCTCGTGCTGCCAGTGGTCGAAGTCGAGCACCCGGAAGGCGGCGAGCGAGGCGCGCATCCGGTCGAGCATCACCGCTACGGCCTCGCGTCCGACCTCGGCCGGCGGCAGCGTGGCGGCGCCGGGCAGCTCCGCGGCCAGGCCCCCCACGTAGTCGCCGTGGTAGCCGTCCTCGGGCACCTCCTCCCCGCGCGCGAGCGCCGCGACCGACTCGCCGAACTTGACGATCTGGCTGCCGGCGTCGTTGATGTAGAACTCGCGCGCGACGCTGTGGCCGTGGAAGGCGAGCATTCGCGCGAGCGCGTCTCCGTAGGCCGCGTTGCGGGCGTGCCCGACGTGCATCGGCCCGGTCGGGTTGGCCGAGACGAACTCGACGAGGATCCGCTCGGCGCCGCCCGCCGCAGCGGCCCCGCCGCCGCCGAACCGGGGCCCGAGCGCGGCCGCCAGCGCACGGCGGCACCAGTCGTCGGACATGAACAGGTTCAGGAAGCCGGGGCCGGCGACGTCGTAGCGGGCGAGATCGGCGCCGAGGCGCTGCGGCGAGTGCCGCGCCGAGCCGCTCGGCGACCTCCCGCGGGGGCGCGCCGAGGCGCGGCGCCAGCAGCAGCGCGGCGTTCGTGGAGTAGTCGCCGAACTCCGCGCGCTTGGGCCGCTCGAGCGTGGGCTGCGCGATCGCCGCGCCGTCGCCGTCGGATGCGAGCTCGGCGACGGTCGCGGCCAGCGCCGCGCGCAGCCCGGCTAGCGGCTCATCTGGGCCCCCGGGCTCGGGCCCGGAGGTGTCGGCGAGGGGTTGGTTCATGGATCCGAGGGCGGGCCTTGCGATACTAGCCGTGTGAACGAGCAAGACTCAGGCTCCGAGCGCCACATCAACATCCACCTCTCCCCCGAGATCATGGGGGGCGTCTACGCGAACTTCGCGAACGTCAGCCACTCCGACTACGAGTTCACGGTCACGTTTGCGCGCGTGGACCACGAGGTCGAGGCCGAGGAGGTGCCGGGGGTCGTCGTCTCGCGCGTCAACCTCTCGCCGCGCTTCATGCGGGAGCTGATCGACGCGATGGAGGACAACTACTCCAAGTGGCAGACCCGCGAGGGCATCAAGAACCTGCCCGAGTACGGTGGGACCCCACCGGAGCCGGGAGGACAGTCTTCGACCTGAAGCGCGCCCGCGGGCGGGAATCGATCCCGCCCGCCCGGGCGCCGTGGAACGCCGGGCAGCCGGTGGTGTTCCTACCCTGCAGTGATGAAGGTCGCCGTCGTCTCGGACATCCATGCCAACAGGCAGGCCTTCGAGGCCACCCTCGAAGCCGTCGCCTCGAGCGAGGCCTCGGAGCTGTGGTGCCTCGGCGATCTCGTCGGCTACGGGGCCGACCCGGACGCCTGCGTCGAGCTGGCGCGTGAGCACGTGGCCGTCTGCCTGGCCGGCAACCACGACATGGCCGTGACGGGCGAGCTGTCGCTCGGCGACTTCTCGCGCGGTGCGAGCGTCGCCGCCCAGTGGACGCGTGAGGTGATCGACCCGGAGAACCTCGAGTTCCTGAAGACGCTCAGCCCCAAGGGCGAGGAGTCGAAGATCGGCCTCTACCACGCGAGCCCGCGCGACCCCGTCTGGGAGTACGTGCTCTCCGCGCTGCTCGCCGAGCTGTGCATGGACCAGCAGAGCCAGCGCATCGGCCTGATCGGCCACAGCCACGTCGCGCTGTCCTTCGGCCGCCCCGAGGGCGAGACGGCGACCGGCGAGCCCCAGCGCGACGGCGCGCAGCTCGACGTCGCCGAGGGCGAATGGCTCCTGAACCCGGGCAGCGTGGGGCAGCCGCGTGACGGCGATCCCCGCGCCGCGTGGCTGCTTGCTGGACCTCGACGGCATGGACGCGACCTACCACCGCGCCGACTACGACATCGCGGGGGCCGCCGCCGCGATCCGCGCGGCGCGGCTGCCGGACTCGCTCGCCGAGCGGCTGGAGTACGGGCAATGAGCCGCGCGCCGGCAAAGCTCCTGCCGGCGGCGCTCCTCGGCGCGGCCGCGGCCGGTCTGGTCGCGTGCGGCAGCTCCGGCAGCGGCCTGATCCCTGCGGCGCAGGCGGGGCCGCTGCAGGTCGACATCGAAGCTGTCGAAAAGGCCGCCGAAGAAGGCAACGGCAACTGCACGGCGACCGAAGCGGCGCTGCTGAAAACCGACCAGGACTACGCCGCGCTGCCCCGCTCGGTGAACTCGACGCTGCGCGGGAAACTGCGCCTCGGGATCGAAAACCTGCACAAGGTGGCGCGGGAAGCGTGCGCGCAGCCGCTCGCCGGCACGACGACCGCGACGGCGCCGAAAACGCCGGCGCCGACGACGAGCACCCAGACCACGACGACCCCGAACACGACCACGACCAACACGACGCCGACCACCACCACACCGCAGGTCCACGAACACGAAGAAGCCGAACACGGCACCGGTGGCGGCACCGCCGCCCCCGGCAGCGAAAACGAAAGCTCCGGCGGGGGCGGCGCCGCGCCGGAAGAACGCACGGGCGGCAACGGCGCGGGCGGGTCCGAAGGCAAATGAGCAGCCAGGAGATCGCCGGCCGCTACAGGCTCGAGGGCCGGCTCGGGTTCGGGGGGATGTCGACGGTCCACCTCGCCATGGACCTGCGGCTGGAGCGCCAGGTGGCCGTGAAGCTCCTGGCCGAGCACCTCGCCGACGACCCGGCGTTCGTGTCGCGCTTCCAGCGCGAGGCCCAGGCGGCCGCACGGCTGATCCACCCCAACATCGTGCAGGTCTTCGACTCGGGCCGCGACCAGGGCAGCGACCAGTACTTCATCGTGATGGAGTACATCGAGGGCTCCTCTTGCGCGGAGATCCTGCGCGACGACGGCTGGGTCGATGTCGACGAGGCGCTGTCGATCATCGAACAGGCCTGTGAGGGCCTCGACTACGCGCACCGCCACGGGGTCGTCCACAGGGACGTCAAGCCCGGGAACCTGCTGCGCTCGCGCGAAGGCGAGGTCAAGCTGGCCGACTTCGGGATCGCGAAGGCGACCGAGCAGTCGAGCATCACGCAAGTGGGCTCGGTGCTCGGCACGGCCGCCTACCTCGCGCCCGAGCAGGCGCGCGGCGAGGAGGCGGGTCCGAGCGCGGACCTCTACGCGCTCGGGGTGGTGACCTACCAGCTGATCTCCGGCCGCCTCCCCTATGAGGCCGGCTCGCTGACCGAGCTGGCGCTCAAGCAGCAGCAGGAGGAGCCGGCGACGCTCGACACGCTCGTCGCGGCGGTCGGCCCCGAGCTCGCCGACGCCGTCGCGATGGCGCTGGCGCTGGACCCGCGCGACCGCTATCGCACCGCCAGCGAGATGCGCCGCGCGCTGCACGACGGCGCGCGCGGCATCCCGCCGGCGCGGCCCGGGGACGCGGCGGCGACGCGCGCGCTCTCGGGCGCCACCTCGGCGACGACGGTCATCCCCGGCGGCCGCCGCGCGCAGCGCGCGCCCCAGACCGCCGTGGCGACGCGCCGCCCCCGCCAGGGGCCGCCCCGCGCGCGGCCGGCGGCCGCGGCGCCGTCGCGGGCCGCGCAGCGGCGCAGGAGCGGGCGAGGGCGCCTCGCCGGCGTGCTGCTCGGCCTGATCGCCATCGCGCTCGTCGTCGTGGCGGTCGTCGTCCTCACGGCGCCGTCGAGCTCGAACTCCCCGACGGGTCTGGACAAAAAGATCCTCTACAACGACGTGCAGGGGGCAGCCTCGGCGCTCAAGCAGCTGATCGCCGAAAACACGAAATAGGAGCGGTGGCGTCGCCCGCGGCCGCCACTGGCGTCGGCTTCGGCGTCGGCGCCGGGCCTGCGGCATGCTAGGTAGTGCGGATGCTGGGCGCGATCGTCAACGTCGAACACCTCGTCGAAACCGCGGGGTACCCGCTCCTCTTCCTGGTCGTGATGGCGGAGTCGGGCGGCGTGCCGGTGCCGGGCGAGACGGGGCTGATCACCGCCGGGATCCTCTCGAGCTCGGGGAAGCTGCAGATCGAGTTCGTGATCGCGATCGCGGCGGCGGCCGCGATCATCGGCGACAACATCGGCTACCTGATCGGGCGCAAGGGCGGGCGCTGGGTCCTCGAGCGCCCGGGCGCCTTCGAGCGCCAGCGGCGCGAGGTGCTGCTGATCGGCGAGCCGTTCTTCGACAAGCACGGGCCAAAGGCCGTGTTCTTCGGGCGCTTCATCCTCGGGCTGCGCGTGTGGGCGTCGTGGCTCGCGGGCGCGACGCGGATGCACTGGCGCTCGTTCGCGCTCTGGAACGCGCTCGGCGGGCATCTGCTGGGCGACCGGGATCGGGCTGATCGCCTACTTCCTCGGTCGCTCGGCGGACAACGCGATCAAAGCCTTCGGCCTCTACGGCCTCGCCGCGGCTGTGCTGGCGCTCGTCGGGTTCTTCGTCCTGCACCGGCGCGCGCGCCGCCAGCGCGAGCGCGCCGTGCGGCGAGACGCCGCCGCGCGGACGGCGCGGGCGCGCAGAGCGACGAGCCCGCCTCGCCCGAGGGCTGAGCCGCCGGCGCGAACACGAAAAAAACCGCCTTGCGGCGGTCGGGAGCGGCCTAGAGGCCGTTGCAGGGAGCGATGCGCTCCCACATGTCGGCGAGGAGCAGGAGCTCTTCCTCCGAGAAGCGGGAGAAGAAGGCCGCTCGCAGCGCCGCGCGATGGGTCACGCGCGCTTCCTGCAGGCGCGTGCGCCCCGCGTCGGTGAGGCAGGCGTATGCGCCGCGCGCGTCGTGGCTGCAGGAGCAGCGCTCCAGCAGGCCGTCGCGCTCGAGCCTGTCGACCAGGCGCGTGAGCCCGCTGCGCGAGAGCTGTGCCTGCTCGGCCAGGTCGCACATGCGCATGCGGCCCCCGCTCGCCTCCTCGAGGTGGTGCAGCACCTCGTAGGAGGTCATCGGCAGCCGGTGCGTGCGGTCGAGCTCGGCGTCGATGCGCTTCGCCAGGCAGGCGTGCGCCCTCAGAAGTCCCCGCCAGGCGCGGAGCTCACCGAGTGTGAGCGCCTCCTGGTCGCTGGACGTGATCTCGACTGCGGTCGCGGCTGCCATCGGTGCGATTCCTCTCCCCTGCAAACCGAACATAGCAGCGTCCGAGGCTCAAAACCGGGCGCGACCTGTCAGCGTCGTGTCGCTCTCCAGGCCCAGATCATCATCAGCGGCTGCAGCGGCAGGCGCGCGTAGAGCGCCCAGCGCGGGAGCTTCGCGAAGCGCTCCGGCTCGCGCGCCATGTAGAGGTTGGCCGGGAAGACGGCCGCCAGCAGCGCGATCAGGTACGGGCCTGCCAGGCGCCGCAGCGAGGGCACGAGCACCGCGACACCGCCCGCCAGCTCGGCGACGCCGCTGGCCTGCACGACCAGCTGCTTCTCGCTCGCGAGCGACGGCGGGACGATCGCTTCGTAGGGGCGCGGGTTGACGAAGTGGTTGACGCCCGCGGCGATCCAGAAGATGCCGAGGATCCGGCGCGAGAGCCGTCCCTCGCGCTCAGCGGCGAGCTCGGCCGCGAGCTGCTCCCCATCCCCGTTGGACACGGCGTGGAATCTAGCGCGGGCCGGCACGAGGCGCGCGGCGGTCACCCGGGGCCGGCGCGGGCGCGCCCGGCCGCCGTCAATCGAGCAGCGAGCGCCCCGTCATCGCTGCGGGCTGTTCGAGCCCGAGCATCGCGAGCACCGTCGGTGCGACGTCGGCGAGGATGCCGCCGTCGCGCAGCGCGACCGAAGGGCACGTGACGATCGCCGGCACGGGATTGAGCGAGTGGGCGGTGTTCGGGCTGCCGTCGGGCTCGAGCATGTTGTCGGCGTTGCCGTGATCGGCGGTGATCAGGCACGCGCCGCCGGAGCGGTGCACGGCGTCGACGACGGTCGCCAGGCAGCGGTCGACGGTCTCGATCGCGCGCACCGCGGCTCCGATCACGCCCGTGTGGCCCACCATGTCCGCGTTCGCGAAGTTGATGATCCCGAAGCGTGTAGTCGCCGCCGTCCCAGGCCGTGGCGAAGGCGTGCGCCGCCTCCGGCGCGCTCATCTCGGGCTTGTGGTCGTAGGTCGGGACGTCGCGCGGCGAGGGCACGAGCTCGCGCCGCTCCCCCTCCAGCGGGGCCTCCTCGCCGCCGTTGAAGAAGTAGGTGACGTGCGGGTACTTCTCGGTCTCGGCGACGTGCAGCTGGCGCGCGCCGTGCGCGGCGAGCGACTCGGCCAGCGTGGTCGCCGGGCGTTCGGGCGCGAACGCCACCGGGTAGGGCCAGCCTTCCTCGTACTCGGTCAGGGTGCTCAGGCGCGCGACGGCGCCCGCGCCGCCGCGGCCCGTCCAGCCGGGAAGATCCTCATCGCCGCTCGCCGAACCCCGGCTCGGCCAGCGCGCGCACGAGCTGGCGCATGCGGTCGGGGCGGAAGTTGAAGCACAGCACGCTGTCGCCGGGCCGGATCCGGGCCTCGGCGCCGACGAGCGTCGGCTCGATGAACTCGTCGGTCTCGCCGCGCTCGTAGGCCGCGCGCACCGCCTGCTCGCCGCTCTCGGCGCGGTACGGCGCCCGCCCGTGCACCAGCAGCTCGTACGCGCGCCCCGTCCGTTCCCAGCGGCGGTCGCGGTCCATCGCCCAGTAGCGCCCGACGACCGAGCCGACGCGCGCACCCGGCGCGGCGTCGACCTCGGCCAGGAACCCGGCGCCCGAGTGCGGCAGCGTGTCGCGCCCGTCGGTGAACGCGTGCACGACGAGGTCCGGCACCGCGAGCTCCCGCCCGAGGGCGATCAGCGCCTCGCAGATGAGCCAGCGAGGAGTGCACGCCGCCGTCGGAGACGAGTCCGAGCAGGTGCACGCGCTCGGCGCCGGAGAACGCGTCGCGCAGGACCGCGTTGGAGGCCAGGTCCGCCGTCCGCGATCGCGTCGTCGATGCGCATCAGGTCCTGGCGCACGACGGCGCCCGCGCCGAGGTTGAGGTGGCCGACCTCGCTGTTTCCCATCTGGCCCTCGGGCAGCCCGACGGCGCGGCCCCAGGCCGTCAGCGTCGTGTGCGGGTAGCGCGACCAGAGCTCGTCGAAGACCGGCGTCCGCGCCAGCGAGACGGCGTTGCCGGGTCCCGGCGCGGCGAGACCCCAGCCGTCGAGCACGATCAGGCAGGCACGCGGCGCCGGCAGCTCCGCCGGCCCGGGCGGGAGCTTCCGGCGCCGGCCTCGGCCGCGCTCATCGCGCGGCGGCGGCGACGATCGCGGCGAAGGAGCCGGCCTCGAGCGAGGCGCCGCCCACGAGCGCGCCGTCCACGTCCGCCAGCGCCATCAGCTCGGCGCGCGTTCTCCGGCTTGACCGAGCCGCCGTAGAGGATCCGCACCCGCTCGGCGGCGCCCTCGTCGCGGCCCGCGAGGAGCGCGCGGATGAACGCGATCGCCTCCTGCACCTGCTCGGTCGTCGCGACCCGGCCGGTGCCGATCGCCCAGCACGGCTCGTAGGCGACCACGACCTCCTCCAGGCGCTCGACGGCGACGCCGGCGAGGTCCTCGTTGATCTGGTGGCGCAGCCGGCGCTCGGTCTCGCCCGCGTCGCGTTCCTCCTCGGTCTCGCCGACGCAGAGGATCGGCGTGAGGCCGGCCTCCAGGGCCGCGGGCACCTTCAGCGCGAGCGTGCGGTCGGTCTCGTTGAATTTTTCGCGGCGCTCGGAGTGGCCGAGCACGACGCCGCGCACGTCGAGCTCGACGAGCATCGGCGCGGAGATCTCGCCGGTGAACGCGCCCTCGGGCTCCTGGTGCATGTTCTGGGCGAAGACTTCGACGCGCGAGCCGCGGGCGCTGTCGACCATCGCGTGCAGGTCGGTGAACGGGACGCAGATCGCGACGTCGACGCCGTCGATCGCCGAGACCCGCGGCAGCAGCGCCTGGATCAGCTCCTCGGCCTCCCGCTCGGTCTTGTGCATCTTCCAGTTGCCCGCGATCAGCGGCGCCCGCGCGGCCAGCGCCGCCCGGGCCTCGTCGGCCATCAGCTTCCGGCCCCGCGCCGCCGAGAGCGGCCACGCCGGGGAGCACGCGCGCCCTCGACCATCTGCAGCGTCGCGCCGCCGCCCGTCGAGACGTGGTCGACCCGGTCGGCGAGGCCGAACTGCGGCGAGCGCCGCGGCCGAGTCGCCGCCGCCGACGACCGTCAGCCCGGGCGCCGCGGCGACCGCCTCGGCCACGGCGCGCGTGCCGGCGGCGAACGGCTCGAGCTCGAAGGCGCCCATCGGGCCGTTCCAGAAGACGGTGCCCGCCGCGGCGATCTCCGCGGCGTAGGCGGCGGCCGTGCGGGGGCCGACGTCGACGCCCATCCAGCCGTCGGGCACCTCGACGCCGTCGAGCACGCGATGCTCGGCGTCGGCCGCGAGCGCGGTCGCGATCACGAGGTCGACCGGCAGCAGCAGCCGCGCGCTCGACGGCTTCCCGGCGTCCGCGAGCGCACGGCGCGCGTGCTCGACGTCCTCCTCGCTCGCACAGCGAGTCGCCGACGGCGTGGCCCTGCGCGCGCAGGAAGGGGAAGCACATCGCGCCGCCGATCAGGACCGCGTCGGCGAGGGCGAGGAAGCGGTCGATCACGCGGATCTTGTCGGCGACCTTGGCGCCGCCGACGATCGCGACCAGCGGGTGCTCGGGGTGCTCGAGGATGCCGCTCGAGCGTGCGGACCTCCGTTTCGAGCAGCCGCCCGGCGGCGCTCGGCAGCAGATGGGCGACGCCCTCCGTGGAGGCCTGGGCGCGGTGGGCGGTCCCGAAGGCGTCGTTGACGTAGAGGTCGGCGAGCTCGGCCAGGCCGCGGGCGAACGCGGGGTCGTTCGCCGTCTCTCCCGGCTCGAAGCGGACGTTCTCGAGCAGCAGGATGTCGCCGTCGGCGAGCTGCTCGGTCGCGCGCGCGACGTCCTCTCCGCAGACGCCCGGCGCGAGCGCGACCTGCGCCCCGCTCAGCTCGGCCAGGCGCGCCGCGACCGGCGCCATCGAGAGCCGCGGGTCGGGCTTGCCCTTCGGGCGCCCGAGGTGCGAGACGAGCACGAGGCGGGCACCGCGGCGCGCGCAGCTCTTCGATCGTCGGCAGCGAGGCACGGATGCGGGTGTCGTCGCCGACGGCGATCGTGCCGTCCGCCTGCTCGGCGAGCGGCACGTTGAAGTCGACCCTGACGAGCACCCGGCGCCCGGCAACGTCGAGGTCGTCGATGGTCCTCACGGCCAGATGGTCATCGAGCCGACCATCTCCCTAGAGGACGCGTTGGACCAGGTCCACGACGCGGTTGGAGTAGCCCCACTCGTTGTCGTACCAGGCGATCACCTTCGCCATCGAGCCCTGCATCACCGCCGTCAGTTTGGCGTCGACGATCGACGAGTACGGCGACTGGACGATGTCGGTCGAGACGATCGGGTCCTCCGTGTAGGAGAGGAAGCCGTGCAGCGGGCCGCTGTCGGCCGCCGCCTTCAGCGCCCCGTTCAGCTCCTCGACGCTCGTCTCGCGCGCGCACTGGACCGTCAGGTCGACGACCGACCCGGTCGGCACGGGCGCGCGCACGGCGAAGCCGTTCAGCTTGCCCTGCAGCGCGGGGATCACGAGCCCGATCGCCTTCGCGGCGCCGGTCGAGGCCGGGATCAGGTTGATCGCCGCCGCGCGCGCCCGGCGCAGGTCCTTGTGCGGCATGTCCTGCAGGCGCTGGTCGGCGGTGTAGGCGTGGATCGTGGTCATCAGGCCGTGCTCGATGCCGACCGTGTCGTGCAGGACCTTGGCGACCGGCGCCAGGCAGTTGGTCGTGCACGACGCGTTGGAGATGACGTCGTGCTTGTCGCGGTCGTAGACCTCGTCGAAGTTGACGCCCAGCACGACGGTGGCGTCGGGGTCGGTGGCGGGCGCGGAGATCACGACCTTCTTGGCGCCGCCCGCGAGGTGCTTGGCCGCGTTCTCGCGGTCGGTGAAGAAGCCGGTGGACTCGATCACGACGTCGACGCCGAGATCGCCCCACGGCAGCGCCGCCGGGTCGCGCTCGGCGAGCACCTTCAGCTCGCGGCCGTCCACCTCGATGGCGTCGTCGCCCGTAGAGCTCGACGCTGCCCGGGTAGGGCCCGAGGATCGAGTCGTACTTGAGCAGGTGCGCCAGCGTCTTGGCGTCCGTCAGATCGTTGACAGCCACCCACTCGATCTGCTCGGCGCCCTTGCCCTGAGCCATCGCGGCGCGGAACACGTTCCGGCCGATGCGGCCGAATCCGTTGATTCCCACGCGTACCGCCATCTCGCCTCCTGGTGCGTTTCCGAACTGCGACGTCCTTGTCCCAGACGCCGCTCCCGGCGCCCGGCCGAGCCCGCGGGAGGCTATCAGCGGCCGTCCGGACCTCGCGGTGGCGACCCGCGCGCCGGCTGCGCGGAGCTGCGGGCTACGCCCCGCGCGGAGCCTTGTCGATGTCGCGGTGCGCGACGTTCACGTCGAGATCGGGCTCGTCGCGGTAGCGCGCCGCCAGGCGCTCGGCGATCGCCACCGAGCGGTGGCGCCCGCCGGTGCAGCCGACGGCGACCATCAGGTGCGCCTTGCCCTCGGCGACGTACTGGGGCAGCAGGAAGTCCATCAGCGGGTCGAGCCGCTCGTAGAGCTCCTCCAGGCGCCCGTCGCGGCCCACGAAGTCCACGACCGCCCGGTCGAGCCCGGTCAGCTCCCGCAGCTCGGCCTCGTAGTGGGGGTTGGGCAGGAAGCGCACGTCGAGCACGAGGTCCTCGTCGCGCGGCGGGCCGTGCTTGAAGCCGAAGGACATGAACGTGACCGCCAGGCGCCCGACCGTCTGGCGCGGCAGCAGCTCGCTGGCGATCTTCTCGCGCAGGCTCGTCGCGGACATGCCGGTCGTGTCGATCACGAGGTCGGCGCGCTCGCGCAGCGGGGCGAGCAGCTCGCGCTCGGCCGTGACGCCGGCGGCGACGCTTCCGTCCGGAGCCAGCGGGTGGCGCCGGCGCGTCTCCTTGTAGCGGTTGACGAGCGTCTGCTCGGAGGCCTCCAGGAACAGCACGTGGTGGTTCAGCCCGAGCGCGTCGAGGTCGTCCACGACGGCCTGCAGGCCCTCGAAGTAGACGCCGCCGCGCACGTCGGAGACGACGGCGGCGCGCTCGACCTTGGTGCCCCTGTGGACGACGAGCTCGACGAGCGAGCGGATCATCTCCGGCGGCAGGTTGTCCACGCAGAAGTAGCCCGCGTCCTCGAACACGTTCATCGCGGTCGACTTCCCGGCGCCGGAGAAGCCGGTGATCACGACGAGGTTCTCGAGCCGCGTCTCGAGGACGGGCTTCTCGGATCTGTCGCCGACCGCGCGCAGCGGACGCAGAGGCCTCAGGACGGCCATGACATCGTCATTGTGCCGCGCTTCACGGACGCCGGGTGAAGATCCTGCGGCACGACGCGCCGCTCAGCCCGCGCGGTGCAGGTACGCGTGCACGTCCCGCCCCACCTTCGCCGGCACGCCGGGCACAGACTGCAGCTGCTCCTGGGACGGCCGCGAGCACCGCGTCGGGCGAGCCGAAGTGGTTCAGCAGCGCCCGCTTGCGGGTGTCGCCCACCCCCGGCAGCCCGTCGAGCACCGAGCTCGTCATCGCGCTGTCGCGGCGGCTGCGGTGGTGGGTGATCGCGAAGCGGTGCGCCTCGTCGCGGACGCGCTGGAGCAGCTGCAGCTCGGGCGTGGAGTGGTCGAGCACGAGCGGGGTCGCGCGGCCGGGCTGGAAGACCTCCTCGATGCGCTTGGCGAGCGAGATCACGGCAACGCCGCGCTCGCGAAAGCCGGCGAGCGGGCCGAGCCCGGCGCTGAGCTGCCCCTTGCCGCCGTCGATCACGACAAGGTTCGGCAGCGACGCGAAGCTCGGGTCGTACGAGGGGTCGTGGGGCGAGATGTCGGCCTGGCGCTCCCACTGCGCGAAGCGCCGTTCGAGCACCTCGGCCATCGAGGCGAAGTCGTCGGGCGCGCCCTCGGTCGAGCGGATCTTGAAGCGGCGGTAGTCCGATTTCTTCGGCGCGCCGCCCTCGAAGACGACCATCGAGGCGACCGTGTGGGTGCCGCCGAGGTTGGAGATGTCGAAGCACTCGATCCGCACCGGCGGCGCGTCGAGCCCGAGCGCCAGCTGGAGCCCTTCGAGCGCCTCGACGCGCCCCTGGCGGCGCCGCTCGGAGCGCAGCTTCTCCTGGTCCAGCGCGAGCCGGGCGTTGCGCTCGGCGAGCTCGAGGATGCGGCGCTTCTCGCCGCGCTCGGCGGCGCGCAGCTCGACCGGCCCCTCGCGGCGGCTGGCGAGCGCGTCCTCGAGCGCCGGGCGCTCGCCGAGCGCGCGCTGCACGACGAGCAGCGACGGGATCGAGATCTGCCCGCCGTAGTACTGGAGCATGAACTCCTCGGCGACCTCGTCGAGATCGCGCTCGGTCTCGTTCGAGAGGTAGAAGGACTGGCGATCGGAGAGCACGCCGTCGCGGACCTGGAAGACCTGGGCGTTGGCCTCGCGGCCGTCGAGCGCGACCGCGATCGCGTCGAAGGTCCCGACCGAGTCGCCGGTGACGCGACGGCGCTCGAGCAGCGAGCGGACCGCCTGAAGGCGGTTGCGCTCGACCGTCGCCTGCTCGAACTCCTCGCGCTCGGCCGCCTCGCGCATGCGCCGCTCGAGGTCGCGCTCGATCTGGGAGAAGCGCCCCGAGAGGAAGTCGCGCACCCCGTCGATCGCCTCGGCGTACTCCTCGCGCGAGACGTAGCCGACGCAGGGGGCCCCGCAGCGCTTGATGTAGTAGTCGAGGCAGGGGCTGCCGCTGCGCCGCCCCGGCTCGGGACCCGTGCACGAGCGGAACAGGAAGACCTTGGCGAGCACCTCGAGCGTCGAGCGCACCCGTTTGGCGTTCGAGTAGGGGCCGAAGTACGCGCGGTTGGAGCGGTGGCGCTCGCGCGTGAAGTAGACGCGCGGGTAGGCCTCGTCCAGGGAGATCGCGATGAACGGGTAGGACTTGTCGTCGCGCAGGCGGATGTTGAAGCGCGGGCGGTACTGCTTGATGAAGCTCTGCTCGGCCAGCAGCGCCTCGGCCTCGCTCGCGACGACGACGCATTCGACGTGCTCGGTGGCGGAGACCATCTCGGCGTGCCCGGGGTATTGGATCCCCGCGCACCCCCCTGGGCTTTGGAGAAGTGCGAGGCGACCCGCTTCTTGACCGACTTGGCCTTGCCCACGTAGAGCACGCGCCCGGCGCCGTCGCGGAACAGGTACACGCCGGGCTGGTCGGGCAGGGCGCGGCGCTGTGCCGCCAGCCCTTCGGGCTGCTTCTTCTCGGTGTCCGCGCTCGCCACGCTCCGAGGATAGGAGGCGGCGCGCCGAGGCCGGCATGGAGCGCCGGCCGAGCCCTTCGAGGCCGGCATGGAGCGCCGGCCGAGCCCTTCCAGCCTACGCGTAGCTGCGGTAGTGCCGGTAGACCTCGAGGAAAGCCCAGCGCGGTCACGGCGACGAGCACGAACCAGAGGAGCTCGCCGAAGCTGGTCTGCCACATCCGGCTGCGCGCCATGAAGCAGAACAGGGCGAGCGCGATGCCCCCGTAGAGCAGGCCGCGGTGGCGGTCGCCGAGGGCCGAGAGCCGGAACGTGTTTTCACGGTAGGCCCGCAGCCCGAGGAACGCGATGCCGAGCCCGAACATCGCCCAGAGGAAGGCGGTGAAGGCGCTCGCGACGCGCCCGCCGCCGGGGATGAAGTAGACGGCCGCGCCGATCGCGACGACGATCAGGATGTTGCGAGCGGCGCGCTGCCCGTCGGTCATACCCCGACTTTATTCGACCCGCCCCCTCCCCGCGCTCAGTCGACGAGCGCCTCGAGCTCGGCGTAGGCGGCGTCGACGGCGCGCTTGGCGGCGGTGTGCCGGGCCTCGGACTTGGCGGCCTCGTAGCGCGTGGCCCAGGCGGCGGGGTCGGCCAGCTCCTGTTCGAGCGCCGCGAGCGCCTGCTTCGGCCGCCTCGACGGCCTGCTCGGCCTTCTGCTGGGCGCTGAGGCGGTTCTTGGACGGGCCCTTCGGCTTTGACCTCGCGCGATCCGTCTTCTTGGGCGCTCTTGCAGTTCGGAGGGGCGCATGCGCCCCTCCGTGGGGCGGCGCATGCGCCGCCCCAGGCGAGGCCACATGTGGCCTCGCCGGAGTCGCCGCATGCGGCGACTCCCCCCCAGCAGGAGATTGCGCGTCCCGTTCCTCCCGCACGCGTGCGTACTCCGCCCAGCCCCCCTCGTAGCTGCGCAGCGTCCCGTCCTCCACCGCCACCGTCCGGGTCCCCACCGCATCCAGCAGCGCGCGGTCGTGCGAGACCAGCAGCACCGCGCCCGAGAACGCCCGCAGCGCGTCCTCCAGCGCCTCGCGGCTCTCGATGTCGAGGTGGTTCGTGGGCTCGTCGAGGATCAGCACGTTCGCGCCGGACTGGACGAGGATCGCCAGCGACAGGCGCCGGCGCTCCCCTCCCGAGAGGCCCGCGAGCGGTTTCTCGACCTCCTCGCCGGAGAACAGGAAGCGCCCGAGCAGCGCGCGCGCCTTGTTCGGGGTCAGCCTCGTCGCGTGCTGCGTCGCGTCGAGCACGGACTGGTTCGGGTCTCCCCCCGCGCCGATCTCGTCGGCGTGCTGGGAGAGGTAGCCGACCTGCACGTTGTGGCCGGTCGAGAGCTTGCCCGCCGCCAGCGCGCGCCTGCCGGCCAGCGTCTCGATCATCGTCGTCTTGCCGGTGCCGTTCGGGCCGACGAGCGTGACGTGCTCGCCGCGCTCCAGCCACAGCTCCGCCGCGTCCAGCAGGACGATCGGCGGCTTCCCGATCTCCACGCGCCCGTCCTGCAGCTCGAAGATCACGCGCCCCGTGCGCTCGGGCGCCTTGAAGCGGAACTCGAGCGCCTGGCCGTCCTTCGGATCGCGCTCGATGCGCTCGATCTTCGCCAGCTTCTTGACCCGCGACTGCGCCTGTTTGGCCTTCGTCGCCTTGTAGCGGAAGCGCTCGATGAAGCGCTCCATGCGCTCGATCTCGGCCTGCTGGGAGTCGATCGCCTTGCCGAGCGCGATCTCGCGCGCCGCCTGCTCCTTGCGCCACTGCGCCCAGCTGCCCGCGAAGAAGCGCGAGCGGCCGGCCTCGAGCTCCAGCACGGCCGTCCCGACCGCCTCCAGGAACCAGCGGTCGTGGGCGACGAGCACGACCGCCGCGTCCAGCTCCGCGAGCGTCTGCTCGAGCCATTCCAGCGAGGCGATGTCGAGGTGGTTCGTGGGCTCGTCGAGCAGCAGCACGTCGGCGCCGGTCGCGAGCGCGCGCGCCAGCGAGGCGCGCGTGAGCTGGCCGCCGGAGAAGGTGTCGAGCCGCCGCTCGAGGTCCTCGTCGCGGAAGCCGAGGCCATGCGCCATCGTCGACGCGCGCGAGCGCCACAGATAGCCGCCGCGGGCCTCCAGCCGCGCCTGCGCCGCCGAGTAGCGCCCGAGCGTCGCCTCGTCGGTCTCCCCGGCCGCCATCCGCGCCTCGAGGCTCGCGAGC
This sequence comes from uncultured Solirubrobacteraceae bacterium, assembly GCA_963779065.1. GTDB lineage: Bacteria > Actinomycetota > Thermoleophilia > Solirubrobacterales > Solirubrobacteraceae > Palsa-744. Next base: position 1,103,819 of record CAVZWQ010000003.1, read on the forward strand.
TCGGCCTCGATCGCGAGCTCCTCGGCGCAGCCCGAGAGCACGTAGTCGCCGAGCGCCACGCCGCGCTCGCGCGGCGGGCGCTGGTCGTGGAGCGCGATGCGCACGCCCTTGGCGATCGACGAGCTCGCCGCGGTCGATCGAGGTCTCGCCGGCGAGCATCCGCAGCAGCGTCGTCTTGCCCGCGCCGTTGCGCCCCGCGATCGTCATGCGTTCGCGGCGCTCGAGCTTGAACGAGACGCCGCGCAGCAGCGGTTCGCCCGCGATGTCCTTGTGCAGGTCGGATGCGATCAGCAGCGCCATCGGCTGCTGATGGTAGGGCCGCGATCGAGCCCCACCCGCCTCCCCCGTGGATTGAAGTAGGATCGGGCCCGATGCGCCGCCTGCGACTCGCGATCATCCCGTACGCGCTGCTGCTGACGCTCGCCCTCGCGAGCGTCGCCCACGCCGAAAACGACGGCCGCGGCTTCTACGGCGCGACCGACGACAAGGGCATCACGAACATCTTCTTCGGGGTGATCATCTTCTTCCCGCTGTTCGTGTTCCTGCGAGCATGCTCCAGCGCCGGCTCGACCACCGCAAGAAACGCCGCCAGGCCGCCGCGAAGCAGATCGCGCACTGGGACGGCGGCTGGTAGCGGCAGGGCGGCCGGGACTCCGTCAGTGAGCGACGGCGAACCGAGCGGCCGCGAGGCCGTCTCCTACGAGCGCCGCGGCGCCGCCGCACTGATCACGATCGACCGCCCCCACCGCCGCAACGCGGTCGACGGGCCCACCGCGCGAGGCCCTGCACGAGGCCTACCTGCGCTTCGAGGCCGACGAGGAGGCGCGAGCGCTCGTGGTGACCGGCGCGGGCGGGATCTCGTTCTGCGCCGGCGCGGACCTGAAGGCGACCGAGACGATGGCGCCGCGCCTGATGAGCGCCGAGGGGCCGATGGGCTTCACCCGCCTGACCGCCTCCAAGCCGACGATCGCGGCGATCTCGGGCTTCTGCCTGGCGGGCGGCCTGGAGATCGCGCTCTGGTGCGACCTGCGCATCGCGACCGCCTCCTCGCGCCTCGGCTACCCCGAGCGGCGCTGGGGCGTTCCGCTGATCGACGGCGGCACCCAGCGGCTGCCGCGGATCGTCGGCATGGGACGCGCGCTCGACCTGATCCTGACCGGCCGCATCATCGACGCCGACGAGGCGCTCGCGATGGGGATGCTGACCGAGGTCGTGCCGGAGGGCGCCCACCTCGACCGCGCCCTGGAGCTCGCCGAGCGGGCTCGCGCGCTTCCCGCAGCCGACGATGCTCGCCGACCGCCGCGCGGCGATCGAGGGCTTCGGGATGCCGCTCGCCGACGCCCTGGAGCTGGAGGCGAAGGCCGGGCCGGAGGTGTTCGAGGACGGGGCGCGCGGCGCGGCCCGCTTCGCCGCCGGCGAGGGCCGCGGCGGAGCCGGCGCGGGGGCCTGAGGCCGGCTGGAGGGAGGGCCGGCCGCCGCCGGGCACGGCGAGCCGCACCGGCACCGCGTCCGAGGCGCCGCGCAGCGCCGCCGGCCGTGTAGGCTCTCCCCACGATGGCCTACTTCGTAACGGGAGCGACCGGCTTCATCGGACGCCGGCTCGTCGAGGGGCTGCTCGCCAAACGCCAGGGGGACGTCTACGTGCTCGTGCGCGAGAGCAGCCGCCCGCGCCTGGACGACCTCGTCGAGCGCTGGACGGCGGCGGCCGGAGCGAGCGCCGCGGGGCGCGTGAAGCCCGTCGTCGGCGACCTGCGCCGCCCGCTGCTGGGCATCGAGGGCGACGACGTGGCCGAGCTGCGCGGCAAGATCGACCACTTCTTCCACCTCGCCGCGGTCTACGACATGACCGCGCCCGCCGAGCGCAACACGGCCGTCAACGTCGGCGGCACGACCCATGCCGTCGAACTGGCCCGCGCGCTCGACGCCGGCTGCCTGCACCACGTCTCCTCGATCGCCGTCGCCGGCAACTACCGCGGCGTGTTCGACGAGACGATGTTCGACGAGAACCAGCGCCTGCCCTCGCCCTACCACCGCACCAAGTTCGAGTCCGAGCGGATCGTGCGCGAGCAGCCTTACGTGCCGTGGCGGACCTACCGGCCCGGGATCGTGGTCGGCGACTCCAAGACCGGCGAGATGGACAAGATCGACGGCCCCTACTACTTCTTCAAAGCGATCCAGCGCGCGCGCCGCGTCGTGCCGGAATGGGTGCCGCTCGTCGGCGTCGACCTCGGCTACACGAACGTCGTGCCCGTCGATTGGGTGGCAGCCGCGCTCGAGCACATCGCCCACGAGCCCGGCCTCGACGGCCAGGCGTTCCACCTCACCGACCCGCGCCCGCAGAAAGTCACCGACCTGCTCAACGAGCTCGCCGGCGCCGCCCACGCCCCGCGCTTCGCCGTGAACGTCGACAAACGCGTGATCGACGTGCTGCCGAAATGGCCGCTCGCGCTGACCGCGGCGCTGCCCCCGTTCAAGCAGGTCTCCGACGTCGCGCTGCGCGAGCTCGGCATCCCGCGCGAGGTGCTCGGGCACATGGAGCTCGTGCCGCGGTTCGACTCCAGCGAGACCCAGCGCGTGCTCGCGGGCTCCCCGCTGGAGAAGCCGCCGCCGCTGCAGCGAGTACGCCCCGCGCCTGTGGGACTACTGGGAGCGCGAGATGGAGCCGGGCGCGGGCCGGCGGCGCACGCTGCGCGAGGCCCTCGCGCGGCAAGCACGTGATGATCACCGGCGCCTCCTCCGGGATCGGCCGCGCGACCGCGCTGAAGGTCGCGGCCGCCGGCGGGGTCCCGCTGCTGATCGCCCGCAACGTCGACAACCTCGAGGAAGTGCGCGCCGAGATCGTGGCCGGCGGCGGCACCGCCTACGTGTACGCCGCCGACATCTCCGACACGGAGTCGATCGAAGGCCTGCTCGAGCGCGTGCTCGCCGACCACCGCAACGTGGACATGCTCGTCAACAACGCGGGCCGCTCGATCCGGCGCTCGATCGCGCTGAGCTACACCCGCTTCCACGACTTCGAACGCACGATGCAGCTCAACTACTTCGGCGCGATCAAGCTGATCATCGGCCTGCTCCCGCACATGCGCGAGCGCGGCTCCGGGCACATCGTCAACGTCTCCTCGATCGGCGTGCAGACCAACCCGCCGCGCTTCTCCGCCTACGTCGCCTCGAAGGCGGCGCTCGACGCCTTCACCCGCGTCGTGGCCTCGGAGGTGATCGGCGACGGCGTGACGTTCACGACGATCCACATGCCGCTCGTGCGCACGCCGATGATCGCGCCGACGAAAATGTACGACGCCTTCCCCACGCTGAGCCCCGAGGAGGCGGCGGACATGATCTGCGAGGCGCTGCGCTCGCGGCCGAAGGAGATGGGCACGGCGCTCGGCAAGTTCGGCGAAGTCCTGTACAGCCTCTCGCCGAGCCTCGTGGACCGCCTGCTGCACCTCGGCTACCGCGTGTTCCCGGATTCGGCGGCGGCGAAGGGCCAGAAGGACGTCGAGGAACACGTCTCCTTCGAGCAGATCGCGATGGCCACGCTGACGCGTGGCGTGCACTGGTAGGGGCCGGCTGGACTCCATCCCGGCGCCGGGGCGGGCGGGCCTCGATCCCCGGGGTGCTGGAATGATCCGGACGTGAGCGAGCAGGCCCCTGCCATCGAGGTGCGCGACCTGCGCAAGCGCTACGGCGACTTCGAGGCGCTGCGCGGCATCGACATCGCCGTGCGCCGCGGCGAGGTGTTCGGGCTGCTGGGCCCCAACGGCGCCGGCAAGACGACTTGTGTCGAGATCCTGGAGGGCTATCGCGCCCGCACCGACGGCACCGTGTCGGTGCTCGGGCACGACCCCGCCCTGCGCTCGATCGAGCTGCGGCGGCAGATCGGCATCGTGCTCCAGTCGGGAGGCATCTACTCGCACATCACGCCGCGCGAGGCGCTCGCGCACTGGGCCGGCTTCTACCCCCACCCCCGCGACGTCGGCGAGGTGCTCTCGCTGGCCGGGCTGGAGGACTCTGCCGACGTGCGCTGCCGCAAGCTCTCGGGCGGCCAGCTCCGGCGCCTGGACTTCGCCCTCGCGCTGGTCGGCGACCCCGAGCTGATCTTCCTCGACGAGCCGACCACCGGCTTCGACCCCGAGGCGCGACGCGCCGCGTGGGAGACGGTGCGCTCGCTGCGCGAGCTCGGCAAGACGATCCTGCTCACCACGCACTACCTCGACGAGGCCCAGGAGCTGGCCGACCGGGTCGCGATCGTCAAGGACGGGCGCGTGCTCGCGATCGGCCCGCCACGGGAACTGGTATCCCACCCGGCGGCGGCGGCTCCGAGCGCTACCACGTCAGCTTCCGCGACGGCGACGGCGCGCTCGTGGAGCTCGACACCGACGACCCGACCGCGCTCTTGAACGAGCTCACCGCCCGCGCGCTCGCCGAGGGCTGGCGGCTGACCGACCTCACGGTCGGGCGCCCGACGCTCGAGGACGTCTACCTGGAGCTGACGGCCGATGCATGACGACTGTCGTCCTCGGCTGGCGCCAGTACCGCCTGGAGCGCAAGATGTTCTGGCGCAACCCCAGCGCGGCCTTCTTCAACTTCGTGCTGCCCCTGCTGTTCCTCGCCGCCGGCGGCGCGATCCTCAGCGGCAGCCAGAGCGACCTGAACAAGCTGCTGCCGGCGATCGCCGCGATGAGCGTGATGGCCACGACGTTCACCGCGCTGGCCTACAACATCGTGTTCCTGCGCGAGCGCGGCGTCCTGAAGCGGATCCGCGGCACGCCGCTGCCGACGCTGTCCTACTTCGGCGGCGTGGCCGCGAACGCGGTGACGAACTGCGCGATCCAGATCGCGATCGTGCTGGTCGCCGGACGGGTCGTGTTCGGGATCGGCTGGCCCCAGGACTGGCCGGAGCTGATCGTGTTCGTGCTGGCGGGTGTCGTGAGCCTCGCGGCCCTCGGCGTCGCCTTCGCTCACGCGATCCCGAACTTCGAGTCCACCGCGGCCTACGTCAACGCCGTGTTCCTGCCGGTCGTCTTCGTGTCCTTCTACGTGTTCGACTCGGCCAGCGCGCCGGGCTTCCTGCGCAGCATCGCCGAGGCGCTGCCGCTGCAGCCGCTGATCGAGGGGCTGTCCGGAGCGATGGTCACGGGCAAGGGCCTGTCGGACAACCTCGACGCGCTCGCGGTGATCGGGCTGTGGGCGGCCTTCGGCGTGTACCTCGCTGTGCGAGGCTTCTCCTGGGAGCGCACCGGCTCCTAGCGACACGAGAGCGGAGGGGAGGCGCATGAGAGAGCTGGCCGAGGGACTCTGGCTGCTGGGCGGCCGGCCCCGCAACGCGATCAACGTCTACGTCGCGGGGGACGTCCTGATCGACGCCGCGACCAGGCAGGCCGAGCGGCGCATCTTCTCCCAGATCCGGGGCCGCACGCTGAGCGCGCACGCGCTCACCCATGCCCATCCCGATCACCAGGGCTGCTCGCACGTGGTCTGCGAACGCCTGGGGATCCCGCTCTGGTGCGGGCGCGGCGACGTGCGCGCGATGGAGACCCCCGGCGGGATCTCGAACTCGCAGGCGCCGGGCTGGGTGAACGTGCTCCAGCAGCGCTTCTGGACCGGTCCTCCCCATCCGGTCTCCCGGGCGCTCGACGAGGGCGACGAGGTGGCGGGCTTCACGGTGCTCGAGAGCCCGGGCCACTCGCCCGGACAGGTCGCCTACTGGCGCGAATCGGACCGCGTGCTGATCCTCGGCGACGTGCTCAACAACGTGAACGTGCGCACCGGGAGGCCCGGCCTGCACGAGCCACCCGACGTCTTCACGCGGGACCCGCCGCGCAACCGCCACTCGGCGCGGCGGCTCGCCGAGCTGCGCCCGCGGCTGACGTGCTTCGGCCACGGCGCGCCGCTGCGCGACCCGGGGCTCCTGGCCGACTTCGTCGCGTCCCTGCCGGTCGACTACCAGCCCGCGCCGAGCTGAGCGCAATGGCGGCATCGATCTTCAGCGCCCGCGAAGGGCGCTTTCACCCCAGCGAGCAGGCGCGCGGGCCGTGGGACCCGCAGGCGCTGCACGGCGGCGCGCCCGCCGCGCTGATCGCGCGCGCCTTCGAGCTCCACGAGCCGGCGCCGCAGACACGTTTCGCGCGGCTCGGCTTCGAGTTCCTGCGCACGCTCCCTTTCGCGCCGCTGCGGGTCGTGACGCGAACGGTCAGGCCCGGTCGCCGCGTCCAGGAGCTGGCGGCCGAGCTGCACGCCGACCTCGGCGCCGACGGCGAGCAGCTGGTCTGCCGCGCGAGCGCCCTGCGCGTGCAGGCGGTTCCCGACGAGCTCCCGGAGCTGCCAGACGGCGCCCTCGCGACCGAGCGCATCCCCGGACCGGACGAGGCGCGCGAGATGCGCTTCGCGCTGAACCCCGAAGACGACGAACCGAGCTTCGCCGCGAGCGCGATGGAGATGCGCTGGCTCAACGACCCCTGGGCGCCCGGGCCGGGCCGCGTGTGGCAGCGCCTGCGCCCGCCGCTCGTGGACGGGGAGCCCGCGAGCCCGCTGGCGCGGCTCGCCGCGAGCGCGGACTTCGGCAACGGGATCAGCGCGTCCCTGCCCTTCGAGGGCTTCCTGTTCATCAACGCGGACCTCCACGTGCACCTGCACCGCGAGCCCCGCGGCGACTGGATCGGGATCGACGCGCGCACCCTGCTCCACGCCGGCGGCAGCGGCCTCGCCGAGACGGTCCTGCACGACCTCGACGGCCCGGTCGGGCGCGGTTTCCAGTCGCTCGTGGTGGGAGCGCGGTGAGCGGCGCGCTTCCGCAGGGGACCTGGAGGGTCGACCCGGCGCGCTCGCGCGTCGCCTTCCGGGTGAAGCACCTCGGCGTCTCTGCCGCGGAGGGCCACTTCGGGTCCTTCGCCGGCACGTTGGAGGCGGGGCCCGCCGGTATCGCGGCCTCCGGGACGGTGCGGGTCGAGAGCGTGCGTACCGGGGACGGGCAGCGCGACTCGCTGCTCGCCTCGCGGCTGTTCTTCGACGCCGAGCGCCACCCGGAGATCGCGTTCGCGTCATCGGCGGCCGCGGAGCTCGACGGCGGGCTGCGCATCGACGGCGAGCTGACGATCAGAGGGCGGGCGTGCCCGGTGCGGCTCGAGGTCGAGGTGCTCGAGCAGGACGAGGACGCACTGCGGCTCTCCGCGCGCGCCGAGCTGAGCCGCTCCGATTACGAGCTGCGCTTCAGAGGACCGATGTCGGCCGGCAATCGCGCGGTCGGCGACCGCGTCTCGATCGAGCTCGAGATATTCGCCGTCGCGGCCGGCTGAGCGCTCAGCGGTAGACGACGTCGCCGAGCGCGGCGTCGACCGCCGCGAGCGTCTGCTCGTCCAGCTCGATGCCCGAGGCGGACGCGTTCGCGCGCACCTGCTCGGGCCGGCTGGCGCCGACGATCGCCGAGGCGACGTTGTCCTGGCGCAGCACCCACGCGAGCGCGAGCTGGGGCATCGTGAGATCCGCCTGCGCGGCGACGTCGCGCAGGCGCTCGACGGCTTGCAGGATCGGCTCCGTCATGAGCCCGCCGATGAAGCCGCCCATGCTGTCGCTCGCGGCGCGCGAGTCCTCCGGCGGCGCCTCGCCCGGCCGGTAGCGGCCCGCCAGCACGCCCTGCGCGAGCGGCGACCAGACGATCTGGGAGATGCCCTCCCGTTCGCAGAGCGGGATCAGCTGCGCCTCGGGCCCGCGCACGAGCATCGAGTACTGCGGCTGGCTGGAGACCCAGCGCTCGGCGTCGGGGATCTCCAGCGAGCGCTCGACCTCCTCGACCGGCCACTCGCTGAAGCCGATGTGGCGCGCCTTGCCTTCGCGCACGACCTCGGTGAGCGCCCCCATCGTCTCCTCCAGCGGCGTGTCGCGGTCGAAGCGGTGGCACTGGTAGAGGTCCACGTAGTCGGTCCGCAGCCGCGCGAGGGAGGCGTCGATCTGCTTGTGGATCTGCTCGGCGGAGAGGCCCTTGTCCGTGTCGGACATCGGGAAGTAGACCTTCGTGGCGAGCACGTAGGAGGAGCGCTCGCGCCCCGCGAGCACCTCGCCGAGGAACTCCTCGGAGGCGCCGCGCCCGTAGACGTTCGCCGTGTCGATGAAGTTGATGCCCTCCTCGAAGGCCGCCGCGACGGACGCCTCGGCCTGCTCGCGGCTGACGCCGCCCGAGTAGGTCAGCCACGACCCCAGGCTGATCTCCGAGACCTCGAGGTCGCTCGAGCCGAGTCTTCTGTAGTTCATAGCGTCACACTACCTTCCACCGGCCCATGACGACGATCGATCCCGCACTGCGCATCCGCCTCGCCCGCCTCGCGGTCGCAGACCTCGATGCGAGCGCCGCTTTCTATGAGCGGGTGCTCGGCCTGCCCCTGATCGAACGCGACGACGAGCACGCGCTGCTCGGCACCGACCCGGCCGACCCTGCGCTCGAGCTGATCGCGCTGCCCGGTGCCCGGCCCGCGCCGCCGGGCAGCACAGGGCTGTTCCACGTCGCCTGGCTTCACCCCTCGCGCGAGGCGCTGGCCGACACGGTGCGCAGGATCGGCGCCGCGCGCTGGCCGTTCACCGGCGCATCCGACCACGGCGTCTCCGAGGCGCTCTACCTGAACGACCCCGACGGGCTCGGGATCGAGGTCTACGCGGACCGCCCCCGCGAGCAGTGGGGACGGACTCCCGGCGGCGGGTACGAGATCTACACCGCGCCGCTGGACGTCGAGGACCTGCTCGCGACGTCGGTCACGGGGCCGGACCCCCGCATGGCGCCCGGGACGGCGATCGGCCACGTGCACCTGAAGGTCGCCGACGTGGAGAGAAGCGAGCGCTTCTACACGGAGCTCGGCTTCGAGCGCCAGGCGCTGATCCCGCAGGCGGCATTCGTCTCAGCCGGCGGCTATCACCATCACCTCGGGCTGAACACCTGGCAGAGCGCGGGCGGGTCCTCGCCCCCGAGCGACTCCCCCGGCCTGCGGCTCGTCGCCTTCGCGCTCGGCAGCGGCGACGCGCTCACAGCCGTCGGCGCCGCGGCCGGCGATGCGGCCGGCCCCGGGGCGAGCCCGGGCGAGCTGCTCGTGAGCGATCCCGACGGCGAGACGCTCAGCTTCGCCGCGAGCTGAGCGGACCGGCAGCGCGGGCGTCAGGCCGCGCTCGCCGCCGACAGGCGCTCGACCTCTGCCGCGTCGAGCTCGATCGTCGTGAACTCGAGCAGCTCCGCGAGCTGCGCCGGGGTGCGGGCGCTCGCGATCGGCGCCGCGACCGTCGGCTGGGCCGCGAGCCACGCCAGCGCGACCGCCGCGACGCTGCAGCCGTGGGCGGCCGCGACCGCGTCGAGCTCGCCGAGCACGCGGACGCCGCGGTCGTTGAGGTAGCTCTGCACGACCCGCTCCGCGCGGGGGCTGTCGACCTCGCCGCCGCCGGGACGGTACTTGCCGGTCAGGAAGCCCATCGCGAGCCCGAAGTACGGCACGCACTCGACTCCGTGCGCGGCGCAGAGCGGCGCCAGCTCGCGCTCGTAGTCGCGCTCCATGAGGTTGTAGTGCTCCTGCACCGCGACGTAGCTCGCCAGCTCGCCCTGCCGGCCGAGCTCGAGCGCCTGCGCGAGCCGGCCGGGCGCGTAGTTCGAGCCGGCGGCGTAGCGGATCCGGTCCTCGGCGATCAGCGTGGCGAAGGCCGCGAGGGTCTCCTCCAGCGGCGTTCCGGGGTCGTCCTTGTGGGCGTAGTAGAGGTCGATGCGGTCGGTGCCGAGGCGCCGCAGCGAGTCCTCACAGGCGGCGCGCGATGTTCTGCGCCGAGAGGCCGGGGCGGGCCTGCGACATCCCGACCTTCGTCGCCAGGATCAGCTCGTCGCGGTTGCCGCGCGCGCGCATCCAGCGCCCGATGATCTCCTCTGAGGCCCCCGCTCCCGCCCCCCGCCGGCCGTAGCTGTCGGCGGTGTCGATGAAATTGCCGCCGGCCTCGCGGTAGGCGTCCAGAACGGCGAACGACTGCGCGTCGTCGAGCGTCCAGCCGAACACGTTGCCGCCCAGGCAGAGCGGGAAGACGTCGAGCTCAGTGGGGCCGAGGCGCGCGATGCGGTCAGGCTACCGACCGCGGGGCGTCCCGCCGGTCAGCCGATTGACCTCGTGAGGGCAAGGACACAGAGTTTTAACCGTGCCTTGATGTGGGCCCGCCACGGTGTGCATGCGGAGGAGGACTCTCGATGCGGAAGGAGAGATTCATGGCCAGGATCATCGTGACGGCCGACCCCACGGCCGATCGCGCCCGACCCCGGCAGTCCGAGAGCAGTCCCGTACTGCTCGACGAGCGTGTCAGCTCGATTCATCTCGCCGACGGCCACGCCGCCGAGCAGCTGATCGAGCGTCTCGCCTGGGCGGTGACCGACGCCGAGGAGAGCGAACGTTCGCAGCGGGTGCCCGTCGCCCACTGAGGAGCACCGGCGCGGCCGTCGCCCACCTCCCCCGGGGGCGCCGGCCGCAGCCGGGACCGAGCTCTTCTCGCCGCGTCTGCCGCGCTCAGAACGGCTCGCCGAGGACGGACACCGCGCCGAGCGGCCAGCCGGTGCCCGCGCGCAACGGCCTCCACATCGCGCGCAGCGGCATCTCGATCCGCCCGCCCGGCTGCGCGGCGCTGACGGGCTCGCCGATCGCGTGGAAGCTGAAGCGCTCGTACAACGCGACGAGCGGCTCGCGGCAGAACAGCATCGCCCGCTCCGGTCCGAGGCGCGCTGCGACGTCGAGGATCGCCTCGACCACGATCCGCGCGAGCCCGCGCCCGCGCATATCGGGGCGCACGATCACGCCGCCCACGCCGACGACCTGGAACCGCTCGGCGCCGGCGGTGACCTCGGCGACGAGCGCGCCCGCCATCGCGAGCAGCGCGCCGCCCTCTCCGGGGACGCCGACGTAGTTCGTCTTCTGCACCCACTCGAGCGCTTCCGCCTCGCCGCCCCAGGGATGCGGCTCGTCCCCCTGGATCGCCCGCCACACCTCGGAGCCGATGTCCGATAGCTCGATCGCCTGCACGGCGGCGAGTCTACGCGCCGGCTGAGGCCGGCACGGAGCGCCGGCCGACTCGCATCCCTTCAACGGCGGCGGCCGGCGGCGAAGCTCTGGATCGGGGGCGCGACCGCCCGCATGCTCGAGCCCATCTCGGCGCCGTCCGGCCTGCGCTCGGCCGGCTCGTCGCCTTGGCCGCCGGCGGGCGCCCCGAGCCGCCGCACGGTCGCGCCCTCGCTACCCGGCTCGGCGAGCGCGCCGTCGAGGTAGCGCTCGAGCGGCTCCAGCTCGCGCACGAGCAGGTTGATGACCGGCCGGATCGGCTCGCCGTCGGCTTCGGTCGCCTCGCGAACCACCGAGACGGTCCCCGCCGGCCCCTCCTCGCCCCGGCGGAGCACGCTGCGCACGCCCTCCTGGTGGCGCTCGAGCCGCCCCCTCGCGAGCAGCAGCGGCTCGGCGCGCGCGAGGTGGCGCCGGCGCTCATAGACCTCCCGGGGCACGATCAGGTTGACGGTCCCGAACTCGTCCTCGAACAGCAGGAACATCGTGCCGTTGGCGGTGCCGGGGCGCTGCCGGGCGATCACGAGGCCGGCGAGCGCGATCTCGCAGCCGGAGGGCAGCCTTGTGAGCTGGGCGCTCGTGGCGAGGCGGTGGGCGGTCAACCGCTCGCGCAGGACGGCCATCGCGTGGTCGCCGGCCGTCACGCCGCTTGTCGAGTAGTCGGCGATCAGCCGCTGCCAGCGCCCGAGCTTGCGCAGCGGCGGCGGCGCCGGCAGCTCGAGCGGCAATGCGAGTTGCCAGGCCTTGCGGGAGGGGGCCTCGCGCTCCACGGCCGGGTCCTCGATTCCGACCGCCGGCGAGGCCAGGCCGAGCTGCCACAGCGCCGAGCGCCGGTCGGCGCCCACGCGCGCGCCCTCGGCGGCGAGAAGCCCGTCGCAGGCACCGGACCAGGCGAGCTGTTCGAGCGTCACGCGCCGGCAGCCCGAGCGGGCGGCCAGCTCGGCCAGCGTGCGGTAGCGCCCGCCGTTCGCCCGCTCTTCGACCAGCTCGCGCATCTCGGCGCCGGGCGCGTCCTTGACGTAGCCGAGGCCGAGCCGCACGGCCCCGTTCTGGACGGTGCACTCCACCTCGGAGTAGTTGACGTCCAGCCCGAGGATCGCGATCGGCGGGCGTCGATTCATGGCCTCGTGGACGAGGCTGTCGGGCGCGTAGAAGCCCATCGGCTGCTCGTTCAGGAGCGCGCAGAGGAACTCGGGCCCGTAGTGCACCCTCAGCCAGGTGGACTGGTAGGCGAGCAGCCCGAAGGCCGCGCTGTGGGCCTTGGGGAAGCCGAAGCCGGCGAACCCCTCGACCATCGTCCAGACGCGTTCGGCAACCGCCTGCGTGGCGTCCGAATGCCTCATCGCCCCCTCGACGAAGCGTTCGCGCTGGCGGCGCAGCAGCTCGCCGGAGCGCTTGCGGCTCATCGCCCTGCGCAGGCCGTCCGCCTCGCCCGGCGTGAAGCCCGCGAAGGCTTCGGCGACCTGCATCACCTGGTCCTGGAAGATGATCGTGCCGAGCGTCTCCTTCAGGACCGGCTCGAGCGCCGGATGGTCGTAGGGGATCTGGTAATCGAACCCACCCGCCCTAGCTTCGCGCAGCCGCTGGCGGCGCTGGATGTAGGGATTCACCGCTCCGCCCTGGATCGGGCCCGGGCGCACGATCGCGACCTGGATCGTGAGGTCCTCGAGGTTGCGCGGACGGGTGCGCAGCAGCGACTGCATCTGGGCGCGGCTCTCGACCTGGAAGACGCCGACGGTGTCGGCGGCGCGGATCGCGCGGAACGTCTCGGGGTCGTCGAAGGGGATCCTCGACAAGTCGATCCGCTCGCCCCTGCCGCGGTGCACCTCCTCCACGCAGCGCTCGACCGCCGAGAGCATCCCGAGCCCGAGCAGGTCGATCTTCAGGAAGCCGGCGTCGGCGCAGGAGTCCTTGTCCCACTGCACCATCTGGCGGCCCTCCATGGCCGCGGGCACGACCGGACAGCAGTCGATCAGCGGCCGCGTGGCGATGATCATGCCCCCGGAGTGCTGGGAGAGGTGGCGCGGCAGGCCCTGCGCCTCCTCGACCAGGCGGCCTAGCCAGCGCCAGCGCTGCGAGCGGCGGTCGGGGCGGGCGGGCAACCCATCCGCCGGGTCGCGTTCGTGGCGTCCCGAGGCGAAGTCCACCTCGCCGCCCTCGGCAGCCGCCCCCCAGGGGTCGGCGCCGCGCGCGATCCGCTCGATCTCGCCCGGCGGCAGCCCGAGAACCTTGCCCAGCTCGCGCACGGCGCCGCGCATGCGGAAGGTCGGGAAGGCGGCCACCAGCGCGGCGCGGTCGCGGCCGAAGCGGTCGTGCACCCGCGGGATCAGCCGCTCGCGGATGTCGCGCGGGAAGTCGAGGTCGATGTCGGGCAGGCCGTGGAGGTCCTCGTGCAGGAAGCGCCCGAGCGCGAGGTCGTTCTCGATCGGGTCGATGTGGGAGAGACCGGCCAGGTAGCAGACCAGCGAGGAGACCGACGAGCCCCTCCCCCGGCCGGGCGCCAGCAGCGCGCGCGCAGAATCGGGTCCACCCCCCCGCACCTCGACGGCGACCTCGCGCGCCAGCTCGAGCATCTCGTGGTGGAGCAGGAAGAAGCCGGCCAGGCCGAGGCCGTCGATCACCCTCAGCTCCTCGCGCAGGCGCCGCTCGGCCTCCTCGCGCCGGGCGCGAGCGGGCGCCGGTGCACCCGCGCCGTAGCGCTCCTGCAGGCGCGACGCGCAGAGCTCGGCCAGGCGCCGGGAGGCGTCGCGTTCCTCGGCGCCTGGGTAGCGGTAACCGAGGTCCTTCGTCAGGTCGAAGCGCAGCCGCTCGGCCAGGGCGAGTGTCTCGGCAACCGCCTCCGGATGGTCGGCGAAGCGGCTGGCCATCGCGCGCGGCGCCGTCATCACGTGGCTGCGGTTGCCGCGCCGCAGCGGCTCGGAGGCATCGAGCGTGAGCCGGTGGCGCAGCGCGACGAAGGCGTCCTGCAGCTCGGCGCGCGCGGCGGAGTGGGAGTGGACGTCGCCGGTCGCCACCGTCCGCAGCCCGAGCCGCCGGGCGGCCGCGGCGAAGGCGCGGTTGCGGGCGCGATCGTGGCGCGCGTACGGGCGCTGCAACTCGGCGTACATGCGCTCGGGCCCGAAGCCCTCGAGCAGCGTGCGCACCGTGCGCTGATCTGGCCCGATCAGCACCGAGCGCGCCGCGCAGCCGGTCAGGCAGACGAGCCCCTCGGCGTGCGACGCGAGGTCCTCGGCCGCGATCTGCGGCTCCCCCAGCTCGCGGCGGCCGGGGCCCTCGCGGGTGTGGGCGTGGGCGATCGTGATGATCCGGCAGAGGTTGCGCCAGCCGCGCTCGTCCTCGACCAGCAGCGTCACGTGGGGGCCCGGCTGCGCGCGGCCGCGGGGTTGGTAGGCGGCTTCGCGCGGCTCCGGCGCGAGATCCATCTCGGCGCCGTGGATCGCGCGCACCCCGTGGCCGGCGGCCGTCTGGGCCAGCTCCATCGAACCCGACACCGAGTTGTGGTCGGTCAGCGCCAGCGCCTCGTAGCCGAGCTCGGCCGCGCGCTGGGCGAGCTCTTCGGGCAGCGAGACTCCGTCCAGGAAGGAGTAGGCCGAGTGGCAGTGCAGCTCGACGTAGGTCATCTCTGCACGTACCAGCGGCCCGTGGCCAGGTCGTGGAACACGACGACGTTCCGGCCCCGCTCGGAGATCAGCTCCCAGTAGCGGCGGCGCACCGGCCGCTCGTCCCACCAGCGGTCTTCGACCAGCCACGACTCGCGCATCGCCTCGACGGCTTCGCCGTCGACCTCGGCGGGAAGTCCCTCCCCCCAGCGCACGCGGGCCGGCCTCGGGGCGTTCAGCGCACGCGCCACCGTGCGACCTCCGGAGGCCGGCATGGAGCACCGGCCGACTGCTGAGGCCGGCTCTCGGCGGGCGCGGGCGTCCTGGCCGCTGGGCCGGTCATCTCTCCGCCACCGGAGTACCCCATGACGGGGCACAGGCCAGCACCACGCGCCGCTCGGGCACCCGCGAGTCGGGGTCGACGCAGACGGCGCGCAGCGCCGCGTCGCGCCCGGCCACCGCGCGCACCTGCGCGACCGCTTCCCCCAGCCGCGCGAGGCGCGCGCCGCGGGCCTGGTCGAGCAGCGTCCCCTGCTCGCCCTGCGGCGGGCCGAAGCCCTCCACGGCCAGCCGCAGCGCGGCGGCCGGCGCGGGCAGCAGCTCGAGCCGCAGCGAGAGCGCCAGCAGGATGCGCTCGGGATCGGAGACCGGCTCGCGGAAGACGACGCGCTCGCTCCAGCTGCCTCCCGAGACGAGCTGGGCCGAGAGCGTCACGGCGCGCAGCGTCCGCCCGCGGCGCTCCGAGCGCGCCAGCAGGCGGCTCACCAGCACCCCCAGCACCCGCTTCAGCGCAGCGCCGCTGGCGGCGTCGCCGACTCCCATCTCCTCCTCGAGCCGCTCGCACGGGCGGCGCGGGCGCAGCGGGGTGTCCTCGCCGCAGGCCAGCCGGTGGGCGGTCCCGCCGGCTTCCCCGAAGCGGTCGGTGAGCTCGGCGCGGCCGAGCTTCGCCAGCTCGCCGAGCGTCAGCACGCCGAGACGCCTGAGCGGCGCGACCAGCTCAGCCGTGCGCTCGCGGTAGCCCAGCAGATCGACCGGGCGGGCCCGCAGCCAGCGCCGCACCTCGGCGGGCTCGATCACCAGCGCGCGGCGCGAGGGCGCCGCCAGCGCCGCGGCCAGCGCGCAGAAGCGCACCGGCGCGAGGCCGATGCGGGCGGGGCGTCCGAGCGCGCGCCGCGCCGCCGCGATCGTCCCCTCGCGCGTGCCGTGCAGGCCGCTCAGACCGGCGGTCTCGAAGAAGGCGAGCCCCGGCCCGTCCGTCTCGACTGCCGCTCCGACCGACTCGAGCGCCTGCAGCGCGGACTCCCACAGCTCCTGCACGCGCACCGGGTTGCCCGGCAGCAGCACCAGCTCGGGGCACCGCGCGAGCGCCTCCCCGAGCAGCATCCCCCTCCCCACGCCGTGGGCTTCCGCGGCCCCCGAGACCTCCCCCAGCCTCCCTGCCGCGGCGGGGTGGGTGGGGTTAATTCCCTCACCGGCGGTGCGACCGCGAGCGCTCCGCCCGCCAGCGCCCGCCGCGCCAAGCTCGATCCCTCGGCGGCGGCGACGAGCTCGAAACGCGGCAGATGCACGCAGGCGACCATACGAACGTATGTTCGCATCGCGCTCTGTCGGAGTCAAGCGCGTGGCAGGCGCCCCGGAGGGCAGATCCCACTCCGAGCGACGAAGATGGGTGACTCAGCCGGCCGAAGGCGGTACTTCAGCGCCAGGCGCAGGCGGGGGGGTCCCGCTCGGCAGTTCATGTGTGTAGCTCGCGCCGGACGCCGTGGTGATCGTGAAGGAGTGGTTGCCACCGGCACCACTGTCAGATAACGCGTTGCCGCCCATCGCGACGCCAGAAGCCCCCGTTGCGCCGTCCACCTTCGCCCCGTCCGGGACGATGCCCACCGCCCAAGGCGCGGCGTTCGAAGTCGTCGGCACGATCGCCAGGAAGATGCCTTCGGTGCGAACGGTCTCATTGGACCCGCACGCGGAGCCGCCCGAGGAAAGCAGGATGCAGCTCCCCGACTCCCCGGGCACGAGCCACACGGAAATGCCGTTGGCTTCGCCCATGAGGCGAGACATCTCCACGTTCACGCCGTAGTGCGCTCCGAAACTGCCGGGCGCCGTGAGGGAAGCGGCCGCTTCTCCGGGCAACGCGTCCTTCGTCCGGCGGGGCTCGCCAAGCGCAGCGAACGACGAGGCCAGGTCCGCCGGCACCGAGGAAGCGACACCCGTCGGAGAGGGTGCGCTCAGGTCCGGCCCCGATTCCGTCGCGAGGGCCACACCCGTCGCGGCGCCGGCGACGATCAACGCGGCGCCCAGGGCGACTGCGCGCCGCCGCTTGGTCGAGGCGCCTAGTAGTACCACTGCCATCCCCACATCTGCTGGTTGTAGCCACTGTCGTTCCACACGTACGGAGCGAGCGAATAGCAGCAGCTGATAGCCGGTGTCGAAGCCCCCACACCAGCGTCAGCGCAGAACCAGTTGAAGAACCAAGCGGCGCCGTTCCAAGCATTGGCACAGCCGAAGTTGTGGCCTTTTGCCTCGGCCTCGTCTTGGTGGAGGTTCTTGTAGCTGGTCGACTGGTAGTTGTGCGCAGTCGTGTTGACCCAGTTGAGCCAGACGCTCGCGCCGGCGAGGGCAGACGCGGCGAAGAGCGCCCCACAGGCGGCCAGCACCGCCAGCCAGCCCGCCACGCGACGGCCTGACCGCGGATGGTCGAGTGTCATCGCCTTGACCATCTTCGTCTCGGTTCTACTACTTCCGTCGGAGTCTGTCAATCAGGGCATTTTCGAAAGAACGGAACTCTGATCAGGGACTTCCCGTCGGAACGCCGGCCCGGCACCATCGGCGACCAGCTCCGGCGGCCACTCGCGCTAGCGTGGCCGTCATGCCCTCGCTGTTCGTCGTGGAGAACGCCAAGGGCCCCGCCTACGATCGCTCGCGCGGCCGTCGCGAGCAGGACGGCTGGGACGAGCACGCCGCGTTCATGGACGGGCTCGCCGCGCGGGGCGTGATCGTGATGGGCGGGCCGGTGGGCGACGTCGACGCGGGCGAGAACACGCTGCTCGTGGTGCGCGCCGAGGACGAGGCCGCCGTGCGCAGGGCATTCGAGCCCGACCCCTGGTACGAGACCGTCCTGCACCTCGCGCGCGTCGAGCCCTGGACGCTCTGGCTCGGCCAGCTCGGCTAGAGCGCCGAGTCCGGCGGTCGCTTCGCCCACGACGGCACCCGCGGTCGGACCTTCAGCAGGGCGCGCCACGTCGGCGCGTCCAGCACGCCGCTGCGGCGCAGACGATGGCGCCCCTGGAACCGTGCCACGGCCTGCGCGGTCTGGGCCCCGTAGAAGCCGCCGATCGGCAGGTGCGCGCCGGCGCCGTCGAGCAGCTCCTGCGCCCACAGCACCTCGTCCCCGTCCGCGCCGGGCCTGATCGTCGCCGCTCGCACCGCGAGCTTGACGGCCGGCACCGGGCCAGGGGCCACCGCTGCGAGCTGCGCGGGTTCGGCCGAGTCGAGATCGAAGAAGCTGGCGCCGCCGCTGCCGTACTCCGCCGCGAGCGTCGTGAACTGGCCCACTTCTGCGGCGCTCACGCCGCCGTACAGCTGGCCGACGGGCACGATCGGACGGCCGTAGAGGGCGTTCTCGCCGATCGCGACACGGTACGCGGCGGACACCGTCAAGCCGAGGTCGTGCCAGTACATCTGCGGCATGTCGAGCTGGAAGGCGCCGGGAGCGAGGAACACCGAGTAGGGGAACTTCGGGTGCTCGAGCGTCTCGGCCTGCCCGGCGAGCGCGATCGGGAACGCGCGCCCGAGCGCGCGGCGCAGCGCGTGCACGAACGCCTGCGCGGGCCCATAGCGGCTGTCGTACTGCCCCTCCGCATCGACCACGAGGCACTGCGCGCCCGCGCGCACCGCCGCGAGCGCCGCCGCGGCCTCGCCCGCCGGTTCGGCGCCGTAGGCGAACGTCCAGCCGCACACCGTGAGCCCGGAGGCACGCAGCGCCGCGACCAGCGCCGGGGTGAACTGCGGATCGGGCGTCGTGCCGTCGGCGGCCTTGACCAGCAGCGTGCGCACCCTCGCGTGCTGCGCCTGAGCGGCGAGGGCCGCCGGCTCGCCGGCGTGGGCGATCCAGAGGCTCGGCGCGCGCAGCGCGGAGACCGGCGCGGCCGCGGCGCGCGGGCGCCCAGAGCAGCAGCGCGGCCGCGCCGGCCGCGAGGGCGAGGCGCAGGGGACGCACGGCGCCCTCAGTCCATCGTCAGCGGGCCCTCGGCGGAGCCGCTGAGGAACTGGCGCACGAAGGCGTTGTCCGAGGAGAACATGCGCTCGGCGTCGCCCGCTTCGACGATCCGCCCGCGCCAGAGCACCGCGATGTATTCGCCGATCTGGCGCGCGGAGGCGATGTTGTGGGTGACGACGATGTAGGTGCCTTTGTAGATCGAGTGCATCTCCTGGATCAGTTCACACAGCAGCGCCGTGCGGACCGGGTCCAGGCCCGAATCGGGCTCGTCGAAGATCACGACGTCGGGCTCCATCACGAGCGCGCGCGCGAAGCCGGCGCGCTTGCGCATGCCGCCGGAGAGCTGCGAGGGAGCCGAGTCGACGGCGTCGCCGAGGCCGACGTCGCGCAGGCGCTGCAGCACGCGCTCGGCGATCGCGCCCTCGGTCATGTCGGTGTGCTGGCGCAGCGGGAAGGCGACGTTGTCGTACACCGACATCGAGCCGAACAGGGCGCCGTCCTGGAACAGGACGCCGATCTTGCGGCGCAGCGCCAGCAGGTCCGGCATCGTCAGCCGCCCGACCGACTGGCCTTTGACGAGGATCTCCCCCGAGTCGGGGAACATCAGCCCGATGATGTGCTTGATCAGCACGCTCTTGCCGGTGCCCGAGGGCCCCAGCACGACCGTGATCGTGTCCTCCGGGAAGGCGACGTTCAACCCGTTCAGGACGGGCACCCCGCCGAGCCGCTTGACGATGTCCTTGCAGCGGATCGACCAGTCGCCCTCGCCGGCCCGCCAGTTCCAGGCCGGTCGAATGGAACTCGAAGTCGTCCTCGGCAGCCCCGTGGCCGGCCGGCGCGTGCGTGTCGGCGGGCGCACCGGCCTCCTCGGGCTCGTGCTCGGCGCGGGGGTCGTAGGGGTCGGACATCATTTTCCTTCGTAGATCACGTGGGGGAACTGGCTCGATTTGCCGTTGAAGCTGTTGGGCCCCTGCTGGACGCAGGGCGGCGCGGGCACGTTGTTGGTCCCGGCGGACAGTTTTTCAGCCTTTTCGAGTTCTTCCTTTTCGGCTTTTTCTTTGGGGGCGAAACCGGTGAACGTTTCGGGCCGGTTCGCCACTTTCAGGTTTATCAGCCGCAGGATCAGCGCTTCGGAGATCACTTCGCTCGGCGGCCCGTTGACCGACGGCGTGGCGTTCCCGCACGAGCTCGAGCTGAACACCGGCAGCCCGCTGCCGATCAGGTTGTAGGTGCCGGGCAGCGGGTAGGCGTTGGCGCGCTGGCTGCCGATCTGGGTGCCGTAGCTGGCGAGGCTTTCGGGGTTGAGCGTCGCGAGCGTCATCAGCATGTGCTGCTTGGGGCCCTGCCCGCCTTCGATGTTGGAGTTGCCCTGCTGGAACTCGGACGCCGCCGTGAGGTTCGAGAAGAACGACTGGACCTCTTTGACGTAGGTCCCCGTGTACTGGAGGAACGGGTCGAGGTTGTGGAGGATCGGGCGGAGGTTTTCGAGGATCGGGACCGTCAGGTCGAGCGACTTGCCGAGGTCGGGCAGGCCCTTCTTCGCCGCGCTGGTCAGCGGTCCGAGGGCCGTCAGGAAGCGGTCGAGTTCGGGCGCGAACGGCTTCGCCGCCGACAGCAGCGAGGAGAGGCTGCGCTCGGCCGGGCGGAATTCTTCGAGGAACGGGTTCGCGACGGTCGAGAATTTGTCGAGTTCCTGCAGCGCCTTGGTCGAGTTGCGCTCGAAGGGCGGCAGCAGGCGCCAGGTCTCCGCCCATGCTTCGCTGGCGGATGCCGCCGCTTTGAAGGTGTGTTCGCCGTTGACGATCAGCCCTTCGAGCTGGTGGTCGCGGCTGGCGAGCGCGTTGAAGACCACGCCGGTGTTCTTGACCAGGTCGCGCAGGGCCCCCTCCTGGGTGACGAGGATCGCCAGGAGCTTGTTCGCGTTTTCGGTGAACGGTTCGAGCTGTGAGAAGGAGGCGTTGATCTGTTCGCCGCGGCCGTTGATGCCCACGGCGACCGACTGCTGCCAGATCTTGAACGCGGCGCGCGTCTTCGGATCGAACGTCGCGAGGATGTCGTCGAGCGTCACCGAGGGCAGGACGTTGCCGGGCGGCAGCCGCCCGTTGTCCGCGACATACGGACCAGTGTGGCTGTGCGGGATCAGCTGGATGTAGGTCTCGCCGAGCAGCGTCTTCTGGCGGATGATCGCCTGGACGTTCTGCCGCACCGGGGCGTATTTCTGGTTGATTTCGACCGTCGCGATCGTCTTGCCTTCGGGTCCCTTCTTGACGGAGATCACGTGGCCGACGTTGACGCCGCTGATGCGCACGTTGGACTGTTCGGCTAGCGCGAGCACGCGCGGGAAGGCGATCTCCATCCGGTAGCCCTTCGGCTTCAGCGGCAGCGGCCCGCCGAAGGACTCCCAGAGGAACAGGAGCAGCCCGAAGCAGCTCAGCGCGAACAGGATGATCACGAAGATGTTGCCGAGCGTGGGAGCGCGCTTCTGCACCTAGCCCCTCCCCCCCGAGCTCGCCGTCTGGGCCTGCTTGGCGTGCTTGGCAGCGGCCCTGCGCTTTGCTGATGCGCTCTGTCCGAAGGGCGCCCCGGTCAGGTTGCCGAACGGCCCCGTGCTCGTCTTCGTGCCCTTGCGCTCGGCCGCGCGACCCGTGCCGGCGGTGCTCTGGCCTTTGCCGATCAGGCCAAGGCTTTCGCATTCCTGTTTGCCGGGCGGACGCAGCAGGCCGATCAGGAGCGAAACGTTTTCGTTCACTTCGGCGACGCCGTTCAGGATCGGCAGGATTTTGCAGTTGAAGTAGATGAGGCTGCGCCCGACGGTCCCGCGCGCGTCGGCGTTGCTCACGACGCTGTTCAGGTTGTGGTTCGCCCAGGCGAGGAAGAAGTCGAAGCCGGCCTTGCCTTTGCCCGGGTTGTAGCCGAGCTCGTTGAAGAATTCGTTGATCACCGAGAAGGCGCTCGTCAGCTTCGGGAACGATTCGGCGAGCGCCTGGGTGCTCGGGGCCAGTTCGTTGACGGTCGGCAGGATTTCGCGCGCGAACGGGCGGATTTCGTTCTTGATGATCGGCGCGGTCTTGATCGCCAGCTTTTTGCTCGCTTCCTCGGCCGGCGCGAGCGCTTTCGCGAACGGGTTCAGCTTGGTCAGCGCCGGGGTGACCTGTTCGGAGGCCTGGCCGACCTTGTTCAGCGCTTTGCCCGTCTGGTGCAGGGCGCCCGGCAGCAGTTTCAGCGTCGTCTGGAGGTTGGTGTCCTCCTTCGCGAAGGTCTGGAAGACCGCGTTGGAGGCGTCCACCAGCTCGGAGATCTGCTTGTCCTTGGTGCCGAGCGCTTCCATCAGCAGCCGGAAGTTGTGGATCGAGTGGCTGATGTTTTCCGAGCGCTTGGAGAGTTCCCTCTGGATCTCGTTGCCGAGCCGCGCCGCGGGCTCGAAGCGCTTCAGCGTCGCGGCGAAGGCGGGGCCGTTGTTTTCGAAGCCCTGCCCCGCCCCGGCGAGCAGCTCCTGCAGGTAGGCGCGGGTTTCGGCGTCGAGGCCGGCGAGGAATTCGTCGAAGTTGACGTTCGGCGCCGTCTGCGAGAGCGGGATCGTTTCGCCGCTGTTCAGCTTGCCCGCCGAGGGGTCGCCGGGGTTGACCTCGATCGTGATGTCCTGGAGCTGCGTCTTCGGGCGCAGGAGCAGCGTCGCGTTCTTGTAGAAGCGCGCGTACTTGGGGGTGACTTTCATGCTCACGACCGCGATCCCGTTGTGCAGTTCCACGCTCGCGACTTCGCCGACTTTGGCGCCCGCGATCGTCACCGCCTGGCCCTGGCCCGGGGTGACGGCCTGCGCGGTCTGGAACTCGGCCTTCAGGTCGTAGTAGTCGTGGCCGAGCACCGGCACCCAGCTCGGCAGGTGCAGGTTCTCGTGGGCCAGGATGTAGCCGCCGACGGCGACGGCCAGCACGAACAGCACCACGACCGAGATGAACGCGGTCCGGTAGCGCTCGATCTGGTCTTTGACCGAGAGGCCGCCTTCGTGGCCGTGATCGGAGCGGGTTCACGCTAGCTCCCGTCGGCCGGTCCGTTGGCCAGCGGTCCGTTGACTTCCTGCGGCGCCTGCTTGTAGCAGGGCTGCAGCGGCTGGTAGGGCGGCTCGGAGGCCGGGAATGCCGGGCGCGTGCCCAGCGGCGTCAGCGGCGAGCGCGTGAGCAGCTTTTCGCCGGTGCTCGAGCTCGCGCTGCGGCCCGCGATCGAGGTCGGTTTCGAGACCAGCGTCTGGCCGCTGTTGCCGACCAGGAACTGGGTGAAGGCACCGTTGCCGTCGAAGTTCTGGCCGATCCCGGAGAGGCCGACGAGGCTGTACCAGAACTCCTTGTAGTTCTCGACGCCCGAGGTCGCGTTGCCGTCCTGGAGCTTGGCGTTGCCCGTCGGGTAGATCACTTTCGTCAGGCACTTGTTGAAGGCTTCGGTTTCCTTGTAGAGCGGCACCTGTTCGGCGCTGAGTTGCGCGAGTGCCGGCGTGGCCGCCTCCAGGCCCTTCGCGACGCCGCCGAGCTCTTCGGGCCCGAGCGAGGCCTGGACCTGTTCGATCCACGGGATCTGGGCCTTCACCGTCGCGGGGGTGAGCTTCACGCCCGGCAGGATGTCCGTCGCGAAGCGCCTTGGTCGGGCCGAACGACGCGCCCAGCTCGCGCAGCCCGTGCGTGATGCCCTTCAGCGAGGTGGGCAGTTCGGCGACGAGGCGGCTCAGGCTTTCGTTCTGGTTGGCGAACGCTTCGAAGAAGGTGTTGAAGTTGACGATCAGTTCGCCGAGCTGCTGCTCGTGCACGTTCAGCGCCGAGGTCACCTTGCCGATCCCGGCGATCAGTTTCGAGAAGTCGTGCGGTTCGGTCCCGGTCAGGGCCTGGTTGATGATCGCGCCGCCGCGCAGCGCTTCCGGGGCGTAGTGGTAGGTCTTGTTGATCGCCTGCGCTCCCGTGACGTTGCGCACCTCCGGGAGCTGTTCGGCGTTTTCGGCCGCGTCCGGCTGCTTGGTGAGGCCTTCGCCGTAGCCGATCAGGAACTTCTGCAGGTTCGCCCGCGTGTCCGTGTTCAGGGCGTTGAGGACCTGGTCGAGCTGGACCGGGTCGGAGGTCTGGGTGATCGGGATCGTGTAGCCGGAGGACACCGTCTTCGCCGACGGGCTGCCGGGTTGCAGTTCGACGAACCAGTTGCCTTCCAGGAAGATGCGCGGCCTGATCTTCACCGTCGCGTCGGTGTGGATCGGCAGCCCCTTGTTTTCGAGTTCCATCGTGACGAGGCCGGTGTGGCCTTCGCGCTTGATCGAGGCCACCTTGCCGACGTCCACGCCCGCGATGCGAACCGGCGACTTCGAGTGGATGTTCATCGCCGTGTTGAACTCCGCCTTGAGCTGGAAGCCGTGTTTGAACGGGATGTGCTTGGTGAAGCCGAAGTAGATCCCGATCGCGACGACGATCAGCATCACGACCGCGAAGCGGACCGCGCTGCCCCGGCCGAGTTCGGAGACGGGGACTTCGTCGTGGCGGCGCCACCAGCGGCGGCGGCTCATTTCTTCTTCCCCTTCGACGACTTGGAGATCCCGAGCGCCTTGAGCGTCGAGGAGGGGTAGGTTTCGCCGAACAGGTCGGTCTTGCGCGAGGTGAATTCGGTCCCCGCCGCGACCTGGTTGGCCGGCACGTTGCCGATCACGGCCTGGCCCGGGATGAAGTTCTCCTTGCCGGCTTCGCAGACCTGCCGCTGGCCCGGCGCGCTGACGTTCGGGTAGGGGTTCACGTGCAGGTGGTTGTTGTCGATGATTTTTCCGCCTGCCCCGCCCGCGCGTTCGGTCGAGCCGCCGTTCGCGGGCGCCGAGGAGGGGAAGCCCTCGTTGTTGGGCCCGCCCGGCGCGAGCACGAAGCCGGCGCGCGCGACCGTTCCGACGCCGATGCTCTCGGACTGGACGCTCGCGACGTTGCGGAACGCGAGCGTCCAGTAGTTGCACTTCGCCTGCTCGGGTGCGACTCCGGCGAGCACCGGGTTGCCGACTTCGACGGTTTTGGTGAAGTCTTCGAAGGCCAGCGTGACGACCGGGTTGTTGCCGAACTTCGCCAGCGCTTCGGAGGATTCCGCGAGCGCCGCGTTGAGCTGGGTCGCGGCGGCGAGGTTGGTGGTGCCTTCTTCGAAGCCGTGCGCGAGGTGCGGCGCGATCGTGACGAGGTCGGCCGCCGAGGGGCGCAGCAGGTGCATGAACTCGGTCGCGTTGTTGATCAGCGCCGCCTGGTTGGGGAGCGAGTGGATCGCCTGTTCGAGCGACTTGGGACCGCCGGCCGTCGCTTCTTCGAGCTGCTTGGCGACGCCGGCCCAGGCGGTGAAGAACGTGTCGAGGTAGACGTACTGCGCGGCCTGCGCCTCGGCCACGGGGGCGGCCTGTTCGGAGGCGCGCAGCAGGCCTTTGAAGAAGCCGCGGAAGTCCGTCTGCGGCGAGGCGAGGTTCGCGAGCACCGGGATCGCGTTGTTCACCACCGGGCGCAGTTCGGCGATCGTCTTGTTGAGGCCGAGCCCGCGCCCCGCGAGGCCGTTGCCGAAGTTGTTGGTGTTGATCTTGATCGCCTGGCGCGTCTTCTTGTCGAACATGTTGAAGAGTTCCTCGATGTTCACCGGTTCGCGCGTCTGGCTGGTCGGGATCGTTTCGCCGGCGTTCAGTTTCTTGGCCGAGGTGCCCTTTTCGAGTTCCAGGTACTTGAGGCCGATCGCCGACACCGACAGCACGATCGCTCTGGTGTCGGCGGGGAGCTTTTCGACGCTCTTTTCGAGCTTCAGGTCCGCGACCGCCGTGACCTTGCCGGTGTGCGGGTTCTCCTGCGGAGACATCGAGTTCACGACGCCCACGCGCGTGCCCGCGATGCGCACCTGGTTGGAGACCTGCAGCCCCGAGGCCTCGGGCAGCGCGACCTTGATGTTGTAGGTCGGAACGAACGGCAGCCCGTTGTTCGCGTTGTAGGAGAGGAACACGGCGACCACGACGATCAGCATCGTGACGGCCCCGATCAGGAGCGGGCTGGCGGCCAGCGAGTTTTTCCGGCGGCGGTCCATCAGGGGTGCTGGGCGGGGTCGCAGGTCAGGAGTTCGCCGTCCACGAACGGCGATGAGCCGTCGGCCGCCGGCTGCGTCGCGGCGCCCGGGCAGCGCCGCAGCTGACCCGATTTCAGGGCGGCGAGCGCGGCCGTCGGGGTGGTCGGTTTCAGCGTGTCTTTTTCGCCGAGGCTGAAGCTCGGGAAGACGGGGCTGATGCGCGCGTAGTGGCCGTCGGCGTCGTAGTAGGCGCCGGACTCGCCGAACGTCCGCAGGGCGCCGACGAGGTCGGGCGAGTAGGGCCCGAAGAAGCTGGTGATCGGGGCCGATTCCTTCTCGCCCTGCACGACGGCCGGCGAGGCGGTCGTGAGCTGCTTGTAGAGCTTCGGCAGCACGAGCGCGATGTCGGTGAGGTCGTTGTTCGGGCCCGGGCTTGTTGAAGGCTTCGTTGAAGTCGTGGATCGCGGGGGTGCCGACCGTCACCAGCGAGTGCAGGTGGTTGAACAGCGTGATCAGCGGCTGCGTGGTGGGCTTGGACGCTTCGACGAGCGTTTCGAGCGCTTTGAAGGTCGCGGGCAGCTCTTCGAAGGTCTTGTTGCCTTCCCTGAGCGTCACCGGCAGTTCTTTGAGACCGGCGGCGAAGTTCGCCTGCTGGTCGCCGATCGCCTTGAAGGTCGTGTTCGCGTTTTCGATCAGGTCCGAGAGCTGCGGCGCGCGCGCTCCGATCGTCGTCACCGCCTTGGCGGTTTCGATCAGGAAGTTCGTGAACACCGGCTGGTCGCGGACGAGCTCGGCGAAGAAGTGGTTGGAGGCACTGAGAAAAGGCCCGAAGTATTCGGTCGATTCCCCGAACTGCCTGCCTGCGCCGACGTACTGCTGCGCGTTGCCCTGGATGAACTCGGCGAGCCCTTTGCGGGTCTTGGGGTCGAGCGTGTTGAACAGCTGGTCGAGGTCGGTGACTTCTTTGGTCGCGCTCGCGGGCAGCGTCGCGCCGTTGGACAACGCCGGCGCGTTGTTCGGGCCGGGCGAGAGCTGGATGTAGCGGTTCGCGACGCTCGAGAGCGAGGGCGTGCGGACCTGTGCCTTGGTCCCCAGGTGCAGCGGCGTGAGCGAGCCGTCGACGTGGATCGTGACGTTGGCCTTGTCGTTCGGCGTCAGCGAGATTTCGGTGACGCTCCCGACCGGGACGCCGCCGACCTGGACCTGATCGCCACGGACGAGCTGGCCGGCTTCGGGGAAGATCAGGTGGTAGGTCGCGCCGCCGCCGGTGCCGAAGAGCAGGTAGGCGATGATCAGGATCACCAGGACGATCGCGCCGACGGCGATGACGCGCGCGTTCGACGCGCCGCGGCGGGCGGGTGCCGGCGGCCGCTCGCCGGCGGGCGGCTGCGGCGGGGCGGGAGGGCTCGGAGGGCTAGTGGTTGCCACCGCTCCCCCTTCCGGACCCGACAGGGATCGCCGCGCTCGAGGGCTTGCTGGAGACGGCGGGGTCGGGGATCTGCCCGAGCCGCGCGATCAGCCGGTTCCACTGCTGCGGCGAGAGCGCTGAGGCGTACAGCCCGGCGACCCGGGCGAGGCCGGAGCGCGGCGCGGCGAACACGACGCGGATCGCAGCGGCGGCACGGGGGTCCGCCACGGCGACCGATGTGCTCGGGTAGCGCATCTGGCTGACGATGCGCCGCGGCCGGGAGAGACCCTGGAGCATCAGCAGCCGGCGCACGGCGGTGTCGGCGACGCTCCCGGGGCTCTGGTGCCCCGCCACGGGAATCCCGCCCACCGCGGTGATCGAGATCGCCTCGATCGCGGTGCCCGCGTTCGTGTTGGAGGCGAGCGCCGCCGGGGTGGACGGCGGGCAGGGCATCCCCGCGACTGCCGGCTTCAGCCCGGAGACCGAGAGGTACTCGAGCGCCGCGAGCACGCGCTTGTCCACGCGCCCGGACCGCACGTCCTCGCGGGCGCAGCGGGCGAGGTGGATGCCCGCGTCGCGGAGCACCTGCGGCTCGAGCTGCTGCTTGGACTCGAGCAGCACCTGGCCGACCGTCGGCGAGGTCGCGAGGAACGGGTTCTCGCCCTTCGCGTGGAACACGGAGCTGTTCTCGAGCGCGACCCAGCCGTCGAGCACCGGCTTGGGGTCGATCAGCGGCGCGTCCGGCCCTGCGGGCCGGATCTCGAAGACGATGTGCGGCTCTTCGCCGCCCGCCGAGCCCACGTGGCCGAGCACGGTGCCGGCGATCACCTGCACGCCCGGGCGCAGGTCGTGCAGGTAGACCTCGCTCGCGCCTTCGCGGAACGCCTGCACGTGCGGAGCGACGCTCTGCGGCGCGACCGGCTGGGCCGGCGCGGGCGCGGGAGCCGAGGACTTCGCCGGCGTGGATTCGAGGCCGGCCGCCGCACCCAGCGCGAGGCTCGACACGGCCGCGCCCTCGCTGACCGGCGAGCGCGCCTGCGCGCCCGCGGTGGCGGGGCCTGTCGGAGCGGCTTCGCGCGGCGCGGCCCGGACTTCAGGGCTGACCTTCGAGTCGACGCGTGGCTCGATCACCGGGTACACGCGCTGGAGCGACCCGAGACGCGCGTAGGTGTACTGGTTGCCGTACGCATCGCGCAGCCGGACGAAACGGCCCAGCGTCGGCGAGTCGCCGACCTGTTCGACTTCACCGTCCTGGGAGGCGATCAC
Organism: uncultured Solirubrobacteraceae bacterium; assembly: GCA_963779065.1. Classification (GTDB taxonomy): domain Bacteria; phylum Actinomycetota; class Thermoleophilia; order Solirubrobacterales; family Solirubrobacteraceae; genus Palsa-744. Next base: position 1,132,406 of record CAVZWQ010000003.1, read on the forward strand.
CGGCGAGCCCGCCGGCGCGTAGATCGCGGTGCCGACGAGCGTCGTGCTCGTGCCCTTGCGGGTGCGGACCGCCGGGAAGCCGTCCGCGAAGTGCGCGGCGGCATAGACGGGGAATCGCGCCTCGGTCAGGCCCGTGATCGCCCCCAGCAGTTCTGAGGGGGTGCCGCCGAGCAGCTGCGCGCGCAGCATCACGGAGCTGACGTAGGCCTGCGAGTGGTTGTAGGAGAAGACCGCGCCGCGGATGTTCGTATCGCCGCCGGCAGCGCGCAGGTAGCGGGCGGCGGCGAAGATCGCGTCCGCCGGGTTGTACGGGTCCTTGTAGCCGTCGCCGTTGGCGTCGACGCCGTACTGCGCCCAGGATTCGGGCAGGAACTGCATCCAGCCCTCGGCGCCCGCGCTCGAGGTCGACAGGTCGCGTCCATAATCGGTCTCGACCTCGTTGATCGCCGCGAGCACCTGCCAGGGGACCCCGTACGCGGCACCGGCGGCCTGGAAGACCGGCAGCAGGAACGGCGGGATCTCGAAGTTTTCGATGAAGAAGCTGGGCACCCCGGCGATCGACCCGCTCAGCGCCATCGGCAGGGCGGGAGTCAGCGCCGAGGGCGAGGCCGCCTTGTGCGAGGCCCGCGGCTGCGCGGGCGTGCCGCCCGGAGCTTCGGCCGGGCGCCGGCGCTGCTTTCGGCGGCGCGGCGCGGGTGTGCTTCGTGCCCGCGCTCGAGCCCTGCGCCTGCTGCGCCTGGACCTGCGGCGCTTCTTCGGGCGTCGTCGCGGCGGGCGTTTCCGGGGCCGGCGGCGTGCCCGGTGCTTCCGGCGCCGGTTCGGGGGTGCTCGTCACCGACGTCGTCGGCGCGATCGCCGGCACTTCGACTTCGGCCGCGGGCGCCCCCGCGGGCAGCGCGAGGACCACGGTCGCGCCGACGGCGAGCAGCAGGTATGTCCGCGCCGTACCGCCCACGTCAGTTCCCGAGCAGGTAGTTGAGGAGCATCCCGTCGGCTTCGGGGCTTTCGGCCGACGGTGAGTAGTAGGTGGTGCCCGAGGTCGATCCGCCGACCGGCTGGGAGGGCTGGCTCGCCGCTCCGGAGCCCGGGCGTGTTCAGCGTCCCGCCGGCGACTTCGCCGGCGGAGGGGGTGCCCGGGTATTTCGCGAGGGCCTGCGCCGGGGTGGCGCCTTTCAGCACCGCCAGCGTGCGCTCCATCACGAGGCCGACGGGTTCGTGCGAGACGCTCGACGCGTGCGCGCTCGCGCTCGCGGCCACGGTGCCGAGCTTGCGGTTGCAGCCCGGGCCGGGTTCGATGAAGTATTTGACGCAGTTGCCGCCGACGCCTTCGGTGCGCAGGAAGTGCCCGAGCTGGTCGTAGCCGTTGGCCGCCCCGGCGCCGAGGAAGATGAAGTCCATGATCCGCTCGAGCCCGCCGGTGTCGCGGAGGCTCGTGAACAGCGAGGCGAGGTTTTCGCTGAACGGCTTGGCGGGCGTGCCGAGAGCCTTCAGCTCGGCGAGCAGTTTTTTCGAGGACGTCAGCGCCGGGCCGGACCGTTTCGCAGTCTGCCCGAAGTTCACGAAGAACTTTTCCGAGCTCTTCGAGAACCCGGGCAGGGCCACGAACGCTTTGGAGATCGACGGCGCGGCCTTGTTCAGGTCGGTGAAGGTGGGCAGCGTCTGGTCGGCGAACCTTTCGAGGCGCTGCATCGAGGGCACGAGCTGGCGCAGGAACGGCGGGAACAGCTGCAGGTTGCGTTCGAGCGCGCCCCGCTGCGCGGCGCTCGCCTGCGCGACGGTGTTGCTCTGAGCCAGGAAGTCCGCGACGTGCTGGCGCACGCGCGCGAACGGCGCCAGCGCTTTGTCGGAGGTGACGGCGAGCTGGTTGAGGACGTTGTTCTCGCTCTGGAGGATCGACAGCACGCGATCGAATTCGCGCAGCGCGGGGTTGGCGCGCTGGATCACTTCGTGCAGGTCGGAGCCGCGGCTCGCGAGCCCGGCGCCGAGCTCGTTGATGATGATCGTCAGGCGCTCGCGTTCGGGCAGGCGGTTGATGTCGCCGAGCAGGTCGACGTCGACGGGGCTGCTGTTGTTCTTGACGGGCAGCAGGTACTGGCCGCTGCCTTCTTGGCCGGAGGGGATCTTCCCGAGCGGCGGCGGCAGCGGCGTGCCGGGGACGCGGGGCTGCGTCGGCAGGCAGTCGACGTACTTCTCGCCGATCAGCGCCTGCGGGCGGATTTCGCAGCTCGCGTCTTCGCGGAAGTCCTTGAAGCCGTCGTTGCTGATTTCGAGCACGACGGCGGCCTTGGCCTGGGGCGTCGGCGTGACAGAGGTGACCTTGCCGACCTTGACGCCCGCGATCTTCACCTGCTCGCCGGGGATGATGTTGCCGGCGTCGTCGAAGATCGCCCGCACTTCGTAGCTGCCGTTGTTGCCGCCGGCGGAGATCGCCAGCACGGCCAGGACCGCGAGAGCGGCAAGAAGGCACGCCACAGCGAGCCCCGTGACAGCCCTCCTGCGCCCGACCCTCTGCATCCCTTCCCCAGTCCTTCCTGTCTCTCACGACGAAGCGGGCGACCTCGATTCCTGCGAGGTCGCCCGCCTCACTGCGTTGGAGCTTACGCCCTCCGTGGTATCAGCTCATCAGTTGCCCTATTTCTTGCGCGGGCAGGGCGCGTGGTATTCGGCCGTCACCGTTGTTTCGGTCAGGCCGCCCAGTCCGGCGAACGTGAGTTCGGCCTTCACGGGCAGGAATTTCTTCGGGCAGGTCGTCGGCAGCGTGCCGTAGTAGGTCACTTTGCCGTTCTTCTTGATCGCCGAGCCGGTCTTGACCTTGATCGATTTGACCGACGCGTCGTTCGCGCCCGGGACCGTTTCGACCAGCGGCACGGCGGCTTCGAACTTCTTGCTGAATTCGCCGCTCACGTTGACGAAGTGGCCCTGGGACAGGATTTCCAGCAGCACCGGTTCGTGGCCGAACGTGAAGAACTCGAGGCCACCGCCCGGCGCGTAGAAACCTTCGATCGTCGCCGTCTCGGGGACGACTTCTTTGCCGAACGCGACGAAGCCTTCGACCGAGCCGGTCGGCCCGGCCTTCGCCTTCGCGCAGGCCTTGGGGCCCTTGCCCGACGGTTCGAGCGTCGCGGGCGGGCACGTCGGGAAGCCGCTGGTGTGGAGCTTCACCCCGGCCGGCAGGTACACGTTGACGTGGATCAGCGGCGGCGGGAACCCGCCGTATTCGGTCCCCGAGATTTTGAATTCGGATTCGAACGCCGCACCGGCACCCTTGATGTTGCCGGTGTGCGGGAAGCCCGCGATCGGCACGGCTGCAGCTTTGAACTGGACCGTCGGCGCAGCCGAGGCCGCGCCGGGCAGCGCGAGCGCAAGAACGGCTAGGGCCGCGACGGCAAGACAGCTGGATGCTCTCCGCATCAGTTTCATATCTCCTCTTTTGTGGACACGTCCGCCGATCGGGTGGCTCCGGAGCCTCGGCGGTCCGACATCGAGATCCCCCCTGACGGGGAAAAGCGGCGTCTTGGCGGCGAACACTATCCGCACTTTGCGGCACCTGCAAGATCGAACCGGCACCCCTCCCCGCCCCATCGGCGAGGGAGGCCGTCCGGCATCGGCCGTTCTCTGTAGCGCTCCGCCATCATGATCTAAGGGTCACCTCGAGGGTTAGGCCTGACGGTCAGGCCGAGAGCTCGAGCTCCGCGCCCTCGTAGGCGACCCCGACAGGCTCGACTACTACCCGCCGCGGTCCCTCCTCTACACCTCCGGCGACGATGGCCGCGAGGCCGAGCTCACCCGCGAGCCGCACGACCTGCTCGCCGGCGCCCGCCGCGCAGTACACGGCGAAGCCGGCGCCCATGTTGAAGGTGGAGTACGCCGCGCGCGCGTCGAGCCCCGCGCGCTCGACCATGAACGACAGCACGGCCGGGCACGGCCGGCAGGCGCTCGATGCGGTAGGTCAGCTCGCGGCGCGGGCGCATGAGCTTGAGGAAGCCGTGGCCGGTGATGTGGCTCAGGTATGCGGCCGGCACCTTCTCCTCGAGCAGGCGCTGCACGAGCGGCACGTACATCACGCTCGGCGCGAGCAGCGCCTCGCCGAAGCTCGACCCGTCGGGCAGCGCGCGTGCCGTAGCCGTCGGCGAGCCCCGCGGCGAGCATGCGCGCGAGCGAGGCGCCGTTGGCGTGCAGGCCGCTGCTCGCCACGCAGCACGATCTCATCGCCCGGCCGCAGGTCCTCGCCGAGCAGCGGACGCGTCCCGGCCGGCAGCGCGCCGACCGCGGCACCGGCCAGCTCGATCTCGTCCTCGGCCAGCAGGCCCGGCAGCGACGGCGACTCGCCTCCCCCCACGCCGCTCCGGCGTCGCGGCAGGCCTGCTCCCAGCCTTCGAGCAGCGCCTCCGACGCGCTCGCCGGTGCGCGTACCACTCCGATGACCCGGTCGCGAAGTAGGCGTTCAGGACGAGCGGCAGCGCGCCCACGCAGCAGAGGTCGTTGGCGATCGCCGCGACCGTGTCGTAGGCGACATCGGCGAAGCGGTTCACGCCGCTCTGCTCGAGCACGGCGCGCGCGATCATCGCCTTCGTGCCGAGCCCCTCGACCACGAACGCGAGCGTCCGGCCGTCGAACTCGAACACGAACGCGGGCTCGCCCGGGAGGCGTCGAGCGCGATCCCGCCGCGCGCGTGAAGCAGCGGCGAGGTGGAGAGCGCGCGGGCCAGCGCCTGGCGCTTGCCGGCGTCGAGGACCTCGTAGTCGACCCCCGCCGCGCGGTAGCTGGCGCCGTCTGGGCTCATCGGGGATGATCCTAAGCCCTGAGGGTCAACGAGGAGGAGCGATGGACTTCGAGCCGAGCGCGCGCTGCAAGGAATTCAAGGAGCGCCTGGGCGCGTTCATGGACGAGCACGTCTACCCGGCCGAGCCGGTCTACGAGCGGCAGCTGCGCGAGTCGGGCGACCCCCACCACCAGCCGGCGGTCATGGAGGAGCTGAAGGCCAAGGCGCGCGCCGCCGGGCTCTGGAACATGTTCCTGCCCGACGAGGAGCACGGCGCCGGGCTGTCCAACAGCGACTACGCGCCGCTCGCCGAGATGATGGGGCGCTCGCCGATCGCCTCCGAGGCCTGCAACTGCTCGGCGCCGGACACCGGCAACATGGAGGTGCTCCACGAGTTCGGCACCGAGGAGCAGAAGGAGCAGTGGCTGCGGCCGCTGCTCGACGGCGAGATCCGCTCCGCCTTCGCGATGACCGAGCCCGACGTCGCGAGCTCCGACGCCACCAACATCCAGCTGCGGATCGAGCGCGACGGCGACGAGTACGTCCTGAACGGGCGCAAGTGGTGGACCACGAACGTCACGCACCCGCACTGCAAGATCATGATCGTGATGGGCAAGACCACCACCGACGGGCCGATCCACAAGCAGCAGAGCCAGATCCTCGTCCCGGTCGACACGCCCGGCGTGACGATCGTGCGCGACCTGCCGGTGTTCGGCTACAACGACCAGGACGGCCACGGCGAAGTCGACTTCGCCGACGTCCGCGTCCCGGCCGCCAACCTGATCGCCGGCGAGGGCGACGGCTTCATGATCGCCCAGGCGCGGCTCGGCCCCGGGCGCATCCACCACTGCATGCGCGCGATCGGCGCCGCCGAGCGCGCGCTCGAGCCGATGTGCAGGCGCGCCGTCTCGCGCGTCACCTTCGGCCAGCCGCTGGCGATGCGCGGCAACGTCCAGGACTGGATCGCCGAGTCGCGGATCGAGATCGAGATGGCGCGCCTGCTGACGCTGAAGGCGGCGTGGATGATGGACACGGTCGGCAACCGCCACGCGCGCACCGAGATCGCGGCGATCAAGGTCGCCGCGCCCAACGTCGCGCTGAAGGTGATCGACCGCGCGATCCAGGTGCACGGCGGCGCCGGCGTCACCGAGGACTTCGGCCTCGCCGCTGCCTACGCGCACCTGCGCACGCTGCGCCTCGCCGACGGCCCCGACGAGGTGCACAAGCTCTCGATCGCGCGCCGCGAGCTCGCGCCGTACGTGCCGCGCGAGGGCTGAGCCGGCCGCGCGCTCCGCGGCGCGCGAGGCCGCCGCGGGCCTCGTCTGCGCGGCCGTCGCGACGGTTCCCCTGAGTAGCGCCGGGAAATCTGGGTAGGCATCTGGACGGGCGCGCAGGCGCCCGTTGTCATGACCCAGGGAGAGAGAGGCCACGCATGAAGACGTACCGCCGTTCTGTGCTGCTGACGCTGCTGTGCCTTCTGACGGCGGCAGCCCTCGCACCGGCGGCGCGCGCGGCGCGGCAGCCTGGGCCTCGCCGAATGGGAAGCGGGGACCTGCAACGGCTCGGAAGCGGAAGTCAAAAACTGCAGCTACTCGAGTCCGACGAGCGCGTTCTACACGCAGTCGGCCGGGCCACCCGCCCTGGGGCCTGACGGGCTTCAAACTCACGCAGACCGGTGAAGCGCCGAACGGGAGCGCGGTCAAACGGCTGCGCGTCGACGTCCCGCCCGGCCTCGCCGCCGACCCGCAGGCGCTGGAAACGTGCGCCAAGTCGACGTTCGAATCGAACCCGAAACTGTGCCCCGGCGGAAGCAAAGCCGGGTTCGTGCAGCTGAAGGCGTTCGTCGAACTGCCCGGTGCTCGGCGGCCAATTGCTCGAACTCAAAGGGAACGTCTACAACCTGCCCGAGGAACCGAACCTGCCGCTGCTGTTCGGGATCGACGTGGAAGGTGTCCCGCCCCTCGTCGAAGACGTGAAGCTGTTCCTGAAAGGCCACGTCAGCTGGCACCGCGAAAACGGGCTCACGGCCCGCGGGATCCCGTCCGGCGACTTCCACGAGTGGTTCGAAATCGACAACGTCCCGACCGAAGTCGAAGTGGAAGTCCTCGAACTGCCGCTCGCCAAAGCGCCGCTCCGAAGACGGTCGAATCGAAGCTCTTCTTCGACGGACACGCCGGCAAAGGCAACTTCCTGACGATGCCGAGCAACTGCAAGGCGCCGACGACCTCCTACTTGGAACTCGAAACCTACGCGCCGACCGAACGGCTCAGCGCGCCGACGACCCCGCCCGTCGGCGTCGACGGCTGCGACAAAGTGCCGTTCCGACCGACGGCCACCGTCACCCCCGAAACCTCGCAGTACGACACGCCCGACGGCGTGCTCACCGACGTCCACGTGCCGCAGAACGAAAAATCGAACGAAATCAACACGGCCGACATCGCCGACGCGCACGTGACGCTGCCCGAAGGCCTCACGCTCAACCCCTCCGCCGCGCACGGCCTCGAAGCCTGCACGCAGTCCCAGCTCGCCAAGGGGACGGGCGAACCGACCTCAGCCGGTCAGCTGCCCCGCCGGCTCGAAAATCGGGACCGTCGAAATCGAAACCGACCTGCCGCCGCACAGCCTCAAAGGCAACGTGTACCTCGGCAAGAAAGACGGGACGGGCGCGATCACCGCACCGCCCTACCTGGTGTTCATCGACGCCGAGACGAATCTCGACGTGTCGGTACGCCTCGAAGGCCAGGCCGTCCCGAACCCGACCACCGGGCGCCTGGAAGTGAGCTTCCTCGGCAACCCCCAGCTGCCGTTCAGCGACCTCTTCCTGAAGATCAACGGCGGGCCGCGCTCGCCGCTGGCGAACGGGATGTCGTGCGGAACCGCCACGACCGACTCCGTCTTCACCCCGTACACGGAACAGTCCCCGTTCGCGCCGGCGACCCCGTTCACGACGACCGGGTGCCCGAAAACGGTGCCCTTCGGCCTCAGCCAGAGCACCCAGGAGTCGACCACAAAGCGGGCGCGTTCACGAACTTCACGTTCAACCTCTCGCGCGGCGACGGCAACCAGAACATCTCGACCGTCCAGACCGTGCTGCCGGCGGGGCTGGTGGGCCTGATCCCGTCCGTGAAACTCTGCCCCGAACCGGCCGCCTCCCAGGGCAGCTGCGCCGCGACCGCGGCGATCGGCAAAGCCACCGCCACGCGCCGGTGTCGGCTCCGAACCGTTCTCGTTCTCGGGCCCCGTCTACCTGACCGGGCCGACCAACGGCGCGCCCTACGGGCTCTCGATCCCGATCGAGGCCGCGGCGGGGCCCTTCGACCTCGGGCGCGTGCTGACGCGCGTCTCGATCGGCGTCGACGTCCACACGGGCCGCGTGATCGCGACCGCGACGCTGCCGCGGATCGTCGGCGGCGTGCCGCTGCACCTGCGCAGCCTCGCGGTCGAAATCAACAAGCCGAAATTCCTGTTCAACCCGACCAACTGCGGCCCGCTCTCGACCGACTCCGGGATCGGGGCGATCCAGGGCGCCACCGCGCACCCGTCGAGCCCGTTCGGCGTGACGGCCTGCACGAGCCTGCCGTTCAAGCCCGACTTCAAGGCCGCGAGCCCGCAGCAAACCGTCGCGCGCCAACGGCGCCGCCCTCGTGGTCACGTTCACGCAGCCCGACCACCAGGCCAACATCCGCTCGGTCGTCGCCTCGCTGCCGAAGGAGCTCCCGTCGCGGCTGACGCACGCTGCAGAAAGCGTGCACCGAACAGGTGTGGGCGGGCGGCACCAACTACAAGAGCTGCCCGGCGGGCTCGAAAGTCGGGAGCGCGACCGTGACGACGCCGGTGCTGCCCGAAAAGCTCACCGGGCCCGCGTACCTCGTCTCGCACGGCGGCGCCGCCTTCCCGGATCTCGACGTGATCCTCGAAGGCGACCACGGCGTCAAGGTGATCCTCGAAGGCAACACGAACATCAAGAAAGGCATCACGACCTCGACGTTCGCGTCGGTCCCCGACGTGCCGGTCTCGAAGTTCGAACTGAACCTGCCGACCGGGCCCAACTCGGCGCTCGGCAACTTCGGCGGCCTCTGCTCCAAGCCGCTGTACATGCCGACGACGATCACCGCGCAGTCCGGGACCGTGATCAAACAGAACACGCGCCTCTCGATCGGCAGCTGCAAGATCAAGCTGCTGAGCACGAAGGTGCGCGGGCACACCTGATCGTCCGCGCGCAGGTGTTGGACCGCCGGCCGCGTCAGCGTCACCTCGCCGGGCCTGCACACGACCTACAAGAAGGTCGGCGGGCCGAAGATCGTCACGATCAAGGTGCCGCTGTCGAACCGCGGCAGGCGCACGCTCGCCTCCGGGCGCCAGCTGCAGATCAGGGTCCGCGTCGGCTTCAACCCGCTGCACAAGGGCGAATTCCACTCGGCCGCCTTCGCGAAGGTGACGTTCAGGCACTAGCGGCCTCCTCGATGATCTAGCCTGCGGCGATCGGCCGAGCAGCGAGCAGAGGACCAACCGGGGGGAGCGCCGCCGCGTCCGCGCTGCTCGCGCTGCTGCTCGCGCTCGCCGCCGCCCCGGCGCAGGCCCTCACCGGCGGCCGCTACGCGATCAGCGCGTCTTCCACGCCCGGCGAGCTGGCGCTGGGATCGGCGACGACCGTCGCAGGCCGCGTCACCTTCGAAGGGAGGCCTGCCGACAGGACTCCGCTCGCGCTCGAAGCCAGCTACTTCCCGTTCACCGGGTTCGCCCCCGTCTCCGAGACAGTCGCCCAGCCGGACGGCAGCTTCAGCTTCCCGGCCTTCCCCCCGGCATCCAACGTGCGGCTGCGGGTGAGCGTCGCGCGGGGGGGCGAAGCCGGCTCTGCCATGCAGGTCACGGTCGACCCCGTCGTGGCGCTCTCCGCGCGCAGCCTGGGGCCTGGGCGCGTGCGCCTGAGCGCCCGCATCTCGCACGGCCCGCGCTTCTCGCCGGCCGTCGCCGCGCGCTGGTATCTCGCGGCGCGCGGCAGCGACGTCTACCACCTCGCCGCGACCACCCTCACCCACGAGCTCCCGGGCGCCGTGACCTACGCGAGCGCGATCGTCGATCCGCCGGCGAAGCGCTTCAGCTGGCGCGTCTGCGTGAACCCGGCGTGGGAAGGCGCGCTCGGCCCGCCGGGCGCGCACGGAAAGTGCCCGTCGCGGGGGTTCCGGCTCCCCTCCCCGCCCAGGCGCGCCCATGGGGCCGCGCGCGCGCGGGCCCCGAGCCCGCGCGGCGTTCGAGTGGGGCGGCGAAGGCCGCGGCACCCCGCTGTCCCCGTTCCCCTCGGCCGCGGCGATCGCCTCGGCGCGCGCCTATCTCGCGGGGCGGGCGGGACGCACCTCCTTCGCGGTCGTGGACAGCGCCGGGCGCGAGCTCGGGGGCTTCACACGCGCGAGCACTTCGAGACGGCGAGCGTCGTGAAGGTGATGTTCCTGACCGCCTACCTGCAGATGCTGCAGGCGCACCACCGTGCGCTCGGCGGCCGGCGACCGCGCGCTGCTCTACCCGATGATCCACGAATCGAACAACGAAGCCGCGTCGGCGGTCCTCGGCATCGTCGGCGGCGCGCGCCGTCGCGCGCGTCGCGCACGAGGCCGGCATGCGCGACTACGCGCCCGGCGTCGGCTGGTGGGCCTTCACGCAGACGTCGGCGGCCGACCAGGCGCTGTTCTTCAGCGAGCTCGCGCGCCTGATCCCGGCCCGTTTCTACGGTTACGCGAGGTACCTGATGTCGACCATCGAGCCCGAACAGAGCTGGGGGGTGCCGCCGGTCGCGCGACCGCGCTGGCAGGTCTTCTTCAAGACCGGCCAGCTTCCGGAACAGGGGCTGTTCAACGAGGTCGCGCTGCTCGAACGCGGGCCCGTGCGCTTCACGGTCGCGGTCTTCACCGACGGGGATCCGTCGATGGCCTACGGGCAGCAGACGATCGCGGGCTTGGCGGCGCGGCTGCTGGCAGGGCGATGAGCCTGCACTACGCCGAGCGCCCCGCCGCGGGCGCGCCCGACGGACTGCTCGTGCTCCACCACGGGCGCGGCACCGACGAGCAGGACCTGCTCAGGCTCGCCGACGTCGTCGACCCCGCGCGGCGCCTGCACGTCGTCACACCGCGCGCGCCGCTGCGGGTGCCCGGCTCGCCCGGCTTTCACTGGTACCTCGTGCCGCGGGTCGGATACCCCGACCCGGAGACGTTCGCCGCCGCCCGGCGGGAGCTGGCCGAGCTGCACGACGCCCTGTGGGAGCGGACCGGGCTGACGCCGGAGCGGACCGTGCTGGGCGGCTTCTCGATGGGGTGCGTGATGAGCTACGCGACCGGCCTCGACGCGGAGCGCCCGCGGCCGGCCGCGATCCTCGCCTTCTCCGGCTTCATCCCGACCGTGCCCGGGTGGGAGCCCGACGTCGCGGAGCGCGGCGGGCTGCCGGTGCTGGTCGCCCACGGACGCCAGGACCCGGTGATCTCGGTCGATTTCGCACGGGCGGCCGTCGCGCGCCTGGAGGAGGGCGGCCTGGACGTGGACTACAGGGAGTTCGACGGCGGCCACTGGATCGACCCGTACGACCTCGAGCGCGCCGGCGTGCTGCTGGCCGCGACGCTTCCCCCGTCCAGCGCATAAGGTTGGCGCGAGGAGGGAGTCCCGTGTCGGTCGCAGCGAATGGCAGAGAACCGAGGTCACGGCCGCGCAGCCCGCGCGTGCTGGTGGTGGGCGCGGGCTTCGGCGGCATCGCGACAGCGATCGAGCTGCGCCGCCACGGCATCGAGGACGTGACGATCCTCGAGCGGGCCAGCGACCTGGGCGGGACGTGGTTCTACAACACATACCCGGGGGCGGCGTGCGACGTGCCCAGCCACCTCTACTCGTTCTCCTACGCCCAGCGCCGCGACTGGTCGCGGCTGTGCTCACCGCAGAAGGAGATCTACGACTACCTGCACGAGGTGGCAGCGCGCTACGGCGTCGATCGGCTGGTGCGCACCGGCCAGACCGTGACGGCCTGCAGCTGGGATGAGAGCACCTCGTCGTGGACCGTCGAGACGTCGGAGGGGGAGCGCCACGAGGCGGACGCGATCGTGCTCGCGACGGGGCAGCTCCACCAGCCCCACGTGCCCCTGATCCAGGGCGCCGGCGACTTCGCCGGCCACAGCTTCCACTCCTCCTCCTGGGACCACTCCTACGACCTGCGCGGCAAGCGCGTCGGCGTGATCGGCACGGGGGCGAGCGCCGTCCAGTTCGTGCCCGAGATCGCGCGCGAGGTGAGGCAGCTGACGGTCTTCCAGCGCACCGGCAACTGGTTCCTGCCACGCAAGAACCGCCCGTACCCGGCACCGCTGCGCAAGGCCTTCGAACGCCTCCCCCGCCTGCAGGCGATGCGGCGGCGGTTCGTCTTCGAGTACAGCGAGTCGCTGACGCTGATGATCCGCAACCCGCGGACCTTCGGGCGCTTCGGCGCCGCGCGCTCCGCTTCGTTCATGCGCTCGCAGCTGAAAGACCCGGCGCTGCGCGAGAAGGTCTGGCCCGACTACGTGTTCGGCTGCAAGCGGATCCTGTTCAGCTCGGAGTTCCTGCCGGCGCTCGAACGGCCCAACGTCGAGCTCGAGACGGCCCACGTCGAGGCGATCGTGCCGGAGGGGATCCGCACCGCCGACGGCCGCGTGCACGAGCTCGACTGCCTGATCTGGGCGACCGGCTTCCGCACCAACGACTTCATGTTCCCGATGGCGATCACCGGGCGCGGCGGGCGCTCGCTGGAAGACGTCTGGCGCGGCGGCGCCCACGCCCATCTCGGCATCACCGTGCCGTCGTTCCCGAACATGTTCGTCCTCTACGGCCCCAACACGAACACCTCGGGCGGCTCGATCATCTTCTACCTCGAAATGCAGACCGCCTACGTGCGCCAGGCGCTGCAGCAGCTGATCGCGCGCGACGCGGGCGCGATCGAGGTGCGATCCGAGGTCGAGGCGGCCTCCGACCGCGCGCTGCAGCACCGCTTCGCCGGCACGGCCTGGACCGAGTGCGACTCCTGGTACCGCGACCAGAACGGGCGCATCGTCGCCAACTGGCCCGGCTACATGCGCGAGTACCAGCGGCGCACCGAGACGCTGGACCCCTCCGAGTTCAGCTTCGCGCCCGCGCCGGCGCGGGCCGCGCTCGCCGGAGCGCTCCCCGCGAGCGAGGAGGCCGTCGAGTGAGCGGCGGCCCCTACGACTACGTGATCGTGGGCGCCGGCTCGGCCGGGTGCGTGCTCGCGAACCGGCTCTCGGAGGACCCGCAGGCGCGCGTGCTGCTGCTCGAGGCGGGCGGCCGCGACCGCTCGCTGAAGGTGAAGATCCCAGCCGCGTTCCCGCAGCAGTTCCACACCAAGCTCGACTGGGACTACGCGACCGAGCCCGAGCCGCACGTCGACGGGCGCGAGCTCTACATGCCGCGCGGGAAGATGCTCGGCGGCTCGAGCTCGATGAACGCGATGCTCTACGTGCGCGGGCGCCCGCTCGACTACGACGGCTGGGAGGCGCAGGGGGCGCCGGGCTGGGGCTACCGCGACGTGCTTCCGTACTTCATCCGCGCCGAGGACAACGTCCGCGGAGCATCGGAGTTCCACGGTGCGGGCGGGCCGCTGAAGGTCTCCGAGCAGCGCTCGCCGCGCCCGCTGGGCCGCCGGCTGCTGGCCGCGAGCGAGGCCGCGGGGATCCCGCGCATCGCCGACTACAACGGCCCCGAGCAGGACGGCGTCTCGATGTTCCAGGTCACGCAGCGAAACGGCCAGCGCTTCAGCGCCGCCGACGCGTACCTGCGGCCCGTGTTGACGCGCCCGAACCTCGAGGTGCGCACGAACGTGGCGGTCCAGTCCGTCGAGCTGGAAGGAGACCGCGCCGTCGGCGTGCGGATCCGCCGCCGCCGGGGGCGGGCGAGGTCGTACGGGCCTCGCGCGAGGTGATCCTCGCGGCGGGAGCGATCGGCTCGCCGCAGTTGCTCCTGCTCTCGGGGATCGGCGCGGGCGAGGAGCTGCGCGCGGCCGGCGTCGGCCCGCGCCACGAGCTCCCCGGGGTGGGGCGCAACCTGCAGGACCACCCGTTCGTGACGATGATGTGGGAAGTCTCCGATCAGAACACGCTCTACGGGGCGGACAAGCCGAAGCCCCTCGCCGAGTGGCTGCTGCGCCGCAGCGGCAAGCTCAGCTCGACGGTCGCGGAGGTCTGCGCCTTCACGCGCACGCGGCCGGGCCTGCCGGCGCCGGACATCCAGCTCCACATGGGCGCGGCGTACTTCGAAGACCACGGTGCCGAGGAATACGACGGCCACTGCGCGGTGATCGCCCCGACCCTCGTCTCGCCGAAGGCGCGCGGCCAGGTCTGGCTGCGCTCGGCCGACCCCGCTGAGAAGCCGCGCATCATCACGAACACGCTCTCCGAGCCCGACGACCTCGAGTCCCTGCTCGCGGGCATCGCGCTCGCGCGCGAGATCGCGGCGCAGCTCGCCGCTGCGCGAGGTCGTCGTGAAGGAGCTGAAGCCGGGGCCCGGGGTCGACGAGCGCTCGGACCTGGAAGCCGACCTGAGGCGGCGGCTGATGCTGATCTACCACCCCGTCGGCACCGCGCGCATGAGCGACACCGCGCACGACGCCGTGGTCGACTCCAAGCTGCGCGTGCACGGCCTGCAGGGCCTGCGCGTGATCGACGCCTCGATCATGCCCGCGATCGTCGGCGGCAACACCCACGCGCCGACCGTCATGATCGCCGAGAAAGGCGCGCAGGAGATCCGCGAGGCGGCCCGGTGATGCAGATCAACTACCACCGCGAGGGCGAGGGCCCGGCGCTCGTGCTGCTGCACGGCGTCGGCCATCACTGGCAGGCGTGGCGCCCGGTGATCGAGCTCCTGCGCGAGCGCTTCGACGTGATCGCCTGCGATACGCCCGGCTTCGGGGCCTCCGAGCCGCTGCCGTCGAGCATGGAGCCGACCATCACCTCCCACGCCGACGCCTTCGAGTGGTTCCTCGCCGAGCTCGGGCTCGAGCGCCCGCACGTCGCGGGCAACTCGATGGGCGGGGCGATCGCGCTGGAGCTCGCCCGCCGCCGCGCCGTCGGCTCGGTCACCGCCTTCTCGCCGGCGGGCTTCTGGACCGGCCCGGAGCGCCGCTTCACGCAGCTCTCGCTGCTCGCGCTCGCCCGCATGCCCGCGCCGCTGCAGCCGGCGGTCGCGGCCGCCGCCCGCACGCGGCCGGGCCGGGTCGCGCTGTTCTCGCAGACGTTCGGCTACCCCGCGCGGCTGCCCGCCGAGGAGGCGGTCGCGACGTTGCGCGACGCATGGGCCTCCCCCGTCTTCGCCGAGACGCTGAAGGCGTTCGACGCGTACAGCTTCGAGCGCCCCGAGCAGCTGCGCCAGACGCCGGTCACGATCGCGTGGGGACGGCGCGACCGTCTGCTCCCCTACCGCCTGCAGGCGCCGCGGGCGCGCGCAGCGATGCCGTGGGCGACGCATGTCACGCTCGGCGCCGGGCACGTCCCCTTCTACGACGACCCGGCAGCATGCGCAGAAGCGATCCGGCGCCGCGTCGCGTCAGGGCGAGAGGGCTCGGATCAGGCGCGCGGCCAGGCCGCTGCGGCCTGAGTCACGGCAGAGCCGCCAGCCGGCGTCTCAGCCGGCGCGATCGAGGCGCAGCACGGTCCGCGTGCCCTCCGCATCCTCGATCTCGAAGGCGATCTCGCCGCTGCCGGTCTCGTCGACGGTGATCTTCGCCGGCCTGTCGATCACGTGCTCGACTTCCTCCGGGACGCCGTCGGGCGCCCCGTCGAGGCCGATCACGACGATGTCGTCCTTGCGGTCGTAGGTGATCGCGGCGAGGTGCGGGCCGTCCGCCTCGGTCTCGGCGCCGGTCTCGCCGCCGAGGATGTCCATCCGGACCAGGTAGTCGGGCTGGTCGCGGCTGAAGTCCTCGAAGTACGCCTGCCACTCCTCCCGCGGGATCTCGCGTGCCATGCTACGCAGTTATACGCCCCTTCGCAGACCGCGGCCTCGCCCCGTGGGCCGTGGCGCGAATCTGATTGCCCATCGGCGCTCAACTCTTGTACGCTCGCAGGCGTCGGGAGGGGGTCAGGAGGGGATGTTGTCGCGGGGGGACAATGCTGCGCCGTTTGCCGTCGGGGAACCGCCGCGGGCACCGCCGGCCGAGCTGCGCGCGGCGCTGATGCCAGGCGTCCCGGCGATCGTGGAGGCGGCGATCGCGGAGATCCGCAGCCGCGGCGCGCTCCACGAGTACTCGCAGGCGGCGGTCGAACGCAACCTCCGCCTGGGTCTCACCGACGCCGTAGATCGCTGGTTCGAGCCCGGGCGTCCCGGCGCGGCGCCCGACCTCCACTTCGCGCTCGGGCGCGCGCAGGCGCGGTCGGGGCGCAGCCTGGACGAGCTGATGGGCTTCTACCGCATCGCCGGGCAGGCGATGTGGCGGCGGATCGCGGAGCTGGGCGCGCAGCTCGGAGCGCGGCCCGAGGACCTGTACCGGCTCGCCGAGACCGGCTTCGGCTGCGTCGATGAGCTCTCCACCCACGCGGCGGCCGGCTTCTCCGAGGAGCAGTCGCACCGCTCCGGCGCGTCCCAGTCGCGCCGCAGCGAGTTCGTGCGGCTCCTGCTGCGCGAACCCCAGCCGGACGCGGAGGTGCTCGAGACCGCGGCCGCGACCGCGGGCGTGCAGCTCTCGCCGACGCTCGCGCTGTTCGTCGGTCCCGGCGAGATGTACGAGGCGTTCGCGCGCTCGGCGCTCGACCAGGCCGTGCTCGGCCCGCGCGAGGCCGAGTTCGTCGGGGTGCTCTTCGACCCCGACGGCCCCGAGCGCCAGGCCCGCCTGCGCGCGGCCGCCGAACGCGCCGGCGCGCGGCTCGCGCTCGGACCCGCCGTGCCGTTGGCCGCCGCGGGCGCCAGCCTCGCGCGCGCTCGCGCGCTGCTTGCTCTGATGCTCGCCGGGCTCGCCGGCGCGGGCTGCCTCGCGAGCGCCGAGGAGCACGAGCTGGAGCTTCTGCTCGCCGCCGACCCCGGGCTCGCCGGGGAGTTCGCCGACCGGCGTCTCGCGCCGCTCGCGGCCGTGGCCGGGGAGGCGACTCGTGCGAACCTCGCGCTGACGCTGCAGGCGTGGCTGCGCTCGCCGGGCCAGCGCAAGACGATCGCGCTCCAGCTCGGGGTGCACCCGCAGACGGTGCGCTACCGGATGGCGCGGCTGCGCGAGCTGTTCGGGGAGCTGCTCGACGACCCCGACGGGCGCTTCGAGCTCGAGCTCGCGCTGCGCGTGCGGCCGTTCGCCGCGCTCGGCGCCGACGCCGGCGCAGCAGGACCGCGGCACGGCGGAGCCGGCCACGCTCACACGCTGACGGGCGTCACGTCACCGGCACCCCCGCGACCGCGCTGCGGGCGCGGAGGAGCATGCCTCCGAGCTCGGGGTCGATCAGGTTGTCGGCGATGCTGATCAGCACGTCGCGGCCGTCCTCGCCGCCGAAGCTGATGCTCGAGACGAACTGCGCGGGCACCTCGACGATCTCCATCAACCGGCTCCGGGGCCGAGAGCGCGCTCACGGCCGACGGACGGGCGGGGCGGCCTCGGCGCGCATGCCGCCGAGCAGGAGCTCGAGGTGCCGGCGCCAGTCCCAGCCCGGCCCGCTGCGGTCGATCGTCGCGCATACGCCGCACATCACCATCGGGATGTCGGTCGCCTGGAAGTCGGGGCGCAGCTCACCTGCGCGCCGCGCGCGCAGGACGAGGCGCCGGGCGAGGCGCAGGAACTCCTCCTTCTCCTCCCCCGCGTACTCGAACACGGGCTCCCCGCCGCTCATCATCGCGAAGCGGGTCGCCGCGTCTCCCGCGACGGAGGCGGCGTTGTCGCGGAGCGCCGCGGCGAGCGACTCGAACGGTTCGTCCTCGCCCTCGTCCACCGCGCGGCGCAGGCGCTCGTTGAAGAGCGCGAAGCGCTCCCGCACGAGCGCGCCCATCAAGGCGTGCTTGTCGGGGAAGTGGCGGTAGACGGTTCCGACGCCGACGCCTGCGAGCCGCGCGACATCGTCGATCTGGACCTCGGGCCTGGAGCTCGCGAACAGCTCCCGCGCGGCCGCGAGGATGCTCTCGCGGTTGCGCCGCGCGTCGGCGCGCATCGGTCTGGTGGCGGTGGTGGCGTTCATCGTTTCCCCTCCTCCGTTCCGGCCGCCCGGCCGGAAACGGAATCCTACCTCCGTATGATACTGTGCCGCGAAACGGAGACGGAGTTCACCTTCCATGAACGTAGCTGCGGCACCGAAAGTGGTCAACAAGAACATCGCGCTGCTGCTCCTGGCGATGACGCAGTTCGTGGTCGTGATCGACGCGTCGATCGTCAACGTCGCCCTGCCGTCGATCGGGACGGCGCTGCACTTCTCCGAGAACGACCTCTCGTGGGTCGTCAACGCCTACACGCTCACGTTCGGCGGCTTCCTGCTGCTCGGCGGCCGCCTCGCCGACCTGATCGGGCGCCGCCGCATGTTCATGACGGGCCTTGTCGTCTTCTCGCTCGCCTCGCTGATGGGCGGCCTGGCGCAGTCCGAGCCCTGGCTGATCGCCGCCCGCGCCGTCCAGGGCCTCGGCGCGGCGATGGTCTCCCCCGCGGCGCTGTCGATCATCACGACGACCTTCGCCGAAGGCGAGGAGCGCAACCGGGCGCTCGGCGTCTGGGGCGCGGTCGCGGGCGCCGGCGGCGCCGCCGGCGTGCTGCTCGGCGGGATCCTGACCAGCGGGCTCAGCTGGCGCTGGGTGCTGTTCGTCAACGTCCCGATCGGGCTCGACGGCCGCCGCGCTCGCGCCCCGCATCCTCGTCGAGAGCCGCGTCGACGCCGAGACCCGCGACTTCGACATCCCCGGCGCCGTCACCGTGACGGCGGGCCTCTCGCTGCTCGTCTACGCGCTGGTCGACGCCGTCAACGCCGGCTGGGGCTCGGGCGCGACGCTCGGCAAGATCGCGGGCGCGTTCGCGCTGCTGGCGCTGTTCGTCGCGATCGAGCGCACGCGCCGCGCGCCGCTGATGCCGTTCTCGATCTTCCGCCTGCGCACGCTGCGCGGCGCCGACATCGTCGCGCTGCTGATCGGGATGTCGCTGTTCTCGATGTTCTTCTTCATCTCGCTCTACATGCAGCAGGTGCTCGGCTTCTCGGCGCTGAAGACGGGCCTCTCCTACCTGCCGCTCGCGGTCGGCATCATCCTCGCGGCCGGCGCGGCCTCGGTGCTCACGACGCGGGTCGGCTTCAAGCCGGTGCTGCTCACGGGGCTGCTGTTCGTCGCCGGCGGGCTGCTCTGGTTCTCGCAGGTCTCGGCGCACGGCTCGTTCGTCGCCGACGTGCTCGGCCCCTCGCTGCTCGCCGCGATCGGGCTGGGGCTGTCGTTCGTGTCGGTGACGATCGCCGCCGTGACGGGAACGCGCCCGCACGAGGCCGGGCTCGCGTCCGGGCTCGTCAACACGGCGCAGCAGGTCGGCGGCGCGCTCGGGCTCGCGATCCTCGCGACGGTCGCCAACACCCGCACCAAGGATCTGCTGCAGGCCGGCGGGCACTCCCACGCCGAAGCGCTCACGAGCGGCTTCGAGCGCGCGTTCATGGTGGGAGCGGGGTTCGCGCTCGTCGGCGCGCTGCTGACCGCCGTGCTGATCTCCTCGCGCGACAGCCGCGCGCACTCTGAGGCCGCACGCGCGGGCGAGGTGACGGTGCCGGTCGCCTAGATCGCGCGCCTGCGGGCCGCCCGTCCCCAAGGGGGCCACGGCCTCCGCGAACCGCGCGCATCCACGTCCGATCCACCCGATCCATTTACATCAAAGGTGCAGGTCGGATACCTTCTCCACGCGTGACACTGGAGGAGCTGAGAGAGGCGGTGGAGCAGGGGACCATCGATACGGTGCTCCTTGCGCTCACCGACATGCAGGGGCGCCTGCAGGGCAAGCGCCTCACCGCGACGCATTTCCTCGCCGAGGTCGTCGAGCACGGCGCCGAGGGCTGCAACTACCTGCTCGCGGTCGATGTCGACATGGCGACCGTCGACGGCTACGACATGTCCTCGTGGGAGCGCGGCTACGGCGACATGCTGATGGTCCCCGACCTCGACACGCTGCGTCCCGTCCCGTGGCAGGAGGGCACCGCGATCTGCCTCGCCGACGTCGCCTGGCTGGACTCCTCCGACGTCGTCGCCTCGCCGCGCCAGATCCTCCGCCGCCAGCTCGCGCGCCTCGCCGAGCGCGGGTGGAGCGCCAACGCCGGGACCGAGCTCGAGTTCATGGTCTTCAAGGACACCTACGAGGAGGCGTGGCACAAGGCCTACCGCGACCTGCGCCCCGCGAACCTCTACAACGTCGACTACTCGCTGCTCGGAACCGCCCGCGTCGAGCCGCTGATCCGCCGCATCCGCAACAGCATGGCCGCGGCGGGGATGGTGGTCGAGGACTCCAAGGGCGAGTGCAACTTCGGCCAGCACGAGATCAACTTCCACTACGCCGACGCCCTGAGGACCTGCGACGAGCACGTGATCTTCAAGAACGGAGCGAAGGAGATCGCCGCCCAGGAGGAGACGGCGATCAGCTTCATGGCCAAGTACGACGAGCGCGAGGGCAACTCGTGTCACATCCACTTCTCCCTCGCCGACGCGGAGGGGCCGCTCTTCGCGCGCGACGAGCGCCTGTTCGACTCCTTCCTCGCCGGGCAGCTCGCCTGCCTGCGCGAGATGACCCTGCTGCTCGCGCCGAACATCAACTCCTACAAGCGCTACGCGGCCGCGAGCTTCGCCCCCACCACCGTCGCCTGGGGCAAGGACAACCGCACCTGCTCGCTGCGCGTCGTCGGCCACGGCCCCTCCAAGCGCTTCGAGAACCGCGTCGGCGGCGCCGACCTGAACCCCTATCTCGCGATCGCCGCGCTGATCGCCTCGGGCCTCCACGGCGTCGACGCGGGACTCGAGCTCGAGCCGGCGCTCGAGGGCAACGCCTACGCCGATGTGAAGCGCCCCCGCGTCCCCGACACGCTGCACGCCGCGCGCGAGCTGTTCGCCGGCAGCGAGGTCGCGCGCGAGGCCTTCGGGCAGGAGGTCGTGGACCACTACCTGAACCACGCCGACGTCGAGCTCGCGGCCTTCGGCGCGGCGGTCACCGACTGGGAGCGCTTCCGGGGGTTCGAGCGGCTGTGAGCACGGCGCGCGAGGCGACCGCGGGCGCCGAGGGCGCGGGTCTGCTCGCGCCGCCGGAGGCGGTCTTCGCGCCGGTCCGCTCGCAGACCGCCTTCGAGGAGACCGTCGACCGGCTCGGCACGGCGATCAAGCTCGGGCTGCTGCCGCCCGGCTCGCAGCTGCCCGCCGAGCGCGAGCTGTGCGCGCGGCTGGGGATCGCGCGCTCGACGCTCCGCCAGGCGCTGACCGCGCTCAGCCAGAGCGGCCACGTCTTCGCGACCCGCGGCCGCGGTGGCGGCACGTTCGTGTCCGACCCCCAGCCGCCCGCCGATCCGCCGTCCAAGCGCGTGGTCGCCGAATGGCGCGACATCTGCGACCAGCGCCTCGCGGTCGAGCTGGGCGTCGCGGTGCTGGCGGCGCAGCGTGCCGACGAGGGGGCGCTGGCCGCCCTGGACGAGGTGTGCGCGACGCTCGAGGAGGCGGTCGAGGACTTCGCCGCCTACCGTCAGGCGGACGTGCGCCTGCACGTCGGGCTCGCGGAGGCGACGGGCTCGACGCGGCTGGTTCGCGCCATGACCGAGACGCAGGGCGCGATGACCGACCTGATCTCCCACATCGCGCACCCGCCCGAGGTGCTCTCCTCCTCCAACTCCCAGCACCGACGGCTGCTCGCCGCGGTGCGCGAGGGGGACTCGATGCGCGCCGCGCAGGTCATGTCAGAGCACCTGCAGGGCACCGAGCACATCCTGGCCGGGCTGCTGCCCGGCGGCTGAGGCCTGCGCCGCGCCGGCCGGCCGTGCCGGAGCGGGTCGCGTCTGACGGCGCCCCGGGGCGCCAGATCGCAGCCGTCGTCGTCGGGAGCTTCGCCGTCAGCGGTAAGTGAGCGACGGCCGCCGCGCTGCCGGTCGGCGTCGCTGGCGGCCGCGGCGCGCGAGGGGCGCTGGATGCGCCGGATCGAGCCACCGGGGATTTTGCGTCGCCCGCTCTTGACTTCCGTCCTGCGCATGAGCGTAATGTCACGATCGAAGGAGCGGGATCCAAACCTTTACGACCTCTTGGGGGCGACTCGATGAGCACAGCCGAAGGGATGGGGCGCGACGAGCAGAAGCTCGCCGAGCTCGGATACAAGCAGGAGCTGCACCGCCGCTGGAGCGGCTTCTCCAACTTCGCGATCTCCTTCGCGATCATCTGCATCCTTGCGGGGTGCTTCACGACCTACGGGCAGGCGCTGAAGAACGGCGGGCCGATCGCGATCTCGATCGTGTGGCCGATCGTCTCCGTGCTGATCCTGTTCGTCGCCTGGTCGATGTCCGAGCTCGCCTCGGCGATGCCGACGGCCGGCGGGATCTACTACTGGTCCTCGAAGCTCGGCGGCGCCGGCTGGGGCTGGTTCACCGGCTGGTTCAACCTGATCGGGCTCGTCGCCGTCTCGGCCTCGGTCGATCTACGCGCGCGCGACGTTCCTGATGTACACGCTCGGCCTGTACGAAGTCCACTTCATCTTCAACTTCGCGAAGGCGCGGCCGACCGGGACGGCGAACCTCCACTACACCGCGCACGTCGTGTTCGCGCTGTTCGCGTTCGATCCTGCTCATCGCGCTGCTCGTCAACGTGATCCGCAGCCACCTGGTGACCACGCTCTACAACGGTCTCGGTGTGGTGGAACATCGAGCGGCGTGCGGTGATCATCGTCGCTGCTGTTCGCGGTGCCCTAGCCACCACGCGAGCTTCTCCTACGTCTTCAGCCACAAGGCCAACGAATCCGGCTTCGCCGGGCGGCGCCGTCGAGCGGAGCGAAATTCTGGCTGTACGTGCTGCCCCTCGGCTTCCTGCTGACGATGTACACGATCACCGGATACGACGCCTCCGCGCACGTCTCCGAGGAGACGCACGGCGCCGAAGCACTCGGCGCCGCGCGGCATCTGGCGTCGGTCTTCTACTCGGCCGATCTTCGGCTGGATCGTGCTGCTCGCGATCACGTTCGCGATCCAGACACGCCCACGAAGCCGAAATCTACAAAGCCGGCTTCCCGGCGGTGGACGATCGTCGAGACGGCGCTCACCTCGGCGGCGCCAAGGCGGTGCTCCTGATCTCGACCGATCGGCCAGCTGTTCTGCGGCGATGGCCTGCGTGACGAGCGCCTCGCGGATGACGTTCGCGTTCTCGCGCGACGGCGCGGTGCCCGGCCACAACCTCTGGCGGCGGCTGGGCACGCGACAGGACGCCGACGTGGGTCGGTGCTGTTCGTCGTCGTGTTCGCGTTGGTCATCACGATCCCGGCGTACTTCCCGAACCACCTCGGCACGCCCGTCGCGTTCCTGGCCGTCACCTCGATCTCGGTGATCGGCCTGTACATCGCCTACACGATCCCCGTGTTCCTGCGCTGGCGCCAGGACGAGAAGTTCAAGGCCGGCCCGTGGACGCTCGGCGCGAAGTACAGATGGATCAACCCGATCGCGGTCGTCTGGGTCGCGCATCTGCGTGATCATCTTCTCCTGCCCTTCTCGCCGGAAGGCGTGCCTTGGGAATAGCGGCTTCACCTGGAACGCGGTGAACTACGCGCCGCTCGTGACGATCGGCGATGATCGCTGCGGAGTGACGATCTGGTACTCGGTCTCGGCGAACGCAAGACCTTCAAGGGCCCGATCCGCACGATCGACGAGCTCGACGTCGAACAGGCGCTGCCGGCGATCGCCGAGGCACCGTAGGGCCGTGGCGGCGAGTGGGACCTTCGAGGGCAGCCCGGCTCGGGCGTAGGCGCTGAGCGAGCAGCTGACAGTGCTCGAGCCCGCCACCGAGGCGGTGCTCGCGGAGGTCCCACGTGCGGGCGCGGGGGAGGCCGACGCGGCGGTCGCGGCCGCCGCCGCGGCGCTGCCCGCATGGCGGGCGCTCGCGCCCGGCGCTCGCGCCGCAATGCTGCGCGAGCTGGCGGAGGTGCTCGCCGCCCACGCAGAGGAGCTGGCCGTGCTGGAGGCGCGCAACGCCGGCAAGGCGATCGGCGATGCGCGCGGCGAGATGGGGATGGTCGTCGAGACCTTCCGCTACTACGCCGGGGCGCCCGAGCGCCTGCTCGGCGACACGATCCCCGTCGCCGGAGGGCAGGCGTTCACCGTGCGCGAGCCGGTCGGCGTCGTGGCGCTGATCACGCCCTGGAACTTCCCGCTGACGATCGCCTCGTGGAAGCTCGGGCCCGCGCTCGCGGCGGGCAACACCGTCGTCCTCAAGCCGGCGGAGCTCACGCCGCTCACCGCGCTGCGCTTCGCCGAGCTGGCGGCCGAGGCGGGGCTGCCTGACGGCGTGGTCAACGTCGTCGTCGGGCCGGGCTCGACGGTCGGACAGCGGCTCGTGGAGCACCCCGGCGTCGACAAGATCGCGTTCACCGGCTCGACCGAGGTCGGCCGCTCGATCGCCGCCGGCGCCGCGCAGACGATCAAGCGCGTGACGCTGGAGCTCGGCGGCAAGTCGGCGAACATCGTCTTCGCCGACGCCG
The DNA here is from genome assembly GCA_963779065.1 of uncultured Solirubrobacteraceae bacterium. Taxonomy (GTDB): domain Bacteria; phylum Actinomycetota; class Thermoleophilia; order Solirubrobacterales; family Solirubrobacteraceae; genus Palsa-744. Next base: position 1,156,816 of record CAVZWQ010000003.1, read on the forward strand.
ACATCGAGGCCGCGGCCGCGGCCGCGCCGCTCGCGGTCTTCGGCAACGCCGGGCAGGACTGCTGCGCGCGCTCGCGGATCCTCGTGCAGGCCGAGGCGATGGACGACTTCATGGCCGCACTGGAGCGCGCCGTGACGGCGCTGGTCGTCGGCGACCCGCTCGATGAGTCCACGCAGATGGGGCCGCTGATCTCCGCCGGCCAGCGCGAGGCGGTCGTCGTCGTTCCTCGACGACGGCGCGCCGGTCGCCTTCCGCGGCTCCGCGCCCGAGGGGCCCGGCTTCTGGTTCGCGCCGACCGTGCTCGCGCCGGTGGACCCCGGCGCGCGCGCGGCCCGCGAGGAGATCTTCGGCCCGATCGCGGCGGTGATCCCGTTCCGCGACGAGCAGGAGGCCGTGGCGCTCGCCAACGACACGATCTACGGCCTGTCCGGATCGATCTGGACGCGCGACGGCGCGCGTGCGCTGCGCGTCGCGCGCGCCGTCCAGACCGGCGTGCTGTCGATCAACTCGAACAGCTCGGTCAGGGTCTCGACGCCGTTCGGCGGCTTCAAGCAGTCCGGCTACGGGCGGGAGCTCGGCCCGCACGCGCTCGACGCCTACACCGAGGTCAAGACGATCTTCTACGCCACGGAGACATGAGCTGATGGGTGAGGGACGGCTCGAGGGCAGGGTGTGCGTGGTCACCGGCGCGGCGGGGGGCATCGGCGCGGCGACGGTCGAGATGTTCCAGCGCGAGGGCGCGAAGGTCGCGGGCGTGGACGTGCTCGCCGAGTGCCCGGGAGATCTTGCTCTGCAGATCGATCTGACGAGCGAGGAGCTCGTCGCCGACCTCTACCGCCAGGTGCGCGAGCGCTTCGGCCGCATCGACGTCCTGTTCAACAACGCCGGCATCTCCCCCAACGACGACGCCTCGGTGCTCGAGACGGCGCTCGACGCCTGGGAGCGCGTGCAGGCGGTCAACCTGCGCAGCGTGTTCCTGTGCTGCAAGCACGGCATCCCTCACCTGCTCGAGAACGACGGCCCCGAACGCGGGTCGGTCATCAACACCGCGTCGTTCGTCGCGGTGATGGGCGCGGCGACCTCGCAGATCTCCTACACCGCCTCCAAGGGCGGCGTGCTCGCACTCTCGCGCGAGCTCGGCGTGGAGTTCGCGCGGCGCGGCGTGCGCGTGAACGCGCTCTGCCCCGGTCCGGTCGACACCCCGCTCCTGAAAGAGCTGTACGCGAAGGACCCGGAGCAGGCCGCGCGGCGACTGGTGCACGTGCCGATGGGCCGCTTCGCCGAGGCGAGCGAGATCGCGAGCGCGGCGCTGTTCCTCGCCGCGCCGGAATCCTCGTTCGTGACCGCCTCGACGTTCCTCGTGGACGGCGGGCTCAGCGGCGCGTACACGACACCGCTCGACTAGGCGCGCGCCGGTGATACTGCCGGGGATGGCACCCATGCCGGGGCACACCCCGTTCGGAGGGGAAGACAGGCAGCCACCTGCGGGAGCTCGGCTGTGAGCACGGACGGGTCCACTTCGACCGCGACGCTCTACGTGATCCCCGGCTCGCACGCCTGCGCGGCGGCGAAGCTGATGCTCGAGCGCAAGGGCATCGCCTACCGCACTGTCGAGCTGCCCACGGGCCTTCACCCGCAGCTCGTGCGGCTGCGCGGGTTCCCGGGCAGCCCGAAGCCGATGCGGATGATCGACGGCAAGCCGACCCGCATGAGCGCGATGCTCGACAGGCTCGGCACGGTCCCGGCCCTGCGCCTCGGCTCCGACCGCGTGCAACGCAACAGCGAGATCGCACGGTTTCTCGACCGGATCGTCCCCGCGCCGCCGCTCTTTCCGCCCGACGCCGAGCGCCGCGCCGCCGTCGAGGAGGCGGAGGCGTGGGCCGACGAGCCGCTGCAGATGTTCTCCCGCCGGCTCGTGATCGTCGCAGGCGCGCGCAGCCCGGCCGAGCTGTCCAGGGGCGGAGGCCGCGGGCGGCTCGGCGCCCTGCTCGCAGGCAACGGCCCGCAGCGCCAGATCGCGGCGAAGCTCGCCGCCCGCACGACCTTCCGTGCGAACGCGGACGCCGAGCGCAGGCTGCTCGCGGAGCTCCCCGACGTGCTCGACCGCGCCGACGCGTACCTCGCGGCGGGGGTGATCGGCGGCGAGCAGCCCAACGTCGCCGACCTCATGATCGCGCCCTCGCTCGCGCTGCTCGACTACCGGCTCGACATCCGCGATCAGCTGCGCGCGCGGCCGGCCTTCGCCGTCGTCGAGCGGCTGCTCCCCGACCCGGCCTGAGCGGCCCCGCCTCCGGCGGCCGCGTCGAGGCGGCGCGCCATCGCGGCCAGGCGCTCGCGCAGCTCGGCGGAGCCGTCGAGCAGCTCGAAGTCGACGTTCGGCAGCGCGACCCTGAACGCCAGCCAGCCCAGGTCGTCATCGCTCGTCTCGTACACGCAGCTCCCGTCGGGCCGGTCGCGCAGCTCCCCCCAGCCGCCCGGGACGCGGCCGCGGATCTCCTCTGCCCGGGCGAGGTAGCGGACGCGCGCCTCGTGGCGGTAGACGACGCCCGACAGCGTGCGGGTGAGGTAGGCGGCGGCGTCGCCGCCCGGCACCGTCCGCGGCTGGAAGCGCGACCCGGCCGGCGCCGGAGATGACACCCGATCGACGCGGAAGGTCCTCCAGCCGGTCCGCGACGGGTCGAACGCGAGCAGGTACCAGCGACGCCCGTGAGCGAGCAGCGCGTGCGGCTCGACGAGCCGGCGGCTGCGCTCGCCGTCGCGGCCGCGATAGGCGAAGCGCAGCAGCTCGCGGTCGCGGCAGGCTGCGCCGAGCACGGTGAGCACCGCGGCGTCGACCGCGGGGCCGGCGCCCGAGCCGCCGACGACCTCGGTCGCGCCGAAGGCCTGCACGCGCCGGCGCAGCCGTTCGGGGAGCACCTGCTCGAGCTTCACGAGCGCCCGCAGGGCGGTCTCCTCCACCCCGGCGACGGCGGAGCGCGCTGCGGTCCGAAGCGCGATCGCCACCGCAATCGCCTCGTCGTCGTCGAGCAGCAGCGGCGGCATCGCCGCACCGGAGGTGAGCGAGTAGCCGCCGGCCGGGCCGCTCGTCGAGTCGATCGGGTAGCCGAGCGAGCGCAGGCGATCGACGTCGCGCCGCACGGTCCGCCGTGACACCCCGAGCCGCTCTGCGAGCAGTGTCCCGGGCCACTCGCGCCGGCCCTGCAGCAGCGAGAGCAGAGCGAGCAGACGTCCGGCTGTCGGAGCCTCGGCCATGCGCCCATGATCCCGCATATCGAGGACAGAAACTGGCCTCGATTATCCATACCGTTCCCGGCACGACCACGAGATGAAAGGAACCCAGCGATGGACTACAAGCTCGAGCTGATCACGATCCCCGTTTCCGACGTGGACCGCGCCAAGGCCTTCTACGCGGGCGCCGGCTTCCTCGCCGAACACGACCACCGCGTCGACGAGAACATCCGCTTCGTCCAGCTCACGCCGCCGGGCTCGGCCTGCTCGATCGCGCTCGGCCAGGGCCTGACCGAGGCCGCGCCCGGCTCGGTCCAGGGGCTGCAGCTCGTCGTCGCGGACGCCGACGCCGCCCGCGAGGATCTCGCCGGCCGCGGCGTGCCGGTCAGCGATGTGCAGGACTTCCCGTGGGGCCGGTTCGTGTTCTTCGCGGACCCCGACGGCAACGGCTGGGCCCTGCAGGAGCTGCCGCCGCGCGGGTAGGACCGCCGGGGCGCGGGGCCGCCCTACAGCGTGACGGTCGCCTCGCGCCCGGATCGCGCGGCCCCCACCGAGGCGGCGATCACGAGCGCGATCCCGATCAGCGTGCGCCCGCCCAGGCGCTGGCCGAGCACGATCAGCCCGGCCAGCGCCGCGACGGCCGGCTCGAGGCTCATCAGCACGCCGAACACGGCGGGTCTGATCCGCCGCAGCGCCTCCACCTCGAAGGAGTACGGGATCGCCGAGGAGAGCACCCCGACGGCGGCGCCGAGCGCGAGCGCTTCGGCGCTCAGCAGCTCGCCCGCGCCTTCCGCGATCCCAAAGGGGGCGATCGCGACCGTGCCGACGCACATCGCCAGGGCGAGTCCCGTGCCGCCCTCGAACGCGCGGCCGAGACGCGCGTTCAAGAGGATGTAGGTGCCCCACAGCGCCCCGGCCAGCAGCGCCAGCCCGACGCCGAGCGCGTCGAGGCCGTGGCCTTCGTGGCGCGTGAGCAGGACGATCCCGGCCGCCGCCAGCACCACCCACAGCAGGTCGAGCCGGCGGCGCGAGCCCGTCAGCGCCACCGTCAGCGGCCCGACGAACTCGAGCGCCACGGCGATCCCGAGCGGGATGCGGTCGATCGCGCCGTAGAAGCTCAGGTTCATGCCCGCGAGCACGAGCCCGAACAGCGCCGCCAGCCTCAGGTCCCGCCGCGTGCGACCCGCCAGGCGCGGGCGCCAGACGGCGAGCAGGATCAGCGTGCCGAACGTCAGACGCAGGAACGCGGTTCCCGCCGGGCCGACGCGGTCGAACAGCGTGGCCGCGATCGCGGCCCCGAACTGCACGGAGGCGATCCCGCCGATGACGAGCGCGGTCGAGGGCGAGCGGGCGAGCAGCCCTCCTGCGGCAGTGTCCTCTCGCGGTTCGGGCATCGGCTGGCGATCGTAGCCCGCGCCCCTCCGCGGCCTCGGCGCGGCGGCGCTGATAGGATCCGCCGCCACCGAGAAGGGGGCGGCACGAGATGGGCGAGACGAACCAGGCGATCACACCGCAGCTCAGCGCCGAGCGGCTTGCCGGGACGTTCCCCGGCGACCTCGGCATCGAGCTGACCGAGATCACCGACGAGCACGTGCGCGGCCGGATGGCCGTGGACCGCCGCCACCTGCACCCGATGGGCTACGTCCACGGCGGCGCCTGGGTCGCATTCGCCGACACGGTGGCGGCGTGGGGCACGCTGCGCCACCTCCCGGAGGACCGCGGCTTCACGACCGTCGAGCTGAAGATCAACGTGATCACCTCGGCCGGCGAGGGCGATCTGCTGACCGCGATCGGCGAGCCGCTGCATGTCGGGTCGCGCACGCACGTCTGGCAGGTGCGGGTGCTGAAGGCCGGCACGGAGCGCCGGCCGACCTCCCCGGTCGACGAGCGCCTCGCGGCCAGCTTCACTTGTACGCAGATGGTGCTGTGAGACCCGGCTAGGCGGGGCCTTGGAGCACCGCCATCGCCGCGTTGCGGCCCGGGATCCCGCTCACGCCGCCGCCCCGGCGCGCGCCGGCGCCACAGAGCAGAACGGAGGGGATCTCGGTCTCCACCCCCCAGCTGCCGGCCTCGGTCTCAGCCTCGGCGAACGGCCAGGAAAGGTCGCGGTGGAAGATGTGCCCGCCCGGCATGCGCAGCTCCCGCTCGAGGTCCAGCGGGCTGCACGCCTCGACGCAGGGCCGGCCGCCGCCATCTAGCAGCAGGCAGCCCTCCAGCGGCTCCGCGAGCACGCTGTCGAGCGAGGCCAGCGTCGCCGCGAGGGCACGCTCGCGCGCGCCTTCGGGATCTGCCGCGAACAGGCGCGCGGGCATGTGCAGGGCGAACACGGTCAGCGTCTGCGTGCCGCTCGCCCGCAGCTCCGGCGCGAGGATCGACGGGTCGCTCAGCGAGTGGCAGTACGCCTCACATGGCACCGGCTCGGGCAACTCGCCGGCGGCGGCCTGCTCGTAGGCGCGCTGCAGCTGCGAAGCGGTCTCGTTGACGTGGAACGTCCCGGCGAACGCGCGCTCTGGAGCGACCCCCGCCTCCCGCAGGCGCGGCAGGCGCTCGAGCAGCAGGTTGACCTTGAGCTGAGAGCCCTCCGGGCGCACCGCGCGGGCGCCGCCGGTGCCGGTGAGCCGCGCCAGCTCGTACGGCGCCGCTCCGAACAGCACGTGCCGGGCGGCGAGGCGAACCTCGCGGCCGTCCTCGCGGCAGACGACCTCGGCCCCGTCGCTGCCGGCCTCGATCGCCACCGCCTCGACACTCCTCCGCAGCTCTGCGCCGGCGCTTGCGGCCGCGAGCGCGAGCGCGTCGGTGAGCGCTCCCATCCCGCCGACGGGCACGAGCCACTCGCCGCTGCAGCGCCCGATCACGTGGTAGAGGAAGCAGCGGTTCGCGAGCAGGTCCGCCCCGTCGGCGGCCGCGAACGTGCCGATCAGCCCGTCGGTCAGCGCGACCCCCGCGAGGAGGTCGTCGCCGAGCCGCTCCCGCAGCGTCTCGCCGATCGGCCGCTCGAACAGCGCCTCCCAGTCCGCGGGGCCGACCGCGGCGCGAAGCTGCTCGCGGCTCGGCAGCGGGCCGGTCAGCGTCGGGAAGACGGCGGAGGCGACTCGCGCGGTCATCTCGTGGAACTCGCGCCAGGCGGCAAGGGCGCGCGGATCGCCGCTCACGGCCGCGAACGAGCGCTCGGTCGCGACGGGATCGGATTGGTCCACGAGCAGGCCGCGCGTGCCGCCGCAGCGCGGATCGGGCGTGTAGGAGGACACCGCCCGGCGCGCGAGGCTGACCGGCAGCGCGAGCTCCTCGACGATCAGCTCCGGCAGGAGGCTGACGAGGTACGCGTAGCGCGACAGGCGCGCGGGGACGCCGGCGAAGACCTCTGCCGAGACGGCCGCGCCGCCGAGCGCCGCGCGGCGCTCGATCACCAGGCAGGAGCGGCCGGCGCGCGCGAGGTAGGCGGCGGCGACGAGTCCGTTGTGACCGCCGCCGACGACGACCGCGTCCCAGCGGTCGCGCCCGGCGCGGGCGCTCACCGCGCGGTGAAGCCGAGGATCAGCTGCTCGGTCTCGAGCGGCACGTCGAGCTGCGGCATGTGCCCGACCCCGTCGAGCACGACCCAGTCGGCGTGCGGGAGCCACTCCTCCCGGTAGCGGACCGCCGCCGCGGGCCACGGCAGGATCTGGTCCTCGGTGCCCCAGACGATCCGGACCGGGCAGTCGATGCTCTCGGCATCGAGCGAGAAGCCGTCGGCGATAGCGCTCTGCATCAGCTCCGGGGCGCCGTCGCAGCCGATCATGCCGCGCGCCTGGTGGGCGAGCAGCTCCACGGGGATGTGCTCGAAGTTGACCACGGTCTGGGACGTCGCCAGCCGGCGCCCCTCCGGAGTCGCGAGCATCGCATCGAGCTGCGGCTCGGCGGCGGTCAGCCCCTCGCGCAGCGTGGTGAAGAACGGCACCAGCGTGGCCGAGAAGAAGCCGTCCTCGGCGGCCCAGCCCCCGGCGGGGGCGAGCGCGACCGCGCTGCGCGCGCGCCCGCGGGCCGCGAGCTGGAGCGCGAGGTAGCCGCCGAGCGAGTTGCCGGCGACATGGGCGGTGTCCCACCCCGCGTCGTCCATCGCCCGTTCCAGGCCGGCGACGAGGGCCTCGGCGCCGAGCGGGCCCTCGCCGCGGCGCGCGCCCGCGTGCCCGGGCAGCGTCGGCGCGAGCACCTCGTGGCTGCGTTCGAGCGCTCCGAGCACGAGCTCCCACGTGCGCCACGTGTCGGTGAAGCCGTGCACGAGCAGCAGCGGCGGCCCCTCCCCGCCGCGATGCGCCTCGCTGAAGCCGCTCGCCATGGAGAGGAAGCTATCCAGCGGCGAGCTCTGCCGCGTCGCGCTCGGCGAGCCGAGCGATGTTGAGGAGCTGCCGGCGCATCATCACGAGATCTCCCGCCGCCAGCAGCGCGCGCGCCGGCAGGCTCCCGAGCGGCCCCGCTCCGGGCGCGACAAGAAGCTTGGCCACGAGCCGCGAGCTGGGCGGCCGGGCATCCCGTTCCACGTCGCGCACGCGGTAGCTGACGACGACATCCCCGAACACGGTCCCGCTCGAGCGCAGCGTGACCGATCGCCCCGGCTCGAACTCGACGAGCCGGAAGATCCGCATGAAGCGCTGCCCGGGCTCCAGGTGATCGAGGCCGGGCGTCAGCGTCTGCGGGCTGCGCCGGGCGCCGTTGTCGATCAGGTCATAGCTGTACGGCGCTGCGCGCAGCTGGCACAGCCAGCGGAACACGACGGCGCTGGGGGCCTCGACGCCGACCGCGCGGTAGAGCCGCAGCGGTGCCTCCGCGAGCAGGCCGTCGCACGGGAAGGCCTCGGCGCGCTCGGTGGGCGTCGAGCCCCAATGGCGCACCACGCCCGGGCAGCGCGCAAGCCCCGCGCCGGGCATCACGCCGCCCCGGGGACGGCCACGCCGAGCGGACCGCGCAGAGCGGCCAGCGTGGGGGCGTAAAGGCGCTGCTTGATCGTGCGCATCGTCTCGGGCGGCTTGCCGGACAGCGTGGCGGCACGCTCGCAAGCGCGGCTCAGCACGCTCCCGCTCGCTCACCGCCTCGTCGACGATCCCCTCCGCCGCCGCTTCGGCGCCGCCGTAGCGGCGTCCGAGCACGACCGCCTCGTGGACGGAGCCCGAGGGCAGGCGCGAGGCGAGCAGCTCGGTCATGCCGGGGGTGAACGCGATCCCCATGTCCACCTCGGGCAGGCAGAACCAGCCGCGGTCGGAACGCATCACGCGCTGGTCGTGCGCGAGCGCGAGCATCGCGCCCGCCGCGTAGGTGTGACCCTGCATCGCGGCCACCGTCGGCACGCCGATCTCGAGCACGCGGGCGAGCAGCTCGTGCACGCGCGCGAGGAAGTCCATCGCGGCGTCCCCCTGCGTGGCCATCCACTCCAGGTCGAGCCCGTTCGAGAACACCTTGCCGCGCGCCGTCGTCACGAGCGCGCACGGCGCTGCCGCTTCGACCTCGTCCAGGCACGCCTCGAATGACGCGACGAACTCGCCGTTGAAGCGGTTGTGGCCCTCCCCGAGGTCGAGCACGAACAGCTCCCCATCTCTGCGCAACGACGGCATGGCGGCCTCCTTTTAGAAGATCTGCTCTAGAACGTATACTCTACAGCCTCTTGGCACGCCAGGTCTTCTCCACCGAAGCGATCCTCGACGCCGCCCGGGAGGTGGTGGTCAGGCGCGGCGCCCGGGGGGCGACCGTCGAGGCGATCTCCCGTGAGGCCGGCGTACCCGTCGGCTCGATCTACCACCGCTTCGACTCGCTCGCCGAGCTGCTCGCGCGCACCTGGCTGCGGGCGGCGCGGCGCTCGCAGGAGCGCGCGCTCGCGGTTCCCGTGTCGCCGGAGCACCCGCTCGACAGCGCCGTCGCGGTCGCGCTCGCGATGTACGACCACTGCCTGGAGCAGCCCGAGGACACCCTGCTGCTCGACGCGCTCGCCCGCGCCGAGCTGCTGACGATGGAGCTCGGCACCCTGCGCGGCGAGCTGGAGAGCGTCAACGAGCGGGTCGAAGCGCTGATGGCCGGCCTCGCCCGTGCCCTCCACGGCCGTGCCGACCGCCGCACGCGCGACCTCGTGCTGCTGGCGCTCGTGGACATGCCGCACGGGTTCGCGCACCGCCAGCTCGCCTCGGGGCTGAGCACGCCCGCTCGGCGCGAGCGACTCCCGGCGGCGGTGCGCGCCGTGCTCGCGGGGGGCGAGGATGGGGCGGGCGGCGGACGCTCGCGCGCGCCCACGAAGCGGCGCCGCGCCGTCTAGCCCCTCAGCGCGGCTCCGGCGGCGGCGTGCCCGGCTCGGCGAGCTCGAGCTGGAAGTAGGCGACGTGGTGCCAGCGGCCGAGCTTGTAGCCGATGTTCGTGTAGGCGCCGACAGGGCGGAAGCCCATCGCCAGGTGCAGCCCCTCGCTGGCCTCGTTCGGCACGGTCATGCCGGCGACGGCGTTGCGAAAGCCGCGCGCCCGCAGGCGCTCGAACAGCGCCTCGTAGAGGGCCCGCCCGGCCCCGCTGCGGCGGCGGCCCATCTCGACGTAGACGCTCACCTCGCAGGTGAAGCGGTAGGCCGGCCGGGACTGCCACTGCGCGCCGTAGGCGTAGCCGGCCACCGCACCCCCCTCCTCCTCCAGCACGACCCACGCGTGGCGGGCGCTCGACGCCGCGATCCTTGCGGCCATCTCCTCGGCGCCGGGCGGGTCGAGCTCGAAGCTGATCGCGGTGTCGCGCACGTACGGGGCGTAGATCGCCGCGCACGCCGCCGCGTCGGCCGGCCCGGCATCGCGCACGCCCGCAGTCGGATCTCTCGCGGTCATCGGCCGGACAAGATACGCCGCCGGGCGCGGCGGCCACGGTTCGGCGATGAAGGTGAGGCCGGCGCCCCCCGCGCGGGGCGGGCTGCCCTGCGCGCCATGGACGCGCTCGAGCGCTACAGCGACGTCTTCAGGCTCGCCTGAGAGATCACGACAGCGCGACCGGGCCCGGCACGAGCACCTCAGGGTCGTGCCCGGGCACCACCGTGACGCCGTCCTCGCGCATCGCGCGCAGCCGGCCCGCCGAGCGCGCCTGGGCATCGAAGTCGTCGGCGAAGGAGGGGAAGCGCAGGTCGTCGAGCGTGGCCGCGAAATGGGTCACGTCGGCGCCGATCACGAGCCGCTCGCCGATCCGCACCGACTGGTGCCCGGGCGTGTGGCCGGGGGTCAGGAGCAGCTCGATCGAGCCGTCGCCGAGCAGGTCGTGGTCGCCGTCGACGAGATCGACGCGGCGGCCGTCGAGCTCGTAGTCGCGCGGGTAGAAGAAGTTGCGCCGGATCGCCGCGTCCTCGCGCCCGCCCTCCCACTCCCTGCGCTGCACCACGATCGGGACCTCGGGCGGCAGCAGCGCGAGGCCGCCCGCGTGGTCGAAGTGCAGGTGGGTGAGCACGATCCGCGTCAGCGTGGAGACGTCGATCTGCTCGGCGACGCTGCGCTCCTGCTCGAGCGCCATGAAGGAGGCCCGCGGGCCGTAGTGGGCGCCCGGGTCGGGGACCGCTTCGGGGTTGAGGCCCGTGTCGATGAGGACCCGCTCGGTGTCCGTCTCCACGAGATAGGCCGGGATCGGAAACCGCAACTGCGTCCCGGGGTCCTCGCCCTGGCGCCAGACCATCGCCGGCGAGGAGATCCACCCCACGTTCAGCCTTTCGACTCGCACGTTCGCTCCCTCCGCTCGCGTTTCGGCGCGGAAAGTATCAGACCGTCAGTCGGTTTACAATGGTGCCGTGACCGACGGACGCAGAGCGCGGGGCGATGCGACACGCGAGCGGCTCGTGCAGGCCGCGCGCGAGCTGTTCGGCGAGCGCGGCTACGAGCAGACCTCGATCGAGGCCGTGCTCGAAGCCGCGGGCGTGGCGCGCGGGGCGCTCTACCACCACTTCCCCAGCAAGACGGCGCTGTTCGACGCCGTGCTCGAGCAGGTGGTCGCCGACCTCGCGGCGACGGCCTCGGAGGACGCGCGCGCAGGCGAGGACACGCTCGCGAACCTGCGCGCCGGCGCCCGCTCGTGGATGCAGATGGCGCTGGACCCCGCGGTGCAGCGGATCTACCTGCTCGACCCCCAGGCGGTCGTCGGGTGGGCGCGCTGGCGCGAGCTCGACGAGCGCTACTGGCTGGGCGGCCTGCGGGCGAGCTTCGCCAAGCTCGCCCGGGAAGGGCGCGTCCCGGCCGGCCAGGAGCAGTTCCTGGCCCACATGCTCTGCGCCGTCCTGACCGAGGCGGCGCTGTTCATCGCCTACGCCTCCGACCAGCGCAGCGCGGGCGAGACGGCGCAGGCGTCGGTCGACCTGCTTCTCGACCGGCTCGTCGGCTCGGGCTAGCGGTCCGGGCGCCCGCCGCGCCGCTCAGCCCCCGCGCAGCCGCTCGAGGACGGCGAAGGCCGGCTTGCGCCGGCCGCGGTGGGTCTCGACCCCGTAGCCGCCTCCTTCGCGGGCGTCGCGGTAGCCGTAGAAGGTCACCCCCGCGACGTAGCCCGTCTGCCGGGCCCAGCGCGCGAAGGACGCGATCGCGGCGGCCTGTTCCGCTTCGCTGTAGACGAGGCTGTCGCCGTTGCTGTTGTTGCCCGTCGGGAAGCCGATCTCCGTGATGTAGACCGGCTTGTGCGAGACGGCCTCGTCGGCTTCGATCAGCCGGCGGTTGCCGAGGATCGCCTGCCCGCGGCTGCCGGTACCGCCGTAGGGATGGTTCGTGACCGCGTCGACGTCGGCGAGCGCCGTCGTGTTGTGCGACCACGCTTCTCCCCAGGCGTTCGAGGAGTCGTGCCCGCCGTCCCAGGAGGCGAGCTCGAGCGGCCTGCGGGCGCCGAAGCTGCGCACCAGCGCTTCGTGGACTTCGATCAGGAGCTGCGCGTAGCTTGCGCGGTTCTCCGCCGATTCCGCCTGCGGCCCCCAGAACCAGTCGCCGCCGGGCTCGTTGAGCACCTCGACCGCCAGCACGCGCGGGTTCTGCCTGACGAAGGCGACCACCCTCGCCACGTATGCCGCGTGGTCGAGCCCGCTCACCCCCGCGCGCGTGTAGGGGCCCGAGAAGTCGGCGATCACGCGCAGCCCGGCGCGTTCCCAGCGTTCCAGGCGCGGCGGGTTCGTGAGGCGGACGATCGTGCCGACCTTGCGCAGATCGCGCGGTTCGGATGGCCCCCAGTAGCCGGCGTTCAAGCCGACCAGCAGCGGGCCCGCGCCGGCGCGGCGGGCCGAGGGCACGGCTGCGGCCGCCGCGACGGCGACGGCGAGCGCCACCAGCGCTGCCGGAAGCGCCCGGCGCAGCAATCGCGACGCTCCATGCCGCGTGCGGCTGTCCGATCGTGAACCGTCCAGAGCGGCGCAGCCAATCAGATCGCAGCGCGCGATGCGCAGGTCGCGTCCCGGTGCGTGGCGTAATCTGGCGGGGATGCGCAAGCTCCAGACCCAGGGCGTCCACCACACCACGCTCGTCGGGGCGGACCGCCAGACCTCGATCGACTTCTGGGAGGGGCTGCTCGGGATGCCGTTCGTCTTCGAGCAGCCGAACCTCGACAACCCGAGCGAGAGCCACCTCTACTTCGACCCCGGGGACGGGCGCCTGATCACCGTCTTCACGAACGAGGAGCGCGAGCGCGAGCCGCAGCGCACGCCGACGGACCCCGGCTGTGTCCACCACCTCGCCTTCGCCCTGTCGCAAGCCACGTTCAAACAGGCCGTCGAGCGGCTCGACGAGCGCGGCATCCGCCACAGCGGGGTCAAGGACCGGGGCTTCATGGACTCCATCTACTTCGAGGACCCGCTCGGGCTCCTGATCGAGCTCGCCTCCTATCGCTTCGAGCCCCCCGCGGGCCACACCCATGCCGAGGTGCTGCTCGAGGCGCACCGTATCCGCGTCGCGCAGGGCGACTACAACATCGCCCCGGTCCACCTCGCCGACGCGATCGAGCGGCTCGTCGCGACCTCGACGGGCTCGCTCTCGGAGGACCGCTCGCCGAGAGACCCCTACGCGCGGGGCGCGACGGGCGAGGACTGACCTCAGGCGCGCCGGTAGGAGAGCACGACCTCGCCGACCGCCCTGGCGGGCGGCGCGGCCGCGTTCGGGATGACGTTCGCCCGCATCCACTCGTTCCCGACCGCGTCGCGCATGCGGTCGAGCGCCGCCTCGTCGTCACCCACGATCACGAGCACCAGCTCGGTGTCGGCCGTGCGGATCATGTGGACGGCGTGGATGCCCTCCACAGCCGCGATGCGCTCGGGCATGTCGCGCCTCGCGGCCTCGAAGACGGAATCGTCCAGCGGCCGCTCGAGCGCGATCGTGTTCACGACTGCGTGCACGCGCCGATCCTAACGGTGCCGCGCGGGTAGGCTCGGCTGCGGGGAAAGGGCGAACACGCCACCGACGCGGGGTACCCGGCCGCGCAGCGCGGCTGAGCGCGACCGCCTCTCTCAGGCAGGGATGCCGGGGGGTCCGATGATGTCGATCCCGTAGCTCGCGGCGACGGCGACGAGGGCGTCCACGTCGGGCGGCTCGCTGCTCGCCGGCGGGATCTCCAGGTGCTCGGCCGGCGTCGCAAGCGCGCGCACGAAATCCTCGAAGCCTGCAGGCTCGACGACGAGCAGGAAGCGGGCGCGCTCGGAGCTCACGACGAACGTGTGGGGGACCTCGCGGGGCCCGTACACGAACGACCCGGCAGGGGCCGCGATCGTCTCGCCGCCGACCCAGAAGGTCAGCTCGCCCTCGATCACGTAGAACCACTCGTCCTCGCGGTGATGGACGTGCAGCGGCGAGCCGCTGCCGCGCGGAGCGAGGTTCTCGGTGACGGCGACGCGGCCGGCCGTTCCCTCGGCGCCCGCCTTGATCGTGGTCAGCCCGCCCATGAACCAGAGCGCCTCGCCCGCGGCGGGGGCCAGGGCGATCGGGGCGAGTGTCTCGGTGGTGTCGGGGCTCATCGTTCTCCTCCTGTGGGTTCGGGGATCGTGCAGATCGTGGCGCGGCGAGACGCGATCCACCATCCCCCGCGCCCGGGGATATTCCGCGCATCTGGACGCTGTACCGTCCGTGGCATGGCCGAGCCGATCATCGAGGAGATCGCCGCGCTCGCCGCCAGGGGGCTACCACGAGCCGAGCTGTTCGGCGAGCTGGCGCCGCGTCTGAGGAGGGCGATCGACAGCGATGCGACCTGCTGGCACACGCTCGATCCCTACACGCGCCTCATGACCAGCGACTCGCCCGACGAGCTGATCGAGCGAGGCGTCTTCACCGCGGAGTCGGCGCCGGCCGCGGGCGAGATGATGGCGCGCAGCGAGTACCTGATCGAGGACTACAACACGTTCGCGTCGCTCGCCGGGCGGCGGGTGCCTGTCTGCTCGCTCGCGCATTCGACGCGCGGTCGCCCCGAGCGCTCCACCCGCTATCGCGAGCTGCTCGTCCCGGCGGGCATCCCGCACGAGCTGCGCGCGGCGTTCGTCCTGCGCGGCCGCGCCTGGGGAGCGGTCCACATCGCGCGCCGTGAGAGCTCCGGACCGTTCAGCGACCGGGACGTGAAGACGCTGACGCGCGTGACGGCGGCGATCGCGCAGGCGATCCGCGGCTCGCTGCGCTTCGACGCGGCGCGGCGCGGCGAGCATCCCGAAGCCCCGGGCATGCTCGTGCTCAGCGCGGCCAACGAGGTGGAGCTCGTGACGCCGCCGGCGTATGAGCTGCTCGCGGCGATGCGCAGCGAAGCGGGCGTCTACGACCCGGCCGCGCCGCCGGTCGCAGTCCTCGGGCTCGCCTCGTTCGTCCGCGCCGCGGGCGGGCGCGCCACGCCCGAGAGCGGACAGGTCACGGTGCCGACGACGCTCGGCTGGGTCACCCTGCACGCCTCGCTGCCCGACGGGCCGGGAGCCGGGCGCGTGGCGGTGGTGCTCGAGCCCGCGAAGGGACCTCGGTCGGCGACGCTGCGGCTCGAGGTGGAGGGGGTCACGGCGCGCGAGCGCGAGGTCGCGACGCTGCTCGCACGCGGCTACACGAACGAGGAGATAGCCGCGGCGCTCGTGCTCTCGCCCCACACCGTCCAGGACCACGTCAAGAGCGTCTACTCGAAGGTCGGGGTCGGCTCGCGCCAGGAGCTCGTCGCGCAGGTGTTCCTCGACGAGTACATGCCGGAGGTCGCCCACCGCACGCCGATCACCTCCAAGGGCCGCTTCGAGCAGCAAGGCTGAGGGCGTGGATCCCCGGACCTTCCTCCGGCCGCACGAACTGACGGTCGCGCCGGCACCGGCACCCGGCGACCCGGCGCGCGAGCTGCCACTCGTCCTCGAGAGCGGCCGGCCGGCGGTCGTCGCGTTCCTGCGCCACACCGGCTGCCCGTTCGCCGAGCGCACGATGCAGATGCTCCGCGCGGAGGCGGGCCGCTCGCCCGAGGTTCAGTGGGTCGCGATCAGCCACGCGCCCGAGGCGGAGACAGTTCGCTGGTGCGCGGCGGTCGGCGGCACCGGGACGGTCGCGGTCGTGAGCGACCCGTCGCGCCGCTCCTACGCGGCCTGGGGGCTCGGCCGCACCGACCTCGGCCACTTCATGGGCCGGCGCTCGCTCGCCGCCGTGGCAGGCCTGGCACGGCAGGGGATCCGCAACCGCCATCCGGCCGGCACGCGCTGGCAGTCCGCCGGGACGTTCGCGCTCGACGGCGAGGGGATCGTGAGGTGGCGCTCACTGCCGGCCCACGCTGGGGAGCTGCCGGACCTGGCCGCGGCGCTGCGGTCCATCCGCTGAGCGGCGGGGCCGCGCCGGGCTCGGGTTTCCCGTTGCGCGGATCGGTGGGCGCCCGCGATGCCGCGCGTCGGTCTGGCCCATAGGGTGTGCTCCGTGACGACGCTGAACGCGCCGGCGATCGAGACCAGCGCCCTCACCAAGCACTACGGCCCCGCGCGGGGCATCGAAGATCTCACGATGACGGTCCAGGAGGGCGAGATCTTCGGCTTCCTCGGACCGAACGGGGCCGGCAAGACGACGACGATCCGCACGCTGCTCGATCTCCTTCACGCGAGCTCGGGCAGCGCCCGCATCTTCGGGCTCGACACGCACAGCGACAGCGTCGCGGTCCGCGCGCGGCTCGGGAACCTCCCGGGCGACTTCGGGTTCGGCCGGCACACCAGCGGGCGCGAAGCGCTGAAGGTGATCGCCCGGGTGCGCGCGGTGAGCGACCTCGGCCGGGCGGATGAGCTCGCGCGGCGGCTGCGCGCCGACCTCGACCGGCCGCTGGGGACAGCTCTCGCGCGGCAACCGCCAGAAGGTGGGAATCATCCTCGCGCTCTTTCACCGGCCCGACCTGCTGGTCTTCGACGAGCCGACGAGCGGGCTCGACCCGCTCATGCAGGAGGAGTTCCTGGCACTCGTGCGCGAGGAACGCGACCGTGGCGCCACCGTCTTCCTGTCCTCGCACGAGCTCGACGAGGTCGAGCATCTCTGCGACCGCGTGGGGATCATCCGCGAGGGCCGGCTGATCGCCGTGGAGCGGGTCGCCGACCTCCACAGCCGCACGCAGCGACGCGTCACCGTGCGCTTCGCGGAACCCGTCGACCTCGACGAGCTTCGCGCGCTGCCCGGGGTCAGCCGCCTGAGCTCCGACGGCGCAGAGGTCACGTTCGCCAGCAGCGGCGACCTCGACCCGATCGTCAAGGCGCTAGCCCGCCACCGGGTCACGGCCCTGGAGGTCAGCCACCCGAGCCTCGAGGAAGTCTTCCTCAGCTACTACGGGGAGCGCGCACCTTGATCACGCTGATCGGGGCGCAGCTCCGCGAGCGGCGCCGCTCGCCGCTCTCGTGGGGACTCCCGATCGGGCTCTGGTCGGCGTTCGTCGTCGCGATCTATCCCTCCGTCGAACACGCGCTCTCGAGCGCGATCCGCAACTACCCGAAGGCGCTGAAGGAGGCGTTCGGGATCGGCGAACTGACCAGCGTCGGGGAGTATCTGCACGCCGAGATGCTGAGCCTGCTCGTGCCCCTCGCCGTGGGATACCTCGCGGCCAGGTCAATCGCGAGCGCGCTCTCGGGCGCATCGGAAAGCGGTTGGCTGGACGAGCTGCTCTCGGCGCCCGTGTCTCGCAGCGCGATCGCGTGGAGCGCGTTCGCCGCGGCCGCGGTCGAGCTCGCAGCGGTGCTCCTGATCGGGCTGGCGCTCGCGATGCTCGCCAGCGTCCTGTTCGGCGCGCACCTGGGGTTCGGGGCGGCGCTCGCCGGCTACGCGAACGTCTGGCCGCTGGGCCTGTTCATCGCGGGGCTCACGATCGTCGCCACGGGCTTCTCGCTGCGCACCGTCGTGATCACCGGCACGATGGCCGGCGTGCTCGTGTTCATGTACGTGCTCGACCTCCTGGGGCGGCTCGACACCAGTCTCGACGGCGTCCGCTACCTGTCGGTCTTCCGCTGGTACGGCGATGCGACCCGCGACGGGATCGATCTGGCCTCGTTCATCGGCGTGACGGCGGTCGCCGTGCTCCTCGCCGGCCTCGGGACGCTGCTGTTCGAGCGGCGCGACCTCTAGGAGCAGCCGGAGCCGGTCCGCCGAGCCGGCCGGCGGCGGAAGCCCTCAGGCCGCCTCCGCCTGCTGCTCGCGCCAGGCGTTGAGCGCGCCCAGCGCGCCGTCGACCACACGGCCGCGGAACGTGTCGGTGTCGTTCGCGTGCGGCAGCGGCTCGCCCGGGACCGGAACCCCGAGGAACTCGCAGAGCGGCTCCCAGCCTTCCTGGACCTTCCACACGAGCAGCCGCTCCGGCGGGATCGCTTCACGAACCGTCTCGTTGTAGGCCTCCATCTGGCGCATCATCGACGCCGGGTCGTCGCCCGCGCCGAACGGCGACGCGTCGCTCCAGAGCATCCGGTCCACCAGCTCGAGATAGCGCCGCCAGCGCGGTTCGATCTCGCGGCGTGCCATCGAGAGGTGTCCGATCAGCGAGTCCCCGCGGGTGAAGTTCCAGATCGTTTCGCGGTAGCTCTTCTCCCACGCCTCGGGGTCGCGGACGCTGAGCAGGACCTTCGCCTCGGGATGGCGCTCGGCGAGCTCCCTGTAGACGAAGCCTCCGGGCCAGTCGGTGCTGGATTCATGGCCCGCGAAGATCTCGTCCAGGTTGTCCTCGCCGTCGAGATACCGGTGCCACTGCTCGACCGCGTCGAGGTCGGCGATCAGGTTGACCCAGTGGTAACACGGCCCGAGGCCCAGGGTCTCCAGCGCCTCCTTCTGCGTCAGCGTGCCTGTGCGGGGGAGCCCCGCGCCGATCACGTACATGCTTCTCCCTCGCTCGATTTGGGCTGTGATCTTCGCGCTATTCGGCGAAAAGAGGCATCTTCGCGGCCTTCTCGTAAGAAATGGCGAAGGATCGGCCCTTAATCCGTAACTGGGGCAGGCGCGCGCCGTTGAGGCTGGTAGATACCGGGTGTACCCACGGACCGGGGCAGGACGCCAGATCGCCTCCATCGACACACAACGACGCCAGCAGGCCCATCTGCGCGGGCACCTCGCCCGCCCGCTGCGCCGCGTGCCGACGCTCGCCGGCTTGGCCGTGGTCGACCCGCCCACGGCTACGACGCAGCGGCAGGCCCTCGAGGGGCTCGGGCTGGCCGGCGACGAGTTCGCCGAGCGCATCTTCGCCCGCAGCGGCGTGGAGCGCCGCTCCCTGAACCTCGACGAGGCGTTCCTCGCGAGCAGCCTCGAGGAGCGCACAGCCGCCGTCGAGCAGGAGCTGCTCGACCAGGCGGTGACCGCGCTGGCGCGCCTGGACGCCGACCTCGACAACGTCGGGACGGTGCTCAGCTCCAGCCTGTACTCGCTCGGGTGCCCGAGCCTGGCCCACCGGCTGATCGAGCGCTGCGGCCTCGACCCGGCCACCGACAAGTACCACGTCACGGCCGTGGGCTGCGCGAGCGCCGTGCCCCTGTTCCGCCTCGGCGGGCAGATCCTGCACGCCGACCCCTCGCGCGAGGTGCTCGTGATCGCGGCCGAGAACATGAGCTCGCTGCAGGCGCCGGCCCGCGAGGAGAACCCCCGTGTGAAGACGGTCGGCGCGGCGATCTTCGGCGACGGCTGCGCCGCCGCGCTCCTCAGCGAGCGCAGCGAGGCGACCGGGCCGGCGATCCTCGCGACCGCGGTGCACCAGGTCCCTGGCACGCTCGGCGCCGTCGAAATCACCTCTGACGAGCAGGGCGGCTACCTCGGCCTCGCGCCCGAGCTCCCGCGCATCGCCGGCGAGCAGCTCGCCGGCGTCGTGGGGCAGTTCCTCGCCGCGAACAACGTGCGCGAGGGGCAGATCGCCCACTGGATGCTCCACCCGGGCGGCCGGCGCATCGTCGAAGAAGCCCGCGACGCGCTGGGGCTCGACGACGAGGACGTCGCCGTGAGCTGGCGTGCGCTCGCCGACCATGGCAACGTCGGCACGCCGTCGATCTTCTACGTGCTGGACGCCACGATCCGCGACCGCGGACCGGAGGCGGGCGAGCTGGGGCTCGCCGTCACGATCGGCCCGGGCGTCACCGTCGGGCTGATGCTCGTCTCCTTCTGAGCGCGCGGCCCCCGCGACGGCCGGTTCGGCAGCGTGCTGCCCGCACCCCGCTCGGGCGATGCCCGCCGGCGGCGTTGAAGTAGGCTGGCCCGCGGTGAGCGAGCACGTCGTGATCCTGGGGGCCGGGTTCGGCGGGCTGGAGCTCGCGACCCGCCTCTCCGAGACGGGCGCCGACGCGGTCCGCGTCACGCTGATCGACCGCAACGACGCGTTCTTCTTCGGCTTCTCCAAGCTCGAGGTGATGCTCGGTCGCGAATCGGCCGCGGAGATCATGCTGCCGTACAGCGAGTTCGCGAAGGAGGGCGTCGAGTTCCGGCGCGAGACGGTCACGGGCGTCGATCCCGTGGCGCGGCGCGTGACCACGGACGCCGGCTCCTACGACGCCGACTTCGTGGTGGTGGCGCTCGGCGCCGACTACGACCTCGCCGCCACGCCGGGCCTCGAGGCCGGCGGCCACGAGTACTACTCGCTCGCGGGGGCCGAGCGCCTGCGCGACGAGCTCGCGGGCTTCAAGGGCGGCAAGGTGCTCGTCTCGGTGCTCGGGCAGCCCTTCAAGTGCCCCCCCGCGCCGTTCGAGGGCTCCTTCATGCTGCGACGAGCACTTCCGCCAGCAGGGCATCCGAGACGCGGTCGAGATGACCACCACGTTCCCGATGTCGCGCCCGGTCCCCGTGACCGGCGCGGTCTCGCAGATGTTCCGCGAAGGGCTCGCCGACCGCGGCGTCACCGAACTCTCTGAGCACCTCGTCACCGGCATCGACCCGGCGACCCGCACCGCCATGCTCGCGAGCGGCGAGACCCTCCCCTACGACCTCTTCGTCGGCATCCCGATTCACCGGGCCCCGGCCGTCCTGGCCGGCTCCGGGCTCGTGGAGAACAACTGGGTGCCGGTCGATCAGTCCAACCTGAGGACCCGCTTCGACGGCGTCTACGCGCTCGGCGACGTGTCCTCCGGCCCGCGCACGGTGCCCAAGGCCGGGATCTTCGCCGAGGCCGCGGCGCGCGTTGTCGCCGCGGACATCCTGGCGACGGTGACCGGCGGCAAGCCGCCCGCCCCCTACGAGGGCTCGGGCGTCTGCTACGCGGAGTTCGGCGGCGGGCTCGTCAGCAAGGTCGAGGTCAACTTCCTGCGCGGAGATGCGCCGGAGGCCGAGCGCCGGGACCCCTCGCTCGAGTTCGCGGCCGAGAAGGACGAGTTCGGGGCCGTGCGGCGCGCGCGCTGGTTCGGGCGCTCCTGAGCGCTGCTTCGCGATCGGATGATGGCGATCTTCGCGGGCGCGAACGAGGACCCGGGCGCGTTCCGCATCACGAGTAGCTACGTCGTCGTGGTGGCGCAGCCCTCGTCCTGAGTCCCGCGCGCCTCACCGGTGGCGGCGGCGGCAGATCCGCCGGCTGCGCGGGCGCGATGCGCGCCGCGCCGCGGGCTAATGTGGGTAAGGCGTCGACGTGGAGCATGGGATGAACCCGCCCGAGGAGGACGACATCCGTCAGGTCGGGCGCGAGCTCGCCGCGGACCTCGCGCCACAGTCCAGGGGGCTCAGAGCTGTCGACGACCGGGCGCTGGACGTCGCCTCGCACAACGCCGCTCTGCGTGCCGCCCTGTTCCGGTTCGTCGACGTGGTGCCCGCGTGCCGCTCCTTCGACGATCTCGCCGCACACCTCACCGGCTACCTGGGAGAGGTCGAGCAGCGGGCGGTGCCGGTCGACGTCGCGCTCAAGATGGGCAACACGCGGGCCGGCCGCGCCGCGCTCGGGTCGGCGGCGGTCGCGGGCGTGCGCCACGTGGCACATCGGTTCATCGTGGCCGAGGGGCCGCGCGAGGCGGAGAGGACCCTCTCCTCGCTGTGGCGCGAGGGCGTGGCCACGTCGCTCGACCTGCTGGGCGAGGCGACGGTCACCGCGTCCGAGGCCGACCGCTACGCGCTGCGCTGCGGGGAGGCGCTTGGCGTGCTGGCCGAGCTCTACGAGCGGCTTCCGGCCCAGACCGCGCTCGAACGCGACTCGCTGGGCCCGATCCCGCGGGCCAACCTGTCGGTCAAGGTCTCCGCGCTCACGCCGCTGCTTCATCCGGAGGCGCCCGAGCTCGGGGAGCGCGATGCCGAGCCTCGCCTGCTCGAGCTGCTCCGGCGCGCGCAGGCGTCCGGTGCCCACCTGCACGTGGACATGGAGTCCTTCGACACCTGCGAGCAGGTGACGGATCTCGTCCTCTCGCTCCTCTCCCGCGAGGAGTTCCGCGACGGACCGAGCGTCGGCATCGTGCTCCAGGCCTACCTGCGCGAATCGCCGGAGCTGTGCGGACGCGTGCTCTCCTGGGCGCGGTCCGCCGGGCGCACCACGCCGCTGGTCGTGCGCCTCGTGAAGGGCGCCTACTGGGATCACGAGGTCGTCCAGGCGCGCCAGCAGGGATGGCGCCCGCCGGTGTTCGAGGAGAAGGCGCAGTGCGACCGCAACTTCGAGGCGCTGACGCTCACGCTGCTCGAGGGCCGGCCGTACGTGCGCCCGGCGATCGCGAGCCACAACCTGCGGAGCGTCGCCCACGCGATCGTGGCCGACCGCAGCACGGGCGGTCCCCCCGGCGATCTCGAGTTCCAGGTGCTGCGGGGGCTCGGCGACCAGCTGCAGTCGGCGCTCGTGCGGGCGGGGCATCGCGTGCGCACGTATTGCCCGGTCGGGGATCTCGTCGCCGGTATGGCCTACCTCGTCCGCCGGCTGCTCGAGAACACATCGAACGAGAGCTTCCTGGTCGAGCAGGCGAGCGGCCGCCCGCTCGAGCAGCTCCTGTCAGCCCCGTGAACCTGCCGCCGTTCGCCAACGAGCCGCTGCTCGAGCTGCGCCGGCGCGAGGCCCGCGAGACCCTCCGCTCCGCGTTGGCCGACCTCGACGCCAGGCTGCCCGTCCGCGTCGCCACGATCATCGCGGGAGAGCGCCAGGAGGGCGACGCTCTCGTCTCGAGCGACCCGGGAGAGGAGTCCCGCGTGGTCGCGCTGGCGCCGCGCGCCGGCGCGGCCGAGGTGGACGCCGCGCTCGCGGCGTTGAGCGAGGCCGCGCCCGTCTGGGCGGCCACGCCGGCGTCCGAGCGCGCGGCCTGCCTGCTGCGCGCAGCGGATTGGATGCGCGCCCGGCGCACCGAGCTCGCGGCCCTGTGCGTTCGCGAGTGTGCGAAGCCCTGGATCGAGGCCGACGCCGACGTGGCCGAGGCGATCGACTACCTCGAGTACTACGCCCGCGGCGCGCTCGAGCTCGCCGTCGGCGCGCCCCTGCTGCAGGTGCCGGGCGAGCGCAACACGTTGCGCTACCGCGCGCGGGGGATCTGCGCCGTGATCGCACCATGGAACTTCCCCCTTGCGATCCCGACGGGGATGCTCAGCGCCGCGCTGGTCACCGGCAACGCCTGTGCGCTGAAGCCGGCCGAGCAGGCGCCGGGATGCGGCGCGATGGTGGCGGAGGCCCTGCTCGCCGGCGGCGTCCACGCAGGCGCGCTCGCGCTGGTCCCCGGGGCGGGCGAGGCGGGCGCCGCGCTCGTTCGCGATCCGCGGGTGCAGACGATCGCGTTCACCGGGAGCTCGGCGGTCGGCGCCGAGATCCTGCGCGAGGCGGCTGTGATCCGAGCCGGGCAGAGCGACCTCAAGCGGGTGGTCGCGGAGCTCGGAGGCAAGAACTGCGTGATCGTGGACTCGGACGCGGACCTCGACGACACGGTGCGGGCCCTCATGCGCTCGGCGTTCGCCTACGCGGGGCAGAAGTGCTCGGCCGCTTCGCGGGTGCTCGCGCACGCCGCCGTCGCGGACGTCGTGCGCGACCGGCTCGCAGGCGCGGTGGAGACGCTCCAGGTCGGGCAGGCCGACGCCTTCGGGGTCGACGTCGGCCCGGTCATCGACCGCGACGCGCAGGCGCGCGTGGCCTCCTACTGCGACCTCGCGGCCCGGGACGGAACCGTCATAGCCCGGCGAGACGGGGCGCTCCCTGCCGAGGGCTGCTTCTGCGCGCCGACCCTCGTCGCCGGGCTCGACCCCGGCTCGCGCGTCCTGAGCGAGGAGGTCTTCGGCCCGCTGCTCACGATCGAGCCGGTGGATGACGTCGACGAGGCTCTGGATCGCATCGATCGCCTGCCGTTCGCGCTGACGGGCGGTCTGTTCTCACGCAACCCCCGCACCGTCGAGCGGGTGACCGAGCGCTCGCCCGTCGGCAACCTGTACGTCAACCGCCACATCACCGGGGCGATGGTCGGCCGCCAGCCGTTCGGCGGCAACCGGCTCTCGGGCGCCGGCGCGAAAGCCGGCGGCCCTGGCTACCTGCTCGAGTTCGTCGACGCGCACGCGGTGAGCGAGAACGTCGTGCGCCACGGGCTCGTCGTCTAGCGAGCAGCGCCCGGGCGTAGGATTGCCGGCGTGGCGTTCACGCTCAGGAACCTCAAGGAGGACCTGGATGACGTCGGAGCCAACTTCGACGGCTCACCGGACCTCGAGTTCCGGATGGCGACCAGCGCGCTCGAGCTCGAGCGCTCGGGCTTGAGCTACCAGCGCGTTCCGCCCGGCTACCGCTTTCCCTACGGCCACACGCACCGCGAGCAGGAGGAGGTGTACGTGGTCGTGCGCGGCAGCGGCCGGATGAAGCTCGACGACGAGATCGTCGAGCTCGAGGAGTGGGACGCCGTGCGCGTGCCGCCCGGCACATGGCGCGGCTACGAGGCCGGGCCGGAGGGACTCGAGCTCCTCGTGATCGGCGCACCCCACCTCGGCGAGTCCCCTCGCGAGGATGTCGAGGGCCGGCGCGACTGGTGGGCCGGCTAGTGCCGGGCGGGCGAGCGTGACGCGGCGAGCCCATCCCGGGACGCTCCTCGGGTGCCCTCTCGCGGCGAGGCGCACATGAGCGAGGCGGGTACCGGAGAGGGCAAGGTGGTCGTCAACAGGGCGATGTCGCTCGACGGCTTCATCGCCGGCCCGGGGCACATGATGGACTGGGGCGACGGTCGCACACTCGCCGACTTCGTGGATCCGGATGACTTCCATGAGGTCGCGGCGGCCACGGGCGCGATGCTGGTCGGCCGGCGGACAATGGACGTTGGGGAACGGATGCGGGCCGAAGATCCGGGCAGCGTGGACTACCCGTTCTCCGGACCCGTGTTCGTCCTCACTCACAGGCCCCCCGCGTCGCCGCCGGCGGGGATCACCTACCTGAGCGGCGACATCGGGGAGGCGGTCGCGACGGCGCGCGCCGGAGCGGGCGGCAAGGACGTCGAGATCCTCGGAGCCGATGTGGCCGGCCAATGCCTCGCGCGCGGGCTCGTCGACGAGATCCTCGTCTACGTGCTGCCGGTGCTGCTCGGCGACGGCATCCACATCTCGGCCCCGGGCGTGCCCCGGATCGGCCTGGAGCCGCTCGCAAGCAAGCGGTCGGGCGACGCGACGATGCTGCGCTTCCGGCCCCGCACGCCGTAGGGCCTGGCCGGCAGGTCTCCACCGTCGCGGAGGCACTTGCCGCTTGGGAGCCCTCCGGGGCGGGGTCGCCGAGTACAGGCGCGACGCAGGGGGCTTCACGCCACGGAGGAGGGGAGGTCCGCATGAAGCGGATCGTGCTCGTGACGACAGTGGTGGCGGCGCTGGTGCTGACGGTCGGCACCGTGTTCGCCGCCGGCGGCACCAAAGTCTGCGTGCCGGGGCAGGCCGTGATGGCTGACGTCGTCCCGACCTGCATGGGCAGCATGCGCAAAACCACGGTCACCGTCTACTCCACCACCGGTACGAAGGTGGAGAACGGCTTCACGTTCTTCAGTCAGGCGGCTCCCTGAGAAGGGGTCGCTCTCCGCGCCCTGGGCCGTGCCGTGCGCGTGGCCCGGGGCGCGTTCGCGGCACCGCGGGGTCCTGGCGCAAAGGAGCCCTCCAGGCGTGGCGAGGACGCGAATGAGCGACGCCCTTCGCGCTTGGCGCCGAGCGCGCCTCTCGGCCGGGCGGACCGGACCTCAGCGCCGTCGTCCGGCGGAGGCGTAGGATCGACTCCGTTCCCTGTCCTGCTCGTTGGAGCCGGGGGTATCGGCGGATGGACGTTCTGCGGCGATCTGGTTCTGGTCCCGGTGGGGGCGATCCACCGGATGCGCCCGACTCCCCGCCCGTACCGGGGTCGCCCGATTGGCTCACCGGGCGCCGCGAGGAGCGGCGCAGGGCCGCGGCCAGGCGCAGGCGGCGGCGACGCATCCTCCTCTTCGTCGCGATCCCTCTTCTCGGCCTGGCCGTCTGGGCGGCCACCTCCTACGCGATCTTCATGCTGAAACCGACGAGCATGTCGTTCACCGCGCGCAGCGTCGAGTGGGTGAGACAGGACGTTCCCTTCGGGAACTCGCTCGTCGACAAAGTCGAGCACGTCTACTACACCGCCAACGCGCCGAAGAAGGGCGGACCGGCGCCGAGTCGCCTGCCGGCCCTGGGGTTGAGCCTGCCGCGCAGCATCCCGGCTTCGACGGGCCCGCCGCGGGTCAAGCCGGCGTTCGCGCATCCGCTGCCCGGGGAAGGCGTCTGGAAACCGACAGGGCCGGCTGTCGACGGCGGCCCGCCGGTGCTCGTGACGAGCTACCGCCCGGAAACTGAATATCCCGAGCTGCTCGCGTACGTGGCGTGGTTCGACCACACACGCACCGCGATCGGCTACTACCCGGGACGCTACGAGCCGCCCGACGCGGCGCTGCGCGGGCCGATGATGGTGCCGCACAGCCAGCGCTGGCGGCTGCTCGCGACGTTCAACGGCGGCTTCACCCACGAAGACGGCGAAAACGGCTCGGCCATCGACGGCCGTGTCAACGAGCCGCTGAAGGACGGCAAAGCCACCCTCGTCGGCTATCGCGACGGACGCGTCCAGATCGTGAAGTGGAGCGGCGGCCCGAGCCCGGGAGCGGACGTCGCGTGGGCGCGCCAGAGCCTCGCCCCGATCGTGTGGGACGGGCGCCTGAACCCCACGTTGAACGAAGACCCCAACAGCCCGGAATGGGGGTTCACGCTCGGCGGTGTCACGCGGGTCTGGCGCACCGGCGTCGGGATCGATCGGCGCGGCGATCTGATGTTCGTCGCTGCGGAAGGCCAGACGGTGATCTCGATCGCGAAGATCCTCCGGCACATCGGCGCGGTGCGTGCGATGGAGTTCGACATCAACCCCGACTGGCACACGCTGATCACCTATACGCACGGCCGGGAACTCACGCCGAAGCTGGTCGAGCCCCAGCCGAACCAGCCCGCGGATCGATACCTCGTGCCGGACGACCGGGACTTCTTCGCCGTCTACAAGCGTCTGCCCGGCGCGGTCACCGTCCCGCTCGAATAGGGGACGGCGCTCGCTCGCTACGCCCGCGCAAGTTCGTTGACGCGCTCGGAGAAGACGCGCCAGCGCCGCTCGTTGTCGTGTACGAGGAGCGTCGACTCGACGATCAGATCCGCGGCGCGGTCCAAGAGCTCGCTCGCCGAGTAGAGGTAGCCGGGGATCACGCGATCTGCGCCGATGTCGGCCCTCACGGCGCCGGGCGAGAGGTCGATCCGCTC
This sequence comes from uncultured Solirubrobacteraceae bacterium, assembly GCA_963779065.1. Taxonomy (GTDB): domain Bacteria; phylum Actinomycetota; class Thermoleophilia; order Solirubrobacterales; family Solirubrobacteraceae; genus Palsa-744. Next base: position 1,184,100 of record CAVZWQ010000003.1, read on the forward strand.
GAGCACCTCCAGAGCGCGGCGGAGCACGCGAGCCACGAGCGCCTGCAGCTGAGCGGCCTGCCAGTCGTTGACGATGATGCGGTGTCTTTCGCCCAGCAGATCGGCGAGCGCGGGATAGGCCGCGAGCGAAGCGGCGACACCCCAAGACTGCTCCATCGCGTTCGCGAGCCATGCGCCGGTCCGCTCCATGTCGTCTGCGAGGACTCCGAGATCGCGCTTCATCGCGGCGAGCTCGGCCGGTTCTGCCTCCCCTTCCATGAAGAGGACACCCGACTCCTCGGTCAGACCTGGCGCGTTCAGGTCCTCGGCTCCGGCGAACGGGCTCGGCACGCGGTGCTCGCTGGCATCGACAGCCTGCCACCGAGCACCAAGGGCCTTCAGGACCCGTGAGTTCGCCTGGACGGCGATCGCGCTCTCCAACGGCGCCTGCGAGTAGAACTCCTCGTGTGCGTGATGGAAGCGCGCAAGGTTGCCGATCGTCTCCAGAAGCGGGGCCGGAGGCGCCTGTGGCGAGCTCATGCACGCAGGCTAAGCACGGCGCATGGCGCGCGCTTCCGTAGCTGCCCGGGAATACGGCTCGCGTCAACTACGTAATCGCCCAACGATGCAGCCGCTGCGTTTCAGGGGTCAAAGCCATCAAGGATCCTCCCGAGCACGCGCTCGAGCGCGTGAAGCTCTCTGGCGGCGATGTGAGGGGTGATGAGGCGGTCGAGCACAGCGTCGTGCGTGACCCTCGCATCCGCGAGCTTCGTCTTGCCTGCGGGCGTCAGTGCGGCGCGGAATCCTCGGGCGTCATCTGGATCGGGTGTGCGCAGGAGAAACCCCCGCTGTTCAAGACGGCCCACGAGTCGCGTGAGCCCTCCGGAGGAGAGCATCGTCGCGCCTGCCAGGTCGGTCATGCGCATCGCCTGCCCGGGAGCGTTGTCCAGGGTGATGAGGACATCGAACTCGGTGACCGCAATCCTGTTCTCGGCATCGAGCGAGCTCTGAAGGTCCCTCAACACAGCACTGGACACCCGCAGCAGCCGGTGCCAGGCCTCGCGCGGGTCGAGCGTTGGAGCGGCCTCTCGAGGTTTCTCGGTGGACAAGGATCTTCTCTCTCGACATTATTTGTCTTGCAAGACAAATAATGATAGCGTCTCGAGCGACAGACCGAACGCGGCCGATCTCGACCGCCACTCAATCGAACACGAGGGGGACGCAGTGCTGAGTACGTCGCAGATCTCGGCGGTGCTTTGCAGCACCGACTTGAGCCGCAGCCAGGAGTTCTACGAGCAGAAGGTCGGCCTCACCCTTTCACCGAAGACGATCCACAACCATCTGCTGTTCGAGGGGGCCGACGGATCGACACTGCTCGTCTATGGACGCCCGAGCCCGAACGAGGCAAGCCATACGCAGGTCCGATTCTGGTCAGAGGACGTGCAGGGCGACGTGGCCGAGCTCGCCGGCAGGGGCGTTGTGTTCGAGGACTACGACTTCCCGTCACTCAAGACGGTCGACCACGTCGCGACGACGGCCGGCGTCGGCAAGTCGGCGTGGTTCAAGGACCCCGACGGCAACACGCTGGCGCTGTTCCAGCCGGAGTAGAGATTGCAAAGGGGCGAAGTTCGGATTCCTTCGCCCCTTCTTGCTTCGGTGGAGACGGGGGTTCGAGGGGTGCGAGGCTCGCGCGCCAATCGGATGCCGGCGGCGCGGCTCGCTGCACGGCGTTCGGAAGACGTATCGTCGGCCGATGAAACCAATACGCAGACACGTCAACTACGCGAACGTCGTCGCCACGCTCGCCCTGGTTTTCGCGATGAGCGGCAGCGCGATCGCAGCAAAGCACTACCTCCTGAACTCGACCAAGCAGATCAGTCCGGCGCTGCTGAAGAAGCTGCGCGGAAGGACCGGCAACACCGGACCTCGGGGCACGACCGGCGCTCAAGGTGCGCAGGGGCCGACCGGAGCGACAGGCGTACCGGGGAGTCCAGCTCCCTCGGTCCTGACCTCGGGGCACTCCGAGAGCGGCGACTACGTCTTGAGTGAGACCAACTCCAAAGCCGGGGCCGAGGCGAGCGTCGGGGTCACGTTCCCGATCCCGTTGCAGGAACGGCTCCCCGAAGGAAAATTCAAATACCTCCCACCTGGGAAAACGAGCCCCGAATGCAGCGGTCCCGGTCAGGCAGCGCCCGGATTCCTCTGCGTCTACAGCACCGAAACGTCTGGGGTCGCATTCGAAAGTGTCTTCGACCCCGAGAAACCCGGGTTCGGCAGCGGCGTGTTCGGCTTCCAGATCCAATACGAAACCGAAGGCACGTCGGCCTTCGACCTCGGCACTTGGACCGTGACCGCTCCCTAGCCAGGTCACGATAGGCGGCCGCCACCGTGCCTGAGACCCACTCGGGGTACGCGTGGCGGCCGTGACCGTGCACACCTGACGCGTGTCGGCGAGTGCAATCGTCCCCCGCGCGGACCGGCGCGGATTCAGCTTGCTAGAGCCGTTATGGAGACCAGGGGAAGAAGTTCAAACCCTCGGCGACGGGTTGAGGCTTTGCGGCGCGCTCTGGCTGAGGGGAGGACCAGGACGGGACCTAGAGCGAAGCCAGCGGCACCCCGATGATGTCGAGCCGGCGGGTGAGGCCCCCGAGCGCGAACTCGCGGATCGCCTCGCTGGTCGCGCCGATCGCGGCGAAGTCGCGGTCCGAGCCTGTCTCGGGCGGCGCGAGCGAAGCGGCGACGGAGGGCAGCAGATCGCGCAGCGTCTGACGCACGGTGTCGGCCTCGGCCGGCTGCTCGCGGATCGTCTCGCGCAGGAACCACACGCCGTAGCCGATGTGTCGGGTCTCGTCGTGGTGGATCTTCGAGTAGCCATCGACGAAGCCGGGGAGCAGGCCCTCGCTCGAGAGGTAGTCGGTCGTGAACTTGAAGGTCGTCAGCCCGAGCGTGGACTCGAGGATCAGGTGGTAGATCGTGACGAAGCGGACCTTCGCGGGGAGGCTCTGCGGTTCGGCCACGAGCCGCTCGTGGGCGGCGACGAGCTCCTCGTCGAAGATGTGGCGGAAGGCATCGGAGACGTTCGCGCGGGCGCGCTCGACGTGCGCGGCGATGAGGTCGGGGGCGGCGATGACCTCGTCCTGGAAGCGGGCGTAGAACTGCATGTGCCGCGCCTCGTCGACCTGCTGGGTCGCGAGGAACGTCGCCTCCTCCTCGGAGCCGTACGCGCCGACGAGGCCTGAGAACTTGGTGGTGATGCGCTCCTCGGCGACCATCAGCGAGGAGAGCACGAAGAAGATCAGGTCGCGGTCATCGCCCGACATCACGGCCCACTGCTCCTTGTCGCGATCGAGATCGATCGTGAACGGGGACCATTGCGAGTCCTCCCAGCGCCGGTAGAGCGTCTGGGGGTCGTTGAGCTGGATCTCGTGATCGCTCACGCGGCTGCGCCGGGCTTGGTGGCGCGGATGATCGCGGAGCCGGCGTGCTCGTGCACGCGGTGGGTCTCGCTGATCTCGACGTCGACGAGCCCGGCGCCGATGAGGGTCTGTTCGAACTCGGCGCGGGTGAGCGCGCCTGCGATGCAGCCCGTCCACTGCTGCATGTCCGCGCGGGTCGCCTCGTCCATGTCCGGATCGGCGATGACGTCGGAGACGGCGAGGCGTCCGCCGGGTTTCAGCACGCGGGCAGCCTCCGCCAGCACCTTGGGCTTGTCGCCGGAGAGGTTGATCACGCAGTTTGAGATCACGACGTCGACGGTCTCGGCGGGCAGAGGGATCGCCTCGATCTGACCGCGGAGCCACTCGACGTTCTCGATCCCGGCCTTGCGCTGGTTCTCCCTCGCCAGCGCCAGCATCTCGTCGGTCATGTCGAGGCCGTAGGCCTTGCCGGCCGGACCGACCCTGCGGGCGGAGAGCAGAACGTCGATGCCGCCGCCGGAGCCCAGGTCGAGCACCGTCTCGCCCTCGCGCAGCTCCGCCACCGCGGTCGGGTTGCCGCAGCCGAGCGAGGCCATCGTCGCCGTGTCGGGGAGCTCGTCGCGCTCGTTTCCGTAAAGCCCGGCGCCGAAGACCGCCGCTTCCTCGTCGCTCAGGACCGTATCCGCCCCGCAGCAGGAGGCGCGCTCGGAAACCGTGGTGGCCGCGGCTGCGTAGCGTGCGCGCACCGCCTCGCGGATGTCCTCGGCGTCGTCGGTGGAGGTGCCCGCCGAGCAGCCGCAGCTGCCCCCGGCGGCCGCCTCACCGCAGCAGGAGGCCTTCTCGGAGGCTCGCAGCAGGTCTCCTGGGCCTCGGTCGAACAGCATGAGCCCGCCTCCTCCGCGGGCGTCTTGGGCTCGGTCAGCTCAGCCATGCGGACAGCTCCTCCAGGGCGTCGGGGATCACGTAGTAGTAGGCCCACAGCCCGGGCCGCTCGGAGCCGACGATTCCGGCTTCCTTCAGCTTCTTGAGGTGGTGGGAGACGGTCGGCTGGGACAGGTCGAAGAGCGGCACCAGCTCGCAGACGCAGACCTTGCCGGCGTGCTTCCGGAGCACGTCTACGAGCTGCAGTCGCACCGGATCGCCGAGCGCCTTGGCGATCGCCGCCATGCGCTGCGCCTGCTCGCGCTCCACGTCGGGGTAGACGACCGGCTCGCAACAGGGCTCCCCGGGCGGCCTCTTGGTCTTCGGCTGCAACTCCAGATCGACGTTCATCTATCCATATATATCTATTGAACTGGGACTTGTCAATGGATAGCATCGATCTCGTCCCATGACGGTCAAGATCAGCGACGGGCGGGAGACGGCCGCACTCGGCGTTCCGGCCGGGACCGTCCCGGCCGGTGTCGCGCGGCAGCTTTCGAAACTGGACCGCTACCTGCCGCTGTGGATCGGGGTCGCGATGGCAGCCGGGCTCGGGCTCGGGGCGCTGATCCCAGGGCTCGAGGACGCGCTCTCATCGGTCGCGATCGGGGGCACCTCCGTGCCGATCGCGATCGGCCTGCTGTTGATGATGTATCCGGTGCTGGCGCGCGTGCGCTACGAGGAGCTCGGGCGACTGCGCGCCGAGCGCGGCCTGTTCGTTTCCTCGCTGATACTCAACTGGTTGATCGGGCCGCTCGTGATGTTCACCTTCGCCTGGCTGATGCTCCCCGATCAGCCCGCGTACCGGACAGGCCTGATCGTCGTCGGGCTCGCCCGTTGCATCGCGATGGTCCTGATCTGGAGCGAGCTCGCCTGCGGCGACCGCGAGGCGACCGCCGTCCTCGTCGCGATCAACTCGCTCTTCCAGATCGTCGCCTACTCCGTGCTGGGGTGGTTCTACCTCTCGGTCCTGCCGGGCTGGCTCGGGCTCGACACCGAAGGCTTCACCGTCGGGATCTGGGAGGTCGCGAGGACCGTCCTCATCTTCCTCGGCATCCCTCTCGCGGCGGGTTACCTGACGCGGGTCATCGGCCTGCGTCGCCGCGGCCGGGAGTGGTACGAGGGGACCTTCCTGCCGCGGATCGGTCCGATCACGCTTTACGGACTGCTCTTCACGATCGTCCTGCTGTTCGCGCTCCAGGGCCATCAGATCACGGGTCACCCGCTCGACGTGGTGCGCATCGCCCTGCCTCTGCTCGCCTACTTCGCGGCGATGTTCGCGATCGCCTTCGCTTGGGGCATCGCGGCCAACTACGGCTATCCACGCACCGCGTCGATCGCCCTGACCGCGGCCTCGAACAACTTCGAGCTGGCGATCGCTGTGGCGATCGGCGTTTTCGGCGCGACCTCGGGTGAGGCACTCGCCGGCGTCGTCGGTCCCCTGATCGAGGTGCCGGTTCTCGTCGGGCTCGTCTACTTCTCGCTGTGGGCGCGCGGCCGTTGGTTCGGTGCATCTTCCGACGCGTACGGGCTGGAGACGGGGGCACGAGCGTGACCCGCGTCGGCATCAACGGGTTCGGCCGGATGGGCCGCCTGGCACTGCGGGCGGCATCCGGATGGCCGGAGTTCCAGTTCGCTCTCATCAACGAGACCGCGGGCGACGCCGCGGCCGGCGCGCACCTGCTCGAGTTCGACTCCGTCCACGGCCGTTGGTCGCGCGGCATCGACGCCGCGAGGACGCGCTGATCGTGGACGGGGACGAGATCGCCTGGTCCTCAGCGCCGATCCCCGGCGAGGTCGCCTGGGAGGCCGCGGGCGTCGAGCTCGTCCTCGAGTGCTCGGGTCGCTTCCGCACGATCGACTCGCTCGCCCCCTATTTCGAGCGCGGCGTGCGCAAGGTCATCGTCGCCGCGCCGGTCAAGGAGCAGGGCGCGCTGAACGTCGTGGTCGGCGTCAACGACGACCCGGCCGAGCTGGCCCGACACGACATCCTCACGGCGGCGTCCTGCACGACCAACTGCCTGGCGCCCGTGGTCAAGGTCCTCCACGAGGGCGATCGGAATCGAGCACGGCCTGATCACGACACTGCACGACATGACCAACACCCAGGTCGTCGTCGACGCCCCGCACAAGGACCTCCGCCGCGCGCGGGCGTCGAGCCTCTCGCTGATCCCCACCACTACAGGCTCGGCGACGGCGATCGGGCTGATCTTCCCCGAGCTGCAGGGCAAGCTCAACGGTCTTGCCGTGCGGGTGCCGATGCTGAACGCCTCGCTGACCGACTGCGTCTTCGAGGTCGCGCGCCCGACCACCATCGAGGAGGTCAACCGCCTGCTGCAGGAGGCGGCCGACGGTCCGCTCGCCGGGATCCTCGGCTACGAGACCCGGCCGCTCGTCTCCGTCGACTACCGCGACGACGCGCGCTCGAGCATCGTCGATGCCCCCTCCACGATGGTCGTGGACGAAACCCAGGTGAAGGTGCTCGCCTGGTACGACAACGAGTGGGGCTACGCCAATCGCCTCGTCGAGCTGGCGCGTGCGGTCGCCGGCGAGCCCGGGAGCGACGAGCGATGAGCGCCGCCGCAGCGGCGATCGACCGGCGCGGCGACCTGCGCAACTACGTGCTCGTCACCGCCGCCTACTGGGTGGAGACCCTGGTGGACGGGGCCACCCGGATGCTCGTCCTCTTCTACTTCTACGACCTGGGCTACTCGGCGTTCACCGTCGCCTCGCTTTTCATCTTCTATGAGATCTTCGGCATCGTCACCAACCTCGTAGGAGGCTGGCTGGCGGCCCGGTTCGGCCTGCGCACAACGCTCTTCATGGGCCTCGCGACGCAGGTCTTCGCGACGGCGATGCTCGGCCTCGTCCCCGCCTCCTGGCTCGTGATCCCCTACGTGATGACCTCGCAGGCGTTCTCGGGCATCGCCAAGGACCTGACCAAGATGAGCTCCAAGAGCGCCGTCAAGCTCGTCGTACCCGAGGGTGACCAAGGCTCGCTCTACCGCTGGGTCGCGGTCCTGACCGGCTCGAAGAACGCGCTCAAGGGCGTCGGCTTCTTCCTCGGCGCGGCGATGCTGACGCTGGCCGGGTTCCAGACCTCGATGGTGATCCTCGCCGGCTTGGTCCTGATCACCCTGATCGTCGTCGCGACGCTGATGCACGGGCACCTCGGCAAACCCGACGCCAAGGCGAAGTTCAAGCACATGTTCTCCAACAACCGGGCCGTCAACGTCCTGGCGGCCGCGCGGATCTTCCTGTTCGCCTCACGCGACGTCTGGTTCGTGGTCGGCCTGCCGGTCTACCTGGAGACCGTGCTGGGATGGAGCTTCGCCGCGGCCGGCGGATTCCTCGCGATCTGGGTGATCGGCTACGGCATCGTCCAGGCCGCCGCTCCGCGCTTCATCCGGGGCCGAGAAGGCAACACCGAGCCCGAGGGCCGCACGGCGACGTGGCTCGCGTTCGTGCTCGCCGCCTTCCCGGCCGCGATCGCGACCGCGCTCACCGCGGGCGTCGACCCGACGGCCGTGATCGTCGTCGGCCTGATCGCCTTCGGCATCGTCTTCGCCGCCAACTCGGCGGTCCACTCGTATCTGATCCTCGCCTACTCCGAACACAACAAGGCGGCGATGAACGTCGGCTTCTACTACATGGCCAACGCGGGCGGCCGGCTCGTCGGAACGGTCCTGTCGGGGCTGCTCTATGAGCTCGGCAGCCTCGAAGCCTGCCTCTGGGCCTCGACCGCGTTCGTTCTCGTGGCTGCGTTGCTCTCGCTGATGCTTCCAACCCACACACCCGACCAATCCAGGCCCGCCGACGCGCTGGCGCTGGCCGGCTGAACTTCGCCCGCGTTCGCAGCGTGTCGTCTGTAAGTGGAGAGGAGCGTACGTTGCGCAAACCCGGCGAGCTTCGGCGCGCCGGCGTCGCTTTCGGTCCTGGTGAAGAACTGGGAGGTCTGATCGACGCTGGCGTCTCGCCGACAGTTGTCTATGGAGACGGTGGGTTCGACGGCTGCGAAGCGCGGGCAGACCTCGGCTTGGCAGAGCCGATTCGCAGAACCTCGCCACGCGCGCGGCGTACGCACGGCGACCGCGCCGACCTTCGCCGACGCCCAGGGCGGACCGCCCCTTGGGTTCGGCTGGGACGCTGCCGATAGGTGAGCAATCGGCTGTGTGAACCCGACGACGCACCCGGGTGGGTTCGTCGTGGCGCAGCCTTCACCAATCACCGAACGGACCCCGCCCGCCGAAGGTCGGACCGGGACCAGAAGGGCAGGAGAGGCGTGCGCCCAAGCGAAGATCCAGCGTCAACGCGGCAACCGAGGAAGTCAGTTCGCTTTCGTCGAACCGGGGTGCTGCTCGCGCTGCTCGTCGCATCCTTCCTGTACGCGAGCGCTGCCGCCTCGGCGCAGAGCGTGACGTTCACGCCCGGCCCCACACAGGAATTCAAGGTGCCGCTCGGCGTCGCGACCGTCGAAGTCCTCGCCCTCGGAGGCGAAGGCCAGCCTGGGATCTCGTGCGAGAACGAACCGGGCTCGAGCGCGGGCGCGGGCGGATCGGGGGCGCTCGTCACCGCAACGATCCCGGTCACGGGCGGGAAGACGCTGTACGTCGCGTTCGGCCCGGGCGGGGCCGGCGGGACGGGCGGAGGCGACGGGTCGTGCTCGCTGGCCGGCGGAGCCGGCGGCGGCTCTGTCGAAGTGCTCTCGGAATCCTCGACGCCGCTCGTCGTGGCCGGCGGTGGTGGCGGCGGCGGGGCGACGCTGGGCGAGGCCGAACCGTTCGAAGAAGAAACGAACACCGGCGGCGCGGGGGCGAACGCGACCGACTCGCCCGCCGACGGCGGCAACGGCGTGCTCAAGAGCAGGTTCTTCACCCGCGAAGAAGGCTTGGGCGGGAAGGGCGGCAGCGCGGGCAGCGGCGGCACGGCCGGCCTCACCCAGAACATCGAAGCCTGGGCGACCCCGGCAAGTGCGGGCGCGCGGGCGAGCGGCGGAAACGGCGCGACCTACAACAACGCCCCGAGTCCACCGTTCGTCGCGGCCGGCGGCGGCGGCGGCGCCGGCTACTACGGAGGAGGAGGCGGCGGCGCGGGCAACCTCAACGGAGGGGGCGGCGGCGCCGGCTCGAGCTACGTCGACGAAGCCACCGGGGCCACGGGGACCATCGCGTCGGGCTCCGGTCACGCGCGAGCGGTCACGCTGAACTACACGGTCGCGGCACCTCCCAAGGCCGTGATCGACACACCCCTCGCCGGCGGCACCTACACGCAGGGCGCGGTCGTCAAGACCGAGTTCTCTTGCGAAGAGGGCGCAGGCGGATCGGGCATCGAAGCGTGCGTAGACTCCGGCGGCACATCCGCGGGCAGTGGCACGCTCGACACCTCGACGGTCGGAGCGCACACCTACACGGTGACCGCCGAGAGCAAGGACGGGCTCGCGGCGACTGCCACGATCGAATACACCGTCTCGGCCCCCGCGGCCCAGGTGACAGGCACGCCGAGCGCACCCACGCCCGCGCCCCACGCGAGCCCGCCCGGGATGTGCGTGAGCGCACGCCAGCTCGCGATCCACCTCGCCGAGCACCTCGCCCTGCCCGCCGGCGCGAGGATCCTGCGCTCGGAGGTGCTGCTGGCCGGCCACCTGGTGGCGCGCCTGCGCGGTCCCAATCCGGTCGCCCGCGTGAGCCTCGTCGGCCTGCCCAAGCGCGCATACACGGTCACCTTCTTCGCGAGGACATCGACCGGCAGCCTGCTGACGGGCTCCGCGATCTATCACACCTGCGCCGGGCACCGGACGGCATAGGGGTTCCGCCGGCGGCGATCTACCGGGGCCACGGTTCCCGCGTTCCCGCCACAGAGAACGACCATTTGCGGCGGAAACGAGGAAGCAGTGGAGACTAGGGGAAGAAGATCAGACCCTCAGGCCCGGATCGAGGCCCTGGGCTTGGCCCTACGGGAGCACCAGGCCAAGGGAGCCTGAGGCTCTGCTTGGCGCCGCGAGCCAACGGGCCTGAGCGTGTGACAGGGGCGATCGTCGACTACGCTTCGCCGATCAGTCCTCCTGCGACCCTTCTGATGTGGTTTCAGCTGCGCTCGCCCGAGTTGGCCGACGACTTCGAGCGCCTGATGGCCGAGGATCGCGACATCGTCCGCGGTTCGCTGGACACGGTGTCTGATTGGCATCTTGCGCGACCAGCCGACGTGCCCGGGCAGTCGATAGGCCAAGCCGATTACGTGCTGATCGCCGAGATCGTCGAGGTGGAGCGTTGGGAGCAACAAGGGAGCGAGCACGTACAGCGCTTGACGGACGATTTGGAGCATCTCGTCGCGAGCCGGGGAATGCTCGTCGTGCGTCCCGTCCTGTGAGTGGAATGCTGGAGACGAACCTGCGAGGGGGGCTTGCGGGCGCTGTGGCGGCGATTGTGATGACCCTCGAGCAGCCCCTCGACAAGCGCCTCTTAGCCTCGAGGTACGACGACGTCGAGATCCTGGGCAAGCTCGTGACGCGCGGCAACCACTGGCAACCGATCGGCTTCGCGCTGCACGTGCAGAACGGCGCGATCCTCGGGACTGCATACGCGCGGCTGGGGCCATCCCTCCCGGGACCGCCGGTTCTCCGCGGCCTCACGGGAGGCCTTATCGAGCACCTCGTGACGTGGCCGATGGTCGCACTGGTCGACCGTTACCACCCCGCCCGCGAGGAGTTGCCCAAGTTAGTCGCCAACCGCCGAGCCTTCGGCCAAGCGACCATCCGCCACGCGGTGTTCGGCATCGTCCTCGGGCTCCTCGAGGACGCGCTGAACGAGCATTGCGATCTCGAACAGGCTGCTGCACCCAACGGAAAAGCCCATTGAACTCTGCTGTGTCGAACCAGTGGAGACGGCGGGTTCGACGAGTGCGAAGTCGCGCGCCAACCGGCATCGCGCCCCCGCCGTTTCTCCGGCGTTGATCGACCGCGTCGGCGCACGTTGTGCGTACGCCGCCGGGACGTCGCTCTCAGGTGGGACGGACTAGCTCGAGGGCGCCGCCGCCCGTACGCCCGCGGTGTCGTCTCGCGCCCCGTGCGGGCCCCCGGCGGGAGCGGTGAGCGTGAACGTGGACCCCTTGCCGGGTGCGCTGCGAACCTCGAGTCTGCCACCGAGATTCTGCGCCGCTCGGGCGGCGATGGCCAGACCGAGTCCCGAGCCGCCCGAGGCGCGGTCGCGCGCATCATCGACGCGGTAGAGGCGCTCGAATATGCGCGCCTGGTGCTCTGGGCTGATCCCGATGCCCGTATCGGCCACCGTCAGGCGGAGATCGTCGCCCCGGCGGCGCAGTTCGGCGGTGACCTTGCCCCCCGCCGGCGTGTAGCGGATCGCGTTGGAGACCAGGTTCGCCGCCACCATATCCAACAGCCTGGCGTCGGTGATGACTGTGCTCTGATCGGATGTGACGGTCAGCGCTACGCCGGCGTCCTCGGCCGAAGAGTGAAAGCGTGCGCCCAGCTCCTGAGCGACATCGGCGAGCCTGAGCCGGGAGCGCTTGACGTTGGCGACGATGTCGAGACTCGTCAGCTCACGGAGATCGGCAAGCAGCCCGCGCAGGCGCTGGCTCTCGCGAGCGATCACCGCGCTTGCCTCCGCCCGGTCGCTCTCGCTGCTCGCCGTGCCATCCGCCAGCGCCTGGGAGAACCCGAGGAGCGTTCCAACGGGCGTCGCGATCTCGTGGGAGATGTCGGCGAGGAAGCGTCGCCGCTCCTCCTCGCCGGCCTGCAGCCGCGACGCCATGCCGTCGATCGCGGCGCCCAGGCTCGCCAGCTCCTGTGGGCCTGAGACACCCGCACGTGCGCTCAGATCCCCTCGCGCGATTCGCTCAGCCGCGGCGATCGCCCGGGCGATGGGCCCGGTGATGGGCCGTGTCAAGAGCGACGCCGCCGTCATCACGGCCGCGATGACGACGGCGAGCACGACAGCGAGCACGACGGTGAAGTCAGCGCCCGCGCCCGTCGAGACCGAGTGGTAGTCGCGCACCACGACGCTGCCCTCGGCCCACGGCACGCGGACCTCGAGCTCGGGCTCGTGCGAGGCCGGAACCGGCCCCAGGTACATCCGCTCGGCGCCACGACGAACTTCCAGCTGGTCGTTCTCCAACACCGCTTGTGCCGCCAAAAGTTCGCCCTGACGGGCTCCCCGGTCCAGCAGCCCCGCGATGGCTCTAGCCTTGACGAGAGCCGCCGCGCGGTCCTCGGACTCTTCGCGACTGCTTTCGAGCCCCTTGTAGACCGCTGTCCCGATCCCGAGGCCGAGACCAGCGCACACGAGCATCGTGACGAACAGCCAGATGCGCAGCGAGGTGAACCGCCTAGGCATCGCGATCCACGCGATATCCGACGCCGCGCAAGGTCGTGATCGCGAGCGCCGAGCCGAGCTTGCGCCGAAGCGCAGCGATGTGGACGTCCACCGTCTTCGGAGAGACATAGCGCGAACCCCATACTCGATCCAACAGCTCGTCCCTGGTCAGCACTCGGCCGCTCGAGGCGAGAAGGGTCTCCAGCAGGTCGAACTCCCGACGCGTCAGCTCGACCTCCTGCCCGTCGACGGACGCCCGCCGGGCGTCTGGGTCGAGGCTGAGGCGCCCGATCGTGATCGGATCGGCCGTCTCCGAGAACGGCGGGTGTCTGGCGTTGCGCCGCAGATGGGCTCCCACGCGCGCCATCACTTCGGGAGCCGAGAACGGCTTGACGACGTAGTCGTCGGCCCCGATCTCGAGCCCGGTCACACGCTTGACCTCCTCCCCTCGGGCCGTCAGCAGGATCAGGGGGATATCCGACTCCGCGCGGATGCGGCGAACGAGCTCGAAGCCATCGAATCCAGGCAGCATCACGTCGATCAGCGCCAAGTCGATCCCGTCCCTGCGCAGGAGCGACAGCGCCTCGGGCCCGTTGTCGGCTTCGACGACCGCATAGCCCTCACGCTCGAGGTACATCCGGAGCAGCCTCCGCACGGAGTATTCGTCGTCGACGACAAGCACCCTGGCGCCAGCGGGCATGGGGATCGAGTCTCGCAGATCCTTTCCGTCCCGCTACGGCGCCTTTGCCGTTCCCTAACCCTCGGCGGGCACTCTCAAGACATGACCAACACAACCATCTACATCATCATCAACGTCGTGCTCGACGTGGCTCTGCTTGCTGCGCTTGCAGCCGTCATGCGCGCGCCGTTTCGGTTTCTGCGTGAGCCTCACTCCGATCGGACCGAGCGCGGCAGAGAGGTCCCGCGCCGAGCGGCTGCCCGTCGGCGTTCTGTCGCCGCAGCGCCTCCTTCGCCGGAAGGGGTCTGAGGGGCGACGATCGAGCAGACCGCGCGACCTTGATGGGCAAGCGCCCCATCAAGCGCGCCAGGGCGCGCGCCTGCGGCCGGCGCGTGCCCAGCCTCGTGGTAGCTTGCCGGCCGTGCCGCCTGCCAGCCGGTCCTGGTACCGAGCGCGATGGGTGCCGGTGGTGGCGCTCGCCTTCGTCGTCGTTGTGGTGCTGATCATCGCGGTGAGCGGCAGCGCGTCGCCGACCACCGGCTTCGACGTCTCCTATCCGCAGTGCTCGAGTTCCTACCCGTCGGATCCGCTGTTCGGGATCGTCGGCGTCAATGGCGGGCTGGCGAACGAGGCTAACCCGTGTATCAGCGGCGAGCTGCACTGGGCGCGCGACGCGCCGGGGCAGAAGCGGCCGAAGCAGCCGCGCCTGTCGCTGTACATCGACACCGGTAACCCTGGCGGTGATCACGTTGCGGACTGGCCCAGCGCGGGCACCGCGCCGGCCTACGGTGCTTGTAACGGCCTCTTGACCAACGCGTGCTCGTACATCTACGGCGAGGAGCGCGCGGCCCACTCCTACCGGCTCGTCGCCGCGCTCGACGCGGTCGCGGCCAAGACCGCGCCATGGTGGCTGGACGTCGAGCTGATGGCGAGCTGGGCTGGGACCTACCAGCTCAACATCGCCGCGCTGCAGGGCTTCATCGCCGGCCTGAGCGGCGCCGGCGCGACCGGCCCGATCGGGATCTACTCAACCGGCGCCCAGTGGAGGGCGATCACGGGTCTGACGACGCAGACAACGCCGCCGGCCTTCAAGCGTCAGCTGCCCGATTGGGTGGCCGGAACGGACGCAAAACTCGCGCAGGCGCGGCAGAACTGCACGAGCGGTGGCTTCACCGGTGTCGCGCCGAGCCTCGCGCAGTACCGGGTCGGCCCGGTCGACGCCGACCTGCGCTGCACTGGCACACGCTGACCACATCCCAACACGCCGCGGTCAGAGCTCACGATCGCGCTGCCACGAACTCGAGCGATGATGCGACCGTACTGCGTACGTCGAGCAGGAGCCGGCGAGCGACGAGTCGCACTGCCGCATCTCGTCCCACGCGACGTCTGCTCCGCTGAAGCGCGGACGCTCCCTCAGCTCGCAAGGCGGTGCCGCGGGGCGCGAGTGATACTTGACTTTCTGATGCCCGCGGAGTCCACGACCCCCCACTGGTGGCGCTCGTGCGCGCGTTCGGTGAGGCGATTCCAGCGCTGAGCTTGACGATCATGCGATTCGGGCTACTCGCCGGGACGGTCTTGGCGCTTGCCTCGTGCGGCGCCGGGACACCGAGAGCTCCCCTCGAGCGAGCGCCAACCGGCTCGACCACCGCGGCCTCGTCGAGACGCTCTAACTCGACGCAGCCAAAGCCGACGCCGTCCTCTCCCGATGCCCCGGCGACGCTGTCCGGCGGGCCGCTCACGCCGCTTGCGAAACCGGCAAACCTCGCTCCCTATCGGCGATCAAGGGCTCGTGCGGAAGGAATCTGGCGCCCCGCGGGACGCCTCGTCGAAGGCAGGAGGGCCGTCTATGAGACCACGCTGACCCCGCTGGGCGGCTCGCAGCCCGCGGGAATCGCGTGGATGGACACGAGCTTGCTCTCGGCCCGGCTTTACTCGGGCTCGGAGAGCCCGGGCGGTGGCCCGCACCGCTACACGGCGCCGGTCCAGCCAGCCAGTGCCCGCTCGCTGGTTGCCGCATTCAACGGCGGCTTCGTCATGAACGCCGCAAAAGGCGGCTACTACGCGGAAGGCCGGGCAATCGATCCGTTGCGCTCTGGAGCGGCCTCACTGGTCATCTATGCCGATGGCTCAACCGACGTCGGAGAGTGGGGCCGCGACTTGAAGATGACCCCCAGGGTTGTTGCCGTGCGCCAGAACCTGGTGCCGCTCGTCGCGGACGGTCGTCCCACGGCGCGCGCAGCCAGCGCCGAGTGGCAGCAATGGGGCGCGACCTGCGGCGCGAGCTCATGCGCCTCGAGCGTGCCCGGCATCGAGCACCAGTGGCGCTCCGCCGTGGGTGTGACGGCGAACGGTGCGCTCGTCTACGTCCAAGGCCCAGCGCTCGATCCCCTCCAGCTCGCGAGCTTGCTGGCACGTGCCGACGTCGTAAGAGGCATGCAGCTCGACATCAACCCTGACTGGCCCATCTTCGCGACATACGATCCGCCGGGCGAGAACGGTCTCGCCTCGGCGTCCGCCGGCCGTAAGCTGCTCGCCGGGACGGTACGGGGCCCGGGAATCTTCTTCGAAGCTTGGTGGGCACGCGATTTCATCACCATGTCGGCTCGTCACGCCAGCTCCGGATGAGCAGCCGTCAAACCTAGGACGGCTGCCGTCAGCGAAGCGGGGGCCTCGACCGCGACGACGTGCTCACAGCTGGGCAGCAGGCGCCAGCCTTCGGGCAACAGTCACCACAGGGCCCGGAAAGCGCGAACCCCGGCCCATCTTCTGATGGACGGGGTTCGCGCTACGAACCTATGTTGGAGACTAGGGGAAGAAGATCAAACCCTCGGGCGCGAGTCGAGGCTTTGCGGCTGGCGCTTGCGAGGGCTTCGGCATCGGGGACCTAGCTGGGCCCGCCGTCGAGGTCTCTGGGTCCCGGGGCGCACGAACCCCGCGTCGCCACCAGCCAGGGCCCGGCCCGGGTGCGCCGGCCCCCTGGGCGGGCGCTGCCCGCGGACGGCCCGGTCCTCAGCTCGGAGGCTCGGAGCGCTTCCTCGGCCTCCTGGCTAGCGGGGTTCAAGGGGGCCGCGGGTAGCGAGCGCCTTCTGCCACCACTCAGGGTCCGGGCAAAACGGCGCAGCGGGCAGACCTGTCGCATCGGTGTCGAACCGATACGCGAGCCCCGCTGCTGGCTCTGCTCGTCGCCGCTCGTCACTCCAGTCCTCAGTGGCCGTCGTGACGTAGAGCCAGTCGAGCTCAGGCCCGGCGAATGCGCAGGAGGTGCTCTGCTCAGCTGGGACCGTCACGGTCTGGCGAAGGACACCCTCGGAGGAGTACCGGTGGACGCGCCCTCCACCGTAGATCGCTACCCAGAGATCACCGGCGGCGTCCACGGTCATGCCGTCCGGTGCTCCGAGTCCCTCATCCACGTTGGCGAGGACCCGCTGGTCTGAGAGCACGCCGCGATCTACATCGAACGCAAAGGCGCTCACGGTGCGCGGGCCGCTGTCGATGAGATACATCGTGCCGCCGTCGGGACTCCATGCGAGCCCGTTTGGGATTGTCAGTCCGCGGAGCATCAGCTCGGTCTGTCCGTGTGTGTCAAAGCGCCACAGGGCTCCGCCCCCGGCGTGGTGGTCGTCGGCCATCGTGCCGGCCCAGAAGCGGCCCTTCTGGTCGCACGCGCCGTCGTTCATCCTCGCTCCGGCCGGGGCCACCTCTGCGAGCATGACCAGCGAACCGTCGGTCGTCAGGTGGCCGAAGCCGCGGCCGGCGGCCAGCAACCACCCTTCATCGCCCTCAACAGGGGTGATCGCGCCAACCGTCATTGGCATCCGATACGTGCGCACGTGGATGAGCGCGCCGTCCGGGGCAACGCGGTCGCGGTAGATGCGTCCTGCCAGGATGTCGACTCGCAGCAGCTCGCCGCGGCGGGCGTCCCACCGTGCGCCCTCACCGAGCAGGGTCTGCTCGCTCGTGCAGGCGACCGCTGGCCCGCACGCGCCGGGTTCCCCGGGCCGATTGGTCAGGTGAGGATTCACGCGAGGGGCCGGCGCTCAGGCTGGTGTGAGGACTCCCGGCGAGAGCATCGCGTGCGCGAGCATTCCGCCGGAGAGAACCCGCGCGTCGAATCCGTTCTGCACGAGGATCCGCGTGGCGTAGTAAGCGCGCTGGCCCGAGCGACAGACCGTGAGGATCTCGCGATCGCGTGGGAGCTCATCCAGGCGTGAGCGCAGCTCTCCGAGGGGGATATGGACAGCGTCTGGGATCTGTTCCACCGCGAGCTCTGCGCTCTCGCGGACGTCGAGCACGAATCCTTCCGGGGCGGCGTCCCAATGGCTCACCGACATGTCGCCGCGCAGGATGTCGGCTGCCACCATGCCGGCGAAGTTGACCGGGTCCTTGGCGCTTCCGAACGGAGGCGCGTAGCAGAGCTCGGCCTCCTCGAGGTCATACACCGTCGCGCCCATCTGGATCGCAAGGGCGAGGGTGCTGATGCGCTTGTCGACCCCGTCCTCTCCGATCGCCTGCGCTCCGAGCAGGCGTCCGTCGGATCGGCGGAAGATGACCTTCATCGCGATCGGCTTGGCGCCCGGGTAGTACCCCGCGTGCGAGTTCGGGTAGATGTAGATCTTCTCGTAGTCGTTGTCGCCATTGCTCTCGAGCGTCTTCTCACTGGCGCCGGTCCAGGCCGCCGCCGCGCCGAACAGCTCGATGATCGAAGTGCCCTGGGTACCGCGGAAACGCGAGTCTCGCCCGGCGATCACGTCGGCCGCGATGCGCGCTTGGCGGTTTGCGGGACCGGCGAGCGCGATCAGACTCCACTGCCCCGTGACGAAGTCCCTGACCTCGACGGCATCGCCGACGGCGAAGATGTCCGGGTCGCTCGTGCGCATCTGCTCATCGACGCGTATCCCCCCGTGATCGCCGATCTCCACCCCGGCCATCTCCGCCAAGCGTCGTGTCGGGCCGCACGCCGAGCGCGAGAATCACGAGGTCCGCTGGGTAGTGCTTGCCGGCCTGCGTCGAGACCTCGAGCGCGCCGTCCTCGGAGCGCTCGAATCCGGCGACCCCGTCGCCCAGCGCGATGTGGACACCGTGCCTCTTGAGGAAATCACCGACGATCTGCCCGTACTCCCGGTCGAGCGGAGTCAGAACTTGATCGGCCATCTCGACGACCGTCACGTCGAACCCACGGTGAACGAGGTTCTCAGCCATCTCCAGGCCGATGAATCCGGCTCCGACGACAACCGCGCGCATCGCGGGCCGCACTGTCTGAAATCCCGAGTACCTCTCCATCCCGGCGAGGAAGTTCGTGCCTCGCTCGATCCACTCACGGATTGCGACGGCGTCTGGCACGGTCCTGACGGGGAAGATGCCCGGCAGGTCGATGCCGGGCAGCGGCGGGCGGATCGAGGGCGCTCCCGGCGACAGCACGAGCTTGTCATACGGACTCGCTCGTAACCTCGCCGGTGATCGCGTCCCGCAGTTCCACCGTCTTGTTCTGCGGCGAGACGCCGATCGCCTCGCAGTTGATCCGGCAGTCGACGCGGAAGTGCCCTCGAAACATCTGCTCGTTGGCGACCAGCAGGTCCGAATCGTGCTCGATCACGCCTCCGACGCGGTAAGGCAACCCGCAGTTGGCGAACGAGACGTAGGGTCCGCGCTCCACCATCAGAATCTCGGCGTGCTCGTCGAGCCGGCGCAGGCGTGCCGCGCAAGACGCGCCGCCGGCGACTCCTCCGACGATGATGACTTTCATCGTGAGACCTCAGCTTCCGTTTGTGAAGTCCGTGTGCCGGCAAGGCGAGCGGCCGCCGAGCGGCAGGTGCGATTGCACCGGACGGGCGCCGCGCGGTCGACGTCCGGCGCCGGGATCGACACGCGACTCATGAGAAGCTCCCCGACGCGCTCGGCGATGATGATCCGCCCAGCGGCCTCGATCAGCGCGAGATGGGAGAAGGCCTGCGGGAAGTTGCCCAGGTGCCTTCCGGTATCGGTGTCGAACTCCTCGGCGTAGAGGCCGAGCGGGGACGCGACCCGCAGCAGCTTTTCCATCAGGTCGCGGGCTCGCTGGTGAGCGCCGATGATCGCCAACCCGGAGACCAGCCAGAAGGAGCAGATCAGGAAACTCCCCTCCCTCCCGGAGAGGCCGTCATCGGTCTCGTCGGTGCGATAGCGCAGGACGAAGCCGTCCTCGGTGAGATCGTCGGCGATCGCGAGGACGCTCGCTTGCAACCGGTCATCGTCGCCTGGCAGGAATCCGAATATCGCGGCCAGCAGGTTGGAGGCGTCGAGCGCGTCGGTCTCGTAGTGCTGGCGGAGAACTCCCGTGCCACTGACCCCGTGGTCGAGGATGTCCGCCTTGATCTCCTCGGCGGTGGCCTGCCACGTAGCTTGCTGTTCGGCGTCTCCGCCGAGTGACGCGAGCTTCGCCGCGCGGTCCATCGCCACCCAGCACATGAGCTTCGAGGAGACATAGTGCTTCGGCTCGCCCCGGGCCTCCCAGATGCCCTGGTCGGGTTCGCGCCACACCCTTGTCGCGCATTCGGCTTGGCTCTGCACGAGCGGCCAGAGCCGTCGTGGCAGCCGCTGGCTGCGGCGGCTGTGAAGCAGGATCGCGTCGAGCGCTGCGCCGTACACGTCGTTCTGGCGCTGATCGAACGCGCCGTTGCCGACCCTGACCGGGCGCGCGCCTGCATAGCCCGTGAGGTCATCGCGCGTGGACTCGGTCAGGTCGCGCCGCCCGTCGATGCCATACATGATCTGAAGCGCCCCGTCTGCGTTGGGCTCGAGGTCGGCGATAAACTGCATGAACTCCTCAGCCTCCCAGTCGAGGTTCAGGTAGTGAAGAGCCTGCAGCGTGAACGTCGAATCGCGGAGCCAGGTGAAGCGGTAGTCCCAGTTGCGCTCTCCGCCCGGCGTCTCCGGCAGCGAGGTCGTGAGCGCCGCGACCGTCGCGCCCGTGGGCATGTACGTGAGACCCTTGATCGCAAGGGCTGAGCGCTGAATGTGGTAGCGCCAGCGGTGGTCGGGCATGCGGGCTCCCGCAAGCCAGGCGCGCCAGAACCGCGTGGTCGCGGCGAGGTTCCCGCTGGCCTCGTCGATGTCCTGTGGCGCAGCGAGGCCCTCCGCCCAGGAGAGCGCGCAATAGATCTGCTCGCCGGCTTTTAGCTTGTGGCGGGCCCGTACCCGGTCGCCCTCGACGCCGACCGCCATGTCGCTCTGGAGCCTGATCGTAAGATCTCCTCCGCTCGCATCGGCTCGATTGCCGTCGTCACTAACTGCCCACTCGGCTGGGACCCGTCCGTAATCGAAGACCGGCTCGCACGTCAGCTCCATCTCTACCTCCCCCTCCACGCACGTCGCGACGCGCACGAGGACATGATCGGCGTCCTCGTCCGTCGGCGGCCGAGTGTGTGGCGTGATGCGATCCTCACCGTGTCGGGGCCCGATGCTGAGCGCGTCGCGAACGAGGACCCAGCCGCTCGGCGTCTGCCAACTCGTGACCAGGATGTTCGTCCCCGGTTCGTACACCCACTGGGACGGGACGTTTATGCCGAAAGGCGCGAAACGGAAGGCGCCGGCCCGCCGGTCGACAAGCGCGCCAAAAACGCTCGGGGCGTCGAACCGCGGGACACACAGCCAGTCGACCGACCCATCGGGAGCGATGAGCGCTCCGGTGTGGCAGTCCGACAGGAACGCGTAGTCGGCGATCGGCGGGAAGGGCGACGGCATCGCCGCACTCTGAGGAGCCGAGTGGCTGTCCGCCGCGCTCGCTGCGCCGACACGACCCTTCTCCTCGGAGGTAGAAGCTGTGTGTGTCGAGGCCGCCACGCTCACGACGGCACCCAGGGGTCGCGCCAGCCTCCGTAGTCGGCGACAAGCCCGTCCGCTGCCTCGGGACCCCAGCTTCCCTGCTCGTAGGCGTGGACCACGGGAGGCGCATCGAGCAGAGGCTGGAAGATCC
The DNA here is from genome assembly GCA_963779065.1 of uncultured Solirubrobacteraceae bacterium. Taxonomy (GTDB): domain Bacteria; phylum Actinomycetota; class Thermoleophilia; order Solirubrobacterales; family Solirubrobacteraceae; genus Palsa-744. The sequence continues at coordinate 1,205,373 of CAVZWQ010000003.1, forward strand.
GCCATGCCTCCTCGACCTGATCCTGACGGGTGAAGCGCATGCTGTCGCCGATCGCCGCCGCGTGGAGCAGCACCTCGTACGGAGTGGCGCCCTCACCGCCGACCTCCTCGAGCTCGACGTCGAACGGGATCGGTGCGGCCAGGGCGGCGTCGGAGCGGCGAGCGTCGAGAACCATCCGGATGCCAGTCGACGGGTCGAGCTTGATCACGAGCTGGTTCGGCTCCGGTCGCCGTTCGAGCGCGGCGAAGCCGAGTTGGGGTGCATGCTTGAAGACGAGGCGGATCTCGGTTTGGGTGACGGGCAGGCGCTTGCCCGTGCGGATGAAGAAGGGCACGCCCGACCAGCGCCAGTTGTCGATGTCGAGTCGCATCGCTGCGTAAGTCTCGGTAGTCGACTCAGGGGCGACGCCGTCGATGTCCACGTAGCCGGCGTACTGCCCGCGAACGTAGTTGGCCGGATCGGCTTGCGGAATCGCGCGGAACACAGAGACCATGGCGTCTTTGAGGGTCTTGGCGTCGCCTCCGGCGGGGGGCTCCATCGCGGTCGCCGCGACAACCTGCATGAGGTGGTTGACGACGACGTCGCGGAGCGCGCCGACGGGATCGTAGAAGTGGCCCCGGTCCTCGACACCGAAATCCTCCGCCATCGTGATCTGGACGCAGTCGATGTGGTTGCTGTTCCAGATCGGCTCCAGCATCCTGTTCGCGAAGCGCAGGAAGATGATCTCCTCGAGGCCCATCTTTCCGAGGTAATGATCGATCCGGTAGAGCTGAGCCTCCTCCAGGTACTCGTGTAGCTCCTCCGCCAGCGCTTGGGCAGAGGCACGATCATGGCCGAACGGCTTCTCAACCACGACCCGTCCGGAATCGGTCAACCCGGCGTGCGCCAGGCCCGCTACGACCGTCGCAAAGAGGAACGGCGGGATCTCGAGATAGAAGACCGGCGCTGCGGCACCCTGGATCGCCTCGGCCACACGCTCGTACGTGGAAGCGTCCGCGAAGTCGCCCTGCACATATGAGAGCCGCGCCGCGAAGCGCTCGAATACATCCCGATCCAGCTCCTCGCCGGTGGCGAGGATGGACTCTCTTGCGCGCTCGACGAGCTCATCCACGGTCCAGTCGTCCACCGCGACCCCGACGATCGGAAACAACAGCAGTCCGCGTTGCTCGAGCCGGTAGAGGGACCGGAACGTCATCACCCTCGCGAGGTCACCCGTGATGCCGAAGACGACCATGACGTCGGCTGGCTGATCGGGAGTGGTGCGGGCGTGTCGCGGTGTCGCTGTGCCAGCCATCGTCATCCTCCTCTCCTCCTCCTGAGTTTGTGGTCTACCGATCTTCATCTCTAAGCCCTCACAGACACCCGAATTCTGCGGTGGAGGTCGGTTGGGTCGTCACGACACCGGCTGCGGTGCACGTGACGCGGCGAGTCGCTGGTGAAGGCGACGATGTCCCCCAGCTCAGCGCCGGTCGCGACGATCCTCACGGCGGTCCCCGCGGTCGTCGCGCCGGTCATCGCGCCGGTCATGGCGGCGTCCGACACCTTTGCCGACGACCGCCGCCGTGCCGACGACGGCCGCAGTCCGCACGACTGGTGACCCGATCACCCCTGGGCGCCCTGCACGTCTTCTCGCTAGTGGCATCTCATGCTCCCTGGGTTGTGGTTAGCTCTTCGGCTTCGACTGCCGCGAGGATCGCCTGGGTGGGGATGCGCCCGTTGGCCACGAGCTGGCCGCCGGCTCGGCGCACCGCCGAGCCGAACGGTCCGGCCCAGCTGTTCTCCCAAACCAGCACCGCCGCGACGCTACCCGGCTCGAGTGCCAGGCCGATCGCCTCGACGTCCTCCTCGGCGAGCAGCATTGCTACATCGCTCTCGAACTCGCGCAGCTCGCCTACGAGCGCTGTCGTCGAACTCGTGCAACTCAAGCGCCTCGACAGACCCATCCGCATCCTTTCTGAGCAGGATCAGGTCAAGCACGCGCACCACGCCGCGCTCCACCAGGTCCTTCAGCTCGTCAGCGATCTCGCCGGAGAAGTTGGCCTTATCCGCGGGGAACTCGACCACCAGGTAGTCGACCGGCCCGAGCACGTCCAAGTCATTCATCGGTTCACTCCTTGATTGCTAGGTGTTGGCTGCGCGGAGCCAAGGTCCAGACCTGCTCCGGATCAGACCGTTCTCCGGCTCGCCGAGCACAAAGAGGCCGTAGATGACCCACAGGCACATCGCAAAGACGCCGAGCGACCACCAAGGATGCGGTCCGCCGACATTGGCGAGCGACTCGATCGCGCCAAGGGTCGCGGCGATGATGCCGACCACGCGCCCGTACACGTTTCCGGCGAAGAGCGAGAAGGCCGCTGTGACCTGGATGATCGCCAGAACGATGGTGATCCATCCCCACGTGTGAAGGCTGCCGAAGACGTAGCGTTCTCCCGCTACGTAGAAGCTCGAGTTCGCGAGCGCAGCGATTCCGTAAAAGAGGTTCAGGACCCCCACGATCGCCAGAAGAGTCCCGACGAACCATGCGCGACCAGCACCCCTGACCGATTCTTCGTCCGGGGTGCTCCTAAGAGGTGCTGCCGATGTGCTCCTTGGATCTACTGCTGAACTGCTCATTGCTTCGCCTTCGCTGGTGGATACCGGACCGAGCCGAAGATTCGCCAGCGGTCGAGGACGACGCTATTGCGCCGATGAGCCCCGGGGATCGGTATTTTCCGAGCGTCGCGGTGCGGGGAACTACCTGGATCCCACGGTTAGCCAGCGCGCCGAGTGGGCGCGCATGGCGTCCGAGCAACGCGGTGAGGCAACTGCCTACGAGCCGACCAGCCGTGATCGTTGCCACCGTGTTTGGTCGGCCACGACGTCCGAACTTGGCTTTGCCAAGCCAAATCCAGGGTGCAATGGAGACTAGGGGAAGAAGATCAAACCCTCGGGCGCGGGTGGAGGCTTTGCGCCGCGCCCTGTCGAGCCCAGCGCTGAGCACCCCGGCCGATGGGGTCATGTATCCGGCTTCAGGTGCCCGCGTCGCCGTAGATCAGCGGGAGCATTTGCCGGGCGAGCGCCAGCTGGTCGGCGAACGACGTGCCGTCCGTGTAGAACGCAGTGAGCAGACCGTGCAGGCCCGGGTCGAGATCAGCGATCCGTCCCGTTCGGCGCTTCGTAGGCGGCGTCCACTCGCCGCGCACATCGAAGAACGTCGCCGTCAGGTCGATGACCCGTTCGTGCAGAACCATGCGCGCGGCCGCCGGGTCGTCCTCGGCGATCCCCGCCGCCGCGTCGAGCCGGTCATCGGAGGCCCAGCGCGACCACGCGCGCCCAGCCTCGTCCATCGGCGGCTTGCCCTCGGCCAGCATCTCGGCCGCATGGTCGCGCACACGAGCCGCAGCGCCGTCCGGGTCGTGGAGGATCTCGGCTACCTGCCAGAAGTCCGCCGCGTTATCAGGGTTGTCCGTCGCGTAGCGGATGGCCACCGCCTCGCTCCAGTTGCATGGAAAAGCGCGAGCGGTCTGCCGTACGTCAGCGTGGGTGGGTTCGGAAGTACTCCTTGGCCGCTTTGCTGATGGTCTTTGCCTTCCGCTCCTCCTCTGCGCGCAGGCGCGTGTCTGCACGGGCGGCGGCGACTGTGGCCTCGCGCATGAGCTTCTGGTAGCTGGCCAGGCGCGCCGCCTCGAGCGCTCCGGCCGCGATGGCCGCCCGGACCGCGCACCCCGGTTCGTCCTGATGTGCGCAGTCACGAAACCGGCAGGCGCGGGAGAGCTGCTCGATGTCCGAGAACGTGAGCATGATGCCTTCCTCGGACCCGGTGAGGCCGAGCGCTCGAAGTCCGGGGGTGTCGATGAGCACTCCGCCGCCCGGCAACTCGATCAGCTCACGCGCGACCGTCGTGTGACGTCCTCGCTGGTCGCCGACCCGGACGGCGCGAGTCTCCTGCCGTTGATGCCCGATCAGAGCGTTTGCGATTGTTGACTTCCCTGCTCCGGACGGACCGAGCAGGACGGCGGTGCGGTGTCCGGACATGTAGCGGAGCAGGGGCGCAGCGCTCTCGCCCACGAGCGCATTCATCACCAGAACATCGACGCCGAGCGCGATCGACTCGGCGGCGAGGCGTGCAGCGTCGGGGTCGACTGACAGATCGGCCTTGGTCAGGACGACAACGGGGACGGCTCCCGAGTCCCAGGCCAGCGACAGTTCCCGCTCGACGCGGCGCAGGTTGGGTGGCTCGGCGATCGGGTGAACGACGAACACCGTGTCGACGTTGGCGGCGAGCACTTGGACGTCGGAGTCCTTGCCGGGATCCCCTCGTGTGATGGCACTGGTGCGCGGCAGCACGGCTTCGATCAGCGGGACGTCGATCGCCTCCGGGTCCATGACAGCCACCCAGTCACCAGCGACGGGCAGATCCACAGCGCCGCGACGGCCCTTCAGGAGACGGGCCGACGGTGCAGCCCGCGCGATCCCGGCGGGGGATGCCACCAGCGCGCTGCCGCGGTCGCTGCGGATCACCCGCGCCGGCATCAACCCTCGCACGGCATAGGGCTCAAACAGCGCCTGCCACCGCTCATTCCAACCCACCTGTACAAGTGCTTGCTGCATGCCCCACCGACAATATGCCCGGCCGACCCCCGATCCGCGCGGCCGACATGTCTCTGGACCGCACGACCGGATCAGGCCCACCACGACTGAGGCCGCCACTTTCGGGGCGGCCTCAGTGGTGCTGAAGTCAGTCTGACGCTCCAGCCTCCCAAGCCATGTGACTCGAGAAAACTGGAGCGTCGAGCTGTCGCAATGGAGACGGTGGGAATCGAACCCACGTCCGTGACCGCGTGAAAGGTGGCGTCTACGAGCGTAGCCGGCGCTCTGATCTCATCCCCCGCTCGCCTCGCCGGCCGGGTTGTGGGGGACCAGCCTCCTGAGCTTTCCCCGGCTCAGCGAAGGCGGACCTCGCCGGGTGAGCCTGCTTTCTGATCCCGGTGTCCCCCGCCGCAGGCGAGCGGGGACCGAGACCTCAACTTAGTTTTCTAGGCTAAGCGAGGGCGTACTCGTGAGAGTCCGCACTTATGGTTTTCCCGGGTGTTTTACGAGGCCGCCCGGGACCTCGACTCGCGACCACCCCCACGAACCGACCACGTCGAAGCCTGTCGTCCCCGGGGGTTTTGCTGCTCCCATTCTACCGGCGCTGGGCACGGCGCTTAACGAAAGCGACGCGGACCCAAGCCGCCTGAGGAACCCTCCACGGGGCCGGCCCGAGGGCCTTTCCCGATTCAGGTGGCGCGGCCTCACACCTCGTTGGCCTCGCTCTTTGCGGCTCGGTTCCGCGTCTGGATGGAACCTAGCCAGGGCCCCGCGGGGATGCAAGTGCGCCGCGGGGACGAAGCCGCATTCTCCGCGAAAAAGCCGTGCTCGGAGCGCCTCCGCAAGCTTCCGCTGCAAGGGTTATGAACCCCTTAGGCAGGGTGCGACAATGAGGGTGTGGAGAACTCGCGAGCTGTCGATTCCCGCCCCGTCGGCGCAGGTCGTCGCGCCGCCGGTCCCCCCGGCGGTCGATCCGCCGCTCGGCAACCCCTTCGGCGAGCGCGCGCGCGAGCGGCCGGGACGGCGCCGCAGCCTGCGCGAGCGGATCGGTGGCGCCCTGGCCGCGATCGTCGCGCTGATCGCGAAGTTCTTCTCCGCCATCAAGGGCTTGATCCTGCTGCTCCCGAAAGCCAGCGCCTTGACGGCGCTCGTCTCGGTCGCGGCGTACTCGCTGTGGTTCGGATGGTGGTTCGCGGTCGGGTTCGTGGTGCTGCTGTTCGTGCACGAGATGGGGCACGTGGTCGCGCTGCGCCGTGAGGGGATCAAGGCCAGCGCGCCGATGTTCATCCCCTTCATGGGCGCCGTGATCACGTCGAAGTCGCTGGGCGAGAACGCGCTCGCCGAGGCCCGCGTCGGGCTCGCGGGACCGATCCTCGGCACCGTGGGCGCCGCCGTCTGCCTGGTGATCGGCGAAGCCACGAACAGCGACTTCTTCCGCGCGCTGGCCTACATCGGCTTCTTCCTGAACCTGTTCAACCTGCTGCCGATCGTGCCTCTCGACGGTGGCCGCGCGATGGCCGCGATGGCGCCTTGGATGTGGTTCATCGGGTTCGGCGTTCTCGTCGCGCTCGCCCTGCTGTTCCCGAACCCGGTCCTGTGGATCATCGTGCTCTTCGCCGGCTACGAGCTCTACCGCCGCTGGCAGGCGCGCAAATCGGGTTCGATCGCCCAGGCCGCCTACTACCGCGTCGCGCCGCGCCACCGGCTGATCGTCGGCGCCGTCTACATCGGGCTGATCGTGCTGCTCGTGCTCGGGATGGAGCACAGCCACATCCTCAGCTCGGGCGGGCACAGCTTCCGCTCGATCAACTAGCCGGCCCGGCTCCACGCCGGCCTTCACTGCGAGGGTCGGCCGGCGCTCCGTGCCGGCCTTCGGCGTTCAGCGGCGTGCTTCGCGCACGGCCCGTTCCATGTCGCGCTTGGTCTCGCGCTCGCGGATCGTCTCGCGCTTGTCGTAGAGGTCCTTGCCGCGCGCGAGCGCGATCTCGACCTTCGCGTGCGAGCCGTTGAAGTAGATCCGGGTCGGCACGAGCGTCAGCCCCCGCTCGTTGACGCGCATCGCCAGGCGGTCGAGCTCGCGCCGGTGCAGCAGCAGCTTGCGCGGGCGCTCGGGGTCGTGGTTCTCGCGTGCCGCCGGCCCGTAGGGCGGGATGTGGACCGAGTGCAGCCAGAGCTCGCCGTCGCGCAGGGAGGCGTAGCCGTCCTTGAGCTGCGCCCCCCCGGTCCGCAGCGCCTTCACCTCGGTGCCCTCGAGCACGATCCCGGCCTCGAGCCGCTCGATCAGCTCGTAGCGGTATGAGGCGTAGCGGTTCGACGCGACGTCGCCCGCGGCGGCCTTTTTCTTTCCCTTGCCCTTCGCCACCCAGCGAGCCTAGCCTGCCTGCTCGAGGTCGACGCGCCCGCGAATCGCCTCGATCCTCCCGACGTTCACGCGCAGGCGGTCGCCGAGCCGGATCGCGGCGCCGGTGCGCTCCCCTCGCAGGATCGTCCCCTCCTCGTTCAGCTCCCACCACTCGCGCTCGGGGAAGCCGTCGCCCTCGCCGCGGCGCGGGCCGCCGCGGCCGCCCTGCGGGCGTCCCTGCCCGCGCACGCCCGCGCTCGCGGCGCTCGCCGTCGTCCGCTCGGCGCTCCGGCCGCCGGCGCTCGCCCTGCTCCGCGGCGCCCGCAGCAGCCGGACGGGCAGCATGCCCTCGAAGGGCGGCGCCTGCGGGCCGTCGCCGTCGAGGTCCTCGGGCGCCGCGAACGCGACGAACGCCCCGGCCGCGATCAGCCCGGTGATCTCGCCCTCGAAGACGCATCCCGGGGCCGTAGCGACCGAGCAGTCGTTCGAGCACGAAGCACGTTGCGATGTCGTCGGCGTCGCGCTCGAATTGCATCGCCTCGCGCTCGCGCTCGGAGGTCCACGCTCCCAGCTCCGCGAGCTCGGACGCGCTCGGCTGCGGCTCGCCCGCGCCGAGCGCGGACAGCAGCGCCCGGTGGCAGACGACGTCGGGATACCGGCGGATCGGGGAGGTGAAGTGGCAGTAGGCGCTGGAGTGCAGGCCGGCGTGGCCGAGGTTCACCGGGGAGTAGTAGGCCTGCTTGAGCGCGCGCAGGATCAGGGCCCCGAGCGCGATGCGCCCGCGCCCGCCGTTCCGCGCGACGTGGCGCTGGACCGCGACGGAGATCGCGCCGAGCAGGTCCGCCGCCTGCGTCGAGGACATCGTGTCGGGCACCGGCGGTGTCGGCACCTCCAGCGAGGCGAGCTGGCCCACGAGACGCTCCACGCGGCCGGGATCGGGACGCTCGTGGACGCGATAGAGGCAAGGCACCTTGCGCTCCGAGAGCAGCCGCGCGACCGCCTCGTTGGCGGCGATCATGAGGTGCTCGATCACCCGGTGGGACTCGGTCTGCACCTGTCCGTGCACGGCCAGGGCGTCGCCCCGCTCGTCGAACTCGAACTCGGGCTCGGGCGAGTCGACCGCGAGCGCCCCCGAGGACTCGCGGCGGCGCTGCAGCGCCGCCGCGGCCTCGCGGGCCGCCTGCAGCGGCGCGGCCCACGGCTCGGCAGCGCGCTCGCGGCCCGCGAAGATGCGGTCGACCCGGTCGTAGTCCAGCCGTTCGTCCGAGCGGATCAGCGAGCGGTGAAAGGATGCCTTCACGACGTCCGCGCCGTCGAGCTCCATCTCGACCGTGACCGCGGCCCGGTCCAGGCCGGGACGAAGCGAGCAGGAGTCGCTCGAGAGCGCGTGCGGGAGCATCGGCGCGACGGTGCCCGGCGCGTACACGCTCGTCGAGCGCTCGCGTGCCTCGACGTCGAGCCGTGACCCCGGCGGCATGTGTGCGGCGACGTCCGCGATGTGCACCCAGACGCGGACCCGGCCGCCGCCGAGCGCCTCGGCCGAGATCGCGTCGTCGAAGTCTTTCGCGCTGACCGGGTCGATCGTGAACGTCGCAAGCGCCCGCAGGTCGCGCCGCGAGCCTGCGCTCGCCATCACGCGCTCACCCGCCTCCTCGGCTTCGCGTTCAGCGGTCCCCGAGAACTCGCGGCGCAGCCCGCGATCGACGAGCAGGGCCTCGATCACGTCGCGCGCGATGTCCGGGCGCCCGATGCGCTGCAGCACGCGCGCCGAGGACCCCCGCCGCGGCGGCGAGACGAGCGCCAGGTCGCCCTCGCGCGCTCCGCCGCGCGATCCTCTTGCCGGCCCCACGACGATGCCGCCGCGGTCGCGCCTTCCCGGGCCGCGGTCGCGCGCCTCGAACAGCGGCTCGGCCACCAGGAAGCGCCCGCGCCGGCTCAGCACCGCGACGAGCGCGCGGGCCGGCACCGAATCCCGCGGGCTCACCCGAGTTTCGCCCGCAGGGTGTCCAGCGCGACTTCCAGGCCGCGCGGTTCGTCGATGCCCTTCGGAACCTTCACTTCGGGTGTGATGCCCGCTCCCTGTTTGACGCCGCCGCCCCCGAGGTTGCGGCCGTTCGGGGTGAAGTACTCGCCGACGGTGATGTCGAGCGCGCCCCCGTTGGAGAGCGGCTCCTCCTCCTGGAAGACGCCCTTGCCGAACGTGTGGGTTCCGACGACGGTTGCGCGGTGGTGGTCCTGGAGAGCCGCGGTCACGATCTCGGCGGCGGAGGCGGTGTTGCGGTCCACGAGCACGACCATCGGGATCGATCCAGGGATCGCGTCCCCCACCGCTTCCAGTGTCTGTGAGGGCTGGTTGCGCCCGCGCGTGGAGACGATCGTGCCCTTCTCGATGAAATTGCTCGCGATCAGCTGCGCCTCCGAGACGAGCCCGCCCCCGTTGCCGCGCAGGTCGAAGATGATCCCCTTGGCGCCTTTCTTGCGGACGTCTTCGACCGCTTCGTGCACTTCCCCATGGGCGCCCGGGCTGAACGTCGCGAGCGCCACGACTCCGATCTTCTTCCCGTGCACGGTCTTCACGGCCGACGCCACCACCGGCTCGGACACGGTCGCGCGCGTCAGCTGAACGGTGCGGGTGCTGCCATGCGGGGCCTTGCCGGACTGGACCTGGATCTTCACGTCGGTGCCGGGCGGCCCCTTGATCAGTTCGGTGGCCTTCTTGGGGTCGACGCCTTTGAGGGTGTGGCCGTCGACGCCCACGATCAGTTCGCCCGGCTTCAGGCCCGACCGCGAAGCGGGCGAGGAGTCGAACACGCGGGCGATCAGCAGCCCCTGCTTGAGCGGGTCGACCTCGACCCCGATACCCGCGAAATGCGGCGGCGCGTTGAATTCTTTGAATTCGCTCGGGGTCAGGTAGTGCGAGAAGCGGTCCTTGAGGCTCGCGACCGCGCCGGAGACGGACCCGTCGTTCAGCTGCGAGGAGGTGATCTGGCGGTAGTAGTCGCGGCTGATCCGTTCGAGCGCTTCGTCGACGACGCGGTGCTGGCGGTCGTTGACGAAGGTGCTGCGCAGGAACCCCGGCAGGTGTTCGGGATGGCCGCCGAGCCACAGCCCGAGCACGAGCAGCACGGGCAGCAGCAGAGCCAGCACGATGACCAGCGGTGTTCGGCGCTTCGAGGCGGGGGACATTGCGGTCGAGCTAGCGTAGACGAGCACCCCCGGCGCTCGCCGCAGGACCATCTAGGGTTGACCCATGGCAAGCCTCGAGAGCACCGTCGTCGAGTCCAACGGGCTCCCCGTCCACAGCATCGCCCTGCCCGGGACGCGGGCGCTGACCGTGCTCGTGGCCTTCGACGCCGGCGCGCGCAACGAGCGCCCCGAGGAGAACGGGATGGCCCATTTCCTCGAGCACCTCGTGTTCAAGGGCGGCGAGAAGTACCCGCACTACAGCGACGTCAACGAGACGGCCGAGCGGCTGGGCGGCGTGCTGAACGCGTACACGAGCCACGACCTCGTCGCGTTCCACATCACGGTGCGCGCGGAGAGCGCCGCAGCCGCGATCGACCTCCTGACCGACTTCGTCGGGCGCCCGCACCTCGACTCCGAAGAGCTCGACCGCGAGCGGGGCGTGGTGATCCAGGAGATCAACCGCGCCTATGACCAGCCCTCGACCGTGGCTGAGTACCTGATCGACCGCGCGGCCTTCGGCGACCACCCGCTCGGGCGCACGGTGCTCGGTCCGGCCGACAACCTGCGCGCGTTCACGCGGGAGGGGATCGTGGAGTTCCGCGAGCGCCGCTGGGCCGGCTCACGCGGTGGCGCCTTCCTCGCGGGCAACGTCGACCACCTGCCCGGCGAGGCCGAGCTGCACGAGCTGTTCGGGCGCTTCCCGGCGCTCCCGGAGCCCGAGCCGTACGTCCCCGCGCCGGCCTTCAAGCCGGAGAAGCTGGTCGAGGAGCGCGACACGAACCAGTCGCACCTGCGCATGATCTACCGGCCCGAGGTCACCGTCGGCGACGTGCGCCAGCGCGCCGCGCTGGCGATCTACTCGACGCTGCTCGGCGGCTCGATGGGCTCGCGGCTGTTCGACGAGATCCGCGAGAAACGCGGCCTCTGCTACTCGGTCTACGCGCTCTCGCACGCTTTCGCGGATGTACCGATCCTCCAGCTCGGCTCGGGGCTCGACTCCGAGAAGACGATCGAGGCCTACACGCGCATGCGCGAGATCGTCGTCGAGCTGCGCGACGACGGTCCGACCGAGGAGGAGGTCGCCCGGGCGCGCGCCTACGCCGCCGGGCGGCTGGTGCTCGCGTTCGAGAACTCGGGCGCGGTCGCGCGCCACGCCGCGAACCAGAAGATCGTCTTCGGCGAGTCGATCGACCCCGACGAGGCGATCGCCGCGCTCGACGCGGTCACCTTCGACGAGGTGCGGGAGATCGCCGCGGGGATCGACGACCACCTCGCGGTCGGCGTCGTCGGGCCCCACACAGCGGACGAGTTCTAGGTCGCGCTCAGCTGCGCAGGGCGATCAGCCTGCTCGCCTCGTCTGAGCTCGCTCCCGCCATCTCGCTCACCCGGCGGATCACCTCCTCGAGATCGATCGTTCGAGCCTCGAGCATCTTTTCGATGTCGACCCGATCCTGCGGGCGCGAGAACATCGCCTTGAAGATGGCGAGGGCCGTGCAGCTCAGGATCGGGATGTTCTGCCCTTCGAAGGGAACCTCGCGCACATGCGCCTGGACGTCGTCGTGAAAGGGCACCACGCTGAGGAAGATGTCGACGGGAGTCGGGCCTGACCTCAGACGCGTCTGCCCGTCCCGTTCGAGTTGCTCCAAGCGTGACCCATCGAACTCCACCTGCGGCGGCAGCGCGGTCAGCACGTCCTTGGCCCGCTCGGGGCCGACGAACACATTGACGTCGAGATCACGAGTGCCGCGCGGTTCGAGGGTGCAGTACCCGAGCGCGATCGCCCCGCCGATCGCGTGGGGTATGCGAGCCCGCGTGAGCGAGGCGTGCACGTCCAACAGCAGGTCGCCGAGTTCGCTCATGTTCGAAGGCGGATCAGGGGCGGATACTCGAGCTCCTCTCGTGGCCGATAGGGCAGCGCGCCGGCGAGGTCCAGCACCTGTGCGAGCACCCTTCCCGCGTGCTCGTCGCCGGTGTGTCCACGCGCAGCGCCGACCTGGAGCTCCATTCCGCCGGCAGCGGCGATTCGTGACAACGCCGCCACAGAAGGCTGGCGACGGCCGTGCTGGTAGGCGTTGAGCACCGAGCGGTCGAGACCGCTACGGCGTGCCAGCTCTGCCTGGCTGAGGCCGCTGCCGGCTCGAATCTGCGCAAGCAGGTTCGAGGCGACGGCGGTGTTCTCGGGAGACATGCCCCCTAGGATATCAATACGCCCACAGAGTGGCGGAAATGTAGACGTATTCGTCTACCCGATCGCCACCATCCGGTCGATCGGCACCCGCGCCTTCGCGGCCGTCTCCGGATCGACCTTCACCTCGAAGCGCCCGTCACGCAGCGCGTCGCGCAGCTTCGGCAACGTGATCATCTTCATGAACACGCACGACGCCTCGGCGTTGGCGGGGATGAACTCGACGTTGGGGGCCGCCATCCGCAGCGGGTAGAGCATCCCCACCTCGGTCGCAACGACCGCCTCGCGGACCGGCGTGGGTGGCGATGTCCGCGGCGGGCGGCTCGATGGTGTCGGCGAGTCCCGGTTCGGCCACCTGGGTCGCCGCCGTCGGCGCCGTGCTCGATCGACTCGGCGTACCTGAGCATCCCCCCGGTCGAGAGCATGTGCACGCCCTCGGCGTCCACGTCGCCGGCGGCGACGTACTCCATCACGCTGGTCGAGCAGCCGCACTCGGGGTGGATCAGGAAGTCCGCGCCGGGGTGAGCGGCGCGCGTCGCTTCGATGTCGGCCGGGCGGATGCCCGCGTGGACGTGGCACTCGCCGTCCCAGACGTGCATGCGCCTGCCGAGCTCCTTCTCGACGTAGGCGCCGAGCCACATGTCGGGGCCGAACAGGATCTCGGTGTCCTCGCCGTGCGTCTCGTAGATGTGGCGCACGACGTCCACCGCGTTCGCCGAGGTGCAGCAGTAGTCCGTCAGGGCCTTCACCTCGGCGGTCGTGTTGACGTACATCACCACGACTCCCTCCGGGTACTGCGCGCGCCAGCCGGCGAGCTGCTCGGCGTCGATCGACGCCGCGAGCGAGCAGCCGGCCTCGAGGTCGGGGATCAGCACCTTCTTCTCAGGGCACAGGATCGAGGCCGTCTCGGCCATGAAGTGCACGCCGCAGAACACGATCGTGGACTGCTCGGCTGCGGCCGCCTGGCGCGAGAGCCCGAGCGAGTCGCCGACGTAGTGCGCGACGTCCTGGACCTCGGGCACCTGGTAGTTGTGCGCCAGGATCACCGCGTCGCGCGCCGCGGCCAGCTCGCGGACCTCGTCCTTCAGGGCGGCGATCTCCTCGGCCGAGAGCGACGGCAGGGGTGTGGCTGCGGGTATCTGCTGGCTCGGGGCCATGGGCAGGTTCATGGCTGCACCTCGAGAGTCAGGGAGAGGTCGAGGGCCGGCGCGGAATGCGTCAGGGCCCCCATCGAGATCCATTCTACCCCCGTGTCTGCGACCTCCCTGAGCGTCTGGAGGTCCACCCCGCCGCTCGCCTCGAGCTCCGCCCGTCCCGCGACCTGGGCGACCGCGGCGCGCAGCCGGGCCGGGTCCATGTTGTCGAGCAGCAGGCGCGGAGCTCCCGCGGCGAGGGCCTGGTCGATCTCGTCCTCGTCGCGCACCTCGACCTCCAGCCGTCCCGCCAGCTCGGGTGCGCTCTCACGAGCGCGCCGGACCGCGGCCGCGATCCCCCCGGCCGCCGCGATGTGGTTCTCCTTGATCAGGATCGCGTCGTAGAGCCCGGCGCGGTGGTTGGTGGCGCCGCCCGCCGCGACCGCCTCCTTCTCGAGTGCGCGCAGTCCGGGGGTGGTCTTGCGCGTGTCGAGCACCTTCGCGTTCGTTCCCTCGACCGCGCGCGCCGCGCGTGCCGCCATCGTCGCGACGCCCGAGAGGTGTGCGAGGAAGTTGAGCGCGGTGCGCTCACCGCTCAGCAGGGCCGCCGCGTCTCCCCGCACTTCGAGCACCGGTCCGCCCTGCTCGCGCCATTCGCCCTCCCCGACCTGGCGCTCGATCTCGACGTCGGGATCGAGCCGGGAGAACACGGCTTGCGCCGCGTCCAGCCCGTAGATGACGCCCGGTGCCTTCTGCACGATCCGCGCGACTGCCCTCGTGCCCGGCGCGACCGTCGCCGCCGTGGTGACGTCGCCGGCGCCGAGATCCTCTTCCAGCGCGCGGTCGACGAGCGCCGCGATCTCCGCCACGCTAGGCCTCCGCCGGCGCGGCGGACGCCGCCGAAAGCAGGTAGGCCCGCACGAAGCCGTCGAGGTCGCCGTCGAGCACGCGCTGCACGTCGCCCATCTCGTAGCCGGTCCGGTGGTCCTTGACCATCTGGTAGGGGTGCAGCACGTAGGAGCGGATCTGCGAGCCGAAGTTGACGTCCTGCGCCTCGCCCTTCTCGCGTGCGATCTCTTCCTGGCGTTCGCGCTCTTTCCGTTCGAGCAGCTTCGCCGTCAGCATCGCCATCGCGGTGGCCCGGTTGGAGGACTGCGAGCGCTCGTTCTGGCACTGGACCACGATCCCGGTCGGCCGGTGGGTGATGCGGACCGCGGAGTCGGTCTTGTTGACGTGCTGGCCGCCGGCTCCCGACGCGCGGTAGGTGTCGACCTGCAGGTCGTCGTCGTTGATCTCGACCTCGCCGCTGTCCGACACGACAGGCGCGACCTCGACACCGGCGAAGCTCGTCTGGCGGCGGTGGGCCGAGTCGAAAGGCGAGAGACGGACGAGCCTGTGCACTCCGCGCTCGGCTCCGAACAGCCCGTAGGCGTTCTCTCCCGAGGCGCGAAAGGTCGCGGACTTGATCCCGGCTTCCTCGCCGGGGCTCACCTCGAGCAGCTCGACGCCGAAGCCGCGCGATTCAGCCCAGCGCATCAGCATCCGCAGCACCATCTCGGCCCAGTCCTGCGCGTCGGTCCCCCCCGCGCCCGCGTTGACGGTCACGAGCGCGTCGCCGGCGTCGTACGGGCCGGAGAACAGGCGCTGCTCCTCCAGGGCGGCGAGCCGGTCCTCCACCGAGACGATCTGCTCGTCGACCTCCGCCTGCAGCGAGGCGTCCTCGGCGGCCATCTCTGCGAGGCCGTCGAGATCCTCGACGTCCGTCTCGAGCGCGCGAAAGTCATCCAGGCGCCGCGACGTGCGGGCGTGCTCGGCCGACACCGACGCGGCCCGTTCGGAGTCGTCCCAGAACCCGGCCGATCCCATCTCGGCCTCGAGCGCGGCGACGCGCTCGCTCAGCGCAGCCGGGTCAAAGATAGTCCGCCAGCAGTTTCATCTGCTCGCGGATCGCGGCCAGCCGCTGCGGCGTGTTCTCGCTGGAGTCGGTGCTGGCCACGCAGCCCACGCTATCAGTAGCCCGCCCATGGGCCGGAGCGCCCCGCGCGGCGCGGGCGCGATCAATATCTTGGCCGCCGATGGCGGCGGCGACACCGGAGGAGGTGGCGGAGGCGTTCGCGGCGGCGCTCGCCCGTCGCGACCTCGACGGAGCGCTCTCGATGTGGAGCGAGGACGCCGCGATCGTCGCTGCCGACGGGTCGCTCCTGGCGGGCCGCGCGGCGATCCGGGAGGCGCTTCAGGCGCTGCTCAGCAACGGCACTCGGGTCCGGATCGAGCTCGCCGGCCTCTTCCAAGCGGGCGACGTGGCGCTCGCGACCGGCTCGCTGACGCTCAGCGGCGACGGCGAAGGAGGCGCGTTCGAACAGCGCAGCTCCTCGACCGTGGTCTACGCGCGCGGCGGCGACGGGCGCTGGCGGATCGCGCTGGACGCGCCCTGGGGCCTGCCGGCGTCCCGCCCCTAGGGGACGATCACGAGCTTGCCGGCCGGGTGGCCGTGCTCGCTCTCGCGCAGCGCGTCGGCAACCCGGCTGAGCCCGAACACGCCGGCGATCGGGAAGCTGATGCGGCCGTCTTCGATCAGCGGGATCGTCTCGCGCAGCGCCGTCGGCGTCAGCTCGCCGCCTCCGCCCGCGTGGAACGGCACGCCCAGATCGCTCGCCTGCTGGGAGAACGCGATCGTCAGCACCCGGTCCACGTTCCCTTTCACCTCGACCGCCGCCACGATCTCGCCGTGGCCGGAGGCGTCGAGCACCGCGTCGACACCCTCCGCCGCCGCCTCTCGAAGCCGCTCGGCGAGGCCGTCGCCGTAGGCGACCGGCGTCGCGCCGAGCGCACTGAGGAGCTCCAGCTTCGACGGACCCGCGGTGCCTACGACGCGCACGCCCCGCGCCGCCGCGAGCTGCGTGGCGATGGACCCGACGCCGCCGGAAGCGCCAAGGATCAGCAGCGTCTCACCGGTGCCGAGCTTCAGCGCGTCGAGCGTCGCGTAGGCGGTCCCGACGACTACGCCCAGGCTGCCCGCGACCTCCCACGCGAGCCCCGGAGGCTTGGGCTGGAGCATCTGCGGCTGGCTCAGCGCGTACTCGGCGTAGGCCGCCGTGCTCGAGTTGCCGAGCACCTCGTCGCCGGGCGCGAGGCCCTCGACGCCCGGCCCGACCTGCTCGATCACGCCCGCGACGTCGACCCCGAGCCCGCGGGCCTCGCTCAGCGGCTCACCGCCGGCGACGCGGCCATGGAGGATCTTCCAGTCGATCGGGTTTACCCCGGCCGCCCTGACCCGCAGCAGAACCTCGCCCTCGCCCGGCGTCGGGGCCTCGATCTCCTCGACGGCCAGCACGTCGACGTCGCCGTACTCGTGAAAGCGGACCGCCTCCATCGACGGCCAACGCTAGCAGCGGTCGGAAGAAGCGCCGGAGAGAGCGCGTGAGCCAAGCGATCCAGGGACGCACGAGCGAAGTGTGCTCCGCATCGAGGCCCACCCAGAAGCGCCCCTGAGACGCGCGTGAGCCAAGCGATCCAGGGACGCAGGAGCGAAGTGTGCTCCGCATCGAGGCCCACCCAGAAGCGCCCCTGAGACGCGCGTGAGTCAAGCGATCCAAGGACGCAGGGAGCGAAGTGTGCTCCGCACACGAGCGACCGAGGACGCCGGAGCGCGCAGCGCTCACGCGCGTCTCAGGCGCCGTGGCAGCGCTTGTACTTCTTCCCCGACCCGCACCAGCAGGGGTCGTTGCGCCCCACCTGGTGCTCGTCGTCGAGCACGCGCTGCTCGACCACTGGCATCGCCTCGTACTCGCCTTCGTCGCCCGCGAAGCCTTCGCCGGGAACGACGCCGGCGGCCGCGGCTGCGGCGGCCATCGCGCCGGCGCCGGCTGCAGCGCCGCCCGAGTAGGAGACCCGCCCGGCGGAGGTGGAGCTTCCGGCGGCCGCGAACGACGGCACACCGCCGTCCCCGGAGCCTCCGTTCTCGCCCTCCACGTTCACCTGGACGTTGAAGATCATGCGCGCGTAGTCCGACCAGACGCTGTTCATCAGGTCTCCGAACAGCGTGAAGGCCTCGTTCTTGTAGGCCACGAGCGGGTCGATCTGCGCGAAGCCACGCAGATGGATGCCCTCGCGCAGGTAGTCCATGTCGAACAGGTGCTCGCGCCAGCGCTCGTCGATCGTCTGCAGCAGCAGGAAGCGCTCGAGCGCGCCCATCAGCTCCTCGCCGAGCGCCTCCTGGCGGGCCTCGTAGCGGGCCATCGCCTCATCGACGATCGCGTCGAGCGAGGCCGTTGCGGTCGAGCCGCTGTGCGCGCAGCGCGTCCGTGTCGATCTCGACCGGGAAGAACTGCGACAGCGCCGTGTAGAGGCCGTCGATGTCCCAGTCCTCGACGAACTCGCCGGGCGCGTACTGGTCGACCGTGCGCTCGATGACGTTGGCGACCTCGCGGCGGGCCTCCTCGCCGATGCTCTTGCCTTCGAGCACCTCGTCGCGGTACGCGTAGATCACGCGGCGCTGCTCGTTCATCACGTCGTCGTACTCGAGCACGCGCTTGCGGATCAGGAAGTTCTGCTCCTCGACCTTCTTCTGGGCTTTCTCGATCTGTTTCGAGAGCATCCCGGCCTCGATCGGTTCCTCGTTGCCCTCGTCGTCGACGCCGCCGAGTTTGTCGAGGATCCGGTAGATGCGGTCGCCGGCGAAGAGCCGCACGAGGTCGTCCTCGGCGGAGAGGAAGAAGCGGGACTCGCCGGGGTCGCCCTGGCGCCCGGCGCGGCCGCGGAGCTGGTTGTCGATGCGCCGCGACTCGTGGCGCTCGGTGCCGCAGATGAACAGGCCGCCGGAGGCCATCACCTGCTCGCGGCTCGCCGCCACCTGGCTTTCCAGCTCCGGCAGCACCGCGGCGAAGCGCGCGTCGTACCCCTCGCTCCCGCGCTCGAGGCCCTCGCGGGCGAGCTGCTGGTGGGTGAGGTGCTCGGGGTTGCCGCCGAGCTTGATGTCGACGCCGCGGCCGGCCATGTTGGTCGCGATCGTCACGGCGCCGGGCTGCCCGGCCTCGGCGACGACGTCGGCCTCTTTGGCGGCGTGCTCGGGCTTCGCGTTCAGGACGTGGTGCTTGATCCCCTGGCGCGTCAGCCGCTCGGAGAGGAGCTCTGAGACCTCGACCGAGATCGTGCCGACGAGCACCGGCTGCCCGTTCTCGTGGCGCGCGATGATCTCTTTGGTCACCGCCGTCCACTTGCCCTCCTTGGTCTTGTAGACCTGATCGTTGCGATCGCCGCGGACCATCGGCATGTTGGTCGGGATCTGAACGACCGGCAGCTCGTAGATCTTCATGAACTCGGTCGCCTCCGTGAGCGCGGTTCCGGTCATGCCCGAGAGCTTGTCGTAGAGGCGGAAGAAGTTCTGGTAGGTGATCGTCGCGAGGGTCTGGTTCTCCTCCTGGATCGGCACCTTCTCCTTCGCCTCGACGGCCTGGTGCAGGCCCTCCGACCAGCGCCGCCCGTCGAGGATGCGCCCCGTGAACTCGTCGATGATCTTGACCTCGTTGTCGATCACCGCGTAGTCGACGTCCCTCTTGTAGAGCGCCTCCGCCCGCAATGACTGCAGCAGGTGGTTGACGAGGTGCCCGTTCTCGGCGCGGTAGAGGTGGTCGATGCCCAGGAAGCGCTCGGCCCTGGCGACCCCCTGCTCGGTGATCGTGACGCTCTTGTGCTTCTCGTCGACCTCGTAGTCGAAGTCGGCGACGAACTGCTTCTTGGTCCGTGGGTCCATGCCTTCGGGCGTCTTGCCGAGCACCATCCGCGGCGCCAGCCCCGCGAAGCGGACGTAGAGGTCAGCCGCCTGTTCGGGCGCACCCGAGATGATCAGCGGCGTGCGCGCCTCGTCGATCAGGATGTTGTCGACCTCGTCCACGATCGCGTACGGATGGCCGCGCTGGACCTTTTCGGCCAGGTCCTTTGCCATGTTGTCGCGCAGGTAGTCGAAGCCGAACTCGGAGTTCGTGCCGTAGACGACGTCGCAGGCGTACGCGCGCTGCTTGTCCTCATAGGGCTGCATGTTCTCGATCACGCCGACGCTGACCCCCAGCGCCTCGTAGATCGGGCTCATCCATTCGGCGTCGCGGCGGGCGAGGTAGTCGTTGACGGTCACGACGTGGACGCCGCGGCGCTGCGGAGGGCCCGCGGGATCTCCATCCTCGCTCCGCTCGGGGTCGACGGCCAGCGAGTTGAGCACGACGGCGAGCGTGGCCGTCAGCGTCTTGCCCTCGCCGGTCTTCATCTCGGCGATCTGGCCCTCGTGGAGCGCCATGCCGCCGATCATCTGCACGTCGAAATGCCGCATGCCCATGCGTGCGCTTGCCGGTCTCGCGGACGATCGCGAAGCACTCGGGCAGCAGATCGTCGAGCCGCGTGCCCCCGGCGGCGCGCTCGCGCAGGGCGTCCATCCGCTCGCGAAGCTCGGCGTCGCTGTCGTGTTCGAGCTCGCCCTCGAACGCGTTGATCAGCGCGACGCGCTTCTGGTAGCTCTTGAACTTTTTGGCCTCGCCCGCGTTCAGCGCGCGATCGAGCAGTGAGGGCATGCGCCAAGGATAGCTCCCGGCGGTGAGCCCCCTCGCGGCCGGCACGGAGCGCCGGCCGCGCCACTCAATTTCCGAAGCTGAGTGTCTTGGTCTGCCCGCCGCGGCAGTCCGCGAGCGTCACCTGGAGCGGCCCGTCGGTGCTCACGTGGAGCGCCGCGTTGCAGTCGACCTTCGCTCGCCTGGCGTCGATCGTGAAGGCGGAGACGTTCGTCGCCGTGATGAGCAGAGCGTCTTCGGTGGGTGCCGGGGTGGGCGGGCCCCAGCTCTTCGACTGGCTCGTGTAGGGGATCGCCGGGATCGTGCCGCCGGTCAGCGCGCCGGCGCCGTGGCTGGTTTCGCCCGCCGGCGGATCGCCTTTGCCGAATCCCGCCGAGCGTACGTCCACGGTCCCCAGCGGCGCCGTTCCCGCGCCTTCGCGCAGCGTCACGCCGTAGACCCAGTAGGCGTGGCCGGACGAGGTCCCGTCGGCCGGGAAGTCCATCGTCGGGTTGTAGACGTAGGTGACGTGCGACGGGTTGCGGTTGACCGTTTCGGCGCCGAGGAACGCCGCGGCCGGCGCGTATTCGTCGTTGAGGGCCAGCGTGAGGTGCTCGCCCGCCTGGAACTGGTCGAATTCGTAGCGGTACCCGAGGGCGTCGAGCTTTTCGACCTGCTTCAGGACGCCTGCGATCGGCACCAGCTCGTCGGTCGTCTCGTCCCAGATCAGAAACGGCACGTTCCGGACCGAGGCGAGCATCCGTTCGGTCAGGGAGCGTTCGCCCCCCGGTTCGGGCGGGGCCGGGGGTACCCACACCCCGAGGCCGGGGGGACCGACCGTCGGCTGCGCCCGCGCGAACAGGTCGGGGAACTGGCTCGTGAACTTGTAGGTCCCGTAGCCGCCCATCGAGTAGCCCGCGATGTCGGTGAAGTCGGGGTTCAGTCTGTAGTGCGCCGCCGCATCGGCCCAGACTTCGAACGTGTCGGCGCCGGCGTGGTCGTAGTACCAGCCATCGGGGCCGCGCCCAGCGGGAGTGATCACGACCGACCCGCCGCCCCGGGCCGAGAACTGCGACTGGTTGTGCGAGCCGCTGAACTGGTTGTAGTTGGCCGACAGCGAGTGCAGCAGCAGCGTCAGCCCCCACCCGGAGGACGGCTCGGCGCCGGCCGGCACGTAGATCGCATACGGCTGGAGCCGGCCGCGCAGCTCGCCGGCGCACGCGGCGGAGGAGCCGCAGCCGCCCGTGGCGTAGTCCGCGCCCTGACCTTCGGAGAAGTGCGAGGCGAGGATGCGGTCGAAGGCGCCCGCTCTGCGGCACGCCTTCGGGCTGGCCCGGCATTTCGTCTTCGGCCTTCGCCTTCAGCTTGGCGAAGTCGACCTCGGCGTGGAACTCGCTGATGTCGCCGCTCGCCAGCGCCTGCGCCTGCGCCGATTCTCGCCACCACGCGGGGCTCGTCGCGGTCGTCGGCCCCGGCGTGCCGGGCAGCGGCTCCTGGTGGTTGAAGCGGAAGGCGACGTCGAAGAACGCCGGCGGCGCGGTGTCGGCGCCGGCCCCGCCGGGCTGCGTCGCGGAGGCGACGGCCCCCGGCAGCAGGTAGGACCCGCTCGTTTCGTTCCAGAGCCCGACGCCCGCCGCGAGCCGCACCGTGCCCGCCCCTGGTTCCCAGTCGGCATGCGGGACCTGGACTTCGATCTGCCTGCGCGCGAGGTCCACCGCGACCGACGGCGCGGGGCCCGGAACCGGTTCGCCGGTGACCGCATCGGTCAGGACGGCGGTTTCGCCGTGAACGGTCAGGAAGTACTGCGCCGGCGCGCGCACGTTGGCGCCGAACGGGAACGGATGCGTTTCGCCTTCGAGCGCCGCCGATCGCGATCGCCGTCGCCACCAGGGACGGGTTCTCGAGCGTGTTCAGGGTGATCCGGAACGCCGTCGCCATGCGCAGCGGCTTGACCCTCAGTTCGACGAGGTCGGCGGCGTTCTCGTCATAGCCGGGCCCGGTCGGGTAGGTGTAGGTGCCGTCGGGTTCGGAGAAGACGTCGCCCCCCGTGGGGTCGCCGCCGGGCGAGATCATCGGGTTCGTGGGGTCGACGAGCTCCTTGGCGCCATGGTCGTCGTAGAGGTAGCCCTGGTAGAGGAACTCTCCCTTGCGGTACGCGCCGGCGCCTGAGACGAGGATCGGCTTGGCCTTCCACGGGGAGCCCGTGGCGTTTTCGAGCTGGGGCGCCGTCGCCGGGGGCGCGTAGAGGATCGCCGGGCCGGGCCGCGGCGCGCTGCCTTCAGCGGGCGGGAGCGAGGAGGGCTTCTTCGCGGGCGCGGCTGCGGGCAGCGCGACGCACAGCGCCACGGCACCCATGAGAGCGGCTGAGATCCCCCTGCGTCGCATCCCCGCACGCCGAGCTACCCCGGTCGCGCGAGGTTCTAAACACTCGCTGGCTCGAGACCCAAACCCCCGAGGCCGGCGCCGAGCGCCGGCCGACTGGCTCGAGATCCAAAGACGCCGGCACGGAGCGCCGGCCGGCTTCGCCTACGTCGAAGGCAGCGTCACGTCAGCGACCCGGGGCGAGGCACGGTGCGCCTCGCGCCGGCGGCGCAGCTTGTCGCGGTGGCGCTTGACCTGCCGCGCGAGCTCGTCGACCATCAGGTTGAGCGAGTGGATCATCTCGGGGGAGGCGTCCCGCGCCCGCAGCGTCACGCCCTTGAGGTAGAGCGTGGCCTCGGCGACCTGGCGGTCGGCGACGCGCGGGTTGGGCTCCTGGAAGATCTCGATCTCGAGTCGGGCCAGGTCGGAGACCTGTCGCGCGATCTTCCCCAAGCGGCGCTCCGCGTGCGAGCGAAGCTCCTCTGTGACCGGTACGTTTCGACCTCTGATGTCGATCTGCATGGTCGCTCCTTCGATCGGCCTTGTCTCTGGCGTCGGAAACGATGCTACGCCGCTCTTCGGCGGATGTAAATGGGTTCTGGACGCGGTTCAGTAGAGCGCCGCAACAGCTTGCGGCAGAACCCCGAGCGGTCTCGCTCGGCCGCCGCCGCCGCCGGCACACGTCCCGGCGCCGCGATGGGGGCTGCACACCGCGACCGGGGGCCGGCCCCGGCCTGCGAGAATCGGGCGCGATGAAGCCGGACCTGTCGTGGTCCTTCAGCCCGGTCACGCTCGCTGTCGCGGCGCTCGTGCTCGGCGTGTACGTGCGCCGCTGGCGCTCCGTTCGCCTCAGCGGCTCGCCTCGCGCCGCTGCGGAGGCGCCGGTCTGGCGGCTCTGCTGCTTTGCCGCCTCGACGCTCGTCGTGCTGGGGGCGCTGTGCTCGCCGATCGACTCGCTCGCCGACCAGCTCTTCGCGGCGCACATGGTCCAGCACATGCTGCTGCTCGACATCGCCCCGATCCTCGCGATCCTGGGGTTCACCAAGGTGATCCTGCGCCCGGTCACGCGCGCGGTGCGCGACGTCGAGCGCCGCGCCGGACCCCTGGCGCACCCCGCCTTCGCCGTCGCGCTCTACGTCGCCGTGATCTGGGCCTGGCACATCCCCGCCGCCTATGACCTCGCCGTGCGCCACGAAGGCATCCACCTGCTCGAGCACCTCAGCTTCCTGCTCGCCGGCTCGCTCTACTGGTGGCACCTGATCTCCCCGATCCGGGCGCGCATGCGCCTCGGCGGGATGGGCCCGATCGTCTACATGGCCTCGAGCAAGCTGTTCGTCGGCGCCCTCGGGATGGCGATCGCGTTCGCGCCGACCGCGCTCTACTCGGCACTACGAGCACACGGGCCGCATCTGGGGCCTCTCAGCCGCTCGACGACCAGGGCGTCGCGGGGCTGATCATGGCCGTCGAGCAGTCGCTCGTGATGGGCGTGGCGATCGTCGTCCTGTTCGTGCGGATGCTCGCGGAGTCCGAGCGCGAGCAGCAGCGCCGCGAGCGCTACGAAGACCTGGCGGCCGATCCGGCGCAGAGCCCTACGGCCGCTGCCCGCTGAGCTCCACGCAGAGTCGCTCGAGCAGCTGCTGGACCTCGGGCTCCCGTTCGGCCTCGTGACCGTCCAGCAGCGCGCGCAGCTCCTCGCGCCGCGCGCTCAGGATCTGGTCGGCCATCGCCGTGCCGGCGGGAGTCAGCCGCGCATCGGGTCCCTCCCCCTCCACCAGGCCGCGCTCGCGCAGCTCGCGCTGCACCGGCGCGATCCGCTCCTCGGAGATGCCGACCGAGCGCGCCATCGCGAGCGTGCCCGCGACGCCATAGCTGCTGAAGCGAGCCAGCCCCCAGGCCGCGCCCGGGCTGATGTCGACGCCCGCCCGTGCAGCGACGCGCACCCCGAACTCGCGCCGCCGGTCCTCGCCGGCAGCGATGCTCAGCGCCCGGTCGATCTCGGCGAGCGAGCTGGGCGCCTTCGGAGCCGCCAGCGAGTCCTCCAGCCCGTTGCTGGTCGCCGCGGTCGTCCGCAGCGGGCGCTCGCGCAAGCGCAGGCTCAGCACGAAGCCGATCACGCCGATGCCCGCCGCCACGAGGAACACGGGGTGAAGCGCGTTGACGTAGGCGCTCTCGTAGGCGATGCGCGCCGCGGACGGCAGAGTCGCCACCTGCGCGCCGGTCAGGCGCCCGCCGGCGGCGACCTGCGCGCCGAGCGCGCCGTGCAGCACCCCCGTCAGCTCCGAGCGCAGCCGGGTCGTGAAGATCGTGCCGAACACCGCCGCCCCGAACGAGCCGCCGATGCCGCGTGCGAGCGTCACGCCCGAGGTGGCGGCGCCGAGGACCTCGTAGGGCGACCGCGTTCTGGACCGCGAGCACGAGCACCTGCATCGTCGAGCCGAGCCCGAGCCCGACCACGAGCAGCGCGCCGTCGATCGCAAGCGAGCTGGTGCCGAGGCCGATCCGCGACAGCAGCCACAGCCCGATCGTCAGCAGCACGGTGCCGATGATCGGGAACCGCCGGTAGCGCCCGGTCGAGGCGATCCGCCGCCCTGACAGGATCGAGGCGAACACGAGCCCGCCCATCAGCGGGATCAGCCTGCAGCCCGGCTGAGGTCGGGCTGGCGTGGAAGACCGTCTGGAAGAACAGCGGCAGGAAGGTGATCGTCCCGAACAGCGCGAAGCCGACGATCAGCGAGAGCAGCGAGGCCACACGGAAGACCTCGTCGCGCAGCAGCGACGGCGGCAGCACCGGTTCGCGCGCCCGCCGCTCGACGGCGACGAACACGCCGAGCAGGACGACCCCGGCGACAGCGACGACGACGGTCTGGCCCGAGCCCCACGGCCAGGTCGTGCCGCCGAGGCTCGCGACGAGCACCAGCGCGCTCAGCGCGGCCGCGAGCACGCCCGCGCCCGAGGTAGTCGATCGCCGGGCGGCTCCGGGCTTTGACGTCCGGCAGCGTCGCGGAGAGCACCACCAGCGCCAGCAGCCCGAGCGGCAGGTTGACGTAGAAGATCCACTGCCAGGAGAGGTGCTCGACGATCACCCCGCCGAGCAGCGGCCCCATCACCGCGGCGAATCCGAACACCGCGCCGAACAGCCCCTGGTAGCGGCCGCGCTCGCGCGGCGGCACGACGTCGCCGACGCTCGCCTGCACGAGCACGATCAGCCCGCCGGCGCCGAGGCCCTGCACGGCACGGAACGCGATCAGCTCGGTCATCGACCGGGCCAGGCCGCACAGCGCCGAGCCGATCAGGAACAGGACGACGGCGCTCTGCAGCACGCGCTTGCGTCCGAGCTGGTCGCCGAGCTTGCCGTAGAGCGGCGTGACCGACCGTCTGCGCGAGCAGGAACGCGCTCGTCACCCACGCCAGGCGGTCGAGGCCGCCGAGGTCGCCGACGATCGTCGGCAGAGCCGTCGCGACGATCGTCGAGTCGAGCGCCGCGAGCAGCATCACCAGCATCAGCCCGGCGAAGACCAGCGCCAAGCGGTTGGTGCCGGCGCGCGGGGCGGCGGGTGCTGCGGCGGTCGTGCTCATCGCGGGCGCGGCCACAGTGTTACGCGCGGCGGGCGCGCGGCGCCCCGCACGGCGCTCTCAGCCGCGCCTGCTGAGGCTCTCGAGGATGCCCTTGTGCCCGGCGATCGCGCCGATCAGGATCGACTCCGCCGAGATCTCGGTGCCCGGGAAGACGATGCTCGAGCGCAGCTGGGCGCCGTCCCCGACGCTCGCGCCGTCGCCGAGCACGACCGGCCCGGTGAGCCTCACGCCGCTGCCGATGCGGACGCCGGGCCCGATCCACACCGGCCCCTCGACCTCGGCGTCGGCGGGGATCGAGCTGCCCGGCAGCGACCGTCACGCCGGGCGCGATGAGCTCGCCGGCGATGTCCAGGTGCAGCGCGCCCTCGAGCGCGTCGAAGGTGCCCTGGCGCAGCTCGCCGAGCGAGCCGACGTCGTTCCAGTACTCGCTGATCTCGTGGATGTGGAACGGGATGTCGTTCTCGAGCAGCGCCGGGAAGACGTCTTTCGCCCAGTCGGCGAACGGGCGCTCGGGGAAGTAGTCGAAGATCTCGGGCGAGAACACGTAGATGCCGCAGTTGCCGAGGTCGGAGAGCGCTTCCTCGGGGGCCGGCTTCTCCTGGAAGCCGGTGATGCGCCCGTCGCGGTCGTGCAGGACGACGCCGTACTCGCGCGTGTCGGGCACCTTCTTGACCGCGAGCGTCGCGATTCCGCCCGCGTCGCGGTGACGGGCCGCGAGCGCCGCGAGGTCGATGTCGGTGAGCGCGTCGCCGGAGATGACCAGGAAAGGTTCGTCGCCGAAGAACTCCCGGCACGCGCGCACGCCGCCCGCGGTGCCAAGCAGCTCCTCCTCGTAGCGGTAGGAGATGCGATCGCCGAAGTACTCCCTGATCGAGTCGGGGAAGTAGTGCAGGTTCGCGATCACCTCCTCGAAGCCGTGGCGGGCCAGCAGCTCGACGATGTGCTCCATCACCGGCCGGTCGAGCACCGGCACCATCGGCTTCGTGATCTCGTAGGTGAGCGGACGCAGGCGCGTGCCGAGCCCTGCCGCGAGGACCATCGCCTTCATCGGCTCATCCTTTCAATTCGGCGACCGGCGCCGCAGGCCGGGCGGGACGTGGCGCGCCCGGCCCAGTCGCGGCACGGAATCAGCGTCGTTGACCGAGCGATCCGAGGACGCCGCGAGCGCGCCGGTCAGACGGACCGCTGATCAGTAGCGGTAGTGGTCGGGCTTGTACGGGCCCTCGACCGGAACCCCGATGTAGGCGGCCTGCTCGGGGCGCAGCGTCGTGAGCCTCACGCCGAGCGCGTCGAGGTGCAGCCGCGCGACCTTCTCGTCGAGGTGCTTCGGGAGCACGTAGACGCGCTTCTCGTACTCGTCGTTCTTGCTGAACAGCTCGATCTGGGCGATCGTCTGGTTCGAGAACGAGTTGCTCATCACGAAGCTCGGGTGGCCCGTGGCGTTGCCCAGGTTCAGCAGCCGGCCCTCCGAGAGCATGATGATCGCGTGGCCGTCCGGGAAGACCCACTTGTCGACCTGCGGCTTGATGTTGATCCGCTCGATCCCGGGCACCCGCCCGAGGCCGGCGATGTCGATCTCGTTGTCGAAGTGGCCGATGTTGCCGACGACGGCCTGGTGCTTCATCCGCCCCATGTCCGCCGCGGTGATGATGTCCTTGTTGCCGGTGGTCGTGATGAAGATGTCGGCGGTCTCGAGCACTTCGTCCAGAGCGCCTGACCTCGTAGCCCTGCATCGCCGCCTGCAGCGCGCAGATCGGGTCGATCTCGGTGATCACGACGCGCGCGCCCTGCCCGCGCAGCGATTCGGCGCAGCCCTTGCCGACGTCGCCGAAGCCGCAGATGACCGCCATCTTGCCGCCGATCATCACGTCGGTGGCGCGGTTGATGCCGTCGATCAGCGAGTGCCGGCAGCCGTAGAGGTTGTCGAACTTCGACTTCGTGACCGAGTCGTTGACGTTGATCGCCGGGAACAGCAGCTCGCCGTTCTCGACCATCTCGTAGAGGCGGTGAACGCCCGTCGTCGTCTCCTCGGTGACGCCTTTGATGCCCTCGCCGATCTTCGTCCAGCGCTGCGGGTCCTCACCGAGCGAGCGCGTCAGCAGCGAGAGGATCACGCCGAACTCCTCGGAGTCGGCGCCCGCCGGGTCCGGCACGGCGCCCGCGGCCTCGTACTCGGTGCCCTTGTGCACGAGCAGCGTGGCGTCGCCGCCGTCGTCGAGGATCATGTTCGGGCCGGGTTCGCCGTTCGAGCCGTCCTGCGGCCAGCGCAGCACCTGCTCGGTGCACCACCAGTACTCCTCGAGCGTCTCGCCCTTCCAGGCGTAGACCGGCACCCCGCGCGGCTCCTCGAGGGTGCCCTCGGGGCCGACCGCGACGGCCGCGGCGGCGTGGTCCTGGGTCGAGAAGATGTTGCAGCTGCACCAGCGCACCTCGGCGCCGAGAGCGGTCAGCGTCTCGATCAGCACCGCGGTCTGGATCGTCATGTGCAGCGAGCCGGTGATGCGCGCGCCCTTCAGCGGCTGGGCGTCGGCGTACTCGCGGCGGATCGCCATCAGGCCGGGCATCTCGTGCTCGGCGAGCGTGATCTCCTTGCGGCCGAACTCGGCCAGGGAGAGGTCGGCGACCTTGAAGTCGGTGCCGGTTGCTGTCGGTGTGGCCATAGTTGACTCTCCTGTCTGGTCAGGTGAGCGCCCTTGCTACAGGGAGGCCGAGCGTGGCGGGAACCAGAGCCCGTCGCAGCGCTCCTCGGCCGCCTGGGACGGTATCACAGCCCCCTGCGGGCGCCGGGGGCCTCAGGCGCCGGCGAGGGCGCCCTTGAGCTGGTCGAGCGCCTTCACGGGACCGGGGTCCACACCCCGCAGCGCGGCGAGGTAGATCGAGACGAGGTCGCCGAGCAGCACGAGCGAGACCACCCGCTCGATCGCCGTCTGACCGCGTGTCTCCAGGCGGAAGCTCGCCGCGGCGTCACCGGCGATCATCTGCTCGGTCAGCTCCATGCGCTGCTTGACCCGCGGATGGGCGTCGGAGTCGTCGAGGAACACCGCCGAGAAGCGGCCGAGGCTCGGCGCGCCCTCCCAGCCGACCAGCTCGTTGTGGTCGAGCTCGGGCAGCTCGCCGGAGAAGGCCGGCTGCTTGGCGTTCTCGTTGATCTGTGTCTTCCAGCGGTAGGCGATCGGGGTCGTCAGCCCGGCACCGGCGATCACCGGAACCGTTCCGAGCAGTCCGCGGGCGACCTGCTTGGCGAGCGAGTCGGCGGGCGCGTCCGGGCCCCACTCTTCGACCAGGTGCTCGGCGTGCGCGGCCGCCACGTCGATCTCCGGCGTCAGGCGCGGCCCGGCGCCGCACAGCGCCGCGACCTCGAGCGCCGCGACCGTCATGTAGGCGACCGCCGCGCGCGGCTGGAAGCCGGCGGGCAGCGGGATCACCGGCACGCCGTCGGCGCGCGCCATCTCGGCGAGCCGCCCGCCGGTCGTGACGACCGTGCGCTTGGCGCCCAGCGCGCCGGCTGACTCGTAGCAGGCGAGCGTCTCCTCGGTGTCGCCCGAGTAGCTCGCGCACAGCACCATCGTCTCCGGCGTGGTCCAGGTCGGCAGCCCGTAGGCGCGCGTGACGAAGATCGGTCGCGACGCGTGGTCGCCGAGGGCCGCGCGAGCAAGCGCGCCGCCGATCGCCGAGCCGCCCATGCCGGCCACGACGAGCCCGGCGGGCGTCTCGAAGTCCTCCATGATCGCCGACTCGGCGCGCCATACGGCGTCGCGCAGGTGCTCGGGCATCGCGAGCACGTCGGCGAGCTGGCCGGTCGAGTCGACGCGGCCGATCAGCTCGCGGGAGATGTCCTCGGCAGCCGGCATGGCCGTCACCCCGTCGCTCATGTGGGGCGCTCCTCGGTGGTTGGAATCGTCCTCATCTCCGTCTCGTCGTGGGGGCGGCCTAGAACTTGATTGCGCGGTCCGGCAACTGCACCCCAGGGAAGATACGCGCACCGCGCGTGATCACGTTGTCCGCGCCGATCTCGACGCCCTCGCCGAGCACCGCGCCGCCCGTGATGCTGCTCGAGGGCCCGATCGTGCAACCGGGCCCCACGATGCAGTCGCGAAGCTCGCAGCCCTCGCCGACCTGGGTGCCGTTAAGGATAACGGCGCGTTCGACGGTGGAGTGCGCGCCGATCGTCACGTCTTCGCCCAGCACCACGAGGCTGCCGACCTGGGCGCCGGCCGCGACGCGAACGCCGCGCTCCAGCACGGCCGGAGGGATCGCCTTGCCGAGCACCTCCGCAGAGCCGTCCACCGAGATCCAGCCGTCCCCGAGCCGCTCGCGCACCGCGGTCGCGACGTTGCCCTCGATGATGTCGAAGGTCCCCTTCAGGTAGCGCTCGGGAGTCCCGATGTCCATCCAGTAGCTCTCGGAGGGGAACCCGTAGAGCCCGTCGCCGACCAGCCGCGGCCACACCTCCCGCTCGATCGAGACGTTGCGGTCGGGCGGGACCAGGTCGAGGATCTCGCGCTCGAGCACGTAGGCCCCGGCGCTGATCAGGTTGGTCGGGAGCTTCTGCTCGGAGCTCGGCTTCTCGATGAACTCCCGCACGGCGCGGTTCTCGTCGAGCAGCACGAGGCCGTAAGCGCTCGGGTCGGGAACCGGCACCAGCGCGAGCGTCCCGCGCGCGCCGCTCTTCTCGTGCTGGGCGATCTGGGCGCCGAGGTCGATGTCCGTGAGCACGTCGCCGTTGAGCATCAGGAAGCGCTCCTCGAGCATCGGCTCGGCGAGCTTCACCGCGCCCGCCGTGCCCCGGGGCTCGGGCTCCTCGACGAAGCGGAGCCTGAGGTCGTACGCCGACCCGTCCCCCAAGACCTCGCGCACGCCGTCGGCGAGAAAGCCGCAGGACATGATCACGTCCTGCACCCCGTGCCCGCGCAGCCACTCGAGCATGTAGGCCATGAACGGCCGGTCGACGAGCTGCACGATCGGCTTCGGGACGTTCGAGGTCAGCGGCCGCAGGCGCGTCCCTTCGCCGCCGACCAGGATCACCGCCTGCACGCAGCCCCCCAGCCGCTCACCGTCTGCCGATTCCCTCGTAGACGAGCCCGGCCGCGCGCACGGCCGCCGCATCCAAGGCGTTGCGCCCGTCGACGATGAGCGTCCCGCTCATCGCCCCGGCGACCTCGTCCCAGTCGAGCTCGAGGAACTGCGGCCACTCGGTCACCAGCACCGTCGCGTCTGCGCCCCGCAGCGCCGCGATCGGGTCGCCTGCGAACTCGATCCCGCTCATCAGCGCGCGCGCCTGCTCCTCGGCGACCGGGTCGTATGCGGCGATCTGGGCGCCGTCCGCCTGCAGGCGAGCCGCCAGGACGAGCGAGGAGGCCTCGCGCATGTCGTCGGTGTTGGGCTTGAACGCCAGGCCCAGCAGGGCGACCCGCCTGCCCGCGAGCGGGCCCAGGTGGCGCTGAAGCTTGCCGATCACGCGCCGCTTCTGCAGGTCGTTGACCTGGATCACGGCGTTGAGCAGCTGGAAGTGGTAGCCGGAGTTGCCCGCGAGCTGCTTGAGCGCGTCGACGTCCTTGGGGAAGCAGGAGCCGCCGAAGCCGATCCCGGCCTGCAGGAACTTCGAGCCGATGCGGTCGTCGAGGCCCATGCCGCGGGCCACCTCCACCACGTCGGCTCCGGTCTCCTCGCAGACGTTCGCGATCTCGTTGATGAACGAGATCTTCGTGGCGAGGAAGGCGTTCGAGGCGAGCTTGACCATCTCGGCGCTCGCGACGTCCGTGCGCACGAGCGGCGCCTGAAGCGGCGCGTAGAGCTCGACCACCGCGTCGCCCGCCCAGCCGCCGCCGTCGCCCACGACCACCCGGTCCGGGTGCAGGAAGTCCTTGACCGCCGAACCCTCCTTCAGGAACTCGGGGCAGGAGACGTACTGGAGCCCGTCGCGGCCGCGCTCGCGCAGCACCCGCTGCAGCGCCGCGCCCGTGCCGCACGGCACGGTGGACTTCATCACCAGGGCGTGGCGGTCGGAGGCCGGGATCGCGTCCACGACCGCATGGACGGCGGAGAGGTCGGCGTCTCCGGAGTAGGTGGGCGGCGTGCCGACGGCGACGAACAGGAGCCGCGCGTGGTCGAGCGCGCCCGCGAGCTCGGTCGAGAAGTGCAGCCGCTCGGCGTTGCGCTCGAGCAGCTCCGCCAGACCCGGCTCGTAGATCGGCACCTCGCCGCGGCGCAGGCGCTCGATCTTCTCGGCGTCGATGTCCACGCACCAGACCTCGCTCCCGAGCTCGGCGAAGCCGGCCGCCGTCACCAGGCCGACGTAGCCGGTGCCGATCACTGCGATGGGCTCGCGGGCGGCGTTCATCAGGCCGGAAAGGCTAGCCGCAGGACAGGCGTTGGGACGCCGGGCGGGCGTCCGCTACTCGCCGACGGCGAGGAACGCCTCGTAGCGGCGGATGTCGCGCAGCGCCCGGGCGCGTTCCTCGCTGTCCTCCGCGGCGCGCTCGGCGCTCGCGCGCGATTCCGAGAGCTTGGTCTCGATCGTCGCGCGGTCGAGCCGCCCGGGGTCGATCGCCTCCTCCACCAGCACGAGGGCGCGATTGTCGGAGAACTGCAGATAGCCCTCCGCCTGCGCGAAGCGGACGACGTCGCCCTCGGAGCGGTACAGGCGCAACTCGGTCGGTTCGAGCATCGCGAGCACGGGCTCGTGCCCGGCGAGCACGCCGATCGAGCCCACGACGGTGCGCGTGGAGAGCATTTCGATCTCCTCGGAGAAGACCTCGCCCTCGGGGGTGAGGACTTCGGCTTGGAACTTGGAGTGGGCCATGGGTCAGGTGCGCGCCTGGAGGGTCCGGGCGCTCAGCCTTTCTTCCCTGCCTCGACGACCTCCTCGATCGTTCCCTTGAGGAAGAACGCGCTCTCAGGGACCTCGTCGTGCTTGCCGTCGATGATCTCGTCGAAGCCGCGGATCGTCTCGGCGATCGGCACGTACGCGCCGGGGGTGCCGGTGAACTGTTCGGCGACGAAGAACGGCTGCGAGAGGAAGCGCTCGATCTTGCGCGCGCGCTGCACCGTCAGCTTGTCCTCGTCGGAGAGCTCGTCGATGCCGAGGATCGCGATGATGTCCTGGAGCTCCTTGTAGCGCTGCAGGATCTCCTTGACGCGGTTGGCGACGCGGAAGTGGTCCTCGCCGAGGATCTCGGCCTTGAGGATCGTGGAGGTCGACTCCAGCGGGTCCACGGCCGGGTAGATGCCTTTTTCGGAGATCGCGCGCGAGAGCGCGGTCGTCGCGTTGAGGTGGGCGAACACCGACGCCGGCGCCGGGTCGGTGTAGTCGTCGGCGGGCACGTAGATCGCCTGGATCGAGGTCACCGAGCCGCGCTTGGTCGAGGTGATCCGCTCCTGCAGGCCGCCCATCTCGGTCTCGAGCGTCGGCTGGTAGCCGACCTGGGAGGGCATGCGCCCGAGCAGCGCCGAGACCTCGGAGCCGGCCTGGACGAAGCGGAAGATGTTGTCGATGAACAGCAGCACGTCCTGGCCCTGGTCGCGGAAGTATTCGGCCATCGTCAGGCCGGACAGCGCGACCCGCATGCGCGCGCCGGGCGGCTCGTTCATCTGCCCGAAGACGAGCATCGTCTTGTCGAGCACGCCCGACTCCTTCATCTCCAGCCAGAGGTCGTTGCCCTCGCGCGAGCGCTCGCCCACGCCGCAGAACGCGGACAGCCCGCCGTGCTCCTTGGCGAGGTTGTGGATGAGCTCCTGGATCAGCACGGTCTTGCCCACCCCGGCGCCGCCGAACAGCCCGACCTTGCCGCCCTTGGCGTAGGGCGCGAGCAGGTCGATGACCTTGATGCCGGTCTCGAACATCTCGGTCGTCGGGACCAGGTCCTCGACGCGCGGCGCCTCCTGGTGGATGCCGCGGCGCTCGACGTCCTTGGGCAGCGGCTCGCCGAGGTCGATCGGGTCGCCGAGCAGGTTGAAGATGCGCCCGAGCGTCACCTCGCCGACGGGCACCGAGATCGGCCCGCCGGTGTCGGTCACCTCCATCCCGCGCGAGAGGCCGTCGGTGGTGTCCATCGCGACCGCGCGCACACGGTCGTCGCCGAGGTGCTGCTGGACCTCGCAGACGAGCAGCACCTCCTCGGCGCCCGCGCTGATCCCGGGAGCCTCCTCCTCGCGGTTCTCCGCGGGGCGCACGATCGTGATCGCGTGGTTGATCTCCGGCAGCCGCTCGGGGAACACGGCCTCGATCACGACGCCCTGGATCTCCTCGATCCGCCCGACGTTGGGCGCGCCGTTCTGGGTGGCGGTCGGCTCGGTGGTGGTGCTGGCC
The DNA here is from genome assembly GCA_963779065.1 of uncultured Solirubrobacteraceae bacterium. Taxonomy (GTDB): domain Bacteria; phylum Actinomycetota; class Thermoleophilia; order Solirubrobacterales; family Solirubrobacteraceae; genus Palsa-744. The sequence goes on from CAVZWQ010000003.1 coordinate 1,239,568, forward strand.
ATCTGGTTGTTCTCTCTTTCTTTCTTTCTGAAGCTTTGCGAGTCGGCCCGGCGCTCGGTGCCGGCCTCGGGTCCGAGTCGCTGTCGCCTAGCTGAGCCCCTCGGCCCCGGCCACGACCTCCATGATCTCCTGGGTGATCTCGGCCTGGCGGGCGCGGTTCATCTGCAGCGTGTAGTCGGTGATCAGATTCCCCGCGTTGTCCGACGCGCTGCGCATCGCGGTCATCTGGGCGCCGAAGAAGCCCGCCGTGGACTCCACCAGCGCGCGGTAGATCGAGATCTCGACGTAGTCGGGGATCAGGCGCTTGAGCAGCTCCTCGGGCCCGGGCTCGTAGTCGACGAGCGCGCGGGGGGCGGTGGGGAACCATTCCCCTCTCCCTCGTCCTCCTCGTCCTCACCGGCGATCGTGGCCGCCGAGAGCGGCAGCAGCCGTTCCCTGGTCACGCGCTGGGTGAGCGGCGAGATGTAGGCGTTGTAGATGATCTCGACGGCGTCGAGCGAGCCGTCGACGTAGGCCGTGATCAGGTCGTCGGCGATCGTGCGGGCGTCGGCGTAGGCGGGGCGGTCCGCGAAGCCGGTGTAGGCGCCGCTGAGCTCGTGGCCCCTGAAGGTGATCGAGGAGACGCCGCGGCGCCCGCTCGCGTACCAGGCCGTCTGTCTGCCTTCCTCGCTCAGCTCGGCGGCCGTGCGACACGCCGGCGCGGATGATCTGCGAGTTGAAGCCGCCGGCCAGCCCGCGGTCGCCCGTCACGAGCAGCAGCCCGACGTTGCGCTCGGACTCGTGCTGCTGGAGCAGCGGCAGACGCGCGGTCTCCGCGCCGGCCGCGCGGGCGGCCTGGCGGGTCATGCGCCGGATCGCCCCGGCGTAGGGCCGCAGCGCCTCGATCCGCTGCTCGGCGCGGCGCAGCCGGGCGGCGGCGACCGTCTCCAGCGCACGCGTGATCTTCTGGATGTTCTTGACCGAGTTGATCTTGTTCTTGACGTCGCGCTGTGAGGCCATGACTGGTCCGGTCCCCGTCGCCGATCAGGCGGCCGCGGTCGTCTCCTCGCGCGCGCCCGCGTCCTCGGCGTCCTCGTCGCTCTCCTGCGGGCTCTCCGCGGCGTCGCGGTGCTCGACCGGCGGGGGAGCGCTTTCGTCGAGCGGCTGGCCCTCCTCGTCGAGGTCGTAGCCGAAGTCGGCGGCGAACTGCTCGACCAGGTCGTGGACCTCCTTCTGGGTTCCCTCCGACCAGTCGCCGCCGCGGATCTTCTCGCGTCACGGCGCCGCCCTGCGAGTGGACCCTTTCGGTCAGCTCCGAGAGGAACTCCGGGACGCGATCCGCGTTCAAGCGGTCCAGGAAGCCGTTCGTGGCGGCGTAGATCTGGATCGTCTGGTCCTCCACGGCAAGCGGCGCGCGCTCGTTCTGGTTGAGCGTCTGCACGAGGCGTTCGCCGCGCGCCAGCGTGCGCTGGGTGTCGGCGTCGAGGTCCGAGCCGAACTGGGCGAAGGCTTCGAGGTCGCGGTACTGCGAGAGCTCGAGCTTGATGCGCCCGGCGACTTTCTTCATCGGGCCGATCTGGGCGTTTCCGCCGACCCGCGACACCGAGATGCCGACGTTGATCGCGGGACGGACGCCGGCGTTGAAGAGTTTCGACTCCAGGAAGATCTGCCCGTCGGTGATCGAGATCACGTTCGTCGGGATGTAGGCCGAGACGTCGCCGGCCTGCGTCTCGATCACCGGCAGCGCGGTCAGCGAGCCGCCGCCGAGGTCGTCGTTGAGCTTGACGGCGCGCTCCAGCAGCCGCGAGTGCAGGTAGAAGACGTCACCCGGGTAGGCCTCGCGGCCCGGCGGGCGGCGCAGCAGCAGCGACATCTGACGGTACGCGTAGGCGTGCTTGGTCAGGTCGTCGTAGATGCACAGCGCGTGGCGCCCGCTGTAGAGGAAGTGCTCGCCCATCGCACAGCCCGCGTACGGGGCGATGAACTTGATCGGGGCGGCCTCGTCCGCGGCCGCCGCGACGATGATCGTGTTCTCCAGCGCGCCGTGCTTCGTCGAGCGTCTGCGCGAGCTGCACGACGGTCGCCATGCGCTGGCCGATCGCGACGTACACCGACACCACGCCGGTGTCCTTGTTGTTGATGATCGTGTCGATCCCGATCGCGGTCTTGCCGGTCTGGCGGTCGCCGATGATCAGCTCTCGCTGGCCGCGGCCGATCGGGATCATCGCGTCGATCGCCTTCAGGCCGGTCTGCATCGGTTCGGTGACTGGCTGGCGCTGGACGACGCCCGGCGCCTTGAACTCGGCGGGGCGGGTCTCAGTCGTGTTGATGTCGCCCTTGCCGTCGAGCGGGCGCCCGAGCGGGTCGACGATGCGCCCGAGCAGCGCCTCGCCGACCGGGATCTCGAGCAGTTCGCCCGTGCGCCGGACGGTGTCGCCCTCGGAGATGTGTTCCCACTCGCCGAACAGCACTGCGCCGACGTTGTCGGACTCGAGGTTCAGCGCCAGGCCCGTCACGCCGTGGGGGAACTCGAGTTTCTCGAAGGACATGCAGTTCTCGAGCCCGTGCAGGCGCGCGATGCCGTCCGCGACCGACAGCACGGTGCCCACCTCGGTGAGCTCGGCCGTGCCCTCGTCGAGTCCCTCGATGCGGCTCTTGAGGATGCTTGTGATCTCGTCGGGGTTGATCTGCATTAAGAAGCTCCTTGAGCAACGTGCCTGCGCAGCTGCTCCAGTCGGTTGCGAATTGAGGCGTCGAGGATCGAGTTGCCCACCCTGACGACGATGCCGCCGATGATCTCCGGGTCGACGCGGGCCGCGAGCGTGACCTTGCGGCCGGTGCGCTCGCCGATCGTGCTGCCGAGGTTCTCGGTCGTGGCCGGGTCGAGCTCGATCGCGCTCGTGATCTCGACCGGCAGGACCTTGTTCTCATCGTCCCACAGCCGCTCGTACTCGGCGCGGATGCGGAACAGCACCGGCATGCGGTGCTTCTCGATCAGCAGGCGCAGGAAGTTCAGGAAGCTCTCGTCCGCCCCGTCGAGCATGCGCTCGAGTCCCTGCTCCTTCTCGGCCGTCGAGAAGTACGGCGAGAAGAAGAAGATCGCGAGCTGGCGGTCGGATTCGAGCGCGTCGGCGAACTGCGCGAGCTGCTCGCGCAGCTCGTCGAGCTTGCCCTGCTCGCGCGCGACCTGGAACAGCGAGCGCGCATACACCTGGGCGAGCTCCTCCATCTAGGAGACACCTCCCGTCGGCGGTCGTGGCGAGAGCGCTCACGACGCGCTCCCCGCCGAGATCGTCGGAGAAGTCCAGCTCGGCGAGCGCCTCGTCGACGAGCCGGCGCTGGTCGGCCTCGCTGAGCGACTTGCGGGTGACCTTCTCCGTCGCGGTCACCGTCAGGTCGGCGACCTCGCGGCGCAGGTCCGAGAGGGCGCGCTCGGTCGCGGCCCCGATTTCCCGTTCGGCGCGCCGCTGTGCCTCGGCGATCAGCTCCTGGCCCTGCTGTCTTGGACTCCGATTCGTGCGTCTCGGCGGCCTGGCGCGCACGCTGGACGATCTCATCCGCCTGCGAGCGCGCCTCCTTCAGGCGCTCGCGGTATTCGGCCAGCAGCTTGTCGGCCTCCACGCGCGTGCGCTCGGCCGTGTCGATCGACTCTTCGATCGATTTCTGGCGGCTGTCGAGCGCTTTGCTGATGGCCGGGAACGCGATCCGTTTGAGCAGCAGGAACGTGACGAAGAACACGACCAGCGTCCAGATCATCAGGCCGACGCCCGGCTTGATCAGGAAGCTGCCTTCCGAGGCGGCGAGCACGGCGGTGTGGTCTGCGATCGGCATCGCTCAGACGATGAACGCGGCCAACAGGCCCGCCACGAGGCCGTAGAAGAAGCACGCCTCTGTAAGGGCGAACCCGAGCCACTGCAGCTGCGTGATCTCGTCGCGCATCTCGGGCTGGCGCGTGATCGCTTCGATCGCCTTCCCGAAGATGATGCCGATGCCCACGCCGGCGCCCACGGCGCCGAGGCCTCCACCGACGCCGAGGCCGATCGACTTGCCTGCCTTGGCCGTTTCTTCGGCGACCGCAAACAGGGTGATTAGAGCTATGTGCACGTCGTTTGTCTCCTTTAGTGCTCTTCGGCGACCGCGCCGCCGAGGTAGATCGCGGTGAGGGTGGCGAAGATGAACGCCTGCAGAGCCGCCACCAGGCTCACCTCGAAGGCGAACAGGATGATGCCGAACGGCAGCGCGAACCAGCCGAGCCAGGCTACGCCCAGGAGCACTGCCAGCGCGCCGGCGAAGAACAGGATGATCAGGTGCCCGGCGAGGATGTTCGCGAACAGCCTGATCGTCAGCGAGAGGATGCGCATCAGGTTCGAGAGCACCTCGAGCCCGAAGATGAAGAAGGCGATCGGACCTTCGACGCCGCCGGGCACGAGGCCTTTCAGGTAGCCGATCGGACCCTTCGCGCGCACGCCTTCGGCCGTGTACGAGACGAACACGACCAGCGCCAGCACCAGCGGGATCGCCAGGTTCGCCGTCGCTGCGTAGAGCGAGAAGGACGGGATGTGCGTGCCGAAGATCGAGATTTCGTGCTCGGTGTTCGTCGGCAGCGGGATGTAGCCGATCAGGTTCGAGAAGAGGATGAACAGGAACAGCGTGCCGATGAACGGGAACCACTTGCGCGCCATCTGGTCGTCCATCGCGCTGCCCGTGATGTTGTCGCGCATCAACTGGAAGATCGCCTCGACCGCGGTCTGCACCTTGTTCGGTCGCTGCTTCATGCGGCGCGCGACCCAGATCATCGTGAAGCAGGTCAGCGCGCCGGCGATGAACAGGTACATGACGGCCTTGTTGATCGAGAGGTCGATGCCGCCGATGTGGATCGAGATCCAGGGTTCGAGTTTGAACTCGTTCTGCGGCTTGAACGCTTTGTTGCGCGTGCCCTTGAAGCCGTAGATGATGATCAGCGCGATCAGGCCGGCGAGGTAGATGCCGAACGCGATCAGCAGCCGGTTGCGGACCTTGTGGCTCTTGTCTCCGGACCGCCTGCCCGGGCTCCCGCGCCCGGGCCGGCGTCGACGGGAGCGTCGTCGGCGGGACGCCACCGATCCCGCCGGCCTCGTGCGTCGCGGCGCTCATGACGCGCTGCGGGCTCCCGTGCGCCGGGCCTTGGCCTGCAGCGGGTTGCGGGTGAAGAAGGACATGATGAAGTACACCGTGAACGCGCCGAGCATCAGCGCGGCGGCCATGATGCCGTCGTCCTTGCCGCCGACGAAGCGCGCGAGCAGGATCGCCAGCACGACGATCCAGATCCGGCCCATCATGCTGCCGACCTGCATCCCGGCGCGCACCTTCGCGTCGCCGACGCGCAGCGCGCGTTCCTGCACGAAGGCCGTGCCGAGGCGCGTCAGCAGCCAGGCCACCGTCGCGACCAGGTAGCCGAACAGGGGCAGCCCCGCGATCAGCACGAACGGAGCCGTCGCGAGCACCAGGCACACGTCGAGGTATCTGAGCAGGACCACGTCAGGAGAGCGGCCCGCGGCGCCGGCCGCGGGGGCGCTGGCAGCGCGCGCGACGCGGCGCCGGAGGAGCGAGCGCCAATGCGATCGCCGCCGTCAGCGGGCGGCAGGCCCGGCGCCGGGCGTGCCGGCGCGCGAGCGGCGCGGGCCGGGCGCGACGGCGCCTCGGGCTGCGCGCAGGCAGGCGCGTTGGGTCCTCGTGGGGGTCGAAATCGGGCATGTCGATGCTGCCACCCTACAGACGCTCAGGAGCCCGCGCTCTCTCGAGGCGGGCGCCGTCGGAGGTGTCCCTCAACAGTCTGCGGCGGCGGCGCCCACTTTATCCGAACTTGAAGTTCGTAACAACTTTGTGACATGCGCCACGCGGCGCCGCGAGCGCGCCGGGCCTCAGCCGGAGGCGGTCTCGGGCAGCGGCCTGATCCGCGCTCTCGCGAGCAGCCGCGGCGCCCGCGAGACGCAGGCGAACGCGACCGCGACCAGCGCCGCCCCGGCGACCACGTCGAGCACGTAGTGGTTGCCCGTCGCGAGCACCGCGAAACCGGTCAGGCACGGATAGAGGACGCCGAGCGCACGCAACAGCCGCCGCCGCGTGAGCTGCCAGACCGCGACCGTGCACCAGAGCGCCCAGGCGATGTGCAGCGAGGGCATCGCCGCGAGCTGGTTCGCCTGAGAGGCCAGCGCGCCGTCGTGCCAGGAGCCGAACGCGTGCGTGGAGGAGACGACGTCGGTGAAGCCGTCGAGCATGCGCGGCGGCGCGACGGGGAACAGCCAGAAGACGACGAAGCCGAGCAGGTTGATCGCCACCAGCGCGTTGCGCATCGGCCGGTAGCGCGCGGCGCCCTGCCACCAGAGCAGGGCGAGCATCGCGATCGTGACGATGAAGTGGGCGTTGTCGTAGTAGTCGGACACGACCAGCCCGAGCCCGTGGTGAGCGGCGAGCCAGCGGTCGAGCGCGCGCTCGGGCGCGATCCCGAGCGAGGTCTCGAAGCTGAGGATCGCGCGGCCGTGGGACAGCGCCGGGTCCGATGCGCAGGGGCGCCAGGTTGTTGACGGCGTCGTAGACCCACGCCAGCCACACGACGACCAGCGCCTCGAGCCACCAGCGGGTGCGGGTACGCGCGACCCGCGCGCTGCGGGGCAGCGCGTCGAGCTCCCTGTCCAGCGAGGAGACGACAGTGGACAAGCTCTCGATGCTAGCGGCAGAGCACGATGTCAGGCCGCCGACACGGTGCTCCGTGCAACCGCGCGTGCCGCCTCACGGCAGCACCGCCTCGACGCCGCGGGCGCGCATCGCCTCGATCACCGCCGGCAGCGCGGCCACCGTGTGCCGCCAGGAGCCGGGCGCCGAGTAGTCGTCGGCGTCGTGCAGCAGCAGCACCGACCCCTCGCCGGCGCCGCCGGTGACGAGCGCCGCGATCGACTCGGGTGAGGCGCTCGCGCTCCCAGTCGCGCCCCCAGTGGCTCCACAGCAGCGTGCGCCAGCCGCGCCGGCGTGCGATCGCGAGCGCGCTCGCGTTGAGCACCCCGTACGGCGGCCGGTAGAGCGACGGCGCGAGGCCGGTCGCGATCGCGATCGTGTCCTCGGCGCGCGCGATGTCCTCGCGGACCTGGCGCGGGTGCGAGCCGCAGCAGGTTGCGGTGGCGGTCGCAGTGCAGCGCGATCGCATGCCCGGCGGCGAGGATCTCCCGCGGCAGCGACGGGTTGCGGCGCACCTGCTCGCCGACGAGGAAGAACGTCGCCGTGACGCGCTCGCGCGCGAGCACGTCGAGAACCGCCGGCGTGCCCTGGGCGTGCGGTCCGTCGTCGAAGGTCAGCGCGTAGCCGCGGCCGGCGGCGGTCCGGTCCTCGACGCCCAGCGGCCGGCGCAGCGGCGGCCATGCCGCGGCGAGGCGCCGGGAGCGCGTAGACGGCGTAGCGCCGCGGCCAGCGCGCCCGCGATCGGTGCCGTGCGGCTGCGATGATCGTCGCTGGTCATGGGTGAACTCGTACTCGGAATCGCGGCCGCCGTCGGAGCATCGACGCTCTACAGCCTAGGGGTGGCGTTCCAGGCGATGGACGCCAAGGAGGCCCCCGAGGAGACGCATCTGCGCCTCGCGCTCGCGTGGCGCCTCGTCCGCCGCGGCCGCTGGCTGCTCGGCACCGGCATGTCGATCCTCGGATTCCCGCTGCAGGTCGTGGCGTTGATCCTCGCGCCGCTGGTCGTCGTGCAGCCCGCGCTCGCCGCCGGCCTGCTCGTGCTGATGCTCGCCGGCGAGCACATGCTCGGCGAGAAGCCGGGGCGCTACGAGTACCTCTGTGTCGTGCGCGATCGCGATCGGCGTCGTCGGCGCCGGGCTGTTCGCGCCGGCGAACACGACGGCCACCGCGGCGCCGTGGAAGATCGCGGTCGTGCTCGTGGCGGTCGGCGCGCTCGCGCTGCTGCCCTACGCCCTGCGCGCGATCGGGCGCAACGTCGCGGGGCTGACGATCTTCTGCGCCGGCTGCGGGTTCGCCTGGAGCGGGATCGCGACCAAGCTCGCGGCGAACGACTTCAAGACGGGCTACGTCCTGACGGCGATCCTGTGGGCGGCGAGCACGGCGCTCGCCTCGGGCGTCGGCACGCTCAGCGAGATGAGCAGCCTGCAGTCGCGGCCGGCGATCCAGGTCGCGCCCGTCGTGTTCGTGACCCAGACGGTGATCCCGGTGATCGTCGCACCGGTGCTGTTCGGCGAGTACTTCGACGAGACGCCGCTCGACGGCTGGCCGCTCGTCGCGTCGCTGCTGGTGCTGGTCGCGGGCGCGGGCGCGCTCGCGCGCTCGCCGCTGCTGCTCGCGATGATGGACCCTCAGCGGGTGAGCGCCCCGAGCGACTCGACGGACAGCCCGCGCGCCGAGAGTTCCGAGACCATGCCGCTCGAACCCGAGCACCGATTCGGCCGACCCGTCCACGGAGACGACGAGCACGTCGCCCGCGCGGATCCGGCGCTGAGGCAGCGGCGCCGTCGCGTTCAGCTGCATCGAGCCCTTGACGGGCGTGGCGTTGTCGGTGCGCGCCAGCACGAGCTGCCCGACGGACAGCCCGCCGGGGGGCTGCATGTAGTAGAAGCGGTGGTGGAGCCCGAGCGCCTTGGCCTGCTTGTGGAGCACCGAGCGGGTCTTGACCCAGCGCAGCGGCGAGGAGCTCGGGACTTCGGGCAGAAGCTGGTCGCGGAGCTGGCGCAGCTCGGCGACCCGCTCCGGGGTCGGCACGCCGGCGTCGTCGGCGAAGGAGACGTGGATGCCGCGTTCGGCCAGCTGGTAGGCGAGGATCGAGACGCTGCTCGACGGCGCGCGCACGACCACGGCGACCGCGTGCTGGTCGGTCTGCACGTGCGAGAGCGGGCTGCACCCGCAGCACCTTCGCCGCGAGGCGTCGTGACCTCGTCGGTCGAGAGCATCCAGCTCCCGAGCGCGAGGATCAGCGCGACCTGGGTCGCGACGGCGACGAGCCGCAGACGCCAGCGCGGGATCGGCCGCACGCGGCGCGGGGCCGAGAGCACGACGTCGGCCGCGGCGGGGTCCGCGGGCGCGGGCGAGCGGCTCGGGCTGTCCGCCTCCGGCGGCGAAGCTCGCCTCGACGTGTTCGCGCAGCTCGTCGGTGTCGTTGGCCAGGAGCAGCAGGTCGAGCGCCGCCATCTCGCGCGTGTTCAGCCGGGCGTGGCCGACGGGCAGGCCGTATGAGACGACCGGCGTTCCGGCGGCCCGCGCCTCCAGGCAGGTGACGCCGCCGGTGGAGTGGACCAGCACGTCGGCGGCTGCGAGCAGCTCGGGCATCTTGTCGGTGAAGCCGTAGACGTGCACGCGCGGCTCGCCGGCGAACATCTCGCGCAGGTTCTGCTCGGCCTGCTCGTTGCGGCCGGCGAGGCAGACGATGCTCGTGACCTCGGGCGTGCGCACGAACTCGCGGACGGCCCCGGCGATGTCGCCGACGCCCCAGCCGCCGCCGGAGACGAGCACCATGCGCCCCGTCCTCGGGCAGCCCGAGCTCGCGCCGCGTCTCGGTCGGGCAGCGCGGCTCGAGGAACTCGGCCGAGATCAGCGGGCTCACGAGCCGCACGCTGCCCTCGCCGGCGATGCGCTCGACCGACGGCATCGACTCGCCGTACATGACGAGGTGCATGTCGATCCCGGGCTGCGCCCAGAAGAACAGGCCCGTCAGGTCGGTGATCGTCGCGACCGTCGTGCAGGAGATCTCGCCGCGCCGCCGCAGCCGCGCCAGCACGACCGTCACCGCCGGATATGTGGAGACGACGACGTCGGGTTCGTGTTCGCGGATCGTGCGGGCGAGCGGGCGCGAGCCGAACGTGCAGAGCAGCCGCCGCGCCACCCAGCGCACCGGCAGCACGTGCTCGAGCAGCCAGTAGATGATCGTGTAGCTCCACGGCATCACGCGGAGCTGGACGCGGTATCCGTCCTCGACCACCGGGCGCAGCACGCGGCCCATCGCGTCGAGTCCGTCGATCACCGTCACCTCGGCCTGTTCGGGCGAGGCCTCGATCTGCTCCGCCATCGCGCGGGCCGCCGCGGCGTGCCCCTCGCCGACGTCGGCGGACAGGACCAGCACGCGTTGCGGGCGGTCCTCCTCGCCGAGCAGGCGAAGGTTGCGTTGGCGTTTGTTCCGTCGCATCACCGGAATTGCACTCCGCACAGGGGGCTTGGTTACAGCGCGCGGACAGTCTTGTCGGCCAGGCGTCCCTGGCTTTGAGGCTCAACCACAGCCTACCGGGCGGCGTGGATGCCTGCCGGCCGCGAAGCAGTGAGAATGGGCACATGCAGGCCACGCGGAGAGCGGCGCCCGCCGGTCCCGGGCAGGCCGAGGACGCCCGCCGCGCGGCGGCGTGGGGTGCAGACGGCGAGGTCTCCGCCCCGGTGGCTGTGCGGGTCGCCGGAGGACTCGCGCTGGTCGCGCTGCTCGCCGCGCTGGCGGTCCTGTGCGTCGACGCGGCCGCCGCGCCGTCGCGGTACGTACCCGCCGACAGCGGCGGCTGGCCGGGCTGGCTGTCGGGACCCCTGAGCGGGATCGGCTCGGAGCTCGGCAAGGGCGGCTTCCAGACGCTCGTGCTCGTGATCTGCGCGAGCTACCTGGTCGCCCTCGCGGCGGCACGGGCGCTCCCGGTCGGCGGCCATCGCGGCAGCCGTGATCGCGGCCCACCTGGTCCTGCTGCTCGGGCCGCCTCTGCTCTCCCAGGACGTCTTCGGCTACCTCGCGTTCGCGCGCATGGGGGCGCTGCACGGCCTCGACCCCTACACCCACTTCCCGGCCGAAGCCTCCGCCGACCCGGTCTTCGGCTTCATCGGCTGGCCGTTCCAGCACTCGCCGTACGGTCCGCTGTTCACGCTCGCGAGCTACGCGGCCGCTCCGCTCGGGCTGGCCGGCGGGCTCTGGGCCCTGAAGGCGCTCGCGACTCTCTGCAGCCTCGGGGCGATCTGGCTCACGACGGAGGCGGCAGGGCGGTTCGGCCGCTCGCGCGCCTTCGCCCTGGCGTTCCTCGGGCTGAACCCCGTGGTCCTGGTGCTGGCGGCCGGCGGCGCGCACAACGACACCCTGCTCCTGCTGGCGCTCGGCCTCGCCCTGCTGCTGAGCGCGCCGCGCGCGAGCCTCGGCCCGGCGTCCGGCCGTCCGCGTGCGGCGGCTCTCGCGCTGGCCGGCGGCGTGGGGGTCAAGCTCACGGCCGGCCTGCTGCTGCCGTTCCTCGTGCTCGGCCAGCGCACCGCGCGCGAGCGCTGGCGCGTGGCGCTGGCGGGCGCGCTCGGCCTGCTCGCAGTCGCGGCGGTCGGCGTGATCGGATTCGGGCCGCACGCGCTCGGGTTCCTCGGCGCCGTCGGCGAGCAGCAGCAGCTCGTCGCCACGCACAGCGTGCCCGCCGAGACCGCGCGCCTGCTCGGGATCGGGACCGCAGCGCACCCCACGCCCGCCTGGTGGCGGCATGCGTGGGTCGCGGCGTTCGTGGCCGTGCTCGCCTACGCGCTGTGGCGCACCGCGCGGGGGGCCGACTGGCGCGTTGCCGCGGGATGGACGACGATCGCGCTGCTGTGCTCGACGGCCTGGCTGCTGCCCTGGTACGCGGTGTGGCCGCTGCCGCTAGCCGCCGTCTGCGGTGATCGGCGCCTGCTGGCCGCCACGCTCGTGGTCTGCGCCTACGCCGTCCTGATCCACCTGCCGCTGGCCGACCCGCTGCTGAGCCCTCCTCACGCGCGGTCCGGAGGGCGCGTCCCCCACGGCGTCCGCGTCCCCCACCTCCGCCACCGCCTGGAATTCGCCGGTCTCGAAGTCCTGCGCGACTCCCGCCGCGATCTCAGCTGGTGAGGCCTCCGGGCGCAGGCGCCGCAGCCGCATCTCCGAGAGGCGGCGGAACTTGAGGATCTCGAGCACGTAGACGAGATAGACGCTGGCGGCGATCGCGACCAGCCCGAGCGCCACCATCACGATCGTCCAGCCCGTTCGAAGATGGCCGTGATGGTCGCTGTAGGGGACGAAGCGCAGCGCCAGCGCGAGCCCGGCGAGCATCAGCGTCCACGCGTAGAGGAAGGCGATCGTGCGCCGGCCCGAGAACCCGATCCGGGCCATGCGGTGGTGGAAGTGCTCGCTGTCGGGGCGATAGACGGGCTGCTTGTACTTCAGGCGCTTGAGCACCACGAAGGTGGTGTCCAGGAACGGCACGGCGAGCAGGATCAGCGGCAGCACGAACGACACCACAGCGGTCGTCTTGACCGCCGCCTCGACCGTGATCACGCCCATCAGCAGCCCGAGCAGGTTCGAGCCGCTGTCCCCCATGAAGCTCGACGCCGGCGGGAAGTTGAAGACCAGGAAGCCGAGCGCCGCGCCCGCGGTGATCGCCGCCAGCACCCCGGGCTGCTCGCGTCCGAGGTCGAAGGCGATCACCGCCATCGCGCCCGCGATGATCGCGCAGACCCCCGCGGCGAGCCCGTCGACGCCGTCGGAGAAGTTGACGACGTTCATCAGGAACACGAGCCCGAGCACGGTGAGGATCGGCCCGGCGTTGGTGACGCCCGCGTTCGGGAAGTGGAGTTTGCCGACGAAGGGCAGCGTGATCGCCTTCACGGCGACCCCGTAGTGGACGACGATCGCGGCCGCGATGATCTGCCCCGCGAACTTGGCCGCCGGGTGCAGGTCGAAGCGGTCGTCCAGCGCGCCGACGACCACGATCACCGCGGCGCCGATCAGCACGCCGTACCAGAGGTGCGGCGATTTGCCGTAGCCGGCCGGCAGCCAGATCAGCGTCGCGACCAGCGTCCCGGCGAAGATCGCGAGCCCGCCGAGCAGCGGCGTCGCCTTGTCGGAGAGCCCGCGCTCGCGCGGCTCGTCGATAGCGCCGACGGCGCGGGCGAGCCGCATCGTCCAGCGGCGTCAACAGCGCCGCGACGGCAAGGGCCACCAGGAACGCGTACAGCGCTTCGAGCTCGGTCGGATGCGCCATCTGCTCCGCAAAGCATCGCAGGCGCGGGGGTCACGAGGGGCGCTGACCGGCGGCATCGTGCCGGGCCGCGTCAGCCGCTCGCCGGCGGCTGAGCCGATCGACGCGCCCCGCGCTAGGCGACGGTCGCGGCGGTCAGGCCCTCGTAGAGCGGATAGCGCTCGACGACCGCCTGCACCCGCTCGCTCAGCTCGCTCGCGCGCGACTCGTATTCGGGCGTCAGCGCCACGGCCAGGATCCTCCCGACCTCCGTGAAGTCCTCCTGCTGAAGGCCGCGCGTGGCGAGCGCCGGCGTGCCGATCCGCAGCCCCGAGGCCTCCATCGGCGGCCGCGGGTCGAAGGGGATCGCGTTGCGGTTGACGGTGATCCCGATCTCGTGCAGGCGGTCCTCGGCCTGCTTGCCGGTCAGCTCCGGCTCGCAGTCGCGCAGGTCCACGAGGATCAGGTGGACGTCGGTGCCGCCGGTGAGGACGCTGACGCCGTGGCCGGCGGCGCTCAGCAGCTCCGTGCGCGAGCGCCTGCGCGCCCGCGATCGTGCGGCGCTGGCGCTCGGCGAAGAGGTCGCTCGCCGCGACCTTCATCGCGAACGCCTTGGCCGCGATCACGTGCTCGAGCGGGCCGCCCTGCTGGCCCGGGGAACACGGCCGAGTCGATCTTCTTCGCGTGCTCCTGCTTGCAGAGGATGATCCCCGCGCGCGGGCCGCCGAGCGTCTTGTGGGTGGTGGTGGTCACCGACGTCGGCGCCGGCCGCGACCGGGTTCGGGTGAAGGCCCGCGGCGACGAGGCCGGCGAAGTGAGCCATGTCGACCATCAGCAGCGCCCCGACCTCGTCGGCGATCTCGCGGAAGCGCTCGAAGTCGAGCACGCGCGGGTAGGCCGACCAGCCGGCGAGCAGCAGCTTCGGTTTGCGCTCGCGGGCGATCCGCGCCACCTCGTCCATGTCGATCAGGCTCGTCTCGCGGTCGACCTCGTAGGCGGCGATCTCGTACAGGCGGCCCGAGACGTTGATGCGCATCCCGTGGGTGAGGTGCCCGCCGTGCGCGAGCGAGAGCCCCATGATCGTGTCGCCGGGTTCGAGCAGCGCGTGGTAGACGGCGGTGTTCGCCTGCGCGCCGGAGTGCGGCTGCACGTTGGCGTGCTCGGCGCCGAACAGCTCCTTCGCGCGGTCGATCGCGAGCTGCTCGGAGACGTCCACCCACTCGCAGCCGCCGTAGTAGCGGCGGCCCGGGTACCCCTCGGCGTACTTGTTGGTGAGCACCGAGCCCTGGCATTCGAGCACCGCGCGCGGCACGAAGTTCTCCGAGGCGATCATCTCGAGCGTCGACTGCTGGCGGTGCAGCTCTCCGGCCAGCGCGTCGGCCAGCTCGGGGTCCACCTCGACGAGCGGTCGGTTGAAGTAGTCGGGGCTCAGCTCGCTCACAGCGCTCTCCTTGGCAGGGGACTGAAGACTGGTGCCCAGGCGCGCGGCGTATGAGCTGTCCGCTTCCCGGTGGTCGATTCCACCTGCGAGGCGCCAGTTGCGGCAGCTGCGACGAGGCTAGCACCCCGGCCGGTGCACGTGTGCGCGGGCGCGGAGAGCGCCGCGGGCGGGTGAGAAGCACCCGAGTTCAGCCGGCAACGCGCGCGGCGCGCCCCGCCTCGCCGGCCTCCTCGCGGCAGGCCGGCGGCCGGCGGGGCGAAGTCGCCTACGCGAGCGCCGCGAGCGCGCGCTCGACGCGTTCGCGAGGCACCGCGCCGTCGCGCAGCACGTACCAGCGGTGCTCCTCGTCGAGATCGCGCAGGTCGATCACGGTCGAGGGCGTGCCCGGCAGCTCGCCGCCGTCGATCACGAGATCGGCGCCCTCGCGCAAGCGCTCCGGCACCTGGTCGAGCGTGCGGGCGTCCGGCTCACCGGAGAGGTTGGCGCTCGACTGGAGCACCGGCACGCCGACCGTCGCGAGAGCCTCCAGATCGCCCTCGAAGGCCGGCACGCGCAGGCCGATCGTGGAGGGGTCCACGCGGCATGCCGGAGCGAAGCGCCGGTTGCGGTTGGCGAGCAGCACCGTCACCGGCCCGGGGAGCAGCGCGTTCAGCGCGTCGCGCTCGCTCTCGTGCAGGTCGTCGAGCTCGTCGAGCGCATCCTCGAGCGAGAAGAACATCACCGCGCACGCTCGGGCCGAGGGTCGCCCCTTGAGTGCGTAGAGGCGGCGAGCCGCCTCCTCGTTGTCCGGGTCGCAGCAGACCCCGTACACCGTGTCGCTGGGAAAAACCGCCACACCGCCTGCGGTGACACATTCGCGCAGGCGATCTGCGGCGTCTTCGTCGAGAGTCACGATTGTCCCCTTCCTTTTCTCCCGATCACCACCCGCTTTATACCCCCAAGGTCAACCTGAAAGCTAGTGGCACCGAAGCCGGCATCCCGCAACAGCCGCGAGACGGCGCCGGCCTGGCCCTCCCCCACCTCGATCGCGGCCGTCGCGACCCGCTCGCGGCCGCCGAGCTGCCGCGCGAGGGGCGCGATCACGCCGAGCCCGTCGGGGCCGGCGAAGAGCGCGCTCGGCCGGCTCGTGGCGGATGATCTCGGGTGCGAGCGAGGGGCGCTCGGAGTCCGCCACGTAGGGCGGATTGGCGAGCACGGCGTCGAACGCGTCGGGGACGCCGTGGAGCAGGTCGGCGTGCAGCCACTGCACTGCGATGCCGAGGCGCGCCGCGTTCTCGCGCGCGAGGGCGAGGGCGGGCTCGCTCACGTCGCTGCCCCAGACGTCGAGGTCACCGCGCTCCTGCTTGAGCGCGAGGGCGACGGCGCCGCTGCCCGTACAGGCGTCCAGCACCGAGGCGCCGCGCGGCAGCGAGAGCCCGGCTTCGACGAGCAGCTCGGTCTCGGGACGGGGCACGAGCGCGCGCCGGTCGACCGCGAGCTCGATGTTGCGGAACGCCCGGCGGCCAGTGATGTATGCGACCGGCTCGCGTTCGACCGCGCGCCGGCGCACAGCGTCCTGGTAGGCGCGCACGGCGGGCCCCTGCACCGTCAGCGAGGTGTCCGTCACGAGCTGCTCCCGGCTCACGCCGAGCACGTCGGCGAGCAGGATTTCCGCGTCCAGGCGGGGGGTTTCGCATCCTGCCGCTGCGATCGCCGTCTGGGCGCCCTCGAGCGCCTCGCGCGCCGGCGTGCCGCTCACGCCGCGGCCTGCGCCTCCAGCCGCCGGCGCCGCTCGTCTGCCTGGAGGGCGTCCGTGAGCTCGCCGAGCTCGCCCATCAGGACCTGGTCGAGGTTGTGCACCGTGAGCTTGATGCGGTGATCGGTGACCCGCCGCTCGCCGTAGTTGTAGGTGCGGATCTTCTCGGCACGGTCGCCGGTCCCCACCTGCGAGCGCCGGTCGGCGGCCAGCTCCGCCTGCTGTTCGGCGAGCGCCCGCTCGTACAGGCGCGCGCGCAGCACTCGGAGCGCCTTCTCGCGGTTCTGCAGCTGGGACTTCTCGTCCTGCATCGAGACCACGATCCCGGACGGCTTGTGGGTCACCCGGACGGCGGAGTCGGTCGTGTTCACGGACTGCCCGCCCGGCCCGGAGGAGCGGTAGACGTCGATCTGGAGGTCGTTCGGGTCGATCTCCACGTCGACGTCCTCGGCTTCCGGCAGCACCGCGACGGTGGCCGTCGAGGTGTGGATGCGGCCCTGGGACTCGGTCGCGGGGACGCGCTGCACGCGATGGGTGCCGCCCTCGAACTTGAACACCGAGTAGGCGCCGTCGCCCTTGATCGCGAACGTGTACTTGCCGTCGCCGATCTCGATCGGCTCGGTCTTCCAGCCCCGCCGCTCGGCGTAGCGCGTGAGCATGCGGTAGAGGTCGCCCGCCCAGAGCCCGGCCTCCTCCCCTCCGGCGCCGCCCTGGATTTCGACGATCACGTCCTTCTCGTCGTTCGGGTCGGTCTCGACCATCGCCAGGCGGATCTCCTCCTCGAGCTCGGCGATCCGCGCGCGCGCCTGCTCCAGCTCCTCGCGCATGCCGTCGCCCTCGCCCAGCTCCTCGATCAGCTCCTCGGCGCCGGCCGCATCGTCCTGAGCGCGGCGCCATTCGGCGGCGAGCTTCGCGGCCTGCTCGAGCTGCCTGTAGGCGCGGCCCACCTCGGCGTAGCGCTCGCGGTCGGAGATCACCTCCGGGTCGGTCATCTGCTCGCCGAGCTCGGCGAAGCGGCTCTCGATCTGCGCGACGAGGTCCTCGATCATCTCGCTCCGAGCGTATCCGCTCGCGAAGCGGGCCCTCACCGGCGCAGCGTCGCCGCGTTCGAGCCGCCCGTGCGAAGCGGCTCGGACGCCGCGCCCCGCCGCGGCGCGGCGAAGCTGATCAGGCCGCCGCCCGGAACTGCGGCACTGCCGGCTGCGGCGCCTCGTCCCGGCGGGCTGCGCCGGCCAGCTCGACGAGCTCGTCGAGCGTGGCCGAGAGCGCCTCGCGCGCATCGTCCTCGAGCGGCAGCCCCCGCTCGTCGAGCGCCTCGTCCACCTGCCCGATCGGCAGCTCGCGGTCGACGACCCGCGCTCCGGTCGAGCCGAGCACCTTGCGGGTCTCGGCCTGCGCCCACACCGCGCCGAAGAGGCCGGTGCTGGAGCCGATCACGGCCGCCGGCTTGCCGGCGAGCGGGCTCTCGGCGCGTGGCCGGGAGGCCCAGTCGAGCGCGTTCTTCAGCACGCCCGGGATCGAGGAGTTGTACTCGGGCGTCGCGATCAAGAGCCCGTCGGCGCCGGCGATCGCGTCCTTGAAGGCCTGGACGGAGGCCGGCGGGGAGGCTTCCTCGTCCTCGTTGAAGGGCGGGATCGCGCCGAGCTGGTCGAACTCGACCAGCTCGGCGCCCTCCGGCAGCAGGGTGCCGGCGCCGCGCAGCAGCCTCGTGTTGTGGGAGTCCCTGCGCAGGCTTCCCGACAGTCCGAGGATCCTCATGGCCGTCAGGCCTCCCTCACGAGCTCGAGCGAGACCTGGAGCTTGACGTCGTTGTCGAGGGCGAAGCCGCCCTTCGGCAGCGGTGCGTTCCACTCGAGGCCGTACTCGCGGCGGTCGATGACCGCCTCGAGCTCGACGCCGATCTTCTCGAAGTCGCCGAGCGTGACGTGGGGACCGGTGATCGAACCCCGCGCGGTGACACGGTGCGTGTGGTCCTTGATCGTGAGGTCGCCCTCGACCTCGAGCTCGCCGCTCTCGCCGACGTTGACGGCGCTGGAGAGGAACGTGATCTCGGGGTACTGCGCGCTGTCGAAGAAGTCCGGCGAGGCGAGGTGCGCCTGGAGGTTCTCGTCCTTGACCTGCAGCGAGTCGACCTTCACCGCGCCCTGGAGGACCGGGGTTCCGTCCTCGCCGCCGGTGAGCGAGCCGGAGTAGTCCTCGAAGCGGCCGCGGAACGTCGATACGACCATGTGCTTGACGGCGAAGCCGACGTGGGAGTGGACCGTGTCGATCGTCCAGTTCCCGGTGGTGAGGGGCTCTGCAACTGGGGCGCTCATGTGTGCTGTTCTCCTTGTGTTCGGTTTGTTCGGACCGCAGTCCGTTTAGCTCTGTCCAGAGTGTAGCACGCAATCGGACCGTGGTCCGCTTCTGCGCGGATACGGTACGATGTAGGCGCGAAATGGACGATCTACCCGTGATCCAGCCCCAAGCAACCGAACGCGCCGATGCGGCGCGAAACCGCGAGCGGATCCTGTGTGCGGCGCGGCGCCTCTTCGCCGAGAAGGGCGCCAGCTGCGTCTCGATGGACGAGATCGCCGAAGCCGCCGGCGTCGGCAAGGGCACGCTGTTCCGCCGTTTCGGCTCGCGCGCGTCGCTCGCGACCGCCGTCCTCAGCGAGGACGAGGCGCGCCTGCAGGAAGCGTTCATCCGGGGCGAGCCGCCGCTCGGGCCGGGGGTTCCCGCGCGAGAGCGCCTGGTCGCCTTCGGCGAGGCGCGCCTCGACCTGATCGACGCGCACGCCGAACTGCTCGCGGCCGCCGAAGTGGCGGGCGCGCACCTCGGCTCCCCGCCCTACGCGGCGAGCCGCCTGCACGTCACCCTGCTGCTCCGCGAGATCGACCCGGAGTGCGACGGCGAGCTGCTCGCCGACACGCTGCTCGCCGGGCTCTCAGCGGGCCTGTTCGTCTACCTGCGCGACGCGCGCGGCTTCGACCTGGAGCGGATCAAGGAGGGCTGGCGGCGGCAGGTGGACGGTCTGGTCCCCGCGGGAACGCAGGAAGCCGCCGTCCTCGGCTGAGCCGGCGGGCCGGCACCTGAGGCTCAGCGCGACGAGACGGCCGGGAGCCAAGCCAGCCGAGGACGCAGGGAGCGAAGTGTGCCGGACCGGGAGACACTCGCTTCGCTCGCATCCCCGAACCGGCCAGCACACGAGCGACCGAGGACAAAGGCTGGCGCCGGCTCCCGGCCGTCTCGTCAGGCGACGAGCTCTACGCCGACCAGATCCTCCGCCGTCATCTCCCCCGGCTTCTCCAGGGCGAGCACCGCCTCGAGCGAGGCGATCGCGACGGCGAGCTGATCGTGGTCCGGCTCACGGGTGGTGAGCAGCTGCAGCTTCAGACCGGGCCAC
This sequence comes from uncultured Solirubrobacteraceae bacterium, assembly GCA_963779065.1. Classification (GTDB taxonomy): domain Bacteria; phylum Actinomycetota; class Thermoleophilia; order Solirubrobacterales; family Solirubrobacteraceae; genus Palsa-744. The sequence goes on from CAVZWQ010000003.1 coordinate 1,259,055, forward strand.
ATCAGCGCCTGCACCCAGCGGCGCCTGCGGTTCTTGCCCGCGAACTTGATGATCTCGAAGGAGATGCCGGCGATCAGCGGCACGCCGAGGATCCGGGTCAGCACCAGCCAGTACCAGGCGGGCAGCCCGATCGGGGCGAAGACGAAGATCGCCACGATCATGACGATCAGCAGGAAGCTGGTGCCGCAGCGCGGGTGTAGGCGCGAGAAGCGCTGGGCGTTGGCCGGGGTCAGCGGGAGCCCGGCCTCGAAGCACGAGATCGTCTTGTGCTCGGCGCCGTGGTACTCGAACACGCGCCGCAGGTCGCGCAGCCGCGAGAGCAGCAGCAGGTAGCCGAGGAAGATCGCGGTCCGGACCACGCCCTCGACCAGCCAGAACAGCACCGAGGAGTTGAGCTGGTCCTTGATCAGGCTGGTCAGCCCGACGGGGATCAGGAAGAACAGGACGACCGCGAGCGCGAGCGCGACCACCACCGTCCCGACCCAGACGGCCTTCGGGATCTCCTGCGGCTCGCTCTCCTCGGCGGCCGGCGCGGCGCCGTTCTCGGCGGTCGCGTCGGCGCTCGCGGCGGCCGGCTCCTCGGGCGGGAGCTGAGCGTTCGCGGAGAACTCCAGCGCGCGGAACCCGATCGCCAGCGAGCCCCCGAGGGCGACGATGCCGCGGATGATCGGCAGGCGCAGGGAGCGGTGGCGCTTGAGCGCGGATTCGAGCGGGAAGCTCTTGACTTCGATCTCCCCGAGCGAGGCCTCCTCTGGCGAGTGCCCGCCGTGGGCCAGCTGCTCGGCGCTCGGCTTGCGCACGGCGATCGCCCAGTGGGAGACGCCGCGCATCATCACGCCCTCGAGGACGGCCTGGCCGCCGACGGGCGCGTCGCGGGCGGCCTCGAGCTCGCCGTCGATCAGCATCGTCCCGGCCGGGAGCGCCGCCCGCTTCGGTGCCGGCGCCGCCGGCAGGAGGCGATGCCACCGCCGCGTTTGTCGCGACCGGCGCGCTCGGCGAGCCAGCGGCCGGACGCGGCGTCATGCGCCTATTTCGCGGCCCGGGACTGAGCCAGGCGACCTTTGGCGACGCGGCGCTGGAAGCGCTCGACGCGTCCGCCGGTGTCCATCAGCTTCTGCCGGCCGGTGTAGAACGGGTGGCAGTTCGAGCACACCTCGACGTGGAGCTCCTCGCGCGTGGCGCGGGTGATGAACTCGTTGCCGCAGGTGCAGCGGACGTGGGCCTGCTCGTATTTGGGATGGATCTCGGTCTTCATCGTCCGGTGATTCTAGCGGCCGCCCCGAGACGCGCGGGCGCCCCGCGCTATTCGCCGGGCGGCGGAGCTTTCGGGATCTGGATGCAGCGCGGCGTGCGCAGCTCGTAGGCCTTCACGAGCTTGCCCTTCGCGTTCACCCAGCGGAACCGCACGGAGCCCCGGTAGTAGGCGGGCGCGGCGAGGTTCGTGACCTCTTTCAGGTAGCGGTATGTCTTCACGCCGGGCGCAGCCCAGCGCCAGACGCCGAGGCCGGGCGCGGAGACGACGTGGAAGGTTTCTTCGGTCGGCGCGCGCTCGAGCACGTCGATCCGCATCTCCATCTTCGCGGCGCCGGGGATCATCGACATTTCGCCCGCGAACGTGGCCGTGCGTTCGGCCTGCTGTTCGGAGGTCGTGCACCCCTCCAGGGTCGCCGAGACGGGCGGTTTGCCCGCGGGCGGGGTGGTCCCGGTCCCGGTGCTCCCGGTCGCACCCGTCGCGCCGGTCGCGCCGAGCGCGTGCGGAGCGAGCCCGATCCAGGCAGCGGCGATCGCGGCGGCCAAGCCGGCCGTGAGCCGTCCCGCCACCCGGGTCCTGCCTCGCGCTGCGCCCGGAGCACTCCTCATCATCCCCCCCTAACACACCGGCGTGGTGCAGGTTTCGCGCCTGCGGACGCGAGTCCTGCCCTCTGCGGGTCAGGTCAGCTGGTAGAGCGGGCCGTCGCCGCCCTCGGGAGTCGTGAGCCGGCCGCCCTTCGCCGTGATCGCACCGCACTGCACGCAGTTGGTGTAGTTGACGATCACGTCGACGGGGCCCTCCTCGGGAGCGTCCTCGGGGATCTCGTAGACACCCGCAGGGCACATCCAGCGCCACGTCTCGGCGATCTCGCGCGGCACGTGTTTCTGGACGCGGATGTGGTTGGGCGCGTCGTCGCGCGTCGCGTTGCCGGTGATGAAGACCGAGGACAGCTTGTCGAAGGTGTACTTGCCGTCGGGCTTGGGATAGCGGTTCTTGGTGTTGCCGACGAACATCGGCTCGGCGTCGTCGCGATGCCATTCCTGGCGTCCGGGCGGGAGCTTGCCTTTGGACATGATCGACGGCCCCGCGAGCGCGCTGCCGACGAGGAAGCCTTTCTGGAATGCCTGCCGGGTGTTCCTCACCTCGTAGAGCTCGGTCCCGATCGTGGAGCGCTCGACCGCCTCCTCGTAGTCGGAGAAGTCGGTGCTCCCGCGCTTGAGCGCGGCGTAGATCGACTCGGCGGCGAGCATCCCCGACTTGATGCAGTGGTGGACGCCCTTCAGCGCGGCCGTGTCGACCATCCCGCCGGCGTCGCCGACGAGCACGGCCCCGGGCATCGAGAGCTTCGGCATCGACCAGTAGCCGCCGCCGGGCAGCGCCTTCGCGCCCCACGCGACGCGCTCTCCGCCGTCGAGGATCGACTTGACGAGCGGGTGCATCTTGAACGTCTGCAGCAGGTCGTGAGCCGAGGTCGTGGCGTCGCGGTAGTTGAGGTCGACCACGAAGCCGATCGACACGAGGTCCTCGCCGGTCTTCTCGTCCTTCATCGGGTAGATCCACGTGCCGCCGAGCTGGCCGTACTTCGGCGAGACCTTCAACGGCCACGGCTGCACGAAGGTGTGGATCACGCGGTCGAGCGGCTTGGAGACCTTCCAGACCTCCTTCACGCCGAGCTCCCAGACCTGGGGCTCGCGGCCCTCGGCCAGGTCGAACTCCTTGATGGCGGCCCCGGTGAGGTGGCCCCAGCAGCCCTCCGCGAGCACCGTGGCCTTCGCCTTGATGTCGGTCCCGGGCTCGAAGTTGCCGAGCGGCTCTCCGTCCTTGCCGCGCCCCTTGTCGCCGGAGCGCACGCCGGCGACCCGCCCGTCCTCGACGACGAGCTGGGTTGCGGAGGTCTCGGTCAGGATGTAGGCGCCGCCCTCTTCGGCCTGGCGCTGCTGGTAGCGCGCCAGCGCAGAGACCGACACCACCTCGTTGCCGTGGTTCTTGAAGTTCGGCACCGCCGGGATCGGCACGGGGAGCTTCGTCTTCGGGCCGGTGAGCATGTACACCGACTCCTTCTTGACCTCGCCGAAGGCGAAGCCCTCGTTGCGCCAGTCCTCGCGGCTCATCTCCGGGAACAGCTCCTCCAGCGGCCCCGGGCGCATCACCGCGCCGGAGAGGTTGTGCCCGCCGCAGGTCTTGGCCTTCTCCACGACGGCGACCGGCACTTCGCCGAGGCGCTCCAGCATCTCCTCGTCGTCGGCGAGCAGCTGCAGCAGCCGGTTCGCGCACGCCAGGCCGGCCGTCCCGCCGCCGACGATCGCGACGCCGACCTCGATCAGCTCGTCCTCGTCGTCGAGGCCGCGCTTGATGAACTCCTTCTGGGAGTCCACGGGGGGCGGGAAGGCCGCGGGCGCGACCTTCCCGTTGGTGGAGCCGTTGGAGGAGGACATGCTCAGGATCCCTTCTTCGCCTTCACCGCTTCCGTCAGCTTGGGCAGGATTTTGTTCAGGTCGCCGACGATGCCGAGGTCGGAGAATTCGAAGATCGGCGCGTTCGCGTCCTTGTTGATCGCGACGATGTTCTCCGAGCTCTGCATCCCGACCTTGTGCTGGATCGCGCCCGAGATCCCGGCCGCGAGGTACAGCTTCGGCGCCACCGTCTTGCCGGTCTGGCCGATCTGCGCCGCGTACGGGTACCAGCCCGCGTCGACCACGGCGCGCGTCGCCGCGACGGCGGAGTTGCCGCCGAACGCCTGGGCGAGCGCTTCGCACAGCTCGAAGCCCTCGGCCTTGCCGAGGCCGCGCCCGCCGGCGACGAGGATGTCCGCACCCTCGATGTCGACGTCGGCACCGCGCTGTTCGCCGCGCGTGACCATCTTGGCCTTGTTCGACCAGGCCGAGTACTCGACGTCGACGTCGACGACCTCGGCCGAGCCCGCGCCGCCCTGCTTGATCTCGAACGCGTTGATGCGGCCGATGATGATCCCGAAGCCCTTGTAACGGGACACCGAGATTTTCGAGTCGCCCAGGATCGGGCGCTCGGCGACGAGCTTGCCGTCCTCGGCGCGCACGGCGGTGACCTCCATCGTCACGCCGCCCTTGCGCCGGGCCGCGAGGCCGGCGCCGATCTCGAAGCCGAGCAGGCCGCCGCCGAAGATGGCGTAGCCGTGGCCGCCCTCGTCGATCACCTTGGACATCACGTCGATGACCGGCTGCGCGAGGCCCTCGGGGCCCTTGGCGCGGAACACCTTCGTGGCGCCGTAGGCGCCGAGCGAGGCGCAGAGGTCGTCTGACAGGTCCTCGCCGCCGACCACGACGGCGTGGCAGGAGCCGCCGGTCTCGGCTGCGCGCGCGGCGCTCTCGGAGACCGCGCCGAGGGAGTTCTTGTTGAACTCGCCGTCTTTGTGGAGCACGTATGTAAGGACGTCGGCCATCTAGATCAGCTTCCTTTCCTCGAGCCAGGAGACGATCTTTTCGACGGTCTCGTTCGTGTCCTCGTCCTCGATGATCTGGCCCGCGGCCTTGGCCGGGGGGTCCTTGAACTCGCCGCACTGCACGCGCGAGCCGTCCTCGCCGACCATCGAGGCGTCGATCCCGACGTCGCCCGAGGAGACGGTGTCCAGCGGCTTCTTCTTCGCGCCCATGATCGCCTTCAGCGACGGGTAGCGCGGCTCGTTGATCGCGTCGCCGACGGAGATCACGGCGGGCAGCTCGACTGCGACCGTGTCGTAGCCGTACTCGGCCTGGCGCTCGCAGCGCAGGCGGTGGGGCTCCACTCTCCACGTCCATCTTGATCACCTGCGTCAGCGACGGCATCTGCAGGTGGTCGGCGACGACTGCGCCGATCGTGTAGCACTCGCCGTCGTCCGACTGCTGGCCCAGCAGCACCAGGTCGGGGCTCTCGCGCTGGAGCGTCTGCGCGAGCGCGTAGCCGGTTGCCGCCACGTCCGAGCCGGCAAGGCCGGCGTCGGTCAGGTGCACCGAGCGGTCGGCGCCGAGCGAGACGGCCTTGTGCAGGGCACGCACCGCGCTCTCGGGGCCCATGGTCACGGCGACGATCTCCTCGACGGGAACGGCGCCGCCCTCCTTGATCTGCATCGCAGCCTCGATGGCGTGCGTGTCATACGGGTTGAGGTTCTTCTCCCCGCTGCGGTCCATCCGCCCCGTCGAAGGGTCGATCCTCTTTTCGACGGCGGCGTCCGGGACCTCCTTCACCAGGACGCATATCTTCATTCTTGGGGGTTCTCCTTGGGGTGTGTTGCCTCGGAATGGTACTGATCCGAGCGGTTGACTGACGAGTCAATCAAGCGCTCGACGCGCGGCGGGGTGGGTTGGATTCCCACTGACCGCGGATGAAATCGACGATCGCCTGCGTCGGCGCGCCGGGCGTGAAGACCTCCGCGACCCCGAGGCTCTTGAGCTCGGGGATGTCCTCGGCGGGGATCGTCCCTCCGACGGTGATGACGACGTCGTCGACGCCCTGCTCGCGGAGCAGCTCGACGACGCGCGGAACGAGCGTCATGTGGGCGCCCGACAGGATCGAGAGGCCGACAGCGTCGGCGTCCTCCTGGATCACCGTCTCGACGATCTGCTCGGGCGTCTGGTGCAGCCCGGTGTAGATCACCTCCATGCCGGCGTCGCGCAGGGCGCGCGCGATGATCTTCGCGCCGCGGTCGTGCCCGTCGAGGCCGGGCTTGGCGACGACCACACGGATCTTGCTCTGGCTGGATGCGTCTGTGCTCATGGCAGGGGTGTCTCGGATCTCGACGTGCGGCTGCGTGCGCAAGGCGCCCCGCACTGCTCGGGCGCACGACCGGCGCAGGCGAGCGGCCGGCCTTCTCGGCGCGCATACTCTATGCCCTTCGCCCCGCTCGGCGCGGCGCGGCGGCTCGCCCCGGCGAGGAGCATCCGCAGCGAAACCGAGGGCATCCGCGCTGCCGGCACGCCTGCTGCGGTCCCCCGCGAGGGTTGACACCGGCGCCCAACATGCAGAACACTCCTCGAGTTCGGAGGGGAGCAGCATTCGGAGGGATGGTTCCGAGCGCGCCCACACGGATGTCGGGCGGCGGCCGGTCGGTCGTGCGCCGCGAACGAGACAAGGAGGGGAAGGATGCACAAGCACGTTCTCGTGCGACTCGGATCGGCGCTGGCGATGATGCTCGCCTGTACGGCGGTCACGGCCGTCGGCAGCGCCTCGGCCAGCACACCGGAAGTCGCCTACAACAACCTCAACACGGTCCCCGCGACCGTCAACGGGAAACCAAACGAAGACACCTACTCGCAGGACTACGAAGCCTTCATGGGCGGCGGCATGTTCGGCGGTCAGGTGGAAACGGCGCTCACGAACAGCCGCGTCCTGAAGTCGCTGACGAGCGAGGTCGACGTGTTCGCCTGCGAATCCGGCGAATACCAGCTCGAAAACTGCCTCACCCGGCACCCCGGGAAGAAGTTCACGCAGGCATGGACCGTCCACGTCTACGAAGTCGGTGCCGGCAACGAACCGGGCGCGCTGGTCGCAGCCGCCACGACGACGGCCAAGCTGCACTACCGGCCGACGACCAACACGAGCTGCCCGGCGACCGGCGAAGGCAAGGGCTTCGGCCCCAACTGCGACGTCGGCGGCTACCGGCAGACGATCACGTTCAAGAAGTTCACGCAGACCAAACCGCTCCCGATCAGGGCGATCGTGCTGCTCACGAACGGCTGCGAAGCATGCGGCGGCAAGATCGTCAACGTCGGCCTGCAGACGGCGTACAAGGAATTCGCGGGCGGCGAATACATCGCCGAACCTCCCGCGGCCGGAGGCGTCCCGGCGGTCGGGTCCGACCCGCTGCCCGAAGGCGCCTACGTCAACAGCAAACTCGAAGCGGCGGGATGGAAGGAATTCCAGCCCGTGTTCAAGATCGAAGTCCGCTAGCAACCGCGGTCGCGTCTCGGGGCCCCGTCTCGCACGGGGCCCCGCGGCGGCCGCCGTACCGGGCGCCGACCCCCGGCAGCCGCGCTCGCGCCCCGGCTAGCGCCTCGAGCGCCCAGGCAGCGATGAGGCGCCGCGGCGCCGCCCGCGCCCACGACCCCCTGCACGCTGCTGATCGGCGCCCCACGGCCTGAGCCGCGCGCCGGTGCGGGGAACGCCGCTGCGTTCGATCAGCGCGCGGCCGGCCGACGCAAGCGCGGTCCCCACGCCGAGCGCCACCAGCATCTTCAGCCGCCGCCCGAGCCGGTCGAGCTCGACGATCTCCCACCCCTCCCCGTTCGCGATCCGCCGCAGCTCGGCGTCCGGGTTCACGACCACCGCCTGGCCCACGGCACGCAGCATCGGCAGGTCCGACTCCGAATCGGAGTAGGCGAAGGAGGCCGCGAGGTCGATCTGCTCGCGCTCCGCGAGCTCCCGCATCGAGATGACCTTGCCCTCGCGGTAGTTGAAGGGGCCGGCCGGGCGCCCCGTGTAGTGGCCGTCGACGATCTCCGAGCGCGTGCCGAGCCCGCCGTCGAACGCCAGCACCCGGGCGAGCAGGTCGGCCATCTCCTGCGAGGCCGCCGTGAGGATGTAGACCGGCACGCCGGCGTCCTGATGCGCGTAGGCGCGCTCGAGCATCGCCGGGTAGAGCCGCGGCAGCACCCCGCTGAGCACCCGCGGCGAGAGCCGCTCGAGATCGCGCACGCGCACCCCGGCGATCATCTCCCCGACGCGGCGGCGGACGTCGTCGGCGCGGTCGTCGGTGGACCCGAGCAGCCGGAAGCGGATGTTCTCGTAGAGGTCCTTGATCAGCCGGGAGCGCGAGATCATCCCCGACTCGTAGGCCGCCCGCGCGAAGAACACGCCCGAGGACCCGGCCATCAGCGTCTTGTCGAGGTCGAAGAAGGCGGCTGCGCGCGGCGGCGTAGCGCCGTTCAGGCCCGCCTCCATCACCGCCTCACACCTTGAGGATGACCGCGTCGCCCTGCCCGCCGCCGGAGCAGATCGCCGCGCAGCCGTAGCCACCGCCGCGGCGGCGCAGCTCGTGGACGAGCGCGCCCAGGATCCGGGCCCCGGAGGCCCCGATCGGGTGCCCCAGCGCGACGGCGCCGCCGTTGACGTTGACGCGGTCCTCGTCGATGCCGAGCATCCTGATCGAGTTCAGGGTGACCGAGGCGAAGGCCTCGTTGATCTCCCAGAGGTCGATGTCGCCCGGCTGCAGCCCGGCCTTCTCGAGGGCCTTCTTGGCTGCGCTCGCGGGGGTCGTGGCGAGGTAGGCGAAGTCGTTGGCGCTCTGGGCGTGGGCGACGATCTCGGCGAGCGCCTCCTTGCCGTTCGCCTGCGCCCACTCCTCCGAGGCGAGCACGAGCGCGCCGCCGCCGTCGTTGACGCCGGGCGAGTTGCCGGCCGTGTGCGAGCCCTCCTTGCCGACGAGACCCGGCAGCTTGGCGAGCGCCTCCAGCGAGGATTCGCGTCGCGGGCCCTCGTCGACCTCGACGAGGGTGTCGGGTTGGGTGGGCCTCTTCGATTTGACCGTCACGGCGACTGTCTCCTCGGCCATCCTTCCATCGTCGATCGCCTTCAGGGCGAGCTCGTGCGAGCGCAGCGCCCAGCGGTCCAGGTCCGCCCGCGTCATCTCGAGCTCGTCGCCGACCTCGGTCGCCTCGACGAACATCTGCTTGCCGGAGAACGGGTTCGTGAGCCCGTCGTGGACCATCGCGTCGAGCATCTTGGCGTCGCCCATCCGGTAGCCGAAGCGCGCCTGCGGCAGCAGGTAGGGCGCCTTCGACATCGACTCCATGCCCCCGCCGACCGCGACCTGCAGATCGCCCGCGCGGATCGCCTGGTCGATGATCACCGAGGCGCGCAGGCCCGACGCGCAGACCTTGTTGATCGTCTCGGAGGAGACCTCCTTGGGGATGCCGGCCTTGATCTGCGCCTGTCGAGAGGGGATCTGGCCCTGTCCGGCCTGGAGCACCTGCCCCATCACGACGTGTTCGACCTGCTCGGGGTCGACCGCCGCACGCTCCAGCGCGGCTTCGATCGCGGTCGAGCCCAGCTCCGTGGCGTCGAGCGTTGACAGGCCGCCGCCCATCTTGCCGATCGGGGTACGGGCGGCACCGAGGATCACTGTCTTGGCCATGGGGGCGGGTCTCTCCTGTCGTCGCTTGAGAACTGGCGAAGGCGAAGAATCCTAGTGGACGGCTCCTCGCGGCCCGGGACGGTGCGCGCCGGCGCAGCCCGGCCACTCGCCCGCGCGGTGTCCGGGGCGCAGGGCGCGGGCGGCGGGGCGGGGACCTCTCCGGAGCCCGGTATGGTGGCGGCGGATGGAGGTCCTCCCACGCCGCCCCGACGACGCCGTCGAGCAGGCCGACACGGTCGCCGTCGCGCTGTTCGAGGGAGAGGGCGCCCCGTCGCGCGCGCCCGCGGCGGCCGGCGCGCTGCTGGATTCCGGCGAGGCGCGGGCCAAGCCCGGTTCGGTGGCCGTGACCCACGAGGACGGGCGGCGCTGGCTGCTCGTCGGGCTCGGGGCGCGCGAGGAGATGAACGGCGAGCGGGCGCGCAGAGCGGCCGCAGCCGCCGCGTCACGGGCCCGCGAGGTCTCGGCCCGCGCGCTGTGCTGGCTCGTGCCGGAGGGAGCCGAGGAGGCGATCGCCGCGGCGCTGGTCGAGGGGACCGTCCTCGCGGACTACCGCTTCGAGCGCTTCAAGTCCGCGCCCGCGCCCGACTCGCCCGGCGGCCTCGAGCGCCTGCTCGTCGGGTGCCCGGAGGAGCTCGAAGGCGCGGTCGGCGACGCGGCGGTGGTCGCGGCGCGCGTCAACCGCGCACGCGATCTGCAGAACCGGCCCGCGAACGACCTCACGCCGACCGCGCTCTCCGAGCACGCCCGGGCGCTCGCAGAGGAGATCCCGGAGCTCACCGTCGAGGTGGAGGGCCGCGACGGCATCCGCGCCCGCGGGATGGGGGCGTTCTCGGCCGTCGCGCAGGGCTCGGCACAGGAGCCGGCCCTGATCACGATGCGCTACGAGCCGAAGTCGGCCGCGGCGGGACCGGTCCTCTCCTTCGTGGGCAAGGCGGTCACGTTCGACAGCGGCGGCATCTCGCTGAAGCCGGGGGCGAAGATGTCCGAGATGAAGTTCGACATGTCCGGCGGCGCCGTGGCGATCGAGGCGACGGCGGCGATCGCGGCGCTCGGACTGCCGATCCGGCTGCTCACCGTGGTCGGCGCGACCGAGAACCTGCCGAGCGGCTCGGCGGTGAAGCCGGGTGACATCGTCACGGCCGCCAACGGCAAGACGATCGAGATCAACAACACCGACGCCGAGGGGCGCCTCGTGCTCGCGGACTGCCTCTGCCACGCGGTCGCCGAGGGCGCGACGCGCGTCGTCGACCTCGCCACGCTCACGGGCGCGGTGATCATCGCGCTGGGCAGCACCTACGCGGGCCTCATCAGCAACGACGAGGAGTTCGCCGAGCTGGTCAGCTCCGCCGGCGAGACCAGCGGGGAGATCGTCTGGCGCCTGCCGCTCCACGAGGAGTACGACGAGCTGATCAAGGGCGCCTTCGCCGACCTCGACAACGCCCCGGAGGCACGCAAGGCGGGGACGATCGTCGGCGGCGCGTTCCTCTCCAACTTCGTCGGCGAGACGCCGTGGGCGCACCTCGACATCGCCGGCACCGCGTGGGGGCTCGGCCGCCCCTACGTCGGCAAGGGCGCGTCGGGCTTCGGCGTGCGACTGCTCGTCGAGCTGGCCCGCGAGCTGGCGGCCTAGCGGCGCCTGGTCAGCGGCGAGCGCAGGTCTTCCTGCGAGAAGGGCCCGCGCGAGGTGTCCATGCCGACCGCGCTGCGGTAGACGAAGACGCGGTAGATCTGCTCCATCGCCGAAACCGCCGCGCTGAGCGCGAAGAGCCCGGCACCGGCGAGCACGACGAGCGCGGCGCCACCCCCGCCGGGCATCGCGACGCCGACGAACAGCACCAGGACGAGGGGGATCGCGATCACCGCCGACGCGGCGCCGATCCCGATCGAGCCTCCGACCTGGGCACCCCAGCGGCGCCTGAAGATCTGAGCCGAGCGCTTCACGGTCTCGAGCGGCCCGAGCCCCTCGTAGGCCAGGATCGGGACCGCGAAGATCGTGGCCAGCGACCACGCCATCCCGAACAGCCAGGCGGCGATGCGGCCCGCCAGCGGCAGGCGCTGCTCGAGCGCGCGCAACGCGAGACCGACGGTGCACGCGAGCAGGCTCCAAGCGGCGATCAGGCCGATCCTGCTGTTGGCGGCCGAGAAGCCTTCCGCGGTCGTGGTCTCCTTGCCGTCCAGGCGGCCGGCCAGCACCTCGGCGAGCGCGACAGAGAAGTAGATCGAGATGAAGGTGAGCGGGTAGGCGGCGATCAGCGACGGCACGAGCAGGCCGTCGCGCGCGCCGTTCACGGCCCGGCCCCCGTGCGTCGCCCAGCTCCCGAAGGTGCTGAAGCAGAAGGCCCCCACCAGCAGGCTCAGCACCACCGAGATCACGGGGAACGCCATCAGCCCGGGGTTCTCGCGAAGCACCCACCAGCTGGCTTTCATCATGCGAACCGAGCGCGCGAAGCGGCCCTCGCCGCTCGCGTAGGGGCTGTTCGGGAACTGCTCGCTCGCCTGAGCGGCCTCGTCGGAGCCGCGCGCGAGGAGAGCCTCCGGAGCGTCCGGCGCCGAGCCGCCCGCCGGCGCAGCCGCCAGCCCGCGCGCGGCCGCGCACTCGGGGCAGTAGGTCTCGCCTTTCGAGAGCGCCCAGCCGCCGGCGGCCAGGCCGCCGTTCGGGTCTCCCTGCTCGACCTCGATGCTGCGGGCGCAGCTCCAGCAATGGATCCTCACACGACTCATATCGCCCTCATCGCCAGGTGCGCGATGCGGCTTTAGATCCCGCTGCTCGGAATGGCCGCCGCAGGTTGCTCGAGCCGTCAGAGCCCGGTGGGCTGCCCCAGCCACCGGGTCACGGCCGTCCAGGCCTGGCTGCGCGGATCGACGTGTGCGCGGTGCGATCCGCCGGGGCCTTCGATCTCGATCAGCTCGGCGCTGGCACCCGCCTCCTGCGCGCGCTTCACGTAGCGGCGGGCGGGCTTGATCGAGATCGTCCGGTCGGCCGTGCCGTGGACCAGGAGCACGGGAGCCGAGAGCGGGGGCAAGAGCGAGGGATCGGCGAGCGCGTAGCGCTCGGGCACCTCCTCAGGGGCGCCGCCCATCAGCTCCTCCAGCGCGCCGCCGCCCCAGTAGCGATAGCCGCCGGCGAGGTCGCACACGGCGGCCTGGCCGACGACGCGCGTCGGAAGGACGGCGGGATCCGCGCCGGGGGCGCCGCGCGGCAGATCGGCGCGCGCGGCGGCCCACAGCGCGAGGTGGCCCCCGGCCGAGTGGCCGACGAACGAGACGCCGTCGAGGTCCAGCGGCGCGTCGAGGTGGTGCAGGTGGTCGATCGCCGCCGCCACGTCCTCGAAGGTGGCCGGCCAGCCGCCGCCGGCCTCCCCCAGCCTGCGGTACTCGATGTTCCACACAGCCCAGCCGCGCCGCACGAGGTCTCCGGCGAGGCCACGCATCAGCGATCGCCCGTAGCGCTTGTGCCATGCGCCGCCGTGGATCGTGACCATCACCGGGTGCGGCCCGGCCCCGAGTGGCAGGTACAGGTCGGCGCGCTGGGAGCGCAGCGGGCCGTAGGAGTGGACCTCCCCGCGGGTGAGGAAGTCGAGGACCAGGCGCGTGCGGCTCACGCGCGGCGATGGTAGTGCAGTCACGCCTGGCGCTCGCTCCGGCACCCGCGGGCGCCAACGTGTGAGAATGGCGCCGCGATGGACTTCGACCTCTCCCCCGACCACGAGCTGATCCGGCGCACCGTGCGCGAGTTCGCCGAGGGCGAGGTCGCCCCGGTCGCGGAGGAGCTCGACCGCACGAAGTCGTTCCCGTACGAGATCGTGCGCAAGCTCGGCGCGCTGAACCTGATGGGGATCCCGTTCCCGGAGGAGTACGGCGGCGGTGGCGGCGACACGCTCGCCTACGCCCTGACGGTCGAGGAGCTCACCCGCGTGGACTCCTCGGTGGCGATCACCCTCTGCGCCCACACCTCGCTCGGGACGCAGCCGATCTACCTGTTCGGGGACGAGGAGCAGAAGCGCGAGTGGCTGCCGCGGCTGTGCTCCGGCGAGGTTCTCGGCGCCTTCGGGCTGACGGAGCCCGAGGCCGGCTCGGACGCCGGCAACACGCGCACGCGCGCGCGGCTCGAGGACGGCGAATGGGTGATCGACGGCGCCAAGCAGTTCATCACCAACGCGGGGACCGACATCTCGGGGGTGGTCTGCATCACCGCGGTGACCGCCGGCTCGGACGGCGACCGCGAGATCTCGAACCTGATCGTCCCCAACGGCACGCCCGGCTACGAGCAGGGCGAGCCCTACCGGAAGATGGGCTGGAACGCCTCGGACACGCGGCCGCTCACGTTCGCCGACTGCCGCGTCCCCGAGGCCAACCTGCTCGGCCCGCGCGGCCAGGGCTTCCGGCAGTTCCTGCACATCCTCGACATCGGGCGGATCGGGGTCGCGGCGATGGGTGTCGGGCTCGCGCAGGGGGCGCTCGACCAGGCGCTCTCCTACGCGCGGGAACGAAAGGCGTTCGGCAAGCCGATCTCCAAGTTCCAGGCGATCCAGGCCAAGCTCGCCGACATGGCGACCGAGATCGAGGCGGCGCGGCTGCTCGTCTACAAGGCCGCGCTCGAGAAGGACGCGGGGCGCAACTTCACGCTCACCGCCGCGCAGGCGAAGCTGAAGACGGGGCGGCTGGCGGTGCGCTGCGCCGAGGAGGCCGTCCAGATCCACGGCGGCTACGGCTTCATCGAGGAGTACCCGGTCTGCCGGTTCTACCGCGACGCCAAGATCCTCACGATCGGCGAGGGCACCGACGAGGTGCAGCAGATGGTGATCGCCCGCGCGCTCGGCGCCTGAATGGCGAGCACCTCCGGACGCCTCGCCGGCAAGGCGGCCCTGGTCGCCGGCGCCGGCCAGACCCAGGGGGAGAAGATCGGCAACGGCAGGGCCACCGCGCTCCTGTTCGCGCGCGAGGGAGCGCGCGTGATGCTGCTCGACCGCGACGGCGCCGCGGCGCAGGACACGGCCGCCGCGATCGCGTCCGAGGGCGGGGCGGCTGAGGTCTTCGAGGGCGACGTATCGCGGGAGCAGGACTGCGCGGCCGCAGTGGCCGCCTGCGTCGAGCGGCTCGGCGCCCTCGACGTGCTCCACCACAACGTCGGGATCGGCACGGGCGACGGCTGGACCGAGTGGATCGACCTCGCGGCCTGGGAGCGGATCGTGCGCGTCAACGCGGGCGGGGCGATGCTGATGGCCAAGGCGGCGCTGCCCGTGATGCGCGAGGGCGGCGGCGGCGCGATCACGTTCGTCTCCTCGATCGCCGCGCTCGTCGCGGGCGCCGCCCCGATGAGCAACCCGCCGCACGGCTACAAGATGTCGAAGGCCGCCCTGGACGCGCTGACGCTCTCGCTGGCCCAGTCCTATGCCGAGCACGGGATCCGGGTCAACGCGATCCTGCCGGGCCTGATCGACACGCCGATGGGCGTCGACGCGGTCGCCGCCGCCCTCGGCGTCGAGCGCGAGCGCTACGCCGCCCGGCGCGACGAGGCCGTGCCGCTGAAGGGCGGCATGGGCAGCGCCTGGGATGTCGCCAACGCCGCCCTGTTCCTGGCCTCCGAGGAGGCCCGCTTCATCACCGGCGTGCTGCTGCCCGTCGACGGCGGGCAGTCGGCGCGGGTGGGCTGAGGCCGCCGCGGGCTCTCAGCCCGCGTCAAGCTCCTTCTCCGCCTCGTTGTGAAGCAGCGTGCCGGCGGCGCTGGCGGGGTCGAGCCGCCGTTCGACGACCTGCTCCAGCAGCTGCTGGAAGCCCTCGTCCTTGGCGAGATCCTCCTCCAGGCGGCGGCGCATGCGCGCGGTCGCGATCGCCAGCACCTCGTTGCGCAGGTTGCGGGCGCGGCGCTCGGCGAGCGTGCCTGCTCCGACGATGTGCGCGCGGTGCTCGTCGAGGCGCTGGACGAGCTCGCCGATCCCTGCGCCGCGGTTGGCCTCGGTGCGCACGATCGGCACCCGCCAGCTCGCCTTGACCTCCTCGGGGTCGCGGTCGAGGTTGGCGAGCGAGAGCACGCCGCGGATCTCCCTGACCATCGTGTCGGTCAGCGGGTGGTCGGCCTTGTTGATCACGATCACGTCCGGGATCTCCATCACACCCGCCTTCAGGGCCTGGATCGAGTCCCCGGATCCCGGCATCAGAACGAGCACGATCGTGTCGGCGTGGTCGATGATGTCGATCTCCGCCTGCCCGACGCCGACCGTCTCGACGAACACGTCCTGGCGGCCCGCCGCGTCGAGCAGCAGCGCGGCCTGCAGCGCGGCCTCAGAGAGCCCGCCGAGCGCGCCGCGGTTGGCCATCGAGCGGATGAACACGCCCTGATCCAGGAAGTGCTCGGACAGGCGGATGCGGTCGCCGAGCAGCGCGCCCTGGGTGAACGGGGAGGACGGATCGATCGAGAGCACACCCACGGTGCGGCCGGCCTCGCGGCGCGCCTTGGTGAGCGCGCCGATCAGGGTCGACTTCCCCACCCCGGGCGGTCCCGTGAAGCCGACGACCTCCGCGTGACCCGTGTGCGGGTAGACCTCGCGGACCAGCTCCCAGCCCTCGGGGCGGTCGTCCTCGACGAGGCTGATCGCGCGCGCGAGCGCACGGCGGTCGCCGCCGAGCAGGCGGCTTGCGAGCGAGTCCGGCGTCATCGAGCGCGCATCATCGCAGGGCGGTCCGAGCGGGGGCTGGATCTCCTCCGAAGCTACGATCCGCGGCAATGGGGCTCCTCGCCGACGCAGCACCGTCGTCTCCCGAGCACGCCGGCGCCTCGGGTGTGCGCCTGCCGCCCGCGCCGCGGCGGGGCGGACCGCTGGCGCTGCTGCGCTTCATGCGAGCGAACGGGATGCTGCGTCCCGGCTACGCGGCGCTGCTGGCACGCCTGGCGTTCCTGAAGCTGCGCTTCGGGCGGCGCCTGCAGACCGACGGCCTCTGCTTCATCTGCCCCGGCGTGAAGCTCGAGATCGGGCGCGGCGCGACGCTGCGGATCGGGCGCTGGGCGTGGATCGGGCACGGCTGCAAGATCCGCGTGCACGAGGGCGAGGTGAGCATCGGGGCGAAGACCGTGATGGGCCAGGAGTGCACGATCTCCGCCTTCCAGCACGTGTCGATCGGGCGCGAGTGCATCCTCGCCGACCGCGTGATGCTGATCGACTTCGACCACGGCGTCACCGAAGTCGAGCGGCCGGTCCGCCTGCAGGGCATCTACAAGCGCGACGTCGAGGTCGGGCACAACGTCTGGATCGGCTACGGGGCCTGCATCCTGCGCGGCGTCAGCGTGGGCGACAACGCCGTGATCGGGACGAGCGCCGTGCTGACCCGCTCGTTCCCTGCCAACGTCGTGCTCGCCGGGGTGCCGGCGCGCGTGATCCGGATGCGCGAGGAACCCCGCCAGTTGCGCTGGGAGTAGCTCTAGAGCGGCGCCATGAAGTCGATCGGGTCCGCGTCGACCGCGAGGTTGCGGAGCTCGGGCTCCACCGTCTCCCCCGCGAGCGCGCGGGCCAGCAGCTCGCGGTGGCCCTCATGGCGCTCGCGCGCGTAGGGCACCGAGATCCCGCGCGTGACCATGAAGGCCCAGTCGCTGGCCTGAAGGGCGAGCATCGCCCTGATCGCGCCGCGGGAGGCAGCCGGCGCTGCGCGCAGCACGTCGAGCTCGCCCTCGCGGGCGGCGAACGCCATCTCTGCGACCGCGGGACCCGACCACGTCGAGAGGTCTCCCGCCTCTCCCCAGCTGCTCGGGGCCCAGTCGGCCTGTCCGGGCGCAGTCGCCGGCTC
This sequence comes from uncultured Solirubrobacteraceae bacterium, assembly GCA_963779065.1. Classification (GTDB taxonomy): domain Bacteria; phylum Actinomycetota; class Thermoleophilia; order Solirubrobacterales; family Solirubrobacteraceae; genus Palsa-744. Next base: position 1,276,169 of record CAVZWQ010000003.1, read on the forward strand.
GGAGCCCGCGAGCGCCTCGTCGAGGGGGATGAGCGCGAGGCCCTGGCGAGAGCACTCCTCGACGACCGCCTCGAGCCAGGCGACGCCCTCGTACCACCAGTGCCCGAGCAGCTCGGTGTCGAGCGCGCAGACGGCCAGCCCCCCGCCGGGCAGTCCCTCGCCGTGCTCGCGCAGGCGGGCCTGCGTGCGGGCGACGAAGTCCGCGGCGTGCTCGCGGGCGAGAGCGAGCGCCGCCTCGTGGTCATAGGCGCCGCCGGAGTTGTCCCACGGGTTGTGGTGGTGGACCGTGTGGTGGTGGTAGTCGCGGTAGGGGCCGCTCGACGGGTAGCCGCCGTCGCTCCAGACGAGCGACATCGTCTGCCGGTCCACCGGCACCAGCACGAGCCCCGAGTCGGACAGCACAGGGCGCAGGTGGCCGCTCGCGCCGAGGCCGAGACGCGATGTCAGCTCGACGCAGACGGAACGGACGCCGGCCTCGATCAGCGCCTGCTCGATCGACGGGTCGTGGCCGCACTCGGGCAGCCAGAAGCCGCCCTGCCAGCCCGTGCCGAAGCGCCGCAGGTGGGAGCGCACGCCCGCGCCGACCTGCTCGCGCAGGGCCGCGCCCGGTGGCGAGCAGCGGCAGCACGGCGTGCGTCGCCGAGGAGGTCCAGCGCGCGTGCGCGCTCAGCGCGCCGAGGAGATCGCCATCGATCCGCTCCATCCACTCCCCCGCGGCCGCGTAGTCCCCCCAGGCGCGTTCCAGCTCGCCCGCGAGCAGCTCGTGCCCTCCGGCGCGCAGGCCCGCGGCATCCTCCTCGTGCGTCTGGCGGCGGACCTCGTTCACGAAGCGCCCGAAGCGCTCGCTCACGCCCGGCGCCTCGAGCTGGTCGCAGAGCACCGGGGTCAGCGACAGCGTCAGGGGCGCACCGCGGTCGAGCAGCTCGAGCAGCGGCAGGTAGCTCCCGGCGATCGCCTCCCACAGCCACTCCTCGCCGAACGGCCAGGTGCCGAAGCCCTCGACGTAGGGCATGTGCGTGTGCAGGACGATCGCCAGCGCACCGCGCCGGGCGCCGGCGCTCAAGGGCGGCACACCGCCAGCAGGTCCAGGGCGCGCTCCAGATCCGGCCCCGCCCCCGGGCGCAGCGCGAAGTCGCGCGCCGAGATCGCAGGCGTGAACCAGCCGTAGAAGCGCTCGGTCAGGCCCAGCGCCGGCGTGCACCCGGTCCCAGCCGACGCGCAGCGCCAGCTCGTGGACGCGCAGCTTGCGCGCGTGGAACAGCCCATACAGCTCGACCCGCTGGAAGTGCCGGCGGCAGAGCTGCTCGAACTCCTCGGGACGGTACTCGTGCACGTGCCAGGGGTTGTCAGAGCGCTCCGCGCCCGCGGGCGCGAGCGTGAGCACGTTCGGCGTCGAGACGAACACCGCGCCGTCCGCGCCGACGATCGAGCGGAAGTGCTCGAGCGTCGCGTCCGGGTCCTGCAGGTGCTCGATCGTCTGCAGGAACACGACAGCGTCGGCGTCCTCGCCGAACTCTTCGACCAGCGCCCGCTCGAAGCGCAGGTTCGAGGGGGAGCTGTGGTCGGCCGGCGCTCCGTGCCGGGCTCCCGCGTAGCGCAGCCGCGCATGGTCGAAGGCCTCGGGGTTCGCCTCCACCCCGACCACGCTCGCCGCCGATCGCGCCAGCACGTCAGATCCGTAGCCCTCGCCGCTGGCCATGTCGATCACCCGCTGGCCCCGCACGCGCTCGGCGATCCATTCGTAGACGACGAGGTGACGGCGGTACCAGTAGTTCTCCTCCGGGACGTCGGGAAGCGTGCGCTCGCCGGTCAGGGCGAGCGGCGGCACGCCCTGCGGCTGGTCGCGCTGTACGTAGGAGCTCGTCACTGGCTTGTCAGATGGGGGATGCGGTTGCCGTCCCGTGCCCACCCGCCGCTGGCGGCGGGGCGGGGCGCGCGAGTATATGGTCCGCGCTCGTGCCGCTGAGCGCAGAGCAGATCCGCGACGCCAACACGCGCTACCACGACGTGGCGGCGGTCCACTACGACCACAAGTGGGGGATCGACTTCGGCGACGTCGGCCGCGCGCAGGTGCTCGCGAAGGTGCGCAAGGCGCTCGGCGGCGAGCCGCCGCGCTGGGACCGCTCGCTGGAGATCGGCTCGGGCACCGGCTACTTCACGCTGAACCTCCTGCTCGCCGGGATGATCGGCGAGGCGACCTGCAGCGACATCTCGCCCGGGATGCTGCGCACGCTGCGGGTCAACGCGGAGCGGCTCGGCCTCGAGGTCGCCACCGCGCCGGCGGACGCCGAGCGGCTGCCCTTCGCGGACGCCAGCTTCGACCTCGTGCTCGGTCACGCCGTGCTGCACCACATCCCCGACCTGCCGCGCGCCTTCCGCGAATTCGAGCGCGTGCTCGCGCCGGGCGGCACGGTGCTGTTCGCGGGCGAGCCCTCGCGCTACGGCGACCGGCTCGCGCGCGTGCCGAAGCGAGTCGCGAGCGCGATCGCCCCCGCCTGGCGCCTGGCGATGCGCGCGCCCGCCGCGCGCCACGAGTCCGAAGCGGACCCCGACGAGGCGCTCGAGCGGGTCGTCGACGTGCACGCTTTCGCACCCGGAGAGCTGCAGGGCGCCGCGCGCGCCGCCGGGTTCGAGGACGTGCGCATCACCGGCGAGGAGCTCGTCGCGAACTGGTTCGGCTGGACCAACCGCACGCTCGAGGCGACGGCGGACCCGGAGGGCGTTCCGTGGGCGTGGCGCCAGTACGCCTACCGCGGCTACCTGGTGCTCCAGGAGCTCGACCGCCGGCTGCTCGAGGGCCGCCTGCCGCCCGCGATCTTCTACAACCTGATGCTGACCGCCCATAAGCCCGGGGGCGTGACGGCGCGGTCATAGACTCAGGCGCATGCCTGCGCCGCCGCTCCGCGACTTCCCGCTGTTCCCGCTGGGGCTCGTGGCGCTGCCGAGCGAGAGCGTGCCGCTGCACATCTTCGAGGACCGCTACCTGCGCCTGATCGCTCACTGCACCGAGGGCGAGGGCAGCGAGTTCGGGATCATCTGGCTCTCCGACGAGGAGCTCAAGCAGACCGGCTGCGCCTGCCTCGTCGAGCAGGTGATCGAGCGGCTGCCCGACGGCCGGATGAACATCCTGGCGCGCGGCAGCCGGCCCTTCACGCTGCTCGAGCGCCAGGACGACCTGCCCTACCCGGCCGGGGTGGTCGAGTTCGCCGTCGAGGAGCCGGAGGAGCCCGACGAGGACGCCGGGGCGTCGGCCCGCGAGCTCTACGCCGAGCTGGTCGCCCAGGCGACCGATCGCGAGCTCACCCCCGATGAACTGGCGGAACTCGACTCCTACCGAATGGCCGGCACCGTCGAGTTCGACCTGCCCGACAAGCAGCAGCTGCTCGAGCTGCGCTCCGAGAACGACCGGCTGCGGCTGCTCGCGACGCTGCTGGGCAGCGCGATCGAGCGTCTCGAGCTGCTCGAGCGCGCGCAGGTCCGGGCGCAGTCGAACGGCAAGGTCCGTTTCGGCTGACCGACCGGCCAGAGGGTCGACGGCTGCTCCGTGCCGGCCTAAGCCGGCAGGTGGCAGAGCTGCTGGGCGGCCTGCAGCACCAGCAGCTGCAGCTTCTGGAAGACCGCGGGCTGGTGCGGCGAGTTGTCCGAGAATTCGACGGTGCCGTCGGCGTCGCGCACGCTGTAGTGGACGACCGAGCCCGGCGCCGGCGCCAGACGGAGGTGTTCGGCGGCCGGGTCCTTGAGGTCTTCCTGGATGCCGCGGCTTTCGACGATCTTCGCGTCGCCGAGCTTGCCGGCGTAGCGCCCGTTGCACGTCACGCCGCCTTCTTCGTTGACGAGCATCACCAGGCGCTGTCCAGGGGCGGGGCCTTCGCGCGTGACGAGGAACAGGTCGGCCGCCTGCACGCCGCCGCCGCAGCCCGCCAGCGCGAGCGCCGCCGCCAGCGCGAGCCGCGCGCCGGCGCCCTCACGCCAGCACCGCGGCGCCGCCGCGCCGGGGGTCGCCGGCGCCGCTGAGGAGCCCGTCGCGGCGAAGCGCCGCCTGCACGCCACCGAAGAAGAGGTTCAGCGCGCCGAAGCGGACCGCCTGGAGCTCCGGGTCGAGCCCGTCGAGCTCGACGCCCGGCTCGGCGTAGACGACGCCGTCCTCGAAGTGCATGCGCGGCGCGCGGACCGCCGCTTCGGCGCCGAGACCGCGGTCCACCACGCCCACGATCGTCTGCAGCAGCGCCGAGCGGATGCGGTTCGAGCCCGCGCTGCCGAGCACCAGCTCGACCTCGCCGTCGCGGAGCACGATCGACGGCGCCATCATGCTCGGCATCCGGCGCCCCGCCGGGTGCAGGTGGAAGCCGAGCGGGTTGAGGTCCTCCTCCCCCATCACGTTGTTCAGGTGGATGCCGGTGCCGGGGACGACCACGCCCGAGCCCTCGCCGTTCGTGCACGTGACGGCGCAGGCCATCCCATCGGCGTCGATCACCGAGATGTGCGTGGTCGACCCGAGCCGGCTCGACATGAAGCCGTCGAGGAAGCCGGGCTCGGCGAGCCCCTCGAGGAACTCGGCGCCGCGCTCGGCCTGGGCGGCGGCCATCGCCTCGACCGTGCCCTGCATCGTCGGCGGGGAGGGGCCGCGGTCGAGCAGGCCGAGCGAGTAGGCGAGCAGGATGCCGCCCGCCGAGGGCGGCGGGTTGGTCAGGATCTCGCGATCGCGGTAGCCGAGGCGCACCGGCTCGCGCTCGACCGCGCCGTACCCGGCGAGGTCCGAAGAGCCGAGCGAGCCGCCGCGCGCGGCGAGCCAGTCGCACACGGCCGCGCCGACGTCGCCGGTGTAGAAGGGCGCCGCGCCGTCGCGGCCGAGGCGGCCGAGCGCCTCCCCGAGCTCCGGGTTGCGCATCGTCTCGCCCTCGCGCAGCACGCGGCCCTCCGGCGCCCACAGCGCCGCGCACTCCGGCGTCGAGGTGAGCAGGTCGGCGAGGATCTCCGCGACGTAGGCCTGACCCGCGTTGAGCGGCACGCCCTCCTCGGCGAGCCTCGCGGCGGGGGCGGCGAGGTCGCGCCAGCGGCACGCTCCCCCAGCGCTCGGCGGCGGCGCACACCCCGGCCGGGTTGCCGTACGCGCCGCACGAGGCCGGGCCGATGTGGAACACCTGGACCGCGTCGCCGAAGGACACGTCCACGGCGAGCAGCTCGGCCTCGCTGCCGTCGCCGCGCCGCGTCGGCGCCTGCACGAAGAAGTCGAGCAGAACCGGCTCGGCGCCGGCGCCCGCGACCAGCATGTAGCCGCCCGCGCCGAGCCCGGTCAGCAGCGCCTCGGTGACGAACGAGGTCAGCATCGCGGCCAGCGCGCCGTCGACGGCGTTGCCCCCGGCGCGCAGCACCTTCGCCCCGGCCTCGGCGGTGATCGGATGCCCGGCGGCGACGACGCCTCTCGCTCCGCTCGTCATCGCGGCAGCTTGACACGGCCCGGCGGCCGGGGCCGCCGAGCGGCCCTACAGGTTCGGGATGAACTCCGGGATTTCCAGGTCGTCCAGGCTGCGGCCGCGCCGCGGCTCCGCGGGCGCAGAGCGCCTCTGCACGCGGACTTCTCCCTCGGCCGGCTCCTTGTAGCGGCTGACGCTCTTGCGCCGGCCCTCGTCGCCGTAGCCGGTGGCGACGACCGTGACCCACACCTGGTCGTCGAGCTTCTCGTCGACCATCGCGCCGAAGATGATGTTGGCGTCGGGATGGGCGGCCTCGGAGACCGACTTGGCGGCCTCGTTGACCTCCCAGAGAGAGAGGTTGGCCCCGCCGGTGATCGACAGCAGAATCGAGCGCGCGCCCTCCATCGAGGTTTCAAGCAGCGGCGAGGCGACGGCCTGCATCGCGGCCTCGGTGGCGCGGTTCTCGCCGACGCCCATGCCGATGCCGAGCAGCGCGCTGCCCGCGTCGCTCATGATCGTGCGCACGTCCGCGAAGTCGAGGTTGATCAGGCCCGGGAGGGTGACGAGGTCGGAGACGCCCTGGACGCCCTGGCGCAGGACGTCGTCGGCGACGCGGAAGGCGTCGACCATCGACGTCTGCTTGTCGAGCACCGACAGCAGACGGTCGTTCGGGACGACGATCAGGGTGTCGACCTCCTGCGCGAGCGAGGTGACGCCGCGCTCGCCCTGTTCGCTGCGGCGGGAGCCCTCGAAGCCGAAAGGCTTCGTGACGATGCCGACCGTCAGCGCGCCGACTTCGCGCGCGATGCGGGCCACGACCGGCGCGGCGCCGGTCCCGGTCCCGCCGCCCGAGCCCGCCGCGATGAAGATCATGTCCGAGCCCTTCAGCAGGGCCTTCATGCGGTCGTAGTCCTCCATCGCCGCCTGCCGGCCGGTGTCCGGGTCCGACCCGGCGCCGAGACCGCGCGTCAGCTCGCCGCCGATGTGAAGTGTCAGGTCCGCGGTGGACTGCTGCAGCGACTGGACGTCCGTGTTGACGGCGAGGAACTCCACGCCCTCGACCTCGGCCTCGACCATGCGGTTGACGGCGTTCACGCCGCCGCCGCCCACGCCGACGACCCGGATCACGGGCTGCCCGGCGGCCGTCGCGGCGCGCGCCGGCGCCGGCTCGACGTACTCGCGCGACGCGGCGGGCGTCACCGGCGCCGTGCGGTCCATCACGTTCTCGGGGATCTCCGAGGAGAACGCGTGGCGCAGGCGCTCCTGCGGCGTCGGGATGTGCGCCTCCGGCTCGGCGGCGGGCTCCTCGGCGCGGAGCGCGGGGTGCGGGAGACCGGTCTCGCGGATGGGGTGGCCCGCCCGCCGTGGCGCGCCCGCCCGTGGCGCGCCCGCCCGCGCGGGCTGCTGCTCGCTCGCGGCCGGAGCCGGCGCGGCGGCCTCGACGGCCTCCTCGCCCTCTTCGGTCTTGCGGAAGAGCGCGGCGAGCGGACCTTCTCGCATGCTGGCGCGCTTAGGATTGGCCATGGGTGAGCACCTCCTGTGCGAGCTGCCGGTAGGACTGGGCGGCGACGCCATCCGGCTCGTACTTGAGCACCGACATCCCCTTCACCGGCGCCTCGGCGAAGCGCACGGTCTTGCGGATCCGCGACGCGAAGACCCGGTCGCCGAAGTTTTCCTCGAGTATCTCGATCGCCTCCTTCGCGTGGATCGTCCGCGAGTCCACCAGCGTCGGCAGGATACCCTCGATGTCGACGCCGGGATTGAGGTTCTCCCGGATCATCGCCAGGGTGTTCTGCAGCTGGATCAGCCCGCGCATCGACAGATACTCGCATTGCACGGGGACGATCACCTTGTCCGAGGCCGTCAGGGCGTTGATCGTCAGCAGCCCGAGGCTCGGCGGCGTGTCGATGCAGATGAAGTCGTAGTCCTCGAGGATCGGTTCGAAGGCCTTCTGGAGCGCGCGCTCGCGGCCGATCATCGTCGACATCGCGATCTCGGCCCCGGCGAGGTCGATCGAGGCGCACGCGACGTCGATCTCGCGCTTGCGGATCACCTCGCGGATCGAGACTTTGTGGACGAGCACGTCGTACATGGATTTGTCGAGCGCGTCCGGGTCGATGCCCTGGGACATGGTGAGGTTGCCCTGCGGGTCCATGTCCACGCACAGCACGCGGTGCCCCTCCTCGGCGAAGGCGGCTGCCAGGTTCAGCGTCGTCGTCGTCTTGGCCACCCCGCCCTTCTGGTTGGCGAACGCGATGACCTTGGCCTTTCCTTCCACGGTGGCTCCGATGCTCGATTGCTGGAAAGCCTTCCGGTGGGTATTCGCATGGAGAGGGGGGATTCCTGCATGGAAGGTCGGCATGGAGCGCCGGCCGAATCGCTCTCTATATCTACGATCCCGGCATGCCCTCCGGAAACAGCCACCACGTGCCCGACCTGCCGGCCCGGCTGGCCGGCAAGCGGGTGATCGTCACCCTCGGGGCCGGCGGCGTCGGGAAGACCACGACCTCGGCTGCGCTGGCGCTGGGGCTGGCCCTCGCGGGCGAGAAGGTGGCGGTCGTCACGATCGACCCGGCGCGCAGGCTCGCCCACGCGCTCGGGCTCGACGAGCTCTCCGGGGAGCCGCACCGCATCGAGGACGCGCGCCTGCGCGCCCAGGGGCTCGAGGCCAAGGGCGAGCTGTGGGCGATGATGCTCGACGCCAAGGCGACCTTCGACTCGGTCGTCGGAGAGCCTCGCGCCGGACGGCGAGGCCCGCGAGGAGATCCTCGCCAACCCCGTCTACGGGGAGCTCTCGACCGCGGTCGCGGGCTCACAGGAGCTGAGCGCGGTGGCGAAGCTCTACGAGCTCTACGAAGAGCACGACTTCGACGTGATCGTCCTGGACACCCCGCCCTCGCGCAACGCGCTCGACTTCCTCGAGGCGCCGGGCCGGCTGCTCGGCTTCCTCGAAGGGCGGGCGCTGCAGGTGTTCCTCGCCCCGGGCGGGCTGACGGCGAGGCTGTTCGGGCGCGGGACCGCGCTCGTCTTCACGATCTTCGCCCGCGTGACGGGCGTCGACATGTTCGCCGAGCTGTCGCAGTTCTTCCGTTCGCTGAGCGGGATCCTCGACGGCTTCGGCGATCGCACCCGCGCCGTCCAGGAGCTGCTGCGCTCTGAGGAGACGGCGTTCGTGGTCGTCACCTCGCCCGAGCCCGAGCCGGTCCGGGAGGCCCGGTTCCTGGCCGCGCGGCTGGCCGAGACGCGCCGCTCGGCGCCGCACCTGATCATCAACCGCGTGCACCTGGAGGGCCTCGGCGGGCGCACCGAGGAGGATCTCGAGCAGGAGCTCCAGCCGGCGCTCGGAGCCGAGCTGGCGCGGCGCGTGGCGGCCAACCTGGCCGACATGGACGTGCTGGTGCGACGCGACCGCGCGACGATCGCCGAGCTGTCAGTGCTGCTCGACGGGCAGCCCGCCGGTGCTCGTCGGGCACCTAGATGAGGAGGTCCAGGATCTCCTCGGCCTCAGCCGGGTCGCCGAACAGCTCGGCCTCTGACGGGCGCGCCGGCTCGGCGCGGGAGGCCTCGATCGCGGCCGGGTCCGGGCGGTCGGCGAGCAGCAGCTCGTCAGCGAGGCCGACGAGATCGGGGTCCAGATGGCCGCAGATCACGTCGCGCAGCAGCGCGCGCAGGTGGTCGGCGACCTCTTCGGCGAGCATCCGCGCGCCGTGCTGCTCGCGGCCGGTGCCCGCGATCGCGGCCCGCTCCAGCGCGATCGCCTGCACCGCGCGTTCGGTGAGCGCGAGGCGGCGCTCGGGGGTGGCGCAGAGCGCGGCCAGGCGCCCGGGCAGCATGCCGCTCGCGGGGCCCTCGGGCTCGAGCATCGCGCGCAGCGCGAGGAGGTTGTCGCTCAGGGCCTCCAGCAGGTCCGCGCGCTCGCAGCCCATCTCGAAGCGGCGCAGCGCCCACGCGAGCTCGTTGCCGTCGGGAGCGCGGCGCGAGACGAGGTTGCAGAAGGCTCGCAGCTCGTCCTCCTGCTCCACGGTCACGAGCAGCATCCCGTGCGGGCGCCCGCCGGAGCCGACCGGCAGCGGTGTCCAGGAGCCGCCCCCGATCTTCGCCCAGCCGAGCGGCGCCAGCGTGACGCGCCCGTCGCCGAAGAGCCGCAGCGCGCGCAGCAGGTCGCGCAGCACGGCGCGGCCGCGTTCGGTCGCGCTCTGAGGGTCGGGCTCGGTGCTGGACAGCGCGACGATCAGGTGCCCCGGCTCGGCGCCTTCGCGGGCGCGGGCCTCGGGCGGGAGACCGTCGAGCGCCTGCGGCTTGGCGATCGTCAGGCCGGAGGCGAGCGTCAGCTCCGGGCTCGTGATCGTCATGCCCTCGAGCAGCGCGACGATCGTCACCTCGGCGGTGCTGGCGAGCGCGGTGCTGTGGAGCCGCTCGAGGGCGGCCTCGACGCGCTCGGGGTGCAGCTCGAAGTCCGACTGATCGGAGAACACGTCGCCGAGCAGCGCGCCGATCGCGACCCGCACGCGGGCGGGGCGCTCCAGCCGCACGACGTCCTCGCCGATGCCGGCGAGGTAGCGGTTGAGGCCCTCGAACCCCGCCACCGCGCTGCGCGCGGGCTCGTACTGCGGCAGCGCTTCGAGCTCGCGGCGGCGCTCGGCGATGAACTCGGCGGTCAGCGGGCGGTAGCAGTAGAGCGCCGGCCCGCCGCGCACGGCGCGGCTCTGCTGCTGGTCGACCTCGAACGGGATCTCGGCGCCGGCGGCGAGGTCCGCCTGGAGCCGCTCGGCGGCGGCCTCCAGGAACTCCCGCAGCGCGCTGTGGAGCTGGACGGAGCGCATTGGCCGGAGTTCAAGGCGCGGCCGGCGCGCTCCTGCTCGGCGCAGGGGTGCTTGCAGAGGGGTGCCGCTAGGCGGCGGCGATCTCGAGGCTCGTGCGCTCGCTGCAGCCCACGCCGAGCCAGTCTTCGCCGTAGGCGCGCATGTCGTCGATGATCGGCAGCAGCGCGCGGCCCTTCTCGGTGAGCGCGTACTCGACGCGCGGCGGGACCTCGGGGAAGGTCTGGCGCTCGACGATGCCCTCCTCCTCGAGCGCGCGCAGGCGCAAGGAGAGCGTGCGCGGGCTGATGCCCGCGAGCGAGCGTTCCAGCTCGCAGAAGCGAGAGTGCCCCTCGTGAAGATCGCGGACGAGCAGCAGCGTCCACTTGCTGCACACGATCTCAGCAGTCAGGCAGACGGGGCATGTCTCGTCTACGGCCATCTAGACCGTTACTTTACCAAATGAAGTGAGAACGCCCGGAGCGCGGCGAGCGCCGCGACGAGCAGGCGCTCCCCGCGGGCCGGTCGGTCGGGCCGAGCCGCTACACGCCCAGCGGCGAGCCGGGGCGCGTCGCCGCTTCGCGGCGCTCCTCGGCCTGGGCGACGTCCTCCATCGTGGTGCCTTCGCGACCGTCCGCCTGCATCAGCAGCTTGAAGTCGTGCGGGCTGGAGGCGACGCGCATCGCGTCCTCGAAGGTGACGCGGCCGGCCTTGACGTGGCCGAACAGCGCCTGGTCGAAGGTCTGCATGCCGTAGTAGGCGCCGCTCGTGATGACCTCGACGAGTTTGCCGGTCTGGTCGGGGTCGAGGATCATGTCGCGCACGCGGCCCGTCATGCGCAGGATCTCGCAGACGGCGACGCGCCCGCCGTCGGCGCCCGGCACGAGCCGCTGGGAGATCACGCCCTTGACCGTGCCGGCGATCATGCTGCGCGCCTGCTGGTGCTGGTGGGGCGGGAAGAAGTCGAGCATGCGGTTGATCGACTCGGTGGCGTCGACCGTGTGGATCGTCGAGAGCACGAGGTGGCCGGTCTCGGCGGCGGACAGCGCCGTCTGGACCGTCTCCTCGTCGCGCATCTCGCCGACCAGGATCACGTCGGGGTCCTGGCGCAGCACGCGGCGCAGCGCGCGCTTGAACGAGGCGGTGTCCATCCCGACTTCGCGCTGGTTGATGGCCGAGCGCTTGTCGGTGTGCACGAACTCGATCGGGTCCTCGATCGTCACGATGTGCTTGCTCATCGTGTGGTTCATGTGGTCGATCATGGCGGCCAGGGTCGTGGACTTGCCCGAGCCGGTCGTGCCCGTGAGCAGCACGATCCCGCGCTCCTCCTCGGCCAGTTCGCGCACGACCTCCGGGAGCGAGAGCTCCTCGATCGTGCTGATGCGGTGGGGGATCGCGCGGCAGACCATGGAGGTCGTCTCGCGCTGCTGGAAGGCGTTGATGCGGAAGCGCGCGACGCCCTCGATTTCATACGAGAAGTCGACCTCGTGGTCCTGGGCGAACTCTTCGAGCTTGCTCTCGTCGCGCAGCAGCTCGCGCAGCGCCTGTTCGGTGTCGGCGCGCTCGAGCGGCGGCAAGGAGTGGTCGAGCGCCAGCTCGCCGTGGACGCGGTAGAGGGGCGAGGAACCGACCTTCAGGTGGAGATCCGAGCCCTCTTTCGAGACGAGCTCACGCAGCGCAGCCTTGACGTCGAACATGTACGGCGCATCGGCATCGCCGCAGAGCGGCTTGAGCCGCGCACCGGCGCCTGGACGGTCCGTGCGCCGCTGTGCCAAAACTCATCGTTTCCTGAGCAGCCGATTAAAGGCGCCCGCTTGACTTCACCTCCCCCCCAAACAGACATGGAGGTATCCACATGTCACCTGTCAAGCGCACCGCAGCCGCGGTCATGAGCGCAGCCCTCCTCGCCGGCACCCTCGCCGGCCCGGCAGCGGCCGCCACCTCGTCCAAGCACTGGTCGAAGAGCCAGTGCAGCTCGTACGCGACGAGCTTCCACAAGAGCCACAAGCACGCGAGCGCGGCGCAGAAGAAGGCAGCCGACAAACTGCTCAAGGCGAAGGGCTGCACGACGAAGGTCTGAGCATCCGCTCCGGAAGGCGGCCGCGCATGCGCGGCCGCCGGGGGCGGTGCATGCACCGCCCCCTGGGGGTGGCGCATGCGCCACCCCCAGGACGGGCCGCATGCGGCCCGTCCGGAGGGCGCGCATGCGCGCCCTCCCACAGGATCAGACGCTGCGTCTAGGCGACGTCGCGGAGCTTCTGGGCCTCGGCGAGGCTCTGCAGCTTCTTCAGCGACTGGTTCTCGATCTGGCGGATCCGCTCGCGTGTCACGTTGAACGTGCGGCCGACCTCGTCGAGCGTGCGCGGGTGCTCGCCGCCGAGCCCGTAGCGGAGCTCGAGCACGCGGCGTTCGCGGTAGGACAGGTTCTCGAGGGCCTCGCGGAGGGCCTCCTTGGTCAGGATCTCCGCGGCGCGCTCATACGGCGACTCCGCGCGCTCGTCGGCGATGAACTGGCCGAACTCCGACTCCTCCTCGTCGCCGACCGGCTTCTCGAGCGAGACGGGCGCCTGCGCGGAGCGCTTGATCGAGTCGACCTCCTCGGGGTCGATGCCCGTGACCTCGGCGATCTCGTCGGCCGTGGGCTCACGGCCCAGCTCGGTGACGAGCTTGCGCTCTGCGCGGCCGATCTTGTTGAGCTTCTCGACGACGTGCACGGGGATGCGGATCGTGCGCGCCTTGTCGGCCAGGGCGCGCGCGATCGCCTGGCGGATCCACCACGTCGCGTACGTGGAGAACTTGAAGCCCTTGCGGTAGTCGAACTTCTCCGCCGCGCGGACCAGGCCGAGCGTGCCCTCCTGGATCAGGTCGAGGAAGGGAAGGCCCTGGTTGCGGTAGTTCTTGGCGATCGAGACGACGAGGCGCAGGTTGGACTCGACCATCTTCTGCTTGGCGTCGAGGTCGCCCCGCTCGATGCGCTTGGCGAGGTCCACCTCCTCCTGCGCCGTGAGCAGGCGCACCTTGCCGATGTCCTTGAGGAACAGCTGCAGCGAGTCGGTCGTCATGTCCGGCTTCAGGTCGAGCGCGGCTTTGGCTTTGCGCCGCCCGCGTTTGTCGGGCGCGCGCTCCACCTGCGCGGACGCCGCGATCGCCGGATCGATGTCCTCTACGAGCTCGATCTCCGAGCGCTCGAGGAACCCATGGAGCTCTTCGACGTCAGCCTCGTCGAGGTCGAGCTCGGACACCGATTTCGAGATCTCCGCATAGGAGAGAACCCCCACCTGCTGGCCCTTGGCGAGCAGGCCCTTGACCTCATCCAGCTCCTGAAGCTCGACTACTGACATGCGGTTTTCCATTTCTTGCGTCGATCGACTACCCGGAGGCGGGGCCTCGCGGACTTGTGTCTGTGGCTGATGTGTGCGCTTCAGTCGACACTACGGCCGCAGCCCTGCCGACGTTACAGCCCTATCGGCTCACCGGGCTCCCATGCTAACGCGTCCTGGCGAGAACGGACCGGTTACCCATCGCCTTATCCCGCTTGCAACGGGAATCCCGCGCGAGGCGCCGCGCGCGTGCTCGAACACGCCCGGTTAAGCAATGATGTGGCGGTGAGCGAGCCAGGCGAGGGCAACGGCCGCGGCGCCGAGGCCGGCACGGAGCCCGGGCCGATCCGGCCCGAGGCCGGCACCGAGCGCGGGCCGGCCCGATCCGAGGCCGGCACGGAGCGCCGGCCGACCCAAGCCGACACTCCCCCGGAGAGCGCCGGCGTCCTGGCCAACCTGCCGCGCACGCGTCCGCAGCGGGCGACCGCGCGACGCGCGGCGGCGCGCAGCGCGAACGCCGCCGCCGCGGAGCAGGCGTCCCCGAACGGCAACGGCCGCGCTCCCGGCACGGCCGCACGCAAGCCGGCGGCGGGCACCGCGAAGCGCGCGGCGCCGGCCAAGCCCGGCCGGGCCAGAGCAACGCGTGCGAAACCGGCGCGCAAGCGCCAGGCCGAGGCCGTGCCCAGGCAGGGCTACGAGTCGGTCGAGGACCGCGCCACCGGTCCCGTGCAGCCGCCCGGCGGGACCGAGCTCGTCGGCACGGCCGCTGAGATCCTCAGCGAGGTCGCCAAGGCCGGCATCTCGGGCGGCGAGCGCGTGCTGCGCGACGTGCTCTCGCGGCTCGGCCGCTAGCCCGCCAGAGGCGCCCCGGAGGCGCAATCCGGCGCAATTTGCGGAGGTTTTGCGCGGTTTCGGCGCACGGCCCGGCGTTGCCGGGCGGGATATGTATACTGCCGCGCACGCCGAGCTGCTGCGGCCCTGGTCGCGGCAGGCGGGGGACCCAATTGCGGACCCACATATAGGTCCGCTGGGGCGAATCGGTCCGCAAGGGCCGTAGCGCCGCGTCCAGCACGCCGCGCGAGCCCGTCAGCTCACCCCGTAGGCGTCGAGTCGTATGTATTCACGCTTCAAGACAGCTCGGGTCGTGCTGGCCCTCGCCGCGGGACTATCGCTTCCGGCGCTGAGCGCTGCCGGCGCGCTCGCCTCGACCGGCGGCGCGGCCGCGCCGAGCACGAGCCCCTCGACAGCGCCCTCCTCTGCCTCCTCGGCGAGCGTGCGCCCGACCGGCATCGCGACCTGGTTCGGGCCGGGCTTCTACGGCCACAAGACGGCCTGCGGGCAGACGCTGACCCCCGCCGTCGTCGGCGTCGCGAACCGCACGCTTCCCTGCGGCACCCTGATCCGCGTCTCCTACCACGGCCACGCGATCACCGTGCCCGTGATCGACCGCGGCCCCTACGCCCACGGCGCCGACTGGGATCTGACGGCGGGCGCCGCGCGCGCCCTCGGCGTCAGCGACACGATCCGGATCCACACCCGGGTCATCGGCGCCGCCGCCAACTCCCCTTCGCTCGGCTCGCCGCCCGAAGCCGCCGAAGCGCCTGCGCCGAGCGCAGCCGGCGGCACGGCTGCCGCGGGCTGAGAGCGCGCCGCCCGGCTAGGGGCGGCCGGCCCGGCGCTCCGCCGAGCGCGAGCGCGAGGTGTACAGGTCGAGGTCCGCGTGCGCCGCGAGGCCGGCGGCGTCGCGCCCGTCCTCGGGGCAGAGCGCGATTCCCACGGCCACCGGCCCTCCCCGGGCCTCGCCCCGCGGCGACTCGACCAGGTCGCGCAGGCTCTCGGCGGCCGCCCGGTCGGCGCCCGGCGCGAGCAGCCAGTAGCGCCCGGGACCCTCGCGCGTGAGGGTCAGGCCGCGCCACTGGCCCAGCCGCTCCTCCAGGGCGCGCGTCGCGTCCTGGGCGTCGAGGGCTGCGGCCGGCTCCAGCATCTCGATCAGGAGCACGGAGAACGGGCGGTGGTCCTGCTCGAAGGCCTCCAGCTGCGCGCCGATCGAGCCGATCCAGGCGGCCGGCCCGCGCCGTGCGTCGCGCGCGGCGATCGCCGGCGCGAACGGCGCGACGTCCGCGGGGCCCGCCGGCTCCAGGGCGCCGTAGCCCGTGTCCGCGGCTGCGCCCGGCGGGGGCGCGGGGCGGGATTCCGGCGCCGCAGCCGCGAGCGGCCCGGGCGCCGGCCCGTGGCGCTCGTCGACGATCACGATCGGCTGCACGGCCGGCCGGGCGCCCGCGGGCGGCGCGGCCGGGGCGGGCACCTCGCCGGCGGGCCGCTCCCCGCCGAGGCCGTCCAGCTCGGCTGCGAGCAGCGCCGCGCACCCGGCGGCGACCCCGTCGCCGGCGTCGAGCAGCCGGCGCGCGGCGCGCGTGTCGGAGCGGGCGCGCGGCACGGCCTCGACGGCCGCCTCCCACAGCACCCGGCGCAGCGCCTCGGTTGCGCGTGCGAGCTCGCCGCCGCCGGCGCCCGCGATGCGCGCGAGCCGTCCCGGCTGGACGTCGCCGGCGAGAACGCCTTCGATCAGCTCCGGTCCCTCGCTCGCGATCAGCGTGAGGTCGATGCTCGCGATCTCGTCGGGTCCGGCGCCCTCGATCATCGCGATCGCCCAGCGCTTGGCGAGCTCGGCCGGCTGCGAGGCCAGCTCGTCGAGCAGCGGCTCGGCCGCCGCACGGCCGTAGCCTCCTGCTCGCCTGGCGCGATCGGACATGGGCGTTGAATACCAGCACAGGTGGACACGAGGCGGATAGCCTCCACCCCTCGTGCCCGGCGGGAAGACGACATGACCGGGATCTGGATCGCCGTCGCGGCCGTCGCAGCGCTGGTCGCACTCGCCGTCGCGCTCCGGCTCGTCCTTCGCAGCCAGCGCGTCCTGCCGGCCGAGATCTCGAACCTCTCCGACGAGACGTCCGTGGACGCGCAGACCGGCGCCGTGCGCTCGGTCCAGCGCGCCGAGGTGCTGATCGCCCGCGATGCGCTGGAGGAGATCTGGACGCCGGTGCACCTCGAGCGCCTGGCGCGCACCTACTGGCGCTTTCTGACCAGGGTCACACTCGGCCTGATCCGCGTGAAGTACAGCGAGCGCGGCCGCGCGGTCGTGCTGCTCACCCAACCCTTCAGGCTGCTCACCTTCGAGCCGCCCGAGTACGAGATGGACGCCACCCGCGGGCTCGTGCGATGGCGGATCGCCCGGGGGGTGCTCGTCGCGCGCCGCGGGCGCGACGGCGCGGGATACCTCCAGATCGAGGTGCGGCGGCTGCCGGACGGCGACCCCGAGCGCGGGCGGCTGGACGTCGAGGTGGCCGTCGTCAACTTCTACCCGGCGATCGCCTCCGGCATCAGCCTGCGCCTCTACAACGCCACGCAGTCGCGCATCCACGTGTTCATCACGTACGGCTTCCTGCGCTCGCTCGCGCGCCTGGACCTCGCCGAGTCGCGCGTCGGACGCTTCAGAGCCGAGTAGCGCCGGCGCTCAGGAGCGGGCCGAGCGCGTCGGTGCCGCCGGGCAGCCTGACGACCGGCTCGTGCGGCTCGAGCCCGACCGTGGCGATCAGGCGGGCCAGGCCGAGGTAGTTGCCGATCACCAGCAGCAGCTCGACGAGCTGGCGGTCGCCGAGACGCGCGCGCATCGAGGCGACCGGCTCCTCCCCGGCAGCGCCGTCGGCGACGACTTCCCGCGTGAAGGAGAGGATCGCCCGGTGATCCTCGGCGAGCGCATCGTCGTCGTCGCGTCCGGCCGCGATCGCCGCGATCGCCTGACCGCTCGCGCCGAAGGATTCGGCGATCGGCACGTGCTGGGTCCACTCGTACTCGGAGTCCGACAGGCGCGCGACCTGCAGGATCGCGAGCTCGCGCAGCAGCGGGTCGAGCTCGAGGCGGCGCAGCAGCGCGTTGCTGTAGCGCAGCCACGGTTCGAACGCCGTGTCGGCATGGGCGACGATCCGCAGCAGCGCGAGCGGCGTCTCGGCGATCACCTCGCGGATCGGCTCGGGCGCGCTGTCGGGATCGCGATAGGGGATGCGCGCCATGCTCGCCCCGAACCCTACGCGAGCGGCGAGCTTGCGGGCTGCCCGCCCGCGCCACCCCACGGGGCGCTCCGCCGCCCGCGCGGCGATCTCACGCGGCTCACGCGGACACGGCTTCGACCGGACCCGGCTTCGGGCGCACGCGCCCGCCCGGAAACGCGAGGCGCAGGATCGTGCGGTGCACGGTGCCGAGCTGGCGGTGCAGCGGCCCCGTGTTGTAGGGCAGGCCGTAGCGCCGGCAGATGTCGCGCACCCGCGGCGCGATCTCCGCGTAGCGGCTCGAGGGCATGTCGGGGAAGAGGTGGTGCTCGACCTGGAAGGACAGGTTGCCGCTGAGCAGGTGGAACAGCGGGCTGCCGTCGATGTTCGCCGAGCCGAGCAGCTGGCGGACGTACCAGCCGCCGCGCGTCTCCTCGGCGACCTCGCCCTCGCCGAACGTGTAGGTCTGGTCGGGGAAGTGCCCGCAGAAGATGATCGAGTGCGCCCAGACGTTGCGCACGATGTTGGCGGTGAAGTCGGCCCAGAAGGTCGCCTTGAACGTCTCGCGCCGGCGCCCGGCAGGGGCGCTCGCCGCCGACAGCGCGGGGAACGCGACGTAGTCCTTGACGATCTGCCGGCGCGCCTTGACGCCGATCGCCTTCAGCTCCGCGAGCGCCTGCGCCTTCGACTTCTCACCGGCCCGGATCGCATCGGGGTTCATGTCGTGGAACGCGACGCCCCACTCGAAGAAGCCCATCAGCACGAGGTTGTAGAGCGGCTGCAGCAGGTAGACCGGGTGCCATTTCTGGTGCGGGTCGATCCGCATGATGTCGTAGCCGAGATCGCGGTCCTTGCCGCGGATGTTCGTGAAGGTGTGGTGCTCGTAGTTGTGCGAGTGCTTCCACGCGTCGGCGGGCGAGGCGGTGTCCCAGTCCCAGCTCTGCGAGTTGATGTCCGGGTCGTTCATCCAGTCCCACTGCCCGTGCATGATGTTGTGGCCCAGCTCCATGTTCTCGAGGATCTTGGCCAGCGAGAGCATCGCCGTCCCGGCCAGCCACGCCGGGCGCCGGCGCGAGAACAGCAGCGCCACGCGCGCGGCGAGCACGAGCCTGCGGTGCAGCGCGATGGTGGAGCGGATGTAGCGCGCGTCGCGCTCGCCGAGGTCGGCGTAGACCTCGTCGTGGATCGCGTCGAACTCGCGCCCGAGCGCCTCGATCTGCTCCGGCGTCAGGCGCGCCAGCGGGCTCTCGGCCGCGCCGTGCCCGGCGCCGGCCGGAGTGGTTTCAAGCGTTGCTGACATTGCGGTCTCTCCGTTGGTGGTGTTTTTTGGGGGGATCGGCCGGCGCTCCTTGCCGGCCTCAGGGGATCTGCCGGCGCTCCTTGCCGGCCTCAAAGCTCGATCTCGATCGGGCCCTCGGGGGCGTTGATGCACGTGCGCACGACCTCGCCGGGCGCGCCCGAGACGGCGCCCGTGCGCAGGTCGCGAACCCGCCCGGAGCGCAGGCGCCCGACGCAGCTGTGGCAGATGCCCATGCGGCAGCCGAAGGGCATCGGGGCGCCCGCGCGCTCGCCGGCGAGGAGGATCGGCTCCGAGCCGTCGCTGGCGGTTTCGATCCCGCTCCGGCAGAGGGCGATCGTGCCCCCGCAGCCGCGGTCCGCGCCTTCGATCAGGGCATCGGGCTGGAAGTGCTCGTGGTGCAGGCGTGCCGGGTCGCCGTCCTGCTCCCAGCGCGCTTTCAGCGCCGACAGGAGGCCGGACGGGCCGCACACGAACGTCTCGCGCTCGCGCCAGTCGGGGCACAGCTCGTCGAGCTCCGCGGGGCGGATGCGCCCTTCCGCGCCGCTGTGGCGCGCGGTCAGGCGGTACTCGGGGCGGCGGGCCGCCAGCGTGCGGAGCTCCTCGGCGAAGATCGCCGTCCGCGGGTAGCGCGCGGAGTGGATGTGCGCGATGTCGGGCAGCTCGCGCTCGCGCGGCGAGGCTGCGCAGCATGCTCGCGATCGGCGTCACGCCGCTGCCGGCGCTGACGAAGAGGAGGCGGCGCGGGGAGCGGGTCCGGGAGCACGAAGGTGCCTTCGACGCCGCCCAGGCGGACGATCGTCCCGGGCCGCAGGCGCTGACAGAGGTACGGCGTGACCGTGCCGGTGTGGACGAGCTTCGGGGTGATCGTGATGCAGCCGTCCGGCCGCGCCTCCTCGGAGGTGAGCGAGTAGGCGCGCCAGTGGAAGCGGCCGTCCACCTCGATCCCGAGCCGGATGTACTGGCCGGCGCGGTGCCCCGGCCATTCCCAGCCGGGCTTGATCGTGATCGTGACGGCCTCGTCGGTCTCCGCGTCGACGCGCTCCACGCGCCCGCGCAGCTCGCGCGTGGACCACAGCGGGTTGATCAGCTCGATGTAGTCGTCGGGCAGCAGCGGCGAGGTGAAGGACTGCGCGAGCGCGAGCGCGCGGCGCCCGAGCGTCGGTACCCGCGGTGCGGCTCCGCGTTCAGCCATCGTCGTTCTCCGCGCTCCTCTCGCATGACTCGGATCCATGTTACCTCGTTTGAGGTCACATCAAACATGGTAACCTTCTCTCGAGCGAGATGGGTGTGACAACTGACACGCAGCGCGACGCCGAGGCCGAGGGCCGGCGCGGGCGCCGCGCAAGCGGCGATCCCCCACGACATGACGATCGAGCAGCTCGCCGGCGAGGTGGGGATGTCGGTCCGCAACATCCGCAACCACCACTCGCGCGGCCTGCTCGCGCCTCCGGAAGTGCGGGCCCGCGTCGGCTACTACAACGCCGAGCACGCGGCGCGGCTGCGGCTGATCCAGGACCTGCAGGCCGACGGCTTCAACCTCGCCGCGATCGAGCGGCTGCTGAGCGGCTCCGAGGGTCTGGCCGGGAAGCTGCTCGGTCTCCGCGCGGCGGTGATCGCCCCCTACGAGCCGGAGCGGCCCGAGGTCGTCACCCGCCAGGAGCTGGAAGAGCGCTTCGGCCCGGCCGAGCCCAAGGACCTCGAGCGCGTGCGCCGCCTGCGCGTGCTCGTGCCGCTGGGCGAGGACCGCTTCGAAGTCACCAGCCCGGCGCTGCTCGAGGCCGCCGAGCAGGTGATGGCGCTCGGCATCCCGCTGCGGACCACGCTCGAGCTGATCGAGCGGGTCAGCCGCGACTGCGACTCGGTCGCGCGCGCTTTCACGAAGCTGTTCCTGAGAGAGGTGTGGGAGCCGTTCGAGCGCGAGGGGCAGCCCCCGGAGCGCTGGGACGAGCTGATCGGCGTCGTCGACTCGCTGCGCCCGCTGGCATCGGAGGCGCTGCTGGCGATGTTCAAGCTGCGCATGACGAGCCAGCTCGAGCAGGCCTTCGGGAAGGTCGTCGAGCAGCAGTCGAAGCGCCGCTGAGCCGGCGAGGGGCTGCCGCGCCCGCGCTAGAAGCGCTCGCCGCCGACCGCGCGCAGCTTCGAGCGGTCGTGCGTGGCCATGATGCGGCGCACCGTGCCCGACCGCGTGCGCGTGACGAGCGATTCGGTCGTCGCGCCCCCCGCGCTCGGGTAGCGCACGCCCTGCAGGACGTCGCCGTCGGTCACGCCGGTCGCCGAGAAGAACACGTCCTCGCCGGCAACGAGGTCGTCGCGGTCGAGCACGCGGTCGAGGTCGTAGCCCTGCTCCAGCGCGACCCGGCGCTCCTCGTCGTCGCGCGGCCAGAGCCGGCCGAGCAGCTGCCCGCCCACGCACTTGACCGCGGCCGCGGAGATCACGCCCTCCGGCGTGCCGCCGATCCCCCACAGCAGATCGACGCGCGAGCGCTCGGTGACGGCCAGCAGGGCCGCCGAGACATCGCCGTGCGCGATCAGCCGCACGCGCGCTCCGGCCTCGCGGATCGCCGCGATCCCCTGCTCGTGGCGCGGGCGGTCGAGCACGACAACCATCACGTCGCTGACCGGGCGCCCCGTGCGCTCGGCGATCAGCTTGACCGTGTCGCCGAGCGGACGGTCGAGGTCGAGCAGGTCCGCGATCTCGGGCGCGCCGGCCATCTTCTCCATGTAGACGATCGGGCCGGGGTTGAACATCGTGCCGCGGGCCGAGAGGGCGATCACCGACAGCGCGCTCGGCATCCCGTGCGCGGCGAGCGTGGTGCCCTCCAGCGGATCGACCGCGATGTCGACCGCCGGCGGCGAGCCGTCGCCGATCTGCTCGCCGTTGTAGAGCATCGGCGCCTCGTCCTTCTCGCCCTCGCCGATCACGACGACGCCGTCCATCGAGACGGAGTGCAGCATGTAGCGCATGCCGTCGACCGCGGCCTGGTCGGCGGCCTCCTTGTCGCCGCGGCCGACGAGCGGCGCGCACGCGAGCGCGGCCGCCTCGGTCACCCGCACCAGCTCGAGCGCGAGGTTCCGGTCCGGGAGCTGGGTCTGCTCGGCGTTCACAGCGCGGGAAACCTATACCAGCGCCGCTGCCACTACGATCGTGGCGTGAGCGATCCGGACCTCACCCTGCGGGCGAACCTTCCGCCGGCTGATGGACCGTCGATCGAGCAGATGCTGGACGCGGCGCGCGGGCAGCGCGTGGCCGAGCGCCTGAGCGAGCGGGACGCGACCCTGTGGGGACCCGCCGGCACGCCCGAGCTCGCCAACCGGCTCGGCTGGCTGACGATCGCCGAGCGGATGCTCGACGAGCTGCTCGAAATCGAACGCGTCGCGGACGGCGTGCGGGCCGACGGCATCAGCGACGTCGTGCTGCTCGGCATGGGCGGCTCCTCGCTCGCGCCGGAGGTGTTCAGACGCACCTTCCCGGGCGATGGCGGCCCCGCCCACCTGCGCCTGCACGTCCTCGACTCGACCGACCCGGCGTGGATCTCCTCCGTGCAGGGGGCGATCGACCCGGCGCGTACGCTGTTCATCGTCTCCTCGAAGTCCGGCGGCACGATCGAGCCGCTGTCGCTGTTCGCCCACTTCCACTCGCTGCAGCCGGACGGGTCGCACTTCGTCGCGATCACCGACCCCGGGTCCGGCCTGGCAGAGCTCGCAACCCAGCACGGCTTCCGCCACGTCTTCTACGGCGACCCGGACATCGGCGGGCGCTACAGCGCGCTCTCGCCGTTCGGCATCGTCCCCGCGACGCTGATCGGCGCCGACACCGCCGCGCTCCTGCGCCGCGCCGCGCTCGCGTGGCAGGCGCCTGCGCCGGAGGGGGACTCCCTCCCGGGCGCGGTGTGGCTCGGCGCTGCGCTCGCGGCGCTTGCGCGCTCCGGGCGCGACAAGCTGACGTTCGTGATCGCGCCGTCGCTGCCGGGCCTGGGCCTGTGGCTCGAGCAGCTCGTGGCCGAGTCCACCGGCAAGCAGGGGACAGGCATCCTCCCCGTCGCCGAGGAGCCACTCGGCGACCCCGTCCGTCTACGGCCCCGACCGCGTGTTCGCGCACCTGCCCGACGCGTCCGCGCCCGATCCGGCCGCCGAGCAGGCGCTTGCGGCGCTCGCCGCGGCGGGCCATCCGGTGATCACGATCCCGACCGCGGGCCCCGAAGACCTCGGCCGCGTGTTCCTGCTCGCCGAGATCGCGGTCGCGGTCGCCGGGTGGGGCCTCGGCATCAACCCGTACGACCAGCCCAACGTGCAGCAGGCCAAGGACGCGACCAATCGCGTGCTGGATGGCTTCGAGAAGAGCGGCGAGCTGCCCGACGTGCCCGTTGCGGGCGCGGCGGAGCTGCGCGAGCTGCTGCTCGGCGCCGCGCCGCCCGACTACGTCGCCCTGATGGCCTACCTCGAGGCGGGGGAGGCCATCGACGCCGCGGTGGCAGAGCTGCGCGAGGCGGTGCGCGCCGCCACGCGCGCCACGACGACGTTCGGCTACGGCCCGCGGTTCCTGCACTCGACGGGTCAGTTCCACAAGGGCGGCCCGAAGGTCGGGCGCTTCCTTCAGCTGCTTCACGACGGCGCCCAGGACGTTGAGATCCCCGGCCGGCCTTTCACGTTCCGCACGCTCGAGGAAGCGCAGGCGATCGGCGACATCGAGACGCTGCGCGAGCTCGGCCTGCCCGCCCAGCGCGTGCGGCTCGAAGGAGATGACTCCGTGGGCGCGCTTCGCGCCCTGACCCAAACGATCAGGGAGTGGACATGACGCAGATCGGCTTCGTCGGGCTGGGCAGGATGGGGGGCGGCATGGTGCACCGCATCAGACGCGACTCCGACCACGAGGTCGTCGCGTTCGACTTCGACGAGAAGGCGGTCAAGCAGGCCGTGAAGAACGGCGCCGGCGGCGCCTCGTCGCTGCGCGAGCTGGTCAAGAAGCTCGACCCGCCGCGGATGGTGTGGATCATGGTGCCCGCGGGCGACCCCACGCAGGAGACGGTCGACAAGCTCGCCAAGGTGCTCGACCGCGGCGACACGATCGTCGACGGCGGCAACTCGAAGTGGACCGACGACAAGCGGCGCGCCGCCGAGCTGAGAAAAGCCGGCATCGAATACGTCGACGTCGGCGTCTCCGGAGGCGTCTGGGGCCTCGAAGTGGGCTACTGCATGATGGTCGGCGGGCCCAACCGGGCGGTCAAACGGCTCGCCCCGATCCTCGACGTGCTCGCGCCCGAGACGAACGAGCAGAGCCGCGCCGCGATCGGCGATCGCGGCTGGATGCACTTCGGCCCGGCCGGCGCGGGCCACTACGTGAAGATGGTGCACAACGGCGTCGAGTACGGCCTGATGCAGGCCTACGCCGAGGGCTTCGACATCTTCGACAAGAGCGAGTACGAGCTCGACAACGCGAAGATCGCCCACCTCTGGGGGCAGGGCTCGGTCGTCCGCTCGTGGCTGTGCGAACTCGCAGCGCGCGCGTTCGAACTGGATGGGAACGAGCTCGAGGCGATCGAGGGCTGGACCGACGACTCCGGCGAGGGACGCTGGACGATCCAGGACGCGACCGACCACGACGTTCCGACGCCCGTGATCACCGCGTCGCTCTACTCGCGCTTCCGCTCGCGGGGCAACGGCGACTTCGCCGACCGCGTCCTGGCCGCGCTGCGCAACCAGTTCGGCGGGCACGCGGTGAAGGCCGCGCCGAAGAGCTCCGGCGACGCGGCGGGCGGCCGCGGCTCCTCCTCGCGCGGCGCCAAGGCGGCCGGGGGACGCTGATGGCGATCGCGGCTGGGCGGCCGACCGAGCGCACGCAGCCCGAGAACCCGCTCACAGCGGGCCTCGAGCGCCAGCCGGTCCCGCCGACCTCGCTCGTGATCTTCGGCGCGACCGGCGACCTCGCCCGGCGCAAACTGCTGCCCGCCCTCTACAACCTCGCCCACGACGGCGCGCTGCCGGAGCGCTTCTACCTCGTCGGAGTCGCGCGCAAAGAAAAGGCGCACGAGGACTACCGCCGCGAGTGCGAGGAAGCGATCGAGCGCTTCTCGCGGCGCAAGCCCGACCCGGACGTGCTCAAGGGGCTGCTCGAGAACGTCCGCTACGTCCCCGGCACATTCGACGAAGACGCCGCCTACGACAAGCTCGCGGGGCAGCTCGACGAGTTCGAGCAGGCCGCCGGCGAGCCCCTGAACCGGGCCTTCTATCTCTCCACCGCGCCCGCGTTCTTCCCGGTGATCGTCGGCAAGCTCGGCGAGTGCAAGCTCTCGCACCACGAGCGGGCGCAGGTGCGCTGCATCATCGAGAAGCCGTTCGGCACGACGCTCGAGGAGGCGCGGGAGCTCAACCGCGAGGTGCTGGCCGTCTTCGACGAGCCGCAGATCTACCGCATCGACCACTACCTCGGCAAGGAGACGGTCCAGAACCTGCTCGCGTTCCGCTTCGCCAACGGCATGTTCGAGCCGCTCTGGAACCGCAACTACATCGACTACGTGCAGATCACCGCGGCCGAGGACATCGGCATCGGCACCCGCGCCGACTACTACGACGCGGCCGGGGCGCTGCGCGACCTGATCCAGAACCACATGATGCAGCTGCTCTGCCAGGTCGCGATGGAGCCGCCGGTCAACTTCACCGCCGAAGAAGTCCGCAACGAGAAGGTCAAGGTGCTCGAGGCGATCCCCGAGCCGAAGCCGCAGGACATCGGCGAGATGGCGGTGCGCGCGCAGTACGGCCCGGGCCACGCCGGCGGCGAGGACGTGCCGGGCTACCTCGAAGAGGACGGCGTGCCGCCGGACTCCAACACCGAGACCTACGCCGCGCTGCGCCTGGAGGTCGACAACTGGCGCTGGGCCGGCGTTCCGTTCTACCTGCGCACCGGCAAGCGCCTCGCGCGCAAGGTCACGGAGATCGCCGTGACGCTGAAGCCGGTGCCGCACCTCGCGTTCAGCCAGGACGGCTCGCTCGGCGTGCAGCCCAACCAGCTCGTGCTGACCGTCCAGCCCAACGAGGGCGTCTCGCTGCGGCTCGGCGCCAAGATCCCGGGCACCCGCATGCTCATCCGCCCGGTCAACATGGAGTTCCTCTACGGGACCTCGTTCCTGTCGCAGTCCCCCGAGGCCTACGAGCGGCTGATCACCGACGCGATGCGCGGCGACCCGACGCTCTTCACCCGCAACGACGAGGTCGAGGCCCAGTGGCGGATCTGCGACCCGATCGTGAAAGCGTGGGAAGCCGCGCCGGGGCCGCTGCCGCAGTACGAAGCCGGCTCGCAGGGCCCAGCCGGGGCCGAGTCGCTGCTGCGGGAGGACGATCGCTGGCGCGCGATCTGATGGCGCGCACCGACGCGGTCTGGAGCGAGCAGGGCACGACACCGGACGCGATCGAAGCGGCGCTGCGCCAGCTCCTGGTCGAAGCCCACGCCGAACGGCAGGAGGTCGTGCCGGCGCGCGTGCTCAACATGATCACGTTCGTCGACCTCGACTGGACCGGCGAGATCGCCAATCGGCTGCGCGGCGTCGGGCGCTACCACGCCTCGCGGCTGGTCGTGCTCGCCTACGAGCCGAAGCGGGACCGGCTCGACGCCCGCGTCACGATCTCGACGGATGACCCCGCCTCGCCGGGCGAACTGGCGCTGCTCCGCGAGACGGTGGTGGTCGAACTCGGCGACCGCCACCTCGACGACCTGATGACGATCGCCGACCCGCTCGTCGTCACCGACCTCCCCACCCTGCTCTGGTCGCCTCACGGTCATCCCGAGGTCATCGACGAGCTGCTGCCCCTCGCGCAGGCCGTGCTGCTCGACTCCGTCGAGGAGCCCGACTACATCGAGGCGCTCGACCGTGCCGCGGCGCTCAGCGAGCGCGCCTACGTCGTCGACCTCGCCTGGCTGCGCTCGACGCCGTGGCGCGAGCGCGTGGCCGCGATGTTCGACCCGCCCTCGCTGCGCCCGGAGCTGCGCCTGCTCTCGGGGATCACCGTCCGCCACCATCCCGCCTCGACGGTCGCGGGCGCGCTGCTCGTCGGCTGGCTCTCCTCGCGGCTGGACTGGGGCGCCGCGCGCCTGCTCTCCGGAGCCGGCGGGGAGCTGACCGGGCGGGCACACGCGAGCCGCCAGGACATCGACCTGCGACTCCAGATCGCGCCGGAGCTGCAGGTGCCGGGCCTGCAAGGCCTGACGGTCGAGACGGCGGCGGGCCACCGGCTGCGGCTCGACCGCGGCCCGGGCGGCCTGCGCGCCCGCTTCTCCGGCCCGCGCGAAGGAGATCGCGAGTGGACGATCCCGGGCGCCTCGCGCGGCGAGACCGGCGTGCTCGGCGAGGGCATCCGCCAGGCGCTGCTGCGCGATCCGACCTACCTGCCCGCCGTGGGTGCGGCGCGGGCGATGCTCTCGTGACGCGGCTGACCACGTGCCCCGACGCCGAGAGCGTCGCAGAGCGCGCCGCGGCGCACGTGGCGCGCGCGCTCGCGCAGGCGCGCGAGCAGCGGGGGATCGCACACCTGGCGCTGAGCGGCGGCACGACGCCCGGCCGCACATACGAGATCCTGGGGGCCACCCCGGAGGCGCTCGACGGCGTGGAGGTGTGGTTCGCGGACGAGCGCTGCGTCGTCCCGGATGACGCGGAGAGCAACTACAGGCTCGCCCGCGAGACGCTGCTGGAGCCGGCGGGCATCGCGCCCGGGCGCGTGCACCGGATGCCCGGGGAGCTGGGGCCCGAGCTCGGCGCGGAGAGCTACGAGCTCGAGATGCTCGCGACGCTCGGCGAGGAGCCGGTGCCGCCGGTTCTCGACCTGGTCGTGCTCGGGATCGGCCCCGACGGGCACGTCGCCTCGCTGTTCCCCGGCGCGCCGGACGCTGGCCGCCGGCGAGCACGCGATCTGCCACGGCGTCTCCGACTCCCCGAAGCCGCCGCCCGCAGCGGATCACGCTGAGCCTCGCCGTGCTGCACGCCGCGCGCGGCGTGCCTGCTGCTCGCGACCGGCGCGAGCAAGGCCGACGCCGTGGAGGCGATGCTGGGCGCGCCCTCGCCGGCACGTCCCCGCGAGCCTGCTGCGCCGCGAGCGCCTGACGGTGATCGTCGACGACGCCGCGGCACCCTCCAGGCCGGAGCCGTGAGCGCGCACGGGCCCCAGGCCGTGCTCGTGCGCCACGCCGAGACCGAGTGGACGCTCAGCGGGCAGCACACCGGGCACACCGACGTCCCCCTCACCGACCGCGGGCGCGAGGCGGCGCGAGAGCTGGCCGCGCCGCTGTCGGCGTGGAGCTTCGCGCGCGTGCTGTGCAGCCCGCTGCGGCGCGCGGTCGAAACCTGCGGGCTGTGCGGGCTCGGCGAGCGCGCGGAGCGCGAGGATCTGCTCCAGGAGTGGGACTACGGCGACTACGAGGGCCTCACGAGCGCCGAGATCGACCGTGAGCGGCCGGGCTGGAGCCTGTGGCGCGACGGCTGCCCCGGCGGCGAGCAGCCGGCCGATGTCGGCGCCCGCGCCGACCGCGTCGTGGCGCAGCTGCTGGCCGGCCCGTGGCCGGTCGCGGTGTTCTCCCACGGGCACTTCCTGCGCGTGCTCGGCGCGCGCTGGATCGAGCTCGCGCCCGCGGGCGGAGCGCATCTCGGGCTCTCCCCGGGCTCGCTGTCGGTGCTCGGCGAGGAGCACGAGGCGCGCATCCTCGCCGCGTGGAACATCGTCCCCGGCTGAGCGCGGGAGATGTTGACGAGCGGTTGAGCGTGATGCCCCGCACAGTGACGGCGCGCGCACCCCGCTACAGTGACCGGCAGCCTCCGATGGCGGTGCGTGCGGCCCCGACCCATCCCCTCGCCTCCGACGCCGAGTCCGTGCTCGCAGCGATGGACCTCGCGCGCGAACGTACGCTCGGGCTGGTCGCCCATCTTTCGGACGCGCAGCTCGAGGCGCAGCTCTCGCCGATCATGAGCCCGCTCGTCTGGGACCTGGCCCACATCGCCGCCTACGAGGACCTCTGGATCTGCCACCGCCACGGCGGCGAGGAGCTGCTGCGCGCCGAGCTGGCCGCTGTGTACGACGCCTTCGAGACTCCCCGCTCCGTCCGCGGCGGAAGTGGAGCTGCTCGACGCGGACGGAGCCCGCGAGTACCTCGCGGCGGTGCGCGCCCGGAGCGCGGCCGTGATCGAGCGCGCGGGGGCGGGCGACGGCGTGCTGTGCGAGATGGTCGTGCGCCACGAGCTGCAGCACACCGAGACGATGCTCCAGACGATGGCGCTCGCCGGGCTGCTCGAGGGCGGAGAGCCGCTCGCCGCGCTCGGCGGCGAGGACGGCTGGATCGAGGTGCCGCCCGGCCGCTTCGAGATGGGCGCGGGCGTCGAGGGCTTCTCCTACGACAACGAGCGACCGCGCCACGAGGTCGAGCTCGACGGGTTCGCGATCGCGCGCCGGCCGGTGACGAACGCGACCTGGCTCACGTTCGCCGAGGGCGGCGGCTACGAACGCCGCGAGTGGTGGTCGCACGAGGGCTGGGCCTGGAAGGAGGAGTACGACATCGGCCACCATCCGGCCGTGGCGGCGGGTGTTCCGGAGGCACCTGTCTGCCACGTGAGCTGGTTCGAGGCCGACGCCTTCGCCCGCGCGCAAGGCGCTCGACTCCCCACCGAGCAGGAGTGGGAGCGGGCGGCGACCTGGAAGCAGCAGCCGGCGGCAGCCGGCTCGGTCTGGGAGTGGACCGCCTCCAACTTCCTCCCCTACCCAGGCTTCGCCGCGCACCCCTACCGCGAGTACTCGGAGGTGTTCTTCGGCGCGCGCTACCGCGTGCTGCGCGGCGGATCGTGGGCCACGGATCCGCGCGTCGCGACCGTCACGTTCCGCAACTGGGACCTCCCGGAGCGGCGCCAGATCTTCGCCGGCCTGCGGCTGGCCCGGGACGGAGGCAGCTGATGGTCTGGGCTCCTCCGTGGTCCGCGCTCGCCGCGCCCCAGAAGGCGATCACGATCGACTCGCACCTCGACGGGAACGCCGAGCGCTCACTGGCCGACGACGTGCTCGACGGGCTCACGCGGCCGTTCAAGGAGCTCCCGCCCAAGCACTTCTACGACGCCCGCGGAGCGGAGCTGTTCGACCGCATCTGCGAGCTGCCCGAGTACTACCCGACGCGCGCCGAGCGCGCGATCCTCGAGCGCTCGGCCGACGAGATCGCGGCCATCACCGGCGCGGTCGAGCTGGTCGAGCTGGGCTCCGGAACCGCGGCGAAGACGCGCGTGCTGCTCGACTCGCTTCACAGCGCCGGCACGCTGCGCCGCTACGTGCCGCTCGACGTGACCGAGTCGATGGTGCGCGACTGCGCGCGCGAGCTGACGGCGGAGTACCCGGGCCTGCGGGTCCACGGGGTGATCGGCGACTTCGAGCGCCACCTCGACCTCGTGCCTCCGGCCGAGGGTCCGCGCATCGTCGCCTTCCTCGGCGGCACGATCGGGAACTTCCCGCCGGGCAGCCGCCGCCGCTTCCTGCGCCAGATCGCGCGTCTGCTCGGCCCGGAGGACTACCTGCTGATGGGCACCGACCTCGTCAAGGACCCGGACGTGCTGGAGGCGGCCTACGACGACGCCGCGGGCGTCACGGCCGAGTTCAACCGCAACGTCCTGCTCGTTCTCAACCGCGAGCTCGACGCCGACTTCGACCCCGAGGACTTCGAGCACGTGGCGCTGTTCGACCGCCGGCACGAGTGGATCGAGATGCGCCTGCGCGCGCGGCGTGAGGTCTCGGCGCGCATCGGGCGACTCGACATGGACGTGCGGTTCGACGCCGGCGAGGAGCTGCGCACCGAGATCAGCGCCAAGTTCACGCCCGAGCGCCTGCAGGGCGACCTCGCCGCCGCGGGACTCGAGCTCGCGCACTGGCTGACCGACCCGGACGGGCTGTTCGCACTCACGCTCTCGCGGCGGGTGGGGGCGGACGCCGATTAGGTAGGCTGCCGCCTCGATGGAGATCGAGGGCGCAGCAGCGATAGTCGTCGGCGGAGCCTCCGGGCTCGGCGAGGCCACGGTGCGAGCGCTCGCCGCGCGCGGCGCGACCGTCACGATCGCCGACGTCAACGAGGAGAAGGGCCGGGCGCTCGGCGAAGAGCTCGAGGCCGACTTCATCGCCTGCGACGTGCGCGAGGAGGCGCAGGTCGAGGAGGCCGTCGCCCGCGCCGCCAAAGAGGGCGCCCTGCGGATCGCGGTCTGCTGCGCGGGCACCGGCTGGGCGCAGAAGGTCGCCGGGTCGAAGGGCCCGCACCCTCTGCTGCCCTTCGAGACGATCATCCAGATCAACCTGATCGGGACCTTCAACGTGCTGCGCTACGCGGCAAGCGCGATGATCGGGACCGAACCCGACGCGGACGGCGAGCGCGGCGTCTGCGTGAACACCGCCTCGATCGCCGCCTTCGACGGCCAGATCGGGCAGATCGCCTACTCGGCGTCCAAGGGCGGCGTGGTCGGGATGACGCTGCCCGCCGCGCGCGACCTGAGCCAGTACGGCATCCGGGTCAACACGATCGCGCCGGGGCTGTTCGACACGCCGCTGCTGGCGGCGCTGCCCGAGGAAGCCCGCGCCGCGCTCGGGGCCGGCGTGCCGTTCCCGCGCCGGCTCGGCGCGCCCGCGGAGTACGCCCAGCTCGCCTGTCAGATCGTCGAGAACCGGATGCTCAACGGGGAGACGATCCGCCTCGACGGCGCGCTGCGGATGCCGCCGCGCTGAGCATGATCGTCAGCCGGTCCTTCGTCGTCGCCGACTGGACCGCGCAGCCGAGTCCGCCCGGGCTCCCGATCGCCGGCCTGCACGTCCACCACGAGGACGACGAGTGCTGGATCGTCAAGACCGGGCGGCTGGGCTTCCAAGTGGGAGGGGAGGAGCTCGTCGTGGAGGCCGGGGGCTCGCTGCTCGTCGAGCGCGGCACTCCGCACTCCTACTGGAACCCGGGCCCGGATCCCGCCTGACTACCTGCTCGTGATGACGCCGCGCATCCACGCGCTGATCGAGGCGCTGCACTCCGGCGAGCGCGACGACTCGCACGCGATCTTCCGCGAGCACGCCTCCGAGCTGCTCGCCTAGCCGGCGGCCCTCAGCTCTGTGGAGATCGCGGGGGCGTTCACGAGCGTCTGCAGCACGACGCAGTAGCGCTCCGTGAGCCTCTCGAGCGTCGCGAGCTGCTCATCGTCGGCGTCGGCGTCGAGCGCGAAGCTCAGCCTGATCGCCGCGAACCCGACCGGGGCGTCGCGATCGACCCCCAGCGTGCCGCGGAAGTCGAGATCGCCCTCTGCCCGCACCGTGCCCGAGCGCACCTCGATCCCCAGCGAGGTCGCGACCGCGCGCAGCGTCACGCCGGCGCACGCCGCCAGCGCCTCGAGCAGCATGTCGCCCGAGCACAGCTGCGAGCCGTCCCCGCCGCTTGCCGGGTGCAGCCCGGCCTCGGCGAGCGCACGGCCGGTCTGCACCGAGCAGCTGACGCCTTCGCCGAGCGTCCCCGTGGCGCTCAGCGTCACGAGCGCCGCCCCCGGCTCCTCGCGGTAGCGCTCCTTGAGCGGGCTCTGGAGCTCCTTCAGCTCGGCTTGGTCCATGGCGCGATCCTAGACGGACGGGGCGACCGCGCGCATCCTCCGCCCTGGGCGCCACGACGCGGGGCGGCACCAGCGCGTGGCACCGCCCCGACACAGAATCAAAGGCCGGCAAGGAGCGCCGGCCGACCCTCTCTACGAAAGGCGCTCGACCAGCATCGCCATCCCCATCCCGCCCGCGACGCACATCGACTCGATGCCGTACGTGCCGTCGAGCGTCTCCAGGCCGTTGATGAGCGTGGTCATGATGCGCGCGCCCGTCATGCCGAACGGGTGGCCGAGCGCGATCGCGCCGCCGAACGGGTTCAGCTTCTCGTCGTCGATCCCAAGGTCTTCCTTGCACGGCACGATCTGCGCCGCGAAGGCCTCGTTGATCTCGACGACGTCGATGTCGCCCATCGTCATCTTCGTCTCGGCGAGCAGTTTCTCGATCGCCGGGATCGGGCCGAGGCCCATGATCTCCGGGCGGATCGCCGCGACGGTCGAGGCCATGATGCGCACTTTCGGCGTCAGGCCGAGCTCCTTGGCGCGCTCCTCGCTCATCACGAGCAGCGCGGCCGCGCCGTCGTTGAGCGGGCACGCGTTACCCGCCGTGACCGTGCCCTCCGGCCTGAAAGCGGGCGGCAGCTGCGAGAGCTTGTCGATCGTCGTACCGGGCCGCGGGCCGTCGTCCTTGGTGACGATCTGCTCGGGCACCTCGACCTCGTTGCCCTCCTTGTCGGTGACCGTGTGCGCCGGCGCGGTGACGGGGACGATCTCTTTGTCGAAGTGGCCGGACTCCTGCGAGTCCACGGCGCGGTTCTGCGAGATCACGGCCCACTCGTCCTGGGACTCGCGGCTGACCTTGCAGCGGTCCGCGACGTTCTCCGCGGTGAGTCCCATCGGGATGTAGACGTTGTAGAGCGAGTTCTCCGAGCCGTCGAGCTTCGGGTGGAACTGGAAGTCGGCGCCTTTGCCCGCGCGCGAGACGGCCTCGACGCCCGCGGCGATGTAGGTGTCGCCCTCGCCCGCCTTGATCGCGTGGAAGGCCATCCGCGTCGTCTGCAGCGAGGAGGCGCAGAAGCGGTTGACGGTCGTGCCGGGGACGTGGTGGTCGATGCCCGCCAGCAGCGTCGCGTTGCGGCCGATGTTGTAGCCCGACTCACCCTCGGCGAACCCGCAGCCCATCATCACGTCGACGATCGAGCCCGGCTCGACCTGCGGGTTGCGCTCGATCAGCGCCTGCAGCGGCACGGCCGCCAGGTCGTCTGCGCGGACAGATTTCAGCGAGCCCTTGACAGCCCTTCCGATGGGCGTGCGAACGGCGTCGACGATCACTGCTTCGGGCATCGGGAAATCGCTCTCCTTGGTCGGTGGACGCGCGCGGATGGGCGGGCATCAGAGGGGCTTGATCCTAGAAGATCGGACCCGAACACGCGTTTGGGGGCTACTCCGTCAGGCCGGCGGCTGCGAGGGCCTCGTCGCGGTCGAGGACGCAGCCGGACCGGGAGACACTCGCTGTCGCTCGCATCCCCGAACCGGCCAGCGCCGGCATACGCCCGTCAGATCAGAGGTCCAGGCGCGAGACGCCGAGCTCGTCGAACCCGACGTGGTGGGCCAGCTCGTGGCGGACCGTCCGCGTGACCTGGTCGCGCAGCAGGTCGCCGTCGTGGCCGAAGTCGCGGCGCAGCGTGTCGCGGAAGATCACGATCCGGTCGTGGAAGTCGTCGCGCGTGGCGCCGTCGCCTTCGTAGAGGCCGTAGGCCCCGGCGCGCCGGCCGCCGTCGGAGATCACGACCGCGACGTGCGCGAGCGCGTTGCGCAGCAGATCGGGAAGGTCGTCGAGCGCCTCTCGCACCAGCTCCTCGAAGTCGCCGTCGTCGAGCGGGTCGAGCTCGAGGAACTCGCTTTCGTCAGGTTCGACGGCGAGTCCCTCCCGCGCCAGGCGCTCGGAGTGCCTGACGATCTCTTCGAACTCGGTCTCGCTCTCGGGGTCGCGCCAGCCCGCCATCCGCACCGCGACGAACGCGACCGCGCCCATCAGCACGGCAGCGACGATCACGCCGAGCGCGACGTCCTCCAGCGCGCGCACCGCGCCGATCGAGCTGAAGCCCTGGCCCACGACGAGCACGACGAGCCCGAGGGACATGGCGATGAGCGCGGCCGCGCCAACGCGGCGGAGCGATCCGTGTGGCGCTGAGTCGCTGGGGCGCCTCATCTCGCTTCTCCCCTACTTGAGCGTGCGGGCGATGACCACCCGCTGGATCTCGTTCGTGCCCTCGTAGATCTGGGTGATCTTCGCGTCCCGCATCATGCGCTCCACCGGGTACTCCTTGACGTAACCGTAGCCGCCGAGCACCTGCACCGCCTCGATCGTCACGGCCATCGCCGTGTCCGAGCAGAAGAGCTTCGCCATCGACGAATACTTGGCGGCGTCGGGGTGGCCCTGGTCGGCCATCGCGCACGCCTTGTAGAGCAGCTCGCGCGCCGCCGCGACGCGGGTCTCCATGTCGGCGAGCTTGAACTGGATGCCCTGGAACTCGTTGATCGCGCGGCCGAACTGCCTGCGCTCGCGCGCGTAGGCGACCGCGTAGTCGGTCGCCCCCTGGGCGATCCCGACCGCCTGCGCGGCGGCGCCGAGGCGTGTGCGCTCGAGCGTCGAGAGCGCGACCGACAGGCCCCTTCCGACCTCGCCGATCACGTTCTCCTGCGGCACGCGGACGCCCGTCGAAGATCGGCTGCCCGGTGGGCGAGGCGCGGATCCCGAGCTTGTGCTCGAGCTTGCCGACGCTGAAGCCGGGCCGGTCGGCCTCGACGACGAACGCGGTCATGCGCCGGTTCTCGCGGTCGGTTACGGCGAAGACGACGTAGAAGTCGGCGATGCCGAGGTTGGAGATCCAGTTCTTGGTGCCGTCGATGACCCATTCGTCGCCGTCGAGGACCGCGCTCGTCTGCATCCCGGCGGGGTCCGACCCCGCCTCGGGCTCGGACAGCGCGAACGCCGGCGAGCGACTCGCCGGTCGCGCAGCGCGGCAGGAAGCGCTCCTTGAGCTCGTCCGAGCCGTGCAGCTGGATCGGCAGCGTTCCGAGCTCCTGGACCATGAGGATCAGCGCGCAGGAGGCGTCGACCTTGGCGATCTCCTCGACCGCCATGTTCAGCATCAGCGTCCCGGTGCCGGTGCCGCCGTACTCGGTGGGGAAGGGCAGGCCGAGGATGTCCTGCTCGGCCAGCAGCCGCCGGATGTCCCACGGGTACTCGGCCTTCTCGTCGATCTCCGCGGAGCGCGGGGCGATCTTCTCGCGGGCGATCTGGCCGATCGTGGCGCAGAAGTCGAGGTGCTCCTGCGGGATCGTGTAGACGTCGCTGACCGCCTCCATACGGGTTGATCCTAGTGATGCTGTGGCGGTTGCGCGGCGCTGCCGCGGCGCTACGACGAATGTCTGCCGCGGTTTCGCCCGGCGGCCCGTTGGGTAAGCCGTTGGCATGCCCCTGGGAACATCGATATTCCTGATCGCGGTCGGCGCGATCCTGCGCTACGCGGTCACCGCGACGACCTCCGGGATCGACCTGCAGACCGTCGGCCTGATCCTGATCATCGTCGGGATCGTCGGCCTCGTGCTGTCGCTCTTCTGGATGATCACGTGGGCGCCGCGCCGCCGCGCCGCAGGCGATCGCGTCATCGAACGCGATCCCTACCGCGAACCGCCGGCGTACTAGCCGCGCCCGCGCGCTGCATCCACGCGCGACGCGCGGGTCGAGAGCGGCCCGTCGCTGACGCTAGGCTCAGCGGCGTGAGCACCCGCGAGGAGCTGCAGATCGATCCGGCCCGGCTGGCCGAGTGGATGCGGGAGGACCCCGGCCCGCAGGTGATCGACGTGCGCGAGCCCCACGAGCGCGAGGCCGGGCACATCGCGGACACCCGCCACCTCGAGCTGACACGGCTCTCCGGAGAGGCCTCGACCATCGACCCCGAGCGCCCGGTCGTCTTCTACTGCCGCGTCGGCGCGCGCTCGACGATGGCCGCCGAAGCCTTCCGCACGGCGGGCTACGAGGCGTACTCGATGCAGGGCGGGCTCGTGCGCTGGGACGCGGAGGGCCGGCCGCTGTCGCCGGAGGGCGGCAGGGTGGCCGAGCACTAGCGCGGCGATGGAGCCGTTCGAGGGGGGCTGGCGGGCCGAGCGCGAGGCCGCCCAGCAGGAGGCCGTCCCGCAGGGGCAGACGACGCTGAGCTGCTCGGCGCCGTTCGGCGGCGGGGGCCTGGGGCGCCACCTGCAGGAGATCTGGGGCGCTCTCGGGCGTGCGGGCGCAAGTGGACGGCTGGTGTGCGGGCCCTCGCCGCAGCGGCGGGGCGTGGTTCCGCCGCCCGAGCGCGTCGAGGTGCGGCGCGGGCGGGCGGGGGCTCTGGCCGACCGCGCGTTCGCCGCCTCCCCCGCCTGGTCGACGTGGAAGGCAGGCGTCGACTTCGACCGCGCCGCCCGCGGCCGGCTCGGGCGAGGGCGAGCACCTGCTCGCGTTCAACGGCCAGGCGCTCGCCCAGCTGCGCGCCGCACGCAGCGCCGGCTATCGCAGCGCCTCGCTCGTGTCGGCGACGGCGCACATGCGCCACGTCGCCGCGCGCCAGCTCGAGGCGCACCGCCGCCATCCGCTCGAGCGCCCTTGGGCGCCGCGCGTGCTGGAGCGGAACCTCGCGGAGTACGAGCAGGCGGACTCGATCCTCGTCGCCACCGGCCACATCCGCGACTCGTTCCTCGCCGAGGGCGTGCCGGCCGAGCGCCTGCTCACCTTCCCGCTCACCCCCGACCCGCGCTACGCGCCACGCGAGCGCGCCCCGGATTCGAGCGCCTTCGAGGTGCTCTACGTCGGCAGCCTGTCGGTGTCGAAGGGGGTGCCGCTGCTCGTCGACTGCGTGCGCGCCCTGAACGCCCCCGAGCTGCGCCTGGTGCTGCTGGGCGGCTGGGCCTCGCGCGGCATGCGCCGCTTCCTGACGGCTGCGTGCGAGGCCGACCCCCGCATCGTGGTGCGCCTGGGCGACCCGCTCGAGCGGCTGCGCAGCGCGAGCCTGTACGTGCACCCGAGCTGGGACGACGGCTTCGGCTACGCCCCCGCCGAGGCGCTCGCGGCCGGCGTGCCGGCGATCGTCACCGAGGACACCGGGATGAAGGAGCTGATCGCGCCCGGCCGGGGCCTCGTCGTTCCGACCGGCGACGCCGGGGCGCTCGGCGAGGCGATCGAGGCGGCCTATCGCCGCGAGATCCTGAGCCTCTAGGGTTGCGCCGATGTCACGGGCGAGCCACCACCTGCGCGCACTGGGGAGCCGCGCGCTGGAGCGCCGCCGCCGCCACGCCGACGCCCGCTTCGAGCCGCAGATCCGCAGCGGGGAGGGACGGCCGCTGCTGCTGTCACCGCATCTCGACGACGCCGTGCTCGACTGCTGGAGCGTGCTGACGGAGGAGAGCCCGCCGCGCGTCGTGAACGTGTTCGCGGGCGCGCCGCCGGCGGGTGCGCCTGTGCCGCTGTGGGACCGCATCACGGGCGCCGCGGACGCCGCCGCGCGCGTGCG
Source organism: uncultured Solirubrobacteraceae bacterium (assembly GCA_963779065.1). Taxonomy (GTDB): domain Bacteria; phylum Actinomycetota; class Thermoleophilia; order Solirubrobacterales; family Solirubrobacteraceae; genus Palsa-744. Next base: position 1,314,168 of record CAVZWQ010000003.1, read on the forward strand.
CGAGCGTCTCGCGGAGGACGCGCAGGCGCTCGCCCGCGCGGGCTGCGAGGCCACGTACCTGCCGCTGCTCGACGCGCAGTACCGGCGCCCCGGGGAGCCGCTCGGACCGGACGCCATCGATCGGGCGCTCGCGGCGTCACTCGCCGAGCCGGCCGCGCGCGTGCTGGCACCTGCCGCGATCGGCGGGCACCCCGACCACGTGCTCGTGCGCCGCTACGCCCGGCTGCTGCTGCACCGCGGGCTTCGCCGTGACGCTGTACGCCGACCTCCCGTACTGCGCGATGCACGGCTGGCCCGCCTGGGTGGACGGGCGCGAGCCGGAGCCCCATCGGGACATCGACGCCTTCTGGAGCTCGTTCCTGGCCGGGGTCCCGGAGCTGGCGCCGCTGCGCTCCGCGCGCGTGGTGCGGCTCGACGACGAGCGGGCCGCGGCGAAGCTCGCGGCCATGCGCTGCTACGCGACGCAGATGCCCGCGCTCTCCTACGGCGGGCGCGATCTGCTGGCGGACCCCGAGATCCACCGCTACGAGGTCTTCTGGGACCTCTCCCCGGCCGGCGCGCGCGCCTGAGCGCGCCTCTTCATACTGGTCGGCGACCCGTCGTGCGGGCCCGCGGGGCCGCCGAAACGCGAGAGGAGATCCGAGATGGAGGCATCAACCGACTCCCAGGGGGCCGGCACGGAGCGCCGGCCGAACCCCACCGGCACACCGGTGCGAAGCGGCGAGGGCTGGTCGGCCGCGCACCTCGACGACCTCGGGGACGGACCCGGCTTCCGCAAGGTCCGCAGCGCTCTCGGCGTGGGCGCGTTCGGCGTGAACGCGATCGTCCTGCCGCCGGGCATCGAGACCGGCTTCCACTTCCACGACGAGCAGGAGGAGCTGTACTTCGTCCACAGCGGGACGGTCGAGATGGAGTTCGCCGACGGCACCGTTGAGACGGTCTCGGCGGGGGGCTTCGTGTGGGTGGACGCCCCCACGTCCCGCAAGATCCGCAACGCCGGCGACACCGAGGCGATCTACGTGATCGTCGGCGGCAAGGACGGCTACGTCGGGCGCGACGGGCGCGTCCCCGAGGGCGAGGAGCAGCGCGTGCGCGCGCTCCACGACCTCCGGGACGGCGGCGAGGGCTAGCGGCCCGCCGCCCCGGCGCGGCGCGAGAGCAGCGAGACCGATCCGTGCAGGAGCGCGAGACCACGCCGGGCAGGCTGCCGATCCGCGGCTCCCTCTCCCTGCCGCTGTCCGAGATCGTCCTGCGCGCGAGCCGCTCCTCGGGACCGGGCGGCCAGCACGCGAACGTCACCGCCTCGCGCGTGGAAGCCGTGTTCGACGTGGCTGGGTCCTCCGCGCTGAGCGAGGTGCAGCGCGAGCGGCTGCTCGCGAAGCTCGGGCCGCGCGTCGTCGCGGTCGCTCAGGACGCCCGCTCGCAGGCCCGCAACCGCGAGCTCGCGCTCGAACGGCTCGCGCAGCGGATCGCCGGCGCGCTCGCGGTCCCGCGCAGCCGCACCGCGACGAAGCCGACCGCGGCATCGCGCGAGCGCCGGCTCGCGGACAAGCGCCGCAAAGCGGAGCGAAAGCAGCAGCGCAGGACGCCGCCGGACGCCGGCTAGCGCTGCGGCGCTCCGGCGATCGGCCTCAGTTCAGGAGCTCGCGCACGTAGCGCTGGTGAAGGCGCCCGAGCGAGGTCTTTTCCGGGTGGAAGCCGATCGCGTTCCAGAGCTGGCCCGAAGCCGGAGCCCAGGCGATGATCAGGTAGACGCCGAGGGCGAGCGCCGCGCCGCGCAGCCGGCGCGAGGTGGACAGCGCGGCAAGCGGCAGCACCCACAGCACGTACCACGGCAGCACCCAGCTCAGCGTGACGAGCAGCGCGACGCTGGCCCAGCCGCAGGCGGTGATGGTCCGCTCGGCCGCGCCTGCGCCGCCGGGCTTGCGGCGGGGGCTCCAGGCGTACCAGCAGCAGGCGAGCACGGAGACGATCAGCGCGGCCGTCATCAGTTTGTGCAGCGTTTCGGTCTCCCCTCCCGCGCCGACCGCGAGGCCGATCAGGTTCGGCACGCTCTCGCTGGTCACGAGCCGGCTCTGGGTGCTGAGGTCCGGGATGTGCAGTCCGAACGCGAGCAGGCTGAGCGCCCCGACGACGATCCCGCCGAGCACCATCCCCACGATCACGTGCGCGAGCGCTCGCCTGTAGCTGAGCAGGCCGGCGAGCACGACCGGGACCAGCACCGCGGCCGAGGCCTTCAGCCCGGCCGCGACGACGAACGCGGCCCCGGCGCCGAGCAGCGCGGGAGAGACGGGCACGAGCCATTCGCGCGGCCGTGGCCGCTGCGGGCGCGCGCGCTCGGACTCCCGCGCGCGCAGCAGCAGGTAGAACGCGAGCACGATGCAGAGCATCATCAGGAAGTCGTTGTGGTCGCCGCCGAGGCCCCAGACGAGCACGATCGGGTTCAGGCCGACGAGCGCCACCGCCCACACCGGGTCGCGCTTCAGCAGCTGCGCCGAGCGGTAGACGAGCAGGAGCGTCAGCGAGGCTCGCGGCCCCGAGCACGATCTTGAGCAGCCAGAACGACGCCGCGACGCCGAGCGGCACAACGACGAAGGTCAGCATCGTGAAGATCGGGCCGTAGGGGCTCAGGAGCTGGTGCCAGTTGCTGAGCGCGTAGCTCGGGTCGTCGTGCGGCTCGAGGATCGGGATCGTCGTGTACGGGTTCAGGTGGTGGACCCACTCCATGCGGCCGTAGTTGATGTAGTTGAAGACGTCGGTGAGCGCGAGCGGCGGCGAGAGGACGAAGACCACGTGGACGGCGAGGATCGCCGCGAGGATCCAGCCGGGGCGCACGCGCGAGGAGCCCTTCAGCACGACCGCATAGGCGAGGTACATCGCCACGATCGCGCCGCTGAAGAGGTACTTCAGCGTGGTGTTGTTCCCGGTCAGCCCCGGCCACAGCCCGCCGAGCGGACCGGCCATCCAGCGCGGGTAGTAGTTGGTGGTCGTGGCCGGCGCGAGCACGCTCGGCCGGTTCGCCGCCATCACGACGACGAGCAGGCACAGGCCGACGATCGCCGCCAGCGAGACGCCGACGGCGAGCTGCCAGGCGCCGGTGCGCTCGCCGGTGGATCCGACCGAGCGGCGCCCGGCGAGGCCACGGCGGCGCGGCGCGGCGCCGTCGCCCAGCGGGATCGTGCTCGCCTCGGAGGTCATGGCCTCTCAGAGAAATGCAGAGGGCCCGCCGAAGCGGGCCCTGAGCAGCAGTCCATTCGGATCGCGCTTCAGATGGTCGTGACGTTCACGGCCTTCGGTCCCTTGTCACCCTGCTCGGGGTCGTAAGAGACCTTCGCGCCCTCCTGGAGGGACCGGTAGCCCTCGCCGTTGATGCCCGTGTGATGGACGAAAAGGTCCTTGTCGCCGTCGTCGGGCGTGATGAACCCGAAACCCTTGTCGTCGCTGAACCACTTAACGGTGCCGGTAGGCATTGTGTGAACTCCTCCACGGTATGTGCGAGGCTGCTACGCGGAGGATGCTGCTCAGAGCTTCGACCTGCGAGCGCTTGCACTACTTTCGCCGGGCCATTCGCCCAGCCATACCGGACGACCGTAGCACGTCACGGCACCGGCGTGTTGACGAGATGTTGTCACCGCGGCACTCTCGCCCTCATGGCCCGAACGCGGTAGGCGCCGCGAGGCGCAGGTAGGGTGCTCGAATGGCCTCGGGCGCGCCCTCCCCGCACCCCGGCGCCGGCTCGGACACGACGGCGCTGCGCGTGCTGGAGCCGGCCGGCGAGCCGCTCGCGGCGGCCGCGCTGACGGAGCGTCTCGGCCTGTGGGAGCGGCCCTCCGAGCCGCCGCCGCGCCCGCGCGTGCTGCTCAACATGGTCGAGACCGCCGACGGCCGCGCGACGCTGTCCGGGCGCTCGGGCCCCGTCAGCGGGCCCGCCGACCGCGAGCTGTTCCACGCCCTGCGCGCATCCTGCGACGGCGTCCTGATCGGCGCCGGGACGGTGCGGGCGGAGCGCTACGGGCGGATGCTGCGCGACGAGTCGCTGCGCGAGCTGCGCGAACGCCACGGCATGCCGCCGGAGCCGCTCGCGTGCATCGTCTCCGGCCGGCTCGTCGCTCGGCGAGGACATCCCGCTCCTGCGAGACCCCGAGGCCCGGATCGTCGTGCTCACGGCCTCAGAGGCGAGCCTGCCCGACAGCGGTGCGCAGGTCGAGTACGTGCGCACGCCGGGGCCCCAGCTCGACCTCGCGGCCGCGATCGCGGAGCTGGCCGGGCGCTTCTCGCTCGCGAGCCTGATGTGCGAGGGCGGCCCGCACCTGGCGCGGGAGCTCCTGGCCGCGGGGCTGCTCGACGAGATATTTCTCACGGTCTCGCCGCTGCTCGCCGGCGGCGAGCCGAGCACCGGCGAGGCGCTGCGGATCCTCGCCGGCGCGGAGCTGGACCCCCCTGTCGGCCTCGAGCTGCTGGACGCGATGCGCGCGGGGTCCTACCTGTTCCTGCGCTACGCCGTCGCGCGCTAGAGCTGGTCGAGCTCGGCGGCCTCGGGCGGCGGGCGGCGGCGCCGCCCCCGTTCCCGGCGGGGCTGACAGCGCCTTCGCCCGAGCGGCGCGCGGCACCGCCGCCGCCGTCACCGGAGCGGTCGACCTCGGCCCGCGAGCGCGTCTCGCTCGAGACCACCGAGAGCAGCTCGCTCGCGAGCTGGCGGCCTTCGCTGGCGACGCGCGGCGTGGCGGCGATCCGCACGACGACCTCGCTGCCGTCGAGCTCCTCGAGCGTGATGCGCGGCGCGTCGCGCAGCGGCGTCTGCAGCGAGCGCTCGAGGACCTCTTGGAGGTCGCCGGGGGTCATGCCGGCGCGCAGGCGCGCGCGCAGGTTGACGGCCTCGGGCTCGCGCAGGGGCAGGATCGCGACGTTGAGCACGACGCTGTTCGGCACCATGATCGAGTCTTCGCCGGTGGCGAACGTGGTGTAGAGCAGGCCGAGCGAGGACACGATCCCCTCGACCTGGCCCGCGAGGCCGCCGCCCTGCAGGCGCACGCGCTCGCCGACGCGGAACGGCCGCGCGCTGAGCAGCACCGTGCCGGCGAACAGGTTGCCGAGCGTCTGCTGAGCGGCGAGACCGAGGATGACGGCCGTGAAGGCACCGCCGAGCGCCAGCGTTTTCGCTTCGATGCCCGCCACCTCGAGCGCGACGACGAGGGAGATCACGACGGTCGCAAGGCGGATCAGGAAGCCGACGGTCCCGGCCGTCGCCGGGTCGAGGCGGCGGAACAGCGCGGGGCCGAGCCCGCGCCCGATGTCGCGCGCGATCGCCCAGCCGAGGGTCACGAGCAGCAGGATCGTGACGATCGTGATCGGCGTTTCGAGCGCCGGTTCCAGATAGGAGTGCGCCGGGTGGAAGACGTGGTGGGAGTCGGTGTAGGAAGGGACTTCCTTGCCGAACAGGGCGACGCGGTCGTGGTAGATCGTGACGATCGCCACGAACAGGGGCAGCAGGACGAGCACCTCCAGCCGCGCGCGCTTCACGACGCGCGGGCTTATCTGCCTCAGCAGCCCGACCTCCTTCCAGGCCTGGCTGCGGGTCTCGAACATCTTCGGCGGTGTCTTCGGGATCGGCATCGCTCACATGATGGCGCCATCGGGGGCCGGGACCGGGCCGGCGCCGGGCGTTGCATTACCCTTCGCCGCGATGAGCAACCGCCGCCGCCTTGTGATTCCGGCCGTGATCGTGGGGATCCTCCTCGTGATCGTCGCGATCATCTACTTCGTCGAGCCGGCGCATTCGCTGCCCTCGTTCTTCCCCGGGCACGTCTCGGCGGGCGACTCCGAAGCGAACCACCACCACGCCAAGCACGGCATCGCGGCGCTGGTCGTCGCGTTCGCGTGCTTCGCGTTCGCCTGGTTCGCGTCGGGGCCCAGCTCCGAGCGGGCCGCGCCCAGCGCCTGAGCGCCGGGCCGCGGGCGGGCGGGGCGCTAGTCCAGCGCGAAGACGATCGTGCAGAAGGCGCCGAAGGCGATGCAGTAGTAGCCGAACGGCGTCAGCCTGTTCGACTGGAAGAAGCGCAGCAGGAACTTCACGGCGAAGAACGTCGTCGCGGCCGCGCAGAGGCCCCCGACGAGCGCCGGGCCACGCACATCGGCCCCGGCTTTGCCGAGCAGTTCGGGCAGCTTCAGGGCCGCCGCCGCGAAGATCACCGGCGTCGCGAGCAGGAAGCCGTAGCGCGCGGCGTCCTCGTTCGAGAGGCCGGACAGCAGGCCGCCCCCCATCGTGAAGCCGGAGCGCGAGATCCCGGGGATCAGCGCGAAGGCCTGCGAGGTCCCGACGCTGATCGACTGGCGCCATGAGAGTTTCGACAGCCGCCCGTCGGAGTCGCCGAGGCCGTCCCCGGGGCGCGGCGGGCGGCGGCGCAGGCGCTCGAAGCACAGCAGGGCGATGCCGTTGACGATCAGGAAGGCGGCCGCGACCGACGGCGAGGCGAACAGTTTGCGGATCGGGTCCTGGAGCACCAGGCCGATGATGCCTACCGGGATCGTGCCGGCGACGAGCAGCCAGCCGAGCCGGGCGTAGGTGTCGTCCTCGCGGATCTCGCGCATCCGCAGCGAGCGGAAGATGCCCTTGACGATCAGCACCCAGTCGTTGATGAACAGCACCAGGAACACGATCGCCGTGGCGAAGTGCGTGGCGATCAGGAACGTCAGGAAGAACTTGTCGTTCTGGTGGATGTTCCAGCCGAACAGGGCGCGGCAGCACGACCGCGTGGCCGAGGCTCGAGATCGGGAACGGCTCGGCGATCCCCTGGGTGAGTCCCAGGATCACGGCCTGGAAGTAGCTGATCAGCGCGGTGGCTGGGACTGTGAGCAGGCTTGGCACGGCCGGGGAGCTTAGGGCAACGGGCGAGAGGAGCGTATGAAGGCCCTCTTCACGGGCAGTTCACACGATCGTTCCCGCCTGGTCACAGAAAACCTGTGTTTGCAGGGGAATCTTCATGTCATGTACGAGACCGAGAAAGACAACAGAACGCCGGCATCCGAGCCGGCCAGCCGCGCCGACATGCACTGCCACTCCGACGCCTCCGAGCGCTCGCGCCTCGGGGTCCAGCGGGCCGTCGGGCTGCCGGAGTGCGCCACCCCGCCCGAGGAGGTCTACGCCCTGGCCAAGCGCCGCGGCATGGACTTCGTGACGATCACCGACCACGACACGATCGACGGCGTGCTGCAGATCGCCGACCGCCCCGACGTGTTCGTCTCCGAGGAGCTGACCGCCGGCTTCCGCGGCGAGCCGCAGGCCGTTCACGTGCTCTGCTACGGGATCACCCCCGACGACCACGAATGGCTGCAGGCGCACCGCAGCGACGTCGAGCTGTGCGCGGCCTACATGTACGAGCGCGACATCGCATGCGCGCTCGCCCACCCCTACTACACGGTCGCCGCCCCGCTCACGGCGCGCCACCGCCGGCGCCTGGCCGAGCTGTTCGCGGTCTGGGAGGTGCGCAACGGGGCCCGCGCGCCGGAGCTGAACCGCCCCGCGGAGATGTACGTCGCCACGCGCGACGGCATCGGCATCGGCGGCAGCGACGACCACGCCGGCGTCGACATCGCTCGCACGTGGACGGAAACGCCGCGGGCGGCCGACCCGGCCGCGTTCCTCGAGCGCGTGCGCGCCGGGCAGGCGACGCGCCCGCGGCGCGCAGGGCAGCGCCGCCAAGTGGGCGCACGCGGCGATCGCGCTCGCGATCCGCACGCTCGGCGTCGACGGCGGCGCCCCCGACGGACCCGACCCGCTGCGGGTGCTGAGCCTGGTCGCGCGGCTGCTGCGCGAGGGCGACCGCCGCGAGGGCAGCGCCGCCGGCGAGGTCTCGCCGGAGGACGCGCGGGCGCTGCTGGGAGCGTGGCTGCGGGCGCTCGACCTCGACGACCTCGACGGGGCGCAGCTGATCGCGCGCATGCAGGCCGAGGACTTCAGCCACGGCGACCTGTTCCGCCGCGCCTGCCGCGCGCACGAGCGGCGCCTCGCCGGCGCGGTCGAGATGGTGGTCGCGGCGGCGCACGGCGAGCTCGACGCCGCGAGCGCTGCGCGCGGGCTCTTCGACGCGTGCGTCGCGGCCGTCCCGTACGCGCCGGCGGCGGCGTTCCTCGCCAACGAGCAGACCAAGCTGCGCGCGATCTCGCCCGCGGGGCTCGCACCGGCGCGGCGCGACGAGCGCCCACGCGTGGCGATCGTCGCCGACGGCATCGGCTCGACGCACGGCGTCAGCCGCACGATCCAGGAGATCCGCGAGCGCGGCGTGCCCGGCTTCGAGATCGAGGTGATGGGAACCGACGCCGAGGTCGACCGCCGGCTCGCATCGGTCACGGAGATCGACGTCCCGTTCTACCCGGGTCTGCGGATCGGCGTGCCGAGCCTGCCGGGCGTCGTGCAGGCGCTCGCGGACGGCTGCTTCGACGCCGTCCACGTCTGCTCGCCCGGGCCGGCCGGTATCGCGGCAGCGCTGGTGTCGCGCGCGCTCGGGCTTCCCCTGCTGGGCAGCTACCACACCGAGCTGGCCGCCTACGCCGGCCTGCGCAGCGGCCAGGCGCGGCTCGTCGAGGCGATGAACGGTGCTGTGACGCTCTTCTACAGCGCCTGCGAGGTCGTGCTCTCGCCCAGCGCCGCCTCGGACGCGGCCCTGGCCGGGATCGGCATCCCGGCCGGGCGCGTGATGCGCTGGGACCGCGGCGTCGACACGAGCCGCTTCGACCCCGCCCTGCGCCGGCGCCGCGAGGGCGACGGCACGGTGCGGGTGCTCTACTCCGGGCGCATCACGCGCGAGAAGGGGGTCGAGCTGCTCGCCGAGGCGTTCCTGGCTGCGCGCGCCCGCGACCCGCGGCTGCACCTGATGGTCGCCGGCGGCGGCCCAGAGCAGGAGCGGCTCGCGTCGCTGCTGGGCGGCGACGCGAGCTTCCTCGGCTGGCTGAGCGGCGGCGAGCTCGCACAGGCCTACGCGGACGCCGACGTGTTCCTGTTCCCGAGCTCGACCGACACCTTCGGCCAGGTGATCCTCGAGGCGCAGGCGAGCGGGCTGCCCGTCGTGGCCGTCGCCGAGGGCGGGCCGCTGTCGCTGGTCGAGGACGGCGTCACCGGCCTGCTGCGCGAGGCGAACGTGCCCGCGCTCTCCGAGGCGCTGCTCGAGCTGGCCGCGGCGCCGCTGCGCCGCCGGGCGCTCGCGGCGGCCGCGCTGCGCTCGGTGCGGGGCAGGACCTGGGAGCGGACGCTCGAGCTGCTCGCGGACGGGTACGCCCGTGCGCTCGAGGGCATCCCGGCCGGGGACGCGAGGCGGGCGGCTTGAGCCCTCAGCTTCACCACCCTTTCACAGGCAGGGCGCCCGCCTGCGGGGAACCAACCGGCATGAGGGAGGTTCCGGACCGGGCACCGGCGCGGCGCGGGCGCACGATCGCGGTCGCGCTGCACGGAATCGAGCCCGCGACGTTCGAGCGCTGTGCGGTGATCCGCGACTGGCTCGGCGACCACGGCGTCGACCGCGTGACGCTGCTGGTGATCCCCGCGCGCGACCTTCACCCGGTCGGCGAGCGCTCGCCGGAGATGGTCAGCTGGCTGGCCGAGCGCCGCGACGCCGGCGACTCGATCGCCCAGCACGGCTTCCAGCACGTGTGCCTGCGCCGCGGTGGCCTGCTCGACCCACAGGATCGGGCGAGTTCTCCGGCCTCGACGAGGACGAGACGCGCCGCGCGGTGCAACGCCGGGTGGCGCGTGATGAAGCTCGCGGGGATCGAGCCCGACGGCTTCGTCGCACCGGCCTACGCGTACACCGCGGCGCTCCGGCAGGCGCTCCGGCGCCGCTTCCGCTGGTGGGCCGACCTGCTGCGCGTGCACCGCATCGCCGGCGACGAGGCCGGCGATGACGCCGCGAGCAGTTCGCGCGCGCCCGCCTTCAGCCTCGCGGCCGACGGCCTGATCGGTCGCGTGCTCTCGCCGCCGCTGGTCCGCGCCGGCGCGATGCTGCCGACCTCGACGCTGCGCCTGGACCTGCATCCGGCCGATCTGCGCCACGCCCGCCACATGATGGCGCTCGAGTGGGTCCTGCAGCGCTCGCGCTCTCGCGAGGCGGTCACCTACCGCCAGCTCGCCGGCGCCTGAGCTCAGCGCTTCTTCTTCGCGGGCGCGTTCAGCAGCGAGGTGCTGAACGACTTCACCGCCGGCAGCGCGGCGTAGCCGAGGTGACCGACGCCGAAGATGTCCTCGACCGTGCGCAGCAGCGAGAAGTGGTCGTAGGGATCCTGGGTGCTCGTGCCGCCCTTGATGAACGGCGAGAGCAGCAGCGCGCCGACGTCGCCTCCACCGTGGTCGATTTCGGGCGAGGTGTAGTTCGGGTAGGACGGCTGGCCGCAGCAGGAGGTCGAGTCCGCGAATTCGCCCGTCGAAGGCGCCTCGTCGCTCGTGATCACGAGCAGGCCGCCCTGCTTGTAGGCCTTCGAGGCGAGGATCGAGGGCACGACGCCTTCGCAGCCAGCTCCCCGCGCTCGCAGGCCCCGCCGGGGCGCCGGGCGAGCAGGGCGCGGGGCTGCCGTCGTGGCAACGGTCGGGGACGATGTAGGAGAGCGCGGGCGCGCTCGCCGCGGAGCCTGTCAGGTCGGGCTTGAGTTTGGAGATGCCGACGTCGCTCGTCGGGCAGGCGGTGGCGCCCGTGATCGCTTCGAAGTAGACGAACGGGTTGCGATAGGTCGCGTACGGGCCGCCGGAGACGGACGGGTCGGCCGCGCCGGCAGCCGGGTGCGAGCACGGCGCCGGCTGCCCCGCTTCGCCGATCCCTTCGACGTACGCCCGCCAGCTCAGGTGCTTGGCTTCGAGCTGACCCGGCAGCGTCTTGACCGACGAGGGGTAGACGCAGCCGTCGCCCAGCGCCTGTTCGTCGGGTCCGGCGGAGCCCGGCGCGAGCGGCGAGAACGCCGGGCAGTTCGCCGCCGTCTGCGGCGTCGGGCCCTGCCCGCTCAGCAGGGCGATCCCGTTCGGGAGCTGCTCGTGGGCGATCGCGTCGTAGCGCAGCAGCACCTCCCCCTTCGCCTCCAGCGTGTGCGAGAGGTAGTGCGCTTCGCCGAGTTCGCCGAACTCGTTGGCGTAGGGCTGGTCGGAGAGCACGATCAGGAAGACGTGCTTGATCGAGCTGAGCTTGCGAGCCGGCGGTGCGGGCTGCGCGCTCGGTTTCGTCGCGGACCCGCCGCCGCTGCCGCCGCCGCCTTCGGAGGAGCCGGAGCCGCTGCTCTGCGAGGCCGTGGATGAGCCGCCGCGCGGTGGGCGCCGCCGGCGCCGGGGTTGCTTCCGGTTCCGTTTCGGGCGTTTCGCCGGCGCCTTCTTCGCCCCCGCTCGCACCCGAGCCGCCCGCGGGCGCTTCGGTGCGCGGCCGCCTGAGTGCTCGGCACCACGAGCCGCACGGCCCGCGCCGGACGGGCGCTCTCGCCCGCGACCGCGTCGCCGATCAGCGCTCCGAACACGACGAACACCGCGACGAGCAGCGCCGAGACGCGCGGGCCCGGAAGCCGCAGCTGCTCGCGCGCCGCGTCGGCGGCGCCGGCCGTCGCCGAGGGGACCTCGGGCGCCGTCGCGCCGGTGCTCCGAACACGGGCGAGCAGCTCGTTCAGACGCGGGCTGCGCTCGCCGGCGCGCGCGCCGCACGTGAGGCAATAGCGCTGCTCGGAGTCCAGCGGCGAGCCGCACCCAGCACAGCGCCGCGCCTGGTCCACGGCTCTACTCCGGAGCTTCCGGCGCGAGCAGGGCGTCCATGACCGCCGTCGGCGCGTCGTTGGTCGCGAGCGTGTCGCTCGGCCGGCGCTGCATCAGCGTCGCGCCGCACTGCCAGCAGTAGACGGCGCCCCGGCTGTGAGGCGCAGAGCAGCTCGGGCAGCTACCCGCGACGCCCTCGCTCTCCATCCGCAGCAGGCGCTCGACCTCCGCGAGCTCCGCGTCGCGTTCCTGGAGGATCGCGGCGCGGCGGACCAGCACGTCGAGGCGGAAGTGGTCGCGGACGGCCATCTCGTAGGCCAGCCCGCCGAGGTCCCAGTGCAGCTCGGTGACCTCCGCCGCGAGCGCGTCGCGGCGGCGCTGGAGCGGCGAGCGCTCGCCGGCGGGTCCCGGCGTCCGCGGGCGCCGGGACCGGGCGGTCGCGGCTCGCTGCGCGGGGGCGGGGTGGCGGCGGCGCGATCGCGCATGATCCGCATCGTCAGCCGGTTTCCACGACGTTCGGGAGTTTCGCCGATTCTTCCTCGAACTTCTTGCCCGAGGTGTGATGGCTGGGCAGCGATTTCGCCGGCGCCGGTTTCGACAGCGAGCTCGGGGCGCTCGGTTTGCTGCCGCCGCTCGAGCTCGAGGAGCCGCCGCCCGAGCCGCCGCCGCTGCCACCGGACCCTCCGGAGGAGGACGCGGACACGTGGATCACCTTCGCGCTCGGGAAGTTCTTCTTCAGCGCGCCGAGCGCTTTCTGGGCTTCGGCCTGCTTGTGGTAGACGCCCGAGTAGATCACGTAGTTTTCGCCGGACAGGCTCGCGAATTCTTCGGACTTCAGCGCCCCGACCGCGCTCGCGCCCTTGCCGCTCGCGGCCGACTTGGCCGAGTTCGACCGCCGCGACCGTGGTGCCCGTCACGGGCAGCGTCTGCAGCTGGACGGTGTACCCGCTGGTCCCGCTGGGCCAGTCGCCGGTGAAGCTCGCTTCGGCGCTGGCGCCGGTCGGCGCGCCGGCCTGTGTCACGACCTGGACCGGCGCGGGAGCCTGCTTCGAGGAGCCGCCGGAGCGGCCGATCAGGACCCCGACCCCCATCGCGAGCAGCAGCACCCCCACCCCGGCGAGCAGGCTGACCGTGTTGCCGCGAGGGTCGTGAGGGTCCTCGGACGGCGCCCCCGGCGGCCGCGGCGGCGCCGGCGGCGGCGACGCGGCGACAGGCGCGCCCGAGCGCAGGAACTCACTCGTCCGCGGAGAGCGCTCGCCGCACTCCAGGCAGTAGCGCTGGTCGGCGGCCAGCGGCGATCCGCACGCGGCGCACGCCGGGGCGGCGGGGCCGCCGGCGGAGGGCTGCGGGCTTGCGATCGATTCGGTCGACAGGGTGGTCACCTCCCCGCGCGCCCGGGGCGGCCGGCTCCGGGCACGGGCGCCCACCGCTGGGCGGCGGCTCGGCCCTAGATGGTCGACGCCGGAAGGCCGCGGGTCGTGATCATCTTGTGAAGGCAGGCGGGGAGCGCGCGGCTTGGCGCCGGGCGCCGGGCCGCGTAACCTCCCGAGGGCCCCGCGGGCCCGAACTGACCGCACCGATCGGGCTCGTGACGGGTTCTACAGGCAGGAGCGCGGAGGAGCGTTGCGTCGCATGCACGGATCCCGCCCGCAAACGAGACGGAGGACGACGAGCATGAGCGCAGCACGCAGGGCAGTCACGAGACGCGGGACGCGGGCGCTCCTCGCGGGCGCCGCGCTGCTCGGGCTCGCCGCGGCGCCGGGCACCGCCGAGGCGACGGCCTCCCCCGTGCGCGTCACCACCGGGAGCGTGACACACGTCCGTGGTACCACCGCCCAGCTCAACGGCGTGGTGGTCGCCCCCGGCATCACGACCAGCGTGTTCTTCAAGTACGGGCCGACCCTCGCCTTCGGACACCAGACCAAAGCCCTCACCGTCGCGCCGCCGTCGCCTCCGAAAGCGGTCAAGATCGGCGAGCAGGCGATCGGGCTGCTCTCGAACTGGCACTACCAGATCTGCGCGACCTTCACGAACCCGTCGACCGCGGCCGTCGAAACCGTCTGCGACACGAGAGACAAGACCTTCACCGGCGGCAACACGGCCGGCAAGTTCAAGTTCGTCCTCCCGAAGGGCAAGGAAGAACGGCTGTCGGTCGTCTACGGCGGCACGCTCGAACTGACGGGCAGCCTGAGCGGCAAAGGCAACGCCTCCCACGGGCTCTCGCTGCAGGCGACGCCGTTTCCCTACATCGCTCCGTTCACGACGGTCGGCGCCCGCGATCCTCACCGAGCCGCACCGGCAGCTTCGCTCTTCAGGGTCCCGCGCCTGCTCCAGAACACCCAGCTGCGGATCCTGACGACCGACACCCGTCCGGTCTTCAGCCCGGTCCTGACCGTCCACGTGACGCCGCGGATCACGCTGCACGTCCGCTCGGCGGGCAAGACGGGCCTCTACCGCTTCTACGGCACCGTCGCCCCCGCTCGCCCCGGCACTCAGCTGACGATCCAGCAGCTGACCCCGCAGCCGGCCAGGAGCAAGCGCAGCGGACCCGCCGCGCACGCGGTCACCTCGACGCTGCTGAAGAAGGCGACCAAGACCGTCTCGCGCTTCAGCGTGATCGTCAGCCTGAGCGGGACCTTCCACTACCGCGCGTACGTGCAGGCTGCCGAAGGGCGCCATCGACTCGGGCTCCAGCGCCAACGTGCTGGTCAAGGCGCCGAAGGGCACGACCAACGAAGCACAAACGTCACCGGTAGGCGCGCGCGCTCAGACGATGCCGCGCTCGCGCAGGAGCGCCATCACGCGCTCGACCTCCTGCTCGACCGTTTCGCCGCCGCTGCCCAGCGTCAGGTCCGGGTTCGCCGGCGGCTCGTACGGCGCGCCCACGCCGGTGAGGCCCGAGAGCTCGCCGGCGCGCGCCCGCGCGTAGAGGCCCTTCGGGTCGCGCTGCTCGCAGAGCTCCAGCGGCGCATCCACGAACACCTCGAGGAAGTCGAGCTCGTCGGCGGCGTGCAGCGAGGCCGCGGTCTGGCGGTCGGCGGCGTAGGGGCTCACGAGGCTCACCAGCGCCACGGTCCCGGACTCGGCCAGCAGGCGCGCGACGTGGGCGGTGCGCCGCACGTTCTCCGTGCGCGCCGTCTCGTCGAAGCCGAGGTCGCCGTTCAGCCCGTGTCGCAGGTTGTCGCCGTCGAGCAGGAAGGCGGGGCGGCCGATCTCGAGCAGGCGCTCCTCGACCGCCGCCGCGACCGTCGACTTGCCGGCGCCCGGCAGGCCCGTGAACCACAGCGTCGCGCCGCCGTGGCCGAGCTCGCGCCAGCGCCGTTCGCGGGTCACCCGCGAGCCCTGCCAGCGCACGTTCGGGCTGCGCTCGCTGGGGCGCTCGCCGGCCTCCTCGACCTCGGTGTCGAGGATCACGCCCGCGGCGACCGTGTCGTTCGTCGCCTCGTCGATCACGATCAGGCTGCCGGTCAGACGGTTGCGCCGGTAGGAGTCGAACACCAGCGGCGAGCTCAGCTCGAGGTGCACGCGCGCGAGGTCGTTGAGCTCGAGCGTCTGCACCTGTTCGTCGCGGCGCAGCGTCTCGACGTCGATCCGGTAGCGGACCTCGACGCTGCCGACCATCGCGGTTCGCGTCGTGTGCTTGACGATGTAGCGCCGCCCGCGCTGCAGCGGCTGCTCGCTCATCCAGCAGACGAGCGCCTCGAAGCGGTTGGAGACCGTCGGCTGGTTGTGGGCGCGCACGAGCATCGAGCCGCGCGAGACGTCGATGTCGTCGCTCAGCCGCACCGCGACGGACATCGGCGGGAACGCCTCCTCGATCGAGCCGTCGAAGGTGTCGATGCTCGCGATCGTCGAGCGCTGGCCACCCGGCAGCACGACGACCTCGTCGCCGGCGCGCATGATCCCGCCGGCCACCTGCCCGGCGTAGGCGCGGTAGTCGGCCATCTGATCCCGCGCCGCTCCGAGCGCCTGCGGGCGGATCACCCACTGCACCGGGAAGCGCACGTCGATCAGGTTGCGGTCCGAGGCGATGTGGACGTGCTCGAGGTGGTAGAGCAGCGGCGGCCCCTGGTACCAGGGCATCTCCGAGGAGCGCTCGACCACGTTGTCGCCGAGCAGGGCCGAGATCGGGATGAACGTCACGTCGGGAAGCTCCAGGCGCGCGGCGAAGCGGTCGAACTCCTCGACGATCTGGTCGAAGACCTCCTCGTCGAACTCGACCAGGTCCATCTTGTTCACGCACACGACGACGTGCGGGATCCCGAGCAGCGAGCTGATGAACGCGTGCCGCTTGGACTGCGCGACGATCCCCTTGCGCGCGTCCACGAGCACGATCGCCAGGTCGGCGGTCGAGGCGCCCGTGACCATGTTGCGCGTGTACTGCTCGTGGCCGGGCGTGTCGGCGATGATGAAGCGCCGCTGTGCGGTCGCGAAGTACCGGTAGGCGACGTCGATCGTGATCCCCTGCTCGCGCTCGGCACGCAGGCCGTCGGTCAGCAGCGAGAGGTCGAGCCCGCCGTCGCCGCGGCGCTGGCTCGCCTGCTCGACGTGGGCCAGCTGGTCGGCGAGCACCTGCTTGGAGTCGTAGAGCAGGCGCCCGATCAGCGTGCTCTTGCCGTCGTCCACCGAGCCGGCCGTGGCGAAGCGCAGGAGGTCCGAGGGACGGTCGGAGAGCCGGCGGAACACGTCGGCGGCCGCGTCGGCCTCGGCAGCCGCGACCGAGGCGCCGGCGGCGCCGTTCATCGCGTGGTCTCGGCCGTTCTCCGCCATCGGCTCAGAAGTATCCCTGCCGCTTGCGATCCTCCATCGCGGCCTCGGTGACGCGGTCGTCCGCGCGTGTCTGGCCGCGCTCGGTCACCTCCGTCGCCGCGATCTCGGCGACCACCTCGGCGAGCGTCGCGGCCTCGGACTCGACAGCGCCGGTGCAGCTCATGTCGCCGACCGTGCGGTAGCGCACGCTGGCCATGAACGCCTCCTCGCCGTCGGCCATCTCGACGAACGGGCTGACCGCGTACAGCATGCCGTCGCGCGAGAAGACCTCACGCTCGTGCGCGAAATAGATGGACGGCACCTCAAGAGACTCCTCCGCGATGTACTGCCACACGTCGAGCTCGGTCCAATTCGAGATCGGAAAGACCCGCGCGTGCTCTCCCTTGTGAATGCGGCCATTGTAAAGGCTCCACAGCTCGGGGCGCTGCCGCTGGGGCTCCCACTGCCCGAAGCGGTCGCGGAACGAGAACACTCGCTCCTTGGCCCGTGCGCGCTCCTCGTCGCGCCGCGCGCCGCCGAACGCGACGTCGAATTCGTGCTCGGAGATCGCGTCCAGCAGCGTGACGGTCTGCAGGCCGTTGCGCGAGGCGCCCGGGCCGGTCTGCTCGACCGCGCGGCCCCGGTCGATCGACTCCTGCACGCTCGCCACGATCAGCCGCTCGCCCAGTTCCGCCACGCGGCGGTCGCGGAACTCGATCGCCTCCGGGAAGTTGTGGCCGGTGTCCACGTGCATGACGGGGAACGGGAACGGAGCGGGCCGGAACGCCTTCTCGGCGAGCCGCAGCAGCACGATCGAGTCCTTGCCGCCGCTGAA
Organism: uncultured Solirubrobacteraceae bacterium; assembly: GCA_963779065.1. Taxonomy (GTDB): domain Bacteria; phylum Actinomycetota; class Thermoleophilia; order Solirubrobacterales; family Solirubrobacteraceae; genus Palsa-744. Next base: position 1,331,462 of record CAVZWQ010000003.1, read on the forward strand.
CAGCAGCACCGGGCGCTCGAACTCGGCCGCCGTCTCGCGCATCACGTGGATGGCCTCGGCCTCGAGCGTGCGCAGGTGAGAGATCTGGGTGGTCTGCATCCTTGCTCCGCTGGCTGCGCCCGGTGAGCGGCCGGACAACAACTTTAGGTGCGGCGGCTGGCATTGTCAAGCTGCCTGCGGGCGGTGGTGTTGCCGCGCCGTGACCGGCTCGTGCGCCCTCGCGGGGCGCGGCCGGGTGCTAGTCTGCCGCCGCCGACGGGCGGTCCGGCACCGCCGCGGAGCACCCATGGCGGGGCTCCACCATGGCGGGAGGCAGGCGAGCGAGCAGTGCAGAGCGCGTGAGCACACCGACGCAGCGCACCCGCGGGGACGGCCGGGACGCGCCTGCCGTCGCGATGCTCGGGATCGGGTGGTTCCCCGACACCGTGGGCGGCGCCGAGCGCTACTTCCGTTCGCTGCTGGAAGCGATGCCGGAGGCGCTGGGCGTGGTGATCGGTCCGGCCACGGACGCGCCGGTGCGCCTGACGGCCGTCTCGCGCGCGGACGCTCCGCTCGCCCGCCGCGTGCTCGGCGTTCCGCCGCGCGGCTCTCCGCGCCGGCGCGAACGCCGACCTGATCGACGCCCACTTCGCGCTCTACGCAGCCGGCGCCGTTGCTGCTCAGCCGGCTGCGGCGCACGCCGGCCGTCTACCACTTCCACGGACCCTGGGCCGAGGAGAGCGCGGTCGAGCGCGGCGGCGATCGCCACCGGGTCCGCCGCGGGCTCGAGCGGGCCGTGCTGCGCCGCGCGAGCGCCTACGTCGTCCTGTCCGCCGCGTTCGGGCGCGTGCTCGTCGAGCGTTACGGCGTCTCGCCGTGGGACGTCCACGTGCTGGCGCCCGGGGTCGAGCTGGAGCGTTTCTCGCCCGGCGACCGCGCCGCCGCGCGCCGGCGCCTGGGCATCCGCCGAGGGCGCCTTCCTGGCTCTGACGGTGCGTCGCCTCGTGCCGCGCACCGGCGTCGGCGAGCTGCTGGATGCGTGGGAGCTCGCGGCCGGGAGCTGCCCGCGGGCGCGACCCTGCTCGTCGCCGGCGACGGCCCGCTCGCAGGCGAGCTCGGCGAGCGGGCCGGGGCGATCGGCACGCGCGAGGTGCGGATGGCGGGACGCCTGAGCGACGAGGAGCTGGTCGCCGCCTACCGCGCCGCCGACGTGGCCGTCGTGCCGACGATCAGCCACGAGGGCTTCGGGCTCGTGGTGCTCGAGGCGGCCGCCTGCGGGACGCCGAGCATCGTCACGGACACCGACGCGCTGCCCGAGGTCGCGCGCCCGCTCGACCCGTCGCTCGTCGTGCCGGCCGCCGACGCCAAGGCGATGGCGAGGCGGCTAGTGGAGGCGGCGCACGGCGAGCTCCCGGCGCGCGAGACGGCGCGCGAGTACGCCGAGCGCTTCTCCTGGCCGGCGCGTCGCCGCCGCGCACCGGCGGCTGTACCGGCGGGTGCTCGAGCGCGCGCCCGCCGAGCGCCTGCGGGTGGTCTACCTCGACCACGTCGCGCGCCTGTCCGGCGGCGAGATCGCGCTGCTGCGGCTGCTGCCGCACCTCGACGGCGTCGAGGCGCACGTGATCCTCGGCGAGGACGGGCCCCTCGCGACGCGCCTGCAGCAGGCGGGCGTCTCGGTCGAGGTGATGCCGCTTGCGCCGGCGGCACGCGACCTGCGCCGTGGCTCCGCCCGCGCCGGCGGCGTTCCCGCTGCGCACGGCCTGGGAGACCGCGCGCTACACGCTCAGGCTCGCCCGCCGCCTGCGGCGCATCTCGCCGGACGTGGTCCACACCAACTCGCTGAAGTCGGGCGTCTACGGAGCGTTCGCGGCGCGGTTGGCGGGCGTGCCGCTCGTCTGGCACCTGCGCGACAGGATCGCCGAGGACTACCTCCCCGGTGCAGCGACGCCGTGCGCTGCGCCGGCTCGTCCCGCGGCTGTCGGCCGGCGTCGTCGCCAACTCGCAGGCGACCCTCGACACGCTGGGCCGGACCGGCTCGCGTCCCGGCCTGGGTGATACCGGACTCCGTGGAGGCCGCGCCGCGGCGCAGCCGCGTCGCCGCGAGGGGCCGCTGACCTTCGGGATGCTCGGGAGGATCGCGCCCTGGAAGGGCCAGGACCTGTTCCTGCGCGCCTTCGCCGCCGCCTTCCCGTCCGGCGAGGAGCGCGCGGCGATCATCGGCACCGCGATGTTCGGCGAGGAGGACTTCGAGCGCGAGCTCGGCTCGCTCGCGCAGGAGCTGGGGATCGCGGCGCGGGTCGAGTTCCGCGGCTTTCGCGAGGACATCTGGCGCGAGCTCGGCTCGCTGGACGTGCTCGTCCATGCCTCGCTGATCCCCGAGCCCTTCGGCCAGGTCGTGCTCGAGGGGATGGCCGCCGGCCTGCCGGTGCTGGCGCCCGACGCGGGCGGCCCTGCCGAGGTGATCGACGACGGGAGCACCGGGACGCTCTTCCCCCGCGGCGACGCCGACGCGCTGGCGGCCGCGATGCGGGCCCTCGCGCAGGACCCCGAGCGCCGCCGCCGGCTCGGCGAGGCGGCGCGGGAGGCGGCCGGCGCCTACCGCCCGCAGCTGCTCGCCGGGCGCTTCGAGCAGGCCTACGCCGAGGTCCTCGGCGCGGCGCGCTGAGCACGGCGGGCAGCCGGGCTCAAGTAGCGGACGCGCGCGTGCCGAATAGGGAACCGACGGGGCGCGGCCCGCGCGGGCTGCGCCGCCGTCGCCCCGTGACATGACCGCTTCGCGCTCCTGGAACCCGCTGCTCGGCCGCCTCGCCGCGGCGCTGGCGCTCGCCGCGCTCGCGCTCGCGCTCGCCGCCGGCACAGCCTCGGCGCGACGCAACGTCGACCTCAGCCCTTCGAGCGAATCGGCGGAAGCGCCCGGCGGCGGCGAAACCACGCCCGGCAGGCGGGAGCTCCGAAACCCCGCCGGCCGAAACGCCGGCGGTCGTGCGTCACGCGCGCCCGCTCCGAGCTGCAGCGTGACCCTCGAAGTGCCGGCCGCGCTGAACGGCGGCGAAGCCCCGGTGCTGAAGGGCCAGCTGACCTGCGCGCAAGGCGAGCGAAGCGGCCGGCCAGCCCGTGGTGATCTTCGAGCACAGCGCCGGCACCCCCGGCTACCGAGGAAGCGGCCACCGCGACGACCGAAAGCGACGGCAGCTTCGCCGTCACACCGCCGCCGGTGCAGGCGAACACCCTCTTCTACGCGCGCTTCGGCCGCTTCCGCAGCCAGCGCTCGGCGATGCGCGTGAGCCCGCTCGTGACGCTCGCCGGCCCGGCGCACGGCGCCGTGCTGCCGATGTCCGCCCGCCACTCGCGCTCGCCGATCCGCTTCACGGGCACCGTGAGCCCCGCCGACACCGGAGCGCCCCGTGACGCTCCAGCGCGAACGCCCCCTCGGCAGCGGCGAGTGGCGCCGCGTCGCCGTCTCGCGCGTCGCCGCGGACGGCAGCTTCGCCTTCCTGCACTCCTTCCGCGCGGCGGGCCCGATCGTGCTCCGCGCCTTCGTCCACCGCTACGCGCATCGCCTGCCGGCGGTCTCCGAAACGCTCAGCTACGAAGTCTCCCAGGCGGAGAACCCGGCGCTGACGATCTCCGCCGACCCTCACTCCGTCGCCTTCGGCCAGGCCGTCACGATCTCCGGCAAGCTCGCGGGAGCGGCCGGCCGGACGGTCACGCTGTCCGCGCGCAGCGCCGGCGGCGCCTACGCGCCGGTCGCGACCGCGACCACCGGCGAAGACGGCTCCTACACCTTCACCGACAGCCCGTCGGGCACCACCGACTACCGCGTCTCCGGGAACGGCGAGCGCTCGATGCCCGTGCGCATCTATGTCACCTACGCGCTGACGGCCACGCCCTCGGCGAACGACGCTCACCGAAGGCGAAGGCTTCACGATCACGGGCACCGTCGCCCCGGCGAGCCCTGGCGCCCGCGTCTACCTGAAGCGCACGGCCCGCTCAGGCGTCGGCTACGAAACGCTCGGCTACGCGACCGTGGCCGCCGACTCGAGCTTCACGATCGAAGTGCCGCCCGCCGCTGCGGGCACGGCCACCTACCGCGTGCAGATCCCGCGCGGCGCCGGCGTGCAGGGCACGAGCAGCGAACCGATCGTGGTCACGACGGCCCCGGCCGCCTAGAGGATCTCGCCGAGCCAGTCCTCGCCGCCCGCGGCGATGCGGGCGTAGAAGCGCTCCGATTCGCGCAGCTGCGCGCGCGTCAGGTTCCGTTCCCAGCGGCGCCAGCGCAGGCCGTTGAGCGCGTTGCGCACCAGCCGCAGGGGCGCGAGGCGCGGCACGGGCAGCGGCCGCGGCGAGTGCGCGCGGTGCGCCGGGCTGAGCTCGCCGGGCCGGAAGCCGGCGCCGTGGTGGTACACGGCGCCGCCGTAGACCGCGAAGTAGAGCGGGTCGAGGTCGGCGCGGTTGGTGCGCAGGATCGGCGTCCACGGCGTCCCCGTCGCCTCCAGCCTGCGCAGCAGGTTGCCGCCGACGTCGCTGTTCGGCTTGCCGTACGGGCCCGTCCAGGTGTGACCCGCCGTCCAGTCGCCGGGAAGCGTCCGCCACGTGCCGACCGTCGTCACGCAGAAGCACGGGTGCGGCTGGGGCTCGCCCGCGTTCTCGCTGCGGCGCACCGCGGTCAGGGGCGCATCGGCGAGACCGCGCTCGATCAGCGGCATCGGGTCGGCGATCGGGAACGCGTCGCCGTCGAGGAACATCAGCAGGTCCTCGTCGCCGGCGACGAGCGAGATCTCCGCGGCGAGGTGGTTGAGCTTGCCCGCGTGCGAGCCGCGCTGCTCGAGCACGCGGTCGAACCGCGCCCCGTACGACTCCTCGATGCCCTCGAGCGAGGTCCAGATCCGGTGCTCGACGCCGATGTGTCTGCGCAGCGCGTCGGTCTGGATCTCCACCCAGCGAGGCGAGCGGTAGTGAACGGTGGCGATGTAGAGCACGTATCCGTCCCGGCGCCCCCCGCGGCCGGGCCGGCGGAGAGCCGGGATCGTAACAGCGTCCCCACCCGCCCTCTCCCCTCCGAGCGAGCGGGCGCGAGGCTCGCGGAGGCGGTCAGCGCCGGCGGTCGCGGCGCGTTCGCGCGTTCGGAGCTGCGCGGCGCTGGGGTTAAACTGCGCGCGGAGCGATGAGCGCATCTCCCGAACCCACGCCGACGGCCCAAGGCCGGCACGGAGCGCCGGCCGACACTCCCGAAGGCCGGCACGGAGCGCCGGCCGACCCTCCCGAAGGCCGGCACGGAGCGCCGGCCGAGACTCAGATCTCGAGCGCTCTGCGGATCCCGGACTTCTTCATCGTGGGGCACGCGAAGTGCGGCACGACCGCGCTTTACGAGATGCTCCGCCGCCACCCGCAGATCTGCATGCCCGAGTACAAAGCGGGCGCCGGCAAGGAGCCCTGGTACTTCTCGCGCGACAACCCTCGCGTCCAGGACGACGACGTGCGGTCGATCGAGTTCACCGGGCGCAACGTCGGCGAAACATTCGAGGACTACCTGCGGCTGTTCGAGCATGCCAGGCCCGGGCAACGCATCGGCGAGGCCTCCTCGTCCTACCTGTGGTCGCGGGTCGCGGCGAGCCGCATCGCCGAGGTCCAGCCGGACGCGAGGATCGTCGCGATCTTCAGGGAGCCGGCGAGCTTCCTGCGCTCGCTGCACCTGCAGCTGCTGCAGAACCGCCACGAGGTGGTGACGGACTTCCGCACGGCGGTCGAACTCGACGGCGAGCGCCGTCAGAACCGGCAGATCCCGCCGACCTCCTACTGGCCGGGCGCCCTGATCTACGACGATCGCGTGAAGTACGTCGAGCAGCTGCGCCGCTACCACGATGCTTTCTCCCCGGATCGGGTGCTGACGCTGATCTACGACGACTTCCGCGCCGACAACGAGGCGACGGTGAAGCGCGTGCTGCAGTTCCTGGAGGTCGACGACACGGTCGGCCTCTCCGCGATCGAGGCCAATCCCACGATCGAAGTCCGCTCGCAGCGCATCGACCGCTTCCGGCAGGCGCTGCACGCCGGCCGCGGCCCCGTGCTCGGGGCGGTGAAGAGCACCGGCAAGGCGCTCACCACCGCGCGCATGCGGGAGGCCGTCTTCTACCCCCTGCAGCGCAGGGTCGTCTATCGCCGCAGGCCGGAGAGCCCGGATGAGGAGTTCATGCTGGAGCTGCGCCGTCGCTACAAGCCTGAGGTGGCCGCCTTCAGCGACTACATCGGGCGCGACCTCGTGAAGCTCTGGGGCTATGACCGCATCTGAAGGGCTCGACGGCGCCGAGGAGGAAGCGGCCGCTCCGGACCGGTCCCCCCGGCGGCTCGCCGTCGTCGGCATCTCCGAGCCGGGCCCCTGCGGGATGCGCGACCACGGCCGCATCCTGAGCGCCGAGCTGGAGCGCGACGGGATCTCCTGCGCGGTTCACTGGCTCGAGCGCACCGGCACGACGCTGAGCGGCGCGCTCGCGGAGACGCGGGCCTGGTCGCGCGCTCTCCCGGCCCAGATCGAGGGGGCTGACGCGGTGCTCCTCCACTACTCGTGGGCCGCCTGCTCCTACCGCGGCCTGCCGCTGCTCGAGCCGCTGCTCGCCAGGGCCCTGCGACGCGCCGCGCTCCCCGTCGTCGCGGTCATGCACGAGCTGGTCTTCCCGTTCGGGCGCGACGGCGCCCGGGGGGCGGCCTGGGCGCTGGCCTCGCGCGCGACACTGGCCGAGATCGCGGCCGCGAGCGACGCCCTCCTCGTCACGACGGAGGACCGGCGGGACTGGCTTGCCGGCAGGCGCTGGCTGCCACGCCGTCCGGTCGCGTTCGCGCCGGTGTTCTCGAACCTGCCGGCGGCGGACCGCTCGGGTGGCCGCGACGCGGCAGATGCCTCTCCCCTGCTCGCGCTGTTCGGGTTCCTCTACGACGGCTCGGCGGACGTCGTGCTGCGCGCCCTGCGCGAGCTCCGCACGGGGCCGGCCGCTCCTCGGCTGCTGCTGGCGGGCTCGCCCGGCCCTGACTCGCGCGCGGGCCGCGCCTGGGTCGCCTCCGCGAGGGAGCTCGGGGTGGACGGGATGCTGGGCTTCACCGGCCTGCTCGATCCCCAGGCGCTCTCCGACACGCTCGCCGCCGCCGATCTGCTGCTGTTCGCCGACCCGCCGGGGCCGACCTCGCGCAAGGGCACCCTCGCCGGCTCACTCGCCTCGGGGACCCCGGTGCTGGCCCTCGACGGGCCTGCCACGTGGGGCGAGCTGTCGCGCTCGGGGGCCGTGCGGATCGTCCCCCGCGACGGTCACGCGCTCGCCGCCGAGATCGCCGCGATGCTGGCCAACAGCGCGGCCCAGGCCGAGCTCGGGGCGCGCGGCCGGCGCTTCGCGCGAGAGCGAGATGGGCGTCGCACGCACCGCCGCCGCGGTGCGCGGACTGCTGGCGCAGGTCCTCCCGCCGCGCAGAGCGGCGAGCGCGGCGATCGCCTAGCGGCCTGGATCCGAATCCCAGTGCCTGCGGGCTTCGCCGTAGGCGCCGAGCACGGCGTCGAGATGATTGCGGCGCGAGTACCGCTCGGCGACCGCCGCGCGGCCCGCCTCCCCCATTTCGCGGCGGCGCCCGGGATCGTCGAGCAGCCGCCCGAGCGCCTCCGCCAGCGCCCGCGGGTCACCGGCCCGCACGGTGAGCCCGGAACGGCCGTCCTCGAGCCACTCCGGGATCCCGCCCGTGTCGCTGCCGACGGCCGGGCGGCCGGCGGCGAAGCCCTCGATACCGACCAGCCCGAACGGCTCCGGCCACAGCGACGGCACCGCCACGACGGCGGCTTCTGCGAGCTCGCGGGACAGATCCGCGGGCGAGAGCCAGCCGCGGAACCGGACCCGCTCGGAGATCCCCAGCCGAGCGGCGAGATGGCCAAGGCGCTCCCGCTCGACGCCTTCGCCGCAGAGGACGACCTCGGCGTCGAGCCCGCGGGCGGCGCGCAGGAGCGTCGCGACGCCCTTCAGCTGCACGAGCCGCCCGGCGAAGACGATGCGCCGGCGGTCATCCCCGGGGGCGGGGGGCCTTCGTACGGATCGAGCGTCGGGAAGTACGGCACCACCCGCCGCCGCTCGAGCCCGGCGGCCTTCAGGTGACGCTCCATCGCGTGCGAGTAGCCGACGACGACGTCGGCGCGGTGCATCGCGTCGAGCGCCCGCCCCGCCTGCCGGTAGTCGCGCGGGTAGCTCCTGAGATCCCAGCTGTGCGCGCAGCCGCGCAGGAGCAGGTTCGGCACGCAACCCGGGCCGTGCGCCCGCTCGCAGCCGTGCCCCGGCCGGAAGTAGTGGTCGCCCGCGGCGCAGGCGAGATAGCCGTGGGCGCTGATCACGACCGGCGCGCGGGCGCGCAGGTGCTCGACCACGCACGGGATCGTCGAGCTGGTTGAGATGGACCACGTCGGGTTCGGCACGCGAGGGCCTCGCCGAAGCGCTCGTCCATCGCGTCCGTTTTGTAGAGCCGGGGGCTGTGCAGGAGCTCCACGCCCTCGACGCGCTCCTCGGTTTCGATCCTGGCCACCAGCACCGAGACGCGCACCCCCTCGCCGGCGAGGGCGGCCGCGCTTCGCATCAGGTGGGCGCCGACGCCGCCGTCGCGCACCCAGCGCGGCATCACGATCAGCACGCTGCGGGGCGTGACCGCCTCAGACGAGCTCATCGAGCCACTCGCAGCCGCCGGCGTCGATGCGCTCGTAGACGCGCTCGGATTCGGCCAGCAGGCGTCGCCTCATGTCGTTCTCCCAGCGCGCGCGCCGGCGCTGGTTGCGCCGCCGCGCGAGCGCCCGTGCGGGCCCGAACGCGGGCAGGGGGCCGGGCCGCGGCGCGAGCGTGTGGTGCAGCCGCGTCAGCTCCGCGTCGCGGAAGCCGGCGCCGTGGTGGTAGACCACACCGCCGTAGACCGCGAAGAACACGGGGTCGATGTCGCGCGCGTTCGTGCGCAGCACCTCCCGCCAGGGCGTGCCGTCAGCTCGAGCTGGCGCAGCAGGTTGCCGCCGACGTCGCTGACGCGGCGCCCGAGCCGGTCCTCCCAGCGGTAGCCCGCCGACCAGTCGCCGCCGAGCGCCCGCCAGGCGCCCACCGTCGTCACGCAGAACAGCGGGTGCGGCTGGCGGTCGCCGAGGTTCTCCTCGCGGCGCACGGCGAGGAGCTTCGCCGCCCGCAGCCCCTCGTCGATCAGGGGCATCGGGTCGGCGATCGGGAAGGCGTCGCCGTCGAGGAACATCAGCAGGTCCTCCTCCTCCGCCTGCGCGGCGATCTCGAAGGCGAGGTGGTTGAGCTTCCCGGCGTGCGCTCCGCCCTGCTCGAGGACGTGGTCGAAGCCCTCGCCGTGGACCGGGTCGATCCCCTCGAGCGAGGTCCAGGTCTCGTACGGCACGGGGACGTGCGCGCGCAGGTGCGCGAGCTGGATCTCGATCCAGCGCGGGGACCCGAAGTGAACCGTCGCGATGTGAAGCAAACAACCCCTCTCCAGCCGCTCGCCGGAGCCGCGCCAGAGGCGCAGCCGGCCCGGCCGCGGATGGTAACTTCAAGACATGTCCGCCGAGCCCGCGCGGCGCTCTCAGGCCGCGGCCGCAGGGAGCGCGCAGACGCAGCCGCGATACCCCGACTTCTTCATCGTCGGTCACCACAAGAGCGGGACGAGCGCCCTCTACGAGATGCTCCGGCGCCACCCGCAGGTGTTCATGCCCGACCTCAAGGAGCCGCGCTTTCTCGCGAGCGACATGCGCTCCCGGTTCCGCTACGAGCGCGAGCAGCCCGCATCCCGAGAGCGAGGAGGAGTACCTCGCGCTGTTCGCCGGGGCGCGCCCGGAGCAGCTCGTCGGCGAGGCGTCGGCGACCTACCTGTGGTCGCGTACCGCCGCCGAGCGGATCGCCGAGGTCTCCCCGCGCGCGCGCATCATCGCGATCCTGCGCGAGCCCGCGAGCTTCCTGCGCTCGCTGCACACGACCTTCGTGCGCGGGCACGTCGAGTTCGAGACCGACCTGCGCCGGGCGCTCGCGCTCGAGGACGAGCGCCGCCAGGGGCGCCAGATCCCGAAGCGCTCGCACCTGCCGCAGCTGCTCCTCTACTCCGAGCACGTCCGCTACGCCGAGCAGCTGGGCCGCTACCACTCGCGCTTCCCCGAGGAGCAGGTCCTCGTGCTGATCTACGACGACTTCCGCGCCGACAACGCAGGCACGCTGCGGAGGGTGTTCTCGTTCCTCGGGGTCGACGAGGGCGGCGACGTCGAGCAGCAGGACGTCAACGTGACGACCCGGACCGTCCGCTCGCACCGCCTGCACGACCTCGTCGACGCCGATCGCCCTCGGCAAGGGCCGGGCGGGCGCGGCGGCAAGGACGCTCGTCAAGTCCGTCGACTCCGCGCCGGCTGCGCCGGGGGGCGTTCACCGGCCACGCGCCGCCACCTCGTGACGGCCGAGGCGCCCGCCGAGGACCCCGAGCTGATGCTCGAGATCCGGCGCCGCTTCAAGCCCGAGGTCGTCGCGGCCGGCGAGCTCCTCGGCCGGGACCTCGTCGGCCTCTGGGGCTATGACGAGCTCGACTGAGGCGCAGCCGCGCCCGAAGGTCCTGTACGTGATGGGCGCCGGGCGCAGCGGCAGCTCGATCCTCGGGGTGTGCCTGGGCAACTGCGACGGCGTGTTCTACGCCGGCGAGCTGGACAAGTGGGCTGCCGCGGGACGGTGTGCCGAGCCGCGGAGAAGCCGGCGCGCCTGCGCTTCTGGGAGCAGGTGCTCGCGCGCGTCGAGCGGCCCGAGGCCGTGTTCGGGCGCGAGGCCCACAACAACCTGGAGCGCTCCTCGGCGCTGTTCCGCGCCGGCAGGGCGCGTGCGCGCCGGCGGCTGCGGCCCGAGTACCTGCGGGTCACCGAGAGCGGTCTACCGCGCGATCGCGCGCCGTGGCAGGAGACACGGTGATCGTCGACAGCTCCCACTACCCGCTGCGCGCCCGCGAGCTGCAGAGGCTCGAGGGGATCGAGCTCCACCTGCTGCTGCTCGTGCGCGACCCGCAGGGGATCGTCGCGTCCTTCGACCGCGACGACGTCGACGAGCCGCGGTTCGGCGAGGCGAAGACCAACTTCTACCTCTGGCTCACCTACGCGCTCTCGGCCGGCGTGTTCCTGCGCCAGCCCGCGACGCGCCGGATGCTCGTCCGCCACGAGGATCTGCTCGCCGAGCCCGAGCGCGTCCTGCGCGAGATCCTCGACCGCGTCGGCTCCACGGCGGCGCCGCCCGACCTCGACGCCCTCGCCGATCGGGAGCCCGCTGCACGGGAACCGGCTGCTCGCAGCAGACACGGTCGTGCTGCGCCGGACGCCGCGGAGTGCGCGCACCCGCACGCGTAGACTCACAGCGCTCATGCAGCTGCCGTTCACGGCCCTGTTCTCACGCCTGGGACCGGCCGTCGAGACAAGCGATCGGCGCCATTCGGCGCCGGTATAGTGGCGCCGCCGATGACCGCCTCGACTGAGACCGCAGCGGCCGAGCGTCCTCCGCGCGGGCGGGTGCCGGACTTCCTCATCGTCGGGCACCCGAAGAGCGGCACGACGGCGCTGCACCAGATGCTCCAGCGCCATCCGCAGGTCTACATGCCGATGAAGGAGCCGCGCTTCTTCGCCCCCGAGCTGCGCTCGCGGCTGAGCCGGCTCGGACCGCGGCAGCGCCCCCGAGAGCCTCGAGGACTACCTGCGGCTGTTCGCGGGTGCGGCGCCGGGGCAGCTCGCGGGCGAGGCCTCGCCCTCCTACCTGCGCTCGCATGAGGCCGCGGCCCGGATCGCCGCCGTCGCCCCGGACGCCCGCATCGTGACGATCTTCCGCGAGCCGGCGAGCTTCCTGCGCTCCTTCCACCTGCAGTCGGTTCACAACCACGTCGAGACCGCCAAGAGCTTCCAGCGCGCGATCGAGCTGGAGCCCGCCCGGCGACGCGGCAAGAAGATCCCGCGCCTCTCCCAGTCGCCGCAGACGCTCCTCTACTCCGACCACATCCGCTACACCGAGCAGCTGCGGCGCTTCCACAGCCACTTCCCCTCCGAGCAGGTGCTCGTGCTGATCTACGACGACTTCCGCGCCGACAACGCCGCGACCGTCGCGCGTGTCCTCTCCTTCCTCGGGCTCGACAGCGTCGGCGAGGTGGTGCCGCGCGACACGGGGACGCTGCCGTACGTGCGCTCGCTGACGCTGCACCAGCTCGAGCGCGTCGTGCTGGTCGCCAAGCGCAACCCCCACTCCTCCAGCCCGCTGCTGCGCACGGTGAACGCGGTGGTCCCTTCCAGCTGGCACAGCGAGCGCCTGCACAACGCCTGGCGCAAAGCCGTCTACGGCCCGCCCGAGGTTCCCGACCAGGTCTTCATGGAAGAGCTGCGCCGGCGCTTCAGGCCGGAGGTGCAGGCGTTCGGGGACTACATCGGACGCGACCTGATCGCGTTGTGGGGCTATGACCGCCTCGGCTGACGGGTGAAGCTGCCCCGCAGAGCGATCGGGTGGACCTCGCGCCGGCTCGGGCGCCCGGAGCTGCTCGCCGCCGTCGATCGCCACGCCCGGCGGGAGCTGCGCGACGAGCTCGCGATGCGAGCCGTGCTCGCGGCCTCGCTGCGCGAGGAGTCGACCTACGTCGACGTCGGCACCAACCGCGGCCAGGTGCTGGCGCAGGCCGCCCTCATCGCGCCTGGGGCGCGACTGATCGCCTTCGAGCCGGTGCCGGCGCTGGCGGCGGAGCTGCGCTCGCGCTTCCCCGCGCTCGACTGCCGCGAGCTCGCGCTCGGCGCCGCGGAGGGCTCGGCCGAGTTCACCCACTTCCGCAAGCTCGACGGCTGGAGCGGCCTGCGCCGCAGCCCGGCCATCAGCGACGAGCGGGGCGCGCCGGAGCAGATTGAGGTGCGCGTCTCGACGCTCGACCGCGAGCTCGCCGCCGGCCCGGCTCCCGGCGTGGTCAAGATCGATGTCGAGGGCGGCGAGCTCGACGTGCTGCGCGGCGGGCGCGAGACGCTGGGCCGCGCCCGGCCGCTGATCGTCTTCGAGCACGTCGCCGAGGCGGCGGCGCTGTACGGGGCCGGCTCCGGAGCGCTGTGGGACGAGCTGTCGGCGGGCTGGGCTATGAGATGCTCGCGCTGACGGGCGGCCCGCCGCTGGACCGGGCGGGCTTCTGCGCCCCGGCCGGCGAGGTCAACTGGCTCGCCAGGCCCCGCTAGCCGGCCGGTGGGCCGCCGCGGGATCAGCGCATCCAGCTCGTCGTATCGCCAGAGCGCGACCAGGTCGCGCCCCAGGTAGTCGCTGAGCGCTTCGACCTCGGGCCGCAGGCGCCGCCGCAGGCTGCGCATCAGCCGCTCGTCGGGCGCGGGCGGCTCGCCCCACGCCAGGCGGCGCTGCGCCGCGCGCAGCGCCGAGCGGCGTACGTCGCTCGGGACAGATCGATCCGGCGCGCTTCGCTGCCCGGCCGAGCGGACCCTCGCCATGGGAGACCGCGTGCAGCGCGCTGTCGAGCCGCTGGGATCGCATGCCCAGCGTCGGGTTGGGGTCGACCGTCAGGGCCGGCACGCGCTCGTCCACCGCCAGGAAGCGCAGCACCTCGCGCACCGTCGCGTCGTTGTCGGCGCGGAAGTCGTCGTAGATCAGCACCAGCACCTGCTCGCGCGGGAACACCGCGTGGTAGCGGCGCAGCTGCTCGACGTAGCGGACGTGGTCGCGGTAGAGCAGCTCCTGCGGCCACAGCGAGCGCCGCGGCAGATGCCGGCCGCGGCGGCGTTCGCCTTCGAGTGAGAGCGCGCGGGCGAGGTCGCGCTCGTCCTCGTAGTGGGCCTGGAGCGCCTGCAGGTGGAACGAGTGCAGGAAGCTGGCCGGCTCGCGCAGGATCGCGATGATCCTCGCTTCCGGCCGGGCGGCCGCGATCAGCCCCGCCGCCTGCGGCGAGCGCAGGTAGGAGGCCGAGGCCTCCCCCGTGCGCTGCCCGGGCTCGGCCGCGGCGAACAGCGCGAGGTACTCCTCGAGCGTCGCCGGAGGGCGGTAGCGGTGGGCCTCGCGGGGCAGCTCGGGCGCGAAGAAGATCGGCTCCTTCATCTCCGGCATGAAGACCTGCGGGTGGCGGCGGAGCATCTCGTAGAGCGCCGTGGTGCCGCTCTTGGAATGCCCGACGACGTAGAAGTCCGGCGGGCGCGGCGCGCCGTCAGCCGAGCCCGTCATATCCCCACAGCGCGACCAGGTCGCGGCCCAGGTACTCGCTGAGCGCCCGCACCTCGGGCGCGAAACGCCGGCGCAGCTCCGCCTCGAGCTCGGGATCCGGCGGTTCGGGCTCGGCGTAGAGGAGCCGGTTGCGCACGGCGGCGAGCACGCTCGAGCGGGCTCGCTCGGGCACCAGCGAGCCCGCGGCCTTCAGGGCGCGCCCGATGCCGCCGCGCCCGGACCTCAGCGAGTTGACGGCGTCGTCCATGCGCACGGAGCGCAGCCGCACGCTCCTGTTCGCCTCGACGAGCTCCAGCCGGAGCGTGTCGTCGACGCCGAGGAAGCGCAGGAGGAGGCGCAGCGTCGCCTCGTTGTCGGCGCGGAAGTCGTCGTAGATCAGCACCAGCACCTGCTCGCGGGGGAACACGTCGTGGTAGCGGCGAAGCTGCTCGACGTAGCGGACGCGGTCGGTGTAGCGCAGCTCCGGCGGCGCGGGGAGCCCGCCCTGCGCAACCGGCCCGGCCGCAGGCAGCGCCTCGGCGTCCAGGGCGCGGCGCAGGTCCAGCTCGTCCTCCACGCGGTTCTGGACCATCTCGAGGTGCATCGAGCGCAGGAAGCTCGCCGGCTCGCGCAGCACCGCGACGATCCGGGCATCCGGGCGCACGCGCGCGATCTCGGCGGCGGCGACGCGCGAGCGCAGATACGAAGGCGAGGCGTCGCCGGCCAGCTGGCCCGGCGCCGCGTCCGCGAACAGCGCGGCGTACTGCTCGATCGTCTGGGGATGCGCGCCGGCGCCGTGGGCCTGGAAGCGGGCGCGCAGATCCGCGGCGAAGAAGCGCGGCTCCTTCAGCTCGGACATGAAGATCTGGGGGTGGCGGCGGAGCATCTCGTAAAGGGCCGTGGTTCCGCTCTTGGGGTGCCCGACGACGTAGAAATCCGGGATCCGCAGCCCTGCGGCGGCGCGGTCGCGCTCAGTCGAGGCGGTCATAGCCCCACTCCGCGACGAGATCGCGGCCCAGGTACTCGCTGAGCGCCACGACCTCGGGCGCGAAGCGGCGGCGCAGCTCGCGCATCAGCTCCTCGTCGGGGGGCTTGGGAGCACCGAGCACGAGCCGCTGCTGGGTCGCACGCAGCGCGCGGGCGCGGACGGCGGCGGGCACGACCGCCTTCACCGCGCCCTTGACCGTTCTGGACACGGGCCCGTGACCGACGGCCACGGCGTTCACGAGCCCGTCGAGCTGCTGCGAGCGCATCATCACCGTCGGGTTGGCATCGCCGACCTCGACGGGGAGCGAGTCGTCGACGCCGAGGAAGCGGCGCACGCGCCGCACGGTGCCCTCGTTGTCCGCGCGGAAGTCGTCGTAGATCAGCACCAGCACCTGCTCGGCCGGGAAGACGTCGTGATAGCGGCGCAGCTGCTCGACGTAGCGCACCCGCTCGGAGTAGAGCAGTGCCTGCGGGCGCACCGACCGGCGCGGGATCTTGCGCCCCGCGCGCCGCGCCGGCTCGAGCTCGATCGCGCGGCGCAGGCTCCTCGCGCTCTCGATGTGGTTCTGGAGCAGCTGCATGTGCAGGGAGCGCAGGAAGCTCGCAGGCTCGCGCAGGATCGCGATGATCGAAGCCTGCGGCGAGAGCCCGGCGATGCCGCGCGCGGCCTCCCGCGACCACAGGTACAGCGATGACGCCTCGCCGACGCGCATGCCCGGGCGGGCGCCCGAGAAAAGCGCCAGGTAGTCGGTCGAGCGTCTCGGGCAGCGCTCCCGACCCGCGCGGCTGGAAGCGCCGCCGCAGGTCGGTCGCGAAGTAGGCCGGCTCCTTCAGCTCGGGCATGAAGATCTGCGGGTGGCCGCGCAGCATCTCGTAGAGCGCCGTCGTGCCGCACTTGGCGTGCCCGACGATGAAGAAGTCGGGCACCGCGACCAGCGAGCCGTCGCTCCCGCGCGGCACCGGGTCAGTCGACGTGCTCATAGCCCCAGCGTGCCACGAAGTCCTCGCCGAGGTACTCGCTCACGGCCACCACCTCGGGCTTGAAACGCGCCCGCAGCTCCGCCATCAGCGCGTCGTCGACCGCGGCTGGCGGCCGGTGCAGGAGCCGCTCGTTGACAGTTCGCACGAGCCCCCGCCGCATCCCCGCCGGCATCACCGTCTTCAGCGCGCCCTTCACCGCCAGCGAGCCGCGGCCGGTGCCGACCGAGACCGCGTGCATCAGACCGTGGAGCCGCGGGGAGCTCATCTGCACGGTGGGATTGGCATGTCTCGGCACGACGGGGACGGTGTCGTCCACGCCGAGGAACCGCTGCACCCGCCTGACGGTGGCCTCGTTCTCGGCGCGGAAGTCCTCGTAGACGAGCACGAGCACGCGCTCGCGCCCGAAGGCCTCGTGGTAGCGGCGCAGCTGCTCGGCGTAGCGGACGTGCTCGGAGTAGAGAAGCGCCTTCGGCCAGTAGGTGTGCCTCGGGATCCGGCGCCCGCGGCGCCGCTGCTCCTCGAGCGCGAGCGCGCGGCCGAAGTCGTGCTCGGTCTCGACGTAGGTCTCGATCAGCTGCAGATGCAGCGAGCGCAGGAAGCTCGCCGGCTCACGCAGCAGCGCGATGATCTGGGCCTGCGGCTGCACGGCCGCGATCGCGGCGGCGGCCGTGTGCGACCACAGGTAGAGCGCGGAGGCCTCCCCCACCCGCTGGCCCTCGGCGGCGTCCGCGAACCACGCGCGGTACTCCTCCAGCGTGCGCGGGGTCCCCTCCGGGCGTGGGGGCGTGCGTTCCTGGAGCTCCGAGGCGAAGTACCACGGCTCCTTGCTCTCGGGCAGGTAGAGCTGGGGGTGCTCGCGCAGCATCTCGTAGAGCGCGGTCGTGCCGCTCTTGGCGTGCCCGACGATGAAGAAGTCCGGGATCCGCCCGGCGCGCGCGGGAGCGCCGTCCAACGGCGCGGCGGCCATCGCCCCCACCTCAGCGCGCCGGCGCGGCCGCCCCGGAGCTGGGAAGGCTCACGGCAGCACCCCGCCGGGGGCGCCGGCCGCGATCCTCGACGCCGAGCGGTAGTACTGGTTCTCCTGCTGGAGCAGCAGGCGCGAGTCGAACGCCGCGAGGTTCCCTTCCTGGATCACCATCACGCGATCGCATATGTCGAGCGTCGACATCCTGTGAGCGATGATGAACATCGTCAGGTTGCTGCGCAGCGCGGTCAGCGACTCCTGGATCAGGGTCTCCGAGTGCGGGTCGAGCGCGCTCGTTGGCTCGTCGAGCACGAGCACCTCCGGATGGGCTGCGAGGGCACGGGCGAGGCAGATGCGCTGCGCCTGGCCGCCGGAGACCGCGTCGGCGCGCGGCCCCACGAGGGTGTCGTAGCCCTTGGGCCAGCCGATCACGTCCTCGTCGATCCGGGCGAGCGCCGCGGCACGTTCGACTTCCTCGTCGGAGATGTCGCGGAAGTAGCGGATGTTCTCGGCGACGCTGGCGTGGAGCAGGCGCGGCGACTGCGGCACGTAGGACACGAGCCGGTGCCAGTCGGCGCGACGGAACTCTGTCACCGGCGCGCCGTTGACGAGGTAGCGCCCGGCTTCGGGGCTGCGCAGCCGCAGCAGCAGCTGGATCAGCGTGGACTTGCCCGCACCCGAGGGCCCGATCACGCCGATGGCTTCGTTGTGCGCGACCACGAAGCTGAGGTCCTTCAGCGTCGGAGTACCGGGCCGGTAGGAGAAGTCGACGTGCTCGAACTCGAGGATCTCGATTCGCTCGAGGTGCTCCACGCCGTCGGGCGGGACGCTGTTCAGGTATCGCTCGGCCGCTTTCTGCGTGCGTTCGATGAACGGCATGGACTGCGAGAGCCCCTGATAGGCGGCCTGCACGGACTGGCCGTTGGAGCCGGCGCGCACAAGGATCAGGATCACCGCGCCGAGCGACGCCGCGTGGCCGTTGCCGGCGAGTTTCAGCCCGAAGAGCCCGACCACGAGCAGGATGAAGATCAGGCTCTGGTACATGGCCGGAACGAGCCGTCCGATCAGCTGTGCTTTGTAGAAGAGCTCGCGCGCAGCTTCGATGTAGTCGTCCATGCGGGCGCGCTGGGCCTCCGCGACGCCGAAGACCTGCGTCTCTTCGGCCAGCCGGTTGGACTCGGCGATCGCGCCGGAATACCTGACCTGAGCCGCCGAAAGGGCGCGCGAGCGGCGCACCGAGAGGTTCCGAAGCGGGCGCAGGACGACGAAGAGCGCGAACGCGAACGCGAACACGCCGGCGGCCGCGACCGCGTTCAGCGCGAACGCGAACGCCATCAGCACCAAGAAGCTCAGCGAGGAGGTGATCAGCGACGTCGCCTGCAGCGCGCCGCTGGTCGCCTGCACGACCTGGCCGGACATCGTCTCCTGCAGCTGGCCCTCGCGGTCGGATGCCTGCACGCCCCACGAGGCGAGCGTGAAGGCCATGAACAGCCGTTTTCGCAGCCCCGACTGAACATCCGCGGCGATCCGCGAAGGCAGGATCGAGAGCGGGAACTGCATCAGCAGGCGCAGCACTGCCAGGCCGAATGCCGCCAGCGAGCAGCGTGTTGGTCGGGATGTGGATGTGAAGCCCGAGCGCCTTCGATTCGTGATGGTTTTTGCCGCCGCCCGCGAGCACGACCGCGATCTGCGCGATCACCGCGAGCATGGCGGCTTCGGTGAAGCCCGAGGCGACGGAGGCACCCGCGAGCCACGCGACCGTGCGCTTGCGTTTCCCGAGCAGCACGCCAAGCCGCGCGCCCATGTTCGCGGGGGAGATCCCTCCCCCCCGGCCCCTCCTCGGCAGGCCCCTCATACCGAGACCACAGTACCGGCCTCCGTCTCGTCGCGCGAGGCACGTGAGCGACCGCCGCCGAGGAACCAGTAGCCCATCACGCCGGCCGCGAAGTACAGGTACAGGCCACCCGCCACGCCCACCGAGACGGGGCCGTCGATCGCCATGAAGAGCACGGCGAACAGCGGCGCTGCGAGCCCGACCAGCAGGATCTGCAGTTCGGGGTCGCGCACTTTTCGCAGGTGGGTCGCGGGAAGCACGAGCAGGCGTATTAGGAACCCGAACCACAGAGCGATGCCGAACACACCGAGTTCCTCCATGAGCAGGTTGGGCTCGGTCTCGGCGCTGATGCCGTGTCCTTCGAAGATTTCGTGGGACTTCCCGCCGAAGCCCGACACCGAGCCGGCGGTTCCCAGCCCGAAGCCGAACGGCGAGGCGGCGATGTATTTCGGGATCGCGGCGATCTCGGCGATCTTGTAGCCGGTGGCGGTGCCGGCCACCTTTCCGGGCGAGATCGTCGTGTAGCGCGAGAACACGTTGGAGCCGACGCTTTCGACGAAGAACTGGCCCGCCGGGAGGGCGATCAGGGCTATCGCGATGACCGCCGCCAGCGGCTTGGCTATTCGCCTGCCGGCGATCAGCGAGTAGCCGACGAACCCGACCACGGCGAACACCGCGCCGACCACCTGCAGACGCCCCAGCCCGGTGATGATGCCGGCCAGTGAGCCAAGGGCGAGGATCAGGGCCGCCCAGCGTTCCCAGCGCCGGCGGGCGAGCGCGAACAGCGCGATCATCCCCGGCAGCGCTGCCAGCCCGATCGCGGCGCTCGTCCCCGCATCGCTGCCGAGCCCGAACGGGCGCACGTGTCCTTCGCCGTTCGGGCTGATGTATTTGCGCGAGTCGACGCCGAAGACGCGCTGGTTGTAGCCGGACCCGAGACTGGCGATTTCTTCAGGGCTGGCCTGTGTCTGCCCGGTGGAGGCGAACGCGTTCAGAAGGGCCACGATGCCGAGGACCCAGAACATCAGCCGGAAACGCTGCGGCGTGCGGATCAGCAGGTACCCGAACCAGAAGAACGGCACCCACTGCAGCTCCTGGCGCCACCCGCCGAGGGCGTGGAGGAACCCTTGCGTCGCGGGGTTGAACGCCTCGACCAGGACGAGCACGATCCACGCGATCACCCATCCCGACAGCGGCGGCAGGCGCGCCGGCGTGCGGCTCACGATCATCCGGAAGACGAGCCCGAGCACGATCGCGAAGATGAGGACGTCCTGCAGGCCCGAGGAGAGCACGCCGGCGTTCGCGATCAGCTTCAGCGGGCCGTTGATGCAGCCGAGGAAGATCACGAGCACGGTCACCGAGCGCTCGAGCCTGGGGGTGGCGGCCATCCACCCCACGAGGACCACGACGGCGAACCCGCCCAGCGCGAATGCGATCGACGGCTTCGGCACCGCGATCGCAATCCCGATCGTCGCGGCGCCGATGACCAGCGCCACGGCGGTCGCCGATCAGCCCATCACGGAGCCTGCGGCTGGTGACCGCGGGGTGGCCGCCCCCGGCGACGAGCGGGCGAGCCGCCGCGCTCATCGTCCGACCAGAGAACCGGGCCAGCGTCGTTGGGGGGTGGCGCCGGCGCCGTATTTCGAGATTTCGGCACGGGGGACGCCGTTGGCGACCACGCCGAGCACCGGCGCGGTGGGTGTGCGAGCCAGCAGCTGGTGCAGCTGCACGGCCGCCTGCTCGCGGGTGTGACCGAGACGCGCGACGAGCACGATCGCCTCGACGATGCCGAGGAGCGGCATCACGTCGCTCACGGCGAGGGGGCCGGGAGCGTCGATGAGCACACGGTCGTAGTCCTCGGCCGCCGTGCGGACCAGGTCGGCCATCCCGCCGCCGGCGAGCAGCGCCGGGGGGTTCGGCACCGGCGGTCCCGCCACCAGCGCCCATACGTTGCCGGGACCCTGGGGCTGGACGGCAGTCGCCACCGCCCCGTTCGTGGAGGGGGGGCTCGCGACCTGCCCGGCCAGGGAATGAACGATCTGCAGCGCGTCGACCAGCGCAAGGCGGCCGGTGAGGACGTCGGAGAGCCCGCGGTCCGGTTCGACGCCGAGCGCCCGCGCCTGCACGGGACGGCGGAAGTCGGCCTCGATCAGCATCACCTGCTCGCCGCCTTCGCCGTGGACGAGCGCGATGTCGGCTGCGACCGTCGACTTGCCGTCACCGGGCTCGGCGCTGACGAACAGGACCGAACGCGGCGAGGAGTGCTGCGACTCGCCGGGCATGTGCTCGAGCATCAGCGTCGTCTGCAGGCGGCGCAGAGGCTCGACGAGATGACGCGAGGGGGCGATCCAGCCGTCGCGCCTGACGATCGGGCTGCGCACCTTCGGCAGCGAGGTCAGCACCTCGTGGTGGAGGGCGGCTTCGATGTCCCCGAGAGTGCGCAGCCGACGGTTGAAGCGGCTCAGGGAGAAAGCCGCGAACGAGCCGAGCACGAGCGCGATCACGAAGGCGAACTCGGCGTTCTTGCGCGGGTGCGGACCGACGAGGGTGCTGGAGTGCGGGCGCGCCGGCTTGACCTGGCGCACGCCGACGATCCCGAGCTGCGCTTCGAGCTGGTTGATCTTCGAGCTGAGCTGCGCCGCCTGGATCACCGACGAGCCGCTCTGGGGTTTCGCCGCCGGCGCTTTGCCGCCCTTGGATTTGGTCGTGCCGGTGGTGGGCGCCGTCGCCGCGCTCGCCGCCGCTGCTGCTGCTTCGATCCTGTTGAGCTGGCGCCGCGCGAGCGTCAGCGCCTCAAGGACGTTGCGCTGATGGGTGTTCGTCCAGCGTTTGACGTAGGCGGCGGCGACGGTGTTGGCGAGGAGCGCTGCGCCGCCCGCGCTGTGGGATTCGGCCGTGACCTGGACGAACTGGCTCTTTTCGGCGGCCTTCGCTTTGACCTTGCCCTTGGCGGCCACCTTGTCCAGGCGCGCAGTGCCTTTGCGCAGCGCCACCTTCGCGCTTTCGATGACGACCGAGTTGATCAGCGCCGCCTGGTTGCCGGCGCTCGTGACGGGGTTGCGCGAGCTCTGTTTTTCGGCAAATGCGGCTTCGGCGCCGGCGCCCAGGTACACCTGGGTCGTCGCCTGGAACGTCTCAGGCTGTTTCTTGTAGTAGAAGTACGTGCCGGCCGCGACGATCAGCGCGGTCACGAGGATCCACCACTTTCGCCTCCAGATCGGAGCAAAGATCGCGGTTGAATCGGTGGACTCGTTCATCGGTCGGGATCCGTCCAAAAAGGGCAGACGTAGCCATGCGTGGCCATGTTCAGCTAGCTACGTAATCGGCCGCTAAAGAGTAGCGTGCAACTCTTATGCCGCGTGCACCTGCGAGGCCCTGTGCAGTGGGCCGCCGGCCAGTCCTGAGGCCACTCTCACGCGGCGCTCGCGCGGCTCTCCGGAGCGCTCCGGCCGAGCTGCCGCGGCCCGTCCCAGCGCGATGAGCCGCCGGCTGCTCGTCGTCAGCCATCCCGCTGTGGTCGGGGTCAACCAGGAGGTCTACGCCGAGCTGCGAAGGCGCGGCTGGGAGCCGACTGTCGTGCTCCCCGCGCACTGGCGCGGCGAGTACTCCGGAGCCGAGCTGCGCCCCGCGGCGATCGCCGGTATGGAGGGCGCGCTGCGCCCCACTCCCGTCGCGCTCGCCGGGCGCCCGCAACGCCACTTCTATCTCGCCCGCCCGGGGGCGCTGATCGAGCAGGTGCGGCCGGACGTCGCGTTCCTGGAGGCCGAGCCGTTCTCCCTGGCCGCGTCGCAATGGCGGCGCCCCCTCGTGCGCCGCGGCGTCCCCTTCGGAGTCCAGGCGGCCGAGAACATCGACCGGGCGCTGCCCGCGCCGGTCAGGCGCGCTGCGCTCCCAGGTCCTGCGCGACGCAGCCTTCGTGGCGGCGCGCTCGGAGAGCGCGGGCCGGCTCGCGAGCCACTGGGGGGCGCGCGGCGAGGTGCGCCTGGCGCCGCATGCAGTGCCGCCCTGGGAGCCCGCCCCCTCCGAAGGCGAGCGCCCGTTCACCGTCGGATACGCGGGACGGCTGGTGGAGAGCAAGGGCCTGCGCGACCTGCTCGCCGCGGTGCGCATGCTGGCGGCCCCCGTGGAGCTCGTCCTGATCGGGAACGGGGAGATGCGCGCCGAGCTCGAGGGGGCGGAGATCCCGGGCTCGCGCGTGCGGGTGCTCGACGGGCTCGGCCACGACCGCATGGCGGAGGGCTTCGCGCAGCTCGACGTGCTCGCGCTGCCCTCGCGGACGACCCCGACGTGGAAGGAGCAGTTCGGGCGCGTGATCGTCGAGGCGCTGTGGTGCGGCGTTCCCGTCGTCGGCTCGGACTCGGGCGAGATCCCCTGGCTGATCGACCTGACCGGCGGCGGGCTCGTGTTTCCGGAGGGGGACCCGGCGGCGCTGGCGGCGCGCCTGACGGAGCTGCGCGAGGACCCGGCGCTCCGCGATCGGCTCGCGGCGCGGGGCGGCGAGGCCGCAAGGCGGCTGTTCTCGGTCGCGGCCGCCACGGACCCGCTGGAGCAGATGCTCGAGCACGCGCTGGCGCAGCGCGGCACCTGACGCCGGGGCGCGCTCAGCCGGCAGCGAGCCGCTCGAAGAGCTCGTGGTGCTCGCGCACCATCTGCTCCCAGCGGAAGCGCAGGGCCGACTCGCGCGCCGCGGCGCCGAGACGGGCGCGCAGCCCGGGGTCGGCGGCGAGCTCGCGCAGCCGGGCCGCTATCTCCTCGGCGCGGGGCTCGACGAGGTAGCCGCTCTCGCCGCTCGTGATGAGCTCGCGCACGCCGTTCACGTCGCTCGCGATCACCGGCAGCCCGCTCGCCGCCGCCTCGAAGGCGACGAGCGAGAAGGTCTCGTAGCTCGAGGGCAGCACGAACGCGTCTGCCGCCGCGTAGACGGGACGCACATCGGAGCGCACGCCCAGCCACCGGATCCGCTCGCCGACGCCGAGCTCCGCCGCCAGCTGCCGGTAGTCGCCGCGGCTGCCCGCGTCCCGCGACGAGGAGCTGCCAGCCCGGCGCGAGCGCGAGCGCCTCGATCAGGTGGCGCAGGCCCTTGTGCTCCCAGTCGCCGCCGATGAACGCCGCCACGAGGGCCCTCTCCTCGAGGCCGAGCTCGCCCCGCAGAGCCCGGCCCTGCGCCGCGGCGGCGCCGGGCGCGAACTCGGCCGTGTCGACGCCGTTGTGGATCGTGCGGACGCGCCCGGCGACGGCAGGGAAGCTGCGGCGAACCTCTTCGGCGACGCCGTCGGAGACGCACACGAAACAGGCGTCGCGGTTGCGCCGCACGCACAGCCGTTCGGAGACGCGCTTGACCACCCCGACCACCTGGCCGTAGAGCGCGTAGGCCCGGCCGGGCCGTCCCGGCTTCGCGGTGTATGCCTGGTGGCAGCAGTGGATCGCGACGCTGTCGACGCGGTTCGCCACGATCGCGCCGGTGCTCTGGACGACGCCGCGACGACGGCGGGCGACCGCGAGCGAGCCGGCGAGCGCGAACCACGGGTATGCGATCAGGAACGGGCGGCTCGGGCCGCGCACGCGGTGGAACTCGACGCCGCTGCCCGCGGGCAGCACACATTTGCGCGCGATCACCGTCACCGGGTGACCGCACTCGCTCAGCCCGACCGCGAGCTCGGAGAGCTGGCGCTCCATGCCGCCGACCGCGCCGACGTCGTGCGCGACGATCGTGACCGGCACCTCGCCGGCGGGCCGGGCCTCTCGCGTGCTCGCGGCGGCCGGCGCGCTGCGGGCCGGCGCGCTCAAGCCGGCTGCGCCGCGGGCGGCGAGGGAAGCTGGGACTCGAGGCGGGCGAAGATGCGCCCGCGCATCGCGGCGTCGGTGTAGTCGCGCAAGAAGCTCTCGCGCCCGGCAGCGGCCAGGCGCGCGCGCAGCTCGGGCGAGTCGACGAGCAGCTCGATCGCGTCGGCGAGCGCCTCGGGCTCGCCGCTGGGCGCGAGCACGCCCGTCTGCATGTTCGCGATGAACTCCGACGGGCCGCCGGAGTCGACGGCGACGACGGCCACGCCGCGGGCCATCCCCTCGAGCAGCACGATCCCGAACGGCTCGGGGTCGGACGCGTTGACGAGCACGTCCATGCGCTCGATGTAGGGCCCGGCGTCGGGGACCTGGCCGGTCATCGTGACGCGCCCTTCGAGGCCGAGCTCGGCGACGAGCCGCGGCAGCGATGCCGCGTACTCGGGAGAGAGCTCGTAGGCGTCGCCGCCGACGATCAGGCAGTGGAAGTCCTTGCCCCGCTCCCGCAGCAGCGCCTGCGCGCGCAGCAGCCTGTCCTGCCCCTTCCACTCCTGCAGGCGCCCGACGATCCCGACCACGGGCACGCCGTCGGGCAGCGCGATCGCCGCCGGCTCCCCGGTCGAGGCCGGGACGGCCGACCCGGCCGCGATCGGGAACGTCTCGCGCACCGGCCGCAGCCGTCGCTGCGCGCGGGCCGCCGCCTCGGAGTAGCAGAGGATCGCGCGCGCGGGAAGCGCGGTCGCCAGCCGGTCGATCGCGCTGCCGTCCGGGATCGACTGCTGCCACCACAGGACGCGGGAGGACATGCCCGCGAGCAGCGCCGCGCAGGAGCCGTAGAGCTGCGTCTTGGCCGACCAGTTGAGGATCAGCGCGGGACGGCGCGCGCGCATGATCGCCGCGAGCCGGCGCACCGCGCCCGCGAAGCGGTGGAGCTCGCGCAGCCGCCCCACGGGCAGCACCGTCACGGAGAAGCCGTCGGCCGCGAGCTCGCGCGCCCACGGGCCGTCCTCGAAGAACACGAGCTCGAACTCGAACGGCCCTTCGCCGGCCCCGTCGAGGATGCTCTGGAGCATCGCCTCGGCGCCGCCCTCGCTGGTCGCCCACGGGATCGTCACGAGCACGCGATTCCTCGCGGGCCGGGCGCTCTCGCGCCGGAGGTCTCCCGCCCTGCCGGCGGCTGCGCTGACCCCCTCGGACACGGTCAGATCGTAGCGGCGCTGGAATATGCTCCGCCCGCCCGGGGCCGCGCGTCCCGGCACCGGAGATGCCCGCCCACCCAGCCCATCCTGCCCCCGCCGGGGCGTCGGTGGAGCCCGCGGGCCCGGCCGTGGTGCTGGCCCACGACTACCTGCTGGTGCTGCGCGGCGCCGAGCGCGTGTTCGCGCAGATCGCCGACATGTATCCGGGCGCCCCGGTGCTCACGCTGCTCTACGACCGCGAGGCGACCGAAGACCGCTTCGCCGGGCACGAGGTGAGCACCTCGCCGCTGCAGCGCTCGGCGCCGCGCAGCACAACTTCAGGCGGCTGCTGCCGCTCTACCCCTGGGCCGTCGGCCGGCTGCACCCGCCCGGCTGCGACGTGCTGCTGAGCAGCAGCAGCGCCTTCATGCACGGGCTGAAGGCCGCCGCCGGGCGCCGTGCACGTCTGCTACTGCCACGCGCCCTTCCGCTACGCCTGGTACGAGGAGGCCCGCGCGCTCTCCGAGGCGCCGCGCGCGCTGCGCCCTGCGCTGCGCGGCCTGCTGGCCGCGATGCGCCGCTGGGACCTGGCCGCCAGCCGCCGCGTCGACCGCTACGTCGCGAACTCGCGGCTCACCCAGGAGCGGATCGCGCGCTTCTACGGGCGCGAGTCCGAGGTCGTCCACCCACCGGTCGACACGGCCCGCTTCCAGCCGGGCGAGCCCGGCGAGCACCTCCTGATCGTCTCCGAGCTCGTGCGCCACAAGCGCCTGCACGTCGCGCTCGAGGCGGCGCGCCGCGCACGGGCGCCGATCCGCGTGGCGGGCTCGGGCCCGGACCACGACGCCTGGCAGCCGCGTTCCCGGAGGCGGAGTTCCTCGGCCGCGTGGGCGACGGCGAGCTCGAGCGACTGTACGCGACCGCGCGCGCGGTGCTCGTCCCGAGCATGGAGGAGTTCGGCATCACCGCGGTCGAGGCGCAGGCCTCCGGGCGCCCGGTGATCGCCGCCGCTGCCGGCGGCGCGCTGGAGACCGTGCTGGACGGAGCCACCGGCCGCCTCGTGCCGCTGGACGACGTGGAGGCGTTCCGCGCCGCGATCGCGGAGCTCGACCGGCTCGGCTTCGACCCGGCCGAAGCGGTCCGGAACGCCGAGCGCTTCTCGGTCGAGGCGTTCAGGCGAGGGCTGGACGCGCAGGTCGCCGCGGCGCTCGCCGCGGGCCCTGAGGCCGGCGGAGAGCGCCGGCCGATCCCGCTCCATCCCCCGCTAGTAGGCTGCGCCGCCGATGGCGGGCGGGCACCTTCACATAGCGTGGCTGGGCGCCGGCCCGAGCGCGAAGGAATCCGGCGGCGTGCCGGGTGTGGCGCGGGAGCTGGTCACGGGCTCGCCGCGCAGGGCCACCGCATCGACTGCTTCCTGCCCTCGGCGGTCCGGGAGCTGCCGCCGCACCTGCGCGACCTGCCGAACGTGAGCTTCATCCAGGGGACGAGCGAATGGCGCTACGACCGCTGGTACAGCCGCGGCTCGATCGCGATCTTCCTGAGCGGGCTGCTCTCGCGCGGGCTCGGGCTCGCTGCGCCTGCGCCGCGAGGTCCTGCGCCGGCACCGCCGGGACCCCTACGACGTCCTGTACCAGTTCTCGAACATCGAGTCGCTCGCGGTCCCCGCTCGCCTGCGCGGGCGCGTACCGCTCGTGATCCACCCCGAGACGCACATCGCCGGCGAGCTGCGCTTCCTGTGGCGCGAGCGCCGGCTCGCGCTGCGCTGCCAGCCGAAGCGGAGCTTCGTGGCGGCGGCCGCTCCGATGGCGCTGCGCGCCGTCGTTCAGCGCTTCCGGGTGCGCCGCGCGGACCTGCTGATCTGCATCAGCAGCGTCTTCCGCGACCACATCCACCGCGACTACGGCTTCCCGCTCGAGCGCACGGTCGTCGTGCCCAACCCGATCCGCTTCGAGCGCTTCACCGAGCCGCGGCTCGAGCGCGGCCTCGGCGACCCGCCGACGGTGCTCGTGCTCGGCCGCATCTCGGCGCGGAAGGGAATCGACGACGTGATCGCGGTCGCGCGCGAGCTGCTCTCGCGCGGCTCGCGCGCCCGGGTGCGCGTCGTCGGCGGCCCGACGCTGTGGTCGGACTACCGCCCCCTGCTCGAGGAGCTGCCGGCGCGAGAACTCCGAGTTCGTGGGGCGCATCGCGCCGCCCGAGATCCCGGCCGCCCTGGTCCGCTGCGATCTGATGCTCCAGGCCGCCACCTACGAGCCCTTCGGGCTCACGGTGGCGGAGGCGCTCGCCTGCGGCCTCCCGGTCGTCGGGACCAGCGAGGTCGGTGCGATCGAGGGCGTCGACCGCGCCGTCGTGGCCGAGACCGCGCCGGGCGACGTCGGCGCGATGGCGGACGCTGTCGAGCGCCTGATCGCCGAGCTCGAAACGGACGCCGGCACGCTGCGCGCGACCGCCCGCCGCGAGGCCGAGCGGCTGTTCGCCGCCGGACCGGTGTGCGAGCGAGATATCGCGCGCGCTGCAGACGCTCGTGCATGGCGTACGAGCTGAGATCGCGGCTACCCTCTGTCCTTGAGGAGAACCACCCGGAGCCCGGGTGGTCCGCCGCCGCCACGGATTGGCTGCCGAGACGCCGAAAGGACCCGCTTGTCGCGCAGAGGAAGAGCAGTGAGGAGGACCGCGACCGCGCTGCGTGCTCGCGCCGGCCGTCCTCGCGCTGGCCGCCTGCGGCCACGTCGGGCCCGGGAAGAACCCCCAGGCAGCGGCCGCCGCGCAGGAAGAAGCGCGCCAGGAAGAAGCGGCGCTGCGCAAAGAAGAAGCGTCCGAAGTCGCTCAGGACCAGGAAGCCCTGTCGGTGATCGAATCGCGCAAGAAAGAAGAAGAAGCCGAAGCGACGCGCGAAACGCACCGAAGCCAGGGCCAAGGCGAAAGCGAAGAAGCGCGAAAAGCAGGCCGAAGAAGCCGCCAAGCGCAAGCAGAAGGAGGCGGCCGCGAAGAAGAAGGCCGAAGAAGCCGCCAAGAAGAAGCGCGAAGAAGAAGCCAAGAAGGTGGCGAAGACCGTCACGGCCAAGCAGCCGCAGACGCCGGCCAAAGCGAAGCCCGCGCCGTCGAAGACCAAACCCAAAGAATCGATCAGCGCGGCGCCGACCGTCACAGCGCCTGAAGGGTCGAACTGAGATGGACCGCATCGAGATCCCCGCGCTGAGCGCCCGCCGGCTGGCCCTGCTGCTCGCGGGCTGCCTGGCCGCGGCCGCGCTCGCCGGCTGCGGCGGATCGGAAGGCGGCAGCGGTGGCGGCGGTGGCGGCGAAGGCAACGGCGAAGCCGAAGCGGCGCCCGGCGTCCACGTCAGCGGCGAAGAAGCCGCTGCTCCGACGGCGAACGCCAAGGCCGCCGAAGAAGCGTCGCTGAAGCGCGAAAAGGCCGAACTCGCCGCTGCGGCGCACCGCCGCGAACACGCTCGAACACGAACAGGCGGCAGCGGCCAGCCGCGAAGAACAGCAAGAAGGGGTCCGGCCACAGCTCCAAGCACTCATCGCGCTCGCCGCGCCACCACCGGAGCAGCCCGACCAAGAAGAAGCACGGCGAGCGGCTCCGCCAAGAACCGCGAAACGACCGCCGAACAGGAAGCCCGCAAGCGCTTCGAAGCCGAAGAAGCGCGCGAAGCCGCGGAATACAAACGGCGCGCGGCCAAAGAAAAATAGCCGCGCCGGGCTCAGGCATGCAGCCGCGCCGGTGTCAGCTGGGCTGGGGCGAGGACAGGGCGCCAAGGCGCGCCCGCGTCCACGGGGTTCGGCCGCTCAGAGCCCGCGGCGCCCGACGACGTGCGGGACGGTGCGAAGCAGGATCTTGATGTCGGTCCAGGGGGACCAGTTGGCGACGTACAGGTAGTCGATCGCCACCATCTCGCGCAGCGGCACGCGCGCGGGGCCGAGGATCTGCCACGGGCCCGTCATGCCGGGCATCAGCTCGAGGCGGCGCCGGTGCCAGCCCTCGATGCGCTGGTCCTCCTCGATCACGAGCGGCCGCGGGCCGACGAGGCTCATCTCGCCGCGCACGATGTTGAACAGCTGCGGGAGCTCGTCGAGCGCGCTGCGGCGCAGCCAGCGGCCGACGCGCGTGATGCGCGGGTCCTCGGCGATCTTGAAGAGGCCGTCCATGGCCTCGTTGCGATGGCGCAGCTCGTCCTTCATGTCGTCCGCCCCCGGAACCATCGTGCGGAACTTGAGCATGTAGAAGCGCTTGCCGTGCCGGCCCACCCGCAGCTGGCGGAAGAACACGGGACCGCGGCTGTCGAGCTTGATCGCGATCGCGATCGCGATCAGCAGCGGCGAGACCGCGAGAAGCCCCAGCGAGGCCCCGGTCACGTCGAACGCGCGCTTGAATTTCGCGGAGGACCGCGTGAGGTCGAAGCGGCGCACGCCCATCACGGTCACGCCGTGCAGGTCGTCGAACTCGACGGAGGACCCGACAACCTCGAGAAGGCGGGGAACGACGCTCACCCGCACGCCGACCGCCTTCAGCGTGCGAACGAGGTTCAGCATCTCGCCGGCGTCGGCGCTGCGCGGCGCGATGATCGCGCGATGCACGTCGAGGGTCTGGGCGAGATCGCGGATCTCGGCGAGCCGGGACTCCGAGAACGAGTCGCTCGACCAAGGCGCGACCTTGTCGAGGTCGAGGTGCGCGACCACCGTCGCCTTGACCCCGCCTCCGCAGCCGAGCTTCGAGCGGATCGTCGCGGCCGACATCTCGTCGCCGATGAACAGACAGCGCTCCGCGGGCGCGATCGCCAGCGCCAGGATGCGCGCGATCGAGCGGAAGAGGAGCAGCAGGACCGCGAGGGCGAGCCACAGGATCAGGGCCTGATGGCGTCCGAGGGCCTTGTCCACGAGCAGCCCGCCGAACAGCCACGCCACGACGGTGCAGAGCGTCGCGAGCTGGAACAGCTTCGGCGCCTCGTCGAGCGTCGTCTTGCGCATCAACGTCTCGTCGCGGTCGTAGAGGCCGGTGATCTTCGCCGCCACCAGCAGGATCGGGATCTCGATCAGGGCCGCCCACGTCAGTTTCACGGGGCGAGCCGAGACCGCGTTCGTCAGCAGGAACGCACCGACGAGCGCGAGGAGGTCAGCGACGGCGAGCGAGCGGCGGAAGAGCGTGTCGCGGCGCAGCGAGGCCGCGGGGCCGCGGGCCTCCGAGATGCCGGGGATGAGGGCGCGTCGCCGTCCGAGACCGAGGAACCCGCGCGCAGGCGCGGCCAATGGCGGCGCGCCCCATTGAACGCTTGCCTCAGATGGACTCCCCGTTTCGACGCTCATCGTGTCTTCCCCGCCTCCTTGCTCGCTATCCGGCCCCCGCGAATAGTCGATCACCTGACCCAAACAAATGTCGAGATTCGGTGATCCCCTCTCAGGCTGGGCATCATAAACACGGCCGATACCTAAAGCAAGGCCGCTGATGGCACGTTCCCCCGTTCGGGTGAGCGGTCGGCCGCGAAGATCCGAAAGACCCCGGATCACTCGAAATCCGGGCGCGGCGTCAGGTCCGTCGCGCCGGTCGCGACGCGCCCGTCCGCTGAGACCGCCGTCAGCGGCGTGGTGTCCTCGGAGGGCTCGGCGGCGGGCGCCGCCCCCCATGCCCCGGCCTCCCAGGGGCGCTTGTTCCAGAGCCACCCGAGCGCGGCCGCGCCCAGGATCGCGCACAGCGTCCAACCGAGCGTTTCGGTGTCGAGCCCGATGTACTTCAGCCCCGAGGCGGCGACGACGAAGGTGATCACGGGCCGCACGTAGCGGTCAGGCGCGCTGGACGAGAACAGCGAGCCGATGATCACCGCCGGAACGCTGCCGAGGATCAGCGAGACCGTGACCCCGAATTCGACGTGGCCGAAGACCAGCGCGCCGAGCGCCGCCGCCGCTGTCAGCGGCACGGCCTGCGTGAGATCCGTCCCGACCAGCTGGTTTGCGCCGAGCATCGGGTAGAGGAACAGCATCAGGATGATCATCAGCGACCCCGATCCGACCGACGTCAGGCCGACGATCAGGCCCCCGGTCATACCGATCAGGACCGTGCGAACGCGGTGGATCTCGATGCCGTGCACGACGCCCAGCCGTTCCTGGCCGCTGCGGCGATCGAGCACGTAGCGCAGCGCCATCGCCGCGGCGCCGACGAGCAGCGCGGCGCCCAGCACTGTCTCGATGTTCGTCTGCGCCGACTTCGAGTTGCCCATCAGTTTCAGGAGATATGCGCCGAGGAACGCCATCGGCACCGAGCCGATGACCAGCCACTGCACGAGCTCCAGGTTGACCGTGCGTTTGCGCAGGTGCACCGCGGCCCCGAACGGGCGCATCAGCACGGCGGCGACGAGGTCGCTCGAGATCGCCGCGGCCGGATTGACGCCGAAGAGCAGGATCAGCATCGGCGTCATCAGCGCGCCGCCGCCGGCTCCCGTCATCCCGACGAGAAAGCCGATGATCGCGCTCCCCAGCACGATGTATGGGTCGATGTGCATCTCGCTCCAGGTCCCTCGTCCGGGCCGCCGCGGGCGTCCCGCTCGTGCTACATGCGGCGTCTGTGGCCGCCGAGCGTCGGCACCATAACAGCATTCCTCACGTTGTCAACTGCCTTTGGGGCACGAGTGAGGAGCAGGCGGACCGAGCGGCCTGCGCCGGCTCGCTCAACGCCGTCCAGCCCCTGAAACACGGCCGGCCCGCCCCTTCCTGGGGCGGGCCGGCCGGTCATGCACGCCGGCCGTCCTGGCCGGCGGTCAGGCGAGTGCTACTCCCGGATCAGTCTTCGATCCCTTCGAAGCCTTCTTCGGAGGAAGAGAGCAGCGTCTTGGGCAGGGCGTTGTAGTCGTGGCCCTTGATTTCCTTGGCGCCGGCCTTGCCGCCGATGAACCCGACGTAGTCCTTCACCGTCTGCGCCTCGGCGGCGTTGCCACCGTGGCTGGCGTAGGCTTCGTAGTTCGTCAGCGCGAGGACGTAGGTCAGACCGCAAATCGGGTAGGTCTTCGATTCGCGTTTCGCGCCGACTTCGTTCCAGTTGCTCTTGACCGACGGCGGCGGGAAGCTGCCGACCCCGTTGGAGTATTCGGTCTTCTTGCAGTTGGATTCAGCCGTCGCGGCAGAGTCGCCGTTGGTCGACGGGTCCGTGTACTTCCTTTTGTGTTTCGTGCCTTTCGAGGTCACTTTGACTTTGTCGCTGGCTTCGACCTCGAGCCAGAAGCGCGACGCGCTCTGACCCGTGAAGCCGCCGTTGGCGGGGTTGCGGGCCTGGGCGAGGTCGGCGTAGCCGATCGCACCCGGGGTTTCAGCGACTTCTTTCAGCACGCCGGTGTTGGTGCTCGTTTTGGCGTGCACGACTTTCGCCGCGGTCGGCCACGACTGGTTCAGCGAGGTCGCGCCGACTTTGGTGCCTTCGGCGAGTTCGCCCCAGGTGTGTTCTTCGCCGGTTTCGTCGGCGAGTTTGGCCTGGTTGTTGTTGAACAGCGACTTCTTGAAGATGTGCGTCGTGCCCGAGCTGTCCAGACGGACGACCGGGGTGATCGTGTCTTCAGACGGGACGCACGTGCCTTTGAGTTCGTTGCCGGTTCCTTCATCGGCGACGATTTCGCTCCATTTTGTGACCGTGCCGCTGTAGATCCCCTCGAGAGTGGCCTGGTTGATCGCGAGGCGACCAGCAGCGACCGTGGAGGTGGCTGTGCAGCCCGTCGGCAGGTTGACGACGATCGCCTCGGCGCCCTGCACGACCGGGATGGTCATCAGCTGGGCGCTTTTGCCGGCGTCGGCCTGTTCTTCAACAGCCGTTTTTTCGGCCGGGTTGACCGTGTTGTCCGTGCCGACGAAGCCGACCGTGCCGTACAGCTCTTTTTCTTTCCATTCCTTGTAGCCCGCGCCGGAACCGATCGAGCGGTAGCCGATCGTCGGGTTTTCGCCTGCTTTGGTGCAGCCGGCTTTGTTCGTGTTGAAGCCTTTTTTCCAGAGTTCCTCGGCTTCGAGCTGGAACGACGAGCCGGCGCCTTCGGTGCTCGCGCCTTTGCAGTGGCCCGGCAGCGCGGCGCTCGCGGCACTCGGCACCGCGAACGCGGCCACAGAGGCCGCTGCAACTACGCCCGCCGAGAGAGCCCGGCGCGCAGAAAAGACCTTCATTACTCCACTACCTCCTGGTTAGCAGGTTCCGTTGCCGACCATGGCGGGACTCAGTTCCCGCCGCGACCGACCTCACCGGCGCGCCACCCCTCGGCGCCCCGCACATCAGTCTGCGATCCGTAGTCTGGTGGCGGCCCGGGTGGAGGGTGTTTACAGCCCGTGACGTCTCCGGTTGTTCACAACTGCCCGAACGAGCTTCACACCGCGTCGACCCAGCGTTCACACCGAGCGGGAGATCCTCGATGCAACAGTCCGTGCCTCATCGAGATCGTGCGACGTTCGCTTTGACACGGGCGTCACACAGCATTGACAACCGCTCAGTGTTTCTTCTTGACAGCCTTGAGCGTCACGATCGCCGTGGTCGTGTGCGCGCCGCCCGCGGCGTCGTGAGCCACGATCGTGAGCTTGGCGCGGACCGTGTGGAGCTTGGCGAGCAGCGTCTTGGCCTTCGAGGTCAGGTGCAGCGAGATCGCCTTCAGCTTGCCACCGGTGATCGAGAACGAGCCGGCCGCGAGCGTCAGGATCGCCTTCTTCTTCGCGGCATGCGCCGAGCTCGCCGCCACCGCCGTGAGCGTCTTGAGCTGCACCCTCCCCGAGCACGCCGTCTCGCCGGCCGGGCAGCTCAGCTTGAGCGTGAAGGCCCCGTTCGGCGCGACGCTGGTCGCCGAGCCGGAGACCGTGACCACGGGGATCGGTTTCTGCGTGATTTCGTGTTCGACGCCTCCGCCGGGCGTCGTGGTCGGTCCGGGATTGCCCCCGCCGCCGCCACCGCCGCCGCCACCCCCGCCGCCGCTCGACCCGGGCGCGGTTTTGAGTTCTTTGTCCGCGCCCTGCGTCGTGCCGGTGTGGTTCGTCGCGGTCAGGCGGAAGTGGTAGATCGTCCCGGCGGCCAGACCGGAGATCGCGGCTGACACTTCGACTTTCGAGGTCCCGCTGCCGGGGGCGCTCGCGCAGGGCGCGCTCGAGCCGTAGGCGGTCGTCGGGCCGTATTCGAACACGCACGTCGTCGCTTCGCCGTGCGGGTCGACGAAGCCCTTCAGCGTCGCCGTGGTCTGGGTCACGGGCGATGCGGCGCCCGTTTCGGCGGACGGCGCGGCGGGCGGTTCGAGGGTCGTGAAGGAGAGCGCCGTGCCTTCGGCTTTCTTGCCTTCCGTGTTTTCGTCGGTCAGCTTGAATTTGTAGGCGGTGCTGCCGGTGAGGCCCGTGACTTTCGCGGACACCGCGACGGGCGCTTCGCCTTTGCCCGGGGAGGTCGCGCACGCGATCGTTTTGCCGGACGGCAGGGCGGTCCCGTATTCGAAGGTGCAGGCTTTCGTTTCCTTGCCTTTCGGGTTGACGGTCCCGTTCAGCGTCGCCGTGGTGGCCGCGACTTCCGTCGCGGCAGTCGTCGCCACGGCGGGCGCGCCTTCGGCGGCGATTTCGAATTCGGTGCCTTCCTGGCTGCTTTCCCAGGCTCCCGCCTTCGCGAGCAGCCGGAAGTGGTAGCGCTTGCCCGCCGTCAGACCGGTGGCCGTCGCGGTCTCGACCACGAAGGCTTTGTCCCCTTCACCGGGGCTCGTGGGGCAGGCGAGTTTTTTGACGCCCGCGCCGCTGAAGGGTTCAGCCGCTTCGGCGACCTGGAATTCGCATTTGGTCGGGCTTTTCATCGGGTTGACTTCGGCTTTCAGCGCCGCCTGGCCGGAGGCGGCTTCCGGAGTGGCCTGTTCGCCCTGCACCTTGGGCGCCACGATCGTGACTTTTTCGCTCACCGTGATGGTCGGCGTGGCGAGGTCGTCGCTGCGGATGTGCTCGGTGACCGTGAGCGCGCCTTCCTTCTTGAACTGGTGCTGGACGAGGGTCTTCTGCTGCTGGCGCGTTTCGACCGTCTGCGTGGTGCCGTCGCCGAATTCCCATTCGCTGCTGAGCGCGTTGGCCTGCGTCAGTTCCGAGGAGAGCGTGACGGTGTCGGCGACGGGGAACGAGGAGAGCTTGAACCCGCCCGCTTCCGCGGCCGGCGGAGTCGCCGCGCCCTGCGGGCAGTTGGCGGCTTTGCCTCCCTGCCCCAGTTCGAGCACTCTCGGCTCGTGTTCGTCTTCTTTGCCTTCGGCCGGGTTCCCGCGCTCGAACATGAACACGTGTTCCTTGTAACCGCCCACGAGCGCCGGGCCGAGGTTGCCGGGGTTGCTCTCGTTGACCGCGCATTCTTTCGTCGCGCTGCCCCAGCTGCCGCCGCCGGTCCAGCCGATCTCCTGCAGCGTGGGGCTGAGGACCATGACAGCGCCGTCCTGGAGCCCGCTTTCGGCCACGTTCCTGACCTTGACGTGGACGTAGACGTTCCCTTCTTCGCCGATCGCCATCGCGCCGCCGACTTCGGTTCCGTCATCGATCTGGGCAACTTTTTCGATGAACGGACACGCCGATTCTTTGTTCGAGATGCGTTCTTCGCATTCTCTGGCGCGCGGCAGCCAGAAGGCCTGTTTCGGCGGCGTTTCCGAGGACAGGTCTGACGGAAGTTCGATGATTTCGGCGAGGTTGTTCCCGAGTGCGAGGATCCTTCCCGCCGAGGTCACCACGGGTGAGGTGAGACACCCGCATTCTTCGAGGACCTTGGTTTTGTCTTCCCAGACCGTCTTGATTTCGCCTGTGTCGGAGACCGCCCAGACCTCCGGTTTCAGGTGTTCTTCGCTGCCGATCCAACCGGTGATCAGCACCTGGTCGGTCACCGGGTTGACGGCGATCCCGCCGGGAGCGAACAGCGTCGTCCCTTTTTCGGCCGAGTTCGGGGAGAATTCCTTCTTGCCGACCGGGCTGCCGGTGAGGCTGGCTTCGGTGCGCGGCACGAGTACGCCAGCTTTGGTTTCCGCCGCCGGTTCGATTTTGCCGCCGCTCGTTTCGGTCGAGAAAGCCCACAGTTCGCTGGCGACCTGTTCTTCTTCGTTTTTCCCGCGCAGCCGGGACTCGGTGACCAGGACATAGGCGCGTTTCTCTTTGGCGTCGAAGGCAACGCCCTCGGCTTCCTTGGCGGCTTCTTTGCTGGTTTCGGTCAGGCCGAGCGTGTGCGAGGCGACCACTTTCCACACGCCGCCGACCCGTTCGAACTTCTGCAGCCGTAGTTCTTCCGGTTCGGTGCCGACGGTGTCGACGACCCAGACGCTGCCGTCTTCGGGATTGACCCCGAACGACGCCATCGGAGCCTTCAGTTCGCTCGACAGTTCGCCGAAATGCGCGAGGTCGCCCCACTGCGTCCCGGCCGCGTCGCTGGCGGACGTGCCGGCGAAGAGAGCCACCGCCAGCACTGCGAGCACAGCGAGCAGGCGGGACAGCAGGGTGGGACGCAGCGACATCGGGCTCCGATCTTTCGTGATTACGCGAGCTTTCTCGAGGCGCGCGGCGGCGAGATCTCCCGCCGCGGGGCCGACGCCCTTCCGCCGTGTGCGCACATGGTCGCCGCTGCGAGTTGCACGCGCGTAATCAACCCGTGAACGCTGCGTTATCCGCTCAGCGGCGTCGCCGCGCCATTTCGCGCTCGTAGCGGCGCTGGCTCCGGCTCGTGCTCAGCGTCGCCGGGGCGATGCGCGGGCCGCGGCGCGGGCCGCGACGGCCCCGCAGCGAGGCGCCCGCGAACGCCGCGAGAACCACCAGGCCGACGAGGTAGGCGGGCGGGATCTCGTGTTCGCTGGGGTGGTAGGCGGCCGCGGAGGCGTCGACC
This sequence comes from uncultured Solirubrobacteraceae bacterium, assembly GCA_963779065.1. GTDB lineage: Bacteria > Actinomycetota > Thermoleophilia > Solirubrobacterales > Solirubrobacteraceae > Palsa-744. The sequence goes on from CAVZWQ010000003.1 coordinate 1,369,167, forward strand.
GACTCCGGCGCGGCCTCCTCTTCCTCTTCTTTCTGCGCCGCCTCGACCGGAGAGGTCACCGCCGAGGTGCCGCTCGGCGGCGTCGGCCGGGCGGGCGTCGGCAGCGGAACCGGGACGAACGCGGGGATGAAGGCGACGGGGGCGGCCTGCGGCAGGAACTGGCTGACCGGCGCCGTGTGCGGCGCCGGCGCCGGCGGCGGCGCGGGCGCCGGCGAAGGACTCGAGAACGGCACGTTGAGGCTGGCCGGCGGCGCGCTGCTCGGCGGGCGGGGGCTGCTGGCGTGGCCGGCGCGCTCACGCCCGGTTCCGCGACGGCGGGTTTGGCGGCCAGCGGCACGGTCCCGCAGGGCTGTTGGACGCTGCCGCCCTGGATCGTGACCGGCAGCTTGTACTCGCAGGTTGCCGGTCTTCAGGATCACGTAGACCGGTTCGCCCGGCGGCGTCGCGTTGTAGGCGCAGAACAGGCCGCCTTTGCCGCCTTCGGCTTCTTCGGAGATCGGCTTGCCGTGCGAGTCGTAGGCGACGGCCTTCGGGTTGCTCGAGTTCAGGTTGCGCCTTACGAACTGGCCGTAGTGCGGGTCGGAGGATTCGAAGGTGTATTCGGGCACGATCCCGGACGCGCACTGCGCGCCTTTGCAGACGTCCGGGATCGCCACGTACGGGGCGACTTCGTATTCCGTCTGCTGGTGGAAGGAGAGGTTGCCCGACCGCGGGCGCCTGGCGAGGCCCGCGAAGGTGGCGCCGGTGCTGCGGCGCAGCAACGTTCCCTGTTCGCCTTCGACGGCGAGCTCTTCGATGTTCGGGATCAGGTGGACGTGCTGTTCGAAGCGGGGCTGTTCGCGGCCTTCGCAGGATTCATGCTGCGCGGCCGAGACTTCCGCCTGCAGGAAGCCGCTCTGGCCGATGAAGCCGCGCGGCTGCTCTTCGTGGCTGACGTTCACGTAGCCGAGCGTGCCGGAGCCATACGCTTTCGTGGCGCAGCTCGCGCCGGTCAGCGTCTCCTGGACGTTCTGTTCGGGCGAGTCGAAGAAGTACGCGGCGGCTTTGCCTTCTTCGATCGTCGCGACCAGCTGGCGCGCGGCGCTGTGGCCTTCGGCGTATTCGCGCGGCAGATCGGCGTTGCCCACCACGATCGCGTGTGACGGTTCTTTGCCGTTGCCGCCGGCTTCTTCGAGCTCGGTCTTCAGGAATCCGAGCACGCCCGGAGCGAGCTGGCGCTCGCCGGCCTGCACCAGGCTCGTGTCGATCACGATCACGCGCAGGCCTTCCGAGGCCGAGCACGACCCGAGCGGGCTGCCCGGTTGTGCGGGACACTTCTCGAACGCGTAGCTGCTGCCTGCAGACCCGGCCGTGCGGCAGTTGGGCGCGCCCTGGAACGCGGCTTCGTAGAACGCGGGACTGCCTTCGCCGGAGCCTTCGCGGTCGGTGGGCGCGGCCGCTGTGCAGACCGCGAGCTTCGATGGGTCGCCGGGGCTGGCGCGCACCGCGTAGTCGGCCTCCTCTTCCCCCCAGGGCACCGGGAACAGCCGCGGGCCCGCGAGTTCGCCTGCGGTCACGCCCGGCCCTGTGTAGACGAACGCGCCGAGCCCGCTTTCTTCGGACTGCGTGATCGCGCGCCGCAGCCACACCTGCGGGCCGATCCCCGTGTCGCCGCGCGTCGCGCACGGCGCGCCGCACGCGGCGCCGCCGCCGATCGCGACCGACGTGAAGCCCGCCGCCGTCTGCTCGGGCGCCCTTTCGGGTTCGGCGGCAGCGGCGCTCGGATAGCGGTAGATGTCTGCCGTGTCGAGCAGCGCGGTGCGGCTGCTCACGATCCCGCCGACCGCCCAGCCCTGGCCACCGCCCGGATCGACCAGCACGGCGTTGACCGGGTCGGGGATCTTGGGCGTGTCCCAGAGGCGGTAGTCGCCGGGGGTTTCATGCGCTTCGTTCAGTTCGTGCTCCTCGTCGCTCCAGCCGGCGGGCGTCTGGCGAAGAACCCCGCGGATCAGCGAGTTGGGCAGCGGATAGGGGTTCACGAGGATCGGCGGTGCGCCGGGCGGCGGGGCCGATTCTTCTTCGGCCGGGAACGTCGCCGGTTCGGCGCTCGTCCCGATCGCGCGCAGCGCGCCGCCTTCGCGGAACAGCGTCAGGGCGCCGGGGGCGAGGCCGCCGGGGTAGGTCACGCCCTGCCAGGGCTGCCCGGCCGCGCTGCGCTCGTAGATCGTCGCCCCCTGCGTGGAGCTCTTGGCGGTGAAGGCAGCGCCGCCGTCGGGCAGGCCGGCGACCGCCCACGGCACGGCGCTCGCGCCGAGCTCGGCGTCCGCGGCTTCGTCTTCGTGCCAGCCCGAGCCGTTGTTGACGATCACGCCCCCGACGTAGCTGTTCTGGCCCTGCCTGATCAGTTTGCGCCACACCGCGATCGCTTCGGAGCCGGCGAACGCGACCGAGGTGAAGTTGGCTCCGCGCGCGGCCGGCGGGATGTTCTGTTCTTCTTCCTGGACCCAGCTCTTGCCGTAGCGCAGGAGCACGCCCTGCTGCCCGACGGCGTATCCGCGCGAGCTGTTGGCAGGGTCGAACGCGATCCCGAGCAGGTTGCCGCGGAAGTTGACCGGCATCGCCGGGTCTCTTTCCCACAGGCCGGTTTCCCCGCGCCACAGCCACATCTGCCCGGCGCCTTTTTCGCTGTCTCCCACCGCGAAGATCCGGCTCTGGGTCGGCCAGGCCACGGCGCGCAGGCGCGGCGCTTCGCGTTTTCCGCCCGGGCCCAGGAGGGTTTCGGGGAGCCAGCCCTTCCCCGGCTGGTAGCGCGCGACCTCGCCGCGGTCGCCGACCGCGATCGCTTCACTGCTTTCCGCCCCGATTGCGGCGCCGGGCTTCGGCGCCAGGGCAGTGAGCGCGAAGCGGAAAGGCACCGGCCGCGGCGAGAGCTTGCTCGGCACCGCGCCTTCGGCCGTCGTGATGTGCACCGGGATCAGCGTGTTGCCGAGCCAGCCATCGGAGGCGCTGCTGAACGCGGCGCCGAACGTCGCTCCCGGATCGGAGGTCTGCTGCGAGCCGAGCGAGTTGACGGGCTCCATGACGGCGCCGGTCAGGCGCAGGAAGCGTCCGTCGAAGCCCCCGGTGATGATCCGTTCGCCGTAGCCCGGGCCGGGCCAGGCGAAGCTCAGCGAGTAGTCGGTCGGCAGTTCGGGCAGGGGGTGCTGTTCGCATTCTTTGCTCGCCTGTTCGGTGGCACCCGGAGAGCTGGCCGGGATCTGGCACCACAGCCCGGCGAAGCTTCCGCGCGTTTCGCCTTCGGGCGTGAAGTAGAGGCTCGCGGGCGCGCGCGCCGCGTGCAGCCGCGCGTCGAGCCACACCGCCGTCGGCGGTCACGGTCAGCAGCTGCGCCTGGTCGCCGCCCGGCTCATCGAGCGTTTCCCCGGCGACTTCGATCGGGGCCCCTGCTTCGCTCCCGGGACGGGTCACCACCGGCGCCCAGACCGGCGAGGCGCCTCCCGTCTGGCGCCTGTAGAGAGAGAGCGGCCCGCTGTGTCCGCCGGTGCGGGCGAGCAGCCAGGCGTTCTGCGCAGAGCTCGCCCCGATCGCGAGCACTTCGAATTCCGTCGCCGACGGCGGCGCTTCGATCGTCTCGCGGTGCCAGCTCGAGCCGTCCCAGTGGAGCACGGCCCCCTCGATCCCGCTGGTGGCGGGGACGACGAGGGCGCCCGCCTTCCCTTCCCCTTCCTGCAGCGCCGCGAGCACCGGCGCGCTGTTCAGCCCGAACAGCGACTCGCCGGGCTGCAGTCCTTCTGCGCCTTCCGGCACCGGCGCTTCTTTGAACGCGCCGCCCGGATCGCGCACCAGCACGTGCTGCTTCAGCGTCGCGCCGGACCCGGTCGTGCCGAGCATCGCGCCGGCGCCGCCCGGGGTGATCCGGGCAGCAAGCGGGCTGGGAGTACGCTCGCGGAAGTTTTCAGGGGTGTCCAGCGCGAACCCCTCGAGGGGTTCGCCGGCGCTGTTCTGGAGCGGTTCTGAGAGCGTCCAGCCAGAGCCCGGCGAGTACTGGACCGCGCGCCCGCCTCCGGCGGTGGGCGCGAGTCCCCAGACCTCGCCGGCTTCCTCTTCCGGCGAGGAGCCGAACAGCGTGATCCGCCCGACCGGGGGCGAGTCGTCGGTCTGTGCGACGAGTTCGGGCGCGCCCGATAGACCGGCTGCCGGCGGCGCGCCGTGTCCGAGCAGGGTCAGCCAGGCGCCGGCCGCCGCGAGCAGCACGGCGCAGCCGAGGATCAACCCGCGGCGGCGGATCGGCGGGCGCAGCGAGCGGGTCAACCGCCCAGTCCCGTGGAGAGCAGTCGCGCGGGGGCGACGAACGAGGTCGAGATCGCGCCGACGTTCGGCGACGCCGACGTCTGCGTGGGCAGCGGGGCGAGCGCGTGCGTCTGGAGTTTGAGGTGCTGCGGCCAGCGGCGCGGGTCGAGCCTCAGCGCGAGCCGCCGGTTGCCCGCGCCGAGAGTGCGCATCGCCGTCTGCGCGACGACCTTGCCCTGCCGCAGCGCTTTCAGGCGGACCTTCGCCTTCACCGCGAGGTGGAAGGAGAGCACGAGTTCGGTGCGATGGAGCACCCGCGTGCGCAGGTGGCTGACCAGCGGGACGGGCACCCGTGCGAGTTCGGCCTTCGGCGGCTTGACGAGTTCTTCGCTGCGGGTGAACACGGATTCGCCGGAGTTGTTTTCAGGCACTTCGTCAGGCGTTTCCTGCGGGACGCCCGCGTCCGGCGGACGGGACGCGATCGGCGTCCCGCGCTCGACTTCCGCGAACACCGGGTCCGACAGCGCTGCTCCTTCGCGTTCGGCGGCCGCGCGTTCTCCTTCCGTCGCGAGGTGAAGCAGCCAGCCGTCGGCCGTGGTCGCCCAGCAGTCGTGCTCGGCCGGGCAGGTCACGTGCTGCGCGGCGCCGAGCGGGCCGTGCGGGTCTTCCGGGACGGCGGCGGCAGTTCAGTCCTGTCCGAGACTTCGCCGGTCGCGCTCACCCGGGCGAGCGAGGCCCGCGCAAGGGGGTTCGGCGAGAGCACGTCTTCTTCGTCTTCGAGCGCCACCCACGCGCTCGAGGTCCCGGGCTCGGCGCCGATCGAGTTCAGCGACGTCTTTCGGGAAGGCGATCTGCCCCGGCGGGTGTTCTCCCGTTTCTTCCGGTTGCGGGCCGATCACGGTCTGCCATTCGCCGTTTTCAGGCTTCCTGAGGATCGTGACCCCGGCGGGGCTGCTGTTTTTCGGCGGGCCGGGCACCTGCGCGCCGGCCGCCGCCCACAGCGCGCCGCCGGCCACGCTCAGGCGCAGGTAGTCGAGCGCGGTCGAGAACTCGCTGTTCGCGTAGAGCAGGTGGCCTTGCAGCTGGTTTTCGGGCTGGACCGATTCGAACGGGCTTTCTTCTCCGCTCACCCCGGCCTTGATCGAGCGCAGCGGCGGCGGCCGTTCTTCTTTGACCGCGACGCGGTCGTCTTTGCCGATCCGCATGCTCTCGTACAGGCGGCCTTCGAAGGAGACCATGTCCCGGACGGGCCGGCCTTCGGGAAGGAAGGGCTGCGGTGCCAGCCCGGCGCCGTTCCAGTTCAGCATGAACGCGCCGATCTGCGGTTCGGGAAGCGGGTCGCCGCCGAACCAGCAGTCGAACGCGGACAGGCAGCCGGCGGCGTGCATCGCCTGATAGGAGGTGCCGAGGAACGGAACCGATCCGTAGGAGCCGACGATTTCCAGGCTCCCGGAGGGGCCGGGCGCGAAGTGGCAGAGCGTGTTGTCCGCCAGCGGCGGGCGTTCGGAGCTCGAGGCCACCGCCTGCCCGGGGCGCCCGTCCGAGACCGTCCAGAACTCGTCCGGCCCGACCCACGCGATGCGCCCGTCGGTCGCGCCGCACTGTTCGGCCAGCTCGACCCACTTCGCGCCGTCGTAGAACCACACACCCGGCTTCACGCTGCCGCCGTTTCCAGAGGTGATCAGCGCGCCGCGGTTCGGTTCGTAGAACTCGATGTCGCCGATGTGACCGAGCGAGACGGGGCCTTCCGAGGTTCCGGCACCGGGGGGCGCCGGCGGCAGCGGCTGTTCGACCTGCCATTCGGCCCCGCCCTCGTCCGCGAGCGGGCTCGCGCCGGCCCCGGGGGCGAGCAGAGCGGCCACGGCCAGCAGCGCGAGCGCGAGCAGGAGCGCGACCGTCGCTTGGCGCCTCATCGGTGCCGCCTGCTTCCGGCCCTGCCGCGGCTCACGCGGTGCACGAAGCGGATCGTCAGCGTCCTGCGAAGCGTCGGATGGCCCTTGGACGAGAAGGTCACGGTGACCTTGCTCGACGAGACCCCCGGCGCGGAAGGCAAGCGCGCGGTAGCGGCCGCCGAGCTGGAGCTTCAGCGCGACGATCTCCGCGGCGTCGCGGGCGCTGGTCGAGGCGTGCGCGACTGTTCGCCGTGAGCCGCCGCGAGCACGGGCGCTCTTGGCGGGGACCGTGCTGGCGGCGCTCGCCGCGAGCACCCCCGCACCCGGCACCCGCGCCTTGAGCTGAACGGCTCCGCTCGCGAGCGAGGTGGCGCTGAGCTCGAGGCGCCATGGCACTTCGAGCCCGGGGTTGGCCGGCGCGGGCGAGATCACCTGCGGGGTCGGTTCGTAGTCGAAGACGATCCGCGGCACGAGGAAGACGTCCGCGCCGTCGACCTTGTTGAGCTGCGCGTTCGGCGGCGAGTTGCCGTCTCCGAACACGAGGTTGGACGCCGTCGAGGAGAACGACAGCAGCGTCCCCCCGGCGCTGAAGCTCGGCGAGAGCGAGCCGTCGGCGGCGCGCGAGTAGCGATCTTCGTTGCCGCTTTCGATTTCGGGGTGTTCGGGCGGGCCGCCTTCGTAGCCGCGGGTCACACGAGTGAGGGTTTCGCTGCCGAGATCGGCGTCGTAGAGTTCGACGAGCCCGGGCGCGGCAGCCAGAGGGCTGACAAACGCCGGCGCCCCGAGGGGGAACACGGTGCGCCTCGTGGTGAATGCGATCTGCTCGCCGTCGGGGGAGATGCCGAGGTCGCGGATGTTCGCGTTCGTCGGATCGTGCGCGATGTCGGCGCTGGCGTACTGGGTCAGCCGCCGCAGCCCGCTCGTTCGGTCGGGCGCGGTCATGTTCTCGCGGTAGACGTCGCTGTTGAATTCGCTGAGCCCGAACGCTTCGCCTTCGGTCACGAGCGGGGCCGCGGCGAGGAAGGCCACGTAGTCCCCGTCGGCGCTCAGACGCGGCACATAGTCGGCGCCGTTGCCCCCGTTCCAGGTCCCGACGCCGGTGCGCTGGACGTCGAAGGGCCCCTGGCAGGCGTCGCCGGGCTGCGGGGACGGGGGCAGCTGGGGCTCCGGTTTCGCCAGGCAGCCCGGGCTTTCGGGGTCCGAGCCGCCGGTGACGCGCCGCGTCGGTTCGCCGGCGCCGCCCGCGATCCGGCGCCACAGCGGCTCCGCGTACTGTTTGATCAGGTGTTCGGCGCCGAGCGTGCGCGCCTGTTCGGAGATCTGCCCGCCATACCAGGCGACCGCGCTGCCGTCCGCGCTGATCGCGGCGCCCGGGAGCTCCGCCGGCTTGTACGGTTCGGTGACGTTCCCCCCGGGGTGTTGAACGACGCGGCCTTGCCGTTGAACCAGACCGCTCCCCACTGCCCTTCTTCCTCGGGCACGGGTTCCGGCTCCCCCGTTTCAGCGTCGATCGCCGGGCGGCCGCTCGCGGGGTCGAACCGGACGCTGACGAGCGTCGTTTCGTCGGTGTCGAGATGGCGGACCGCGACCTGCATCGCGGGCGTGCCCGGACCGGCGAGATCCGACTGGGCGGTCGTGATGAACGCGACCGTGCGGCCGTCGGCCGTGATCGCACTGCGTCCGGCAGCGAGGGCGCCGTACAGCTTTCGGTCGGATTCGAGCTGTTCTTCGTCGTCGCCGGGGAATTCGTAGGTGAGGCTTGCGGTCGAGTGGTTCTTGGCCGAGACGAGCGTGAACGCGCCCGCTTCGCTCGGTGCGATCGCCATGTCCCGCACGTAGACGGAGGGAGCTTCCTGAGCCGCGCCCGCGTGGCTGGCGCCGTCGGTGATCGCCGGCAGGCTCGCCCCTTCGTTGGTCGTGAAGCTGACGAAGCGGCCGTCCGCGCTGAGCGACGGCAGCGTCGCGTCGCCGCCCGCCACCTCTTCGAAGCTCGCGCCGGGCCTCGTTTCGCGCCGCCAGATCCCGCGCACGCCCGCGATCGATCCGTCGAAGACGACGTAGCGCCCGTCTTCGGACAGCGCGGGGTCGTGGGCGTATTCGGCCTGGCCGAACGGGTTCGCGGACAGCAGCGCGACGGCACCGAAAACATCGGCGCGCGCCGTTGCGGCTGCCGACAGAACGCCGAGCGCGAGCGCGCACACGGCGGCTGAGCATGCGCGCGAGAAGAAAGCGCTCACAGCCGCACCCTGCGCCTGACCGCCACCCGGTTGCCCGCGCGGTCGCGCGCGGTCACGTAGACCGTGAACGTCCCGCCGCGCGCGTAACGGTGAGCCGCTGCGCGCCGCTTGTTCGAGAACGCGCCGTCGCCGAAGGAGACCCGCACCGAGGAGGGGACCAGCCCCGAGCCGCGGTCGCTCACCTGGACGACGAGCGTCCGGCCGCGCCGGGAGAGCCGGACGCGCGGCGGCGTGCCGTCGACTTTCACGCTCGATTCCGCCGTCAGGATCTCCTGGCCGAAGATGTCGCGCGCGAGGATCTGCACGTTGTGGGTACCGGTCGAGACCGACTGGCGCGCGAAGGTGAACGACAGACCGGTCTGCGGCGAGCCCGCGAGCCGGCCGTCGAGCACGGGCTGGTAGGTGAGCGGCCCGTTGGCGCTTTCCGCCGGCACCCACGCGACGTGCAGCTGCGCGGGCCTGATCCAGGTTTTGGGGAGGGTCACGGCGAACGGCGCGGGCGGAGCCGTCACCTGCGCCCCCACGATCGCGGCGTTCCCGATCGGCCCCTGCTGGAAGGCCACCAAGCCGTCGCCCAGGCCCGATCGCCCGACCGCGATTTCGCCGATCGGCCCGCCCGCCCCTCCGCTCAGGAGCGCCGTCTGAACGGCCCCGTCGGGGAAGTCCTCGCGGACGCCCACGCCGGGGCGCCCCTGCGGGTCGGCGCTCGGCCAGGCGGAGACGCCTCCGTCTTCGGGGTTCACGACCGCGGCCGAGGCCAGTTCCGGCGCGGGGCCGAGCAGCGAGCCGGTGAACGGCGTCCCGAGCGTGGACTGGGAGAGCACTCCCTTGCCGGTCCGTTCGACGACGCGGGGCTGACCGTTGGCGTCGTAGAGCAGCCGCGTCTGGCGGCGTTCGTCGACGTCGATGCTCGGACGCCCGACCGACGCGAGCCGGCTCCCGCCCACCGCGGGGTCGGCGAGCGCCGCGCCCGCGAACTGCGCGCCCGATTCCGATTCCCCGTCCGGCAGCGTGTTGAGGAAGATGCGCGGCCCGGGCAGCGGCGAGCCGCTCGCATAGGGCTGCCGGTAGGCGACCTCGGCCTGACCCAGCTTCGAGATCGCGACCGCCGGCGCGTCGGCGTCGTTGCCGATCGGGACGCCGTTGAAGCTCGTGGCGCTGACCGGCATCACGTAGTCGAGCGAGGAGCCGAAGATGCGCCGCGCCCAGATCCGCGCGACGCGGCTCGCCGCTTCGGGCTCCTGCCAGACGACGACCCCGTTGCCGGTCGGCCCGAGCGCGATCTGCGGCGCGTTGGCTTCCGTGGGCGGGCGCATCGACACGCCGGGTTCGCGGTTGATCGTGCCGAGCGAGCTCCAGCGTTCGCCGTTGAACGACGCGACCCGAACGCTCTCGACGACGTCGGTCGGGAACAGGAGCGGCACGCTCGCGGAGAAGCTCACGACGCGGTAGACGACGTCGGCCTGCCCGGTCGAGGTGACGGCGAGGTCGGGGCTCGTGCCCGTCGCTTCGCCGATGTAGGGGTCGACGATCGCGGCGCGGCCGAAGCTGCTCGAGCCGGGCGCGAGCTCGGCGCCGAGCAGCTCGTAGACGGGGTGGCCGTGTTCGGTCGCGAACGGCGTCGCCCACACGACGATCAGCTCGCCGTTTTCGGCGGCGCCGATCCGCGGCCAGCGTCGCGGCGAACTGCTCTTCGGTGTCGACCTGGATCGGCGCCTGCCACTGGCCGGCGGCGTAGCGCGAGACGAACACGTGCGGGACGCCGCCGACGCGCTTGAGGTAGACGAGCCCGCCGCTGCCGTCTTCTGCCATCGCCGCGCCGCCGAAGCCGACGATGCTCTCGCTCGGGCCGTCGATCGTCTTCGCGGGCAGGATCACGGCGCCGGCGCGTCCTGCGCTCGCGAGGGCGATCGCGAAGGCTGCCAGGACGACCGCGATGAGCGCTCGGCTTGGCGGTCGCACGGCTCCTGGGCAGAACCGCACGCCATTCACGAGTTCGAGTTGTTCTGCGCGCCCTGTGTCTTGTTGAACGCGCAGCGGAAGTTCTGGGGTTCCTTGATCGGCTCAGAGCCCGCGAAGCCGCCCTGGTTGTTGTTGTCGAACACCGTCACGTACTGCAGCGATTCCGGGAACGGGTTCGCGGGCAGCGGGATCGGGTTCGGCTGGCCCTGGCGCGGGTTGCCGGTCGCGCCTTCGCTGACGCCCTCCGAGCCCGCCGCGGCCGAGCCGGCTTCGGTGGTGACGAGCGTCGAGCTCATCTCGCGCTCGTCTTTGAGCCCGCGGGTGGGGTCGAGGTCGACGGTCGCCGTCAGCGGCGAGTCGCGGATCGTGGACTCGAGCTTGACGCGGTCCGCAGCGCCGACGAGCTGCGCCGCGGTCGGCAGCCAGCCGCCTTCGGCCTCGCAGGCTTTGCTCGCCCACACGTAGTTGTTCTTGCCGGCGTCCGCCTTCGTGAGGGGGAACGGCGCCGAGTCCAGGCACCAGGTCCCGAGGTCCACGGTCGCGGGCGGGCAGGTGCCGGCGAGCTGTTCCGCCGTCTGGCCGTCCACGCGCTTGGCGTTGTTGACGGTGGGGATCGCGGCGGCCGGGAACTTGCGGTTCCTGCCGAGCACGAGGATCGCGCCAGCCTTCGGCTTCGTGCTCACGGGATGCCCGCCGATCGCGCTCGCGACCGCGTGGCGTGCCGCGTCGGCGAGCCCCGTCGTCGAGAAGACGAGCGCGAGCAGCGCGAGTGCGAGCGCGGGCGAGGGAAGCCGGCGGCGCCTCGGAGCGGGGTCCGGGGTGTGAGCCGGAGCCCGCCCGGCCCGCACCGCGGCCCTCGGCCTGCGCCGCGGCAGCGGCCGCCCGGGTCGCTGACGGCGGCGGGCGCTCACAGCCCCTGGTTGCCCTCCGTCGCCGGGCGCCGCACCTCGCGAAGATCCTCGAGGCGGGTCTCGGAGACGGTCGAGAGGACCGCGTCGAGCGCGACGCCGGAGAGCGTCTCCTGCTCGAGCAGCGCGGCAGCCGTCTCCTCGACGGAGCCCCAGTTGCGGTCGAGGATCGCCGCGGCGCGCGCCTCGGCGTCGCCGACGAGCCGCTCGACCTCTTCGTCGATCAGGTTCAGCGTCGCGGGACCGACCGATCCCAGATCCTGCAGCGAGGCGCCGAGGAACACCTCGCCGCCCTTCTCGCCGATCGTGACGAGGCCGAGCCGGTCGGACATGCCGAACGAGGTGACCATGCTGCGGGCGAGGTTGGTCGCGGCGTGCAGGTCGTCGCTGACGCTCGTCGAGGTGTAGCCGAAGGCGATCCGCTCGCCGGCGGTCCCGGCCATGATCACGATCAGCTGCGTTTCGAGGTCGGCGCGCGACATGATCGTCTGGTCGCGGTCGGAGAGCATGTGGGCGGCGGTGCCGAGCTGGCGTCCGCGCGCGACGATCGAGAGCTTGCGCGTCGAGGTGGCGTGACCCATCGCCTCGGTGACGACGGCGTGCGAGGCCTCGTGGATCGAGATCAGCCAGCGCTCCTGCTCGGTCAGGATGTGTTTCTTGGCGGGGCCCGCGACGACGCGGTCGATCGCCTCCTCGAGCGTCGCCTGGTCGATCTGCGCGCGGCCGTCGCGCACGCTCAGCAGGGCGGCCTCGTTGATCACGTTCGCGAGCTCGGCGCCGCTGAAGCCGGGCGTCTCGCGGGCGACCTCCTCCAGCGAGGCGTCGGGACCGAGCGGGCGCTTGCTCCCGTGCAGGCGCAGGATCTCCAGGCGCCCGTGCACATCCGGCACGTCCACGACGACCTGGCGGTCGAAGCGCCCGGGGCGGAGCAGCGCCGGGTCGAGGATGTCCGGACGGTTGGTCGCGCCCATCACCACCAGCCCACCATCCCCGGAGAAGCCGTCCATCTCCACGAGGATCTGGTTGAGCGTCTGCTCACGCTCGTCGTTGCCCTGCCCGATACCCGCGCCACGCTTGCGCCCCGCAGCGTCGAACTCGTCGATGAAGACGATCGCCGGCGCGGTCTTGCGCGCCTTCGCGAACAGATCACGCACCCGCGCGGCACCGACACCGACCAGCGACTCGACGAAGTCCGAGCCCGAGATCGAGAAGAACGTCGCGTCCGCTTCCCCGGCGACCGCCTTGGCCAGCAGCGTCTTGCCGGTGCCCGGCGGGCCGACCAGCAGCACCCCCTTCGGAGCCGCCGCACCCACCGCCAGGTACTTCGAGGGATCCGCCAGGTAGTCGCGGATCTCCTTGAGCTCGGCGACCGCCTCGCCCGCGCCGGCGACATCGGCGAACGTGATTTTGTCGCGGGTCCCCTTGCCCTTCTTCTTGCCCTTGCCCGTGAACTCCGAGAACGACGCGATCCCGCCCGCGCCGCCATCGCCCATCACGCGCATGAACAGCGAGAAGAGGCAGACCAGGATCAGGATCGGGATCAGGAACTGGACCACGATCTGGCGCGTGCCCTTGCTCGGCTGCTGCTCGACCGTCACCGAGGCGCCGCCGCGGCGGAGTTCGGCCGAGAGCTGCTGGGTCTGCGCGCCCGACGCGGGGTAGGCCGCCCACAGCTCCTGGATCTGGCCGCTCGGCGGTTCGGTCGTTTCGGTCCTGCCCGTGGGCTTGCCCTTGTGCTTGCCCTTCGTGAAGAGGACGGGGACCGTCTGCGTCACCGCTGAGCCGTTGGCGTTCAGCACCGGCGCGGAGGGGCGCGTCGTGACCTCGACCCGCGCGTCGTGGTCGAGCAGCACCGCGCTCGCCGCCTGCTTCTTGTCGGCCAGGTTCTGGATCGTGCTCAGCGGCACCTCTTTGCCGCTCGAGCTCGGCTTGATCGACCCGAGCAGCAGGAAGAAGGTGACCGTCAGGGCGATCGAGGCGAGCAGCAGGAACGTCCCGAGCGGGTCGCGGAAGAGCGCGCGGCGCACGCCGGTCGCGAACGCGCCGAGCCACACAAGCACCGGGTTGCGCCGGTGCGCGAGCCCGCTGCGCACGGCGGCGCGGCCCGCGGGTGTGCCGTGGCCGTTGGAGCCGTTGGCGGCGCCGTTGCTGCGGCGCGCCCTTCGGCGAAGGGCCTTTCTCGCCGGGGGGCTCGGGGACGTTGGGGGAGTCGTTCATGGTCTTCTCGGACGCGCGGCCGACCCCACCGGCCGGCCACAAGCGGACGCCGATCGGGCGCATCCCTCCGCGGCCGGCGCGGAGCGTGTCGAGGCCCGCCGGTCGATCCACCGGAGCGTCACACGGGCGGTGATGAATTGCAATCCGCGTTCACAAAAACGACACATCGCTCATCGCGATCGGCGATGTGCCTTCACAAAACGTTCACACCACTCGGGACTTCACACAAACGCATCACACCGGCGCGCGCGCGCCGTGGCGTTCACAAAAACGAAACACCCGCAAATCGGCTGGGCGGGAGGCTTCGCCGCGGGGTGACGCCGATTCGCCGTGACAGCGCATCGACGGGCAGGCATTGCTGTTTCCCCAGAACGAGCCTCCGGGCTCGGACAACACCGTTCCCACGAAAAGGAGTGAACCAGTGCGCGCCCTTCGCACCCTCGTACTCACCGCCGTGACCGCGCTCGCGCTTCTGGTCCCGGCCTCCGCGCTCGCCCGCCCCCTCATCATCGGCGGCTCGACCTCGGTGCTTCCCCTCGCCCAGAAACTCGCCGCCGCTCTACCACAAGGAAAAGCACCAGCCCCAGCCCAAAGTGACGGGCGGCCAGTCCGACATCGGCATCAGCGGCGTCAACGAAGGCCGCTTCGACATCGGCGACTCCTCGCGCGACCCGATCGTGGGAACCGACCCGAAAGGCCTCGTGTTCACGAAGATCGCCCGCGACGGCGTCTGCATCGTCACCAACAAGAACAACGCGCTCACCACGCTCTCGCAGAGCACGGTCGAAAACATCTTCACCGGCCAGATCCGCGACTGGAGCCAGGTGCCGGGCGCGAAGATCTCGGGCCCGATCGACCTCTTCGACCGCGACGGCGCGTCCGGTACCCAGGACGCCTTCCAGCACATCTTCCTGGAAGAAAACGTGCGCATCTCCCCCAGCGCGACGGCGAAGACGTCCAACGGCCTCGAGGAAAACTCGGTCGCCACCGACAAGCAGGCGATCGGCTTCGTGTCCTTCGCGTACACGAAAGGCGTGAACCCGGTCGGCTACAACGGCGTCGCGTGCAACCTGCGCAACGCCCGCTCGGGCCAGTACCTCGGCGTGCGTAACTTCTGGATGGTCACCAAGGGCGCCCCGAAGGGCGCCACGCTGAAGTTCCTCGCCTGGGTCACGAGCGGCAAGCGCCCCGTCGACAACATCATCAACTCGCAGTGGATCGCGGTCCACTAGCGACGTGATCAGCGGCGCCCGACAGCTCCTCCGCGGCCGTTCGGGCGCCGCGTCCGACCGGCGCGCCGAGCTCGTGCTCGGCGCGCTCGGCGTGATCGTCCTCGCGCTGATCGCGGGGATGATCGTCACGGTCGTGATCAAAGCCTGGCCGTCGTTCTCCTACAACGGCCTCGGCTGGTTCGGCCCGGGATCCGAAGTCGACGCCGAGCTGCGCGCGATGCGCGATTCGGCGCCGCTGCCCGGCCACGGCATCCTCTACTTCACCGCCTGGCCGCTGATCTGGGCCACCCTGCTCACGACGCTCGGCGCCGTGCTGCTCGCGCTGTTCATCTCGGTCTTCGCGTCGGTCTTCCTGACCGAGTTCGCGCCCGCGCGCGTGCGCACGGCGCTCGACCCGGTGATCCGCCTGCTCGCGGGCGTGCCGTCGGTGATCTACGGGCTGATCGGGATCCTCGCGATCGCGCCCTGGGTCAACGAACACCTGCTCGACAACTCGCGCAAGCAATCGGTCATCTACGTCGTGCAGCTCAACGGCAACAACCTGACCACCGGCACGCTGATCCTGACGGTGATGATCCTGCCGATCATGGTCGCGATCACCGCGAACGCGCTCGACTCGGTGCCCGCCTCGTGGCGTGAGGGCTCCGCCGCGCTCGGCGTCAACCGCTGGCGCACGATCCGGCGCGTCTCGCTGCGCGCCGTCTGGCCTGCGGTCGCAGCCGGCACCGTGCTCGCGACCGCGCGCGCGCTCGGCGAGGCCGTGATGCTCGCGATGGTCACGGGCGGGAGCGCGTTCTCGCCCAACCCGCTCGACGGCCTGACGTTCCTCTTCGAGCCGGTGCGGCCGCTGGCCGCGCAGATCTTCATCGAGTCCGAAGGCCTCTCGATCAACGCCATCACGCACACGGTCTACGCGATCGGGGCCGTGCTGCTCGTCTCCGCGGCGATGCTCTCGCTCGTCGGCTGGACCGTCAAGCAGCAGCTCGGCAAGCAGGGGGTCCGCGCCTGATGGCGAGCGCGGCCGCCTCGCCCACCCCGCCGACGGCGGTCGTCCGCCCGCCGCGCGAGCGCGTCTCGAGCTGGCCGTTGGCGGACCGCCTCTTCTACGGCCTCTCCTGGCTGAGCGGCATCGGCCTGTGCGCGATCGCGCTGTTCATCGTCGTCTTCATGCTGATCAAGGGCCTTGCCTACCTGCGCCCGAGCCTGCTCTGGACCTCGCCCAACGCCGGCTCGATCCACCAGACCCAGGCCGGCGGGATCCTCGACCCGATCGAGGGGACGCTCCTGGTGACCGCGATCGGCACGGTGATCGCGACGCCGCTCGGCATCGGCGTCGCGGTCTGGCTCGTCGAGTACGGCCGGCCCCGCGCCCTGGCGCGCACGGTCGACTCCGCGATCGAGATGCTCGCCGGCGTGCCGAGCATCGTGCTGGCGCTGTTCGGGCTGCTGTTCTTCTCCCAGGGCTTCCTCGCGTTCCTCTCCCAGCCCGCCGCCTCGGGCGCGCTCGGGGAGTCCTTCCTGACCGCGGGGGCAACCCTTTCGCTGATCGCCCTGCCGCTCGTCTTCGCCGTCCACGCGCGAGTCGCTCGAACAGCTGCCGCCGCGGATCCGCGAGGCCTCCTTCGCGCTCGGCAAGACGAGGGCCACGACCAGCCGCTACGTGCTGCTGCCGGCGGTCAAAGCAAGCGTCGCCGCCGGGGTCGTGCTCGGCATGGGCAGGATCATCGGCGACACGGCGATCATCCAGCTGCTGCTCGGCGGCAACGCCCAGCTCACCGAACCCGTCGGCCACGCGCCGGTGTTCGGGCTCCTGCGCGGGACGGGCTCCACGCTCACGAGCTACGTCTATTACAACTCGCCCTCCGGCGAGGGCAACGCCCACGAGAAGGCATACGCGGCCGCGTTCGTCCTGCTGCTGATGGTGCTCGGCGCTGAACTGGATCGTCACGCGCCTGACGCGCACCGGCGCGGACGGGACCAAGCGCGGCGGCTTCCGGCTGCGCAACGTGCTCACCGCGTACACGCCGCTGGAAGGACTCGGGCTGATGGACCCCCTGATGCCGCCCCCGGTGCGCCGCATCGTCGCTCGACCGCGAACCGACCGTCGCGCCGCCGCGCGACCTCCCCGCGCACAACGGCGGCGGCGGGACGGCCGTCGCCTCGCGCATCGCGCGGGCGCCCGTCGCCGTCACCCGCGAGCGCATGAGCGTCGAGGGCGTGTGGCTCGCCTACGGCGAGAACTGGGTCGTGCGCGACGTCAGCCTGCCGGTCCGCCAGGGCGAGGTGCTCGCCCTGATCGGCGCGTCGGGCTCGGGCAAGACGACGCTGCTGCGCTCGATGAACCGGCTCACCGAGATCACGGAGGGAGCCGCCCGCGCCGGGCGCATCACGCTCGACCGCACCGACATCCACGAGCTCGAGGTCAACGACCTGCGCCGCCGGGTCTCGATGGTCTTCCAGCAGCCCAACCCCTTCCCGATGTCGATCTACGACAACGTCGCCTACTCCCTCGCCGAGCAGCGCCCCGAACGCGGCCGGCGCCGGCGGCGCCGCAGCGCCGCGCTCAGCCACGCCGTCGAGGACGCGCTCGAGCGCGCGGGCCTGCTCGGGGAGGTCGAAGGCGACCTCGACCGTTCGGCGCTGCGCCTGTCGGGCGGCCAGCAGCAGCGGCTCTGCATCGCGCGAGCGCTGGCGGCGGACCCGGAGGTCCTGCTTCTGGACGAGCCCTGCTCCGCCCTCGACCCGATCTCGACCGCGACGATCGAGGAGCTGATCATCTCGCTGCGCGAGAGCGTCGCGGTCGTGATCGTCACGCACAACCTGCAGCAGGCGTTCCGCGTCGCCGACCACGTCGCGTTCATGCACCTCGGCGAGCTGGTCGAGTACGGCCCGAGCGAGCAGGTCTTCGACCGCCCGCGCGAGCAGCGGACGCGGGACTACGTCAGCGGGGCGTTCGGTTGAGACGCGGCGTGCGGGTCGCGGCGGCGCTCGCGCTCGCCGCACTCGCCGCCGTGCTGCTCAGCGCCTGCGAGACGACGCAGGAAAAGAGCGCACGGCTCGAAAAGATCGCGCTGAAGAAGGCGGCGAACCTGCCGCTCGGGGCGAAGGGCCTGAAGATCTCCCGGCCGAGCCGGCAGATCCAGGTGCTCCAGGCGGTCGCGCTGCACTCCTCCGAAGGGACCGCCGTCGCCGTCGAGCTGCGCAACCGCTCGGGCAGGGCGCAGGCCGTGGTGCCGCTGCTGATCGCGGTGACGGGCGCGAACGGCGCGAGCGTCTACTCGAACTCGGCGCCCGGGCTCGCGACCTCGCTCGTCTCGGCGGCCTACGTGCCCGCCCACGGCACCGCCGTCTGGGTCGACGACCAGATCCCGGCGACGGCGGCGGCCAATGCCGTGCGAGCCGAGGCCGGCGAAGGGAAACCGGCGCCCGGGGCCCCGCCCAAGGTCGAAGTGACCGGTTGGCATCTGGAACACGAACCGGGCGGGATCGCGCTCGTCGCCGGCAAGGTCGCCAACCGCTCGAAGGTCGGCCAGCACGAACTCGTCGTCACCGCGCTCGCCGGCCGCGGCGGGCACACGGTCGCGGCCGGGAGGTCGGTGATCCCGGAACTGGGCGCCGGGGCGACGGGCTCCTTCCAGATCTTCCTCGTCGGCTCCGACTCCGGAGCGAAGCTCACGGTCGGCGTCACGCCCTCGACGCTCGGCTGAGATTGACACGGGGGTCGGCCGGCGCTCCGTGCCGGCCTCCGGGGGTCGGCCGGCGCTCCGTGCCGGCCTCCGGGGGTCGGCCGGCGCTCCGTGCCGGCCTCCGGGGGTCGGCCGGCGCTCCGTGCCGGCCTCCAGGGGCCGGCGCTGACTGCCGGCCCTCAGCGCCGGCGCTGCTTGAGCGTGATCCCCTCGAGCACGTGGGCGACCGTCTCGCAGGCGTCGACGGCCGCCTCGAGCGACTCGAAGATGTCCTTCCAGCGGATCACGACCATCGGGTCGATCCCGCCCGCGAACAGGGAGGCGACGCCGTCGCGCTGCAGGCGGTCGCCCTCGTTCTCGAGCCGGTGGATCTCGACCAGGTGGGGGCTCAGCTCGGTGCCGGTGCGCAGGCAGCGCAGCGCCTGGGCGATCTGCTCCCCGGCTCCCACCAGCACCTCGGCGAACTCGACGGCCTGCTCCATCGGCGCCTCGACGCCGTAGAGCACCATCTCGGCGGCGGTGTTCTCGGAGTGGTCGACGACGTCGTCCAGCGCGCTTGCGAGCGCATACCCGTCGCCGGCGTCGAACGGTGCCCGCACCCGGCCGCGGCCGGCGAGCCGGTGGATGATGTCGTGCGTGATGCGGTCGCCGTCCTGCTCGCAGACCTTCAGGTCGCGGGCAAGCTGGGCGTGCTCGGGATAGTCGACGATGAGGTCGCGGAGCAGCAGGCCGGACTTCTGGACGTTGCGCCCGGACTCCTCGACCAGCTCCATCAGCACGGGGTCCGAGGGGCGGCGCAGCAGACTCATCCGGCGAGCATATTGTTCGGCGCCAGCGGCCGAGCGACTTTTACTCTTTTTTCACGGATAGATCACGAGTTTGCAACGCCGGCCTCGCGACGCGCCTGCGAGGCTGCGCCGTCGTGGCGGTCTACCCGGAGAGCGCTGACTACCCGGACGTACTGTACGCCGGGGAGCTCGAGATACGCCCCGACGAGGGGCTCGTGCTGGCCACCGGCCAGGCGCTGACGCTGTCGGTGCGGGAGTTCGAGCTGCTGTCTGCGATGGCGCGCCGCCAGGGGACGATCGTGACGCGCGAGGATCTCTATCGCACCGTGTGGGGCGGCGAGCTGCGCCACGGCGATCGCTCCGTGGACGTCTACGTGAGCAAGCTGCGCAGCAAGCTGGAGGCCGCTCTGCCCGACCGCCGCTTCATCCATACCCACCCCGGATTCGGCTACAGATTCCAGCCGCAGCCTTCACGAAATGTTCACATGGGCGGCCCGGGCGGCTGAGGAGACTGTTTCCGGGCTGTGAACGCCGTTTGTTCATCCGGTTCCCGAGGAAGCAGTTCTGAGAACAGCTGCGCGGGGGCCGCGGTCCGCGCTGGAGGCGCGACTACGGCCGAGACCCACCCCCCGGCGAGAGCCGGCCGAAACGACAACTCAGCCAAGGAGAAGCAGTGATCAAGAGAAACCTGGGCGCGATCGCGGGCTGCGTGCTGCTCGCCATCGGCGTCGCCGCGTGCGGCTCGAGCAAATCGAGCACCACCACGGGCAGCACGGCCAGCACGAGCGCTGCGCCCTCGAAGACCGCCACGACACCGGCGGGCGGCAGCGGCACGATCTCCGGCGCGGGCTCGACGTTCGCGGCTCCCGTCTACGAACAGTGGGGCTCCTCGATTCGGCAGCCCCAAGGTCAACTACCAGGCGGTCGGCTCGGGCGCCGGCCTCACGGCGATCGAGAGCAAGGTCGTCGACTTCGCCGGCAGCGACCCGCCGCTGAAGCCCGAAGACTCGGAAGCGATCGCGAAGAACGGCAGCCCGGCGGTGCAGATCCCGATGTTCCTGGGCGCGATCACCGTCTCCTACAACCTGCCCGGCGTCAAGAGCGGCCTGAAGCTCGACGGCCCGACCCTCGGCGCCATCTTCACCGGCAAGATCAAGACCTGGAACGACGCGGCGATCAAGGCGCTGAACCCGGGCGTGTCGCTGCCCAGCACCTCGATCACGGTCGTGCACCGCTCCGACTCCTCGGGGACGACCGCCGGCTTCACGGCCTTCCTCTCCGAAGTCTCGCCCGAATTCAAGAGCAAGGTCGGCGAAGGCAAGGAAGTGCCGTGGCCCACGGGCACGGGCGGCAAGGGCAACGCCGGCGTCGCCGGGCGCGGTCAAGCAGACGGTCGGCGCGGTCGGCTACGTCGAGCAGGCCTACGCTCTGCAGAACGGCTTCACCTACGCCTCGATCAAGAACAAAGCCGGCAAGTACGTCGAGCCGACGCTCGGCCTCGACCAGCGCGGCCGGCGTCGGTGTCAAGATCCCGGCCGACCTCGGCGTGAAAGTCGATCAACTCGCCGAGCGCCGAACGCCTACCCGATCACCTCGCAGACGTTCATCGTCGTCAACAAGGACCTCTGCAAGGCCGGCAGCCCCGGCGGCGAAGAAGCCGCCAAGGGCGTCGTGAAATTCATCGAATACGGGCTCGGAACGGGTCAGTCGATCCTCGCGCAGGCCGACTACGCGCGGCTCCCGCCGCCGATCCTGGCGAAGTCCAAGGAAGCGCAGAAGTCCCTGCAGTGCAACGGCGCTCCGATCGGCTGAGCGCGTGACGCCGCCTCCACGGATCAGGAGGGCCGGCATGGAGCGCCGGCCCTTCCCAACCCGGTAAAACACGGGTCTCGTGGAGGCGGCAACTGCAACTGCTGGGAGCGGCGACCGCGGCTTGCTCGCGCGGTCGCCGCTGGCGCGCCTGCCGGACAGGGCGCTGCGCTGGGGGCTGACCTTCCTCGCCGGGCTGATCCTGGCCCTGATCGTCTACTTCTTCATACGCCTGTTCGACGAGTCGCGCCCGGCGTTCGAACAGCAGGGCGTGCTCGGGTTCATCTTCGAAGACAACTGGAACCCGGGCGCCGGCCACTACGGGGCGCTGCCGCTCGTCGTCGGGACCCTGATCACCTCGGCGCTCGCGCTGCTGATCGGCGTGCCCGTCGCGGTCGCCGCCGCCCTCTACACAAGCGAGCTCGGCTCCCGGCGTCTGCGCGGGCCGCTGACGATCCTGGTCGAGCTGCTCGCAGCGGTGCCGTCGGTCGTCTACGGGCTCTGGGGGATCTTCTTCCTGGCGCCGAAGCTGTACCCGGCGGAGAAGTGGTTCGCCGAAACCTTCTCGTTCATCCCGTTCGTCGGCGGCGGCACCGTCACGATCCCCAACTGCTTCATCGCCGGGCTCGTGCTCGCGATCATGATCCTGCCGATCGTCAGCGCGATCAGCAGAGAGGTCATGAGCACGGTCCCGGCGGACCACAAGGAGGCCGCGCTCGCGTTGGGCGCGACCCGCTGGGAGATGATCCGCATCGCCGTTCTGCCCTACTGCCGCTCGGGGATCGTCGGCGGCGCGATGCTCGGGCTCGGCCGCGCGATCGGCGAGACGATCGCGGTGACGATCCTGATCGGGGGCTCGACGCAGATGGTCCAGAACCTGTTCGGGCAGAGCAACAGCCTCGCGGCGGTGATCGCCAACGAGTTCGGCGAGGCGACCGGCGCCCACCGCTCCGCGCTGTTCGCCTGCGGGCTCGTGCTGTTCGTCCTGACGCTGCTCGTCAACGGCGTGGCGCGCTGGTTCGTGGTCCGCGCCGGGCGCGCGAGCGGCCCCCCGCGGGCAGAGGAGCACCGAAGCGGCGCGACCGCCGCCGCCCTGACGGCCGACACGGCGGCGGGAGCATGAGCGCGCCCGGCGCAGCCGGCTCGCTGGGGTTGCTCGAGCGCTGCGCGGTCAGCCCCGGGCGGCGCCGCCGCGACCGCATCGCGCGCGGCGCGATCC
Organism: uncultured Solirubrobacteraceae bacterium; assembly: GCA_963779065.1. Classification (GTDB taxonomy): domain Bacteria; phylum Actinomycetota; class Thermoleophilia; order Solirubrobacterales; family Solirubrobacteraceae; genus Palsa-744. Next base: position 1,391,386 of record CAVZWQ010000003.1, read on the forward strand.
TCGCGGCCACCCTGCTGGCGCTGGTCCCGCTCGTGCTGATCGTCTACTACCTGCTCAACAAGGGGCTCGGCGCTTGGAGCGGGGACTTCTTCACGACGGACCCGACGGGCAACACCTTCTTCAAGAGCTCGAGCATCGGCGGGATCAAGTCGGCGATCCTCGGCACGATCGAGATGGTCGCGCTGGCCTCCGTGATCGCGATCCCGATCGGGGTGGGCGTCGCGGTCTGGCTCGTGGAGTACGGCCGCGACAGCGCGTTCGCCAACATCGTCCGCTTCTTCGTGGACGTGCTGACCGGCGTGCCGTCGATCGTGTTCGGGCTGTTCGTCTACATCGTCCTTGTCGTGGGCACCGGCACCAGCTACGCCGGCTGGAAGGGCTCGATCGCGCTGTCGCTGCTGATGCTGCCGGTCGTGATCCGCTCCGCGGAGGTGATCCTCAACCTGGTGCCGAACGGTCTGCGCGAATCGGCGCTCGCGCTCGGCGCCCCGCGCTGGCGGGTGGTCGGGAGGATCGTGCTGCCGACCGCCCTGCCGGGGATGGTCACCGGGGTCCTGCTCGCGGTGGCCCGCGCCGCCGGCGAGACCGCACCGCTTCTGTTCACGGCCGCCTACACCCACGAAACCACGACCAACCTGGGCTCGTTCATGAACTCGCTGCCGGTCCAGATCTACACCGACGTGACCTCGCCCACCCCGCGCGTCGTCGAACGCGCCTGGGGGGCTGCGCTCACGCTCGTGCTGATGATCCTGCTCCTCAACCTGATCGCTCGACTAGTCTCGCGAAGGAGCCGCCTAGCATGAGCTCGACAAGACCCGAAGAGCAGATGACAGACCTCGACCCGAACAGCACCCCGGAAGCCGCCGGCGCCGAGCGGCAGCCGGCCGCGCCCGACTCCCACCCCACGATCCTCCCGCCGGAGGTCCGCCGTCACGCCGACGGCGCGACGGCCGCCGACGCCGTCGGCGTGACGCTGGAGGGGCTGCGCGCTTTCTACGGCGACACCGAGCAGGTCAAGGGGATCGACCTCGAGTTCAAACCCAACGAGGTGACGGCGATCATCGGCCCCTCGGGCTGCGGCAAGTCCACGATGGTGCGCTGCATCAACCGCATGCACGAGGAGATCCCGGGCGCGCACGCCGAGGGCCGCGTGCTGCTCGGCGACGCCGACGTCTACGGGCCCGGCGTCGACGTCGTCGCGGTGCGCCGGGCGATCGGGATGGTCTTCCAGAAGCCGAACCCCTTCCCCACGATGTCGATCTTCGACAACGTCGCCGCCGGCCTGCGGCTGACGGCCCGGCGCGGCGAACTGAACGAGAAGGTCGAGCGGGCGCTGCGCGGGGCGGGCCTGTGGGAGGAGGTCTCGGGCCGGCTCTCCGAGCCCGGGGCAGGCCTCTCCGGCGGCCAGCAGCAGCGCCTCTGCATCGCGCGCTCGCTGGCGGTCGAACCCGAGGTCCTGCTGATGGACGAGCCGTGCTCCGCGCTGGACCCGATCGCGACGCTGAAGATCGAGGAGCTGATCGAGGAGCTCAAGCAGCGCGTCACGATCGTGATCGTGACCCACAACATGCAGCAGGCCGCGCGCGTCGCCGACCGCACGGCCTTCATGCTGGCCGGCGAGCTCGTCGAGGTCGGCCCGACGCAAGGGATCTTCACGACGCCCGGCGACCCGAGGACCGAGGAATATGTCACCGGCAAGTTCGGCTGACCGGCCCGACGAGCGCCCGGTCGGCACGGTCGCCGAGGAGGGCCACGGCGGCGGGGGCGGCCGGGCCCATTTCCAGGATCAGCTCCAGCAGCTCGAGACGCACGCCCTCGGCGGCCTCGACCTGATCGTCGAGCAGCTCGACCGGGTGCTCGAGGCCCTGCAGCACCGCGACATCGAGCTGGCGCAGATGGTGATCGCCGACGACGACCGCGTCGACGGGCGCTACCTGGAAGTCCACCAGGGCATCCTGTCGCTGCTCGCGCTGCAGGCGCCCGTCGCGGGCGACCTGCGGCTCGTCGCCGCCCTGCTGCACATGATCAAGCACATCGAGCGCATGGGCGACCAGTGCGTGAACATCGCGAAGCTGATCCCGCTGTCCGGATACGACGCGCCGGTCGACAACGACGTGCTCGACGCGATCCTCAAGATGGGCGCCTTCGCGCGCTCGGAGGTCGTCCAGAGCAAGGCGGCGTTCGCCGCCCGAGACGTCGCACTGGCCGAGGACCTCGTGCGCCAGGACCGCGAAATCAACCGTCTGAACCGCGACATCTTCCGGGCGGCGATCGAAATCGGCGACGACCCGGACCGCCGCGAGTGGGCGATGCACATGACGCTCGTGGCGCGGGCGATCGAGCGCATCGGCGACAACGCCGTGGACATCGGCGAGCAGGTCGCGTTCGTCGTGACCGGGCTGTTCCGCGAGTTCTCGGACAGCTCGCGCCCCAGCCCCAGGGCGCGCTCTTAACTCAGTAGCGGGCGCTCCTGCAGCGGCCTCGACAGCAGCCGGCTCCCGCCCTAGCGCCCCGCAGGGCCGCGCCCGCCTGCGCCTACGAACGCTCGCCCGTCAGGAGCCAGAAGCAGACGCCCTCGGGGTGCTGCTGGGCGCGCCGGTGGGCGCTGCCACGCCCCGCGCTCTGCTCCTCGGCCGCCTCCTCGCCCGGCACCAGGGTGCGCGCGAGCCCTTCGAGGCGAGGGTGTTTGGAGACGTACCAGCAGGGGAGCACGGTCTTCAGCCACGGCGCTTCGGCGAGCAGGTAACAGCCCAGCAGGTACTGCTCCGAGAGGTATGCCCCGGCGTGCCGCGGCAGGTAGTCGTCGGGCAGGTGGATGTCGTGGATGCCCACCAGCACGTTCGGCGGGAGCTCGGGCAGCACCTCCAGGAAGAAGACGGTGACATCCGAGTTCATGAAGACGCGATGGCTGCCGTCGAGGAAGACCATGTCGCCGCTGTGCACGCGGTCGAGCACCGACAGATCCACGGTCTCCAGGGGCTGCTTGAGCGGCTCGTCCACGATCGACGCGACCTCTGCCCGGGGGTGGGGGTCGATCGCGATCATCTCCATCTCGATGTTCCCGTCGCGGCGCGCGCGGTCGACGAAGCGGGTCGAGTTGCCCGAGCCGATCTCGAGGTAGACGCGCGGCGCGCGTTCGCGCGCGAAGCAGTAGAGCGACACGCCGTCGAGGCCGAACAGCAGCGGGTTGCGCCAGTGCGGCTCGCGCTCGTCGGCCGCTTTCTCCAGCGGGATCCTCCGGAGGTCGTCCTCGTAGCGCCCGAAGCCGCGCAGCACCTCCTCGTAGCCGTCGAGACCGCGCTCGAGCAGCGCGGCCAGCCGCCGGTGCGGGGGCCGTCCGTACCCGTACCGAGGCTCGTTGAGCGCCGTCGGGGGGTATGGGAGGCGGACATAGAAGCCCTTGCCGAACAGCGCGCCGGCGAGCTTCGTCGCCCTGCTGTCGGGGTCGCGCAGGCTGTGCCCGAACGCGTTTCGCGACCGTTCGAGCCGGCTCATCGGCTGCCGGCTCCCGCCGGCGCGTCGGCGCGGGGTGCATCTCCGCCCTGAGCCCGGCGCACGTAGTCGAGCCAGCCGGGCTCGTCGGCGGCGATCCGCTCGTAGATCGCGTCGGACTGGCCGCGGTTGAGGTCTTCTTTCTCCTCCCGCCAGGCGCGCCGCCGGTTGCGGTTCAGGCGGTGCACGACGCGGCCGGCCACCGGGATCCGCGGCAGGGACCGCGCCTGCGGCGCCCGCTCCCGATCGCTGCGCGAGACCACCGAGCTCTCGCGAAAGCCCGCGCCGTGGTGGTAGACGACATCGCCGTAGATCGCGAAGAAGAGCTGGTTCAGGGCCGTGCCGTTGCTGCGCAGCACCTCCACCCACGGCGTCTCAGTCAGTTCCAGCACGCGCAGCAGGTTCGCCCCGACGTCGCTTACGAGCCTTCCTTCGACCTCGGGCCACACGTGGCCGCGCGACCAGTCGCCCGGCAGCGAGCGCCACGTGGCGACGCTCGTCACGCAGAAGCAGGGATGCGGCTGCGGCTCGTTCACGTTCTCGGCCCGCCGGACGGCCACCAGCGCGGCGCGCGAGAGGGCGTCGCGCACGAGCGGCATCGGGTCGGCGATCGGGAACGCGTCGCCGTCGAGGAACATGATCAGGTCGTCGTCCGCGGCGCGGTGGCTGATCTCCAGAGCGAGGTGGTTGAGCTTCTCGGCGTGCCCGCCGCGCTGCTCGACCACGTGATCGAAATAGCGCCCGTAGCCGGGGTCGATGTGGCGCAGCGACGTCCAGGTCTCGAACGGCTCGCCTAGATGGCGCTTCAAGAAGCGCGTCTGGACCTCGGTCCAGCGCGGCGACTTGTAGTGGACGGTGGCGATGTGAAGCACTGGCCCCTCTCTCTCCCGCTGGACCGGGGTCGCCCGGCCCCGCCTCCAGGCGCACGCCGGCGCCTCACAGGGAGGCGAAGGATAGCCGACCCCAAACGGCCGCTCCTGCCGGGAGCAGGTGTGAAGATCGTGTTATCTGGGCTCGCAACGGGCCATCGGCGCCGTCGCCATCGCTTACACTCACCCCCGATGACGGCAACCGTCCAAGGCGGCGACAAGGGGGCTCCCTCGCTCGCACCAGACGCCGCCACCTCCTCCGGTTCGCTGCGCATCGCGGTCCTCGACCGCGACAGCGGGTTCATCCAGGTTCTGAGCAAGCGCCTCGACCGCCTCGGCTGGGAGCACCGCGTCCTCGCGAGCCCGGTTCCGGCGGAGGCGGTCGTCTCGATGCGCCTGAGCGCGCTCGTCGTCGACCTCGCCGTGCTCGGACCCCAGGCGTGGACCTGGCTCGAGCGTGCTCTGCGAGGCGCTGCCCGAGCTGGGCATCGTCGTCTGCACGGGCCCCTCGACCGTCGCCCAGCGGGTGCGGGGGCTGCGGCTCGGCGCCGACGACTGGATCACCAAGCCCTGCCACCCCGAGGAGGTGATCGCGCGCGTCCAGAGCGTCGTGCGCCGCCGCCGGCGCAGCAGCAGCCGCGCCGAGGCCGCCCCGGTCACGGCGGGCGAGGTCGAGATCCGCTCCGACCGCTTCCAGGCCTTCGTCGGCGAGCGCAGCATCGACCTGACGCGCCGCGAGTTCGAGCTGATCGAGCTGCTGGCCTCGGCCGAGGGCCGGGTGCTCGAGCGCGAGGAGATCTACTCGCGCCTGTGGGGCTACACGATGGTGCGCGGCGACCGCTCGGTTGACGTCTTCGTGCGCAAGCTGCGCCAGAAGCTCGAGAAGGCCTCCCCGAGCTGGCGCTACATCCACACCCACTTCGGCATCGGATACCGCTTCGCGGCCGAATCGCTCGAGGTCGTCGACCCGAACGACGTGCCCTCGTCGCTACCCGCCGACTGGGACGCCGGCGATGAGCGCGAGGTCGCGGGGACGCATGAGGACGGCGAGCTCGGCGCTCGCACCCTCTAGCCGCAGCACCGCGACGCCACCCTTCTTCAGGTCGATCGTTCGCGCCGCTGAGCGACGCCGCCAGCTGCGAGAGGTCCGGCTCGTGGCCGACGAGCAGGACGCGCCCGTCGGGTCCGGTCCCGGCGAGCGCGTCGAGCGCCTCACCGGCCTCGAAGCCGCCGGCGAGCGGCGCGTGGACCGCCATCAGCTCGCGCTGCTCGTCGTCCCACGCCTCGACCGCGAGCTCCGCGGTCTGCGCGGCGCGGACCTTCGGGCTGTAGAGGATCGCGTCGAAGCGCGCCCCCATGCGGGCGATCGCCACACCGGCCGCGCGCGCCTGCTGCTCGCCCCGCTCGGTCAGGCGGCGGGCCGAATCCTCCCGGCTTCCATGCGGCTCGGCCTCTGCGTGTCGGAGTAGCCAGAGCTGACGTGCCATGCTCGTGCCGCTCAGAGTACCGTGGTGTAGCGTGAGTGTCGGATGGACGGCGCGATCGACTACCACGTGAGCAGCGCCGAGGAGCCTGCCGCCGCGCCCGCGCCCTCCAGCCTGGAGGGGCTCGCGCATCCCTCGCTTTACATCAACCGCGAGCTCTCCTGGCTCGACTTCAACGACCGTGTCCTGCAGCTCGCCGAAGACGACGAGGTGCCGCTGCTGGAGCGCGTGAAGTTCTGCGCGATCTACACGACGAACCTCGACGAGTTCTACATGGTCCGCGTCGCCGGGCTGCGCGACCAGGTCGAGGCCGGCGTCCAGACCGCCGGCCAGGACGGCCGCATGCCCAGCGAGACGCTCGCGCTGATCCGCGAGAAGGCGCTCGGGCAGGGCGAGCGACTGACGGACTGCTTCGAACGCAGGCTGCGCCCCCGGCTCGCCGACCACGACATCGACATCGTCAGCGTGGGGGATCTGGACGAAGAGCACCGCGCTGAGCTCGCGCGCCACTTCCAGAAGGTGATCTTCCCGGCGCTGACGCCGCTCGCGGTCGCGCCCGGCCGGCCCTTCCCCTACATCTCGAACCTCTCCCTCAGCCTCGCGGTGCTCGTGCGCGACCCCGTCACCGATCAGACGGTGTTCGCGCGCGTCAAGGTGCCGACGGAGATCCTGCCGCGCTTCGTGACGCTCGCGCGTCCCGGCGAGGCGCCGCTGCTGGTCCCGCTCGAGGACGTGATCGCCAACCACCTCGACGCGCTGTTCCCGGGCATGGAGATCGCCGACTGCGACGTCTTCCGGGTGACCCGTGACGCCGACCTCGAGGTCTCCGACGACGCCGCCGACCTGCTGCAGGCCGTCGAGGACGAGCTGCGCCGCCGCCGCTTCGGCGAGATCGTCCGGGTCGAAATCGGAGCCGGCATCTCAGAGCGGCTGCGAACCGCGCTCACGAGCCTGCTCGGCGTCGAGGACGAGGATGTCTTCCCCGTCGACGGCCTGCTCGACATGGGCGCCCTCTGGGAGATCGTGAAGATGCCGGGACACGCCGAGCTGCGCGAGGAGCCGCTGCCGTCGGTCACACACCCGCGCCTGGTGCGCCACGAGGGCGAGCGCTCCGACGTGCTCGGCGCGATGCGCGAAGGCGACGTGCTGGTGCATCACCCGTACGATTCGTTCGCCACCTCCGTGGAGCGCTTCGTCGAGCAGGCCGTCGCCGACCCGAACGTGCTCGCGATCAAGCAGACCGTGTACCGCACGAGCGACGACTCGCCGCTGGTGCCCGCGCTGATCGAAGCGACCGAACGCGGCAAGCAGGCGGTGGCGCTGGTCGAGCTGCAGGCGCGCTTCGACGAGCGCATGAACATCCACTGGGCGAAGGCGCTGGAGGAGGCAGGCGTGCACGTCGTCTACGGGCAGCCCGCGATGAAGACCCACGCCAAGTGCGTGCTGGTCGTGCGCCGCGAGGGCGACGGGGTCCGCAACTACGTGCACATCGGCACCGGCAACTACCACTCGGCGACGGCCCGCCTCTACACGGACTTCGGCCTCTTCACGGTCGACGAGCAGATCGGGGCCGACGTCGCCGACATGTTCAACTACCTGACCGGGTACGGGCGCCCGCTGCACTACCGGCGCGTCCTGACCGCGCCGAACATGCTTCGCGACGGGATCATCGCCGAGATCGAGCGCACGGCCGAGGCCCACCGCGAAGGCCGCTCCGCCCGGATCGCGATGAAGATGAACGCGCTGGTCGACGGGCGCTGCATCCGGGCGCTGTACGCCGCCTCGCAGACGGGAGTGCAGATCGACCTCAACGTGCGGGGGATCTGCTGCCTGCGCCCCGGCCTGCCCGGGATCTCCGAGACCATCCGCGTGGTCTCGATCGTCGGGCGCCTGCTCGAGCACTCGCGTATCTACACGTTCGAGCGCGACGGCAAGCAGACCGTGTACATCGCCTCAGCCGATCTGATGCCGCGCAACCTCGACCACCGGGTCGAGCTGGCCTCGCCGATCATCGAGCCCCACCTGCAGGAGGAGCTGCTCGACGCCCTCGAACGGGCCTTCGCCGACAACCAGAGCTCGTGGGAGCTGCAAGGCGACGGCACGTGGACCCGTCGTGCGGCGCTGCCCGGCGAACGGCCGCGCAACATGCAGCTCGAGCTGGCCGACCTGCACGCGGCCCGCGCGGCCCGACGAGCGCAGCGACGGCGAGTACGCGCCTGCGGTGAGGGAGCTCTCGCCCGCCGCGGAGGGCGTCTCCGAAGACTGGTAGCCGGTCCCGCCTGCCGGCGGCGCCTCAGGCCGCGGCGGGCAGCGCGTCGAGGACAGTCTTCAGCTCGTCGACGGACTGGTAGTCGAGCCCGAGCCTGTGGTCGTGGCGGTGGCGCACGACGCCCTGCTCGTCGATCACGATCACCGCCCGCTTGGTCCCGAGCGGGCCGCCCCAGGCGCCGTACTGCTTGGCGACCTCGCCGCCGCGATCGGCCAGCAGCGGCACCGTCAGCGAATGCTTGGCCGTGAACTCCTCGTGGCTGTCGACGTCCTGCGCGGAGATCCCCACGACGGTCGCGCCGAGCGCCGCGAATGCGTCCGGCCTGTCGCGGTAGGAGCAGAACTGTTTCGTGCAGACCATCGTGTTGTCGCCGGGATAGAACAGCAGCACGACGCGCTCGCCCCGGTGCTCGGAGAGCCGGAAGCTCCCGTCGGTGCCCGGCAGCTCGAAGTCCGGCGCCTGCTCGCCGACCTGCGGCTTCTTCGCCATCCCAATCCCCTTTGCTCGCGTGGCGGCCCGGGACGGGCCCGCGGCGGAGGATAGTCCCTCGCCGCGGGCGCCCGTCCGCCAGCGGTGGAGACCGCGAAGGGATGCGCTAGAACACTCCCCGATGCCGGCACGCCTCACGATCGCGCTGGCCGTCCTGGCAGCGGGCGTGACGCTCGCGTCCTGCGGGAGCGCCGCGCCGGCCGACGTGTCGACGCCCTCCGTCGCAGCCGCTGCGATCCCGACCCCGCGCGCGGCGGCGAGCACCGCTGCGCTTCGCGACTGGCCGGAGTTCGGGCTCGACCCCCAGCGCAGCGACGTGACCGAAACCTCGCCGGGGATCACCACCGCCCAGCTCGGGCACCTTCGGCGCCTGCACGTGTCCCTGCCCGGCACCGTCGACTCCTCCCCGATCTACCTGCACGGCGCGACCGTCGCCGGGGCCGCCCACGACGTCGCGTTGATGACGACGACCTACGGGCGCACGCTGGCGATCGACGCGAACAGCGGGCGCGTGCTGTGGACCTTCACGCCGCCCGGCTACGGCGGCTGGGCGGGCAGCGCGCAGATCACGACCACGAGCCCGCTGGCGGACCCGGACCGGCGCTTCGTCTACGCCGCCTCGCCGAACGGGCTGATCCACAAGCTCTCGCTGGGCTCGGGCGCCGAGGCGGCCGGCTGGCCCGTGAGCGTGACGCGCGACGCGACCCGCGAGAAGCTCGCCGCTGCGCTGAACCTCGACGGCCCCTACGTGATCGCGACGACGGGCGGCTACCTCGGCGACGCGCCCCGCTACCAGGGTCACGTCGTTCTGATCGACCGCGCGAGCGGCCGGATCGCCGGCGTGTTCAACACGCTTTGCGCGAACCGGCGGGCGCTGATCGTCCCCGCCGCCTGCCACTCGAGCGACTCGGCGATCCTCTCGCGCGCGGGCGCCGTCGTCGAGCCGGGCGGGGCGCGGATCCTCGTCGCGACCGGGAACGGGCCGTGGAACGGCAGCACCGACTTCGGCGACAGCGTGCTGGAGCTGACGGTCCCCGGGCTGCGGCTGCGCCAGGTCTTCACCCCGCGCAACCAGGCCCAGCTCAACGCCAGCGACGGCGACCTCGGCTCGAGCGCTCCCGCGCTGCTCGGCGACGGGCGCGCGGTCGTGGCGGGCAAGGACGGCATCATGCGCGTGCTCTCGCTCGCCCGTCTCGACGGCTCCTCCCCCACCGCGGGCGGCCACCGCCGGCTCGGAGGCGAACTTCAGCGCCTGCAGGTGCCGGGCGGCGCGCAGCTGTTCAGCACCCCCGCGGTCTGGCGCCGGAGCGGGCGCACCACCGTGTTCGTGGCGGACGAAAGCGGCACGGCGGCCTACGTGATGCGCCACGGCGTGCTCTTCCGCGCCTGGCAGAACGGCAACCCCGGCACCAGCCCGGTGATGGCAGGCGGGCTCCTCTACGTCTATGACCCAAATGGCGGCGGCATCGACGTCTACCGCCCCGGCTCGCCGCGGCCGCTGGCCAAGCTGCCGGGCTCGCCGGGGCACTGGAACAGCCCGATCGTGGTCGACGGGCACGTGATCGAGCCCGAGGGCAACGGCAACGACCACCTCCAGAGCGGCGGCCTGGAGATCCTCTCCGTGCCGTAGCCCCGGACTGCGAAGCCGAGCTAGGCAGGCTGCTGCCAGCCGCGCTGCGAAGGGTCGAGCAGGGCACGCCACCACGGCGTGACCGGCGGGGGCTCCTCCCACTCGAGCTCGTCGAGCGAGGCCTCCGAGGCGCAGACGAACGCGACGCGGCGCTGGGCGCGGTAGTCGGCGAGACCCTCGTAGTCGCCCATCTCGTGCGCGAGCGGCACGCAGTCATAACCGAACTCGGCCGCCAGCTCGACCACCGACTCGCGCGAGGGCAGCAGCGCGACCCCCGCGGCGGCCGCGACGCCGGCACCGGCCGGAGCCTCCAGCGAGAGCTCGAAGAAGCTCGACGGCGCGCCGGATACCTCGGTGTCGATCAGCACCAGCTCCGCGCCGGCCGCAGCGAACAGCTCGAACAGCTCGACGGGCTTTCCGCTCCGCTCCATCAGCCCGATGCAGAGCGCCACGTCGTAGCCGCCGTCGATCCGCGCCCCGGGGACCGGTGCCCGCTCGAAGCTCACACGCCCGCGGTCGGCGCCGGGCGCCTCGGCCCGCCGCCGGGCGGCATCGATCGCCGCTGCGTCCGGGTCGAGGCCGAGGACGGAATCGGCGCCCGCCTCGAGCGCCTGCAGCGACCAGAAGCCGTCGCCGCAGCCGGCGTCGAGCACGCGCCGCCCCCGCAACGAGCCGCCGGCGAGCGCGAGCAGCGGCTCGAAGAAGTAGCGGCGCTGCTGCTCGGTGCGGTTCGAGCGCTCGCGCACCGCCTAGCCGACCCTCCGCCTGGCTCGCGCCGCGGCGCCGGCGAGCGCGCCGACCCAGGCGTTCGCGTGCGGCTCGCGCGCGCGCGCGAGTGCGCCGAGAGGCGGGCCGGCCGAGCAGATGAACGAGATCCGGCGCCCCGCCAGGTAGTCCTCGACACCGAGCCGGCCGTCGGCGAAGTCGTGTGCGAGGGCGACCGCCTCGAAGCCGAAGCGCGCGGCCAGCTCCGCGACCGCCCGGCGCGTCGGCACCAGCACGAGGTCGCGCTCGACGGCGTTGCGCGGCTCGCCAAGCCGCGAGACCTCGAACAGGGCCCCCCGCGCGCGGGAGACGCCGGTGTCGATCACGACCAGATCCGGCTCCGCCGCCGCGATCAGCTCGAAGAGCGCCAGCGGCTTGGCGACGACGTCCAGCAGCCCGAGGCAGAGCACGACGTCGAAACGTCCGGAGAGCTGCCAGTCGAAGACGTTCGCGGTTTCGAAGCGGTAACGCTCGCGAGCCACCTCTCTTGCCTCGAACACGAGCTCGGCCTGCTCGATCGCGCTCGCCGACCCGTCGAGGCCGAGCACGAACTCCGCGCCTGCTTCGATCGCCTCCAGTGACCAGTAGCCCGCGTTGCAGCCGAGATCGAGCACGCGCCGCCCGCGCAGGGTCCCGCCCGCGACGCTCAGGAGCGGCTCGAAGAAGTAGCGGCGGCGCTGTTCGGCGCGCCGGACCCGCCAGGCGCTCGAGACGGGCGTGCTGAGCCCGCCCGGCAGCTGGAAGCAGTAGTTCCAGCTCGGGAAGGAGTCGATCCGCTTCTTGAGTTCCTCGGCGTCCAACGGCGGCTGGCTCCTTGTCGGCGGGTCGCTGAGGGCTGGTGCCGGCGCCGGTCGGCCTGGGCCGCGCGGATGGTAGTGCAAGCACGCCGCACGGGTAGCCTGTGAAGATGACGCCGGAGTCGCTTGCGGGACGCCTGCTCGTCGCCTCGACGACGCTCGTGGACCCCAACTTCGCCCGCAGCGTGGTGCTGATCGGGCTCCACAGCGAGGAGGGTGCGCTCGGCCTCGTGCTGAACCGCCCCTCGACCTCGAGCGTCGCCGCGGCCGTGCCCCAGCTCGAGGAGCTCGTCGAGGGCGGCGAGCCGGTGTTCGTCGGCGGCCCGGTGCAGTCGAGCGCGGTCGTCATGCTCGCCGAGTTCGAGGACCCGTCGGCGGCCGGACTGCTCGTGCTGGGCCGGATCGGGCTACCCGCACCCGAGGCCAGCCTCGAGCAGCTCGCCGCCGCCACCACCCGGCGCCGCGTGTACGCGGGCTATGCCGGCTGGGGCGAGGGCCAGCTCGACGCGGAGATCGAGGCCGGCGACTGGATCGCGCAGGACGCGCTGCCCGACGACGTGTTCAGCGCGGAGCCCGAGCAGCTCTGGAGCCGCGTCCTCGACGCGCAAGGGCGGGCAGTACGCACTGCTCGCGCGGATGCCGCGCAGACCCGAGTCTCAACTAGAACCGGCTACCCTCAGAGGGCGCCCTCTGCCCGGGCGCCTCCCTCACTGCCCGCTCCCCCGGAGTGGGCTCCTTCCCCCCACAAAGGAGTCCGCTTTGCTGAAGCTCGCCCGCTGGTCAACGACCCACCGGAAGTACGTCGTGCTGGGCTGGATCGCGCTGCTCCTGGTCGTGAACGTCCTGGCGCAGTCAGCCGGCACGAGCTACTCCAACAACTTCACGCTGCCCAACTCGGACGCCCAGCGCGCCTCGGACCTGTTGCAGCACAGCTTCCCCACGCAGGCCGGCGATCGCGACACGATCGTCTTCAAGGTCGACTCGGGCACGGTCCGCGACCCCGCGGTGCAGGCGCACATGGAAGCGATGTTCAAGGAAGTCGCGAAGAAGCCGCACGTCGCCGCAGTCATCAGCCCCTACGGCGGCACCGCCTCCGGGCGCTCGATCTCCTCCGACGGGCGGATCGCGTTCGCGACGGTCGTCTTCGACGAAAAAGCCAACCTGCTCCCCAAGAGCTCCCCGGAAGCGGTCGTGAAGACGGCCAAAGCCGCCGCCAAGCCGGGGCTCGAGGTCCAGCTCGGCGGGCAGGCGATCGAGCAGACCGAGCAGCCGGGCTTCGGGATCTCGACGGCCGTCGGCCTGCTGGCCGCCATCGTCGTGCTGCTGATCACGTTCGGCTCGCTGACCGCGATGGGCCTGCCGATCGTCACGGCGCTGTTCGGCCTCGGCACCGGGCTCGGCCTGATCGCCCTGTTCACGCACGTCGTGGACACGCCGAACTTCTCCTCCGAGCTCGCCGCGATGATCGGCCTCGGCGTCGGCATCGACTACGCGCTGTTCATCCTCACGCGCTTCCGAGAGGCGTTCCGCACGCCCGGCCCCACGTTCCACGACGTGCGCGAGTCGGTCCTGCGCTCGATCGACACGGCCGGGCGCGCGGTGGTGTTCGCCGGGACAACCGTCGTGATCGCGTTGCTGGGCATGATGCTGCTCGGCGTCGACTTCCTCTACGGCGTGGCGATCTCGGCGTCGATCGGGGTGCTGCTCGTGATGCTCGCCTCGCTGACGCTGCTGCCCGCGCTGCTGACGATCGCCGGGCGCAAAGTCGCCTACGGCAGCCGCCGTGCGCGGCGCGCCGAGGAGAGCGCCGCGGCCGATGCCGTGCCCGACGGGAGCGCCGCCAACGGATCGTCCGACGGCGCCGGCGAGCCGCTCGGAGGTCGCACTTGGCTGCGCTGGAGCCAGTTCGTGGGCTCGCACGCCACCGCGGTCGCCATCGTCTCGACGGCGGTGATGCTCGCGATCGCGGCGCCCGCGGTCGCGCTGCGGCTCGGCTCGAGCGACGCGGCCAACGACCCGTCGGGGCAGACCACCCACAAGGCGTACGAGCTGCTCGCGGAAGGGTTCGGCCAGGGCTTCAACGGCCCGCTGCTCGTGGTGGCCAAAGTGCCGAACAAGGAAGCCGTCAAAACGATCTCCACGGCCATCGAAGGCGCGCCGCGCGTCGCCTCGGTCGTGCCTCCGAAGCTGAACCCCGCCGGGAACGTCGCCACCATCTCCGTGTACCCGAAGTCCTCGCCCCAGGCGTACGAGACCACGCAGCTCGTCCACGACCTTCGCGAACGCGTGCTGCCGCCGATCGAGCGCGCCACCGGCGCCAAGGTCTACGTCGGCGGCGTGACCGCCGGCGCGGTCGACTTCGCGGCCGTGCTCGGCCACAAGCTGCCCCTGTTCATCGGCGTGGTGGTGCTGCTCTCCGCGCTGCTGCTGCTGGTCGTGTTCCGCTCGCTGGTGATCCCGCTGCAAGCCGCCGTGATGAACCTGCTGAGCATCGGCGCCTCGCTCGGCGTGATCGTCGCCGTCTTCCAGTGGGAGGGCTGGGGCGGAAGCCTGTTCAGCACCAGCGCCGGGCCGATCGAGTCCTTCATCCCGGTGATGCTGTTCGCGATCGTGTTCGGCCTCTCGATGGACTACGAGGTGTTCCTCGGTCTCGCGCATCCACGAACGCTGGACGATCACCAAAGACAGCCGCCGCGCCGTCGGCGAGGGCCTGGCCCTCACCGGACGCGTGGTGACCGCCGCCGCCGCGATCATGGTGTGCGTGTTCCTCTCGTTCATGCTCGGCGAAGACCGCGTGATCAAGGAGTTCGGGCTGAGCCTGGCGAGCGCCGTGTTCCTCGACGCGCTCGTGATCCGCTGCCTGCTGCTGCCGGCGACGCTGCACCTGCTCGGCGACGTGACCTGGCGGATCCCGTCGTGGCTCGACCGCCTGCTGCCGCGCGTGAACATCGAGGGCACACAGCACGAGCTGCCGGCCGCCGCGGGCAACGGCGCCGGCGACGGACGCGCGGTCGAGCCGGTCGCGGTCGCAGCGGCCGGGGGCGCGTGGGACAGCGGCGAGCAGGAGACGGACGGCTGAGCAGAACCCTCCGGCGGGCCGCGCTCGGCCTGCTGCTGCCAGCCCTGGCCTCCGTGCTCGCGGCGCCGGGTGCATCCGCGGCGCCGCGCACGGGCCGAGCGGCGCTGATCGTCTTCCTGGATGCGGGCGAGCAGGAACTCGCGACCGCCGGGATGTCGGTCGGGATCATGTCCGCCTCGCAGGGCACCTACACCCCCGCACAGCTGCAGCTCGACATCACGCAGGGCGCGCGGATCGCCTCCTCGGCGTACCCCACACCCGTGCCGCCGTCGTTGTCGCTGGAAGGCAACCGGGTCACCGGATGGGGCGCTGTCAAGGCGCGTGCTGCCGCGGCTCCGCAGGAGCTCACCCCCGGCCTGCTCGCGTCGAGCGTCCAGGGCGGGGGCGCATACGCGGGGGCGGAAGGACCGCGGGTCTCGCGCATCGTGCCCGGGAAGCCGCCGGTGCTGATCACGGGCCTGCGCGAAGCCGACCGTGCCTTCGCGGTCGCAACCGGCCGCGGCGGGGAGGTCGCGGGCGTCTCGTTCGGCTCCGCGGCGACGCTTCCCGCGCGCATCGAGGCGCTGCTGGGCAGGCATGCTCTCGTCGTCGCCGACCTCGGTCCGCTCGCGCGCGGACGCGAACAGCTCCGGGTCCTCCTTGCACACCGCCCCCCGGGCGAGCTGGTGCTCGCCGTCCAGCGGCTCCCCGCGGGCAAGCGCGGCCAGCTGCTCTGGCTCGGCGCCGCCGGCCTGCCCGGCACCGGGCCGGGGTCGCGGCAGCGCAAGGTGCTCACGTCCCCCACCACCCAGCAGCGCGGCCTCGTCTCCTCGGTCGACATCGCGCCCACGGTGCTCGGCTGGCTCGGGATCGCGGTGCCCGGCGAGATGCGTGGCAGGGCGATCGAAGCCGGCGGCACGCTCGACGGGGCGGGGCTGCGCCGGTTCGACGCGCGCCTGCGGGTCGTCGGCCCGCGCCGACTCTCCGCCCTCGGGTTCCTGCTGTTGGCTTGGGCGGCGCTGCTGATCGCCACGGTCGCGTTCACGCGCGCGCGAGAGCCGCGGGCGCGGGCGGCGCGGATCGGCGCGGTCGGGATCATGTGGGCGCCCGTGGCGGTCATGGTGCCGGCGGCGCTCGGCCCCTCCGCCGGCGTCGAATACGCGCTGATCGCCGCGCTCTGCCTGGCCCTGGGCGCGCTCACCGACCTGCTTTCGCCCTGGCCGCGCGCCCTGATCGCCCCCGCGGTCGCGGCGCCCGTCGCGATCGTCCTCGACTCGCTCGCGCACACCCAGCTGCTGGTGCGCTCGGTGCTCGGCCCGAACCCGATCCTCGGCGCGCGCTTCTACGGGGTGGGCAACGAGCTGAAGTCGGGGCTCGCCGTCCTCGTGCTGTGCGCGGTTGCTGCTGCCCTCTATCCCTCCGCCCGGCACTCGCCGCGGCGCGTGCTCGCGAGCGTCCTCGGCGCGGGCTTCGTGCTGGCGCTGATCGAGGGCTCGGCCCGCATCGGCGCGGGCGTCGGAGGCGTGATCCTGGTGTGCGCGGGCACGGCCGTGACCGCCGTGCTGCTCGCGCCGGACGCGTCGGTCCGCCGGCGCGCGCTGCTGGCGATCATGGCGCCGGTGGCCGGGCTCGTCGTCCTCGCCGGGATCGACCTCGCGACCGCTCACGGCAGCGGGCACTTCACGGGCAGCGTGCTGCACGCGCGCTCGGCGGGCGACGTGCGCGACATCATCGTGCGCCGTTACAAGGCGGCCTGGGGCGAGCTCCACAACCACGCGATGCCGGTCGCCACGGCGCTCGCGCTGGCCTGCTCGGGGCTCGCGATCCGCTCGCGCGAGCGCCTGCTCGTACCGGTGGGCGGCGACCAGCTCTGGCTCGCCGCGCTGAGCGGCGGGCTCGCGGCGGGTGTGGTCGGGTCGCTCGTCGAGGACTCCGGGCCGGTCCTGCTCGTGGTCGCGGTGCTCGCGCTCGGCTGCGTGCTCAGCTACGTGTGGGCGCCGCCGGCGCCCCGCGCCACCAGCACGGGCAGGACGTAGGCGAGCGTGCAGAGCGCGATCACGGCCGTGCTCGGAGGCAGCGAGGGGACCAGGTAGGCGAGCACGAGCCCGCCCCACATGGCCGCCGAGCGCGAGCGTCGCGGCCAGGGCCGCGCCGGCGGCGGTGCCGGCGCGCAGCCGCTGAGCGGCGCCCGCCGGCCCGGCGAGCAGGCCGAGCAGCAGCAGCGCCCCGACCGCCTGGGTGGCCTCGGCGACGACCACGCCGAGGAGCGCCATGAAGGCGACCGAGAGCAGCCTGGTCGGCACGCCTCGCGCGCCCGCCAGCTCCGGGGCGACCGACGCGAACAGCAGCGGGCGCGCGATCGCCGCCAGCGCCAGGAGCGCAGCGGCGGCGAGAATCGCCGCCAGCGCTGCTTCGCCGCCGCCCAGGCCGAAGATCGAGCCGAACAGGGTGCGCGCGGCCTGGATCCCCGCGCTCCCGCCGGAGCCGAGGCTGAAGCGGGTCAGGAAGAACACGCCGAGCGCGAGCACCACCGTGAAGAGCACGCCGATGTCGGCGTCGTCGGCGAGCGCGGCGCCGGAGGCGCGCGCGCCGCGGGCCGCGAGCGCCCCGCGGCCGAGCAGGGCGATCGCGATGCCGGCGGCGATCGTCGCGGCGAACAGCCCGATCCTCTGGTCGATTCCCGCGGCGGCCGCCGCCAGCGCGCCCGGGAAGGCGACGTGGCTCAGCGCGTCTCCGGCGAAGAGCTGGCCGCGCAGGACGACGAACCAGCCGCAGACGCCGCAGGCCAGCGCGATGAAGCCGCCCGCGAGCAGCGCGTTGCGCATGTATTCCTGGCCGAGCATCAGGCGCCCGCCCCCGTGAGGCCGGCCCGCGCCTGCGGCGCGGCGGGGCGGCGCCGCGAGCGGCCGCGCCGGAGCAACGCGGCGACCCGCGCCAGCAGGTAGCAGGCGAAGGCCACCGCGGCGATGAACATGCTCGGCGGGTAGACCGAGAAGTAGGCGATCCCGAGCCCGCCCCAGACCGCGAGCGAGCGCGATCGCGACGCTCAGCGCCAGGCTCACCGCGGGGCGCGCGGTGAGCGCGCGCGCGCTCGCGGCCGGCATCACCAGCAGCGCCAGCACGAGCAGCGGCCCTGTGACCTGGCTCGCGGACGCCACGGCCACGGCGAGCATCGCGAGGAACGCGAGCGTGAGCGCGCCGCACAGGAACGCCGCGCGCGCTCGCGAGCGGGGCGTCGACACTGCTGAGCAGCAACGGGCGCCCGATCGCGGCGAGCACCGCGAGCACCATCAGCGCCACCGCGGCCAGCACGATCACCTGGGCGTCTGAGACCCCGAGCACGTCGCCGAACAGCAGGCTCTCCAGATCGCCGAGCACGCCCCCGTAGAGGCTCACGAACAGGAAGCCGAGCCCCAGCGCCGCCGCCTGCACGACGCCCACGCCGGCGGCCTCCTCGCGCCAGGAGCCGGCCGGGCCCTTTGCGCGGGCGATGGCGAGCGCGCCGCCGCCGCAGAACAGCAGGTAGCCGAGCGCCGCCGGCACCCCCGCCAGCGCGGCCAGCGCGGCCCCCGGGAACGCCATCATCGCGAGCGTGTGTCCCGCGAAGGTCTCGCGGCGCAGCACCATCATCCAGCCCACGAGCGCCGCCATCACGGCCGCCGCGCTGCCGGCGAGCAGCGCGTTGACCATGAAGTGGTATTCGAGGACCTGCGAGAGGTCGCGCAGGGGGTTCCAGCTCGGAACCGGTTCAGCCGGCATCGGCCGCCGCGCGCTCCGCCGGCTCGTAGCTCTCGTGGCCGTGGCGGTCGTGGTGGTGCGCGGGCGCCTCGGGCTGCCCGATCACCACGAGGCGACCGTCGGAGGCGCGCAGCACCTCGACGGGCACGCCGTAGAGCGCGCTCAGGGTCTCGGTGGTGATGACCTCGCCGACCGGGCCGGCGACAGCGCGGCCGCCGGCGAGGTAGGCGACGCGGTCGAGATAGCCCAGCAGCGGGTTGACGTCGTGAGCGACCAGCACGACGGCGACGCCGGCCTCGCAGATGCGCGAGACGAGCGCCGCGACGGCCGCCTGGTTGGGCAGGTCGAGGCTGTCGAGCGGCTCGTCGAGCAGCAACAGCCGGGGTCCCGCGACGAGCGCCTGGGCGATCAGCAGCCGCTGCTGCTCGCCCCCGGAGAGCTCCGAGAGCGGCCGGTCCGCGTAAGCGCTCGCGCCGACCAGCTCGACGGCCTCCGCCACGCGCATGCGCGCCTGCGCGCGCCGCGCGGAGGCGCGCGGGAGCAGCGGCAGCGGCAGCCCCCAGCGGTCGCCGTCCAGCCCCAGCCGCACGAGGTCGCGGCCCCGCAGCGCGATCCCGGCGCCGAAGCTCGGGCGCTGCGGCAGGTAGCCGATCTCGCGGTTGGCCTCGCCCGCCGCGCGCCCCAGCACCATGGCCGTCCCGCGCTCGAGCGCGACAGCCCCGAGCAGCACCTTCAGCAGCGTCGACTTGCCCGCGCCGTTCTCGCCCAGCAGGCCGAGGAACTCGCCCTGCTCGACGCGCAGCGACACGTCCTCCCAGACGACCCGCCCGCCCATCCGCACGCGGGCCGCGCGCAGCTCGGCTGCTGGCTCGTCGCGACCCGGCATGACCGCGAGTTTACAAGACTGAGTCTCGTTTTCTCGGGCCGCGCACCCGGCCGGCAGGCCCTCGGCCCGGCCGGTGCGCCCCCCGCGCCCGGCCGGGTGTGGGTCTTTCAGCTCAGTCGCGCATGCCTCGGCGGCGCACGAAGTACACGATCAGCCCGACCACGATCAGGACCAGGACCACGCCGCCGACGATGTAGCGGATTTTGTGTTTTTTCGCTGGCGGGTGTTCTTTGGCTTCGGTGGCCGCGGCGGAAGGCGTCAGCACCGTGAAGGACACGTGCTTGGCCCTCAGCTGGTCTTCGAGCGGCTTCGAGCCCTTTTTTTCGTAGTGGTAGAGGTAGAGGTGACCGTTCTTGGTCGTGATGTGCAGGCTGCGGACTCTCTGGTTGAACTCAGCCGACTTGATTTCGCCTTTGGCGAGCTGCTGTTCGAAGGCTTCCTTGCTCTCATGGGTGAATTCCGGCGTCGTCGCGGCGAGGCCGGAAACGGGCGTCGCCAGCACGAGGCACAACGCCAGCATCGCGGCAAAGGCCAGCTGGCGCAGCGGCGTCGGTACGGTCATCTATCGCTCCTGGAGTCGGTTGGCAGGAGCGGGACCCCGGCGGCTCCCGGCCCCTGCGTCCGGGGGGTGGACGGTGCGTACCCTAATCGCTACACGCGGGCCGTGTCACGCCTGAAGGCGCGCTGCGCGAGGCGGCTCGCCACGATCGTCCAGACCGCGATCACGACCCAGCCTTTGGCGCCCCACGCCGCGCCGCCGACCGCCACGTGGCTGGCCTGGACGAGCCAGTAGGAGGGAACGAGCTGCGCCACGGAGTGCAGGAGCCCGTGCTGGGCGATCGGCCCCCATGTGCCGCCGAGGACCGCCAGCAGCGCGATGCCCCCGCCGAGCGCCGGCCCGATCGAGTCCGGAGTGAGGAGGTGCCCGAGCAGGATGCCGAGCGCGGCGAACGGGATCAGCCCGACGAGGATCAGCCCGGTCATCTCGAGCCAGCGTCCGGCGCCGATGCTGACGCCGAGAGTCGCGCCCGCGGCGTAGAGCGCGCAGATGCTGATCAGGGCCATCATGTAGCCGGTCAGGACCTTGGTGCGGAAGTAGGCGCGCGTGGAGAGCGGGGTGATCCTGAGCTGGCGGTTCCAGCCGGCCTGGCGCTCGGAGGAGATCCGCGCCCCGCTCGAGAGCATCGCCCCCATCGTCCCGAAGGAGACGAGCCCGACCATGAAGTAGAGCGGCGCCGCGATGCCGGTGTTCGAGAGGTCGTGCAGGTGCCGGTTGGGCGCGGCGATCAGGTAGTAGAGCGCGAGCGGGAACGCCAGCGAGAGGAAGAAGAAGCGCCGGTTGCGCAAGGTGCGCAGCAGCTCGTAGCGGGTGTAGAGGAGCGCGCCCCGGCTCACGGTGCTGCCTCGCCTCCGGTCAGCGCCAGAAACGCCTGCTCCAGCCCCGCGGCCTCGATTTCGATGTCGCGCGCCTCGGGGTGCGCGGCGAGCAGCGCCCGGATCGCGGCGTCGGAGTCGGCGCACGTCAGCACCACCGCCTCGCCGCGGCGCTCGGCTGCGCTGACGCCGTCCAGCGCCCGCAGCTCCTCCAGGGGCGCCGCCGGCACCGTCGCGCGGATCGAGCGCGAGCCGACCATCGCCTTGATCTCGTTGGTGGGCCCGTCGGCGACGATCGCCCCGCGCGACATCAGCACCGCGCGGTCGGCGTAGTCGTCGGCCTCCTCCAGGTAGTGCGTCGCGAACAGAACGGTGCGCCCGCCGCGCCGCGAACTCGCGCATCGTCGTCCAGAACGCGTGGCGTCCCTCGACGTCCATCGCGGAGGTCGGCTCGTCCAGCACGAGCAGCTCCGGGTCGCTGACCAGGGCGACGGCGAAGCGCACGCGCTGCGTCTGCCCGCCGGAGAGCTTCTGCGTGCGCTGGTCGGCGAAGGCGGCGGCGCCGGTCAGGGCGAGCACCTCCTCGACCGCCATCGCGCGGGGGTAGAGCGAGGCCATCATCGTGATCAGCTCGCGCACGGTCAGGTCGCGGATCAGCTCGCCCGTCTGCAGCATCGCGCCGACGGCGCCCGCATCCACCGCCTCGGCCGGCGAGCGGCCGAAGACGCTGACGCGCCCCTCGTCGGGCGCGAGCAGACCCAGCAGCATGTCGATCGTCGTCGACTTGCCCGCGCCGTTCGGGCCCAGCAGCGCGACCGTCTCGCCCGGGGCGATCCGCACGTCCACGCCCGTCACCGCACGGATCGGCCCGCTCGGGCCGGCGAACGACTTGACGAGGCCCTCGAGCGCGATCCCGTCCGCCTGCGCGGCGCGTGGGGCGCTCGCGACGCTCACTTTCGCGCCTGTTTGATCGCCTTCTGGCGGCGGAGCTTCGTCAGCTCGAGCTTGCGGGGGCGCACGGACTCCGGGGTGACCTCGACGCACTCGTCCTCGCGCACGAACTCCAGCGCCTCGTCGAGGGTCGGCCGGTGGTGCGTGTCGAGGCGGACCAGCACGTCGGCGGTCGAGGAGCGCATGTTCGTCAGATGCTTCTCCTTGGTCGGGTTGACGTCAAGGTCCTCGGAGCGTGCGTTCTCGCCGATGATCATGCCCTCGTAGACTTCCTCGCCCGGGCCGATGAACAGGTTCCCGCGCTCCTGCAGCGTCATCAGCGAGTAGGTCGCGGTCTGCCCGCGGCGGTCGGCGACGAGCACCCCGGTCTGGCGCGTGAGCAGCTCTCCCGCCCACGGCTCCCAGCGGTCGAAGACGTGGTGCATGATGCCGGTGCCGCGCGTCTCGGTGAGGAACTCGGTGCGGAACCCGATCAGCCCGCGGGCGGGCACCAGGTAGTCCATTCGGACCCAGCCCGTGCCGTGGTTGGTCATGTGCTCCATGCGCCCTTTGCGCGCCGCCAGCAGCTGCGTGACCGTGCCGACGTGCTCCTCGGGCACGTCCACCGAGAGCCGCTCCACCGGCTCGTGGCGCCTCCCGTCGATCTCCCGCTCGACCACGTGCGGCTGCCCGACGGTCATCTCGAAGCCCTCGCGTCGCATCATCTCGACGAGCACGGCGAGCTGCAGCTCCCCGCGGCCCTGGACCTCGTATGCCTTGGTCCCGCCCACCCCCTCGGTGTCCGAGACGCGCAACGAGACGTTGCCGACGAGCTCCTGGTCCAGGCGCGACTTGATCTGGCGGTCGGTCAGCTTGTCCCCCTCGAGCCCCGCCAGCGGCGATGTGTTCACGCCGATCGTGATCGACATCGCCGGCTCGTCGACGGTGATCACCGGCAGCGGCCGCGGGTCGACGGCGTCGGCGAGCGTCTCGCCGATCGTGACCTCTTCGATGCCCGCGACCGCGATGATCTCGCCCGGGCCGGCCTCCGCGGCGTCGACGCGGTCGAGCGCGTCGGTGACGTAGAGCTCGGCGACCTGGGCTTTCTCGATCGAGCCGTCCGCGCGGCACCACGCGATCTGCTGGCCCTTGCGGATCGTGCCGTTGCGCACGCGGCAGATCGCGAGCCGCCCGACGTACGGCGAGGCGTCGAGGTTGGTGACGAGCGCCTGCAGCGGGTGGCCCTCCTCGTAGCGCGGCGCCGGGATGCGCTCGAGCAGCAGGTCCAGGAGCGGCGCGAGCGTCCCGCTCTCGAGCGTCTGACCCGGCTCGTAGGAGAGCGAGGCGACGCCGGCCTTGGCGTTGCAGTAGACGATCGGGAACTCGATCTGGTGCTCGTCGGCGTCGAGGTCGAGGAACAGCTCGTAGACCTCGTCCACGACCTCCGCCACGCGCGCGTCGGAGCGATCCACCTTGTTGACGACGAGGATCACGGGCAGCCCGCCCTCGAGCGCCTTGCGCAGCACGAAGCGGGTCTGGGGCAGCGGCCCCTCGGAGGCGTCGACGAGCAGCAGCACCCCGTCCACCATCGTCAGCCCGCGCTCGACCTCCCCGCCGAAGTCGGCGTGCCCGGGCGTGTCGATGATGTTGAGCTTGGTGCCGTCGTAGCGCAGCGAGGTGTTCTTGGAGAGGATCGTGATGCCCTTCTCGCGCTCGAGGTCCATCGAGTCGAGCACGCGCGTCGCGACGTCCTGGCCCTCGCGGAAGGCGCCGGACTGCCACAGCATCGCGTCCACGAGCGTGGTCTTGCCGTGGTCGACGTGGGCGACGATCGCGACGTTGCGGATGTCCTCTCTGGTGCTGAGCACGGCTCGACAGGCTAGCGGCGCGCGGCGTTGCGCCCGGCGGCAACCGGCGCATCGGGCTCGGCCTCTATCTCCTCGCCCGCACGCGCGTGGGGAGAAATCGCGCGCAGGCGGGTAGTCAGCGCTAACGAGATCTTCACGAGTCGGAGGCTCGGCGGGGGAAACCGGATCTACACCGGTTGGGGGCCGGCCGCGGCGGAGGCCGGCATGGAGCGCCGGCCGACCTCGCCGGAGGCCGGCACGGAGCGCCGGCCGACCCCGCCAAGATCCGATCCAGCGGCGAGCAGCCGCGCGAGCAACAGGAGACAGATGACCGAGCCGTTCGAGCAGCGCCCGATCACCCGCCGCACCCTGATGCGCTACGGCGGCGCCGCCGCGGCGGGGCTCGCCGCCGCCGACCCGTTGCTGCGTGCCGCGAGCGCCTTCGCGCGCCCCGTTCGCAGACCGGACTCGCTGCCCGACCCGAGGGTCCCGGCGGGCACCGTCGACGAAGCGCTGCCCTTCGACCACATCGTCGTGGTGATGATGGAGAACCACTCCTTCGACAACCTGCTCGGCGCCCTGCACCGCTCCGGGCAGCCGAAGGCGAAGGGGCTGAAGATCGACTCCAAGGGCCTCGGGCGCGACTGGAACCCGAACGCGGCGGGCGAACGCGTGTACTCGTTCCCGTTCCCGACCACCGAACAGGGCAGCGGCGTCTCGCAGGACTGGAACGCGACGCACCGGCAGATCGACGGCGGGCGCATGGACGGCTTCGTGCGCTCGACCGAATCGACCCAGCCGATGGGCTACTGGACCGAGGAGCAGCTCCCGTTCGCCTACTCGTTCGCGCGGACCTTCACGAGCGCGAACAAGTGGTTCTGCTCCGCGCCCTGCCAGACCTACCCCAACCGCCGCTTCCTGATGGCCGGTACGGCCTACGGGAACATCTCGACCGACATGGCGAGCCTCCAGGACCCGCCGCCGCCGAACGGCACGATCTTCGACCGCTTTCACGCCTACGGGGTGAGCTGGAAGAACTACTTCAGCGACCTGCCCCAGACCGGGATCATCCCGACGGTGATCGAGAAATACCCGGCGAACATCGCGCCCTACGCGCAGTTCCTGGCGGACTGCAAGGCGGGCGACCCTGCCGGCGGTGAGCTTCGTCGACCCGGAGTTCGGCGTGCTCGGCGAAGTCGGCGCCCCGATCGCGAAGCTGCCCGGGCTCGAAGCGCTCGGGGCCAAGATCTCCGAAACCGGCGGCGACCAGGAGAACCCGCAGAACATGGCCTACGGCGAGTACTGGGCCTACCAGACCGTCAGGGCGGTGCTCGAATCGCCGGCCTGGCCCCGCACGCTGCTCCTCTACACCTACGACGAGCACGGCGGCTACTACGACCACGTGCCGCCGCCCGCGGCGATCGCGCCCGACTCGATCGCGCCGGCGCTCGGCCCCGAAGACGTCCCCGGCGGCTACGACATCTACGGCCCGCGCGTGCCGGCGATCGTCGCCTCGCCCTACGCCAAGCCCAACGGGGTGACGAACGTCGTGCACGATCACACCTCCGTGCTGGCGACGATCGAGGCGAAGTGGAACCTGC
The DNA here is from genome assembly GCA_963779065.1 of uncultured Solirubrobacteraceae bacterium. Classification (GTDB taxonomy): domain Bacteria; phylum Actinomycetota; class Thermoleophilia; order Solirubrobacterales; family Solirubrobacteraceae; genus Palsa-744. The sequence continues at coordinate 1,416,615 of CAVZWQ010000003.1, forward strand.
CGGCGCTCACCTACCGCGACGCGAACGCAAGGACCGTCGAAGACTTCCTCGACCTCAGCCGGGCTGCCTACCTGGAACCGCCGGTGAGCTCGGTCGTCGAACCGCCCGGTCCCGGTCGGAACGGCGGTGGGCAAATGAGGCGCGCCGCGACCGCCGCGCTCACGGTGCTCGTCTGCTGCCTGACGGCGGCGGCGGCGGCGCAGGCCGCCAGGACGAAGCCGTTCAAGCTGCCGAAGGTCAAGCACGTGTTCGTGATCGTGCTCGAGAACAAGGGCTGGGAAAAGACGTTCGGCGACCCGGAAGCCGACCCGTATCTCGCCCGCACGCTGCCCGCCCAGGGCGCGCTGCTCGAGAACTACTACGCAACCGGTCACGAGAGCAACGACAACTACATCTCGCTCGTCTCGGGGCAGCCGCCCAACGTCCAGAACCAGGCCGACTGCCAGCTGTTCTCCGACTGGGCCGGCGCGGCGATGCTGCCGAGCGGCGTCGAGGCCGGGACCGGCTGCGTCTACCCCGCCGAAGTGCAGACGATCGGCAACCAGCTCACGAGCGCCGGCAAGAAGTGGAAGGCCTACATGCAGGACATGGGCAACGACCCCAACCGCGAGGCGGCGGCCTGCGGCCACCCGGCACTGAACAGCTCCGACGAAACGCAGAAAGCCGAGCCGGGCGACGGCTACGCGACCCGCCACGACCCGTTCGTCTACTTCCACTCGGTGATCGACGAACCGCCTCTACTGCGCCGCCCACGTCGTCGCGCTGGGGTCGCCCTCGGGCGCGATGCCGGCCGCGGCGCTCAAGGGCGAGACGGGGCTCGCAACCGACCTCTCCCGGGCGGGCCGCACGCCGGCGTTCTCGTTCATCACGCCGAACCTGTGCGAAGACGGCCACGACTTCCCGTGCACGAACCAGCCGTCCGGCGAATCGGCGCTCGCCGACATCGACGGCTTCCTGGAAACCTGGATCCCGAAGATCGAGTCCTCGAGCGCCTACCGCCACGGCGGCCTGATCGAGGTCGCCTTCGACGAGTCCGACGGTCCGGAATCCGACTCCTCGTCCTGCTGCGGGGAGGAACCCGGTCCGGGCTCGCCGCTGCCGGGCATCAGCGGCCCCGGCGGCGGGCGCGTCGGCGCGGTGCTGATCTCGCCCTTCATCGCGCCGGGGACGGTCGTGAGCACCGACTACAACCACTACTCCTCGCTCGGGAGCTGGGAGCAGCTGTTCGGGCTGCCGGCGCTCGCGGACGCGGCGAGCGCGCCGCACTTCGGCCAGGACGTGTTCACGGCGGCCGGGTAGCGCCCGGGGCCGCCGTGGGCGCGTAGGCCTTCTAGGAGCGCACCGCGCGCAGCCCGGTGCCGAGCCCGAAGCGCGCGAGCGCGGCGGGGTAGCGCTCCGCTTCGGCGATCGTCTCGCGCAGAGCCGCGGCGAAGCGCTCGATCTCCTGCTCTGAGATCGTCAGCGCGGGCAGCGCCTTGATGACGTTCATGCGGTGCCCCGCCACCTGGCAGAAGATGCGGTGGCGGTGGAACAGCGGCACCGTGACGAGCTGGGAGAAAAGGCCCGGCTGGCGCCGCTCGACGCGCTCCCACAAGCGCCGGCCGACGGCGCCGGAGGGCGGGCCGAACTCGATCGCCCACATCAGGCCCGAGCCCGCGCACCTCGCGGACGACCTCGAACTCCTCGGCCAGCGGGCGCGTCAGCTCGAGCAGCATCTCCCCCAGCCGCTCGGCCCGCTCGAGGAGGCGCTCCGCGTCCAGCACGCGCAGCGTCGCGAGCGCCGCTGCGGCCGCGAGGTCGTTGCCGCCGAAGGTGGAGCCGTGCCGCACGGCCCGCTCCATGCCGTCGAAGACGGCGTCGAACACCGGGCGCGAGACGAGCACGGCGCCGATCGGGACGTAGCCGCCGGACAGGGCCTTGGCGACGCAGATCAGGTCAGGTTCGAGCTGCCAGTGCTCCAGCGCGAGGAAGCGCCCGGTGCGGCCGATCCCCGTCTGCACCTCGTCGCACACGAACAGCGTCCCGGCGTCCCGGCAGAGCCGCTGGGCGGCCTGCAGGTAGCCGGGCGGGGGCAGGTTCACGCCCTTGCCCTGCACCGGCTCGAGGACCAGCGCGGCGACGTCGCCGCGCGCGAGCTCGGCGGCGAGCGCCTGCTCGTCTCCGAACGGGACCGCTCGGCAGTCGGCCAGCAGCGGCCCGAAGCCCGCGCGGAACTCCTCGTTGCCGTTGATCGAGAGCGCGCCGAGCGTGAGCCCGTGGAACGCGTGCTCGGCGTACAGCACCCGCGGGCGGCCGGTCGCCGCGCGCGCGATCTTGATCGCCGCCTCGACCGCCTCGGTGCCGCTGTTGGCCGGGACCATCGCGTCGACGCGCGCAGGCGCGCGGGAGAGCAGCTGCTCGGCGAGCACGCCGCTCAGCAGCGTCACGCCGAGCTGGGGCAGGTTCCCCGTCTGCGCGTCGAGGGTCTCGCGCAGCGCCCCGATCACCTCCGGGTGGTTGCGCCCGACCGCGAACACCCCGTAGCCGCCGAACAGGTCCAGGTAGCGCTCGCCCTCGCGGTCGATCAGGTGGGCGCCCTCGCCGCCGGTCCAGACCTTGTCGAAGCCGAGCGTGCGCAGGATCCGCCCCATCTGCGGGTTCAGATGGCGGTCGTTCAGGTCGAGCTCCTCACCCGTGCGCGTGGCCAGGATCTCCTTGATCCCCGGAACGGCCCGGGCCGCCGGGCGCGGTCGTGGGTCCCGCGGTGCGCCGTCGGCGTGCCCGTGCTCCGGCATGGCCCCAGCCTAGCTCCCCGCCGGGGGCTGGACACCGACACCCCTGACGTGTCCAACTTGCGTATGAATACTGACGAGGTGTTTGCCTCGAGGGGGCTGATCGCCTACACTGATCTCAACCGGCGGGGAAGGCCGGGTGCAGGGCATGCACGGAACCGACTGAAGGAGGCAGCCGATGACGAACACGACCGCCACCCCAACGATCGGATCGCGCCCGGCGACCAAGGGCGCTGAGATCCAGCGGCTGTTCGAGCGCTGGCAGCAGGACGGCGACGAGGCCGCCCGCGAGCAGCTCGTCGCGCGCTTCCTGCCGCTCGCACGCAGCCTCGCGCGCCGCTACGGCCGCTCATCCGAGCCTTTCGAGGACCTGCTCCAGGTCGCCTCGCTCGGGCTGCTGAAGGCGATCGACCGCTACCAGGCCGAGCGCGGCCACCCCTTCCAGTCCTTCGCGGTGCCGACGATCCTCGGCGAGATGCGCCGCTACTTCCGCGACTCGGGCTGGGCGATCCACGTGCCCCGCGGCGCCCAGGAGCGCGCGCTGAAGGTGCGCGACGCGCAGGAGCGCCTGTCGAACGAGACCGGCCGCGCGCCGAACGTGAACCAGCTCGCCGAGTACCTCGAGATCGACGTCGAGGAGGTCATCGACGCGCTGCAGGCGATCCGCGCCTACGAGACCGTCTCGCTCGACGCGCCCCGCGGCGGCGGCGACGAGGACGTCGTCCCCTACGGCGACACGCTCGGCCGCGACGACGAGCGCTACGAGCTCGTCGAGCTCGACGCGACCGTCAGCTCGGCGCTGGCGCACCTGCCGTCCCGCGACCGCATGGTGCTGCAGCTGCGCTTCGTCGAGGATCTGACCCAGACCGAGATCGCCGAGCGCGTCGGCATCTCGCAGATGCAGGTGTCCCGCCTGCTGCGCCGCTCGCTCGAGCAGCTTCGCGCCCTCACGGACGCGCCGGGCCAGGCGCGCTAGCCTACGCGGCATGCGGCGCGGTGTGAGGAGCACGCGTGGACCGCTTCCGGGAGCCGGCCTGGAGCTGGAGCGCGCACTGAACTGGATCCGGCCAGCGGACAGATGGCCGGATCGCCCAACGTCCGGCTGAGGCTCACCAACAGAGCCGAGAACGTCCTGCTGGTGCGACAGGCGCTGAGCGGGCTCGCCGAGGCCGTCGGCCTCGACCCCGTCGCGCTCAACGACGTCTCGACCGCGGTGACCGAGGCCAGCAACAACGTCGTCCTGCACGCCTACGAGGGCGACGAGGGCCCGCTGGAGGTGGATCTCGTCGATCGTGCCCGGCGGGGTCGACGCCGTGGTGCGCGACCACGGCATCGGGATCCGCCCCGGCGTGAAAGCGGCCGAGGAGCTCTCCGGCGGGATCGGGCTGCCCGTGATCCAGGCGCTCAGCGAGAGCGTCGAGTTCCGCGACCTCACGACCGGCGGCACCGAGGTCGCGATGCACTTCGAGGCGGCCGCGTCGAACCCGCCCGAGCAGACGGCCGGCGAAGAGGGCGCGACGCTCGAGGCGATCGACCACGGGACGCCCGGCGATCTCACGCTGATGACCGTCGGCCCCACGTCCGTCGCGCGCGGGGTCGTGCCGCGCGTGCTCTCCACGCTCGCCGCGCGGGCCTACTTCTCGACCGACCGCATCTCCGACACCCAGATGCTGGCCGACGCGCTCGTCGCGCACACCGACGGCGAGGTGCTGGCCGGGCACCTGAGCATGGGCGTGACCGTGGCGCCGCGCAACCTCGAGATCAAGGTCGGCCCGCTCCGCGCGGGCCACGCCGGCGCGCTCTTCGGAGAGGCCTCGCTGGACGGCCTCGGCCCGGTGCTCGAGCGCCTGACCGACGGCCACGCGGTCTCATCGGCGGGCTCGGCCGAGATCCTCGACGTGCGGCTCGCGCAACGCGGCTGATCCGCCGATCGCGCCGGCGCGACGTGCCCCATGTGGCTTGCCGGCCGGTCCGCGTCGGGGCAGACCGGCCGACATGCCACTCCTTGTCGCCCCAGTGGTGACGAAGACCGCAGGGGGCGCGCGGCCATCCGTCGGTAGGGCGACACCGGTATTACGTTCTTGCCCACACCGCGGTTCTCTAAACAGGCGAACGAAAATGTTCGAGTCCGACCGCGGACGGCCTCGCCGGGGCCCCGGCGCGCGGCGGACGCACGACCGCTGCCGACTTTTGGTTTGGCGAGCCGCCCATTCGGGCATTCTGAGGGTGCGCTTCCACGCCACCCCGGTGCGGCAGCGCGGTTCCGAAACAGAAAGCGAGGTGCGCGTGGTAGCTCTCATTGCGCTGTTGCTGATACTTGCCATCTTCGGCGGTCTCGGGTTTGCGGTCCACGCGCTGTGGATCATCCTGGTCGTGGCCCTGATCCTGTGGCTGATCGGCTTCTTCCTCGGCGGCGTCGACGGCGGCCGGCGGCGGTGGTATGGCCGCTGGTAGCACCGACACGTTGAGGGACGGGCGCCGCGTGGACGCGGCGCCGGCGCGGGACGCGACGGCAGAGGGGCTGCCGCGCCCCCGCGGGGACGTGTGGGAGATCCCGTTCGCAGCCGGGGACCTCTTCGAGCTGCGCCAGCTCGTGACCGCCTGGGCGTCGAAAGAGGCGCTCGGGACCGAACCGACGGAAGAGCTGGTGCTGGCGGTGCACGAGATCGCGACCAACAGCGTCCGTCACGGCGGCGGCGTGGGGATGCTGCGGCTCTGGCGAACGGGGGACGAGCTGGTCTGCGAGGTGCAGGACGCGGGCTACATCCGCGACGCGCTCTCCGCGCGCCGCCGGCCCGGGCGCCTCGCGAGCGCCAGCCGCGGGCTGTGGATCACAGAGCAGATCTGCGACCTCGTCGAGATCTTCAGCTCGCCGCGCGGCAGCCAGGTGCGCATGCACAAGCGCCTCGACTAGGGGTTGAACCGAGGGCCGCAAAGGGTCGCCCGCTGTCATGTTCGCGGACTCCCGGGTACGGTTAGAATTGGACCACATGGGGGCGCCTGAGCAACTCCGCATCGAGTCGCGCCAGGAGAGCGACCGCGTCGTCCTGTCTCTCGACCGGGGAACTGGACATGGCCAATGCGGCGCTGCTGCAGAGCGCGATCGAGGAGCCGTCGCTGGCGGAGACCAAGACGGTCGTGCTCGACCTCCAGGGCCTGACGTTCCTGGACTCGACCGGGCTCCGGATCATCCTCTCGGCGCGCGAGCTGTGCTGGCGCCGCGGCCAGGAGTTCGCCGTCACGCCGGGCTCCCAGCAGGTGCAGCGGCTGCTCAGCGTGACCGGCGTCGGCGAGCACCTGCGGACGCTCGCCTCCGCCGACGAAGTCCTCGCCTAGCGCTCGGCGCCTGGAAGCTCTGCCAGGCGCCGCTCCAGGAACCGCCGCTCGGTCTCCGAGGCGCACCAGCTCCAGCGCGCGCCCGTAGGCGGTGCGCGCCTCCTGCGGGCGCCCGAGGCGCCGCAGCAGCTCGGCACGGGTGGCGTGCAGGTAGTGGTAGCGGTCGAGCTCGAGGCCCTCGGTTGCCGCGAGGCCCGCGGCGGGACCCTGCCACTCGGCGATCGCGACCGCGCGGTTGAGCGCGACCACCGGCGATCCGGTCAGCGCCGCCAGCTCGTCGTAGCGGGCCGCGACGAGCTCCCAGCGCGTCTGCTCCGCGCAGTGAAGCGCCGCGATCTCGGCCTGCAGCAGATACGCGCCGGGCGGAGCGGAGGACTGCAGCGCGCGGGCGCGCGCGAGGGAATCCAGCCCGGCCTTCAGGCGTCGCGCGTCCCACAGCGAGCGGTCCTGCTCGGCGAGCAGCACCAGCTCGCCGTCGCGCAGCCGCGCGGGGCGGCGCGACTCCGTGAGGAGCATCAGCGCCAGCAGGGCGTGGACCTCGGGCTCGTCGGGCATCATCTCGGCGAGGCTCGCGCCCAGCCGGATCGCCTCGTCGGCCAGGCCGGCGCGGCCGTCGTAGCCCTCGTTGAAGATCAGGTAGAGGACCGCGAGCACGGCGGCGGTGCGGTCGGGCAGCAGGTGCGCCGGAGGCACGCGGAACGGGATGCCGGCGGCGGAGATCTTGCGCTTGGCGCGGACCAGCCGCTGCGCCATCGTCGGCTCGGAGACCAGGAAGGCGCGCGCGATCGCCGCGGTGGAGAGCCCGCCGAGCGCGCGCAGGATCAGCGCGACCTGCGCGTCCAGCGAGAGCGCCGGGTGGGCGCAGGTGAAGAAGAGCTCGAGGCGTTCGTCGCGGAACTCGCTGTTCTCGTCGGGAAGCTCCTGCACGTCGTCGGGGACCTCCGGCAGCTCGCCGTGTGGCTGGACCTTGCGGTCGCGGCGGATGCGATCGATCGCCCGGTTGCGGGCGGTCACGATCAGCCACGCGGCGGGGTGCTCGGGCGTCCCGTCGCGCGGCCAGCGCTCGGCGGCGATCGCGAAGGCCTCCTGGGCGGCCTCCTCGGCGCGGTCGAAGTCGCCGAGGAAGCCGACCATGGCGGCGAGCACCCGCCCCCACTGCTCACGGAAGACCTGCTCGATCAGAGGGCCACCAGCGGCCGGACCTCGACGGCCCCGCCCATGCGGGCGGCGGGGATGCGGGCGGCGAACTCGATCGCCGCGTCGAGATCGTTCGCCTCGAGCACCCAGTAGCCGCCGAGCGCCTCCTTGGTCTCGGCGAACGGGCCGTCGGTGGTCAGGGTGCTGCCGTTCTGCACCCGGACCGTGGTCGCCGACTCGGCCGGCTGTAGCTGGGCGCCGCCCTTCAGGCCGGGGGTCTCGTTGAGCTGCATGTACTCGCGCGTGATCGCCGCGCGCTGCTCCTCGGAGACGTCGTCCGTGGTGGCTTCGCTGAAGATCTGAATCAGGTAATCCATGGTGGCTCCTTTGGCAGAGAGTTTGACGCAGCTTCGACGCGCCGAGCAGCCCGGAATCGACAATATATTTATTTTTATATATATATTTATATGATTATATATCGAGATGGCCGACACCAGAGCCTTCGATGTCGTGGCCGACCCCGCGCGGCGCGCCCTGCTCGATCTCCTGCTCGCCGGGCCGCGGCCCGTCGGCGAGCTGGCGCGCGAGACCGGGCTCAGCCAGCCGAACACGTCCCGGCACCTGCGGCTGCTCCGCGAGGCCGGGCTCGTCGAGCGCAGCGCCGACGGCCAGCGCCGCCTCTACGCCCTGCGCGGCGAGGGCTTCGCCGACATCGCGCGCTGGCTCACGCCCTACGTGGTGCTGTGGCGGCAGGGCCTGACGGCGCTCGAAACCCATCTGGAGGAGAACGATGCCTGAGCACGCAGTGCTGACCGAACGCGACGGGCGCTCGGTGCTCCGCTTCGAGCGCGAGCTGAGCCACACGCGGGAGCGCGTGTGGCGCGCCCTGACCGAGCGCGGCGAGCTGGAGGCCTGGCACCCGACGCCCTTCCTGCTCGCCGGCGACGCAGCCGAGCGCGAGCGCGCGCTGCGTCTAGGGCCGCGGCTCGGGCGGCTCGACCGGCGAGGCGTTGACCATGCCGCTGCGCTGGCCGTACAGGAGGCTCGCTGCTTCCTCCTCGATGACGACGGGGCTGACGCGCGGCCGGTCGGCGCGGTGGTGGCGCTGGGCGCGCCGCGCGAGCCGCCTCAGCGCCCCGCGGGCCGGCGTGCCGCGGACCCGGCGCGGGAAGTTCGGCATCGTCGTCAGCACACCCACAGATTGCCCGCGCCAGGGCCGCGAAACGCGGTTCACAGGATCCCAACGCGGCACGGCCCGCACGACGAATCCCGGGCGCCTCAGCAGGGATCCCGTCCACGGCGTGGGCGTCCTGCGTCAGAGCCGGCGTCCACCGCGAAGAAAAGAAGGCCCCGGCCGCGCGGCCTCTCTCGTCAGAAAGCCTGATGCGACCGGGGCGCGCAATGGTGAGGGTGCGACCGTCAGGGGGGACGACGGCCGGGCCACCACTGCGCTCCTTCCACAGTAGGGCATCGTGCAGCGATCCCGATCCCCCGTTTGCGTGGTGGGCGCGGCGCTCAGCCGAGCACGCCGAGCGCCAGGGAGTGGAATTCGCCGGCGGCGATCGCGGTGACGCCGCTCAGACCCGGGACTGCGGCGGGCCTGGTCCGCGTGGGGCCCGTCTGGCCCAGCAGCAGGCGCTTGTTGGCCCCGAACGCGAGCACCTGTCCGTGCGAGAGGACCAGGCTGTACAACCGTCCCGCCGCGATCGCGGTGCCGGTCACGCCCGTCCGCGCCGGAGCCAGGACGCAGGGGTTCAGGCGGTGACAGACGGCGGTCGCCCTCACACCGAGCTGGCCGAACGTGTCGCCCCCCCACGTCCACACGCTGCCGTCGGAGAGCAGTGCGAGGTTGTGGTCGGATGACGCGGAGATCGCGGTCACGCCCGCGAGGCCTGCCACGCGGACCGCGATGCTGCGGCTGATCATGGTGCCGTCGCCGAGCTGGCCGCGTCCGTTTCCGCCGGCGGCCCAGACGGTGCCGTCGGAGCGCAGTGCCAGCAGGTGCCCGCCGAGCGAGGATTCGCCGCCGAGCGCGATCGCGCGCACGTTCGTCAGGCCCGCCACGGGCGTCGGGACGTCTTTTTCTTCGGTGGTGCCGTCGCCGAGCTGGCCGTTGCGGTTTTCGCCCCAGGCGAGCACGGTGCCGTCCGCGAGCAGGGCGGCGTCGTCCGCGCCTCCCGCGGCCACCGCGACGGCGCCCTGCACGTCCGGGAACACCGGCACGAGGCCCGGCTGGTTACCGGTGCCACGGCGGCCGTGCGCGGTCGTGCCGTTGCCGAGCGTGCCCCAGCCGTCGGCGCCCCATGTCGCGACGCGCCCGTCCGAGAGCAGCGCGATCGCATGGGCGCCCCCGGCCGCGATTTCCTTGACGCCGGTGAGCCCCTGCACCTGCACCGGGACGATGTGGGTCAGCCGGTCGCCGTTGCCCAGCTGCCCCCAGACGTTGCCGCCCCAGGCCCAGACCGTGCCGTCGGGCATCAGCGCGTAGCTCGAGAAGTAGGTCGAGACGACCTGCACGGCACCAGCGAGCGAGGGCATCGCTTCGACCGGGGTGTGCGGCGGGCCTCCGAAGCCCGCGCCGAGCTCGCCGTGGCCGTTCATGCCCCAGCCGACGAGCGAGGCGTTCGCCGGCGCTGCCAGCACGAACGTCGCGATCACTGCCCCCAGTGCTGCGCGTGTTCTCATGCACGTTTTGCGTCGGCGGGAGGCCTGTCCTGAAGAAGCGGACGAGCGCCCTCTCGACAACCGTTCTCCGGGGGGCTCACCCAACCGTGGGATTCAGGACGGCCGGGCCGTTTGCCACGCTGTGGGCATGAGGGTTTGCAGCTTCTTCGGACACAGGTGGGAGTGGCGCAAGAACACCTGCTCCTGCTGGTATGAGTGCAGCCGCTGCGGCGAGCGGCGCTAGGCGCGGGCCGGACGAAACCGAGGCCCGGGACCGGGCGCGGAGCGGGTCGCTCTGAGGCAGCGCCTCAGTCGGCGAGAACGGCGGACATGCCCTTCAGCCCGAAGTCCATCATCTGCCATGCCATCCCGGCGTGGAAGGGCTCGCCTGCGTGGAAGCGCATCGGCACGGTGGCGCCGAGCATCTTCTTGCCGAGCCGCCAGATCGATCCCGTGCCGACCTTGTAGTCGCCGTCGGCGCCGGGGCGAACGGCGACGGGCCGCTGCGGATCACCCGTGAGCTCGAGCGGCACCTGGGCGAACGTCGCCTTGTCGAACATCTCCATGATGCACATGGACACCGGGTCGAACGGCTTCTCGAAAGCCCGGTCCTCGACGCCTGCGGCGATGTGTTCGGCCACCGTGTCGGCCTGCAGGAAGGCGAGGAAGGCCTGCTTGACGGGGAAGTCGCCGGCATCGCCCGGCGCGTAGACGTCCGGGAAGCCCTCGACCTGGCGTGTGGCGCCGTCGGTGCGGATGAACCCGCGCTCGTCGGAGGGCAGCGAGTCGTAGGTGACGGCGGCGACGTAGGGCGGGAAGGCGATCAGCTCGTCGAAGGAGCGCGCGGTGCCGTCGGCGTAGCGGGCCTCGCCTGCCGCGACCTCGGTGACCACCTCTCCCGTGTGCCCCGCGATGCCCCGGTTCGAGAACTCCTCCGAGACGACGTCGTGGAGGCGCGGCCCGAACACCTGGATGTAGCCCGCCTCGAAGGTCGACCACGTGATCTCGACGTGCTCCCGGCAGCCCTCTCGCCGCAGCCAGGTGTCGAACATCATCACGACCTCGTACAGCGGCCCGGCGCACTTGTTGTTCGGCGGGATCAGGAACAGCACGCGGCTGTTCTCGCCGGCGCGCGCCTTCTCCCGGACGCGCTCGAAGCGCTCGCGCACGCCCAGCATGCTCTCCGGAGTCCAGATCGTGCCGGCGTGCTGCGCGAGGCCCGGAACCTCCTCGGGCAGCATCGCGGCGCCCGTCGCTACGACGAGCTTGTCGTAGCCGACGCGGGGCCCGTCCTGCAGTTCCACCTCGCGGCCGTGCGGATCCACGCCGCTGACGCGGCCCTGGACGAAGTCGACGTGCTTGTGGGCGAAGGGTCGTGCGAGGTCGACCACGAGGTCCGCGGGGTCCGCGCCGAAGGGCACGTAGATCGAGTTCGGGCGGAAGGTGAACTCAGGGCCTTCCGAGACGACCGTCAGCTCCGCCTCCTCGCGCAGGCGCATGCGCAGCAGGAACGCCGTCTCGAGCCCGGCGAAGCCGGAGCCGAGGATCACGATGCGAGGCTTCTCCGCCATGGCCCCCAGCGTCTCAGGGGCGCCGCCGGGCGACATCCGGGTTCGGCCCGCGTCCGCTCGGTAGTAGCCCACAGCGGCCGCGTGATCGCGGCCGCTAGCGGCGCTCCCCTATGCGGCTGCGCGCCGGCCGTCGCCGACGAGCACCTGCTCGTCGAACTCGAACCCGGCTTCGAACGCGCGCCGTACGGGACAGGTGTCGGCGACGCGATGCAGGCGGGCCACCTGCTCGGGAGTCAGGCCGTCGGGAAGCGTCAGGCGCACCGAGACCTGGCGCGGCGTCGTGTCCGCGTCGTAGCCGACGTCGACGCGCAGGCCCTCGACGGGCCAGCCGTGGCGGCGGGAGTAGAGCGCGACCATCGTCGAGACGCACGAGGCGACCATGCCCGCGAGCAGCTCGTGCGGAGCGGGCCCCGCATCGGTACCGCCGAGCCGCTCCGGCTCGTCGGTGAGGATCGTGTGGCGCCCGTTCAGCTCGACCTCGTGTCGAAGCGTCCCTGCGAGCGGCCGTGCCGATGCTGTGAAGCTCATCTCACCCACCTTCTCAGGAGTGCCCGAAGCTGACTTCCGGGAGAACCCGACGAGCCCAGCGGGGTAGGTACCAAGCGCGGCTGCCCATCAGCCGCAGCAGCACGGGGAGCAGCAGCAGCCGGATCAGGAACGCGTCCAGCAGCACCGCGACGCCGAGGATGATTCCCATCTCCTTCGGCGGCAGCGGGCCGGAGAGCGCGAACGTGAAGAACACCGCGACCATCACCGCCGCGGCCGCGAAGATCACGCGCCCGGAGTGCGCGAGGCCCCCGACCATCGCCTCGCGCGCGTCGTGGCTGCGGTCCCAGTGCTCCTTGGCGCTCGAGAGCAGGAACACGGTGTAGTCCATCGAGATCGCGAAGATCATCGCGAAGAAGAACACCGGGCCCCAGGCATCGAGAAAGCCCTGCGACTGGAAGCCGAGCAGCGAGTGCAGCGCGCCGTCCTGGAAGATCCACTTCGAGATCCCGAAGGCGGCGCCGGTGGCGAGCAGGTTCGTGAGCACTCCTGCGGCGGCGATCAGCGGCGCCTGCAGCGCGAACAGCAGCAGCAGGAAGCCGAGCGCGATCACGACGGCGATCACCAGCCACGTCTTCTGGGTCAGGAGCTTCTGCAGGTCGTGGTTTTCCGCCGCCGCGCCGCCGAGGACGGCGCCCGCCGGCAACTCGCCGCGCAGGCGGTCGATCGTCGCCCCGACAGCGGGGTTGGACGGGTCCTGGCGCGGGATCGCGGTCACGACCTCGAGCCCGCCGGCGCCCGGCTGGGCGGGCAGCACGGCGCCGATGCCGGGGTCGGCCGCCGCGAGGCGCGCGACGGCGGGCGCCTGGGCCGCCGGGGTGACGATCTGCAGCGGACCGGTCGCACCGGCGCCCATCGCCGCCTGCACCCGGTCGTAGCCGACGCGCGAGGAGTCGCTCTGCGGAACGACCTTGATCGACGGCATCGACGTCTTCAGCTGGGTGACGGGGAAGGCGAGCACGAGCAGCACGCCGAGCGCCGGGATGCCGTAGAGGGCAGGCCGGCGCCACAGCCGTTCTCCCCAGGCGGCGAAGCGCGGGGAGCGGTGCTCGCCGGAGTGGGCCCACGGGAGCGCGAGCTTGTCCACTTTCGATCCGATCCTGCCGAGCACCGCCGGCAGCAGCGTGAGCGTGGCGCCCAGCACGAAGATGACGGCGAGCATGATGCCGAGGCTCATCGAGCGGAAAGCGGGGCTGGGGACGAGCATCACCGCAGTGAGGGAGATCAGCACGGTGACGCCGCTGAACAGCACCGCCTTGCCGGCGGTGTCCATCGTCACGGCGGTCGCCTCCGCCGGGTCCATTCGCGAGCCGAACAGGGCGGCTCGGAAGCGGTAGACGATGAACAGGGCGTAGTCGATGCCCAGTGCGAGCGCGAACATCAGCGCGAAGTTCATCGCCCAGATCGAGATCGGCGAGATCAGGGTGCCGAGGTAGAGCACGCCGGCGGCCGCGACGAGCCCGACCATCGTCAGCATCAGCGGCAGCCCGGCGGCGACGAGCGAGCCGAAGGCGAGCAGCATGATGCCGAGCGTCACCGGCCAGGAGATGACCTCGGATTTGAGCATCGCGGAGCGGTTGGCGGCGTTGAAGTCCGACCACATCCCGGGCGCGCCGGTGAGATCCACGACGGCGCCGCTCGTGGAGAGCGCATGGAGCTTGCCCTTGAGCTTGTCCGCGGCGGCGACCATTTCATTCGGGTTCTTGGCCGCGCCGCCCTGGACGATCGCGGTGTGTCCGTCGGGAGAGATCGAGATCCCGGGCGCGGGCGCGAGGACGGTGCTGACGGCGGGGTTCTCGCGCAGCAGGCGTTCGACGTTCGCCACCACCGCCCTGAAGCCCGGGGCGGCGGCTGTTTCGCGGGGCGAGTAGACGACGGTCATGAGGCCGTAGCTGCCCACGCCCTTGAAGTCGCGTTCGACGAGCTTGCGCGCCTGGACGGACTGCGAGCCGCTCGCTTCCCAGCCGGCGCCGGAGAGGGCCGTCTCGACTTTGGGCGCGAAGAAGCCGAGCCCGACCGCGATCACGAGCCACACGCCCAGGACGGCGCGGAAGTGCGTGGCGGTCCAGTGGCCGAGGCGCCCGAGCGGGCCGAACGCGGCGGTCGGTGCGGGCGCGAGGCGCGGTGTGGGGGTCGCCAGCGCGCTCACGAGCCCGCCTCCGCGGAGGGGTACACGGCCGAGCGCAGCGAGAAGACGCGGCGGAGCACCAGCGAGGCGGGGCAAGCCCCCACCAGCACGTAGAGCCACTGGTTGACGCCGACGAAGGCGGTGAGGAGCAGGAACCACGGCGAGACGAGCGCCGCGAGGGCCGCCGAGAGCAGGGTCATCGTCCCGGCCAGCGCGAAGAGGACGCGCTCCAAGGGCCACCCGGCGGCGCTGCACGCGGCTCGCGTCGCGCCCGGACGCTGCCTCACGGTGCGCCGGCGCGGGGCCGGCCCGCTTGCCTGCTGTGTCGTCTCGGCTTCCATGTCCGCCTCCTGTCTCAACATCTTCACAACTGTTTGATTGTGCGATGCACGTTAGCGCACGAACGAACCGTATTTCAACTACACAACTGTGTGCTTGTGGTAAACTACGCGACATGAGCGAGTCGATGCCCCACCCCCTCCCCCAGCCGCTGATCGATGTGATCGCTAGGCGCTTCCGAGTTCTCGGCGAGCCGATGCGCATCAAGCTGCTCGACCTGCTGCGCGAGGGCGACGCGACCGTCGGGGAGCTGCAGGAGGCGCTCGGCGCCTCCCAGCAGAACGTCTCAAAGCACCTCGCGATCCTGCACGACGCCGGCATGGTGAGCCGCACCAAGGACGGCAACCACGCCCGCTACGCCGTCAGCGATCCCGCCGTGTTCGAGCTCTGCGAGCAGGTCTGCGGCGGGGCGCGACGCCAGCTCGCCGAGCTCGACGCCGTCCTGCGCGGCTGATCTGGCTCGCCCACCGCGCGTCGACGAGCGGCTGCGCGATACTGGCTCGGCGATGGCGCTGGAGAACGTCGAGATCGTGGCGCGCTTCATCGCGCTCGTCAACGACCAGGACACGCACGCGGCGCTCGAGCTACGTCGCCCCCGGAGCCGAGCTCGACTGGACGGACTCCGAGGCGCCCGACAGCGGCAGCTACCGCGGACCCGAGGAATGGGGCCGCTGGCTCGCGGGGCGCTGGGAGGGGCTCGGCGACGCGACCTTCGAGGCGACCGAGCTCCGCGACGTGCCGCCCGACAAGGTCCTGATCGTGGCCCACATGCGCGGCCGCGGCCGCGCGAGCGGGCTGGAGATCCAGGCGCTCGCGGCGGCCGTGATCACCGTCGCGCGGCGGGCTCATCACGGGGCTGCGGCTGTACCAGTCGCGCGAGGAGGCGCTGCGAGCGCTCGGACTTGACGATTAGCCGGGACTCCGGACCGCCGGTGGAGGCGTCCCCGCCTCAGGCCGCCGCGTATTCGTCATGGCGGCGGATCCAGAGCGGCTCCGTGCGGCTCTCGTCGCGTCCCTTCGGCGTGCGGTCCAGCAGCCCGTAGTAGGCCATCGCGACCTCGAGGCCCCGGCTCGTGCTCACGTAGGTGCGGTACACGCGGCCATCCTCGAGCGCGTAGACGCTCAGGCCCGGCCCCTCCGTGACGTAGCCGGCGGCGTCCGTGCCGCACAGCTCGGCGTTCACCACGACCGTGGGCGGCAGCTCGCCTGCCAGGAAGGGCGCGAGGTCCTCGGGGCTGTTGAGGAAGCCGAGCTCGCGGTTGAACTCGTCGCCGGTCGAGACCCAGTCGATCCCCCACCCCATGCGCTCTTTGTACGCGAGCAGCCGCTCGAGCGGCGCACGCGAGGCGAGGATCAGGTTCGTGTCGCGGGCCCTCATGTGGGGCACCTGCGGCGAGAGCGTGTCGGCGATCGACGTGCAGACCGGGCAGCCGGCCGTGTAGGGCGGGCCGAACATGAAGTGGTAGACGACGAGCTGGGACTTCCCGTCGAAGAGCTCGGCGAGCGTGCGCGTGCCGCCGTCGGCCTCGAAGCTGTACGTCTCCTCGACCTCGACCCACGGCAGCTCACGCCGCTTGCGGGCCAGCTCGTCCCCCCGGCGCGTCAGCTCCTTCTCCTCGCGCAGGAGCTCGTCGCGCTGCGCCTTCCACTCCTCCTGCGTCCCGACCCTGTGACCGGCCATCGCTGCCACCTCCGTCGCATTTCGTTTTCGGTGCGGTATATAGTTAGCAAAATGGCTAACGATCCGTTCCGCGCTCTCGCCCACCCCCTCCGCCGCGACATCGTCGAACGGCTCAGCAGCGGCCCCGCGACGGTCGGCGAAGTAACCCGCGAGTTCCGCGTCTCCAAGCCGACGATCTCGCGCCACCTCAGGACGCTCGAGGAGGCCGGGGTGGTCAGCCGCGTGGTCGACGGCAGGACCCACAGGCTCTCGCTGCGCTCCGAGGCCCTGGCGGAGACCGCGGACTGGATCGATCGCCAGCGCGAACGCTGGGAGCGCATGTTCGACGTCGTCGGCGAGTACCTCCAGGAGCGAAAGGAGCAGGAATGATCGAAGGCACCGGCAGGACGGTGCGAATCGAGCGGACGTTCGCGGCCCGGGCCGAGGACGTCTTCGACGCGTGGACGCACCCCGAGGTGCTGCGCCGCTGGTTCCACGTCGGGTCCGACTGGGAGACGCCCGTCGCGGAGGTCGACCTGCGCGTCGGCGGCGCGGTCCGGATCGTCATGCGCAGGCCGGACGGCGCCGACTACGGCGCTCGCGGCCGGTACACCGTGGTCGAGCGCCCGACGCGGCTCGAGATGATCTGGACCTTCGACGAGGACCCCTCCGACGAGCAGCTGATCGAGGTGTCGTTCTCCGAAGCGGACGGGGCCACGACCGTGCTCTTCGTCAACTCCGGGATCGCGACGGACGAGCGCCGGGCGAACCAGGACCACGGGTGGAACGGCTGCCTGGACCAGCTCGAACGGGCGCTCGCGGGCTGATGCGCAGCCGGGCCACAACGCTCGCGCCGGGGGATAGCGCAGCCGAGCTCGCGCGGCGGATCGCCCCGGGCGCGGTGCTGCTGCTCATCGCCGGCGGCTGCTGGGCGGTGACGGCGCACCGGATGAGGGGCATGGACATGGGACCGGGGACGGACCTCGGCGGCCTCGGCTGGTTCGCGGGGATCTGGGCGACGATGATGGCCGCGATGATGCTGCCCTCGCTCGTCCCGATGGCCCAGGCCCACGCCCGGGCGAGCCGCCGGGCGGGCGCCCGCCGCCCGAGCGCCGCGGCGACGCTGTTCGCCGCCGGCTACCTCGCGGCGTGGCTCGGCGCGGGGCTGCTCGCGTACGCGCTCGTGAAGGGAGTCGGTTCGCTGCCGCTGCCGTGGCTCGCGTGGGATCGCGGCGGGCAGTACGTGGCGGGCGGCGTGATCCTCGCCGCAGCGCTGTACGAGCTGACGCCGCTGAAGGCGCGCTGCCTGCGCCACTGCCGCCAGCCCGCGCTGCTGGCAGAGCGCTGGCGGCCCGGCGCGCCGGGCGCCGTTCGGACCGGGCTCGAGCACGGCGGCCTCTGCATCGGTGCGAGCTGGGCGCTGATGGGCGCGCTGTTCGCGGTCGGGGTGATGAACCTGGCCTGGATGGTGGCCGTGGCGGCGCTCGTCGCGATCGAGAAGCTGCTCCCCAAGGGGGAGGTCGCGGTCGTGGGCACAGCCGTGCTCGTGGCGGCGCTGGGCGTGGCCGTGGCGTTCGCGCCCGCGCAGGTGCCGTGGCTGACGATCCCGATGTGAGCTGCAGAGCCGCGGCGGGTAGCATCCCCTTGGTGAGCGACGAGAGCATCGTCAACCGCATCGAGCGGCTGGTCTCCGAGGAGAAGGATCTTCGGAGCCGCGAGCAGCAGGACAGCACCGACACCGAGCGCTTGGCAGCCGACGCGAGCCGCTTGGCCGACGTCGAGGTCGAGCTCGACCGCTGCTGGGACCTGCTGCGCCAGCGCCGCGCGCTGCGCGAGACGGGCGGCAACCCCGACGACGCCCGGGCGCGCGACGCCGGGACCGTCGAGGGCTATCTGCAGTAGTCCCGCGCCTCAGCGCAGGAACGCGTCGACCGTCCGCCCCACTTCCCTGGCGTCCTGGAACAGGAAGGCGTGGCCGGCGCCCTTGAAGACCTTCTGCTCGACGTGGCTCAGCCGTCCGACGATCGTGCGGTCGTTGGCGGGCGGGTCGACCACATCGAGGTTGCCCCACATGACGAGCGCGTGGTTGGCGAGCGTCGGAAGCTCGTTGTAGACCCCGCCTTCAGCGGATACCCACTGTTCGCGCCCGTGGCGCTGGCCTTCCATGCCGGCCGTCGTCTCGGTGAAGCTGTCCGACGGCAGGTGGGCGTACACGTACTGCGCGGAGACGCGGGCGGCGTAGGAGAACGCGCCTTTCACGCCGGCCGCCGTCGGCGGGAAGCTCAGGCCGAACAGGGTCCACGTGGGCAGATCCGGGTCGCTCATGACCTTCTCGATCGGTTCGCTCGGCGCCTGCTCGGTGGGACCGCCGGCGGAGGTCGCGCACAGCACGAGCTTCAAGACGCGGCTGGGCGCGTCGACCGTGACCTGCTGGGCGATCTCGCCGCCCATCGACCAGCCCATGATGTTGAAGTGTTCGATGTGCAGCGCGCTCGCGAGCGCCAGCGTGTCCTGGGCCATCAACGGGACCGTTACTTCGCTCGCCGGGACGGAGCTGTCGGTCGTGCCCATGCCGCGGTTGTCGAAGATCAGCACGCGGTGGCTGCGGTCGAGCTGCCTGATCAGCTGGGGGTCCCACTCGGCCATCGTGCCGCTGCGGCCCATCACCATGATCAGCCAGGGACCGTGGCCGCCGGTGCGGTAGCCGATGCTCAGGCCGTTGGCGGCGACGTGCTGGACGGGGCCGAGGCCGTGCGAGGCGCTTTTCGCGGCGACCCCCGGGCTCGGCAGCGCGAGCGTGAACAGGGCGCTGATGGCGGCCACCGTCATCGCTCTGCCCCTCGTCCGCTTCGCGCTCATGGACCCCGATTCGGCAGCGAACTCGAAGGCCTTTACCGTGAGAACCGGCTTTGCAACCGATTGTCAAGCCGTTCAGCTGCCGCCCGGCGATGGTGCGATCTCGCCGCGCCCGGCCTGCTGGAGGTCGGCCGGCAACCGTGCGTGGGCCTTTTCGGCGAGGACCGTCAGCGCGATGCGCCAGCGGATGATCGCGGCGCGCTGCGCGTCCTGGGTATGCGGCAGCCCGTCCAAGCTGTCCCCGGCGAGGCCCGAGACGAGCGCGCTCAGGTAGGCGTCCTCGAAGACGTAGGTTTCGGCGTACGGCGCGTTCAGCGCGCGCAGCCGCGCATCCGGGGGATCGACAGCCGCGATCCGCACCGCGTCGGCGGCGAAGCGGCGCTCGAGCCGAGCCATTCCCGCGGCGGCGCCGCGATGGCCGATCGTGCCCGCGGCGTCGGCGCGCAGGATCGGGTCGGCGCCTTCGAGCAGCGTGTTGACCGCGTGCCTGATCGGCTCCACTTCGCCGAGATAGCGCTCGATCGCCGCGCGGGGTACGCCTTCGGTGTGTGCGCCTGAGCCGCACCCGCCGAGCGCGGCGATGCCCAGCGCCGCGAGGAGGGCGCCGGCGCGCCGCGTCACGGCCCGCCGGCGCTCCGTGCGGCCCCGGGTGTCAGTAGCCGTAGGATTTGCCGCCGCTGGAGGAGCTTTCGCTCTGCGTCGTGGTCTGGCTGGTGCTCGTCGCGGGCGCGGCCGCACCGACGGTCACCGCGCTCCAGGTACCGACGTCCTTGATGCCCTGGCCTTTGGTTTCGCCGGGCTGCTGGTCGGAGGCGAACGTGTAGAGCGGCGCGCCTTTGTAGGTGACCTGGGTCGTGCCGTCGGGGCGCTTGACCGTGGCGATCCCCGCGACTTCGCCGCTGGGGGTTTCGCCCGCGGTGACGGTGAGCGGATGCCAGATCGCCGTGCAGGCCGAGCTCGTGCAGATGAATTTGCCGCCCTGCTCGGCGCTCAGCGCGTACAGCGTCATGCCCTGCCCGTTCACGAGCACCTTCCCGACCGAGGTCGAGGCGGTCTTGACCGTCGCGGCCGAGGCGCTGGTCGTCTGCGAGGCCGGCTTGGCGGTCGAGGTTGTCGTGGTGGTGCTCGAGCTGCTGCCGCACGCGGCGAAGAGGAGAGACACCGCAGCGAGGGACGGGACGGCCAACTTGGCGAGAAACCGCATTTCTTCACTTCCGATCTGGTGGTCGAACAGCGCGGAGATCAGTTCTGTTCCGGCTGCTCTAAGAGACTCCGGCGGGCGCGGTTCCTTCCGCGCGCGAGCCGCTCAGACGTTGACGTCGAACCCGAGGTCGACGTCGCTGGCGGCCTGGCCGCCGCGGATGCCCCAGTTCTCGCGCGGGGCGTCGCGCACCAGGATCGAGACGTGGTCGCGCGGGATCCCGAGCGGCTCGAGGCTCGCCACGATCTCCCGGTAGAGCGCGCGCTTGGCCTCGATCGAGCGGCCGGCGAAGGCGTCGATCGTGATCTGGGTGAAGCGCTCGGGCTGCGACTTGTCGGGCGGCACGGCGAAGCGGTGCGGCTCGTGTACGACAAGGCGCAGGTGGCGATCGTTCTCAGGGATCCGGAACGCCCGCAGCAGCGCTCCGTGCACAGCGTCGATGAGCGCCGTCTCCTCCGCCTCGGAGGCTTCGCGCCTGGTCTCGATCAGGACGTGCGGCATGCGGGCGACTGTAGCGGGCGCGGTTCGCGCGGACGCGCGTGCCGCGCGGGGCCGGTGTCACGTTCCGGTGTCGCGTCCTGTCTTAAGGGCAGTTGGATCGGAAAGCCCGCGAGTCGGGCCTCCCGCAGACCCCCCGAAGGAGGACCTAATCATGCAGGCGAGGATCAAGAACCCGGCCCTGGTCATCCCCGGAGCGCTCGACGCGCTCGAAGCGCTCGGCAACGCTTCGGCCTCGGCCGGGATCCCCGAGACCACCCTCTACCTCGTGCACCTGCGCGCCAGCCAGATCAACGGCTGCAGCGTGTGCGTGGACATCCACTCCCGCGAGCTCGAGTTCGCCGGCGAGAGCAGCGCGCGGATCAACATGGTCGCGGCCTGGCGCGAGGCGCCGTACTTCACCGATGCCGAGCGCGCGGCGCTTGCGCTCACCGAGGCGGCGACGCGGCTGGCCGACAACCCCGAGGCCGTGCCGGACGAGGTCTGGGACGAGGCGGCCCGCCACTACAACGAAGAGCAGCTCGCGGCGCTGGTGATCGCGATCGCGAGCATCAACGCCTTCAACCGGCTGAACGCGGCGACCCGTCAGATCACCGGCGGCTGGGTCGCCCAGATCGTCGAGCGCACCGCGCAGGCGGCGTGACGCGCTGCTCGGCGATGATGGAGGCGTTCGTGACCGTAGTGAGATCGAACCCGCGGATCCGGCCGGTGGCGGCATGACCGAGCGCGAAGCGCTGCTCGACGAGCTGCGGCCGGTCGCCTTCGCGATCGCCTACCGCATGCTCGGCACCGTCTCCGAGGCCGAAGAAGTGGTGCAGGAGGCCCTGCTGCGCGTGCATCAGACGCTGGAGTCCGGCGAGGAGATCGAGAACCCGCCCGCGTTCATCGCGACGGTGACGACGCGACTGTCGATCAACGCGCTGCGCTCGGCGCGCGCCCGCCGCGAGCGCTACTTCGGCGAATGGCTCCCGGAGCCGATCATCACCGACGGCGAGGACGATCCGGTGCGGCATGCCGAGACGGCCGACTCGCTGTCGGTGGCGATGCTGGCGCTGCTCGAGCGCCTCTCACCCGAGCAGCGCGCGGTGCTGCTGCTCCACGACGTGTTCGACTACCGCTACGCGGAGATCGCGGAGATCGTCGGCAAGAGCGAGGACAACGTGCGCCAGCTCGGCACGCGGGCGCGGCGCCATGTCGAGGAGCACCGCCCGCGCTTCCAGACCACGCGCGAGCAGCGCGACGAGCTCGCGCGACGGTTCATCGCGGCGGCCGAGCAGGGCGACCTCGCCGGGCTGGAGTCGATGCTCGCCGCGGACGTGAAGCTGACCGGAGACGGCGGCGGCAAGGTTCCCGCGCTGGCCCGATCGCTGCATGGGCGCTCACGCGTCGCCCACACCCTGATGGTCTGGTCGCGCCTCGGATCGCGCCTGCCCGGCGCCTCGTGGCACATGGTCGAGGTCAACGGCGGGGCAGGCGCGATGTTCACGGACTCCGAGGAGCGCGTGATCAGCGTGGTCGCGCTCGACATCGCCGACGGGCAGATCCGGGGGATCAGCTCGATCGTCAACCCGGAGAAGCTGGGGCATCTGGGGCCCGTCGGCGACTTCCGGGCGCTGCTGCGGCAGGACGACGAGCCCTGAACGGACGCCGTTGAGCGCACCGCCCGGGCTCCTGCCCGCCCGGTCGACCTATCTGGACGCTTGATCGTCCCCCTGTTTGGCGCCCGGAAGCGGGGGTAGTGCGGTTGCGCCGGTCGCGGGACAACCGCTGTGGACGTTGCTGCGCGTCGTGTGAACGCGTCGTGAAGCCGTCCAACGCGAGCTGCCCGCGCCCGGAGAGAGGGCAACCACCGACAGAGAGGACGAACCGAGATGGGTAGATCCCGACGCCTCACCAGGGCAACGCTGTGCGCGGTGGCGTGCGCGGCGCTGGCGATGACCTCGGCAATCGGCGCGCTAGGCGCCGAAGCCGCCGCGGCACGAAGCCGGCGGACCGCCACCTCCGCTTCGCCGCTCGGTCCGCTCGCCAAACAAGCCAAGAAGGACGAAAAGCAGCTGCGGCGCCAACTTGCACACGGCGAAAAGCAGCTCAAGCAGCAAGCCGCGCAGGGCCAGAAGCAGCTGGAAGGGCTGCAGAACGGCGGCGGCCTGCCCGAAGGACAGCCCCAGGAAGAACTCGAAAAAGGCAAGCAGCAGCTCGAAGAAGCACTCGCGAACGGCAAACGCCAGCTCGAAGAAGCGTTCGCGAACGGCTCCAAGCAGCTGCAGGAAGCGCTCAACAGCAAGCAGCTGGAAGAAGCGCTCGCCGGCGGCAAGAGCCAGCTCGAAGAAGCGCTGGCCGGCGGCCAGGGCAAACTCGAAGAAACGCTCGCCGGCCTGCAGAAGCGTCTCACCGAACAGCTTGCAGGCGGCCAGAAGCAGCTCGAAGAAGCGGTCGCGAAGCTGAAAGAACAGCTTCCTGGGCTGCCCAGCCTGCCGGGGCTGCCCGGCCTGGGACTGCCCAGCCTGCCCTGAGGGAGGCTTGATACAGCGTGCGTGGCGGCGCTCGGTCGGGCGTCGCCACGCACGAGTGCCGGGGGTGGCCGGTCCGCCCAGGGGTGCGCCGGGGCTCCAGCACGCTAGCCTCGATCCATGGCGACGCCCGAGATGGGGATGGCCGACTACTTCCTCCAGGGGTTCGGCTCGGTTCTGCCGGACGACCATCCGGCCCGGGCCGACCTGATGCAGGCCCCGCGCTTCGGCAAGGAGAAACACACCGGACTCGTCGCGTATGAGCTGACCGAACTCGCGGTCGACTGGCTCGGAGAGCTCGTCGGCGAGGAGGGGGGCGACCCGGAGGCCCTCGACGACCTTCCCGCTCCCACCGCCGATCTGGACGGGAGGGGGCGGCGGATAGGAGCGGTTCGCGCGACCGGCACGCTGTCGCGCGAAGCCTCAGAGCACGTCCTCAAAGTGCAGGAGCTCTTCTCGGAGGGTCGCCTCTTCCCCGAGGCCGAACGAGCGGGCGCGTGCTTCTACGTCCTGCTCGTCGGCCGCAAGACGAGCGAAGACGCGCTCGCCCGCGAAGCGACGCGCCAGGCCGGCGAGCTCAGCGCACTCGGGAACCGGCATGACCCGGAAGACCTTGCGGAGGCGGGCGAGGGGTCCTAGAGGCGTTTGGTCGCGAGGGGGCCGCTGCGAGCGTCGGTCGAGGCTGTCAGTCGAGGTTGTCGACGATCTCGCTCGCACGCGACCACTGCCCCGGCGGGACGACGAGGTAGATGTCGCCGCGGCCGAAGCGATCGAGCGGGTGGTCGGCCGCACATGCGGCGTCGACACCCATCTCCCGCAACCGGTCGCGCCACGCAAGCGCCGTCGTCTGCTCCTCGAAGGTGCTGACGGTCTCCCAGTCCTCCACGCGCGGGTCGGCGATGAGGACGGGTGGGTCCTTGGGGGTGCGGCGCGGCCAGCGGATGGGCATGGTCAGAGGGTAGGGCGACCCGATGTGCGCTATGCGCCCCGCGCCCGCCGAACGCTGATCCCAGAATCGATCTCTGCGCTCTGGGCCCACCCCCGCGAGGCGGTTATCTCGGGCCGCCACCGTGGTGGCTGCGGCGGATGATCCCGATCATCTTCAGGTTGATCGCGGCGAAACGCCAGGCCTGCCACGGCAGGAACGTGCGCATGAACACCGTGAACCTCGTGGGCTTCGTCGCGTAGCTCGAGTGCTCGCTTTCCATGTGTCTACTCCGGGATCCAGCGCCAGCCGGGACGAAGGCGCGCCTTGTAGATGAACAGGTGGTGGAGCAGGATCTTGATCCAGTGCCCGGCGAGGCCTATCTCGCCGAAGGTACGGTCTTTGTCGCGACCATATTCGGGGTAGCGCTCGAAGTCGGGGACGATCGGGAATACGGTCATCGAGGCGGCAGTGCCCGTGAAGGGGTTGGCCCCGGCGGATGCGACGCACGCGGCGCCCATCTCGGCCATCGATGCCGTGTGGGTCGGCGCGTCGGCACCGCGGATCATGTCGACGATGCTGCTCGCCACAGCCTTGCCGATCATCGCCGAGGGCATCCCGGTGCGCGGTGGCGCCGGTGCGATGACCGTGCCATTCGGGCTCTTGCGGGGGATGGAGATCGGGTGCGGGGGTGCGAACGCGATCCCGGCAGCGAAGATGTTCTTGTAGTCGGGGGACTGGTAGGTGCGCGGCCAGTCCGACGCCCTCCAGGCCTCATAGGGCTTCGGCGTGTAGTCGCCGTCGACGCGCATGAACTCGTTGGGCATGAACATGCGCTCGGTGATCTCGCCACCCACGCGGTCGAACGCCTTCAGCCCGACGCCGGAGAAGGGCGGCAGGAGCATCGCGAAGTCGAACTGCTGCTCGCCTTCCTTACCGTCGACCGTCTCGTAGAGGACTCGGTCGGGCTCGACCTTCTGGACGTGTGCGCGGGTGATCCAGTCGATGCCACGCTCGGCGAACAGCGAGGCGTTGAAGATGCTGCTCGGGGTGATGTATCCACCCCGCTTGAGGTGCATGCCGCCCATCCCGAAGTCGCCGAGCTCGTACTCGTTCGTGATCCACGTGATCTCGGCGCGGTCGCGCACTCCGCGGTTGCGCAGCTCGAACTCGAGGTTGACGATGTACTCGAACGCCGCGCCCTCGCAGGTGCACGTGCCGTGGCCGACGCCGACCAGGAAGCGGCGCCGCTCGCCTTTGCGCATCCGCTCGACCTCCTCGGCGAGTGCCGCCGCGGCCTGCGCGGCGTGTCCCGGCAGGCAGACCGAGAGGCTGTGTCCGGCGTCGGGGCCGAGGCCCTCGGTCTTGTCGAACCGCAGCGCCGGACCGGTTGCGTTGATCAGGAAGTCGTAGGGCACCTTCGTGAATGCGCCGTCGGCCAACTCAGCCGTGACGTAGGGGGTTCCGTCATCGCGATCGCCGTCTGGGTGGATCTCCCGCGCGGATGCCTGCACGAACTCGATCCCGGCCCGTTCGTAGATCGGGGCCAGCGGGAACGTGACCTGCTCAGGCTTCATCAGCCCGACGCCGACCCAGATGTTGGACGGCACCCAGTTGTAATCGGGCCTCGGGGAGATGACCGTGACGGTGTCGCCGCGCCCGAGCCAGCTGCGCGCAAACGCGGCGGCGGTGTGCCCCGAGATGCCGGCGCCAAGCACGACGACCCGGCTCATTCTCGCTCCTCCGTGGGGGTTGAGACGACGGCGTCGATGGTCAGAGGTGGCGCATCTCGACCTTGGCCGACGGGGATACCCATGGTGCGCACAACGGTAGATCGCGAGCTCCAAGCCGCCATGCGGGATAACTACGGCTCGACTTCGGCGTTTCCACGCTCCCCAGCCCGCTTGGCGGCGCCCACCCGGGCTACAGTCAGACCGTGACGAGCGCGGCCCGCATCTTTTCGGCACCGGGCGCGGAGCGGCACGACTCCCCAAGCGAGTCGGCCGCCTTCCGCGGGACGGACCCGGGCACCGCCGCCGTTCGCGTCTGCGTGCCGCTGCGGTTCGCCTCGTCCACGGAGGCGGCGCACGACCTGGCCAACGTCGTGTTGCGGGCACGCCTGCTGGCGCATGCGACAGGGGCGGTCTCGAGAGCGAGCTTCGCGAGCGGGTCATGGTGGCCGTCAGCCAGGTCAACGCGTGCAGCGGCTGCACCCGCGTCCATCGGCGCTGGGCGCTGCGCGCCGGGGTGTCTTCCACGGAGCTCGACGCACTGCGAGTCGGAGATCTCGAGCGGCTCGACGCTCGCAGTCGTGCTGCCGTCCGCTACGCCGTCCAGCGCGCCGAGCATCGTTTTGCGGGATCGGCGTCCACCCCACTCGAGCAGTCCGCGCGAGAACATCTGCGCGTACGGGAGCTCGAAGAGATCGACGCGGTCGCCCGGGCGATGACTCTGGCGAACATGTCCCTCAACACACTGGCCGCGCTCAAGGTGAGGCTCGTCGGTCGGCCAGCGACGTGAGCGCTGTCCACACCGACCCAGACTCGCAGGTGGCGGCCGAGGCGGCGTTTCGGCGCCGGCACCCCCGTTACGGCGAGACGGCAGTCCTCGACGAGCTTCGCCGCACCGACTTCGGGCGCCTGGACCGCGGCGGCCACGTCTACCTCGACTACACAGGCGGCGGGCTGTATGCCGACTCGCAGCTGGTCGAGCACATGCAACTGCTGCGCGAGAACGTGTTCGGCAACCCGCACTCGGTCAACCCGACGTCGGCGGCGAGCACCGCCCTGGTCGAGCGCGCCCGTGCGCGCGTACTCGAGTTCTTCAGAGCCTCCCCCGAGGAGTACGAGGTGATCTTCACACCCAACGCACCGGCGCGCTGCGGCTCGTCGGCGAGGCCTACCCGTTCCGCGAGGGGGATCGCTTCCTGCTCACCTTCGACAACCACAACTCGGTCAACGGCATCCGCGAGTTCGCCCGTGCGCGCGGCGCCGAGACGACCTACGTCCCGAGCGTCGCGCCCGAGCTCCGTGTGGACGAGAGCCTGCTGCCGCGCTACTTGACCGACACCGCCGGCGATCACCACAACCTGTTCGCCTACCCCGCGCAATCGAACTTCTCCGGCGCGCACCACCCGCTGGACTGGATCGAGCAGGCCCAGGCACACGGCTGGCACGTGCTGCTCGACGCCGCCGCGCACGTGCCCACGAACAGACTCGACCTCAGCCGCTGGCATCCAGACTTCGTGGCGCTCTCCTTCTACAAGATGTTCGGTTGGCCGACAGGAGTGGGTTGCCTGCTCGCCCGCCGCGAGGCGCTCGCGAAGCTCGAGCGGCCGTGGTTCTCGGGCGGCACGATCGTCGCCGCGTTCGTCCAGCGCCAGTACTACCAGTCGGCGCCGGGCGCCCCGCACTTCGAGGACGGCACCGTCAACTACCTGAACCTTCCCGCCGTCGAGATCGGCCTGGACCTCCTCGACCGCGTCGGGCATCGAGACGATCCACGCGCGTGTCGCCGCGCTCGGCGACTGGCTGCTGGAGAGCCTCGGGGCGCTGAAGCACTCCGACGACTCGCCGGCGGCGATCGTCTACGGACCGCGGTCATGGCAGCAGCGAGGCGCCACGATCGCGTTCAACTTCCTGCATCCGGACGGGCGCATCGTCGATGAGCGCTACGTCGACCGCGTAGCCAGCAGACACAACGTCTCACTTCGCACGGGATGCTTCTGCAACCCCGGCGCCGGCGAGATCGCGTTCACGATCTCACGCGAGACCCTCGTCGGCGGAGAGTTCGGCGACGGCATGGCCCTCGACGACTACGTCAGAGCGATCGGTCTGCCGTCCGGCGGTGCCGTCCGCGCCTCGCTCGGACTCGCCACCAACTTCGACGACCTCGGCCGCTTCATGCACTTCGCGGCCGAATTCGTCGACCTCACGGACATACCCGGCGATCTGCCTCCGCGCATCGCCTGCTGAGAGATCGCAACCGGACGCAGCGACCTCAGAACCGCCGGCGCCGCCGCGCGGGCTTACGAGCTGAGGCGCCCGCGTGCGGCCTCCGGGCACACTCGAAGCGAATGGTGGGGGTTGGCTCTGGGGTGCGGGTTTGCGGGGGGCGTGGGCGATTTCGTGGGCGGTCAGACGTTCCTATGCCGGGGAATTGTTCAGCTACGCCGCTCGTCGCGAAGGATCTTCAAGGCCCTCCGATGCTCCGCGACCAGGCGTTCCCCGATCGCCCGGATGCGCGCCCGAAGCTTCTCCGCGCTCGAGGCCCGGCGCTCGAAATCCGCTGCGTCGGCCATCCCTACGAGACCAGCACGAGCTAGCGATCGACGATTGGACGGGCTCATCGCTGAACCCGACAACCAGGTGCGTCTCGAACCCGGCGGCCAGGCGCTGCAGGATCGTGACGCTCGTCGGGTGCTGACCGCTCTCGATCCGGGATATGACGGAGTGGCTCGTCGCGACGCGCTCCGCGAGCTGCTGTTGCGTCAGGCCCAGCGCCTGGCGCCGCCCGATCACGATCCGGGCGAGCCGCTCGTAGGGGGCGAGTCGCGCGAGCTCCTCGCGGTAGGCCGCGCTGCGCCGTGCGCGACGGCTACTGCCGGCGCGATGGGTCGAGCCGACCGGCGACAGGGCGTTTCGAGCCTTGCTTGCGCGCTCGGCGGGCCTCTTCTCAGCCATCTTGGTCACGGATCCAACACGGGCTTTCAATCGGGTATGCGTTATGCTTACTTTAGCAATATTGCTAAGTCTCACGGCGCGTCCCTGCCGGCCGCGCGAGGCGGCCGCCGCCGCTCGGCCTCCATTCGCTGCTTGAAGTCCGCCCACCTCTCCTCGGCGACCTTGATGTCGGCGTCCGGCAGTTTCCCGGTCCGTTTGGGGAGCATATGCAGCAGGACGAACAGCTTTCCCGAGCGGCAGTACAGGACTCGGTAGAGCTCGGAGCCGTAGTGGCATCGCAGCTCGCGTAGAGGTCCCCGCACCTGGCTCGAATGCGGGAAAGGCAGCGGCGGAGCCGACGGGGGCAGATCGTTGAGGCGATCGATCTGGAGGTCGACCGCGGCCTGGTGGCGCGGATCGAGCGAGTCGATGAAGTCGTTGACCGGTTCGGTTCCGTCCGTGGCTCTGAAGTACACCGCTTGGGTTCCAGCCATCAGAACAGGCTAAGAGCGAACCCGGCTGGCGCCGATTGCTGTTTTCCTCCGTAGCCGAGCCCGTTAGCCGTTGATCGTGTCCGCATCGCATGCGAGCGAGTCATCCGGCTCGACCCGCCACGTCTCGAGGCCGTCGGCATCGAGGAGCGCCTCGATCAACATCTCCGAGCCGCCGACCACCGTCGAGTCGAAGTCAATCTCGCTCGCAACGCACCACGCGTGGTCGGCGGGCCAGAACAGGTTCGGCGACTGCGGACTGAACCCGAGGACCCCGCCGTAGTGGCCCATCTGGGCTGCCGCGTCGAGTGGGCCGCGGCCGGGCCAGTTCCTCGGGCGAGAATGCTGCCCGGTGCCGATCCCTGTGCCCGTATAGCCGCCGCACGAGGTTGTCGCCGTCCTGATGCGCGAGCGCGATCGCCACGTCCTCGGAGGACATCTCCAGCACGTTGACCATGTACCAGCCGGCGAAGTGGCAAGTCGTCAGGTAGAGGCTGCCCTGCCAGCCGCTCGCACCGAAGGGAATCCTGATCCCAGAGCCGATCTCCGCGCTCTGAGCCCTCACCTGCCCCCTCTCGCAACCAACCAGCCTTCAATCGGCGCGACTGTGGCTGGGTCGACCGGTAGCCTGGCCGGCGACCTGACCCCGCCCGCGCGGCAGTGTGCCGCTGTCGGCGGCTGCTCGCGGTGGTTCAGAGGATCTTGCGCTCGACTCCGCCGAGCAGGGTGCTGAGCGCTATTGCGCTGAGGCGCCGCAGGGTGTGGTCCTCGACTCCATCTAGGGCGCGTGATCCGTGGGCGAGCTCGGTCAACGTGTAGTAGCTGAGCGCAAGCCGGGGGTCGGTTGCTTGGTCGACGAGCGTTGTGTCCACCTCCGTTGTGTGCAGCGCCGCTTGTAGGCCGTGGTCTCGAGCGGCGAGCGCGGCTTCCAGCGGGGCTGGGTGGCCGTGGTTCGCGATCTGTTGGAGTAGGCGAGCAGGATCCTCGGGGTCGCCGAATGACAGTCGATCGAAGAGCCCGAAGTGCCGGTAGTAGTCGGGGTCGTGTACGTCAGTGTGGACCCGGGGATGTGAGTACGCTCGCTCCCACCAGTTCTCCGGGAGCGCAGTTCGGAGCGCTCCGGCGTGCCCTAGCGCGTTCTGCAGGCCGTGGGTTATGAGGCTGACTTTCGCGGGAAGTGCCGGGTCGGGGAGGTGATGGCGGAGCGCGTTCCAGCGGTCTTCGGGCGTCGGGATGGGTCGAAGGGGCGCGCACGAAGAGGACGTGCTCGACGAGGTTGGCTGCAAGGAAGACGAGGCGCGCAGCGATGGTGTCTGGCGCCACGCGGTGTCGGATGGCGCGGGAGCGAGGTATGCGCGTGTGGTGGCGAGCGCAAGAGCGTCGGCTTGAGTGTCAGCCTCCCAGTCGCCGATCGAGTGCTCATCGTGTCCGAGGTGGTAGTGGGCGAGCTCATGCCCGAGCACGAACACGAGCGCCAATTGGTAGTAGACGGTCTCTGAACTCGATCTAGGATTTCCCGCGCGGTTCGAACGCGAGCGATGCGCTTACTCCCACGACGCGGAGGATCGATTCCAGCGCAGCGCGACCGTGAGGGCCGGCAACAGGTCTTCGTCTTCTCGGCCGCCGAGTACGGCGCGGCTTAGCCGAAAGGCCCCTCGCCATCCTGGTCCGCCAGTCTCGTGGAACCAGATGCTCAGAAGGTCAGCGAAGAGCTTGAGGATCCCGATGAAACCGTCGGAGACGACGATGAGGCCGGAGCCGTCCGTGAATGTCGTCAGCGCCGCCACGACGTCTGGTTCGGCGAGCCCAAGCGTCGCGATCTTCTCGCGAGGGAGCGGCTTTCTCGTGATGGTGCTCATCGCGGCCATCGTGCGTTCAGCTGTTTCCTGCAGCCCGCGCGTGACGATGTCCCTACCGATCGCTTGGCTCTCATCGAATACGGCAGCAAGGCGGGGTACGTGGACCGTCTTCTTGCGCCACTCCCGTAGCTGGGCTTCTCGGTCGGCCGCAAGCGAGCTCGCAGATCTGCCTGCCTCGCTCTGGTGCGCGCCGCGTGTCATCGCACGTCGAATCTATCGGCGGCGCCTATCTCGTTGAGGTCGGCAACCGCGAACCTGTCTCAGTACCGGACGGTGTGAGGGCGAATGTTCGAGCCTTTGAACGATGGTCGATCGCTTAACTCACGCGCCGGGCGGTTGGAGGCTACCGGCCGCGTGATGGGACTCTGGATGGCCGAGAAACATCTTGAAGTGCTGGCGGGCCCGGTTCCGAACGAGGAGTTGAGCCGGCTGAAGCTCTCGCGATCCTGCAAGGGGAGCGCGTCACATCAGCGGTCGAGGCCGTCGTCTACGACAAGCTTGGACGTAGCTACGCGGGGTTGCTGCTTGACGGGCTGCGCCGCGAGCACCCTGAGCTGAGCGACGCCTTGGGTGCGATCGTCGTGCGCACGATGGTCGATAGCGAGTCGGCCGCGTCCGTCGTCGGGTTCGAGGATGGCTCCTACGGGATCCTGATGTCCAGCGCTTTGCAGCAGAGCCTGATCCGTCTGGCAAACGTCATCTGCTACGTCGATGCGGCGCAGTCGCAGGTCAACGCGATCCGCCGGCGACGAAAGCGGGACGGCGCTGCATCCGCTATGAGCGCCCAGACGACGGCGATGATGCGCTATTTCCTGATCGCCCAACGCACGACCGGCGAGGCACCCGGAGCAACAGCTCGTCTGGATCATGTCGCTGATCGGCGGCCTGGGAGCTGATCGGAGCCGCGCTGATGTTCGTGGTCGCGCACGAGATCGGCCACATCGCACACGGGCACCGCCCAGGGGCATCAGAGATGTTGGACACGGGCAGGACGACGGTCAGCGAGATGCAGGAACTCCAAGCCGACATATTCTCGGTGGATGTCCTGCGGCGAGTGCTTGAGAGCGAGCAGCTCGCAATATGGGGCGCGTTCATCGCGCTGCACGCGACGTTCCTGACAGAGTCCGGCTTGTACCTGCGGAGAGGTAGCTCGCACCCGGAAGGATGGGCTCGCTGGGCAGTCCTCGAGAAGCAGCTCAACTTGCCTGCGAGCGCGGAGGACCGGATCCGTGCCGTCATGTTGGTAAGCGTCGCCGGCGCGCTCTGAGATGGGCCAGCGCTTCCCAGCGGAGTTGTGGTCGGCGCTGTTCGACGATGCCGCACTGAGCGCCGGTGGCCCGCTCAGCGAATCGACGCTCGAGGAGTGGGATGCGTGGCACACCGACCCGCTTGCCGACGTGACGCGCCTGGCCGATGAAGCCGCAACCGAGGACGGTCGCCGAGTTCTACGAGCGATCGCCGGCGAGGATCTCGCCCGGGCGTTGACGCTCCTCGCGCCGTCTGAGAGAACCGTCCAGTCCATCCTCGACGAGCATGTCGCGCTGGCATACGCGACCTTCGTGGCGATGATCGCGGACGCCGCGATGACAAAAGACGCCGGCGATGGCCGCCTATACGCTGTGGCCTTGACGCGGACGATGGCGAACGCCTCGGGCTCCGACCTCCGGGAGCTCCACGGGCTCGACGCGGAGCAGCGACGTGACGGCAGCTGCCGAGGGCGGACGGTCAGAAACGGAGCTGCTGAGGCGTCTAGGGACGGAGCTCCTTGGAGACGGCATTGGATTCGGGGCGCAAGACCCCGACAGCTACCGCCGCTTCCCGACGGCTGGATACGCCAAAGACAAAGATCAGATCCGCTACGCACTTTGTGACGACCCTGAGGTTCGCCAGGTATTCGATGAGACCTGCAGGATCGATACACCATATTGCAATTCGGGCCGACGCTCTAGCGACCTTTCGGGCCGACCGCCTGTCAATCTGCTCGCGCTGATCTCTCGTCAGGCGCGGCGCGAAGTCGCTGCGGGGCTTAGCGACCCGGGGGTGGACCGCCCACGCCCGCCCGCGTGGGCGGTTTCGTGGGCGGTCCAGCCCGAGATCGGCTCGCGGCGCGACACGAGCCGTCCGGCTCGGCGCCTCCAAAATCCTGATCCCAGAGCCAATCCCCGCGCCCCGGGCCCGCCCCCGCCCCCTCCAACAACCAACCAGCCTCTAATCGGGGCGCCCGGATTTGAACCGGGGACCTCACCGACCCGAACGGTGCGCGCTACCAGGCTGCGCCACGCCCCGATGAAGCCAGCAGTATCCCACAAGCCTGCCTCCGTCCCGGAACCTGCCCGGTACCGTTGTCGAGCAGCACCCGACGCCTGACGGAGGCGTCGCAGGCCGACCCAGGCCGACACCCCGAGCCGAGATCATCGCCACCTCTACACCAGACCTCACGCAGCCCGCCGCCGTCGGCTCGAGACGCCTCGACCAGCTGGCGAACATCCTCGCAATGACCGTCCCGCTCGCCCTGCTGGGCTACGCGGCCTGGCGCGCGTGGGGAGGCGCGCTGCGGTGGAGCGACCTGATCGTCCTGGGGGTCTTCTACGCCCTGACCGGGTTCGGCGTCACCGTCGGCTTCCACCGCCTCTTCACGCACCGCAGCTTCAAGACCGGCTCGACGCTCCGCTTCGTGCTCGGCGCGCTCGGCTCGGCCGCGATCGAGGGCCCGCTGATCGAGTGGGTCTCCAACCACCGCAAGCACCACCAGCACTCCGACCGGGCCGAGGACCCCCACAGCCCCCACCACCACGGCAGCGGGCTGGTCGGGGCGCTGCGCGGCCTGGCACACGCCCACGTCGGCTGGATCCTCGCCGGCGACGCCGCTTCGACGCCGGAGATCTACGCCAAGGACCTGCTCGCGGACCCGGTCGCACGCACGGTCGACCGGCTGTTCGTGCTCTGGCTGCTCGCCGGCCTTGCGCTGCCCTTCGCTCTGGGAGCGGCGCTGACCGGAACGATCCAGGGCGCACTGACCGCGCTGCTGTGGGGCGGGGCGGTTCGCATCTTCCTGCTGCACCACGCGACCTTCTCGATCAACTCCCTCTGCCACTTCTTCGGCCGCCGGCCGTACGAGACGCGGGACGAGTCGCGAAACCTCGCCTGGCTTGCGCTCCCGACCTTCGGCGAGGCCTGGCACAACAACCACCACGCCTTTCCGGCTGCGGCCCGCCACGGACAGCGCCGCTGGCAGCTCGATCCGTCCTGGTGGCTGATCTGCGCGCTCGGCCGCGCGGGCCTCGCGTGGGACATCGTGGGCATCTCCCCTGCCCGGCAGCGCTCGCGGCTGGCCGGCGCGGGCGCCGACTGACCGGCGCGGCGCCTCAGGAGGGCCGGCGGGCGAGCACCTGGTAGACGGCGGTGTAGCCGGTTTCGAAGCCGACCCGCACGCCGCGCAGGTACAGCCGCCAGACGCGCGTGCGTTCCGCGCCGGCAAGGCGCCGCGCATCGTCGAGGTGGGCGTCGAGGCGCTCGATCCAATGCGAGAGCGTCGTCGCGTAGTCCTCGGCGAAGCCCTCCACGTGCTCGCTGACGAGCCCGGCCCGCTCGATCGCGAGCTGGATACGCGACAGGTAGAGCGGCTCCCCGTCCGGGAACACGTAGCGGTTCGTGAACTCGTCACCGGCGCCGTCGTCGTCGGCGCGGAGCGCCGCGATGCCGTGATTGAGCAGCCTCCCGCCGGGCCGCAGCAGCGAGGCGAGGCGCTGCGCGTACTCGTCGATGCGCCGCTCGCCGACGTGCTCGACCATGCCGATGCTCGCGATCGCGTCGAACTGCTCGCCGCGCAGATCGCGGTAGTCGGCGACCCTGATCTCGACCTGCCCGCCGAGGCCCGCCCGCTCCACCCGCGCACGGGCGAGCTCCGCCTGCTCGCGCGCGAGCGTGACGCCGAGCACCTCGACCCCGTGCTCTTCGGCCGCGTACAACGCGAACGCCCCCCACCCGCAGCCGACGTCCAGCACCCGCTGCCCCGGCGCGAGCCCCAGCTTGCTCGCGACGAGCGCGTGCTTGGCGCGCTGCGCGTCCTCGAGCGTCTGCGCGCCTCGCGAGAACAGCGCGCAGCTGTAGGTCATCGACTCGTCGAGGAAGAGCGCGAAGAAATCGTTGCCCGCGTCGTAGTGGTAGCGGACCGCTTCGGCGTCGCGCTGACGCGAGTGGCGCTCACCTCTCAGCACGAGCTCGAGCGCCGGGAGCCGCGCGACGGGCGCGGCGGCGGCTGCGAGCGCGGCAGCTCCGAGCAGTCTCAGCCGCTGGCCTCGGCCGAGCCCAGGCGGCGTCCACTCGTCCACCACGGCGAACGCGCCGTCGAGGTCGTCGGCGTCGAGCGAGCCCTCGACGTAGGCGCGCCCGAGTCCCAGCCGGCCCGGGGAACGGAGCACCTGCGCGATCGCGGTGGGCGAGCGCACCACGAACGCCGGGGCCGGTGTCACGCTCGCCGCCAGCGTCGACCCGTCCCAGAAGCGCACGCTGAAAGGCCTCGTAGGCAGCGCGCGAGCCAGCTCGCGACGCAGCGGCAGGGTCAAGAGCGCCGGCACGGCCCGTACTCAAGCAGGCGGCCGCCTGCGCCTGCGCGCCACGCCCCCACCCAAACCCGCTCCGCGCCGCCACGCCCGCTACGCGACCCGCTCCGGCAACCCGAACCGCTCGAAGGCCACCTCCAGGCGCCGCGGGTCCATCGGCTGCTCAGGAAAGCGTTGATAGGTCGCCCCGTCGGGCTCCTCGGTCGCCCGCACGATGAACGCCGTCACGTCGCTCACCTCGCCTCCGCGCAGCGTCAGCACGTTCAACGCGAACGGCAGGTGCGCTCGCTCCTCCTCGTCCCACGCGTAGAAGCCGAGCGCCGGCTGGCCGTTCGCGCTCGCCGGCAGCGCCCGCCATTTCCACTCCCCGTTCAGCGGCGAGAGCGTGGCCCAGGTCTCGATCGCCTCGCGCCCGCTGTACCAGGTGGCCAGCGGCGGCATCGCGAACGTCGCGTCCTCGACGAGCATCGCCGTGAAGGCCGGGACATCGCCGCTCTCCCAGGCGGCGACGTAGCGCTCGACGAGCTCGCGAAGCCCCTTGTCTCCGAGCGCCCGCAGGGTCGCCTGCTGGCTCTGCCCGGGAACGCGCTGCTCGACGGCCGCGCGTGCCCGCTGCAGCGCGCTGTTCACCGAAGCGACGCTCGTCTCCAGCATCGACGCCGACTCGCTTGCGGAGTAGCCGAGCACCTCGCGCAGGATCAGCACTGCGCGCTGGCTGGCCGGCAGGTGCTGCAGTGCCGCGATGAACGCCAGCTCCACTCCCTCGCGCTGCTCGTAGCGCGCAGCCGGTCCCGGGGCCGCGCCGCCGAGACCGAGCCGGTCGTCCGGATAGGGCTCGATCCACACTTCCTCGACGACCGGAATGCCCGGCGGGTCGTTCCCCGCGGCGGCCGGGCCGAAGTCCATCGGCAGCACCCGCCGGCGCCTGCTGCGCTCGATCTGCGTCAGGCACGTGTTCGTCGCGATCGTGTAGAGCCACGTGCGCAGCGAGCTGCGCCGTTCGAAGCCGTCCATCGCGCGCCACGCGCGCAGCAGCGTCTCCTGAAGCGCTTCGTCGGCGTCGTGCAGCGAGCCGAGCATCCGGTAGCAGTGCGCGTGCAGCTCGCCGCTGAGCGGGGCGATCAACGCGTCGAAGTCGCCCTCCCGTTCCTCGCCGCCGCCGACGGGCGCCTGCTCGCGATCAGGGCTCTCCACATCGCGAGAGTACCCGCCGTGGCGCCCTGCGCCTTCTCCCGCCGGCCCGCACCGGGACCGGCGGGAGATCGATGCGCTGTGCATGGCTGGCACCCGCCCCTGACCGCTAGGCGGCGCCCGCCTCGACGACCATCAGCGAGTGGCCTTCGGGGTCGCGGAACCAGAACATCGGCGGCACGGGGTCGCCCATGCGGGAGACCTGCTCGTCGACGTCGACGCCGAGAGAGAGCAGCTCGGCATGCGAGGAGTCCGCGTCGCTCGTGGTCACGCTCACGCCCAGCTCCTTCGGCTGCACCGCTTCGCCCGGCCGCGGCGGGGCGAGCGCGAGGCCGGTCGTGCCCGAGGGCGGGTAGACCTCGACCCAGCGGTAGTCGCCGCCGAACGGGACGTCGGTGCGCTTCTCGAAACCGAGACGCTCGTAGAACTCGATCGAGCGGTCCTGGTCGACGGTCGGGACCATCACGAGCCCGATCGCCTGGATGCTGCCTGTCTTCGTGGCCATCGTCGTCCTCCTGGGTATCGAGGTTGTCAACTGCTTTGACTCGCGACCGAGCCCGAACTCATCGGTCGACATGCTCCCCGCGGAACATCGCCGCCCAGGAGCTCCAGGCGGCTGACCGCCCCGGCGCCGGGCTCCCCGCGGAACCCGGCCGCCCGGGAGCTCCAGGCGGCTGACCGCCCCACGCCGGCCTCCCCGCGGATCCGGCCCGCCTGGGCGCCCGAGCCGCTGATCGCCCCGCGCCGGACCCGCCCGCGCGGTTATCGTCGCCACATGCCCGCCCCCGTCGCCGACATCCTCGCCGAGGCCGACCGCCTCCTCGAACCCGCCCGCTTCGAGGACTACTGCGTCAACGGCCTGCAGGTCCCCGGCCCGTCCGAGGCCGGCAGGATCGCGACCGGCGTCTCGGCCCACGCCGAGCTGTTCGAGCAGGCCGCGAGCGCGAACGCAGACCTCCTGCTCGTCCACCACGGCCTCTTCTGGGGTCCGGGCGTCCGCGCGATCGACGCGCCCCTGAAGCGCCGGCTGCAGATCCTGTTCGACGCGGACATCGCGCTGGCCGCCTACCACCTCCCCCTCGACGCGCACCCCGAGCTGGGCAACAACGCCCTGCTCGCCCACGCGCTCGGCGCCGAGCACCTGGAGCCGTTCGGCGCCCACCGCGGCCAGACGATCGGCTTCCTCGCCACGCTCGACGGCGGCGGCGTCGAGGCGACGCGAGCTCATCGCCCGGGTCAAGGAGGCGACGAACCGCGAGCCGCTCTTCATCGACGGCGGGCCCGCGCGAGTCGAGCGCCTCGCGATCGTCTCCGGCGCGGGCTCGGACTACGTCCACGAGGCGGCCGCCGCCGGCGCCCAGGCGCTCCTCACCGGCGAGCCGGCCGAGCGGGTGACGGCGAGCGCCAGGGAGCTGGGCATCCACGTGATCGCCGCCGGGCCACCACGCCACCGAGACCTTCGGCATCAAGGCGCTGGGCGAGCTGCTCGCCGGCCGCTTCGGGCTCGAGCACGTCTTCATCGACGTGCCGAACCCCGTCTGAGCCCGACCCGCGCCGCCGCGCCTGCAACCCCTATCCGCCCAGCCAAACCCGGCCCTGCAACGTCTACTATCAAGTGACCCAATTTCCGAGGAGACAGCGAGAGGGGAAGTGGCGATGGAGGCAGCGACAACCACGGGATCGAAGACGATCGCCGGACTGATCCCGCGTGCCGCCGCCGAGCACGGCGACAGCGTCGCGATCCGCTACAAGCGCGACGGCTCCTGGCACGACGTCAACTACACCGAGCTCGGCGAGATCGTGCAGGAGATCGCGCCGCGGGCTGATCGAGCTCGGCCTCGAGCCGCGCGAGCGCATCTGCATCCTCGCCAACACCCGCCCGGAGTGGACCTACGCCGACATGGCCGCGACCTCGGCCGGGCTCGTCGTCGTGCCGATCTACCAGACCAACTCGCCCGAGGAGTGCCTCTGGGTGATCTCCGACTCCGAAGCGTCGCGCGATCGTCGTCGAGGACGAGGAGCAGCTTCAGAAGATCGTCGCGATCCGCGAGCAGGTGCCGAACCTCCGCACCGTGATCATCATGGACCCGCCGGCCGCGGCCGCCGCGGGCAACGGCGCCGCCGGCGACCCTGCCCCTCGACGCGATCCCGCTCGAGGACGTCCGCGCCAAAGGCGTGGGCCGGCCCGCCGACGAGCTCGAAGCCCGGCGCGCGGCGGTCAAGCCCGAGGACGCCTTCACGTTCATCTACACCTCCGGCACCACCGGCCCGCCGAAGGGCTGCGTGCTGACGCACGGCAACTACGCCGCGATCGTCGACATGGTCGGCGACGCCGGCGAGATCCAGGGCGACGAGGTGATCTACCTCTACCTCCCCCTCGCCCACTCCTTCGCCCTGCTGATCCAGCTCGCCGTCTTCGACCTGGGCGGCACGCTCGCCTACTTCGGCGGCGACACGAAAGAGATCATCCCGGAGCTGCAGGAGGTCAAACCGACCTACCTGCCCTCCGTGCCGCGCGTGTTCGAGAAGATCTACACGCTGGCCCACGGCGCGATCCAGGCGATGCCGCCCGAGCAGCGCGAGGAAGCCGAGAAGGCCGTCGCGCTCGGCGTCCAGGTCCGCGACATGGAAGTCGAGGGCAAGCCCGTCCCCGAGGACATGCAGAAGGCCTTCGACGAGGCCGACGAGCGCTTCTTCGCGAACGTCCGCGCGATCTTCGGCGGGCGCGTCCGCCACGCCACCAGCGGCGCCGCCCCGATCGCCAAAGAGATCCTCGAATTCTTCTGGGCCTGCGGCGTGCCGGTGCTCGAGGGCTACGGCATGACCGAGACCGCGACCGCGGCGACCACCTCGACCGTCGCCGCCCACAAGTTCGGCACGGTCGGGCGCGCGCTGCCCGGCGTCGAGCTGAAGATCGCCGAGGACGGCGAGATCCTCGTCAAAGGCCCGAACATCTTCCACGGCTACCACAACCGCGCAGAAGCGAGCTTCGGCGCCGTCGTGGACGGCTGGCTGCACACCGGCGACCTCGGCTCGATCGACGAGGACGGCTACCTCTCGATCACCGGCCGCAAGAAGGACATCATCATCACCGCGGGCGGCAAGAACCTGACCCCCGCCAACATCGAGAACGACCTCAAGCAGAGCCGCTGGATCTCCCAGGCGGTCATGCACGGCGACGCGCGTCCCTACCCCGTCGTGCTGGTCACGCTCGACGAGGAAGAGATGCCGGTCTTCGCCTCCGAGCACGGCCTGCCCGAGGACATCCCGGCGCTCTGCAAAGAGCCGGCGGTGCTGCGAGCTGATCCAGGGCGAAATCGACAAGGCCAACACGAAATACGCCCAGGTGGAGCAGGTCAAGAAGTTCTGCATCCTCGACCACGACCTCTCGCAGGCGACGGGCGAGCTGACGCCCACGCTGAAGGTCAAGCGCAACGTGGTCAACGAGAAGTACGCCGACATGTTCGACGCCCTCTATGCCGGCTGAGCCCCGGCGCCCCGACCAGCAAGGACGCCATGCGATCTGACCCAGCCGACAACGGCGGCCTGTTCGTCGGGCGCCGCCCGGGCACGGCGCCGATCCACTACCGCGACACCCCGGAGCGCAAGGGCGAGAAGCGACAGCGCGTCGACGGCTCGCTCGCCGGCTTCCTGCTCGCGGGCATGATCGTCGTGAGCCTGCTGTGCTGGGGCCCGATCCCGATCGCCTGCCTGTGGGTCGGCTCCGAGGTCAACTACCTGACCGGCAGCGTCAGCTTCGGCATCCTGGCGGCGTTCGGCGCGCTGTTCGCGCTGCTGTTCGGGGCGCTCGCGCTGCTGAAGCGCATGGACAACGCCTGGATCCTCGTCCGCCGCGCCGCCGGCTACGACCAGCGAAGCGGCGTGATGGGCCGCATCTTCGGCATCACCGCGTTCGTCTGCGCCGTGGTGTTCGCCTTCTGGTTCCTGATCATCCACGGCCCCGGCTCGACCACGATCTCCGGCGGGAGCCACGCGGGCCAGTGAGGCCTCCGCGCCGTGAGGCCCGCGGGTGCGCGTCGCGCCCGCGGCAGGCGCGCTGCTAGAACGGGCGATAGATGGGGCTGCTCGACTACTACAAGCAGTTCGAGGCGATGTCCGAGGAGGAGGTCAACGCGGGCCTGCGCGAGGAGGCCGCCGAGCGCCGCCGCAAAGCGCTGACCAAAGTCGAGACGCTCGACCTCTCGCACACGACCTGGCCCGAGCTGCCGGACCCGCGGATCGTCAGCGCGATCACGTTCGTCGCGCGCCGCGGCCTTCACCACTACCCCTACCTGCGCGGCACCGACCTGCGCAACGCGCTCGCCGAGCGCCACAGCGTCGACGCGAGCCGGCTCGTGCTCGGCAACGGCGCCGCCGAACTGCTGAGCTCCGCCACGCGCGCGCTGATCGCGCCCGGCCAGAAGCTGCTGACGCGCTGGCCCTCCTACCCGCTCTACCCGCTGATGGCACGCCGCGCCCACGGCCAGGCCGTGCCCGTCGAGGGCGGCCTCGACGCCCTGCTCGAGGCCGCGCGCCATGACCACGACGTGCGCGCGGTCGCGCTCGCGAGCCCGAACGACCCGACGGGCGAGCTGACCACCGTCGCCGAGCTGGAGCGGCTGCTCACGGGCCTGCCCGAGGGCGTCGTGGTGCTGCTCGACGAGGCGCTCGTGGACTTCGCCGACGCCCAGCCGGTCGACGCGTCGCTGGCCCTGCTCGAGCGCCACCCGCGCCTGCTGGTGTTCCGCAGCTTCTCCAAGGCGTGGGGCCTCGCGGGCCTTCGCATCGGCTACGTGATCGGCGCCCCGGGCGCCGGCGAGCTGCTCGCCGAGCTCGAGCCGGACCTGGGCGTCTCAGAGCTCTCGCAGGCCGGCGCGCTCGAGGCGCTGCGCAACTGCTCGCACGTCCTCGCGCGGCGCACCGACGCGATCCGCGCCGAGCGCCCGCGCGTCACGCAGGCGCTCGCGGGCATGGGCTTCGAGGTCGACCCGAGCCAGGCGAACTTCCTCTGGGCGGCGCATCCCGCCCTGAGCGGCGCCGAGCTCGCGGCGCGGCTGGCCCAGACCGGCGTGCTGGTCGCGGCGGGCGACGCCCTCGGCGAGCCCCACCACGTCCGCATCGCGCTGCGCTCCGAGCAGGCGAGCGGGCGCCTGCTGGACGCGCTGCAAAAAGTCCTCTAGGCCGCCGCCTGCGCACCGGGGCGACTACGCCGGCGAAACCCGCTGCGCGGGTTGGCCGATCCTCCGAATCCCTAGCCCGAGCCGGCCTGCCGCAGCAGCGCGCCCGTCGTGCCTTCGAGGATCTTGCGCCAGCCGCGGGCCTCCTCTGTCTCCTTGTCGAAGTGCGCGACCACCTGGCGCACGCGCTTGCCGGAGATGTCGAGGCCGTGGCGTTCGGCGACCGCCTGGTAGCGGTCGTATTCGCCCGCGAGCTGCCTCGTCACCGACTCGAAGCCGTGACGCGCGATCTCCACGCGCGAGGTGAAGCTCATCATCGAGGTCTGGAACATCAGTTCGTCGGTCGGCTCGGGCTCGATCAGCACGATGTCGACGCCCGGGTAGCGCGCCTCCCAGCCCTTGGCGAGTTCGTGCAGGCGCTGGTGGGCGACCAGCTTGAAGACCTGGTAGCCGATCTGCGCGAAGCCCATGTCCGAGACGCGCCGCGGACGCTCGCCGCGCAGCGTTTTGACGGTCGACTCGAAATCGTTGACGAACGGCACGATCGGGTTGATCACGATCACGAGCTTGCAGCCCGCCTGCACCGCCAGGTCGAGGTTCGTCGTCGAGACGATGCCGCCGTCGATCAGCTCGCGCCCGCCCACTTCGACCGGCGCGTAGACCATCGGCAGGGCACCGGAGGCGCGCACCGCCGTCGAGATCGGCACGTCGTCCATGCCCTCGACGCCGAACACGACGCGCTCGCAGGTGTCGAGGTCGGTCGCGGTCAGGTACAGCTCGCAGTCGAGCTCGCGGAAGTCGTCGGTGCGCCCCGGTTCGCCGAGCACCTCGCGCAGGTACTTCTCGATCCCCGCGCCGGTGTAGAGGCCGGAGGGCATCACGTCCGCGAGCCCGAGCGCCAGGTCCATCGCCGAGACGCCGCCGCGCGTGCCGGCGAACTGCTTGAGCGCCGAGAGGGCTTTGAGCGGGATCGTCGCGCCCTTGAGCGCGAACTCGAGCAGGTTCGGCCGCAGCAGGTCGCTGATGTCGATGTCTTTGAAGGGCGGTTTGCCCTTGCGCGTGACGACGCGCATCATCTCCTCGGGCGTGACGCCGTTCGCGCACAGCGAGGCGATGAACGAGCCCGCCGAGGTGCCCACGTAGACGTCGAAGTTGTTGACGGTGCTGTTGACCGCCAGCAGGTCGAGCGCGCGCAGGGCGCCGATCTCGTAGACGCCGCCGGTGAAGCCGCCGCCGCCCAGCACGAGGGCGGTCTTGT
Source organism: uncultured Solirubrobacteraceae bacterium (assembly GCA_963779065.1). GTDB lineage: Bacteria > Actinomycetota > Thermoleophilia > Solirubrobacterales > Solirubrobacteraceae > Palsa-744. The sequence goes on from CAVZWQ010000003.1 coordinate 1,459,956, forward strand.
CGCGGCGCGGGCGCCGGCGGCGGTCGTGCGCCTCCGTGCGGCCCACGCCCCGCGGCGCCAGCCCTCGCTGCTGCCGCTCCTTGGCTTTGGAACGCAGCGCTCTTCTTGAGGCTCGGTTCCAGCTTGACAACCTTGCCCATCGTCAACATTCTAGTTCTGCGTGGCCCTGAAACGACCTGCGCCGAAGTGGCTTCTGATTATTGGGGTTTATGCCGTCTTGGCCGTGGGTCCGGCGGCAGCTGCAGCCGCCCCGGCGCTGAGCGGCCTAGCCCGTCTGCAATCTGACCTCAGGCACCAGCTCGCCCTGGCGGGCCCCCACGACGGGGCCTACGTCTACGACATAACGGCGAAAAAGGCCCTGTTCTCCGAACGCGCGACGACGCTGCGCGCGCCGGCCTCGGTCGAGAAGCTCTACACGGCCACCGCCGTTCTGGCGCGGATGGGGCCGGACGCGCGCCTGTCCACCACGGTCTACGGGGTGGGGCAGCTGCTGCCGGGCGGCACCTGGGAAGGCAGCCTCTACCTGCGCGGCGGCGGCGACCCCACCTTCGGGAGCCGGAGCTTCATCTCCGCCCACTACGGCGGCATCGGGGCCAGCGTCAACGCCCTCGTCGCCGAACTGGTCCACACCGCCGGCATCCACCACATCACGGGCGGGGTCTACGGCGACGAGAGCTTCTTCGACTCGCGACGCGGGGAGCCGTCAAGCGGCTTCGCGTTCGACCCGTTCCTGGAAGGCATCCTCAGCGGCCTCGCCTACAACCGCGGCGCCGAACTCGGCCACGGCGGGCACGCCCCGGCGGCGTACGCGGCGCACGCGCTGTGGGGCGCGCTGAAGGCCGACGGCGTCAGCATCCGCGGCGCGAGCGGCGCGGCGAGCACGCCCACCGGGGCGCTGCCGCTCGCCTCCGTGGCCTCCCCCACCGTCGCCCAGCTGCTCGGCCTGACGCTGCCGCCGTCGGACAACTTCTTCGCCGAGACGCTCGTGAAGGACCTCGGCGCCCTCTACGGCGGCGGCGGGACCACCGCGCGCGGCGCGGCCGTCGTCTCCAAGGCGATCTCCTCGCTGCTCGGCTTCACGCCGCGGATCGTCGACGGGTCGGGGCTCTCGCGCGCCGACCACACCTCGCCGTACCAGGTCGTGGACCTGCTGGCGGGCCTGTCGGGCACGCCCACCGGGCAGGTGCTGCGCGATCGAGCCTCGCCGTCGCCGGCCGCAGCGGGACGCTCGAAAGACGCATGCGCGGCACGGCCGCGGCCGGCCGCTGCCAGGGCAAGACGGGCACGCTGACCGGCGCCTCGAACCTCGTCGGCTACTGCCAGTCCGCGGGCGGCCACCTGCTCGCGTTCGCGATCTTCAACGACGGCATCTCGACCGAAGCGGCCCACGTCTTCCAGGACCACATGACGATCTCGATCGCGAGCTCGCAGATCTCCGCCGCGGAACTGGCGCGGGCGAGGGGCTGAGCGCGCCGCGGCAGCCGAGATCGCGTGCGAGCGCGCTGAGTTGCCACTGCGCGAGCAGCCGCCGGCCAGATGGAGCGGCCGGCCCGGCCCAGGCGCGCCCGACTGGGCCGCGGCACTGAGTGGCGCGCTAGCCCAGCGCGTAGCCGAGCGCGACTGTTCCGCGGTCAGGTTGCAGCCGGGCGCGGAAGCGGCGGCCTTCTTCGCCGCGTGCCGCCGCTTGCCTTTCGGCCGGTGCGCGACGCGGTTCGCCGCCGCCGGTGCGGGCGCCGCCGTGCCCAGCACGGCCGGGCCCGAGCCCGACCCCGAGGAGGTGATGCGCGCCACCCCGAAGTCCGGCTGTTCGCCTTCGTAGGGCACATAGCGCGAGTAGCCTTCGCCTTCGACCCAGCCCGAGCATTCGATCGAGCCGCCGTCCTCGACGGTCGTGACCGGGACGCCGAGCGCCACGCCCTCCCGTTCGGCGATGAACTGCGCCTTCGCCTGGCCGTCGGCGAGCGCCTTCGCCTGCCCTTCGCGGTAGACCGCGGTCGCCTGCGCAGCGCGTGGCTTTCGGCGGGATCGGTACGACGCCGACGCCCTGGACGTCCACCGAGCGCGACGCTGTCGAGCCGGCGGGGCCTTCCCCGGCGGCGATCCCGAGCGTGCCGGCGACGACCGCCGCCACCAGGACGAGCACGGCGATCACGGTCGCTCTCCCGCGCCTTCCCATCGGGTCAGGGTACCGCGCGCCGTGCGCCCCGGAGCCCTCCGCTCAGCAGATGTCAGCCTTCGAGCAGCGCGCGCAGCCCGGCCTCGTCGAGCACCTGCACGCCCAGCCGCTGCGCCTTCTCGAGCTTCGAGCCCGGGCTCTCCCCCGCCACCAGGTAGTCGGTCTTCTTGGAGACCGAGCTCGTCACGCGCCCGCCCGCCGCGCCGATCCGCTCGGTCGCCTGCTCGCGCGACCAGTCGGGGAGCGTGCCCGGTGAGCACGAGCGTCTTCCCGGCGAGCGGGCCCTCCGAGGGGGGCGGGCCCTCTTCCTCGAAGCGCAGGCCGCTCGCGCGCAGGTCGGCGATCAGCTCGCGCATCCGCTCGTCGTGGAGCTGGGAGCGGATCAGGACCGCCATCTTCTCGCCGACGCCCGGGGACCTCCTCGATCTGCTCCTCCTCGGCGCCGAGCAGGGCGTCGATCGTGCGGAAGGACTGCGCGAGGTTCCTGCCCGTCACCTCCCCCACCTCCTCGATCCCGAGCGCGAACAGCACGCGGCGCGAACGGACGCTCCTTGGAGGCCTCGATCGCCGCGAGCAGCTTGCCCGCCGAGATCGCGCCGAAGCCCTCGAGCTCGACGAGCTGCTCCTCGGTGAGGCGGTAGAAGTCCGCGGCGGTCTTCACGAGGCCCCGTTTCTGGAGCTGGTCGACCTGCTTCTCGCCGAGGCCGTCGATGTCCATCGCGCCCCGGGAGACGAAGTGCTTGAGCAGCTGCCAGATGCGCTCGGGGCAGACCCGGTTGGGGCATTTCGTGTAGATGCTGCCCTCGGTCTTGACCGTCGGCGTGTCGCAGAACGGGCAGATCTCGGGCGGCTGCGGGCAGCGGCGGGCGGCGCTTGTGCTCGACGACGTGCGGCGCCGGCGAGACGACCTGCGGGATCACGTCGCCCGCCCGCACGACGATCACGTCCTCGCCGGCCCGGATGTCCTTGCGGACGATGTCCTCCTCGTTGTGCAGCGTCGCGAGCTTGATCGTCACGCCGCCGACTTCGACCGGCGCGAGCACCGCGTAGGGGCGCATGTCGCCGAACTTGCCGACGTTCCACATCACCTTCTCGAGCTTCGTCACCGCCGTCGTCGGCGCGAACTTCCAGGCCACCGCCCAGCGCGGGTCGCGCCCGACCGAGCCGAGCCGGCGCTGGAGCGCGAGCTCGTCCACCTTCACGACCGCGCCGTCGATCTCGAAGTCGAGCTCGCCGCGGCGGCGCTCCCACGCGCACGCACTGGGCGACCACCTCGTCCTCGCTGTCGAGCACGGCGATGCCGTCGTTGACGCGGAAGCCGTGCGCGCGCAGCCAGTCGAGCGCCTTCGTGGTGGGTCTCGAACGTCAGCCCCTCGGCGACGCCCACCTGGTAGCACCAGATCGAGAGCGGGCGCTTCGCCGCGTCGGCGGGGTCGAGCTGGCGGATCGTCCCGGCGGCCGAGTTGCGCGGGTTCATGAACGTCGATTCGCCCGCTTCGGCGCGGCGCTCGTTGAGCGCCGTGAAGTCCCGCAGCGACATGTAGACCTCGCCGCGCACCTCGACCAGCGGCGGCGCGTCCTCGATCCGCAGCGGGATCGCGCCGATCGTGCGCAGGTTGTGCGTCACGTCCTCGCCGATCTCGCCGTTGCCGCGCGTGGCGCCGCGCTCGAGCACGCCGTCGCGGTAGACGAGGCTGATCGCCAGCCCGTCGATCTTCGGCTCGACCACGTAGGAGAAGCGCGGCTGCTCGATCCCCTCGCGCGCGAGGTGGTTGCGCATCCGCTCCACCCAGGCCCGCAGCTCCTCCTCGGAGCGGACGTTGCCGAGCGAGAGCATCGGCTCGAGGTGGTGCACTTTCTCCAGGCGCGCCGACCGGCTCGCCCCCGACGCGCTGCGTGGGCGAGTCCGGCGTCAGCAGCTCCGGGTGCTCGCGCTCGATCCCGCGCAGCTCGTCGAGCAGGCGGTCGTAGACGTCGTCGCCGATCTCCGGGTCGTCGAGGACGTAGTAGCGGTGGGCGTGGTGGTTCAGCTGCTCGCGCAGCTCCGTGCGCGCCCGCGCGGGCGACGCTTCGCGGGCGCGCGGCGACGCCGGTCCGCGCTCACGGCGCCGCGTCGGGCGCCGAGCGGCTCCAGCAGGCCTTCGAGGTCGAAGCCCCGGAGCGCCTCGAGGCCGGCGTGGTCGGTGAGGTCGAAGTGGATCGGCGTGACCGCGATGCGCCCGGCGTGCACGGCCGCGAGGTCGGTGCCCGGCTCGTCGTGGAAGCCCGGGTAGGCGCCGTAGATCCAGTAGCGGCGGCGGTGCTCCTCCTCGGTGTCGAGCTTCAGCTCGTCGCGGTAGATCCGCTTGCCGAGGCTCGCGACCTCGACGCCCGCGGGCTCGCCCGGCGGGCACGTTGACGTTCAGCAGCGTCCCGCGCGGCAGCGGCACCTCCTCGAGGCGCTGCGACGAGCGCCGCGACGAACGCCGCCGCGATCTCGAAGCCGAAGCCGCCGTCGAAGGTGTAGTCGAGCTTCGCCCCGCCGGACTGCTGGGAGACCGCGATCGCCGGCAGGCCCAGGACGACGCCCTCGAGCGCCGCCGCGACCGTGCCGGAGTAGGTGATGTCGTCGCCGAGGTTGGCGCCGTGGTTGATCCCCGAGACGACGAGCTGCGGTCTGGAAGTCCTCGACCAGCCCGAGGCTGGCGAGGCGCACGCAGTCGACCGGCGTGCCGTCGGTCGCGTAGCCGATCGTGCCGTCGGCGAAGGGCACCTCCTCGACCCACAGGGGCCGGCGCGTCGTGATCGAGCGCGCCATCGCCGAGCGGTTGCCGTCGGGGGCGATCACGGCCAGGCTGACGTCCGTCGAGCGCCGCCAGCGCGCGGCGCATCGCCTGCAGCCCCTCGGCTTCGATCCCGTCGTCGTTGGTGAGCAGCACGTTCAGCATCGGGCGTCCAGCATAGGGGCCGCTTCGGTCCCCGGGCGTGAAGATATGCTGCGCGTCCGATGGTCGGAACGGGGAGCCGGCGAGCTGGTTGCGGTCGCGGCGGTCGCGAGCTGGCGCCGCGTGCTCGCCGTGCCGGCGCTGGCGAGCCTGCGACTGCTCCTCGCGTCCCGCGGCGCCGCGCGGGCGCCAGCGCGGCCGACCAGGCGCCGCGACGCACACGTACCTGAGGCCGACGACAGCGCTCGATGCGCGAACGTCGCCGCACGGCCGCGCAGCGAGGCCGCGCGGCGCGCCGCGGCGGCGCGCGATCGCGGCGCGAATGCCCCGGGGTGCTGCGCGGCGCGCCCCGGCGGACAGCTCGGCGAGGCGTTCCCGCACCGGCAGCGCCGGCGGCTCGCGCGCGACGAGGGCGAAGCGCGACCGCTGCCGACGCCAGCATCGAGCGCTCGAACGACGAGCTCGACACGCGGCCGTTCGACGCGCCTTCGTCGACGCCGAGCGCGCTGTGCAGGCGTTCGAGGCGACGGTCGCGCCGCTGCGCTGGAGCAACCCGCGCGATCGCGCGCGGCGCGTGCGAGCCGCAGCGTCGACGCTCGGCAGAGCCGAGCGGAACGCCTCGGCGCTCTGCGCCGACATGCGCGTCTGGGCGGCCAGCGGCTATCGAGGACTCTCGCCGCGGCACCGCGCGCCTTCGTCGCAGCACGGAAGCACGCTCGACGAGCTCGTCCTCGCGAACCGCCCGAGCGCTGCTCAAGCCCTACGAGGGGCCGCGCGAGTCGGAGCGCCGTCCTGGCAGCTCGGCGCTGCAGACGCAGGCAGCGCACGCTCGGTCTCGGCGGCGCTCGAGCATCGAGCAAGCTCCACGCAGGCGCTCGGCATCGAGGAACCGCCGCTCGACCGCAGACGGCAAGGCCGGCGGTCGCGGTCGCACGCGGCGGGACGCGCTGCTGACGTCGAAGTCGGCCACGGCTGCGGCCCGGCACTGCCGTGCCGCACGTCGAAGTCGAGCTGTCGACCGACCGCGACGGCGGGACGATCGAGCTCCTCGGGCGGCGGCTGCGCGGTACCGCCGGCGGGCAGGACGCGCGAGCGCACGCGTCAACTGCGAGGAAGGCCGCGCTGCCGGTCGCATCGACGACACTGCCGCGACGCCGCGCGTGCGCCTGCTGCTGAGCGACGGCGCGCACGATCACCTCGCCGGTGATCCGGGTCCCGAAGCGCTGCGGCGGGCCGGCCGGGCGTCTACTTCCAGACGCTCGGACGGGCCTTCGCCGATCCCGTGTCGCTGACCGAGCTCGACGCGAGCGGCGCGTGGTCGCACGCGTCGATTGCGCCCGTCCGGCGCTCGTCGAACGCACCGCCATCCGATCAGATACCGCGTGTCCCGCCAGATGCTCGCACGGGCACCGCCCCGGACGGGCGGCCAGCTTCGCGATCACGCATCCAACTCGACCGCTACCGCGGGGAAGCGTCACGCGTCGAAGTCGCACATGCGCCGAGCCTCGCTCCTTGCAGCGGCTGGCCGGATCGACGCCTCCGGCGCTCGCCAGCCGCCGCGACGAACTTCCGCCGCGGAACGCTCGCGAGCTGCCGAACCGCTGCGCCTTCGCAGCCGTCCTCTACGGGCAGCTGGGCTCGCGCCGGCGCGCCGAGCGCCTGCCGGGCCGCGCGAGCGTCCATCGAGAGCACGCCCATCGCCGCCTGGCGGGCGCGTCCGCATGCCGCCGCCGCTGAACGCGCGATTCGGCTGCTGGAGCACGCCCGCGGCGCAGTGCACCTGCCACGGCCTCGCCACCGCTCGACCGCCGTCGCCGCCGACCGGCTCGCGGCGCGAAGCCTGCACGGCGCGATCGAGCACGCACGGCTCGAATCTGCGAAGGCTACGCCGAACGCGGACGGGCAGCAGAGGGACATAACCCAGGCCGTTACCCGCTCGAGAGCCGCGCGGCGCAGCCGGTCGGCGGTCTTACGTACCGCGCGAGCGACCGGAGTTCCTAGTAGCTGACCGCTCGCCAGCGCCAGCCCGTGCGCCGGCGCGGTCGCGCCCGGCCTGCGAGCGCGGGCGCCCCTCCAGCAGCTCGGCGAACTGCTCGAACGCGCATCCACCCGCGCGCCACGTCGAGCATCGTCCCGACGAGCACCCGGTTCATGTGCCGCAGGAACATGTCGGCCTCGATCCAGAACTCGAGCAGCTCGCCGTCGTCGCGCCACTCGGCGCGCGCGACCGTGCAGCGGAACCACTTGTGCTCGGTTTCGCTGGGCGTGAAGGCGGTGAAGTCGTGGCGCCCGGCGAGCGCGCTCGGCGCAGGCCGCCGAGCAGCCTCGCGGTCGAGCGGCCCGGTCCACCAGTAGGCGCGGTCGCGCTCGAAGACGCTGCGGGTGCGCCGCGCGAGGAGCCGGTAGCAGTAGGTGCGCGAGCGCGCGTCGCGGCGGGCGTCGAACTCCTCGCGGCGCCGGTTCGCTGAGGCGAGCACGGCCACGTCGGGCCGATCAGGCCGTTGAGCCGCAGCGGGTCGACGCGCCTCGTGCGCGTAGCTGGCGACCTGCCCCCAGGCGTGAACGCCGCGGTCGGTGCGCCCGGCGACCGTCAGGCGCAGCGGCCGGCCGTCGCTCCCGTCGGGCCGAGGATCGTCTGCAGCGCCCGCTCGAGCTCCTCCTGGACGGTCCGCTCGTCCGGGCTGGCGCGCCCAGCCCGCGAAGCCCGCGCCGTCGTACTCGATCGTGAGCTTCGTCTTCACGGATCGGCGGCTCGCCGGCATCCTGCCGGCCGGCGCGCCCGGCCCGCGCTCAGACGAGCTCGATGAAGACCATTTCGGTCGCGTCACCGGGACGCTGACCGATCTTCAGGATGCGCGTGTAGCCGCCGGGGCGCTCCGCGTAGCGGGGCGCGACCTCGGCGAACAGCTTGTGGACCGCGAACTTGTCCTGCGCCAGCGTCGAGAGCGCCTGGCGGCGAGCGTGCAGGTCGCCGCGCTTGGCGAGCGTGATCAGCTTCTCGATCTCGGGTTTGACGGCCTTGGCCTTGGCCTGGGTCGTCTTGATCCGCTCGTGCTCGATCAGCTCCTTGGAGAGGTTCATCAGCAGCGCCTTGCGGTGGGCGGAGTCGCGGCTGAGCTTGTTGCGTGTCTTCTGGTGGCGCATGGTCTTCGGAGTGTAGTGGTCGGTAGCGAGGTGCAGCGAGACGGAAGCGGCGTGCTGCTCCGCCGGAGCCGGCGCGCGCCCTGTCGCCGCATCAGTCCTGCGCGGAGGTTCAGGCCCCGCGCGTGCAGCGTTTCGATGACCTCGTCGATCGACTTTTTGCCGAAGTTGGGGATCGCGTTCAGCTCGGCCTCGGACTTGGAGATCAGGTCGCCGACCGTCTGGATGCCGGCGCGCTTGAGGCAGTTGTACGAGCGCACGCCGAGCTCGAGCTCCTCGATCAGGATCCCGTACTCCTCGCCCTGCAGCGCCGCCGGGGCCGCCGACCCCGCCGGGGCCGACGGCCAGGCCGTGGCCGTCGAGCTGGCCGCCGGGGGTCGCACGCAGCTCCTGGATGCGGTCGGCGTCGGTGAAGATCGCCAGCTGGCTGATCAGCAGCTCGGCCGCCTCGCGCAGCGCGGCCTGCGGGTCGATCGAGCCGTCGGTCTCGATGTCGAGCGTGAGCTTGTCGAAGTCGGTCTTCTGGCCGACGCGGGCCTGCTCGACGGCGTAGGCCACGCGGCGCACCGGCGAGAAGATCGAGTCGATCGGGATCACGCCGATCGGCTGGTCGGAGGACTTGTTCTCCTCGGCCGGGCGGTAGCCGCGGCCGCGGCCGATCGTCATGTAGAGCTCGAGCTTCGTTTTCTTCTCGAGCGTCGCGATGTGGAGGTCGGGGTTGAGGATCTCGACGCCGGCGGGCAGGTCGATGTCCTTGGCGGTGATCTCGCCGGGGCCGGTGACGACCAGCGGCGCCTCGACCTCGCTCGCGTCCGAGTGCATCCGGCAGACGACGCCCTTGAGGTTCAGGACGATGTCGGTCACGTCCTCCTTGACGCCCGAGATCGTCGAGAACTCGTGCGCCACGCCCTCGATGCGCACGCTCGTCACGGCCGCGCCGGCCAGCGAGGAGAGCAGGACGCGCCGCAGCGAGTTGCCGAACGTGTAGCCGAAGCCGCGGTCGAGCGGCTCGATCGTGAACGTGCCTCGGTTCTGCTCCACGGACTCGCTGGTGATCCGGGGGATTTGGAAGTCGAGCATGAGGGTCCTTACGTCGTTTTGTTGTCGTGCCGGGGTCGGGCGGACTCCGGCCTACAAGCGCCGCCGCCCATAGGCGGAGGCGTCGGGAAATCGCTTCTACTTCGAGTACAGCTCGACGATGAGCTGCTCCTGCACCGGCGCGGCGACCTCGCGCCGCTCCGGCTTGCGCAGCACCTTGGCCGTCAGCGACTCGTGATCGGCCTGCAGCCACGCCGGGAATCTGCCCGGTCAGCTCGGTCGCGTCCCGGACGACCTGGGTGGCGGGCGTGTTCGCCTTGATCGCGATCACGTCGCCCGGCCGCACCTGGTAGCTGGGGATGTTCACCCGCCGGCCGTTGACCGTCCAATGGCCGTGGCGGATCAGCTGGCGCGCCTGGCGGCGCGAGGCGGCGAAGCCGAGGCGCACCAGGACGTTGTCGAGCCGGCACTCGAGCAGGGCGAGCAGGTTCTCGCCGGTGATCCCGGGCTGGCGGGAGGCCTTCTCGTAGTAGCCGCGGAACTGCTTCTCGAGCACGCCGTAGTAGCGGCGCGCCTTCTGCTTCTCGCGCAGCTGGACCCGGTACTCGCTCTGTTTCATGCGCCCGCGGCCGTGCTCGCCGGGCGGGTAGGAGCGGCGCTCGACGCCGCACTTGTCGGTCAGGCAGCGCTCGCCCTTGAGGAACAGCTTCTGCCCCTCGCGGCGGCACTGCTTGCACTGCGGGCCGGTGTCGCGTGCCATCTCAGACCCTCCGCCGCTTGCGGGGGCGGCACCCGTTGTGGGCCTGCGGGGTGACGTCCTTGACGCCGGTCACCTCGAGGCCGGCGGCCTGCAGCGAGCGGATCGCCGTCTCGCGCCCGGAGCCCGGGCCCTTGACGTAGACCTCGACCTTCTGGAGGCCCTGCTCGAGGCCCTTGCGGGCGGCCGCGTCGGCCGTCACCTGCGCGGCGAACGGGGTCGACTTGCGCGAGCCCTTGAAGCCGGCGCCGCCGGCGGACTCCCACGCGATCACGTTGCCGGCGGTGTCGGTCAGCGAGACGATCGTGTTGTTGAACGACGTCTTGATGTGGGCCTGGCCGACCGGGATGTTCTTTTTCGGCTTGCGCCGTCCGCGCGCGCGTTTCGGAGCAGGGGGCATTACTTCTTGCCGGCTTTCTTCTTGCCGGCGACCTGCATGCGCTTCGGACCCTTGCGGGTGCGCGCGTTGGTCTTCGTCTTCTGGCCGCGGACCGGCAGGCCGCGGCGGTGGCGCAGGCCGCGGTAGCAGCCGATGTCCTGCAGGCGTTTGATGTCCTGCAGGCGCTCGCGGCGCAGATCGCCCTCGACGGTGAGGCCGTCGTCGATCGCGTCGCGCAGCTTGGCGACCTCGTCCTCGGTGAGGTCGCGGACGTAGGTGTCGGGGTTGATGCCGACCTCCGCGAGGAGCTTGTTGGACGTCGAGCGGCCGATCCCGTAGATGTAGGTCAGCCCGATCTCCGAGCGCTTGTTGAGGGGAAGGTTGGACTGCCCGCGGGCGCATCCGATCGGATGCCACATGGCCTGCTGACCGTAGCCCTGCCTGCTGCTTGTGGCGCTTGTTCTGGCAGATCACCAGCACCACGCCGTGGCGGCGGATGATCTTGCATTTCTCGCACATCGGCTTGACCGACGGTCTTACCTTCATGATCCCTTTCAGGCTGTGTTCCGGCGACCCGGCTCTGGCTGCCGCCCGGGCCGCCGCTACCGAGTCGAGGATTTGCCTCTGCGCACGCCAACCGCCACGCGCGCAAGGCAGGACTCCAGATGGTAGCAACTCCGGGCTTCGGCCGGGCGGTCGCCCGGCCGGGCCGCGCGCTAGCGCGCCCTGGACGGCCAGCGCGCCCGGAGCGCTCGGCCGCCGGGAGGTGCCACGGCGTCAGGATCTGCGGCCCATCGGCGGTGATCGCGACCGTGAACTCGAAGTGCGCCGCCGGCGAGCCGTCCTGGGAGTAGATCGCCCAGCCGTCGCCGCCGACGCGCACCGCCGCGCCGCCGGCGGTCGTCATCGGCTCGATCGCGAGCACCATCCCCTCCTCCAGCAGCGGGCCCTTGCCCGGCTTGCCGTAGTTGGGGACCTGCGGGTCCTCGTGCATGCTGCGCCCGACGCCGTGGCCGACGAGCGAGCGGACGACCGCGAGCCCGGCGCCCTCGGCGACCTCCTGGATCGCGTGCGAGACGTCGCCCATGCGGTTGCCGGGACGCGCCTGCGCGACGCCGGCGTGCAGCGACTCCTCGGTCGCCTCCAGCAGGTTGCGCTCGAGCGCGCCGATCTCCCCGACGGGGAACGTGCGGGCCGCGTCGGCGACCCAGCCGTCGAGCGTCACGCCGACGTCGATCGAGATGATCTCGCCGTCCTTCAGGCGGTCGCGCCCGGGGATGCCGTGCACGATCATCGCGTTCGGCGAGGCGCAGATCGAGCCGGGGAAGCCGCGGTAGCCCTTGAAGGTCGGCACGCCGCCCTGCGAGCGGATGAAGCGCTCGGCCAGCGCGTCGAGCTCGCCGGTGCTGATGCCGGGCCGGATGTTCTCCTGGATCAGGTCGAGCGTCGCGGCCAGCACCCGGCCGGCGCGCGCCATCTTCGCGATCTCCTCTGGGGACTTCTTGATGATCACTCAGACGAGCTTAGCCGCCGCCGGCTAGAAGCCCTCCTCGAGCCGCAGCGTGGCGACCGTCGCGCGGATGTGGGCGTGCACCTCGTCGGGCGAGCGGGTGCCGTCGAAGCGGCGCAGCAGCCCCCTGCCGTCGTAGTAGGCGATCAGCGGCTCGGTCTGGCGGTGGTAGACCTCCAGGCGGTTGCGGATCGTCTCCTCGCGGTCGTCGTCGCGCTGGATCAGCCGCGAGCCGTCCTGGTCGCAGACGTCCTCGTGCTTGGGCGGGTCGAAGTCGACGTGGTAGATGTGCGTCGGGTTCTTCACGCAGACCCGCCGCCCCGCGAGCCGGCGCACGACCTCGTCGTCGGGAACCTCGATCAGCAGCACGCCCGTGAGCTGGCGCTCGAGCCCGTTCAGCGCCTCGCCGAGCGCGTCGGCCTGGGCCTCGTTGCGCGGGAAGCCGTCGAGCAGGAAGCCGTCGCGGGCGTCGCCCGCGTCCGACGCGCTCGGTGATCATGCCGATGATCACCTCGTCGGGGACGAGATCGCCCGGCGTCCATGTAGCGCTTCGCCTCGCTGCCGAGCTCGGTCTCCTCGGCGACCTGCTCGCGGAGCATGTCGCCGGTCGAGATGTGCGGCAGGCCGAAGTCGTCGCGCAGGCGATCGGCCTGCGTGCCCTTGCCCGCGCCGGGCGGGCCGAGCAGGATCAGGTTCAGCTCGGACAAGACCGAGGCAGCCTACCCGCTCCGGGGCCGCTCAGACACCCCCTGCAGGCACGGTCGCAGCGGGCGCTCGCCATCGCGGGGCACAAGCGGGCGCACCACGCCCGCGAGCGCCGCGGGCACTACTTCAGGAAGCCCTCGTAGCTGCGCATCATCAGCTGCGCCTCGAGCTGCTTCATCGTTTCCAGCGCGACGCCGATCACGATCAGGATCGAGGTGCCGCCGAAGTAGAAGTTCTGGTGCGTGCGCGCGATGAGGATCGCCGGCAGCGCCGCGACGGCGGCGAGGAACAGCGCGCCCGGGAAGGTCAGCCGGGCGAGGATGCGGTCGAGGAATTCCGCCGTCGGGCGGCCCGGCCGCACGCCCGGGATGAAGCCGCCGTACTTCTTGCAGGTTGTCGGCCTGGTCGACGGGGTTGAAGGTGACCGCGGTGTAGAAGTAGGTGAAGATGATGATCAGGATCGACTCGCCGAGGACGTAGTGCCAGCCGTTGGGGCGTGAAGAAGTCCGAGACCTGCTGGCCCCAGTGGGTTTTGACGAGCTGCCCGACGGTCGGCGGGAAGGCCATCAGGCTGGCGGCGAAGATCACCGGGATCACGCCCGCCATGTTCACGCGCAGCGGCAGGTAGGTCTGCCCGCCCTCGGTCATGCGCCGCCCGATCACGCGCTTGGCGTACTGGACGGGGATCCGCCGCTGGCCTTCCTGGACGAACACGATCCCGGCCACGACGGCGAGCACGAGGAAGGGCATCATCACCTTGAAGACCTGGTCGGTGGAGGTCCACCACGTCTGGATGCCGGCCGGGCAGCCGGGCGACGATCGAGGCGAAGATCAGCAGCGAGATGCCGTTGCCGATGCCGCGCTGGGTGATCAGCTCGCCGATCCACATCAGCAGCACGCAGCCCGCCGTCAGGCAGACGACGATCAGGAAGATGTGCGGCGCGTCGAAGTGTTTGACGACCGATTCGCCGGCTTTCGCCTGCAGGCTGTGGAACAGGAACACGTAGCCGATCGACTGCGCGAACGCCAGGCCGACGGTGAGGTAGCGCGTGTACTGGGTGATCCGCGCCTGCCCGACCTCGCCTTCCTTGGAGAGCTTTTCGAGCGACGGGACCGCCACCTGCAGCAGCTGCAGGATGATCGAGGCGGTGATGTAGGGCATGATGCCCAGCGCGAAGATCGCGATCCGCGAGAGCCCGCCGCCGGAGAAGAGGTTGAGCAGCCCGAGGATGTTCGAGCCGCCGAACTGCTTCTGGATGTTGTTGACCGCCGTGAGGTTGACGCCCGGGACGGGCACGTGCGAGCCGAAGCGGTAGATCAGCAGCATCGCCCGCCGTGAAGGCGATCTTCTTGCGGATGTCCGCGACCTGGAAGGCGTTGAGGATCGTGGCGAGCATGGTTTACTCGCGGCGCGTCTGCGGGCCTGCGGCCCGGACGCCCGCGGAGCGGCCGATTCTAGTCGATGGGCGAGCGGCGCGGGCGGGGCTCGGACGGCCGTCGAGCGCCTAGGCCTCGACGACCGTGCAGGTGCCGCCGGCGGCCTCGATGCGCTCGCGCGCGCCGGCGCTGAAGGCGTGGGCGTGGACCGTCAGCGCCTTGGTGATCTCGCCCTTGGCGAGCACCTTGACGGGGATGTCCTTGCGCGTCGCGAGGCCGTTGGCCTTCATCAGCTCGAGCGTGACCTCGGTGCCGGCGTCGAAGCGCTGCTCGAGCGACGCGATGTTGACCGGCTGGGTGTGCGTGCGGAAGGGCTCGAAGGGCATCGACTTCTTCATGTGCGGGCCGCGCAGCTTTCGCATCCGCATGTGGATCGGCATCTGGCCGCCCTCGAAGGCGGCGCGGCTCTTGGAGCCCGAGCGCGAGCCCGCGCCCTTCTGGCCGCGGCCGGAGGTCTTGCCGGTGCCGGAGCCTTCGCCGCGGCCGACGCGCTTGCGCGGCCGGCGGCTGCCGGGCGCGGGCGCGAGGTTGTGCAGGCCGATCCGCTCGTTGCCGTTCTCGCCGGGGCATCACTTGCTCCTCCTCGACCTCGACCAGGTGGCGGACGGCGTGGATCATGCCGCGCGCCTGCTCGGTGTCGTTGACCTCGACCGTGTGGCCGATGCGGCGCAGGCCGAGCGAGCGCAGCGTGTCGAGCTGTTTCTGGTTGGCGCCGTTCTTGGAGCGGCGCTGGGTGACGGTCAGCGAGCTCATCAGGCGGGCGTCTCCTCGGCGCGGCTGCTCGCCTCGGCGCGCCGGTGCCTCGGCGGCCGGCGCGGCTGCGGCCTCGCCGTCGGCGGTGACGGAGCCGTTGGGCTGCTCGCCGCCGCCCAGGCCGAGCACCTGGTTGACGGTCAGCCCGCGCAGCGCGCCGACCTCCTCGGGCGTGCGCAGGCCGCGCAGGCCGGCGACGGTCGCCTTGACGAGGTTGATCGGGTTCTGCGTGCCGAGGCTCTTGGAGAGGATGTCGTGGATCCCGGCGAGCTCGAGCACCGCGCGCACGCCGCCGCCGGCGATCACGCCGGTACCGGGCGAGGCCGGCTTCAGGAGCACGCGGCCGGAGCCGAAGATGCCGGTCGTCTGGTGGGTGATCGTGCTGCCGTGCTTGGGCACGCGGAAGAGGTCCTTCTTGGCGCGCTCGACGCCCTTCTGGATCGCGAGCGGCACCTCGTTGGCCTTGCCGTAGCCGACGCCGACGACTTCGCGTTCGTCGCCGACGACGACCAGCGCCGTGAACGAGAAGCGCCGGCCGCCCTTGACGACCTTGGCGACGCGGTTGATCTCGACGACGCGCTCCTGGAGGTCCAGGCCGGCCGGGTTGACTGAGCGATCTGTGGAAACGAGGACATGGGCAGTGGGAGAGGGTAGCGGGACTGCCGGGCTCAGACCGTGAGGCCGGCCTCGCGGATCGCCTCGGCGAAGCTTCTGCACGTGGCCGTGGTACTGGTAGCCGCCGCGGTCGAACACGGCCTCGCTGACGCCGGCCGCCTTGGCCCGCTCGGCGAGCAGGGCGCCGGCGCGCGTCGGTCGCCTCGGCTTTGCCGAGCGCCGCGCAGCTCGGGCTCGAACCAGGCGACGGCCGCGAGCGTCTGGCCGCGTCACGTCGTCGACGAGCTGCGCCGAGATGCCGCGGTTGGAGCGGAAGACCGAGATGCGCGGGCGCGCCGCCGTGCCGGAGATCTTCGCGCGCACGCGGCGGCGGCGTTTGAGCCGGCGGTTCTCCTTGGTGAGGACGCTCATGCGCGCTTGCCGACCTTGCGCTGCGACGTACTCGCCCTCGTAGCGGATGCCCTTGCCCTTGTAGGGCTCGGGCGGGCGCTGCTTGCGGATGATCGCGGCGGTCTCGCCGACGAGCTGCTTGGAGATGCCCTTGACGACGACGCGCGTCGGCTGGGGGACTTCGAATTCGATCCCGTCGGGCGCGGGGATCGGCACCGGGTGGGAGTAGCCGACGGCCAGCTCCAGGTTCTTGCCCTTGAGCTGCGCGCGGTAGCCGACGCCCTGGATCTCCAGGCGCTTCTCGTAGCCGTTGGTGACGCCCTCGACCATGTTCGCGACCAGCGAGCGCGTCAGGCCGTGCAGGGCGCGGTGTTCGCCGCGGTCGGTCGGGCGCGTGACGAGCAGCAGCTCGCCGTCCTGCTTGACCTCGATGTCGCGGTGGATGCGCTCGCTGAGTTCGCCTTTGGGCCCGTTGACACGGACCTCCTCCGGCTCGATCGAGACGGTCACGCCCGAGGGCACGGGGATGGGCTGTCTACCGATTCGCGACATCGCTCACCAGACCTGCGCCAGGACCTCGCCGCCGACGCCGGCGGCGCGCGCGTCGTGACCGGTCATCACGCCGTGGGAGGTGGAGACGATCGAGGTGCCCATGCCGCCGAGCACCTTGGGGATGCTCTTCGAGTCGACGTAGGTGCGCCGGCCGGGGCGCGAGACGCGGCGCAGGCCGGAGATCGCCGAGCGGCGGTCCTCGGTGTACTTCAGGCGGATCTGGATCACCTGGCCGGCGCCGCCGTCGGGCGCCGGCAGACGCGACCAGGACTCGATGTAGCCCTGCTCGTCGAGGATCCGCGCCAGCTCGCCCTTCAGCTTGGAGGCGGGCACCTCGACCGTCTCGTGGGCAGCGCGGATCGCATTGCGCACGCGCGTCAGGAAGTCGGCTATCGGATCGGTCATGGACATGGGCTTGCAGGCTCCTACCAGGAGGACTTGGTCATCCCGGGGATCTGGCCGTTGTGGGCGAGCTCGCGAAGACAGATGCGGCACACCCCGAACTTGCGATACACCGCGCGCGGCCGGCCGCAGCGGGTGCAGCGAGTATAGGCCTGTGTCTTGAACTTGGGGGGGCGCGCCTGCTTGACGCGCAGCGAGGTCTTGGCCATCAGTCGCTGCTCTCCTTCTCGGTGTTCTGGCGCCGCGTCGCGTCTCGGCTCGGCGTCCTGCGTCGTTCTCGGCGGCTCGGCCTCGGGCTCGGCCGGCGCCTCGTCGGCCTCGGCCTCGGGCTCGGCGGCCTCGGCCTCGGCGCTGCTCGGCGCGCCTCGGCCTCGGCTGCGGCCTCCGGCTCAGCGCGGCCTCGGCCTCGGCGCCTCGGCGGCGCGCCTCGGGCTCGGCCGCTGCCTCGGGCTCTGCGGCAGCCTCGGCGCTCGGCTGCGGCCTCCGGCCGCCGCGGCTTCCGGCTTCGGCTCGGCCTTGGGCGCGTCGGCTGCGCGAGCGGCGCGGCGGCCTCGGCGGCGCGTTCTGCGGCGGCCTGCTCCTCGGCCTCGTGTGCGCCTGCTCGGCGGCGGCGTCGGCCTCGGGGTCGTAGCCCTTCGGGCGGCCCTGCGGGCTGAACGGCATGCCGAGGGCGGCCAGCAGCGCGTAGGCCTCGATGTCGCTGGCGGCGCTGGTCGTGATCGTGATGTCGAGGCCGCGCACCTGGTCGATCGCGTCGTAGTCGATCTCGGGGAAGATGATCTGCTCCTTGACGCCCATCGAGTAGTTGCCGCGGCCGTCGAAGGAGCGCGGGTTCAGGCCGCGGAAGTCGCGGATCCGCGGGATCGCGATCGAGATCAGCCGGTCGAGGAACTCGTAGCCGCGCTCGCCGCGCAGCGTCACCGCGACGCCGACCGGCATGCCCTCGCGCAGTTTGAAGGCGGCGATCGACTTGCGGGCGCGCCGCACGCTCGGCTGCTGGCCGGCGATCGTCGCGAGCTGCTCGGTGGCGGCTTTGAGCATTTTCGAGTCCTGCTTGGCCAGGCCGACGCCCATGTTGACGGTGACCTTCTCGAGCTTGGGCGCCTGCATCACCGAGGAGTAGCCGAAGCGCTCGATCAGCGCAGGGCGGATCTCCTCGAGGTAGCGGGCCTTCAGGCGGGCGGGCGGTGCTGTCTCTGTCGCTGCCATCGATCAGTCCAGCCTCGCGCCCGGTCGTGCGGGCGACGCGGAAGCGCTGCCCGTCCTCGCGCTCGATGCCGATGCGGGTGCGCTTGCCTTTGGCGTCGAGGATCATCACGTTGGAGACGTGGATCGGGCCCTCGCGCTCGATCACGCCGCCGAGCGCGGCTTCGCTCTGGGCGCCGGCCACCTGCTGGGGGCGGGTGTGGCGCTTGATCATGTTCAGGCCCTCGACGTAGACGCGCTCGTGCTTGGGGTCGACGCGCAGGACGCGGCCGCTCTTGCCGCGGTCCTTGCCCGAGATCACCTCGACGCGGTCGCCGGAGCGGACCTTCATCGGGCTGCGCGCTGCCTGGCGGCCATCAGAGGACCTCCGGCGCGAGCGAGACGATCTTCATGAAGTTGCGCTCGCGCAGTTCCCGGGCGACGGGGCCGAAGACGCGCGTGCCGCGCGGGTTGTTCTGGTCGTCGATGATCACCGCGGCGTTCTCGTCGAAGGCGATGTAGGTGCCGTCGTCGCGGCCGATCGGCTTCTTCGTGCGAACCACCACGGCCGTCACCACCTCGCCCTTTTTGACGGCCCCCTGGGGGTTGGCCTGCTTGACGGTCGCGGTGATCACGTCGCCGACGAAGGCGTAGCGCCGGCGCGAGCCGCCCTTGACGCGGATGCAGAGGATTTCGCGCGCGCCGGAGTTGTCCGCCACGCGCAGCCGGGTCTCGTTCTGGATCATCGGGCCCTCTCCACCACGTCGACCAGCGCCCAGCGCTTGGTGCGCGACAGCGGCCGGCTCTCGATCACGCGCACGACGTCGCCCTCGTGGGCGTCGTTGTTCTCGTCGTGCGCGTGCACGGTGCTCGAGCTGCGCACGATCTTCTCGTAGCGGCGGTGGCGGCGCGCGATGTCGATACGCACGGTGATCGTCTTCTCGGCCTTGTCGGAGACGACGATGCCCTGGCGCACGCGGCGCGCGCCTTCGACGGGCGCGTGGACGGGCGCGAGCGGCTCGGGCGCCGGCTTGCCGGCGCGGCGCTCGGCGGCTTTCGTCCGTTCGCTGGCGCGGCGCGCGCGGCGGCGCGCGGCCTTCTGCTTGCGCACCGCGAGGCGCTCGGCGTGGCGCTCCTCGGGGCGCGCGCTGGGTCTTGACCTCGCCGCGTGTGGCGCGAGCGGGCGCGGCGGCGGCGCTCCTTCGGGGAGAGCTCCTCGGCCGGCTCGGCGGCGGCGGCCGGCTCGCCCTCGGCGGCCGCTCCTCGGCAGCCTCGGCCGCGGGCTCCTCGGCGGCAGGCTCCTCGGCGGCGGGCTCCTCGGCAGCGGGCTCCTCGGCGGCGGGCTCCTCGGCGGCAGGCTCCTCGGCAGCCGGCTCCTCCGCGGCGGGCTCCTCGGCGGCGGGCTCCTCGGCGGGAGCCTCGGGCGCGGCGGCCTCGGCGGCCTCCTGCTCGGCGGCCGGCGTCGCCTCGGGGGTCTCAGTCGTCTCGTTGTCTTGCTCGTCAGCCATCTCGTTCCGTTCCTCTAGTTCTCAGGTCTCGGCGAGCTCGCGTTCGCGCGCGACGGTCAGCGCCCGGGCCAGGTCGCGCTTGGCGCGGCCGAGGCCGGCGGTGTCGTCCAGTTCGCCGGTGGCGTTGGCGAAGCGCAGGCCGAACACCTCTTTGCGCAGCTCGGCGAGCCGTTTCGTCAGTTCGGCCGCCTCCAGGTCCCTGATCTCGCTCGCCTTCATCGCCTAGTCCTCGCGCAGCACGAACTTCGACTTCACGGGCAGCTTGTGCGCGGCCAGCCGGATCGCTTCGCGGGCGAGCGGCTCGGACACGCCGGCGAGCTCGAACATCACGCGGCCGGGCTTGACGACCGCGACCCAGCCTTCGGGCGAGCCCTTGCCCGAGCCCATGCGGGTCTCGGCCGGCTTCTTCGTGATCGGCTTGTCGGGGAAGACGTTGATCCACACCTTCCCGCCACGCTTGATCTTGCGGGTCATCGCGATACGGGCAGCCTCGATCTGGCGGTTGGTCAGCCAGCCGCTCTCGAGCGACTTCAGGCCGTACTCGCCGAACTGCACGTGCAGCTGGCCGCGCGAGTTGCCGCGGCGCCGGCCGCGGTGCTGCTTGCGGTGCTTGACGCGCTTGGGGGAGAGCATCAGCGAGCCACCTCCGCCGCGCGGACCGCGTCCGCCGCCGCCCGACGATCCGGGGCCACCGCCCACGTCCGCCGCCGGGACCGCCGGGACCGCGCCCGCCGCCGCCCGGACCGCCGGGACCACGCCCGCCGCGACCGCCGCCGGGGCCACCCGGCCCGCGGCCGCCGCGTCCACCGGGGCCTCCGGGCCCGCGGCCGTTGCCGCCGCGTCCGCGACCGCGGCCCTCGCGGCCGTCACGGCCGTCGCGGTCGCCGCTCGGGGGAGCCGGCGCGGTCATGTCGGTGAGGTCGGCGCCGGTGTAGCCCTCGGGCATGATCTCGCCCTTGTTGACCCAGCACTTCACGCCGATGCGGCCGAACGTGGTGCGGGCCTCGTAGAAGCCGTAGTCGATGTCGGCGCGCATCGTGTGCAGCGGCACGCGCCCGTCGGAATAGCATTCGGTGCGCGCCATCTCGGCGCCGCCGAGGCGGCCGGCGACCTGGACCTTCACGCCCTTGGCGCCGGAGCGCATCGCGCTCGTGAGCGCGCGCTTCATCGCGCGGCGGAAGGCGACGCGGTTCTGGAGCTGCTCGGCGATCGACTGGGCGACGAGCTTCGCGTCGAGCTCGGGGCGCTTGATCTCGAGGATGTTGACCTTGATCTGCTTCTTGGTCATGCGGTGCAGATCGCGGCGCAGCGCGTCGACTTCGGTGCCCGGACTTGCCGATCACGATGCCCGGACGGGCGGTGTGGATGTTGACCTCGAGTTCGTTGGCGTCCTTGCGGATCGTGATGTCCGACAGGCCGGCGTGGGCGAGCTTGTTCGTGATGTGCTCGCGGACCTTGACGTCCTCGGCGAGGTACTCGGCGAAGCTGCGCTCGTTGAACCAGTTCGACTTCCAGTCGTGGATGTAGCCCACGCGCATTGCCTCTGGATGAACCTTCTGTCCCATGCCTAGCCTTTTCTCCTGCCTGCCCCGTCCTCGGGGGCGGCCGTCAACGTGATCGTCAGGTGGCTCGTGCGCTTGCGGATCGGCGTCGCCCGGCCCATCGCGCGCGGGCGGAAGCGCTTGATCGTCGGTCCTTCGTCGGCGTAGGCCTCACGGACGATCAGGTCGTCCTGGAGCAGTTCGTGGTTGCTCTCCGCGTTGGCCACGGCCGACTCGAGCAGCTTGCTCCAGTCCCGCGCCACCTCACGAGGGGTGAAGGCGAGGATAGCGCGCGCCTCCGCAACGGACTTGCCGCGCAGGTGCCCGCAGACCATCCGGGCCTTGCGCGCGGAGGTGCGCACGTAGCGGGCGCGGGCGCTCACGACGCGGCGGCGCGCGGGTTTGGCCCCGCCGGCTTTGCCGCGCGGCGCAGCTTTGGGCGCGGGCTCTTTGGCGCGCTTTCGCGGGCGCGGCCTGCTCCTCTTTCGCCTCCTCGGCCTTGGCCTCGGCCTTCGGCTCCTCGGTCGCGGCGGCTTTGCGGCGCGGTTTGCGGGCCGGTTTGGCTTTCTCCTCCGCGGCGCCGCTTTCGCCGCAGGGGCTTTTTTGGCGTGGCTTTTTTGGCAGCCGGTTTTTTCGCCGCTTTCGGCTCCTCGGGGGTCTCGGGCGCCACGTCCTTCTCCTCCTCGGCGCTCATCGGACCTTCCCGGAGCCGGCGTGGCCGCGGAACACGCGCGTCGGCGCGAACTCGCCGAGCTTGTGGCCGACCATCGCCTCGCTGATGTAGACGGGGATGTGTTTCTTGCCGTCGTGCACGGCGATCGTGTGGCCGACCATCTCGGGGAAGATCGTCGAGGCGCGCGACCACGTGCGGAGCATTTTTTTGTTGTTCTCGGCGTTGAGGGCTTCGATCCGGCTCAGCAGCCGCTCTTCCACCCACGGGCCCTTCTTGCTCGAGCGACTCATCTGCTCCTGCCCTTTCCGCGCCTGCGGCCGCGGACGATGTAGCGGTTCGAGGTCTTGTTCTGCTTGCGCGTGCGGTAGCCGAGCGTCGGCACGCCCCAGGGCGTCACCGGGTGGCGGCCCGGCGTGGTCGAGCCCTCGCCGCCGCCGTGCGGGTGGTCGACCGGGTTCATCGCCGTGCCGCGCGTCTGCGGGCGCACGCCCATGTGGCGCTTGCGGCCCGGCCTTGCCGACCTTCACGTTCTGGTGGTCGGCGTTGCCGATCACGCCGACGGTCGCGCGGCACTCCGCGCGGACCATCCGCATCTCGCCGGAGGGCAGGCGCAGCGTCGCCATGTCGCCGTCGCTTGCGCCATCAGCTGCGCCGAGGCGCCGGCCGAGCGCGCCATCTGGCCGCCGCGGCCGGGCTGGAGCTCGATGTTGTGCACGACCGTGCCGACCGGCATCCGCGCCAGCTCCAGGCAGTTGCCGACCGCGATTTCGGCGCCCTCGCCCGAGGCCACGGTCATGCCGACCGTCAGGCGCTGCCGGCGCGAGGATGTAGCGCTTCTCGCCGTCGGCGTAGTGCAGCAGCGCGATGTAGGCGGAGCGGTTGGGGTCGTACTCGATCGCGGCGACTTTCGCGGGCACGCCGTCCTTGCGGCGCTTGAAGTCGATGCGCCGGTAGGCGCGCTTGGCCCCGCCGCCGCGGTGGCGTGAGGTCTTGCGCCCGTAGGCGTTGCGCCCGCCGCTCTTCTTGAGGCCTTCGACGAGCGACTTCTCGGGCTTGGACTTCGTGATCTCGGCGAAGTCGGCGTAGGAGACGAAGCGCCGGCCGGGGCTCGTGGGCTTGGGCTTGCGGATCGGCATCGGCTAGCCCTCCAGTCCCGCTAGGCCCTGGAAGACGGGGATCGACTCGCCCGCGCGCACCTGCACGATCGCCTTCTTCCAGCGCCGCGTGCGGCCGCTGGTGTTGCCGCGGCGCTTGGGCTTGGACTTCATGCTGATCGTGCGGACCTCGACGACGTGGACGTCGAAGAGCGCCTCGACCGCCTGGCGGATCTCGGTCTTGTGCGCGTCGGCGTGGACGCGGAAGGTGTAGCGGTCGGCGGCCGAGAGCACGTAGCTCTTCTCGGAGACGACCGGGCGGATGATCACCTGGGTGTGCTCCATCAGGACTCTCCTGCCTCGTGCGGCGATCGCGGCTTCGCGCTGCGCGCGGTCAGCGCCTCCAGGGCCTGCTCGGAGACCAGCAGCGACGCGGCGCCGACGATGTCGGTGACGCCGACCTCGTCGGCCGCCGCAACCGCGACGCGGGCGATGTTGCGGAAGGACAGCGCAGCGGCCGACTCCTCGGCGCGCGAGCACGACCAGCGTCGGGCGCGGCTGGTTCCAGTCGTCGAGCAGGTCGAAGGCCTGGCTGGTCTTGGGGGCCTCGAAGGAGCCTGCGTCGAGGACCGCCAGCGAGCCGCGCCCGGCGTGCAGCGAGAGCGCGCTGCGCAGCGCCGCGCGCTGCTCCTTGCGGTTGACCTTGAAGGTGTAGGAGCGCGGGTGGGGGCCGAACACGACCCCGCCGCCGGTCCAGACCGGCGAGCGGCTCGAGCCGGCGCGGGCGCGGCCCGGTGCCCTTCTGGCGCCAGGGCTTCGCGCCCCCGCCGGAGACCTCGGCGCGCGTCTTCGTCGCGGCGGTGCCGCGCCGGCGCGCGGCCTGCTCGGCGCGCACGCTCTGGTGCACGAGAGCGCCGGAGAAGCGGCTGCCGAAGGCGGCCTCGTCGAGCTTTGCCTTGCGGCTCGCGCCGCCGCTCGCGCTCAGGATCGGAGCCTCAGCCATCGGTGCGCACCTCCACGATGCCGCCGCGGGGACCGGGGACCGAGCCGCGCACGAGCATCAGGTTCTCCTTGGCGTCGACCTGCACGACCTCGAGGCCCTTCTGCGTGGCGCGCTTGTTGCCCATCTGCCCGGGGCCGCGGATCCCCTTGAAGACGCGGGAGGGCGTCGCCGAGGCGCCGATCGAGCCCGGCGCGCGGACGTTGTGCGAGCCGTGGGAGGCGGGGCCGCGGCTGAAGTTGTGGCGCTTGATCGTGCCCTGGAAGCCCTTGCCCTTGGAGACCCCGGCGATCTTGACGCGCGAGCCCGCCTCGAAGGCGTCGACGGTGACGGTCTCGCCGAGCGTCAGCTCGCCGACCTCGTCGCGGAACTCGACGAGCGTGCGCAGCGGCGGCGCGTCGGCCTTCGTCGAGGTGGCCGAGCTCGGCTTTGGTGAGGTGCTTCTCCTTGCTCGCGCCGAAGGCGAGCTGCACGGCCTCGTAGCCGTCGCGTTCGACGGTCCGGATCGCGGTCACCGGGCAGGGGCCGGCCTCGAGCACCGTCACGCGCGCGACGCTGCCGTCCTCCTGGAAGACCTGGGTCATACCGAGCTTCTTGGCGAGGATCGCGGGCATTGGGGTGGCAGCGGCTCGCGGGCTCAGGTGGCGAGACGGATCTCGATGTCGACGCCGGCCGGGAGGTGGTCCAGGCGCTGCAGCGAGTCGACCGTCTTCGGGGTGGGCTGGTGGATGTCGATCAGCCGCTTGTGCGTGCGGATCTCGAAGTGCTCGCGCGAGTCCTTGTCCTTGAAGGGCGAGCGGATCACGCAGTAGACGTTCTTCTCGGTGGGCAGCGGCACGGGACCGGAGACGCTCGCGCCGGTGCGCGTCGCCGTCTCGACGATCTCCTTCGCGGCCGACTCGATGGCCGACGTGTCGTAGGCCTTCAGGCGGATGCGGATCTTGTTCTGGTTGGCGGCTGCCATGTCGTCTCTGTCTCTGGTGTCGTTCTGCGTTCTGTGTCTCGTAGCGCCTGCGGCTCACGGCGCGGGACCCCGCGTCGCGGGCCCCTGCGGCGTAGAAAGAGCGGATTCCCCGGGGAACCCGCCCCTTCCCGCCGCGCCATCGGCGCGGGGCCTGAATTTCGTCGTATCGGACTGCCAATGCGCGCCTCCGGCGTCCTGCCGGAGGCGCGCGGGTGCTACTCGATGATCTCGCTGACCACGCCCGAGCCAACCGTGCGGCCACCCTCTCGGATGGCGAAGCGCAGGCCCTGATCCATGGCGATCGGCTGAATCAGCTCGATCTCCATCTGGACGTTGTCTCCGGGCATGACCATCTCGACGCCCTCGGGGAGCTTGGCGACCCCGGTGACGTCGGTCGTGCGGAAGTAGAACTGAGGCCGGTAGCCCGTGAAGAACGGGGTGTGACGGCCACCCTCCTCCTTCTTGAGCACGTAGACCTCGGCCTTGTACTTGGTGTGCGGCGTGATCGAGCCGGGCTTGCAGAGCACCTGGCCGCGCTCGATCTCCTCACGCTTGGTCCCTCGCAGCAGGCAGCCGACGTTGTCGCCGGCCTGGCCCTGGTCGAGGATCTTGCGGAACATCTCGACGCCGGTGACGACCGTGGAGGTCGAGTCGTGGACGCCGACGATTTCCACCGTGTCGCCGGTGTTGACGATGCCCTGCTCGACGCGGCCGGTCGCGACGGTGCCGCGGCCGGTGATCGAGAAGACGTCCTCGACCGGCATCAGGAACGGCTTGTCGAGCTCGCGGACCGGCTCCGGGATGTAGGAGTCCAGCGCCGCGGCCAGCTCGAGGATCTTCTGCTTGTAGGCGTCGTCGCCTTCGAGCGCCTTCAGAGCCGAGCCCGTGATGAACGGGATGTCGTCGCCCGGGAAGTCGTACTCGTAGAGCAGCTCGCGGACCTCGACCTCGACGAGTTCGAGGAGCTCCTCGTCGTCGACCATGTCGGCCTTGTTGAGGAACACGACGATGTAGGGCACGCCGACCTGGCGGGCGAGCAGGATGTGCTCGCGCGTCTGCGGCATCGGCCCGTCGGCGGCCGAGACGACCAGGATCGCGCCGTCCATCTGCGCGGCGCCGGTGATCATGTTCTTCACGTAGTCGGCGTGGCCCGGGCAGTCAACGTGCGCGTAGTGGCGGTTCTCCGTCTGGTACTCGACGTGAGAGGTCGCGATCGTGATGCCGCGTTCCTTCTCCTCGGGCGCGTTGTCGATCTCCTCGAAGCTTCTCGCTTCGGCGCCGCCCTGCTCCGCCAGCACAGAGGTGATGGCAGCGGTCAGCGTCGTCTTGCCGTGGTCGATGTGACCGATGGTGCCGACGTTGACGTGCGGCTTGTCGCGCTCGAATTTCTCCTTCGCCACTTTCTGTTCGCTCCTAACTCGTCTTGTAGGTCCGCCGCTCGATGAGGGCGAACCGGGGAAATCTATCTAACTGCGGGATTCCTTGACTGCTGCTGTGCGGCCCCGAGGCTTCTAAGCGGGCACCGGCTCGCCTGTGCGGGCTTCGACGACCTTCTCGGCGATGTTCGGCGGGACCTCTTCGTAGTTCTCGAACTGCATCGTGTAGTTGGCCCGGCCCTGCGTGTTCGAGCGCAGGTCGGTCGCATACCCGAACATCTCGCTGAGCGGGACCCTGGCGGTCACCGCCAAGGCGTTGCCGCGGCGCTCCTGGCCCTCGACACGTCCGCGACGGCGCGAGAGGTCGCCGATGACCTCACCGAGAAAGTCCTCGGGGGTGACGACCTCGACCGCGAAGATCGGCTCGAGCAGCACCGGCTTGGCCCGTTTCGCCGCCTCTTTGAAGGCGTAGGAACCGGCAACTTTGAAGGCGATCTCCGAGGAGTCCACGTCGTGATACTTGCCGTCCACGAGCGTGACCTTCATGTCGACCATCGGGTAGCCGGCCTTGACGCCGTTCTCGAGGGCATCTTCGATGCCCTTCTTGACCGCGGGGATGTATTCCGAGGGGATCGCGCCGCCCTTGATCTTGTTGACGAACTCGAAGCCCTCGCCGGGGGCCGGTTCGAGGTCGATGAAGACCACGCCGAACTGGCCCGAGCCGCCGGTCTGCCGGACGAACTTGCCTTCGATCTTCTCGACCGTGCCGCGGATCGTCTCGCGGTAAGAGACCTGCGGGCGCCCGACGTTGGCCTCGACGCCGAACTCGCGCTTCATGCGGTCGACGAGGACCTCCAGGTGAAGCTCGCCCATGCCGGAGATCTCGGTCTGGCCCGTCTCCTCGTTGGTGCGGACCTGGAAGGTGGGGTCCTCTTCGGCCAGGCGCCCCAGCGCAACCGACATCTTCTCCTGGTCGACCTTCGTCTTGGGCTCGACGGCGACCTTGATGACGGGCTCGGGGAAGATGATGTTCTCGAGATGGATCGGCGCGTCGACGGCGGCCAGCGTGTCGCCGGTGATGACCTGCTTGATGCCGACCGCGGCGGCGATGTCGCCCGCGTAGACCTCCCCGACCTCCTCGCGATCGTTGGCGTGCATCATCAGGATGCGCCCCACCCGCTCGGTGCGGCCAGTGCTGACGTTCAAGCACGCGCCCGCCGGCCTCGAGTTTGCCGGAGTAGACGCGGAAATAGGTGAGCTTGCCGACGTAGGGGTCAGCGGCGATCTTGAAGGCCAGCGCAGCAAAGGGCTCGGAGTCCTCGGCCTTGCGGACGACCTCGCGCTCCTGCTCCTCGCCCTTGATCAGTTCGGTTCCGACGACCGGCGGCACGTCGAGCGGGGAGGGCAGGTAGTCGATCACGGCGTCGAGCAGCGGCTGCACTCCCTTGTTCTTGAACGATGAGCCGCACAGGACGGGGGTCAGCTTGGTCGAGAGAGTCGCGTGGCGGATCGCCTTCTTCAGCGCCTCTTCGGAGACCTCGGCTTCCTCGAGGATCAGCTCGAGCAGCTCGTCGTCGTAGTGGGAGACCTCCTCGAGCAGGTGCTCGCGCGCCGCTGCGGCAGCGTCGGCCAGCTCGGCCGGGATCTCGGTCTCTTCCTGTTCCTTGCCGAGGTCGTCCTTGTAGACGATCGCCTTCATCTTGACCAGGTCGATCACCCCTGCGAAGTCGGCCTCGGCGCCGATCGGCAGCTGGATCGGCACCGGGTGCGCGCCGAGGCGATCGATCATGGTGCGCACGCCCATCTCGAAGTCGGCGCCCGTGCGGTCCATCTTGTTGATGTAGGCGATGCGCGGGACGTGGTACTTGTCCGCCTGGCGCCAGACCGTCTCGGACTGGGGCTCGACGCCCGCGACCGAGTCGAACAGCGCGATCGCGCCGTCGAGCACGCGCAGGGAGCGCTCGACCTCGACCGTGAAGTCGACGTGGCCGGGCGTGTCGATGATGTTGATGCGGTGGCCGTCCCACTGGGCGGTCGTGGCCGCCGAGGTGATCGTGATCCCGCGCTCCTGCTCCTGTTCCATCCAGTCCATGACGGCCGCGCCCTCGTGCACCTCGCCGATCTTGTAGGTGCGGCCGGTGTAGTAGAGGATGCGCTCGGTCGTCGTCGTCTTACCGGCGTCGATGTGCGCCATGATCCCGATGTTGCGGGTCTTTTCGAGAGAGAACTTTCTGGGCATCGATCGGGATCCGGTTTCGGTTTCGGGGGGATGGTGGCGGGCGAAAAAAATGGGCCCCTCGGGCCCACGCGCGCTGCTGGTCTGTGTCGGACCGGTTCGCTCGCTATGTGCTCGAGGTCTCCATCTTTCGATCAAGTCCACAGACGGACCGCTCGTGAGCGATCCCCCGTCCGTGGCGCCTCGGCGACTATAGCAGAGGAGTTCGCGCTTCCAAACGGCCTTCCTGCCCGCCGCGCCGGGTGATTTCGGCGCTTTCGGGCGGTGCTCAGCCGCCGTTCTGAGGCGGCTCGCCGGGCTCCTCTCGAAGACGGCGCCGAGCCGCTCCATGACCTTCGTGGCGGCGCGCATCTCGCGCGGGGAGACGTCTGCGAGCGCGCGCTCCCAGCGCTCCCGCCAGGCCGCGCGCTTGGCCTCGACGCGCGCGTGGCCGAGCGGCGTGAGCCGCGCCATCACGACGCGGCGGTCGCTGTCCGAGCGGGTGCGCTCGACGTGGCCGGACTCGGCGAGGCCGTCCAGCATCTGGGTGACGGACGCGGGCGAGATGCGCGCGGCGAGCGCGAGCTCCCCGGCTGAGAGCTCGCCCCGTTCGTGGAGCTCGATCAGGAGCTCGAACTGCGCGTGGCTGATCTCGGCGCCGGCCAGGTGCGTGTCCCGCCCGCGCATGCGGGTGACCGCGCGCAACAGGTGCCGGAAGGCGAGGCCGAGGGCCGTCAGCTCGGGGGCGTCGTCGGCGGCGGAGCCCGCCGCGCCCGCTTTGCGGGAGGTGTCGGTGGCCGCCATGGCTAGAGCCCGACCTCCATCGCGCTCTCGTGGCGCAGCAGCGACTCCTCGTCGTGGTCGGCTGCGACCGCCTCGGTATCGCGCGGGCGCTCGGCTTTCAGCAGCATCAGGCACGGGATCAGCGAGAGCAGCGCGATCCCGAAGGCCCACCAGTACGTGTGGGCGAAGGCGTGCGCGAGCTCTTCGGAGGTGTGGGCGCCCACGGAGGCGCGCTGGAGCACGACCGCGAGGATCGCCACGCCGACGGCGCTGCCGAGCCGCATCACGACGTTGATCTGGGGCGTGGCGTCGGAGAGCTGCTCGGGTTTCATCGCGGCGAACGCCGCGGTCATCGCCGGCATGAAGCCGAGGCCGATGCTGATCCCGCGCACGAACAGCACCGCGGAGATCGCCCAGTAGGAGGTGTGGGCGCCGATGAAGGCGAGCGGGATCGTGCTGAGCGCAAGCAGCGAGACGCCGAAGATCGCGATCCGCCCGCCGCCGTAGCGCTCGGTCAGCCGCCCCGCGATCGGCATCATGATCAGCGCGCCGATGCCCTGCGGGCCGTTGAGCAGGCCGGTGTCGATCACGCTCAGATGGCGGACGGTCTGGTAGTAGAGCGGCACCAGGATCATCGCGCCGAACAGCGCCGCGCCGAGTCCGAAGGTCGTGAACGAGGCGCCGGCGAAGACCTTGTTCTTGTAGAGGCGGACGTCGAGCAGCGGCCTGTCGATCCGCAGCGCGTGCAGGCAGAAGGCCACCCCCATGACGATCCCGACGACGAGCGGCACGAGCACTTCCAGCGAGCCGAACGGCGCGCCGGAGCCCAGCTTGGAGATGCCGTAGATGCTGAGCGCCGCGCTCGCGGGCAGCAGCGCCAGGCCCACCCGGTCGAGCGGACCGGCCTCGCCCGAGTCGGTGTCCGGCAGCATCCGCCAGCCCAGGTAGATCGCGACCACGCCGATTGGCGCGTTCACGAAGAAGATCCACGACCAGTGCAGGTTCTGCAGGATCAGCCCGCCGACCACCGGGCCGAGGATCGGCGCGAGCATCGCGGGCATCGAGACGACGCCCATCACGCGCCCCATCCGCTGGGGCCCGGCGACCTGGGCCATGATCAGCTGCGCGAGCGGCATGATCATGCCGCCGCCGATCCCCTGCAGGACGCGGAAGACGACCAGCGCCACGAGCGTGTTCGACAGCCCGCAAGCGATCGAGCCGAGCGTGAACAGCAGCAGCGAGACGAGATAGACGCGCTTGGCGCCGAAGCGGCGCGCCATCCAACCGGTCACCGGCATCACCGCCGCCAGCGCCAGCAGATAGCCGGTCACGACCCACTGCACTTCGGAGATCGAGCTGTGGAGGTCCTTCGAGAGGGTGTCGAGCGCGACGTTGACGATCGTCGTGTCGAGGATCGACATGATCATCCCGAGGATCACGACGCCCGAGATCACCCAGACGTGGCGCTCGATCTTCAGCGGCTCGGGCTTGGCTGCGGTCACGGAAGACATTCGGTACCGAAATGTTAGGTACCTAACGAATGTCCTTCAAGGGGTCTGGACGGGTGTGTGACCCGTCTCACAGATCGGCCCGAGCCGGCTAGCTGTAGACGCCGTCGCCGTCGCGGCGCGAGCAGCGCGAGAACGATCGCGATCGGCCCCACGAACAGGCCCGCGACCGTCCACGCGTTGAAGCTCCGTCCCCTGCGCGCGGCTGCGTAGCCGGCGATCGCGGCCTGCGCCGTCCAGAGCGCGAGCACCGCGAAGAGCCCCAGCGTGTGCATCAACAAAGCGATCCCCCTTTGCCCTCCATGGCACGAGGAAGGGTACCGGATCGCCGCACCGCCTTCCTGTCCTCATCCGGCGGGCGAGCGGCCGGCCCTTGCGCACCCGGACACCGCGCGCGACCCATCATTCCCAAAAAAAGAAAACCCGCCGGGGGCGGCGGGCTTTCAAAGGGTCGTGCGCGGCTCGGCTACCAGCGGTAGTGCGCGAACGCCTTGTTCGCCTGCGCCATGCGGTAGATGTCGTCCTTGCGCTTGTACGCGCCGCCCTGCTGGGAGATCGCGTCGAGCAGCTCGTTGGCCAGGCGCTGGGCCATCGTCTTCTCGCGGCGCTGGCGGGCGAACTCGACGAGCCAGCGCACGGCAAGCGTGCGCGCGCGGCGGGCGGGGACCTCGACCGGCACCTGGTAGGTGGCACCGCCGACGCGGCGGGAGCGCACCTCGAGGGTCGGGGTCAGCGTGCGGATCGACGGCCTCCAGCGTCTCCAGGGGCTCTTTGTCGCTGCGCTCGCCGAGCACGGCGAGGGCGTCGTAGACGATCCGCTCGGCGGTCGACTTCTTGCCGTCGAGCATCACCTTGTTGATGACCTGCTGGACGAGCTTGGACCGGTGGATCGGGTCGGGCTCGACGGGACGGATCTGGGCGGCTGCGCGGCGGGGCATCTAGTTCTTCTGAAGCTTGCGGGGCGGTTCTATTTCTTCTTCACGCCGTACTGCGAGCGCGACTTCTTGCGGTCGCTCACGCCGGCGGCGTCGAGCGTACCGCGCACGACCTTGTAGCGGACACCCGGCAGGTCCTTGACACGACCGCCGCGGACGAGCACCACCGAGTGCTCCTGCAGGTTGTGACCCTCGCCGGGGATGTACGCGGTGACCTCCATCGAGCCGGAGATGCGCACACGCGCGACCTTGCGCAGCGCGGAGTTGGGCTTCTTCGGGGTCGTCGTGTACACGCGCGTGCACACCCCGCGGCGCTGCGGGGCAGCGACCTTCTTCTTGCGGCCTTTGCCGGACTTCAGTCCGGGCGTGGCGAGCTTCTTCTTCGGGGCCACGCGGCCCTTGCGCACGAGTTGCGAGGTGGTCGGCATTCGGCGGCAGATGCTAGCAGCCGGGCGCGGGGCGCCAGGGCACGTCTAAGCGGCCTGGCCGGCGGGCGCCACGCCCGCGGCACGGACCGGAGCCGGCATCATCGCCGAGGCGACGATCACGAGCACGAAGGCCAGCGCCTGCAGGGTCACGCCGGTCGCGCTGCCGGCCATCGGGTCGCCGAAGACGAGGATTCCGCCGGCGATGCCGGCGATGTTGGCGGCCGTGCCGGTGACGGCGATGACCGGGACCGCCTCGCCGTCCTGGAGGCCTTTGGCAGAGGCGTAGAAGGCGACGACCGAGGCCGCGACGGCGACCGCGAGCCACGGGCTCGTGACCAGGCCCATCGCGCCGTGCGCGCCGGTGATGCCCGTGAGCGCCTTGATCGCGGTGTCGGAGACGCCGAACAGGATCCCGGCCGCCGCACCGAGCATCACGCCGTGGTGCTCGACCGGGCCGCCCATCCGGGGGCCCATGATCAGCAGGCCGCCGAGGAAGAAGAGGCCGGCCTCGAACGAGATCATGCCGACGTTGGAGAAGTGCGAGCTCGCGCCGTGCATGGCCGGCAGCGTCACGCCGAGCAGGACGAGCCCGGCGGCGGTGAGGAAGAGCCCGACCCACTGGCGCGTGCCGACTTCGTAGCCGAACAGGCGGTCGGCCATCACGGCGATGAAGACGACACCGGCGGCGAGCGCAACCTGGACCACGGACATCGGCGCGAGCGAGAGCGCGGCCACGTGGAGTCCCCAGCTCACCGTCGCGGTCAGCATGCCCAGGCAGAACCACTTCGAGGAGTAGAGGGAGATCGCCGAGCGGATCGGGTGCAGGACCTGCACCTTGGGCACGGCGTTGGCGCCCTTGTACTTGTAGAAGAAGCCCAGGTTCGCCACGAAGGCGCAGGCGAGTGCGAGGAAGATTCCGAGATCCAAGGTCATTGGGGGGAGGTCGTTTGCGGTGGCCTGCATCGACTGCGGGGAGCCACTGCTTTACTCCGCCTCGACGGGGGTAGGCGGATCGACCGCTTCAGCACGATACCCGTCGGAACCTCTGTGCAACCTAAAGGCCTCCCGAGAACTCGTGAAGACCCCGCAACGGTGGGGTATTCGAGTGATCGCAGCGCCGCCGGGCCGAGCTCCGGCGGGGCCTGCCGAGCGCCGCTGCTGATGGTCGACATCGACGGCGTGATCTCGCTGTTCGGGGGCAGCGGAGGGGTGCCGGAGCGCGCCGTCGACGGCAGCTTCCACTCGATCGAGGGCATACCGCACTTCCTTTCGGCCATCGCGGCCTCTCACCTCCTCGGCCTGGCAGAGCATTACGAGCTCGTCTGGGCCAGCGGATGGGAAGAGCGCGCCGACGATCACCTGCCGCATCTCCTCGGCCTGCCCTCCGGGATGCCCTTCCTGCGCTTCGACCGGGCGGTCGGGCGCTCGAACGCCCACTGGAAGCTCGACGCCATCGAGCGCTACGCCGCCGAGCGGCCGCTGGCCTGGATCGACGACGCGCTCGACGAGGACTGCCGGGAGTGGGCGCGGCGGCGCGCCGCACCGACGCTGCTCGTACAGACCGACCCCCGCCGGGGGCTGACGGATGCCGAGGTGGCGGTGCTCACGGCGTGGGCGCAGGAGCTGGCGGCGGCGTAGCCGCCGCGACGGGAGCGACCTCGACGGCGGTGGAGACGGCCGCCCCGCCGGACGGGCCGCCCGCGTAGAGCGCGCGCACCCACACCGGCCGGGCCGCGCCGACCGCGAAGCTCGCGGGCGAGATCCATTGCCCGGTCGCGTCGGTCGCGCCTTCGGCGACGGTCGTGTGCACGACTTCGAGGCCGCGGCGCGAGACGCTCCGCGCCTGCAGCTGCACCGGGACGCCGGCCAGCGGCGAGCCCGCCAGCGTGGCCAGGGCGACGGCGATCTGTGGCGCCGGCGCGCTCGCAGGAGGCGATCCGGGCACCGGCGCAGGCGCCGGCGGGGCCGCGACGAGCGCGAGCGTCGCCTTGACCGGCGTTCCAGCGAGCCGGAGCACCTGCGCGCGGATCGCCGGGAGCTGCGCGTACAGCGCGTCGCCCGGACATTCGGTGCTGTCGGCGTCGCGGTGCCCGGAGACGCGCCGGAGCGAGACCCGCGCGCGTGCCGGGTATTTGCTGTACGCCGCCCCGGCCGGGTTCACCCGCACCGTCACGCTCCCGCGCGACGGCGTTCCGTGCAGGGCCAGCTTCCACGCCAGCAGCCGCTGCAGCGCGGCGCGTGCGGGCGGCGAGATCGGGGTGCCGGAGAAGGAGCCGAGCACGGCGACCCCGCTCGAGACGAGGTTGTAGCCGCCGGCCTGCGCGCCGACGACCGGTTCGTCGATGCCGCCTGCGCGGGCCTCCCAGATGTGCCCGAAGCGGTCGACGACGAAGTTGTAGCCGATGTCGTTCCAGCCGTTGAATTCGCGGTGGAACAGGAAGATCGCCCGCAGCATCGCGGGCACCTCGCCCGCCGAGTAGCCGTTCGGGTTCTCCGTGTGGTGGACGAAGCCGAGCTCCACGTGGCCGTATTCCGGCGCCACGCGCGGCGGCGGGACACCTTTCGCCCAGGCCGTGCGGGCGATGATCGGCGGCTGCCCCGGCCCGGCTGCGAGCACCGGCTGGGCGAGCGGCAGAGCCGCCGCGTGCGCGGCCTCGCCGGCGCCCAGCACCAGCTGCAGGCGCGCGCCGTCGAGCGGCGCCGCGGTTCGCAGCTGCGCGAGGCGCGCACCGCCCACCCACAGCGGCTCGCCCGCGTGCCACGGGCCCTCAGCGGGCGCGTCGGGACCGTGCCCATGTGCGCCCGCCGGCGTCCAGGGCCCCCACCCGCCCGCAGCGCTCATCACCCTGAGCTCGACGCGCGTGTGCTCCCTGCCGCGCCAGCTCAGCCCGGCCACGGCGACGCCGGCGGGAAGCGCGACGTTGCGCTCACCGCGCACGGTGCCGAGCTCGAGCGTGCGCAGAGCGGGGCCCGCGCCTGACGCCGCGAGCGTCGCGGCAGGCTGCAGCGCAGCGCCCGCGAGCGCGCCGGCGCCTGCGCGCAGCAGCGATCGGCGCGTCATGTCGGGGACCGCCACGACTCCCGGAACACGGCGCGAGCGCGACGGTCGCGCCCGCGCGGATGAAAGCCTCCTCACGTGTGGCGTGCCGCGCGGCGCGGTGAGGCGCCCGCGACCAGGGGTGCCAGGGCCACGAGCGCTCCTGCCGTCAGCGCGGCGCCTGCTCGGGAGCGGGGCGCCGGCGGGGGCGAGGTGCGAGTATCGCGCTCGCCGCGCATGTTCGTCGCGACGACCCTCCTCTATCCCCTCGCGCTCGCCGTCCTCTGCACCGGCGCCGGCCTGCTGGCCGACCGGCTCAGCGGCGCCGGCCTGCGCCCGGCGCTGATCGCGCCGCTCGGCGCCGCGACGCTGATCGCGCTCTCGCAGCTGACGACGATCTTCTCGTGGTCGGCGCCCGCGACGCCCTGGCTGCTCGCGGCGGCTGCGGTTTCCGGCCTGCTGGCGGGCCGGGGGCGCCTCGGCGAGCTGCGCGGGGCGCTCGCCGCCGAGCCGTTGCCGCTCGTCGTCTCGGTGCTCGCCTACCTGCTCGCGCTCGCGCCGGTGCTGCTGAGCGGGCGGCCGGGCTTCTCCTCCGGCGGCCTGTCGGACCCCGCCGTGCACCTGGTCGGCGCCGACTACCTGATCCACCACGGGCAGAGCTACGGGCGCCTGGACCTCGCGAACTCCTACGGCGGGACGCTGCACGGCTACTACGGGATCAGCTACCCGTCGGGCGCCGACACGATGTTCGGCGCCAGCGGGCTGCTGCTCGGCCTGCCGCTGATCTGGGCCTACCAGCCGTTCAACGCGTTCGTGCTCGCACTCGGCTGCGGGCCCGCATGGGTGCTCGCCCGGCGGCTCGGCCTGGGCCGGGCGATGGCCGCCGCGGCGGCGCTGACCGCGGTGCTGCCTGCGCTCGTCTACGGCTACGAGCTGGAGGGCTCGGTCAAGGAGCTCACCGCGATGTCCCTGCTGCTCGCCTGCGGCTGCCTTGTCTCGAAGCCCGGCAGGTGGCTCGAGCGCGGGGCGCGCGGGGCGGTGCCGCTGGCGCTGCTGTTCGCCGCCGGCCTGTCGGTGCTCGGCCCGGCGTTCGGAGCGTGGGCGATCGCGTGCTCGGGCGCGCTCGTCGCGGCGATCCTCATCGAGGAGGGCCGCGCCGGGCTGCGCGGCCTGCTGCCGGCGGTTGGGCTCGGCGCGCTCGTGATCCTCGTCGCGGCGCTTCCCACCTGGCGGCACCTCGGCGGCGCGCTGCACTTCGCCCGCGAAATCGCCTCGACCTCGAACCCGGGCAACCTGAGGACGCCGCTGCACTCCGCGCAGGTGCTCGGCGTGTGGCTGAACGGCAGCTTCAAAGTGGATCCGCCGGGGACCGCCGGATGGCTGACCGACGCGCTGTGCGTGCTCGTCGCGCTGTGCGCGGCCGCGGGCGTCGCGGCGTGCCTGCGCGAGCGGGCACGCGGCGTCGGCCTGTGGATCGCGGCGATGCTCCTGACCTGGCTCGTCGTCAGCCAGGCAGTCACGACCTGGGCGACCGCGAAGACGCTCGTGCTGAGCTCCCCGGCGGTGATGCTGCTCGCCTGGGCGGGGGTCGGGCTGCTTGCGGGGCTCGCGCCGCGGGCGCTCGCGCTCGGCGCGGCGGCCGCGGCGGGCCTCGCGATCCTCGCCGGGGTGCTGATCTCCGACGAGCTGCAGTACAACGCCGTGAACCTCGCGACGACCGCGCGCTACGACGAGCTCGGGGAAATCGACCGCGAGTTCGCCGGGCGCGGGCCCGCGCTGCTCACCGACTTCGACGAATACGCGCTCTACTCGCTGCGCGATCTCGACCCCGGGAGCCCGAACTTCGCGTACCCCTCCTCCGGCCTGCCGCCGGCGGCCACCGGGTACGGCCGCCCGTTCGCGCTCGAGTCGATCGCACCGCGCGCGCTCGCCGCCCACCCGCTGATCGTCACGCGCCGCGACCCGCAGGCGCCGCGCCCGCCCGCCGCCTACGCGCTCGCCCGCGCGGGCCGCTACTACCTCGTGTGGAGACGCACCGCGGGCGCGCCGCTGCCGGTCAGCATCTCGGCGCCGGCCGATCCCACCCGGCCCCTCCCATGCGCGGCGGTCGTGGCGGTGGCGCACGCCGTGGGTCGCGGCGGCTCGCTCGCTGCGTCGCTCGCGCCGCGCGTCGTCGACGTGCCGCTCGCCCGCGCTCGGCGCCCTGCCGGCTGGACAGGCGCGCGCGGGAGCGTCGTGATGAAACGAGCGGGCGCCCTCCGGGCGCGCTTCGCTGTGGCGGCGGGCGGCGAGTGGGACGTGTGGCTGCGCGGACGGCTGATGCCCTCGATCGCGGTCAGCGTCGACGGGCGCCCGATCGGCTCGGTCTCCGGGCAGGTGAGCGGCAACTCGCTGATCACCTCCCCCGCGCCGCCGCTGCGGGTCCGGCTCGCCGCGGGCGAGCACACCATCGAAGTGCGCCGCGCGGCGCCGACGCTCGCGCCCGGCGGCCGCGGCGCCGCAGTCCTCACCGGGCTGTTCCTCACCCGCGCCGGCGCGTTCCCGTCCGGGCGGCTCGTGCGAGCGGCGCCGGAGGCGTGGCGCTCGCTGTGCGCGGCCGGGCCGCTGCAGTGGGTCGAAGGGTTCCGCGGCGGTTAGACGGGGCGTGCGCGGCGAGCTCGCGCGCGGCGCGCACCGGCACGGCTCGGAGCCTCACGCCCGTTAACGACCGCCGCCCGCACGAGGCGGGCGGCGGTTCCAGTCGTTCTGCGGACTCGGGCTACTTGCCCTCGTCCGAGTCCTCGGCGGGCAGCTCGAGCTCGGCGAGCTCCTCGGCGAAGCCGGGATCGGTGCCACCGGCGCCGATCTTCTCCAGCGAGGCGAGGTCGGCGTCGAACTCCTGGCCGTAGCCGCCGCCGAGCGAGTCGCCGTCGGTGAGGCCGAGCTCGGCCGCGATCTCGTCCTGGTCGAGCAGGCCGACGTCGTCGATCGCCCGCGGCAGCGGCTCGGAGGGTTCGATCTCGATCCGGCGGTAGCGCTTCAGCCCGGTCGCCGCCGGGATCAGCTTGCCGATGATCACGTTCTCCTTGAGCCCGTTGAGACGGTCGATCTTGCCTTCGAGCGCGGCGTCGGTCAGCACCTTGGTCGTCTCCTGGAAGGAGGCCGCCGAGAGGAACGAGTCCGTGTTCAGCGAGGCCTTGGTGATGCCGAGGATGATGTCCTCGAACTGCGCGGACTCGCCGCCCTTGTCGGTCACCGCGTCGTTCGCCTTCGCGAACTCGAAGCGGTCGACGAACTGGCCCGGCAGGTAGTCGGTGTCGCCCTTCTGGTCGACCCGGACCTTCTTGAGCATCTGCCGGACGATCAGCTCGATGTGCTTGTCGTTGATGTCCACGCCCTGGGACTTGTAGACCTCCTGCACCTCCTTGACGAGGTACTGCTCGGTCTCGGTGCGGCCGCGGATCGCCAGCAGCTCGTGCGGGTACACCGACCCCTCGTTGAGCTGCTTGCCGGCGTTGATCTTCTCGCCGTCGGCGACGAACAGGCGCGTCCGGCGCGGGAACGCGTGTTTGTGCTCCTCGCCGGCGTCGTCGGTGATGGTCACGTTCAGCGCCTTGTCGGTCTCCTCGATCGACACGGTGCCGTCCTGCTCGGCGATCTTGGCCAGGCCCTTGGGCCTGCGCGCCTCGAACAGCTCGACCACGCGCGGAAGGCCGTGCGTGATGTCCGCGCCGGCGACGCCGCCGGTGTGGAACGTCCGCATCGTCAGCTGGGTCCCGGGCTCGCCGATCGACTGGGCGGCCACGATCCCGACCGCGTCGCCGATCTGCGCGAGCGCGCCGGTCGCCATCGCGCGGCCGTAGCAGGCCTGGCAGACCCCGCTGGGGGCCTCGCACTTGAGCACGGAGCGCACCGGCACCTTGACGTCGGCGCCCTTCTCACGGTCGTCGGCGAACGCGCTGACGATGTCCGCCAGCTGCTCGCGGCCGATTTCGGTGCCCTGCTCGGCCAGCATGCGGTGCCGCTTGGTCTCGATCGGAAGCGCCGCGATCCGCCCGACCAGCCCGTCGTTGGGCTCGCCGTCGGCCTTGAACACATCCATCTCGATGTACTCCTCGGTGCCGCAGTCGTCGTCGCGGATGATCACGTCCTGCGCGACGTCGACCAGCCGCCTCGTGAGGTAGCCGGAGTCGGCGGTGCGCAGAGCGGTGTCCGCGAGACCCTTTCGTGCGCCGTGCGTCGAGATGAAGTACTCGAGCACCGACAGGCCCTCCATGAAGTTGGCCTTGATCGGGCGCTCGATGATCTCGCCCTTCGGGTTGGCCATGAGCCCGCGCATGCCGGCGAGCTGGCGGATCTGCTTGAACGATCCGCGGGCGCCCGAGTCGGCCATCATGTAGATCGGGTTGAGCCTGTCGAAGTTCTCGATCATCGCGTCGGCGACCTCGTCCGTGGCCGCGTTCCACTGCTCGACAACCGCCTCGTGGCGCTCCTCCTGGGTGATCAGCCCGTCCTCGTACTGGCCGGTGATGTCGGCGACGAGCGCGTCGAACTTCTCGAGGATGGCCTGCTTCTCGGGCGGCACGACGACGTCGTTCTTGGAGATCGTGATCCCCGCCTGGGTCGCGTACTTGAAGCCCAGGTCCTTGAACGCGTCCAGCACCAGCGAGATCGTCGTCGCGCCGTAGGCCTGCACGAGCATGTCGATCAGCCGCGTGGTGTCGCGCTTCTTCATCGACTGGTTGACGAACACGTACTTCGAGGGGTCGAACTCGTCGCCCAGCGCCTCCGCGAGGGCACGCTCGATGCGGTCGTTGTAGATGATCCGCCCGATCGTGGTCAGCACGTGGCCGCCCTCGCGCCCGTAGGGGCGGAACTCGGCGACGTCGTGCAGCTTCACGACGCCGGCCTCGTAGGAGAGTTCGGCCTCCTGCGCCGTGCGGAACACGTGCGGCCGCGGGTCGTGCGTCGCGCGGTCGATCTTCGCCAGCTCCTCCGCTTCCGGACCGTAGGTCAGGTAGTAGGCGCCCAGGATCATGTCCTGGGTCGGCGTCGCCAGCGGCGCGCCGTGAGCCGGCGAGAGGATGTTGTTCGAGGAGAGCATCAGGATCCGCGCCTCCGCCTGGGCCTCGGCCGACAGCGGCAGGTGGACTGCCATCTGGTCGCCGTCGAAGTCGGCGTTGAAGGCGTGGCACACCAGCGGGTGGACCTGGATCGCCTTGCCCTCGACGAGCAGCGGCTCGAACGCCTGGATGCCCAGACGGTGGAGCGTCGGCGCGCGGTTGAGCAGCACCGGGTGCTCGTGGATGACCTCCTCGAGGACGTCCCAGACCTCGGCGATCATCGAGTCGACCATCTTCTTGGCCGCCTTGATGTTCTGCGCCGACTTGCGCTCGACGAGCCGCGCCATGATGAACGGCTTGAAGAGCTCCAGCGCCATGATCTTCGGCAGGCCGCACTGGTGCAGCTTCAGGTAGGGGCCGGCGACGATCACCGAGCGGCCCGAGTAGTCGACGCGCTTGCCGAGCAGGTTCTGGCGGAAGCGCCCCTGCTTGCCCTTGAGCATGTCGGAGAGGCTCTTCAGCGGGCGGTTGCCCGGGCCCGTGACGGGCCGGCCGCGGCGGCCGTTGTCGAACAGCGCGTCGACGGCCTCCTGCAGCATGCGCTTCTCGTTGTTGACGATGATCTCGGGCGCGCCGAGGTCGAGCAGCCGCTTGAGCCGGTTGTTGCGGTTGATCACGCGGCGGTACAGGTCGTTGAGGTCGGAGGTCGCGAAGCGGCCGCCGTCGAGCTGCACCATCGGGCGCAGCTCCGGCGGGATCACCGGGACCGCGTCCAGCACCATCATCTCCGGTTTGTTGCCGGACTGGATGAAGGCCGAGACGACCTTCAGCCGCTTGACCGCGCGGGCCTGCTTCTGGCCTTTGCCGGTCTTGACCTGGTCCTCGAGCTCGACGCGTTCGGCCTCGAGGTCGACCTGCTGGAGCAGGTCGCGGATCGCTTCCGCGCCCATGCCGCCGCGGAAGTACTCGCCGAAGCCGTAGGGAGAGCCGAAACGCTCCTTGAGCTCACGGAACGTGGACTCGTCGTGCTCGATCTGCTTGGGCTCCATCGTCTTGAAGAGCTCCCAGACCTTGCGCATCCGCTCGGCCGCGTCCTCGATGTACGCTTCCGTGTCCGCGATGTCGGCCTCGAAGGCCTTCGTCAGCTCCTTGATCTGCTTCTCGCGCTCCTCGTCGGAGATTTTCGACAGGTTGATGTCGAGCGAGTCGGCCCACAGGTGGTCTTCGTCGTTGAAGTTCGTCTGTTTGCCGTTCTGCAGGTACTTCTCGCGCCGCGCCAGCGACTCGCGCAGTTCCAGCACGCGCTCCTCGCGCTCGCCGGCGTAGCTGTCGAGGACCTTGTTGACCTCCTTCTCGAGCGAGTCGAGGTCCTTGGCGCGCGCCTCGTCGTCGACCCACGTGACGATCGAGGCGGCGAAGTACAGAACCTTCTCGAGTTCCTTCGGCGCCATGTCGAGCAGGTAGCCGATGCGGCTCGGGACGCCCTTGAAGAACCAGATGTGGCTGACCGGGGCGGCCAGGTCGACGTGGCCCATGCGCTCGCGGCGGACCTTCGAGCGGGTCACCTCGACGCCGCAGCGCTCGCACACGATGCCCTTGTAGCGGACGCGCTTGTACTTGCCGCAGTAGCACTCCCAGTCCTTGGTGGGACCGAAGATGCGCTCGCAGAAGAGGCCGTCCTTCTCCGGCTTCAGCGTGCGGTAGTTGATCGTCTCCGGCTTCGTGACCTCGCCCGAGCTCCAGCTGCGGATCTGCTTGGAGGACGCGAGGGAGATCTCGATTGCGTCGAAGTTGTTGATGTCAATCACTTGTGGGCCCTTCTTGCCGGTGGTGAAAAATCTGTGCCTGGTCGCTGCGGTGGGGCGTGTAACGGGGGGTTAGGCCGGAGGCCGTAAGGGGGCGGAGCCCCCTAGCCGAAGGCCGTGAGGGGCGCAGCCCCCTGGCTCTACTCGGGTGCCTCCTCGCCGACGAGCGAGTCGAGGTCGACCTCCTCGGTCGCCCCGACCTCGTCGATGCCGGGCTCGGCGTCGCCGTCGTCGCTCGGACTCGCCGGAGGCGTCGGTCTTGTCCTCGCCCTCGAGCTCCTCGTCGCTGGACTCGCTGGCCGCGGCCCTGACGCCCGACAGGTCGATGCCGAGCTCCTCGGCCGCCCTGAGCAGGTCGTCGTCCTCGTCGCGCATCTCGGCGCGCTGGCCCTCCTCGGAGACGACGTTGACGTCGAGCGCCAGCGACTGCATCTCCTTCAGGAGCACCTTGAAGGACTCGGGGATCGACGGCTCGGCGATGTTCTCGCCCTTGACGATCGCCTCGTAGGCCTTCACGCGGCCGACCGTGTCGTCGGACTTGATGGTCAGCATCTCCTGCAGCGTGTAGGCGGCGCCGAATGCCTCCAGCGCCCAGACCTCCATCTCGCCGAAGCGCTGGCCGCCGAACTGCGCCTTGCCGCCCAGCGGCTGCTGGGTGACCAGCGAGTACGGGCCGGTCGAGCGGGCGTGGATCTTGTCGTCGACCAGGTGCAGCAGCTTCAGGATGTACATGTAGCCGACCGTCACCTGTTCCTCGAAGGGCTCGCCGGTGCGGCCGTTGAACAGCGTCATCTTGCCCGACGCCTGCTCGCCGACCCGGGCGGACTTGTCGATGTCCATGCGGATGCGGCCGGTGTGGGCGTCCTGCCACTTGACGAGCGCGTTGTCGACGTCTTCGACGGTCGCGCCGTCGAAGACAGGCGTCGAGACGTAGACGCGACGCTTGCCGTCGGCGGCGTCGGCCTCCTTGTAGGCCTCGGTGCCGTCGTCGTACCAGCCCTGCGCGGCCGCCCAGCC
Source organism: uncultured Solirubrobacteraceae bacterium (assembly GCA_963779065.1). Classification (GTDB taxonomy): domain Bacteria; phylum Actinomycetota; class Thermoleophilia; order Solirubrobacterales; family Solirubrobacteraceae; genus Palsa-744. The sequence goes on from CAVZWQ010000003.1 coordinate 1,502,846, forward strand.
GAGGTGCGTCTCGAGGATCTGCCCGACGTTCATGCGCGAGGGCACGCCCAGCGGGTTGAGGATCACGTCGACCGGCGTGCCGTCCTCGAGGAACGGCATGTCCTGCTGGTCGACGATCTTCGAGATCACACCCTTGTTGCCGTGACGGCCCGCGAGCTTGTCGCCCTCGGAGATCTTGCGCTTCTTGGCGACGAACACGCGCACGAGGTCGTTGACCCCCGGCGGCAGGTCGTCGCCGGCGTCGCGGCTGAACGTCTTGACGTCGATCACCACGCCACCCTCGCCGTGCGGGACCTTCAGCGAGGTGTCACGGACCTCGCGCGCCTTCTCCTTGAAGATCGCGCGGATCAGCTTCTCCTCGGCCGTCAGCTCGGTCTCGCCCTTCGGCGTGACCTTGCCGACCAGCAGGTCGCCGGAGATGACCTCGGCGCCGACGCGGACGATGCCGCGGTCGTCGAGGTTGCGCAGCGACTCCTCCGAGCGGTTGGGGATGTCGCGGGTGATCTCCTCCTCGCCGAGCTTCGTCGTGCGGGCGTCGATCTCGTACTCCTCGATGTGGATCGAGGTGAGCTCGTCGTCCTGCACGAGGCGCTTGGAGAGGATGATCGCGTCCTCGAAGTTGTAGCCCTCCCAGGACATGAAGGCGACCATCAGGTTCTTGCCGAGCGCCATCTCGCCCTTGTCGGTCGAGGAGCCGTCGGCGAGCACATCGCCGGCCTTCACTTTCTGGCCGGTCGAGACCAGCGGCTTCTGGTGGATCAGCGTGCCCTGGTTCGAGCGCATGAACTTCTGCAGCTCGTACTCCTCCTTCTTGCCGTCGGAGCCCGCGATCACGATGCCGTCGGCGTCGATGAAGTCGACGGTCCCGGCCGACCGCGCGAGCAGCACGTCACCGGTGTCGAGCGCCGCACGGCGCTCCATGCCGGTGCCGACCAGCGGCGCGTCGGACTTCAGAAGCGGCACGGCCTGGCGCTGCATGTTCGAGCCCATCAGCGCGCGGTTCGCGTCGTCGTGCTCGAGGAACGGGATCATCGCCGTCGCCACCGACCAGATCTGCTCCGGCGAGACGTCGACCAGGTCGACGTCTTTCGGACCGACCGTGACGTACTGGCCGGCCTGCGTGCGGCAGAGGATCTCGGTGCCCTTGAGCTTGCCGGTCTTCGCGTCGACGGGCGTGTTCGCCTGCGCGATCAGCTGCTCCTCTTCCTGGGTCGCGTCGAGGCGGACGACCTCCTCGGTCACGACGCCGTCCTTGACGACCCGGTAGGGCGTCGTGACGAAGCCGTACTCGGAGACCTCCGCGAAGGAGGACAGCGAGCCGATCAGGCCGATGTTCGGACCCTCAGGGGTCTCGATCGGGCACATGCGGCCGTAGTGGGTCGGGTGCACGTCGCGGACCTCGATCGGAGCGCGCTCGCGCGTCAGCCCGCCGGCGCCGAGCGCCGAGAGGCGACGGCGGTGGGTGAGCCCGGCCAGCGAGTTCGTCTGGTCCATGAACTGCGACAGCTGCGAGGAGCCGAAGAACTCCTTCAGCGCCGCCACGACGGGACGGATGTTGATGATCGTCTGCGGCGTGATCGTGTCGGCGTCCTCGGTCGTGAGGCGCTCGCGCACGACGCGCTCCATGCGGTACAGGCCGATCCGGAAGGCCTCCTGGATCAGCTCGCCGACGGTGCGCAGGCGGCGGTTGCCGAAGTGCTCGTACTCGTCGAGGTGCTCGGCCACCGGCTCGCGGGGCATGCTGATCGCCTCGGCCGCGTAGTCCTTGATCTCGGTCTCGGGTTCCTCGGGCAGGCCGAGCCGCTTGGGCAGGCCGACCAGCTCGCGCACCAGCGCGAGGATGTCGTCGTGCGTCAGCGTGCGGGTGTCGATGTCGATGTCGAGCCCGAGGCGCGAGTTGAGCTTGTAGCGCCCGACGCGCGTGAGGTCGTAGCGCTTGGGGTCGAAGAAGAGCTGGTTGAGCAGCGCCTTCGCGTTGTCGACGCTGGGCGGCTCGCCCGGCCGCTGCTTCTTGAACAGCTCGATCAGCGCGCCCTCTTCGCTGCGGGTCGCCTCGGTGTCCGACTCGATCGTGTTGCGGATGTAGAGCGAGTTGTCGAAGAGCTTCAGGATCTCCTCGTCGCTCGCGTAGCCCATCGCGCGCAGCAGCACCGTCACCGGGAGCTTGCGCTTGCGGTCGATGCGGACGAAGACCTTGCCCTTCTTGTCGATCTCGAGCTCGAGCCAGGAGCCGCGGGCCGGCATCAGGTTCGCGATGAAGACCTGCTTCTCGCGGTCCTTCGGCTCCATCAGGTAGGCGCCCGGCGAGCGCACGAGCTGCGTCACGACGACACGCTCGGTGCCGTTGATCACGAACGTCCCGCGCTCGGTCATCCACGGGAAGTCGCCCATGAACACCGACTGCTCGCGGATCTCGCCGGTCTCGCGGTTGATGAAGGCGACCGTGACCGTGAGCGGACGGGCGTAGGTCAGGTCCTTCTCGCGGCACTGCTCGAGCGAGGCAACGGGCTCGTCGAAGGTGAACTCGCCGAACTGAACGGCCAGGTTGCCGGTGTAATCCTCGATCGGCGAGATGTCGTCGATCGTCTCGCGGAGCCCGCCCTTCTGCGGGTCCGTCAGCCACTCGAAGGAGCGGCGCTGTATGTCGATCAGGTTGGGGACATCAACGGTCTTGTTCAGACGCGCGAAGCTACGGCGCGTCCGGAGAGCATCTGCAGCAGCCAAGAATTGACTCCTTCGGAGGGCGAAACACGGACGAGGAGGGCGCCGGGGGCGCGACCAGCAAAGATAGCACAGGCAAGCGACGCCCTGAAGGGCCGCCAGTGCTCACGGACCCCGCCCTTGACGCTCGCGTATGTGGCGCGAGGTGCTTGCCAGGCGGCTACGACTATCGACCAGCGTCGCGCATCTTACCGGAAAGTGGGTCGTCGGGGGCAGGGAATTGGGCCTTGTGCAGACCTTTTCGACGGCTCCGCGCCCCCCGCCGGGGCCTCACGGCCAGCCGCTAGCTTGCTAGCATCGTGAGTGGTGGCAGCGACCAAGCCGAAACCCGCCCCGCCCCCCACCGCGACCGGCAAGCAGCAGTTCAACGTCTACCTCCCGCCGGCGCTGATCCGCCGTGCGAAGCACGCGGCCATCGACCGGGGCAGCTCGCTGTCGAAGCTCGTGGAGGTCGCCCTCTCTGACCACCTCGACGCCCTCGAGGAGAAGGCGTGAAGGTGCGGCCGGTCCACTTCGTCGCCGACGTCGACGAGGCGGCGCGCTTCTACGAGGCGCTCGGGCTGCAGGTGCGAGAGCGCGCGCGGACCGGCGGGTGGATCGAGCTGCGCGCGAGCGGCGGCGAGCTGGCGCTGCACGATGCCGCGAGCGCCGGCGACGGCGAGGGGCGCACGGGCCTGCTCTTCAGCTTCGTCGCGGAGGAGCCGCTGGAGACGGTCGCACGGCGCTGCGCGAGGCGGGGTTCGCACCGGAGGGCGACGCAGTCGACCAGGAGTGGGGCCGCTCGCTGTTCGTGCGCGCGCCCGACGGGACGGTGGTGCAGATCGACGAACAGGAACCGGAGCTCTACACGTGAGGGCGGCCCGCGCGGCCCCGATCAGACAAGAAGGAGGTCCTGAGATGACAACAGTCAGCGTCCGTTACATCGTCGACGACGTCGACGCGGCACTCGCCTTCTACCGCGAGCGGCTCGGCTTCGAGGAGCTGATGCACCCCGCGCCGACGTTCGCGATGGTCACGCGCGGGGACCTGCGCCTCGCGCTCAGCGCGCCCAGCGGCGAAGGGGGCGGCGGGCAGGCCATGCCCGACGGGACCCTCCCGTCGCCCGGCGGGTGGAACAGGCTGATGCTCGAGGTCGACGACATCGAGCGGGCCGTCGCGACGCTTCGCGACGCCGGCACCCGGTTCCGCAACGACATCGTCACCGGCTTCGGCGGCAAGCAGATCCTCGTCGAGGACCCCGCGGGGAACCCGATCGAGCTGTTCCAGCCGACGCGGCCCGAGGCGCGCATGTCCGCCGGCACCGGCGCAGGGGGCTAGCCCCGGGTCCGCGTCAGGGCGAAGCCTCGGCCCTCACGCCGAGCTCGGCGGCGCGTGCCCCGAGCGCCTCGATCACCTGCGCGATCAGCTCGTCGAGCTCGACGCCGAGCTCCTCGGCGCCATGGGCGACGTCCTCGCGGCTCACCGCCGCGGCGAAGCTCGGCTGCCGCAGCTTCTTCTTGACCGACTTGGGGGTCATGCCGGCCAGGCCTTCGGGCCGGACGTACGCGCATGCCAGAACGAAACCCGACAGCTCGTCGACCGCCGCCAGCGCGCGCTCCATCTCGGAGTCCCGCGATACCCCCATGTAGTCGGCGTGGGAGGCGACGCCCCGGATCAGCTCGGGCGGGTAGCCGCGGCGCTCGAGCTCGGCCATCGCGTAGCGCGGATGCCCGGACTCGAGGTCGGGGTGGCGCTCGTAGTCGAGGTCGTGCAGAAGGCCGGTCAGCCCCCAGAGCTCCTCGTCGGCGCCGCGCCGCCGCGCCTGGTCGCGCATCGCCGCCTCGACCGCCAGGCAGTGCCGGCGCAGCGGCTCCTGGCTGACCCACTCGTGCAGGAGGGCGAGCGCTTCCTCGCGGGAGGGGAGGGTCGTCTGGTCGGCCACCGGCACCGACGATACCTGCGCCCGGCGCCTTCGCGCGCGGTGCGGCTAGTAGATCAGCGAGTTCAGCGCCGTCGCGGAGATCATCGTGTTGCCCGAGCTGATCTGAACCGGCATCGACGACGATTCGGTGTTCCCGGTCCCGAGCGAGTAGCGGTAGCCGGCGCCCCAGGTGAACACTTCGCCGCCGGCGGTCAGCCCGATCGCGTTCTCGCCGGAGGCGACCACTTTGGCGAAGTGCAGCCCCGTGGCAACGGGCCGCGCTTTCGTGTGCGTGCGGCGGTCGCCGATCTGCCCGTGGCCGTCGCTGCCCCAGCCGTACACCTGACCCGCGACGAGCGCCAGGTCGAAGCCCGAGTCATCGCCTTCGCCGGTCGAGTCGCCGCCGCAGGAGATCTCGCTGGCACGCCCCGGAAGCGACACCTGCGTAGGCGTGAAGACGCCCGTGGAGGGCGTACCGGTGCCGGCTTGTCCCTTGCGGTTGTCGCCCCAGGTGTAGACGGCGCCGGATTCGGTCCGCGCGGCCGACGTCAGCACGCCCGCGGTGACTTCGACGACATGCGCGAGGCTCGGCACGGGCAGCGGCGTCGAGGTTTCGGTCACGCCGGCGCCGACGCCGAGCTGTCCGTTGCTGTTCGTGCCGCAGGCCTCTACGGTCCCGTCGGCCAGCAGGATCAGCACGTGGTTCTGCGCCCCCTGGACGGCGACCGCGTTCGAGATGCCGGCGACCCGCTTGGGCACCAGCTGACGTTTCTTCGTCGTGCCAAGGCACAGGGAGCCGGATTCGTTCATCCCCCACGACCACAGGTGCCCTTCCGAGTCGATCGCGTAGCCGTCGTCGCGGGCCTCGCCGATCGAGACGATCGTCGTCCCCGCGGGGAACTTCGCCTGGACGGGGACGGTCGCGTCGCTGGTGAGCCCATCCCCCAGCTCGCCGTATTCGCCGTTGCCCCAGGACCAGACCCGCCCGCTCGTGTCGAGCGCCAGACTCGACGCGTTGGAGGCGTCGATCTGGGAGACGGCCCCGATCCCTTCGACCGGTTCCGGGGACGGCTCGGGGTACTGCATGCCGCCGTAGTACGAGCCGAAGCGCTCGACCTGCTGGGCGCCTGCTGTGCCCGCGCCGGCGAGCGCGAGCAGCGCGGCGAGTGCGGCTATGCGCCGCAGCCGTCTCGGCATGCCCCTCTGCATCGGGGGGAGCCTACATCACGACCGCGGCGCCCGGTTGCCGAACCGTTACTTGAGCTCGACCTTCGCCCCTGCCTCCTCGAGTTCGGCCTTGAGCTTGTCGGCCTCCTCTTTTTCGATGCCCTCCTTGACGGGCTTGGGGGCCTCGTCGACGAGCGCCTTGGCCTCTTTCAGGCCGAGGCCGGTCGCCGCGCGGACGACCTTGATGACCTGGATCTTCTTGTCGCCCGACTCGGCGAGGACGACGTCGACCGTGCCGCTTTCTTCTTCGGCACCGGCGTCGCCGCCACCGCCGCCGCCCGCGGCCGCGGGCGCCGCCGCGGCGACGGCCGTCGCCGAGACGCCGAACTCCTCCTCGAGCGCCTTGATGCGCTCGGCGAGCTCGAGCACGGAGATGCCCTTCAGCTCATCGATCCAATCCTGCGTGCTGGTTGCCATGGTGTGTCAGTCCTCCTTGGTGGGATTCGTCTCGGCGTCCTCGGCCTCCGCCGAGACGTCCGCCTGTTTGTCGTCGTCGTCTTGCGCCGGCTCCTCAGCGGCCGGCTCAGCTTTGTCCTCGTCGGCGGGCGCCTCGGCCTCGGCCTCAGCCGGAGCCTCCGCCTCAGCCGGAGCCTCGGCCTCGGCCGGAGCCTCCGCCTCGGCCGGAGCCTCCGCCTCGGGCGCCTCCCCGTCGGGCTCGGGCGCCGCCTCCGCCTCGGCAGGAGCAGCCTCCGCCTCGGCAGCGGGCGCCTCGCCGGCGGGGATCTCGCCGGATTCCTTCTTCTGCTGCACCTGGCCCAGTGCGACCGCCACGCCGCTCAGCAGCGCGTTCAGCGAGCGGACCAGGCCGCTCACCGGCGAGGCCACGATGCCGACGAGCTGTCCGTAGAGCACGTCGCGGGCGGGCAGGCGCGAGAGGGCGCGGATCTGCTCGATCTCGAGCTCCTCGCCGCCCATCATGCCGCCCTTGAACGGCAGCAGCTGCGTGGCTTTGGCGTAGTCGGCGACGGCCTTGGCGGCCATCGCGACGTCGCCGCGCACGAACGTCAGCGCGGTGGGACCGACGAGGTAGCCCTTCAGCGGCTCCGCTCCGACCTGGTCGGCGGCACGTTCGGTGAGCGAGTTCTTGACGACCTTGAACGCGGCGTCAGCTTCGCGCAGCTTCGCGCGCAGCTCGGCGATCTGCTCGACCGTGATGCCACGGTAGTCGACGGCGAAGATCGCCTCGGACTCGTCTATGTGGCCGGCGATCTCGGCGATCGCGGCGGACTTCTGCTCGCGGTTCATTCAGGCTCCTGTCCCGGTCTTATGCCTTCGCGGCCGGGGGTCTCTGGGGCGTATGAGGTGCCTAGGCAGCAGCGCTTGCCGCGGGCGCCTCCTCGATGATGTCACGTGTGCGGCCGGCGTCCACCTTGACGCCGGGGCCCATGGTGGAAGTCAGCGTGATGGAGCGCAGGTAGCGGCCTTTCGCGGCCGACGGCTTCGCCCGGACGAGCTCTTCGATCACAGCCGCGTAGTTCTCGAGCAGCGTGCGGTCGTCGAAGCTCGCCTTGCCGATCACGAGGTGCACGATCGCCGTGCGGTCGGTCCGGTACTCGACCTTCCCGGACTTGGATTCTTCGACGGCTTTCGCCACGTCCATCGTGACGGTGCCGACTTTGGGGTTCGGCATCTTGCCGGCCGGGCCGAGGATGCGGCCGAGCTGACCGACCACGCCCATCAGGTCCGGGGTGGCGATCGCCACGTCGAACTCGTCGAAGCCGTCCTGGATGCGCTTGGCGAGGTCCTGGGCGCCGACCACGTCGGCCCCGGCCTCTTCGGCCTCTTTGGCCTTGTCGCCCTGTGCGAACACAGCGACCGTGACGTCCTTGCCGAGCCCGTTCGGCAGCGCGATCGTGCCGCGCAGCTGCTCGTCGGCGTGGCGCACGTTCAAGCCGGTGCGCACGTGCAACTCGACGGACTCGTCGAACTTCGCGCTCGCAAGGCTTTTCACGAGCGAGACGGCCTCGGCGGGCTCGTACTCGCGCTCGCGGTCGACCTTCGCGACGCCGTCGCGGAAGCGGCGGCCGTGGTGCGTCGTCATGCCTCCACCTCCACGCCCATCGAGCGGGCGGTGCCGGCGATGATCTTCGCCGCCTGGTCGACGTCGTGCGCGTTCAGGTCCTGCAGCTTGCGCTCGGCGATCTCGCGCAGCTGCGCCTGGCTGATCGTGCCGACCTTGGTGCGGTTGGGCTCGCCGGAGCCCTTGCCGATCTTGAGCGCCTGGCGGATCAGCACGGCGGCCGGCGGGGTCTTTGTGACGAACGTGAAGGAGCGGTCCTCGTAGACCGTGATCACGACCGGGATCACCGTGCCGGTTTCGCTCTGGGTCTGGGCGTTGAACGCCTTGCAGAACTCCATGATGTTGATGCCGTGCTGGCCCAGGGCAGGGCCGACCGGCGGGGCGGGGCTCGCCTGCCCGGCGTTCGCCTGCAGCTTGATCGTTGTCAGAACCTTCTTGGCCATTTCGGAATCCGGAGCTTAGTGGGGTTTGCGGGGCGGAGCGGGTCGAGGACTCAGAGCTTTTTCACCTGGTCGAAGCCGACTTCCACCGGCGTCTCGCGTCCGAAGATAGATACCAGCACCTTGAGGCGCGCCGCGTCCTCGTTGATCTCGGAGATCTCGCCGGAGAAGTCCGAGAGCGGCCCGGAGACGACCTTGACCGACTCGCCGATCGAGAACTGCGCCCGCGTGCGCGTGGCCGTCGCGACCTCCTTGTGGAGCAGCCGGTCGACCTCGACCTGCGTCAGCGGCACGGGCTCCTGTGAGGCGCCGACGAAGCCGGTCACGCCGGGCGTGCCCTTGACGACGCCCCAGGAGTCCTCGTTCAGCTCCATGTTGACGAGCACGTAGCCGGGCATCGTCCGCTTCTCCTTGAGCACCTTCTGGTTGTTCTCCATCTCGGTGACCGACTCGGTCGGGACGACGACGGAGCGCACGGCGCGCTGCTGCCCTAGCGAGACGACCCGGTGCTCGAGGTTGTGCTTGACCTTGTTCTCGTGACCGGAATAGGTGTTGACGACGTACCAGCGAAACATTCAGAGGCTCCTGGGGGGTGTTGCGAAGAGGGTGTCGGGGGTGCGACGCGACCGGGTGCTCATCGCGTCAGAGGATGAATTCGACGAATTCCTTGGCGACGTAGTCGGCGAGGCCGAGGTAGGCGCCGGCGATCGCGACGAAGCCGAGCACGACGGCCGTGGCCTGGGCGACCGCGCGGCGGTCGGGCCACTGGACGCGCTGCAGCTCGGCCCAGCTTGCGCGCAGGAACCCGATGGCGCGGTTGCCGCCGCGCAGCGGCGCTCCCGATGCGCGCTCGGGACCGACGCCGCCGTCCCCGTTGCGCCCGCCGGCGCCGGCGGGCGCATGCTCCAGCTCCTGAAGTTCGTCCTCGCCGATGTCGCCCTCCGCAGCGGCCTCCTCCTCGATCTCCCGCTCGGAGAGATGCCGCGGGTCGGCCTCGATGTCGCGCTCGGGCGTCGCCGGAACGCCGCCCGCGCCGCGGACGAGCGCGGCGTCGAACTCGTCGACCTCGCCGGAGGCGTGGTCGAGCGAGCCGGGCAGGTCGGCGCGCACCGGCTGGCTCGGCGGTGGGGCCGCTTTGTCCCGACCGGTGCCGCGCTGGCGGCGCTGCTTCGCACGTTTGCGATCACGGGCCACTGAAGCGCTCCCGCGCTACCGGGTCTCCCGGTGGCTGGTGTGCTTGCGGCACCAGCGGCAGTACTTGCGCAGCGTCACCCGGTCGGGGTTGTTGCGCTTGCTCTTGTTGGTCTGGTAGTTGCGGCGCTTGCACTCCTCGCAGGCGAGGGTGATAGCGATTCGAACGTCTCCGCGGGCCATGATCGGAAAACCCTTGAGTAGTGATGAAGCGGCCCCGGGCGAAGAAAAACCCCGCCCAGGCGCGAGGTACAGGCAGTCTAGCGTGCTTGCCGCGGCGCCGCACCTGTACCCCCGGGCGCTCGCGCCTGCGCGCGCCGTGGGCTGCCGCGCTACCGTCGCCCGATGCCTCAGCCCAGCCGCCGGCGCTCCCCGGTCGAGCGCCGTAGGCGCATCCGCAGACGCCGCACCGGGCTTCTGCTCGGCTGCCTGCTCGCCGTCGCGGCCGGGCTCGTGCTCGCGCTCTCGGCGGGCGCCGGCGCACCGCATCCGAAAACGACGGTGCGAAGCAGCCTCGCCCCGCGCAGCGCGGGCACCCGCCGGGTGTCCGCCCCGGCCTCCCCCGCGGGCTATCCGGAGACGCAGCAGCTGCGGCGGCTGATCGCCGTCGGGCAGCCCGTGTACTGCGCGCCGGCGCGAGGCGACGAGGTCGCGCTCACCTTCGACGACGGCCCGGGGCCCTACACGAAGCTGATGCTCGACAAGCTGCGAAAGCACCATGTCGCGGCGACCTTCTTCATCGTCGGGCGCAACGTGGCGCTGGCGCCCTCGCTGCCGGCGCTGGAGCGCCGCGCGGGCGCGGTCGGCGACCACACCTACACGCATCCGCTGCTGACCGGCCTGGGGGCCGGCGAACAGGAGTCCCAGATCGCGAGGACCCAGGAAGCCGTCGAACACGCGAGCCGCGGGCCTGTCTTCCTGTTCCGGCCGCCCTATGGAGCCCACAACGCCGTCACAGACCGGATCGCGCGCACGCGCGGCCTGCTCGAGATCCTCTGGAACGTCGACAGCCGCGACTCGCTCGGCGCCTCCTACGCCCAGATCGAACAGACGGTGATCGCGGGCCTGCGCCCCGGCTCGATCATCCTCATGCACGAGAACCACGGGCAGACGGTGCGCGCGATGCTGGCGATCTTCGCCGCGCTGCGCCGGCGCCACCTGCGGGCGGTGAGCGTCCCGCAGCTTCTCACCGACGACCCGCCGACCCCCGCCCAGCTCCGCGACGGCGGGGCGGGGTGCGGCGTCGGCGCCGGGAGACTCGGAGGAGGTTGAGTCCCCCGTCTACTCGTAGAGCGTCAGCGCGGCCAGGATCACGTACATCGAGACCAGCGCCCAGCCCTCGAATTCGGCCGCGCGCCCGTCCCCGCTCACCTGCCAAAGCGCCAGCGCGCTGAGGCCGAGCGCCCCGGTGTAGACCGGCGCCAGCGAGAACGTGAGCGTGGTCGCGAGCGCGAACGAGATCAGCACGAGCGCCGGGAACAGGAACGCGGCGATCTGCGCGACGGAGTTTTTGACGACGGAGATCGCGAGGTCGGCGCGACCCTTCCAGGCGAGCACGATCCCCGCGGTGTTCTCGACGGCGTTGCCCGCGATCGCGACGATCACGAGCCCGGCGAACGCCTGCGAAAGGCCGAGCTGGTCGATCGCCGGTTGCAGGCCCGCCACGAACCAGTCGGAGACGAACGCCGAGGCGACACCTCCGACGAGGAGCAGGGTCAGCGTGACCGGGAGCGGCACGCGCGCGGTCACGCTCCCCCCTGCCTCCTGCGGGCGCTGGTCGGAGCGCAGGTAGTCGATCGCCCAGGCCGAGTAGACGATCAGCAGGCACACCGCGCCGACCGCCGAGATCGTCTGCACGTGGTGGCTCGCGGGATCGTGCGAGCCGAGCGACAGCGCCAGCAGCACGATGATGAACACGGTCACCAGCAGCAGCGTCGTCGTGTCGCGCGGCAGCCGCTTGGAGAAGCGCATCACCCTGTCGGGCGCGCGCCTGGCGCCGACGACGATCACGAGCCCCAGGACGAGCATCGCGTTCGCCAGCACCGATCCGACGATCGCCGTCTGCGCCACCACGAGCTGCCCCTTCTGCAGCGCGAAGATCACGACGAACAGCTCGGGCAGGTTGCCGAGCGTCGACTGCAGCATCCCGGTCACGCCGGGCCCGAAGCGCTCTCCGAGCTGCTCGGTCGCAAACGAGACCACCCAGGCGAGCCCGGCGAGCGCGAGGGTGGCGAGCGCGAACCGCGGCACGGCGGCCCAGCTCGCGTAGTTCGCGAACCCGGCGAGCGCGGTGGCCAGGGCGACCGCCCCCAGCGCCCCCCGCTCGAGCGCGCTCAGCGCGCGCATCGTGCGGCCCGTCGGGCGGCTTGGGGCGAGCGGGCGCTAATGCTTGTCGAGGACCTTGTCGACGAGGCCGTACTCGAGCGCCTGGTCGGCCGTGAAGAAGCGGTCGCGCTCCATGTCGGAACGAACCTGGTCCTCGGAGAGCCCGGTGTGCTCGGCGTAGATCTGGTCGATGCGCTTCCGGACGTTCAGGATCTCGCGCGCGTGGATCTCGATGTCGGTCGACTGGCCTTCGAAGCCTGCCGAGGGCTGGTGGATCAGGATCCGGGAGTTCGGCAGCACGGCGCGCTTGCCCTTCGTCCCGGCGGCCAGCAGCAGCGAGCCCATCGACATCGCCACCCCCACGCACATCGTCGCCACGTCGGGTTTGATGAACCGCATCGTGTCGTAGATCGCAAGGCCCGAGTAGATGCTGCCGCCCGGCGAGTTGATGTAGATCGAGATGTCCTTGTCGGGATCCTCGCTCTCGAGATGCAGGAGCTGGGCGACGACGAGGTTGGCGACCTGGTCGTCGATCGGCGTGCCGAGGAAGATGATGCGCTCGTTCAGCAGCCGCGAGTAGATGTCGAACTCGCGTTCGCCACGGGCCGTGCGCTCGATGACCATCGGGATCAGCGGCATGGGGGCCCACCCTAGCGGCCTGCGCAGCGTCACCCGGCGTGCGCGCCGGCGGAGCCTCCCGAGTGGCCGAATGTCGGAGTTCACGGCGCAACCGTCGCCGGGTAAGCGGGTTTGAGACGAAGCACCCGACAGAGGATCACGGATGACCCGCCCCATCACCCACCTCGGCGCGAGCCTCCTCGCGCTCGCTTCGACCGTCGCGACTGCCATCGCGCTCACGGCCGGCACGGCGCCGGCCTCCACGAGCCACGCCGGCTGGCCGCCCGACGAACACCTCGTGATGGACAAGGGGCCGGCGGGGCGCCACCACGTGCTGCGCGGGCTCCCGAGCCGGCACAACTGGCTGCTGGGCGGCTACGGCGACGACGAACTCGTGGGCGGCCAGGCGGGCGACGTGATCTGGGGCGACTACCACCCCTCGGGCTGGCCCGCAGCACCAGACGGCGGTCATCCACGCGGGCAACGGCAAGAACTTCATCTACTCCAACGACACGGTCAACTACGTCTTCACCGGCAGCAACCCGGCGACCGTCGTGCACGCCCACGAGGGCTCGGGCGTGATCCACTGCGAAAACCCGCACATCGTCGTCTACACGAGCCACCACGCGCTGCCGCACTACAAGCTGCGCGGCTGCCGCCACATCAGCTTCTACTCGGTCGGCTACTGAGGCGGGTCCGGCTCGAGCAGTCCGCGCGCGCAGCGCCGCGACGTCCTCCTCGGCGAGCCCTCCGGCCGCGAGCGTCGCCTCGCAGGTCGAGCGAGGCGAGCGTCGTCTCGATCACCTGCCCCGCGGTCGTGCCGCGCTCGGCGAGGAACGCTTCGAGCTCGGGCGCCTGGTCGGGCTCGCCCAGCGCCGCCCACAGCCCGCGCTGGCGCTCGCGCGCTCAGTTCGTAGTCGGCAGCGATCACCTCCGGCGCGACCCCGACGAGCGCGAGCGCGACCATCGCGAGCTGCGCCCGAGCGGTCGCGTCCGCCGACGCAGTGGAACGCCACGCCGCCCGGCGCGGCCTGAGCGATCGCCCTCACCGCGCCCGCGGCGAGCTCGGGCTTTCGCATCAGGTGCGCGCGGTAGTAGATCGGCGTGCCGAACTCGGGCGTCGCCTCGATCGACTGCCAGAAGTCGCGGTCCTCGGCGCCGTCGAGCGCGACTGCGACGGTCTCGACCTCCTCGGGCCGCGGCGCGAGGTCCGGCGCTTCCTCGCGCTCGCGCTCGTTGCGCAGGTCGATGACCGTGCGCACGCCGTGGTCGAGCAGGGACTGCCAGCCGGCGGCGCGACAGCCGCGACAGCGAGTCCGCGCGCACCAGCGCCCCACGCGCCGTGCGCGTGGCGCCCGCGGCGGGAAGGCCGCCGAGGTCGCGAACGTTGAAGCAGCCCTCCCAGTCGAGGTGGCGCTCGCCGGCCGCGAAGGCCACGGGCCTAGAGGTTGACCGTCCGCATGCCCTGGGGGTCGTAGCGGTCGCCGGCGGCGGCCGGCACCTCCGCGGCGATGCGCTCGACCTCCTCGGCGCTCAGCTCGACGTCGGCGGCGGCCAGGTTCTCTTCGAGGTAGCTGACGCGCTTGGTGCCCGGGATCGGGACGATGTGCTCCCAGCGCGCGAGCACCCAGGCGAGCGCGAGCTGCCCGGGCGTCACGCCCTTCTCGGCGGCGAGCTCGCGGACGCGCTCGGCGAGCTTCAGGTTCTCCTGGAGGTTCTCGCCCGTGAAGCGCGGCCCGTAGCGGCGGAAGTCGCCCTCGTCGAGCTCGTCGGTCGAGCTGAAGCGCCCGGAGAGGAAGCCGCGGCCGAGCGGCGAGTACGCGACGAGCGCGATCCCGAGCTCCTGTAGGGTCGGCAGCACCTCGTCCTCGACGTCGCGCGTCCACAGCGAGTACTCGGTCTGCACCGCGGTGATCGGGTGCACGGCGTGCGCGCGGCGGATCGTCTCGGCGCTCGCCTCGGAGAGCCCGATGTGGCGGACCTTGCCGGCCGCGACGAGCTCGGCCATCGCGCCGACCGTCTCCTCGATCGGCGTCGAGGGGTCGACCCGGTGCTGGTAGTAGAGGTCGATGTGATCGACGCCCAGCCGCCGCAGCGAGCCCTCGCAGGCGGAGCGGACGTAGTCGGGGCTGCCGTCGATCGACCGTTTCGGAGGGCCGTCCCCGCCGGGCTCGATCTTGATGCCGAACTTCGTCGCCACGAAGTACTCATCGCGGCGTCCGGCGATCGCGCGGCCGACGAGTTCCTCGTTCGTGTGGGGGCCGTACATGTCGGAGGTGTCGAGGAAGTTGCAGCCCAGCTCGAGCGCGCGGTGGATCGTGCGCGTCGATTCGCGCCTCGTCGGAGCTGCCGTAGAAGGCAGACATGCCCATGCAGCCGAGGCCGATCTCCGAGACCTCCGGGCCCTCCGGCCCGAGCCTGCGCTTGTCCATCACGCGCTCCTTTCGGCTTGCGGTTCGCCGCCGGCCCGCGCCGGGCCGGCTCCTGGCGCCCGGTATATCAGCGCCGCGGTGACCGCCGACAGCCCTCGCGCGCGACTAGTGTTCTCGAGCAGCGACGATGTTCCCGGTGAACCTGCCCAACCTGCTGACGGTGCTGCGGATCATGCTGGTCCCGGTGCTCGTCGTCGCGCTGCTCGGCAACACGCCGGAGGGCGACGTGCTCGCGGCGATCGTCTTCGCGCTGGCGTCGCTGACCGACTTCGTCGACGGCTACCTCGCGCGCGCGCGCGACTCGGTGACGACCTTCGGGAAGCTGATGGACCCCCTCGCGGACAAGCTGCTCGTCGTGGCGGCGCTGATCTCGCTCGTCTCGCTGCACCGGCTGGCGGCGTGGGTCGCGATGGTGATCATCACGCGCGAGCTGGCCGTCACCGTGCTGCGGATGGGAGCGAGCGGCGCGGGCGTGATCGTCCCGGCGAGCAACTTCGGCAAGGTCAAGACCTGCCTGCAGATCGCCGCGATCCTCGCGCTGATCGCCGTCCACGGCCAGCCGCTGTGGGTCTCCGCGCTGCTCTACGTGGCCGTCGCGGTGACGGTGCTCTCAGGGCTCGACTACTTCTTCGGCGTGCGGCGTCTGATGGCCTCGCGCGGCGGCGCCCAGACCGACGGCTGAGCAGCGCCGCTCAGGGCGCGCGGCGCTCGGCGCCGGCGTCGAGCCACGCCTCGAGCGTCGTCTGGCGCGCGACGGGCTCGCCGGAGGAGATCTCGCTGCGGACCTCGGAGAGCAGGCCGTGGCGTTCGGCGACGACGTTGTGCTGGTGGATCGTCTCCAGGTTCTCCTGGCGCGCCGAGACGAAGCTCCTGCCGTCGAGCATCGGGAAGGCGGCGACGACGCCCGCGATCATCTCGCGCACGCAGTCCTCGACGAAACGGGGCCGGCGGTGCGCCTTCTCGACCACCTCGACCTCGTCCGAGCGCTTCATCAGCTCGTAGATCTCCGAGGACATGCTCGCCTCGGCGATCTCGAGCAGCGCGGCCGCGTCGATCTCCTCGACGCACTCCTCGATGCAGCCGATCTGGAGGGTGGCGAGCCCGCGCTGGTTGTGGGTCGCGACCGGCACCGCGCGCAGCACCGCCTCGATCTGCTCCTCGCTGAGCTCGACGTCGGCGGCCAGCCGTTCGCGGGCGCGGGCGGCGACCAGCTCCTGGGCGCACGGGCACGCGGTCATACCGGTGGCCGAGACGCCGACGATCCGCCGCGTGCCGTGCTCGAAGGCGACCGCGCGGCCGTGGAGGGTGTAGATCTCCTGCGTGCGCACGCCCGAGACGGGGGCCGGCTTGTGCTCGGGGTAGCGGGCGGCGATCGTCACCTCGGCGCGAGCGGCGCCCTGGCGCTCGCGGACGAGCTCGGCGATGTGCTTGGCGAGCGTCTCGGCGCGGAACGGAGACTCGCTCAGCACGACCTCCCCGATCGCCTCGTTGACCACCTCGTCGAAGCGGGACATGTGCGCGCCCTTCTGGTGACGCGACAGGTCGACGAAGCAGTCGAGCCGCGCGAAGAAGAGCTCCTCGCGGATCCGGACGACCTTCTCGACGCCGGTCACTCCCACCCGCGTGAGGCCGACCGGGACGCCGGGCGTGCGCGCCTGGACGTCGTCTCCGGACCCCAGCGAGGGCGAGACGACCGAGCTGCTTCCGCTGCCCTGCATCGCCGCCTAGCGTACCGCGGCAGGACGCCCACGCCCGCGTGCTCGCAGGTGCCCGCCGGGGCGCCGTTGACCGCGGACTCTCACGCCGCCGATTCTGGTATCACTCCGCACTTAGTCGGAAGCGGCATCCAGGGGAGCCGAACAGGCCGCGACCGAGGGATATGCAGGTGTACGCGACGAGACTGCCAATCGAGCTCAGGGCACAGGAGGCTAAGGCGTAGGTCGGGGAGGTCGCGTCGGCTCGCCGCCGCGACGGGGATACGGAGTAGATCCTTGGGAGTCAAAGTGAGCGAGAAGCTGGAGGGACTGCAGGCCACGGCCGAGACGGCGGTGGCGGAGATGGATGAGCTGCAGGGCGTGATCGCCGAAGGGCAGGAGCGCGGCTTTCTGACGGCGGACGCGATCGCCGCGGCGATCGACGAGGCCGAGCTGTCGGGGCAGCAGGCGCAGGACCTGCTGAGCTATCTGGAGGAGCACGGCGTGGAGCTCCTTGCGGCGGGCGAGACCGCGCCCGAGCTCAGCGAGCCGATCGACGGCGCCGCGGCCCAGAGAAGCGACGGCGACGACGCGGAGCTCGCAGGCGAGGACGGCGAGGAGCAGCCCGGCGAGGACGAGGGGCGCGGACTGCGCGCCCGCCTCGACGAGCTGCGCCGGCCGGAGGTCGACCTGACGGTCGAGCCGAGCCTCGACTCGCTGCGGCTGTATCTGCGCTCGATCGGGCGCGTGCCGCTGCTGAGCGCCGAGGAGGAGGTCGCGCTCGCGAAGCGAATCGAGCGCGGCGACATCGCCGCCAAGCAGCACATGGTCGAGGCGAACCTCCGTCTGGTGGTCTCGATCGCGAAGGGCTACGTCGGCCGCGGGCTGACGCTGCTCGACCTGATCCAGGAGGGCTCGCTGGGCCTGATCCGCGCGGTGGAGAAGTTCGACTACCGGCGCGGCTACAAGTTCTCGACCTACGCGACCTGGTGGATCCGCCAGGCGGTGACACGCTCGCTCGCGGACAAGGGACGCACGATCCGGATCCCGGTGCACATGGTGGAGCGGCTCAACAAGCTGCTGCACGCCGAACGGCGCCTGATCCAGCAGCTCGGGCGCGAGCCCAGCCCCGCGGAGCTCGCCGAGGAGCTCGAGTGCACCGTGCGGGAGGTCCGCGACGTGATGCGGATCACCCAGCAGCCGATCTCGCTCGAGAAGCCGGTCGGAGAGGAAGACGACTCCGCGCTCGCCGACTTCGTCGAGGATGTCTCGGCGGCGTCGCCGTTCGAGATCGCCTCAGAGGCCCTGCGCCGCGAGAACGTGATGCGCGTGCTCGCCGCCCTGCCGCGCCGCGAGCGCGAGGTGATCGAGATGCGCTACGGCATCGTCGGCGGGCGCTCGCGGACGCTCGAGGAGGTCGGGCGCGCGTTCAACATCACGCGCGAGCGCGTGCGTCAGATCGAGAACAGGACACTGAAAAAGCTGCAGACGCTGCCCGACGCGCAGCAGCTGCGCGAGGCTTCCTGAGCGCCCCTCCGGCGCGCCGGCAGATCGCCGCCGGCGCGCCTTCGCGGCCCGCGCGCGATCACCTACACTGACCAGCCGGCGGCGGGGTTCCCGAGCGGTCAAAGGGGCGTGGCTGTAAACCACGTGGCTCTGCCTTCGAAGGTTCGAATCCTTCCCCCGCCATCGCAACCCGCCGGTGAGACGGCGCCGAGACGGCATGGCTGCGGCAGCGGTTCGCTCGCCACGCGTCCGGCTGTGGCTCGCATCAGGCCGGCCCGCTCGAACGCTCGAGCGCCGACCGCGTGAACAGCGCCCAGCCGGACCCCAGGAGCGCACCGGCGATCACGTCGGACGGGTAATGCACCCCCAGGTACACGCGCGACCAGGCGACGGCGAGCACGACCACGGCGGTGAGACCCGTCGCGAGCCACGATGCTCGACGCGTGCGGGTCGCCGTGAGCGCGATGAGCAGCAGCGAAGTCCAGAACGCTCCCGCCTGGCCCGCGTGGGCGGACGGGTAGCTCCACCCGCTGACGTGCTGCAGATGCTCGACGGCAGGGCGAGGCCTGGCTACGAGCGCCTTCACGGCGCTGTCGATCGCGATGGCGCCTGCGAGGCTGAGCGTCACGGCGAGCGCGTCCAACCGCCGCCCGGCGCGTGCCAGCAGCAGTGAGCACACGAGCGCGAGCGGGATCAGGAGCCACGTGCTCCCGGCCCACGTGATCACCCGCGCGAGTTCGATCAGCGCGACCGTGCGTTCCCCGGCGAGCGTACGCATGTAGTCCGTCTCAAAGGAGCCGACCACGGACAGCCAGAGTTCCCCCGCTGCCCAGCCGACGGCCACGAACGCCGTCAGGCCGAGCGCGAGCCGCGCCGCCACGCCGCTGTCGTGATTGTCTCGCTTGCGCACGGCGCTCCGGACGCTAGCGGCGCGGGGCTCGGGCCGGGTGGCGCACGATCCGGAAGGCCTCCCCCGTCCGCGCTAGTGTCGAGGGCCGACCCGGACGCGGCTTCGCCCCGCCCTCCGGGTCCTCGTTCGTTGCAAACGACCGCCACGCGGAGGGCCGCGATGAGCAGTGAGGCCGCAATCGAAGTCGAGGGCATCGCCAAGCGCTTCGGCGAGGTGCGCGCGCTCGACGGCGTCGACCTCGTTGCCGAGCAGGGGAAGGTGCTCGGGCTCCTGGGCCCCAACGGCGCCGGCAAGACAACGCTTGTGCGCGTGCTCGCGACGCTGATCGAGCCGGACGAGGGCACGGCGAGGGTCACCGGCCTCGACGTCGTCGCCGACGCCGCGCGCGTGCGAGAGCGGATCGGCCTGGCCGGGCAGTACGCCGCGGTCGACGAAAACCTGACCGGGCTCGAGAACCTCACGATGGTCGGGCGCCTCTACGGCTCCGAGCGCGCGCCCGCCAAGCGCCGCGCCCACGAGCTGCTCGATCGCTTCGAGCTGAGCGACGCGGCCGACCGGCCGGCGAAGACCTACTCCGGCGGGATGCGCAGGCGACTCGACCTCGCCGCCGCGCTCGTCGCCGAACCGCCCGTGCTGTTCCTGGACGAGCCGACGACCGGGCTGGACCCGCGCAGCCGGCTCGGCCTGTGGAGCGTCATCGAGGGCCTCGTCGCCGGAGGGACGACCGCGCTCCTGACCACCCAGTACCTCGACGAGGCCGACCGCCTCGCCGACGACATCGCCGTGATCGACCACGGGCTGCTGATCGCCAAGGGCACGCCGACCGAGCTGAAGGACCGGCTCGGCGGCGAGCGCCTGGAGGTGCGTCTGGAGTCCGCCGCCGACGCCGCGCGCGCGGCCGGTGTGCTGGCGCCGATGTCCGACGAGCCTCCGCAGCACGCCGGTCACGACGTGACCGTGGCCGTCCGCGAGACGCATGGCGTGATCGTCGAGGCCGTGCGCAACCTCAGCGACGCCGGTATCGACGTCGAGGATCTCGCGCTGCGCCGGCCGACGCTGGATGACGTGTTCCTCGCGCTGACCGGACACGCCGCGAGCGAGGACGAGCAGGACGGCGAGGACGCCGACGAGGAGCGCGCAGCATGAGACGCCTCGCCACCGACACGCTGATCATCGCCGAGCGCAACCTCGTGCGGCTGACACGCACGCCGGAACTGCTGATCGGCTTCACGATCCAGCCGATCATGTTCGTGCTGCTGTTCCGCTACGTGTTCGGGGGTGCGATCCGCACCCCGGGCTACGCCTACGTCGACTTCCTGATCCCGGGGATCATCGTCCAGAACACCGCCTTCGGAGGCTTCGCGACCGCGCTGGGGCTCAACGAGGACGTCCGCAAGGGACTGATCGACAGGTTCCGCTCCCTGCCGATGGCCCGCCCGGCGGTGCTCGCGGGCCGGACGCTGTCCGACGTCGTGCTGAACGCGCTGTCGATCACGATCCTGCTCATCACGGGCGTGATCATCGGCTTCAGCTTCCACACGAGCTTCGGCGAAGCCGTCGCGGGCGTGCTGCTGCTGCTGCTGTTCGGCTATGCGTTCTCGTGGGTGCTCGCGTTCATCGGGCTGGTCGCGAAGTCCTCGGAAACGGTCAACTCGGTCGGCTTCATCACCGTCTTCCCGCTGACGTTCATCTCCTCGGCGTTCGTACCCGTCGCCTCGATGCCCGAAGGGCTACAGCAGTTCGCGGAAGTCAACCCGTTCACGATCGTCGTCGACGCAATGCGCCACCTGTGGCTGGGGGCGCCGTCGAACAACGACGTGCTGGGGTCGGTCCTGTGGTCGCTGGGCCTCATCGTCGTGTTCGGGGCCCTCGCGACGGCTCGCTACCGGCGCGCCGCCGCCAGCTGAGCGAGGCCCGCGAGCTCAGGCCGAGCGCCCGCCGGCCGGCGTGCGCTTCAGGGACCGGACCTCGGGCTCGTGCCCGAGCGGGATGTAGGCGTCCAGCGGCGGCGCCGGCGGCAGCCGGCGGCCGGCGCGCCGGACGTAGACGTCCTGCTGGTTTTCCGGCGAGCGGTCGTGCGCGTAGAACGCGAACTCGCCGAAGGTGCGCTTGCTGGCGTCGTTCTCGCGTCTCACCAGCGCGAAGACGGTGGGCAGCGAGCCGCCGCCGAGCTCCTGGGCGAGCGCTTCCAGCCCGGCCCTGAGGACGGCGGTCCCGAGCCGGGTGCTTCCGTCGCTCAGGACGCGGCCGGCAAACCGCTCGTCGCGCGCGATCAGGTTCACGTACGGGTTGGTGGCGAGCCGGCGCACGAACCACGGCGTCGAGGCCTTGGCGCGAAGCTGGTCGTTGCCTTCCGGGCGCACCGACGCGATCCCCAGCAGCGCGCCGCTCGCGACGTCGTCGACGAACGCGACGGTCTGCGGCAGCGCCTCGCCGCTGAGCAGGTTGCCGACGATCAGCGCAACCTCGCGCGCCGCCGGTCCCTCGCCGCAGCGAAAGGCCTCGAGCTGCGCGTCGCCGACGCATTCCTCTTTGCTGCGCGCGGTCACGCGCACGGGCGCGTCGAGCGGCTTCGGATCGCTGATGCGCATCCCGCGCCAAGATAGAGACGGTCCAGGCGGAAGCGAGAAGTTCAGCTTCCTTTCAGCTTCGCGCCGTCGCGCTCGCGCTGGCGCTCGGCGCGCTCGCCGGCCTCTACCCGGCGATCCGGGCTGCGCGGCTCGCCCCGGCGGCGGCTCTGCGAAGCGTTTGAGCCCGCCTCAGCGAGGCCCGGCGCCGGCCGTCCCGGCGGGGGTCCGGCGCCGCCCTCGCCCGCGCGGATGCTCACGGCCGGCGCCCTCGCCGGAGCGGCGCGGCGAGTGCCCGGCCGCGGGCCCGTCCGGGCCGTTCGCTCTGCCGTCGGCGATCGCCGGCCAGGGCGGCCCGGGTCGCGCGAGCCGGAAGCCCTGGACCAGCGGGACCCCGATCCGTTGGAGCGCGTTCAGCTCGGCGTCGGTCTCGATGCCCTCGACGACGAGCAGCGCGCCGACCTGGCGCGAGTAGCCCGCGAGCGCCTCGACGAGCGCCGCGCGCTCGGTGTCGGCGTCGATGCCTGCGCCGAGCGAGCGGTCGAGCTTCAGGTAGCGAGGGCGCACCGCCGTGATCTGCCGCAAGCCCGAGTAACCGGCGCCCATGTCGTCCACCGCGAGCTCCGCGCCGCGCGCGAGCAGCGGCTCGATCGCCGCCGCGAGCTGCTCGTCGGCGTCGACGAGCGTCTCCTCTGTGAGCTCGACGATCAGCCCGGCGAGATCGTCGGGCTGATCGTCTCCGGCGTCGTGCAGCAGCACGAGCGTCGCGGCTTCCATCAGCACCGGTGCCGAGATGTTGACCGACAGCCGCGTGCCCCGCGGCCTGTCGCCGAGCAGCTCGAGTGCCGCGCCCAGACAGGCGCGCTCGAGCGCCGGACGGCCACCGATCAGCTCCGCGAGAGCGAACCAGTGAAGAGGCGACGTGGCCGCGCTGGGCGCATCGGCACCGGCCGCCGGGCCGAAGCGCGCAAGCGCCTCGTGGGCATGGACGGTGCCGGTTCGGATGTCGACGATCGGCTGCACCACGATCTCGAGCCCCTCGCCGCGGACGAGCTGCGCGAGGCCTCGTTGCGCGCGCGCACGCTCGGCCGCCGAGAGCGCCGGCGGCGCTGCGCCCGCGGGGCGCCCGTCGCGCTCGCTCACGCGCGCAGCGATGTCGCCTGCGAGCAGCAGCGCCTCGGCGCTGTCGGCCTGCAGGCGTGCCTCGCGCAGGAGCAGGTTCAGCTCGGTCGTGAGACGGCCCGCGGTGAGCAGCAGGGCCGTCACGGCGATGACGAACACGGCGTAGGCGGCATCGAGCGAGCCGTAGCGGACGACCGGGAGCACGAGCGCGCCCATCACCACGACCCGTCCGATCCAGTGTGCGCGCCCTCCGCGGGCGAGCACGCCGCTGGCGATCGCGACGAGCCAGAGCACCGCGATCACGTCCACGCGCTGCGAGCCGAGGCCGATGATGAGCACGGCGGCGCTCGCGGAGACGGTCTCCTCGACCGCGATCGTTCTGGCGCGCGGTGCGGCGAGCTGCACTGCCGCGCTCAGCGCGATCGTCGCGAACCCGGCGAGCGCCGCTGCGCCGCCGAGGTCCGGCTGGGCGAGGATCATCGCGATGCCGGCCAGGCCCACCGTCACTCGCGTGAGCGCGGCGGTCCTGCGCGCGCGCAGGATCTGGTCGCCGTGCTCGATCGGCTGACGGGGCCCGAGGATGGCCATCCCGACAGACGTCGGCGTCCCTGCGGGATCCCTTGAGGCGCAGCGGCGATGACGGACGCGCGCGGCTCAGGCCGGGGCGGCGGCCAGGTGCGCCGAGTGCACGCCGGGAGGCAGGCCGAGCTGCTCGCGGACCTCGCCGAGCAGCGCGAGCAGCCGCTCGCGATCGGCCGCGGAGAGCCGCCCGCAGAGCTCGCGCTCGAAGCGCGAGGCGACCGCGACCGCCTTCGCGAGCAGCTGCCGCCCCGCGGCGCGTCAGGTAGAGCGCGTGCGCGCGGCGGTCGCTCGGGTGCGGGCGGCGCTCGAGCAGGCCGCGCGCCTGGAGGCGCGTCGATGAAGGCGACCATGCGGCTCGGCGGGATCCGCAGCTGCTCGCCGAGAGCCTGCTGGGAGACCCCCTCCCCGGCCGCGAGGGCGCGGAGCAGGGCGAAGTCGCGCGGCTCGAGCCCGAGCGGCGCGAGGCGCTCGCGAAAGCGGCTCGCAACGGCGAAGCCGAGCGTCGAGAGCGCGAAGCCGACGGCCTGAAAGGGCTGGGCGGGATCGTCGGTCATGACAATGATGATAACGTCACGAAATCATTTCTGATAATAATAATTTTTGATTGGATGATTTTCGCGACGGAGATGGGAGCGAAGCCGTGAGCGTGGGAACGGACAACGGGATCGAGGTCGAGGGTCTCGTCAAGGACTTCAAGGGCGGTGTGCGGGCCGTCGACGGGATCGACCTCAGCGTCGCTCCCGGCGAGATCTACGGCTTCCTCGGACCCAACGGCGCCGGCAAGTCCACGACGGTGCTCGTGCTCACGACGCTGCTGCC
This sequence comes from uncultured Solirubrobacteraceae bacterium, assembly GCA_963779065.1. Classification (GTDB taxonomy): domain Bacteria; phylum Actinomycetota; class Thermoleophilia; order Solirubrobacterales; family Solirubrobacteraceae; genus Palsa-744. Next base: position 1,526,920 of record CAVZWQ010000003.1, read on the forward strand.
GCCGACGGCGGGCCAGGCGCGGGTCGCGGGCCTCGACGTCGTGCATCGCGGCGCCGAGGTGCGCCGGGCGATCGGCGCCTCGCTGCAGGAGTCCGCGCTGGACCCGTTCCTCACCGGCCGCGAGCACATGCGCCTGCAGAGCGCCCTGCACGGCATCGGCGGCGAGGAGCGCGACCGGCGCGCGACCGAGCTGCTGGAGCGGGTGGGGCTCATCGACGCCGCGGACCGCAAGGTCGGCGGATACTCGGGCGGGATGAAGCGCCGGCTCGACCTCGGGCTCGCGCTGGTGCACCGGCCGCGCCTGCTGTTCCTCGACGAGCCGACGACGGGCCTCGACCCTCAGAGCCGCGCCGCGCTGTGGGAAGAGGTGCGGCGGCTCGCCGACGACGGCGTGACCGTCTTCCTGACGACGCAGTACCTCGAGGAGGCCGACGTGCTCGCGGACCGCGTCGGCATCATCGACCGCGGCGTGATCGTGGCCGAGGGAACGCCCGCCGAGCTCAAGGCCGCGATCGGGCGCCCCAGCGTCGAAGCGGTCCCCGCCGACCCCGCAGACCGTGAGCGGCTCGCGGGCGCGCTCGCGCGCTTCGGCGAGCCGGCGGCCGCCTCCTCCGGGGGCGCGGCCGTGCAGCTGCCCGAGGGGGCCGGGGATCTCGCCGAGATCGTGCGCGCGCTCGACGCCGAAGGCGTGCGCGTCGCCGACCTGCGCCTGCACTCGCCGAGCCTGGACGACGTCTTCCTGGCGAAGACCGGGCGCTCGCTGGAGGGCGCGGGCGACGGCGACGGCTCCCGCGCGGAGAAGCCCGGCGCCTGAGATGGGGTTCACGCTCTACAACCAGGTCGGCGTGCTCGCCCGGCGCGCGATGGTCAAGACGCTGCGCCAGCCGTTCCAGCTCTTCCCGGTCGTCTTCTTCCCGGCGATCCTGCTCGCCGTCAACGCGAGCGGGCTGAAGGCCGCGACCCGGCTTCCCGGCTTCCCGACCCACTCATACGTCTCGTTCGCGATCGCGATCGCCTTCATCCAGGGCGGCATGTTCTCGATGATCAACACCGGCACCAACCTCGCCGCGGACATCGAGACCGGGTTCTTCAACCGTCTCGCCCTCACGCCGCTGAGCCGCGTCGCGCTGATCGCCGGGATGCTGATCGGGGTCGCGGGGCTGGGGGTGCTGCAGGCCGGCGCCTACATCGTCGTCGGGCTGATCGCCGGCGCCCACCTGGACGCCGGCCTCGGCGGCGCGGCGGTGATCCTGGCCCTGGGCGCGCTGGTCGCCGTCGGCTTCGGCGCGCTCGGCTGCGCCGCCGCGCTCGCGACCGGCTCGGGCGAGGCGGTCCAAGGGATGTTCCCCCTGTTCTTCGTCCTGATCTTCCTCTCCTCGAGCAACCTGCCGCGCAACCTCCTGCACACCGGCTGGTTCCACACCGTCGCGACGTGGAACCCCGTCTCCTACATGATCGAGGGCTTCCGCAGCCTCTACATCTTCGGCTGGGACGGCACGGCGCTGTTGCGGGGGTTCGCCGTGGCGAGCGGGCTCCTCTTGATCGGGCTGCTGCTGGTGGCGGCCGCGCTCCACCGAAGGATGCAGCGGACATGAGGCGCGTCCTCCCGCACGCCGGCACGTGGCGCATCGCCTACGCGATCGCGTGGCGAAGCCTCCACACCTACGTCCGCCGGCCCGACCTGTTCGTCCCCTCGCTCGTCTTCCCGCTCGTGTTCCTCGCGGCCTTCGCGGGCGGGCTCTCGGCGCTCGGCGAAGTCCCCGGCTTCCACTTCCCCGCCGGCTACACCGCCTTCCAGTTCGTGTTCGTGCTGTGCCAGTCCTCGATGTTCGCGGGCCTGTTCACCGGCTTCACGCTCGCCTTCGACTTCGAGAGCGGCTTCGCGCGGCGGCTGATGCTCGCGGCCGAGGACCGGCGCGGCATCGCGCTCGGCTACGCGCTCGTCGCGCTCTCGCGCGCGGCGATCACGATGAGCGTCATCACCGCCGTCGCGCTGATCGCAGGCATGCGCATCACCGGCAACGGGGTCGACATCTTCGGCCTCTACGGCCTGGGGTTCCTGCTCGTGCTCGTCGGCTACGGCTGGGCGGCCGGTGTCGCGTTCCGCTTCCGCACGATCCAGGCCGGCCCGCTGATGCAGACCCCCGTCTTCCTGCTGCTGTTCCTCGCGCCGGTCTACGTCCCCCTCGCTCTCTTGAAAGGCTGGATCCACGGCGTCGCCTCGGTCAACCCGGCGACCGCGTTCCTCGAGGCCGGCCGCGGGCTGATCTCCGGAGTGCACAGCCACACCGGTCTCGCCTTCCTCGCCGCCGGCGCGCTGATCGTGGTGTTCGGCGTCTGGACGCTCAGCGGCCTGCGGCGCGCGGAATCCGCCGGTTAGGGCCGGCGCGCACCCCGTCGTGGGCGCGCCCATTGCAACCTGCGGCCGTTGGGGGTAGAAGAAGCGAGCGCCTCCCACGGCGCGGCCCGCCAACGATCCGACAGGAGCGCCTGCATGTCCTCAGCAGAGCCCGCAGAGTCCCCGGCGAGAGTGCTCGTGGTCGCCTACAAGACCGCCGCCGAGCAGCACCTGCTCGACGCCGTCCGCGAACGGGCGGCGCGCGGCCCGGCGACCTTCACCCTGCTCGTCCCCAACCCCGCCTACGGCCTGCACAAGGCCGTCGACCCGGAGGACCTCGATGCCAGCGAGGCCCAGGGCGTGTTGGACAACGCCCTGCCCAAGCTCTCCGAGGCCGCCGGCAGCGAGGTCGACGGGATCATCGGCGACCCCGATCCCTCGGCGGCGGTCCAGGACGCGATCAACCTCCGCGGCTTCGACGAGGTGATCATCTCGACCCTGCCCAGCAGACTCTCGCGCTGGCTGCACCTCGACCTGCCGCACAAGATCGGCGGGCTGGGGCTGCCGGTCAGCACTGTCACGCCCGAGGACTAGCGGGCGGCGGACGCGGCTTGACCGCACGCGCGCGATGCCAGCGCCTCGCGCGCGAGAAGCGCCGCGGCGGACGTATGAGCTCGCGCGTCGCCGGAGCCAGCCCCTTGACAACAACGTATAGTCGCGTTCCACGTCTCGGCCGACGCGGACAAGTGTCTGTAGACCTTTCGTCAGCGCGTGGCGAGAGTGACCCGCGATGGAGGCCGTGCGCCAGCAATTCGCCAGGAACCTGCGCCACCACCGCGACGCGGCGGGCCTCTCGCAGGAGGCGCTGGCGTCGATCTGCGACCTCCACCGCACGGAGATCAGCCTGCTCGAGCGCTGCAAGCGCTCGCCGCGCCTGGAGACGATCGTGATCCTCGCGCGCGGCCTGCAGCTCGCCTCCCCCGCGCAGCTGCTCGACGGGATCGCCTAGCCGGGCACCCCGCCTGCCCCTTTCGGCGGCCCGGGGCGCGCGCTAGAGTCTGCCCTTCCCGCCCAGCTAGCTCAGTTGGTAGAGCACTTCCATGGTAAGGAAGGGGTCAACGGTTCGAGTCCGTTGCTGGGCTCTCTAGCGTCGCCGCGATCCCACTCGCCGGGCCCGCAGAACCCGCTACTCACCCGGAGCCGCATTCTGACGCTGGAGCTCGTTCGCAAGAGCGTGAAGCCGTCCGGCCAGAACCGCGGGGACGACCGCACCGCCGCGGCCCATCCCCTCCGTCTCGATCGTCCGCTGGATCGTCTCCTCGGGGACCCCGGCAGCGCGCGCGTGCGCGACCGCCCCGGCGATGATGGCTTTGTCGGCGGGGCTCATCAACCTCATGGCGGACCTCGAGAGCGCCGGCGGCCCGCCGGGCCTAGGCGTTCGCCGTCTCGGCCTCCGCTTCCTTGATCTCCTGCGCGAGCTCGTCGGCGGCCATGTCGGTGGCCATCGAGACCATGCGGTTGGCCGCCTTGATGTTGGCGGCGATCTGGTCGGCCATGTTGGTCGCGTAGACGACGATCAGGCCGGCGTCGCCTTCGTCGAGCACGTCGCCCAGCTCCTTGAGGTCGGCGCGCTTCATGCCGCCGCTGACGTGGCCGGAGACCGCGCCGATCGCCGCACCCGCGCCGCCGCCGACGGTCAGCGCGCCGATGATGCCGACGGCCGGGAACAGGGCCGCCACGGCTCCGGCGGCGAGGCCCCAGCCGAGCCCGTGTACCGCGCCGTGGCGCGTGGGCTGCTCGTGCTTCTTGACGATCTTGACCTTGCCGTCCTTCTTCGCGATCACGGCGGCGTCGAAGTCGTCGGAGGCTTTGATCTCGTAGTAGAGGGCCTTGATCAGCTCGTAGTCGCCGAGCGCCTCGTCCAGGCTGTCGTAGGACGCGGCGGCCACGTAGAGAACGTCGGGCTCGTCAGCCATTTCGGGAACCTCCGGGGGTCGGGGCGGAGCTTCCCATCCTCGCGCGCGGGAGGACGGGCGCGCTCGTCCCTTTCGGATGATGCGAGCCGCGCGGGTGCCGCGACCATCCGGTGTGCACCAGACAATCAGTCGATACGACCCAGCCCAAGGCCGACAAGGGGGCCCATTTGCTTGCAGCGACCGAATATCCGTTCCTAGAAGTCTTCTGGACGATCCTGATCTTCATGGGGTTCTTCATCTGGATCTGGCTTCTGTTCGTCGTCTTCGGCGACATCTTCCGCCGGAGCGACATCAGCGGCTGGGGCAAGACGGGATGGATCATCTTCGTGATCGTCCTCCCCTACCTCGGCGTGTTCGTGTACCTGATCGCCGAGCACAACGGCATGACCGAACGGACGATCTCCGCGCAGAAAGCCGCGAAGGCGAGCATGGACGACTACGTCCGCGAAACCGCCGGCGTCAACGACCCGACCCAGCAGATCGCAAAAGCCAGCGAGCTGCTGAAGTCCGGCGCGATCACCCAGGCCGAGTTCGACGCGATCAAGGCCAAGGCGCTCGCGGCCTAGGCGCACCCCGGGGCCGTCGCCGCACCGCGGCGGCCCCTTCCCGGCTCAGGCGGCGGGACAGACGATGGGCTTCACGCCCGCGGCGTCCAGACACAGGTCGACGCGTTCCGGCACCCGGCCGCGGCGCACCCTCAGGCGGGTGTACTTGCCGAGCGTGCCCGGCTTCGTCACGAAGACTTCGACGACGGTGCCGGGGCGCAGGAAGCGCTCGAAGGACCGGAACACGATCGCGGGCACGCCGTGCGGCCCCGCGACGGTGGTCCGGCGCGCGCCGTGGCGCGGGCAGCCCCGCCCGCGGCAGCTCACGCGGACGAGCGCGCCCGCCGGGGCCTGCTGGACGGAGAGCAGGCGCAGCCTCATTCCGCCGGCGAAGGCCACGCCCGCGACCCGAACGACGGGGAACGGCGCGAGCAGCGACGGCGTGTGCTGCTGCGGTACGGCGGCGTGCAGCGCCGCCACACCCGAGGCCGCGGCGGGCGGCGCAGGCGGCTGGGGCACCGGGCTGATGTCGAACACGACCGCTTCGCTGCGCCCGGTCGGGTTGCCTTTCAGCGAGCTGCGCTGCACGGCGACCGCCGTGTAGCGGCCGACGGCGAGCGCCGGGCTCGCGGGGCTCGAGTGCCACAGAGCGCCGGTCCCCGCAGCGCTCGCCGTGGCGACGAGCGTGCCCGCCGCCGATTCCCCGGCGTGGACCTGGACGGTCACCGGCGTCGTGTCGCTCGCGGTCCCGCTGAAGGACGGAGCGGATTCGCCCGCGGCCGGGTGCGGCTGGCCGATCGCCACCCGCGGCGCGGCGGTGAGGATCGTGAAGGTGACGGGGAGGCTCGTCGCGGGGCCCTGTGTCGCCTGCGCGGTGTAGACCCCGTCCGGAAGCGGTTCGAGCGGTTCGAGCGACCACGTGCCCTGTTCGATGATCGTGGTGCTCGGCGTCTGCACCGGGATCCCTTCGGGCAGCAGGCCCGCGTAGACGTTCACGCGTGACCGCTACGGCCGACCTGTTCGGCCGCGCCGGCGAAGGTCGGCATCCGTTCGTTGGTGACGGTCCCGCCGAGCGGCGCGGTGATCGTCACGGCCGCCGTCGCGCGAGCACCCGGGGCGAGCGCCAGCGAGAGGAGCGCTCCTGCGAGCGCCGTGCCCAGCAGCCGCCTGATCGAATGTCTCGTCGCGTCTCGCGCCACGCGACTCCCCCTTCTGCCGCTTCTCGGAGAGCGTACCGCCGCGCCGGCCGCCCGCCGAGCAGGCGGTGGACGACTTGCAGGCGTCCGACCGCGGAAGGGCGCGGAGCGCCGGCCGACCCCTTCCCCGGAGGCCGGCCTGGAGCGCCGGAGATCCTTGGCGGAGGCCGTCCCGGAGCGGGGCCGGCCGGAGCGCCGGCTCTGCCCTGCCGGCGCCTAGGCGGCCGGCGCGGCCAGCGCTTCGCCGATCGCAGTGATCGCGGCGCGCTCGGCGTCGCTCACGTCCTGGCCGCCCTCGCTGTGGGAGCTGGCGACGTGCTCGGCGACGCTGCTCACGAAGCCGTTGTAGTCGCCGACCTCCTGCTCGGTCGCCTTCGAGCGCAGCGCCGTGCTCGCTTCGCGCAGCCGCTGCAGGACGAGATCGTGCAGCTCCTCGGGCGAGTGGACGTGCGGGTGCTCGACCTTCGGCCGCGTCGTGACGAGCTCATCGAGCAGCTCGCTGTTCCCGTGCTGCTTGCGGGCCTCGGCGTAGGCCTTGCCCATCGACATCGCCTCGCGGAAGGTCCCGCCTCGCTGGGCCGCCGAGACCATCAGCCCCGCCAGCGGCGGCGCCTCGGCGATCAACCTCCACTCCTCCTCGCTGAAGTCGGCTTTCGTCGTCACTGGCTCCCCTTTCTTCTCGGACCGAGGCCCCGGATCACCCGCCGTGTCGGATGATGGCGGCTGACTCCGCGCCCGGCTAGCGTCGCTTTCTGAACGTCAGGAGCTACCGACGGGACTGTTGCACAGACACGAGGATGACCTGGGCGGGAACCGGCCGGCGCGTCACTCCACGGCCACCCGCGTCGCCAGGCCGCGGGCTCGCGCCTCCTCGACCGACACGATCTCGCGGCCGAACGGGACCAGCGAGACCGGGATCAGCTTGAAGCTCGCCAGACCGAGGGGGATCCCGATGATCGTCAGGCAGAGCAGGATCCCTGTCACCAGGTTCCCGAGCGCGAGCCACCAGCCGCACAGCAGGATCCAGAGCACGTTGGCGATCGCCGAGGGAGCGCCCGCGTCCGGCTGCTCGACGACGGTTTTGCCGAACGGCCAGAGGGCGAAGCGCGCGATCCGCAGCGCGGCGATCCCGAAGGGGATCGTGATGATCAGGATGAAGCAGATCAGCGCGGCCAGGAGATAGCCGAGAGCCATCCAGAAGCCGCAGAGGACGAACCAGATCAGGTTGAGGATCAGGCGCACGGCGCGCCGCCCGCCTAGACGCCGACCGCGTCGAGCGCCGACTCGGTGGGCGCGTCGGCAAGCACGGCCTCGATCCGCACGGGCACGTCGTTGAAGGCGGCGTTGCCGGTGAGCCGGTCGACGATCGACGGGGTCGGTCACGTCGTTGACGCTCGCGCCCGCGTGCTCGGCCGCGACGCGCCAGCCGACGCCGGCGCGGCCGTGGCCGAACCCGTGCGGGATCGAGACGACGCCGGGACGGATCTCCTCGCTCAGCTCGAGCGGCAGCTCGATCGCGCCGACGGCCGAGGCGACGCGCACGCGCTGCCCGTCGCCGAGACCGCGGCGCTCGGCGTCATCGGGGTGCAGCATCGCGGTGCAGCGGTCCGCCCCCTTCATGAGGCGCGGGCTGTTGTGCATCCACGAGTTGTTCGAGCGCAGCGAGCGCCGGCCGATCAGGGCGAGGTCGAAGCCGGCGGCGCTCGCCGCCTCGCGCTGGCTCGCGAGCTCCTCCAGCCGGGCCGCCTCGGCGATCAGCACCGGCGGCGCGAGCTTGACCCGCTTGCCCTTGGTCCGGAGCAGCCGGGAGAGACCGGGCCGCAGCGGGCCGAGGTCGATTCCGTGCGTGGCGCGCTTGATCTTCGCGACGTCGAGGCCGCGCGCGCGAGCGCAGCCGCCCGTAGGGACCGAACAGCATCGCCGCGTCCACGACCCGCTCGAAGCTCGAGAACGGGCCGAGCAGCCGCAGGGCGGCGTTCGTGAGCGCTCCTCTGGCGCCCCGGCCCGACGCGCGCCGCGAGCGCCGAGACGATCTCCCAGTCGTCCTTGCCGTCGGCCGGCGCGGGCACCGCCGCGGGGTTGTAGCGGACCTGGTTGCGGACCGACAGGGCCGGGAAGACGATGTCGAGGTCCGAGCGTTCGAGGTGCGCGACCGGGGGCAGGATCACGTCGGCGTGGCGGGTCGTCTCGGTGACGTACATGTCGACCGCGACGCACCACTCGAGCTGCTCCATCGCGCCGTCCAGACGCTTGCCGCCGGGCGTCGAGAGCACCGGGTTGCCGGCGATCACGAGCATCCCGCGGACCTGGCCCGCGCCCGGCGTCAGGATCTCGTCCGCCAGGCCCGCGACCGGCAGCTCGTCGGCGAACTCGGGAAGCCCGCTCACCCGCTGGCGGTAGCGGCCCCAGTGGGAGTTGCCGGTCGTCCGCTGCAGGAACGAGACGAGCTCCACCGGCCCGGTCGGGAACATCGCTCCGCCCGGGCGGTCCATGTTGCCGGTGACGATGTTCAGGCAGTTGATCAGCCAGTGCGTGAGCGATCCGGTCTGCTTCTGGCAGACGCCCGACGCGACCGTAGGCCACGGCGCTCGGCGCGGCGGCGAACTCGCGCGCCAGGCGCGCGATCTCCGCGCGCCTCGACGCCGGCGTGGGCGGCGACGCGCTCGGCCGGCCACTGTGCCGCCAGGGCTCGCAGCTCCGCGATGCCGTCGACGCGGCCGCTGAGGCTGCCCAGGCGCTCGAGACGCTCCGCGAAGATCACGCTCAGCATGCCGAGCAGCAGGTACGGGTCGCCGCCGGGGCGCACCGCGACGTGCTCGGAGGCGTGCTTGGCCGTCTCGGTGCGGCGCGGGTCGATCACGACGACCTTGCCGCCACGGGCGCGTATGCCCTTGATGCGCTCACGGATGCCCGGCGCGGTCATCAGCGAGCCGTTGGAGACGGCGGGGTTGGCGCCGATCACGAGCATGTGCTGCGTGCGCTCGACGTCGGGCACCGGCAGCACGAAGTAGTGGCCGAACATCTCGTAGGAGCTCATGAACTGCGGCAGCTGGTCGGTCGAGGTGGCCGAGTAGTTGTTCTTCGTACCCAGCACTTTGCGTATCAGCGCGGCGGCGAAGATCGCCGAGGAGTGCGCGCTCGGGTTCCCGGCGTAGGTCGCGAGCGCATCGGCTCCGTGGCGCTCCTGGACCCGGCGCAGCCCGTGCGCGGCGAGGTCGAGCGCCTCGTCCCAGCCGATCTCGACGAAACGGCCGTCGACCTTCTTGACGGGACGGCGCAGCCGGTCGGGGTCGCTCTGGATGTCGGCGAGCGCCGCCGCCTTCGGGCAGATGTACCCCCGCGAGAGGACGTCGTCGGGATCGCCGGCGATGCGTACGACCCGCTCCCCGTCGACGTCGACCTGGATGCCGCAGTGCGCCTCGCAGAGCGTGCACTGCCTGTAGACCGTCTTCGTCATCTGACGCTCCCCCTTCGGGACGTGTCCTCCCGGAGACCATACGCGATCGCCCGGGCCCGCGGACGAAACCCTGGCGCTGGGCGATCCCGAGAGCTACCATCCGCCGTTCGGGTGGGTTCGCGCTCGGAGCGCGGGCCGGAGATGCACGAGTCATAGAAGGGGGATGGACGGCAAGGATGCCGCACCGGGGGATGAGAACGTCGCAGGATGCACGCCGGGCGCGCGCGCGGACGGCGCTGCTCGCCGTGGCTGCGCTGCTGGCCCTGCTCGCGCTGCTCGTCCCAGCCGCCGCGCTCGCCTCGGAACCGACCAACTCGGGCGACAACCTGCGCGACGGGTGGTACCCCGAACAGGGCTCGCTGACCCCGCAGCTCGTCAGCGGCGGCACCTTCGGCCAGCTCTGGTCCTCGGAAGTCGAAGGCTCCGTCTACGCCCAGCCGCTGCTCGTGAGCGGCGAGGTCCTGGTCGCCACCGAGAACAACAAGGTCTACGCGCTCGACCCGAACACCGGCGCCAAGAAATGGACGACCTCGCTCACCGGCACGGCCTGGAAAGCCGCCGACATCGGCTGCGGTGACCTCGCCCCCAACGTCGGCGTGACCTCGACCCCGGTCGTCGACCCCGCCACGAACACGGCCTACATGACGCACAAGGCCTACGCCTCGGGCTCGAGCGGCACGGTGCGCTGGTACATGGACGCGATCAACCTCGCGACCGGCGCCGAGCGCGAAGGCTTCCCGGTCCAGCTCCAGGGCACCGCGCAGAACCAGCCGAGCATGACCTTCAACGCGACCTCGCAGATGCAGCGGCCCGGCCTGCTGCTGCTGGGCGGCGTCGTTTACGCCGGATTCGGCTCGGACTGCGACCTGAACACCTGGCAGGGCTGGGTCTTCGGCGTCTCGACCGCCGGCCAGGTCAAGGCGCGCTGGGTGTCGGTCCCGGGCGGCAACGGCGGCGGCATCTGGCAATCCGGGTCGGGGCTCTTCTCGGACGGCCCGAACTCGCTCATGGTCACCACCGGCAACACCGGCGCGCCCTCGACCCCGGCCCCGGGCACCTCGCCGCCGAGCACCCTCGGCGAGTCGATCGTGCGTCTCACGGTGCAGGCCAACGGCGAACTGAAGGCGACCGACTTCTTCGCGCCCTTCGACGCCCAGGAACTCGACACCTGGGACGCGGACTTCGCCTCCGGCGGCATCACTGGCCTGAACGGCGAATACTTCGGCACGCCGTCGATCCCGCACCTCGCCGTGGCGGTCGGCAAGGACGGCTACGTCTACCTGCTCAACCGCGACGAACTCGGCGGCTTCAAGCAGGGCAGCGGCGGCGGCGACAAGGTCGTCCAGCGCATCGGCCCGAACGGCGGGGTGTGGTCGCGGCCCGGGGTATGGCCCGGAAACGGGGGCTGGGTCTACATCCCGACCGCCTCGGCGGGCAACTCCGCCGGCGGCTCCTCCGGCTTCCTGCGCGTCTACCAGTACGGCGTCAACGGCGAAGGCAAGCCGACGCTGTCCCTGCAGGCCACCTCCTCGGACTCGTGGGGCTTCGGCACCGGCGCCCCCGTCATCACCTCCGAAGGCACGACCTCGGGCTCAGCGCTCGTCTGGACCGAGTGGATGCCCAACGGCACCGGCGCCGGCGCGCAGCTGCGCGCGTACGACCCGGTCCCGGTCAGCGGCAAACCGGTCCTGCGCTGGAGCGCGGCGATCGGCACCGGCTCGAAGTTCGCGACCCCCGGCGTCGGGGCGAACAAACTGTTCGTCGGCAACCGCGAAGGCAAGGTGATCGCGTTCGGCTCGCCGGTGACGCCGCCCCTCAGCGGGCCGTCGACGAGCTTCGGGACGACGACGCTCGGGCAGAGCAGCGAAAAGACGGTCACGCTGACGGCCAACAGCTCGCTCACCGTCAACAGCGTCTCCACCGGCAGCGCCCAGTTCGTGCTCGGGACCCCCAAACCTGCGCTCCCGGCCGCGGTCGGCGCGGGGCAGACGCTCCAGGTGCCGGTCACGTTCAAACCGACCGCCAGCGGGCTGCAGGCTGCCACGCTGACCGTCGAAACCAGCGCGGGCACGAACACCTTCTCGCTCCAGGGCACCGGCCAGCCGGCCGAAGCCAAGGTCGAAGCCTCGCCCGCGCTGCTGTCGTTCGGCGGCACGACGGTCGGGGGCAGGCTCTCCGCAGCGGCGACCTTCCGCAACGTCGGCGGCGCGCCGCTGACGATCGAATCCGTCGGCTCGGTCGCCCCGCCGTTCACCGTGAGCGGCGCGCCGGCTCCGGGCAAGGTGCTCGCAGCCCGGCGAAGCCGTCAACGTCGAAGTCGCCTTCGAACCGACCGCCGAAGGCAACTTCAGCGGTGAACTGACGCTGAAGACGAGCGCCGGCCAGTCCACGGTCGGGCTGGCGGGCGCCGCCGGGCAGCCGGGCGCCCTGAAGGTCACGCCGGAAAAGGTCGAATACGGCAACGTCCCCGCCGGCTCCACCGTCTCGAAGACCTTCACGATCACGAACACCGGCGGCACGAACGTCACGATCACGAAGTCCAAGCCGCCGCTCGGCGGCAGCTTCGCGGCGACGAGCACGCTGTCGGAGGGCTCGACGATCGCGCCCGGTGAAACCGTGACCGAGACGGTCGCGTTCAACCCGTCCGCGCCGGGCGGCGCGAGCGGGGTCTGGGTGCTGAACGGAACCGACACCACCGGCCTGCACGAAGTCCAGTTCACGGGCAACGGCACCGTGCCCGCTCCCGGGCCCGGCTGGTCCCACAACGGCTCGGCCACGATCGCATCCGGGGTCGTACAGACGACCGCCGCCGTCTCCAACCAGGCCGGTTCGGCGTTCTTCGAAACGCCGCTCGAAAGCAAGCACCTCGACGATCGAATTCGACCAGACGATCAACGGCGGCAGCGGCGCCGACGGTCAGACGCTCACCTTCGCCGACGCCACGAAAGCCGCGCCCACGGCGCTCGGCGAACAGGGCGGCGGCCTCGGCTTCGCCGGCATCTCCGGCATCGCCGTCGCGTTCGACACCTACAAGAACTCGGCCAACCCGTCCAACAACTTCGCCGGCATCAGCGACGGCAGCTCCGGAGCGGGACTGCTGCACTGGCTCGCGACCTCGACCACGATCCCGGCGCTGCGCACGGCCACCCGCCACGTGAAGGTCGAAACACTGAACGGCACGGTCAGCGTCTGGGTGGAAGGCACCAAGTACCTGAGCACGGCCGTGACGCTGCCGCCCAAGGTGCTGGTCGGCTTCACCGGCGGAACAGGCGGCTCCAACGACATCCACAAGGCCGCGAACGTCACGATCAGCGGCGAACCCGCGGTCGAAAAACCCAAAGAAGAACCGCCGGCGGCGAGCCTGAAGATCACGAACGCGATCAGCGCCCCGTCCGGCTCCCCGCAGGCCGAAACGACGCTCACCTACAGCGGCACCTGCCCGTCCAGCTTCACCACCGCCGCGCTCGGCAACGGCGGCTCCGCCACCCCGGCGCTCACCGGCGCCGTCCAGGGCGCGAGCTGCTCGGTCGCCGAGACCGCCCCCACCGGCACCGGCTGGAAGACCACCGTCTCGGTCAACGGCGCCGCCGCCGTCGAAATCGCGGCCTCGGCCGGCAAGATCACGGTCCCCGACGTTCGCGCTCGCCGCCGGCGCCAACACCGTCGCGTTCACCAACACCTACACGCCGCCCAAAGAAGAACCGCCGGCCGCCACGCTGAAGATCACGAACGCGATCAGCGCCCCGTCCGGCTCCCCGCAGGCCGAAACGACGCTCACCTACAGCGGCACCTGCCCGTCCAGCTTCACCACCGCCGCGCTCGGCAACGGCGGCTCCGCGACCCCGGCGCTGACCGGCGCCGTCCAGGGCGCGAGCTGCTCGGTCGCCGAGACCGCCCCCACCGGCACCGGCTGGAAGACCACCGCCTCCGTCAACGGCGCCGCCCCGGTCGAAATCGCGGCCACGAGCGGCAAGATCACCGTCCCCGCGTTCGCGCTCGCCGCCGGCGCCAACACCGTCGCGTTCACCAACACCTACACCGCGCCGAAAGAAGAAACCGGCGTCCCCGCGATCCCCGACCCGAGCGCCGGCGGCTGGCAGCTCAACGGCAACGCGCTGCTCGAAAGCCCCAGCCTCGTGCTCACCGCAGCCACCGCCAACCAGGCCGGCAGCGCGTTCTGGCCGACCAAGGTCGACCCGCGCAACCTGGCCTACGAATTCACGATCTCCATCGGCGGCGGCACCGGCGCCGACGGACTCGCCTTCGTGATCGCCGACGCCACCAAGGCGGCGCCAACGGCCCTCGGCGAAGGCGGCGGCGGGCTGGGCTTCGCCGGCACCTCCGGCTTCGCGGTCGCCTTCGACACCTGGCAGAACTCCGCCAACCCCTCCAACAACTTCGTCGGCATCAGCGACGGCGCGGGCGCCACCGCCGGGACGCTGCACTGGCTGACGACGTTCAACCCGCTGCCCTCCTCCCTGCGGACCGGCACTCACAAGGTCCGGGTCGACACGAGCGAAGGCGGGATCGCCGTCTCGATTGGACGGCACCAAGCTCGGCAGCTTCGCGGTCGCGCTTCCCGCCTCCGCCTACGTGGGCTTCTCCGGCGGCACCGGCGGCTCGACCGACCGCCACGCGATCTCGGGCTTCACCGTCGCCGGCACCGGCGCGAAAGAAGAACCGAAACCGGCGACGCTGAAGATCACGAACGCGATCAGCGCGCCGTCCGGCTCCCCGCAGGCCGAAACGACCCTCACCTACAGCGGCACCTGCCCGTCCAGCTTCACGACCGCCGCGCTCGGCAACGGCGGCTCCGCGACCCCGGCGCTGACCGGCGCCGTCCAGGGCGCGAGCTGCTCGGTCGCCGAGACCGCGCCCACCGGCACCGGCTGGAAGACCACCGTCTCGATCAACGGCGCGGCGCCCGTCGAACTCAAAGAAGCGGGCTCCGCGCTCACGGCGCCGGGCTTCGCGCTGGCCGCCGGCGCCAACACCGTCGCGTTCACCAACACCTACACCGCGCCCAAAGAAGAACCGCCGGCCGCCACGCTGAAGATCACGAACGCGATCAGCGCGCCCGTCCGGCTCCCCGCAGGCCGAAACGACCCTCACCTACAGCGGCACCTGCCCGTCCAGCTTCACCACCGCCGCGCTCGGCAACGGCGGCTCCGCGACCCCGGCGCTGACCGGCGCCGTCCAGGGCGCAAGCTGCTCGGTCGCCGAGACCGCCCCCACCGGCACCGGCTGGAAGACCACCGCCTCCGTCAACGGCGGCGCCGCGGTCGAAATCGCGGCCTCGGGCGGCAAGATCACGGTCCCCGCGCTTCGCGCTCGCCGCCGGCGCCAACACCGTCGCGTTCACCAACACCTACACCGCGCCGAAAGAAGAAACCGGCGTCCCCGCGATCCCCGACCCGAGCGCCGGCGGCTGGCAGCTCAACGGCAACGCGCTGCTCGAAAGCCCGAGCCTCGTGCTGACGAAGGCGAGCACCAACCAGGCCGGCAGCGCGTTCTGGCCGACCAAGGTCGACCCGCGCAACCTGGCCTACGAATTCACGATCTCCATCGGCGGCGGCACCGGCGCCGACGGGCTCGCCTTCGTGATCGGCGACGCCACCAGAGGCGCGACGGCGACCTCGCTCGGCGAAAAAGGCGGCGGGCTCGGGTTCGCGAAAACCCCGGGCTGGGCGGTCGCGTTCGACACCTACAAGAACTCCGCCAACCCCTCCAACAACTTCGTCGGCATCAGCGACGGCGCCGGGACCACGGCCGGCACGCTGCACTGGCTCACCACGTTCAACGTCGCATCATCGCTGCGGACCGGCACGCACAAGGTCAAGGTCGACACCGCCGGCGGGGCGATCGCCGTGTGGCTCGACGGCACGAAGCTCGGCAACGTCTCCGTCGACGCTGCCGAGCTCGGCCTACGTCGGCTTCTCGGGCGGGACCGGCGGCTCGACCGACCGCCACGCGGTCTCGGGCCTGACGCTCGCCGCCGGCTAGGCGGGCGCGGAGCGCCTTTCGGCTTCGGGGCCATGCGGGCACGGCCGCCGTGCAGAGTGTCGAGCCCCACCGGCCCACCGGCGGGACCGCAGAAGAAGAGCGGAGCCGCGACACGCGCGACTCCGCTCGAAGGGGCGGCTGGGTGCCGCACGCCCCAAGGCCGGCACGGAGCACCGGCCGACCCTCAGATCGCCGGCCGAGGCGGGCCGACCGCGGGATCCATCCCGCAGCCGGCCCGCCCGGCCGGCGCCCATCCGCAGCTAGTGCTTGCGCGGGCAGGGAGCCTTGTATTCGGAGGTAACCGTTGTTTCGGTCAGACCACCGAGGCCGGCGAACGTGAGTTCAGCCTTCAGCGGCAGGTATTTTTTCGGGCAAGAGGTCGGCATCGTGCCGTAGTAGGTCACTTTGCCGTTCTTCTTGATCGCCGAGCCGGTCTTGACCTTGATCAGTTTGACCGACGCGTCGTTCGCGCCCGGCACCGTTTCGACCAGCGGCACGACGGCTTCGAACTTCTTGCTGTAGAGGCCGCTCGAGCCGACGAAGTGGCCCTTGGACAGGATTTCCAGCAGCACCGGTTCGTGGCCGAACGTGAAGAACTCCAGGCCACCGCCCGGCGCGTAGAACGATTCGATCGTCGCCGACTCAGGCACGACTTCTTTGCCGAACGCGACGTAGCCCTGGACCGAGCCGGTCGGCCCCGCCTTGGCCTTCGCGCAGGCCTTGGGGCCCTTGCCCGACGGTTCGAGCGTCGAGGGCGCGCAGGTCGGGAAGCCCGACGTGTGCAGCTTCACGCCCGCCGGCAGGTACACGTTGACGTGGATCAGCGGGGGCGGGAACCCGCCGTATTCGGTCCCCGAGATTTTGAATTCGGATTCGAACGCCGCACCGGCGCCCTTGATGTTGCCGGTGTGCGGGAAGCCGGCGATCGGCACGGCTGCAGCTTTGAACTGGACCGTCGGCGCGGCCGAGGCCACGCTCGACATCGCCAGCGCCAGGACCCCGGTGCTCGCCACCGCGAGGCTGATGATTGCTCTGCGCATTCCTGTCCTTCTCCAATCGTGGTTTACGGGCAGGCGGTCTTGCGCTCCGCTGCCTCTCAACACACCTAACACCGCTCTGACCCGATCGGTTCGGCGCGCAGGCGGTCAGCGGTCGAACATCGCGCAACCGTGGGAGTCAGCGCCGCGGGCAGGGCGCCTTGTATTCGACCGTCACCGTCTGCTGGCTCAGACCGCCGAGTCCGGCGAAGGTCAGAGCCGTCCTCACCGGCAGGTATCCGCGCGGGCAGCTCTTCGGCAGGCGCCCGTAGAAGATCGCCTTGCCGCCCTGGCGCGTCGCGGTCCCGACCGTGAGCCTGATCGTTTTGACCGAGGCGTCCTGGGCGCCGGGCACGGTTTCCACGAGCGGGATGTCCGATTCGAGCTTTTTCGAGAACGGCGCACCCGCTGCTGACGTACCGGCCCGTGGAGAGGATTTCCAGCAGCACCGGTTCGTGGCCGAACGTGAAGAACTCGAGGCCGCCGCCGGGCGCGTAGAAGGCTTGGATCGACGCGGTCTCAGGCACGATCGATTTGCCGAACGCGACGTACCCGGTCGCCGAGCCGGTCCCTGCAGCCGAGCCCTTCGGGCAGGCGCGCGGACCCTTGCCGCTCGGTTCCAGCGTGGAGACCGGACAGCTCGGGAAGCCTTCTGGGTGCAGCTGCACCCCTTCGGGCAGGTAGAAGTCGACGTGGATCAGCGGCGGCGGAAAGCCGCCGTATTCGGTCCCGCTGATCTGGTATTCGGCCAGCAGAGAGGTGCCGGCGCCGAGGATGAAGCCGGTGTGCGGGTATCCGGGGATCGGCAGCGGCTCGGCTTTGAACGTCACGGTCGGCGTCGCGCCGGCCAGGCCCGGCAGCGCGAGCGCCGCGGCGCAGGCGAGCACGGCCGTCACCGCTGCCAGCCGCGTGCGCCTGCCTGTGCCCTCCCTCATCCTGCGGGCATCATCGCGCAGATCGCGCCGCGGGAGCGCGCTTCGGCGGCGCCACTCGCGATCAGCGGGCTCGATTCGACTAGGCTGCCGGTCGTGGATCCGGAGCGCGCCCGCGAACTGCTCGAAGGAGAGCGCCAGCGTGTCGAGCAGGCGCTCGCCGGACTGCGCGCGCGCGAGGCCGAAGGCCACGCAGAGCAGGACGAGCCGGGCGAACGCGACTCCGAGGACCTCAACGAACGCGGCCTCGACGACGCGCGCGAGGAGGACCTCGCCGCGCAGCTCGCCGCCGTCGAGCGCGCCGAGGCGCGGCTCGCCGCGGGCACGTACGGGCGCTCGGTGCAGAGCGGCGAGCCGATCCCCGACGAGCGCCTCGAAGCACTGCCCACGGCCGAGCTGACGGTCGAGGAGCAGCGCGCCGCCGGGGCCTAGGCTCCCAGCAGCTCGCCGCCCCCCACCGCGATCACCCCTCCCTCCACCTGCACGCGCTCGAAGCGCTGCCCCTCGCCGTCGGCGCAGGCGATCAGCAGAGACGGGCGCCCCAGCTCCTCGCCCTGGCGGATCTCGAGCCGGTCGCCGGGAGCAGCCAAGCCGTGGCGCACGAGGTGCACGGCGAGCGGTCCCGCCGCCGACCCCGTCGCAGGGTCCTCCGGCACGCCGAGACCCGGGGCGAACATGCGCGTCTTGAAGCGCCCGTCCGCCCCCGCGAAGCAGCTCACGCCCGACCGCGGCTCGAGCTCTCCGAGCGCGCGGAGATCCGGATCGAGGGCAGCGACCTCGGCGGGCGAGGCGGCCGCGACGAAGACGTGGTGCGGACCGTTGCTGTAGCGCTCGACGGGGAGCAGCGAGGAGGCGATGCCGAGCGCCTCGAGCAGCGCGCCCTGCGCGGTCACCGGCTCCCAGCTCGGGATCGGCTGGAGCATCGAGCCCGCGAGCGTGCGCCCGTCGCGCGAGACGAGCTCGACCGCGATCTCGCCGGCTCCGGTCTCGAGCACGACCCGGTCGCGCGCCCGCGCCGCCGCCAGCGCGGCGCCGGCGCCGAGCACGGGATGCCCCGCGAACGGCAGCTCGACCTCCGGGGTGAAGATGCGAGCGCGAGCGTCGCCTCCCCCCTCCGCCGCGAGCAGGAAGACGGTCTCCGAGAGCTTCAGCTCGCGCGCGATCGCCTGCATCTGTGCCGCCCCGAGCCCCGACCCGTCGGCGAACACCGCGAGCTGGTTCCCCTCGAGCGGGCGCTCGGCAAACACGTCGAGCAGGACGTATCTCAGCCTGCCGCCGCCATCCGCCGGCGAAGGAGCGCGAGCGGAGAGGAGCCCGATCGGGTCGTCCAAGCCGCTCAGCCGGCGTCGAGCGTCGAGAGCGTGATCGCCGCGGAGCCGACCTCGATCCGCTGGCGCCCGCCGCGCACGTCCGTCCGGAACGGCAACGGCGATCTCCACGATGCCCTCCGCGCCGGCCGCGGCGACGAACCGTACCTCGGCGCCGTCCAGCTGCAGCCGCGGCTGCCCGCCGCCGTCCAGCTCGACGCCCAGGACCTCGGCCCATTTCTCGGCGGCGGCGCGTGGGTCCGCGAGCGCCACGGTGATCCCGGTCAGCCTGCCGGCGGGGCCGCTGCCGATGCGCCCGGTCCACTCGGGACCGCCCCAGCGCCAGCTCCCGTACGGGCGCGAGCTGTCGAGCGAGACGATCGCCCCGCGCAGGTCGGCCGGGTGCATGTGCGTCCCCGAGATGTCGGGCAGGTCGATGCTCCAGACAGTCCGCACGCCGAGCTGCTCCGCGCGCGTGCGTGCGCCGTCGAGGTCCTCGATGTCGAACAGCACCATGTAGCCGCCGTCGCCGCCGTTGCGCTCGAGCTGTCGGCCCGCCGCGGTGCCCTCGGTCACCGGCGAGACGACCTCGATGAAGCAGTCGCCGATCGCGAAGACCACGTTCTCGAGCCCGAACAGACCGACGCCCGGGTCGCGGAACGGCTCCTCGAGGCCGAGCTGCCCGCGCAGGAGCGCGGCGGTCGCCTCGAGGTCGGCCGCGACGAGCACGGCCTGGCGCAGCCTCACCACGAGCGGCCCTCCGGCATGCGGCGAAGCCTACCCCGACCGCCGCGCGGAGATAATCACCCCATCGAGGGCGACTCTGAGGACACGGCGGCACGGGCTCGGAGGAAGGGCGCGCTCCGGGCGCTCGCGACGAGCGCCGACTGGCTGGCGCCGGCCGGGAACCCGTCGCGCGTCGTCCTGGGGGTGATCGTGACCGGCGCGCTTCTCGCGGCCGAGAGCGGCCTGCACGACACCTACCTCCAGACTTTCGCCTCCGGCGCGCTCGCCGCGGTCCTGTACTGGTTCGCCCACGCCTACGCCGACGTGCTCGGCCGGCGGTTGCGCAGCAGGCGGCGTCTCACGGCTCACGAGCTGGGGCGGTCCCTCGCTCACGAGGGGGCGATCGTCAGGGGCGCGGCGATCCCGCTGCTCGCGCTGCTGATCGCCGCCGCACTCGGCGCCGATCGCGAAACCGGCGTGAACATCGCGATCTGGACGGCGGTCGCGAGCATCGTGATCCTCGAGCTGATCGCCGGGCTGCGCAGCCACGCCACCCGCGGCGAGATCCTGCTCGAGGGTGCGGTCGGCATCGGGATGGGATTGGGCGTGATCGCGTTGAAGGCGCTGCTCGCTCATTAGCCGAGCGATGTAGACAAAACGTTTCGTTAT
Organism: uncultured Solirubrobacteraceae bacterium; assembly: GCA_963779065.1. Lineage (GTDB taxonomy): Bacteria > Actinomycetota > Thermoleophilia > Solirubrobacterales > Solirubrobacteraceae > Palsa-744. The sequence continues at coordinate 1,547,106 of CAVZWQ010000003.1, forward strand.
GTGATAATCCATTCCTCGGAACTGTTGTGAAAGCTCGCCGTCGGGGCGGGCGCCGCCGAGGAGGTGCACATTGCAGGACGGATCAGGGGAGGCGGCTGCCGGGGAGCACGCGGGCGCGCTCGGACCGCTCTACAAGCGGCTTCCGCGCGGACCGCACCGGCTCGACCGCAGAGCGGTCGCCCGCCATCAGCGCGTGCGGATTCAGGGGGCGATGGTGCGGGCCGTGGCCGCCGAGGGTTACGACGGCGTGACCGTCAGGCACCTGATCGCGCTCGCCGGCGTCTCGCGCCGCTCCTTCTACGAGCTGTTCTCCGGCAAGCAGGAGTGCTTCCTCGCCACCTTCGACGAGATCGCCAAGCAGCACCTCGCCGCGGCGCGACGGGCCTGTGCGCTCACCTCGGGCGGTGCCTACCGCCGTCTGGAGGCGGCGCTCGGAACCTGTGCCGGGACGGTCGCAGGCGACCGCGACGCCGCCGCGCTGCTGCTGCTCCACCCGCTGAGCGCCGGCGCGCCGGGGGCGCTGCGCCAGCGCGCCGCGGCGGCCGCATGGGAACGGCTGCTGTGCAGCTCGCTCGCGGGCACCCCCTTCCTGCCGGCACCCGCGGGCACGAACGCGATGGTGACGCTCGGCGGGATGCACGGCATTCTGGCCGCCGATCTGCGCGCGCCCTGCGGCGCCCTCGCGCCGGCGCCTGGTCCGTGAGCTGGGCTGGTGGGCGCTCACGCCGAAGCTGCCGGCGCGGGCCGCGCGAGGCCCGGCGTGTCGTCTCGCTCCTGCGCGACGATGCGCGCCGCGCATCGCTGGCGGCCACGGCTCCCGCCCCGCGGGCGCGCCCGCGAACGGATCGGGAGCGCCTGCTCGCCGCCGCGCTGCGGCTGGCCGCCCGCGACCGGGTGGCCCTGCTGAGCGCCGCGCAGATCGCGGACGAGGCCGGCGTGCCGCTCGAGGCCTTCTTCGAGCTCTTCGCCGACCGCGACGCCTGCCTGCACGCCGCCGTCGCCGACGCCGGCGAGCGGCTGCTCGCGATCGCCGCGGGCGCGGCCGAGAGCGGCCCCGAACAGCCGGCTGCGCTGCGCGAAACGCTGGAGCTGATGCTCTGCCACCTCGCGGCGCATCCGCTGCAGGCGCGAGCGGTGACGGTGCTCGCCCCGTGCGGCGGCCCCGGCTGCCGCAGCTACGGCGCCCGGCTGGACGCCGAGCTCGGCCGCCGCCTCGGAGCCGGGCTGGCCCCCGGCGGCGAGCCTGCGGGTGCGGCCCTGGTCGGCGCGCTGTGGCATCTCGTCCGCTGCCACCTGGCCGACCGCCGGATCCGCATGCTCCCGGCGGCCGCAGCCCCCCTCGCGCTGCTTGCGCTCGCGCCCGCGCTCGGCCCCGGCGGAGCCGCCGAAGCGCTGCTCGAAGGGCGCTGAGCGGCTGCTAGCCCTTGCGCTTCGAGCGCCGTTCGAAGAAGTACGTGAGCACGATCCCGACCAGGAGCGAGATCACGATCACGATGATCAGCGGCGCTCTTCCGGAGCCGAAGACCCAGTCGACCTGGATGTCGTCCAGGTTCAGCACGGCGAACAGCGTGAAGTAGATCGCGAGCACGACGAGCAGGCCGGTGCGGACGAGCTCCTTCGCTGCTCCGGCGCGGCGCCTGCGCGCGCCGGTCCTGCTCCTGCGGCTGCTGCGTGGCCATCACGTCGATCGTACTCGCAGCCCAAGCGGTGCGCCGCCGGGCGGGGACGTGCAGCCTGAGCGGCGGCTGATGCCTACCATGGGCGCGATGCGACGACTGCCGACGATCGCCTTCCTCGGCGCCGCGCTGCTCGCAGGCTGCGGCTCGCAGACCAAGACCGTGTCTGTCGCGAACGCGCCGCCGGGCGCCGCCACGACGACCGCGTCGAGCGCTCCCACGACGACCGCGCAGGCTCCGGCCACCACCACGACCTCGACGGCGCCGCCCTCGACCGGCACCTCGACGACGCGCACCGCGCCCGAGCCGTCGTTCGCCGAAGGGGAAGGCACCGGCAAGGAAGGCTCGCTGCAGGCCGCGGTCGCCACCGTGCGCTCGCACGGGTTCACGCCCGTGGACACATCCGAATACCACCCCTCCCAGACCCTGCGGGTGCTGGTCGCGACACGCACGGGCTCCGGGGACGGCTACGGGCAGCAGGCTTTCTTCTTCCTCGGCGACCACTACCTCGGCACCGACGCGAAGGAAGCGAGCGCGAAGCTCAAGGTCGTCTCCCAGGGCGACACCGAAGTCGCCATCGCCTACCCCCTGTATCGCCGCAACGACCCGCTGTGCTGCCCGGGCGGCGGACAGCGGGTGGTGCATTTCGCGCTCAACAACGGCAAGCTCCAGGCACTCGACCCGATCCCCCCGGCGAGCGGCTACGCGAACCTGAGCCGCTACTGACCGGCGCCCCCGGGAAGCCCGCCCTCAGCTCCTATGTTGGAGTCTCATCCCCGAGAGAAAGGCTGAGAGATGAGCGAGCGGATCGAAGGTCGCGGCGAGGAGCTGCTGAGCGGCAAGAACTTCGCCAACGTGTCGACGCTGCGGGGCGACGGCTCGGTGCTCAGCGCCCCGGCCTGGGTGGACGTGCAGGACGGCATGCCCGTCCTGAACAGCGCCGAGGGCCGCGCATGGCCGCGCAACCTCGAACGCGACCCGCGGATCACGCTGACGGTCCAGAACATGGAGAACCCCTACGAGTACGTCGAGGTCCGCGGCAAGGTCGCCGAGCGCACGCACGACGGCGCCGACGAGCACATCGACGCGCTCGCGAAGAAGTACCTGGGAGTCGACTCCTACCCCTACCGGCAGGCCGGCGAACAGCGGGTGATCATCAGGGTCGAGCCCGAGCACGTGCACGTCAACGGCGGCTGAGCCGCCCCGCGGACGCCGTCAGCCGCCGGCGCGCAGCAGCCGCCGCCACCAGCTCGGCCGCCGGGGCTGCGCGGCGAGCCAGTCCTCGCGCAGCGGCAGGCGGCCTTCGCGGCGTGCCCGCAGCACGCACTCGGTGTGGGCGTGGCGGCGGCGCCGCGTGTCCCCTTCGGGGGCGATGAGCATATGCTCGCTGAGGGCGGGTAGCGGATGACCACAGATCGGACAGCGATACGTCGATGGCTTTCGATTGGCGGCTCGCCGCACAGTCCACCATGGCGCGCTCGGAAGCGATCCCATCGCAGCATTGTCGCGCCGCTCGCCGCGACGCTCGCGGCGAGCGCGGCAGTGGGCCTCGGGATGGCGCTCGCCAAGGGCAGCCTGCGCCCAGCGCCCGGCCGGCGGCTGCGCCGTCCGCTCGGGCTCGAGGCAGACGAGGGGTTGCCCGAGGGACTCCGGCGAATGGCGATCGAGCAGGTCGACGTGGCGCTCGCGCAGCTCGCGCGCGCCGAGGGCGGCAGTGCGCGCAAGGCGGTGCACGAGACGCGTAAGGCGATCAAGCGCCTGCGCACGATCGTGCGGCTGCTCGAAGGGGAGCTCGGCGCCGATGCCTGCGCCCGCGAGCAGGCGGCGCTGCGCGCCGCCGCCGGGCACCTCGCGGGCGCCCGCGACGCCGAGGTAATGCTCGACACCCTCGACGCGCTGATCGCGCGCCGCCCGCGCAAGCTCCGCGGCCGTCCGGGGGTCGTCAGGCTGCGACGCCACCTGGTCGCCGAGCGCGACGAGGCGGAACGGCGGATGCTCGCACCGCGCAACCGGATGCTCGTCGCCGACGAGCTGCGCCTGTTCCGCGCGTCGTGCGCTCGCTTGGGATCTTCCCCCTCGCCCCGGGATCGGAGCGATCGAGGACGGTCTCGGCCGCATCTACCGGCAGGGTCGGCGCCGCAGGCGCCGCGCGGCCGGCAGGCGCGGGGGGCGCATGCGCACGATGCACCAGTGGCGCAAGCGCGTGAAGGACTTGCGCTACGCGGCCGAAGCGCTGCGCCGCGCCGAGCCCGACCGCGGCCTGCCGCGCCCGCTCCCGAGGCTGCCCGGCAAGCGCCGCAAGCGGATCTCCTCCGAGGCCCGCTGGATGCGCCGGCTCGCGGGCCGGGCCGACGAGCTCGGCGAACTGCTGGGCGAGGAGCACGACCTCGCCTTGTTCGGCGCCTGGCTGGCGGAGCACGGCAGGCAGGCGGGCGCCGGGCGAGCCACCCGGCGCAGGCTTCGCAAGCAGATCGTGCGCCGGCGGCGCAAGCTCCGCCGCCGCGCGCTGCGCGACAGCCGTCGCCTGTACGCGCGCAAGCCGCGCGCGCTGGTGCGGCGCGTGGCCCGCGCCTACGAGGCCGGCGCCGCGCTAGCTGACGCTCAGCACCGTCAGCGTGCGCGTGCCGCGCGGCAGCGTCACGGAGGTCCGATCGCCCTCGCCCCGACCGAGCAGCGCTGTGGCCATCGGCGATTCGACGGACAGCCGGCCCTCGCGCGGAGCGGCGTCGTGTGAGCTGACGATCCGCCAGGTCTCCTCTGCGCCCTCGCCGTCCCGGACGACGACCGTCGAGCCGAGCCCCACGACCCCGCTGCCGGCGGCATCCTCCTCGACGATGACCGCGCCCGCGATCCGCTCGCGCAGCCGGGCGATCTTGGTCTCGAGGTGCGCCTGCTCGTTCTTGGCGTCGTGGTACTCGCTGTTCTCCTTCAGATCGCCCCATTCGCGGGCGGTCTTGATGCGCTCGGCGATCGCGCGACGCCCGTCGCCCTCGAGCTCGCCGAGTTCCGCCTCCAGCGTCTGCAGGCCCTCGGCGGTGATCAGGTTGGCTGCTTCGCTCATGCCCAAGAGCCTACCCGCCCTGCTCGCGCGGGCCGGCCCGGGCCGCTAGAAGTACGTGCTGGGCGGAGCGGCGAGCAGAGCGTAGATCTGCACGATCGCGGCCTGCACGAGAAGCTGCCCGCTGGGCGGCGAGCCGGCGACGAACAGGTCGTTGGTGAGCCGCAGGTGCAGCCAGGAGTAGTCGACGTAGGACTGTGCGAGCCGCGGCCCGGGCGGGTCGTGGGTGACCGCGTCCAGGTACATCAGGTTGCGGAAGTAGATCGACGGGAAGAACGGGTTCTCCGCACCGAGCCGTTCGGCGGTGAAGTAGGCGAGCGCGGCGGCCGCCGTCTGGCGCGCCTCATACAGGTATCCGGAGTTTCCGGTGGCCTGGTAGAGCAGCGTGCCGGCGCCGATCATCACTCCCTGCGTGTAGCTGTACAGGTGCGGTTCCACCACGCCCCGGCGGCCGATGTGGTCGGCGTACATGTTGCCTGGGAGCAGCAGGCAGCGCCTGACCCATTCGTAGGCCTGCACCGCGAAGCCGAGATAGCCGGGGTTCTTGGTCGCGCGGTAGAGCTGGACCCCCAGCTCGGCGGCCGGCGCGGTGGTGATCGTGTTGCGGGAGGCGTTTTCGAAGTCGTTGGTGAACGGGATGCCGCCGGGACACGCGAATCCGCCGGACCCCTGCCAGCCCTGCATCTCGAAGGCCATGATGCCTTCGGCGGCCGCGAGCAGACCGGCTTCGTGGGTTTTCTCGTAGATCCGCATCAACTCGATGCCGACCCAGTCGTTGTCGTCGTAGTACTTCGCGCCGCCCGGGCCGGCGGGAGGAGCCACGGTGCCGTCGTAGGCGGGCACCGTGCTGGTGAAGAAGCCTTCGGGTTGGCCCGAGTTGCTGACGTCGTAGTAGTTGCGCAGGCCGATCAGGCGCGCTTTCAGTTCACGCGCGAACGACGTGCGCAGCGAGGGCACCTTCGCGATCGCCGGCACGCTCCACATGCTCACGGTCGCGGCCAGGCCCTGGGAGAAGGGCCACAGGTAGGAGAACGGTTCGCCCTTGTAGAGACCGGAGCCCAGCAGGTAGTAGTAGCGCTGCATGGCCTGGAAGGCCCGCAGGCCGCGCGCCGGGTCACCGTGCAGCACGGGCGCCGCAGGCTTGGAGGGCTTCTTCCTGCTCGCGGCCGCCAGCGCCTTGCGGCTGGCGCGGAAGGCGGGCTTCGTGGCGCCCGCCGGATAGCGCGAGCGTCCCGGCGGCCGGCTTGCGCGAGCTCTGCGCGGCCGCGCTCGGGGCGGCCTGGCACACGGCGGCCGAGGCGCACGCGAGCGCCACGGCGAGCGCCGCTCGGAGATGATGGAGCCTGTTCGCTTTCCCGGTCATGTCTCAAGCACCCACAACAGACGATCCGCACGGAGGTTTTGGTCCCCGCACCTACGTGGCGGTCGGACACGTGACGATCGACGTGCTCCCCGACGGCGAGCGCCGCCCCGGCGGCACCGCGCTCTACAGCGCGCTGCAGGCGGCGCGGCTCGGGTTCGACGCGACGATCGTAACGCGAGGGCGCGAGGACGAGCTGCGCAAGCTGCTCGCGCCGTTCTCGGAAGAGCTGGATCTGATCGTCGAGCCCGCGCCGGCGACGACGACCCTGCAGACGCGCGGAAGCGGCGAGGAACGCCACCAGCGGGTGCTGGCCTGGGCCGGCCCGATGTCCGGCGCCGCGGCAGGGTCCGGCGCGATCCTGCATCTCGCGCCGGTCGCGGCTGAGCTCACGGCGCGACCCGCAGGCGAGTGGCGGTTCACCGGGCTGACCCCACAGGGGCTGCTCCGCGGGTGGGAGGAGCCCGCCGGGGATGTCGTGCAGCGGCCCCTGCCGCCGGCCGCGCTGCCGTTGTTCGAGCAGTGCGACGCCGTCGTGCTCAGCCGCCAGGAGCGGGCGGCGTGCGATCCGGGCCTCGACGTGGCCCGTCGCGGCGGCGCGCTGGTCGCGGTCACGGCCGGCCCGGCGACGACCGTCCTGTTCGCCGAGCGCGAGAGCCCGCCGCTCGAGATCTCGGTGTCCCCGGTCAAGGGGTCGGTCGACGACCTCGGAGCCGGCGACGTCTACGCGGCTGCGCTGTTCGTCGCGCTCGCCGAGGGCTCCTCGCCGGCGGCGGCGGCCGCGCTGGCCGGGGCCGCCGCGGCACTGCGGCTCGGCGGCTCGGGGCCGCAGGCGATCGCGGGGCGCCGCGAGATCGAAGCTCAGGCGGCGAGCGCCGCGCCGAGCAGCTCGCTCAGCTCGCCCGCGTCGAGCTGACCGCCCATCCCGCACGCGACCGCCGCGAGCAGCAGGCTCCCCCCGCCGGCGGCATCTCGACCTGTGAGATCGCCGCCGAGGGCGCCACCTGCCCGATGCGGGCTCGCAGCGGCTCGAGGTAGATCTCGCCCGCCTTGTAGGTGCTGCCGATCAGCCCGATCGGGAAGCTGCCCTGCAGCCCCGTCTGCGCGATCACCGCGGCGACCTGCTCGCCGAGCAGCGTCGCACCGCGGACGAACAGCTCCGCGGCGACCTCGTCTCCCTCCTCGGCGACGCGCGCGCTCTGGACCGCGAAGGCCGAGACCTCAGCCTTGGTGAGGGGCTTGGCGTAGACGAGCGAAGCCACGGCCTCGACCGTCGGGCAGTCGAAGTACAGGCATGCCGCCTTCCCGAGCGCCGTCGGCGGACCGGAGGCGTCGCGGTCCTTCAGGGCGGCGCGGATCGATTCGGAGCCGAGCCACCAGCCGGAACCCTCGTCGCCGAGCAGGTGCCCCCATCCGCCCGTGCGCCATCCGTTCCCCGTCTCGCCGACGCCGAACACGTTCGAGCCGGTGCCGGAGATCGCGCCGACGCCGGGACCGCCGCCGGTCGCCGTGGCCCACGCCCCGACCACGTCGTTCACGACGACCCACGCCTCGCCGCGGGCGTCGTGGACGTGGCCTGCGATCGACGCGGTGTCGGTGCCTGCGACCGCCGCGACAATCGCACCCAGCTCGCCTTCGGTCACTCCGGCGCCCTCCAGCGCGGCCCCGGCCGCATCCGTGAGGGCCCGCACGGCCGCCTCGGCGCCGACCGCGTCCTCGTTGCTGGGGCCGGCGTGCCCGAGGTGCAGTGAGCGCGTCTGCAGATCGAGCACGGCGGCCAGCGTCTTGGTGGCGCCGCCGTCGACGCCGAGGAGCCAGCGGACGTCCTCGCGGGCGGTCGGCGCGGTCAGGGCGGGCGGGAGCTCGACGAGCGAGGGGAGCGACATCGAGCGATGGATCCTGCCAGGAACCGCGGCGGTGACAGGGTTAGGATCGCCGCCATGCGAGCCGACCCGGTCTTCCCGAACGCCGCGAGCGGGGCGGGGATGTACGAGTCGTTCTACGTCCGCGCGGTCTCTCCGCTCGAGCCGATCGGCGTCTGGCTGCGCCACACGGTCCACAAGCGGCCGGGGCGGCCGCCGACCGGGTCGGTGTGGTGCACCGTGTTCGACGCGGCCGCGGGCGCCCCGTTCATGCACAAGGCGACCTTCGACGAGCTGAGCGTCCCCGCCGGCGGGTGGATCGACGTCGGTGGGCGGGCCGCGATGGGTCCCGGCGTGGCCGAGGGCGAGTGCGGCCCGGCGCGGTGGTCGCTGCGCTTCGAGTCCCTGGCCGGGGAGCTGCGCCATCTGCGGCCGGCGCTCCTCTACCGCACGCCGCTGCCGCGCACGAAGCTGACGAGCCCGGCCCCGCTCGCGCGCTTCGACGGCGTGCTCGAGCTCGCCGGACGGGCGCCGATCGAGCTCTCGGGCTGGCACGGCATGGTCGGCCACAACTGGGGCGCCGAGCACGCGGCACGGTGGATCTGGTTGCACGGCTGCGACTTCGCGGGGGCGCCGCGTGCCTGGCTGGACGTCGCAGTCGGGCGCGTGAGCGTCGGCTCCCGTCTGACGCCGTGGATCGCCAACGGCGCCCTCAGCTTCGACGGCGTCACGCACCGGCTCGCCGGCCGCCCAGCCGTCCGCGAGGACCCCGCCTCCGCCGAGCTGGAGCTGCGCGGAGGCCGCGGGCTGGCGGTCAAGGCAGTCGTGACCACGCCGCCCGGGAGCGTCGGCGGGCTGGCGTTACGCCGATCCCGGCGGCGCAGAGCACGACGTCGCGAACTGCTCGGTCGCGGCGCTCGAGCTCGCTGTCGAGCGGCGCGGCCAGGGCGGGCGGCTGATCCTGCGCACTCACCACGGTGGCGCGTACGAGCTCGGCATGCCCGAGCACGACCACGGCGTGCCGCTCGCGCCGTTCCGCGACGGCTGAGCGGGCCCCTGACCTGTCCACGCGCTCTGGCAGCGCTCATGTGATCGCCGGGCAGGGCCGATGCACTGCATCGACGCAGGAGAGCCCGCCGTGGACGATCACGTTCTTCAACAGCCGCATCAGGACGTCGTGCGAGATGGCCACTCGATCGCGGAAGGCGCCGAAGCGCTGCTGCGCGAGCATCCCGGCGCGCAGGTCTGCGCGCTGGCGTCCAACGGCCTGATCGTCCCCGTGCCGCAGACCGTAGGCCTGTGGGGGCAGGGGCTGATCGAGGGCCGTGCGCTGATCGACAACGTCGTCGCCGCGGACCGCACCGCGGTCGTGCGCCTGTGGCTGGCCGCCCAGCAGGAGGGGGCCGCCGCGACCAAGGTCCGGATGCTCGCGACGCCCGCGAAGTGGTCGACGCTGCACTTCATCGACCTGCGCGAAGTCCACGGTGTCTTCCTCGGCGTGATCCTGCCGAGCGACGAGGACGCGGGCGAGGCGCCCGCCGAGCTGGAGACGAGCCCGGCCGCGCCGCGCTTCTGCACGCTCACCGAGGACGAGGGCGCGCGCGTGCTCGCCGCCGACGACGCCTTCACCCAGATGTTCGGCTACACCGAGCACGAGCTGCTCGGCAAGTCGGTGCTGGACCAGATCCACCCCGACGACCAGGGCCGCGCAGTCGAGGGCTGGCTCGCCGTGATCTCGAGCAACCGCGCCCAGCAGACCCGCCTGCGCCGGCGTCGCAAGGACGGCACCTACGTGTGGGTCGACACCACGCTCCACAACTACCTCAACCATCCGGGGCGCAACTGCGTCGTGGTCGAGATCATCGACATCTCCGCCGAGATGGCGGCCCAGGAGGCCCTTCACGAACACGAGGAGCTGCTGAGGCGCCTGACCGACGCGATGCCGGTCGGGCTGCTGCAGATCGACACCGCGCGCGACGTCGTCTACAACAACGCCTGCCTGCTCGAGATCCTCTACGGCTCGGAGCCGATCGACAGCGCGATGACCCCCGAGCCCGCGCCGCTCGTGCCCGGCGAGCAGGAGGCGGCCGCCGAGCGCCACCATGAGCCGGCGCCGGCCGTGAACGCGCTGCTCCAGACCCTCACGGAGGAGAGCACGGCGAAGTTCGGCGAGGTGCTCGACGAGGTGCTGGGCGCCGGCGTCGACCGCGACGTCGAGGTCGACATCGTGCGCCCCTCCGGCACGTGGCGGCGCGCGCTGATGAGCGTCCGCGCCCTCTCACGCGCGGACGGGGAGGTCGGCGGCGCGATCACCTGCGTGCTCGACGTCACCGACAGCGCACGCGCGCGCCAGGAGCTCGAGCACCGCGCGACCTATGACACGCTCACCCACGTCCACAACCGCTCCTCGATCCTGGGGGTCCTCCAGGGGCAGCTCGAGCGCGAGGACGGGCAACGCACCGGCGTCGTGTACGTGGACCTCGACAAGTTCAAGCCCGTCAACGACACGCTCGGCCACGCGGCCGGCGACGAGCTGCTCGCGCTCGTCGGCGAGCGCCTCAAACTCGCCAGCCGCGACAGCGACGTGATCGGCCGCCTCGGAGGCGACGAGTTCCTGGTCGTGCTGAGCGACGTCCCCTCCTCACGCGTCGCGATGCAGGTCGCCGAGCGCATCAGCATGACGGTCTGCGGAACCTTCGAGCTCTCGTGCGGCGAGGCGGAGCTGCGCGCCAGCGTCGGCGTCGCCTGCGCCGAGCACGGCAGCCTGAGCGCCGAGGAGCTCGTCCGCCGGGCCGACGCGGCGATGTACCGCTCCAAGAGCGACGGGCAGTGCGTGCCGGTGCTCGCCGAGGCGTGAGCGGACGCCCGCCGCCCGGCCGCGGCCCTTAACGACCGGGAGCGCGGCGGGCGTTGGCCCTGCCGCGCTCCCTGTGCTGCCTCCCGCGCCCGCGGCGCGGTCAGCTCATCTGCTCAGACTTCTTTTTCTTTGTGTTCCTGAGCCGTTTCGAAGAAGAGCTCGCCCTTCTTGATTTCGATTTCTTCGAGTTCGCCTTCGAAGATCGCGTGGTCTTGGACGGCGCCCGTTTCAGGGTTGTATTTCCCTTCGGGTTCGGCTTCGTATTCGCAGCTGCTGCCTGATTTGACGGGGATTTCGACCAGCATCTTGGTCAGTTCCCAGTCGACTTCGATCCGTTCCTTGAAACCGTCGGGGTACTGTTTCAGGTGCGTCGGTCGATTCCCGTTCGCCCGAGTACAGGCCGCCTTCGAATTCTTTTTCTTCGTTGAGGCCGTTTTTCGGCACCGTCTGCGCGGGGATCAGGATCGTGCACTGCGAGCCCTTCACGGAGACCGTGACGGCCGTGCCTTTGGTGATCCTGGCTTCGTTGCTCAGTTCGTGGCCGACCCCGACGCCGCCGTTCGCGTGGAATTCGAATTCGAGGCCCGGTCCGATCTTCGCCTTCAGGTTCCGTTCGATGAGTTTTTCGGAGAGCCGCCGCGTGGCGAGACACTTGCCGAATTTGACTTCCGTCTTGAAGTCCGTGCTGCGTTCTTCGGTCACTTTGCCTTCAGAACGGACTTTTTCGCATTCGAACGTGAACAGCGGGTGATTCGCGCTGCCGATCGAGAAGGTGCCCAAGCTGCCTTCTTTGCTCTTCGCGGTCGCCGGCGTCGAGGGCGTGATGGGACCGCCGGTGGGGACGCTCGCGACGAATTCGCCGAAGAAGGCTTTCGGTTTTTCTTTGTTCGCGAGAGCCGGCGAGGCGAGCGCCCCCACAACGCACGCGACGACGGCCAGCGCGACCGTGATCCTAAGTCTCCTCATACTCCTAAGTCCTCGCTTTCGCCTCCGAACGAGAGGCCAGTAGACGGTTTCCACAAACTCGTCTGCGACCCAGGAACACTCCGGGCACCCCCTGCTGGCCCCCCGAGATCGCGAACTCGACGCCGGCGAGCATACCATGGATTGCGGAGGTTCGAGCAGGTCTGCCCGCGACCGATTGGCCGTGGCAAGTCGAACATGTGGACCGGCATCCGGGCGGCCCTGTTGCGGCAAACACGGCGGAGGACACCTTCCGCGTTGGCCGGGCGGCCAGTCTAGCATTCACAATCCGATGAGGTCAGGCACCAGACCATCATGAACCGGCGAACCGCGATGCTCGCGGTCGCGCTCGCGGCGGTGATCGCCGCCGTGCTGATCATCGCGCTGAGCGGCGGTGGCTCGCACCCCAAGCGGGGAGCCGCAGCCTCGGCGACGGGTAGCCAGAGCGCGGCTCAGGCCGCGTCCTCGTATCTGGGGCTCGGCCTGACGACGGTGCGCCAAAGGCTGCGCAACGGAGAAACGCTCGAAGAAATCGCCGACTCCACCCCCGGCCACAGCGCCAGGGCGCTCCTCGGCACGATCGTCGCTTCGCGAACCGCCGAACTGCGCAAGCACGGCGCCTCCCCCGCCCAGACCGCCGCCGCCATGCGGCGGCTGCGCGCCCGGCTGCGCGCCGAGTTGCGCCGCAAGCGGCGCTCGGGGGCGCTCGTGCGGACCGCGTCGCGGTACCTCGGCATCGACGAAGCCGCGCTGCGCGAACAGCTGCGCACGGGAAAGACGCTCGCGCAGGTCGCGGCGGCCCACGGGCATTCGCGCGAAGAGCTGATCGCAGGCATCCTGCGCGGGCGCAGGCTCGCGCTCGAAACCCTGCGCAGACGTGGGCAGATCTCCCGCGCGGAGGAGCAGCACGCGGTCAGCCTGCTGCGGGCGAAGGTCGCCCGCGCCGTGGAAGCCAAGAACCTCTAAGGCGAGTTCGTGTATTCGGGCCTGCAGACGTAAAGCGTCTGGGGCCGGCGGCCGATGGTCAGTGCGCGGACACAGGGAGTGCCGCTCGGACACAGGGAGTGTCCGGTGATCACAACCCAAAAAGGGGGCCCGACGTGGCCATGCACATCGGTAGGCGCAGCACGGGAGGCAGGCGACGCGTCGCGGGCCTTCTGGTCTTTCTCGTCGCGAGCGTGATCGGCGTGAGCGCGTATGCGTTCACGGCCAGCAACACGGTCGCGAGCCACTCTGCAGGTGCGGGTTCGGCGACGGTCAGCGGCTACACGGTCGCCTCGCCGACGAACTACACGTTCAGCGGCGACGGCGAAACGATGACCGCCGTCACCTTCGACCTGAACAAGACGGCGTCCGACGTCGCGGTCGCGCTCACGGCGTCGACCCCGTCGAAAGGCGACTGGACCGACTGCGGCGCTTCGGAAGCCGCGTCGCCGTTCGCAGTGACCTGCACGTTCAAAACCCCTGTGCCGGACGGAGAAGGCCTGAAGCTGTCGGTCGCGGCCGTCAGCAGCGGCACCGTCACGATCGAATAGGCATACGCCCACGCGGAGCGGCCCCGCCTCAGGCGAGCGGCCGCTCCGTCGTCGGCGTCTCAGCCCCTGCGAGCGACGCGAGATGCGAGCACCCCGCCAGATCACACGACTCCTGTGGGGCGCCCTCGGCCTCGCCCTGGTGGGGCTGCTGTGGTTCCTCTTCGCCCCGACGGCGCTCGGAGGGTCGACGACCTACGTCGTCACGGACGGCGTCAGCATGGAGCCGCACTTCCACTCCGGCGATCTGGCGCTGGTTCGCGGCGAGAGCGACTACCGCGTCGGGCAGATCGTCGCCTACCACAACATCCAGCTGGGCACGGTGGTGCTGCACCGCATCATCGCCCGTGACGGCTCGCGATACGTCTTCAAGGGCGACAACAACAACTTCACGGACTTCGAACATCCGGCCCGCTCGCAGCTCATCGGCGCGCTCTGGATCCACCTCCCCGGCGCCGGCCGGACGCTCGACTCGATCCGCTCGCCGGCGCTGATCGCGGTGCTCTTCGCATTCGGCACGCTGCTGGTCGGCGGGGCGTTCGCCAAACGCCGTCGCAGGCGCAGGCGCGAACGCGGGGGCTCGGCGCTTCCCGCCGCGGCAGCGCTCGCGAACGATGACGCACCGGCGGCGCGGGGGCGCCTCGGCTCCGGTCAGGCGGCCGTGGTCGCCGCCTGCGCGCTGGCGGCGATGACACCGTTCTTCGCGCTCGCCGTGCTCGCCTTCACGCGCCCGGCCGCGGAGGTGCTCGCGGTCCACGTCCCCTACCGCCAGAGCGGCCGGCTCAGCTACAGCGCGAACCCGCCGGCGGGGCCCACCTATCCGGACGGGACGGTGCGAACCGGCGACCCGCTCTTCACGCACGTCGTGCGCTCGATCCAGCTCGCGTTCGCATACCGCTTCACGAGCACGGCACCGCACCGCCTCGCCGCGCGCGCCTCGCTGGACGCGACGGTCGCCTCGACGAGCGGCTGGCAGACGACGATCCCGCTGTCTGCGCCGAGCGCCCTGCGCGGCGACTCCGGCACGATCCACGCGCGCATGGAACTCGGCTCCCTGCTCGCGCTGATCTCGCGGGTGGAAGCCGACACCGCCGTGCGCGGTTCCTACACGCTGGTCATCGCCCCCCGGGTCACGCTCGCCGGCGAGGTCGCCGGCGCCCCCCTGCACGGCACGTTCGCGCCGGCCAGCAAGTTCGCGCTCAACAGCCTCGAGATCCGTCCGGTCGCGGCCAACGGCGCCCCCTCGGAAGAAGCGCAGGCCTCCACCAGCTTCGAGCACTCAGAAGGCGGCGCCGCGACGGCGAAGCTGAGCAGGCCCGCTCACATCGCGATCGGCCCCCTCTCGATGACGGTCGCCTCAGCACGGGCGATCGCGCTGGCCGGGCTGGCCCTCGTCGCGTGCGCCGCGCTCGCCGCGGCGCTCGTCCTGGCGCGGCCGCGCCGGCGGAGCCCGGCCGCCGCGATCCTCTCCCGGTACGGCTCGCTGATCGTGCCGGTGTCGGCGGTCTGGCAGCAGCCCGGGGTCACCGTGATCGACGTCGAGGACATCGACTCGCTCGCGCGCATCGCTGTCCACTACGAACGCTCGATCCTTCACGAGCGCGCTGAGTACGGCGACGCTTTCTGGGTCTGCGACGAGAGCGGTCAGTTCCGCTACGCCGTGCTCGACCCGCTGTGGCAGGCGCCCTCCGCGGAGACGCGCTGGGAGCCCGAGCACCAAGGCGTGCCCGCGGAGCCGCGAGCCGAACGGCTGGGCGCCCTCGCCCGGGGCGCCGCCGCAGGACTTCGCGGCCGAGGATCTGCGGCCGTCGCTGCCGGCCGAGACGCTGCAGTTCGGCGCGGCATCGCCGTCGGCGCTCGCGCACGGCTGAACTCGGGGGTCGGCTCGCGCCGGGACGCCGCCGCGATCAGGCTGCGGGCGCCTCGAGCAGTGTCTCCAGGCGCGCGAGCGTCTGCGGCGTGCCGATCGCGACGATCGTGTCGCCGGCCGCGAGGACCGTGTCGCCCGGGGGCTGCGGTTCGAACGCGGCACCCCGGCGCAAGCCGACGATCATCGAGTCGCCGCGGATGTCGCCGACGGTCCGCCCGGGACCGGCGCCGCGATCGGCGATCTCGATCTCCTCGAGCCGGTAGTGGACATCCACGTCCACCACGCCGCTGAGGTTGCGGTGCATCGCGAGCCGCGCCATCTCGGTGCCGCTCGACTTGTAGGGCGAGATGACGCGATCCGCTCCGGCACGCTTGAGCTTCTTCTCGGTGTCCTCGAGCGCGGCGCGAGCGACGATCGAGATGTCCTCCCGGAGCTCACGCGCGGTGAGCGTGATGAAGACGTTGTCCGCGTCGGAGTCCGCGCATACGACGATCGCCCGCGCCCGCGCGATGCCCGCCTCGCGCAGCACCGCCTCCTGACTCGCGTCCCCCTCGGCGAAGTGCGCCCCGAGCGACTCCGCAAGCGGACGATGTTCGGGATCCTGGTCGAGCACGACGCAGGACGCGCCGGCGGCGTGCAGGTCGCGCACGACAGCGCGCCCGACACGGCCGAAGCCGCAGACGATGTAGTGGTCGGTGAGGGAGTCGATCATCTTCCGCGTGCGGCGCAGCGCGAGCAGCTCGCCCAGGTGCCCGTCCACGAACAGCTCTGCGACGAGGGCGAGCGCGTAGAAGAGCGTACCCACGCCGAGCACGATCAGAGCGACCTGCGCGATCTGCCCGACGGCGCTGTGCGGCTGCGGGAAGCCGCCCACCGTGGCCTCGGTGTCCAGAGCCCACCGGAACGAGTACCAGTAGGTCTCGTGCTCGCTCCTCGAGAGCACGAGCGCCGCCAGCAGCAGCAGCACGATCGCGATCGCGGCGACGATCCCGATGCGGCGTGCGAAGTGCGTCAGGCGCCGGCGCGCCAGCGCGCTCGGGCGCTCGCTCATCGACCCTGCGTCCTCGCGCTCGCGCATGAGGCGAGATGATCGTGGAACGCGCGCAGCGGCGCGATGCGCACGCGTCGTGGCCGCCGGCCGCGTCTGAAGCCGCCGTCGATCTCCGGTGGGCGCGCCGCGCCGAGCGCGCTCGCGACGCCGGCTCGCGCGGCGGACGTGGCCGAGAGCACCCGTGTGCCTTCGATCCGGACCGCCTCGAGCGCGTTCGGGTCCAGCCCGAGCAGGTCGCTGTTGAGATCACCGGTCGCGGTCGTCGTACCCGGGCTCCGGCGCGACGCTCGTTGCCGAACTGTGGCGACCGTGTTGTGATCTCGTGAAGCGCGCTTGGCTCTAGAAAGCCATCTCCGTACGCGCCCGAGAGGATTCGAACCTCTGACCTTCGGTTCCGTAGACCGACGCTCTATCCAGCTGAGCTACGGGCGCAGAGCGACGAAGTCTAACGGCGGCGCAGCCGCCGTCCCGGCCCGCGTCAGGTCTCGACGCGCTCGAAGACGGCCGCGAGCCCCTGACCGCCGCCGATGCACATCGTCTCGAGGCCGTAGCGGACCTCGCGGCGGTCCATCTCGCGCAGCAGGGTCGTCAGGATCCGCGCGCCGGTCGCGCCGACCGGGTGGCCGAGCGAGATCCCCGAGCCGTTCACGTTCACGCGCTCGAGGCCGTCGGGGAGCTGCCACTCGCGCAGCACGGCGAGCACCTGCGCGGCGAACGCCTCGTTCAGCTCGATCAGGCCGAGCTCGCCCATCTCGAGGCCGGCGAGCCGCAGGGCGCGCTCGGTCGCGGGGACGGGGCCGATCCCCATCGTGGCCGGCGGGACCCCGGCGGCCGCCCAGGCGACGAGCCGGCCGAGCGGGCGCAGCCCGAGCTCCGCGGCCTTCTCGGCGTGCGTCACGACGCAGATCGCGGCGCCGTCGTTCTGTCCGCTCGCGTTGCCCGCCGTGACGGTCGCCTCGGGATCGTCCTTGCCCATCACGGGGCGCAGCGCCCCGAGCGACTCGAGGCTCGCGTCGGCCCGCGGGTGCTCGTCGAGCACCACCGGATCGCCCCGCTTGACCGGCACAGGCACGATCTCCTCCGCGAAGCGGCCGTCCTGCTGCGCCGCGACCGCGCGCTGGTGGGAGCGCAGCGAGAGCTCGTCCTGCTCCTCGCGGGGAATCGAGTACTCGCGGCGCAGGTTCTCAGCCGTTTCGAGCATGCCGCCCGGAACCGGGTGGTTGATCCCGCCCGCGGTGACCCGCCCCCGCGTGAGGCGATCCTCCAGCTCGACGTGACCCATCCGCGGGCCCCAGCGCAGGTCGGTCGAGTAGTACTCGGTCTGGCTCATGCTCTCGACGCCGCCCGCGAGGATCAGCTCCGCGGCGCCCGTCTGGACGCGCATGCAGCCGTCGATCACGGCCTGCAGAGCGGAGCCGCATCGCCTGTCCACCTGGACGCCCGGCACGTCGACCGGCAGGCCGGCGTCGAGCGCCGCGACGCGGCCGATCGCCGGGGCCTCGGCGTTCGGCGAGCACTGCCCGAGCACGACGTCGTCGACGTCCTCGCCGGTCAGGCCCGTCCGCTCGATGAGCGCGGCGATCACGGTGGACGCGAGCGTCGCCGCTTCGAGGTCCCGGAAGACGCCGCCGAAGCGTCCGACGGGGGTGCGCAGCGGTTCGCAGATCACGGCTTCGCGGCCGCCGTTGCCGTTGACGCTCACTTCCGCCCCTCGCTCGCCGCGTCGATCACGGGCAGAAGTCTACGAATCGGCCGCGGGCGTGCGTCACGGTCGCGGCAGGGTGGGGCGATGCTCGAAGACGCGGCCGCTGTCTCAGCGCGACCCACGGTGGAGCTCCTCCGTGAGCGCCAGCGTGCGCTTGGAGACATTCGAGCAGCTCCCGGTTCTGCGCGCTCTCGTCCTCGGCCTTGCCTGCGAGCGAGCGCACCTCCTTGGTCAGGACGAGGATCTGGCTGGTGACGTCGATCAGCTGCTTGTTCTGCTTCTCCTGCTCCTCCGAGAGGCCGATCAGCTGCTTGTTCTGGCGGTCCTCCTCCTGGACCGTCCGCCACTGCTGGTCGGCGACGACCTGGCGCTTCGCTTCGGCGCGGTTCTGGCTGATCATCACGAACGTCGAGAGGAAGATCGCCTCCAGCGAGACGATCATCGTGAGCAGGCCGAAGGGGTAGGACTCCACGCCGAGTCCGATCCAGCAGCCGAACCAGATGATGTGTATGTAGACGAACGCCATCGAGCCGGCGAACGTGGTGATGTGGTCGGCGACCCGGTTCTGCGCGTAGTTGGCCCGCGCCTCGGCGTGGCGCAGCAGCGCCGGGTTGGCGGGCTGGGGAGATCTCATCGGCAGCACCCACGCGTGCAGTGGCCTCGGTGTCGCGCGTGGATGCCCGTCCCGCACAGACTGGTCGTCCTGCCGACCGATGCTCATCGCCGCTCCTCTCTTCGGTTCCTGGCGCGCGGCGGGACTTCCCGCGGGCCGCACTCGGCGCAGGACCCCCACTGCTGCACGGAGAGGGAGGGATTCGAACCCTCGAACGAGGTTTCCCCCGTTACGCGATTTCCAGTCGCGCCCGTTCAACCGCTCCGGCACCTCTCCAGGTCCTGCGGGCCGATCCGGCCCGGCGGCGCGATGAAGGCTAGAACACCGGGCGCCCGCGCCGTTGATAGCCTCCGGGATCGATGCTCCAGCTCGCGACAGACGCCGGCGACGTCCAAGACGATCGGCCTGCTCATCACCTTCGTGGGCATCGGCATCCTCGTCAACATGATCATCGTCTACATCGCGGTCCTGATCCGCGGCGAGCGCAAGCAGAACCAGGAGTACCTCGCCTCGCGCAGGCCCCCCGCCGGCGCCCGAGGACTGAGCGGCGCGTCGCGCGGGCGCGCGCCAACGGCCGCGCTAGATGACGTAGACGGGCGTGCCGACCGGCGATTTGCTGTAGAGCGAGATCACGTCGGGGATCCGCATCCGCACGCAGCCGTGCGAGGCGTTGTGGCCGATCGAGGAGTACTCGCTCGGATCGATGCCGTGGATGCCGGCGCCGCCTTCGATCGACATGAAGCGCGCCTTCAGCGGGTCCGCCCGGCCCCGGCGGCACGACGGTCCCTGCGAGCGCCCCGGCCCACGCTTTTTTCGGCACGTACCAGGGCGGGTTGACCTGCTCCCATTCGATGTGGTGCAGCCCGGACGGCGTTTCGAGGCCTTCCATGCCGACCGCGACTTCGTAGGTCTTTTCGAGTTTCAGGTGGTTGTAGAACAGCAGCCGGAACGTCGTTGCGGTCGACCACGATGTAGGCCGGGTACTTGGCCGCGAGCTGCGCGGTCGTGACCTTCGGCTTGACGATCTTCATCGGCACCGCCACCTTGCGGCTGCCGAGCGGCGCGAGCAGCGCCGCCTCGATGCGCGCCGCCGAGCTTGTCGTTTTCGACCGTCCTGCCGTCCTGGCCGGGCACCTTGCGCAGCCCGCTCCCGGCCGGGTTCGACGCTCGCGTCCTGCGGCGGGCGGTTGACCGCCGTCGCGGATCTTCGCCGTCAGCGCGCGCACGGACCCGCTGGAGTAGCTCGCCGCGAGCGGGATGTCGCGGTTGACGCTGCCGCCGAAGACCGAGCGCCACGTGCGGGTGACGATCGAGCCTTCGCGGCTCGCGTCGATCGCCTGCTGGACCATGTTCTGGACGTCCACGCTGACGCCGGCGCTGCGACCGGTGAGCGTCCACGTGTGCCCGCCGGCATGGATCGACGACCGGCCCGTTCAGCCGCTGCACGATGTCGCGTTCGAGCTTCGCGCGCGCGGCCGCCTCGTGCAGGCCGCCGACGGCGATGCCGTCGATGCGGACGCCCTTGGCGATCACGTCGCGGCGCGAGTGGTCGTACAGGTAGGCGCCGAACGCGAGGGCCACCAGCAGCGCGACGAGCACGCCCGCGACGATCGGCCAGCGCGCCCGCCGGCGGCGGGCGGCTTCGCCGCCGTGATCGATCGAAGTAACCGCCAAGGTCAGCCTCTCAACTGTTCGACTGCAGCGAACTTCCCGGGCCGCCGAGTTTAGCGCCCGCGTTGGAGCCCTGCAAGCCAGTTCCCAGCGCTCGGGCCGCAGGCCTTCAGACTCTGCTGTCCAGCTTCTTGACACGAGTTGCCGATCGTGTAAACTGCGATCGCGGAGGGAACGAGCACGACGCCCCGAGCCAGGAGGTACGCCAGCAGATGCCAGCCAGCCCCGAGACCGCCCGCGCCGCCACGAGCCGCGAGGAGCCGGCCCGACGCAACAGCGACCCCGCCGCGGCCGCGAGCGAGCCGCGCTGGCGCGACCCCAAGCGCCACGCGTGGCTGCTCGGCCTGGTCGTGCCGACGCTGCCCTTCATCACCTGGGGCCTGGTCGAGCTGACCGGCGCTCGGCGCGCTTCTGGTTCTTCGGGCCCGTGCTCGTGTTCGGCATCTTCCCGCTGCTCGACCTCGCGATCGGGATGGACGCGCGCAACCCGCCCGACGACGTCATCAAGTGGCTCGAGCAGGACCGCTACTACCGCTGGTGCACCTACCTCTACATCCCGATCCAGTACGCCGGGCTCGTGCTCGCCTGCTGGCTGTGTCTCGCGGCCCGCGCTCTCGACGCTCGACAAGGTCGGCCTCGCGCTCACCGTCGGCATGGTCAGCGGCGTCGCGATCAACACCGCCCACGAGCTCGGCCACAAGCGCGCGAGCCTCGAGCGCTGGCTCAGCCGCGTGGCGCTCGCGCAGTCGCGGCTACGGGCACTTCTTCATCGAGCACAACCGCGGCCACCACGTGAAAGTCGCCACGCCCGAGGACCCCGCGAGCGCGCGGCTCGGCGAGAGCTTCTACGCGTTCCTGCCCCGCACCGTGACTCGGCAGCCTGCGCTCGGCGTGGGAGCTCGAGGCCACGCGCCTGCGGCGCCTCGACAGCGGCCCCTGGACGCCGCGCAACGACATCCTCACCGCGTGGGCGATGACCGTCGTGCTGTACGCCGTGCTCGTCGCCGCGTTCGGCACCGTGATCATCCCCTTCCTGCTGATCCAGGCCGTCGTCGGCTTCAGCCTGCTCGAGGTCGTCAACTACCTCGAGCACTACGGGCTGCTGCGCCAGCCACCGCGAGGACGGGCGCTACGAGCGCACGCGCCCGGAGCACAGCTGGAACAGCAACAGCGCCGCCTCGAACGTCCTGCTCTACCACCTCCAGCGCCACTCCGACCACCACGCCAACCCCGTGCGCCGCTACCAGGCGCTGCGCCACGTCGACGAGGCGCCGCAGCTGCCCACCGGCTACGCGGGCATGATCGTGCTCGCGCTCGCGCCTCCCGTGTGGCGGCGCGTGATGGACCATCGCGTCCTCGAGCACTACCAAGGCGACGCGGCGCTCGCGAACCTGCATCCGCCCAAGCGCCGGCGCTACCTTCGGGCCGCAGGCGCGAACGCCGCCGCCGGGACGGCCTCGTGAGCCGCTGGCGCTGTCCCGGCTGCGGCTACGAGTACGACGAGCAGCAAGGCCACCCGCGCGAGGGGTTCCCGCCGGGCACCCCGTTCGCGCGAGGTCCCCGACGACTGGGCGTGCCCCGACTGCGGCGTGCGCGATAAGGTCGATTTCGAGCGAGGTCGGGTGACGCCGGGAGCCTCGGCCGCAGCCAGCGTCAGGAGCAAGCGCATTTCGAGCCCACGCGTCCCCTACTCCGTGGCAGCCCGCGAGCTGCTGCGCAACACGCTGCTCGACGCCGCCTGCCAGGAGCTCGAGTCGCGCCAGCTGGGCCGACATCACGATGGCCGACATCGCGGTCGCGGCCGGCGTCAGCCGCCAGACGCTCTACAAGGAGTTCGGCTCCCGCGAGGAGTTCGCCCAGGTGCTCGTCCTGCGCGAGGCCGAAAGCTTCCTCGACGCGGTCGAAGAGACGCGTCAACGAGCACCTCGCGGACCCGTCGAAGGCGCTCGCCGCCGCGCTCGACCTGTTCCTGACCGAAGCGGCGGAGAACCCGCTGCTGCGCGCGATCGTGATGGAAGAGGGCGCCGAGGAGCTGCTCGCGCTGCTCACCACGCACGGCAAGCCGCTCGTCGAGCGGGCCGCCGACCGCCTCACCGAGGTGATGGTCTCCGGCTGGCCGCTGATGCGCCGCCGCGACGCGGTGCTGCTCAGCGACGTGCTCGTGCGCCTGGCGATCAGCTACGCCGCGCTTCCGAGCGGACCGGCCGGCGACACGGCCGCGGCTCTCTCGAGCCTCTTCGAGCCCTACGTGCAGAAGCTGGTGAGCCAGGGCACGAGCTGAGGCTCCGCGCGCTCCGGCCGGGGCGGATCGCGCCATAAGATGAACCGCATGCGGCTCGGCCTGCTCTCGACGGCGCGGATCAACGAGCTGCTCGTCGCAGGGGCCCAGGAGGCGGACGCCGTCGAGGTGGTCGCGATCGCCTCGCGCGAGCAAGGGCGCGCGGAAGCCCAGGCGCAGGCGCTGGGGGTACCCAGCGTCCACGGCTCCTACGAGGGGCTGCTGGCCGATCCCGAGGTCGAGGCGGTCTACATCGCGCTGCCGAACTCCCTGCACGCCGAGTGGTCGGTGCGAGCTCTGGAGGCAGGCAAGCACGTGCTCTGCGAGAAGCCTCTCTCGCGCCACCCCGAGGAGGTCGAGCGCGCGTTCGACGTCGCGAGCCGCAGCGGGCTCGTGCTCGCCGAGGCCTTCATGTGGCGACACCACCCGCAGGCGCAGCGGCTTCGCGAGCTGCTGGAGCAGATCGGCGAGCCGCGCCTGATCCGAGCCTCGTTCTCCTTCCCGCTCGAGGACCCGCGTGACATCCGCCTGAGCGCGGCGCTGGACGGCGGCGCGCTGATGGACGTCGGCTGCTACTGCGTGAGCGCCGTGCGCCTGCTCGGCGGCGAGCCCGTCGCGGTCCAGGCGCAGCAGGTGCTGGGCGGCGACGGCGTGGACGTGCGCCTGGCCGCCGTGCTGCGGCTCCCCGGCGACGTCCTCGCGACGATCGACTGCGGCCTCGATCTCGCCGCCCGCGACGAGCTCGAAGTGGCGGGAACCGACGGCGTGATCTGGCTCGACGATCCCTGGCACTCGCGCAGCCCCGTGATCGAGCTGCGGCGCTCGGACGGCGTCGAGCGCATCGAGATCGAGCGCCGCGACCCGTACGCGTGCGAGCTCGAGGACTTCGCGGCAGCCGTCGCGGGCGAGCGCGAGCCCCGCTTCGACCGCGAGGACGCGGTCGCACAGGCGCGGGCGATCGCGGCGCTCTACGCGAGCGCCGAGGCCAACGAACCGAGAGAGGTGGGACGGTGAAGACGAGTCTCGGCTTCCGGGCGTCCGCCCGATGATCACGCGCTCCTACGCGGCATTCGGGGCGTGAGCGCAGCCGCGGGCGCGCCGGGGGGCGGCGTCTTCGGCCTCGACGTCGGCACCAGCGGGGTCAAGGGGCTGGCGCTGGACGCCGACGGCCGGGTGCTGGCGGCCGCCGAGGCGACCTACGCGCTCTCCACGCCGCGGCCCGGGTGGGCCGAGCAGGACCCGGAGGACTGGTGGCAGGCGGCGAGCGCGGTTCTCGCCAGCCTGCGGGCAGAGGCGGGCCGGCCCGCGGGGATCGGGCTCTCCGGCCAGATGCACGGTCTCGTCGCGCTCGACTCCGCCGACCGCGTGCTGCGCCCGGCGATCCTCTGGAACGACCAGCGCACCGCCGCCGAGTGCGAGGAGATCGAGGCGACGATCGGCCTGGCGCGCCTGATCGAGCTGACCGGCAACCGCGCGCTGCCGGGCTTCACCGCGCCGAAGCTGCTGTGGATGCGCGCCAACGAGCCGGAGCTCTTCGCGCGCATCGCGCGCATCGCCCTGCCCAAGGACTACGTGCGGCTGCGCCTGTGCGGAGAGCACGCCACGGACGTCGCCGACGCGTCCGGCACGCTGCTGCTCGACGTCGCGGAGCGGCGCTGGAGCAGCGAGGTGCTCGAAGCGCTCGCGCTGCCGGCCGAGTGGCTCCCGGCGGCGCTCGAGAGCCCGCAGGTGAGCGGCCTCACCGCCGACGGGATCCCGGTCGCGGCCGGGGCCGGCGACCAGGCCGCCGGTGCGCTCGGCGCCGGCGTCGACCGCGCCGGGGGCGTCGCGTCCGTCGTGCTGGGCACCTCCGGCGTCGTGTTCGCGGCGCTCGAGCGCTACGCCGCCGACCCGCAGGCGCGGGTGCACGCCTTCTGCCACGCGGTCCCCGGCACCTGGCACGCGATGGGCGTCATGCTCTCGGCCGCGGGCTCGCTGGCATGGCTGCAGCGGATCCTCGGCGCCGACTACGACGTGCTGACGGCGGAGGCGCGCGCCTGGGAGCCGGCGGCGGAGGGGCTGCTGTTCCTGCCGTACCTCGCCGGCGAGCGCACCCCGCACGCGGACCCCGACGCGCGCGGGGCCTTCACCGGCCTGGAGCTGCGCCACGATCGCGGCGCGCTCGTGCGGGCCGTGCTCGAGGGGGTCGCGTTCGGCCTGCGCGACTCGCTCGATCTCGTCTCCGAGCTGGGCGAGCGCCCCGAGCTCGGGCGCGTCTCCGGCGGGGGCGCGCACAGCGAGGAGTGGCTGCGGATCATCGCCTCGGTGCTCGAGCTGCCGCTGCAGCGCGTCGCCGTGGAGGACGCCGCGGCGTTCGGCGCGGCGCTGCTCGGCGGCGTCGCGGCGGGCGTGTGGCCCGACGTGCCCGGCGCCGTCGCGGCGACGGTGCGCCCCGGCGAGGTGATCGAGCCCGTCGGCGCGTGGATCGGGCCCTACCGGGCCGCGCGCGAGCGCTTCCGCGCGCTCTACCCGGCCCTGCGCGCATGCCGCTGACGCCCGCCCGCCGAGGCGGTGATCTTCGACTTCGACGGGGTCATCATCGACTCGCTCCCCGCCGTCGAGACGGCGATCAACGGCGCCCTCGTCGAGCACGGGTTCGAGCCGCGTACCCGCCCGGAGATCGCCCGCTGCATCGGCCCGCCGACGCTGGCGGCCTTCGCCTGGCTGACGGGCGCCGCGGAGGACTCGGCGACCGTCGCCGCCGCCGTCGCGACCTACCACGAGCTCTACGCGCGCGTGTACCTGGAGCAGACGCTGCTCGTCGCGGGGATCGCCGAGGTGCTGGACGGCCTCGCGCTGCCGCGCGCGCTCGCGACCTCGAAGGAGCTCAGGTTCGTCGCGCCGCTGCTGGAGCGCTTCGGGCTCCGCTTCGACGCCGTGAGCGCCCCCGAGCTATCCGAGCCGAAGTCACGGACCGTCGCCCGCGCGCTGGATGCGCTCGGCGGCCCGGATGCCGTCGTGGTCGGCGACCGCTTCTACGACATCGAGGCGGCCCGCGCCAACGGGCTGCGCGTGATCGGCGTCAGCTGGGGCATCGGCGACCGCGAGGAGCTGCAGGGCGCGGACCTTCTCGTCGACCGGCCCGCGGAGCTCGGCTCGCTGCTCGGCTGAGAGCGCCGCCGCCGCAGGGTTCGCACCTGCGAGGATGAGCCCGGATGGAGGAACGGCACATCGACCGGCTCGCCCGCGACGTGAGCGTCGTCGGTCTCGGCACGTGGCAGCTCGGCGCCGACTGGGGCGCGGTCGAGCCGGCCGCCGCGCAGGCCGTGCTCGACGCCGCCGTCGAGGCCGGGGTGACCTTCTTCGACACGGCGGACGTGTACGGCGACGGCCGCAGCGAGCGCTTCTGCGGCGAGCTCCGCGCGCGCCACCCGGGCGTGTTCGTCGCGACGAAGATGGGCAGGCGCGCCGAGCAGCTGCCCGAGAACTACAACGCCGCGGCGTTCGAGGCCTGGAACGCCCGCTCGCGGGAGAACCTCGGCTTCGAACCGCTCGACCTGGTCCAGCTCCACTGCCCGCCCGACGAGGTATACGAGGACGACGCCGTCGTTCGACGCGCTCGACGCCCTCGTCGAGGAGGGCCGGATCAGCGCATACGGGGTGTCGGTCGAGACGTGCGCGCAGGCGCTTCGCGCGATCGCGAGGCCGCGCGTGGCAAGCGTGCAGATCATCCTCAACTGCTTCCGCCTGAAGCCGCTCGAGCAGGTGCTCCCCGCCGCCCGCGCGGCCGGCGTCGGGATCATCGCGCGCGTGCCGCTCGCCTCCGGGCTGCTGTCGGGACGCTACGACGAGCGCACGACGTTCGCGCCCGAGGATCACCGCAACTACAACCGCCATGGCGAGGCCTTCGACGTCGGGGAGACCTTCTCGGGCGTGCCGTTCGAGACCGGCGTGGCGGCGGCGCGCGAGCTGCAGGCACTGCTGGACCCGGGGACGACCCTGTCGCAGTTCGCCCTGCGCTGGGTGATCGACCAGCCGGGCGTGAGCACCGTGATCCCCGGCGCGCGCAACACCGAGCAGGTGCGCCAGAACGTCGCAGCGGCCGCGCTCCCCCCGCTCCGCGCCGAGCAGCTCCAGGGGGTGCAGGAGGTCTACGACCGCCTGATCCGCCCCCACGTGCACGCGCGCTGGTAGCTAGAGCGCGGCGTCCAGGGCCTCCTCGATGAGCCCCTGCCCCTCCAGGAAGTCGACCACGGTGTAGCGCGCGCGCAGACGCCCGCCGTAGCGCAGCCCCGCCCTCAGCATCGCCGCGTCGATCCCGAGATAGCCCGAGTCGGAGTCGGGGATCCCGGCCCGGCGCAGCGCCTCGGCGACCTCTCCGAACCCGTCGAGCGACGGCCGCAGGCGCGCGGTCAGCTCCTCCCAGCGGCGCTCGTCAACGGGCCAGGAGGCGGGCACCGCCGCGATCATGCTCTGCTTCTCCGCCGTCGCGGCGAGCACGTCGGGCGGCGGCTCGCCGATCCACGAGCGCGCGCGCCTCGTCGAGCGGCTCGGCCACCGGCCGCGGGCGCTCGGCCGTCTTCAGCGCGCCGGCGAACGCGAAGCGTTGCAGGCGCATCGCGAAACCCGTCGCGTAGCCGACCTGGAGCCCGTGCAGCGCCCGGGGGCGCAGGCCGCGACCCGCGAGCAGGTCCCACAGGTGCGAGGCGTGGTGCTCGCAGCCGCTCGCCGGACGCGAGCTGCCCACCTCGGCCATCGCGATCCCCGACGCGATCAGCCCCCGCAGCAGGCCGGCGACGGCCTCGACCTGGCCGGCGAGCAGGGCTTCGACATCCAGCGGCGCGGGCGGCGCAAGCTCGCGCCAGTCCTCCCCGTAGAGCAGGTGCGCCGCCAGCCAGTCGACCCTCGCGGTGGCCTTCGCGAGCAGGTCGCCGATCCCGGCGCGCGTCAGCTCGACCGGCGCCCGCGCGGCGATCCGCGGGTCCGCGAAGATCCCCGCCGGGGCCCGCGCGGGCAGCGTCAGCTTCACCCCCGCCCGCTCCAGCGCGGCGACACCGGACGCGTAGCCGTCCATCGACGCCGCGGTCGGCACGCTGAAGAACTCGCACCCGGCGAGATGCGCCGCGTAGCGGACGATGTCGGTCAGGGTGCCCGAGCCGACGGCGACGAGCGTGCCGCGCACGCGCGCGCGCACGGATTCGGCTGCCTCCTCGGTCGCATGGACCTCGCCCCCGAGCACGAGGGCCTCGGCGCCCAGCTCGGCCGCCACCCGCGCGCCGGCGATCGCCTCGGTGTTCTCGTCCATCACCACGAGCGCCGGCTGCCGGCACCGCCTCGGCGAGCCGGTCGAGGGCGTCCTCGGCGACGAGGATCACTGGCCGTAGTAGGCGTGCGGGCCGTGCTTGCGCTCGAAGTGCTTGTGGCGAACGGCCTCGTCGAGGAGCGGCCCGTCGGGCGCCAGCAGCCTCGTCAGCAGCGCCATCTGCGCCACCTGCTCGAGCGTGACCGCGACCTCGACCGCGGCGGCGGGCGAGGCGCCCCACGCGAACGGGCCGTGGCCGCGCACGAGCGCGCAGCTCTCGTGCTCGTTCGTAGCCTCGACGAGCGCGCGGCCGGTCGCCGCCTCGTATTCCTCGCCGATCTCGGCCTCGGTCAGCGCGCCGCGTCGAGCGGGATCGGGCGGTCGCTGAGGTCGGCGTGGGTCGTGCCCAGCACCGGTATCTCTCGCCCGGCCTGCGCCCAGGACGTCGCCCACGTCGAGTGCGTGTGCACGACGCCGCCGATCCACTCGTGCGCCCGGTAGAGCTCGAGGTGGCTCGGCGTGTCGGTCGAGGGCCGGCGCTCCCCCTCGACGACCTCGCCCTCGAGATCGACGAGCACGATGTCCTCGGCGGTCATCGTCTCGTAGGAGACCCCGCTCGGCTTGATCGCGACCACGCCGCGCTCGCGGTCGATGCCGCTGACGTTGCCCCACGTCAGGGTCACGAGGCCGAGCGCCGGCAGCGCCAGGTTGGCCGCCAGCACCTCCTCGCGGATCACAGCTCCTCCAGCTCGATGTCGAGCAGCTCCGCGAGGCGCCGCCAGCTGCCCGCGTGCTCCCCCAGGTTGGTGACGAAGTGGTGCGGGGCGCCGAGCTGCAGCCAGCCGTCCATGAACTCCCTGACCCCGCCGAGGGGCCGGAAGTGGAAGTACGGCATCTCCACGTTCGGCAGCTCGGGCGTGTCGAGCACCTCGCCCTGCGCCACCACGAGGCGGTACTCCTCGCCCTCGAGCGGGCACGAGCGCGGCGGTGGTCGCCGGACCGGGCTCGGCGGAGAAGACCGTGGTCGGCGGGTTGCCGAGCCCGCCGATGCCGAGCTCCCGGTCGACGAGCCTGATCGGGCGGTCGCGGCGCGCGATCCTCCAGTTGCCCTCGCCCATGTGGCTCACGAGCACCGAGTCGAGCTCGAAGTCCATCGCGTAGAGCTCGCTGAAGTTGGCCTCGCCGAGCAGCGTCTGCGCCGCGCACATCAGCGTCAGCGTGTTCGTGTCGCCCTCGGCGGCGTACCCGTAGCCGTCGGCCATCAGATCCGATGCCGCCAGCAGCGGCAGCTGCTGGAAGCGGCCGTCCCCGCCGATCGAGTCGAAGTGCGCCGAGAAGCCCCTGTAGCCCTTCTCCTCGAGCAGGCGGCGCAGCGCGATCTCGTAGCGCACCGCGTAGGAGTGCGCCTCGCGCGGCAGGGCGGGGTCGACCTCGAACCTCTCCGCGTGCTCGGCGATCAGCGCGTCGATCTCCTGCTCGCCGACCTCCTGCATCCGCGCGTGGAGCCCGCCGAGATCCTCGGCGACGACCTGCGCACCCAGCCGCCGCAGCATCGCGGGCGGGTCATAGAGGATGTCGCCCATGCCGTTCATCGGGTAGCCGAACAGGGCGACCCTGGTCGACCTCAGCGCCGTGACCGTCGCGGCGGCGCGAGCCCACTCGCCGAAACGCTTGGCGAAGGAGTCGGAGTCCCATTCGCCGGTGATCACCGAGAACGGGACCCCGGAGCGCACGAGCGCGTTCGCCTGGTCCTGCGCCCCGTGGATGCCCTGGTTGTAGGTCAGATCGGCCATGTCCCAGGCGGCCGTGACCGAGCGCTCGGGCTGGATGTTGGCGAGCATCAGCGGCAGCGGCGTCTCGGTGAGGGCCCGCACGGTGCGCATCGCAGGCCCGTAGGTCAGCATCACGATCGCGATCCCGTCGAGTCCGGCGGCTCCGTAGGAGCGCACGATCTCCTCGACGTCCTCGCGGTTGCGCGCCGGCCGGGAGAACTCGACGTCCGCCACACCGGAGAGCCGCGACGCGACCGCGCGGGCGTAGTCGGCCTGGTGCTCGGTGATCCCGGGCAGCATCTCGTCGTAGAGCTCCTGCATGATCCCGAGCAGTCCGATCCTGGGTCTCACGACGCTCTCCTTTCGGTGTAGATGCGCTTCAGGCCGTGGAGCAGGCCGGCTTCGCTGCGGCCGAGCCGCTCGTAGAGGCTCCGGTAGATCGCGTAGACCCGATCGTAGACCGCCTTCGCATCCGGGTCGGGCTCGTAACGGCGGGCGACGCCGGGCCGGGTCGCGGCGATGGCACCCGAGATGTCAGCGAAGCGCCCGGCGGCCACCGCGCCGAACAGAGCCGCGCCGCGCGCGGGGATCTGGCTCGACTCGGGCACGCTCACCACGAGCCCGCTCGTGTCGGCGATCAGCTGCATCGTCAGCGGGCTCTTCTCGGCGATGCCGCCGCAGGCGACGATCGACTCCAGGCGCAGGCCGTGCTCGTCGAAGTTCTCGATGATGCGGCGGTTGCCGAACGCGATCGACTCGAGCAGCGCACGGTAGATCTCCTCCCGCGTGGTCTGCAGCGTCATCCCGAACAGCGCGCCGCTGAGGGCGGCGTCGGCGAGGATCGTGCGGTTGCCGTTCCACCAGTCGAGCGCGACGAGCCCGGTCTCCCCGGGACCGAACGCCTGCGCCGCGCGCTCGAAAGCGGGGAGCTCGGCCCCCGGCGGCGCGAGCGTCTCGAGGAACCAGGCGAGCATGTCGCCGACCGCGGCCTGCCCCGCCTCGTACCCGTAGAGCCCGGGCAGGATGCCGTCGCGCACGACGCCGGTGATGCCGGGCAGCCGCACCTCCCGCGCGTCCACGACCAGATCGCAGATCGAGGTGCCGACCACCATCACGAAGGTTCCGGGCGACTCCACGCCGGCGCCGGGGACCGAGACGAACGAGTCCACGTTGCCGACCGCGACGGTCACCGACTCGGGCAGGCCGAGCCGCGCCGCGATCGTCCGGCCGCAGCGTCCCGGCGCTCGTCCCGAGCGGCGCGAACTCCGTCCCGAGCTTCGCCGCCGGCCGGTCGAACCCGGGATAGGCCGCCTCGAAGTAGTCGACCGGAGGGAGGCCTTCCTGCGGCGACCACATCGCCTTGTAACCGGCCGTGCAGCTCTGGCGCCGCTCGACCCCGGTCAGGAACCAGACGATCCAGTCGGTCGCCTCGATGAACCCGTCGCAGGCGTCGTAGACCTCGCGGTCCTCGAGCCACACCTCGATCAGCTTCGGGAAGTACCACTCCGAGGAGATGCGCCCGCCGTAGCGCTCGAGGAAGGGCTCCGCGCGCTCCGCGGCGACGTCGTTGAGGCGGTCGGCGACCGGCTGGGCCGCGTGGTGCTTCCAGAGCTTCGGCCAGGCGTGACGCCGCCCGCGCCAGCGCTCCTCGGCCATCAGCGGCAGCCCGTCGCCGCGCACCGGCAGGACAGTGCAGGAGGTGAAGTCGACGCCGAGGCCGACCACCTGCTCGCGCGCCGCCGGCACCTGCTCGAGCACCGCGGGGATCGCCTGCTCGAGCACCGCGACCCAGTCGTCGGGGTGCTGCAGCGCCCAGTCGGGCGGCAGCTCCTCGCCCGTCCCGGGCAGCTCGCGGTCGATCACCGCCGTGCGGGTAGCGGACCTCGCTGACCGCCGCCTCGGCGCCGCTGTCGAGGTCGAGCAGCAGCGCGCGGCCCGACTCCGTACCGAAGTCGACGCCGATCGCGTATCCGCCGCCGCTCACCGGGAGGGCGTCGGTGGAACCCCGCGGACGGCGTCGGCCGCGACCGCTTCCTCGCGCGCGCGGCGGTACTCCTCCACGACGATCTGCGTCAGCTCCTCGACCGAGGTCTCGGCGGTCGGCTTGTCGAGGCCGATCTTCCCGTCCTGGATCAGGTTGACGCGATCGCAGCTCGCCAGCACGTGCACGTAGTTGTGCAGCACCATGATGATCGAGACGTTGCCCTCTTCCTTCAGGCGCTGGATCAGCTCGAGGATCATGCCGCCCTCTTTGGCTCCCATCGCCGCCAGGGGCTCGTCGAGCAGGAGGATGTTGGCCTCGCCGTAGACGGTCCGGGCGACGGCGATCGACTGGCGCTGGCCCCCGGAGAGCCGCGCGACGGGCACGTCGAGCCGCGGGATGTTGATGCCGGTGTCGTCGAGCGCTTTGCGCGCCTCTTTGCGCATGAACCCGTTCGAGAGGAACGGGATCGGCTTGTGGACCCGCTCGCGCCGCAGGAACATGTTGTGGTACACGGAGAGCTCGTCGATCAGGGCGAGATCCTGGAAGACGGTGTCGATGCCCTGTTCACGCGCGTCGTCGACGCTTTTCGGTTCGTAGGGCTGGCCGTGGAGGAACATGCTTCCCGGAGTCCTGCTTCTGGAAGCCGGTGATGATCTTGATCAGCGTCGACTTGCCCGAGCCGTTGTCGCCGAGCAGGCCGAGCACCTCTCCCCTGCGGAGCGTCAGGTTGATGTCGCGCAGGGCCGTGATCGGGCCGAAGCTCTTCGTGATGTGCTCGACGCGCAGCACCTCCTCGCCGACGCCGGGCTCCGACGCGGGCGCAGCGTCCGTCCGGCTCCCGCCGGCCCGCGCCTCGTCGGCGGCGACCTGCTCGGCGGGCAGCAGCGGCTCATCGGGCGGCAGACCTGAAGGCGGCTCAGGCAAGTCCCGACCCCGTTCGCACCCGCTGGACGAAGACGTTGATCGTCATCACGAGGATGATGGCGAGCCCCAGGTAGAGGTCCAGGTAGTCGGCGCTGACCCCCTTGATGATCAGGCCGTCGTGCAGGATCCCCAGGAACAGCGCCCCGATCAGCGCGCCGACGACCGTTCCCGAGCCGCCGCGCAGCAGCGTCCCGCCGATCACGGCGGCGGCGATCGCCTGGAAGAGGATTTCGTTGGAGCCGGAGGGGTCCGGCGTCGCTGTGACAGTGCGCACGGCCTCGAGGATCCCGACCAGCCCGGCGAGCGTCGAGCACATGATGAAGTTGCGGATCAGCACGAGCCTGACCCGCACCCCGGCCTCGGCCGAGCCGACACGGTTGCCGCCGACGGCGACCGTGTAGAGGCCCCAGCGGGTGAACGTCAGCACGATTTGCAGGACGATCACGATCGCAAGCGCCCAGATCAGCTCGGAGTACGTGCCGCCGCCGAAGATTTTCGCGAACGTATCGACGTGCAGCGAGGAGGTTCCCGGCGTCGCGACGGGAGCCGAGTGGGACATCACCAGCGTCAGGCCGGCGAGCGTGAACAGCATCCCGAACGTCGCGACGAAAGATGAGATGCCGATGACCGCGATGAAGAACCCGTTGATGAAGCCGATCAGGCCGCTGCCGAGCAGCGCGAAGATCACCGCCGGCACGAGCGGCAGGCCGATGTTGACGTTCAGCTTGTAGAACAGGAACGGCGTGATCAGGTAGACCGCCCCGATCGACAGGTCGATCTCGCCGTTGATCATGATGAAGACCTCGCCCGCGGCGAGGATCGCGATCGGCGCGAAGTACGGCAGCAGCGTCTTGAAGTTGCTGCCGGTCGCGAACCCTTCGGCGCTCACCGCGAAGTAGATGAACGTCGCGATCGTGACGAGGATGATGCTGCCCTCGCGCAGCGTGAGGAAGCTGCGCACGAGCTTGAGGGCGCCTGCCCCGAGGGTCCCGCGGCTGCCCGCAGGACCCCCGGTCGGCGCTTGTGCCGAGGCTTCGCTTCCAGACGCGACAGCCACGGCTCGGCGCTACGCGTTGACGACGCCGGGTTTCGAGGAGGTTCCCTCGAAACGACTCTTGGTGCTGACGTACGGCTTGACCGTTTCGTTGGTCAGGAACTTCAGGCCGGTGTTGACGTCGGCCGGACCCGTGAGCGTTTTGGATACCTGGTAGAGGAACAGCTCGAGCGTCGGCAGGAAGCCCTGCAGGTAGGGCTGCTGGTCGATCGTGAACTGGATGTAGCCTTCGGAGAGCAGCTTCTCGGTGTTTTCGAGCAGGTCGTAGCCGCCGCCCTTGACCTTCCCCTTGGCGCCTTTCTTCTGGATGGTCTTCGCGACGCCTTCGGTCGAGCCGGCGTCGACGGCGAACATGCCCTTCGTTTCGGGATGACCCGCCAGATACGATTCGATCACCGTGAGCTCCTGCGGGACCGCGGCGCCCGTGGCGACCGTGTGGGTTTTGATCGCCGACTTTGTCTTCAGGAACTTCAGGGCGCCGTTGATGCGGGGCTGGATGTTCAGCGAGCCCGGTGTCGCGATGAACAGCGCGACGTCGCCTTCCGGCACGAGTTCGGCGATGTGTTCGCCCATCTTTTCGCCCGAGACTTCGAGGTTCTGGCCGATGTACGCCAGGCGTTCGTTGGCCGGCGGTTCGACGTCGGCGTTGTAGGAGAGAACCGGAATCCCGGCCGAGAGCGCGCTCTTGACCGGCGCGTTGAAGGCCGTCGGGTCGACCAGCGACACCGCGATCCCGTCGGCTTTGGCCGAGATCGCGCTGTTGACAGCGTTGACCATCTGGCTGACGTTGCTGGTTTCCGAGCCGGTCCACGTGTACGAGCACCCGAGCAGTTTGCAGGCGTCCTGGATGCCGTACTGGGTCGGCACGAAGAACGGGTTCGTCGTGACGTGGTTGACGAACGTGAATTTGTAGCTCGGATGCGAGCCGAAGATTTCGCTCGATCCGCTGCTCGAAGCGCTCGATCCGCAAGCCGCCAGCAGCGTGCCGACCGAGCCGGCCGCGACCCCCGTCAGCGCGGTCCGGCGCAGGAAGGCGCGCCGGTCGAAGCCTGGGCGGTCAGCGTCCTTCCGCTCATCGAAGTCGAGCCGTTCTACCGCTTCATGAGCATGGTCTGAATCCGACATCTCGCTCTCCTCTCACCGGCTGTCCACAGAGTAACTGCTCGACACTATTCCCGGTCTGCCGGACTGGAGTCAACACCCACTTCGGAGGAAAAGCCGCAATTCCGTGTGGGATACCACGCATTGGGCGATTTCTTGCAGGTGCCGATACGCCTGAGCCTACCCGACGATCGCCGGCGCTCGGGTCTCGATATACCCTGCTGCCATGGACGGCAGTCCGCCTGATGACGGGCATCGCGGGGTCGAGCGACCGTCGGCGCCTCCGCGACGGCGCCCGCGATCCTGAGTCGCCGGAGACCTTCGGCCCGCTGGCGGTTCGCCGGATGAGAAAAGACGACGGCCGATCGCTTCTCGTCTACGAACACGACCCTCGCCAGGAGGGGTTCGGCGAGGCCTCAGCGCGCCTCGCCGGCGTGAGCGAGCTGCGCTTCAACGAGCTCCGCGGCGAGGAGGTCGCCTATGCCATCCACCGGCAGGACCGCACCTTCCTGCCCGACCGCGAGCACTGCCCGCTGGACCCGACGAGGCCGGGCGGTCCGCCGACCGAGATCCCGCTCGAGAGCTTCGAGATCGTCGTCTTCGACAACCGCTTCCCCGCCTTCGAGGCGCCGCACGGCGCCGCCGAGGTCGTCGTCTACACGGACGACCACGAAGGGTCCTTCGGCTCGCTGCCGGCCGCGCGCGCCGAGGCGCTGATGTGGGTGTGGCGCCACCGCTACGCAGAGCTCGGCGCGCGCGAGGACGTCGAGTACGTCTACATCTTCGAGAACCGCGGCGTCGAGGTCGGCGTGACGCTGCACCACCCGCACGGGCAGATCTACGGCTACCCGTTCCTGCCCCCCGTCCCCGCGCTCGAGCAGGCCGCCGACGCGCGCCTCGGCGGCTGCGCGCCGTGCGCGCTGCTCGCGCGCGAGCGCGCCGCGGCGACGAGGCTGCTGCTCGAGAACGAGGCCGTCGTCGGCTACGTCCCGGAGGCGGCGCGCTGGCCATACGAAGCGCACCTCGCGATGCTCGCAGCACCGCCGCTCGCTGCTCGACTGCGAGCCCGCGGAGCTGCGAGCGCTCGCCTCCGCCGCTGCAGCGCCTCGTCAGGGGTTACGACGCGCTGTTCGCGCGCCCCATGCCCTACGTGATGGCGGTGCATCAGGCGCCGACCGGCGGCGGGCCCGGCGTCCAGGAGGGGCACCTGCACGTCGAGTTCTACCCGCCGCTGCGCACGGCCGAGAAGCTGAAGTTCCTCGCGGGCTCCGAGCAGGGCGCGGGCACCTTCATCGGCGACGTGCTCCCGGAGGAGGCCGCCGAGCAGCTGCGCGAGGCGATCGGCCGTGGCGGCTAGGCGCGTCACGGCGTTCGCGCCCGGCCGCGTCAACGTGATCGGCGAGCACACGGACTACAACCAGGGGCTCGCGCTGCCGTTCGCGATCGAGCAGGGCGTCACGGTCGGCGCCGCTCTCCGCGCCGGGCGAGGACGCGGCGGGGGAGCGCATCGAGGCGCTCGCGCTCGACCTCGGCGAGCGCGACAGCTTCCTGCTGCGAGAGCCCGGACCGGACGGACGGCTGGCGCGCGTTCGTGCACGGTGCCGTCGCCGAGCTGGCGGCGGCCGGCGCGGCTGCCGCCCGGCGCGCGGCTGGAGATCAGCGGCGACGTGCCGCGAGGTGGCGGGCTCTCCTCCTCGGCGGCGATGACGGTCGCGCGTGTGCCTCGCTCTGCTCGAGCTGGACGCGGGCGACCGCCGGCGCCGATGACCTGCGGCGCGACCCGCTCGCGCTCGCGCGCCTGTGCTCGCGGGTGGAGAACGAGTGGACCGGCGCGCGCACGGGGCTGCTCGATCAGCTCGCGAGCCTGTGCGGGGCCCGCGACGCGGCGCTCCTGATCGACTTCCGCAGCCTCGTGGTCGAGCCGGTGCCGCTCGACATGGGCGGCTGGCGCTTCGCGGTCGCCGACTCCGGCGAGCGCCACAGCCACGCGAGCTCGGGCTACAACGAGCGCCGCGAGGAGTGCGCCCGGGCGTGCGAGCTGCTCGGCGTCGCCTCGCTGCGCGACGTCCCGCCCGGACGCCTCGCGGAGCTGCCGGCGCCGCTCGCCGCCCGCGCGCGCCACGTGGTCGAGGAGAACGGGCGCGTGCTGGCGGCGACCCGCGCGCTGCGCGACGGCGACATGCCCGCGCTCGCGAATCTGCTGAGCGCCTCCCATGCGAGCCTGCGCGACCTCTACGCGGTCTCGACCCCCGCGGTCGAGGCCACAGTCGCGCGGCTGCTCGCGCGCGGGCGCGGCGGGCGCGCGCCTGATCGGGGGCGGCTTCGGCGGCTCGGTCCTCGCCCTGCTGGCGCCGGACACGCCGCTGCCGCCGGCGCGATCGTGGTCGCGCCGGGGCCTGGCGCGCACGCCGAGGCGTGCTGAGGCGAGCGCTCAGAGCCGCGCAGCCAGCAGCGCCGCCGCGAGCAGCACGACGGTCAGCGAGAGCGTCGCGAGGGCCCCGTCGAGCGGGCCGAGCAGCCGCGGCAGCGTAAGCGGCTCGGAGCTGCCGTCGGTCAGCCTCGCGAACGCCCTCCACCGATGCGGTGCGGCGGCGCAGCTCACGAGCGGCCGAGCTGAGATGCCGCTGCGCGACGCTCATCGCCATGCAGGCGCCCGCGACCAGGACGCCCGTCGCGTCGACGCGCAGCGCGCAGACGAAGTAGCCGGTGAAAGCGGGGAAGGCGCCCCATCCGGCGGCGAACCACATGTCGCTGTGGAAGCGGCCGCCGGCGAGCTCGAGGTTGTACGCGGGAAGCAGCAGCGCGCCGATCACGACGAGCGGCGTGAGCCAGGCCGAGACCGTCACGATCCCGCCGATGCCGATCGCCGATCGCGGCCGCCGCGCTCGCGAAGGCGGCGACCCGGAGCGCGCGGTCGGAGAAGCCGCGTCCCGAGCGGCCGGTCGTGCAGCTCGTCGAGCGCGTGGGCGCAGACGCCGACCGCCAGCGCGAACGCGGCGAGGCCCCACAGCAGCCGGTCCACGTAGACGTGCGGCGCGAGCGCGGCGCCGATCGCGAAGTAGCTCAGGTGCCAGAGCGTGTACGGCGGGTGCAGCAGCGTGACGGCGTCGGCGAGCCGCCCGCCCCCCACCGCGTAGAAGGCCGGGCGATGCGGCCGGGCGACCATTCCCTCACGCCCGCCGGGTGGCGGACATCACGACGCCGCCGCCGAAGCTCATGCGGCGCACCCGCACGTCATCGAGCCCGGCGGCCGCGCCAGTCGGCGACGAGCGAGTCGAGCGGGTGCGCGCGGTAGAAGTTGCGGATGCTCGGGCCGAGGAAGCGCCCGACGCGTCCCCACTCCGGCGAGGCCAGGCGACCGAGCGCCGGCAGCCCCACAGCCGGTGTAGAGCCGCCAGGCAGCGCGGGCCGGCGCCCACGGCGGCACCCCGAACTCGAGCGAGGCGACGCGGCCGCCGGGCCGCACGACGCGCGCCAGCTCCGCCATCGTCGCGGCGGGGTCCTCGACGTAGCGCAGCAGGTAGGTGAAGCTGAGACCGTCGAAGCTCGCGTCGCCGAACGGGAGCTGCTCGGCCTGCGCCTGGCGGAGCTCGACGCGCCCGGGCGGCTCGGTCGCGAAGCGCGTGCGGGCGCGCGAGAGCATCGCGGCGCTCTGGTCGACGCCCACGAGGGAGCACTCCGCACGGCTGAGCAGCTCCGCGGCGACCATCCCGGTACCGGTCGCGACGTCGAGGATGCGCTGGCCGGGACGCGGGTCGAGCTCGTCGGCGAGGGCGCGCCGCCACCGCGGGTCCTGCCAGAAGCTGAGCGCCGCGGAGAGCTCGTCGTAGCGCGACGGCAGGCCGCTGAACAGCTCCAGCGCCTCCGCCTTGCGCGGAGAGAGCGGGTGCTCGGGTGCGGTGGGTTCCGGCGGGCTCATCTCTGCGGGATCTGAAAGGCTAGCCCGAGACGCCCGCCCGCGAGCCAAGCGAGGAGCAGATGCCAGCCGACGCCACCCACGGTCCTTCGCCGGTGATCCTCATCACGGGTGCCTCCAGCGGCATCGGCGAGGCGACGGCGCGCCTGCTCGCGCGCGAGCCGGGCGCCGCGATCGTCCTCGTCGCCCGCCGCCAGGAGCGCCTCGCCCCCCTCGCCGAGGAGCTCGGGCGCTTCGGCGAGCTTCGTCGCGGTCGACCTGCTCGACGCCGGCGCCCCGCAGAAGGTGCGCGAGCACGTCGAGGCCCGCCACGGGCGCCTCGACCTGCTCGTCAACAACGCGGGCGCGGCATGGCGCGCGCGCTTCGGCGAGGGCGGCTACGAGAACGTGCGGCGCACCATGGCGATCAACTTCGACGCCCAGCTTCGGCTCACCGAGGAGCTGCTGCCGCTCCTGCGCAGCAGCGCCCCCTCGGCGATCGTCAACGTCGCCTCGACCGCCGCACGGGTGGCGCGTGCCGGCACGGGCGCCTACAGCGCCTCCAAGTTCGCGCTCGCCGGCTGGTCTGACTCCCTCGCCGCCGAGGAGCGCGAGCACGGCGTGCACGTCGGCCTCGTGCTGCCGGGCTTCATCGCCACCGAGGGCTTCCCCCAGTCCGAGCTGATCGAGAACCCGCTCACCCGCCGGCTCGTCTCGACGCCCGAGCGCGCCGCAGAAGCGATCCGCGAAGCGGGGCTCGGCCGGCGTGCCGAGCGCTACGTCCCGCGCCCCTACTGGCTGGCGGCCGCTCTGCGCATCCTCGCTCCGGCGCTGGTCCGGCGCGCCGTCGGCGGGCGCGGCGCAGCGGTGATGACGACGACCACGGGCGCGGACCTGGCCGAGCGCGGACAGGACGCGGCTCCGTCCGCCGGCGGCGGCGCAACCGCGCCCTGGACCGCCCCGGGCGGGCGCTCTCCGATGCCGCCCGACGAGCGCGCTGCCAGGGAGGACGGGAGCTGAGAGGGACCGCTCTCGTCGCCGGCGCCACGGGCTTCGTCGGGCAGCGGCTCGCACGCCGCCTGCTGGAAGCCGGCACGCCTGTTCGGGCGATCGTCCGCGACCCGGATGCGACACGGGCGCGCGAGCTCCAGCGGCGGGAGCCGAGCTCCACCGCGGCGATGTGACCGACGCCTCCAGCCTCGCGGGCGCGTTCGACGGCGTGCACAGCGCGTACTTCCTCGTGCACGCGATGGCGGGCGGCGCCGGGTTCCACGAGCGCGAGCTGCTCGGCGCCCGCAACTTCGCCCGGGCCGCTGCCGGCGCGCGGGGTCGGAGCGGGTCGTCTACCTCGGCGGGCTCGGCGACGACGCGGCCTCCGAGCACCTGCGCAGCCGTCACGCGACCGCCGTCGCCCTTCAGCGAACAGGGGCCGCCCCTCACCTATTTCAGGGCGGCGATGGTGGTCGGCGCCGGGAGCGAGTCCTACCGAACCCTGCGCTATCTCGTCAAACGG
Organism: uncultured Solirubrobacteraceae bacterium; assembly: GCA_963779065.1. Classification (GTDB taxonomy): domain Bacteria; phylum Actinomycetota; class Thermoleophilia; order Solirubrobacterales; family Solirubrobacteraceae; genus Palsa-744. Next base: position 1,587,126 of record CAVZWQ010000003.1, read on the forward strand.
CTGCCGGTGATGATCGCGCCGAGCTGGCTGCGCACCGACACACAGCCGATCGCCATCGATGACGTGATCGAGTTCCTGGCCGGCGCTCCCGACGTGCCGGAGTCCGCGGGCCGCGAGGTGCAGATCGGCGGCCCGGACATCCTCTCCTACGGCGACATGCTCGACCGCATGGCCGACGCGATGGGAGCGCGCCGGCGGCCGAAGGTGCCGGTGCCGCTGCTCACGCCCTGGCTCTCGGCGCTGTGGCTCGGGCTGGTGACGCCGGTCGACACCAACGTCGCCCGGCCGCTGGTCGAGGGGCTGCGCACGGCGACCGTCGTCACCGACCCCTCCGGCGCCGCGGCGTTCGGCATCGAGCCGGTGCCGTTCGACGTCGCGCTGCGCCGAGCTCTCGCGCGAAGAGCGCGAAGGCGGGTGACGGCAGCCCAGCGTGCGCCGCGCGCTCGTCCTCTTCACCTGCGACCTGCGCGTGCGCGACAACCCGGCCCTGGCCGCCGCCGTCGCCGAGCGCGACCAGGTGGTGCCGGCGTTCGTGCTCGACGAGCGGCTGCTGGCCGGGAGCTGCGCGCGCGCCGAACAGGCTCGCGTTCCTGCGCGACTGCCTGCGCGATCTCGACGCCTCGCTGCGCGCGCGCGGCGCGGGCCTGGTGGTGAGGCGCGGCGACGTGGTCGAGCAGGCGCTCGCGCTGGCCCGGCGCTTCGGCGCGCAGGCGATCTACATGAGCGCGGACACCACGCCCTACGCGCGCGACGCGGCACGCCCGCCTCGCGCGCGCCTGCAGGGAGGCGCGCGTCGAGCTGCTCGACGACGCGGGAGCTCGTCGGTGGTCGAGCCGGGCGCCGTCGTGCCCGCGGGAGGCGAGCCACTACCGGGTCTTCACCCCCTACTGGCGCGCCTGGCGAGCAGTCCCGCTTGCGCGGCGCCGGCGACGACACCGCGGCGGATCGTCCCGCCGCCCGGTCTGCCCGCCATGCGGCTGCCGGCGCTCGCCTCCTCGAGGCAGCGCCTCGCGCGAGCTCCCGCACGGCGGCGAGAGCGCGCGGCCGCGAGCGCCTCGCGCGGTTCTTCGACGGGCGCCTCGAAGGCTACGGCGAGCGCCACGACGACCTGGCGGGCGACGCGACCTCGAGGCTCAGCCCCTACCTCCACTTCGGCTGCCTCTCCGCGCGAACGGTGCTCGCGCGCAGCGACGGGCGCGAGGGCGCCGAGGAGTTCGCGCGCCAGCTCTGCTGGCGCGACTTCCACCGCCAGGTGCTGGCCGACCGCGCCGATCTCCCGCACGCCGACTACCGCCCGCGCGGGCGCGCGTGGCGCCGCGACCCGCAGGCGCTCGGCGCGTGGCGCGAGGGCCTCACCGGCATACCCGATCGTCGACGCCGGCATGCGCCAGCTCGCGCGCGAGGGCTGGATGCACAACCGCGCACGGCTGATCGTCGCGTCGCTGCTGACCAAGACGCTTCGCATCGACTGGCGCGGCGGCGCGGCTCACTTCGCCGCCCTGCTCTGCGACGCCGACGTCGCGGACAACGTCGGCAACTGGCAGTGGGTCGCGGGCACCGGCAACGACACGCGCCCCAACCGCGTGCTCAACCCGCTGCGCCAGGCGCGCCGCTTCGACCCCGGCGGCGCCTACGTGCGCCGCTACGTCCCGAGCTGCGCGCGCGTCGCGGGCGCCGGCCGCGCACGAGCCGTGGCGGCTGCCCGCCGCCGAGCGCCGGGCGCTGCGCTACCCGCAGCCGATCGTCGATCCCGCGAGCGTTCGGGCGGGGCTGCAGGCTCGCACCGCGATGAGCGAGGCGATCGCGATCCGAAGGCGAGACGATCCGGCTCGGGCAGCTGCTGAAGCTCGCGGGCATCGTCGACAGCGGAGGCGAGGCGCGGGCGCTGCTGGCCGCCGAGCCCGTGCTCGTCAACGGCGAGCCGGAGACGCGGCGCGGGCGCCAGCTGCACCCGGGCGATCGGGTCACGCTGGGCGGCCACGAGCTGCGGTGACCGCGCCGCCTGAGCGGTCGATTCCACGGCGGTGCGGCCCTGCTAGCCGAGGCGCGCGACGATCACCGGCGAGCTCGTCGGCTTGGCGGCTGCCGCCGAGCGGCTCGGAGGTGACCATCACGGCCGTCACCCCCGTCAGCGTGCCCGGGAACGCCGACCGCGGCGCGGCCCGCCGAGCTGACCGTGAACAGCGCGTCGGTCGGCCGGGCGCTCCTTCGCGTTCGACCCAGACCTCGTAGACGTGCCCGCGCGGCGCCTGCGGCATGCCCGCGATCCGCAGCAGGCCGCGCGTCCCGTCCAGGTGCAGGACCGCGCGCGCGCCCGGCACGCTCGCGTGCGCGCGGATCGCGCGGTTGACCACCGGTCCGCTCGCCGGCGAACGCGAGCGCCACGGCGGCGGACGACGGCGGCGACCGCGAGGCCTGCGGCCGCGAGGCGCCACGGCCGCCACTCCCGCGCGCGGCGCGGCACCGGGCCGGCGCACGTCGCGAGGCCGGCTCGCGCCCGCAGCTCGGCCTCCGAGCGGACGGTCGCGAGGACCCGCCCGCGCAGCTCCGCCGGCGCGCTGCGCTGCTCCACCGCGGAGGGCAGCGCGTCGACGACCGGCTGCAGCGCCGCGAGCTCCTCGCGGCAGCGCGGGCACGTCGCAGGTGCTCGGCGAAGGCCAGCGCCTCCTGCCTCCTCCAGCGCGCCCAGCGCGTAGACCGCGGCGTCCTCGCGCGCAGCCCTGTGCAGCCGCTCTGCTGCTCGCCGGTGCTCATCCGATCACCTCTCCTGGTTCGCCGAGCGCGAGCGCATCTTCTCGAGCCCGAGCCGCATCCGTCCCTTGACCGTGCCGATGGGCGTGTCGAGCATCGAGGCGATCTCGACGTGGGTCAGCCCGCCGAAGTAGGCCAGCTCGATCACGTGGCTCTGCTCGGCGCGGTAGCTGCTGCAGAGCCTCCCTGATCTCGCGCGCCTCGTCGCGGCGGGCGAACTCGAGCTCGGTGCGCTCGCGCGCGGGCACACGCTCCTCGATCCCCTCGTCCGCCGACGACGCCCGCGGTCGCGCACCGCACGCCGGCGCAGCGCGTCGATCGCCCGGTTGTGGACGATGCCGAGCGTCCAGGTGCGGACGCTGCCGCGGTTGCGGTCATAGCGCGCGCCGCTGCGCCACACCGAGAGGAACGCCTCCTGCACGACGTCTTCGGCGAGCGAGCGCTGCCCGCACATGCGCAGCGCCAGCGAGTAGGCGGCGTCGGCGTGGCGGTCGTAGACGACCTCGAAGGCCGCCGCGTTGCCCCTGTAGACGAGCTGCATCAGCTCCTCGTCGGCGAGAACGCCCAGGTGGGTCGCGGAGCGCTCGCCGCCGGCTGACCGCAGAGGGTTGAACATCCCGTATCCGATACGGCCGAGGCGGGCCGCCGGATCACTCGGCGTGGCGCCCCGGTCGGCGCCGGACGCGATCCTACGCCGGCCGCTCGCTCCTGCTCCTCGCCGCCGCCGGCGGGCTCCTGCTCTCGGCGCAGAAGCCGGGTGGTCGTGCTCCTCGGGCGCCCGGGTTCAGCGCGTCCTTGAACCCGCGCATGCCGCTGCCGAGCGAGCGGCCGAGCTCGGGCAGGCGCTTGGCACCGAACACCATCAGCACGACAATCAGCAGGAAGGCGATGTGAAGGGGGTTGTCGAGACCCATGTCCGCGTCCTTTCTCGTTGTCGCCTCTCTACGCGGCGTGCGGTGGAAGCGGATCACCGCGCCCGCTCAGCGCGGGTCGCGCCACATCTTCCACATCGAGGGCCCGCGCACGAGCTGCACCTCTTCGGTGACGCGGAAGCCGTGTCGCGCGTAGAAGGCGACGTTGCTCTCCTTCGAGGACTCGAGGAACGCGCCGACGCCGTCGCGGTCGCACTGCTCGAGAACGCCCTGCAGCACGGTCGAGCCGAGGCCGCGTCCCTGTGCGGATGGATCGGTCCCGAGCACGGCCAGGTAGTAGTGGGGCTCGCGCGGGTGGCCGTGCTCGAGTTTTTCCCAGCCGAGCGTGACCAGCGGCAACCTGCCGATCAGACGGGCGCGCATGAAGCACGGCACGAGCGCGGCGGTTTCCTTGAGGCTCGCCTTCCAGTGGCCGGGCGGCGCCCACAGCGCCGCGCAGCCCGTGCTCTCGTCGGTCCAGACCTCCTCGTGGGGCAGCAGCTGGCGCATGCGCGTCGCCTGGAAGCGCTCGAGCGCGGCCAGGCGCAGGTCGTCCGGCTCGCCAGGCCCAGCTCGCGACGGGATCGTCGAAGAACGCCCGCGCGAGCACGCCGGCGAGGGCCGGGACGTCCTTCTCGGTGGCGCGGCGGATCGCCGGCGGCGAGACCATCGCGTGAACATATACGGCGCGGCTCAGCCGAGCGCCGTGGTGGTCTCCTCGCCGCCGGTGCTCGGCGGCGCGCCGCCGAGCTCGAACGCCTCGGCGATCAGCTCGTAGCTGCGCCGCCGGTCCTCGTGGTCGTAGGTGATGTTGACCACGATCACCTCCTCGGCGCCGTACTCCTCGGCCACCGCGCGCAGCTCCGCCGCGACCTCCTCGCCGTCGCCGAGCACCGTCCGCCGCCGCGTCCCCGGGGAAGCGCGAGGGCTCCTCGGGCAAGGAGGCCAGGAAGTGCTCGGCGCGCTCCGGCGGCGGAACCGCGATCGGCCGGCCCTGGCGCAGCAGCCGGAAGGTCATGCGCCCGCTGGCGGCGATCCTCCGCGCGGCCCGCTCGTCCTCGGCTGCGATCGCCCACACGGCGACCGCGACGCGGGGGCGCCTCTCGGCGTGTTCGTGCTCGGCGAAGCGCTCGCGGTAGAGGCGCGCGGCCTCCGCCCCGCCGGAGTTGATGAAGTCCGCGAAGGCGTAGGGCAGTCCGAGCTCGGCGGCCCAGATCGCGCTCTGCAGCGAGGAGCCGAGCAGCCAGACCGCGGGCGTCTCCGGTCGCCCGGGCAGGGTCGCGGCGAGCCGCGCGAAGGGGTGGTCCGGCGGGCAGCCGGCCCTCGAGATGGCCGAGCAGCTCGGCGAGCTGCTGCGGGGAAGTCGTCGGGCGCCGCCTGGCGGCGGTCGCGCTGCAGCGCGAAGGTCGTCATCGGGTCGGTGCCCGCGGCACGTCCGATCCCGAGATCGATCCGCCCGGGGAACAGCCCGGCGAGCAGGCTGAAGGTCTCGGCGACCTTGAACGGGCTGTAGTGCGGCAGCATCACGCCGCCGCTGCCGACGCGGATGCGCTCGGTCGCCGCCGCGACCGGCCCGATCAGGGCCTCGGGGCTGGGGCCGGCGAGCATCGGGCCGCCGTGGTGCTCGGCGAGCCAGTAGCGGTGATAGCCGAGCTCGTCGGCCAGGCGCGCGAGGTCGATCGTGTTGCGCAGCGCCTGGGAGGCCGTCGAGCCCTCCGAGACGGGTGACTGATCGAGGATCGAGAGTCGCATCGGTGCGCCTGTCACAGGTCCAACACTATGACGGCCCGCCTGCTGCATCGGCTAGGGTTGGCGGCCGACCCTCGGGGAGAGGAACGACCTTGGAACCTGTGCTCTTTCGCGACCGCTCGCGCCCGCTGCAGATCGTGCTGGGGGGGCTCATCCCGGCCGCCATCGGCGCGCTCGCCGGCGTTCTGCTCGGCGTCTCCGCCGCCGCGTACTGGGCGGTCGGCGCGGTCGCGGCGATCGGCGGCTTCCTGTCGGGGTTCGAGCACCAGGACGGCTGGGGCGGCGCCGACCGGGGGCTGGTCGCGGGCTTCATCTACGGCGTCGCGCTGCTCGTGGCACACGCGATCGCGGGCACCGAAGCAAAGGTCTCACTCGGCAAATTCCCCCCGCTGCTGGCCGTCATCACGGCGATCGTCGGGATGCTGCTCACAGCCGCCGGCGGGCGGCTGGCCCGGCTTCAGCGCGAGCGCGCGGCTGCGCGCGGCCAGGTCGCGCCCGCAAGCCAGGAGACGCAGGACGCGGCCGGCCCGGAGGCGGAGGGTCCGGCCCCCCCGGCATCCGCGGACCGACCCGCAGGACCCGTTACGCGATGACGACCGAGGAGGGCAAGTGAGCGCGGAGGAGACGGCACCCGACTACCACCTGCTGCTGGACCGCGACGAGGTGCCGCCCGCCGCGAGCGCGCTGCGGCTCTATCTGAGCGACGAGGCCCACCAGCCCGAGATCCAGGCGCTCGGCCGCGAGGTCATCGCGGGCCTGGAGGGCGAGCCGGACGAGCGCGGCGTGCTGAGCCTCCCGCTGAGCGCCAAGGAGATGAAGATCGTGTTCTTCGCGGTGCGGCTGCTCATCAACGACCTGCAGCGCGGGCAGGCGGATGAGCGCGAGGTCCTCCGTCAGATCCTCGAGAAGCTGCCCGACGAACACGTGATGCGCGCGATCCAGCTGTAAGCCGAACCCGATTCGGTTTGCCCGGCGGGCGGCGCGGGTAGCAGCACCTCCATTCGGCGGCGCCCGCGGGCGCCGGTCCCGGTGAGGAGGGGGAGGAGCCAGAGCTCGATGGTGAAGGCTGCATGGGCCGCGCTGGCGGCCGCCCTGATCGTGGGATCGACCTCGGCCGTCGCGCAGGCGGCGCCCCCGGCCACATTCGAACCGGCGGTCGAGGCGCAGAACTTCGCCATCACCCAGGAGCGCCAGTCGATCTACGACACGCCCGAATACCAGGCCGCGCTGACCGCGCAGAGCGCGGGCAACCTCTCAGAAGCGCTCGCCGAGCAGGCCGCCGACCCCGGCCGCCTCTTCGCCGGCGACCTCTGCTGGAACGGCGGCAACGGCTGCGCGGGCGACGTGCGGCTCTACGACTGGCAGAAGAACGGCTACGGGCTCGTCCAGAAGGTGCTGTTCACCGCGCGCGACGGCGCCACGTTGTCGGGCCGCGTGTGGGCGACGAAAGCCGGGCCGAAGCGCCGCCCCGGGATCGTGATCACGAACGGCTCGGTGCAGGCCGACGAACAGATGTACTGGTACGCCGCGCAGGCGCTCGCCAAGGACGGCTACGTGGTGCTCACCTTCGACCCGCAGGGCCAGGGACAGAGCGACACGCCCGGCCAGTCCCCCGACGAAGGCGAGGGTGTGCCCGCCCAGTCCGACGGGCGTCCCTTCTACGACGGCACCGAGGACGCGATCGACTTCCTGCTCTCGAGCCCCAAGCACCCTTACGAGCCGGTGCCGAGCTGCGAAACCGGCACGAGCCACGCCGCCAAGCAGAACGAACGCGTGGCCGCCGGTCTGGACGCGCCGTACGACCCGTTCTGGGGCATGCTGAACGCGAAGGCGGGCGTCGGCCTCGCCGGGCACTCCTACGGCGCCGCCGGCGTCTCCTACATCGCGCAGTGGGACCCGCGCGTGAAGGCCGTCGTGGCCTGGGACAACCTCGGCGGGCCCGGCCCGGAAGCCGGCTCGGTGCCGAGCCAGCAGGGCGGCACGCCGCCGATGAGCTCGATCGGGGAGAAGCCGTGCCCGGCCGACCCCGCCGAGCGCACCGTGGTGCCGATCACCAAGCCCGGGCTCGGGATGTCCGCCGACTACGGCCTGCCGCCGCTGCCGAACACCGGCCTGCCGGAACCGCTCGCCAAGTCGAAGGAGTCCCTCGCCTACAGCGAAGCCGGCGTGGACAGCGGCGAGATCGTCATCCGCGGCGGCTCGCACCTGGACTTCAGCTTCATCCCCAACCAGGCGTTCGGCGCCTCGCTGCGCGGCCCCGATGAGATCGCCTGGTACACGGCCGCCTGGTTCGACAAGTACGTCAAGCATCAGGTGTCCGCGGACAAGCGGCTGCTCACCGAGCGCTGGCGTGAAGATCCGGTGGAGGCGGCGATCGACCCCCGCCACGACGGCAACGCCTTCTCCTTCTATTACCTCTCACGCCTGGACATCCACCTGGCCAAGGGCGGGAGCTTCGACTGCGAGGACCTGCGCGAAGGCTGCGCCGGGATGGTGCCGGCACGCAAGGACGGCTTCCCCGGCAGCTACTCCTACCTGGCGCTGGACACCTCGCCCGACGGCTGAGCGCGGCTCGGGATAGCATCGCCCGACGAGCGATGGGGGCAACCGTTGAAGGCGCGAACACTGCGCGCCCGGCGATCGGGAACGGCGCCGGGGAACGCGTCGAGCGCGCGGTCATCAGGACGCTGCTCGCGCTGCCCGAGCCGGTCAAGCGCCGCCTCGCCGGGGCGCCGCTGAGGCGTGACGGCCTCACCCTCGACCTCGAGACCCAGCTCCTGCTGCGCCTCGCCGAACGCGATCCGGAGCCGCCGCTGCACACCCTCACGCCCGCGCAGGCGCGCGCGCAGCTCCGCGCCTCGGCGGGCCGCGTCGTCGGTCGCCCGCCCGCGATGGCCGAGGTGCGCCTGCTCACGGTCGCGGGCGGCGCGGGAGCGCTGCCGGCGCGGTTGTACGTGCCGGCCGAGGCGGGGGACGCCGAGAGCGCGCTGTGCGTCTACTACCACGGCGGCGGCTGGGTCGTAGGGGACCTCGACACGCACGACACCGTCTGCCGGGCGCTCGCACGCTGCTCGGGAGCGCGGGTGCTGAGCGTCGGCTACCGGCTCGCGCCGGAGCACCCTTTCCCCGCCGCGGTCGAGGACGCGCTGTCCTGTTTCCGCGACGCGGTCGCCCGCGCCGGGGAGCTGGGCGCGGACCCGCGCCGGATCGCGGTCGCCGGCGACAGCGCGGGCGGCCACCTCGCCGCGGTGACCGCGCTCCTCGCCGCCCGCGACGAGCAGCCGCCGGCGTTCCAGCTCCTGATCTACCCGGTCACCGACTGCTTCGAGGTCGCGCGCTCGCGGCTGGAGTTCGCCGACGGCTTCCTGCTGACCAAGGAGAACATGGACTGGTACGAGGAGAACTTCATCGGCGCGCACGACCGGCGCGACCCGCGCGTCTCGCCGCTGCACGCCGAGGAGCTCTCCGGGCTGGCTCCCGCGCTGGTCGTGACCGCGGGCTTCGACCCGCTGCGAGACGAGGGCGAGGCCTACGCCAGGCGCCTGCAGGCCGCGGGCGTGCCGGCGATGCTGCGCCGGCACCCGGGCTACGTGCACGGCTTCACCCACATCATGGTCGGGGGCAGCGGACCGCGCGAAGCCCTGGCCGAGATGGGCGGCGTCCTGCGCGGCGCGCTCGCGCGCTAGGGCGCGCGCCCCGCCCGCCGTCGGCCGGCGCTCAGGGCGTGCGGCTCCTCGCCGTCACGCGCGCTCCGAGCTTGCCCGAGCGCCGGGGGCTCATCGCCGCGCGCACCGCGCCCGAGCGCCGCGGCCCTGCGCATCGGGAGCGCGAACCACAGCAACAGGAACGGGATCGAGGCGAGCGCCGTGATCAGGACGCCCGAGCCCGCGCCGAAGAGCTTGGTGGTGACGAGCAGCAGGCAGCCGCACATCGCGAGCGCGAGGAACGCCATCCCCACCAGCACGATGCGGTTGGAGGCGAACACGAGGTGGCGCTTGTCGTCCTGGCGGAACATCCAGCGATGCTCCGCGGAAGGGGCGATCATGCAGACGGCGGCGAGCGCGGCCAGCAGCAGGGTGATGACGTAGACGGTCCGCTCGAAGGCGCCGACGCCCTGGAAGCCGGTGTTGAACGGCACGATCAGCAGGAACGCGAACAGCACCTGCACGCCCGTCACGACGACGCGCAGCTCCCCCGTGAGCTCCTCGAGGTTGCGGTCGAGGCGCTCCTTTTCCGACTCGTCCCGGCGCGCGTCGCCCCCGCGCTGTTCGGACTCGTGCATCGCTACGGCTCCGACGGCGGCTCCTCGGAAGGGACGGTGCCGCCGATCGACGCCGCTTCTCTTGCGGCCAGCTCCGCCTGCCTGCGCCCCGTCATGGGGTGCTCGCGCTCCTCGGGCGTCTCGTCCAGCATCGCTGTTCGGCTACCCGGCGGGCGCGGCCCGAAAACCACGGCGTGCGGCGGCGGCCCGATAGGTTGCCCATGTGACGCCGCGCGAGACGACCGAGCAGCAGCCGGAGCTCGTGTGCGTCGTCGAGATCCCGAAGGGCTCGCGCAACAAGTACGAGTACGACCCCCATCTCGGCGGGATCAAGTTCGACCGGCTGCTGATGAGCGCGGCCACCTACCCGGCCGACTACGGCTACCTGCGGGGCACCCTGGGGCTGGACGGCGATCCGCTCGATGCACTCGTATGCCTCTACGAGCCGACGTTCCCGGGCTGCCTGATCCCGGTCAAGCCGGTCGGCATGTTCGGCATGAGCGACGAGAAGGGCATCGACCACAAGGTGATCTGCGTGCCGCTCGAGGACCCCTACTGGAACCATCACGAGGAGCTCGAGGACCTCCCCCTGCTGCTGCGACAGGAGATCGAGCAGTTCTTCTCGATCTACAAGGAGCTCGAGCACGGAAGCGACGTCGAGATCGAGGGCTGGGGCTCGCGCGCAGACGCCGAACGCGAGATCGCGGAAGCGCGCCGGCGCCTGGACGAACGCCCCGTCGGTTGACGTCGCGGCGCTGCTCGCCGCCGGCTAGGAGCGCGTGCTCTCCACCGGGACGACGACAACGGGACAGTGCGCGTCGTGGACGACCTGGCGCCCGGTGGACCACGGCAGCTTGCCCGCGAGTTTGCCCGAGCGCCCGCCGATCACGAGCATGCTCGCCCCGTTCGCTGCCTCTACGAGCACGCGGTGCGGGCTGCCGCGCATCACTCGCCGCTCGACATCGACCCCGTCGCGGGGCAGCTCGCACAGCGCGCCTTCGAGCACGACCTCGGCGTCTTCGTGGCGCTCCTCGAGCGAACGTGCCGACGGCGACGGCTGCCCGGCGGGGGGGCCGATCGCGACCGCGGGCCGCCAGGCGATCACGGCTTCCAGGCGCGCCTTGCTGCGCTCCGCCTCCTGCACGGCCCAGCGCAGGGCCGCCGCCGAGGCGGGCGTGCCGTCGACTCCGACGACGATCCGTTCCTGCTCTATGGCGCTATCGGCGATCGCGGCTCCCGCTCGTCGGTTCTCCTGCTGGCAGGGTTGATACCCGGGGCGCCCGTCCGCAAACGAGGCGCTCAGCCAGCCGGGGCGGCGACCGGCTCGCGTGTGGACTCGTCCTCGACCGTCAGGGGCTTGGCGATGCTCTCGAGCGCTTCGCCCTCTGCGGGCACGCCCAAGAACAGCTCGGCCACGCCGCCGATGATCATCATGATCGCGCCCAGGGCGAACGCGTAGAAGACCTGCTGGTAGCTCCCGCTCAGGACCAGCCGGTTGAAGACCTGCGGGCCGATCACCCCGCCGATGCCGGTGCCCACCGCGTAGAAGACCGCGATGCAGAGCGCTCGCGTCTCCATCGGGAAGACCTCGGAGACCGTCAGGTAGGCGGCGCTCGCCCCCGCGGAGGCGAAGAAGAACACGACGCAGATACAGACCTCGAAGGTGATGTTGTCGAGGTGGTGACCCTTGAACAGCAGCCCCGTGACGACGAGCAGCAGGCCCGAGAGCAGGTAGGTGCCGGCGATCATCGGCTTGCGCCCGACCGAGTCGAACAGCGGGCTCAGCAGCAGCGCGCCGAGGAAGTTCCCGACCGCGAACACTGCGACGTAATACGGCACGTCTCCCGAGGCCACGCCGAAGTATTTGCCGAGCAGCGCGCCGAACCCGAACAGCACCGAGTTGTAGATGAACGCCTGGCCGATGAACAGCGACAGGCCGAGGACGGTGCGGCGGGGATACAGCGAGACGACGGTGCGGATGATCGTCCTCAGCGGGATCGCGTGGCGCTGGCGCACGGTGAGCTCGCGGCCGGCCGGCTGCGGCAGTTCCTCCCCCGTCTCCTCCTCGACCTCCCCTTCGATGTCCTTGACGATCTTCTCCGCCTCGTCCTCGTGGCCGTGGATGAACAGCCAGCGCGGGCTCTCCGGCACGTTGCGGCGGACCAGCAGCACGGCGAGCCCGATGATCGCCCCCAGCACGAAGGACAGCCGCCAGCCGATGTTCACCGGGAAGATCGCCGTGTTGAGCATCACGACGCTCAGCAGGGCGCCCCCGACACCGCCGAGCCAGTAGCTGCCGTTGATCGAGACGTCCACGCGTCCGCGGTGCCTGGCCGGGATCAGCTCGTCGATCGCCGAGTTGATCGCGCTGTACTCGCCGCCGATGCCCATCCCGGTTATGAACCGGCATACGAAGAACCAGGCGGGGCTGAAGGTGAAAGCCGTCAGGATCGTCCCGAGCAGGTAGATCGCGAGGGTGATCATGAAGAGCTTCTTGCGCCCGTGGCGATCGGTGAGCTCGCCGAACACCAGCGCGCCGAGGCATGCCCCGGCGATGTACAGGGACGCCGCCCAGCCGCTGACGTCGCTTTCGGTGAGGCCCGTGCCGGACCCGTGTTCGAACAGGCGCCCCGAGATCGAGCTGACGACGTTCACCTCGAGGCCGTCGAGGATCCAGGCGGTGCCGAGCCCGATCACGACGATCCAGTGGAAGCGCGACCAGGGCAACCGGTCCAATCGCGCGGGGATGCGCGTCTTGATCGTGCCCGTCTGGACTCCGGTGCTCAATTCCGCCTCCTCGCTCCGGGCCGGCTCGAGGGCGCGGCCGCTTCTTCTTCGATCCTCGGGGCCGGCCCTGCAGAGCCGGCCCACCGCCCCACCCCGTGGGACGGATGGCAGGGGAGCTACCCGGCGTGCCGCAGCTTCAAGCCGTGCGGGGCGGGAGCTGCACCACGCCGGCGAAGAACTCGTCGATGCGGTGGACGATCTCGCGGAAGCGCGCGAAGTCGACGGGCTTGGTGATGTAGGCGTTCGCGTGGTCGCGGTAGGCCGCCATCACGTCGTTCTGGGCGTCGGACGTCGTGAGCACGACGACGGGTATCGTCGCGAGCGCCTCGTCGCCCTTGATCTCGGCGAGCACCTCCGCTCCGCCCTTGCGTGGCAGGTTGAGGTCGAGCAGGATCAGGTCCGGTCGCGTGCGGCCGGCGTAGCTGCCCTCGCCGCGCACGTAGCGCATCGCCTCGACACCGTCCCCGACGACCTCGAGGCGGTTCGGGATCTCGCCGTCCGCGAACGCCTCGCGCACGAGCAGGACATCCCCCGGGTCGTCCTCGACGAGGAGCACGTTGACGGTGTCGAGCTTCATCGCTTCCCATTGTCGCTTGCCGGCAAGGTGAAGTGGAAGCTCGCCCCGCCCTGGTAGTCGGTGTCGAGCCAGATCCGCCCGCCGTGGTACTCGACGATCTTGCGACACAGCGCGAGGCCGATGCCGCTTCCCTCGTAGGCGTCGCGGCCGTGCAGGCGCTGGAAGATCAGGAACACGCGCTCGGCGTACTCGGGCTCGATCCCCATTCCGTTGTCGCTCAGCGTGATCTCCCAGTCGCCGTCGAGGCGCCCGGCCGACACCCGCACGACCGGCGGCTCCTCGCCGTGGAAGCGCAGCGAGTTGGCCAGCAGGTTCTGGAACAGCGAGCGCAGCAGCGATTCGTCGCCGAGCACGGTCGGGAGCTCGCCCGCCTCGATCCGCGCGCCCGTCTCCTCGAACGGCGCCGCGAGCGCGTCTCGCGCGCCGGCGAGGACTCCGGCCAGCGCGACCGGGCGGTGCTGGCGGCCGTCGCGCCCGACCCGCGAGAAGGCGAGCAGGTCGTTGATCAGCGTCTGCATCCGCTTCGCCCCGTCCACCGCGAAGTCGATGTACTGGTCGGCGCGCTCGTCGAGCTGCCCGCGATAGCGCGTCTGGAGGGCCTGGCAGAAGCTTGCGACCTTGCGCAGCGGCTCCTGTAGGTCGTGCGAGGCGACGTAGGCGAACTGCTCGAGGTCGGCGTTCGAGCGCGAGAGCTCCAGCGCCTGGCGCTCGACGCTCTCGCGCGCGGCATCGACCTGCGCGAGCTCGTGCACGATCCGCTCGCGCATCGCCTCGATCTCCTCGGTCAGCTCACGCACCTCGCGCGGGCCCTCGGGAATCGGAAGCGGCGCGTGGAACTCGCCGCCTGCGACCCGTCGCGCGCCGGCGCCGAGCCGGCGGAGCGGGTCCGTGATCGCGCGCCTGAGGACCAGCCCGGCGCCCGCGACGCTTCCCAGCAGCAGCACGGCGGCGAAGATCAGCAGCGCGTAGAGCTCGGTGGAGGCCAGGTTGAGCCGCGAACGCGCCGTCGCGAGCTTCCCTTCGAGCGTTTCGTGCAGCGCGGTCAGCCGCGTTCGGAGCGCGTCGAAGAGCCGGCGCCCGCGCGCGGGGGCGGCGTCCCGCGCGGCCACCGTCCGTGGTTCTCTGAGCGCGCGAGCGACGAAGTCGTGCTGCCAGGTGCGCGCCGCCACGCGAACGGCCGCGACCTCGGCGGGAACCGGCGCGCCGAGCTGGCGCTGGTGGGCGGCGAGCGTCTTGTAGGCCGCCGCTTCGGCGGCGAGCCCCGTGCCATAGGGCTCGAGGAACTGCGATTCGACCGTGATCAGATAGCCGCGGATGCCCGTCTCCTCGTTCACGAGCGCGTTCTCGAGTTCGAGCGCAGCGCGGTTCGACGGTCCCGCTTGGTCGAGCAGGAAGCTGCGCTGGTGGGAGAGGCGGATGCTCGCCACGAGCGCGAGCCCGATACCGATCGCGGCCAGCACGAGCAGCACGCCGATCGTCAGCGACAGCAGCTGACCGACGCCGAGGGCTGAGAGCCGAGCCCGCAGGCCGCGGCGCCGCCGCGCGGGCGCGCTCACCTGCCACCCGGTTCTCGCGCGGCGGCAGCCTGTCGGTTGCCGATCAGCAGCATCGCCACGTCGTCGACGGGCGGCCCGGCCGCGAGCGCTTCGACCGCGTCGAGCAGCCCGTCGAGAAGCGACGCCGGGTGCTCGCGCCAACCGGGCTCGGCGGCCATCTGCTCCATCGCGATCCGCTGCAGGCCCGCCTCTCCGACGCGCTCGGGTCCCGTGCCGATCCTCCCCTCCACGATCCCGTCGGTGTACATCAGCACCGCCCAGGTCTCGGGCAGGTCCACCTCGATGGTGGGCCACGGGCCGTCGCCGAGCCCGATCGCCGGCCCGGTTCGCCCGTCCCCCAGCGGCCGCACCTCGGAATCGTCGATCAGCATCGGACCCGGATGCCCGGCGGAGACGAGCCGGGCGCGCCGCCGCGCCGGGTCGATCTCGAGCTCGCAGAGCGTCGTGAACAGCCGTGGCAGGTGGCGCTCCTGCTCGAAGACACGGGTGAGCGTGTCGATCACGACCGGCTGGGATGCCCCGGCCAACCTCAGCCCGCGCCAGGTGGCGCGGAGCACTGCGCCGATCGCGGCTTCGTCGGCGCCGTGCCCGCAGACGTCGCCGATGAGGGCATGAAGGACCCCGCCGGCGTCTTCCACGAGGTCGAAGAAGTCCCCGCCGAGCAGCGCGCGCCGCCTGCCGGGGCGATTGCAGGAGGCCGACCACACGTGCGGGTCGGCGATCAGCGGGCTCGGCGCGAGGCCGCGTTCGAGGCGCTCGACCTCACGGGCCTGCGCCTCGGCGAGCAGAAGCTCGCGCTCGGCTTCCTCGGTCGCCCGGCGACCGACGGCGTAGCGGATCGAGCGGCCGAGCTGACCCGGCTCCAGACGGCCCTTGACGAGGTAGTCCTGCGCTCCGGCCTGCACCGCCGCGATGCCCGCCGACTCGTCGGCGAGGCCGGTCAGGACGACGAGCGGCGCGCCGCCGAGCCGGGCGCGCAGCCGCGCCACCGTCTCTACGCCGGCCGTGTCCGGCAGGCCGAGGTCGAGCAGCACGCAGTCGAGCGGTTCCGGCGGGTCGGCGAGCGCTTCGCCGAGCGTGCGCAGGCGCACGAGCGTGCAGTCCGGCAGCGTTTCGGCGAGCTCGTCGGACACCAGCAGCGCGTCGCCGTCGTCGTCCTCGACGAGCAGCACGACGAGCCCCTCCTCGTTCGCGCCCGCCTGCTCGCCCAGCTCCACCGGAGCGGATTCTAGAGGCGATGCCGAGCAGTCTCGCCCCGAACGCGCTTGGGTCTCGCTCCACCGGGTAGCAACCGCCCTGCATGACTGGGCCCTCGCGTCAACCGATGACCATCGTCGCCTTCCACCGCGCCGAGCACGGCGAGGAGGATCTCGCGGCGAGCTTCCTCACCGTCGCGCGCTAGGCGCGGGAGCGCCCGGGATGCCCCGCCTGCGGCGATCGGACTGCGCCGCCCCCGGCATCGCCCGGCGCCGCCGCGGCCGCGGCTTCGAGTACCGCGAGCCCGACGGGGAGCGCGTCGATGACCGGGAGACGCTCGAGCGCATCGCCGAGCTCGCGATCCCGCCCGCGTGGCAGGAGGTCTGGATCTGCGTGGACCCGCTCGGCCACCTCCAGGCGACGGGTGTGGACGCGGCTGGACGCAAGCAGTACCTCTACCACGAGCGCTGGCGGGCACACCGCGACCGCGCGAAGTTCGACTCGATGATCGGCTTCGGCGAGCGGCTGCCGAGGCTGCGCCGCCGCGTCGCGCGCGATCTGCGCAGCGCCGCGTCGCGGTCGAACGGCGCCGCGCCGACGGACCTCGCGCCCGAGCTCGTCACCGCCTGCGCGGTGCGCCTGCTCGACCTCGGCTTCTTCAGGATCGGCTCCGAGGACTACGCGCAGCGCAACGAGTCCTACGGGCTGACGACCATGCTGCGCAGACATGTCGCGATCGAGGACGGGGAGCTGGTCTTCGACTTCCCCGCGAAGTCGGGACAGCGACGGGTGCAGGCGATCGCCGACGAGGAGTCGCTGGCGGTGGTGGCGGCGCTGAAGCGCCGGCGCGGGCGCCCGCAGCTGCTCGCCTACCGCGAAGGGCGAAGGTGGCGCGAGCTGCGCGCCGAGGAGGTCAACGAGTACATCAAGCGGGCGACCGGCGGGGACTTCACCGCCAAGGACTTCCGCACGTGGAACGCGACGGTGCTCGCGGCCGTCGCGCTCGCGGCGCGGGCCGACACCCCGCCGGGGCGCCGCGAGCGGGCCGTGAGCGCCGCGATCAAGACCGTGGCTGCCTACCTCGGGAACACGCCGGCGGTGTGCCGCGCCTCCTACGTCGACCCCAGGGTCCTCGACCGCTTCAAGGGCGGCGTCACGATCGCGCCGGCGGTCGGCACGATCGCAGCCGGCGGAGCCGACCTCGCCCGTCCGCGCGTGCGCCGGCGGGTCGAGTCCGCCGTGCTCGAGCTACTGGAGAACGGGGCCTGACTCGAGACCGTCTCCAGCAGCTCGCCGAGCCGCTCCCGGCGCCTGCGGACCCGGTTGACGCCCCCGGTCGGCGGGTACGCCCTGGTGAGGAGGACCCACCCGACAGAAAGGAGGCCGACATGTCATCGGAGCTCGAGGGCAAGAGGATCGCGTTCCTCGTCGCGAACGAGGGCGTCGAGCAGGTGGAGCTGACGGAGCCCTGGAAGGCGGTCCAGAACGCCGGCGCCGAGCCCGTCCTGCTTGCGCCCGAAGAGGGGGACGTGCAGGCCTTCAACCATCTCGACAAGGGCTCGACGTTCCCGGTCGACCAGACGCTCGAGCGGGCGCGGGCGGACGATTTCGACGGCGTCGTGCTGCCGGGCGGGGTCGCGAACCCCGACAAACTGCGCACCGAGCCACGAGCCGTCGAGTTCCTGAAGCAGCTTTTCTCCTCCGGCAAGCCTGTCGGCGTGATCTGCCACGGACCCTGGACGCTCGTCGAGGCCGACCTCGTACGGGGTCGCCGGATCACGTCCTGGCCGTCGCTGCAGACGGACATCCGCAACGCCGGCGGCGACTGGGTCGACGAGGAGGTCGTCGTGGACGAGGGGCTCGTCTCGTCGCGCAACCCGGAGGACCTGCCCGCGTTCTGCGCGAAGATCGTCGAGGAGTTCGCCGAGGGCGAGCACGAGGTGGCGCAGGCCGGGGCGACTCAGGGCAGCGCGTCCTGACAGGCGCCCGGCGCGGGGACGGTCCACGGTGGCCGGTCCCCGCGCCCGGCCGGCCCGATGTCATCGCGCTGACGCGGTTCTCATGTTTTCGAGCGGGTGAGGCGTGGGTATTTCAGGTGGTGAGTCGGTCCCATCTGGAGGTGGCGACGTGGTTTCCCCCGCAGTAGAAAGGAAGGGCGGCACGGGCGTTTCGGCGTGCAGGGCTGCCATCCGCGGACGGGGTCTGAGCGTCGCAGCCGACATGGGATCCGGGCGCGTCTCGATCGATCCGCCCTGCTGAGCCCCGGCCAACAGCGAATCCGCCGTGCGCGCGGTTGCTCGGGGGAGGAGCCGCGAGGCGAAGCTGCGGCGACCGGGCTGCTCAGCCATCGGCCCCGCGTGTGCGCGACCGAGCCTCCGGTCGAGGAGCTGTTCGCCCGGCTGCGGGGCGGCGAGCCGCACGCGAACGATCGGATCGTGGCGATGTACATGCCGCTCGCAAGGCGCCTGGCCCAGCGCTACGTCCGCTCCTCCGAGCCACGGGAGGACCTCGTGCAGGTGGCATGCCTCGGCTTGGTGAAGGCGATCGAGCGCTTCGACCCCGATCGCGGGCCGACGTTCGCTTCGTTCGCGATCCCGACGATCCTCGGCGAGCTGCGGCGCTACTTCCGCGACGCCACATGGGCCGTGCACGTCCCACGCGGCGCTCAGGAGCGTGCGTTCGCGATCGAAGCCGCCGAAGAGCAGCTGCGCGCGACCCATCGTTCGGCGCCGACCATCGAGCAGATCGCCGCGTACATGAACGTCTCCACGGAGGAGGTCCTCGACGGCCTGCTCGCAGTCAGGGCCTACGAGGCCGACTCGCTGGACGCGCCGAGCGGCTCCGGCGAGGACGAAGGGCGCTCGCCGCTGGAGCAGGTCGGCCGCGAGGACGATCGCTACGAGCTGGTCGAGGCCGACGCGAGCGTCGTGCCCGCGATCCGCTCGCTGAGCGCGCGCGACCGCCGCGTGCTGCACCTGCGGTTCGTCGGCGAAATGAGCCAGAGCGAGATCGCTGCCGAGATCGGGGTCTCCCAGATGCAGGTCTCGCGGATCCTGGCGCGCTCGCTGGGCGAGCTCCGCGAGACGGCCGGCGTCCAGAGCTAGACCGCTCGCATCTTGCCCTCCCCGCAGGGCCGTGGCTAGGATGTTCGGTGCTCACAGTCCGCTCGGCCGTGCGCGCCCAGGGTGCGTTCGGCGAGCGTGACCCGATGGGAGCCGAGAGAGCAAGACCGAGAAGGAGGCACCCGGATGAGTGACGGTGGTTTGACCGCCGTAGAACCGGCCACTGCGGCAGGCACGAAGCACGGCTCCGACCTGGCGGCGATCTCGCGGCGGGTCGTCGGGCTCATGAAGGAGTACTACGGGAAGGGCCCGACCGAGGCGCGGACCTATCACTCGGGCGACCTCGTGGTCGTGCTGCTGAGGGGCGGCCACACACGGCTCGAGAAGACGCTGATCGCCGGCGGGCGCGCCGACGTCGTCAGCACCCAGCGCGCCGCCTTCCAGGAGACGGTCCGTCCGCTGATGCGCCAGATCGTCGAGGAGGAGATGCGCCGTCCCGTGGTGGCGTTCATGAGCGCCACTCACAACGACCCCGACCTGAACGCGGAGATCTTCGTCCTGGCCGGCGACGAGGAGCCGGAGAACGATGTCTAGGGGAGCCGGTTCCGCCGTTCGGAGACGAGTTCGCACCCCGCCCGGTTGGTACGATCGCCGGCGCGCGGGCCCTGCTCGAGACGGGGTCCTCGCGCGGTCGCAGACGGCAGGTCCGAGTTCACGAGAGAGGGCGAAGTCAGGCCGGCAGTCAACGCCGAACCCGGGAGGTCAATGGACGTGCCATCCGTCGGACAGCTCCTGATCAACCGCAGCCACGACGGCTCGCGACACACCCTTGCCCTGCACGGCGAACTCGACGTCGTCACGGCGCCCGAGCTCGAGGACACCGTGGCTGAGCTGTGCCTCAACACCCCTCAGGAGATCGTGCTGGACATGCGCCAGGTCGTCTTCATGGACTCCTCCGGGCTGCGCACCGTGCTGGCATCGATGGACATGTGCCGCCTGCACGGGTGCGAGTTCATGCTCGTCCCGGGCACCGGCGCCTGCCGGCGCCTGTTCGAGCTCACGGGCGTGATCGACGACCTGCCGCTGCGCGAAGCCGACGAGCTCGTCTAGCCGCGGGCTTTCGCGCTCCGGCCGGCTTTTTTTGGCGCTGCGCGACGGGGCGGCTTTCGCAGCGGTGCGGCGCGTCGCACCACCCGCGGCTTTCGCGCCTTTCGCCGTCGCGCGTTTCGCGGCGGGACGTTTCGCGGCGGCGACGTTTCGCGGCGGGACGTTTCGCAGCGCTGCGTTTTGCGGGGCGTTTCGCGGCGGGTTTGGAGGCCGGGCGTTTCGCGCTCGCGCGTTTGCGGGCGCCTGGCGCGCGGCGCTCGGCCGCCGGAACCTCTTCCTGGACGACGGCCTTCGTGAGCGTCGGGATCAACCGCGCGAGGAACGAGGCCATGCGCTCCTCCTCGCGGCGGATCGCGCGCGCGAGCTGGGCGGTGGCGGTGTCGCCGACGGCCGACGCGAGCGTCTCGATCGCCTGGTAGGTCGCGATCTCCTCGTGCTCCTCGGAGTACTCGGTCTTGGCGTTCTTCAGCATCTTCTCCTGCTCGCCCGTGCCGCGGATCGCATGCAGCGGGCCCTTCGCCGCGGCGACAGCGCGTGAGCCCAGCTCGACCGCCGCGCCGGCGCCTTTCGACAGCGCGTCCGGACCGGGGAGCGCCAGCACCTCGGGCACGCCCCCGAGCTGCTTGACGCGACGCTCCACCTCGCGCGCGTGGCGTTTGGTCTCGCTCAGGTGCTCGCGCAGGCGCTTGCGGTACGGCGCGCGCGTGGTCATCGCGATGTGCGCCTCCAGCGCCGTCTCGAGTTCCTTCTCCTTGCCGTACGCCTCGTTGAGGTACTGAACGAGCTTCGCGTCGCGCGTTGCCAGCTCCGCCATCTGGGCCTCCAGTCGGTCGGTTCTCCTGTCTCGCCTGCGCGGCGCGCAAACGTCCTCGCCCGCGACGACCGCTTCCTCGGATCGGCGTCGGCGGGGCAACCCCGCCGTTACCCGTGCCTCCCGTTGCGAAACCACGAGCGCGGGTAGTGTGGCCGTCGTGGCGAGGTCACGCGCATGAGGCGGCGCCGGCTTGGCGCGGAGGGTCCGGAGGTCTCCGCCATCGGTCTGGGCTGCATGGGCATGTCGGGCATGTACGGGCCGGCCGACCGGGCAGAGAGCGTCGCGACGATCCACGCCGCCCTGGACGCGGGCATCGACCTGCTCGACACGGGCGACTTCTACGGCATGGGACACAACGAGCTGCTGATCGCCGAGGCGCTGCGCGGCGTGCCGCGCGAGGAGTACATGCTGAGCGTGAAGTTCGGCGCCCAGCGCGGGCCCGACGGCGCGTGGCTCGGGTACGACGCCCGCCCGGCGGCGCTGCGCACGGCGCTCGCCTATTCGCTGACTCGCCTGGGCACCGACCACGTCGACGTCTATCGCCCGGCGCGGCTCGACAGCGATGTCCCGATCGAGGAGACGATCGGCGCGATCGCCGAGCTCGTGAGCGAGGGCTACGTGCGGCACGTCGGCCTCTCGGAGGTCGGTGCCGAGACGATCCGCCGGGCCGCCGCCGTGCACCCGATCTGCGACGTGCAGCTCGAGTACTCGCTGATCTCGCGCGGGATCGAGGAGGCGATCCTGCCCGCCTGCCGCGAGCTGGGCATCGCCGTGACGGCGTACGGCGTGTTGAGCCGCGGCCTGATCAGCGGGCACTTCTCCTCCGAGCGCGAGCTCGCCCCGACCGACTTCCGCTCGCGCGCGCCGCGCTTCGCCGCCGGGAACGTGGAGCGCAACCTCGAGCTCGTCGAGGCCCTGCGCGCCCTCGCCGGCCGGCGCGGCGCGACCGTCGCGCAGCTCGCGATCGCCTGGGTGCTCGCGCGGGGAGAGGAGATCGTTCCGCTCGTCGGCGCGCGCACGCGCGAGCGGCTCGGGGAGGCGCTCGGGGCACTCGATCTCGAGCTCGGCGAGGAGACGCTCGCGGAGCTCGAGCGCGCGGTGCCGGCCGAGGCCGCGGCGGGCGAGCGCTACCCGGCGCCGCAGATGGCGATGCTCGACAGCGAGCGCGGCTGAGGCCGCCGCGCTCAGCCGGCGCCGAGGTGCCCGTCGTGAAGCGTCTGCTCGCTGCAGAGCACCACGGCGACGAGCTGCGCCCGCGTGTGCACGTTCAGCTTGGCCATCGCGTTGCGCACGTGGGTGCGGACGGTCTCGGGGGAGATGTGCAGCTCGGCGGCGATCTCGCCTGTGTCGAGGCCCATCGCGATCAGCGTCACGACCTCGCGCTCGCGATCGGTGAGCCCCAGGTTCGCCGCGCCGCGCGCGATCGCCGCGGGCTCGGACTCGCCGCCGGCCATCGCGACGAAGATCGCCATGCGCCGTCCCGCCGATGTCGGCCATGCGCGCGGCGAAGTCGGCGCGGAACTCGCTGCCGTCGGTCTTGAGGAGGTCGCGGGTCCCCGCGTATTCGCCGGTGCGCAGGAAGTCGTGCCACTCCGCGTCGGCCGCCTCGCGCTGGGCGGGGTCGAGCCTGTCGCGCAGGGAGGCGCCGATCGAGCTGCTCGCGGGCGCCGCCGAGCAGCTCCGCGGCGGCGGGGTTCACCTCGACGATGCGGCGCGTTTCGTCGAGCAGCGCGACCGGGTTGGAGGTGCGCTCGAACACCAGCCAGAACAGCCGCTCCCATCCCGTTCCGCCACGGGCGTCGCCCATCCGCGCAGCATACCCCGCTCGTGGTAGCGCGAACGAGCGCCGGACTGCTCCCCTACCGCGTCCGCGACGGGCGCCTCGAGGTCCTGATCGCGCACATGGGCGGCCCGCTCTGGGCGCGGCGCGACGAGGGCGCGTGGTCGGTGATCAAGGGCGAGCACGACGAGCACGAGGACGCGCTGGCGGCGGCGCGGCGCGAGTTCGAGGAGGAGACGGGCGCCGCGGCGCCCGGCGGGCCGGTGCTCGAGCTCGGCGAGGTGCGCCAGTCGGGCGGCAAGCGCGTGACGGCGTGGGCGGTCGAGGCCGACCTCGACACGGCCGCTCTTCGCAGCAACACCTTCGAGCTCGAGTGGCCGCCGCGCTCGGGCCGCATGCAGGCGTTCCCGGAGGTGGACCGCTTCGAGTGGTGCGAGCTCGAGCCGGCGCGGCGACGTCTGGTCAAGGCGCAGGCGGAGCTGCTGGACCGGCTCGAGCGGCTGCTGCGCTCAGAGGGCTGATTTCAGTGCGGTGGAACTAGGAGTCGAAGCGCTCGTCGATGTCGACGCGGTCCGCGTAGAACGCGACGTGCCCGCGGATCCGGGCGACCGCCTCATAGGGCGCGCGGTACTCCCACACCGCGTTGACCCCCCGCTCGCCCGGCCGCGGGGATGCTGTAGTAGCTCGCGTCGCCCTTGAAGGGGCAGTAGCTCTCGTGGTCGCTCGGGGTGAGGAGCTCCACGTTGACGTCGCCGAGGGGGATGTACTGCACCGGCGCGTAGCCCGCCTCGTTCAGCGTCAGCGCTTGGCGCGTGTCCGCCACCTCCTGACCGGCGATCGAGACGATCACGCGGCCCGGGTTGGGCTCGATCGTGATCGGATGATCCGGCCCCGGGATCCTGACCGGCTTGCCGCTCGCCTGGCCCCCGCCATGGGGGGTTCGAGTGCTCTCGCTCATCTCGGCCTCCTTGTTGGGACCCTCCCACGTTGACACGGGCGCGGTGCCGACCGAACCCCCTACGCTTTCACCATGTCGAGCGAGGTTCCCGGCCCCCGGCGAGGAGTGGAAGGCGAAGTTGTCGGGCTGCGCCGCCCGGGACCGCCGCTGCTCGCGCGACTGGCGATCTCCTGGCTGACGAACGCGCTCGTGCTCGCGTTGGTGGCCGCGCTGCTCCCGGACGTCCGGGTCCACAGCGCGGGCGCTCTGATCGCAGCCGCCGCCGTCTTCGGGGTCCTGAACACGATCCTCAAGCCGCTTCTTCTGCTCGTGACGCTCCCGCTCGCGATCCTGACCCTCGGGATCGCGTGGTTCTTCGTCGCGATGCTGATGCTGGCGCTGACCGACGCGATCGTCGGCGGCTTCCAGATCGAAGGGTTCTGGACGCTGGCCGGCGCGACCGTGATCGTCTGGCTGGTGAACATGGTCCTCGACGTCACGCCCGGCCCGTGGCAGCTCAGCGCCCGGCGCGCCCGATTCGCCCGCGCGCCGCGCCGCTCGTGAACCTCGGGACCGGTTCGGCGCGCATACGCCGGCAGCTCGCCGGCGTGCTGCCCCGGCGCGAGGAGCAGCCCCGGCGATGAGGGGCGCCCGCGCGGTGGCGGCCGCGCTCCTCGCCGCGATCGCGGCTGCGGCGCCGTCCGTGGTGCTCGCCACGACGGGCGGCGCGGGCGCTCCGGCCGACGCGAGCGCGACGGGGGTCGCCGTCGGGGTGCAGGTGGTCCGCTACGTCGACCACAGCCGCCTGGAGCGGCCCCGGCTGGGAAGGCCGGCGCCGAGAGCGCTGACCGTGATCCTCCGGTATCCCGCGGCGGGGCCCGCGGGCCAAGGCGACGCCCATGACGCTCCCGCGGCGCGCCGTGCCGGCGGCTACCCGCTGATCGTCTTCGCACACGGCTTCGACGTCACGCCCGCGACGTATGCCCGGCTGCTGCGCGCCTGGACGCAAGCCGGCTACGTGGTGGCGGCGCCCGTCTTCCCGCTCGAGAACGCCGCCGCGCCCGGCGGCCCCGACGAGTCCGACCTGGTCAACGAGCCCGCCGACATCAGCTTCGTGATCTCGCGCCTGCTCGCGGCCGCCGGTGCCCCGGGCGGTCCGCTGTCGGGGCTGATCGACCCGTCCCGGATCGCGGTGGCCGGCCAGTCCGACGGCGGCATCGCCGCGCTTGCGGCCGCTTACGGGCGGCGCACCCGCGACCCCCGGATCAAAGCCGCCGTGGTCCTCTCGGGCGCGGAGACGTCGGGGTTCGGCGGCTACGAGTTCCGGGCCGGCGAGCCGCCGCTGATCGCGGTTCAGGGCACGGCCGACACGACCAACGCGCCGCGCAACACCTACGCCTACTTCAAGGCGGCGGCGCGCCCCAAGTACCTGCTGCGCCTGCTCGGTGCCGGGCACCTTCCCCCGTACACGACGCAGCCCGCGCAGCTCGCGCTCGTCGAGCGCGCCACGATCGCCTTCCTCGACGGCTACCTCGATGCGGCGCCCGGCGCCGCGGGACAGATCGAGGCGGCGGCCGCCGACCCGGGGCTGGCGAGTCTCACCGCACGGCCGTGAGCGCCGAAGCGGCGGCGCGGGGGCTGGCCGTACGCCCCCGCGCCGTCCCTCTCTCCCTCAGGGCACGACCGGCAGCTGCACGTAGGAGTCGTGCCCGCCGCCGTGGAGCAGTGTGATCGTTCCGCCCAGCTCCTGCCCGAGCGTCGGCACCGCCGGAGTGCCGGTGAACGTGTTGGCCGTGCCGATCGTCAGGCGCAGCCGGTCCCCCGCCGGGACCACGACCCCGGTCGGGTAGATCTCGACTTCGTATTCGGTCGGCTGGCCGGGAGTCACGGCCTGCTGGCTTTCTTTCGTGAACGGGTGCCACGGCCGCGTGACGACGTGCTTCGGGCCGTAGGTCGCGAGGCTCGGGTCGGTCGCCCGCAGGCTCGCCTGCAGGAAGCCGGCCGTGATCTGTTCGGATTTGCCGTCCGGTTCGACCTCGCTCAGCACCGCGACCAGCGTCGCGTCGGAGGTGCTGAGGCTCGCCCACAGGTTCGTCTTCAGCAGGCCCTCGATCTTCTCGCGGTGCGGCCAGCGGCGCGGTCGAGTACGTCAGCGAGCTGGCCTCGTAGGTGTTGTTGGTCGTGTCGCAGATCGGGTTCGACGCCGCGCCCGCGGTCCACTGCGCCGTCTCGCGCGAGCACGGGCTCGAGGCCGGGAGCAGCGGCGCGGTGTCGCCGGTTTCGGTCTTGGGCGGCGCGCTCGCGAGCGAGCCGTCGTGCACCGACAGCGGCGCCGAGCCGGACGATTCGCCGTTCAGGTAGAGCCGTTCGTAGGACGTCTTCGGCAGCGGGAACTTCTTGAAGTGTTCCCAGTGCGTGCCGTTGATCGGGTACAGGTTGACGTTCGGCGTCTTCTGCACGCCGTTCTTGGTCCCCTTCAGCCAGTGGCTGAACCATTCTTCCTTGATGTTCGGGTTTTCGTAGGCGGGCCCGGAGGTGACGTGGTAGTGGGCCGACATGAACAGCACGCGGTCCTTGGAGTTCTTCAGCGATTCCCACAGCAGCGGCTCGCCGCGCTGGAAGAGGTCCCACCAGCCGCCCTGGATCACGACGGGGACGGTGATTTCGCTCGCGCGCACGACCGGCGAGCGCAGCCGGTAGAAGGGCCCGTCGTAGGCGTCTTCTTCGCCGAGCGCCGCGCCGAGGATGTGCGAGACGCTGAATTCGGCGTTCCCGATCAGGTGTTCGAGGTAGACCGTCGCGGCTTCCTGCGGGTTTTCGGAGGCCGAGGCCGGCGGGAAGTCCGAGAGGACCGTCACCAGCCCGAGCCACAGCGGGATGAAGCCGGTGTCCACCGAGCCGCCCTGGAAGGTGACGTCGCGGTAGGCGTCGGCCATCGGGATGTCGGCCCACACCGCCTTGACCGCGCGCGGCTTGCCTTCCTTCACGCGCGCCGCGTCGGCCTCTGCGAGCAGCAGCGAGGTGATGCCCATGTAGGACTCGCCGGTGCTCGCCACGCTGCCGTCGGACCAGCCCTGTTCCTGGATCCAGTCGAGGACCTCCTTGTAGTCCTGCTGGGTGCGTTCGCCCCAGGATTCCCACTTGCCGCCGCTGTCGCCGGTGCCGCGATCGTCGAGCACCATCACCGCGAAGCCCTTTTCGGCGAGGCCCGGTTCGTCGCCCGCGATCCCCTGCGAGGGGGAGTTGCCGCATTCGCCGGTCGGGGTGCCGGCGTTCTTGTTGTAGCCGGTGACCGTCAGCACGGTCGGGTAGTGGCCGGTGCTGGAGGGCAGGTAGATGTTCGCCCGCAGCACGACCCCGTCGCTCATCGTGATCGGCACGTCGCACATCGCGACGCTCGCGCTCGCGCGTGGAGGCGCCGGCCGCGAGCGCGGCCACCGCGCAGGCGGCGACGGCGAGCGCCCGGAGCAGGCACCGCGGCGCGCGCGCACCGGTCGAGGTTCCCGCCTGCGGGTGCAGGCGTCCGGCGGGCGCGACGTGACGATCCATTGAGGCTCCTGACGAGATGGCTGGTTCCGAAGGCCGGGCAGCCGACTGCGGCCCCGGCCCCTCCCCCGCGAGCGCCGTGCAGGCGCTCGCGCGCGATAGGGGATACCCGGCGCGCCAAGCCGACTCAAACATCGACCGCCGCTGATGTCAGATATGGCGACAGGGAACGCTGTCGGCGTCCACGCGCCTGCAGGAGATCGCCGACCGCTGTCGAAAGCAGGGTCGATGGAGAGTTCGGGAGGAGTTCCGCCGGTCCCGCCGGCCCAGCCGCCTCTCTCGGGGGGCGAGGAGGCCTACCCGCTGACCTACTCGGTCGACTACCCGGACCGCCCGCTGAACCGGCTGACGACCGCGCTTCGCATCTTCTGGGCGATCCCGATCTTCATCCTGGCCGCGACGCTCGAGGGCGGCGGCTTCAGCACCAGCTCCGGGGCGCGCTACGGCGGCGGCGGCGTGGGGCTGCTGGTGATCCCGGTCGTCCTGATGCTGCTGTTCCGCAAGAAGTACCCGCGCTGGTGGTGGGAGTGGAACCTGCAGCTCACGCGCTTCAGCAACCGCATCTTCGCCTACGTCGCGCTGATGGACGACCGCTACCCCTCGACCGACGAGGAGCAGTCGGTGCACCTCGACTTCCCCTACCCGGACGCCGAGCGCGAGCTGCAGCGCGGCATGCCGCTGGTCAAGTGGCTGCTCGCGATCCCGCACTACATCGTGCTGTTCTTCCTGGACATCGCGGCGATCGTGGTGCTCGTGGTGGCGTGGTTCGCGATCGTCTTCACCGCCCGCTACCCGCGCTCGATGTTCGACTTCATCGAAGGCGTGATCCGCTGGCACAACCGCGTCGGCGCCTACGCCTTCCTGCTCATCACCGATCGCTACCCGCCGTTCCGGCTGCGTCCCTGAGCTTTTTGTTCTTGGGGTTCTTCGCGCCGCGGTGACGGACGCGCGCGGGCGCCAAGCGCCCGGGAGCGCGTCCGGGGAGGATGATGTGCGGCGCAGATGAGCGCCGCGAGCGGAACATGCGATCCGGCCTTCGCCGCGGTGGGCGAGGCGTTCCGCGCGAACCTCGCCGAGGAGATCGGGGCGGCGGTGGTCATCCGCGCCGGCGGCCGGACCGTCGTCGATCTCTGCGGCGGCTGGGCCGACGCCGAGGAAACACGGCCGTGGCGGCCGGACACCGTCGTCGACGTCTTCAGCACCGGCAAGGCCTTCGTGGCGCTCACCGTGCTCGCGCTCGGGCTCGACCTCGACGCGCCGGCCTGGCAGGACGCGACGCTGCGCCACGTCCTCACGCATCAGGCGGGACACCCTGCGATCCGCGAGGAGCTGCCGGCCGAGGCCATCTACGACTGGGAGCGGATCGTCGGCGCCCTCTGGACCCAGGAGCCGTGGTGGGAGCCGGGAACCGCGCACGGCTACCACGTCAACACCTTCGGCTTCCTCTGCGGGGAGATCGTGCGCCGCGCGAGCGGGCGAGACGCTCGGCGAGCGCTTCGCACGGCTCGCGGGGGCTGACGCCGGGGCCGCCTTCGGCGTCCCCGCGGGAGCCGACGTCGCCGAGTTCGTCTGGGACATCGAGGCCGGCGGGCGCGGCGGCGACGGCGCCGAGCTCGACGAGGCGCGCGCGGTTCCTGCTCGCGCGCGCGTACTTCAACCCGCCGGGCGTCAACGGGCTCGGGACCGTCAACACGCCGGCCTGGCGGGCGGCGGAAATCCCGAGCGCCAACGCCCACGCGAGCGCGCGCGGCGTCGCCGAGGTCTTCGCGCGCATCCCCCGGCTGCTCGGCCCCGAGCTGCTCGCCGAGGCCACCAGGCCGTGGTCGGACGGCGAGGACGCGGTGCTCGCCCGGCACACGCGCTTCGGGCTCGGCTTCCAGCTCACCCAGCCGGACCGCCCGCTGGGCGCCGGGCCGCGCGCCTACGGCCACTTCGGGGCGGGCGGCTCGCTCGGCTTCCACGATCCCGACGCCGAGGTCGTGTTCGCCTACGTCTGCAACCGCTGCGAAGGACGCCGCTGGCAGACTGCCCGCAACCGCCGGCTGCTGGACGCGCTCGGCGACTGCCTCTGAGAGCGGACGACCGCCGGCGGGGTTAATGTCGGCCCCGGTGCCGTCCGCGGCGACATCTTCGAGCCCGGCGGAGGAGCGACCGCTCGACCGCAGCACGATCCTCGCTCTGGTGGCGATGGGGGTCGCGGTGCTGGTGATCGCCAACGACTTCAGCGCTCTGAGCGTGGCGCTGCCGGCGATCGAGAAGGAATTCGACACGGACGTCGCCACGGCGCAATGGGTCCTCAACGCGTATGCGCTGACGTTCGGCGTCCTGATCGTCGTCGGCGGGCGCCTGGCCGACATCTTCGGGCGCAAGCGCATCTTCATCATCGGGTCCGCGATCTTCGCCGGGTTCTCGCTCCTCGGCGGGGCGGCTCAGGACACGAGCTGGCTGATCGCCTGCCGGGCGGTGATGGGCATCGGCGGAGCGATGATGTGGCCGGCGATCCTCGGGATGACCTACGCGGCGCTCCCTGAAAGCAGGGCCGGCCTCGCCGGCGGGCTGATCCTCGGCGCCGCGGGCATCGGAAACGCGATCGGGCCGATGGTCGGGGGGCTGCTGACCGATCTCTTGAGCTGGCGATGGATCTTCTTCGTGAACGTCCCGATCGCGGGGTTCGGGGTGCTGGTGACCTACCTGGCGATACACCAAGCCGAGCCCGAGCAGGCCGATCGCCGGATCGACTATGCCGGCGTCGCCTCGCTCTCGCTCGGCCTCGTCTCGCTGCTGGTCGCGCTCGATCAGGTGACCGACTGGGGCTGGAGCGACGCGCGCATCATCGGGCTGCTGGCCGTGTCCGCGACGATGCTCGGGTCCTTCGTGGTGATCGAGCGCCGCAAAGGCGAGATCGCGCTCGTGCCGCGCGACGTGATGCGCAACCGCAACTTCAGCTTCTCGTGCCTGGCGGTGCTGCTGGCCTCGGCGACCTTCTTCGCCTCGCTGCTCTACCTGCCTCAGTTCATGCAGAAGATCCTCAGCTACTCGCCGCTGGAAGCGGGCGCCGGGCTGCTGCCGATGATGGCGACCTTCGCAGCGACCTCGTTTGCCGCCGGACCCCTGTACGCGAAGCTCGGAGCGAAGCTGATCGTGTCGCTCGGAGCCGGCGCGATCTGCGTCGGCATCCTGCTGCTCTCGCTGCTCGGCGAGGACTCGGGCTACGGCGGGCTGGTCGCGGGGATGCTCGTGCTCGGCGTCGGCCTGGGGCTGTTCTACTCGTCGATCACGACCGCCGGTGTGACCGCACTGGACGCGTCGCGGGCCGGCCTGGCCGGCGGCATCGTCTACATGTTCCAGATCGCCGGCGGATCGATCGGGCTCGGGTTGAACACGACCGTCTTCATCTCGCGCGCGCACGACGAACTCAACGCGCACCTCGCCTCCGTGGGCGCGGCGGTCACCCACACGCAGGCGACCCTCGTGCACGGGATCCTCGCCGGCACCTCCTCCAGCCGCCAGGTCCTCGCGCAGTTCCCGGGAGAGGTCGGGCACCGCTTGGAATCGCTTGTCAGAGACGCGTTCGTAGGGGGGCTGCATGCAGCGTTTCGTCTCGATGCGGCCCTCGCGCTCGGAGCGCTGATCGTGGCGGCTCTGTTCGTCGGCGGCCCGCTGCACCGGCACCCGCGCCGCACGTCCGAGCCCCGCCGCTCCCACCACCGGGCGGTGGGCTGAGGGCGCCCGCGCGCTCGTCGCAGCCGTCCCCGAGGGCACGCGACGAACGCGAGGAGCCGCCTAAGCTGATCCGCGTGCTCGTCACAGCCGTCGACTGGGCCGAGGTCACCGCGATCGCGACGGGGATCCTCGCCCTGAGCTTCGTGGCGGCGGTCGGCGCCGCCGTCTTCGCCGCGCAGCAGGTGCGCGAGGCCCGCATCAGCCGCGAGGCGCTGATGGCGGCCGAGTTCTTCCGGCGCTGGAACGACGACGCGCTCGTCGAGGCGCGGCGCATGTTCGGGCGCTACTCCATCGCCCGAGGAGCTCAGGGACGCATTCACCGCCTACGTCGCGGTCGACGCGCCGGAGGCCTACGTCTTCTACCGCGAACTCGACTTCTTCGAGCAGCTCGCGGCGCTCGAGAGCCGGGGCGCGTTCGACCTCGAGCTGATCAGGCTGCTGCTGGGCCGGACGCTCGTCGCGCGCTGGGAGATGTGGCGCCCGGCGCTGCACGACGCGCACGGTCCCGGGGTGTACCCGATGTTCGAGGCGCTGGCGGGGAAGCTGCAGCGCTAGAGGCGCCCTCTCCAGCGATGCCCGGTTCGGCCGCGGCGGCGATCGCTTGCAGAGCCGCCAGGTGCCCGCGCAAGGCCGTCCGGCCCAGCTCCGTCAGCGTGACCTGTCGCCGAGAACGTGAGTCGACCCGCACGCGGGCCACATCCACGTACCCGGCTTCGGCAAGTGCGGACAGGTGCTTGCTCAGAACGGAATCCGAGATCTCCAGGCTGTTCCGGAGATCGGAGAACGGCAATGCCCGCACCGGCGAGAGCATCGCGCAGATCTGCAGACGCAACGGCGCGTGGATCAGCTCGTCGAACGCCGCCTTGCTCACCGATGCCACGCCCGCGACGCACGGCGCCGATAGGAAGCCTGCGCGGCGAACAGGCAGGCGGCAACGATCAAGGTCACGGTTGCACCGAGGCCCCAGCTCGCAAGGGCGGAGTTACCGTGGCCGGCGAGTACATGGGGCCCGATCACCCCGCCCACGAGCACCGCGACGGCAATGAGCCCCGCTTCAGTGGCGCCCCACCTGGGCTTCGGCAGTGAACGCAGTGGACGCCATTGGTTACGAGCGGACATCTTCAAGAGCTCCGCGAGGAACCACACGACCGCGAGGATGCTCACCACGTTCCCCGGCCCCTTGTAGGCGGGCGCGATCGTCTGCGCGCCGCAGAACACACCCAACGCGAGGATGAACCCCGCTGGGGCCGTGGCCCGACGAACTGATGCGTCGTGCGCCCGGCGGGCGGTCCGTAGCTGCTCTCGGGCCGCGCCGGCAGGGGTCGCACCCGAGGACTGATTCTCCATACCGGAAAGCTAGCATGTAACTTGCCGGTATGGAAAGTCACGCGGAGTCCGTGCCGCTCGAGACGACGAAGGCCGCCCTGGTGGGCGGCCTTCGCTCTCAGTCGGCCTCCGGCGGGGCCCCTTTCGGGGTCTCCCCTTCGGTCGGCCTCGATAGCGGGGGCGGGATTCGAACCCGCGACCTTCGGGTTATGAGCCCGACGAGCTACCAGACTGCTCCACCCCGCGTCGCTACGTCCAGTTTTAGCAGAGAAGGCCAGTTTCGACCACCCTTCCAGGCGCCTGTTTGCGGCCGTTTTCCACCGCCGCGCGCGCGGCCCGCGGGCCGGCATGGAGCCTGCCCGACCCGATCAATCTCTAGGATCTTCGCCGTGCGCGTCGCCGTCGTCGACATCGGGACCAACTCGACCCGGCTGCTGATCGCCGACGTGGAGCCCGGATCGAGCGCCGTCGAGTCGCTGGTGCGACGCTCGCAGGTGACGCGTCTGGGCCACGGCGTCGACGCCAACGGCAGCCTCGAGGTCGAGTCGGTCGAGCGCACCTGGCGCGTCCTGACGGGATACCGCAGCGAGATCGAAGAGCAGGGCTGCGAGGCGAACCTCGCCGTGCTGACCTCGGCCGTCCGCGACGCCTCCAACGGCCCGGAGTTCGCGGCGCGCGTGCGCGACGAGCTCGGCCTCGACGCGAAAGTCCTGAGCGGCGAGGAAGAGGCACAGCTCACGTTCCTCGGCGCGATGGCCGGGCGCCCGGCCGCGGTCGAGCCGACGGTCGTGATCGACATCGGCGGCGGCTCCACGGAGTTCGTCGTCGGCACCGGCCGCAGCGCCGGCTTCCACGTCTCCACGCCGGCGGGGGTGGTGCGGATGTCAGAGCGCCACATCCACAGCGACCCGCCGCACAGCGAGGAGCTGCGGGCGCTGCGGGAGGACACGCGCGCCGTGTTTCTCGAGCACCTGCCCGCGGAGGAGCGCGCGCCCGTCAGGCGCGGCGTCGCTGTCGCGGGCACGGCCACCTCGGCGGCCTCGATCGAGATGGAGCTCGACCCCTACGACCCGGAACGGGTGCACGGGCACCAGCTGCTGCTCGCGACCGTCGAACTGCTCGAGGCGCGCCTCGCCGAGCTGACCGAAGAGCAGCGCCGCGAAGTCGTCGGCCTGCAGCCCGACCGCGCGCCGACGATCGTGGCCGGGATGATCCTGCTCTCCGAGGCGATGAACGCCATGCGCCTCGAGGAGGTCGAGGTCTCAGAGCACGACATCCTCTACGGGGGCGCGCTGCGACTCGCCAACGGCGCCGGCAACGCTTGACCGCGCGTGGCGGCGGCGCGCGCCCGGACGGTACGGCGCGGGGAACCCCCCAGACGAAGAATCAGGCGAGGTTGGACTTGCGCGGGTAGACGACGGTCGGGTCCGTCAGCACGTTCACCAGCGCCGGCAGCCCCGCGCCGAACGCGCGCTCGATCGCCGGCGCCATGTCCTGCGGGCGCTCCACCAGCTCGCCGTGGCCGCCCAGCGCGCGCACCACCTCGTCGTATCGCGTCCCCGGCCGCAGGTCCGCCGCGACCGAGTACCCGTACAGGAACTCCATCGGGTGCTTCTCGAGCGCCCAGATGCCGTTGTTCCCCATCACCCCGACCACGTTCACGCCGTGGCGCGCGAGCGTGTCGAACTCCATCCCCGAGAAGCCGAAGGCCCCGTCGCCGAGCATCATCACGACCTGGCGCTCGGGGTGCGCGAGCTTCGCGGCCAGCGCGTAGCCCGGCCCGGTGCCGAGGCAGCCGAACGGGCCGGGGTCCAGCCAGCAGCCGGGCCGGTAGCTGTCGATCACGCGCCCGGCGTAGGAGACGAAGTCGCCGCCGTCGCCGATCACGATCGCGTCGCGGTCGAGCGTCTTCGCCAGCTCCGCGTACAGGCGCATCGGGTGCAGCGGCGCGCGGTCGTCCTCGAACTCCGCGCGCTCGGCCTCGCGGCGCTCGTCCTCGGCCTTGCGCAGCTCGCTGATCCAGGCCTCCGTCGGCAGCGGCCCGCCCGCGCGGCGCAGCTCGCCCAGCGTGTGCGGGATCTCGCCGTAGCACTCCGCCGCGACCGGGCGGGGGTGGCTGCGCTCAGGCTCGGCCGAGTCCACGACCACGATCTCGGTGTCCTCGCCGAACGCCGCCCCGAACGCCAGCCGGAAGTCCATCGGCACGCCGATCACGAGCGCCACGTCGGCGCCCTTCAGCCCCGCCGAGCGCGCCCGCGAGAAGAACAGCTCGTGGTCGGCGGGGACGCAGCCGCGCGCCAGGCCGTTGAGGAAGACCGGGATCCGCAGCTCCTGCGACGAGCTCCAGCAGCGCCTGCTCGCCGCGGCCCCAGTAGAGATCCGTGCCCGCCATCACGACCGGCCTTTCGGCGCCCTTCAGCAGCTCCACAGCCCGCTCCACCGCGGCGCCCGCGGCGCGCTGCTGGTGGACGGCGCCGTCGTCCTCGCCCGACGCGTCGTCCTCGCCCGCGATCCCCTGCTCGGCCGCCTCCATGAACACGTAGTCGAGCGGGAAGTCCACGAACGCCGGCCCGCCGTGCGGAGCCACCGCGGCGGCGAAGGCGTCGTCGACGAGCCCGGGGATCTCCGCGGTGGACTCCGGCGTCGCCGCCAGCTTGCACAGCGGGCGCACGAACGGGACGTGGTCGATCTCCTGCAGCGAGCCCTGGCCCCAGCGCAGCGCCGGCGCACGGCCGCCGAGGATCACGACCGGCGAGTGGTTGGCCTGCGCGGAGGCCATCGCGCTCACGCCGTTGGTCACACCCGGGCCCGCGGTCAGCGCGCACACGCCGGGCTCGCGCGTCACCTTCGCCCAGCCCTCGGCCGCGAACGCCGCCGTGGACTCGTGGCGCACGTCGACGATCTCGATGCCCTCCTCGCGGCAGCCGTCGTAGATCGAGAACAGGTGCCCGCCGGAGAGCGTGAACAGCCGGCTGACGCCGTGCGCCTTCAGGCGCCGCGCGATCAGACGCCCGCCGTGGTAGGTGGCGGCCTGCGGCGCGGCCTCGGTGGACTCGGTCGACATCGGCGCGACTCTATTGGATGCCTGCCGCCCATGCCCGGGGTGGGAGTCGAACCCACACGCCCTTTCAGGCCGTCGATTTTAAGTCGACTGCGTATAACCATTTCCGCCACCCGGGCGTGCCCTTCCGGCCCAGTGTAAGAGCCGCGACAGACCCTTATGGAACCTTGAGGTTCCGCTTAGCAGAGCGCAACTAGGCGATTGCTACCGTGTCTCAACGGGCAACAGCCGGGCGATGACAGAGGGTGCACTGTCCATGGAGGTCTCCGCACTACCACAACCGAGCAGCATCTCGGGCCTGCGCGGGCCCTCGGCCCTGCTGCGCCTGCAGTCGGACGAACGCCTGATCGCGCTGACCCGCCGCGGCCACCACGCCGCCTTCGAGGTGCTGTGCTCGCGCTACCAGTCCCGGCTGCTCTCCTTCTGCCGCCACATGCTCGCCTCCAAGGAGGACGCGGAGGACGTGCTGCAGGAGGTCTTCGCCGCCGCCTTCAACGCGGTGCTCGCCGACGAGCGCCCGATCAACGTGCGCCCGTGGCTGTACCGGATCGCGCGCAACCGCTCGCTCAACCACCTGCGCCGCGCCACCGCCACCGGCGTCGACTCGATGGACATCCACTTCGCCGAGAACGGGATCTCCACCAGCGACAAGGTCCTGCGCCGCGAGAGCTTCCGTGAGCTGATCGCCGACGTCCACCAGCTACCCGAGACGCAGCGGACGGCGCTGCTGCTGCGCGAGATCGACGCGCTCTCCTACGACCAGATCGCCGAGGCGATGGACACCACCGTGCCGTCGGTGAAGTCGCTGCTCGTCCGCGCCCGCATCTCGCTCGCCGAGGCCGCCGAGGCGCGCAAGCTGAGCTGCGAGGAAGTCCGGCTCGAGCTCGGCGAAGTCGCCGAGGGCCTCGCGAAGCTGAGCGCCCCCGCGCGGCGCCACCTGCGCAGCTGCGATCGCTGCGGCGGCTTCAAGAAGCAGCTGAAGGCGACCAACACCGCGCTCGCCGCGGTGCTGCCCGTCGCGCCGCTTCTGATGCTGAAGAAGATGATCCTCGCCAAGCTCGGCACGACCGCGTCGGCCGGCGGCGCCCACGTCGCGAGCGGCGCGGGCGCCGGCGCAACCGTCGGAGCGGGCGCGGCGGCCGGCGCCGGAGCCGCAGCGGGCGGCGGCAGCCTCGCGGGCGGCATGATGACCGCCGGCGCGGGCGCTCTGGCGACCAAAGCAGCCGCCGGGCTCGCAGCAGCCGCGCTCGTGACCGCCGGCGCCGTCGCGACCGACCACGAGGTCGCCTCCACGCCTTCGCATCACCACCCCCGTCACGCCGCGGTCTCGGTCGCTTCGGCCTCGACCGCCGCGGTCGCCGCCGTCGCGGCTCCGGTCGTGGCGCGCGTACGCGAGCAGCCGCTCAGCGCAGGAGCCGTCCGGGTTCGCTCCCACGCGGCGAGTCGCACGCACGCCGCGAAGCCCGTCGGTCGCGCCCGCCGCCGCGACTCCCGCGGTCCCGGCGGCCGCGCTCCCGGCCGCCACGCCTGCGGCCCCCGCCTCCGGCCCGGCGGACGCGCCCAAAGCCCGAAGCGCCCGCGACGCCCGAACAGGTGACGCAGGTGACCAGCGAAACGACGACGCTGCCGACCTCGGCCACGACCCCCGGCGAAGCCACCCCGCCGCCCGTCACGACGC
The DNA here is from genome assembly GCA_963779065.1 of uncultured Solirubrobacteraceae bacterium. Classification (GTDB taxonomy): domain Bacteria; phylum Actinomycetota; class Thermoleophilia; order Solirubrobacterales; family Solirubrobacteraceae; genus Palsa-744. The sequence continues at coordinate 1,623,949 of CAVZWQ010000003.1, forward strand.
CGACCACCGGCACGCCGCCGGCCGTCCCGACCGACGAAGAAGCGCCGGTCACGACCGCGCCCGTCACGACCGAAGCGCCCGTGACGACGCCCCCGCCGCCCGCGCCGGTGCGGCGTGCACCACCGCACGGGCGGGACCGAGGCGCCCGGCGATGTCGTGGTGCTCGGCCTCGGCGGTCGCGCCGAACGCGCGCTGATCCGCGCCGCGCGGCACGCCGGCTGAGCGGCTCCTGACGCGAGCCCGGCTCAGCCGAAGCTGAACGTCTTCAGCGGCCGCAGCAGCACGCCGCCGGAGGCGACTTCGCTCGGTTCTTTGACTTCGGAGGTCGCGCCGGCCGCGGTCAGCATCACGATCTCGACGCCGCGGCGCGCGCCGGGCCGTTCGGGCAGCAGCAGCACGTTGCGCCCGTACATCTCGCGGCCGTCGATGCGCACCTTGTAGAGGACCTGGTACGCGGGGACCTTGTTGACGCGCGTCTTGCCCTCCCCCGTGCGCTCGATGCCGGGGAAGCGCGCGGGCAGGCGTGCGGGCGTAGCCGGTCGCGTAGACCGGCAGCGCGCCCGACGGTTCCCCGCGGTAGGGCGGCAGCACGAGCGGGTTGACCGCGTAGGAGTACTTGATCGAGCCGTCCGGGTAGTGCGCCGCGACGCGCGCGTACCCGCCCGGTTCGGGCTTCTCGCGGTAGAGGCCGCGGTAGGTGAACGAGAACGGGAAGCCGCCGCCGTGGGAGTAGCGGGCGGGCTCGAGCGTGAGCACGACCGCGGCGACGAGGACGAGGAAGCGCCACGCCGGCCGCGACCACGAGCGCCCGCGTGGCAGCCGCCGGCGCGCCGCCAGCGCGGCGCGAGCATGCGCCCGAGCGTCGGGCCGTACTCCGGCTTGACGGGGATCGCCACGCCGCTCGGGCGATCACTCGCCGACCGAGAACAGCGATTCGAGATCGTGGCGCGAGTAGGCGGCGAAGGCGACCATCGTCTGCGTCCGCACGACGCCCTGCGAGGCCGCCGATCTCAGCGGTGACGACGTCGGCGAGCTGCTCGTGGTGGGGCACCCGCACGATCGCGACGAAGTCCCACTCGCCGGTCACCGAGTAGGCCTCTGCCACGCCCTCGATGTCGGCCAGCTCGCCGCCCAGGCTCGACAGGGCGTTGCGCTCGGCCTCGATCAGCACGACGGCGTTGGTCATGGTCACGCTTGCATGCCTCCGGGTGGGGCGGGAACCGGCAGGGCTCCAATGTACACCGGCAGCGTGGCCGGCGCTCCATGCCGGCCTCGGGCTACCCCTCCTGCTCGGCGAGCCCGCTCAGCCCGAGCCCCACGAGCAGCCCGAGCAGCCCGCCGATCACGCCCGCGAGCCAGCTCGCCTCGGGGCGCGCGAACGGGATCGCGAGCAGCAGCGCCGCGAAGGCGCCCGCGCCGAGCAGGTCGCCTTCGTAGTACTCGCCGCGGCGCAGCGCCCTCAGGTCCGGCGCGGCCCAGGCGCCGAGCAGCGCCAGCGCGCCTGCGTTCGCGCCCGCGAGGAACGGGTCGGCGTAGACGGCGTCGGCGACCAGCGCGCCGAGCGCGCCCGCGCCCAGGAACAGGCCGAGCACGACGCCCGGCCCGTGGCGGCGCTCGAGCAGCCAGCCGAACAGCCCGGTGGCGAGGATCGCGACGAACGCGTACAGCCCGCCGCCTCCGCCCTCGAAGTAGGCGAACTGGTAGGTGAAGATCCGCCACCAGTCGCCGTCGATCGGGCCGGCCACCACCGTGTGGCGCAGCAGTTCCGGTTCGGCCTGGGTCGCCACCCACATGCCGATCGAGACCGCTACCAGCACGATCGTCGCGTAGGGCCGGGTGAGCCGCCCAGCGGCTCGAGTGCGTCCGCACGGGTCGCGGGGCCGGCCGGCGTGCGGCCCGAGCGGCCGCGGCCCGAGCAGCGTGCCGATGCCCGCCGCGGCGGGAGCCGGCGCCCGCGTCCGCCTGCATGCGCGGCAGCTTCGGCGCGCGCCTGCGCAGCCGGTGCCCGCAGTACGGGCACTCCGTGACGTAGGGGCTGACCTCAGAGCCGCACTGCTTGCAGACGACGAACAGATCAGCTCCGGAGCCCACCAGGCCATTCTACGGTCCTATCCCCGAAGGCCCGCCGGGTCCGACCGCCCGCCCCGTGGGCGCCGTGGAGGCGCTCGACAGGCTGCCACGGCCCTTTGGAATACTCAGTGGCCATGAACCTCGGATACGACCAGAAGCTCTACATCCTCGCCTTCGACCATCGCGGCTCCTTCCAGAAGAAGTTCTTCGGGATCGAGGGCGAGCCCGACGCGGAGCAGACCGCGATCATCGCCGACGCCAAGCACCTGATCTTCGAGGGCATGCTGCAGGCGGTGAGCGCAGGCGCGGAAGCCGGCCGTCAGCGGGCGTGCTCGTCGACGAGCAGTTCGGCTCGACCGTCCCGCAGGAGGCCAAGGCGGCCGGGCTCAAGCTCGCGATGCCCGCCGAGCGCTCCGGCCAGAACATGTTCGACTTCCAGTACGGCGACGAGTTCGGCGAGCACATCCTCGCCTTCGACCCCGACTTCACGAAGGTCCTCGTCCGCTACAACCCGGACGGCGACGCCGCCGAGAACGCCGAGCAGCTGGGCAAGCTCAAGATCCTCTCCGACTGGCTCAAGCAGAACGGCCGCAAGTTCCTGTTCGAGCTGCTGGTGCCGGCCGAGCCCGCCCAGCTCGACTCGGTCGGCGGCGACACCGACCGCTACGACGCCGAGCTGCGGCCCGAGCTGATGCGCCGCGCGATCGTCGAGATCCAGGACGCCGGCATCGAGGTCGACATCTGGAAGATCGAGGGTGTCGACGAGCGCTCCGACTGCGAGATGCTCGCCGAGCAGACACGCGCGGGCGGCCGCGACGGCGTCACCTGCGTCGTCCTCGGCCGCGGCGCCGACGACGCCAAGGTCGACGAGTGGCTGCACCGCCGCCGCCCCGGTCGAGGGCTACATCGGCTTCGCGATCGGGCGCTCGATCTGGTGGGACCCGCTCAAGGCCTACGTCGACGGCAAGATCGAGCGCGCCGAGGGCGCGCGCCGCATCGCCGAGAACTACCTGCGCTTCGTCTCCGTCTACGAGCGGGCGATGAAGGCCGCGGCTGCGTCTTAGGACAGCGGTGGTCCAGGTGTTCGCGGTCACGGCGCCGTATCGTCGTCTCTGGCAAGGACGCAGGGAGCGCCGTGTGCTGGCCGAAACGGGGATGCGAGCGAAGCGAGTGTCCCCGGCTTCGGTACACAAGGAGCGAGGACGCCGCCAGGCGAGAGCGCGTCGTGAAGATGAGGCAGAGCCTGGCGGACTGGGAGCAGGCCTTCGTCCGCGAGATCACCCTCGACCGCGTGCGCCGCGACTCGCTGCGGCGCACGGCTGAGCAGCGAACCGCCAAGCGCGAAGTCCAGAAGCGTCAGCAGCGCGGCAAGCTGCGCTTCCTGTTGCTGGTCGCGACGCTGATCCTGACTGCCGTCGTCGTGACGGTCGTCATGTTCCGCACGCTCTACCTGCTGCTGGGCTAGAGACGCGCGCTCGGTCGGCGCGCTCCGGGGGCGATCCCGGGTGCGGGCTAGGTGCCGCCGCGGCCGCCCTCGCCGAGTTCGCGCAGGGAGTCGTCCACCTCGGCGAGCTTCTCACGCTGGTGGCCGTCCGGTGGCATCGTCACGCCGGTCGCTTCGCGGTGGATCTCGAGATAGATCTCCTTGCGGAAGACCGGCACCTTCTGCGGCGCCTGAATGCCGATCCGCACCTTCTCGCCCATCACCGAGAGCACCGAGACCTCGATTTCGTCCCCGATCATGATGCTCTGGTTGGACTTTCGCGTCAGAACCAGCATTCTGGGTGCACCTTCCTGTTTGCCGACTGGCCACCCCGGCGGGAGCCCCACCCACCAAGTCTGGCAAGCATAGTCCGAGCACCGGGGGAAAGCGATACCCCACGGACAACGATCCCGCTGCCTGCGGCGGACCGCGAGGGCTGGGAGATTCGAGCTGTGCGATCGCGCCGGCCGGGGCGGCCCCGGGCCGCGGGCTCGAGCCGGTCCGAGCGCAGACCGTCGATGCCGAGCGCCGCGCTGCACCGCTCCTTTGCGCTAGTCTCCCGGACCGTCCATGCCCCGGAAATCCCTGCGCCCGCACCTCAATCAGATCCGCGCCTGGGCGCGTCAGGGCCGCACCGACGCCTGGGTCGCGCACCAGCTCGAGGTGAGCGTGCGCGACATCGAGCAGTTCAAGCGCCAGAACGACCTCGCGGGCGACGAGACCGGTGAGGGCGCCGCCGCCGAGTTCGAGGAGATCGACCTGCGGGCGGAGGACGACGCGCTGATCGCCGCCGAGCTCGAAGCCGCGGAAGCCGAGGCCGAGCGCGCGCTCGCCGAGGCGGCGGAGAAGGGCGAGGACGACGAGGAGGAGGAGTCCGAGGACGGCACCTCGCGCCGCCGCCGCAGCCGGCGCGGCGGGCGCCGCCGCTCAGGCGCGCGCAACACGGCGCCGCTCGAGGGCACGTTCGACCACGGCGAGGAGGGCTTCGGCCTGTGGCTCGACCCGGCGATCCAGGACAACCCTGTCTACGCCGAGCACTGGGCGGGCCACCGGCCGGTCGAGGTCGCCGTCGAGGAAGACCGGATCGTCATCCGCCGCATCGACGGCGACGACGAGTAGCTCGAGCGTCTCGGCCGGCGCCCCCCGCCGGCCGGATCAGCAGGACGGGCCGGCGCTCCCCGCCGGCCTGGGGCTCAGCCCTCGGCGATCTCGAGGCGGCCGCCGGCGAAGTCCGCGGCCTCGCGGAGATAGCGCGCGAAGGCGGCGTCGGCCACGAGCCCGGCGTCCCAGGCCCAGGGGTCCTCGGGGGCGACCCTCATCGCCACCTGCTGGGTCCATCCGGTGCCGGCGTCGTAGAGGTCGGCCAGCTCGCCCGCTGAGAAGCGCCCGCCCAGCCTGCGGCGCAGCTCGGCCACCAGCGCGTCGGTCACCCGTTCGAGCAACCGCCGGCGCTCGTCGGGCGCGGCACGCAGCCGGCGCTCGCCCTGCTGCCACTGGTAGAGCGCCGTTTCGAAGGACACGCGGCGAGGCTAGCAGCGGCCGCGCGGCGCCGGGACTCAGTTCTTGGGCAGCCCGGCGATGATGTAGGTCTGCTCGTCGCGGCGCTGCATGCCGAGGGCCCGCGCGGACTGTTCGAGGTTGGCCTGGCTGCTCAGGCGGTTGTGTTCGGCGACGAGCCGCGTGTGTTCGGCCTGCATCTGCGCGACGCGCGCGTCGGTGTGGCGCGACTGGCGCCAGGTGGAGAGCATGTGCAGCCCCGTGCTCAGGTAGAGGAACAGGAGCGCGACCAGCACGAGGAGCATCGCGATCCGCCCGAGCCGGTCCCAGCGCACGCGCGCGGCGGCCTGCAGCGGCGCCGGGGCGCGCGCGGGCTCTACGCCGCTGGGCGGCGCGTCGCGACGGGGCGTAGGACGCTGCGGGCATCTCCGAGGACATTCGCGTCTCGGGGGGATCCTCCTCCCCGGAGCGGGGGAATCAGGCGCGTCCGAAGGCTGACCGGCCCGGGAAACGAGCCCGCCCGCCCGGTCCGCCCAGCTGCTCCTCGATCCGCAGCAGCTGGTTGTACTTCGCGACCCGGTCCGAGCGCGAGGGGGCGCCGGTCTTGATCTGGCCGCATCCGGTCGCGACCGCGAGGTCGGCGATCGTGACGTCCTCGGTCTCGCCGGAGCGGTGGCTCATCACGGCGGTGTAGCCGGCGCTCGCGCGCCATCTCGATCGCTTCGAAGGTCTCCGTCAGCGTTCCGATCTGGTTGACCTTGATGAGGATCGAGTTGGCGACCCCGGTCTCGATGCCCCGCCGCAGCCGCTCGGTGTTCGTCACGAACAGGTCGTCGCCGACGAGCTGCAAGCGGTCTCCGAGCCGCTCCGTCAGGGCCTTCCAGCCGTCCCAGTCCTGCTCGTCCATGCCGTCCTCGATCGAGACGATCGGATAGCGCCCGGCGAGATCGGCCCAGTACTCGGCCATCTCGTCCGCGCTGAGCGTGCGCCCCTCGTGCTCGAGCTCGTAGGAGCCGTCCTCGAACAGCTCGCTGGTGGCAGGGTCGAGCGCGATCGCGACGTCCTCGCCCGGGCGCAGGCCCGCCGCTTCGATGCCCGCCACGAGCATCTGCAGCGCCTCCTCGTTGGAGCCCAGGTCGGGCGCGAACCCGCCCTCGTCTCCGACCGCGGTGGCGAGCCCGCGGTCGTGCAGGGTGCCCTTGAGCGCGTGGAAGACCTCGGCGCCCATCTGCAGGCACCGCGAGAAGCTCTCGGCGCCGCAGGGGACGACCATGAACTCCTGGAAGTCGACTTTGTTGTCCGCGTGCGCGCCGCCGTTCAGCACGTTCATCATCGGCACCGGCAGCACGCCGGCGTCGGCACCGCCGAGGTAGCGCCACAAGCGGCTCGCCGTGATCGGCGGCGGCGGCGTAGGCGTTCGCGAGCGAGACGCCGAGGATCGCGTTCGCGCCGAGGCGCGACTTGTTGGGGGTGCCGTCGAGCTCGATCAGGGCGCGGTCGAGGCCCGCCTGGTCGTCTGCGTCGAGGCCGCGGACAGCGCCCGCGATCTCCCCGTCGACGTTCGCGACCGCGCGCGTGACGCCCTTGCCGCCCCATGCCTCACCGCCGTCGCGCAGCTCGGTGGCCTCGAACTCGCCGGTCGAGGCGCCCGGAGGGGACGGCGGCGCGTCCTGACGCACCCGAGGCGAGGCGCACGTCCACCTCGACCGTCGGGTTGCCTCGACTGTCGAGGATCTGACGGGCGTGGACCTGCTCGATCTCGCTCACGTGTGCCCCTTCTTGGGGTATCGCTGCCCGGCGTCGGCGCCGGCGTCAGCCGGCGGTGCTCGTCGCGCCCGCCCGGGGTGGCCGTGCTCGTCTTGGGCGCTTTGTACTGCTTGCAGTTGGCGACCACGTAGCCGCTCTGGCAGTCGGTCTTCGCCTGCCACTTCTTTTTGAAGTTCTTGATGAAGTTGCTCAGCTTTTTCTGCTGGGCCTGCGTGGTCAGCGTCTGCTTGATCGACGCTTCGACTTTCGACAGCGGCTGCGAGTTGCCGGGCTTGATCGACTTCACTTCGTACAGGTAGTAGCCGAAGGGGCTCTTGACGGGACCGCCGAGTTCGTTGGCCTTGGCCGCGAACATCGCGTTGTCGAGGCTCTGGTCGTCCTGGCCCTTCACGACTTCGCCGAGCTGGCCGCCTTTGGCCTTGCTGGTCGGGTCGATCGAGTGCTTCTTGGCGACTTCGCTGAAGCTCTTGCCCGATTCGAGTTCTTTTTTGGCTTCCTTCGCCTGTTCTTCGGTCTTGGTGAGGATGATCTGCGCGTCGCGCTTTTCAGGCGTGCCGTACCGGGACTTGTTTTCGTTGTAGTACTTCTGGATCTCGGCCTGGCTGACCTTCGGCTTTTCTTTGACGATCTTCGCCTGGATTTTCTGCGAGAGCATGTTCAGCTTCACGCGCAGGAGCAGGTCGGAGACCGACTGACCGGACGTCGCCAGGAATTTTTCGAATTCCGCCGGTTTTTTGAACTGCTGGTGCTTGATCTTCAGGAACTGGTTTCGGACTTCGTTGTCGCTGAGTTTGACGCCGAGCGATTTCGCTTCGCCGAGAACCCAGGCGGAGGAGGTCAGGAAGCCGAGCACCTCCTGCTGCAGCGACTTGTACTGCGTTTCGCACTGTTTCTTGAGTTCGGCTTCGGTCGGCGCTTTCTGGCCTTTGGCCGTCACCGCAGTCGTCTTCTTCAGGTGCGCGATGCAGGCCGTGTAGTCAGGCGGTTCGGGGACGATCGGTTTTGCGCCGGTGGCGCTCGAGGAGGCGGCGACCGCCAGCCAGTGCGCGAAGGCGGCCTTCGTGATCGGCCTGCGACCCTTCGACGTTCACGACGGCGTTGCCGGGCACGCCGCCGCCGCACGCCGCGAGGCCGACGATTACAAACAAAACGGCGCCGAGCGCCGCGGTGAGTCGGAGGGGCTTCATCACGAGTCGGGCACTCTAGCGGATCAAAGCTTGGGTTTGCGTAAGCGGGATCTCAAGCCCGCCTAAGACTTCTGCGCGGCGCTAGGCCGCCTCGCGGATCACCGAGAGCAGCGTGTCGGCCGCTCTCACGACGCTCGGGAAGCGCTCCTCGGCCATCGCGCGGAACCCGCATCGAGACCTGCGAGCGGCCCGACTCGTACAGCGCCTCGGGCAGCTCCTCGCGCAGCCGCCGCGCCCGCGCCGAATCGAGCTCGATCGGCACGACCGCGAGGCGATCGCCGCGGAAGCTGACGGTCCGCGCGCCCGCCTGGCCGAACTTGATGCGCGCGCGCTGCGAGCGAGAGCAGGTTCTCCAGCGGCTCCGGGATCGGCCCGAAGCGATCCTCGAGGTCCTCGCGCAGCCGCTCCACGTCGGCCACCTCGACCGCGGCGGCGACCCGGCGGTGGACCTCGATCTTCGCCTGCTCGTAGGGCACGTAGTCGGCCGGCACGTACGCGTCGACGTTCACGTCGAGCCGCACCGGCTCGGGCGGCTCCTCGCCCTCCTCCGCGCTGCCGGCGGCGCGCACCGCCTCGTCGAGCATCTGCATGTAGAGCTCGAAGCCCGAGCGCGGCGACGTGGCCGGACTGCTCGTCGCCGAGCAGGTTGCCGGCGCCGCGGATCTCGAGGTCGCGCATCGCGATCTTGAAGCCCGCGCCCAGCTCGGTGTAGTCGGAGAGCGCCGAGAGCCGCTGCGCGGCCTCCGGCGTGAGCGCGGCCGCCGAGTCGTAGAGCAGGTAGGCGTAGGCGCGCTCGCGGCTGCGCCCGACGCGCCCGCGGATCTGGTAGAGCTGGGCGAGCCCGAAGGCGTCCGCGTGCTCGACGATCAGGGTGTTCGCCTGCGGGATGTCGATGCCGGACTCGATGATCGAGGTGCAGACGAGAACGTCGGCGCCCGCCGCGCAGGTAGTCCATCATCACCGCCTCGAGCTCGCCCTCGGCCATCTGGCCGTGCGCGACGGCGAAGCGCACGCCCGGGCACAGCGCGCGCAGCCGCTCGGCCGTCTCCTCGATCGTCTCCACGCGGTTGTGCAGGAAGAAGGCCTGGCCGTCGCGGCCGTGCTCGCGCTCGATCGCCCGGCGCACGAGCTCCTCCTCGTACTCGCCGACGTAGGTTCGCACCGGCCGCCGGCCCTCGGGCGGCGTCTCGATCACGGAGATGTCGCGCAGGCCCGCGAGCGACATCTGCAGCGTGCGCGGGATCGGCGTGGCGGACATCGAGATCACGTCGACCCTGCAGCTTGAGCTGGCGCAGCAGCTCCTTCTGCTTGACGCCGAAGCGCTGCTCCTCGTCGACGATCAGCAGGCCGAGGTCCTTCGCGCGCACGTCGCGCGAGAGCACGCGGTGCGTGCCGATCAGGATGTCCACGCGGCCCTTCGCGAAGCCGTCGATCGCCTCTTTCTGCTCCGCGGCCGTGCGGAAGCGCGAGACGTGCTCGATCGTGAACGGGTAGTCGGCGAGCCGCTCGGCGAACGTCCCGTAGTGCTGCTGGGCGAGGATCGTCGTCGGCACGAGCATCAGCACCTGCTTGCCCTCCGCAGCGCTCTTGAAGGCGGCGCGCAGCGCGACCTCGGTCTTGCCGTAGCCGACGTCGCCGCAGATCAGGCGGTCCATCGGCCGCGGCGCCTCCATGTCGGCCTTGACAAGTTCGATCGCCTCGCGCTGGTCCGGGGTCTCGGTGAACGGGAAGCGCTCCTCGAACTCGCGCTGCCAGTCGCCGTCGGGCGCGAAGGCGAACCCGCTGCGCCGGCGGCGCTCCGCGTACAGGCCGAGCAGCTCGCCCGCGAGCTCCTGAGCGGCGCGCCGGGCGCGCGCCTTCATCGTCTCCCAGCGCGTGCCGCCGAGCTTCGACAGGGGCGGATGGTTCTCGCCGCCGTAGCCGACGTAGCGCGAGATCTTCGCGAGCTGGTCGGTGGGGACGTAGACGCGGTCGTCGCCCTGGTATTCGAGGTAGAGGTAGTCGCGTGTGACGCCGGCCACGGTGCGCGTCTCGAAGCCCGCGAAGCGGGCGACGCCGTGGTCCTCGTGGACGACGATGTCGCCCGTGCGCAGGTCCGTGAACGAGCGCAGCGCGCCGCGGCGGCGCGGGCCGCCCGCCGCACCCTCGCCGGGGCGCTCGGCGCGCCGGCGGCGGATCAGCCGGTGCTCCGGGTAGACGGCGAGCTTCAGCTGCGGGCGCGACGAACCCCTCGCGCAACGAGGCGGCCGCGAAGCGCAGCGAGGGCTCGAGGTCCTGACGCGCCGACGTCCACGCCCTCCCCCAGCCAGCTGGCTTTCAGCCGCCCGAGGTTGTAGGCCGCGCGCTCGCCCTCGCCCCGGCGCGGGAACGCGACGACCGCGCGATAGCCCGAGCGCACGAGCCGCTCGAGCTCCGGCTCGGCTTCGGCCAGCGAGCGGGCAGCGGAGTCGGCCGACTGCGCGCGCAGCTCGATCTCCTGATCGCCGGAGTGGGCCGAGAGCCGGATCCGCGCACGCCCGGCGAGCGTCGCGGCGATCTGCTCCGGGCTGCACGTAGAGGTGGTGCGCGTCGGTGTCGCCGAACGCCGCGCAGACGTCGTCCCAGAGGTCCTTCAGCGCGGGCTCGATCTCCTCCTCGGCCGCGACGAGCAGCTCGGCCCGGCCGGCCGCGGGACCGTCTCCCGCGTCGATCAGCTCGAGCAGCGCCATGAAGCGCTCGACCGGGAGCAGCTCGGCGATGTCGGGGCGCTCCTCCGCCTGCTCCTCGCCGGCGGCTGGAAGCTCCTCGGCGGCGAGCTCGGCGAGCTCGCGGTGCTCGGGCGCGAGCTCGGCGGCGGGCGCGATCTCGACCTCCTCGGCGTCGCCCAGCGAGCGCTGCGTGAAGGTCGAGAACCAGCGCAGCGATTCGATCTCGACGTCGAACATGTCGACGCGGACCGCCCGGTCCTCGGTCGCCGGGAACACGTCGAGCAGCCCGCCGCGCATCGCGAACTGGCCGCGCTCCTCGACCTGGTCGACGCGTTCGTAGCCCGCGGCGACGAGCTCGGCCGCGCACTCGTCGAGGTCGAGCAGCTCCCCGACGCGCAGCGTGAACGAGCGCGGGCGCAGCGCCGGGTCGGGCACCTTCTCGGACAGCGCGGCGGCGCTCACGACGACGACCGGCGCATCCGCGTCCCCGGCGGGCTCGCCCCCCGCGCCGAGCAGCGCGTCGAGCGCCGCCACGCGCAGCCCGACGAGATGCGGCGGCGGCGCGAGATGGGACTCGTAGGCGACGCCGCGCGACGGGTAGTAGCGGACCGGGCGCGGCGCGAGCCACGACCGCAGGTCGGCGGCGAGGTCGCGCGCCGCGCGGTCGTCGCCCACGAGCGACCAGCAGCGGGCGCCCGCGCGCGGCCTCGTCGCGATCGGCCAGCGCTGCGATCAGGTACGGGCGCAGCGATGCCGAGACGAACGCGCGGCCGCCCTCCCGCGCGAGCCGCGTGGCGCCTTCGTCCTGCTCGATCGCCCCGAGCAGGGTGCGCAGCGAGCCGCCGGGCGCGCTCACTCCCCCGCCTCCTGCAGCTCGGGGGCCCCGGTGACCGCGCGCTCGACCGCGTCGCATGCGCCTTCGACGAGTGCGCGGACCTGCTCCTCCGGCTCCGCGAAGCGCGAGAGCACGTAGGCCGCAACGATCTCGGGATCGGTCGAGTCGGGGCGCCCGACGCCGACGCGCACCCGCATGAACCCGTCCCCGCCGAGCTCGCGCTTGATCGACTTCAGGCCGTTGTTGCCGGCGAGCCCGCCGCCGAGACGCGTCCGGATCTCACCGAAGGGAAGGTCGATCTCGTCGTGGACGACGAGCACCCGCTCGAGCGGCGAGCTTGAAGGAGCCGCGCGCGGGGCCGACGGACCGGCCGGCGTCGTTGTAGTAGGTCTGCGGGCACAGCAGCGCCACGTGCGGGCGCTCGGCGCCGTCGGGCAGAGCCCAAAGCGGCGGGCGCCCTTCGGCGAGGTGGGCCTTGAAGCGGTCCTTGCCCCACTTCAGCTCCCAACGCTCGGCGAGCCGCTGGAGCGTCTTGAAGCCGACGTTGTGCCGGCTGCGCGCGTACTCGGTCCCGGGATTGCCGAGTCCGACGATCAGCCAGTCGACCGGAGCGCCGCCGCCGCCGAGGAGGCGTTTCAGGGCCGGCTACTCCTCGCTGTCTGAGGAGGACTCCTCGGAGCCCTCGTCCGCGGCGGCCGCCTCGCCCTCCTCGGCGCCCTCGCCCACGACCTCCGTCTCGGACTCGATTTCCTCCTCGACTTCGGCCTGCAGTTTGGGCGGCGAGAGCGTGGCCACGACGGTCTCCTCGACGTCGTCGGTCAGCTTCACGCCTTCGGGAGCGGCGATCGCGGAGAGCATGATCGTGTCGCCGATCTGCATCTCGCCGACTTCGTAGGAGATCGACTCCGGGATCGCCGTCGGCAGCGCTTCCACGTTGACCTCGCGCGTGATCTGCTCGAGCACGCCGCCTTCCTTGACGCCCGGCGCGTCGTCGACGCCGTGCAGTTCCAGCGGCACGATCGCGCTGATCTCCTCGTCGAGCCGGACGCGCAGCAGGTCGACGTGGATGGTCTCGCCCCGCACGGGGTCGCGCTGCGCTTCCTTGAGCACGACCGGCGTCGCTTTGGCGCCGTCCACGCTCAGGTCCAGGACCGCGCCGGAGCCGGCGAGCGCGATCCGCAGCTCGCGGGCGTCCGCGTCGAAGCCGAGCGGGTCCTGCCCGCCGCCGTAGACGACGCCGAGCACGCGCCCCTCGCGGCGCATGCGCCGGGCAGCGCGCGATCCCGCTGCGGAGCGGCTGTTGACGGACGAGCTTTGTGGTCGTGGAGGCCATGAGGCGAACGGAGACTCTAGCAACCGCGGGGCGATCGATTCCGCGCGCGAAGGCGCTCTAGCAGTCGGCTTCGTTTCCGATCGGCGCGCTGATCGACAGCAGCCGGACGTGGATGCCGGTCAGGAAGTTGCCGGTCCGCTCGACCTGCACGCACTGCACGACCGGCAGCGTGCCGATCACGGTCCACGCCACGCGCGAGGGACCGGTGGCCCCGAACGGCGAGTAGGAGGTGGCGGAGTTGATGAGGAGGATCTTCACGGGCCCGTTGCGCCGCAGGCGCGCGTTGGCGGCGTTCGCACGCACCTGCGCGACGCAGGACGGCCGGGCCGCGCAGCCGCTCAGGCTCGCGAGCATCCCGGCGGCGTCGCCGCGGACCTGGGCCTGGAGCACCGCCGCATCGGCGTCGCGTTCGACGTTCTCGGCCTGCAGGAACCGCGCGAGCACCACGCTGGCCAGGATCACGAACGCGAGCGCGGCGACGGTCGCGTTGCGCAGCCGTTTGCGCGTGCGCGGATCGAGCCCGCGCCACCAGGCGCGCGGCCCGGGAGCGCCGGTCTGGGGCGCCGGCGTGACGCCGAGCGCCGAGGCGAGATGCTCCTCGATCGCGTCCGGGGCGCTCGTCGCATGCTGTTCCTCGGCCGGCACGCCCGACAGGATGGCGCAAGGCGGGGCTGGGCCGCGCCGACGGGGCGCTCAGAACAGCTGGTTCTCGCCGCCGAAGACCTCGCTCACGGAGTCGTCGACGAAGATGCGGCGGATCGAGTCGGTCAGCAGCTCCGCGCACGGCAGCACGCGCACGTTGTCGGGCACGCCGGAGCGCACGGGGATCGTGTCGGTGACGACGATCTGCTCGAACTCGGCGTCGCGGAGGTTCTCGAAGGCGTTGCCGGAGAAGACGGCGTGCGTGGCGGCGGCGTAGACCTTCGCGGCGCCCGCTTCCTTGACGGTGAGCGCGGCCGCCTTGAGCGTCCCGGCGGTGTCGATGATGTCGTCCACGATCAGGGCGGTCTTGCCGCGCACGTCGCCGATCACGTAGCCGATCTCCGCGACCTGCTGGGCGGGGCGCTCCTTGTCGAGGATCGCGAGCTCGGCGCCGACCTTCGAGGCGAATTTCTTGTTCAGCTTGACGCGGCCGGCGTCCGGGGCGACGACGACGAGATCGTCGAGGCCGAGGTCGGTGAAGTACTGCGTGAGCATGAACAGCGCGGTCATGTGGTCGACCGGCTTCTGGAAGAAGCCCTGGATCTGCCCGGCGTGGAGGTCCATCGTCAGCACCCGGTCCACACCGGCGGCCTCCAGCATGCGGGCGACCATGCGCGCGGAGATCGGCTCGCGGGGCGCCGACTTCTTGTCCTGGCGCGAGTAGCCGAACCAGGGCGTGACCGCGATCACGCGGTGGGCGGAGGCGCCGACCGCCGCGTCGATCATCAGCAGCAGCTCCATCAGGGCGTCGTTGGCGCTCAGCTGTTCGCGCGGGTTCCCGCACATCGGCTGCACGATGAAGATGTCGGCGCCGCGGATCGATTCCTCGTAGCGGCAGTAGACCTCGCCGTTGGAGAACGTCTTGAGCGTGACCGGGCCGACCTCGACGCCGAGCTTCTCGGCGATGTCCACGGCGAGCTGCGGGTTCGCCCGCCCGCTGACGACCATGAGCCGCTTGTTGTACTCGATCGGCAGGCTCGCGCGCGAGGGCTGCGTGGACGTGTCCATCGCGCTCATCTCCCCAGGCAGTGTAAAGGTCTGTGTGGTGGTCACGGCGGGATCGCTCATCGCTCCGCCTCCTCCCCCTCGCCGCCCCGCTGCGCCGGCGCATCGCGCCCGGCGGCGGCCTCCTCCCCCGCGGCGCCCGGCGCCTCGCGCGCCGCGCCGCCCGGGCCTGCGTAGCCCTCCTTGTTGACCTGCCTCGCCCGCGCGATCCCGAGCGCTCCGGCCGGCACGTCCTCGGTGATCACCGAGCCGGCTCCCGTGTAGGCGCCGTCGCCGACGGTCACGGGCGCGACCAGCGTCGTGTCGACGCTCGTCTTGACGTCGTCGCCGATCGTCGTGCGGTGCTTGGCGCGGCCGTCGTAGTTGGCCGTGATCGTCGCCGCGCCGAGGTTCGTCCGCGCGCCGACGTCGGCGTCGCCGATGTAGGAGAGGTGCGGGATTTTCGAGCCCGGGCCGATGTCGGAGTTCTTGACCTCGACGTAGGTGCCGACCTTCGCGCCGGCGCGCAGCACCGTGCCGGGGCGCAGGTAGGCGAACGGGCCGACCGAGACGCCGTCCTCGAGCACGCTGTCGAGCAGGTAGGAGTGCCTGATGCGGCACTCGCGCCCGATCCGCGTCGCACCGTGGATGCTCGTGAACGGCTCGATCACCGTGTCCTGGCCGATCTCGACGTCGACGTCGATCACGGTCGCGGCGGGGTCGACGATCGTGACGCCCGCCAGCATGTGGCGGCGGTGGATCGCCTGCTGGGCGAGGGCGCGGACCTCGGCCAGCGCGGCGCGGTCGTTGACGCCCAGCACGAGGCGGGGGTCGTCGACCTCGTGCGCGGCGACGGCGGCGCCCTCGGCGTGGAGGACCTCGAGCACCTGCGGGAGGTACAGCTCGCCCTGGGCGTTCTCGCGAGCTCAGGCGCGGCAGCGCGGCGCGCAGCGCGCCGGCCCGGAAGACGAAGATGCCGGTGTTGACCTCGCGGATCTCGCGCTCGGCCTGCGTCGAGTCGCCCTGGCTCTTGGTCTCGACGACGCGCTCGACGGCCCCGTCGGCGTCGCGAACCACCCGCCCGTAGCCGCTCGGATCCTCGAGCACCGTGGTGGCCATCGTCGCGGCGGCGCCGCCGTCGCGGTGCGCGTCGAGCAGCTCGCGCAGCGCCTCGGCGCTCACGAGCGGCACGTCGCCGCTGAGCACGAGCACGGCCGCGCCGTCGTCAAGCTCCGCGCCGAGCGCCGCGAGCGCGGCGGCCACGGCGCCGCCGGTCCCGTCGGGGCGCTCCTGGACGGCGAGCTCGACGTCCTCGGGCAGCACCGCGCGCAGCGCGCGGGCGGGCGAGTCCACGACGACGGTGCGCCCGGCGCCGGCCGCCGCGGCGGCGCGCACGGGCCACAGCAGCATCGGCAGCCCGCAGAGATCGTGCAGCACCTTCGGCACCTGCGAGCGCATGCGCGTGCCCTGGCCGGCGGCCAGGATCAGTGCGGTCGGGGCGCTCACGAGCTTGATGCTAAACGCTCCCAGCGGCCGCGCAGGCTCGGCGGGGACGCGCGGCGGAGAGCTGGGGGGCAGGGACTCGAACCCCGATTCTCAGGACCAAAACCTGATGTCCTGCCATTGGACGACCCCCCAAGGGCAGACGCCGCAAGGATAGTCGCCGCGACCGGCGCCGCAGCGGACCGGTCCACGGCGGTGACCTTGCGGCGCGGCACGCGTGCGGCGTCCCGTCAAGGCCTGCAACCGTCATGTCACTTTGGTAGCCTGCCGCCCACGAAACGCCGAGTCCCTGGCTGGACGTCAGGGAGCGGGGGACCCAAGTTGTTGGGGCGAATCCGCGGCAGGGATCGCGGAAGCGCAGGCTCTTTCAGCGCTAGCCCGTCAGCTAACCCCGCAGGCTCACGAGAGAGGTCTTCGTTTGCGATTGCGTTGCATCCGTGCGACCACCCGCAGGTCGAGAGGTAACCGGTCTCGCTCCGTGCGAGCCGGACGTGCGAGAACGGTTCGGAGGGCTGCACGCCACGCTCGCGGCGGTTGTCGTGCTGTGCGCGGCGTGCGCCCTGGCCTGCTCCGTCGCGGCGGCGGAGCCGCGCGCGAGGCGCGGCCGCAAGCCCCTGTCCCGGGCGCGGCGCTGCGTCCCACGGCCACCGACGGGGCGGCCGTCGACGTCGCGACGCTGTGCCTCGTCAACGCTGTTCGCGCCGCCCACCACCTGCACGCGCTGAGGCCGAACGCGCAACTCGCCAAAGTGGCGACGAGCCAGGTCGCCACGATGATCCGCTGGGACTACTTCGCCGACGTCCGGCCCACCGGCCAGACCCCGATGTCGCTGGTCGGCGTGACGCGCTACCCGGCCCACACGGCGGCGTTCGCCGTCGGCCAGAACATCGCCTGGGGCACCGCGGCGTTCGCCAGCCCCGAACACATCGTCGCCGAATGGATGGCCTCGCCCCCGCACCGGGCGATCATCCTCACGGCCGGCTACCGCGACGCCGGCGTCGCGGTGACCCCGGCGCTGCCCGGCGTGCTGCGCGCCGGCCAGAGCGGTGCGACCTACGCGATGGAGTTCGGCGTCCGCCACTTCTGATCGGTGGGTCGCGGCGCCGGCGCTCCGTGCCGGCCGACGGGCGGTCAGCCGGCGCTCCGTGCCGGCCGACGGGCGGGCCGGCCGGCGCTCCGTGCCCGCCCGAGGCGCGCGCCCCGCTCAGGAGCGGCGCCCGCCGCGGCGCGGCACGCGCCCGCCCGCGGCGCCCGCCTCGGAGGCCGGCCCGCCCGGCGAGGCGATGCCGAGCACCCGCATCGACTTCAGCCCGAGGCTCAGCTTCTCGCGCCCGTCGCTGGAGCTGACGTCGAGCCCGGAGAGCTCGCGCACGCGCTCGAGGCGGTAGTAGACGGTGTGGCGGTGGGT
Source organism: uncultured Solirubrobacteraceae bacterium (assembly GCA_963779065.1). Taxonomy (GTDB): domain Bacteria; phylum Actinomycetota; class Thermoleophilia; order Solirubrobacterales; family Solirubrobacteraceae; genus Palsa-744. The sequence continues at coordinate 1,641,405 of CAVZWQ010000003.1, forward strand.
GAACAGGCGCTGGGCCGTGCCGGCGACGTTGCCGTCGGCCTCCAGGAACGTCTCGAGCGTGCGCACGAGGTCCGTCTCGTACTGCTCGTCGTAGGCGACGAGCGGCTCGACGGTCTCGGCGTAGAAGCGCTCCAGCTCGGCGGGGTTCTCGCTCATCGCCGAGAGCAGGAGCCGGTAGGCGCCGGTCTCCTCGAACGCGAGGCCCGACGCCGCCGTCGGGCGAGCCCTGCGCGACGTTGGCGGCCAGCAGCGCCTCGCTGGCGGCGCGCGGCAGCTCGCTGGGATCGCCGGTCACGCGGCTGCGGCCGAGCGCGAACGTGTAGCCGGAGAGCCCGGCTTCCATCTCGCGCAGCACGGTGTCGGCGGCGCGGGCGGCGGCCGCCTCGTCGCCGCCGGGGACGAGCACGAGCACCTCCGCCGCGGGCTGGCCCTCGCGTTCGGAGAGCGCGGCGATCGAGCGGCTGGCGACGGCGCGGGCGCCGCGCTCGGCGACCGCGCGCACGCGGCCGCGCCAGCCCTCGTCGGTCGGCGCCTGCGGGTGCGCCCGCGCGACGATCATGGACGCGCCGTCCTCGATCTCGAGCGAGAGCTCGCGGGCGCGGGCGAGCAGCTCGTCGCGGTCGGTCAGCGTTGCGCGCGAGGATCGCGCGCAGGAAGTCGGCGGAGGCCGATTCCGAGACGCGCTCCGGCGCTCGCACGCGCTCGACCTCGGAGGCGATCATCGTCAGCAGCAGGCGCTGCATCGAGGCCGAGGGCGCCGCCTTCGCGCGCATGTGCAGCGTGCCGACGACGGTGTCGGCCACGCGCAGCGGCGAGCTGACGACGCCGTCGCCGCGGCCGAGCAGCGTCCGCTCCTCCGCCGGCGAGCGGGCGGCGACGGCGAGCGTCGCGCCCCAGGGATCCGTCACCGCGAGGCTGGCGTCGAGCGCCCGCGCGGCCGCGCGGACGACCTCGGGGAGCCCGGCTCCGGACTCGACCGCCTCGGTGATCGCGTCGAGCGCCTCGAGGTCTGACACGAGCTCAGCCCCAGAAGTAGACGACGGCGAGCGCGCCGGCGACGCCTGCGCCGACGAACACGGCGAGCACGTAAAGGGACAGGACGGCTGCAGCCACCCGCTCCCACAGGCGCGAGTACGCGGTCCATGCGGGGCGAAGGATCAGGCCGGCGTACACGGCCAGGCCGATGACCGCGCTGGCGCCCGCTACGAGCTCGTTGATCTGTGATCTGCTCATGCGTCTAGCGCAGGATTGTTGCGCAAGCCGCAGTCGCAGCGGGCCCGCGGTGGGACGGCTCGCCGCCGGGGCGCGGCGATCGGGCGCCCGCGGCCCCGCCCTAGCCGCCGCCGAGCGCGCCCGCGTCGACGGCGGCCGGCTCCCCGAACGCGGCCTCCACGGGGACGGCCGTGACGGGGGCCGGCTCGCGCTCGGCGAGCGCGGCGGCAGCCGCCCGGGCGAGCGTGACGCCCTCCTCGCGCGGGCGGGCGAACAGCCCGATCGCGCTCGGCCCGGAGCCGCTGACGAGGGCCGGGGAGGCGCCGGCGGCGCCGAGCGTGCGCAGCGCCTCGGCGATCTCGCCGCGCAGCGAGACGGCCGCGCGCTGCAGGTCGTTGTGGAGCAGCTCGCCGGCCGCGGGCAGCGGCGGCGCCCTGGCCGAGCGCGGACGCCAGCTCCTCGTGGAGCCGCGCCAGCTCGGCGCGCTCGCGCGCCAGGCCCAGGCGGTCGGCCTCGGCGTAGACCGCCGCGGTGGACAGCTCGAACGGCGCTGCGAGCACGAGGATCCCGAAGCCCACACGGGGCGGGGGCAGCCGCTCCAGGAGCTCGCCGGCGCCGGAGGCGAGCCAGCGCCCGGGCGCGACCTGTGCGGGCACGTCGGCGCCGAGCCCGCGCGCGATCTCGAGCAGCAGCGCCTCGTCGCCGAGCCCGGATGCGGCGCGGGCCAGGCGCAGGGCCGCCGCGGCGTCGGCCGATCCGCCGGCCAGGCCGGCGGCGAGCGGGATCCGCTTCTCGACCGTCAGGCGCAGCGGCGGCGCCTGCCAGCCGGTGCGCTGGCGGAACTCGCGCAGGGCGCGCGCCGCAAGGTTCTCCTCGGGACGCCCGGGCACGCCGGGACACACGAGCTCGTCGCCGACCCGCCCCGCCGGTGCCGGGCCGAGCGTCAGCTCGTCGGCGAGCGAGATCGACTGCATCACGGAGACCAGCTCGTGGCGCGAGTCGCTCTCGCGCACGGGTCCGAGGAACAGGCCGAGGTTGATCTTCGCCGGCGCGAGCGCGCGCAGCGTTGGCAGCTCGCCCGTCACAGCCCAAGGATTCCGGCCAGCGCGCGGAAGTCCTGCGGCGTCGAGGCGCTCGGCCCGCGCGTCCGGCGGCTGGCCGATCTGCTCGAGGGCCGCCCTCACCTCCTCGCGCGACCCCGCAGGGCCGGGCGCGCCGGCGAGGGCGAGCGAGCCCGCGAGCGTCTTGCGCCGGTGCGCGAAGGCCCCTGCGACGAGCGCTCGCAGCTGCGCCGGCTCGGGCCCGCGCCCGCCCGCGCGGCGGCGCATCTCGATCAGCACCGAGTCGACGTTCGGAACGGGATGGAAGACGGTGCGCGGGATCGCGCGCAGCACCCGCACCTCGCACTCGAGCTGGGCGAGCACCGACGGCGCGCCGTACGCGCGCGAGCCGGCCCGAGCGGCGAGGCGCTGCCCGACCTCCTTCTGGGTCATCGCGACCCACAGCGCGACCGCCGGGCAGCTCCTCGATCGTCTTCAGCAGGATCGTGGCCGCGATGCCGTAGGGGAGGTTCGCGACCACCTTGTCCGGCGCCGGGCTCAGCGCTCGGAGGTCCAGCGCCATCGCATCGCCCCAGTGCACGGTCACGTTCGGGTGCGGGGCCGTCGCGTCGAGCAGCGGCTCGCGCAGCCGCTCGTCGATCTCGACGACGTGCACGTGGGCGACCCGCTCGGCCAGGTGCTCGCTGAGCACGCCGAGGCCACCGCCGATCTCGAGCACGACGTCGCCGGCGGACAGCTCGGCGGCGCGCTCGATCACGCCGAGGATGTTCGAGTCGATCAGGAAGTTCTGGCCGAGGTCGCGGTCGGGGCGCACGCCGAAGCGCCGCATCCGCCGCAGGCTGGGCTGCCCGGCGTCTGCGATCGCGCTCACCCCCAGCCGAAGATGCGCGCCCCGTTCGCCTCGACCGCCGCGCCGAGGTCGTGCGGGTCGGCTCCGCGGAGCGCCGCGACGAACTCGAGCGTGTGCGCGACGAAGGCCGGCTGGTTGCGCTCGCGCCGGACCGGCTGAGGCGTCAGGAACGGGGCGTCGGTCTCGACCAGCAGCCGCTCCTCGGGCACGGCCCGCGCCGCCGCGGCGAGATCCTTCGCGCTCGGGTAGGTCACGTTGCCCGGCGAACGAGATCGCATAGCCGCGCTCGAGGCACTCGCCGAGGCGCTCGGGCATCGAGAAGCAGTGCATCACGACCGTGACGCCCTCGGCTTCGGCGCCGAGCTGGGCGAGCGTCGCATCCTCGGCGGCGCGCGTGTGGATCACGAGCGGCTTGCCCGTCTCCCGGGCGAGCTCGATCTGGGCCGCGAAGGCTCGCTCCTGGTCCGCGGCCGGCGGCGCGCTGTCGCGGTAGAAGTCGAGACCGGTCTCGCCGATCGCCACGCAGCGCTCGTGCGCGGCGAGCGCGCGCAGCTCCGCGAGATCCGCCTCGTCGAAGCCCCGCGCCGAGTTGGGGTGACGGCCGATCGCCGCGTAGACCTGGGGGAAGTCCTCGGCCGCGGCGAGCGCGGCGCGGCAGGAAGCGCCGTCGATCCCGACCGTGAGGATGCGGCTCACCCCCGCCGCCTCCGCCGCCGCGACGAGATCGGCGTCGGAGGGCTCGCAGAGGTCGAGGTGGGTGTGGGAGTCGATCAAGCCGCGCCGGCCCCGCGCGGCTCCTTCGGGAACAGCGCCTCGAGTGGCTCGGCGGCGGCGATCTCGCCACGCCCCAGCTCCGCGCCCTCGAGCGAGGTGTCCTCGGCGCCGAGCGCGGCCAGCAGCCGCTCGGTGCTGTCGGGCAGATAGGGCCAGAGCAGCACGGCGAGCACGCGCAGGCCCTCGGCCAGCGTCGCGAGCACGAGGTCGAGCTCCCCGGCGGCGGCGTCGTCCTTGGCGAGCTGCCACGGCGCTCGCTCCTCCACGTAGCGGTTCAGGCGGCGCACGCGCTGCCAGATCTCGTCGAGCGCGGCCGTCAGCTCAGCGCGGTCGATCAGCTCCGAGACGCGCGCCGCGAGCCCCTCGAACTCAGCCGCGATCACAGGGTCCGGCGCCACCTGTGCGACGGCGCCGTCGCGGTAGCGGTGCAGCATCGAGATCGAACGGCTCGCGAGGTTGCCGAGCTCGTTGGCCAGCTCGGTCTCGTAGCGCAGCTCGAAGGACGCCGTCGAGACCGAGCCGTCCTGTCCGAAGGGGACGTCGCGCAGCAGGTAGAAGCGCAGCGCGTCCGCGCCGAAGCGCTCGATCACCTCGAACGGGTCAAGCACGTTCCCCAGCGACTTGCTCATCTTCTCGCCTTCCAGCAGCAGGTAGCCGTGGACGAAGATCCGCTCCGGCAGCTCGATCCCGGCCGCCATCAGGAGCGCCGGCCAGTAGACCGTGTGGAAGCGCAGGATGTCCTTCGCGATCAGGTGGTAGCTGGCCGGCCAGAACTCGCCGATGAGATCCTCGCCCGGGCGGGCGTAGGAGAGCGCGCTGTAGTAGTTCAGCAGCGCGTCGAACCACACGTAGAAGACGTGCTCGGGGTCCCACGGCACCTGCACCCCCCATGTGAGCTTGTGCCGGGTGAGCGGCACGTCGCGCAGGCCCGAGCGGATGAACGACAGCGCCTCGTTGTAGCGGGTGCGGGGAGCGACGAAGTCCGGGGTGCTGCTCGTAGAGCTCTTCGAGCCGCTCCTGGAACGCCGACAGCTTGAAGAAGTAGTTGTCCTCCTGCTCGCGCGTCAGCTCGATGTGGTGGATCGGGCAGCGGTTGCCCTCGTCGATCTCGTTGTCGGCCTTGAAGTCCGCGCAGCGCGGGCAGTACCAGCCTTCGTAGGTGCCCATGTAGACGTAGCCGTTGTCGCGCACCTGCGAGAGCACGCGCTGCACGACGGCTTCGTGCTCGGGGTCGGTCGTGCGGATGAAGAAGTCGTTGCTCGCGCCGAGCTGCGGCGGCAGCGCCCTGAAGCGCTCCGCGTTGCGGTCGGCCAGCTCCTGCGGCTCGAGGCCCAGCGCGTGCGCGGCGTCGGCGACCGGCTCGCCGTGCTCGTCGGTGCCCGTGAGGAAGAAGACCGGCTCGCGGCGCTGGCGGTGGTGGCGCGCCATCACGTCGGCCGCGATCGTCGTGTACGCGTGGCCGAGGTGGGGGGCCGCGTTGACGTAGTAGATCGGGGTGGTGACGTAGAACGGCATCGGCTGCGCCCAGGCTACTCGGCGGGACCCGTGAGGCCGCGGTAGAGCTCGTTCGCGCCGAGGCCCGTGAGCTTCGCGAGCGCGGCCGCCGCGGGACGCGGCCGGGCGCCGGCCGCGACGAGCTCGCGCAGCGCCGCTTGCGCCTCCTCGCGGGAGGCGCCCTCGGCGGCCGCGGCAGCGCCGAGCACCAGCGTCACCTCGCCGCGCACCTCGCCCTCGGCGTAGCGCGCAGCCAGCTCCGCGGCGCTGCCGCGCGCGACCTCCTCGTGCAGCTTGGTGAGCTCGCGGCAGACCGCGACCGGGCGCTCCGGATCGATCTCGGCGAGCAGCGCGAGCGTGCCGGCGAGACGGCGTGGGGACTCGTAGGCGACGAGCGTCTCGCCGCGCGCCCGCGAGCAGCTCGCGCAGCTCGCCGCGCTTGCGCGGGAGGAAGCCCGCGAAGCCCCAGCGGGCGGCGGGCAGCCCCGACGCCACGAGCGCCGTGACGGCGGCGCTCGGCTCCCGGCAGCACCTCGACCGGGAGCCCCTCGCGCAGGCACTCCCGCAGCAGCGCGTGCCCGGGGTCGCTCACCAGCGGCGTGCCGGCGTCGGAGACGAGCGCGACGCGCGCCCCCGCGCCGATCCGCTCGGCCAGCTCGCGCGCCCTGGCCGTTTCGTTGTGCTCGTGGAGGCTGACGAGGGACCTCGCGTCGATGCCGTGGCGGTCGAGCAGGACCCGCGTGCGGCGGGTGTCCTCGCACGCGATCACATCAGCGGCGGCCAGCTCCTCGAGCGCGCGCAGCGTGATGTCAGCCAGGTTGCCGATCGGCGTCGGGCAGACGGTCAGGCGTCCGACCGGCGCCCCCGGGGCGGTCATGCGGCAAATATAGGGTCCGACCGATGGGCAGCGAGGAGCCGCCTCAGTACACCCGTTATCGGGCCCGGCGCCGGCTGCTCGGCGGCGCCTCCCGCGACGCCTCGACGGCGCCGCGCGAAAGCGTGCGCGGAAACAAGGCCCGCCCGCCCGCCGAGCCGCCCCCGGGCGGGCCGGGCGGGTCCCCGAGCGACCGCCGCGCCCGATGCGGGCGAAATCCGCTCGGGCGGCGCGGGGCGCGGGCGCTCCGGCCGCCTGCGCGGCGGCGCCGGTGGCTGGCGGCGCTGGGCGACCCCGAAACGGATCGTGCTCGGCGTGCTCGCGCTGATCGTCGGCTGGCTGCTGCTCTCGCTGCTGTTGTTCCTGATCAGCTCGCACTTCAACCGCACGCCGTTGGAAGCGAACGTCGCGGGCGCGCTCGACCCGGCCGGCAACCCGCTCACCTCCGCCAACAACATCCTCGTGCTCGGCTCCGACAGGCGCCAGAAGAACAGCAAGGAACCCGGAGCCGAAAAGTCCGGGCCGGGCCGATCCGACACGATCCTTCTGCTCCGTACCGGCGGCGGCCACTCCGCGCGGCTGTCGATCCCCCGCGACACCGTCGTGCAGCTGCCGAACGGGCAGGGCCTGTCAGAAGGTCAACGCGGCGCACGCGTTCGGCGGCGCCAGGGAGTCCGTCGAAGTCATCAAACACTGGCTCGGCATCCCGATCAACCACGTCGTCGAAGTCAACTTCGAAAACTTCCCGCAGCTGATCGACGCTATGGGCGGGGTCGAACTACAAGGGCGGCTGCATCGTCTCCAAGATCGACGGCGGCTTCGCCAGGGGCGGCTACACGCTGCAGGCTGCCGGCCGGCACGCACCACATCGACGGCAAGCAGGCGCTGGCGATCGCGCGGACGCGCGAGAACCTGTGCCAGCCGAACGCGAACGACATCCAGCGCGAGGAACACCAGCAGGCGCTGTTCAACGCGATGAAATCGCGCCTGCTCTCACCGTCCAGCTTCTTCCGGCTGCCGTGGATCGCATGGAACGCGCCGCCCGCGATCATCTCTGACATGAGCGGGCCGACGCTGCTCTCCCTGTTCTGCGGGGATGGCGGTGTCGGGGCACGCCGCCGACGCACGTCCTGAAGCCGACCGGCGCCGAAACCTGCCGGACGGCGGGGCCGGCCTGACTGTCTCGGAATCCGAGCGCCACCGCGACGTCGAAGCCTTCATGAACGGCTGAGCGCGGGCTCAGCTCTTGGAGGCGGCTGCTTTCGGCTCCTTCTTCGCCGGCTCGCTCTTCTTCGCTGCCCTCGGAGGAGCTCTGCTTGGAGTCGCTCTGCTTGGAGTCGCTCTGCTTGGAGTCGCTCGCGCCGGCGGAGTCCGAGGACTTCTTCGCGGCCGCCGCGTTCTCGCGCTGGCGCCGCCGCGTGCCGTAGTCGGTGTTGTAGAAGCCTTTGCCCTTGAAGTGAACGGCGGGGGCGTGCAGGACCCGCTCGACCGGCACGCCGCTGTCCGGGTCGACCTTCAGCGGATCGTCGCTGAACGACTGCACGATCTCGAAGGTCGTGCCGTCTGGGCGCTTGTACTCGTAAATCGGCATCGGGGAGCCGATTATAGGTGTGAGCCTTGGCGCCGCCCCGGCGGCGCGGCGCCCGCGGGCGCGCGCAGGCTCAGTCGGTGAGCAGCGCCCGGACGGCGGTGATGCCGGCTTCGATCGAGGCGCTGAAGTCGCGGTCGGGCTCGCTGAGCATGCGCAGCGCGAACCCGTCGGCGAGCGAGAACAGGATCTCCGCGATCGCCTCGGGCTCGGCGTGGAGGTGAAGGACGCCCTCGCGCTGGGCGGAGTCGAGCAGTTCGGCCACCTGCTCGCGGGTGTGCCGGATCAGCGCGGCGTACTCGGCGGCGATGTCCTCGTTGCGCCGCGAGAGTGTGAACAGCTCGAACACGAGAGTCAGGAAGTCGGGCTCCTCGCGGACGGTCTCCTGCAGGTTCTGCGCCATCAGGTCGATGAAGTCGTCGGCCGTCTTGGCCGTCGCGAGCTGCGCCTGGAGCCGCTCGAGCCGCAGCTCCCCGTCGCGGCGGACGGCCTCGACCAGCAACTGCTCCTTGGTGCCGAAGTAGTAGTGCAGCAGCCCGCGCGAGACGCCGGCCTCGCGGGAGACGTGGTCGAAGGTCGAACCGGTCGTCCCCCGCTTGGCGACGCTGTGACGCATCGCGTCGATGATCCGCTGGGCCTTCTCGCCCGACAGCGGGCGCTTGGTCGCACCGGCCTGCTGCTCGGGACCGTCGTCGGTCTTGGCGCGCAGCGCTGCTGCGGTCGCTTCAGAGCTCAACGATGCTCCCCTTCCGGCGTCGCGCTCAGGCGTTCACGCCGGCGGGCTCGGGCGTCGCCGGAGCCGTCGTCGAGCTGTAGTCGAACTGCTCCTCGGCGCCGAACAGCAGGTCGAGCACCTTCGAGCGCAGCCCTTCGTTGAGGACGACCGCGAGAACCGCCCCGAAGCTGATCAGCAGCAGCGTGCGGCCGAGCCCGCCGCGGCGCCGGCGCTTGCGGCCGGGCTCTTCGCGCAGCGCGCCACTGGCTTCGCGCAGCGACTCGACCGCGCTGCGCAGCTCGGCCTGGAGCTTGCGGTCCTCCATCAGCGCCTTGCCGGCCGGCTTGCCGTTCGTCATGCGTCCGTACGCGCTGCGCGCGGCGCCGTAGGCAGCCAGCAGGTTCGCGCGGAGCTCTTCGTCTTCGATCAGACGCTGCACGTACCGGTTGTTCTGCGCGGCCTTGGCCGCTTCGGACGCCTTTCCAAGTCTGTCCTTCGATGCCATCTCGCCACCGCCCTTGCCGAAAGCTTTCAGGTCCAGCGATCAATATACCCGGGCGGCGCCGGCGTGAGCACACGCGCCGGACGGGTCTCTCTCAGGCGTGGAGCGCCGCCTGCTCCTGCGCCGACGGGAACGACCAGGCGGCGCGCGTGCGCCGCTCCTGGCGGAAGACGAACCGCATCTGCTGCGGCGGCCTGAGCTGCGCCTCGTGCGGACGGAAGGTGGAGCAGGGCTCCTCCACCTGCAGCGCGCAGAGGAGGTTGACGCGGAAGTAGCAGCCCTCGCAGCTCGGCTTCGGTGCCGAGCGCCGCCCGGTGGCGGCAGGCGTCATCCTGCGGCTGCTGCGCTTCGCTCCCAATTCCTTCCCCCGGTTCGCTCGCTGTCGATGGGACGCGACGATCAAATCACAGCCTCCCCGGCGCCCGCGATGGGCATTGCGCAAATGCCAGAGAAAACGCGTCCGGCCCCGCAACGAGGAGCCATCGCGTCACTTTCCTGTGACTATCGCCGCGCCGAAGCCGCAGTTTCGCGGTGCGCTCCGATCATCATCTGGGTCAGTGGAGATCCTGCTCACCGGCGCCAGCGGATTCGTCGGCTCGGCGCTTCTGCCGGAGCTGCTGCGGGACGGCCACGCGGTGCGTGCGATGACGCGCGAACCCGCGCGGCTCTCCGCTGCGGCGCCGGCCGCGGCGGGGCAGGCCGGATCGCTCCGGGTCCTGCGGGGCGACGCGGTGACGGGCGAGGGGCTCGAGCGCGCGCTCGCCGGCACGGAGCTCGCCTACTACCTGATCCACTCCATGGAGCCCTCGCCGCGGCGGCGCTCGGCTTCGTCGAGCGCGAGCGCCTCGCGGCGCAGAACTTCGCCGCCGCCGCGCGCGCGACCGGCGTGCGGCGGATCGTCTACCTGGGCGGCCTCGTGCCGCGCTGGGAGCCGCGCTCCGGACGCGGGGGCGCTCCTCAGCGCCGCTCGAAGCACCTCGCCAGCCGCGAGGCCGTCGAGCGCGAGCTGCTCGCGGCCGTGCCCGACTCGCTGGCCCTGCGGGCGTCGATCGTGATCGGCGCGGGGTCGCGCTCGTTCCGCCTGCTCGTGAGGCTGGTCGAGCGGATGCCGGTGCTGACGCTGCCGGCCTGGCAGCGCTACCGCACCCAGCCGATCGACGAGCGTGACATCGTCGCGATGCTGCTGAGCGCGGCGACGAGCCCGATCTCGGGCGAGGTGCTCGAGGTCGGAGGCCCGGACGTGTTGAGCTACGGCGAGATGCTCGAACGGATCGCGGAGGTCGATGCTCGTGGGCCGTCCGGCTCTGCGCCTGCGGGTCATCGATGACCGGCCTCGCCGGCCGGCTCGCCGCAGCGATCGCCACCGAGCGGCCGGAGCTGGTGCTGCCGCTGATGGAGGGCCTCCAGGGCGACCTGCTGGCGCGCGAGGACCACGCGGCCGAACGGCTCGGGGTGAGCCTTCACAGCTTCGACTCGGCGGTCGAACACGCACTGGCAGAATGGGAGCGCGCCGAGCCCCTCGCCGCCCGCTGATGAGCCTGGTCACCGCTTCGATCGAGATCGACGCTCCCCCCGCACGGGTGTGGGAGATCGTCATGGACCCGAGCTGCCTGAAGGAATGGGTGACGATTCACCGCCGCCTGCTGCACGCCGACAGCGGCCCGCCGCGGGTGGGGTTCGAGATGGACCAGGCGATACACCTGCGGGGCGTCACCGTCGATGTGCACTGGAAGCTTGTCGAGTGCGAGCCTGCCGCGCAGGGCGGTCTGGGAGGGGCGCGGGCCGGCGCGCTCGCGCGCTCGCACCGAGTACCTGCTGACCGCGGACGGAGAACGGACCCGCTTCGACTATCAGAACGAGTTCCGCGCGCCACTCGGTCCGGTCGGAGCGCTGGTCAGTCGCGCGCTCGTGGGCGGAATCCCGCTGCGCGAGGCGAACCGCACGCTCGCCGCGCTGAAGGAGAAGATCGAGCGGGGGGACTGAGGCTGGTGTAGTGTGGAGGCACACGGGATGTGAACCCCACACATCCGAACCGAGTGAACAGGGAACTGACTGTGACTGACTTCCTCGACGAGAAGCGCAAGGAGATCACCGACAGGCTCAAAGAGCTGAAGCCCCTCGTGGACGAGTACCACCGTCTGGAGGCGGCGGCCGGAGCACTCGCCGGTGTCGGCGGCTCGGCCGTCGCCAGCGCGCGGTCCGCAATCAGCAAACGCGGCCCCGGGCGCCCGCGCGGCGCGGCCACGAAAGCGGCGAAAAAAACAACCCGCAAAGCCGGGGGCACGACCAAACGGCGTGCCGGCCGGCGCAAAGGAAGCGGCACTCGGGCCGCCGAGGCGCTGTCGCTCGTGCAGGGCCAGCCCGGGATCACGATCCCGGAGCTCGCCGCCAAGATGGGGATCAAGCAGAACTACCTGTACAGGGTCCTGCCGGGCCTCGAGCAGGAAAAGAAGGTCACCAAGAAAGGCCGCGGCTGGTACCCGAAAGCCTAGCTTCGAGTAACACCTGCTGGGGCTGACCGGCCCTGCAAGTTCCAACATCCAGGCGTTAACGGCAGAGGGCGCGGTGTGTGACACCGCGCCCTCTTTCGTTCGCTGCCGGTGCGCAGCGCTCAGATCATTCCCTGCTCAGCGACGGTGTCGCGCTCGCCGACGAGCTCCTCGACCGACGCGTCGATCTTCCCGCGGGAGAACTCGTCGAGCTCCAGCCCCTCGACGATCTTCCACTGGCCGCCCTCGCACGTGCACGGGAAGCCGGTGATCAGGCCCTCGGGGATCCCGTAGGAGCCGTCCGAGACGACGCCCATCGACACCCATTCGCCGCCGGTGCCTTTGACCCAGTCGCTGACGTGGTCGATCGCGGCGCTCGCGGCGGAGGCGGCCGAGGAGGCACCGCGGGCCTCGATGATCGCCGCGCCGCGTTTGCCGACGTTGGGGAGGAACTCGTCCTCGATCCATTCCTGGTCGTCCACGACGCCGGCGGCCAGATGTGCCCGCCGACCTTCGCGTGGAACAGGTCGGGGTACATCGTCGGCGAGTGGTTGCCCCAGACGCCCATCTGGGTGATCTCCGTCACGGGCGTGTCGAGCTTGTTCGCGAGCATCGCGATCGCGCGGTTGTGGTCCAGGCGCATCATCGAGGTGAAGCGCTCGCGCGGGATGTCGGGCGCGTTGTTCATCGCGATCAGGCAGTTCGTGTTCGCGGGGTTGCCGACGACGAGCACCTTCACGTCGTCTGCGGCCCTGTCGTTCAGCGCCTTGCCCTGGCCGGTGAAGATCTTGCCGTTCTCGGCCAGCAGCTCGGCGCGCTCCATGCCTTTGGTGCGCGGGCGCGAGCCGACCAGCAGCGCGACGTTCACCCCGTCGAAGGCTTCCTCCGGGTTGTCGTGCAGGTCGAGGCCGGCCAGCAGCGGGAAGGCGCAGTCCACGAGCTCCATCGCGACCCCCTCGAGCGCGCCCATCGCCGGGGGGATCTCAAGCAGGCGCAGGTCGACCGGCTGGTCGGGGCCGAGCAGCTGTCCGCTGGCGATGCGGAACACGAGGCTGTAGCCGATCTGGCCGGCTGCGCCGGTCACGGTCACGCGTACGGGGTTGCTCACAGGCTCATCTCCTGGGGGTGTGGCGGTTTGCGGTTTCTGATCAAGCCGGGACGGTCTCGCGCAGGCTCTCCTCGATCGAGCCCAGGAACTCCTGGGTCGTCTGCCAGGGCTGATCGGGCCCGACCAGCAGCGCGAGGTCCTTGGTCATCTTCCCAGCTTCGACCGTCTCGATGCAGACGCGCTCGAGCGTCTGCGCGAACTCGCTCACCTCGGGCGTGTCGTCCATGCGCCCGCGCGCGGCCAGGCCGCGGGTCCAGGCGAAGATCGAGGCGATCGGGTTCGTCGAGGTCGGCTCGCCCTGCTGGTGCTGGCGGTAATGACGGGTCACGGTGCCGTGCGCGGCCTCCGCCTCGACGGTCTTGCCGTCAGCGGTCGCGAGCACGCTCGTCATCAGCCCCAGCGACCCGAATCCCTGCGCGACGGTGTCCGACTGCACGTCGCCGTCGTAGTTCTTGCAGGCCCAGAGATAGCCGCCCTCCCACTTCAGCGCGGCGGCGACCATGTCGTCGATCAGGCGGTGTTCGTAGGTGATGCCCGCGGCCTCGAAGTCGGACTTGAACTCGCTCTCGTACACCTCGGCGAAGATGTCTTTGAAGCGCCCGTCGTAGCTTTTGAGGATCGTGTTCTTCGTGGACATGTAGACCGGGTAGCCGCGGTCGAGCCCGTAGCGCAGCGACGCGCGCGCGAAGTCCCGGATCGAGGCGTCGAGGTTGTACATCGACAGAGCCACGCCGCGGCCCGGGGAAGTCGTAGACGTCCAGCTCGATCGGCTCGTCTCCGTTGGCGGGCGTGAACGTCATCGTCAGCTTGCCCTCGCCCGGCACGACGAGGTCGGTGGCGCGGTACTGGTCGCCGAAGGCGTGGCGGCCGATCACGATCGGCTTGGTCCAGCTCGGGACGAGACGCGGGATGTTCGCGATCACGATCGGCTCGCGGAAGATCACACCGCCGAGGATGTTCCTGATGGTCCCGTTCGGGGAGCGGTACATCCGTTTCAGGCCGAACTCCTCGACACGCGCCTCGTCGGGCGTGATCGTCGCGCACTTCACACCCACGCCGTACTGCTTGATCGCTTCGGCCGCTTCGACCGTGATCGCATCGTCGGTCGCGTCGCGGCTCTCGATGCCGAGGTCGTAGTACTTCAGCTCGACATCGAGGTAGGGGAGGATCAGCTGCTGCTTGATGAACTCCCAGATGATCCGGGTCATCTCGTCGCCGTCGAGCTCGACGACCGGGTTCTTCACAGTGATCTTCGCCATGTTCGGGTCCTTCTTTTTTTTGATTTGGGGGGATCGGTCGGCGGGCGGCCCGGGCCAGCCCGGGCCTGGACACGCTTGCGGCTCGCGCCGATGCTATCGCCCGAAGGTTGCCGCTCCGGCGGGGGTTATTCGTTCCAGCTGGGCTGCGCGGCGTGCGCGACGAGCAGCGTCGGGGCGCCGCCCGCGAAGGGCACCGTGACGACGTTGTCGCCTTCAGCGGGGCCTTCGAGGCCGCCTTCGGCGACGAGCAGGCGCGAGCCGTCGCTTGAGATCGCACCGCCCACCACCGCCCGGCCCTTCACCCGCACGGCCCGCGCGCGGCCCGGAGGGACTTCGACCGTCCAGGCTTCGCTCGTGTCCTGCCCGACGAACTCCGCCAGCAGGCGCGAGCCGTCGGAGGAGAAGCCGAGCGGCATCGAGCCCGGAGACGAGCGAGCGAACGCGGATCGAGGTCAGCCGGCGCGGCCGAGCCGGCCGGCCGCTCGGCGCAGCCAGATCTGGTAGACGGGCGCGTCGTTGCGGCGCAGCCGCTCGCGGTCATAGGCGATGAGCTTCGGCCCCCACACCGGGTTGAGGCTGCGCCCGTCGCGCGGTCACGCGGCGCAGCCCCGCGCCGCTCGCCTGCGCCGATGTAGAGGTTCACGGGCGCGGTGAGGCTCTGCGCGCTGGCCGCCCGAAGACGATCCGGTCGCTGCCGTCCGGCGCGAAGCTCGCGCCGTAGACGATGCCGCTGGCGATCGTGCGCAGCGAGCCCGTCGTGGTGTCGAGGATCCCGAGCCCCGACTTCTTGACGAAGCCCTTCACCGCGGTCGAGGTGAGCATCACCGCCAGGTAGCGCCCGTCCGGGGACCACGCGAGCGGGGTCGCGTTCTGCTTCGCGAGGTTGCCGAAGGTGGTCGCGGGCCGACCGATCCCGGGTACGCGCCGAGCGGGTACAGCGCGAGCGAGGGACCTCTTTCCGGCCCGGTGCCGAACAGCCCCGCCGCGACGAACCTGCCCTCGGGCGAGATGAGCGGCTCGTTGCCCGGCCCGAGCCGCCTGGGTTCGAGGCCGCCTTCCGCTGCGACCCAGACCTGCGATTCGGGGTGCGCGTCGCTGGAGGTGACGTAGGCGAGGGCGGGACGGAGCGGTTGGCGACCGCCGCGGCCGGGCGCGGCGGCCGCGGCGGCGGCGAGGCACGCGAACGCCAGCAGCGTCCCGACCGCGTGAACGACGCGTCTGCCCCCCGGCAACGGCATGGAGCCGAGCTTACCCCCGCCGGCGGAGCCGCAGCGTCGCCATCTGCGACACTTCCGGCCATGGCCACCGTCTCGCAGGCCAGCGGAGAGGGCACCACCCCGTTCAAGACCCACGAGGTCTTCAACCAGGTGCCGCCGCTCGAAGGGCTCGACGTCTTCTCGAGCAACCGGCCGCTGGTCGAGGCGACGCAGCGCGAGGGCGCCGGCTGGGTGCTCGAGCGCGCCGCCGAGCTGGGCCGCTTCGTCGGCGGCGCCCCGCAGCAGGAATGGGGCCGGCTCGCCAACGAGAACACTCCGGTCCTGCGCACCTTCGACCGCTCGGGGAACCGCATCGACGAGGTCGAGTTCCACCCCGCCTGGCACAAACTGATGCAGATGGGGGTCGAGAACGAGCTGCACTCGCTCCCCTGGACGAGCAGCGAGCCCTTCCCGCACACCGCGCGCGCGGCTCTGTACATGACCGCGATGCAGGCCGAGGCCGGCTACGCCTGCCCGATCACGATGACCTTCGCCGTCGTGCCCGCGCTGCGCGCCCAGCCCGAGCTGGCCGCCGAGTGGGAGCCGCTGCTGATGTCCACGAGCTACGACCCCCGCCTGATCCAGGCGCGCGAGAAGGGCAGCGCGATCTCGGGCATGGCGATGACCGAGAAGCAGGGCGGCTCGGACGTGCGCGCCAACACGACCGTCGCGCGGCCCCTGAACGGCGGCGGCGCCGGCGCCGAGTACGAGCTCGTCGGGCACAAGTGGTTCTGCTCGGCGCCGATGTCGGACATGTTCCTCGTGCTCGCCCAGACCGACGACGGCGTCTCCTGCTTCTTGATGCCGCGGATCCTGCCCGACGGCTCGCGCAACGAGTTCCACATCCAGCGCCTGAAGGACAAGCTCGGCAACCGCTCCAACGCCTCCTCGGAGGTCGAGTTCCACGGCGCCTGGTCGCGGATGGTGGGCGAGCCCGGCCGCGGCGTCCCGACGATCATCGAGATGGTCGGGCACACGCGCCTGGACTGCGTGATCGGCTCGGCGGCCGGCATGCGCAGCGGCGTCGTGAGCGCCACCTGGCACACGGCGCACCGCAGCGCGTTCGGGAAGCTGCTCGTCCGACCAGCCCCTGATGCGCAACGTGCTCGCGGACCTGTGCGTGGAGTCCGAGGCGACGACCGCGCTGGCGATGCGCCTCGCGCGCGCCTACGACGAAGCGCAGCGAGGACGCGGACGCCGGCCGCGAACGACGAGCGACGCGCAGCTCTTCAAGCGGCTTGCCACGGCCGTCGGCAAGTTCTGGACCTGCAAGCGCGCGCCGAACCACGCGTTCGAGTCGCTCGAGTGCCTGGGCGGCGCCGGCTACGTCGAGGAGTCCGGGATGCCCCGGCTCTACCGCGAGGCGCCGCTCGCCTCGATCTGGGAGGGCTCGGGCAACGTGATGAGCCTCGACGTGCTGCGCGCGCTGACGCGCTCGCCGCGCTCGCTCGAGGTCTACCTCGCCGAGGTCGAGCAGGCCGCCGGCGCCGACGCGCGCCTCGACGCGCGGGTGGCGGAGCTGAAGGGGCAGTTCTCGGACCCCGGCACGCTCGAGACGCGCGCTCGCCGGGTGGTCGAATCGATGGCGCTGTGCCTGGAGGGCTCGCTGCTCGTCCGCCACGGCGACCCGGCGGTCGCGGACGCCTTCTGCGCGTCGCGTCTCGGCGGCGACGGCGGCCTCGAGTACGGCACGCTTCCCGCCGGCTGCGACTTCGAGGCGATCATCTCGCGCTCGCGCCCCGAGGTCTGAGGCTGCCTCGGGGAGCCCTCGGGCCCTGACGCCCAGGGCCCACCGCCCGGCCCGGCGCCCGCGCCGGACCGGTGCAGACGCCCGGGGCGCCTACCATCTAGCCATGCCTCCGCGTCGGCGTACGAGCTTTCAGCTGGCGCGGATCTTCGGGATCAGGGTCGGCGTCAGCGGCAGCTGGTTCGTCGTGCTGTTCCTCCTGATCTGGTGGCTCGGGCACGAATACTTCCCGAAGATCATCCACGTCTCTGTCACGACTGACTACCTGGTCGCCGTCGGCGGCGGCCTTCGGGTACTTCCTGTCGCTGATCCTGCACGAGCTCGGGCACGCGCTCGTGGCGCGCCGGCTCGGCATCGGGATCGCCGGGATCGACCTGTGGTTCTTCGGCGGCCTCTCGCAGATGCGGCGCGAGCCCGCGACGCCCGGCGAGGAGTTCAAGGTCGCCGCGGCCGGGCCGGCGGTCACCTTCGCGCTGCTCGTGATCTGCGCGGGGGCGGGCGTGGCCCTCTCCTCCGGGCACCCGTTCATCGACTCGATCACCAAGGAAGGCTTCACCACGACGCCCGGGATCGCCCTGCTCGGATGGCTCGCGTTCGTCAACGCGGCGCTGTTCATCTTCAACATCGTGCCCGCCTTCCCGCTCGACGGCGGCAGGATCGCGCGCGCGGTGATCTGGCGCGTGACGGGCGACCGCAACCGCGCCACGTCGGGCACCGGACGCGCCGGGCAGGCGCTGGCGCTGGCGCTCGGGGTCCTCGGCATCGTCAGCTACGCGCGGTCGAGCTCGTTCTTCGACCTGATCACGGTCATGCTCGCCTTCTTCCTCTACCAGGCGGCCGGCGCGGCGGTCGTGCAGGGCGCCGTCGGACGGCGGATCCAGAACATCAAGGTGGCCGACATCATGGATCGCGAGCCGGTGACGATGCCGGCGGAGGTGACCCTGCTCGACGCCCAGGAGCAGTGGTTCATGCGCTACCACTGGCCGTGGTTCGCAGTCGTGGATCCTGCGCGGCACTTCCTCGGAGTGGTGCGCCAGCAGCGGGTGGAAGCCGAGATCGAGGCCGGCAGGCCCGCCCTGCAGGTCGTCGAGGCGCTCGAGCCGGACCTGCCCGTGCGGATCGGCGAAGAGGCGCCGCTGGAATCGCTTCTGGGCTCTGAGGGGCTGGGCCGGCTCGGAGCGATGGTCGCGGTGGACGCCGACGGCGTCCTGCAGGGCGTCGTCACGCTCGCCCAGGTGCGGCGGGCGCTTGCGCCGGCCGGCTGAGAGGCGGGCGGCCCGCAGGGGGCCGCGCGCACCGGGCGCGAGGGCCCGTTCTCCGGCGCCGTTATAGAGTCCTCGCCGCAGCCGCCCCACCCGAACCCCCCGAAGGAGCCATGCCAGCACACGACGTCCTGATCATCGGCGCCGGCCTAGCCGGCCAGCGCGCCGCCCTCGCAGCCGCCGAGACGGGCGCCAGCGTGGCGATCATGAGCAAGGTGCATCCCGTCCGCTCGCACTCGGTCGCGGCAGCCGGCGGGATCAACGCGGCGATCAGCGTCGACGACGACTGGCGCTCGCACGCATACGACACCGTCAAGGGCTCGGACTTCCTGGGCGACCAGGACGCGATCGAAGTGATGTGCTCCGAGGCCCCGGCGGAGGTGATCCATCTGGAGCACATCGGCGTCACCTTCCACCGCAACGAGAAGGGCGAGATGGACCTGCGCGCATTCGGCGGGGCCTCGATGAAGCGCACCGCCTACGTCGCCGACATCACGGGCCAGGCCCTTCTTCACGTCCTCTACGAGCAGCTCATGAAGCACCACGAGACCGTCGAGAGCTTCGAGGAGTGGTTCACCACTTCGCTGCTGCTCGACGAGTCCGGCGTCTGCTGCGGGGTGATCGCGCGCGACGTGCGCAGCGGGCGCCTCGAGGCGTTCCGCGCCAAGAACGTGATCCTCGCCTGCGGCGGGGCGGGCCAGGCCTACAAGCCGACGACCAACGGCCTGATCGTCACCGGGGACGGGATCGCGCTCGCCTACCGGGCGGGCGCGCCGCTGATGGACATGGAGATGGTGCAGTACCACCCGACCTGCCTGGTCGAGACGGGGATCCTGATCACCGAGGGGGCCCGCGGCGAGGGGGCCCACCTGCTGAACAAGAACGGCGAACGATTCATGGAGAAATCGGCGCCGAACAAGATGGAGCTGGCCTCGCGCGACGTCGTCTCGCGCGCCGAGCAGGTCGAGATCAACGAGGGCCGCGGCGTCGGACCCAACGGCGAGGGCATCTTCCTCGACGTGACCGTCGTCCCGCGCAAGCGCACGCTCGAGGCGCTGCGCGAGATCGTCAACCTCGGGCGCGACTTCGCCGGCGTGGACATCACGCGCGAACCGATCATGATCCGCCCCGGTCAGCACTACATCATGGGCGGCGTGAAGACCGACATCGACGGGCGCACCCCGATCGAGGGCCTTTACGCCGCGGGCGAGGTCGCGTGCGTGTCCGTGCACGGCGGCAACCGGCTCGGCGCCAACTCGCTGCTCGACACGCTGATCTTCGGGCGCCGCTCGGGCGAACACGCCGCGGCCCGGGCCGCCACGATGGGCCAGCCGAAGCTCGACACGGGGCCCCAGCTGCGACGCGACGAAGAGGAGCTCCAGGCGATCATCACGCGCCCGCGCGAGGGCCGCCGCGTGTCGGAGATCAAGAACGAGCTCGGCGAGACGATGAACAAATACGCCGCCGTCTTCCGCGACGAGGAGGGCCTGCAGGGCGCGCTGGAGACCGTCCGCCGCCTCAAAGAGGAGGCCCAGGGCGCCTGGATCGACGATCGCGGCACGGTCTTCAACCAGGACGTGCTCGGAGCGCTCGAGCTGGGGTACATGATCGACTGCGCCGAGGCGACCGTGCTGGGCGCGATCGAGCGCAAGGAGTCACGCGGGGCCCAGTTCCGCACCGACCACCCCGAGCGCAACGACGAGGAGTGGCTGAAGCACATCGACATCACGCTGGTCGACGGCGAGCCGAAGATCAGCTACTCGCCGGTGACGATCACGCAATGGGAGCCCGAGGAGCGGAAATACTGATGCCCGAAGCCCACGACCGCCCGGCACAGCAGTTCAAGCTCAGGCTGCGCCGCTACGACCCCGAGTCCGGACAGGCCCCTTACTGGGACGAGCACACCGTCGAGCTCGAGCCGCACCGCTCGGTGCTCGAGGCCGTGCTCCAGGCGCGCGACCGCTTCGACGGCTCGATCGGCATCCGCTGCTCCTGCCGCCAGGCGATCTGCGGCTCCTGCGGCGTGCGCGTCAACGGCGAACCGGCGCTGGCCTGCCACACGCACCTCGACGCCGCGCTCGGCAGCGCCCCCGACGGCGTGATCGAGATCGAGCCGATGGGCAACATGCCGGTGATCAAGGACCTGATCGTCGACATGGACGAGGTCCACTGGAAGAAGATCAAACGGGTCACCCCCTGGCTGCTCGCGAAGCAGCCGGTCCCCGAGCGCGAGTACATCGTGCCGAAAGAGTCGATGGTCGACGTCACGCAGACGATGGCCTGCATCCAGTGCGGCGCCTGCGTCTCGGACTGCCTCGCGATGGAGGTCGACCCCGGCTTCATCGGGCCGGCCGCGCTCGCCAAGGCCTACCGCTTCGTCGGCGACCCGCGCGACGCCGAGCAGCACGAGCGCCTCTACGACCTCGCCCAGGATCCGCAGGGGATCTTCGACTGCACCCACTGCTTCAAGTGCGTCGAGGCCTGCCCGAAGGACGTCAACCCGATGGGCCAGATCATGCGCCTGCGGCGCATCGCCACGTCCGACCAGCACATCGTCGACCGCAACAACGGCGAGCGCCACGAGGCCGCCTTCACCGGCCTGATCAAGGACAACGGGCTGCTCTGGGAGGCCGAGCTGCTGCCGCGCTCCTACGGCGGCAACTCGTTCTTCGGCAAATTCCACCCGGCCGCCGGCAAAGAGCTGCTGAGCTCGCTGCCGGCGATCCTCAAGGCGCTTCTGCGCGGCAAGGTGACGCCGGCCGGCGCGCTCAAACCGCACAAGATCCCGCGCGAGGATCTCAAGCGCGTGCAGTCGATCTACGACCGCATCGAGGGCCGCGAGCAGCGCTACGAGCTGAACCTCTACATCGCCGGCGAGGACGAAAGCGAGGCCAGCGAGCTCGTGACCGCGGGGATCGCGACGGGCGCGGCGACCGAGGGCGCGACGAACGCCGACTCCACCGCCTCCGAAGAAGGTGCGGCGGCATCCGCTCCGGCCGGTGAGGCGCCCAGCGTGAGCTCGCCGCCCCCGGAGGGAACGGGACAGGACCCCGAGCTCGAGAAGACCGGCGAGGAGGCCGGGGCCGTCGATCCCGGCGAGGACGCCGAGAAAGGAAACGAGGGCTGATGAAGGTCGCCTACTGGCCCGGCTGCGTCAGCCGCGGCTTCACCCCGGAGCTGCACGGATCGATGGCGAAGGTCGCGCCGCTGCTCGACATCGAGCTGGTGCGAGCTGGACCGTGCGAGCTGCTGCGGCGCGGGCGTGATCGCCGAGCACAACCAGGAGCTCGCCGACACCCTGAACGCGCGCACGTTCGCGCTCGCACAGCAGGTTGAGGGAGCGGAGCTGATGATGAACATCTGCTCGACCTGCCAGGGCGCGCAGAGCGAGTGCCAGGAGCGCCTCGACGCGAACGCGGAGTACCGCGAGCACGTCAACTCGACGCTCGCCCCGGAGGGGCTCAGCTACGAGAAGGGCCTGACCAACAAGAACTTCCTGTGGCTGCTCGTCGAGGAGATCGGCCTCGATGCGCTGGCGGCGAAAGTGAAGCGCCCGCTCACGAACCTCCGCGTCGGCCCGTTCTACGGCTGCTACATCGTGCGGCCCCGCAACCGCCTCGGGATCGACGCCGAGCACCGCCGCGACAACTACCTGCACGAGCTGATCGCGGCGCTGGGCGGCACGGTCATCGACTACGCCGGCATGCGCAAGTGCTGCGGGTTCCCGATCATCACGATGAACAAGGACGCCTCGCTCAAGCAGGCCGGGCGGCACCTCGGCGACGCCGTGGACGCGGAGGCCGACTGCCTGGTGACGCCGTGCCCGCTCTGCCACCTGAACCTCGACCTGCAGCAGCCGCTGGCGGAGCGCACCGTCGGGCGCGAGCTGAACATGCCGGTGCTGCACCTGCCCCAGCTCGTCGGGCTGGCCCTCGGGCTCGACCCGAAGGAGCTGGGCATGAACCGCCATGTGGTGCGCCCGACGTCGGTGATCGACTGGTCGACCAGCGTGGTCGGAGCCGCCGCGCCTGAGCTCATGCCGTGCCGGCCGCCGCGCCCAGGGCGGGGCGGCGCGCCGCCACGCCGAGGCAGCAGGGGCACCGCGCCGGCGCCGATCGCGGCGTCGGCCTAGATCCGCCCGCGGGCGAGGTCCAGCAGGCGCCCGAGCACCCGCTCGCCGTCCCTGCGCAGCCCGTCGTGGTCGTACTCGCTCGTGAGCCACACGCGCAGCCCCGGGACGGCGGCGGCCGTGCGCTCGGAGAAGGCGCGCTCGACGTAGGGGTCCTCGGCGTAGACCGCGGCCGCGGCCGGGACCTCGCCCAGCGCCAGCGCCGACGGGTCGTACAGGCGAGGCCAGTCGTGGGCGGCGAGCAGCCCGGCGGCCTCGCGCAGCGGTGCGAGCGACGGCGCCTCGAACATCCACGGGAAGATGTGCTCGCCGGTGAGGTACTCCTCCGGCCACTCGTCCTGCGCGGCGAGCACCCGCTCGGCCGACCAGCCGGTGGCGCCTCCGTCGGCCCAGCACGCCTCGTGCAGCACGGCGTAGATCGGGTTGCGCGCGAAGCTCGTCATCTGCTCGGCGTCGTGCAGGAAGGCGGGCGCGTCGTGGGGCAGCTCGAGCAGGTAGTGCAGGCGCTCGAAGCCGTCGCTCATGCCGAGCCCGTGTCCGAGCTGGCGCACGCGTCCGGGGGTCAGTGGGTCCCCGCCGGGCAGCGCGATCGTCGCGCTCCCGGCGCGATCGAGCAGCGCGAGCACCCGCTCGCGGTCCTCGGGATAGCGCTCGTAGTAGCGCGCGTTGCGCTCGCGCATGCGGGCGAACGTCGCGCGGTAGACGTCGTCGATGCCGGCGTCGACCGGCGGCACCCCTCCGGTGAACAGCACCTCGCGCAGCGCTCCGGGCGCGGCGGAGAGGTAGCGCATCGCGCAGAAGCCGCCGAAGCTCTGGCCCAGCACGCTCCAGCGCTCCACGCCCAGCTCGGCGCGGATCGCCTCGGCGTCGGCGACGATCGAGTCCGCGCGGAAGTGCCGGAGGTAGGCGGCCTGCTCCTCGGCGCCGCCCGGCAGCGTGGAGGAGACCGGCGTGGAGCGGCCGGTCCCGCGCTGGTCGAGCATCAGAACGCGGAAGTCGGCGAGCGCGCGATCCAGCCAGGGAGGCGACTCGCCGGTGCGGACCGGGCGCGGCGCCTCGAAGCCGGGGCCGCCCTCGAAGAACACCAGCAGCGGCCGGTCGCGTCCCCCGGGGTCCGCCAGCTCGCGCGAGAACACGGTGATCCGCGCACCGCCGGGGTCGGCGTGGTCGAGCGGGACCGAGTGCTCGCGCTCGGTCACGACGAGGTTCGGGATCTCGTGCACGACGGTCACGAGGGGAGACTAGCCACCGCCCGGTCCGCCCCACCCCAGCCTCGCCGCATGGCCGGCATCTAGGCTTAGCCCGTGCGGATCCTGACCGTCGTGGGCAACCGGCCTCAGTTCATCAAGGCCGCGGCGGTGTCCGGGCCGCTGCGCGAGCGCCACGAGGAGGTGCTCGTGCACACCGGCCAGCACCACGACGACACGCTCTCGCGGGTCTTCTTCGCCGAGCTGGGTCTCGCCCGCCCCGACCGGGAGCTGGCGATCTCCGGCGGCACGAACGGCTCCCAGACCGCGCGCATGCTCGCCGCGCTCGAGCCGCTGCTCGCCGAGAGCGAGCCCGACGCGGTGCTCGTGTACGGCGACACGAACTCCACGCTCGCGGGGGCGCTCGCGGCCGCGCAGGCGCGCTTCCCCGTGATCCACGTCGAGGCCGGCATGCGCTCGTTCGACCGGACGATGCCGGAGGAGCTCAACCGCGTGCTCACCGACCACATCGCCGAGCTGCTGCTCTGCTCGTCGGACACCGCGGCGGCCAACCTCCGCGAAGGAGTCCGCGCCGGGCGAGGCGGTGGTCGTCGGCGACGTGATGGTGGACGTCGCGATGCGCCTGCAGCCCGCCGCGCGAGCCGAAGCCGCAGTCCCGCGCGAGCACGGGCTCGAGCCCGGCAGCTACCTGCTGGCGACCGCCCACCGCGCCGGCAACGTGGACGACCCGGAGCGCCTCGCGGCGCTCGTCGAGCTGCTCGTCCGAGCTCCCGGCGCCGGTGCTGCTGGCGCTGCATCCGCGCACGGCCGCGCGACTCGACGAGTTCGGCCTCCACGCGCACCCTGCGCGGGATTCCGGGGCTCGTGCTGAGCGAGCCGCTCGGCTACCTCGAGTTCAGCGCGCTGCTGTGCCAGTCGCGCGCGGTGGTGACCGACTCCGGAGGCGTCCAGAAGGAGGCGTACCTTGCCGGCGTGCCCTGCGTGACGCTGCGAGCCAGCACGGAGTGGGTCGAGACCGTCGAGGCGGGCTGGAACACCCTCGTCGACCTCGACGCCGCCGCCGCCGTGGCGGCGCTCGAGCGCCCGGCGCCCGGCGAGCGCCCCCAGCTCTACGGCGACGGCCACGCGGCGGAGCGCTGCGTGGCCGCGATCGACGAGCTCGCGTCGCGGCTCACTGGAGCGCCCGCTTGAGCAGCGCGGACGCAACCGTGCGCGTGGGCGTCGCCGGCCTCGGCTACTGGGGCCCGAACCTCGCGCGCAACCTCGCTGCCATCCCCGGCTGCGAGCTGGCCTGGCTGTGCGACTCCGACGAGGCGACGCGAGAGCGGGTCGCCCGCGCTCACCCCGGCGCGCGCCGCGACGGGCGATCTCGGTGAGCTGCTCGGCGACGAGACGCTCGACGCGGTCGTCCTCGCCACGCCGGTGCCGACGCACGCGGAGCTCGTCGGTCGCCGTGCTGGAGGCGGGCAAGCACTGCTTCGTCGAGAAGCCGCTCGCGACGAGCGCCGCCGACGCGGAACTCGCCGTGGGCGCCGCGGAGCGCACCGGGCGCGTCCTCATGGTCGGCCATCTGCTCGAGTACCACCCCGCGGTCACGCGGCTGAAGGAGATGATCGACGCCGATGAGCTCGGACCGCTTCGCTACGTCTACGGCAACCGCCTGAACCTCGGCAAGCTGCGCGAGGACGAGAACGCGCTCTGGAGCCTCGGCGCGCACGACGTCTCGGTGGCGCTGCACCTGATCTGCGAGGAGCCGGTGGAGTGCGTCGCCCAGGGCGCGGCCTACGTCCGCGAGCAGGTGCAGGACGTCGTGTTCTGCTTCCTGCGCTTCCCTTCCGGGATCGTCGCGCACCTGCACCTCTCCTGGCTCGACCCGCACAAGGAGCGGCGCATCACGGTCGTCGGCGCGAAGCGGATGGCGACGTTCGACGACATGCTGATCGAGGGCAAGCTGGCGCTCTACGACAAGGGCTTCGACCAGGACACGAGCTCGTGGGGCGAGTACATCGCGCGCTCCGGGGACATCTACTCGCCCCAGATCTCCAACCGCGAGCCGCTGCGGCTGGAGTGCGAGCACTTCATCGAGTGCGTGCGCACGGGTGCCGACGCCGCGCTCGGACGGCGCGAGCGGGTTGCGCGTCGTGCGGGTGCTCGAGGCGCTGCAGCGCTCGCTCGACGAGGGCTGAGCCGAGGAGCCCGCCGGCCGCGCCGGCGCGGGCGTGGCGCTCCGCGCGCATCTCGTGCCCGGGAGGGGAGCTCAGGCCGCGCGGGCGTGCGAGCCGCGCCGCTCGGCGCCCTCGCGGAGCATCCGCGGGCGGCGGCGGTCCGAACGGAGCACGGGTCCCCATTTGCGCCCGACGACGCGCAGCACGTAGGCGTCTCGCGGCTGGCTGTAACGCAGGACCGGCCGTCCGATGGCGATCCAGCGGGGGGGCACGTAACGGCGTGGCCTCTTGACGGTGCGCATATCCCTTTCGTCCTTGAAAGCGTGGAGCGTTGCGCAGCGATTGTGACAGATGTGCGCAGTCGAGCGCGTTGGCCGCAGAAGCGCAGGATTGGCCCGCGCTGAGCATGGAGCGGCCGCTTTCTGGCGTGGCTCGGGCCCCGGCTATTATTTGCCGCGGCTGCGCCGCCGTCGGTCTCCGTGGACGCGATGCCCGATCTGGCCGATGCGGCCGAGCTTCTTGACGTCGATGTGGATCAGCTCGCCTGGCCGCGAGCGCTCGTAGCGGTTCTCGGCCTCCTCGATGATCCGCGGCAGGCGGCCCTTGCCGCAACGCTTGAGCACCGCCGAGACCGTCGAGTGCGCCATCCCGAGCGTCTCTGCGATCTCGGCAGCGGTGAACCGCAGCTCCCGCAATCCCAAGATCGCCTCCTGGCGCTCAGGCGAGGTGCGATGAGGAATCCGCTTCGGCGCCGAGGAGCGATCCTCAAGACCCGCCTCGCCTGCCTCCCGGAACCGGCGGACCCACACCCCGGCACGCCGATCGCTCAGTCCCGCAGCAGCCGCAGCGTCCTTGATCAGCCAGCCTTCATCGAGCACCCGCCGGCACAACAACAGCCTGCTATTCGGGCACGTCTTCGCGTTGCGATGCAATGTCATCAGTCCGGAGCCTCCTGCTAGGACGCGGGCCGGAAGGGCTCCTCGACGGCGATCGTGTCCTCGCCCTCGAGCTCGAACGCGCTGTGCAGCGCGCGCACGGCCTCCTCGACGCGGTCGCGGTCGATCACGCAGGAGATCTTGATCGGCGAGGTGGAGATCATCTCGATGTTGATCCCGTCGCCGGCGAGCACGCTGAACACCTTCGCGGCGACGCCGGGGTGCGAGCGCATCCCGGCGCCGACGATCGAGACCTTGCCGGTGTCCTCGTGCGCGGTCATCTCCCCGAACGCCTCGCCCGCGAGCGGCTGCGAGCGCCGAGCCCGCGGCCGGCAGGTCGTCGCGGGGGACGGTGAAGGAGATCTCCGCCCGCCCACCTGCGGAGACGGGCTCGTTCTGGACGATCATGTCCACGTTCACGTTCGCCCCGGCGAGCGCCTCGAAGATGCGCGCCGCCGCGCCTGGCGTGTCGGGCACGGCGGTCAGGCTGATGCGGGCCTCCTGCACGGAGTGCGTGACGGCTGTGATGAGTGGCTGCTCCACGGTTTCCTCCTCGGCGACGACAAAGGTACCGGGCTCGGCGTCGAACGAGGACCGGCAGTGGATCCGGACGCCGTGGTTGCGGGCGTACTCGACCGAGCGCAGCTGCAGGACGCCCGCGCCCGACGCCGCCATCTCCAGCATCTCCTCGAAGGAGACCGTGGTCGAGCTTGCGCGCGTTCGGGCACGATGCGCGGGTCGGCGGAGTAGACGCCCGAGACGTCGGTGTAGATCTCGCAGACCTCCGCCCCGAGCGCCGCCGCGACCGCGACAGCGCTCGTGTCGGAGCCGCCGCGGCCGAGCGTGGTCACGTTCTTGGCGGTCTGCGAGACGCCCTGGAAGCCGGCGACGAGCACGATCTGGTCCTCGGCGAGCGCCGCTCTGATGCGATCGGCGCGCACGTCGAGGATCAGCGCCTTGGTGTGGGACTCGTCGGTGACGATCCCCGCCTGCGAGCCCGTCAGCGAGATCGCGCGGTGCCCGAGGTCGTTGATCGCCATCGCGCACAGCGCGCAGGAGATCCGCTCCCCGGAGCTCAGGAGCATGTCCATCTCGCGCGGGTCCGGGCGCGGCGAGACCTCCTGCGCCATCCCGATCAGCTCATCGGTGGTCTTGCCCCGCGCCGAGAGCACAGCCACCACGCCGTAGCCCGGCTTCGCGCTTCTCGACGATGCGCCGCGCCGCGCGCTTGATGCGCTCGGCGTCGGCCACGGACGTGCCGCCGAACTTCATGCAGATCAAGTCGGACATGGCCCCGAGAATTACACAGCCCGGCGCCCGGCGAGGGCCTTGCCGAGCGTGACCTCGTCGGCGTACTCCAGATCGGAGCCCACCGGCAGGCCGCTCGCGAGACGCGTCACTTTCACCTCAGGGGCGATCCGCCGCAGCTCCTCGGCGATGTGCAGCGCCGTCGCCTCGCCGGTCGTCGTCGGGTTGGTGGCGAGCACGACCTCGCGCATCGGCTCGTGCTCACCGGACGGGCTGGACCCGGGCGAGCAGCTCGGCGATCTTCAGGTCCTCGGGGTCGACTGCCGTCGATCGGCGAGAGCGCGCCGCCGAGCACGTGGTAGACGCCGTGGTACTCGTGCGTGCGCTCCATCGGGATCACGTCGCTGGGCTCCTCGACGACGCAGACGAGCGCGTGGTCGCGGCGCGGGTCCTGGCAGATCCGGCAGCGAGGCTCGTCGGTGAGGTTGAAGCAGACCTCGCAGAGCCCGATCTTCTCCTTGACCTCGACGATCGCCTCGGCGAGCGCGTTCGCGTCCTCGGCAGAGGCGCGAAGCAGGTGGAAGGCCAGCCGCTGCGCCGTGCGGTTCCCGACCCCGGGGAGCTTGGAGAGCTCCGTGACCAGCCGCTGGACCGGCGGCGCGTAGGACGTGCTCACAGCCCCGGCAGCCCGAGACCGCCGAGCTGGCCGCCGAGCGCGCCCAGGTCGAGCCCGGCGGTGGCGCCGCCCATCTTGCGCTCGGCGAGCTCCTGCGCCATCCGCAGCGCCCTCGTTGACGGCCGCCAGGATCATGTCCGCGAGGATCTCGACGTCCTCGGGGTCGACCGCGGCCGGGTCCACGCGGACCTCCTTGACCTGCAGGTCGCCGCTGACCTTGACGGTCACCATCCCGCCGCCGGCCGAGGCCTCGACGACTTCGTTCTTCAGCTCCTCCTGGGCGGCCGCCATGTCCTGCTGCATCTTCTGGACCTGCTGCATCATCTGCTGCACGTTGGGCATCCCGGGCTGGCGGGGCATGCGGGGCTGCTTGGGCATCAGGCGCCTTTCTCGTTGCTGGTGAGCTTCGGCTCGTCGGACGCGGCCGCACCGGACGGGCCGTCGTAGGGAATCTCCTCGGCGTCGAACTCGTCCATGAAGCGCGCGAGCCAGCGCTCGTCCGAGCCGGCGCCCGGCTCCTCGGCGCCCTCCTCGCCTGCGTCCAGGTCCTCGCGCAGCTCGTATGCCAGGCGCCAGCGAACCCGCGTGAGCGCGGTCAGCGACTCACCCACCGTCATGCGGTCCGCCGGGCCCTCGGCCTGCTTCTTGAGGAACGAGGAGCCGAACGCGATCGTCAGCTCCTCCCCCTTGACCTCGACCGGCCGGGCCCGCTCGATCGCGGCCCCGAGCCGGGCGTTCTCGCCGCGGACCAGATCCACGACCGCGGGCCAGAGCTCGCGCACCGCCTCGAGCGACTGCGGCTCGGCCACGACCGTGTCGTCGGCGGACGCCCTGGCCAGAGCGGTGCCGGCGGCGGTCGCAGGTTCGCCGGCGGGGGGATCGGCCGCGATAGGCCGTGGCGCAGCCGCGGGAGTGGCCCCGGTGGTGGGCGACGCGGATGCGGGAGCTGCGGCGTCCGGAGGCGCCGGCGCGGCAGGCGGCGGCGCTGCTCGGCCGTGCTCTGCTCCGGCCCGTGCGACGGCGGTGCGGCGTCCGGCTCGGCAGGGGACGCCGCGGGCCTGGAGGCACCGGCGCCCGGCGCGGGCGGCACGGGGATCTCCCGCTGCGCCGCGACCGCGGAGGTGCGCGGTCGGGCGTCCTGTTCGAGCGCCTCGATGCGGGCGAGCAGCGCGCGCATCGAGCTGTCGAGGGCGGGCCGCGCCGCCTTCACGAGCGCGAGCTCGAGGCGGGTGCGCGCGTCGGCGCCGGCGCGAATCGCCTCGAGCGCCTCTCCGAGGAGCTCGAGCATCCGCACGACGACGGCGTGGGGTACGCGCTCGGCCTGCTCGGCGAGCGCCGCATCGGACTCGGGGGTGAGCGACAGCTCCGGCGGGACGCCGCCGACGGTCTGGACGATCATCGTCTCGCGCAGCCGCGCCTCGAGGTCGCCCGCGAAGGAGGCCGGGTCCCGGCCCTGCGACGGCGCAGCGCTCGAGCGCCGCCAGGGCGCCGCGCGCGTCGCCCGCGGCGACCGCGTCGATCGCCTCCGCGATCAGGCGCGAGTCGGCGACGCCGAGCACGGCCAGCACGTCCTCGAGCGAGATCTCGCTCCCGCTGTAGGTCACGAGCTGCTCCAGCGTGCCGAGCGCGTCGCGGAAGCTGCCGGTCGCCGAGCGGGCGATGGCCGCGACGGCGGGCGGCGGGATCGAGATCGAGTCGGCGTCCGCGGCGCGGCGCACGACGCCGGCGATCTGCTCGACGGTCGGGCGGTGGAAGTCGAAGCGGTGGCAGCGGTCGATCACCGTCGGCGGGACCTTTGCGGCCTCGGTCGTGGCGAGCACGAACACGGTGTCTGGGCGGCGGCTCCTCGAGCGTCTTCAGGAACGCGTTCCACGCCGCCGTCGAGAGCATGTGCGCCTCGTCGAGGATGTAGACCTTGCGGCGGCCGCTGACCGGTGCGTAGGCGACGCTCTCGCGGAGCTCCCGGATGTCGTCCACCGAGTTGTTCGAGGCCGCGTCCATCTCGATCACGTCGAGCGAGGTCGCGGCTGCGATCGCCCGGCAGGATTCGCAGCGTCCGCAGGGCTCGACGGTGGGACCGTGCTCGCAGTTCAGGCAGGCGGCGAGGATCTTCGCCATCGAGGTCTTGCCCGTGCCCCGCGAGCCGACGAACAGGTAGGCGTGGTGGACCTTGCCCCGCTCGACCGCGTTGCGCAGCGTCCGCACGACGGGCTCCTGGCCGACGACGTCGGCGAAGCTGCGGGGGCGGTGGCGGCGGTACAGCGACCCCACCCGTCCCTCGTGCTCGGAATGCTCCTCGGATGCGGCCACCTTCGCTGAGTCTAGCCTCCCCCTCCGCAGCGGATAGCGTCCGCGCGGTGACGGGCATCGGCAAGCGCGCGGGCGGCTGGCTCCCGGGCCTCGTGGCGGTGATCGGCGGCGCCGCCGTGCTGCGCGCGATCGCGGGCGTCGGCTTCGCCAACTACGACACGCTCTACGCGCTCGCCTGGGGCGGCCAGCTCGCACAGGGCGAAACGCCCGCCTACGGCGTGCCGATCGCGCCGACGCCGCACCCGCTGCTCGAGCTGCTCGGGATCGTGCTGCGGCCGCTCTCGCCGCACGCGGAGATCGAGGTGGTGGTCTGGCTCGGCTTCCTCGCGCTCGCGGGCTGCGGCTGGGTGCTGTTCCGGCTCGGCCAGCGCTGGTTCGGCACGGCGGCGGGCGCTGCTGGCGGCGCTGCTCTTCGTGACCGGGTGCCGGTCATCTCCTACGGCGTGCGGGCGTACCTCGACGTGCCCTACGTGCTGCTCGTGCTCTGGGCGCTGCTGATCGCGACGCGCCGTCCCGCGCGCCGGGGCGCCCGTGCTCGCGCTGCTCGCGCTGGCGGGGCTGCTGCGCCCCGAGGCGTGGGTGTTCTCCGGGCTCTACTGGCTGTATCTCGCCGGTCTCGTGCCGAGCCGGCTGCGCGGGCACCTGCCCGAGGGCGAGCCCGTGCGCGAGCGCGGCGCGCTCGTGAAGCTGACGCTGCTCGCCGCCGCCGCGCCGCTGGTGTGGCTGGGGAGCGACCTGCTCGTCACGGGCAACCCGCTGTGGTCGCTGACCAACACGCGTCACACGGCCTCGGCCCTCGACCGCAAGACCGGGATCGCCAACGTCCCCGAGTACGTGCCGCGCCGGATCGGCGAGGTCCTGCAGGCGGCGGCGCTGGCCGGCGCGATCCTCGGCGCCGCGCTGTCGCTGTGGTGGCTGCGCGCGCGGGCGCTCGTCCCGGCCCTGGCGGCCGCGCTGGCGGTCGCGATCTTCGCCGCGTTCGCAGCCATCGGGCTCCCGATCGACACGCGCTACGCCTTCCTCGCCGCCGCATTCGGCTGCCTGTTCTGCGGCGCCGCTGTGTTCGGCTGGACCAGGCTCCGGCGCGGCGACCGGCGCAGAGGCCCGTGGATGGCAGCGGGCGCGCTGGTCGCGCTGGCGCTCATCGCGACCGCGCCCTCCCAGTACCGCACGGCCCACCACGAACTGGACAAACTCGCCGCGCAGGAACGGATCGAAGGCGACCTCGTGGCGCTGGTCGCACGCGGGCGCGGTCAACCTCCGCTGCGGCCCGGTCGGGGTGCCGAACCACGCGCCGATCCCGCTGCTCGCGCTGTACCTGCGCGCGAGCCCAGCCAGGATCCGCAGCCCGGAGACCGGGCACATCCGATCCGGCGTCTACGTCGACCCGGCCAGCAGCGCGGTCGAACGTGACGTACATCCTCGACGAGCACGACCCCCACGAGACGGTGTCGGTGCCGCCGGGCTTCACCCCGGCCGCGAACAACCGCTCGTGGCTGATCTTCCACCGCTGTCTCTGAGGCCGGCATGGAGCGCCCGGCCGACCATCGGTCTGAGGCCGGCAGGAGCGCCCGGCCGACCTTCGATCAACGGACCGTGCACCCCTCGTCGAGAGCCCGCCACCAGCCGCCTGATCGCGATCCGGGGCTCCGGTCCGGGAGCTCCCGCTGCGCCTGCCGGATATCGCTTAAGGCTGCTTCCTTCCGGACCTGACCTGATTCGCGAGCCGTCACCGCGCGGGACCCGGACCATCGACGCCCCTGGACTGCGGAGCGACCAGAGCGGAATCCCTCGGAGGGGAATTCAGCCCCGCTAGAGCGGATTGCGGGTGCAGGGCACCGCTACCTCCCCGCCTAGCACGGTCCACCGAGGATCCTATCGCCGCCCGACGCAGGCGGGGTTCCGGTAGGCTGCGCGACCGTGAACGAGACAACCCACGCCACCACCCCCCGCTCCGGCTCGCACCGGAAGCTGATCGTGTCCCTGCTCAGCGCCCTCGCCATCCTCGCCGCGGCGGCGCTCGCCGCCGGCTGCGGCGGCTCGGGCAACTCGAGCACGATCACGATCGGCAACGAGAACACGTCCGACAACGCGCTGGTCACACGCGCAGGACCCGTCCGTGCCGAAAACGCCCGACCTCCGGCCCGCTCTCGACCAAGCCCACGATCGAAGCCGGCAAACCCCCGAAGCCGACGAAGCTCGAAACGAAGGAAATCGTCAAAGGCACCGGCAAGGAAGCCAGCACCAGCTGCGGCAGTCTACGTGAACTACGTCGGCGCGCTCTGGTCGAACGGCAAGGAATTCGACTCCTCCTGGTCGCGCAACGAACCGTTCCTGTTCACGCCCGGCATCGGCGAAGTCATCGCCGGCTGGGAAAAAGGCGTGGTCGGCATGAAAGAAGGCGGCCGGCGCGAACTGATCATCCCCGCGTCGCTCGCGCTACGGAGCGCAGGGCTCCCCGCCGAAGATCCCCAAGAACGAAGCGCTGATCTTCGTCGTCGACCTGCTGAAGGTGACCTCCGTCAAGGAACAGGCGGCGGCAGCCGGCCAGGGGTAGTAAGAACCTGAGGTGCGCGCCGGCAGCTCCCGCAGGGCCGCGGCGCTGCTGGCGCTCGGCGCCGACGCTCGCAGCCGCCGGCTGCGGGTCAGGCGCAGCTTCGAGCACGGCGGACCTGCGCCTGCAGCGCGAAGACCTGATCGCGACGGCGCGGGCGCTCGCGCAGGCCCGCCCCGAAGCCGCCGCGGAGGTGGCCGCGACGAAAGCGGCCTGGCCGCTGGTCGCCAACGGGCTGCCCTCCGGAGCCGAAGGCCGGGCGCGCATCGCGGCCGCCACCGCGCCGTGCGCGCGGCGCTGCGGCTCCCGAGCCTGTTCGCCGAACAGCGCGCGGCGGGCCTCACCGGGCCCGGCGCCTCGCTCGCCGGGACCTACCGCGAGCTACGTCGGCCTCGCCGGCACCGGCTGGACGATGATCGCAGCACGCGCTCGCGGCGCGGCGGCTCGGCGGCCGGCTTCGCCCGCGCCAACGTCGCCGCTCTACATCGAGTCGGTCTACGACGGGCACTTCGGGCTCGCGCAGATCGGCAAGAACCTGCTCGCCGGCTACCAGAAGCTCGGCGGCCCGGCGGCTTTCGGAACCGCGCTCACGCAGGCCGAAGTGGCCCGCCTCGCGGCGGCCTACTCCGAGCCGGCGGTGCGGCTGCACCCGCATCCGGGCGTCAAGCTCGGCTCGTGAACGCGTTCGTGACAGCCGGCGCCGGCTTCCTGCTGGCGGTGCTGTGGTTCGACCTGATGTTCGACGTGCAGGCCGCCGGGCACGCCGGGGAGGTGCCCGAGCCGGCGCTCGCGTCGATCGCGGCCTACTACGCGCGCGTGACGACGGCGGCACGGCCGATGAACAGGCTGATCGCCGCGGTCATGCTCGGCGACGCTCGCCGCGATCGTCGTCGAGATCGCACGGCAGCGACGAGCCGGCCTGGCTCGGCTGGGTCTCGCTCGGCCTCGCGCTCGCCGCGATCGGGCTGGCGGGGCTCGAGGACCGTCCCGGCGGCGGTGCGGCTCGGCACCCGCCGCGACCGGCCGGAGGTGCAGAGCGGCCTCGCTCGCGCGGTCCTCGCCCAGCACGTGTTCTGCTTCGCGGCGATCGCCTCGCGTGATCGTCCTGCAGCTCGCCGCCGGCTGAACGCCGCTCGCCGCCACGAGCGGCTTCGGTCAGACTCTGTGCCGATGACGCGCAGGCTGATCAGAACGCTCGTGCTCGCGCTGCGTGGCCGCATGCGCGCTCGGCGGCGCCCGCGCTCGCCGCGCAGGAAGCGTTCGTGCGGGTCGACCAGGTCGGCTACGGCGCGCTGGCCCCGAAGCGCGCGTACCTGATGGCGAACTTCGACGCGGCCGGCGCGCCGTTCACCGTCTCCGGCGAAGGCGGCGCCGTCGTCTTCAGCGGCACCGTCGGCGCGTCCGCCGGGCTCCTGGAGCAAGACGCTACCCGTTCGTCTACGCGCTCGACTTCGACGCGGCTGCAGGCGCCCGGCCGGTACACGCTCGCCGGCGGGCGGCGCGAGCTCGCCGCCGTTCGAGATCGCCGCCGCCGGGCGCGCTGTACGCCCCGGCGCTGGCGAACGCCCTCTCCTTCTACGAGAACGAGCGCGACGGGCCGCAGTACATCCCCTCGGCGCTGCGGACCGCGCCCGCGCACCTGAACGACGAGAACGCGAGCGCCTACAGCACGCCGAAGGTGAACGGGCAGGGCAGCTTCAAGGGCGATCTCCACGGCCTCGGCACGACGCTCGACGCCTCCGGCGGCTGGTGGGACGCGGGCGACTACCTCAAGTTCGTCGAGACGACCAGCTACACGGTCGATCGTGATGCTCGCGGGCGTGCGCGACTTCCCCGCTCTGATGGGCGCCGGTGCGCCCGCCTCCCAGGACTTCGCCGGCGAGGCGCGGTTCGGCGCTCGAATGGCTGCTGCGGATGTGCGACGCCGAAACCGGGACGCTCTACTACCAGGTGGGGATCGGCGAGGGCAACCGCCAGACCGCCGGCGATCACGACATCTGGCGGCTGCCCCAGGCCGACGACACCTTCGGCGGCGAAGACCCGCTCTACCGCTACATCCGGCACCGTCCCGTCTTCCGCGCCGGCCGCGCCGGGCGCGCCGGTCAGCCCGAACCTCGCCGGGCGCGACGCGGCCGCGTTCGGCCTCTGCTTCCAGGTCTTCCACGCGAGCGACCCGGCGTTCGCCGACCGCTGCCTGCAGGCGGGCGAGCGCATCTTCGCGCTGGCCGACGACGAAGCCCAGAGGGCACCTGCTGACGGCGATCCCGTTCGGCTTCTACCCCGAGCGCGAATGGCGCGACGACCTCGAGCTGGGGGCGACCGAGCTGTCGCTCGCGCTGTCCTCGGGCGGCACGCTCCCGCCGGGGCTCGCGCACACCGACCCGAGCTTCTACCTCGCCGAAGCGGCGCGCTGGGCCAGGGAATACGTCAAGCACTCCAAGCGCAACTCGGAAACGCTCAACCTCTACGACGTGAGCGGCCTCGCCCACTACGAGCTCGTGCGCGCGCTTCGCGCCGCCGGCAGCCCGTCCGGGCTCGCGATCGGCGAAGCGGGGCTGCTCGCGAGCCTGCGCGCGCGAGCTGGAATCTGCGCAGGCAGCCAGGCCGGCAAGGACCCGTTCGGCTTCGGCTTCCCGTGGGCAGAAGCCGACACCGCCTCCCACGGCGACGGGCTCGCGGTGATGGCCGCCGAGTACGACGGGCTGACCGGCGAATCGACGTTCGCCGCCGGACGCCGCGCGCTGGCTCGGCAACGTCCTCGGCGCGAACGCCTGGGGCGTCTCGATGGTGATCGGCGACGGCACCGTGTTCCCGCGCTGCCCCTCCCATCAGGTCGCCAACCTCGCCGGCTCGCTCGACGGCTCGCCGCCGGTGCTCGCCGGCGGCGTCGTCGAGGGCCCGAGCGACGAATCGAGCTCGGGCGAAGTCGAAGGGATGCGGGCCGTGCCCGCCGGCGGGCGGCGATCGCCTACGCGCGGCTTCGACGGCGGCGGCGCCGTCTTCAGCCGACAACGTCGAATCGTTCACGACGACCGAGCCCGCGATCGACCTCACCGCCAGCTCGATGCTCGCGTTCGCCTGGCAGGCCGGCGCACCCGCGGCGCTTCCGTAGGGCCGCAGGCGCGCGCCCAATAGAATCCGCCGCTCAGGGCGCGTAGCTCAGTGGGAGAGCGCTCGCTTCACACGCGAGAGGTCGCAGGTTCGAAACCCGCCGCGCCCATGCCTATTCCACGCACTGCCCGTTTTCGCAGTTCCCCGACGGGCAGACGTTCCCGCACGCGCCGCAGTTGTTCGCCTGGTTGAGGTTCGTGCAGACCTTGTCCTGGCTGCCCGCGACCGGGCACGGCCCGTAGTGGGCCGCTTCGTCGGCCGGCACGTTCCAGTAGACGTTCGCGAAGGTCGGGCAGTCGATGCAGCAGCCGCACGTCGCCTTCTGGCCGGCTTCCCACGCTTCCTGGCCGGTCCCGGTCGAGGACACGGCCGCGTAGTAGGCGTGGGCGACCGTGAGGCAGAACGCGTACTGGTTGGCGTGGATGATTTCGTTGGCGACGGTGTTCGTCGGCCAGGTCTCTTCGCAGATCGAGAGCATCTGCGTCAGGAAGTTGCTGTCGCACTGCGCCTTGTCGCTTTCGCACGCGCCGTAGCAGCAGTCGTGGCCCTTGCACGCGTTGAAGAAGTTGGCGACGCCGAACGGTTCGTCGGGCACGTAGTCGCCTTTGCCGAAGACCGGCAGGTCGATGCCGCCTTCGGGGCCGCAGCCGTTGAACGTCGAGGGGGTGCCGAGGACGATCGTCTCGCTGCACGCCGGGGTCCAGGGCCGGATCCCGCCGTTGCAGCTCGCGATCCCCGAGGGCTGGGCCGGGCAGATGCCGTGCTGTTTTTCGGCCGCGCGGGCGAGGGGAGCCGCCGCCGTGCCGCCCGGCGTCGTCCCGCCTGCTCTGGCGAGCGCCGGACGCGCCCAGCCGGGGACCAATGCGCCGAGCGCGGCCCCTGCCGCGAGCTTCAGGACCTGCCGGCGGGAGTGGCCGCGGGAGGCCAGCGCGAGCGCGTCCAGGCGCGCCGAACGCTCGCCGCCGGGCCGCTCAGAGAGGCCAGTCATGTCCGGCCTTGTGCGCCTTGGCGCTCGCTGCGCTCAGCGCCGCCATGCCTTCGGCGGCGATTTCGAGCGTCTTGTTCGGATCGGCCGCCTTGTTCGCGGCGATCAGCTTCAGCAGCCCGGCTTCCAGCTCGGCGAGCCCGGCGACGACGAGCTTCGTGTGCCTGCCGGCGCCTTCCTTCTTGACCTGCGCCCGCACCGACTTGATCGTCGCCAGCAGCGGCTTCGCGGTTGCGGAGATGTCATGCGGACCGGCCGTGGCCGTACCCAGCGCCGCCTTCAGCTGCAGGGTGACGGCCCGGCTCTGCGCGCGCGCCTTCGTGCGATGCAGCTTGAGCTTGGCTTTCCCCTTCGCGGCGGCGGCCTCGGTCGCGAGCTCGCTCATGCCGCGACCTCGCTGACGTGCAGCAGCGGGGCGGGCATCAGCGCGAGGATCGCCTCGCGGCCGATCGCGGGCGGCGCCGCGAGCGTGCCGTCGGCGGCGACCAGCAGCGCGGAGGGCGTTCCCCGCGCGCCGAGGCGCCTGACGGCGGCGCCCCGGCGGTCCTGGAAGACCGGGAAGTCGAAGCCGAGCGCGGCGATCTCCTGCTCGCTGCCCGTGCTCAGAAGCACGATGCGCGGGTCGGCCTCGCCGAGCCGCGCCGCGCGGCTCGCGAGGTCGCGCTCCATGCTGCGGCAGAACCCGCAGCCCGGGTTCCAGAGGACGAGCAGCGTGGGACGATCGCCCGCGAGGACCGAGGCCGAGTCGCGCGGCCGGCCGTCGAGTTCGTGGAGCTCGAGGGCGGGCAGCACCTCGCCGACGCGCGGACCGCGCTCGCGGCGGCCGGCGGCCTCGTGCAGCACGCCCGTCACGGCCTCGGAGCCGAGGGCGAGGGACGTCGCGACGCGACCATCGCCGTCGATCACGACTGCCGCCGGCGTCGCGCCGACCTCGAAGCTCTTCGCGGCCTCGCCGCCCTCGTCCGACATCACGCCGCTCAGGCCATGCTCCTGCGCCTTCGCTCTCGCATGCTCGAGCGAGCCCCGGGTCAGGACGCCGATCGTGAGCTCGTCGCCGAGCCGGCGCTGGAGATCGGCCAGCTCTCCGAGCAGCGCGTTGCAGGGAGCGCAGCCGGGGTCCGCGAACACGAGGGCGAGAGGGCGCCCGGCGACGAACAGCGCGTCGAGGCCGACCGGCGCGCCGTCCTCGGCGCGCCGCGCCCGGAACGCCGGCGCCTCGCTCCCCACCG
Source organism: uncultured Solirubrobacteraceae bacterium (assembly GCA_963779065.1). Taxonomy (GTDB): domain Bacteria; phylum Actinomycetota; class Thermoleophilia; order Solirubrobacterales; family Solirubrobacteraceae; genus Palsa-744. The sequence goes on from CAVZWQ010000003.1 coordinate 1,680,146, forward strand.
GGAGGTCCCGCCGCCCGGGCCGAAGCCGCGTCGAGGAGGGAGTCGGCTTTGACGCCCGTGTGCATCTCGAGCGCCTCCAGGCGCGCGACGAGCGTGCCGTGGCGCCGCAGCAGCCCGAGCGCGAAGAAGGTGACCGCGGCGAGCGCCGCGCTCAGCGCCGCGCCGCCGGCGAGGACGGCCAGCTGCGCCCCGGAAAGGGCGCCGAGCCACGAAACAGCGCTCGGCCCCGGATCGCTCCAGCCGAGCACCAGCACGAGCGCGGCGAGGAGCCCGATCAGCGCGTTGCGCGCCAGGGCCGCGGGCCCCGCGGGCGCGGAGTGAAGCTGCCCGAAGCAATGGCACTCGGGCTGCTCGCCGCGCGCCATCGCGAGGGCGATCGCAGCGCAGAAGCCGAGCAGCAGAGCGAGCGCGCCGGCCGCCCCGAGGGGCGCCGAGGGCGGGATCAGAAGTGCCGCCGCGACCCCCAGCTCGAGCAGCGGCAGCGCGGTGGCGAGCGGGGCGGCGAGCCTGCGCGGGACGCGGAATCCGGCCAGCGCCTGAGCCGCCCCGGCGCGGTCCGCGAGCTTGGCGATCCCGGCGGCGAAGAAGACGGCGGCGAGTGCCAGACGCGCGCTGAGCAGCATCGGGGCCTGACCCTACAGTCGCCCCCGGCGGCGCTCCTCTCATCCCCCGTTCGGCTACGCTCCTGATAACCGCAGCGCTTGGGAGGAGGGGAAGAAATGGCATCGACGAGCAACGAGTCGCGCTCGCTCGAGAGCGTGCGCGTCGGCGACCGCGAGAACTTCGCAGAGGGCCCGCCGCACGAGCTGTTCAAGGAGATGCGGGCTCGCTGCCCGGTCCACTGGAGCGACGGGATCAGCGAGTACCCAGACGAGGACGGCTTCTGGTCGGTCACGACCGCCGAGGACGTCCACGAGGTGAGCCGCGACTGGCAGACCTACTCCTCGGAGATCGGCGGCATCACGGCTCTGAAGAACGCGATCCTGCCGCTGGAGCTCCAGCAGGCGATGTTCATCGGCATGGACCCGCCGAAGCACGACAGGCTCAAGGCGCTCTTCCAGCGGGGCTTCACGCCCAAGCGGATCGCCGAGCACGAGCCCGCGATCAGGCAGATCGCCGCCGAGGTGCTCGACGGCCTGCAAGGTCGCGAGGAGTGCGACCTCGTCACCGATGTCGCGCAGCCCTTCGTCGCGCGAGTCATCGGCAGCTTCATGGGCGTGCCGCCCGAGGACGACGCGATCTGGGCCACGATCATGAACAACGTGCTCGGCGCGGGCGACCCCGACAGGACGCCGGAGGGCGCCCAGACGGTCGTCGAGAACGAGGTGCCCGAAGTCTTCGAGCGCTGCGCGAAGCTGATCGCCGAGCGGCGTGCGCATCCGACGGATGACCTCACGAGCGTGCTGGTGCACGCGGAGGTGGACGGCGAAAAGCTCGAGGACCACGAGATCGTGATGGGTTTCTTCCTGCTGATGGCAGCGGGCAACGACTCGACGAAGGCCACCTACTGCAGCGGCATGCGCGCGCTGATGGAAAACCCGGCTCAGCGCGAGATGGTCCTCGCCGACCCGTCGCTCGTGCCGGCCGCGGTCGAGGAGGCGCTGCGGATGTTCCCGGCGTTCGCGCACTTCGCGCGGACGGCGACCCACGACACCGAGCTGCACGGCCAGACGATCCACAAGGGCGAGAAGGTCGTCATGTGGTACCCGTCCTCGAACCGCGACGAGAGCCGCTACGAGAACCCGGATGCGTTCGAGATCACCCGGGAAGCCGAGCATCAGGCCTTCGGCGCCGGCGGCCGCCACTTCTGTCTCGGCACGGCGCTCGCGCGACTGGAGCTGCGGGTGCTGATCGAGGAGACGCTGAGCCGCTACCCGCGAATGGAGATCGCGGGCGAGCCGAAGTTCGTCGAGTCGCCGTTCGCCAACCAGCTGAAGACGCTGCCGGTCAAGCTGAACGCCTGAGGCCCCGCGCGTTCAGGCGTCCGCGAGCAGCCGCCGCCGCGCGTCGGCGGCGGCCAGCCCGGCGACCCTGACCGTCTTGCGGCGCGAGCGCTCGCCGCGGAGCAGCTCGACGGCGCCGGTCCGCACCCCGAGCCTCGCCGCGATCAGCCGCCGCACGGCGTCGTTGGCCCTGCCGTCCTCGGGCGCCGCCCGGACGCGCACGAGCACGCAGCCGTCGCGCTCGCCGGCGATCTCGTCGCGGCCCGCACGCGGCACGACCTTGATCTCGAAGCCCTCGCCCGCCACGGCGCGACGGTACCTGAGCCCGCACGTCCAGGCTCGCGGCGCGCGGCTAACCCTTATCGCGATCGCGCCGATGCAAAGGCGTGATCGCCTCGCCCTCGCGTGCCCGATCGACCTCGAAACGCCGGGCGCGCCCGGCGCGGGCGCTCGCGTGCACCCTGCTCGGCGCCGCCGCGCTGTGCGCCGTCCCGGCTCAGGCCGCGGCCAGGAGGTACACGGCCGCGAACTGGGACCTCCCCGCACAGCGGCTCGTCATCGGGGCCGGGCTGATGTCGGAATCGCCGAGCGGCGGGTTCGCGGGCGCCTCCCCCTTCACCGCGCAGGCGGCCTCGCAGGCGATGGCCGCGCTCTCCGCGCGCAGCCAGACCTCCCCGGTCGCGGTCCAGGCCGGCGCGCGCATCACGGTCACCGGCTTCGACGCGCTGGTGGTCTCCCAGCTCGGGCTCGGCGCCGTGGCCGCGCATGTCGAGCGCACCGCGAAGGCCGCGGGCCTGAGGCCGCCCGGGTACTTCGGGACCGAGGTGATCGCGCGCTACCTGGGGCTTCGCTACAACCACCCCGCCGGCGAAGACTCGCTCGAGCTCTTCCCCTCCGACCAGATCACCCGCGCCGAAGCGGCGCACTCGCTCGCCGCCGCGCTCGAAGCCGGAGAATGGGAGACCCAGTCGGCGCGGGAGACGTTCGAAGCCTTCTCCCTGCCCCGGTACTCAGCGGCCCAGCTCGAAGTGCTCCGGATCGCCGTCTCGAAGATCGGCATGCCGTATGTCTGGGGCGGCACGACCGACGGCACCGAAGACGGCCTCGAACACGGCGGCTATGACTGCTCGGGCTTCGCCTGGCGCGTCTACAAGGTCTCCGGTCTTCCGTGGGGCGCGTCGATCCTGGGTCGCACCGCCGCCGAACAGGCCGGCGAGATCCCCAAGTCCGCGCGCGTCCCGCTGAACAGCGTCCAGCCTGCGGACCTCCTGTTCTTCGGCTCGGCCCACTTCACCTCGAAGGCGACGGAGGCGAACGTCACCCACGAGGGCATCGCGCTGAGCGGCGAATGGGCGATCCACTCCTCGAGCCAGGGCGTCTACGTCCTGCCGCTCGACTCGGGCTGGCTGGCGAGCAGCTTCGCGTGGGCGCGCAGCGTCATCCGCTAGACGGTCACGGCCGCCGCGCGGCGGTCGGAGAAGCAAGCATGCCGGGCACCGTCCCGTTCCTCGCCGGCCGCGCCGGCGCCAGCGCCGGGGCCAAGGCCGAGCAGATCCGCTCCGAGCGCGATGCTCTCCGCGCCGCGCGCAGCCCGCTCGGCAGGGCGATCCGGGCGATCTACGGTCCCTCCCCGCGCGAGCGGCGGCTGCTCGCGGAGGCGCGCAACTGGCAGAGCGGCGCTGACGGCGAGCGAATCCTGGCCGCGGCGCTCGAACGCCGGTGCCCCGACGCGCGTGTTCCTGCACGACCTCGGGATCCCGGGCGGGCGCGCGAACATCGATCACGTCGCCTTCGCGCCGAACGGCGTCCACGTGATCGACGCGAAGCGATACCGCGGCAGGATCCGCGTCCTCCGATTCGGCGCGGAGACGCGGCTCGTGATCGCCGGGCGCAACAAGACGCGGGCTGATCGCCGGGCTCGAACGCCAGGTCGCGCTCGTGGCGGAGGCGATGGAGGCGATCGCGCCCGAGGTCCCGGTGCACGGCTGCCTCTGCTTCCTCGCGCCCAAGGGCTGGCTCGCCGAGGCGGAGCTGCCGGCGTTCCGCACGCTGCGGGTCAACGACGTGCCGATCTACTCGACCCGCCGGCTCGTCAGGCGGCTGCGCGAGCCCGGCCCGGTGAGCGCCGCGCGGGCGCGCGAGCTGCGGCGGCGACTCGGGCTCAGGTTCCCGCCCGCATCCCCCGCCTAGCCCCCGGGCGGCGCCGGACACCGCGCCGGTATGGTCCCCGCATGCGCATCTACCACCGCGACCACGCGGGGCGCCCGGTTCGCGCGGCGTGGACGCTCGAGGAGGCCGGCGAGCCCTACGAGATCGTGAAGATGAGCTATGAGGAGGGCAAGGGCGAGGAGCATCGCGCGCGCCATCCACTCGGCCGCGTGCCCGTTCTGGAAGACGACGCCGGGCGGCTGCTGTTCGAGTCCGCCGCCGTCTGCCTGCAGATCGCCGACACCCACCCGGACGCCGGGCTGATCCCGGCACCGGGCACCCACGAGCGCGGCCTCGTCTACCAATGGGTCGTGTTCGGGCCGGCGGAGCTCGAGCCGCCGCTGATCGAGAGCGCCATCTATGCGCAGAGCGACCCCGAGCGCTCAGCGAAGGCGCAGCAACGCTTCGAGAAGGCCGTCGATGCCGTCGCCGGCGCGCTCGGCGCGAACGAGTATCTCGTCGGGGATGAGTTCAGCGTCGCGGATGTGATGGTCGGCTCGGCACTCGCTTTCACGATCCGCGCCGGGCGCCCCGACCTGCTCCCGGAGAGCCTGCAGGCCTACGTCGGACGGCTGCGCGAGCGCCCCGCGTACAAGCGCGCGTTCGAGCGCACCGAGGCGCCGGCCGCCTGAGCGCCGCCGCGTCGACCCCAGCGAGGGGCCGGCGCGCGGTGGGCTGTGGTCGCGCGCTGCGGCCCCGGCGGAGGGGTTGCCGGGACCGCACGCAGGCTCAGCCGAGCGTGACTTCCGTCCCCGAGAAGACGCCCTTCTTCACAGGCTTGGCCGGTTTGCCCGACTGCGGGACGCCGCAGGTGGGGCCGCCCGTGAAGCTCTCGAGCAGTTCACCGCCCGTGAACGCCTGCGGGGCGCTGAACGGGCCTGATTCCAGCGCGCCGGTGAGCGACGCGCCTGAGGCTTCGGTGATCGGCACGACGAGCGTGCCGTGCGAGGTCCCGAGTTCGTGCGGCGCCCACTTGACGCTCACCGAGACCGATTCGGTGGTCGGTTCGGCTGAGAAGCTCTGCAGCAGCGAGCAGGTGACTTCTTCGGTCGTCTTCAGATGGGCGACGTAGGTCGCCGATTCGGCGCCCGCGGTTCCGCCGCATTCGCCGAGTGTGCCCTTGATCGTGATGGTCTGGACGTGCGGCGTTTCAGTCAGCCCGGGCGAGAGCTTGATCGTGCCGGTGTTCTTTTCGCAGGAGGCGGCGTGCTGGGCGCCGCCACCGCCTTTTTCGGCTTCGCCGTCGGAGTTGGGGCTCTTGATTTCGACCGCTTCGCTGGATTCGCTGGTGCCTTCGGCATCGGTGCTCGTGACGGTGACGACGTAGGTCGTGTTCGGTTCAACCGGGCCGAGGGCCGCACTCGTCCAAGAGCCGCTGGTGGTGGCGGTGAGCACCGGGGGACCGGCGGGGACCGGCGTCGCGGTCACCGTCGAGGACGTCACGAGGCCGGCCGTTTCCGGCGCCAGGGAGAACCCGACGGACATCCTCAGGTATTCGGTCGAGCCAGATTCGTAGAGCCCGACCGACGCCGTGACGTTGGTCGGCGCCCCGGGGCGCTGCACAGGCGGTTCGCCGGTTTCGAGGTAGGCGGCGGTGCCGACGTTGTAGATGCGGTCGCCGTGCGTGTCTTCGGCCGAGAATTCCGGTCCCCCGCCGCCCGGGCCTTCCAGGCGCGCGAAGGAGCGCGTCTGACCGAGCCAGTTCCAGACCACGCTCGCCGCGGCTGTGTACGTCGTCGTTTTGTAGCCGCCGCCCCGCCCGCTGCCTCCACACCGCGTCGAGAGGTAGGCGTCCCCTTCGGGATATCCGCCCGGAGCGGGGCCGAAGCCCGTCACGTAGACCTGCTCCTGGATGCCGCCGCATGAGTGCCCCAGCAGGGAGAACGCCGAGCCCTGGTCGAGCACGAGCCTGATCGGCGTCGACGCACTGGCGGCGGGCACGGCGATCAGGCAAATCACGGCGGCGGCGATCAGGCCGGCGGCGGCGCGGCGGGTTCTCATGGCGGCTCCCTTTTTGTCCATGGCTCTCTCGCGGAGCGGCGCCCCGGCGCCGCCCCCTCTGCCTATTAGACATCGTCGAGAGCGTCAGCTCACGCTCCGGCAAACGAATTCTCACGGAAGGGCAGCTCCGACAGCCCGGCCCCGCGGAAGGCCCGGGCGACGTGCGGGCGCGCGCCCACGAGCTCCACGGCGACCCCGCGCCGGCCGCAGAGGCGGCAGCGCATCGCGATCACGCCGACCCCGGTGCGGTCGATCGCCTCGAGCCCGGTCAGGTCGAGGACGAGCCGGTTCACGCCGGCGGCGCAGAGCTCCTCGATCGCGGCTTCGAGCGCGACGGCGCTGTCGTGCCCCAGCTCGCCGCTCACCACGAGCCGGTGGATGCGAAACGGCTGGGCATGCGGGAGCGTGCGGCGCGCCACATGGCTGCGGCCGCGGCGAGACCACTCTCGCTGGTTCATCTGGCTTCTCCTTTTCGAGTCGTGGCGATCACGAGCCGCCCGGCTGGGCCGGGGACGGCTCGGCGGGCGACGAGCTCGGAGCTAGCCCGGTCTGTCGAGGATCAGCAGGAGGCGGAGGTCAAGGACCGCGCCGGCGGGAGGACGCAGGCGCCGCGCGAAGCTCGCGAGCCACGCCAGCAGCGCCAGTACGAGGATCATCGCGAGCCCGGCACTGCTGCCGGAGCCCGCGACGGCCTGAGCCGGGGCGCTGCCCGGCCCCGGCAGCGGAGCGTGCGGGTGGGCGCCGCCGCGGCTCGCGGGCCCGGCCGCCGGCCCGCGCTTCTGCGGCGGCGTGTGCGAGCGGCGCGGCGAGCAGCGGGACGGACAGCAGGGCGAGCTTGCGCGGCTCGGGCGCGGCGGCATCTGCCCCGACGGCGTCGGCGGCTCGTGGAGACCGGCGCGCCGTTGCGGGCGGCCGGCTTCCTGGCCGCGCTCGCGCGCGCCGGAGCGCTCGACGGAGGCCGGCATCGGCGCGAGCGCGGCCGGCCCCGGTCCCGAGCGCGCCGGCGGCCGTTGCGCAGGCACCGGAGCCTGCGACGAGGCGGGGCCCACGTGCGGGGAAGGCGAGGGCGCCACCGTGCGCGCCACGTTCCGCAGCACCAGGGGCGCCGGAGCGGGCTGCGGCAGCGTGTGGACGACCGCGTAGGCAGCGGCTCCGGCGTTCTCGGCCGCACCGGCGAGAACGGCTGCCTGCCCGCTCGCGTCCTGACCGGCGGCGCTCACGGCGGGCGCCACCGCCACGGGTACCGGCAGGGCTCCCGCGGCCTGCGCCGGGATCGCACCGGCCTGCGCGACCGTCCGCTGCGCCGCCGTGCTCGCCGCGTGCAGAAGACCCTGCGAGGAGTCCGCACGGGCCGCGCCGGCGAGGAGGAGGCTGGAGAGGAGAGCGGCCGCGAGCAAGCGGCCCGCGGTGCGAGCTAGCGCCACGGCAGCCTCCAGCGGTCCCTGCGCCGGCGAAGGTGGCCGAGCGCGCGGCCGCGGCGGCCTGCGACGGTGTTCTGCGCAGGATTGGCCATCCTTGAGCAGGTTTACCCGGATCTGGCGCCGGGTCACTGCAAAGGCGCCAACCCGTGGGTCAGCGCACGGACCCGCATCGCGCGCTTAGGGTTCGCCGCGAACGCGATGCGGATCGCAACCTGGAACGTCAACTCGCTGCTCGCGCGCCTGCCGCGCGTGGTCGAGTGGCTGGCCGCCGTGCAGCCCGACGTCGTCTGCCTGCAGGAGACCAAGACCGGCGCCTCCACGTTCCCCACCGCCGAGCTGGAACGCGCCGGCTACGAGTCGGTCGCCGACGGGGACGGCGCCTACAACGGCGTCGCGATCCTCTCGCGCGTCGGTATCGAGGACGTGACGCCGCGGGTTCCCCGGCGAGCCCGGGTTCCCCGATCCCGAGCGCCGGTCGATCGCGGCGAGCTGCGGCGGCGTGCGGGTCTGGTCGGTGTATGTCCCCAACGGCCGCACGGTCGCGGATCCCCACTACGCCTTCAAGCTCGAGTGGCTGCGGGCTCTGGCTGGCGCCGTCGAGGCCGAGCTCGACGGCGGGCCGCCGCTCGCCATCTGCGGCGACTTCAACGTGGCTCCCACCGACGCCGACGTGTGGGACCCATCGGCCTTCACCGGCTCGACGCACGTGACGGCGCCGGAGCGCGAAGCGATCGCGGCGCTGCTCGCCCTCGGCCTGACCGACGTGATGCCGCGCGCGCTCAAGGGAGCCCCCTTCACCTACTGGGACTACCGCGCGGGCATGTTCCACAAAGGCGAAGGCATGCGGATCGACCTCGTGCTGCTCGACGGCCGGCTCGCGGCGGGGGTCGAGGACGCCTACATCGACCGCGACGCGCGCAAGGGCACGAAGCCCTCGGACCACGCGCCGGTCGTCGTCGACGTGCGCGTCTAGGCGCGGCTCGCCGCGGCGCGCGCAGCGCGCGGCTTTGCGAGCGGCCTGCCGCGGGCCTGGCGGCGCACCCGCGCGCTGCCGGAGCGCCCGAGCTTCGCGATCTCGGAGAGGGGCGCCGGGCGGCCGAGGTAGAAGCCCTGCGCGTGGAGCACCCCGAGCTGCTCGAGCGCGCGCCAGTTCGGCGGCGGTCTCGACGCCCTCGGCGACGATCGTCGCGCCGGATTCCTCCGCGAAGCGCATCAGCGAGGCGGCCAGGGAGCGCTTCGTCGGGATCGGTGTCGAGCCCGTGGATCAGCTGGCGGTCGAGCTTGATGAAGTCGGGGGCGAGACGCAGGATGTGCATGAGGCTGGCGAAGCCGGCGCCTGCGTCGTCGATCGCCAGGCGCACGCCCGCCGTGCGCAGGCCCGTCGAGCGACGCGGCCAGCGACGGGTAGTCCTCGACGGCCGCGTGCTCGGTGAGCTCCACGACGATGCGCGACGCCTCGACGCCCTCGAGCAGCGCGCCGACGTCCGTGCCCGCAAGCGCGTCGGGCCCCGCGTTGACGCGTCAGCACCACGTTCGGCGGCAGCTGCGCGAGCTCGGCCACCGCCGCGCGCAGCAGCGCCGCCTCGAGCTCCACGCCGAGCCCGGACGGCATGCGCTTCGGCGAGCCACACGTCAGGCGCGCGGTAGGGCTCGTCCGCGAAGCGGGCCAGCGCCTCGACCGCGAAGATCGTGCCGTCGCGCAGGTCGAAGATCGGCTGGAACGCGATCTGGTAGCGGCGCTCGGCCAGGACCTTCTCGATGCGCTCGCAGGCGGCCACGCGCTCGAGCCCGCGGGGATCGAGGACGCTCGCGACGAACTTGTTGGTCCGCTCCGCCTCCTCGCCCGGCGCCAGCTCGCGCGGCTGGCGGGAGCAGAGCCTCGCGGTGATCTCCATCAGGTCGGTGGCGGCGCCGATCGCGGTGCTGATGAACTCGGCGAGCCCGGACAGGAGGCCGAGGTCGGCCGAGTTGAAGGCATGCGGGCGCTGGGAGCAGACCGCCAGCATGCCGACCGACTTCTCGCCGCGGCCGAGCGGCACGCAGACTGCGGAGCCCACGCTCCACGCGCGCGTGGTCTGTTTGTGGACCCGCCCGTCGGCCTCGGTGTCGTCGGTCACCTGCGTGCGACCGGTGCGGATCGTCTCGCCGCAAAGGCTGCCGTCCATCGGGAGCGCGTTGCCGACCTGCGGCGCGAGATGCCCCGATCCGCTGACGAAGCGGAGCTGGTGCTCGTCGATCTGCAGACCCACGATCGCGCCGTCGGCGACGTCGACCATCGCGACGAGCTGGTCGCCCACCCGCTGCATCAACTGCAGCGGGATCGATGGTCTGGCGAATCAGCTCGTCCAGATCCTGCGGCTCACCGGCCATGGGCGAGTAATCGACCGGCATTTCGATTTCGTTGAGGTCCGCCTTCGGACCATTCGGCGGCCTTGACAGCGGCGCCTAGTCCATCTGTGCGAGCCCGGAGGCCCGACGGAAGGACGAGCGCGGCGCCCATCGCTAATCGGGGTGAGAAATCCGACCGACACGTCCGGAGACAGACAGCCCCCCAGAAGTCCATCCCCCCATCAGATGTTCGTCCACCACAACGCGAAGGCGCGACGGCTGGGTCGCACGGCGGCCCGCCTCACAGCCGCGGCCGCCCTGGCTCTGGCGCTCCTCGGAGCCGGCGGCGCGGCCCCGGCTCCCGCGGCGCTCATCACGAGCTTCAGCGCCGGCGTCCTGAACGACGAAAACGTCGCCAACCCGCAGAGCGCCGACTACTTCACGCAGGCGGGCGGTCACCCGGACGTCGCCTTCACGAAGTTCACGCTGAACACCTCCGACAGCCCGGCCGAATTCGTGCGCGTCGACCTGCCCGCGGGCCTGGCCGTCAACCCGCAGGCGACGCCGCGCTGCTCGTCGGCCACGGTCACCAGCTGCCCCGCCAACACGCAGGTCGGGACCACCAAGGTGACGATCGCGAACATCCCGCTGATCGGCAAAGAAACGGTCACCGGCAAGGTCTTCAACATGACCCCGGAAGCAGGCCACCCCTCCGACTTCGCCTTCGAAGTGACGGTGGGCCTGCTGTTCACCGTCCGCACCGACCTCGTGGGCGGCGTCCGCTACTACCCCTCCGGAGGCCGGCCCGGGGACTTCGGCAACTACTTCACGATCAGCGGCATCAGCAACCTGCTCGGGACCCAGCTCGAAAAATCGGAACTCGTCTTCTGGGGCGCGCCCGCCGAGCACAACGGCGGGGGCGGGACCGACAACGCGTTCATCTCGAACCCGTCGACGTGCAACGGGCCCGAAACGACCTACATGTTCGCGTCGACCTACTCGCCGGTCGCGAGCGAAGGCACCTCCTACACGACCCCGGTCGGCGCGACGGGCTGCGACAAAGAGCCGTTCGCGCCGACGATCGCGGTGACGCCGAGCACGACCCAGCGCGACAAGCCCGACGGGCTCGCGGTCGACCTGCACGTCCCCCAGGACCAGACCCCGTCTCACATCGCCACCTCGCAGGTCGAGAGCGCGACCGTCACGCTGCCCGAAGGGCTGACGCTGAACCCGGCGGCGGCCAACGGGCTGCAGGCCTGCGCCAACGCCCAGTTCAAGGCCGGGACCAACGAAGCCCTGGCGTGCCCCGCGGCCTCGCAGGCGGGCACGGCGGAAATCACGACGCCCGGTGCTCGGCTCGGCCCTCACGGGCAACCTCTACGTCGGCCAGCCGCTCTCGGGCGAACCGGCTCGGGCCAGGAGTACCGGCTCTTCCTCGACGCCGAGAACGCGACCGCGGGCGTGAAGGTGCGCCTCGTCGGCACCGTCAAAGCCGACCCGGCGACCGGCCGGCTCACCGCGAGCTTCGCCGAAACGCCGCAGGTGCCGTTCACCGACATGAAGCTGACGTTCAAAACCGGCGCCGCCGCGCTGTTCGCGAACCCGCTCGCGTGCGGCAGCGCCGCGACGACGACCGCGCTCGCGCCCTGGTCCGGGCAGTCCGACGCGGCCCCGGGCAGCTCGCTTCACCGTCGACCAGAACGGGGCGGGCGGCGCCTGTCCGGGCACCGCGCCGTTCGCGCCCGCCGCCGGCGTCACGCCGTCGGCGACCGTCGCGGGCGGCACGACCAACCTGGCGCTCGAAGTCGTCCCGCGCCGACGGCGAACAGCTGCTCGGCGCCCTGAACACCGCGCTCCCGGCCGGGATGCTCGCGAACCTGAACGGCGTCGCCCTCTGCGGCGAACCCGCCGCCGCACAGGGCAAATGCGGCGCCGAAAGCCAGATCGGCACCGTCACGGTCGCGGCCGGGGCCGGCTCCGCGCCGCTCACGCTCAAAGGCACCGTCGCGCTCACGGGGCCCTATGAAGGCGACCCGTTCGGGCTGTCGATCGCCGTGCCCGCCGAAAGCGTCGGCCCATACGACTACGGCACGATCGTGGTGCGCGCCGGGGTGGCGGTCGACACCGTGCACGGGCGCGTCTCGATCGCGGCGCCCTCGCTCCCGAGCATCGTCGGCGGCGTGCCGCTGCGCCTGAGGACGATCGCCGTCGCGATCGACCGCGCGGGCTTCATCGTCAACCCGACCGACTGCAGCGCGAGCGAATTCAGCGGCTCGCTCACCTCGACGGCCGCCGCCGTGCACCCCTTCTCCACTCCCGTGCAGATGACGGGCTGCGGCTCGCTGACGTTCTCGCCCTCGCTCTCGGTCACGCCCTCGACGACGGAGCGCGACACGCCGACCGGCCTCACCGTGGACCTCCACCTCCCCTCGGGGAGCTCCGATCTCGCATCGGCCGTCGCCCAGCTCCCCGCGGGCCTGACGCTGAACCCGGCCGTCGCGAGCGGCCTGCGAAGCGTGCACCGACCTCCAGCTCGCGGCCGGCAGCGAGAACCCCGTCGCCTGTCCCGCGGCGTCGGCTGTCGGCACGGTTGAAATCGCGACGCCGCTGCTGCCGAGCCCGCTGACGGGCTCGCTCTACGTCGGCCAGCCGCTCTCCGGCGAACCGGGGTCCGGCCAGGAGTACCGGCTGTTCATCGACGCCGAGAACGCCGCCTACGGGCTGTCGGTGCGGCTCGTCGGCCACGTCGCGGCCGACCCGGCGACCGGACGGCTGACCGTCACCTTCCCGGAAACGCCGCCGATCCCGTTCACCGACCTGAAGCTGAACCTCGCGGCGGGCCCGCGGGCGGTCCTCGCCAACCCGCCGGAATGCGGCGCGGCGAGCTTCGCGAGCACGCTGACCCCGGTGAGCGGCTCGGTCGCGGCCCCGGGGGCGGGCTACACGGTCGACGGCAACGGCGCGGGCGCCGCCTGCCCGTCGCCGCTGCCCTTCGGCCCCGCCCAGAGCGCGGCGTCGGCGCCCTCCACCGGCGGCGCGGGCGCCGCCTTCACGATCAGCCTCGGCCGCCCCGACGGCGAGCAGTTCCTCTCCGGCGTCACGACCGCAGCTGCCGCCGGGCCTGGTCGGGCGCATCGCCGCGGTTGCCGAGTGCCCGGAACCGGCCGCCGCGAGCGGCGCGTGCCCCCCGTCGAGCCGGATCGGCTCCGCGACGGTCGCGGTGGGCGCCGGACCCGAACCGCTGCAGCTCCCGGGCTCGGTCTATCCTCACCGGTCCCTACGCGGGCTCGCCGTTCGGCCTCGTCGTGGCGGTCCCGGCCGAAAGCGTCGGGCCGTTCGACTACGGCACCGTCGTCGACGCGCGCACGGATCGACGTGGACGAACACACCGCGCGCGTGACCGTCACGAGCGACCCGCTTCCGACGCATCGTCGGCGGCGCGCCGCTGCGGCTGCAGGCGCTGACGATCGCGACCAGCCCGTCCTTCACCGTCAACCCGACGAGCTGCGCGGCGAGCGCCACACAGAGCCGGCTCGTCTCCTCGGGCGGGGCGGCGAGCGAAGCCGCGACGCCCTTCCAGGCGACCGGCTGCGCCGGGCTTGCGTTCGGTCCTTCGTTCGCCGCCACGACGAGCTCCGCCGCCAGCCGCGCCGAAGGCGCGCCACTGCGGGTGGAACTGGCCTATCCGGGCGCAGGGCAGGCGAACCTCGCCTCCGTCTCCGCGACGCTGCCCTCGCAGCTGCCGGTGCGCCAGACCACGCTCAAAATGGCCTGCCCCGAAGCGACGTTCGCGGCCTCACCGGCCGCCTGCCCGGCCGCCTCGCGCGTCGGGAGCGCCAGCGCGGCCACGCCGCTGCTGCCGGTGGCGCTGGAAGGCCCCGCCTACCTCGTCTCGCACGCGGGGGCCTCGTTCCCCGACCTCGACCTGGTCCTCCAGGGCGACGGCGTGAAACTCGCGCTGCGCGGCGAAACCGACATCAAATCGTCGGTCATCACGACGACGTTCGCGGGCCTGCCCGACGTGCCGCTGTCGCGCTTCGTGCTCTCGCTGCCGATGGGCCCGTACTCGGCGCTCGGAACCGTCGGCGAACCATGCGGGGAACAGCTCACGATGTCGACCACGCTCGTCGCTCAGAACGGCGCACGGCTTGCGCAGCAGACACACGTGACGGTCAGCGGCTGCGCCGGCGGGCGGGCGCGGGCACAGCGCGGCTCGCGCAGCCTGCGGATCGCACCCTCGCGCTTCAGCGCGGCGCCTCACGGGGCGAGCACCCTGCCCAAGGCGCCGCGCGCCAGGCACGGGCGGCATCGCAAGCCCGCCCCGGGCGCCAAGATCTCCTACACCGACTCCGCCGCGGGGACCGTGACGTTCACGGTGCTGGCGCCGGCGCGCGGGGAACGCCGCGGCAAGTCGTGTGTCGCCCGCAGCAAGCGGCGCCACAAGCACGGCCGCGCCTGCACGCGCCACAGCTCGCTCGGGAGCTTCAAGCACGCCGACCGCGCCGGGGCCGACTCGTTCTGGTTCACCGGTCGCGTCCACGGCCGCAGGCTCCGCGCCGGGAGCTATGAGCTCGAAGCGCGCGCCGCGTATCCCGGCGGCGGCCGCAGCGCGCCTGTCACGGCGCGCTTCAGCGTCAGGGGTTGAGCCGGACCGGCAGCGACTTCAGCTGGTTGACGAAGAGCGATTCCGCTGCGCGAGGCTCCCCGTCGAGCTCGATCCGCGGGTAGCGCTTCAACGTCTCCTCGATCAGGACCCGGAGCTCGAGGCGGGCCAGCGCGGTGCCCAGGCAGAAGTGCCTGCCGCCGGCGCCGAAGGCCTGGTGCTCGGGTTTCCTCGCGATGTCGAAGGTGTCGGCGTCCTCGTATCTGCTCTCGTCGCGGTTCGAGGAGACGTACCACATCACCACCTTCTCGCCCGCCTTGATCTTCTGGCCGTGGAGCTCGGTGTCGCGGGTGGCGGTGCGGCGGAAGTGCGCGAACGCGGGGAACATCCGCAGCGCCTCCTCGACCGCATCCGGCACGAGCGCCGGGTCGTCGACGAGCATCTGCTTCTGGCCGGGCGCTTCCATCAGCGCGCGCATCGCGCTGCAGTAGGTCGCCTTCGTCGAGTCGTTACCGGCGGCGACGAGCAGGAAGAAGCCCATCACGATCTCGTGCTCCTCGAGTTTCTCGCCGTCGATCTCGGCGTTGATCAGCACGCTCGTGAGGTCGTCGGTCGGGTTCTCCCGCCGCTGGGCGATGAGCTCGCGGCAGCGCTCGAAGATCTCGGGGATGTCTTTGTGGATCGCGCCTTCGACGCCGTCCGGGTTGATGTCGGGGTCGCCGGCGGCGAGCACCGAGTTCATCAGCCGCGCCCAGGTGGCGTCGTCCTCCTCGGGGACGCCCATGAAGCTGTGGATCACACGCGAGACGACCGGCTGCGCCACGTCCTCGACCAGGTCGCACGTCTCGCGTCCCTCCAGCCGGTCGAGCACGCGGACCGCGATCTCCCGGATCGCGCTCCTCGTGGTCGGCGATCCGCTTCGGCGTGAAGCCGCGCTGGAACAGCGCCTTGACGCGGTCGTGCTTCGGCGGGTCCATGCCGATGAACATCGCCCGCGAGAGCTCGAGCGGGAAGTCGCCGCGGGCCGCGAGCACGCCGCCCAGTTCCGAGGAGTAGGTCTCCCAGTCGCGGCTGACGGTGTGGATGTCATCCGCGGTCGTGACCGACCAGAAACCGTCCTCCTCCGGGAATTCTTCGAACTTGTCGGTCCAGTGGATGGGGCACTTCGCCCGCATCTCCTTGAACAGCTCGTAAGGCGGGCCGTCAACCCAAAGCTCTGCCTCGGTCAGTTCGACGCTCTCGATGTCACGCCCGACTGTTGCCATCTGGACCTCCGCGGTTCCCCGGCGCTGGCTGGTTGCGCGGATGATACTGGCTGGCTGGCCAGTTTTGTGTGAGCGACGTCACCGCGGGGGATACCGCGCGCGCCGGCCGAGCTAGTCTGTCCGCCGAGGGCGCCCTCGCCCCAGACCGGGCGCCGCGTCGAGCGAGAGGGAGCGGCGGATGACCGAGACGGTGAAGTACCTGCTGTCAGAGCAGGACGTGCCCACGCAGTGGGTGAACCTGCTCGTCGACATGCCCGGCGAGCCGCTGCCGCCGCTGCACCCGGGAACCATGGAGCCGGCGGGCCCGAGCGACCTCGCGCCGCTCTTCCCGATGGCGCTGATCGAACAGGAGGTCTCGGGCGAGCCGGAGATCGCGATCCCCGAGGCCGTCCAGCAGGCCTACAGGCTGTGGCGGCCCACGCCCCTGTACCGCGCGCGGCGCCTGGAGCGCGAGCTCGACACCCCCGCCCACATCTACTACAAGTACGAGGGCGTCTCGCCTGCCGGCTCGCACAAGCCCAACACCGCCGTGCCGCAGGCCTACGAGAACGCACAGGCCGGGATCGGGCGCCTGACAACGGAGACCGGCGCCGGGCAGTGGGGCTCCTCGCTCGCGTTCGCCTGCTCGTTGTTCGGACTCGAGTGCGAGGTGTTCATGGTCGGCTCCTCCTACGACCAGAAGCCGTATCGCCGCTCGATGATCCGGACCTGGGGCGCCACGGTGCACCGCTCGCCGAGCACGCTGACCGAGGCCGGCAGCTCCCAGCAGCAGCACCCGACGGGCTCGCTCGGCATCGCCATCTCCGAGGCGGTCGAGATCGCCGCGGCGCGCGAGGACACCAACTACTCGCTCGGCTCGGTGCTCAACCACGTCCTGCTCCACCAGACCGTGATCGGCCAGGAGGCGATCGCGCAGATGGAAATGGCCGGCGAGGCGCCCGACGTCATCGTCGCCTGCGTCGGCGGCGGCTCGAACTTCGGCGGCCTGACGTTCCCCTTCCTGCGCGGGGTGCTGCGCGGCGAGAGCAAGATGCGCTTCGTGGCGGCCGAGCCGTCAGCCTGCCCGACGCTGACGAGGGGCGCCTACCGCTACGACTTCGGCGACACGGCCGGCCTCACGCCGCTGATGCCGATGTACACGCTCGGCCACGATTTCGTGCCGCCGCCCGTGCACGCGGGCGGGCTGCGCTACCACGGCGACTCGCCGCTGGTCAGCGGGCTGGTCCGCGCCGGCGTGGTCGAGGCGCGCGCCTACCGGCAGAACGAGACCTTCGAGGCCGCCGTGCGCTTCGCCCGCAGCGAGGGCATCATCCCGGCCCCCGAGCCGGCGCACGCGATCCGCGCCGTCATCGAGGAGGCGCAGGACGCAAGGGAGGCCGGGGAGCCCCGGGTGATCCTGTTCGGGCTCTGCGGTCACGGCAACTTCGACCTGTCCGCGTACGACGCGTACCTGGCCGGGAAGCTCGAGGACCCGGAGTTCTCCGAGCACGACATGGAGAGCGCGCTGGCGCGGCTCCCGGAGGCGCCGGCGATCGCATAGGCGGTCGCGACACGCCCGCGTCACCCGCTCGTCGGTGGCGCTCGTCAGACTGGCGGCGGTGAGCTCCGCGCGCCCCTCAGCCCAGCCCAACGTGCCGGGGCGCGGCATCACAGCGTCCTACAGCCGCCGGTTCTGGGGACTGGTCGTGGTGATCGGGGTCGGCGCGGGGCTCGGCGCCGCCGCGCTGATCCTTCTGCTGCGCGCGGTCCAGCACCTCGCGTGGGACTACAGCTCGGGGCCGTTCCTGCACGCCGTCGAACAGACCTCCTCGGCGCATCGCGTGATCGTGCTGACGATCGGCGGCGTCGTCGCCGGCGCCGGGGTCGTCGCGCTCGCCCGCTCCGGCACCTCCGACGTCTCCGAGGCGCTCTGGCTGCGCCACGCACGGCTGCCGCTGCTGGCGAGCTTCGCCCGCGCCGTGCACTCGATCGTGATCGTCGCGCTCGGCGCCTCGCTCGGGCGGGAGGCGGCGCCGCAGCAGGCCGGGGCGGCGATCGCCAGCACGCTGGGCGACCGCGCGGGCCTGCCCGAATGGCAGCGGCGCCTGCTCGTCGCCTGCGGCGCGGGCGCGGGCATGGCCGCGGTCTACAACATCCCGTTCGGCGGCTCCCTGTTCGCGCTGGAGGTGCTGCTCGGGACCCTGGCGCTGCCGCTTCGTGCTGCCGGCGCTCGCGACGGCGCTGATCGCCACCGCCGTCGCGTGGATCTCCGTCCCGAAAGCACCCACCTACCTGATCGCCGAACACATCACGCACCCGTCGCAGATCGTGTGGGCCGCGATCGCCGGACCGATCGCCGGCGTCGTCTCCGTGCTCTACATCCGCGCTGATCGTCGGCGCCAACCGCCTGCGCCCGCGCACGACGTCCCTGCGGCTGCTCGCACCGGTCGCGGTGTTCGCCGCGCTCGGCGTGCTGTCGATCGCCTACCCGCAGCTCCTGGGCAACGGCAAGAACGTCGTCCAGCTCGCGCTCGTCGCGCAGCTGGCGGCGGGCCTGACCGCGGTGCTGCTCGTGTTGAAGCCGCTCTCGACCGCCGGCTGCCTCGGGTCGGGAGCTCCCGGCGGGCTGTTCACGCCGACGCTCGCCGTCGGCGTGCTGCTCGGAAGCCTCGGAGGCAGGGCCTGGGCGCTGCTCTGGCCGGGCGTGCCGCTCGGCACGTACGCGGTGGTGGGCGGCGCCGCCGTGCTCGCGGCGAGCATGCAGGCACCGCTCGCCGCGATCGTGCTGATGCTCGAGCTCACCCACCGTGCCGAGGGGCTGCTCGTGCCGATCATGCTCGCCGTGGTCGGGGCCACGGTCGTCTCACGCCGCATGGGCGCGCACTCGATCTACTCGGCGCGACTGACCGTCGGGCGCGAGGAGGAGGCCGCCGCGATCGCGGCCGAACGAGAAGGCGATGCCGGCGTAGCCGGGGCGGGCGGCTCTCAGAAGCGTTCGAGCACGCGCTCGATCGCGCTCGTCCCGAACTCGACCGCCTCGACGGGCAGGCGCTCGTCCTCGGCGTGGATCAGCTCCATGAAGCGCATCTCGGCGGGGAGCTGCATCGGCAGGAAGCCGTAGGTCTGGATGCCCAAGCTGCGAGAAGAAGCGCCCGTCGGTCACCCCCGGCAGCAGCAGCGGCACGGGCTTCGCCGCGGGGTCGAGCTCGCGCAGCACGCCGGACAGGCGTCCCGAACAGCGCCATGTCGGGGGCCGCGGGCGCCGGGTCGTGGCGCACCAGCTCCAGCTCGACCTCCACGCCGGCGAGATCTCGCAGCTCGGCGAAGGCCTGTTCGGGGCTCGAGCCCGGCAGCAGGCGGATGTCGAGCTCGACGCTCGCCTCACCGGGGATCACGTTGATCTTCTCGCCGCCGCGCACGATCGTCGCGCGAACCGTGTTGTGCAGCAGCGGGTCGAACATGCGCCCGCGGTCGCCGAGCGCGTCGAGCACCCTGTCGGTGATGCGCGGTCGCAGCAGGCCTCGGAGCGGCAGGGCCGCCAGCAGGCGGCAGCTCGGAGGCGATCGCCTCGACCATCATCCGCGTGACGGCCGGGACGTGAACGGGAAGCCGCCCGCCGTCGATGCGCTCGAGCAGCCGGCCGAGCGAGCCCATCGCCCCGCCCTTGACCGGCATCGAGCCGTGCCCGGCGCGCCCGCGCATCGTCGCGCGCGTCCAGCAGATCTGCTTCTCGGCCACCATGACCGGGTAGAACGCGCGGCCCGCGACCTCCATGCGGAAGGCCCCGAACTCTCCGATCGAGTAGCGCACGCCGTCGAACAGCTCGGGGTGCTCGCGCACGAGGAACTCGGCGCCGAGCGCGCTGCCGGCCTCCTCGTCGGCCATCAGGCAGAGGATCACGTCGCCCGGCGGACGGCGGCCGGCCGCCTTCGCGCGCATGAACGCGGCGAGCATCATCGCCACGCCGCCCTTCATGTCGAGCGCGCCGCGGCCCCAGATGAAGCCGTCGTGCTGCTCGCCGGCGAACGGGGGATGGCGCCAGTCTCCCGGGGCGGCGACGACGTCGACGTGTCCCTGCAGCAGCAGCGGCGGGGAGCTGCCCTCGCCTTCCAGGCGCGCGACGAGGCTCGGCCGCTCGGGCTCGGCCGCCAGCACCCGCACCTCGCAGCCCAGCTCCTCGAGCAGGCCGCGCACCCAGTCGATGCACTCGCGCTCGTTGCCGGGCGGGTTGGTCGTGTCGAAGCGCAGCAGCCGCGCGAGCAGCTCCGCCGGGCGATCCTGGATCGGGGCCTCAGCCGGGGCCGGGGTGGTGCTCATCGCGTCAGTCTCTCCGATCGGGCCCGCCCTTGCAGATGCTGTTTGCGCGCGCAAAGAGCTGGTAACACTACGAACGATGCCCCGTTCGATCTGGACCGGCGCGATCAGCTTCGGCCTGGTCACCGTGCCGGTCAAGCTGTACAGCGCGATCAACCGCAAGACCGTCCGCTTCCACCAGCTCAACGGCAAGAACGGCGTGCGCATCGCCCAGAAGCGGGTCGACCCCTCCAGCGGCGAGGAGGTCCCCTACGAGGACATCGTCAAGGGCTACGAGATCGCCCAGGACCGCTACGTCGTGATCGAGCCGGGCGAGCTCGAGGCGCTCGCGCCGAAGAAGACGAAGACGATCGAGATCGAGGACTTCGTCGAGCTGGCCCAGATCGACCCGATCTTCTACGACCACCCCTACTACCTCGCGCCCGGCCCGGGCGGCGCGAAACCGTACCGGCTGCTGCTCGAAGCGATGGCGCGAGACCGGCAAGGTGGCGATCGCCCGCGTCGTGATCCGCTCCAAGGAGCAGCTCGTCGCGCTGCGCCCGATGGGCGACGCGCTCGGGATGGCGACGATGATCTTCGCCGACGAAGTGCTGCCGGCCGACAGCATCGACGAGATCGCCGAGGTCGCCGGAGGTCAAGACGACCAAGCGCGAGCTGGACATCGCCAAGCAGCTCGTCGACTCCCTCGCCGGCGACTTCGAACCCGAGAAGTACAGCGACACCTACCGCGAGCAGGTGCTCGACATGATCGAGCGCAAGGCGCAGGGCGAGCACATCGCGGTGCAGCCGGAGCCCGAAGAGGTCGGGGCGCCGGCGCCCGACCTGATGGGCGCGCTGAAGGCGAGCCTCGAAGCCGTGCGTGCCCGCGAGGGCGAGGAGGGCGCCAAGCCGAAGCCGCGCCAAGCGCAAAGCCAGCCGCGAAAAAAGCCGCAGCCAAGAAAACGCCGAAATCGGCGGGCAAGAAAGGCTCCGGCACCGGCACCAAACGCAGCTCGCGCGCGACCGCGAAAAGCTAGGTGGGCTCCCGCCGGGAAGCGTCCGGCGAGAAGGGGCGCCCGGAGAGCCGCGGCGCAGCGGCGAGCAGGAGCGCGGGCGGCAGACCCAAAGCCGCCGGCAAGGCGAACGCCGCAGCCAAGCCAAGAGCCGCAGCCAAGCCCAAAGCCGCAGCCAAGCCCAAAGCCGCAGCCAAACCCAAAGCCGCGGGCAAGCCGCAAAGCCGCGGCCAAACCCAAAGCCGCGGGCAAGCGCACCCCGGCCGGCGGGAAGAAGACCGCGTCGTCCAAGCTCTCCCGCTACGAGCGCAAACGCGACTTCGCCGCGACGCCTGAGCCCGGCGCGCCGGCGACGGCGGCGCGCCCGACGGGCTGCCGCGGTTCGTGATCCACCAGCACAGCGCGCGACGCCTGCACTGGGACCTGCGCCTCGAGCACGACGGCGTGCTCGCCTCGTGGGCGGTGCCGAAGGGGATGCCGGAGGAGCCGGGCGAGAACCGGTTCGCCGCCCACACCGAGGATCACCCGATCGAGTACCTCGACTTCCACGGCGAGATCCCGAAGGGCAACTACGGCGCCGGCCAGATGACGATCTGGGACCACGGCACCTACGAGCTGCTGAAGTGGGAGCCGCGCAAGGTCGAGGTGCGACTCGCACGGCGAGCGCCTGGACGCGCGCTACGCGCTGTTCGCGATCGACAAGGAGGACCCGCCGAAGGACTGGATGATCCATCGCATGGATCCGCCTGCGGACCCATCGCGCGAGCCGATGCCCGAGCGGATCGTGCCGATGCTCGCCCGCACCGGCGAGCTGCCGGCCGGACGACGCGCACGTGGGGCTTCGAGATCAAGTGGGACGGCGTGCGCGCGATCGCCTACTGCACGCCCGGCGAGGTGCGCCTCGAAAGCCGCAACCTCAAAGAGATCAGCGACAGCTACCCGGAGCTCGCTCGCCTGGACCGCGCCCTCGGCTCCCGCCAGGCCGTGCTCGACGGCGAGATCGTCGCTTTCGACGAACAGGGGCGCCCGAGCTTCGGCCGGCTACAGCAGCGCATGCACATCGCCTCGCGCGAGCAGGCCCGGCGCCTCTCCAAACGGGTCGCCCGTCGATCTACATGGTCTTCGACCTGCTGTGGCTCGACGGGCATTCGCTGATGGTCCGTGCCCTACTCCGAGCGGCGCGAGCGGCTGCGCGAGCTGAAGCTCTCCGGAGAGTCCTGGCAGACGCCCGAGCACGTCGTCGGGCACGGCAGGGAGCTGCTGGAGGCGAGCAAGGAGCAGCACCTCGAGGGGATCGTCGCCAAGCGGCTGGACTCGCGCTACGAACCCGGCAAGCGCGGCGGCTCCTGGGTGAAGATCAAGACGTTCGGGCGCCAGGAGTTCGTGGTCGGCGGATGGCTGCCCGGCAAGGGCCGGCGCAGCACGACGATCGGGGCGCTGCTGCTCGGCGTCCATGAGACAGGCGGGGCCCTGCGCTACGTCGGGCGCGTCGGCACCGGCTTCAGCGAGAAGGAGCTGGAGCGCCTGCAGGGCCTGCTCGAGCCGCTGCGGCGCGAGTCCTCGCCGTTCGCGGCGGGCGAACGCCCGCCGCGGGAGGCGCTGTTCGCCGAGCCGCAACTCGTCGCGGAGGTCTACTTCGCCGAGTGGACGAGCGCCGGCAACATCCGCCACCCCTCCTACAAGGGCCTGCGCGAGGACAAGCCCGCCGAGCTCGTGGTCCGCGAGGACACGCGCGGCGCCGGAGCGGCGGCGCAGGCCGGAGGCCGGCACGGAGCGCCGGCCGACACCGGAGGCCGGCACGGAGCGCCGGCCGACACACTCAAGGCGGAGCTGCGCGACTCCGAGACCGGGACGCTGACGATCCTCGAGCGCAAGGGCGACGCGGCGAGCGCGTCGGCGGGCGGGCGCGAGCTGAAGCTCTCGAACCTCGAGAAGGTGCTCTACCCCGAGACGGGGTTCACCAAGGGACAGGTGATCGACTACTACGCCGCCGTCGCGCCGGTGCTGCTCGCGCACCTGCAGGGCCGGGCGCTCACCGTCACGCGCTGGCCGGACGGCGTCGACGCCAAGTCCTTCTTCCAGAAGCAGTCGCCGGCGCACCGCCCCGAGCTGGGTGCGCACCGCGACGCTTCCCGCCGGCAGCAAGAAGATCGACTACACGCTCGCCGACGACCTGCCGACGCTGATCTGGCTCGCCAACCTGGCCTCGATCGAGCTCCACACGCCGCTGGCCCGGGCCGAGGCGCCCGACCGCCCGAGCGCGATGGTCTTCGACCTCGACCCGGGGGCGCCCGCGGACGTGCTCGACTGCGCGCGCGTCGCACTTGAGGTGCGAGGCCTGTTCGAGAACCTCGGGCTCGCGAGCTTCGTCAAGACGTCGGGGTCGAAGGGCCTGCAGGTGTACGTGCCGCTGAACGTGGCGGACGTGGACTTCGCGCGCACCAAGACCTTCGCCAAGGCCGTCGCCGAGCTGTTCGAGCAGACCGACCCCGGCCACGTCGTCTCGCGCATGACGAAGGCCCGGCGCGAGGGCAAGGTGCTGATCGACTGGAGCCAGAACGACCGCAACAAGACGACGGTGTGCGCCTACTCGCTGCGCGCCCGGCCGCGGCCGACCGCCTCCACGCCGCTCGATTGGGAGGAGGTTCGCGAGGCGCTGGACGGCCGGGGAGGCCGAGCGCCTCGTCTTCGAGGCGGCGCAGGTGCTCGAGCGCGTGGCCGAGCACGGCGACCTGCTCGCCCCGGTGCTGTCGCTCGCACAGCGCCTGCCCGCGTTCGATGCGGGCGTAGGAATGTGAGGATCGGCCGGCGCTCCGTGCCGGCCTCGGATGTGAGCCGGCGCTCCATGCCGGCCTCGGATGGAGGTCGGCCGGCGCTCCGTGCCGGCCTTCGGGCTACTCGAACTCGGGCGCGCGCCAGCCGGGCATCACGTCCGGCAGGCCGTCGCTCACCTTGTCGGTGAAGACGGCCGGGCGCTTCTCGAGGAAGGAGGTGACGCCCTCGACGGCGTCGGCGGACTGCCCGCGCGCGACCATCCCGCGCGAGTCCGCGCGGTGCGCGTACATCGGGTGCTCGGCGCCGAGCATCCGCCACATCAGCTGCCGCGCGAGCGCGACCGAGACCGGCGCCGTGTTGTCTGCGATCTCGCGCGCCAGAGAGCGCGCGGCGCCGAGCAGCTCGCTTTCGGATGCAGGCTTCGCAGCAGGCCGCGTTCGAGGCCCTCCTGCGCGTCGAACACGCGCCCGGTCGCGACCCATTCCATCGCCTGGCTGATGCCGACGACGCGCGGCAGGAACCAGCTCGAGCGGCCTCGGGGATGATCCCGCGCCGCGCGAAGACGAAGCCGAGACGGGCGTCGTCGGCGGCCAGGCGGATGTCCATCGGCAGGGTCATCGTCGCGCCGATCGCCGACGGCGGGACCGTTGATCGCCGCGATCACCGGCTTCGTCGATTCGAAGACGCGCAGCGTGAATTCGCCGCCGTTGTCGCGCCCGGCGGCGCCCGCCGTGTCGCGCTTGCGGTAGTCGAACGTCTCGCCGCCGCCCTCGAGGTCGGCGCCGGCGCAGAAGCCGCGCCCCGCGCCCGTGACGATGATCGCGCGGACCTCGTCGTCGGCGTCGGCCGCGTCGAACGCTTCGCGCAGCTCCTGGCCCATCTGGCCGGTCCACGCATTGAGCCGCTCCGGCCGGTTCAGCGTGATGGTGAGGACGCCGTCGTCGGTGTCGGTGAGGATCTGCTCGTAGGCCATCGCGCGAGGCATCCTTTCACGACTCAGCGGGGTCGCGCAGCTCGCGTGCAGTGAGCTGGCGCTGGTATGGGCCGGCGCCGGTCAGGCAAGTCGCGCCGCATCGCGCCGCGAGCGCGAGCGCGTCGTCGAGCCCCAGCCCCGCCCCGAGGCCGAAGGTCAGCCCCGCCGCGAAGGAGTCCCCGCACCCGTAGGAGTCGACTGGCGGGCCCGGCGGCGGCACCGCCGCCCAGCGTCCCTCCTCCCCGCCGCGGCGGCGCCAGCGGCCCCCATGCGCGCCTTCGGTGTGGACGACGAGCTCGGCTTCGTGCTCGACCGGCCCGGCCGCCGCGAGCTCGATCTCGTCGTCCGCGCTCAGCACGAGCGCGTCGATCGCGACCCCGTGGCCGAGCGCGTGGCGCGCCCGCGGGCTCGCAACCAGGACCCGCGCCGCCGCGCGCGCGCGCTTCAGCGCGGGGACGTCCCCGGCGGTGAAGTAGACGGAGTCCAGGTCGCGCAGCGCGTCCCAGTGGGAGGAGCCCGAGTCCCCGGCCGGGTCCAGGCGCTCGCCGAACGTCGTGATCGTGCGCTCGCCCTGCTCGTCGACGATCGTCACGGCGCGCCGCGTCGCGGCGCCCTTGACGGGCACCGCCCCGGTCCACTCGCCCGCCCCCGGCGGCGGCTCGCCGCCGGTCCGCTCGAGGCCGGGCTCGAGCACCGGCTTGGCGGCCGGCTCGTCGAGCACCCGCACGTCGAGCTCGCCGAGACGCCGGCGCGAGGCGCGCCCGGGCTCGTCCTCGCCGAGCACGGTGAAGAGCATGCATGACCCCGCCAGGCGCGCGAGCTGCACGGCCGCGACCGCCGCCGCCGCCCGCGGGCTCCTCGAACGCGCCCGTGGCATGGGCGACCTCGCCGGCCGAGGGCAGCCGCCGGACGCGGCCGAACAGCACCCACTCGACGTGGCCGACGACGGCGACGAGCGGACCGGCGTGCACGGCGTGAGTGTCACATAAGAGCGGCGGGGTCGGCCGGCGCTCCATGCCGGCCTCGGCGGCCGGGTCGCCCGGCGCTCCATGCCGGCCTCCGCGGCCGCTGCCGTTTAGGCGAAGATGCCCGCCATGGCCACCCCGGAGCAGCTGCGCGACCTCATGCCCTTCGCCGCGCTGATCGGCGCCGAGCTGCTCGAGGCGACGCCCGAGGTCGTCCGCGGACGCATGGAGTGGGCGCCCGAGCGCTGCACCGGCGGCGGGCTCCTCCACGGCGGCGCGCTGATGGCGATGGCCGACGGCGGCGGCGGCGCGCTCGCGTTCCTGAACCTGCCGGACGGCGCGGTCGGCACCGCGACGATCGAGTCGAAGACCAACTTCCTGCGCGGCGTCCGCGACGGCGCCGTGACGGCGACCAGCCGCGTGCTGCACAAGGGGCGCACGACGGTCGTGATCGAGACCGAGCTCGCGCGGGAGAGCGACGGCGCGCTCGTCGCGAAGGTCACCCAGACGCAGGCCTTCCACTACCCGCGCGCGGAATAGGATGCCGCCGATGCCCGAGCAGGTGCTGATCGACGAGCAGCCGGCGCCGCACGTGCGGCGGCTGACGATGAACCGTCCCGAGCGGCTCAACACGATGACCGCCGAGCTGTGCGGCGCGCTGCACTCGGCGCTCGAGGAGATCGGCCGCGACCGCTCCTGCCGCGCTGTCGTGCTGACCGGCGCCGGCCGCGGGTTCTGCGCGGGGCTCGACCTCGGTGGCTACGGGCGCGCGCCTGGCAACACCGGCGAGGACGAGTCGCGCGACCGGCTCGCCAACCAGCAGCACATGTCGCGCCTGGTGCTCGCGCTGCGCGCTCTGCCGCAGCCGGTGATCGCGGCGGTGAACGGGCCCTCGGCCGGCTTCGGCCTGGCGCTGGCGCTCGGCTGCGACATCCGCTTCGCCGCCGAGGAGGCGGTGTTCCGCGTCGCGTTCGTCAACATCGGCGTCTCGAACTGCGACATGGGCACGAGCTGGCTGCTGCCGCGGCTGATCGGCGCGTCGCGCTCGCACGAGCTGATGCTGACCGGGCGCCGCGTCGACGCGCAGGAGGCGCTGCGCATCGGGCTCGTCGCCGACGTGGTGTCCCAGGACGCGCTCGCGGACCGCGCGCTCGAGGCGGCGGGCCAGATCGCCGAGCTCGCGCCGTGGGGCGTGCAGCTGACCAAGCAGGGGATGTGGACGGCGCTCGAGATCCCCTCCGAGCAGGCGGCGGTCGAGTACGAGGATCGCCAGCAGATCATGAGCACGTTCGGCCTCGCGCCGCCGGAGGCGATCTCCGCCTTCCTGGAGAAGCGCCCGGCGGAGTTCGCCGACTAGATGGCCTCATGAGCGACCTCTTCGACGTGTCGGGCAAGACCGCCCTCGTGACGGGCGGCTCGCGCGGGATCGGGCTGATGATCGCCCGCGGCCTCGTGCAGAGGGGCGCGCGCGTGATCGTCTCCTCGCGCAAGGAGGGCGCCGTCCAGGAGGCGGCCGGCGAGCTGGCAGCGCTCGGCGACTGCGTGGGGATACCGGGCGACGTCTCGACTCCGGAGGGGGCCGCCGCGCTCGCGCACGCGACGACGCGAGCGCTTCCCGACGCTCGACATCCTCGTCAACAACGCGGGCACCACCTGGGGCGCGCCGCTCGAGGAGTTCCCGGCGACCGGGTGGGACCGGGTCGCGCACACGAACGTGGAGGGCGCGTTCCACCTCACGGTCGCGCTGCTGGCAGCCCTGCGCGGCGCCGCCACGCGGGAGGACCCGGCGCGCGTCGTGAACATCGGCTCGATCGACGGCATCCGCACGCCGTCGGTCGAGAACTACAGCTACAGCGCGAGCAAGGCGGCCGTGCACATGCTCACGCGCCACCTCGCCAAGCGGCTCGCGGCCGAGAACATCACGGTCAACGCGATCGCGCCGGGCCCGTTCCAGAGCAAGATGATGGCGTTCCTCCTCGACGATCCCGAGTCGCGCGCGGCCGTCGAAGGGACCGTGCCGCTGAAGCGCATCGGGCATCCCGACGATGTCGCCGGGCTGATCGTCTTCCTGTGCTCGCGGGCCGGCTCCTACATGACCGGCACGGTGATCCCGCTCGACGGCGGCATCACCGGCTGCGGCTAGCTCAGTCCCCGAGCGGCCAGGGGTTCTCGGCCGGCCGCCACGGCTCGCGGCGCCAGTCGGCGTACGCCTCGGCGGGATCGTCGGTCTCCTCGGAGACCGAGGCGTCGTAGCGTGCCGCGACCTCGTTGACCGGGTAGTGGGCCTGGTCGACGCGGCGCGAGCCGATCATCAGGACCGCGCACGGTCCCTCGCCGGCGCCGACGAAGACGTGCTCGACCCCCGCCGGGCAGTGGAAGAAGTCCCAGCGGCGCAGCCGGTGCTCCTGCCCTTCGACGATCGCGATGCACTCGCCGTGCAGGACGAGGAAGTCCTCCTGGACCGGCTCTGAGTGGTAGCGGCAGTTCGGCTGGCCCGGCTGCAGGATCTGGACGTTCACGCCCGTGTCGGGCCAGGGCGCGGCATCGTCCTCGGGATCGAGCTGCATCGCGCGGTGCGGGTGTGCGCGCGCGGGCCAGTCCGCGACGTTCGCGATCAGCCAGTCCGGCATGCCGCAAGCCTACTCATTCGGCGCCCGGGTCCAGCTTCGCTTCGAGCGCCTCGAAGCGACCGCTCTTCCCCCGCGCCGCGCTCGATCACCCGCGAGGGCTCGGCGACCACCGTCGCGCCGTCCGGCACGTCGCGGACGACCAGCGCGCCCGCGCCGATGCGGGCGCCGCGCCCGATCCGCACGCTGCGCCCGCGCGGCGCGAGGATGATCGCACCGGCGCCGATCCCGACTTCGTCCTCGATCACGATCCCGTGCTCGGAGCCGGTGGCGGCCCGCACGGCGATCGTCACGTTCTGCCCGATCCGCACCCCGCGCCCGATCGTCACGTTGCTGTGGATCACGGTGCCGAAGCCGGAGTGCAGGAACCGCACGTCGGGACTGAACCGCACGCCGGGTGCGAGGGAGTTGCGGTAGATCGCGGAGTTGACTTTCTTGACGAACAGGGCGAGCCGCCGCATGCCCCTGCGGCGCAGGAACGCGGAGATCCGCCACAGCCGTTCCGGGCTCACCGGACCACCCCCGGGAACGAACCCCGACGGGCCGGCCCGGTGCGCGTGGCGGCAGTCGTCATGCCGCTTGAATACCAGCAACCGCGCGGGGAGGGCATGCAGGCGGGCCGAGCACAGGCGCGTGCCGGGCCATAAGCTTGCCGCCGTGGACTTCCTGATCGCACGCGGAGACCTGCACGAAACCCGCTTCGAGGACGGATCGGCACCGGCCCCCGACCCCGGACAGGCGCTGCTCAGCGTCGATCGATTCGGGCTCACATCCAACAACATCACCTACGCGGCGTTCGGCGAGGCGATGTCCTACTGGAAGTTCTTCCCGGCGCCGGAGGGCTGGGGACGGATGCCCGTCTGGGGCTTCGCGACGGTGGCCGAGAGCCGCGTCGAGGGGCTCGAGGAGGGAGCGCGGATCTACGGCTACCTGCCGCCGTCGAGCGAGCTGCTCGTCACCCCGCAGCGCGTCGGGCCGCACGGCTTCGTGGACTCGGCCGCGCATCGCGCCGAGCTGCCGGCCGCGTACAACAGCTATCTGCTCACCGGCGCGGACCCCTCCTACGATCCCAGCCGCGAGGACCAGCAGATGCTGCTGCGCCCGCTGTTCTTCACGTCCTGGCTGATCGACGACTTCCTGCGCGACAGCGAGATGTTCGGGGCGGCCACGGTCGTGCTCTCGAGCGCGTCGAGCAAGACCGCGAGCGGGCTGGCGTTCCTGCTCTCGCGGGACGGCGCCGCCGACGTGGTCGGTCTCAGCTCCGAGCGCGGCGCGGAGTACGCCCGCTCGATCGGCGTCTACGACGCGGTCCTCACCTACGACGAGCTCGAGGACCTGCCGGCCGGCCGCGCCGTCTACGTGGACATGTCCGGCGACGCCGCGGTCCGCGAGGGCGTGCACCGCCGCTACGGAGCCGAGCTCGCGCACTCGGCCGTCGTGGGCGCGACCCATCACGACCAGATGGGGGCGGTCCCGGACGATCTCCCCGGGCCGCGGCCCACCTTCTTCTTCGCCCCGGACCGGGTCGCGAAGCGCTCGGGCGAGTGGGGGCGCGAGCAGCTCGAAGCGCGGCTCGCCGAGGCCTGGGGGCCGTATGTGAAGTGGACCGACGGCTGGCTCGAGGTGATCCACGAGCAGGGGCCCGACCCCCTGCGCGCGACCTACCTGGACCTGCTCGACGGGCGCATCGACCCGTCGCGGGCGCACGTGCTCTCACTGCCGCGCTAGATCCGCCCGGGCGCCGGCTGCCGGCCTCTCGCGCCGTTTGAGATCCCGCCACCGCGGGGTAGTCCCCCCTGTCAACAGTCTGGGGAGGGGGCGAGCCAGGAGACAGCAGATGCACATGCCCGTCGGCGGCCGCCGCCGCAACACGATTCTCGCCGCCGCGTGCGCCTGGGCGCTCGCGCTCGCCCCGGCGGCCGCCGCCGCCAAGCCGAAAGGCGAACCGGCGCCGTTCGGCCACGCCTGCACCGCCCAGGACGGGGTGCGCTTCTGCCCCACCGCCGGCCTCGAAGACCGCGTGCCGAGCTTCGACGGCGTCCCGCTCGACGTCGACGTGACGTTGCCGCCGAGCGGCAGCGGGCCGTTCCCCACGATCGTGATGATGCACGGCTGGGGAGGCAGCAAGACCGCGTTCGAGTCCACCACGCCCGGCCGGGGACGGAAACGAGACGTTCGATTACAACAACGTCTACTTCGCCCAGCACGGCTTCGCCGTCGTCAACTACTCCGCCCGTGGCTGGGGCCGCTCGTGCGGGAGCTCGGAATCCCGCACCGAACCGGGCTGCAAAGAAGGCTGGATCAGGCTCGCCGACCAGCGTTACGAGGCGCGCGACACCCAGTACCTGCTCGGCCTGCTCGCCGACGAACGGATCGCCAAGCCGAAGTCGATCGGCGTGACCGGCATCTCCTACGGCGGGGGGCAGTCGATCGAGCTCGCCTACCTGAAGAACCGCATCCGGCTCGAGAACGGCGAATTCCAGCCGTGGACGAGCCCGGGCGGGAAGGCGATGGAAATCAAGGCCGCCTTCCCGCGCTGGCCGTGGTCCGACCTCGTCGACGCGCTCGAGCCCAACGGCCGCTTCCTCGACACGCAGATCGCCTCGCCCACCCAGAGCCGGGAACCGATCGGCGTCGAGATCCAGAGCTACGTGACGGGCCTCTTCGCGGACGGCGCCGCGGGCGGCTATATCGCGCCGCCGGGCGCCGACGAAGAAGCCGACCTCACCAAGTGGTTCGCGTTGATCAACGCGGGCGAGCCGTTCCCGCTCGAAGCCGAAGCGATCGAGAACCAGATCTACGAATACCACGACGGCTACTCCATCCCCCTCGACCGGCAAGCCCGCACCGATGCTCCTCGAGAGCGGCTGGACCGACGACCTGTTCCCGCCCGAGCAGTCGCTGCGCGTCTACAACCAGGTTCGCGCGGCCAAGGGCTACGCGGCCCTGATGTTCGGGGACCTCGGGCACAGCCGCGGCGACAACAAGCAGAACACCGACCACGCGTTCAACGAAGAGGGCGCCGGCGTTCCTCGCGGCGCGTCTGGAGCACTCCGGCAAGGCGCCGCACAACGGCTCCGTGACGGCCTACACCCAGACCTGCCCGACCGAAGCTCCGGCCGAAGGCCCGTTCACGGCCAAGAGCTGGGCGAAGCTCCGCACCGGCGCCGTCACGTTCGGCTCGGCCGCCCCGCAGACGTTCACCGCAGCGGGCGGGAACCCGGCGACGGCGGCCGCGTTCGATCCGATCGCGGGCACGAGCGAAGCGTGCAAGACCGTGACCGCCGAAGAAGAGCCGAACACCGCCGGCTACACGACGGTCAGCAGCGGCTTCACGATGCTCGGGCTGCCCACGGTGACCGCGCACGTCGTCGAGACCGGTCCGTACGGGGAGATCGCCGCACGGCTGTGGGACGTGCTGCCGTCAGGTGTACAGCGGCTGATCAGCCGCGGCGTCTACCGGCTCGACGAAGGCGAGAACGGCACCGTCACGTTCCAGCTCCACGGCAACGGCTACCGCTTCGCCGCAGGCGACACGGTGAAGCTGCAGCTGCTCGGACGCGACGCGCCCTACTACCGGGCGAGCAACGGCGCGTTCTCCGTGGAAGCGAGCGACGTGACCGTCACCCTGCCGACTGGCTGACGGTCGCGGCCGCCGCCGCGCGGGGCACTGCCCCGCGCGGCGGCATCGGCCGGTCCTGGCCTAGTGGCGCGTGACGCGCAGTTCGACCGCGGCGGTGCCCGCCCCGGCGACCGGGCCGTCGCCGGCCCACTGGGCGACGAAGTCGGTCGTCGAGGAGATGCCCGAGGCGCTCAGCGTGAACGCGCCGTTGGAGGCGACCGTCACGGTCTGCTCGCGCCAGACCGCCCGGCCGACCGTGCGGTAGGCCACGTCCACGGTCTCCCCGCCCTGCGCCGGGCTGAGCAGGCCCTTGAGCTTCACGCGCCCGTGAGCCCGCGCCAGCTTCCTGCGCGAGAGCTTGTGCGGGCCGGCGATCGACAGGGTGAGCGCCGAGCTGGTCGGATTCAACCCGCCGCTCTCGGTCTGGAAGAGCCCCCCTTCGCCGAGCAGGTAGTCCACGAGCCCGGCGGCCGCGACCGCTTCGACCTTCCGCGGCAGCGTCTCGGGGATCCAGGTGCGCCCGCCGTCGGAGGTGCGCAGCACGCGCTTGCCCCCGCCCGCGAACAGCGCGTAGCCGTCCGCCGCGGAGCTGAACGCGATCGTGCCCTGACCGCCCAGCGCCATGCTGCCCATCCCGTCGATCTCCTTCCAGCTGTGACCGCTGTTGCGCGTGAAGAACAGGCGCTGCTGCGACACGGCGTAGCCGGTGGTCGGGCTCACGAACGAGAGCGATTCGATGTTGCCGTGCTTCAGCGGGCGCGGGATCAGCGTCCACCGGGCGCCGCCGTTGCGCGACTCGATCGCTTCATCGCCCCAGGCGATCATCGCGGAGCCGACGGTCTCCCCACCCGCGAACAGCGGGAAGGCGGAGAGGCGGCGCCGCAGGACCTTGCGGTGCCTGGTGCCGATCACGACGCTGCCCGCCACGGGTCCGAAGCTCGCGCCCGCGTCGGTGCTCCGCCGCAGGCCGGTCGGCCCCACCAGGACGACGGTCCCCCCCTGTTCGCCCGGAGCGAGCAGCGCGGCGGGCGCGCCGCCGCCCGAGTTGAGGATCGTCCAGCTCAGGCCGCCGTTCGACGTCCTGTAGACGGTTCCGGCTTCGTTGACCGCGTAGCCGACCGCGGTCGTCGGGAACGCGGCGTCCTCGATCGTGGAGGAGGTCGGCACGCGCAGCGCCGCCCAGCTCGCGCCGCCGTTCGTCGTCGCCGCGATCACACCAGAGTGGCCGGGAACGTAGGCGTCTTCCGCTCGCGCCCCGAGCCGAACGACGCCGCCGAGCTGCACGCCGAAGCGGTGCGTGATCGAGGTCGGGAACGTGGCGCCCCCGTCGGTCGAGAGCACGGTCTCGCCGGCGGCGCCGACGGCGACCGCGCTGCCGGCCGTGGAGAAGGCGACCGAGAGCAGGTTCTGGTCGGCCGGGGACACGAGCGTCCCGGTCGCGCCGCCGTCGGTCGTGCGCACGAGCATGTTGGTCGCCGGCGCAGGCTGCGGCGCCGTCGCGATCAGGCAATGTTCGGCGTCGCTGCAGGAGATCTGCATGAGCGTCGGCCGCGGCGCCCCCGCCGGCAGCGCCAGCGCCAGCGGCGTCCAGGTCGCGCCGCCGTCGGTGCTGTGAAGCAGCGTGCCCCCGGCGCCCACCGCATAGGCGAGCGTCGGGCTCACGAACGTGATGCCGTAGAGCGGCTGGCCGCTGCCGGCCACCTGCGTCCACGAGCCGGCGCCGTCGGTCGTGCGGTAGATCTTGCCGCCGCCCTGGTTCACGAGCGCGAAGCCGGTCGTCGCAGAGACGAACGCGATCTGCCCGGCGGTGGCGCCGGCCAGCGGCACGCTGGTCTTCGGTTCGAGGGTCTGGCCGGCGTCTTTCGTCAGGAAGATCGAGCCGTCGGCCTGCTCGACGTAGCCGGTGTTCGCATCCAGGAAGGAGACCGCGGCGACCTTGGTCGCGCAGCCCTGTTCGGATTCGTTGACGGGCAGGCGGTGGAAGCTCGCGCCGCCGTCGGTGGACTCGCGCACCGTGCAGCCGCCCCCGACGACCACGGTGTTCGGATCGACCTCCTGCAGGAGCGTGAGGTTCGAGGACGAGCCGCTGGGGAGCCCGCTCCAGCTGGCGCCGCCGTCGTCGCTGCGCAGCACGGTGCCGTCTTCGCCGACGGCGTAGCCGCGGGCGCCCTGGAACGCGACGCTGTTCAGCGTTTCGCCCTGCGGGACCGGGTTCCCCCACGTCCAGCCGGACGTCCCGACCGACACCGGCGCGGCGCTCGCCGCCGCCGTTCCGGCCAGCGCCCATGCCGCGATCGCGGCGAGCGCGATCCTCGCAACCCGTCCCATTGCCGCCCCCTTCGTTCAGGTTCGTAGGTGCCCGGCCATCGGCAGAGTTCCGCCAACTTAGATCGAGCACCGCCTAGAACAACCGAGGGCGGCGAAGGTTGCTGTGCTCTCCGAACGGCGACCGCGTGGCGGCCCGCGGGCCGCCACGCGGTCGCCGCGCCTGCCTCAGAGCGTGTGCGTGGCGCCCGGCTCGAGCACGACGACCTCGCCGTGCCCGGCGCCCTCGACGTCGGACTTGAACGCCTGCGCGTCGGTCTCGATCGGAGGGAACGTGTTGTAGTGGCAGGGGATCACCTGCCGCGCTCCCACGAGCCTCGCCGCCTCGACGGCGTCGAAGCGGTCCATCGTGTAGTGACCGCCGATGCACATCAGCGCCACATCGATCTCGCCGTCGCCCTGCGCCGAGGAGCTCGCAGCGCGCGCGGCGATCGCACGCATCAGCGAGAGGTCGGAGAACAGCGCCGTGTCACCGAGGTGGTAGATCGTGCGCCCACCGAGGTTGACGATCAGCCCGGCGGGGGTGTTGACCGCCCCTTTCGGGGTCGTCGAGGTGTGCCACGCCGGCACGAGCTTGACCCAGCCCCAGTCGAAGCGCACGGTGCCACCCAGGTTCGGGTCGCGCACGTTCTCCACGCCGTCGGCCGTCAGCTCGCTCGCGATCTCCACGATCGCGACGCACGTCCGGCTTCGCGCGCTGTGCGATCGACACCGTGTCGCCGATGTGGTCGGCGTGACCGTGCGTCAGCAGCACCGCGTCCGGGCTAAGCTCATCGGCCGCCACCGCCGCCTTCGGGTTGCCGGTGAGAAAGGGGTCGATCAGGACCCGGGTCGATCCGTCGTTCAGCTCGAAGGCCGCGTGGCCAAGGAAGCGAATCTCCATCGTCACCGCCATTCGGTCGATTTCCATTCCGCGCCCGGCCGTAGCGGGCGACGTCACCATATATGCCCGCTGACGGCCCCGGCGCACGCTCGGTGCAGGCCCTGCTCTGCGCCTGCGCGCTGCTCTGGGGCGCCCCAGCCGGCGCGGGCGCCTGGAGCGCGCCCGCGCAGCTCGCCCCCTGCGCGTCCGCGGGCGCGCCGCGCGTCGTGTTCCCGTCGGATTCGCCGTCACATCCCACCGGCGCCGGCGCGATCGTCTGGCCCGCCGGCCCCTCGTGCCCCGGGGGCGCCGGGGCGCGGGTCGACGCGCTGGCGCCGGGTGCCACGCCCGCCGCTGCGGTCGCGCCGCGCCCCTCCGGTTCGGACCCGCGTGCGCCCCTGGGCGCGTCGGCGGCGCCGGGCGGACGGATCGCGATCCTCGGCACAGACCCGCGGCGCCCGGGGCGCGGGCTCGCGCTGGAGGGCATCGCCGGCGGGACGTTCGAGGCCCTGCCGGGGGCCGGCGCGCCGGCGCCCGGGGCGGCGCTGAGCACCGCTTACCTCGGCGACCTCGCGCTGCTCGCCCCCAGCCGCGATGCGCTCGTGCTCCAGGTGCAGCGGTGGTTCGGCGGCCCCGCGGGCGCGCCCAGGCAGGTGACCGGCGCGGGCGCGAGCCTCGGCGCTCTCACCGTCGCGATGGACTACCGGAGCGACGCCCTCGCGGTGTGGACCGCGGGCGGCGGGGTGTGGGCGCGCGCGATGCCGGCAAGCGGCCGCGTGCTGCCCGCGCAGCGGCTCGGACCGGCCGGCGCGGGCACCCGGGCCGCGGCGCTGCTCAGCGACGACAACCGCGCGATCGTGATGTGGTCGACCGAGCGCGCCGGCGCGACCGACGTGTACTTCGACCAGTCGGCGGCCGGGCCGCGCTTCGGCCACGCGAGCCGGATCGAGCACGCTCCGGGCGCGGCGGCTCCGGAAGGCTCGCCGCAGATCGTGCGGCTGAGCTCGGAGAGCGTGATGTGCGCCTGGACCGGCGCCGGCGAAGGGCACCTGGTCGTGCGGACGGCGCCGATCGACCAGCGCGGGCTGCGGGCCGTCTCCACGATCGCCGCGCCGGCAGGCGGCGATCTCTTCCTGAGCGCGCTCGCACCGGGCCCGAACGGCGAGGCGGTCGTGCTGCTGGGCGAGCCCGCGAGGAGCCCGGCCGGGACGCTGCTCCCGGGCGAGGCCGCGCTGCTCGCCTCGCGCGGCACCGACGCCGCTCCCGGGCGTACCCTGTTCGGCCCGCCCCAGCTCGTGGCCCCGGCAGGGCCGCTGTCGGGCGCCAGCGTGGCGGTCGAGCCGGGCACGGACCGGGCGATCGCCGCCTGGCGCGGCGCCGCGGGAGCCATCGACTACGCCGTGCAAACGGGCGCCCACGACTGAGCCGGAACGCAGCCGGCAGGCGCGAAGCAGGGAATTTAGGAAAAGATGGACCGCTGATGGACCGCGACTACGAGCAGCAGACCTTCCAGGCCGAGGACCGCCACTGGTGGTACCGGGGCCGGAGAACCGTGCTGGAGCGCGTGCTGGACGGGCTCGCCCTGGCCGGAACCGGTCCGCATCCTCGACGCCGGCTGCGGCAGCGGCCGCAACATGGTCGAGCTCGCGCGGCGGGGCACCGTCACCGGCGTGGAGCTCTCGCAGACCGAGCGTCGAGAAGGCGCGCGAGCGCGGCTGCGGCGAGGTGATCGAAGGCTCGGTGCTCGAGATGCCGTTCGCCGACGCGAGCTTCGACCTCGCGGTCTCGCTGGACGTCATCGAGCATCTCGAGGACGACCTCGGAGCGCTGCGCGAGCTGCGGCGCGTGGTCGCGCCCGGCGGGGCGCTGCTGCTCACGGTCCCCGCCTACGGCTGGCTGTGGAGCGGACACGACGAGATCAACCACCACCAGCGCCGCTACACGATGCGCTCGCTGCGGACGGTCGCCGAGCAGGCCGGCTGGCGCCAGGAGCGCACGAGCTACTTCAACTCGCTGCTGCTCCCGGTCGCGATCCTGCTGCGCGTGCTCGACCGCTTCAACCGCAAGACGACCGAGTCGAGCCTCGACCTGTGGGTGCCGCCCGAACCGGTCAACCGGGCACTCGAGGTGCCGCTGATGCTCGAGTCCAAAATGATCGGGCGCGGCGGCCGGATCCCGGCCGGGCTCTCGCTGCTCAGCGTGTTCCGCTAGAGGTTGGTGAGCTGGGAGGGCTCCTCCGCGAGCGGAACGTGGCGGAAGGTCCAGGCGCGGTTCACGAGGAAGGTCGTGATCGTCACCGCGACCGTCGCGAGCGCCTGGGCGACGAGCTCGTCGATGCCCGCGTCGTGGACGAGCAGGTAGAGCAGCCCGAGGTTCAGCCCGAGCCCGCCCGATTGCACGATCGCCCAGCGCACGGGGGTCAACGAGTCGCCGACGTGGTCGGCGAACGTCCAGCGCCGGTTCAGCAGGAAGCCGTTCGTCGCGCCCACGACGAAGCCGATCGCCGAGGCCGCGATGTACCAGACCCCGAACACCTTCAGCAGCACCGTGTAGACGGCGAAGGTGATCAGCGTGTTCGAGATGCCGACGATCCCGAACTTCACGAACTGCACGAGCACGGCCGGCGCCCGCAAGCGGCGCGCCCGCGGCGGGCGCGGAGGCGTCTTCTGGCGGTACCCTTTGGGTACGTTCGCGCGGAGCACCGCGTCCATCCTCTGCCGAGCTCATCCCCAGGAAGGATGAACGATAAATTGAGCGCCGGCTTAGGGATCTCGTCGACGATGGGGTCTGCCGCGCTCCTACGCGGCGGCACACCGGGCAAAATCACACCTATGCAGGACACACCTCCCCGCACCCCCAAGCTGCTGAGCCTCGTCGCGCCGGTCTACGACGAGGAGCTCCTGATCGAGGAGTTCGTCGCCCGCTCGACCGCCGCGCTCGCCGACTACGACTTCGAGCTGGTGCTGGTCGACGACGGCAGCAAAGACAGCACGTCCGCAGCTGCTCGACCAGATCGCTGCGGCCGATCCGCGCGTGCGCGTGATCCACCTCTCGCGGAACTTCGGCCACCAGGCGGCGCTCACCGCCGGCCTCGAGCACGCTGTCGGCGACGTGGTCGCGATGATCGACGCCGACCTGCAGGACCCGCCCGAGCTGATCCCGGACATGGTCGCCCAGTGGAGCCAGGGCGCAGACGTCGTCTACGCGGTCCGCAAGGAGCGCGAAGGCGAGACCGCCTTCAAGCTCGCCACCGCCTCGTGGTTCTACAAGCTGTTCGACAAGCTGGCCCAGGTCGAACTCGAGCCGAACTCCGGCGACTTCCGCCTGCTCGACCGCCGCGCGCTGAACGCCCTGCTCTCGATGACCGAGCGCTCGCGCTTCCTGCGCGGCATGACCGTCTGGATCGGCTTCAACCAGACCGCGATCTCCTACGAGCGCGACGCCCGCAACGCGGGCGAGACGAAGTACACGCTGCGCAAGATGCTGCGCTTCTCGCTCGACGCGATCGCCTCCTTCTCCCATCTGCCGCTGCAGCTCGCGACCTACGCCGGGCTCCTCTCCGCGGGACTCGCCTTCATCGCGATCCCGGTCGTGATCGGGCTGCGGATCGCCGACTCCTACCTTCCCGGCTTCGGCTCGATCACGATCGCGATCCTGCTGCTGGGCGGGATCCAGCTGATCGCGATCGGCGTGATCGGCGAGTACGTCGGCCGTATCTACGACGAGATCAAGCACCGCCCGCTCTACATCGTGCGCGAGGAGATCAACCACCCCGCGTCCTCGGGCCGCGCCGCGGTGGTGCCTGTCGCGCGCGCCGGGCTCGGGGCCCGCACACCCGAGCGCGTCCCCTAGGCGCCCGATCGTCCTGATCGCGGGACCGTCGCC
This sequence comes from uncultured Solirubrobacteraceae bacterium, assembly GCA_963779065.1. Taxonomy (GTDB): domain Bacteria; phylum Actinomycetota; class Thermoleophilia; order Solirubrobacterales; family Solirubrobacteraceae; genus Palsa-744. Next base: position 1,719,234 of record CAVZWQ010000003.1, read on the forward strand.
GGGGTCCCGGCGCGCGGGCCTGATGCGAGAACCGCGACACGGCGGGCGGCGGCGTGTTGTGATCCAGCGATGCGCCTGCGCCCCCCTGCCGCCCCCGCTTCCGGGGAAGCCCTCGCGACGGCGCGCTCGGCGCTGCGCGAGACGGCCGGGCTCGTGCTGCTGGCGCTCCTGTCCCTGCTCACGACGAGCTGGCTCGTGCCGACCGACGCCCACGCCGGCGGCTGCCCCGGCGCCGCCGTGTGTCCCGTACGCGGGCGTCCAGCTGATCGGGCGACGCGCCGAAGGCGTGCTGCGCTTCCCCGAGGCCGTCGCGATCGGGCCCCAGGGCGACATCTACGTCGCAGACCAGCTCGGCTACGTGGTGCAGAAGTTCAGCCCGGCTGGGACGCTCGAGGCCCAGTGGGGCTCGTTCGGCGGAGGCCACGGCCAGTTCGGGCCGATCGGCGGCCTGGCGGTCGACGCCGCGGGAGCGGTCTACGTCGTGGACTCGAGCCACGACCGGATCGAGAAGTTCGGCCCGAACGGCGAATACGTCACGAGCTGGGGCAGGCACGGCTCCGAACCGGGCCAGTTCAGCTTCGGCTCCTCCCAGGATCCGACCAAGCCGCCGGGCGGGGGCATCGCCGTGACCGGCAACTACGTGTTCGTCGCCGACAGCGGCAACAACCGCATCGAGCGCTTCAACCTCCAGGGGCGGCGAACCGATGGCGTGGGGCACGAAGGGCAGCGGGCCCGGGCAGCTCAGCTACCCGCGCGGCCTCGCCGCCAACGAACACGAGGTGGTGGTCGCCGACGACGACAACCACCGCGTCGAGGTGTTCACCACCGAAGGTGCCTACGTCGCGGAAGCCGGGTCGCAGGGAACGGGCCCGGGCCAGTTCGGCTTCCCCTACGGCGTCGCGCTCGACGCCGCGGGCGACGTCTACGTCGCCGACGACCTCAACCATCGGGTCGTGAAGCTCACGCCGCAGCTCACCTTCGCCGGGGCCTGGGGCGGCTTCGGCACGCAAACCCGGCCAGTTCGCGTTCCCGCGCGCGATCGCCAGCGACCCCGCGGGCGAAACCTACGTCGCCGACACGGCCAACCACCGCGTTCAGGTGTTCGACCCGCTCGGCAACTACCTGCGCACGATCGGGCATCTCCTCGCGCGGGCCGGGCGAGCTGACCGCCCCCCGCGGAGTGGCCGTCGATCCGACGGGGCGCCTGCTGGTCTCCGACACCGACCAACGACCGGATCGAGCTGTTCCCGGCGCCCAGCTTCGCGTTCGCCGGCCAGTGGACCGCCGTCGGCGGCGTGTCCGCGAGCTTCTACCGGCCCACCGGGATCGGGGTCGACCCGGCGGGCTCCGTCTACGTCGACAGACCGCGGCTACGGGCGCCTGCTGCAGCTCTGGGGCGACGGCACATGGCTCTCGGAAACCGGCGGCCCGGCCGCGCCGCGGCGGCGTCCAGCTCAGCGGCAACGACGCCGTCGCTGTCTCCCCCGCCTGCCCACCAGACCTTCGTCGCCGACGCCGGGCACAACCGCATCCTCGTGTTCGGGCCCGAAGGCACGCTGCTCGCCCGCTGGGGCGCGGGCGGAGGCGGCGGCGCGGCGGGAAGCGCGCCGGGGTCGTTCAACCGCCCGGAAGGCGTCGCCGTCGAGCCCGACGGCAACGTCTACGTCGCCGACACCGGCAACAACCGCATCGTGAAGCTCTCCCCGGCGGGCGCCGTGCTCGGCGGATGGGGCGCAGCCGGGCGGCGAAGACGGCAGCTTCCACTCGCCCGACGGGATCGGCTTCGACGCGCCGGGAACCTCTACGTCGTCGACGCGAACAACAACCGCGTCGAGGTATTCGACATCAGCGGGCGCTGGCTGGGCGGCTGGGGCAGCCGCGGCGCCGCGGCCGGGCCAGTTCTCCCAGCCGACCGCGCTTGCCGTCGGCTGCGAAGGCGACGTGTACGTCGCGGACACGAACAACAACCGCGTCGCAGCGCTTCGAACCGGTGCACCCCGCGGGCAGCGGCTGCGTACCCGCCGCGGCATGGCCGCCGCCGCTCGACGTCGCGCCGGTGCTGACCGTGAAGCTGCTGCGCTCGAGCGGGGTGCTCGCCCGGCGCGCCGTGGCCATGACGGTCGCCTGCCAGCGCGGGCTGCAAGGTGCTCGTCACCGGCACGCTCGAGCCCGGCGGCCGCGCCCGGCGCGCCGTTCGGCTGCAGGCGGTCGCGCGCGGCCTGCAGGCCGCGCGCAACGGGCACGTGCGGCTGCGCGTCACCGCAGGGGCGCTGGCGCGGCTGCGCTCGGCGCTCGGCGCTCGGCGCGCGATGCGGGCGCGCGTCACGATCGTCGCGGTGGGCCCGACGGGGCGCCGCACGACGGTGCATCGGACCTACCTCGTGACCCGCTGAGGCGCAAGGCCCGATAATGGCGGGGATGGCCGAGCAGAGCCAGCAACGTCGAACAGCGCCAGGAGCGCGTGCGCATCGAGACCGAGCGCCACCGCATCGAGGGCGTGCTGACGCTCGCGCGCGACGGTTACCGCAGCCGGGTCTCGGACGTGCTGAACGCCGCCGAGCGCGAGTTCATCACGCTCACCGAGGTGACGGTCGCGCCGCTCGAGGGCGGCCCGGTGGAGCTCCACGCCTACATGTCGCTCGCGCGCCGCCACATCGTCTTCGCGGTCGCAGCCCCCGATCAGGCCTGAGGCCGGCACGGAGCGCCGGCTCCGGCTTCCGCCTTCTGCAAGGATTACGCGCCTTATGGCCACCGTGCGGGAGGCCGCCCTGGATCTCTTCAGGGCGCACGAGATGACGACGATCTTCGGCAACCCGGGATCGACCGAGCTGCCGATGCTCGCCGAGCTGCCCTCGGATTTCCGCTACGTGCTCGGGCTGCAGGAGCTGGCCGTCGTCGGGATGGCCGACGGCTACGCGCAGGCCACGGGCCGCGTCACCCACGTCAACCTGCACACGGCGCCCGGCGTCGGCAACGCCGTCGGCGGGATCTTCAACGCGCAGTCGAACAAGTCGCCCCTGCTCGTCACCGCCGGCCAGCAGGTGCGGGCCCAGATCACGATGGAGGCGAACCTGACCAACCGCGAACCGACCTACGGCCCGCAGCCGTACGTGAAGTGGAGCCACGAGCCGCCGCGCGCGCAGGACGTGCCGGCGGCGCTCGCCCGCGCGATCCACCACGCCTCGCTGCCGCCGCGCGGCCCCGCGTTCGTCTCGATCCCGATGGACGACTGGAGCCAGGAGGCGGACGCCGCGACGCTCAGGCACACGCTCGCGCGCCGCGTCGACGGCCGCGCCGTGCCCGACCCGGCCCGGATCGCGCAGCTGGCGGGCCGGATCGCGGCGGCGCGCAGGCCCGTCATGGTCGCCGGCCCCGACATCGAAGCCGCCGGCGGCTGGGACGACGCGGTGGCGCTGGCCGAGCGCCAGCGGATGGCGGTGCTCGCCACGCCCGCGACGGGAGGCGGGCGGCTCGGGTTCCCGGAGAACCACCCGAACTTCCAAGGGCTGCTCGCGCCCGCGATCGGCCCCGCCGGGATGCAGCTCGCGGAGTACGACCTCGTGCTCGTCGTCGGCTCCTCGGTCTTCCCCTACTACCCCTACATCCCGGGCGCGCTGCTCGCCGAGGGCACGCAGCTCGTGCAGATCACCTCCGACCCCGCCGAGGCCGCGCGTGCGCCGATGGGCGAGGCGATCGTCGGCCGACGTCGCGCTCGCGCTGCGCGCGCTGAACGATGCGCTCGGCGAGTCCGAGCGCGAGCAGCCGCCGGCGCGCCCCGAGCCCGGCCCTCCCGCGGAGGCCGAGCCGCTCAGCGGCTCGCAGGCGATGCAGGCGCTCGCCGTCGCCTGGCCCGAGGACGGCATCGCCGTCGTCGAGACGCCTTCGAGCACCGCCGCGCTGCGCAACCGCCTGCGGCTGTCAAAGCCCGGCAGCTACTACTTCTCGTCCAGCGGCGGCCTCGGCTTCGGGATCTCGGCCGCCGTCGGCGTGCAGCTCGCCGAGCCTTCGCGCCCGGTCGTGTGCGTGCTCGGCGAGGGGTCCGCGCAGTACGGCATCACGGCGCTCTGGACGGCGGTGGCGTACAAGCTCCCCGTCACGTTCCTGGTGCTGCGCAACGAGGAGTACATGATCCTCAAGTGGTTCGCCGAATTCGAGCAGGAGCAGGGGCTGCCCGGGCTCGACCTGCCCGGCCTCGACGTCGCCGCCGTCGCGAGCGGCTACGGCGTGCCCTCGCGTGAGGTCGAGGGCGCCGAGGAGCTGATCGACGCGCTCACGGTCGCGATCGCCGCCGAGGACGGCCCCCGGCTCGTGCAGGTCCGTTGCGCCAGCGGCATGTGGCTGGAGTAGGCGTGGCGACGGCGTACCCCATGACGGGGCACCCCCCATCACGGGGGGCAGGCAGGCAGGCCGGCATCGCGCGGATCGCGCCCGAGCCGCCGGGCGACTGGCCGGTGCCGCGGCCCGCGCCCGACGCCGCCCCGGACTGGGTCGCCGCCGGCACCCCGCCCGAGCTGGCCGGCGCTCTGAGCGCCGCCCTCGGCGACGGCGGGCTCGCCGGCCGTGCATCCGATCTGATCCGCTATGCCTCGGATGCGAGCTGCTACCGCTCGATCCCGCGCGCGGTGGCCGTCCCGCGCGACATCGGGGAGGTCGCCGCGGTGATGGCCGTCGCGAGGAGAACCGGCACGCCGCTCGTCTTCCGCGCGGGAGGCACGAGCCTCAACGGCCAGTCCCAGACCGACGGCATCCTCGCTGGACTGCCGCCGGCACTTCAAAGCGGTGACGGTCGAGGAGGACGGCGGCGCGGTGCGCGTCCAGCCGGGCGCCGTGCTCGGGCGCGTCAACCGGCGGCTCGCGCGGCACGGGCGCCGTGTCGGCCCCGATCCGGCCAGCACCGAGATCGCGTGCCTCGGCGGCGTGCTCGCCAACAACTCCGGCGGGATGCGCTGCGGCGTGCACGCCGACTCCTACCGCACGCTGCGCTCGCTGACCTTCGCGCTCGCCGACGGCACCGTGATCGACACCGCCGCGCCGGGCGCGGCAGAGCGGTTCGCGGCCTCCGCGCCCGAGCTCGCCGCCGGGCTCGCGCGAGATCCGCGACGAGCTGCGCGCGCGACCGCGAGCTGGCCGGACGAGTCGCGCGCAAGTTCGAGATCAAGAACACGACCGGCTATCGCCTGTGCGCGTTCCTCGACTACGACGAGCCGCTCGAGATCTTCGCCCACCTCCTGATCGGCTCGGAGGGCACGCTCGCGTTCATCGGCGAGGCCGTGATGGACACCGTGCCGCTCGGACGCCACACGACGCTCTCGCTCTCGCTTCTTCGAGGACATCGACACCGCGGTCGACGCGGTGCCGGAGCTCGTCGCGAGCGGCGCGAGCGCGACCGAGCTGATGGTCGCCCCGACGCTGATCGCCGCCGCCTGGAACATGCCCGGGACGCCCGAGCGCTGGAAGGAGCTGCCGCCCACCTCGGCCGCGCTGCTGGTCGAGTTCCGCGCCGAGGAGGCGGACGAGCTGGACGCGCTGGAGCGCGCCGCCGTCGAGATCCTCGCGGCGCGCAACCCGATCGATCCGGCCGCGGTTCAGCCGGGATCGCGTCGAGGTCGCGATGCTCTGGCACGTGCGCGAGGGCATGCAGGGCCTGCTCGCCGCCGTGCGCGGCCCCGGCGTGACGATGATCATCGAGGACGTGTGCGTGCCGCCGGCCCGTGTCGGCGAGGCCGCCAAAGACCTGCAGGAGCTGCTCGGGCGCCACGGCTTCCTGCAGGGCGTCGCCGGTCACGCCTCGGCGGGCAACCTGCACTTCCTGCTCACGCCGAACTTCGGCGCGCAGGAGGACCTCGACCGCTACGAGGCGTTCATGGGCGAGCTCGTCGAGCTGATCGTGGACCGCTACGACGGCTCGCTGAAGGCCGAGCACGGCACCGGCGTGAACATGGCGCACTACGTCGAGCGCGAGTGGGGCCCGAAGGCGACCGAGCTGATGTGGCGCGTGAAGCGGCTCGCCGACCCGGACGGGGTCCTGGGGCCCGGGATCGTGCTGACCACCGATGAGGGCGCGCACCTGCGCAACCTCAAGTCGGCGCCGCGGATCGAGGACGTGGCCAACCAGTGCATCGAGTGCGGCTTCTGCGAGCCCGTCTGCCCGAGCCGCGACCTGACGACGACGCCCCGCCAGCGGATCGTGCTGCGCCGCGAGATGGCGCGCCAGCCGGAGGGCTCGCCCGTGCTCGCGGCGCTGCTGGAGCGAGTACGGCTACGACGGCATCGAGACCTGCGCCGCCGACGGGCTCTGCAGCCTGCAGTGCCCGGTCGGCATCGACACCGGCAAGCTCGTCAAGGCGCTGCGCGCCCGGCGTCACAGCGCCGGCGCGGAACGGGCCGCGCTGGAGGCGGCGCGGCGCTGGGGCACCGTCGAACGCTCGGCCCGCGCCGCGCTGCGCGCCGGCAGGACGCTCGGCGACGGTCCGGCGGCCGCGCTCACGGGGATCGCGCGGACCGCCGTCTCGCACGAGCTCCTCCCGGCCTGGGGGGAGTCGCTGCCCGACCCGGCGCCCGCCCCGCCGTGGACGGCGCGCGAGGGCGCCGCCGCCGTGTACTTCCCCGCCTGCGTGAACCGCATCTTCGGCAACCCCCGCGGCTACGCCGCACGCCCGTCGCTGCCGGAGGCTCTGCTCACGGTCTCCGCGCGGGCCGGGCGCCCGCTGTGGATCCCGCCGGACGTCGCCGGCCGCTGCTGCGGCACGCCGTGGAGCTCGAAGGGCTTCGAGGCCGGCCACGCCGAGATGGCGCGCGCGACCGCCGCCGCCGTGCTCGCGTGGACCGAGGGCGGGCGCCTGCCGCTCGTCGTCGACGCGAGCTCCTGCACGCTCGGGCTGCTCGCGGAGGTCCCCGAGCGGCTCGACGACGTGCTGCGCGAGGAGTACGGCCGGGTCAGGATCGTCGACTCGATCTCGTGGGTCCACGACGAGCTGCTTGGCGCGCTGCGGACCGGCCGCGAAGCTCGACAGCGTCGCGGTGCACCCGCCGTGCGCAGCCAGCCACCTCGGGATCGCCGAGGAGCTGACGGCGGTCGCCGGCGCGCTCGCCGAGCGCGTCGTCGCGCCGGCCGGGCCGAGCTGCTGCGGCACCGCCGGGGACCGCGGTCTGCTGCATCCCGAGCTGCCCGAGGCCTCGGCGCGCTCGGAGCGGATCGAACGGGGCGAGGAGTCCGCCGGCGCGCACCTGTGCAGCAACCGCACGTGCGAGATCGGCCTGACGGCCGCGACCGGCCACGAGCACGGCTCGTTCGTGCTGCTGCTCGAGGAGCTGACACGGCCGGGAGCCGGCCGCGCGCAATAGGATCGGGCCTCGAAAGCGCTAACGCCCGCGGGCGATGAGGAGGGAGTGCAGATGAGTGAGCAGAACCGGCGCCTGGTCCTGGCCGAGCGTCCCTCCGGGATGGTCGACGAGAGCACGACGCGCCTGGAGCACGTCGAGCTCGAGCCGCTGAAGGACGGCGAGGCGCTCGTGAAGGTGCGCTACGTCTCGATCGACCCCACGATCCGAACCTGGATGGACGACGCCCCCGGCTACCTGCCCCCGATCCAGGATCGACGACGTGATCCGCGCAGGCGGGATCGGCGAGGTCGTCGAGAGCCGCTCCGACGCCTACCCGGTCGGGCAGATGCTGTTCGGGATGACGGGCTGGCAGGACTACGTGATCGCCGACAGCGCCGAGCGCGCGATGCAGGCGATCCCCGACGGCGTCCCGCCGACGATCGCGCTCGGCATCCTCGGGCTGACCGGCGTCACCGCCTACTTCGGGATGATCGACGTCGGCGGCGTCAAGGAGGGCGACGTCGTGGTCGTCTCCGGGGCCGCCGGCGCGACCGGCTCGACGGCGGGCCAGATCGCGAAGATCAAGGGCGCGAAGAAGGTCGTCGGCATCGCCGGCGGGCCGGAGAAGTGCGCGTACATCGTCGAGGAGCTGGGCTTCGACGAGGCGATCGACTACAAGAACGAGAAGGTCGCGGCGCGCCTGCACGAAGCCTGCCCCGACGGGATCGACCTGTACTTCGACAACGTCGGCGGCTCGATCCTCAACGACTGCCTGGGCAACCTCGCGATGCGCGGCCGCGTCGTGCTGTGCGGGGCGATCTCGGGCTACAACGAGGACGGCCCGCCCCCCGGCCCGTCGAACTACATCAACCTGCTGATCAGGCGCGGGCGCATGGAAGGCTTCATCGTGCTCGACTTCTTCCCGCGGCTCGCGCGAGGCCCAGGGGGCCCTCGCCGGATGGCTCGGCGAAGGGCAGCCTGAAGTCCTCCGAGCACATCGTCGAGGGCCTCGAGCGCTGCCCCGACGCGCTGAACCTGCTGTTCACCGGCGGGAACACCGGCAAGGTGATGGTGAAGGTCTAGCGGCGCTAGAGCGACGGCGTCGGCGCGCCGGCGAGCAGGAAGAACCAGAGCAGGAAGCAGATCACCGCCAGGTAGACGCTGACCATCACGACGCGCTCGAGCGGCGTGATCCCGGCGCCGTAGCCGGGCTGCTCGATGCCCTCGTCGCCGCTCATGCCGCGCAGCCAGGGCAGGCGGCGTTCGCCCGGGTCGCGGCCGGAGAGGCGGTCGTATTCGGCGCTCAGCCAGGCGAGCGCCATCGACATCGAGAAGACGAGCACGGCCAGCACGACCACGACGACGATCACGGCCTCCATGCTCAGCGTCGTCTTGCCGACGATCTGCGAGCCGACCCAAAGCGCGAGGAGCGGCGCCCCCGTCCAGAGGTTGATCGCCAGGAACGCGGTCGCGGCGACCATCGCGGTGCGCTTGGCCAGCAGAAAGCGCGTCTGCGGGCGCGGCGCGCTCATGGCAGCCACGTGAGCTCCATCGTCCGGCACACCGGCCGGAAGCCGAGGCGCTCGTAGAGGCGCTTCGGGCGATCCTCGTCGTCGGCGATGATCCACAGGTCTCCGACGCCGGCGGCGGAGCGGATCGCCGCCCGCGTCATCGCCGTGCCGCGCCCGCCGCCGCGGTGCTCAGGATGAACGTAGACCTGGGAGATCTCGGCCTGGTCGCCGGAGCGCTCGATCTGGGCGAACGCGATCGGCTCATCGCCGTCACGGACGATCAGCACGCGCACGTCGCGCGCCTCGGCGACTTCCTGCGCGCCGGCGCGGAACGACTCGTCGTAGGCGTAGCCCTCGTAGTCCTCCATGTGCCATGCGAGCCGCAGCGCGTCGGCAGCCTCGTAGGGCACCTCGTCGACCTCGAATCCCTCGCCCGCGTCGACCGCGCCCGGGTCGGCGTGGTGCATCCAGACCAGGGCCGTCGCTTTCCAGCCCATCCGTTCGAAGTCGGCGCGCCGGGCCAGCGCCGGCTCGATCTGCTCGAAGTCGATGCGACGGTGCTGCAGGCCGGCGAGCGCTGTGTCGGCGACGGCCGCCAGCGCCGCGGCGTCGAGCACCGGCTCCTCCTCGACGCGCACCAGGTTGAAGCTGTAGTAGGTGGGGTGGCGGCTCGCGCGCAGGACCGTTCCGTGCGCCCATGGCTCGCGCAGGTCGCAGATCGTCTCCTGCTGCGCGCGCCAGAACTCGCGCGCCCGCTCTGCCAGCCCGCTCTCCTCAGACATGACGAGAAGGTTACGGGCCGTCGCGCGCCGACCGGTCGGTGCCGAGCCGGGCCGGGACCGCCGGCCCGCCGCGGCTAGCATTGGCGGCGCCGTGACCTTCATCGCGAGGCTCGCACCCACCTCCTACGTCCCCGCCGAGGACCGCTACGAGTCGATGCCCTACCGGCGCTGCGGGCGCAGCGGCCTGAGGCTGCCCGCGATCTCGCTCGGCCTGTGGCAGAACTTCGGCGACGACCGGCCGCTCGAGCGCAGCCGGGCGATCCTGCGGCGGGCCTTCGACCTCGGCATCACCCACTTCGACCTGGCCAACAACTACGGCCCGCCGTACGGCAGCGCCGAGAAGAACTTCGGCCGCATCCTCGCCGAGGACTTCGCCGGCCTGCGCGAGGAGCTGGTCATCTCGACCAAGGCCGGCTACGACATGTGGCCCGGCCCCTACGGCGAGTGGGGCTCGCGCAAGTACCTGCTCGGCAGCCTCGAACAGAGCCTGCGCCGGATGGGCCTCGACCACGTCGACATCTTCTACTCGCACCGCTACGACCCGGACACCCCGCTGCGGAGAGACGATGGACGCGCTCGATGAGGCGCGGCGCCGCGGGCTGACGCGCTATGTCGGCATCTCCTCCTACGGGCCCGAGCGCACCGCCGAGGCGGCCGAGATCCTGAGCGCGCTGGGGACGCCTCTGCTGATCCACCAGCCCTCGTACTCGATGCTGAACCGCTGGATCGAGGACGGACTGCTCGACGTGCTCGGCCGCGAGGGCGTCGGCGCGATCGTGTTCTCGCCTCTGGCCCAGGGCCTGCTGACCGATCGCTACCTGCACGGCATCCCCGAGGACTCGCGCGTCCGCGCCGGCAACCACTTCTCCGAGCAGATGCTGAGCGACGAGAACCTCGCGCGGGTGCGGGCGCTCGCCGAGATCGCCGCCGGACGCGGGCAGACGCTCGCCCAGCTCGCGATCGCGTGGGCGCTGCGCGACCCGCGCGTGACCTCGGCCCTGCTGGGAGCCAGCAGCGTGGAGCAGCTCGAGCAGAACGTCGCCGCGCTGGATCGCCTCGATTTCAGCGCCGAGGAACTCGAGGCGATAGACCGCCATGCGGGCGAGGGCGGCGTCAACCTCTGGGCGGCCTCGAGCGAGGAGTAGCGTGCGCCCGGCCGGCTCGACGCGCGCGGCGCGCGAAACCGATCGCGTTATAGTCGGTCGTGAGTCCGGTGAGCCGAGCCCTTCTCGCTTTCCGGGCAAGATTTCTTCGTTCAGAAGGGCAGAGAGGCGGTCGGGGATGGCCACCGTGAACGAGAAGGCGCGCGTCGCGACCGCGCGGGACGCCGCTGGCGGACCGGCCCAGGAGGCGGAACCCGAGCGCGCCGCGACTGCCAATGGCTAGCGGCCATCTCATCTGCCCGTGCTGCCGCATCCGCGTGCTGGCGACGGCTTCGGCGATCGACCTTCTGGAGGCTCGATGCCCGATCTGCGAGATCGAGCTGACCTCCGTCCCGGGCGCGTCGAGCGCGATCGGATTCCGCTTGTTCGACCTGGACCCCCTCGCCGACCCGGAGCCCCAAGGGCTGCGAGACGCCGGGGCATCGCCGGTGGATCTTCCGTCGTGGCGTGCGCCCGCTTCGGCGCCGGCGGCTCGCTCCGCCCGTCCGTCACCGCGGCCGTTGTGAGCACGTCGCATCGCATCGAGGAGATGCGCTCCGAGGCCCGCTACGCGCGAGAGCGCTACGACCTCTACCGCGCGAAGATGTACGGCATGCGCCCCACGTCCGCCTCGCGGCTCAGAGAGCTCGAGCGCATCCACCAGGGCGCGGAGGCCCGCCTGAGGCGCGCCGAGCAGGAGGAGCTCTCGCAGCGCCAGGCCGAAGTCGCAGGTGCCGGCGACGGACCGGCGGCCGCCGGTCCGTCCCTCTAGGACGTTCCCGGCACGGGCGCTGCCCGGCGCCCGCACGAGATCCCCGCGCGGGCAACCCCGCGAGCCGAGAGCGCTAACGTCTGAGGTGTGCCCGGAGAGAACACCGAGAACGCGGGTGAGGGCCCGAAGCAGGACCGCACCCGGAGTTCCGAGCGGCCTGCGGAAGATGGACGCGATCCCCGCGCCAAGGAGGCCGCCCTGCAGCGGCTGCACTCCGCCTCAGACGACGTTCTCGCCGTGTTCGAGCAGAACCTGCGCGAAGACGCGACTGCGGCGGGCGCGAGCGAGCAGGAGATCAGAGAGGCGCAGGCGAAGCATCCCGAGCACCCGTGAGGAGCGGCGCCGCGGCGGCGCCCCCGATCGGCGCCGGGTCGCGCTCCGCTCAGTCCTCGGGTCCTGCCGGTTCGCCCGCCGCGAGGACCGCGTCGTCGCTCGCCGCCGGATCCAGATCGGGATCTGACTCCACGGGGAGATCCGGGTTCTGGGCGGCCAGCTTGCGGGCGTCCTTCTTGGCCTTCTTGAGCTCCCGTTTCTCACGAAGCCGGTTCTCACGATCGCGCTTTGCCATCGTCGTCTTCTGCTTGCTGCTCGAAGCCATGTCGATCCGTCCTCTCGTCAGAGAAGCGGGTCCGCCTTGATCGCGGCCGAGGCGCCGGCCTCCCGCGGGGCGTGTTCGCATCTCCCCGCTGGGCTGGGCACGTCGGCCGCGATGATCAGGGCCGAAGCGCTAGGTCAGTGTGACGTTCGCGGCCTTGGGTCCCTTGTCGCCCGGTTCGGCGTCATAAGAGACCTTCGCGCCTTCGGGAAGCGAGCGATAACCCTCGCCCACGATTGCGCTGTGGTGAACGAAGAGGTCTGACGACTGGTCGTCGGGCGTGATGAACCCGAAGCCCTTGTCGTCGCTGAACCACTTCACTGTTCCGGTAGCCATGTCTGTTCTCCTCCGGCTGGATAGTGCTGCGCCTTGCGGAGCATCCGATCGAAGGCTACGAGCGCTGGCACTGCTGTGTTGGACAGAATGCCCAACCTGATCCCTGAACGGTACCAGCCGCGCCCGGCCGGCAGGCGCCGGCTGCTGCGCCTGCAAGCCTCCGCTCACCCGCGCGCCGCCCGGGCGCGCCGCGCGACACCCGCTACCCTCAAGTGACTACTCGCGTCGCTCATCAGCCGGCATTTCGGCGTCTTGCGCCCGTGAGCACACGCGATCAGGAGCGATGACATGCCGGGACCGCAGCAGCTCCGCCAGCAGGAACGTCACGAACGCAAGCTCGAGGAGATCCGTGAGCAGGTCGCTCAGGGCAAGCTCGTGATCAGGCAGATGACGGCCGCCGAGCGCAAGCGCTACCCGCCACAGACGCGCGCCGGCACTCGGCGTGGCGGCGGGTCGAAGCGTCGCTAGCCGGCTTCTGATGCCGGAAGTGACCACGCCCCCTGCCGAGCCCGCCTACGAGGAGCTGCGCGAGCAGGCGGAGGCCTGCACCGGCGAGGTGTCCAGCGGGCGCAGGATCCAGGAGATCGAATGCCGCTACGGCGGCGCGGATCACCGCATCCGCATCGGGGAGCCGGGCGCGGCCTCAGGGGCGGTCGTCGCGGCGATCTTCCAGCTCGGCCGCAACACGTTCACGATCCACCACGCCCAGCCCGGAGGGCTGCCCGACACCCCTGTGGTGCTGAACAAGAGGGACGTCTACTCGGTGGCCGAGTTCGAGTGATCCGCGCCGTGCGCAGTCAGATGGCGAACCACACGCTGGTACCGGCCTGGCGCTCCACACCCCAGCGCCTGGATTCGCGATCGACGATCCGCAGGCCGTAGCCGCCGGCCTGGCCGCGCGGCGGGCCCATCCGCGGCAGCGATCCGCCGCCGCCGTCGGTGACCCTGACGAGGATCTCGCACTCGTCGATGCTCGCCGCCAGGTTGATCGGCTCCTCCGCGCGTGCTTCCGCATGCCGCACCGCATTCGTGACGACCTCTGAGACGAGGAGCTCGAGCGCGTCGCGCCGGAACGTCTCCATCAGCATGTGCTCCGACCAGTCTCGGATGGCGGCCCGGGCGCGACCCGGCGCGCCGGCGTCGGAGTCCAGCATCAGCTGCAGGCCGGCCGCGCCGAGGTCGCGACGCTCGCCGGGCGGAGGGAGGTCAGGGGCGATGAGAGGCTCCCTGGCTTGGCATCTCGTGCCTTCCTGCGAACGGGCTGCGGACGGGCCGGGTGCGATGCGGCCCGTGCTGCCGGACGCTGCGGTGATCGCGGGCTTCCGCATCGAGCGGAACTCGCCTTCGAAGGACATTACCCACTTTCAGGGGGTTCGCGCGCATGGCTGCGAGACCGGCAGGACAAACCCCGACCCAGCGTCCTTCGGGTCGGGGTTTGCGCGTCGAGCGATGGCGGAGAGGGCGGGATTCGAACCCGCGATGGAGTTTGATCCCCATACTCGCTTAGCAGGCGAGTGCCTTCAGCCACTCGGCCACCTCTCCCGAGGGTGAGATGCCAGTTTAGAGGCTGCGGCAGCGCCCGTCGCGAGCCCCTTCAGGAGCTCGCCGCCGCGCCCGCCGGGCGCAGGCGGCCGAGCACGCGCTCCTCGCCCTCGACGCGCAGACCGCGCCGCCGGGCCTCGGCGACGTCGATCTCGCCGCTCAGGAGTCCGAGGATGGCGTGCGGCGAGCCGCGTCAGGACGGCGTCGGCGCTCTCGCCCGGCGCAGCGGGCCGCGCGTGCACAGCGCCCTCCGACGGCTTCGACCACGACGGGGTCCTCGCCGCCCCGCAGCTCGATGGAGACGGGGGGCGCGCCGGGTTCGCCGTCGACGAGGAAGCGCTCCGCCGGCCAGGCGAGCCAGCGCCCGCGGAACGCATCCTCCGGCGCCGGGCCCTCGACCATGTAGGGGACGCCCCAGCTGCCCAGCTCGTCGAGCACCGGCCGCAGCGCCTCCCCCCGCTCGGTCAGCGAGAACAGCGTCGTCGCGACCGGCGGCGGCGCCTGCTCGCGCGCGACCACGCCCGCCGCCTCGAGCTCGCGCAGGCGCTCGGAGAGCAGGTTCGTCGCGATCCCGGGCAGGCCGTTGCGCAGGTCGGTGTAGCGGCTGGGCCCTCCGAGCATCAGCTCGCGCACGATCAGCAGCGTCCAGCGGTCGCCGAGCACGTCGAGCGCCTTGGCGAGCGCGCAGTACTGGCGGTAGGAGCGCATGCGTCGAGTCTACCGCATGCTTGATCAACTTGTGCTAAGACTTGATTTTCTTGTCTTCATGTTTGAGAAAGAGGTGTTGCGTGTGCGAAACCGAGCCCTGATCCTCCCGGCGCTGCTGCTGGCGGCCTTCGCGATCAACCTCGACACGACGATCGTCAACGTCGCGCTGCCGACGCTGGTGCGCGAGCTGCACTCCTCCAACAGCCAGCTCCAGTGGATCGTCGACGCCTACAACCTCGTCTTCGCCGCGTTCCTGCTCATCGCCGGATCCCTCTCCGACCGCTTCGGGCGCAAGGGCATGCTGCTCGGCGGGCTCGCCGTGTTCGGCACGGCCAGCGTCGCAGGCGGGCTGATGACGAGCTCCGGCGGGCTGATCGCCGCGCGCGCCGTGATGGGTCTCGGCGCCGCGATGGTGTTCCCGGCCACGCTGTCGCTGATCTCCAACATCTTCGTCGAGCGCCGCGAGCGGGCGCGCGCGATCGGGCTCTGGGGCGCGACCGCGGGGATCGCGATCGCGCTCGGCCCGATCGCGGGCGGCTGGCTGCTCGAGCGCTTCTCCTGGTCGAGCATCTTCTTCGCGATGACGCCGGTGGCGGCGCTGGCGGCGCTGTTCGTCTGCGCGCGCGGTGCCCACCTCGCGCGACGAGAGCGCGCCCAGGCTCGACCGCCCGGGGTTCCTGCTCTCGAGCACCGCGATGGCTGCGCTGATCTACACGATCATCGAGGCCCCGCTCCACGGCTGGTCGAGCGCGCGCACCCTCGGCGGGCTTCGCCGTCGCCGCCTTGCTGCTCGCGGGGTTCGTCATGCGCGAGCGCCACACCGACGAGCCGATGCTCGACGTGCGCCTGTTCGCGAACCCGCGCTTCACGGCCGCCAGCGGCTCGGTGACCGTCGCCTTCTTCTCGCTGTTCGGGTTCATCTTCCTGATGACCCAGTACTTCCAGTTCATCAAGAACTACGGCCCGCTCTCGACCGGGGTGCACCTGCTTCCGGTCGCGACCTCCGTGGGGATCGCCTCGGTGCTCGGCACGCGCCTGGCCGTGCGCTTCGGGACGAAGCTCGTCGTCGCGGCGGGCCTCGTGATGGTCGCCGCGTTCTACGCCTGGGTCGCCGCGACCGTCGCTCCCGGCACCCGCTACGCGACGATCGCCGCGCAGATGGTGCTCTACGGCGTGGGCATGGGCCTGACGAGCGCGCCGGCGACCGAGGCGATCATGGGCGTCGTGCCGCGCGCGAAGGCCGGCGTCGGCTCGGCGGTCAACGACACCACGCGGCTGCTCGGCGGCACGCTGGGGGTCGCGATCATCGGCAGCGTCTACGCCTCGCTCTACTCGAGCCGGCTGACCGAGCACCTGCCGGCTCGCGTCCCCGCGGGGCTGGCGGCGCTCGCCCACAACTCGGTCGGCGCGGCGCTCGGCGTGGCCCGCGGCCTCACGGCGACGGGCCATGTCGCGCTCGGAGGCGGCGTCGCCCGCGCCGCCTCCGGCGCGTTCATCGACGGCCTCTCGCTCGGCTGCGTGGTCGCCGGCGGCGTCGCCGCGCTCGGCGCCCTGATGGCCGCGCTGCTGCTCCCCGCCTTCCCGTCCGCATCGGCCGAGCAGTCCGAGGCCGCGCCGGCGCGCGCGCCCGCGGCGCTGGCCGCGGCGGGCGGGGAGTGAGCGATCGCCCGTTCGTACGTTGACGGCGCCTGCCGCAGATGCGAAACTCGCCGCTCGCGTTCGGGGTGTCGGGCCCCGGGCGGGCGTAGAGAGAGACGGGGCGCCCGGCGCCCACGGAGGGGTCGAATGCGAGTCATGGAGGATGGGCGACGCGTGGTCCGCACACTCGCGGGCATGCTCGTGGCGCTCGCTCTGGCCCTCGCTGCGCAGAGCGCCCAGGCCGCCATACCGCAGTTCGAAGCGCGCACGCTGAACGACTGGGGCAACAACCTCGCCCATCCCGAATGGGGCTCGGCCGGCAGCGAGTACGTGCGCCTCGCCCCCGCTCGCTACGCCGACGGCAGCGGGGCGATGGTCGCCGGGCCGAACGCCCGCTACGTCAGCAACCGGATCTTCAACTCCGGCGGCCAGGAACTCTTCTCCGAACACAACGTCAGCCAGTGGCTGTGGGTGTGGGGGCAGTTCGTCGACCACACGGTCGGGCACGCGGAGTCCGGAAGCGAAGAAGCGCCGATCGCCTTCGACGCCGAAGACCCGCTCGAGTCCTTCAGCGACACGCTCGGCCAGATCCCGTTCGCGCGCGATGCAGTCGCGCCGGGCACCGGCACGGGCCCGTCGAACCCCCGCCAGCAGGTCAACGGCGCGAGCTCGTTCATCGACGCCGCGGCGCTCTACGGCAACAGCCCCTCGCGTCTGGAATGGCTGCGGGCCGGGCCGGACAACGGGAACCCGGCCAAGCAGCACGCGCGTCTGCTGCTGCCAGACCGCTACCTCCCGCTCGCGAGCGCGCGCGGCAACGCGGCCACAGCGCCGCCGATGGAAACCGAAGGCGCGCTCGCAGCGCACCCGCAAGACGCCGTCGAGACCGGTGACGTGCGCGCCAACGAGAACATCGAGCTCACTTCCGTGACGACCCTGTTCGCCCGCGAGCACAATCGCATCGTCGCGAAACTGCCCTCGACGCTGACGAACGAACAGCGCTTTCAGATCGCGCGCCGCGTCGTCGGAGCGGAGGAGCAGTACATCACCTACAACGAATTCCTCCCGGCGGCCGGAGTCACGCTCAGCCCGTACAAAGGCTATGACCCGTCGGTCGATCCGGAGCTGAGCGACGAATTCGCGACGGTCGGCTACCGCGCGCACTCGATGGTGAACAGCGAGCTGCGGGCCCACGTACCCAGCCGCGAGTTCTCGCCGGCGCGCATCCAGGCCCTCGAAGCGATGGGCGTGCAGGTCGGCCCCGGCCGCCGCAACCAGCTCGAACTCGCGATTCCCCAGGGCGCCGCCTTCTTCGACCCGCAGATCGTGCCCGCTGTCGGTCTCAAGCCGATCCTCGAAGGCCTGGGCGAAGAACCGAGCTACCGCAACGACGAGCAGATCGACAACTCGCTGCGCAGCGTCCTGTTCGGGGTCCCGGGTCCTGGCGCGGACCCGGCCACCTGCTACGCCGAACCAGCCACGCCGGGATGCTTCAGCGGCGTCGTGGACCTGGGCGCGATCGACATGCAGCGCAGCCGCGACACCGGCATGCCGAGCTACAACCAGATGCGCGAAGCGCTCGGCCTCGCGCCGCAGACCACGTTCGACGAAGTGACCGGCGAGAACAGCGAAGAACTGCCGGCCGGGGAGAGCATCAACGACCCGCACATCCTCGAATTCACCTCGCTGCGCAACCTCGGCGGCGAAACGATCGCGCCCGGCTCCTCCGAACGCGCCGTCTCCGGCAGCCGGCGCTCCACGCTGGCGTCCCGGCTGAAGGCGATCTACGGCTCGGTCGACAACCTCGACGCGTTCGTCGGCATGCTCTCCGAGCCCCATCTCCCCGGCAGCGAACTCGGCGAACTGCAGCAGGCGCTCTGGCGCAAGCAGTTCGAAGCGCTGCGCGACGGCGACCGCTTCTTCTACGCGAACGATCCGGTGCTGGCCGAAATCGAAGCCGAGTACCACATCACCTACCGGAACTCGCTCTCCCAGCTCCTCTCGCTCGACGCGGGCGCCTACCCCGGGCGCATCGCGGCCGACGTGTTCTACGCGCAGGCCCGCAGCTCCAAGCGCGCCGCGCGGCGGGCGGCGCAGGCCGAAATGCGGGCGGCACGGCGAGCTTCGCGCGCGCCGCGCCGCGCCGCCCGCGCGCGCGGCTGAGGCCGCGCCGGCACCGCGTAGCATGGGGCGCGGAAGGGTGGCAGAGCGGTTGAATGCGGCGGTCTTGAAAACCGTTAGGCGGGGAAACCCGTCTCGGGGGTTCGAATCCCCCCCCTTCCGCTCGAGACGCGGGCACCGGGTGAGATCGCGCTGCGCCACCGCGCCGCGACCGAGCCGCGGGCGGTGAACGACCGCTCGGGGGCCGGGCACGGCAGCGACGCATCGCCAGGTGGGAGAATCCGGGACATGCCCGACGCCGACAGCAGCGCGTGGCAGAAGATCCTCCTCGAGGGTCACCGCTCGATGGTCGCCTCGCGTCACGTGTGGCGCTACGTGCCCTCGGCGCCCCGCTGCAAGGTCTGCTCGAGCCCCTTCGGCGGGGTGGGCGGCGCCGTCGTCACGAGGATCGGATGGGCCCCCTCGCGCAAGAACCCGAACCTGTGCGCGCGCTGCTGCGACCAGATGCCGCCGGGCGGCGCCGAGGTCGACGTCGCCGTGCTGTTCGCCGACGTCCGCGGCTCGACGAAGCTCGGCGAGCACTCGGGGGCCAGCGAGTTCGCCGGGCTGCTCAACCGCTTCTATGCGACGGCCACCGAGGTGATCCTCCGCCATGACGGCCTGATCGACAAGCTGATCGGCGACGAGGCGATGGCGCTGTTCATCCCGGGCGTCGCCGGCCCCGACTACCGCCGCCGCGCGCTGGCGGCGGCACGCGAGCTGCTGGAGGCCGTCGGCTACGGGAGCCCCGCCGGACCGTGGCTGCCGCTCGGCGTCGGGCTGAACGCGGGGCAGGCCTACGTCGGCAACGTCGGCACCGCCGTCGTCGACTTCACGGCGCTCGGCGACGCGGTGAACGTCGCCGCGCGGCTGCAGGGCAGCGCGAACGAGGGCCAGCTCGTCGTCAGCGCGGACCTGCTCGAGGACCTGGCGTCCGAGCTGCCGGGGGCGCGCCGGCAGGAGCTCGACGCGCGCGGGCGCGATGAGACGGTGCAGGCGCTCGTGGCCGACTTCGCCTGAGCGACCGGGATCCGACGCGCGCGGCCGCGGAAAGGCTCGGGACGGCTGCTCGTTGCCGGCTTCGCCTGACCGCGGCCGGCGCATCCCTCTCTGCTCGACACCGCCCGGGACAGGACACCGGGCGGCTCCCTCGTCGAGCCGCGGAAGATCGTGCGTCGGTTCGCGATCAGCAGGATCGCGCCGCAGGCGCACAGCGTCAATCCCACGGTCGTGGTAGCCGCTCCGGCGGGGAGGGCCACCGCAGCGGGCGGCCCCCCACCCCACCCCTCAGCCCTGCTCGTCGAGCCCGACGATCTCCCGGAACTCGGGCGTCGTGTTCAGGTGCGGGAACGGGGCCTCCGGCTCGGGCACTCCCAGCCCCTCGCACAGAGGCCCCCAGCCGTCGCCGGCGGTCCACTCGATCAGGCGCGCCGCGGGCACCTCGCGCCGCACGCGCTCGTTGTGGCGCTCGTATGCGGCCAGCGCGCGCCCCCGCTCCCACCAGCGCTCGTCGAAGCGCTCGGCGAGGATCGCCATCGTCATGCGCCGCTGGCGCGCGAGCTGCGGGTCGTCCTCCGGCAGCGGCTCGCGCAGCAGCGCCACGATCGTCTTCTCCATGCTCGCCCACCACTCCTCGGCCGAGGCCCGGCGGGAGAGCAGCACGGGCGCATCCGGATAGGACGCCGACAGCTCGGGCCAGAACGACGCCGCGGGCCAGTCGACCGTCGCTCGGAACTCCCCGAACACGTCCTCCCAGTCGAGCGGCTCGCCGGCGAGGGCGCGCTCCCAGCGAGCCACGTCGCCGGGCCGTTCGCGCAGCTCGTACATGTGGTAGCAGCGCCCCCCGAGCAGCAGCTCGAGAGCGCTCTTCAGCGAGCTCGTACCGGTCCGCCCCAGGCCGGCGCCGACGACGCGGAGCGCCATCAGCGCAGCGCCGCCTCTTCGACCGCAGCGGAGCTCGACAGGGCGTGACCTGCTGCGTCGAGCGCCTGCGCCGCGATGTACGGGCCGATCGTCCCGGCCGGGACCGTCAGAGCGGTCTCGAAGCCGCTGCGCGGGACGGTGAGGATCGGGTGCAGCGACCCGGGAGCGCCGCCCGCCTCGAGTCGCCAGGAGGCCACCCGCGTGGCGCCGTTCCAGCTCGCGTACACCGTCCCGGCCCCGCTGCCGCCGGGCGCGAACGCGAGCGCCGGAGGATGGACAGGTGTGCCGCTCCACGACAGGCGGAAGCTGCGGTAGGACTGCGTGTGCGCCGGGAAGTGGGCGTCGAAGAGCTGCTGGCCGCTCGGGCTCAGCTCGGAGAAGAACGGTTCCTGTCCCCAGCCGACGAACCAGTCGCCGTTCGCGAGCAGCTGCGCGTTGCCCTGGCTTTCCGCGACCAGGCCCGGCGAGTGCGTCAGCTGGGACTGGAGGGTCGCCGTGCCCGTCTGGGGGTCCAGCGAGAGGACGACCACGCGCGACTGCGGATGGACGGTCGGCGAGGAGCCGTTGTCGAAGATGCTGATCGACCCGTCGGGCAGTTCGCGCGGGTCGTGCTGCCAGGCGGTGTGCGTCGGGGCGGCGCCGCTGAAGCTGCTGTGCTTGCCGCCCAGCTGCCAGTGGATCTGCCCGGTCGCTGGCGTTCACGTCGTAGACCGTCCAGGTGTTGCGCGCCGAGATCAGAAAGCTGCCGTCGCGCTCGGCGCCGAGCGAGTTGATGTGGAAGAAGTCATACGGCGAGCTCGTAGTCGAGGTGTGCGGCGAGGAATACGATTCCGCGACCCCGACGTGGTCGAGGCTCGTCCATTCGTACATCACGAGCCCGGTGCGGACGTCGATCTCCTGCATCACCCCGTCCGTCAGCCCGGCATACGACGGTCCGCCGTAGGCCGACAGGTTGCAGAGCATCGGGAAGTAGGAGGTCACGAGCGCTGTGCCATCCCCGGCGAGGACGAAGTCGTGCAGGTCGGGGCGGTGTCCGTTGCCGCCGCGAATCCGTCCGACTTCGGTGTAGGAGCTCGAGTAGAGGATGTCTTCGCCGACTCCGAAGCCGTGGATCGAGATGTCCCCCTGCCACCAGGTGAGCACGGGCCTGCCGGCGTATTCCTGCACGCGCAGGTTGGTGGCGAAGGTGTCGCGCGCCAGCGGCTTGAACCACAGCAGCCGCGCCCGACGGGTCGAGGATCATCGGCCCGGCCTGGCCCGGGGCCGGTGTAGGGGGCGACGAAGATGTCGCCTTCGGCCTGCGCCGGGCGAGTTGGCGGTCACCGTCACCGCCGGCGGGCGCAGGTCGGGACGCGAGAGGAAGCGCTGTTCTTCGGCGGCGCCGCCCGGGTGGATCGTCTCGGGGGTGGAGCTGATCTGGTCCGGCTGCGGCGATCGCGAAGACGTCGAGGACCGTCTGCCACTCGCTCGGACGCGGGCGCGCGCCCGCACGGTCACGCGCTCGCCTGCGACGAAGGGATGAGCCGGCAGGAAGCTCGCACCGTCGCCCTGGGAGTAGGCGGCCAGCCGCCCGGAATGCGTGCCGCTGCGCGATCCGACGACGCTCTGGATCGTCAGATCTCTGCCGGACACGCCGAGGAAGCTGATCTGCGTCTGAGGCGATGCGTCGCGACTGCCCGGCAGGGGCGATACTGTTATGGCGCCGGCCTGCAGAGCAGAGTTGTCGATGCTCGTGGGGACGCACGTAGGCGCTGACTGCGCTGCGGCGGTGGCGGTCAGGCCGGCAACCCCCAGACCAAGGGCCAGCAACGGCCCCAGGACGAGAGCACGCATCGACGGCATGGACCCGAAGCAGGATATGAGAGTTGATCGCCGGACGTTCCTCAAGCGCGGCGCGATCGCCGGCGGCGTGCTCGCCGGCGCCGGCCTCGGCATCAAGGCGCTCTCCGAGGCCAACGGCGATCAGCCGAAGAAGGCCGAACCGGCGCGCGACCGCGACCGTGGCGCGGGTCCCTCCGGCGCAGCCCAACATCCTCGTGATCATGGTCGACCAGCTGCGCTTCCCGCAGTGGTTCGGCGCGAGCGCGATCGGCCCCGCGCTGCCGCCCAACATCCAGCGCCTGCGCGAGGGTGCGGTCGTCCTTCGGCCGCCACTACACCGTCTCGAACGACTGCAGCCCCTCGCGGGCGGCGATGCTCACCGGCCTCTACACCCACCAGACCGGCTGCATGATCACGGGCGGCAGCACGCTCGACCCGGGCTTCCCGACCTACGGCACGATGCTCCGCGAGCACGGCTACCACACGCGCTGGTTCGGCAAGTGGCACCTCACCCACGGCGACAACCACTGGACGCCGGCGCGTCGGCGAAGAAGCGCTCGAGCACTACGGCTTCGCCGGCGGCATGTTCCCCTCGCCGGACGGCGGGCCGGGTCAGGGCTGGCACAAGGACCCGCAGGTCGCGCGCCACTTCCGGGAGTGGTTCGCCGAAGATGGAGGCGCCGAGCCGTGGTGCACCACGGTCTCGTTCGTCAACCCGCACGACATCGCGTGGTGGTACGTCTGGAGCGACCGCGTCCCGGCCGAGGCGACCGCGCGACGCACGGTCGCGCGCCTGCCCCCGAACTACGAGACTCCCGAAGACGCTGATCGCACCGCCACAAGCCCCGCCTGCAGCGCTCGCTGCAGGACACCGCCGCCGCCTCCTTCGGGCCGGTGCCCTACACGGGCCCCGAATCAGAGCTGGTCTGGCTCGAGCTTCCTCGACCTCTACACGAAGCTGCAGCGCGAGGTGGACCGCCACATCGGCTCCGTGCTGCAGACTCTCCACAGCAGCCCGCGGGTGGCCGAGAACACGGTGATCGTCTTCACCTCCGACCACGGCGAGTACGGCGCCTCGCACGGGCTGCGCGGCAAGGGCGCCGGCCGCCTACGAGGAGGCGATCCGCGTGCCGCTGATCGTCAAGGACCTGCGCGGCAAGCTCACCAGCGCGCCCCGAGACCGTTCGCGACCCAGCTCACTCGAGCGTCGACCTCGCCCCGCTGCTGCTGACGATCGGCAGCGGCGGCGAACGCACTGGCGCAGCGACGCCCACTACTCCCATATCGCCGGCCGCGCTCGACCTCGCGGCGATCCTCGCCGAACCCTCGGCGCCGGGGCGCGACTACGTGCTGCACGCCACCGACGAGACCGTGACCGAGTTCGCCGTCGAAGAGTACGCGGCCGGCGCGCCCCTGCACGTAGTCGCGATGCGCACGCCGGAAGCCAAGTACGCGACCTACTCGCACTGGCCCGAAGAAGGGATCGCGCCGCTCGACCGAAGGCGAGGAATCCGAGCTCTACGACTACAGCACCGCGAGCGGGCGCCTCGAGCTGCACAACTCCGCGGCGAGCACACCCAGCTCGAGTCCTCGATGCGCGAAAAGCTGCACAAGGCGTTCTACGACGAGCTCCGCCAGCCGCTGCCCGAGCCGGCTCGAGGCCGCGCACGGCCGCGGCTTCGCCGATTACTTCTCGACGGCGCGCAACGTCCGCCGCGAAGGGCGGCCGCGCGCCGGCGCCTGCGCGTCGAAAGCTCGGTCGGCGAACCTCAACCTCGGGCAGGGCGGCCCGCCGCCGCAGCGAGCGCCCCGGCCTCAGCCCTTCCGGGCAGCGGAAGAAGCCGAGAACGGCGCCGCTAGCGTCGAGCGCCTGGACCTCGAAGTAGCTGCCCGGCGACGGCGCGGGATCCAGGGCGGATCGCCGTCTCGAAGCCCGCCCTCACGGCGGTCACGACCGGCGCGAGCGAAGCCGCCGAGGCTCCCGCCGAGCACGCGCCAGCGCGCCACTTCGGTGGCGCCGTTCCAGCTCGCGTAGACGGTCGCCTTCGCCCCGGCGCGCGAGAGCGCGAAGGCGGGCCGCGTCGAAGGGCGCCCGCTCCAGGACTCGCGATAGACGCGGTAGGACTCCCAGTGCGCGGGCAGGTGTGCGTCGAACAGCAACTGGCCGCCCGGGCCGTATTCGGTCATCCACGGCTCCTCGCCCCAGCCCACCATCCACGACGCCGCCCGGCAGCGCCTGCGTGTTTCCCTGGCTCCCGGCGACGAGCGCCGGCGAGTGCTCGTCGCGGCGCACGAGCGTCGCGGTCATCGCCTGCATGTTCAGCGCGACTTCGATCGCGCGCGACTGCGGGTGGGCCTTCGGGGTGGCGCCGTTGTCGAAGAAGGTGATGTTGCCGTTCGGCTGCTCGCGGGCGTCGTGCTGGTAGGCGGTCACGGTCCCGGGACCCATCTGGAAGCTGCTGCGGCGCCCGCCCGAGCCGCCACACGCACGCGGCCCGTGCGCGCGTCGACGTCGTAGGCGGCCCAGGTGTTGCGCGCGTCGATCAGCAGCGAGCCGTCGTGCATGGCGTCGATCGAGTTGATGTGGAAGAAGTCGAACGGTTCCTTGAGGCTGCCCGGGCGCGGGGAGACGTAGGTGTCGCTCAGCGGCACGTGGTCGAGGCTGTGCCACTCGTAGCGCACGAGCCCGGTCGCGAGGTCGAGTTCCTGCATCAGCGTGTCGGCGACCGCGCCGCGAGCCGGCCCCCCGACCGCGGAGAGGTTGCACTCGATGCCGTCGTAGACGGTGATCAGCGCCGTGCCCCGCGGCGTGATCTGGAACTCGTGCAGGTCGGCCTGGTAGCCGTTGCCCGCCCGCACGACGGCGATCTGGTTGTAGGAGGTGTCGTCGATCACGATCCCGGCGCGGCGGTTGCCCGGCGTGAAGAGCGGGTCCTGCCACCAGGTCAGGACCTGTTTTCCGAGGTAGCTCTGGACGCGCAGGTCGGCCGCGCGGGCGCCGGCGGGCGCCAACGGCTTGAACCAGAGCAGGCGCCCCGTGTTCGTCGAGGATCATCGGGCCGTACTGCCCGGGGCCCGGAGTAGGGCGCCAGCAGCAGCTCGCCGGGGCTCGCGCCCGGCGCGTCGGCCGTGACCGTGATCGTCGGCGGCCGCAGGTCCGGGCGCGAGCGGAAGCGACTGGTATTCGCTCGGCTTCGGCGGGGGCGGCGTGCTGCCACCTGCTTCGCCGAAGGTGTCGGGCACGGCGACCTGGAAGGAGAACGCGATCGGCACCGCGCTGCCCGGCGCTCGTCAGCGTGGCCCGGACGCGACCGTCTCCCCCGGCCGGAAGGGCTTGGCCGGGACGAAGCTCGCGCCGTCGCCCTGCGAGTAGGCCTCGAGCCGGCCCGGGTGCGAGCCGGTGCGCGAGCCGCGCACCTGCACCGCTGAGAGCTCCGCGGCGGGCGCGCCGAGGAAGCTGATCTGGGTCAGCGGCGAGGCGTCACGGCTGCCCGGGCAGCGGCGAGACGGTGACGGCGCCGCGCGAGAGCGCCGAGCGGTTGAGTCTGCGCCGGAGCGCACGAGGCCTGCCCCGCTTCCGCCTGCGCCACGGCCGCGATCGGCGCGGCGCGGGCGCTCACGGCGTCGGCGCTGAGCGTCAAGCGTGCGCGCCGAGCGGTCTGACCCGCTCCCGCCGGGGCCAGCACGAGCACCGGCAATGCAGCGGCGAGGATCTTCAGGCCGCGCGCGAATCAGGCTTTGACCGCCGCCGAGGTCCCGATCACGTTGCCGCTCGCGTCAAGCGCCTGCACCTGCACGTAGGGGCCCGCGCTCGACACCTTGATCGCGGTCTCGAAGCCGTGACGCGCGACCGTCGCCACCGGCGCCAGCGCCGAGGCGGAGGAGCCCGCGAGCACGCGCCAGCTCGCGACCTCGGTGGCGCCGTTCCAGCTCGCGTAGGCGGTCAGCGCCGTCGAGCCCTTCGACACCGCGAGCGCCGGCGAGCTGTGCGGGTGGCCGCTCCATGGCGACGAGGTAGGTGCGGAAGTCCTGGACGTTCTTGCCGAGCGTGCCGTCGAGCAGGACGTGGCCGGAGGCGTCGTACTCGGTGAAGTCGGGCAGGTTCCCGTAGCCCATCAGCCAGTCGCCGCCGGGCAGCGACAGCGTGTTGCCCTGGGCCGCGGCGAGCAGCGTGCGCGCCGGGTTCGTGAACGCGCGCTTGAGCGTCACCGTGTGGGCCGAGACGTTCGGTTCGAGCAGCAGGCCGCGCGACTGCCTTCTCCTTCGGCGGGGTCGAGCCGTTGTCGAACACCGAGATCTCCCCGCCCGGCTGCCACTCGGCGTCGTGCTGCCAGTAGAAGTGCGTGCCCGAGCCCTGCTTGAAGCTCGAATGCGAGCCGCCGAGGCGCCACTTGATCGCGCCGGTGCGGATGTCGACGTCGTACAGCGCCCAGGTGTTGCGCGAGGACAGCAGCACGTCGCCTGAGCGCCCCGGGCTCATCGAGTTGATGTGCACGTAGTCCCACGGGTAGTCGGCGACTTCGGCACCGGGTTGTGCGATTCGGAGAGCGGGATGTTGCCCGAGCGCGTGCCACTCCCACATCACCAGGCCCGGTCTTGACGTCGATCTGCTGGATCACCGAGTCGGTCAGCACGCCGTTGGAGCCGCCCGTGCGAGGAGGACAGGTTCATCTGGATCGGGTCGAACGCGTCGACCCAGGCGGTGCCGTCTGGCATCAGGCGGATCTCGTGCAGGTCGGCGTGGTAGCCGTTGCCCGCGCGGACGTGGCCGATCTGCTGGTAGCTCGAGTTGGCGATGACGTATTCGCCCTGGCCGAAGCCGACCTCGAGGATGCGCCCCTGCCACCAGGTCAGGACCGGGCTGCCCGCCGAGCTGCGCGACCTGGAAGTTCGTCGCCGTCACGCCGCTCGGCAGCGGTTTGAACCAGATCAGGTTGCCTTCCTGGTCGGTGATCATCGGGCCCGGGGTG
This sequence comes from uncultured Solirubrobacteraceae bacterium, assembly GCA_963779065.1. GTDB lineage: Bacteria > Actinomycetota > Thermoleophilia > Solirubrobacterales > Solirubrobacteraceae > Palsa-744. The sequence goes on from CAVZWQ010000003.1 coordinate 1,746,457, forward strand.
CCCTTGCCCTGGTAGGGGGCGAGGAACAGGTCGCCCGGCGCCGCGCCCGGGCTTGGCGTGCGTGTAGATGTGGACCGTCGAGGGCGTCAGGGACGGCGCAGAGCGGTAGTGCTGCACGTCGGCGGCGTTGCCGGGGTTGAGCGGGAACTGTTTCTGGCTGGGCGAGTACTGGTGGGCGATCGTGAAGCTCGTCGTCGACCGTTCCGGTGTTCGGACCGCCCGTGACCTGGGCGCGGACGGTCACCTTCTCGCCCGCCCGGAAGGGCTTGCTCGGGATGAAGCTCTCGCCCGTGCCGGTGGAGTAGGCGCGCAGCACGCCGCTGTGCGAGCCGCTGCTCGAGCCCTTGACGGTCACGCCCGAGACGGTCGTGCCGGCGCCGCCGAGGAAGCTGATCTGGGTCGTGGCCGAGGCGTCGGGCGTTCCGGGCTGCGGCGATACCGCGACCGGGTTCGCGGTCGCGGTCTTGTCCTGCGGGGGCGCGCCGGGCACGTCGGCCGAGGAGGCGCTGCCACAGGCGATCAGCGCCACGCCGCAGGCGAGCGCGCCGAGAGCAGGGGTCGAGATGCGCAGCATCGGATTTGAGAACACGGTCCGAGACACGAAAGAGCGTTGCCGCGCCGGCCCGTCGGGCGGCGCGTCCGAGGACGGACCAGCGCACAATACCCACCGCGGCGGCCGCGCCCGCCGGCAGTGCGGTCACGCCGCCGGACCCGGCGTACGGGGGACACCGATCACGTAGGCTCTTTGCCCATGATGCGGAGGTGGGTGCTCGCGACTGTCGCGGCGTGCGCGCTGGCGCTGGCCGCCGCGAGCCAGGCGTGGGGCAGCGACGCCTCGGCGACCGCCGCGTACCTGCGCGCGAACTACGCCCTGGTCGCAGCCGGGCACGCGCACCTCGGCGCTTCGATCGCCGGCTACAAAGGCGTGCTCGCGAAGGTCCGCAGCCAGTGCCCGCACGCCGGGCAGGGCTCGCCGCAGAACCCGATGTCGACAGAACTCAGCAACGAGGTGATCGGCGCGATGGTCCTGAGCGCCGGCAAACCCGACCGCCCGGCGATCGCCACCTACCTGCACGCGGTGAAGGGGTTGCGCTGGAGCAGCGGCGCGGTCACGGGCGCTGTCTCGCGTTACGCGACGATGCTCGGCAAGCTCTACGGCCTGCAGGTCCCGGACCTGTGCGGCGACGTGCGCGCGTGGGCGGCCGCCGGCTACAAGACGCTGCCGGCGAGCACGCTGTCCTTCGACAAGGTCTTCTATCCCAACTGGGTCGCGCTCGGCCTGATCCCGGCGGGGATCGCGCACTTCGAGAGCTCGCAGGACCGCACCTTCGCCCGCAACGCGGGGCGCTTCGAATACCAGCTGACCAACGTCGAAGCGGAAGCGGTCGAAACCTGGGGCGACGTCATGGACGCGCTCGAAATCTGGCCCTAGGCCACGGCCCGCAGGTGGCGGTAGGCGGCGCCGCGCAGCTCCCGCACGAGCGCGTCCACAACGCCCTCCTCGTCCTCCGCACGGCCGTCGGTGACCGCCCCGATGACTGACCGCTTCCTCTCGAGCAGGCGCGCGATCGTCTCGTCGACTGTCTCCGCCGCGAGCAGGTAGTAGGCGTTCACTGCGTCGCGCTGGCCGATGCGGTGGCAGCGGTCCTCGGCCTGGTCGTGGCGCGCCGGCGTCCAGTCGAGCTCCAGGAACGCGACGCTCGAGGCCCGGGTCAGCGTGAGGCCCTGGCCCGCCACCTCCAGGGAGCAGACGATCATGCCGTCGCCCTCTCCCTTCTGGAAGGCGCTCAGGGCGCTCTCGCGCACGCGCTGGCTGTCCTCGCCGAGGATGTGCAGCGCCGCGGGGAAGCGCTCGAGCACGGCGCGCTGGATCTCGCGGTGGCGCGCGAACACGACCAGCGGCTCGTCCGAGCAGCGGAAGTCATGCAGCCAGGCGAGAGCGGCCGCCAGCTTGCCCCGCGCCGCCAGCAGCTTGAGCGCGTTCAGCCGTACCAGCCGTTCGGCGCGCAGCGCGGCCGCGACCTTCGCGTCCAGCTCGCGCAGGTCGAGCGGCTGGCTGCGCAGCCACGCGACGAGATCGCGCTCGGCGAGCCGGTACTCGGCTTCGTTGTCGAGCTCGATCGGCACCACCGAGCGCGTCTTCGGCGGCAGCTGCGGCAGCACGTCGCGCCTTGAGCCGCCGCGCGAAGCAGCGCGCGCGCAGGTGCCAGTGCAGGCGCTGGTGGGCGTCTCGCGCCCTTGAAGCGCGCGCTGAAGCGGGCCCCCGAGCCGAACTCGTCGAGCCGCCCGAGGATGCGCAGCTGCGCGACGAGCTCGGCGGGACGGTTGACGACCGGCGTGCCGCTGAGGGCGAGCACGAGCCCGTCGCGCGGGATCGCGGCGGCGAGCCGCTGCGCGGCCTGCGTGCGCTTCGCCCCGGCGTTCTTGCAGAGGTGCGCCTCGTCGATCACCAGCGCGCGCGGCGCGCCCGCCAGCAGCTCCGGCAGGCGCGCGGCGAGGATGTCGAAGTTGACGATCGTGAGGTCGGCGAGCGTGCGCCCGCCGGGCGGCACGGCGGCTTCCGCCGCCGGGTCCGGCGCGACGTCGCCGCGCCCGCGCGCGCCGAGCCCGGACCAGCGCTCGACGCTGCGCCCCGGGAGCCACGCCTGCGCCTCGCGCACCCAGTTGAGCTTCAGGTTGGCGGGGCAGACGACGACCGCCGGGAAGGCGTCGTCGGCCTGCAGCGCAGCGAGCGCCTCGATCGTCTTGCCGAGTCCCTGCTCGTCGGCGAGGAACGCGCGCCGGCGCTCGAGCAGGTAGGCGACGCCCGCGCGCTGGAACGGCTTCAGCTCGCCGCCGAGACCCTCGACCTCGAGCGCGGCGTCGTGGGCCGCCGACAGCGCGACGAGGCCCGCGGAGCGCGCGTGCTCCTCGCGTGCCTCCTGAAGGGCCGCGAGCGCGTCGGGGGCGACCCAGACGCCGTGGTCGTCGAGGAAGCGGTCGAGCGCGGGAACGCAGAACGGGTCGGCGCTGATCGCCGGCAGAGCGGCGTGGTCGGCGCGCATGCCCGCAGGACGGCGAGGCTCGCCCGCGCGAGGGGCGGCGACGCCGTCGATCTCCGCGAACGCCTGCGGCAGTGCCGGGTCGTGACCCGGGGCGAGCACGAACGTGGGCTGCTCGTGCGCGGAGGAGAGCTCGAGCACCGCGGGCGGCGCGGGACGCCCCTCCTCGAGCGCCTGCACGCAACGCCGGGCGGCCGGGCTGACCCAGCCGTCCAGCTCCTCGCGGGCCAGCCGCCAGCTCGCGAGCGTCAGCGGCAGCGACGCGCCGCCCTGGATCTCGCGGGCGCGCTCGCGCACCGCACGCGGGAGCCGGTCGACCTCGCCGAGCAGGAGCAGCTCGGCCGGCTCGCCCGGTCCGGGTGGGCGGCCGACGTCGATGTTCCCCCGCCAGCTCGTCGCCCGCGCGAGCCACACCCGCACACGCTCGTCGACAGAAGCGTCCTCGAGGTGGCCGAGCAGCTCCTGGAGCGCCTCGGCGTCGCGCTCGCTCGCCGCCAGCCCGACGCTCCCCGCCGGGCCCTCCGCGGGCCGCAGCCCGGCGCGGGCCGCGAGCACGCGCGCGAGCGCCGCCAGACGGCCGCCGATGAGGATCCAGTGCTCGCCGCGGCGATCGCGGCGGAACTCGACGTCGGGGCGCGCCGCTGCGGGCGGGCGGGCGGGGTCGGCCTCGCTGCGCTCGCGCTGCCGCAGCGCCTGGGCGGCGGCCTCGCTGAGGCGAACCCCAGCGTCGCGCAGCGAGCGGACCGTCGCGGCCGAGTCGTCGTCGAGCGGCACGTGAGCGCGCCCGATCGCGTCGAGGCGGTCGGCCTCGGGGTGGTCGAGGAGCCTCTCGAGCAGCTCGGGCGGCCCGTCGGTCGAGAAGCTCAGCCACCAGCGCTCGTCAGGGCGGGCGAGGTCGACCAGGCACTCGCGCCGTCCGCGGCGGCGGCGGCGGCGCTCGATCGTGCGCGCGAGGCGCTCCTCCACATCGGGCGGTGAGGGCAGGCCCTCGAGCAGCCGCGCGAGCGCCTCCGCCTGCTCGGCTTCGAGCGGCAGCCGCCAGGCCCGCTCCTCCGGATCCCAGCGGCGCCCCGGGATCGCGCGCAGCAGCCGGCGCAGGCTGTCGTCGTAGGGGAAGCGGAGCACCGCTTCGTCGCTCTGCAGCGTGGCTGTGAAGGTCGCGCCGGGCACGGCCCATGCACGATAGGGACCGCCGCTGACCTAACCGGCGATCGGGGCCGCGTGCTGCGGCTAGGCGTTCCGCTCGACGGTGGCGAGCCCCTTGTTCACCGACCGGGTGAGCGAGGCCCGCACGAGCGCTGCCAGCCCCGGGACCGGCGAGGCGAGGCGGATGTCGTAGTGCAGGTGGGTGCCCCCCCGGCCGTCGGGCTCGAAGGTCATCACGCCGACGTGCCCGCGCATCGGGCTGCCCTTCGTGATCCGGTAGACGATCCGCTGAGGGCGCTCGAACTCCGTGACCGTCTCCTCGAACGGGGGCGCCGGGCCGACCTTCAGCCGGCGCACCGAGCCGACCCCGTTGCGCTCGCCGTCGCGGCCGTCCTGCAGCCGGGTCACCTTCGCGCCGAACATCTCGGCGAGGTTCTCGTGCTCGGCCATGTAGTCGAAGACGCGCTCGGGCGGCTTGGAGAAGTCGTGGTCGACGATCACGTGGTGTGCGCGCACGCCCACACCCTATTCGCCGAGGCCCTGCGGGGGGCCGGCGCGGGGGATAATGGCGCCGTGGGCGACCTGGAGGCCTGGTGGGCGCAGGGGGAGCGGATCCGGCTGGCGCTCGGCGGCGCGGAACGCGACGGTGTTCCGCGCGCGCCTGGGCGCAGGCCCGGCGATGACGCTGCTGCACGGCTTTCCGAGCTCCTCGCACGACTGGGCCAAGGCGGCGCCCGCGCTGGCCGCGCGCCACACGCTGCTGGCGCCGGACTTCCTCGGCTTCGGCGCCTCGGAGAAGCCCGTCGACCACCGCTACTCGCTGCACGAGCAGGCCGACCTCGTCGAGGCGCTGTGGGTGGCAGAGGGCGTGCGCGAGACGGTGCTCGTCGCCCACGACTACGGGGTCTCGGTCGCCCAGGAGCTGCTCGCCCGCGCAGGCGAGGGCGCCCTGGCGGTCGAGCTGCGGGCTGTCCACTTCATGAACGGCGGCCTCTACCCCGAGCTGCACAGGCCGCAGCCGGTGCAGACCGCGCTGCTGGACCCCGAGCAGGGGCCGCAGATCTCCCAGCTCGTGACGGAGGAGCTGTTCATCGCCGGCCTCGCCCCGACGTTCGCGCCCGGCTACGACGCGGCCGCCGACAGCGCCGACATCTGGGCCGCGACGAGCAACGACGGCGGCGAGCGCATCGGCCATCTCCTGATCCGCTACATCTCCGACCGCGAGCGCCACGGCGCGCGCTGGACCGGCGCGCTCGAGGCGACCGCCGTGCCGCTGAGCTTCGTCTGGGGCATGCTCGACCCGGTATCCGGCGCGCACATGGCCGAGCGCATCCGCGAGCGGCTGCCGGACGCCCCCTTCGTGGCGCTGGACGACGTCGCGCACTGGCCGCCGCTGGAAGCGCCCGATCGCGTCGCCGCCGCGCTGCTCGGCTAGGCCGACCGCTCGCGCGGCCAGCGCCTGCTCGCGGCTGAAGAACGTCTCCATGCGGAACGTCAGGCCGTTGCGGATATGGGCGACGAAGAAGACCTCGAAGGACATCTCGATGCCGCTGTCGTGCCCGCTCCCGCTCTGGCGGGTCACGGTGATGACGGTGTCCTCGTCGAACTCGATCACCTCGGCGATCTCCATGCGGAAGTCCTCCCACTGGCTCGGCCAGTCTTCCCATCCCCGCCGGACCGCTTCGCTTCCCACGTAGGTCTTCGCATCCGGCACCTCGGGCGGCTGCACGATCACCACGTCCGGCGTCAACAGCTCCTGCGCGGCATCGAAGTCACCCCGGATCACGGCCTCGAACGCCCTTCTCACCCGGTCGACGTTGTCGTGCGCCATCGCCTTACGAGTATCGCGCGGTCGCGGGTCGCGTCCCGGTGCCGGCGGCGCGCCGGGCGGCCCGTCCCAGCCGCCCGGCTCCCCATGCGCCCGTGCGCTCCTAGATCAGAATTGTCAGTTCGAGCGCTTCTTTGGTGCTTTCGCCCGCGGCGTTGCTCTACCCGGGATCGCTGGTCAGCAAACTGACAGTCATCTCGCCGTGTAGGTGAACTGGGTTTCGGGCGTTTCGTGCGTCGTGCCTTCGGGCGTCGAGACGGTGACCGGCACCGTGCCTTCGGTGCCGGCCGGCGAGGTGACGGTGATTTCGCTGGGCGAGTTCACTTCGATTTCGGTGGTCTTCGCCGAGCCGAAGTGCACGGCGCTCGCCTTCGCCACTCCGGAGCCCGAGAGCGTCACCGCGGTGCCACCGCCCGTGGAGCCCTGGTTCGGCGTCAGAAGCACCCCCAGGATCGTGCTGGTGATCGGCGAGTTCTTCGTCACCGTCCCGCGCGAGTTGGTCGCCGATTCGACCACGCGGACGGTCAGGCCGAGCCAGCCGAGTTCGAGTTTCAGCGTCTTGGCGATCGCTCCGGCGAGGTCCGTGCATTCGCTTTCTTTGCCGAGCAGCCCGCACGTCTGCCACTGCCATTTCACTTTCGGTTTTTCGCTGCCGCCCCATTCCCCGTTGGGCAGGACTTCGAGGATCTTCCCGACCTGGAGGATCCCCGCGATGCTCGGAGCCGCCGACTTGAACGGGAGGATCGCCAGCACCGAGCTGGTGGGCGCCGATTCGGCGCCCAGCCGAGCCGCGCGAGTTGCTCGCCGTGACCGCGAGCCGCAACGTCCTGCCGATCAGCGTTTCGGTGAGGCCGAACGTGGCCGCCGTCGCTTTGGAGATCGAGGTGCATTCGCCGCCGGCGGCGTTGCACGACTTCCACTGGTAGGAGAAGCTCGGTTCCGAGCCTTCCCAGGAGCCCTTCGCCCCCGTCAGCGTCTGCCCGTCTTCGGCGAGGCCCGCGATCGACGGCGGCGTGAGCAGCTTCGGCAGGATCGCGAGGATCGCGCTGCTCGGTTCGGAGGTGGCCGTGCTCGACCCGGCCGAGTTGCTCGCGGTGACGGCGAGCCTGACCGTCTTGCCGATCTCGCTGGTCAGCAGCCCCAGCGTCGTGCCGGTCGCGCCCGTGACTTCTTTGCATTCGGCGCCGCCGCCGTTGCAGAGCAGCCACTGGTAGGAGAAGCTCGGTTCCGAGCCCGTCCACGAGCCCTTGGCACCGGTCAGCGACGGGCCGTCCTGCAGCAGGCCGGTGATCGAGGGCAGGCCGGTGTTCGACGGCAGCAGCGCGCCGATCAGGCTGGTCGGTTCCGAGTACGCGGTCTGTGAGCCCGCGCCGTTGGCCGCCGTGACGGCCAGGCGGACTGTGTGACCGACGAAGCCCGAGACGAGGGAGAGCGTCGAGCCGACGGCGCCTTCGATCGGCTTCGCAGCTGCGCCCGGCGGCGTTGCACTGTTCCCACTGGAAGGCGAAGCTGAGCGGGCCGGTGCCGGTCCAGGTCCCGGTCAGCGCGGAGAGCAGCGAGCCGTCCTGCAGCAGGCCCGTGATCGAAGGCAGGCCCGAGTTCGACGGCAGCAGCGCCTTGACCAGGCTGGTCGGTTCAGAGGTCGCAGACGTCGACCCGGCCGAGTTGGTCGCGGTCACGATCACCCGGACGGTGCGGCCGACCGCGCTCGAGAGCAGCCCGAGCGTCGTGCCGAGCGCGCCTTCCAGCTGTTCGCATTCGAGGCCGGCGGCGTCGCAGAGCTCCCAGGCGTAGCTGAAGCCGAGCGGTTCGCTGCCTTCCCATGCGCCGGTCAGGGCCGAGAGCAGCCCGCCGTCCTGAAGCAGGCCCGCGATCGACGGCAGCCCGAGGTTCTTCGGCAGCAGCGCGGTGATCAGGCTCGTCGGTTCGGAGGTCGCCGAGGACGCGCCGAGCGAGCTGTGCGCGGTGACGACGACCTCGATCGAGTTGGCGATCTGCAGCGGCCCGACCGTGTAGGTCGCTTCGTGCGCGCCGGAGATGTCTTCGCATTCCCCGGCCAGGTTGCACGAGCGCCACTGGTAGGTGTAGGTGAACGGTCCGGTGCCCGCCCACGTCCCGGTTTCGGCGCTCAGCTTCTGCTCGACGACCGGCAGCCCGGCGACCGTCGGCAGAGCTGTGTTCACGGGCGGCCCGGGCGCGATCGCGGCGGTCTTCTTCGAAGCCCTCGCGGCCGCGCCGGCGCCGTTCGACGCCGTCACGAGCACGCGCAGCTTGCGGCCGAGCTGTTCGCCGCCGGGGCGGTACGTCGAGGCGGTCGCGCCGCGATCGGCGCGCAGGAGCTGCCGGTGCACGACTGCCACTGGTAGGCGAAGGACAGCGGCCCCGTCCCCTTCCAGCCGCCGTTCGCGGCGCTCAGCACCTGACCGTCCTGTGCGTTGCCCGCGATCGCCGGCGCTGCGCCCTTGTGCCGGGGCGGCGCGGGGGCGATGACGGCTGACGGCGCGCTCGTCGCTTCGCCGCTGCCTTCGCCGTCCGCAGCCGTCACGAGCACGACGAGCTTGTGCCCGACGTCGGCGGAGGTGGCGGTGTACCTCGCGGCGGTCGCGCCTTCGATCGGCGCGCACCCGGCTCCGCTCGCGTCGCAGCGCTTCCAGACGTAGGAGTAGGAGAAGGGCTTGCTCCCGCTCCAGCTGCCGGTGCTCGCCTTCATGCGCTTGCCGTCGACGGCCCTTTCCGGCGATGCTCGGCGGCGAGCCCGCGACGGGCGCGGCCTGGGCCGAGGCGGCGACGAGAAGCGAGATCGCGCAGGCGAGCAGCGCGACGAGGCTACGGGTGTACCCCATGGCGGGGCACAGGCGATCAGCCCTGGGTGCCACAGCTATCCCTCCGTGTTGTGGCACGGCCCCTCCACCCGTGCTCGGGGGATCCTGTCAGGGCGGTGACCAACTGTCAACCCCACGGACAGGACAAGGGTGGCGCGTCAAGGCCGGCCCAGGAGCGGCGCGCGCAGCTCCTGCAGGGAGCCGACGACGATCGCGCCGGCCTCGCGCAGCGCCCCGGGATCGCTGTCGGCGGCGAGGCCGTAGACGGTCATCCCGGCGCGCCGCGCAGCGCTCACCCCCGACGGGGTGTCCTCGACCACCGCCGTCTCGGCGGGGGCGGCCCCCATGCGAGCGGCGGCGAGAAGGAACAGGTCGGGGTGGGGCTTGCCGCGCGGCACCTGCTCGGCAGAGAAGCGCGCGTCGGGGGCGAAGAGCGCCTCGAGGCCCGTCAGCGCGAGCGAGCGAGCGGTCTTGGCAAGGCTCCCCTGCGATGCGACGCAGACGGGGATGCCCGCGGCGGCGACGTCGCGCACGAGCGCGCCCGCGCCGTCGACGGGGCGCAGCTCGGCGGCGAAGACGGCGGCGCGGCGCTCGACGTACTCCTCGAGCCAGCCGGGCGGCAGCGGCCGTCCCAGGAGGTGCTCGGCGCTCGCGAGCACCTCCGCGAGCAGCAGCCCCTGGAAGCGCGCGCGCGCCTCGACGAGGCTCATCTCGAGGCCCTGCTCGCCGAGCATCTCGGCGAGGACCCCGTTCGAGATCGACTCGGAGTCGACGAGGACCCCGTCGCAGTCGAAGATCAGCAACGAGGGCGACACCGGGCGCGGGGCGCTCATGCCGGGTCGTCCAGCGGCCTGCCCATCCAGACGTGCGGGATCCCCGCTTCCTCGAACACATCCGACTCCACCGCGAAGCCCGCTCGCTCGTACAGCCCGATCACGTCGACCTGCGAGGCGAGCCGGGCGCGCGTGCAGCCGCGTCTGCGCGCCTCGGCGAGCGCCTCCTCGAGCATCGCCGCGGCGAGCCCGCGCCGGCGCCGGCCGTGCTCGACCGCGACCCGCCCGACTTTCGCTGTCGTCCCGTCGAACAGGAGCCGCAGCGTGCCGACCACGCGCCCGTCGTCGAGCGCCACCAGGTGCAGCGCCTCCGCGTCGCGGCCGTCGAGCTCTTCCTCGACAGGGACCTTCTGCTCGCGCACGAAGACCTCTTCGCGCAGTGCGATCGCGCCCTCGAGATCTCGAGGGCCCCGCGCCCACGTGATCGACGCGGGCGTCACGGGCTCAGTGCTTGCGCGCGTGCCCGGCGGTCTTGAACGAGAAGTCCTCGGCGACTTCCCAGCTGCGGCTGAGCCCGCAGGCGGCGAGCTGCGTCGCGAAGTCCGCGAAGCACGCGGTGCTCGGCGGCTGGCCGCAGCCGACGGCGCCCCCGGCTTCCTCCTGGCAGGAGGAGAGCGCCTGTTCGATGGTCGTCCCGGGCATCACGCCGGTCACGGTTCCGCGCACCGACACCCGGTAGGTGGTCCCGGGCGCCAGCTTGCTCGCCGGCACGAGGATCGCCCCCGTCGGCGGCAGCAGGTTGGAGCTGGAGTTGTCGATCCAGCGCAGCGCGACCGAACCGCGCGAGGAGCGCATGCGTGGCCGAGGAGATCAGCGCCCGCGAGCCGTTGGACCAGGGCCCGTCGAAGTAGACGAACAGGTTCGGCCCGGTCGTCTTCTTGCCGAGCCCGACCGCCTGGGCCGGTGTTTCGGGCATCTCTTCGGCCCGCTGCGAGACCGGCACGTTGCGGCGGTGGTTGCCGGGATAGCTGTAGGCGATCACCGCGGCGGGCGCGGGGCGCAGCGTCCCGAGCTCGATCTCCACGCAGCCGAAGCCTTCGGAGTCGGCGGCGCCGGTGCTCGAGATGCGCGGGTTCAGCAGGTCGAAGAGGTGGAAGGGCGCGTTGTCGTACGGGTTCCCGGCGGGCGGGCTGGGCGGGCCCCAGATAGAGCCCCTGCGCGAGCACCGAGGTCTGGGCGATCACGTTGCCGGCGCTCGAGTAGCCGGGCTTGCCTTCGGTCTCGGAGTGGCTGAGTTCGTTGTAGCGGTGCTCGTAGGCGTTGTGCAGCTGGCAGGCGACGCTCCAGACGGGGTTCTCGACGACGCCTGCGGGGATGCCGTTCGCCGCCCGCTCGGCGTTCAGCAGCTTGAGGATCTGAGCCGTGCCGGCCGCATGCGCCGCCGGGGCGTGCCCGAGCGAGAGCACGGCCGCGCACGCGCACAGCGCGAGCACGGCGAGACGGCGGGACGTTGTCTTTGCGTGGGTCACGTACAGCTACAACCTGCCAGGAGCCCCGGCAGAGCGGTCAGGTGAATCTAGCGGCGCGTCCCTACGCCGTCGTCGGTTGGTCCTCGCCCGCCCGCGCGTCGAACTCCCGCACGATCGAGAGCGTCTCCTCTTCGCGCTCGGCGCGAGCGTCGGCGAGCGGGTTCAGGATGCCCCTGCAGCACCGACCAGACAGCCCACCGCCGGGGCCTGATGATGCGGGGCGCCCGCCGCTCGATCCCCGACACGATCGCCTCGCCCGCGACGGCGGGCGAGAGGCGCTTGTGCAGCGGCTTGGGCAGCGTGACGAGCATCCTGGTGACGAGCGGGTCGGCGTCGAGCGCGCGGTGGACCATCTCGGTGTCGATGAAGCCGAAGTAGGCCACGCTGGCACTTGCGCCGTGCGGCGCGAGCTCGACGCGCAGCGCGCGGCCGAACTGCTCGACGGCCGCCTTGCTCATCGCGTAGGGCGCGACGCCGATGCCGTTGAAGAAGGCGTAGATCGAGGAGATCACGACCACGTGCCCGCGCCGCGGCACGATCTCGGGAAGCGCCGCCTCCACCGTCCGGCAGACGCCCATCAGGTTGACGTCGATCACGCGCTCGAAGTTCTCGCTGGACATCGCGCGGAACGACGCCACGCGGCTGACGATGCCCGCGTTCGCGACGACGACATCGAGGCCGCCGAAGCGCTCGACGGTCGCCGCGACGGCGCGCTGCAACGCGCCGCGATCGGTGACGTCGGCGGCGAGCCCGAGCGCGCGGCTGTCGTGGAGCTGGGCGGCGGCCTGGCGCGCGGCGTCCTCGTCCAGGTCGACGACCGTCACCGAGGCGCCGCGCGCGATCAGGGCGCGGGCGGTCGCGAAGCCGATCCCACGGGCGGCGCCGGTCACGAGGGCGACCTTGCCGTTGAGGTCGTAGGCGGGCACGACGAGGAGTCTGTCAGGTCGGTTTCCTCAGCGGCGCCTGAAGCGCGCGCCTTTCAGCCGCCGCTCGGACTCGTGCTCGGGCTCGGGCGGCGGCGGCTCGCCGGGCTCCTCACGACCGCGCCCGTACGCCGCGCGCGCGATGAACCCCGCGACCAGCAGCGCGTAGACCCCCGCGACCCACCAGTGGCCTTTGAGCGCCGCTCCCACGACGACGAGGAGCGAGAGGACGGCGGCACTCAGCGCGAAGGCGATGTTCGCCGTCATCGCTGCCGAGGATACGCGCCAGCCGGCCGCCGGGCCGAGCGGCGCTGGCGCGACCCGGCTCCTCGCGCGCCGCCTAGAGCGCGTCGTCGGCGCCGCGCGCGCTCACGCGGAAGCGCACCGTGCGCGCCGGCTCCGGCGCGAGCGCGACGAAGTGCACGTGCAGGTGCTCGACGGAGCCGCCGTTCAGGCGCATGTCGCCGCTGCGCTCGACGGTCGCATACGCCGGGGCTCCGAGGCGAGCGGCCAGCTCGCGGCGGATCGCCCACAGCTCGGCGCCGGCCTCGTCCGGGAGCTGCTCGAAGGCCTGCACGTGGCGGCGGGCGACGATCAGGTAGTGCGCCGCGGCTGCCCTCGTAGGGGAAGTCGTTGCGCGTCACGTACCAGTGCTCGCCCTCGTGCTCGACGGGCTCGCGCTGCCACGCGCCCGCGTGCTCGGGGCAGAAGATGCAGACGCCTTCGGCTTCGAGCGCGCGCATCCGCTCGAGCTGCTCGGCGCCCCGGGCCGCGTCGAGGTTATAGCAGCGCGCTCATAGGTCCGGAACGCGAAGCCGAGCTCGTTCTCGATCTGCGGTCCGGCGTCCTCGACGCAGCGACCACTCGGCGGGGTCGAGCTCCGGGAAGAAGGCGTCGCCGTCGATCTCGCCGTCGATCTCGGTCGCGTACAGGCGCTCGCACAGCGGCAGCGCGTCGCGGTAGGTGACCTCGCCCCCGATCACGAAGCAGTCGCCCTCGCAGGCGGCGAGCGCGTCGGACAGCGAGGCGAACACCTCCGCGCCCTCCGCGCGGTAGCCGGGATCGCCGCAGAGCACGAGGTTGCGGCGGTCGGGCAGCGGGCGGAAGGCGTCGGGCAGCGACTCGTAGGTGCGCCGCCCCATCAGCACCGTGTGCCCGCTCGTCAGCTCGCGGAAGCGGCGCAGGTCGGACGGCAGCCGCCACGGCAGCTCGCCGTCGCGCCCGATCACGCGGTTGGCGGAGTGCGCGACGACGATCGCGATCACGTCGCGACCGGGATGCCGGCGATCGCCGGGGTGCGGGTCGTAGTCGCTCAGCTCGAAGTGCTCGGCGCGGAAGTCGTGGATGTCGGTCGATCCGCCGGCCCGCCTCGGTCAGCCGCAGCGTCGGCAGCCGCCGCGGCTCGCGCGCGAGCATCTCGTCCACGGCCGGCAGCTGGTTGGCGTAGATGTGCGCGTACTGGATCCAGTGCACGTACTCGGCGAAGCGGTACCCGGTGAGCTGCTCGAGCATCAGCCCCAGCGCCGTGTACTGGGCCATGTTCGAGGGCACGCCGATCGGCGTGTCGCCCGAGCGCTGGTTGTGGATCAGGTGCAGCTCCTCGCCGAACACGAGCGCGTGGATCCAGCCGTGGCAGGGCGCGATCGTGTTGCGCGAGCGCACGCCCGCCTCGCGGTGGTTGGCGTTGGGGATCCACGGGCTCATCATCGCCGTGCGGTCGAGCGGCAGGTCGCGCAGCTTGCGCGACGAGATGCGGGAGCTGGTCGAACCCCGGGTCCTCGCCGTCGAGGTCGGTCGTGAAGTTGCGGAAGGCGTGGCCGTAGGAGCCGGGGCCGAGGTCGCCGGGCTCGAGCCCGCGCGCGCGGCACTTCTCCTCCGTCGCCCAGGCGTCCCACCAGTCGCAGCCGAACTCCCGAAGCTCCTCCAGCGTGCGGGCGCCGTTGATGAAGGCGCACAGCTCGCCGATCGCCTTCGAGACGAAGCCCTTGATCGAGCGCTCGGTGATCACCGCCGCGCCGTGTGCCATCGGGAAGCGCATGCAGTGCCCCGCGAGCGCCAGCGCCTCCTCGCCCTGCTTGGTCTGCAGGCGCGTGCCGCCGTCGCGGATCGCCGCGAGCATGTCGCGGTAGGCGGTGCTCGGCTCGCGCTGGTCGTAGGGGAGGTAGTCGGGCATCGGGGCGATCGAGTGTGAACGTCTATCCAGATGTCACCGCCGATATCGTGCGGGATCGTCGTCTGAGCGACTTTTTCATGGCAGCCAGCACCGGCATCCTCAGCCCCAACGTCAACTTCGCCGAGCGGCTGATCCCCTCTCTGGAGGAGATGACGCGGACCGTCACCCACCTGAAGGGGCTCGGGTACGCGGTCGTGCTCACGTCGGGCTCCTTCGACCTGATCCACCTCGGGCACGTCAAGTACCTCGAAGCGGCCAAGCAGCAGGGCGACGTGCTCGTGGTCGGCGTCGACAGCGACGAGAAGATCCGCCGCCGCAAGGGCGAGGACCGCCCGATGGTCCCCGAGATGGAGCGCCTCGAGCTGCTCGCCTTCCAGCGGCCCGTGGATCTGATCTACAAGAAGGAGGACGACGAAGCGCGCTGGGCGCTGATCAAGGCCGTCGCCCCCGACGTGCTCGTGCTGACCGAGGACCACTCCTACAGCGCCGAGGACCTCGCAGGCCTGGACGAGATCGTCGGGCGCATCGAGGTGCTCCCGCGCCAGGCCTCGGTGACGACCAGCGAGCGCATCCGCCAGATGTACATGAACCTCGGCGAGCGGCTCGGGCCGAGGCTCGCCGAGGTGCTGCCCGGCCTGATCGACGGCATCCTGCACCGCCCATGAGCGAGGCGGTGCTCGCCTACGTGCCGGTGCTCCACGAGGGCTACCGGCGCTTCCTCGACGCCCACGGCCCGGGGCGGGCGCCTGTATCTGATCGGCCCGGAGCTCTACGCCGAGCAGCGTCCGCTGGCGAAGGACATCCGCGCGCTCGCAGCCGAGCAGGCGGCCGAAGGCGATCGCCGCCTGGGGGATCTGCGAGTCGGTCGCGTCCTCGATCGCGCCGGCGCCGAGCGGCTCGCCGGCGAGAGCCCGGCGCTGATCGCCCCCGCCGAGGACGTCAGCTACGCAGTCGTCGAGCGCTTCTTCGCCCGCTGCGAGGTGCGCTACGACACCGTCTTCCTGCGCTGGGACAAGACGCGCACCGCCGCGCTGCTCGCGCCGGAGGCCCCGCGCGCCGTCGAGGGGGACGAGGCGCTCGCGCGAGCTGGCCGCCGCCGCGGCCGCCGCGGCCGGGCAGAGCGTCGACTGGTGGCGGCGGGTGGGCGCGGCGATCCGCTTCGCCGACGGGACCGTCGAGGCGGCCTGCAACGAGCACCTCCCCCACCCGCTCGCCGCTTACGCCGCAGGCGACCCGCGCTCGAACTTCTACAAAGGCGTGGCTCTGGAGCTGTCCACGGCCCAGCACGCCGAGGCCCGGCTGATCGCGGCCGCCGCGCGGCGAGGGGCGCAGCACCGAGGGCGCGGTCATGTACGTGACCGACTTCCCCTGCCCGCCCTGCGCGAAGCTGATCGCCGCCGCCGGCGTCGAGCGCGTCTACTTCCGCGACGGCTACGCGGTGCTCGACGGCGAGGACGTGCTGCGCGAGGCCGGCGTCGAGCTGCTGCGCGTCGCCTGAGCATGGCCGCCGGCGAGTCGCCAGCTGCTGGTGCGCGAGACGATGCTCGCGGCCGGCGGCTACTGGCGGCCGCTCGCGGCCGTCGCGCGGCTGCTGGAGGAGCTGGGCGAGCTGAGCGAGCTGCTCTTCGTCGGCGATGAGCCGGCCGGCGGGATCGCGGGCGAGCTCGCGGACCTCTGGATCATCACGACCGCGCTCGCCGACCAGTTCCTCGACCGAGGTGGACGACCCGGGGAGCGGTTCGGAGGCGGAGGCCGACTTCGGCGTGCTGCGTGGCGGCGGCGGGTCCGATCGCCCGCGTCGTGAACCACTACGACGGGCCCAAGGTGCCGCGCCACGGGTGAGCCGATGCCGACGCTGCAGGGCTCGATCGCCGGCTTCCACATGGCGCTGCTGGCGTTCGCCGCGGCCCGCGCGCGTCGACCTCGCGGCCGCGGTCGCGGAGAAGATCGAGCAGATCCACGCGCGCGGGGACATCGAGCGCTTCGGCCGCGAGGGGTTCGACCCGAGCAGCGCGCCGGTGCTCGGCGCGCGTCCCGAAGGCCTGCCGCCGAGGCTGTGGGGCGCCCCGGAGCCGCTCTCCGGGGAGACGCCCGCCGCAGCACGCGGCGCGCGCCCGCGAGCCGCTCGCGATGTTCGCGAAGGCGGCGCGTGCGGAGGGGCTCGACGGGCTCCTGCTACCCGGACCGCCGGCCGGCGGCGGAGGCGTGGCTGGCCGAGCTGGTGGCCGAGCTCGATCCGGACGGGCGCCCCGCGGGCTTCGAGCTCGCCGGCGAGGCGCTCCGCGTCCGCGTGCTCCCCGGCGCCGCCGCCCCGCTGGCGCTGGTCGAGCTCGCCTAGCCGGCGAGCCCGGCTCAGGCGGCGGCGGCAGCCGCGCCCGCCTGGCCCGAGAGCCCGCGGTCGAGCACGCCGACGAGCACATCGAAGCTCTCGTCGACGTCGAGCGGGAGCCCGAAGCCCTCCTGGGCTTCGAGCAGCACGAAGCCGTGCAGCGCGGAGCGGATCGCGCGCGTGGCGTGGAGCGCCTCGTCGCCCTCCAGCCCGTAGCCCGCCAGCACGGCGAGCACCACGCCGACGGTCTGCTCCGCGGCCCCGGCCGCCCGCGCGTTGCGGCCCGGCACCCGCTGCAGCGCGCGCGTAGGCCCCGGGATGCTCGCGCGCGTAGTCGCGGTAGGCCGCCGCGAGCGCCCGCAGCGCGGTCGCTCCGGAGCGCCCGGCGACCGCCGCCTGCAGGCGAGCGGCGAGCTGCTCGGACCCCCGCGCCGCGATCCGCCCGCGCAGATCCTCGAGCCCTTCCACGTGCGCGTAGAGCGACGGGGCGCGTACCCCGAGGCGCGCCGCGAGGGCCGCGAGCGTCACGGCATCGAGGCCCTCGGCGTCGGCGAGCTCGGCCGCGGCGTCGGTGACCGTCTGCGCCGTGAGCCCGGCGCGGGGCATCAGGCGGACTCGCCGAGCGACTTCGCCGAGCGTGCGATCGCGGCGTCCATCGCCGCGCCGGGGGCCTCCGCGACCGGCCCGTGGCCGGCGGCCAGGCGCGACGGGTCGAGTGCGCGCAGCGCCGCGCGCCGAGGCCAGGTCCTGGGCGCGGTCCGCCGTCGCGCCGTAGGCGAGCGGGAAGCGCCAGTAGAAGTGGTTCGACACTTCCGGTCGCCCGTAGGCGGTGAAGACATCGCCCGCGATCAGCGAGCGGTCGCGGGTGTCCAGGAACGCGACGTGGCCGGCAGTGTGTCCCGGCGAGGGGACCACCTCGAGGCTGCCGATCCGCTCGCCGCCGCGGAGCAGCACGTCGGGCTTCGTCTCGACGTCTTTCCAGAACCCCGTCACCTTCTTGCCGTCGATCTCCTTCGCGCCCGCCCATACGCGCGCGTCCGGCTCGCCCAAGAGCACTTCGACGCCATCGCCGAGGCGCGCCATGATCGCGTCGAGCCCGCCGGCGTGGTCGCCGTGGCCGTGGGTGAGGGCGATGCGGCGGATCTCCCCGCCGGCGTCCTGTGCGGCGCCGATCAGGTCCTGCGCGGCCTTGCCGCCCAGAGTGGTGTCGATCAGGGTGAACCCGTCGTCCTCCCGCACGAGGTAGGCGTTGACGAAGCTGAGCCTGGTGAGCTGGATGAGGTTGGGGGTGATCTGCGTGGTTCGCATCTGCGCCTTCCTTTCCTACGGACCGTTTCCTAATGATCATAGGAACTTACCTAATCATCGTAGGAAGGTCAAGCGGGCGTCCGTTCACCCGGCGCGCTGCCTCGCCGCGGCGGGCGCGGCGACCGGCGTCGCTCGCAGCGTGCGGCGCCGGTGTCGGCCGCCGCGCCGCGTGAGGCCCACCGTCGCCGCCCCGGACCGCGCCTACGGCTCGACGACCTCGCGCACCTCGACGGCACCGCCCATCGCCGCCGCCGGCACCTTCGCCGCCACCTCGATCGCGGCCTGCAGGTCCTCCGCCTCGAAGAAGAAGTAGCCGCCGAGCGCCTCCTTCGTCTCCGCGAAGGGACCGTCGGTCGTCAGCGTCGAGCCGTCCCTGACCCTCACGGTCGTGGCGGTGTCGGGCCCGTCCATCCGCTTGCCCGGCTCCATCCCCGGCGTCGCGTTGAGCTCCTGGTAGCCGGCGTAGACCGCGCCCTGCCCCTCGGGGCCGAGCGCCTCCCACTCGGGCGTCCCCGGCAGCGGCGTGTCGCCCTGGTAGATCAACATCATGTAGCGCAAAGCTGCTCCTTTCGTCGGTCGTCACGGTCTGGACGAACGAGCGCCGCCCCGATCGACAGCTTCCTACACGACGAGCGCGAGCCGCCGCCGGGAGATCCGCCTCGCGGCGCTAGGAGCTGACCCGGCGCCGCGGGCGAGCCTGCGCCAGCGAGAAACCGCGATACGCCGAAGCGTCGTCACGGCGACGCCGTCACCCGGCCGCCGCCCCGTGACGCGACCGCGCCGCAGGCCGCGAACTAGACCGCAGGCGCCGGCGCGCGCGGGCGGAAGTCCCGCGTCTCGACGTCGCCGCCCGGATGGACGGTGAGCGTCGTGGACTCGTCGAGCTCGTGCCAGGCGCCCTCGAGGTCGGCGAGCGGCTCGGAGACGACGATGCGATCGGTGTCGAGCAGCCGCTGGATCCTGGCGTTCTCCGGGTGAAGGCGCCGGATCGCCTCGGCGTCTTCGGAGCGGAACAGCGTGCGTGATTCGTGCGCGCTCGAGTAGCGCACCGCCCACAGCGTCTCGCCGTCGCTGACCCCGATGCTCATCTGCAGCGCCGGTTCGATCCCGCGGCGGCGCTGTACATCTTCGACGAGGCCGATCGTCTGCTCGAGGGCATCGAGCGGGTCGTCCTGCAGGCCGCGCGCGAGCGCGAGGTGGAACAGCACCTCGGAGTCGGCCGAGCCTTCGATCTCGGCGAACGAGTCCGGGTCCAGACCGAGCATCAGCTCGCGCCGGATCAGGTGGAACTCGTTGACGAGCCCGTTGTGGACCATGATCCACTCGCCGTGCGAGAACGGGTGGCAGTTGGTCTGCTGGATCGCGGTGCCCGTCGTCGCGCGCACATGGGCCAGGAACAGCGGCGACTCGATGTGCCCGGCGAGGTGGCGCAGGTTGCGATCCCCCCACGCCGGCGCGACGCTGCGGTAGAGGCCGGGGCCGTCGCCGATCCCGTACCAGCCGAGGCCGAAGCCGTCGCCGTTCGTGGTCTCGGCGCCCATGCGCGAGTGAAGGCTCTGGTCGACGAGCCCGTGCTGTGTGTTGAACAGCAGCTCCTCGATCAGCAGGGGCTGCCCGTGCCATCCCATCCATCTGCACATGCGGTCAGTCTCGCCGCGGTGCGGCGAGCGGCACATCACCCGATCCCGACTACGGAAGAGCCGGGCGGCGCTCCATTCCCGCCTCGGGGCCGGGCCCGTCCTCGGCGGGCAGTGAGACCGGCGGCCGCCGGCACGCGCGTGCCGTGACCGCGGCCACCCCGACGCCGAGCGCCGCGCCCGCCAGCACGTCGCCCGGGTAGTGCACGCCCGTGTGGATTCGGGAGTAGCCCACGGCTGCGGCCAGCGCGCCCAGCGGCAGGCGCGCCTCCGGGAGCTCGCGCCCTGCGCCGGCGGCGAACGCGACAGCCGCGGCGGTGTGGCCCGATGGGAACGAGTGCGACGCCGGCATCCGCACGTGGCGCGCGAGCGGGATGCGCGCCCCCGCCCGGTCGGGCCGCCCACGCCGGCCGAACGGTTTCACCACCGCGTTGACGAGCGCGGACGTGCCGAAGGCGGCGAGCAGACCCGCTCTTGCCGCGCGCCTGCCGCGCGGGCCGGTCAGCGCGAGCACGGCGGCGGATGCGATCGACACGCGCGAGTAGTTCGCCGCGTGGGAGAGCCGGCGCATCGCGACGTCGAGTCGCGGCGTGCGCGCCCGGGCGAGCGCGCGATAGAGCGCGCGGTCGAGCCGGTCGGCCTCTTCGAGCCACGCCCTCACGACGGCTCGGCGAGCTCGCGGCGCTCGCCCGCGCCGCGGCCCGGGGCCCCGGCGTGCGACGGCCCGAACGCGATGCCCCCGAGAGCACCGAGGAGGCCGAGCGGACCCTCAGGAAGAGCCGCCGCGGGAGAGGCGCCTGGGTGTTCGGGCGCGATCCGCACGCGCAGCGCGCCCGGCAGGATCCGGAAGCTGAGCGGGGGCTCGAGCACCGCGGCCTCGCCGTCGATCCCGGCCGGCACCGGCGTCGCGGCATTCACCTCGAAGCGCGGCGCGCTCCAGCTCCGCGTGGCGGCCAGCCGCACGCGCCCCTTGCGCGCGCCCGGCGCGTCGCCCTCCCCCTCGAGCAGTTCGGAGCTTCCGAGCACGGCGATCCCGAGCCGCCCCGAATCGAGCCGCGGGCGCGCGCCGGAGCCCAGCGCGCGGCCGAGCCGGTAGACGTTGTTCGAGACGAGGATCACGGTCCCGGATTCCGCGCCGCGCGCACCCTGCCAGTGGAGCTCAGGCGGGCGCTCGCCCGCCAGCGAGTCGGCGGCGGTCGCCGCGATCGTGCGCATCTTCGCGCCGCGGTACTCCTCGCGCTGGACGGCCTCGGCGTAGATGCCCAAAGAGACGTTGTTCACGAACACGCGGCCGTTGATCGTCGCCAGGTCGACGCGACGCTCGCCGCCGCCAGGGGCGAACGCGTCGAGCGCCCCGACCACGTCCTCGCGATCCACGCCGAGATCGAGCGCGAAGTGGTTGCGCGTTCCGGCCGGGATGCACGCGTAAGGCAGGTCGTGCTCGGCCGCGATCGCCGCGACGATCGCCTGCGAGCCGTCGCCTCCGGCCATCGCGAGCGCATCCGCGCCCTCCTCGACCGCGCCCATGACGAGCTCGCGCAGGTCCGTGCCGAGGGTCAGCTCGATCGCCTCGATCCCGCGCGCGGCGGCCTCGTCGGCCAGCCGGAAGCGCTCCGCCTTGCCGCCGCCGGACTTCGGGTTGTAGAAGAGCACGGGCCGGCGCGGCGGCGCCGCGGCAGGCAGGTGCACACGGACCCGGAACGCCTCCCGCGCCGCCGGGATCGAGAGCGCGAAGAGCACGATCACCAGCGCGTTGCCCAGGGGCTGGCCCTCGAGGAACACGATCGCGACCGCCGCGGCCAGGGCCACGACCGCGAGCGCAGCCCACATCCCCCGCGCCGCGCCGCCGGCGAGCAGGGCGCGCCAAGCCGCGAACACGGCGAGCACGAGGCAGGCGAGCACCAAGAGCCCGCGCGGGAACGCTCCGACGGCGAGCGCGACTGCCAGCCCCGCGGCCGCGGCGAGCGACGCGAGAGCGGCGATCGCCCAGAGCCTGCGTACGATGCTCACGGTGAAGATGTAGCGCCCACCCGGGGCGGGCGCATCACCCGATCCCGACGAACGGGCCCGCTCACCCCGATCGGGTGATGCTCGGGTGCCGCGCCGGGGCGAGCATCGCCCCATACCGTCACAACGGCCGCAAGCGTGCTGCCGGCGAGGAGCCGGAGCGGAGCTGGCGGCGAGAGGAAAGGAGCCACATGCTCGCAGTCGTCAGCTATCCGCTGCTCGAAGTCTTCTGGACGATGCTGATCTTCTTCGCGTTCGTCATCTGGCTGTGGATGCTGTTCGTTGTGATCGGCGATCTGTTCCGCCGCCACGACATCGGGGGATGGGCGAAGACGGCCTGGATCGTGGTGCTGGTGATCCTCCCCTACTTCGGCGTCTTCGTGTACCTGATCGCCGAGCACAAGGGGCTCACCGAACGCAGCGTCAAACAGCAGAAAGCGGCGGAAGACGAATTCGCCGACTACGTCAAAGGCGTGGCCAGCAACTCGCCGGCCGACCAGATCGCCGCAGCGAAGAAGCTGCTCGACGAAGGCACGATCGACCAGGCGGAGTTCGACAGCATCAAGCAGAAGGCGCTCGCCGCCTGAGCGCGGGGCGACAGCCCCCCGGGGGCGAGCCCCCCGCAGATGGGCGCGGCGTCCAAGACAGGGCGCCGCGCCGGCCGCCGCCTATCCCGCCTCCGAGCCGCGGTCCGCCAGGGCATGGACGCGCTCGCGACCCTGGTGAGGATCGTCGACTCCGACGACGAAACCATCACCCGCACCTACGAGCGGCTGACCCGCTCGCACCGTCTCCTCGCGCCGCTCGCCTTCACGGTCACCGCGATGTCGATGCTCGTGGACGGGCTGCGGCTGCTCGTCTCCAACAGGCGCCTGCTGTTCGTCTCGATCCCGGCCGCCGCCCTGATCTGGCTCGCCACCTACGACCTCAAGGCGCACGTCCTTCGCGGCCGCACGGTGAGCGTCATCAAAGGGCCGGTCGTGATCCCGGTCTGCCTCGCCGTTGTCGCGCTCACCATGGTCTGCTTCTTCCTGAACGCGGTGTTCGCCTTCGCGGTCGACGGACCGCGGCCGCCTGACGTCGGGCGCGCGTTCCGGCGGGCCCGCGAGAACCTCAAGCCGGTGCTGACGGCGGGAGCGCTGGTGGGCATCCCGCTCGCGATCGCCACGGTCGATCGCCCCGCGGTGGGGCAAACCCTGGTTCGCGCTCTGCCTCGGAGCGGTGGTCGCCGTGCTGATGATCAGCTACGTCGCGGTGCCGGCTCGGCTGATCGGCACGCGCAGCGACGCGCCGCGGCGCGACCGCCTCGCCGCGTCGGCGCTCAGCACCGTGATCGGGACGACCGTCTGCACGCCCCCGTACGTCATCGCCCGGCTTGGGATCCTGATGCTGGGCTCGCCCGTCCTGCTCATCCCGGGCATCGTGCTGCTGGTATTCGGCGCGACGCTGCAGGCGGGGGCCACGGGCGCGGTGCGCGCGATCAAGCTCAACGCCGCCCTCTCGCCGGCGGCCCGGCGCGCCCGCCGCGAGAACGCGAGCTGAGCGGCGGCGCTCGCCCGAATCGGGTGATGCGGCCGCCCGCTGGGCAGGCGAGGCTCACAGCCGATGACGCCGCTGTCAGGACCGCCGCGACACGCACGCCGCGCGAGAGCTTCGGTGCTGCTCGCGCTCGCCACAGCCGCGCTCGGCCTCTACGGCTGTGGCGAATCGAAGGAGCAGAAGGCCGAAAAGAGCGTCTGCGCGGCGCGGAGCGAAATCAAGACCAAGGTGACCTCGCTCCAGTCGCTGACCCCCACCACCGCGTCGATCTCGCAGATCAAGACGGACGTCAACGGGATCGTCGAAGACCTCAAGAAGATCCGCGACGCGATCCCCGACCTCTCGGCCCCGCGCAAGGAAGAAGTGACGAAAGCCACGGAAACCTTCGCCAAGGAAGCGAGCGAAGCCGTCGGCTCGCTCAAGACCAGCGGGTCGATCAGCTCGGTTGAAACCGCGCTGCGCTCGTCCCTCACCGGCCTCCAGAAGTCCTACGAAACGGCGCTCGCGCCGATCAAGTGCAGCTGACCTCGCGGCTCACCCCCTTGGGGTGATGCGATGCGGCGGTCGCGGACGTAGCCTCGCGAGGACGGACCAGAAGCAGCGCTACCTGCAGGGGCTCTGACAGGAGAGTCGGGGCGGGAGCGGGCGCCCGAGGAGCGGAGGATCGCGTGGGCACACGGACGGACGGCGAAGCGCGGCCGGCACGGCGGCCGCTGCTGATCCTCGCGGCCGGCCGTCCGCGAGGCAGCCGCGTCCGCGCGCGGCTGACGGCCGAGGCCGAGCGGCGCGCGATGATGGTCGCGGTGCTCAAACCGGCGGACCGCGGGCGCGCCATCGACCTGATCGTCGAGGCGACGCATCCCGACGCCGTGATCGTCTGCGGGGACGCACCCGTCCAGGCCGCCGCGGCGGCTGTCGCCGCTGCGCGCGACCTGCCGTACGCGTGCATGCCGGCGGGACCCGGCGATCTGCTCGCGCGGGACCTCGGCATGGCGCTCGACGACCCGGCCGAAGCGCTGAAGCTCCCCTTCTCTACGGCGGAGCGCACGATCGACCTGGGCGAGGTCAACGGACTGCCCTTCGTCAACCGCGTGGCCGTCGGCGTCGAGCTGCCAGCGATGCCGGCGCTCGGCGCTCGGCGCCGGCCGGCTCCGATGGGTGCGGGACCGAAGGCCACGCACCCGCGGGCCGGTGAGGACGCGCTCCCCGCCGTGCTCGTCTGCAACAACCGCTTCGAGATGCTCGATGACGGGCTCGGACTGCGCGACTGGCCCGCTTCGGGACGGCTGCAGGTCCTGACTTTCGAGCCCCAGGGCTCCGACCGGTCGTTCGCGGCGCTCCGCGGAGCCGGGTTCCAGGAGCAGGTCTGTGCCCGCTTCCAGCTCGCCCTCCGGGCCGAGCGTGGTCGTCGACGTCGACGGCGAGCCTCACAGGCTCGCCCCGCCCCTGCGCTTCCGCTCGGTCTCCGCGGCGCTGCGCGTGCGGGCACCGTCGATCGAGGCGCGCTCCGCAGGGGCGGATGCCGCGCGCGGACGACCCCGAAGTCGAGTCCATCCATACGGGTTAACCCGAATCGGGTGGTGCGTGCACGAGCCCGACACACCGGCGCGCCTGCTTGCGCCCGGCTCTGAGCCGCGCAAAGCTTGATCTCCACCGTCCACCGCGAGCGAGGGGGGCCCATGCCGACGCTCGACCAGACGAACCACACAGCCACCGAGCGCCGGCCGGGAGCCGGGCCGCGCGCCGACCCGCCCGCGCGGCCACGCCGCCGGCGGGGCCATGCAGACAGCTCCGCGGCGGCGGAGTTCCAAGCGCTGCTCGCGGAGGAGTTCGCTCCCGGTGTAGACCTGCTCCCGCCGCCGCTGCCGGCTCGCCACGTTCCGCGTCCGAGGCTTCTGCGCCGCCTGCAAGCCGCCGGCGAGGCCTCGGTGATCCTGCTCGCGGCGCCCGCGGGCTACGGCAAGTCGACGCTGCTCTCCGACTGGGCACAGCGCGAGAGCCGTCCCGTCGCGTGGCTCACCCTCACGGCGCTCGACAACGATCCGGAAGTGCTGCTCGAGCGCCTCGCCCACGCGCTGACGCGGCTCGCCGCGCCCTGGCCGGCACCCGCAGGGGCCGACGAAGCCGCCGCGGAGACGAGACGCCGGATCGACCTCGCCCGGCTCCCCGCGCCGCTGCGCTCGCAGGCCGCGACTCTGAACGCCCTCGGATGCGACCGCCTGCTCGTGCTCGACGACGTGCACAACCTGCGCTCGCATGACGCGATGCGGATCCTCGCGGAGCTGGTCGGCGCGGGTTGCGAGAAGCTGCAGATCGCGGTCGCGTCCCGCGCCGAGCCATCTCTGGGCCTCGGGCGGCTGCGGGCCTCCGGGCGGCTGGTCCAGCTGGGGCCCGACGACCTCGAGATGACCGCCGACGAGGGGCGACGGCTGCTCTCCGCGGCGGGGCTCGAGCTGGACGAGGCCGACCTCCTGGCGCTCGTGGACTACACGGAGGGATGGGCCGCGGGCCTGTTCCTCGCGGCGGTCCTGCTGCGCTCGCGGCCGGACGCGGGCGCCGGCGCTGTCGAGACGATCCGCGAGGCGGCGGAGATCGACGAATACGTCCGCGAAGAGATCCTCGCGCCGCTGCCCGCCGGGCAGCGCAGCTTCCTGACGCGCACCTCGGTGCTCCCGTGGCTCTCCCCGGGGCTGTGCGACGCCGTGCTGGAGGCCAAGGGCTCCGGCGAGCTGATGCTGGCGGTCGCGAACAGGAGCCTCATGGTCACCCCCCAGCACGGCGCCCCGGGCTCCTACCGCTGTCACGCGCTGGTCCGCGACGTGCTCCGGCGCGGCCTGGAGCGCCGCGAACCGGAGGAGGTCTCGGCTCTGCACGAGCGCGCGAGCATCTGGCTCGCCGAGAACGAGGACTTCGACGGCGCGATCGACCACGCCGTCGCCGCGCGCGACGCGCTCCGGGCGGGCGAGCTCGTGTGGAGCCAGGGCGCGCGCTATCTCTCCTGCCTCGACGGGCGCCTCGGCGGCTGGCTCGCGGCGCTCGGCGACGAGCAGGTCGCGCAGTCGCCGTGCCTCTCGCTCTCGGCCGCGTTCGAGGCGCTGGCAAGGGGCGACGCGGACACGTGCGAGCGGTGGGGCTTGAGGACGGCGGCGGCGATGCGCCGCGACGGCGACGAGGAGCGCGTGAACGGGAGCGGCGAAGCCGACCCTCGCGAGAGCACGCTGACGGCCGGCGTGTCGCTGACGCGCGCCGCCGGCGCGCCGCGGGGCATCCCGGAGATGGCCGCCGAGGCGGCGTCCGCCTGCGAGCTCCTCGGGGAGGCGCAGCCAGATGCGACCGCTGGCCTTGCTGCTCCGCGGGGTCGCGCTGCAGCTGCTCGGCGACACCGCCGGCGGCCGCGCCGCGCTGGAGGAGGCGGTGCACGGCAGCTCCGAGCCGACGATCCGGATCGAAGCCCTGGGGCTGGCTGAGCTGGCGCTCGCGGACACCGGCGACGGCGAGTGGGAGCTGGCGGCCGAGAGGCTCGCCCGCGCCCGCGAGGTGCTGGCCGCGCACGAGCTGGAGCGCGACCCGACATTCGCGATCGTCTATGCGACGGGCGCGCTGGTCGCAAGCGAGCAGGGTCGCGGCGACGACGCCAAGCGCGATCTCGCGATGTCCGCCCGACTGCTCGGGGAGCTCGGGCACTACATGGGCTGGTACGAAGTCCAGGTCCGGACGGTGATGGCGCGTGCGTGCGTGCGCCTCGCCGATGTGTCCCGGGCCCGCGCGCTGCTCGCCGAGGCCTCGCGCTGGGCGCGGCGCACGAACCGCGTCGAGAGCCTCGTCGCCGCGCTCGACACGGCGTGGGGCGAGGTCGACGACGTCTGCGCGACCGCGGCCGACGGCCCGGGAATGCTCACGATCGCCGAGTTGCGGATCCTGCGGTTCCTACCGACCCATCTCTCCTTCCGCGAGATCGGCGAACGCCTCCACGTGTCGGGCAACACGGTCAAGACACAGGCCCACGCCGTCTACACCAAGCTCGGCGCGGGCTCGCGCAGCGAGGCGGTCGCGAAGGCCGCCGCGATCGGGCTGATCGACGTGACGATCGTCTGACGGCCCAGCCCGTCGCGCGCGTGTGGCATTGCGCCGGCGCAGCGCGCCGCCCGGGCTCAGGCCGTCGCGGCGACGCCACCGTGCAGCGCCTCTTGGAGCTGCTTTTCGTCCTCCTCGGAGAGCGAGGACTTCAGCACGGTGCCGCCGTACCTGCTCAGCGCCGCGACCGCCTTGTCGGGGGTGGCGCGCTCCACGATCATGAACAGCGCGGAGGTGCCGGGCTGGACCAGGTCGCGGACCTGGGCTTGGAACTCCTTGTTGATCCCGGTCTTCTCGACCTTCCCAATCAGCGCTCCGAGCCCGGCTCCGAGCGCCATGCCGAACACCGGGACGAAGAACAGCAGCCCGAACAGCAGACCCCAGAACATCCCCCAGCTCGCCCCGACTCCGACGGCGTGATGACTGGTCGTGACGTGGTACTCGCCCTTGGAGTCGCGAGCGATCACCGCGACGGCATCGGGTTCGATCACCAGGTCCTGGCTCAGCCGCCGCACCTCTTCCGCCGCTTCGGCGGCGGTCCCCTCTTGGTCGTAGCCGATGGCGACCAGAGTTGCCATGGCGCCTCCTTGGTTGGCGGTTCGCACTTCTCGCTGCTTGGCGAACCTAGATCCTGCGCGAGGGGCGCCCCTCATCCAATGGGGATGATCATGTGAACGCGGCGCGCCCCGGCACAGACGTGCGGGCCGCAGCCGTCCGAGCCTCGGCCGGCGCCAGGCCAGTCTCGGCCCGCCGCAGGGGGCGCCCCGCGCGGACCCCGGCTCTGCCTGCTCGGGACCCACGATCAACCCGATGCGTAGTACGAGTTTGCAAGCCCCAAACGCGAGGGATATCGTCCGTCGCTCACCCGGCGCTCGATCCGCCGGGAAGGCGCACGAGGGCGGAAGGCGGCTCGGTGAGCATCGTTGGGGGACAGATAGGCGGCGAAGAGGATCTCGGACCGCCCGCGGCGGCGCGCCTCCCCGCTGATCCTGGCTCCGGCGGGCGCCTGCGGTTCGCGATCCCCCTCGCCGGCGCCGCGCGACGACGGGCGTTCGCTCTGGCAGCGGATGCCGCTCCAGGTGATCGCCGCCCTGGGGGTGTTCGGCGCTGCTGTCGACGGCGCACTCGCAGCCGCAAACCCGGACGCACAGCCGGCGCACGTCGCAGCGGGCTTCCGCGTGGCGGTGATCGTCTCGCTGCTGCTCGCCGGGATCTTCGCGCGCACCGCGCGGCTGCACGCTCGGATGGGCCTCACGCTCCTGGCGGCGGTGCCGCTGGCGACGCTCTGGCTTCTGAACGGCTCTGCGCGGCCGCTGCCGTTCACGATCGGGCTGCTGTTCGCGGGCGTCGCGCCGATCGTGTTCAGCTACCTGCTGCTCGCACACCCGTCGGGGAGACTCCGCTCCCGGGCCGAACGGCGGCTGATCGGATGGTGCGGCATCCCGGGCGCGGCGCTGTGGGCGCTGCTCGTCCTGATCCACGGCCAGCCGCCGTTCGACACTCCGCTGGTCCGCTGCACGCCGCACTGCCCGACCAACCTCGCGTCGCTCGCGAACGTCTCCGACGGCGCGCTCGCGGCGCTGGTGAAGGTCGCCTGGATCACGCTGTGCACCGGCACGCTGCTGCTGCTCGTCCAGCGCCTCGTGCGCGCGAACGCCCCGGTGCGGCGGGTGATCGGCCCGACGTTCGTCGTGGCGGTCGGCTACGCGGTCTTCCTGGTCGCGTTCCTCGTCGCCCAGCTCGCCGAATGGGGCAGCGACAGCGCGTTCGCCAGCGCCTACCTGGCGACCGCCGTGCTGACGCCCGCGGCGATCCTGCTCGGGCTGCTGCTCGAGCGCCTCTTCATGGGCAGGGCGCTCGCCGACCTCCTCGCCCGTCTCGCTGCCCCCGACCCGCCCGACATCGAGGACGTGCTCGCCGACACCCTCGACGACCCCACGCTCGCGGTCGCATACGGCACGGGCGCGTCCGGCCGGTTCGTGGACGCGGACGGAGCCCCGGTCGAGGTGCCGCCACGAGACGAGCGACGCTCCGCCGTGGTCCTGCGCCGCGCGGACGGAGACGCCGCCGCCGTGCTCTTCGACTCCGAGCTCGCCGAGCAGGAGCGCTACGTCCAGGCCGCCGGCGAGGCGGCGCTGATGTCGATGCAGAAGAGCCGCCTCGAGTCCGACCGCGCGATCTCGCGCTTCGAGCTCGCGGTCTCGCGCCGGCGGGTCCAGGAAGCCGCGGTCGAGGAGCGCCGCCGCATCCAGCGCGATCTCCACGACGGAGCCCAGCAGCGGCTGCTCGCGATGCGCGCCGCCGTCACGCGGCTGCTCGAGGATCCGAGCGAGAGCCCCGGACGGCGGGACGCTCTGTTCGCGATCCGCCAGGAGCTCGCCGAGACGCTCGCCGAGGTGCGCTCGCTCGCCGAGGGCGTCTACCCGCCGCTGCTCGTCGAGTACGGGCTTGCGCGCGCGCTGCGCGGCGCGAGCAGGGGAATGGCCGGGGCGACCGCGATCAGCGACGAGAGCGTCGGGCGCTTCTCCACCGCGATCGAGGGCGCCGTCTACTTCACCTGCCTGGAGGCGCTGCAGAACGTGGCCAAGCACGCCGGCGACGGGGCCGGCGCGAAAGTGCGGCTCTGGCGCGAGGAAGGGAGCCTGCGCTTCGAGGTGGCCGACGACGGTGGCGGGTTCCGCCCCGGCGAGCTCGGCGAGAGCAAGGGGCTCGTGAACATGCGCGACCGCATCGCCGCACTCGGCGGCACGCTGCGGGTGCGCTCGAGGACCGGCGAGGGGACGGTCGTCAGCGGCTCGGTGCCGGTGGTCGCCGAGCCGGCCGAGGGGGAGCCCGGTACCTACTCGTGGACCGTGCTGGGAGATGTCTGACACCGGCGGCGGCCCCGCAGCGCCGATCCGCGTCGTGGTCGCCGACGACTCCGCGCTGATCAGACAGGGACTCGAGGCGATGCTGAGCGGCCGGCCCGACCTCGACTTCGCCGGCGCCGGCAAGGACGGAGAGGAGCTCGACGAGCTGGTGGCGATCGCCCATCCCGACGTCGTCGTGACCGATCTGCGCATGCCCCCGTCCGGGGGACGCGAGGGGATCCGGATCGCCACGCGACTGCGCCGCTCCCACCCGCAGGTGGGCGTTGTGGTGCTCAGCCAGTACGTGGAGCCGGAGTTCGCGATCGAGCTGATGAGCGGGGGCAGCAGCAGGCGCGCGTACCTGCTCAAGGACCGTGTCGCGGACGCCCCGGAGCTCGTGCGGGCGATCCACGCCGTCAACGAAGGGGGCTCGGTCGTCGACCCCGCTGTCGTCGAGGCGCTGATCGAGGCGCAGCAGCGCAAGCAGCGCTCGCCGCTCGCCGCGCTCACCGACCGCGAGCGCGAGGTTCTCTCGCTGATCGCCGAAGGCCGCAACAACGCGGCCATCGCCGATTCGCTCGTGCTGACCAAGCGCGCGGTCGAGAAGCACGTCAACTCGATCTTCGCCAAGCTCGGCCTGACCGAAGCCGAGGACGTGAGCCGGCGGGTGAAGGCGGCGCTGCTGTTCCTCTCCGACGAGGACGGCCCGGTTCCGGGCGGCTAGGCGCTCGAGCCGTCGCCCGGGGTCTCGGCCGCCGAGGCCGTGGCGGGCGGCGCGGTTCCGGCCGGCGATGCGGTCTCGGCCGCATGAGAGGCGGCCGACGACGGCTGCTCCTTGTGGTCGAACGTCGAGCGCAGCACGCTCATCGCTTCCCCCCGCTGGGCGTGGGGGAATTCGGCCGCGGTCTGGCGGCGCAGCAGCGCCACGCCGAGCGCGAACAGCGCTGCGAATCCGAGCACGGGCAGGATCTGCCGCGTCGCGGGGGTCGGGCCCCACAGCACGATGATCAGCAGCAGCACGCCCGCGACGCCGTAGGACGCCTCCGCGTGTTCGCGCATCCAGGGCGCTGCGGCGTGGCGCAGGCTGACCGCGACGCGCGTGCGCCCGGCCATCCACGCGGCGAAGACGAGCGCGAGACCGTAGAGGACCATCGCCACAGCGATGTCACGAAGGAGCCCGGTCCCGATCGCCCACACGGCTTCGCCGGCCGGCTTGTTGGCTTGCACCTTGACGAGACTGCCGATGATTTCGTCGCCCGCGATGCGGCGCGCGAGCAGCAGCACGATGCCGACGCCGAAGAAGCACCAGCCTACGGTGCGCAGCATGCGCCGGCGGCGCCCCTCGGCGAGCCAGATCGCGAGTGCGTACAGCGCAAGCCCGATCAACGGCAGGATGATCGCGAGCCCTTTCACGGCTTTGGTGATGTTCTGAGCGGTTTTGAGCTGGCTGGCCCGCAGGATCGTGATCCGCCCGCTGCTCGCCGGGAAGCGTGATGCCGAGTTTCTGTTCGGCGGTGGCGCGAGCCGCTTCGCCGCCCGCCGACCCGAGCTTTTCCCGGGCCGCTTCGACCTGGCTCGACAGGCCGAGCTGCGCCGCGAGCTGGTGTGACGAGTTCATGCAGGTTGAGCACGACCTCGCCGTTGCTCGTCGAGACGAGCTTCCCCCCACCGTTGAGGATCGTGAGCAGCTGTTTGTGCGCGTTGCGGTTCGCCTGGCGCCAGAGTTCCTGGACCTGCGCGGTCGCGAGCAGTTTCGGCACCGCCTCGCTCGCGAGCCCCCGCAGCCCGGCGGCAAGCGGGCCGGAGACGCCCTTGATCGGAGCCGGCAGCTCCTTTTCGAGCCGTTCCTGAACGTTGGCCGACGTGTAGAGCTGGTTGACCAGGTAGACGCTGAGCGCGTTCTGGACGGCGGGGTTCCCGAGGAGTTTGCTGCTGGTTTCGGTCCAGTGATCGGTGCTCAGCGCCTGCCGGTTCGCCCACACGGCGAAACAGGCGAAGAAGGCGATGACCGTCGCGACAACGAGCAGCGATCGAATCAGCCACCGGTGCGTGTGCACCGGTGGTACATGCGGCTCGGCTGCCATGCACCGAACCATCGCTGCTGTGGCGGATGTTCGCGTCACCCGACACGGGTGATGTTCGGTGGACGGTCCGGCGTACGCTCGCCTGTGCCCCGTATGGGGTGCGATGCGCCTTGCCGCCGTTCGCGGTGAGCGGTCCACCAGACAGGAGGTAGTACTGATGAGCAGCATCACCGATCCCTCGGCGGGCAGGCCGACGCGGGAGGGGGCGAACTACGAGTACGAAGACGAACGCGGCTTCGGCTGGATCGTCTTCTCCGGCGTGATGATCATGATCGTCGGAATCCTGAACTTCATCTACGGGATCGCGGCGATCGACGAATCGAAATTCTATATCGGCAACACGAAATTCGTGATCACCGATCTGAAGACGTGGGGGTGGATCCTCACCATCATCGGTGCGATTCAGATCCTCGTCGCAGCCGGCATCTGGGCCCGCTCGCAGGCGGCCCGGTGGCTTGGCGTGTTCATCGCGTCGCTGAACGCGATCGCGCAGCTGCTGTTCCTCGCTGCGAACCCATGGCTGTCCCTCGCGCTGTTCACGATCGACATCCTCGTGGTCTACGGGCTGATCTGTTACGGCGGAAGGATGGAAGGGACCTGAGTCCCGGCAGCTGGCCGCTCGCCGCGGCTCGGCGGGGACGAGGCTGAGCCTCGCCCCCGTCCGGCCGGCGAGGACCCGGTGAGACCCGCTCGCCGGCCGGCCGCCGGCGGCCGACCACCGGCCATCGGCGCGAGCCGGGCGCCCGCTGCGCCGCCAAGCCGGCCGTTCAGGCCAGCGGCCGGGGCGGCGCGTAGACGACGACCGTGCGCGCGACACGGTCGTGGAAGCAGCGGCGGCGACCGTCCCAGAGCATGATCAGGATCCCCGTCAGCAGCGCGGCCGCTCCGACACAGAGCGCGAGGAACCGCAGCAGCGCACGCCGCGGCTTCAGCCGGCCCCGGCCCTGCACGTCGAGCACGACGATCGACATCACCCGCGAGCCGGGTGTCTGACCGGTAGTCGACCAGAAGAACACGAAGTAGCCCAGCGACCAGAGCAGCCAGATCACGCCGCCGATCGCCGCGAGCACGACGTTCACTTCTTCCGGCATGTGCAGCAGCGACAGGCCGAGCCCGACGGTGACCCCCACGAACAACGCGATGCCCTCGACGACCACCGCGTCCAGCGCGAGGGCGACGGCGCGGGTGGCGAGGCCCGCGTAGGGCGTGGCGCCGAGAAACGCCGGAGGGGCGGGCGGGCGCAGCTTGGCCGCGGCGGCCCGTTGCGCATCGCGCGTCGCGTCCCCGGGGATCTCGACGGTCACGGCGGCGTGACTTCGGTCAGCGCCGGCGGCGGGCCGGGGTCGGACTCGCCCCGCCGGCCGACGAGCCGGCGCGCGACCCGTTCCAGCAGCGCGTCGGCGTGACGGGAGCGATCGCGCGCGCGCTCTGCCACCTGGTCGACGAAGCCCGTGCCCTGGTGCGCGATCGCTTCGGTGACCGAGGGGCTGCGGGCGATCTCGTCCACCAGCACCCAAACCGCCTGGTTCTCGAGCAGCTGCGAGACCGCCTCCTCGACGAGGGGGCCTTCCAGAGCGGCCACGAGCACGCGCTCCACCTCGGGCCCCGCGAGCACGCGCTGTGCGATCTGCTCGACCGTGCCGTCGTCGAGCAGGCGATCGACGATGCGCTGCGCGACGCCGCTGCGCTCCAGCTGAGCCAGCGCGCGGTCGACGACGGCGTCGGAGAGCACGCGCTCGAGCACGAGGTCGAGGACGTCGTCGGAGAGCACACGGTCGAGCGCGAGGTCGATGACATCGTCGGAGAGCACGCGCTCGAGCACGAGGTCGACCGACGCCATGAACGCGCGGTCCGCGGCGCTCGTCATCTCCCGCCGCGCGCGCCGCTCGAGCTCGGCCGCGCCCTCCAGGCCCGCCATCGCGGTCCGGGCGGGGAGCAACGCCAGCCCGACTCCCGTCTTGTAGGTCGACTCCAGCAGGCCCATTTCCGTCATCCCCGGGCGTGCCGGGGCCTCGTGCGAACGCTAGGCGCGTTCGCGACCCCGACCATCACCCGATGCGCATGATGACGGCACCTGCGGCGCAAAGGCATCGTCCGCCCGTCCCGGCAGGGGCACGCCAAGCCGCTACGCCCTCGGCTCTGCCGCTCAGGCCTCCTCGGCCTGCGCATCGCGCCGCCTGCGGCCGAGGTTGCCGACGATCAGCGAGACGACGGTCACGAGGTAGACCTGACCGAGGATCGCCTCGAAGTTGGACAGCGTGTGACCGAGGTTGGAGCGCGCCGTGAGGTCGCCGTAGCCGACGGTCGCAAGCGTCGTGAAGCTGAAGTACTGGCACTGCGACGCGTTCGCGGCGACGTTCTGGGTGAAGAACGAGCCGCTGCCGATACGGTCGATCGCGAGGTAGACGAACGCGAAGAACATCCCGATCAGCAGGTAGACCGAGAGCACGCCGATCACCGCCTCGATCGTGACCGCGCGCACAGCGGTCAGGCGCCTGATGACACCGACCAGGATCGCAGCCGGGGCAAGGGCCACGAGGAACGCGTTGGCGACGGCCACCGTGGCCCCGTCGACGCCCCCCGTGAGCGCCTCGATCATGGTCGTGAGGACGAGCCCGGCACCCAGGGCCGAGGCACCGATGAGCACGGGCCGACGGACGTGACCGACGTACAGCGCGAGCACGGTGGTCGTCGCGAGCACCGCGGTCAGCACGACGGTCACGGCGTCGGACGGCTTGACGGCGATGCCCTCGATCAGGAACACCGTGGCGATGAGGCCGAGCAGCGACGCGTAAGGGCGCAGTTCGGGATCGACGCGGTGCTCGGCCAGCAGCTGGCGTCCCTCGTCGCGGATGCGCCGCGCCGTCTTCGCGGCGTCCTCGCTCAGCGTCGTCGTTCGTGTCGGCGTCGTCGTCGCTCTGCATCAACTCACCTCCGGCGCACCG
Source organism: uncultured Solirubrobacteraceae bacterium (assembly GCA_963779065.1). Lineage (GTDB taxonomy): Bacteria > Actinomycetota > Thermoleophilia > Solirubrobacterales > Solirubrobacteraceae > Palsa-744. The sequence goes on from CAVZWQ010000003.1 coordinate 1,781,464, forward strand.
GGCATCGCAAGTCCACAGCCCCCGGCGGTCTCAGGCATCGCCCGCAGCGGATGATCGGCCATCGACCGGTCATCCCTTCGAGGTGATGCTTCGGCGGGCGTGCTGCGCCACGCTGGCGCTGTGAGAGCCTCGTTCGCATGCGCGGGCGTGCTGAGGAAGGCCGGCGGGCGCCGGGCGTGATGAGACTCCGGCGCCGCAAAGACGAGAGCCGGGAGACCAGCGAGCAGCGCGAGCAGCAGAGTTGCCCGGAGGAGGGCGAGGCGCGATCGGAGAAGCCCTCGGCGACCGGCACCTACCTCACGGACGGCCGCTCCCTGTTCCGCATCCAGCACACGATCACGGAGGCGGACGGGCTGTACCTCGAGGAACCGCTGCTCGAGCTCGAGGACTGCGCCACGCTCGAGCTGATCCTGTGCTCCTCCGGCGCCCTCGAGCGCCTCGGCCTGCGAGCGGTGAGCCCCGCGGGCGACGAGCGCCGCCGGCGTTCGGACCGGCCGGGTGCCGGTGGAACGGACGGGGCGACGACCGCGAGCGCCAGGCTCTGAGCCCGCGGCGCCGGGGTTCAGAGCGCCCGCCGGTCCTGGCAAGCTCAGCCCTTACGACCAGCGAGCGAAGGGGACGACCCAACGAGAGCGTGGACCCCTCCGAGATCGAGCACCTCGCGCTGGCGACGGCGCTGTTCCTCGAGCGGCTCGCCGCCGGCTGATCCGGGCTCCCCCCGGCGGAAGATCGCGGAAACCTAGCCGCCGCGCGACGGCGCGCCCGGGCCGGGCGGGCGCAGGTACGGGGAGAGATCTTCCTGGCCGGGGTTGACCCCGATGCGCATCGCGATCACGCGCGCGGAGGCCTGCTGGATCGTGATCGTGCGCTCGTCGCGGCTGCTGCCGACGAACGACGAGAGCCACTTGAACAGGGCGATCCAGCGGTTCTTGAAGCCGGTCAGGAACGTGATGTGCACGAACGCCCACATCAGCCAGCCGAGGAACCCGCCGACCTTGATCCCCTTGAAGCTGACGATCGCCCGGAACCGCGAGATCGTCGCCATGCTGCCGAGGTCGCGGTACACGAACGGCTTGGCGTCGAGCTCGCCGTGCAGCCGCCGCTTGATCGTACGGGCGGCGTGGATCCCCGACTGCATCGCGACCTCGGCCACACCCGGCAGGTGGTCCAGCGCCATCATGTCCCCCACCACGAAGACCTCGGGATGGCCCGGCAGCGTGCAGTCGGCAAGCACTTCGACATGCCCGGCCCTGTCGGTCTTCGCGCCGCTGGCCGCGGCGAGGGCGGCCGCCAGCGGCGAGGCCTGCACGCCCGCGGCCCACACCTTGGCCCGGCACGCGATCCGCTCCTCCCCCTCCGGCCCCTGCAGCGTGATCCCCTCGGGTCCGACGTCGGTGACCCGCGTGCGCATGCGCAGCTCCACCCCGGTCCGTTCGATCTCCTTCGTCGCGATCGCGCAGAGGCGGTCCCCGAACGTCGCCAGCGGCTCCTCGCCGCCGTCCAGCAGCAGCACGCGCGCGTCGGCGGGGTCGATACGCCGGAAGTTGTCCTTCAGCGCGCGCCGTGAGAGCTCGGCGATCTGCCCTGCCATCTCGACCCCCGTCGGTCCCGCCCCGATCACGGCGAAGGTGAGCCAGGCCCGCCGCTGCTCCGGGTCCTCCTCGAGCTCGGCCATCTCGAAGGCGCCGAAGATCCGCGCGCGCAGCTCGAGCGCGTCGTCGACGGTCTTCATGCCGGGCGCGAACTGGCAGAACTCGTCGTGGCCGAAGTAGGACCCGGTCGCCCCGGCCGCCACGATCAGCGAGTCGTAGGGCACCTCGACGCGGCGGCGCCGAGCGGGCGGGCGGCCGTCACCGTGCGCGCATCGAGGTCGAAGCCCTGCACGTCGGCGAGCTCGACGGTCACGTTGCGATGCTTGCGCAGCACCTCGCGCAGGGGCGGCGCGACGGCCCCCTCGGAGAGGATGCCGGTGGCGAGCTGGTAGAGCAGCGGCTGGAAGGTGTGGTGGTTGGTGCGGTCGATCAGCGTCACGTCCACCGGCACCCGCCGCAGGAACTTCGCAGCGAACAGCCCGCCGAACCCGCCGCCGACGATCACGACGCGGTGCGGCGCGGCGGCCATCAGCCCGGCTGGCCGTGGGGCTGCGCGCTCGCGCGGGCTTCGGTCGCCTCGCCCGGGGGGCGGGCCCTCGAATCCGCGCGCGGAAGACGTAGAAGGACCAGCCCTGGTAGAGCAGCACGACCGGGAAGATCGCGACGGTGACGATCGTCATCACCTTCAGCGCGTAGCCGCCGGAGGCGGCGTTGCTGACGGTGAGGTTGTAGGCGTCGCTGGTGCTGGAGACCATCACGTTCGGATAGAGGTCGATGAAGATCGAGCCGACGCAGGCCGCGATCGCGACCCCCGAGGCCGCGAAGGCGAAGCCGTCGTGGTCGGTGGACATCAGCGACACCGCCGCGAGCACCGCCAGCAGCGCGAGGATCTGGACCGGGTCCGGGACGTCGGGGCCGCCGACCGTGCGCGTCCACACGATGAACCCGACGACGAGCGCGACCGCCGCCCAGCCGATCGGGCGTCCGAGCGCAGCCGCGCGCTCGCGCAGGGGGCCCGTCGTCCGCAGCTTCAGGAACGTCGCGCCGTGGAGCAGGCAGAGGCCGAGCAGCGTCAGCCCGGTCCAGATCCCGTAGCCGGTCAGCAGATCCAGGAAGCCGCCGGTGTACTCGTGATTCGAGTCGATCGGGAGCCCGTGCAGCAGGTCGCCGAGCGCCACGCCGAGCAGCAGCGGGGTCAGCAGGCTCCCGATCGCGACTGCCCAGCGCCAGCGGGACCGCCACGAGGGGTCCGAGCGCTTGGTGGTGAACTCGAGCCCGACCCCGCGCGCCATCAGCGCGACCAGCACGATCAGCAGCGGCAGGTAGAAGGCGGAGAACATCGTCGCGTACCAGCTCGGGAAGGCGGCGAAGGTCCCCGCACCCGCGACGATCAGCCACACCTCGTTGCCGTCCCACCACGGCCCGATCGTGCTGATCGCGAGCTCGCGCTCGGGCTCGTCGCGCCCGACGAGCATGTGCAGCATCCCGACCCCGAAGTCGAATCCCTCGAGCACGAAGAAGCCGACCCACAGGACCGCGAGGATGATGAACCAGAGCGTGTGGAGGTGCAGCATCTAGTAGCCCATCGAGGGAACCGCCGCGGCGCCCGCCTCGTCCTTCTCGTCGAGCCCTTTGCGCGAGTAGCGGAGCATCAGGAACAGGTCCGCGGTGCCGAGCGTGATGTACACGAGCACGAACGCGATCAGGCTGATCCAGATGTCCGTCGTGCTCACCGAGGGAGAGTTCGCGACCGCCGTCTTCATCAGTCCCTGCACGATCCACGGCTGACGGCCGTTCTCGGTCAGCATCCAGCCGGCCGTGTTCATCACGAACGGGGTCACGACCGCCCACACCGACAGGCGCAGGAACCACTTGGAGCGGTCGAGCGTCCCCTTGCGCAGCAGCCATCCTCCCCACGCGGCGAGCAGGAACACGAGCGTCGCCACGTACGCCATCACGCGCATCGACCAGTACTGGATGAACACATCGGGCACGTAGTTGCCCGGCCCGTATTTCTGTTCGTATTCCTTCTGCAGCTCGTTGAGCCCCTTGACCTCGCCGTTCCATTTGCCGGTCGCGAGCACCGAGAGCAGGTGCGGGATTTCGATGATCTGCGAAGGCGTCTTGTCGTTTTTGCCGCCGCCGATCTGGAACGCGGAGAACGAGCAGGGCTGGCAGCTTTCCCACTGCGCCTCGGAGGCGGCGATCTTCATCGGCTGGTATTTCGTCTCGATTTCACCGAGCTTGTTGCCGACGAAGAGCTGCAGCACGATCACCGGCAGCAGCACGATCAGCGCAAGGCGCGCGCTTTTCGAGAACAGCGCGACCTCCCGCTGTTTGCGCAGGTACCAGGCCGAGATCGCGAGCATCACGAGCGCGCCCGTGACCAGCGAGGCCAGCAGGACGTGCATGTAGCCCCACAGGAAGGTGGGGTTGGTGAACAGCGCGCCGATGTTGTTCAGTTCCGGCTGGCCGTGGCTGTTCATCGCGTAGCCGACCGGGTGCTGCATCCACGAGTTGGCGGCGAGGATGAACATCGCCGAGAGCGCGGTCCCGAGCGAGACCAGCCAGATGCACGCGAGGTGGACGCGCTTGGGCAGGCGGTCCCAGCCGAAGAGCCACAGCCCGAGGAACGTCGACTCGAGGAAGAACGCCGCAAGGCCCTCCATCGCGAGCGGGGCTCCGAACACGTCGCCGACGAAGCGCGAGTACTCCGACCAGTTCATCCCGAACTCGAACTCCTGCACGAGGCCGGTGACGACGCCGACGGCGACGTTGATCAGCAGCAGCACGCCGAAGAAGCGCGCGAGGCGCTTGTACTCCTCCTTCTCGCTCCGGTACCACGCGGTCTGCAGCAGCGCGATCAGGAACGCGAGCCCGATCGTCACGGGCACGAAGAAGAAGTGGTAGATGCTCGTGGTGGCGAACTGCCAGCGGGCGAGATCGTTGGTCATCGGCCCAGGCGGTCGAGCAGGTGATCGCCGACGCGGATCGCATTGGCCATCGCGGTCAGCGCCGGGTTCACTGCGGAGATGCTCGGGAAGAAGCTGGTGTCGACCACATAGAGGTTGTCGACCTCGTGGGCGCGGCAGTCGGTGTCCAGCACCGAGGTGGTCGGGTCGGTCCCGAACCGGGCTGTGCCGGCCTGGTGGGCGCAGCCGGCGACCGGGATCCGGTTCTCGAGATAGGCCCAGCGGGGGATCAGGTGATGCTCGTGCATGCCGAGACGCCCGAGCAGCGAGCGCAGCTGATGGAACAGCCGGTCGCGCGCCGTGTCGTTGCACGAGCGGTAGGAGAGCGTGAGCCGCCCGTCCGCGCCGAGCGAGCACGCGGTTCTCCGGCTCGGGGAGGTCCTCGGTCGAGAGCCAGAAGTCGATCGCATGCTCTGCGACCTCCTTCAGCGTGAGCCCGAACGGAGCCAGTTTGGTGATCACCGGCTTCTCCCCGCGGTACATCGCGGGCACGGACTTGCCGACCATCTGGATGTTGCCCATCGGGTACTCCCAGGCGTCGCCCGCGAAGTAGTAGTCGTTCACCCCGAGGGTCTTCTGGAACACCGTCGGGTTGGGCTCCTTCGAGATCGCCAGCACCGCCTGGCTGTTGTGGAACATGTAGTTGCGGCCGAGCTGGTCCGAGCCGTTGGCGAGCCCGTTCGGGTGCCTGTCGCTGCGCGAGGCGAGCAGCAGCTTCGCGGTGTTCGCCGCGCCGCAGGAGACGACCACCACGTCGGCCGCGAACGGCTCGCGCGCGCCGCCGCGCTCGACGATGACCTCGCTGACGGTCCCGCCCGAGGGGTCCGTGACGAGCTCGACCGCCGTCGCGTTCGTCAGCAGCGTGACGTTGTCGTGCTCGAGCGCCGGCCGCACGCCGAGCACCTCGGCGTCCGACTTGGCGTGCACGAGGCACGGGAAGCCGTCGCAGCTCGAGCAGCGGACGCAGTCGCTGTACGGCGGGTTGGCCTCGTCGAGCATCACCCCGCAGGGGGCGTGGAACGGGTGCAGCCCCGCAGCGGCGAAGTCGTCCGCGAGCTGCTGGATGCGCGGCTCGTGGGAGACGGCGGGATAGGGATAGGGCGTGCTCGCGGGTCCTTCGGTCGGGTCCTCGCCGCGGGCGCCATGGACGCGGTACATGTCCTCGGCCTGCCCGTAGTAGGGCTCCATCTCCTCGTAGGAGATCGGCCACGCCGGCGACACTCCGCCGTGGTGGCGGATCTCGCCGAAGTCCTCGGGGCGGAAGCGGTACAGCGCTGCGCCGTACAGCTTCGTGGCGCCGCCGACGAAGTAGTGAACCTGCGGCTGGAACGGCTTGCCCTCGCCGTCGTACCACGTCTCCGCCGAGATGTAGCGGTTCTCGACGAACACGTCCGACGCGGACCAGTTCTGCGGCTCGCGCGGGAGCCAGTCGCCGCGCTCGAGCAGCAGGATCGCGCTTGCCCGACGGGGCGAGATGGCGCGCGAGCGTGCCGCCTCCGGCGCCGCTGCCGATGATGATCACGTCGTAGCGGTCGCTCATCCCAGCTCCGCGAGACGCTCGGAGACGATGATGCGCCCGGCCGCCTCGATCAGCGCCAGGTGCGAGAACGCCTGCGGGAAGTTGCCGAGGTGGCGCGCGGTGCTGGTGTCGAACTCCTCCGCGTAGAGGCCGAGCGGGGAGGCGACCCGCAGCAGGCGTTCCATCAGGTCGCGCGCGCGCTGCTCCTCCCCGATGACCGCGAGCCCCGAGACGAGCCAGAACGAGCAGATCAGGAAGCTCCCCTCCTTGCCGCTCAGCCCGTCGTCGGTCTCTTCGGTGCGATAGCGCAGCACGAACCCGTCCTCGGTCAGTTCGTCGGCGATCGCGAGCACGCTCGCCCGCAGCCGCTCGTCGGAGCCGGGCAGGAAGCCGAAGATCGCGGCGAGCAGGTTCGAAGCGTCGAGCGCGTCGGTGTCGTAGTGCTGGCGCAGCACGCCGCGCTCGCTGACGCCGTTGGCGAGGATGTCCTCGCGGATCTCGCTCGCCGTCGCCCCCCAGCGCTCCTGCAGCTTCGACTCGCCGCCGATCTGCGCGAGCTTGCAGGCGCGGTCCATCGCCACCCAGCACATCAGCTTCGAGGAGACGTAGTGCTTGGGCTCCCCGCGGGCCTCCCAGATCCCCTGGTCGGGTTCCCGCCACACCTTGGTCGCGCATTCGGCCTGGGACTCGACGATCGGCCACAACCGGCGCGGCAGCCGCTGGCTGCGGCGTGTGTGGAGCAGGATCGAGTCGAGCGCAGCGCCGTAGACGTCGTTCTGGCGCTGGTTGTAAGCGCCGTTGCCCACGCGCACCGGGTGGGCGCCGGCGTAGCCGGAGAGCTCCCCGATGATCTCCTCGGTCAGGTCGCGACGGCCGTCGATCCCGTACATGATCTGAAGCGCGCCGTCCGCGTTGGGTTCCAGGTCGGCGACGAACTGCATGAACTCCTGGGCCTCCCAGTCGAGGTTCAGGTAGAACAGCGCCTGCAGCGTGAAGGTCGAGTCGCGCAGCCACGTGAAGCGGTAGTCCCAGTTGCGTTCGCCGCCCGGCGTCTCCGGCAGCGAGGTCGTCAGCGCCGCCACCGTCGCCCCGGTCGGCATGTAGGTCAGCCCCTTGATCGCCAGCGCGGAGCGCTGCATGGGGTCGCGCCAGCGGTGGTCGGGGATCCGTGCGCGACCGAGCCAGTCCCGCCAGAACCCCGCCGTCTGCGCGAGCTGCTCGTTGGCCTCGTCGAGCGTCTCCGGCCCTGCCAGCTGCTCCGCCCAGGAGAGCGAGCAGAACGCCATCTCGCCCTGGCGCAGCACGTGGCGCGCCCGCACGCGGTCGCCCTCGATGCCAAGGGAGAGATCCGATCGCAGCCGGATCGTCAAGTCGCCGCCGGTCGCGTCGGCGGTGTGGTCGGCGTCGGCGGTGGACCACGTGGCCGGGGTGCGGCCGTAGTCGAAGACCGGTTCGCAGGTCAGCTCGACCTCGACTTCGCCCTCGAGGCACAGCGCGGTCCGCACGAGCACGTGACGGGCGTCTTCGTCCGCCGGCGGCCGCGTGTGCGGCGTGATCTCGTCGGCGTGCTGGCGCGGGCCGAGCGTGAGCGCGTCGCGGACGATCAGCCAGCCGCTGCCCGTCTTCCACGTCGTCAGCAGCATGTTCGTGCCCGGCTCGTAGATCCGTGCAGAGGGCACGTTGATCCCGAACGGCCCGAAGCGGAAGTTGCCGGCCTGGCGGTCGAGCAGCATGCCGAACACGCTCGGAGAGTCGAAGCGCGGCACGCACAGCCAGTCGATGGCGCCGTCGGGCGCGACGAGCGCGCCCGTGTGGCAGTTGGAGAGGAAGCCGTAGTCGGCGATGGGCGGGAACGGCGAAGGCATCGCCGCGCTCTGCGGCATCTCGTCCCGGCGCGTGCGCGGTCCTCGGCGCTCACGACTCCACCCACGGCCCGTGCCAGCCACCGAAGCGCTCGACGAGGCGGTCCGCCTCAGCGGGCCCCCACGTCCCGGGCGCGTAGCCGTGCACCTCGGGCGGATTGTTGAGCAGCGGTTCGAAGATCCGCCACGTCTCTTCCACCCCGTCCTGGCGGGTGAAGCGGCTGCTGTCCCCGCGGATCGCGTCCAGCAGCAGGACCTCGTACGGGGTCGGGGCCTCGCCGCCCTGCTCGGCGAACTCGACGTCGAAGTGGATCTCCTCGGGGCCTTCGAGATCGGCGCGATGCGCGTCGAGGATCAGGCGCGTGCCGGTGGTGGGGTCCAGCTTGATCACGAACTGATTCGGTTCCGGGCGCCGGCGGCCGTGCTCGATGAACCCGAGCCGGGGCGGGTGGCGGAACACGGCGCGCAGCTCGGTCTGCGTGACCGGGAGGCGCTTGCCGGTACGGATGAACCACGGCACGCCGCCCCAGCGCCAGTTGTCGATCTCGAGGCGCAGCGCGGCGTAGGTCTCCGTCGTCGAGTCCTTGGCGACGCCGTCGATGTCGCGGTAGCCGTCGTACTGGCCGCGGACGTAGTGCGAGGGCTCGGCCTCGTGCATGGCGCGGAAGAGCGCGAACTTGGCGTCCTTGAGGCTTTCCGGGTCCGCGGTCGCCGGCGCCTCCATCGCCGCCACCGCCACGACCTGCATGAGGTGGTTGACGACCACGTCGCGCACCGCCCCGACGGGGTCGTAGAAGTGCCCGCGGTCCTCGACGCCGAAGCTCTCGGCCATCGTGATCTGGACGCACGCGATGTGGTTGCGGTTCCAGATCGGCTCGACCATCGTGTTGGCGAAGCGCAGGTACAGGAACTCGTCGGTCCCCATCTTGCCGAGGAAGTGGTCGATCCGGTAGAGCTGGGGCTCCTCGATGTACTGGTGGATTTCCGCCGCGAGCGCCCGTGCCGAGGCGAGGTCGTGCCCGAAGGGCTTCTCGACCACGACCCGGCCGGTCTTCGTCAGGCCCGCTTTGGAGAGCTGCCCGATCACGGGCCCGAACAGGAACGGCGGTATCTCGAGGTAGAAGACCGGGGTCTGCGCGTCCCCCATCGCGTCGCGCACGCGTTCGAAGGTGGCCGCGTCGGTGAAGTCCCCGCTGACGTAGGACAGGCGCGCGGCGAAACGGTCGAAGACCTCGCGGTCGAGCTCCTCGCCGGTGCCCTCGATGCACTCGGCTGCGTGCTTGCGCAGCTGCTCGACGGTCCAGTCGTCGCCTGCGACGCCGACGATCGGGCAGTTCAGAAGACCGCGTCGCTCGAGCCGGTAGAGCGAGCGGAAGGTCATCACCTTCGCGAGGTCGCCTGTGATCCCGAAGATCACCAGCACGTCGGCGGTGGCGGGCGCTCCGGAGCGAGGTGAGGCCGCGGTGCTGATAGCTGGTCCTTTCTGTCGTGATCCGGGCCCTGAGCCGCCATCCTGGCGAGGTGACGAGCAGGCTACGGACCCCCGGGGACGGGCCGTGTCGGGTAGACGTATCCGCGACGCCGCGCGCCAGCATCATTCGATGGGGATGAACGGCGGGCCGCGGAGCGCCATCATCTTGGGCGCATGGTTCGCGCCGACGGCACGGCGGGCATCGACCGCAGGCTGCTCCGGCACGCCGGCGCTGCCCGCAGGTTCGTCGGCGTCTCGGCCGCGCTCGGCTTCGCCGACACGCTGCTGGTCATCGCGCAGGCGTGGCTGATCGCCTACCTCGTCGCGGAAGCGTTCGGCGGCCCGGCACGGCATCTCGCAGCTCAGCGACGGATTGGGCGCGCTGCTCGCCGTCGCGCTGTCGCGGGCGGGGCTGGCGTGGGCGGCCGAGCTGAACGCCGTCCGCGCGGGCTCGCGGGCGAAGTCCGAGCTTCGCGCCGCGCTCCTCGCGCGCGGGGCCGAGCTCGCGGCCGAACGCGACGAGCGGGCCCGCACCGGGGAGCTCGCGATCCTGGCCTCCCGGGGCATCGACGCGCTCGACGGCTGGTTCTCGCTCTATCTCCCCCACCTGCTGCTCGCGCTGATCGCGCCTGCGGCGATCGTGATCGCGATCCTCGCCGACGACTGGATCTCCGGGCTGATCGTGCTGTTCACGCTGCCGCTGATCCCCGTCTTCATGGCGCTCGTCGGCGCTGTCACAGGGGAGCGCGTCGAGCGCCAGCTCGCGGGCCTCGAGCGCCTCGCGGGCCACTTCCTCGACGTGGTCGCGGGACTGCCGACGCTGAAGATCTTCGGCCGCGGGCGCGCACAGCTCGACTCGATCGCGCGTGTGAGCGAGTCCTATCGGGCCAGCACCCAGGCGACGCTGAGGGTCACGTTCCTCTCCTCGCTGGTCCTCGAGCTCGTTGCGACGGTCTCCGTCGCGATGGTCGCGGTCGCGATCGGAATCCGGCTCACCGGCGGCGATCTCGGCTTCCGCGCCGGGCTGTTCGCCCTGGTGCTCGCGCCCGAGGCGTATCTGCCCCTGCGTCGGCTCGCCGCGAGCTGGCACGCGAGCGCGGAGGGGCTGGCGGCCGCGCGCAGCGCGTTCGCGGTCATCGACGCGCCCGCGGCGCGCCCGCCGGGGCGCGCTGCCGTTCCCGACCTCGCGGTGTCCGAGATCGCGCTCGAAGGCGTGACGATCCGCTACAGAGGCCGGACCGAGGCCGCGGTGAGCGGCGCCTCGCTCGAGCTGCGCCCGGGCGAGGTGCTCGGGCTGGTCGGCCCGAGCGGCTGCGGCAAGTCCACCCTGGTCGCGGCGATCCTCGGGCTGATCGCGCCGGAGTCCGGCGTCGCGCGGGTCGGGGAGGTCGAGATCGGAGAGCTCGACCGGCGCGCGTGGCACCAGTGCATCGCGTGGGTCCCGCAGCGCCCGCACCTGTTCCGCGGGACGGTGCTCGACAACGTGCGCCTCGGACTCGCGCACGCCGGCGAGCCGGCGATCCTGGCGGCGCTCGAGCGCGCGGGCCTGGCGGACACGGTCGCGCGCCTGCCCGCGCGCCTCGAGACGCCGCTCGGCGAGGGCGGTCGCGGCCTCTCGGCCGGCGAGCGGCGCCGCCTCGCGCTCGCCCGCGCGCTCCTGCGCGACGCGCCGCTGCTGGTGCTCGACGAGCCGACGGCCGGACTCGACCTGGCGACCGAGCGCAGCGTGCTGGCGACCCTGCGCGAGGTCGTGCGGGGCCGCACCGCCCTCATCGTCACCCATCGCCCCGCGCCGCTGGCGCTCTGCGACCGCGTCGTGACCCTCGAGCGCGAGGCGGTCGCGGCATGAGGGCTCGCGGCGCCGCGCGGACGAGCCCGTTCAGGGCAGCGGTGCGGCCGTTCGCCCCGCGGCTCGCGCTCGCAGCGCTGCTCGGGATCGGCGCGGCGGGGTGCGCGGTCGCTCTGATCGCGACCTCCGGCTGGCTGATCTCGCGCTCCGCGCAGCGCCCGCAGGAGTCGGCGCTCGCGCTGGCGATCGTGGGGGTCCAGTTCTTCGCGCTCGGACGGGGGCTGCTCCGCTACTGCGAACGCCTCGCGGGGCACGACGCCGCACTGCGCGTGCTCGCGGCGCTGCGCGTCCGCGTCTACGAGCGGCTGGAGCTGCTCGCCCCGGCCGGGCTGCCGGCGTTCCGCAGCGGCGACCTGCTGGCGCGGGTCGTCGACGACGTCGACTCGATCCAGGACCTGCTCCTGCGGGTCGGCCTGCCGTTCGTCGTCGCGGTGATCGTCGGCGCTGCGGCGGCGCTCGCCGTGTTCGCGGCTCTCCCCGCGGCGGGCGCGATCGTGCTCGTCCTGGTCGTTCTCGCCGTCACCGCCGTACCGTCGGCGGCCGGGCGCCTGGCGGCGCGCTCGGCGGCGCGGCGCGCCGACGCCCGCGGCGAGCTCTCGGCCGAGATCGTCGACCTCTTCGCGGGCGCCGACGAGCTGCTCGTGGCCGGCGCCATGGAGGAGGCGCTGGCCCGCGCGCGCGAGCTCGACGGGCACCTGGACTCGCTGGCGCGGGCCGAAGCACGCACCGCCGGCGTGGGCCAGGGCCTCGTCCGCGGCCTCAGCGGGCTCGCGATGTGGGGCTCGCTGGCCGTGGGGATCGCGGCTGTCGCCGGCGGGAGGCTCGAACCGGTGCTGCTCGCCGGCCTCGCGCTCGTGCCGCTCGCCCTCTTCGAGCTCCTCGGCCCGCTGCCGGCGGCGGCGCAGTCGGGACAGGCCGTGCGGCGCTCGGGCGCGAGGCTCGGCCAGGTGATCCGCGCGCCGCTCCCCGTGGGGGAGCCCGCGCAGCCGGCGGCGCTTGCAGCGGATGGGCCCCGCTCGCTGGCTGTCCGTGAGCTCGGATGCCGCTACCCCGGACAGGACGGCTGGACGCTCGCGGGCGTCGACCTCGACCTCCCCGCGGGCGCCCGCGTCGCTCTGGTCGGTCCGAGCGGCGCGGGCAAGACGACGCTCGGCTGGGTGCTGCTGCGCTTCCTCTCCTACGGCGCCGGCTCGGTCACGATCGACGGCGTCGAGCTGGCCGCGCTGGAGGAGGCGGAGGTCCGGCGCACGGTCGGGATGGTCGAGCAGGACCCCCACGTGTTCGCGGGGACCCTGGCCGCGAACCTGCGCCTCGCGCGTCCCGAGGCTTCCGACGGCGAGCTGCTCGAGGCGCTCGCGCGCGTGCGCCTCGACGACTGGGCCGCGTCGCTTCCCGACGGCCTCGAGACCCACCTCGGCGCGCAGGGCGAGCGCATCTCCGGCGGCCAGCGCCAGCGGCTCGGGTTCGCCCGCGCGCTGCTTGCCGACTTCCCCGTCCTGATCCTGGACGAGCCCGGCGAGCACGTCGAGGCGCAGGCCGCGGAGGCGATCCTCGCCGACCTGCTGGCGGCGGCGCGGGGGCGCACGGTGCTGCTGATCACCCACGAGCTGGGCGGGCTCGCCGGCTTCGACGAGATCGTGGTGCTCGACGGCGGGCGCGTGCGCGAACGGGGGACCCACGAGCATCTTCTGGCCGGCGGCGGGCTCTACGCCGGGACTCTGGCAGGACCGCGTGGCGGCCCTTGTGTGAGCGATACCGCAGTCCGCGCCACGTCCCGCCGCTAGGGTCGCGCTCGAGAGCGCCGGAACCGCCGGTGCGCGGAGAGGGAGGAAGACGATGACGGACGGCAAGGTGGTCGTGAACCTGGCGACGGGGCACGAGGACGCGGAGCGGGTCACGGTCGCGTTCCTGGTCGCCGTGGCGGCGCTGGAAAAGGGGCGGCCTGTTGCGATGTTCGCGACCAAGGAGGCGGTGCGGCTCGGGCTGCCGGGCTACGCCCAGGCGATCGAGGCGGCCGGCTCCCCGCCGGTCTCGCGGCTGTTCGACCAGTTCGCCGAGGGCGGCGGCGAGCTGCTGCTGTGCCCGATCTGCTTCAAGGCCCGCGGGCTCGCCGAGGAGGGGATCGTGAGCTGCGCACGCCTTGCCGGCGCCACGCCGCTGTGGGACTGGGTCGGGGAGGGGGACGCGACCGTGTTCAGCTACTGAGGCGCATCCGCGACATCGCCCGCGTCAGCTTGCGCGAGGCGAGTGCGTGCCCACCGAGCACCACGGTGCTCGGCACCAGGAAGAGCGCGGGCCAGAAGACGCCCTCGCCCATCAGGGCCCAGATGGCGACCAGCCCCGCGTTCGCGGCCGTGTAGCCGAGCGCGTGCATGCGAAGGAGCGCGCGCTGGAAGCGGCGCACGCGGCCGGTCACCAGCGTGCGCAGGCTGCGGACGGGCGGGTAGTCGATCGTCTCGCCCGAGCGCAGGACACGCTCGACGCGCGTCTCGAGCTGGCGGGTCGTGAGCCGGCCTTCCGCGTAGCGCGCCTTCAGCGCCCTGATCGCGCGCTCGCGGGCGGCCGGTGAGCGGCGGATTTCGAGGACGGTGAGCATGGGATCAGTATGGCGCGCCGCGAGGAGCCCGCGTCGCAGCGGCCGGCCTGGGCGTCCGCGCCGCGGTCTACGGTGCCCGCCGATGCTCGCCGTGCTTCCGTTCACGACCTCGCATGCGGAATGGATCGGCCTCATCGTCGCGTCCGTCAGCCTGATCGGGATCGGCGGCATCGTCTCGACCCTGATCTGCCACCGGAAGGGCTGCTTCCGCCGCGGGCGCTTCCGCTGCGGGCACTACCGGCTCTGCCACGTCCACCACCCCGACGTCCCCTCCGACGGCAACATCACCGACGAGCACATCGCCGCGTGCCACGCGCAGGTCCAGGCCGCCAGGGCGGACCCCGTCCGGGCGAAACCCGGTCACCCGGCTGCCTAGTAGGACTTGGGCAACCCGAGCGAGTGCTCGGCCACGTAGTTGAGGACCATCTCCCGCGAGACCGGTGCGGTACGCGCGACGCGCGCCGCCCACCACAGGTCGCTGAGCCCGTACTCGAGCGCGAAGCCGTTGCCCCCGTGGGCCTGGATCGCGCTGTCCACGCAGTGGATCGCAGCCTCTGCCGCGGCGTACTTGGCCATGTTCGCGGACTCGCCCGCGCCGGGTGCGCCGGCGTCGTAGAGCGAGGCCGCCCTGCGCGTCATCAGCCGCGCCAGCTCGAGCTGGATCTTCGCCTCCGCCAGCGGGTGGGCGACCGCCTGGTGCGCGCCGATCGGCTGCCCCCACACTTCGCGCTCGCGGGCGTACGCCGCGCCGCGCTCGAGCGCCAGGCGCCCGACACCGGTCGAGAGCGAGGCGCCCATGATCCGCTCGGGGTTCAGCCCGTCGAAGACGACGCCGAGGCCGCCGTTCTCGCCGCCGATCAGCCGCTCCTCCTCCAGCTCGACGTCGTCGAAGAACAGCGTCCACTGCCGGTCCGCGCCGCGGACAGCCATCGGGATCGCCTGGCGCGTGAAGCCCGGCGCGTCGACGTCGACGATCGCCAGCGAGGGCAGGCCGAGCTCGCCATTCGCCAGCCGCGTCCGCGCCACGACGAGGACGTGGTCGGCGTCCTCGACGCCCGAGATGAACGTCTTCTGCCCATTCAGGAGGTAACGGTCGCCGTCACGGCGCAGGGAGGTCGAGAGCTTGTGGGAGTTGCTGCCGGCGTCGGACTCGGTGATCGCGAACGCGATCTTCGTCGTGCCCGCGCCGATGCCCGCGAGCCAGCGCTCTTTCTGAGCCTGGGTGCCGTGCTTGGTGAGGATGCTGCCGACGATCGCGGGCGAGACGACGATCAACAGCAGCGAGCAGCCCGCCGCGGCGATCTCCTCGCCGACCCACGAGAGCGCCTGCATGCCGAGACCGCCGCCGCCGTACTGCTCCGGGATGTTGACCCCCATGTAGCCGCGCGAGGCGAGCGCGTCCCAGAGCTCGCGCGGCGGCTCCTCCGCGTCGCGCTTGCGCTTCATGTACTCCTGCCCGAACCCGGCGCAGATGCCGGCGACCGCCTCGCGCAGGAGCACCTCCTCCTGGGAGGGAAGGACAGCCTCTGCGGGTGCGCCGGCCATGCGCGGCCAATCGTATGAGAGAAGTAGGGTTGGGCGCTGACGCCACGACCCAGGGGAGCCGTGTCCGGGGCATCGCCGCAGATCGCCGCGAGCAACGAGGCAGTCCGGATGGAGCTGCCGTTCGACGACGACCAGGATTTCGAGGACGCGCGCCGCGGACGCGTCGGCTCGCTCACCGACCCGGTGATCCGCGCGACCGGCGGGCGCGTGGCGTGGGACGCGAGCGCCTACGCGTTCCTCGACGGCGAGTGCCCGCCGACGGTGAACCCGAGCCTGTGGCGACAGAGCCGGCTGAACGCGATCCACGGCCTGTTCGAGATCGCCGAGGGCATCTACCAGGTGCGCGGGCTCGACCTCTCGAACATGACGATCGTCGAGGGCGAGACGGGCGTGCTCGTGATCGATCCGCTGATCTCGTGCGAGACGGCGGCGGCTGCGCTCGCGCTCTATCGCGAGCACCGCGGCGAGCGGCCGGTCACCGGTCTTCTCTACACCCATTCTCACGTCGACCATTTCGGCGGAGCCAAGGGTGTGCTTCCGCCGGGCGCAAATCCCCAAATCCCGATAATCGCCCCCGCCGGATTCCTCGAGCACGCGGTCGCGGAGAACGTCTACGCGGGCACGGCCATGACTCGCCGCGCCACCTACATGTACGGCGCGCTGCTGCCGAAGGGGGCCACGGGCGGGGTCGGCGCCGGGCTCGGGCAGACGACCTCGCTCGGCACCGTCAGCCTCGTACCGCCCACGGTCGAGATCACCCACACCGGGCAGGAGCTCCTCGTCGACGGGATCGCGATGGAGTTCCAGATGACGCCGGGCACCGAGGCGCCGGCGGAGATGAACTTCCTCTTCCCCGACCGCCGCGCGCTCTGCATGGCCGAGAACGCGACCCACAACCTCCACAACGTGCTCACCCTGCGCGGCGCGCTCGTCCGCGACGCGCGCGTGTGGGCGGCCTACCTCGACGAGGCGATCGAGCTGTTCTCCGAGCGCGCCGGCGTCGTCTTCGCCCAGCATCACTGGCCGCGCTGGGGCCGCGAGCGGATCGTGGACTTCCTCTCCAAGCAGCGCGACCTCTACGCCTACGTCCACGACCAGACGCTGCGGCTGCTCAACAAGGGGCTCGTCGCGAGCGAGATCGCAGAGACGCTCGAGCTGCCCGAGGGCCTTGCGCGCGAGTGGCACTGCCGCGGCTACTACGGCTCGCTCAACCACAACGCCAAGGCCGTCTACCAGCGCTACCTCGGGTGGTTCGACGGCAACCCCGCCCACCTCTGGCCGCACCCGCCGCAGGCCGCCGCCGAGCGTTACGTCGCCCTCGCCGGCGGGCCCGATGCGCTGCTCGCGAACGCGCGCCGCGCGTTCGAGGAGGGCGACCTGCGCTGGGTCGTGGAGGTGGTCAACCACCTCGTCTTCGCCGACCCCGGCAACGAGGAGGCGAGGGAGCTGCAGGCGCGGGCGTTCGAGCAGCTCGCGTTCGGCGCGGAGAACGCGACCTGGCGCAACTTCTTCCTGATGGGGGCCAAGGAGCTGCGCGACGGCGTCGCGGGGACAGCCGCCAGCGTGCCGCCCGACATGCTCAAAGGGCTCGCGACCAGCCAGATCCTCGACGCGGTCGCGATCCGGCTGGACGGCCCGCGCGCGGCCGAGGCCGACATCGCGATGCACCTGAGCCTGCCCGACACGGGCGAGCAGTTCCGGCTGACCCTCTCCAACGGCGTGCTGACGCACCGGCCCGGGCCGCCGAGCGGGCCCGTCGACGTGGCGGTCACGATCACGCGCGCGGCGCTCGACGATCTGCTCACGGGCGCGGCCGCGCCCGACGCGCTGGCCGCCGCCGGCAGCGTGGGGATCGAGGGCGATCAGGGCGTGCTGCTGCGCCTCGCCGGGCTGATCGACCCGCCCGATCCGAGCTTCCCGATCGTCACGCCGTAGGGCGCGAACCGGCGGCGGCGTCCCGGCCCGCCGTACGCGGGCCGGGACGTGCCGTCATCTGTCAGGGCGTGTAGGTGAAGATGGCACCCGCCGAGCTCGGGCTCTTCTTCCCGAGCACGACGGCGACCACCTTGACCGTCTTGGCTTTCCCGCGCGGTTCGGCCGGCACGGTCATCGTGCAGCTGTTGATCGAGGCGCACTGCACGTTCGTGGCCGTCGCTTTGCCGAACAGGAACGTCGTCTGGCCGCTGCCCGGCAGGAAGCCGGCGCCGGTGACGGTCACTTCCGTGCCGCCGGCGATCGGGCCGCTACCCGGGCTGACTTCGGTGATCGAAGCCTTGCCGTAGGTGTAGTGGTCGTTCGGGCCGATTTCGCTCGTGCCGTCGATCGACGTCACGGTCACGTCCACCATGCCCGCGCCGGGCGGGGCGGTCGCCGTGACCGCGTTCACCGATTCGACGGTGACGTGTTCGGCTTCGACGCCCCCGAAGCTGACGGAGACGACTTCGCCGAGGTTCGTGCCCTTGATCGTGACCGTGTTGCCGCCGGTCGCCGGCCCCTTCTTCGGCTGCAGTTTCGAGATCACGGGCAACAGGCCCGGTTCGAACGTCGTGATGTGCTGTTCGCCGCTGTATTCGGTCCCGAACGAGTTGGTCGCCGCGAGACGGTAGAAGTACTCCGTCGCCGGCGTGAGCCCGGTCACCCGCGCCTGCACTTTCTGGAACCCTTCGCCCGAAGGCAGGAGGTTGCACGGCGTCTGCTGGAGGAGCGCCGGGGTGGTCCCGTATTCGAAGACGCATTCGGTTATCTGCGTGCTTTCCGGGTTCACCACGCCCTTCAGGAGCGCCGAGCGGGCGGCGACCTCGTTGGTCGCCTGCAGCCGGACGCGCGGCAGCGTCGGCTCGGTCGTGAACTGGCGCTGGCCGCTCGTGCCTTCGCCGAACGCGTTGGTTGCGACGACCCGGAAGAAGTAGGTCGTGCTTTCAGCAAGGCCTTCCAGCGACGCCGAGACGGGGACGAGTCCTTCCCCTCCGCCCGGCAGCGAGGAGCACGGCGTCGTGTGTTCGCTCACGCTGACCGAACCCCACTGGAACCAGCACTGTTCGACCAGCGAGTCGCGCGGGTCGACGTACCCCCGCAGGGTCGCCGTCGTGCGGCCGACGGGGTTGGCAACTTCGCCGTTCGCGTTCGGCTCGTTGGGCAGCGTGAAGAAGTGTTCGCGCAACCCTGAGTCGGTGCCGAACGAGTTCTTCGACACGAGCTTGTAGTAGATCGAAGCCGTTTCCGGCAGCCCTTCGAGCTGTGCGCTCACGGCCACCGGTTCGGTGCCCGAGCCCGGCGAGGGCGAGCACGGCGCGTGGCTTTCCAGCGAGGCCGGGTTTTCCCCGTACTCGAAGTAGCATTCGGTGACTTCAGCGCCGTTGGGGGTGACGAAGCCGGTCAGCGTCGCGCTCGTGTGCGTGACGTTGTGCGCGCCGTTGGTGTTCGAGTGCGGCGCGGTCGGGAGCGTCGTGAATTCGCGTTCTTCGCCGAGGCTTTCCCCGTTCGCGTTCTTCGCGAACACCTTGACGTGGTAGGTCGTGGATTCGGAGAGCCCGGGGACGGTCGCTTCGACCGCGACGGGCGTCACGCCGTGACCCGGCAGATAGGAGCAGGCGATCGTGTGTCCGAGCGCCGGCGTGGTCCCGTAGCGGAAGACACATTCGGTGACTTCGCCGCCGTGGGGGTTGACCGTGCCTGCCAGCGTCGCCGTCGTGTAGCCCACCGCGTTCGGCGCTTCCGTGACGGCCGTCGGCGCACTGCCGCTCGCGTTCGCGACCACGCCACCGGCAAGCGCCGCGACTGCCAGCGCCAGCGCTGCCAGGATCGCCAGGAGCGTCTTGCCGCGGGTCGTCCTCAGGCGACGTCCGCGTCCGTGCATCGAGCGTCTCATCCTCTACCCCCACCCTTCGTTGAATGTCGGAGATCCGAAGATCGCCGCCCCTCTGCAGGCACCGTAAACGAGACGCTACGCGAGGGTCAAGCCCGGTCACCGCTCGATCACACGGTCGTAGGACGCCGTGACACCGCGGCCGGCGCCCTGTCCCTTGGGCTCTGCGGCTACAGTCAGTGCAACAGGCGAGTGCCGAGGGGCCCGGAAGGGCCTCTCGCCGTTAAGAGGTCCCGTCCCCCGTCTGGAGTCGCCCGCGCCGTGCCGGAGTACTTCGCATACGCCAGCAACGTCTCGCGCCCGGTGATGGAGGCGGCGTGCCCGCGGCATCGCTACCTCGGCCGCGCCCGGCTCCCCGGCCACCGGCTCGCGTTCACGCGCAGGTCGGTCCGTACGGGGACGGGCGTCGCCGACGTAGTCGTGGATCCGGAGCGCGAGGTCTGGGGTGCCCTCTACGAGCTCGACGAGGAGGATCTTGCGGCCCTCGACCGCAAGGAGGGGGCGGGATGGGCATACGGGCGCCAGACCGTGCGCGTCCACACCGAGGACGGCTCCGCGCACGATGCCGTGGCGTACGTCGTGCTGTCGAAATCGCCCAAGGAGATCCGGCCCTCGCCCGCCTACGCGCGACGGCTGATCGAGGCGGGACGCGAACGCGCGCTCCCGCAGGGGTACGTCGAAGCGCTCGCGGCGTCGCTGGCCGCGGTCGGGACGGAGCCGGGGTGAGCGCGCCGGGGCGGGTTGCGTGGACCGGGATGGAGAGGCGAAGGTTCGCGGGGCGGGCCGAAGGCGGCCCCGCGAACGTCGCGGGGCCGCCACGCCTGCGCCTATTTTTTCTTCGGTTCTTTGATCTTGACGATGCCGTTCTTGGTGAGCCCGCGGAGAACGACCGCGTATTCGTCGCCCTTGTGGAGCGGCGCGTACTGTTCCTGGTGGTAGCTGGAGCCGAACGTGAAGGAGACTTCGGTTTCGGTCCACGTTTTGAAGATCAGGCCGATGCAGTCGCCGGGCCCTGAACCCGACTGCCAGCCTGCCGTGTTGTCGGCGAAGACGGCTTCGCTTCCGAAGTTGTTGCCGAGCCCGCCCGGTTCTTCTTCGAAGCAGTTCGGGACTTCTTCGGCGGCTTCCACCGGAAGCGATCCCAGCCCGCGTCCTTTCACGACGACCAGCGGTTCGGCGGGCGTCCCCTTGAACTTGAGCGATTTGATTTCCGGCGGTTTGGGTGCTTTCGCCGACGCCGTGGCGGCGAGGACCGCCGTGCCGAGAACGACTGCTGCGGCGATCAGGCCGAGCTTCGCGAATGTCCGTCGCATAGGTACCCCCTTCTTCTCGAATCCCGTTCGAGTTCGGATCAGGAAGGCGCGAGGCGCGCCTTCCCTGGCTCGCCCCGCCCCGTGCGACGGGCCGAGGCCCGTTCTCATCGCCCGGCGTTCCAGCATCGCCGGGGGCAAGCTACAGAACCCCTCGGGCGCCGACCAGGGTAAAATCACGTAGTCGCACGAGTTCTCGTCTTCGCGCGAGTTCAACACCGAGCCGCCGCTCCGGGGGGACAGCGGCAGGGGGTGATGGAGCACCTGAACACCGCAGCGCTGCGTCGGGCGCTGGACGTCGCCCGGGGCCTGTCCGAGCTCCAAGAGCTCGCGCAGTTCCCTGCCTGGAGCGCGAGCGCGCTGCGCCGGCTGATCCCTTGCGACGTGGCCTCTTACAACGCGGTCGACCCGGCCTCACAGCGGGCGGCCGTCGCAGTGGACCCCGCCGACAGCGTCTTCGAGGGTGGCGTCGAAGCTCTTGCGAGCTACATCCACCAGAACCCGCTCGTCAGCCACTACGCCGCGACGGGCGACCGTCGGGCGCTGCGCATCTCGGACTTCATCACCGTGCGCGAGCTGCGCCGGACCGAGCTCTACGACTACGTCTACGGGCCCCTCGACCTCGAGCACCAGCTCGCGATCACGCTGCCGGCGCCCCGCAACGGCATGGACCGCCCAGGCGAGGTGATCGGGCTCACCGTCAGCCGGGGGCGGCGCGACTTCAGCGACGGCGAGCGGGTGCTGCTGGAGGCGCTGCGCGATCCTTTCGCGGCGACGCTTGCGCGGCTGCACGAGCTTGCGTTGCTACGGGCGATCGCCGAAGGGGAGGATCGCGAGAGCGCGCGGTGGCTCGTGCTCGTGGGCCGGGAGGGGGTGGTCGCGTGGATGTCCTCTGCCGCGCGCGACGGGCTCGGGCTGGCGGTCGGCGAGCGGTTGCCGGCCGTGCTCTGCCGGTGGCTGGACACAGAGCGCACGCGGCAGTTGCGGTTCGCGCCGCGCGGCGAGGGGCGGGTCCTCGCGGACCGCGCTGACGCCCGGGGGCCGCTCGTGGACACGAGCCTCGGGTTGCGTCTGCGGCCCCGGCTCGTCCGCGAGGCCTATCCGGGGCTCGATGCGTTGCACCTGACGCCGGTCGATCACCTGCCAGGGCCCGACGCGCTGCGCGCGCTGGGGCTCACGCCGCGGCAGGGGAGGTGCTGGCGCTCGCCCTGGAGGGGCAGACGAGCGGGCAGATCGCGTTCGTGCTCGGCCTGAGCGTCCGGACGGTGGAAAAGCACTTCGAGGGGATCTACGGCCGGCTCGGGGCGGCGAACCGGGCGCAGGCCGTGTCGATCGCGCTCCAGGCGATCGGGCGCGACGCGGAGAGCCACGGGCAGGCGACCGCGCTGCAGCCGGGCCGCGACGCATGAGGGCTCCGGACGGTGAGCGAGATCTCACAACTCGCTGAACATCCGGTTAGGCGGCGCTGTCAGCTTCCGAGGCGATGGGCGCCCGCCCTGCACTCCGGCTTCTCGCCCCGACGCTGACCGCGATCGCCCTCGCGGGCTGCGGGGCCGGCGCCGCCACGAGCGCGACCGCCCCGCACGGCCGGCCCGCGCCGGCGAGCGCTTCGGCCGGCACCCAGGCCACGGCAACGGCGACCGCCGCCGCGCCCGCGCCGCCCCCACCCCCGCCGCCGCTCGCCGTCACGCCGGTCGGCGTAGCCGGATCCTCGTGGCGGGCGGTCGCGCGCGTACACGGGCGGCCCGCCGCGTGGGAGGCGCAGCGTGGAGGCGTGACGCTGCTGCGCTTCGACCAGGGACTGGTGAAGCTCGACCTGCACGCGGGCGAAGGCGAGCCCAGCGGCACATGGCGCTACGGCGCGCAGATCGAGCCGAGCGAGATACACCACGTCATCGCGGCCTTCAACGGCGGCTTCAAGTTCACCACCGGCGCCGCCGGCTGGATGGTCGCGGGGCGCACCGCCGAGCCGCTGCAGGCAGGCCGCGGATCGGTCGTCACCTACACGGACGGCACCACGGCGATCGGGGCGTGGAACCAGGGCGTTCCCGCGCGCGGCCGGCCTGTCTACTCGGTGCTGCAGAACCAGTCGCTGCTCGTCGACCAGGGGCAACCGGCGGGGAACGCCGAAGGCTGCATCACGACGTGCTGGGGCGCGACGGTCGGAGGGGTCGACGTGACGGCCCGTTCGGGGCTCGGCATCCGCGCCGACGGTCAGCTCGTGTGGGCCGCAGGCGAGCACCTCACCCCCCTCCAGCTGGCAGACGCGCTGCGCGGGGCCGGCGTCCAGCGGGCGGTCGAGCTCGACATCAACCCGGACTGGGTCGCGGCATATCTCTACCGGCACGGCGGCGCCGGACCGGCCTGGTCGCAGGTCGTCCCCGGGCAGCTCGGGATCGCGGGGCACTTCCTCACGCCCTACTCGCGGGACTTCTTCACGGTCGTCGCGCAGTAGGGCCGTTGGCCGGCGCCGCGCGCCACGGGTTTCTACGGACCGCGCTGCGGGTGCAACGACGATGACCCGCCGTCGCCGGCGGGATACGGTCGTTTGACCGGGACCAGACACGGCGAGCGGGTGGGCGATCTCTCCTCTGATCCCCCGGCTCGGTCGCCCGTCAGCGGTCGCCGAACACCCACCCAACCCTCGAAGGGGGACCACATGCCCGCCGCGAAGAAACCAGCTTCCAAGACCAAGGCAACCGCCGCAGCCCGCGCCCGCGCCGAGGCCGACGACCGCCAGCTCGACCGCGTCGTGCAGGCGCTGGAGGCCGCCCAGGAGGACCTCTCCTCGATCAAGGGGACCGTGGGCACAGGCGTCCGCGACCTGCGCCGGGACGCGACCAAGCTGCTGCGCGACGCGCGGCGCGACGTCGTGAAAATGCGCCGTGCCGTCCAGCGCGACCTCGTCTCGCCTGCAGAAGGACCTCGGAGCGGCGGCGCAGGGCAAGCCGCCGGCGCGTGCACGGCGCACCGCGGCGCGAGGTGCATGAGCACCCAGGCGAGCTCGACGCGGAGGAACGGCGGAGGCCGATGCCGGCAGCTGCGCCCGCGATCGCCCTGTTCGCGCCTCACCCGCTGCTGAGCGTCACGATCGAGGCGGAGGGCGCCGAGCGCGAGCGCATCCACTACCACGCCGGCGGACAGGGCGTGTGGGTGGCGGCGATGGCGCGGTGCATGGGCGCGAGGCCGGTCTTCTGCGGGCTGATCGGGGGCGAGCCGGGCGGCCTGCTGCGGGGGCTGCTGGGCGAGACCGTCGGCGAGGCGGTGCATCTGGTGAGCACCGTGAGCCCCAGCGGCAGCTACGTGGTCGACCGTCGCCGCGGCACGCGCGAGCTGGTGGCGATGGCGTTGAGCGACCCGCCCACGCAGGCACGAGCTCGACGAGCTGTGCTCGCTGGCGATCGCTCACGCCGCGGACTGCGGCTGGCTCGTGGTGACGAACCCGATGCCCGCCGAAGCGCTGCCGCTCGAGGTGTATCGCGACCTCGTCGCCGACGCCCGCGCCGCCGGCGCGAGAACGCTCGTCGATCTCTCCTCGCCGCGGCTCGACTCTGCGCTCGCCGGCGAACCCGATCTCGTGAAGATCAACGACTGGGAGCTGGCCGCGTTCGTGCGCGGCCCCGTCACGGACCCGGCCGACCTGCTCGCCGCGGCGCGCCGCGTTCAGGATGCCGGCGCCCGGCGCGTGATCGTCACGCGCGGCGAGCTGCCCGCCCTCGTGCTCGACGGCGAGCAGGCGCTCGAGCTCGCCCCGCCGCGCTTCGAACGCGGCTTCCGGGAGGGCTGCGGCGACGCGATGCTCGGCGCGATGGCCGCCGTCTGGGCGACGCACGACGACCTGCCTCGTGCGCTCGTGCAGGGCGCGGCCGCGGGCGCGGCGAACTTCCTGCGCCGTGGCATCGGGCGTGCGTCGCGCGAGGTGGTCGACGAGCTCAGCGGCAAGGTCGCGCTCGGCCCCTGGCCCGTCGAGGGTGGCGGCGCTCACCCACCCACCGCTGGAGGCGTGACCGGGCCGCCGGAAAGGACCGCCGCCGGCCCCTCCACGACGCTCCACGAGGCGACTGCTCCCGAGCTGAGCTCGCGCAGCCGTTCGGCCCCGGGTCCGAGCTTCAGCGGCCGCCCTCCGTGCGAGGAGTGAGCGTCGCTCGCCAGCAGGTGCACGAGCCCGTCGCGGGCGAGCCTGCTCATGAAGGCGGCCGTGTCCGCGTCCGCGTCGGCCAGGAACGCGGCGGTCCACTGCAGCAGGCATCCCCGCTCGCGCAGGCCGTGCAGCATCGACTCGAAACCCGGGCCGGCGTGCCGCTCGGGATGCGCCACGACGGTCCGCGCGCCGCGCGCTCGCAGGCGCTCGGTCAACGCCGTGAACTCATCGGTGATCGGCCCGGGCGCCGGCTCGAGCAGCACCCAGTCCCCCTCCCCGAGGCAGATCTCGCGCAGGTGGAGATCGCTCAGCGCGTCCGCGAGCAGCGCGGAGACCTCGCCGCCCGGCGCGATGCGCAGGTCGATCCCGGCTTCGTCGAGAGCGTTCTGCAGCTGCTCGATCCGCCCGCCCAGCTCCTCCAGGCGGACGTCGTGATCGCCCCGCACGTGGGGCGTGGCGCACGCGACGGAGATGCCGTCGCCGACAGCGACCCTCGCCATCGCCAGGCTGTCAGCGAGGTCGAGCGCGCCGTCATCGAGGCCCGGGAGGATGTGGGTGTGCAGGTCGATCAACCGGCCGGAGGGCGCCGCACGGCGGCCCGTCGGGTCGGCCGCGGGGCCGCCGGAGGCTGCGGCCGAGCGGGGCGCCTGGCCGCGCCCGCCGGCCGTGGAGGCCCGCGACGGCGAGAGCCGCGCGATCGCGGCCACCTCACGATGCAGCCGCGCGACGATGCTGCCGGGATCCGGGATCGACCGCGTGTGGACGAGCAGTCCGATCGTGACCCCGCCCCGGTAGCTGAAGATGCTCACGCTCGTGCCGACGCTGCCTCCCGTCGGAGCCCACGCGAGCACGGTGCGCAGCGGGCACGCCCGCCAGGTACACCGGCTCGCGCGGTCCGGGCACGTTCGTCATCACCGCCGAGGCCTTCGCGGAGAACGCGTCGACGATGCGTGCCTCGACCTGCGCGGGTGCGAGCCCGGCGGCCTCGAGCACGGCGTAGGAGACGGGTCCCTCGGGGGAGTGCTTGATCTCGTCCATGCGCCGCTTGACCTCCGCGAGGCGCTCCGAGCGAGCGGCGCGGTCCGACGGCAGCGTGAGGAACACGAGGCCGAACCGGTTGCCCAGCTCGAGTGGAACCGCCTCCGAGAGCCGGCGCAGGTTGTAGGGAACGATCGCGCGGACCTCGCCCGGCGTCTGTCCCTGCGCGAGCAGGTAGCTGCGCAGCGCGCCGCTGACCGCCGCCAGCAGCACGTCGTTGACGGTCGCCTGCTGCGCTCGCGCGATCCCCTTGATGTCCTCGAGCGGGAACGTCTTGCTCCACGCGACCGAGCGCTCCACGCCCATCTCGCCGCCTCTGAGGACCGTGCCGGAGTCGGACGGGAGCAGTACGAGCTTCGCGAGCGCCCTGCCGTCGGCGAGGCCGGCGGAGGCGAGATCGAGCAGGCGCGCGGGACGGGCGATCGTCTCGCGCGCCTCCCGCGCGGCGCCGAGGCCCAGCCCGACGGCGCCGCGGACGGCGGCCCCCGCTGCGCCGGCCGCCGCCACGATCGGGCGCAGCGCCTGCTCGGCCGGCGAGGGCTGCGCCGGGACGAGCGTGGGCGCGGCCGGCACGGCCGGAAGCGAGGTCTCTGCCCCTGGCGCCGGGTCCGTGAGCGAGAGCATGATCTGAGCCAGCGTGATGCCGTCTGCGATGCAGTGGTGCATGCGCACGACGACCGTCGAGTCCCGGCCCGGCCCTTCGACGAGGTGCATCTCCCACAGCGGCCGGCGGCGGTCGAGCGGGACCGACGCGAGGCTGCCGACCAGCTCCCTGAGGGGGCGCTCGCCGCGACCGGCGGGCATCGCGGTCCTGTGGACGTGGCGGGCGAGATCGAACCCGGCGTCGCGCTCCCAGCGCGGGCCCGAGAGCGGGCCCCCGCCCTCGACGACGCGTTCCGAGAAGCGCGGGTAGCGCTCGACGAGGCGCTCTCGGACGACCTCGAGCAGCGGGGCCAGCTCGAGCCGTCCGTCGAAGCGCAGCACGGAGGTGATCACCATCAGGTTCTCCGGGCGATCCATCCGCAGCCAGGCCGCGTCGGCACTCGAGAGGCGACCTCCGGAAACGGCCGTCATCGTTCTTCGGAGTAGAGCTCGTCGAAGAAGCGCGCGTAGCGCTCGTGGACCACCGCGCGCTTGACCTTCAAGGTCGGGGTGAGCTCGCCGTCCGCCTGGGACAGGTCGCGATCGAGGATCCCGAAGCGCTTCACCTGCTCCGCGCGGGCGAAGCGGCTGTTGGCGTGGTCGACCTCCTCCTGGAGCAGCTGATGCACGCGGTCGTCGCGCGCGACGGAGTCGAGCTCGGCCGGGATCCCGAAGCGGTCGGCCAGCTCGGCCACCGCCTCGGGTTCGAGCGTGAGCATGCAGACGAGATACGGCCGGCGGTCCCCGTAGGCCACCGCCTCGGCGACCCAGCGGCTCTCGCGCAGCGCGTTCTCGACGTTCGCCGGCGAGATGTTCTTGCCGCTCGAAGTGACGATCAGGTCCTTCTTGCGCCCCGTCAGCGTCAGGTAGCCCTCGGGCGAGAGGGAGCCGAGGTCCCCGGTGTGCAGCCAGCCGTCCGCGAACGTGTCGGCACTCGCGCCCGGATCCTGGTGGTAGGCCGCAGACACGTGCGGCCCGCGCAGGAGCACTTCGCCGTCCGGGGCGATCTTCACTTCGCTGCCGGGCAACGGGGGTCCGACGGTGCCGAAGCGCGGAGCGCCGGCCGGGTTGAGCGTGGCGGCCGCGCAGCTCTCGGTCATTCCGTAGCCCTCGAGGACCTCCACGCCGCAGGCGTCGAAGAACTCGAGCACCTCGCGGTCGATCGGCGCCGCGCCCACGAGCGCGAGCTTGAGCCCGGACCCGAACAGGCTCCTCACCTGCGCGAGGCCGGCTTTTCGTGCCAGCGCGAGCCGCGCGGAGCCGACCGGCCCGAGCTCACGACCGGAGCGCTCGACCGTCCGCGCGCGCCGTCCCACCTCCACGGCCCAGGCGAACAGCAGCCGGGCGTGCGGACCGCGCGCCTCCGCGGCGCTGAGCGCGCCCCCGCGGATCTTCTCGTAGATCCTCGGCACGGCGACGAAGTGGGTCGGATGGCTCTCGGCGATCTCGTCGAGGACTCGTGTTGCGTCGCGCCGCCAGTACACGAGCGTCCCGCCGACGTCGATCACGACGATCTGCGCGATCCGCGAGAGCACGTGCGCGAGGGGCAGGAACATGTAGATGACGGGCTGCACATCGTCGAGCTCCAGCTGGCCCCGGTACATCGCCGAGGCGGCGAGGATGTTCGCGTGCGTGAGCAGGCAGCCCTTCGGCGGGCCGGTCGTGCCGGAGGTGTAGACGATCGTCGCGAGGTCGGCGGGCTCGACGGCATCGCACCCGCGCCTGCACCTCCGCCGGATCGGTGCTCTGCCCCGCGCAGCGACAGCTCGTCCAGGGTGATCGCGCCGGCGGCCTCGCCGTCGATCACGACGACGTGCCGGAGCTCCGGGCAGGCCGCTCGGATGCGTTCGATCTTCTCGGCCTGGCGCGCGTCCTCGCAGACGATCAGGCGGGCGGAGGAGTGCGCGAGCACGTGCCGGCACTCCTCGGGGGAGTTCGTGTGGTAGACGGGCACGACGACGGCGCCGGCGCACGCGGCGCCGGCCTCGACGAGCGTCCACTCCGAGCGGGTCGAGCAGAGGATCGCCACCCGCTCGCCGCTCTCGATCCCCAGGGCGATCAGGCCGCGCGCGATCGAGCGCGCGGCCTCGCCGAGGTGGCGGTAGGTGATCGCCCGGTAGCTGCCGTCCACGCGGCTGGCGGATCGCGACCTGCTCGCCGCGCTCGGACGCCGAGAGGAACAGGCGCCCGAGCGTGGCAGCCCCGGTCACGCGCTCTGCGACCGGGCGGAGGGTGGTGGCAGCAACGGTGGACACAGCGTCACCTCACGCCTTGCATTTCGAGGAGCTCGAGATCGTGCGCGCTTCGCCGGTCTGGTAGACGAAGTGCGACTTGACCGTGAACTTGCCTTTCGTGCACTTGCCGGCGGTGATGAACGCGTTCGAGGAGCTGCCGAGCGTTTTCACGGTCAGGTTCAGAGCCGTGATCACGATGTTCAGTCCGCCGGCGCTGATCGCCGGGACCTGCGTGGTCACGACGTTCTTGGAGACCTTGCCGTGCAGGACCAGCACCTGTCCCGCCGGGCCCTTCGGCGCCAGCAGGAAGAGGATCTGCCCGTTGCCCGCATAGGCGGTCGCGACCTCCGGGATCGCGGGGATCACCGGCGCACCGTTCGCGAGTGCTTCGCCGGAGCCGATCTTGCTCTTGACCGGGCACACGGCGCCGCCCGTCGCCTTGATTTCGGTGTCGCCGGCCTTGCACTGCTGCACCGCTTTGCTCTTGAAGTTGAACTTCGTGTTGGCGGGGAGCGTGATCGTCAGCGTCTTCAGCCCCTGCGGCTGGGTGGCGCCGGGGTCCGCGGCCTGCAGCGCCGCTTTCAGCCCGGTCGGCTTGCCGGCTTTCGTGGCCGTCAGGACGACGTTGGCCGTCTGGGTGAACTGCGCGCTCGCGTAGGCGATGCCGGTGGACGCGAGCAGCGCCAGGCATGTCAGCTGCGGTGAGCTTGGACGGTTGTCTCATGTGATCCTCTCCTTGACGGGCTCCGGCTCGCCGGGGCCCTGTGGGTGGTCTCCGCCGCCGGGACCCATGCGAGGAGACCGGGAGGACGGGGGAATCTCGGGTGACGCCGGCTGCTCGGACGGCGCCGGGCCGACGCGGGTGGGCCACCAGGCGCGGCGGCCGAGGACCTCGGCGGCGGCGGGCAGCAGCACCGGCCGCACGAGGAAGGCGTCGAGCGTGACGGCGATCGCGAACGCGACGCCGAACTGGCTCACCGTGAGCAGGCCGCTCGTCGCGAAGGGGACGACCGCCGCCACCATCAGCAGCCCGGCGCCGGTGCTCGCAGCCGCGGTGCGACGGAGGGCGGCGTCGAGCGCGGAGCGCGGGCTCGCGCCGCGCACGAGCGCGTCCCGGGCCTGGACGAGCAGGTCGACGAGGAAGATCAGCGAGACGCCGAAGATCGCCGCGAAGATGCCGATCATCGACATCGGGTCGAGGTAGCCGGGGCCGCCGAGCGGCGGGTTGGCTCCCCCGAACAGCAGCTGCAGCACGCCGAAGGTGGCCGCCGCGGTGAGCAGGTCGGCGAGCACCACCACGACGGGCAGGGCCACCGCGCGCAGGGCAAGGCCGAGGCCGAGCGCGATCACGAAGGCGATCGCGAGGATCACGAGCGGGAGGCGCGCCGAGGTGGCGCAGACGCGAAGTCGGTGAGGTTGCCGGCGGGACCCCCGACCGCGACCTGAAGGCGGTTGCGGACGCCGAAGACGCGCGCGGCGGTGCGCAGGTTGCTGCCGAGCGCCTCTGTCTGCGTCGAGCTCGACGGGTAACGGGAGACGACGACGATCTGCGCGGCGTCACCCCCGCGCGGGACGTTGACGACGAAGCCCGCCGCGTTGCTGCTGGCCGGCGGCGCTCCCGCGACCGCGGCGAGCAGGAAGTAGCCGGAGTTGAACAGCCCGGGCGCCTTTTCCTGCAGTTCTTCGAGCCCCTTCGGCGAGGGCAGGGTCCCGCGGAACTTCGCGACGCTCCGCTGCATGACGCCGAGGCCGTTGACGAGCTGCCCGGTCGGGGAGACGCCGCCCGCGAGGCCCGTTTCGAGTTCGCCGGCTCCGGTCCCGAGACGCTGCAGTCCCGACTGCAGGGCGCCGGCGCCGTCGCGAAGCCGCGTGAGGCCCGCGGTCAGTTCGCCTCCGCCCCCGGAGAGCGCGCCGATTCCGGCGGCGAGTTCCGAGTTGCCCTGGCGCAGCTTCGCAAGGCCTGCCTGGAGCTTCGTGGCGCCGGTGTGAAGTTCGTCCAGCGCGCGCGCGAGGAACGCGCCCTGCGTCGAGGCGTTGCTCGCGATGTGCGCAGCGCTGCCGGCGCCGGGGATCGCGCCGGTAAGACCCGTTTCGACGTGCCCGAGCGAGGCGCCGGCACGTTCGAGCGATGCCACGGCGGCTGCGTAGCCGGGGTCGCTGTGCGCCGCGTTGAGGCCGCGAACCGCCGAGAGCGCGCCCGCGAGGTCGCCCGCGGCGGCGTGCGCGTCGCCCTGCAGGCTGCCGAGTGTCGAGCTGGTGGCGGCCGTGAGGGTCGCGAGCTGCTTGAGAGAGGGGAGTTCGCCGCTGACCGGCACGCTCGCGGAGCCGAGCCCGTTCGTGAGTTCGATCGATCCGGCGAGGGCGCTCGTGGCGCCGTTCTTCAGCGCCTGGGCGCCTCCCAGCGCCTTCGTCAGGCCGGCCGACATGCGGGCCGAGCCCGTGCGGGCGGCGGCCAGCCCGGCGTGCAGTTCGCCCGAGCCGCTGTGCGCGGCGCCGGACCCGGCGTGCAGCTGCCCGGCGCCGGCGGCGGCCGAGGCGAGCCCGGTCTGGAGCTGGGCCGCGCCGGTGCCGGCCAGGCCGAGCCCCGCGACGAGCTTCTTCAGATCGCTCTGGCCGCCGACCAGCAGCTTGCGCGATTCCCCGAGCTGGCCCGGAAGCGTGCCGAGCGGCTTCGTTTCGGCGCTCAGGCCGCCCGGCCCCGTGACCGAGGCGACGCGGCGCCCGCGCGCGATCTGCGCCTGGAACGCGTCGAGCTTCGCCAGCACGCTCGCGGTCGTGATCGGGCCGCTCGGGTTCACGACGATCACGTCGTAGGGGGTCGGCCAGCCGGGTCCCATCACGCGTGCGACCTCCTCGAAGGCCTTGCGGGCATGGTTGCCCGCAGGCAGCTGCCGGACGTCCGGCGGACCGGCGCGCAACGACAGCGCGGGCACCGCGAGCGCGACCAGCACGGCGGTGGCGATCGCACCCGCGAGGGGTGCGCCGTGCAGGACCCAGGCCCCGGCGCCGACGAGCCGGTCCCAGTCGCGCACGATGCCACGGGGCGCGGCGATCACGGCGGTGACGCCCCGCCCGGCGAGCAGAACGAGCGCGGCCGGCATCACCACGACGGCGCTGCCGATCGCGAGCGCGGCGCTGAGCAGCACGCCGATGCCGAGCGAGGCGAGGATCCGCGTGGGCGCGATCGCGGTCGCGATCACGAGCGACGCCAGAAGGCCGCCGCCGGCGACCAGCACCGCGCGGCCCGTGCTGCGAACGGCCTCGGTGGCGGCGGCCGCGGCGTCGCGCGCCTGCGCGCCGGTCGCCGCCTGCACGCGGTGGACCCGATCGAGAATCAGCAGCGAGTAGCCGACACCGAGCGCGAGCCCGGTCATCGACGCGAGCGCGACCGCGATCGCGTCGGTGGCGATGACGTGGCTCACGAGCGCCATCAGCCCGAGCGTGCTCAGCACCGTGGCGGCGCCGAGCGCCGTCACGAGCACGGCTGCGATCGGGGCCCGGAGCGCGAGCAGGAGCAGGACCAGCAGCACCGCAAGCGCGATCAGCTCAGAGCGCAGGACCGTGCCGAGCGCTTCGTCTTTGAGAGCGCGGTCGATCGACGCCTGTCCGGTGACGCTCGCCCGCACCGGACGCCGCACGTAGCGCGCGACGAGACGTTCGATCTGTGGCTGATCGTGCGCGACCACATGCGCTTCGGGGCGGTCGACCGAGACGACGAGCATCGCCTTCCCGGCAGCGGGGCTGAGTCCCTGGCCGGCCGGCCCCGCGTCCCACGCGGAGAGAACGCGCGTGTGGGCGCGCGCCCGCAGCGCACGGACGAGGGCGGGACCCTGCCGGTTGACTTCGCCGGCCGGACCCTCGAGCAGGATCGGGACGAGCTGCGCCGGTCCGAAGTGAGAGTTGGCCAAGCGTTCCGCGCGCGCGGATTCGGTCCCCGCGACCACCGTGACGGAGGGCGAGAGGGAGTGCGCGACGCCGAGCCCGATGAGGCCCAGCAGCACCACGACGGCGCCCCACGCGGCGAGCGCGAGGCGCGGCCGTGCGATCGAGAGGCGGGCCAAACGGAGCATTGACACGACGCTACGGTCCACAGAGCCGCCCGCCATCCGTGGCGTCTCACCAGCGCGAGTACGTAGTTTCGAGCGACATTCGTCTAACGTCGGTCCGACCGGCGATCGGCACCCAGGAGGATCAGCGATGGCAAATCTCGGTGGGCTCGCGAGCGTCGAGATCGACGCCCCGCTCGACGCGGTCTGGAGCGTCGTGGAAGACGTGCCCAGCGCACCGGAGTGGCAGGGCGGGCTGGACGCGATGAACGTGCTCGAGCACGATGGTTCCGGGCGGGCGACGCTCGTCGAAACCGAGAACGACATCAAGGTCAGGCGGGTCAAGGCCCGCGTCCGCTTTCGCTACAGCCCTCCGACGCGCCTGGAGTGGACGCAGGAGAAGGGAGACCTGAAGTCGGTCGAGGGAGCGTGGGAGCTCGAGGATCTCGGCGGCGGGCGCACCCGCGCGACCTACCGGCTGGACGCCGACCCGGGACGGGTCCTCGGCCTCGTCATCAGGGGGCCGGTCGAGGCGGCGACGCGAGCGCTGTTCGTCAACGGGAGGCCGGGCGAGCTCAAGCGCCGCGTGGAGGGCTGAGCGCCGCGCCGGCGCATCCCTGCGGCTGAGCCGCGCGCCGGTTCGGGGGTTTCCACGACGCCGGGAGTGCGCCGTGCCGTGAAGATGCAGGCTGAGAGAGTGTGAGCGTTCCGTCACGGAACGACCGCCCAACCGGCCGGCGACAGGAAGTCGCGTAGTCGCACGGCGCTCACGCTCTCTCTCTTCTCGCCCGCGTCTGGGGCGGCGCTCCGCCGCTCTCTCAAGCGTGGCCCCGGCAGGCCCGGCCCCCGTGGGGAGCCGGGTCCTGCCGCGGGCCGTCCGCGTCTAGATCCCCTGCCCGTAGTTCGTGCAGGTGGCTTTGAACGACGGGTTCGGGCTCGAGCTGAGCTGGTTGAGCACGTTCTGCAGCGACGGCGAGTCGTCGAACATGCCGATGTGCGCAACGGGATCGCTCGGGCACTGGCTCTGGATCGTGATGTTCGTCACCCCGGAGCCGCTGAGGAACGCGTGCGTGTAGGGCGTCACGACCTCGTCGTGCGTGGTCTCGATCACCACGTACTTCACGCCCGCGACGACCGGATCGCCGGAGCCGAACAGCTTCGTCATGAAGGACGATTTTTCGGTCTGTTCGGTCAGCGACGGAGCGCCCAGGAATTCGATCACCGCGGTCGTGATTTCGGTCGCGAACGGGAATTTTTCGACGAGTTCCGTCACGCCGTCGAGCGTCGTGCCGTGGTTGCTGGGTGCGAGCCCGATCAGCTCGTTGACCTTGGAGGCGCCGCCCAGGTTCTTGATGTAGTAGTTGGGCATCATCCCGCCCTGGGAGTGGCCGACGAGGTCGACCTTCGACGCCCCCGTTTTCGACAGCACCTTGCTGACGAAGGACGAGAGTTCTTTCGCCGAGTTTTCGATGTGGCCGAGGCCGTCGATGCGCGGCCCGATGAACGGCCAGAGTTCGAACGACGCCAGCGTCGCGCCGTAGTTGAACGCGTACACGCAGTAGCCGTTGTTGGCGAGCAGCGGCGCGAGCGTGACCCAGTTCGATCCCTCGTCGGCCAGCGTCGCGTGCACGAGCACGACGGGGTACGGATGGGCCGCGCTCGGTTTGCAGCCGTTGTTGCCGCCGGTCAGCGCTTCGGGGTTCCACGTCTCGTTCCAGATCGCGTCGCCGAGCGCGCTGCTGCCGTACGGCACCGAATAGCTCGCGCTCGCCGTCGCCGGCCCGGCGACCGCGACGATCACAGCCACGAGCGCCCCAACGAGCGCCGTTCTGACCCCCAGCATGTGTTCTCCCTCTGTTTGGTTTCCCCGGACTGCCCGGTGCGGCGGCGCCCCTGCCCCCACTACGTCGTGCGCCGGCCCGCACCAAGGCGCGGTCGAGCCTAATCCGACATGTCCAACAACGTCAACCGTCTGGATGGGGGAGGCGGATCACCCAGCGACGCGCAGGAGCACCGTGCTGAAGGCGGGCACGCGCGCGCTGATGGCGCCGCTGGACGCGCTCGCCCCGTGGCTCCAGAGGTTGCGCACCGTGTAGCGGGAGGCGTGCGGGAGGCCGACCGCGCCGGCGGTGGTGCGAATCGTGATCGTGCCCGCGCCACGGTTGAGCAGCGCTACGGCGCGCGAGCCGCCGACGAGCGGCCTGGCCCAGACCTCGCCGTTGCCGGAAGCGGAGATCAGGCGGCCTTGAACGCCGGCGGGATCCTGGTCGACGGCGAGGACTTCAGCGTTCTCGAGCGACTGCACGCTCGCGTGCGAGATCGCGCGCAGGTCGGCGCTGACCATCAGCGGCGCGGCGAGCATCGACCACATGCTCAGCTGGCTGCGGAACTGCGCGGCGTTCATGCCCTGGTCGGGCGCGAGGTAGTCGGGGTCGTTCCAGTGCCCGGGCCCGGCGGCCTGCGGCGCAGCGGCGTCGGCGTCCATGTTGCGCAGCACGCTCGCGAAGGTCGTGTTGCCGGGCAAGCCGACGTCGGTGTCGGTGCGCCAGCTGTTGCCGACGCTCGGGCCGAAGGAGTAGGAGCCGAAGGCGGAGTTGGCGACGGTCGGGCTTTCGGCTTCCTGCTGGCCGGGGAGCAGGAAGTTGCAGATCGAGAGGAGGATCGGGCGGCGGCTCGCGTTGTTCGCGAGCGCGACATGGAAGGCGGAGTAGGCGGCGGCTGGTTCGAGGTTGTATTCCGAGCCCCCGCAGTAGTCGACCTTGACGGCGTCGAAGCCCCACGCGGCGAAGGTGTTCGCGTCCTGCTGGTAGTGGCCGTAGCTGCCCTGCCCGGCGCCGCCGCAACCGTTCGGTCCGGCGTCGGTGTACAGGCCGGTGAGGAAGCCCGCGGCGTGCAGCGTCGAGGTGAGCCAGCGCAGACCGTGCGGCCACTGCGCGCCGCTGACCTCGATCTGCCCGTTCGCTTCGCGCGCGCCGTGCCACCACCCGACGTCGAGCCAGACGTAGCGATAGCCGCGCTGCTGGAGGCCGAGCGTGATCATGCGACTGGCCTCTTCGAGCACGCTCGACTCGCTGTAGCGGCCGCCGAGCGCGAAGTACGTGTCCCAGCCCATGTACGGCGTTGCTGCGAGGAGCTTGGCGGCGCGGGCGGCCGCGGAGTTGCTGCGGGCGCTCGGCAGAGCGGCCGCTCGGGTCGAGCCGGCTTGCACGGCGAGCGAGGCGGCGCGGGCCGGCGAGAGCCTCGTCGCTCGCGCGGGGCGGCCGTTGACGATCGTGAGCGACTCCTGCGCGAGCTGCGCCTGGATGACACCGATCACGGTGCCGGAGACCGCGAGCTGGGTGGAGAGGCGCTTGCTCTGCACGAGCAGGCGCCGGGCGGTCTTGGTGAGGGGGAAGACGAGGGTGCGGCGAGCGCCGGCAGGTAGCGTCGCGCGGGTCGCAGCGAGAGTGACACGCCGGCGATGGGCGCCCGTGGCGGTGAGGCGGGCGACGAGCGTGCAGCCGCTCGCGGCCCGCTTGGAGCAGGTGACGGGGAGGCTGACGCGCCCGCCGGCGTAGGTCGCGGTGCCGACGAGCGTCTCCCCGGCGGATTCCGGCGCGCCGCCCGCCGGCACCGTGACGAAGCTGCTGCTCGCGCTCGCGCTGCCGCCGCCGTTGGTGGCGGTGACGACGCACTGCAGGTGGTGGCCGCTGTCGCGGCCTTTGACGGCGTAGGTCGAGGACGTGCTGCCGGCGACGGGCACCGTCTCGCGCAGCCATGCGTACGTGAGCGTGACGCCGCCGCTGGATTCGACGTTCGCGTGACAGGTGAGCGTCTGCCCGGGAGCGGGCGTGCCGGAGAGCGAGGGGTGCGGGCGCACGATCGCCACGGCCGAGGAGACAGCGGTCGTGAACGTGGCGTCGCCGCCGGCGGCTTCGCCGGAGGCGCTCGAGGCCACGGCGCGGTAGTGGTAGGTCGTGTTCGGTTCGAGGCCGGCCGCCGGCGCGCTCACGCCCTGCGCTCCGCCGGCGGCGGCGGGAACGACCGAGCACGGGACGCTCGCGGTGTAGGCCGGGGTCCTGCCGTATTCGAAGCGGCAGGAGGTCAGCGAGGCGCCGCGGGGGTCGACGGTGCCCGCGAGGGTCGCGGTCGTCGCGGCGACGAGCGGCGCGGGGAGGGTGGCGACGGCGGGCGCGGGCGGACGCCCGGCGACGGAGCGCCCGGCGCCGTCGACGGCGAGGCAGAGGCCGCTGGACAGGCACCAGACGCCGGCGAGGCCGGTCGTGCTCGTCGCCGTGGCGGTCCAGCCGGGCGCGGGCGCCGCGGCGATGTCCGTCGCGATCGCGCGGCCCGAGGCGTCGACGGCGGTGCACAGCCCGGTTTCCGCGCAGGAGACGGCGGTGAGAGCTTCGAAGTCGATCGGGGTGAGGCTCCAGGTGGCGCTCGCCGCGCCCGCGTTCGCGCTGGCGAGCGCCTGACCCGCCGCGTCGACGGCGACGCACGCGGCCGCGGTACAGGAGATCGCGTGCAGGGAGGTGAAGTCGACGGTCTGCACGCGCCACGTTCCCGCGCCGCCGAGCGGGTCGGTGCTCGCGAGCACGCGGCCGGCGTCGTCCACGGCGACGCAGAGGGCGCTCGAGGCGCAGGAGACACCTCGGAGGGCGTGGCCGGCGTCGACGGGCGCACTCGACCAGGCGCTCGTGCGCGGGGCGGCGCTCCACAGGATCGACCCCCCGGCGTCGACGGCGACGCACAAGGAGGCGGCGGGGCAGGAGACGCCGGTCAGCGAAGTGCCGCCGTCGATGTCGTTCGAGTTCCACGAGGAGGCTCCGGGGATGGCCTGGGAGAGAGCGTGGCCGTGGGCGTCGACGGCCAGGCACGGCCCCGCCGGGGCGCAGGAGACGGCTTGAAGGGGGCCGCTTCCCGCGTCGATCAGCGCGCCGGTCCAGTGAGGGGCCGCCACGCCGGGGTCGGTGCTGGTGAGGGCGTTGCCGGCGGAGTCGACGGCGATGCAGAGGGATTCGCTCTGGCAGGCGACGGCCGTGGGGCCGTTGCCCGCGTCGAAGGGTGTGGGAGCCGACCAGCTCAGCTGAGGGGCGGCGGCCGCGGAGGCGGGCATGCAGCACGAGAGCAGCGCGAGCAGCGGGAGCAGGCGGCGTAGGGTCAGGCGCAGGTGCGGCATCCGGGGCTGATGGTGTCAACCCGCGCCGTGGGGCGGGGTTGCGCGTCGGTGGCGGACTGTGTCGGGGCGCAGACGCGCACCGGGAAAGCCTCTTCCCATCGTTCGGAAGCAAGGTTAGGATCAGAGCGGGATTCGGTGCACCGAGAAAGGGGACCGTTGTGCGAGTGCAGAGATGCGGCGTTCGTCATCAAAAGGAGCGCTCGGCGAGGAGCGATGGCTCCGCCGGCCGGAGGCGCATCGCGGGGGTGCTGGCGCTCGCGCCACTGGCGGCGCTCGCGCTGCTCGCCGGCGGCTGCGGGGGCAGCTCGAGCACGACCACGACCAGCGCCACCACCGCGTCGACCGCCGCCGCCACGACCACGACCACGTCGACGGCGGCCGCTTCCTCCGAAAGCGGGCTCTCCGGGCAGTGGAAAGGCCAGTACAACGGGGCCTACAACGGCACGTTCGTCCTCAACTGGCAGCAATCGGGATCGAGCCTCACCGGCAAAATCACGATCTCGGCGCCGCTCTCCACGCTGAAAGTCAACGGCACGCTGCACGGCAGCTCGATCACGTTCGGCACGGTTGGGTCGCTCGCGATCACCTACACCGGCACCGTGTCGGGGACCTCGATGTCCGGCAGCTACAGCACGCCGGGGGGCGGGGGGAGCTGGAGCGCGACGAAGGGCTGAGCGCGCCGCCGCGCCGCGGGCCACGACGCAGCGAGCAGCGGAGAAGGAAGCCTGCCCGGGGTGTCGGCAGACATAGCTCGCGCATCTGGTCGCGTGGAGCTCTGGTACCGAGAGCTCCGCATTGGGATGATCGGCCGCCTGCCGCGGAGGGGGCGGCCCTTGCGACGATGGTGCACGGCGCGTCTGTGCTGAGTCTGCTCCCATGAGGGAGGCCGACTCGACTGTCTGGGAACACGTTCCGCAGGCTCTTCTCGGCGGCTCCGCTGTCCTTCGCCCCGCGTGCTTGACACCCCGTCCGGCCAGCGGCGACCATACCTCGATGGGGGTCTGCTCGCAATGCGGCACACCGCTCGCTGCCGAGCAACCGGTCTGCGCCCACTGTGGGGCCCGCGCGGCTGGATCGTGCCCGGCGTGCGGCGTCGAGGTCGCCGCAGAGGACCGCTTCTGCCGCTCGTGCGGAACCGACCTCGCCGAGTCCGCCCCGCCGGCCGCCCCGACGGGTGCGCCCTCCGGGCCGGATGCAACGCGCACGGCGGCGCCGGAACGGCGCCTCGTCAGCGTCCTGTTCGTCGACCTCGTCGGCTTCACCACGTTCTCCGAGCAGCGCGATCCCGAGGACGTCCGCGAGATGCTCTCGCTCTACTTCGCGCGCTGCCGAGCGGTGATCGAGCGCTACGGCGGCACGGTGGAGAAGTTCATCGGTGACGCGGTGATGGCGGTCTGGGGAACTCCCGTCGCCCAGGAGGACGACGCCGAGCGCGCAGTCCGCGCCGCGATCGCGCTCGTCGACGCCGTGACCGCCGTTGGCCGGGAGATCGGCCATCCCGACCTGCGCGCACGCGGCGGGGTGCTCACGGGCACAGCCGCCGTCGATCCTGGTGCCACGCACGAGGGGATGGTGCACGGCGACAGCGTCAACAGCGCATCTCGGCTGCAGTCGATCGCCGAGCCGGGCAGCGTGATGGTTGACGACGTCACCCGCCGCATGACGGAGGCCGCGATCGTCTACCGGGACGCCGGCGAGCGCGAGGTCAAGGGGCGGTCGCAGCCGATCCGCGCGTGGACCCCGGTGCGGATCGTGGCCGGCGTCGGCGGCGCACGTCGCGCGGCCGGGCTCGAGGCGCCGCTGACCGGGCGGGCGAAGGCGCTCGAGGCGATCATCATGGCGGGCGAGCGCAGCGCTGAGCAAGGGCGCGCCGAGGTCGTCGTCGTCGTTGGCGAAGCCGGCTCCGGGAAGTCCCGGCTGGTGTGGGAGTACTTCAAGTACGTCGACGGCATCCAGGATGCGCGCTGGTGGCATCAGGGCAGATGCCCGTCCTATGGAGAGGGCGTCGCCTACTGGGCGCTCTCCGAGATGGTGCGCGGTCGCGCCGGGATCAGCGAGGACGAGGATCCCGACGCGGCCCGCGAGAAGCTGAGGCTGACCGTCGAGCGCTTCGTGCGCGAGGAGCGTGAGCGGCGCCTCGTGCTACCAAGGCTCGCGCACCTGCTCGGGCTGGAGCAGCGCACCGCGACGGACCCGGCGGACCTGTTCAGCGGCTGGCGCCTCTTCTTCGAGCGCATGGCGGAAACCGACCCGGTCGTGCTCGTGTTCGAGGACCTGCAGTGGGCCACGAGCGGCATGCTCGACTTCATCGACTACCTCCTCGAGTGGTCCGCTGGCCTGCCGATCTTCATCGTCTGCCTCGGTCGCGGCGAGCTGGAGAGCGCCCGCCCGGACTGGGAGACCACGGTGAGCCTCGCACCGCTGGGGGCGCAGGAGATGTACGAGCTGCTCTTCGCCCTGGTGCCGGGGCTGCCGGGAGCGCTCACGCGGCGCATCGTCGAACGGTCGGAGGGCGTGCCGCTCTACGCGGTCGAGATCATCCGCATGCTGCTCGACCGCGGCCTGCTCGTGCAGGACGGCTCGCGCTATGCCCCCACCGAGGAGATCGCCGATTTCGAGGTTCCCGAGACCCTTCAGGCGCTGGCCGCGGCGCGGCTCGATGGCCTCGGGACCGAGGAGCGCTGGCTGGTGCAGGCGGCCGCCGTCCTCGGCACCTCCTTCCTGCCCGACGCGCTGGCGGCCGTGAGCGAGCGCGCCCCTGCCGACATGCTCGTCACGCTCGACGCGCTGGTCGAGAAGCAGGTCCTCGGCCGCACCGACGACAAGCGCGTCGGCGAGCAGGGCCAGTACCTGTTCCTGCAGGCGCTGCTGCGCAACGTCGCCCTCAGCACCCTCTCGCGACGCGAGCGCAAGGCCCGCCATCTCGCGGCGGCCCGCTACATCGAGGCGATCGACGAGCACAACGGCGAGCTGGCCGAGGTGCACGCCAGCCATCTCCTCGACGCAGTCGCGATCGAGCCGGATGCCGCCGACGCCGACGAGATCCGCGCCGCGGCCCGTGCGAGCCTCGCCGTCGCGGCCCGGCACACAGGCTCGCTGGCGCTTCCCGACGCGGCGCGGCGCTACTTCGAAAAGGCGGCCGCGCTCGCCGAGGATCCGGTCGAGCGCGAGACGCTGCTCGCACAGGCGGGGGTCGCGGCTGGGCGCGCCGGCGACCAGCCGGCGGCCGAGCGAATGCTGCGCCAGGCGATCGAGACCCTGACGGTCGCCGGCGAGGCAGCCGAGGCGGCTCGCGCCGAGGCCCGCCTGGCCGATGTGCTGATGGCGGAGAACAGGCTCGAAGAGGCCTGCGCCCTGATGGACGCCGCCCGCGAGCGGGTCGAGGACCCCATGATCGAGGCCGAGCTCGCCGCGCGGCGCGCGAACGCGGCGCAGCTGGAGGGTGACTATGAGCGCGCCTACGCCGAAGCCGAGGCGGCGCTCGCGATCGCCGACCCCGCCGGGATGCAGGCGGTGATCGCCAGCGCCCAGACGACGAAGGCGCGCGCCCTGTTCGATCGCGGGCGCCTGAACGAGGTGCTGGCCCTCTCCACGCTCGGGCTCGAGCTCGCGCTCGAGGCTTCGCTCAGCGAGCAGGCCCTGCGCGCGTATTACAACCTCGCTTTCTACAGGGTTCAGGCTGGCCAGCCGCGGAAGGCGCTCGATGCGATCCAGGACGGGCTGCGACTGGCACGGGAGCGCGGCGACCGGCCCTGGGAGCGCGATCTCACCGCGCAGCTGATCTCGCTACGGGTCTACCGCGGCGAATGGGACGCCGCGCTCGAGGAAGGCGACGCGCTGCGCGTGCAGCAGGAAGACGGCGCCGAGCGGGTCGCCTGGCAGACGCGACCGCTGATCCTCGCCGCACGGGGCGACGACGCGGCCCTCGCGGGGTGGCTGCGCCGCGAGCTCCCCGATTCGGAGTGGTACGAACAATCGCTGGATGAGACGGTCGCGCACGCGACGGCGCTGCGCGCGGTCGGCCGCCGCGAGGAGGCGGCGCCCCTGACGGCCGAGGCGTGGCAGGAGATCGAGACGACCGGCCGCCTCGGCAGCGATCTGGCGATGTACCTCGCGGCACTCGTCGACGGGCTGCTCGACGACGGTCGTGGACCGGGGCTTGCCGAGGGGCTGCTGGCCAAGGTCGCGCCGCTGCCCGCGATCCGCGGCCAGATGGCATGGCTGCGGGGGGCGCTGCGGCTCCAGGCCGGCGACGAGCATGCGGCAGCCGCCTCCCTGACCGACGCCGTGGAACTGCTGCGACCTGTCGAGCAGCCCTTCGCGCTTGCGAGGGCACTGCTGGATCAGGGACGTTGCCTGGCGCGCACGGGCTCGCCGCTTGACGCCGAGCGCGCGCTGCGCGAGGCGAGCGAGCTGTTTGCCGGCCTCGCCGCCGTACCGTGGGTCGCGCAGGCCGACGCGGCGCTTGCCGAGCTGGGCGCCGAGACTGCGCCCGACTCGGCTCTCGCCCCCGGGCGCAGTTGAGCGGCGCCGCCGGCGCGCGGCTATTCGTAGAGGTACTTGTCCGTCGTGGACTTCTTGCCCTTGCTCTTTCCGATCACTCCGACGATGTCGACGCTCGCTTTCTTCGTGGCGGCCGGGGAGGTCACCGTGCAGCTGGTCGCGATGCACTGGGTGGCGCTCGCCGGGACTTTGCCGAAGAGGAAGGTCATGCTTGCGGCGAAGTTCGTGCCGCCGATCGTCACCTGCGTGCCGCCGGCAACGGGCCCGCTGGCGGGTGCGACGTAGTTGACGGTCGGCGCGGGCGCCTTGCCGTACTTGTACTTGCCCTTGCTCGCGGCCGGGCTCGTGCCGTTGGGCGTCGTGACGAACACTTCGGCCACACCTTCCGCATGGGCGGGCACGACCATCGTCAGCGAGGTTTCCGAGACCACGTGCACCTGCGTGGCGCGCGCGCCGCCGATCAGCACCTGCGTGACGCCTGAGAAACCGCTGCCCGAGACGGTGACGGTGGTGCCGCCGGTGCTCGGTCCCTTCTTCGGGGAGAGGCCGCTGACCGCCGGTCCCGAGCCTTCCGGCACGCATTCGGCTTCGTTGTTCGCTCGGATGACGCTGGTCCCCGTTTCGGTCGTGACCTGCGCGTTGCACGTCCTCGTTTTCAGCGCCGGCACGACCGCTTTGATCCTGGTTTTGTTTTCGACTTTGAATTCCTGAGCAGGTTCACCGCCGAAGGTCACCGCTTCGACGTGTTCGTAGTTGGCGCCGGTCAGCGTCACGGTGCCGCCGCTCTGGAGGACGGCGTTGGGCGAGACTTCGGTCACCGTCGGCTTTCCTTCGGCGGCTTCCCTTTCGGCTTCTTCGAGTTCGACTTCTGCGCGCGTCAGGTACCGGTAGCGGTCGGCGAGCCCGACAGGCGTCGCGCCCTGCGGCGTCGTCACCCGGACGTCCACGGTGGCGGGGGCGCCGGCCGGCGCCTTGGCGCTGATCCTGTTCGCCGTTTCGACCGTGAAGGAGGTGGCGGGCACTGCTCCGAAGCTGACCGCGCTCGCCGATCCCAGGTCGGCGCCGGTAATCGTGACCGTGGTGCCTCCGGCTTCCGGGCCGCGGTTCGGGCTGAGCGCCGCGATCGTGGGCGAGGAGGCGCTGCCGGCGAGGCTGAGCGCCGCGTTGATCCCGCTCGTGACGTGGCCCGGCGTCGTCACCGCGATCGGTGTCGCCGAAGCCAGGCTGCTCTGCGCGCTGTAGTACTGGTCTTCGTACGCGCCGCTCGTCGAGACGAACTCCACCCTGTACTGGCCGGCCGGCAGGCCTTCCGCGACGTATTCGCCGTTCGGCTTGGTCACGGCGCTCATGACCTGCGTGCCGCTCCCGTCGTAGACGTAGATCTCGATCGCGGAGATCGCGGCTTTGGTGGCGGCGTTCGTCACTTTGCCGCTGATCTTGCCGCCTTCTTCGAGTGCCGCGTTGATCCCCGACGTCGTCGCGCCCGGCGTGATCGTGACCGCCGTCGCTTCGCCCGCCGATGACTTGCCGTTGTAGTACTGGGTGAGGTAGCCCACCGCGCTGCCGTTGAAGCTGACGGTGTATTCGCCGCCCGGCAGCCCGGGGATCCTGTATTCGCCGGCGAGGTTCGTCGTGGTGCAGCCGCCGCCGCTGCCGACGCGCCGTGTGGCGCAGACCTGTACGTGGCCGAGCGCGGCTTTGCTGACCGCGGCGGTGACGGTGCCGCTGAGCTGGCCGGCACGTTCCATCGCGGCGTTGATCGACGACGCGGTGCTGCCGACGGTCACGGCGACCGCGTTGGCTTCACCCGCGGAGCCGTGGCCGTTGTAGTACTGCGTGAGGTAGTTCTGCCCTTCGGCGTCGAACGAGACGTGGTAGGCCCCGGTGGGCAGCCCAGCGACCGTGTATTCGCCGTTGACGTTGCTCGTCGCGCATTCGGTCGTCCCGCCGCCCTGCGGGGTCGCGCACACGTTCACGCCCGCGAGCGCGCCTTTCGTCGAGCTGTCGGTCACGACGCCCGCGATCTGGCCGCCTTCGAGCATCGCCGCGTTGATCGAGCCGGTCGTGACATGCGGAGTCACCGAGACCGGCGTTGCTTCGCCGGCTTTCGACTTTTCGTTGTAGTAGCGGGTGATGTAGTTCAGGCCGTTGCCTGCGAAGGAGACCGTGTATTCGCCGGCGCCGAGTCCGATCAGCGTGTATTCGCCGCCACCGTTGGTGATAGC
Source organism: uncultured Solirubrobacteraceae bacterium (assembly GCA_963779065.1). GTDB lineage: Bacteria > Actinomycetota > Thermoleophilia > Solirubrobacterales > Solirubrobacteraceae > Palsa-744. The sequence goes on from CAVZWQ010000003.1 coordinate 1,826,035, forward strand.
GCACGATTCGCCCCCGCACACCCTGATCCCGGCGATCGGAGCTTTGCTCGCGGCAGCGGTGACCACGCCCGCGATCTTGCCGCCGCCTCGCAGCGCCGCGTTGAGCCCTTCGACGTCGACGCCGTTGGCAACCGCCACGACCTGGGCGGAGCCGAACGTGGAGGCGCCTTCGTAGTACTGAATCGCATATTCGCCCGTGCTCGAGGAGAACCGCACCCTGTACTGGCCGGGTGACAGCGAGGTGATCGTGTATTCGCCGCTCGCGTTGGTCGTCGCGCAGCGTTCGGAGATTTCAGCCAGCTTTTCGGCCGCGCAGACCGTCGCGCCGGCGACCGCCGCTTTCGTCGTGGCGTCGGTCACCTTGCCGCTGATCTCTCCACCTTCGATGAGCGCGGCGTTGATTTCGCCCGCCGTGCCGCCGGAGGTGACCTGTACGCCGGTCGCTTCCGCGAACGTCGCCTTGCCGTTGTAGAACTGCGGCGCGAAGTTCGAGCTCGTGCTCGTCGGGGTGAATTCGACGACGTATTCACCCGGGTTCAGGCCGGAGACGGTGTATTTGCCGCCTGCGCCGGTCGTCGCGCAGCCCGCGCCGAATTCGCCGTTGCGACGGCGTGCGCACACCTGGATGCCTTCGACCCCCGCTTTCGTCGCGGCGTTCGTGACGGTCCCGGTCACCGTTCCGGTGAGCCCCATCGCTGCGTTGATCCCGGACGTCGTGCCACCCGTCGTGACGGTCACGAGTTCGGCTTCGGAATAGCCGCTCCTGCCGTTGTAGTACTGGGTCGCGTAGGTCGTCCCGTTGCCGTAGAACTCGACTCGGTACTGGCCGGAGGCGAGCCCGGTGAGCGTGTATTCGCCGCTTGCGTTCGTGAACGCGCACACGCTCGAGCCGGCGGCGTTCGGGTAGGCGCAGACATCGACCCCCGAGATCGGCGCTTTGCTCGTCGCGTTCGTGACCGTGCCCTGGATCGTGCCGCCGGCCCTGAGCGCGGCGTCGACGCCCGATGTCGCCTGTCCCGCCGTCACCGAGACCGCGTTGGCTTCGGAGAAGGTCGCCTTGCCGTTGTAGTACTGCCCGACGTAGTTCTGGCCGCTCGCGTAGAACCAGACCGTGTAGCTGCCCGTCGAGAGCCGCTGGATCGTGTATTCGCCGTTCGAGTTGGTCACGGCGCACTGGGACGTCGGGCCCGAGGCGCACGCCTCCGCGCCCGAGACCGGGGCTTTGCTCACCGCGTCGGTGACGCGGCCGCTGATCGTCCCGCCGGGCTGCATGGCCGCGTTGATGGCGCTCGTCACGCCGCCGGCCGTCACGGAGATCGCTTCCGCTTCGGACAGGGTCGCCTTGCCTTTGTAGAACTGAGGCACGTAGTTGAGGCTCGAGGCGTAGGCGCCGAATTCGATCTTGTATTCGCCGGACGCCAGCCCTTCGACGCGGTATTCGCCGCCCGCTCCGGTGAAGGCACATGCGCTGACGTATTCGCCGCTCGCATTTCGGGCACAGACCTCGACACCTTCGATCGCAGCTTTCGTCGAGGCGTCGGTGACGGTTCCGGTCACCTTGCCGCCTTCGACGAGAGCCCCGTTGATGCCGGGGGTCACGTTGCTCGCGCTCGCCGAGACAGGCGTCGCTTCGCTGTAGGACGCCTTGCCGTTGTAGTACTGCGTCACGAATCCCGTGTCGCTGAACGAGACGCGGTATTCGCCGGTGGGCAGCCCGGAGATCGTGTATTCGCCGCCGGCCCCGCTGACGGCGCACAGACCGACGTATTCGCCGCTGATTTTGACAGCGCAGATCGAGGCGCCCGAGAGCGCCGCTTTCGTGGCGGCGTTCGTGACGGCGCCGGTGATCTTCCCAGCTTCGACCATGGCGGCGTTGATGCCAGGGGTCGTGCTTCCGTTGGTCGTGGCAACCGGGGTGGCTTCGCCGTAGGCCGTCTTTTCGTTGTAGTACTGGGTCACGTATTCGAACTCGGTGAACGAGACGCGGTATTCGCCCGTTGGCAGTCCGTAGATCGTGTATTCGCCGCCGGACCCGCTGGCGGCGCACCGGTAGATGTATTCGCCGCTGAGTTTGTAGGCACAGGCGCTCACGCCTGCGAGCGCGGCTTTCGTGCCCGCGTTGGTCACGGTGCCTGTGACTTTCCCTGCTTCGGCCAACGCAGCGTTGATGCCGCTGGTCGTGCTGCCGGTCGTGACGGCGACGAGGTCGGCTTCGCCGTAGCTCGCCTTGCCGTTGTAGTACTGCGTGACGTAACGGTTGTTGGCGCCGTAGTAGTAGTTGTACGGCGCGAACTGGACCCGGTAGGAGCCGGTCGGGAGGCGGCCGATGTGATATTCGCCGGCAGCGTTGGTCGCGGCGCAGCGGGATGTGTATTCGAATTCGGCGCACACGATCACGGCGCCGATCGCGGCTTTGGTCACGGCGTTGGTCACCACGCCGGTGATCCTGCCGCCTTCGACGAGCGCCGCGTTGATCCCGGACGTTTCAGCGCCCTGCGTTGCGGACACCGGTGTGGCTTCTTCGTAGTTGCTCGTCCCGTTGTAATACTCGAGCGCGTAGTTGAGGTTGGACCCGTAGGGGGGCATGAAGTAGACGACGTAGGAAGCGGTCGCCAACCGTCGGATCGTGTATTCGCCGCTCGCGTTCGTCGTGGCGCATTCTTCCGTTTCGACCGTTTCGGAGTAGGCGCAAGCTTCGATGCCCTGGATCGGAGCTTTGGTGGCGGCATTGGTGACTCTGCCGGAGATCGCCGCTCCGCCCTGGAGCGCGGCGTTCTTGCCCGAGGTGACCGAGCCGGCGGTCACGGCGACGCCGCTGATGTACTGGCTCAGGTAGTTGATCATCCCGGCCGGCGGCGCGCTGAAGTAGAGGTAATAGCTGCCGGTCGCCAGCCCGCCGAGGCTGTATTCGCCGCTCGCGTTGGTGACCACGCAGCGTTCGTAGGATTCGTAGGCGCACACGTCGATGCCCGCGATCGCGGCTTTGGTGGCCGCGTCGGTGACTGTTCCGGTGATCTGTCCCCCCTGGCTCAGGGCCGCGTTGATCCCGGTGGTGCTGCCGCCCGAGGAGACCGACACCGGCTGCGCTTCGGAGCTCGCGCTCTTGCCGTCGTAGAACTGGCGCAGATAGTTGAGCCCGCTTTGGGTCGGAAGCTTGAATTCGACGGTGTATTCGCCACCGGAGAGGCTCGGCACCGAGTATTCGCCGCTTCCTGTCGTCTGCGCGCACTGCTCGGTTCCTTCGCCGGCCCGTTCGATCGCACACACGAGGATCCCGTTGACGGTCGTTTTCGTGGTCGCATCGGTGACCGTGCCTTCAATGCGCGCCCCGGCCTGCATCGCGGCGTCGATGCCGCTCGTCGTTCCCCCGTTGGTCACGGTGACCGACTGGGCTTCCGAGCGCGCCGTCTTGCCTTTGTAGAACTGCCGCCGGTAGTTGAGCGGGCTTTCGAGGGGTGTCGCGAACTCGACGGTGTACGAGCCGGGAGGCAGGGCGGCGATCGCGTAGGAGCCGCCCGCTTTGCTCGTTTCACAACGCACGGCGACGTATCCTTCTTCGAAGTATTCGCCGTAGTATTCGAATTCGTACTGACGGGTTGCGCAGACTTCGATTCCGCTCAGGCCGGATTCGCTGGCGGCGGAGGTGACGTGTCCGCTGATCGTGCCTTCTTCGGCCGCGCTCGCCTGCGCTGCGCTCCCGAGGCACGCGATCATGACGATGAGGACGGAGAGCGCGCCGAGTCCCCGCCTACGGAGCGGCACCGTGCCGCCCTCCCTGCGAGCGTGCCTGAACATCATGATCCCCCCCAATTGCCCGTCCTGTGCCCGCCCACCATACAGGCGAACCGTTCTGGGAGATATACAACTTCTCGCGACGCGTATACGCCAAGCCGATGTGAACGGCGGGTGCCGAGCCGAACGCAAGCGATGCTCGCACCGGTGCTTGCGAATATCTCCACGGGAGCCATCCTGATCGGCGGTCCGCGCGGAGGCAATCCATTTCTGGACATTTCCGCCTCGGCCGGCGGCGCGACGGACCGTCCGGTCTGACTCACCTCCGGCGCGGGTTGACCGCCGGAGATCGCGTGTGTACGCTCGCTGCGCAGCCGCCGGGATCGACCTTCGGCTGATCGGACTGTGTGCGGGGCGCACAGGTGGAAGGGCTGACGACAGGGCAGGTTGGGGGGTGGGTTGGTGAGCAGCGCCAAGGCCGATGTGTGCGGTTGAGCAGCCCGCGCCCGGCGCGCCGGCTGCCTCACCGGCCACGGTCGGCGCGTCGTTGCTTCGCAACGTGCCGGTCCTGTCAGGGCTCCCGCGCCGGCTGCTCGCAGACCTCGCGACTCGACTCGGCGAGATCGAGGTCGCCGCCGGCGAGTGGGTGATTCGCGAGGGCGAGCCGGCCGACTCGCTGTTCATCGTCCGCAGTGGCCGCCTCGAGGTCGTCGACGAGGGTCCCCCCGAGTCGCTGCTGCGCGTGCTCCGCCGCGGTGACGTGCTCGGCGAGCTGGCTCTCCTGCAGCGCGGGCCGCGCACGGCGTCTGCCCGTGCTCGGCGCGACGTCGAGCTGCTGGAGCTCAGCCGCGACGCCTTCGAGGAGCTGATCGAGCGCGAGCCGCGCTTCGCGCTCGGGCTGACACGCTCGCTCGGCGCACAGCTCGCGGCGACGCGCATGCCGCTCGCCGCGGCGCAGCCGCCGCGCTCGATCGCCGTGCTGCCGCTCGAGGCCGCGGCCCCGGCCGCGGCGGTCGCCGAGCTGCTCGCCGCCGAGCTCGCGCGCTTCGGCTCGGTCGCGACGCTCGGCGACGGAGGGATCGAGTCGATCGAGACCGCCGAAATGCGAGCGGAGCGCGTCGTGCTCAGCTGCGGCGCGATCGACGAGCGCTGGGGCGAGGTCTGCCTCGCCGAGGCGGACCTGCTGCTCGCAGTGAGCACCGGCGGCATCGACGCCGGCGCCCGTCGCCGCAGCCACGCGCTGCACGCCTGCGAGCTGCTGACGATCGGCCCGGCGCTGCCGGAGGGGGCGATCGAGCTGCTGCAGCCGCGCCAGGCGCAGGTCATCGCGGACGGTGCAGCGCTCGGCGAGGCGCTCGGCGCGCTATCGCGACGGATCGCGGGCCGCTCGCTCGGCATCGTTCTCTCCGGCGGAGGCGCCCGCGCGTTGGCCCACATCGGCGTGCTCGATGAGCTGCGAGAGCACGGCCTGCACTTCGATCGCATCGCCGGCGTGAGCCTCGGCTCGCTCGTCGCCGCGGCGGTGGCCAGCGGCATGAGCGCGACCGAGATCACGGAGCGCTTCGAGCAGGCCTTCTTGCACTCGAGCCCCAGCAACGACTTCGCGATCCCCGCCTACTCGCTGATCCGCGGCGCGAAGGCGCGACGACTGCTGGAGGAGTCCTTCGGCGCGCAGCGGATCGAGGAGCTGCCGTTGCGCTTCTTCTGCCTGAGCTGCGACCTCGTCGGGCGCGAGGCGGTCGTGCACGACCACGGGCGGCTGGTGGACGCCGTGTACCCGAGCCTCGCGATCCCCGGCGTGTTCCCGCCTGTCGCGACGCCCGACGGCCGCCTGCTGGTCGACGGCGGGGTGCTCGACAACCTCCCGGTGGCGACCATGGCGCGCAAGGGTGAGGGACCCGTGATCGCCGTCGACGTCACCGGGCGCATGACGCCGCCGCGCTCATCGGGCCGCCCCCGGCTCGCACGCCTCGGCGGGGCCACCCGGCGCGTCCTCACGGGCAGCGAGACGCCGATCCCACACCTCGGCGAGACGATCGTCCGCGCCGTCACGGTCGGCAGCATCGACACCGTCGCCGCCGCGCGCGTGCACGCCGACGCGGTGATCACGCCCGCGGTCGAGGGCACCGGCCTCGTCGACTGGCAGGCCTTCCCGCGGATGGTCGAGCTCGGCCGCGAGGCGGCCCGCCAGGCCCTGGCGAGCGGCAGGCTCCGTGACTGGGTGGCGCGCTAGCCGTGTCGGCGCTCGCCTCTGGCGCCGAGCAGGCATCGGCGCGTCCCGCGCCGGCGACCGACCGTGCACCGGGCGCCCCGCCGCGCCGCGTCGATCCGCGCGTGGTACTCGCGATCGCCTCGCTCGGGGCGAGCGTGGCGTTCATCGACGCGACGATCGTCAACATCGCTTTTCCGAGCATCGAGCGCTCGTTCCCCGGCACCCCGATCTCCTCGCTCTCGTGGGTGCTGAACGTCTACAACATCGTCTTCGCGGCCTTCCTGGTCGCCGCCGGCCGGATCGCGGACCTGCTCGGACGGCGCAGGATCTTCGTTCTGGGGCTCGAGCTCTTCACGCTCGCCTCGCTGCTGTGCGCGCTGGCGCCGACGGTCGCGGCGCTCGTGGCGTTCCGCGCGCTGCAGGCGCTCGGGGCCGCTTTCCTGGTCCCGGCCTCGCTCGCCCTGGTGCTGAACGCCTTCCCGTCCGACCGCCGCGCCCACGGGGTCGCGCTGCTGTCCGCCGTCGCAGCCGCTGCGGCAGGGCTCGGCCCCTCGGTCGGCGGGCTGCTCGTCGCGGTGAGCGACTGGCGGCTCGTGTTCCTCGTGAACATCCCGATCGGCCTCCTCGCGATCGGGCTCGCGCGCGGGCGCCTGGTGGAGAGCCGCGCGCCCGGACGGCGGCGCATGCCCGACCTGCTCGGAGCACTGATCTTCGCCCTCGCGATCTCCGCGCTCGTGCTGGGGGTCGTGAAGGGGGGCGAATGGGGCTGGACGAGCGCCCGCGTGATCGGCTCGTTCGCCGCCTCGGCGGCGCTCGGCACGGTGTTCGCCTGGCGCTGCAGCTGGCACCGCGCGCCGCTTGTCGATCTCTCGCTGCTGCGTATCCGCACCTTCACAGTCGCCAACTCGATGACGATCATCGCGGCGGCCGGCTTCTACGGCTACACGCTGACCAACGTCCTCTTCCTCACGGGCGTCTGGCGCTACTCGGCTTTGAAGGCAGGCCTCGCGCTGACCCCCGGCCCGTTCGTCGCCGCGGCCGTCGCCGGTCCGAGCAGCAGGGCCGCGCAGCGGATCGGCTACCGCCCGGTGCTCGTCGCCGGCGGGCTGATCTGGGGCGCCGCCGTGCTGTGGTTCGTCGCGCGTGTGGGCCCGCAGCCGCAGTTCCTGTCGGAGTGGCTGCCCGGCATCTTGCTGCTCGGCCTCGGCGCGGGCACGCTGTTCCCGAACCTCAGCGGTGTTGCGGTCGCCTCGGCTCCGGGCAGCGGCTTCGCCGCCTCGACAGGGCTGAACGCGGTGGCACGCCAGCTCGGTGCCGCGCTCGGCGTCGCCGTGGTCGTCGCGATCATCGGCACGCCTTCGCCCCTGGACGCGCTCAACGCCTTCGACCAGGCATGGCGCTTCGGCGCGGCATGCCTGTTCGCCGCGGGGTTGGGCTGCCTCGCCCTGGGCCGTATCCGCGCGGAAGCCGCCCCGGGCCTCGCGGCAGCCGCGGGAGGGCTGCTCGACCAGCCGCTCGCGCCACTCGCGCCGGCGGCTAGGGCCCGAGGGCGCTCGACGCTCGCGCTTCCGGCTCAGTCTGCTCGTGCCGGCATCGAGACAGCCGCCGATTTCCTCGCGTGCGCGCCGCTGTTCGCCCGTCTCGACCCCCCGCTGCTGGCGGCGCTGGCCGAGCGCACCCGCCCGTCGCGCCTACGGGCGGGCGAGTGGCTGTTCCGCGAAGACGAGCCGGGCGACGGCATGTACGTGCTTCGGACCGGCCGCCTGCAGGTCGTCGACGAGCGCTCCGACGCGACGCTGCGGGAGCTCGGCCGCGGCGACGTCGTCGGCGAGCTCTCGCTTCTGAGCGATGCACCGCGCTCGGCCTCGGTGCGCGCGGCGCGGGCCAGCGATCTGCTCTTCGTGCCCCGTCCGGAGTTCGAGAAGCTGCTGGAGGAGGCGCCCGAGCTGTCGCTCTCGCTGAACCGCGTCCTCGCCTCACAGCTGCGCGAGAGCCGCGGGCCGCTCGACCGCGCCCGGCCCCGGCCGACGACCGTCGCGCTGATCGGCTGCGGCGGCGGGCCGCGGGCGGCGGAGACAGCCGCGCGGCTGCTCACCGCAGTGCGTCGCCACCTCGACGCCGTGCTGCTGGGGCCGGCCGACATCCCATCCGCCGACGGCGTCGAGCCCGTGAGTGTCTACGCGCCGCTGCTCGACCGCGCCGAGGCACAGCACGACATGGTGCTGCTGATGGCGGAGGAGCTCGCGGCACGCGACCCGTGGAGCGAGTTCTGCGTCGCGCAGGCCGACAGGTTGCTGCTGCTGGTCGGGGACGAGGCGGCGCCCCCGGATCTGGGCGAGCGCGTCGAGCTGCGGGGCTGCGAGCTCGTCGGCTACGGCACCGGCCCGGGGACGGGCGCGCTCGCGTCCTGGGCGAGTGCCGTCGAGCCGATCGAGTCGCACCTGCTGATGGACGAGACGCTGCAGGGGGACCTCGAGCGCCTCGCGCGGCGGTTGTGCGGATGCTCGGTCGGCGTGGTCCTCTCCGGGGGCGGCGCCCGCGCCTTCTCGCACATCGGCGTGCTCGAGGAGCTGCTCGCCGCGGGCGTGGAGATCGACCGCGTGGTGGGGGTCAGCATGGGCGCCTTCGTCGGTGCTCTGTTCGCGATGGGTCTGGACCCCGACGAGATCGACGCCCGCTGCTTCGCGGAGTGGGTCCAGCACCGGCCGCTGTCGGATTTCACGCTCCCGCGTCACGGCCTGATCCGCGGCACGCGCGCCGAGAAGATGCTGCGGCGCACCTTCGGCGAGGCTGCGATCGAGGAGCTGCCGCGGAGCTTCGTCTGCGGCTGCGCCGAGCTGCGCAGCGGCCGCCTCGTGCTGGCGCGCTGGGGGCCGCTGTGGGAGCAGGTCGGCTTCAGCATCTGCATCCCCGTGTTGGCCGCCCCGCAGGTCCGCGGCCGGGACATGTTCATCGACGGCTCGCTGGTCGACAACCTGCCGGTCGAGGCGATGGCGCGGATGGGCGAGGGACCGATCATCGCGGTCGACGTGAAGGCGACATTCGACTCCGGGCGCGATGGGACCCCGCCGCAGCCGGCATCGCCGCGGCCCGAGCGGGTCCCCACGATCGGCGAGACGCTCACCCGCGTGCTGCTGCTGGGGAGCACGAACACGTCCGAGTCCGCGCGCCGGCACGCCGACCTCGTCATCAAACCGAGAGCCGAGGGAGTCGGATTGCTCGAGTTCCACCAGATCGACGCGGCGCGGGAGGCCGGCCGCGTCGCAGCGCGAGAGGCGCTGGAGGCGCGCGTCCCGGCCAGCCCGAACGGGCTGACGTGAACCGGTCCCGCGCCGACGCGCTCAGGCGCGGCCGGGGCGCAGGGCGATCGTGCGCGTCAGCTTCAACGGAGCGGCGCCGGCGCCCGCCGGGCGGAACACGACGGTGAGCGTCAGGCGCAGCTCCCGGTGCGTCCGGCGCCCACGCGCGAGGGCGAGCGCAGCGAGGCGGCTCGGTCGCGCCACGAGCTTGACGATGCGGCCAGCAGCGCCGGCGCTGGAACTTCCGTGCGCGTAGACGGCCTGCGAGGGCCGGCATCGGCCGTGGAGTCGCACGCGCCCGGCGCCGCACCGGCCGGAATGGTCTGCGATCACACCGAAGCTGCCGTTGGCGAAGGTGAGCTGCCACTGCAGCTCACCGGCGCCGACGAGCTTGGCGGTGAACGACACGGCTCCGCCGGCCGCCGCGAACGGGCCGCCGAGGAGGCTCAGGGCGGGCGCCGGAGGCCGGGCGTCGAGGCCCAGCACCCCGGAGCGTCCGACGGGTGCGGCGGGTGCGGCGGGTGCGGCGGGTGCGGCGGGGCGGCGGGGCGGCGGGCGCGGCGGGCGCGGCGGGTGCGGCGGGTGCGGCGGGGGGTATCACGGCGAACGACTGCTGCTCTTCGGGCGCTGCTTCCCAATAGCTGTCACCCGCCTGGGAGGCGCCGATCGTGCAGGTGCCTGCGTCGAGGAAGTGGACGAGCGTGCCTTCGATGCGGCAGACCGCGGGCGTCGCGTCGGCGAACACGACGGGGAGCCCGGAGCTCGCGGACGCGGCAGGCGAGTAGGTGCCGCCGACGGTCGCAGCGGCCGGCGGCGAGGTTTCGAAGGTGATGCGCTGTTCGTGCTCGGGCACGAGCGCGCCGATGCCGTCGAGGCTGCCCAGGCCGGTGGGCCCGTCATAGCCCGGGCCGGCAACGCAGATCGATAGGTTCGCGCAGGGCGCCGCCCGTTCGGCGAGCGTGCATTCGCTGAGCGCGCATTCGCCGTTGGAGCCGGCGGCGACGTCGTGCAGGAGCCCGGGATGGCGGGCCGCGTTCGCGTACAGCGTGGCGGCTGGATAGCCGACGCCGTCCGAGCCGCCCGCGAGGGCGAACGCCGCGGCGACGATCGGGGCGCCGAGGCTCGTTCCGCCGACCTTGTGCCATTCGGGGGCGGTGCCCCCGGCACCCGCGTAGGAGTCGTAGACGGCCACGCCGGTGGCGGGGTCGGCGTCGGCCGAGATGTCAGCCACCGCCCGCGCAGAGCCGCATCCGACGCCCGGCCAGAGGGCGAGCAACTGCTGCCAGGTGGGCGCTCCGAACAGCACGCTGCAGCCGCTTCCGCTGAGCGGCCACAGCGTCTCACCCTGCCATTCTCCGTTGGGCCCGACCGTGAGCCTGGTGCCCCCGACCGCGACCACGCCGGGGGCCGAGGCCGGGTATTCGGCGCGACCGCGTTCGGCTTCTTCGGAGGCCCAGTTGAGATAGCCGCTGTCCCCGGAGGCCGCGGCGATCACGACGCCCGGGTGATCGAACGCGGCGCCTGCGCGCGCCACCGCGGGCGGCTCCGCTTCGCCGTAGGAGATCGACAGCTCGGTCGCGCCCAGCTTCGAGACCGCGCTTTCGACGGCTTCTTCGAAGTCGGACAGGCTGGTCGATCTCGCCTCGACGAGCGCGATACGGCAGGTGGTGCAGAGCGCGTGCGCGATCTCGACGTCGAGCGAGCTCTCGTTGGCCGAGCTGGCGGTGGCCACGGGCAACGGCCGTGTCTCGCCGGCCCCGTTCAACCTCTCCAGACAGCCGTTCTTGACGGTGCAGGCAGGCAGTTTGAATTCGGCGTCATAGACGTGGAGGTCGTGCTGGATCTTCGGGTCGTCGTTCGCCGCGATGACGGCGATCGTCTGGGGTGAGGGCGGCGCGGCGGGAAGGTCGTAGGCGGTGCGCAGGTCTTCGGGGCGCAGGCCGCCGCAGCCTTCCCGCGGCAGCGGGCAGCTGGCCGCGGGGAGCACCGCGTTCCCGCTCTCTAACGCTTCGATCGCCAGACACCGCAGGTGCCCCGCGGGTTCGGGTGCGCAGACGGGGCGGGCAGCGCCGCGCGTCGCTTTCGCAACCGCCGGGGCGACCGGCTGACCTGCGTTCGACGCCGCGGCGTCCGTTCCCCCGGCCGCAGCGAGCGCGCATACCGCGAGCGCGACGCGGCCCGCGCGACCGAAACGACTCCAAACCCCCCCCAACTGTGCCCCCCTTCGTTGCACGGGATGATCGCAGCTATCTCGATCAACGGCGCCTTCCGCCGGCGACAGCGGCCGCAGCGGGGCGACGCTCGCCGCGCACCCGTCGCGTGCACGCCACCGGAACCCCGCGGCGGGACCGCGGCGACGGCGGAACGTAGGAGTTCCTTACCGATGGGCGTGCAAGCGTGTCGAGTCACACGAGGCTCGACCGCCGCGCCACACACGCCCTTGCGGCGGCCCCGCGGTGCTGGTCTACCGGTTCGGCTCGTCAGGCTCCGTCAGGGCCGCCACGTCCCCCAGATCGACGGGTCTGCCCGCGGCGCGCTTCATGCTGATCAGGTCGTCGCGCCCGGCGAACGGGATGCGAAGTTCCCCGAGCGGAACCTCGAGAGCGCGCGCGCGAAGCTGCTCGAACGAGGCCGCGCCGGGAGCGTCGCGCAGAACGTCGATGTCGCCGGCCGCCGTCGCGAATTGCCACAGCGTCGCCCGCGGCAGCATTCTCGAGTCGATTCGCGTGCCCTCGCTGCCCTTGTTGAGGACCCTCGCGCCGAGTTGGTTCAGCGCGTCTGCGAGTCGCCGCATGTTCTGTCGGTTCGGTGCGGGGATCAGGTCGAGGTCGTTCGTCATCCGCACATGCCCGTGCACCTGCACCGCCAGGCTCCCCACCACCACGTACTCGACGCCGTGTGCGTCGAGCGCTTCGAAGATCCGCTGCGGATCGGAGACGTCCTCAGTCACCGGAGCGCACCTTCTCGGCTGAAGCCGTCAAGAGTCGCGCGAGGCGGTTCCAGGCGATCGCGAGCTCCAAGCGTTGCTCGGGCGTCCGCGCCAGCGTACTGTCCATGTGGGCCTGGTCCCAATCCGTTGGGAGCCGCGTCGCGGATACGTGCGGCTCACGTCCCATCGCCAGCATCAACTCGCGCAGCGTCCCGAACGACGGTGAGACCTTGCCACGCTCGATCCGGCTCACCGCCGCCTGCGTCATGCCGGCCCGGAGCGCAAGCTGGCGCTGGCTCAGCCCCAGATCACGCCTCGTCGCGCTGACCAGCTCAGCGGGTGTCATGACATCAGATATGATGTCAGTGTCGCGCACGCGGGGTCTTCACGTCGGGTCCCCACTTGAAGTCCTCTGCCGGGCGAGCGGACGCCACGACGGCGAATCACGCGCTCGTCGGGCCCCCTCGTCAGGAGCGGGCCCTGCCGCTCGCACAGGCACTCCCGTGGATGCTGTAGACCGCGAACCCACCGCGGGTGGTCGGCTTCACGCCCAGCGGACCGAGGATGGCCTTCCAATCGCCGCGAGTGTGCGTGCGAAGGAGCACCACGGACGTGTGGGTCAGGGCGATGAACGCGCAGAGGCGCTTCTCCAGCTCGCGGCGGGGAGGGTTGCCGTAGAGCTCTCGGATGATCGAGCGACCTTGGTATTCGCGGGGAAGGGCCCAACCGACGTAGCCGCCGGCGAGCCGAAAGGCGAAGTCGGCCTGCACCTGCCAGTACATCGAGTCGCCGTTGATTCCGAACGGAAGCGCCAGGACGGTGCTGCCCCTCGGAACGTAGTGGGCCAGCGCCGGACTCGAAAGCAGCGGCGGCCTGTCGACGGGCGTCGCCCACAGATCGGCTCGCAGGTTGGGCAGCAGGCTCACCATCACCACCGCCGCCGCGAGCCACCGCGCGGGCCGCAACGTGGGGCGATCGAGCCACAACGCGACGCAGACCGCGCCGGCGAGGGATACATACAGGACGAATCTCCCCGGCAGGGCATGTGTGATGAAAGGGAGTTCGCCGATGACGCCCCATGGCAAGCCGAGCGTCGTCTTTTCTCCCGCCACCCTCAGGAGACCGCCGAGACTGAGAACGGCGGCCGCGAGCATGAACAGAGCGAGAAACCGGACCAGTCGGCGTTTCCCGCACTCGAAGAAGAACAAGAGCAGGACAACCAGCAGCGCCGGACCCATGTAGGCAAGGTCTTCCGGCACGTTTGGCACGAAATGGGCCGCCCCGTAATGGAGCCAGGTGGCCCGGGTCGGCTCCACGAAGTTCGCGAGATCCGCCCCGCCGTTCACCCCCGTTTGTTTCCCGAGGGGACTGTTGGTTTTCAGGGCGTACCACAGGTAGGGAACGCCGAGCACGACGGCAACGCCGACGGCGGCCGCGGCCTCCCACCCGGTGCGAATCGCCCTCCGTCGCTGTGCCCGGTCGCCTGTGATCAAGCCGACGAGGAGCGCGAGGGCACCGAAGAAGACCGCAGAGGCGAACGTCTCGGTCGAGATCCACAGCTGTGCCCCCAGCACCACGCCGAGGGCGAGGATGAAGCGGGTGCGGGAGATGCGGCCGCGAGCCCTTCGCAGCGCGAGCAGCGCGGCGATCGGCAGCAGGCCGACCAGCGCGAGGTTCAGGTGGTTGATCGTGACGCCGGCCTCGTAGCTTCCGAACCCGAACAAGAGCCCGCCGGCGATCGCTGAGCTGGTTCGCACGGTCAGCTCTCGGCAGAGAAGGAACGCACCCCAGGCCGCACCGGCGGGCGCCAGGATGGCGAGCACGTTGTACGTCGACAATCGGCCCCCACAGTTCGGTCAGGGGAGCGAGGACGACAGCTGGGCCGAGGATGCTCGCCGCCCAGGTCAGGTTGTAGCCACCGGGCGCATAGACCTCGTGGGTCACGAACGGGTTCTGCAGGTGAAGGACGGCGTGCGCCCCCCACGCCAGAAACCACACGTATGCGCTCTGGTCGCGCCCGTAGAACGCCGGGTGGGCGCCGAACCCGACGACGCTGTGATCGATGTCGCCCAGCGCCTTGCGACCGAAGATCAGGGCGGACAACAGGACGTAGCCCAGGAGCGTGGCAAGGGGCGCCGTGAGCGGTCGGGCCCTCGCGGACCTGAACATCCGCGCCGAGATGAGCCGTGGCGGCGCACCCTCGACGGCGGCCGGCGTCGCGCCGGCGGCCCGGGCGCTCATCAGATCCCGTCGCTGACGGAGGAGTCCACGTCGCCGAGGCGCGGCTGTCCCATCGGGATCATCATGCCGATTCCCCAGCGACGTGATGCCCGCGAGGAATCGCAGCGGTGCATCGAGCGGGCGGATCCGTGGCGTGCGCTGCTGCGCGTGGCCTGCGGCTGACGTTCCTCGTCAGGGCTGTCAGCGGACGATCGTGAAGGCGAGCCGCTGCGGGCTCGAGTGTTCGGAGGCGTTGCTCGCCGTGACCATGACCGTGTACGCACCGGCTGGGAGCCTCCAGGTGGCGGGGTCAGCGGCCCGTCGAAGCTGATCTTGTTGGGTCCCGCTTTTCCGGTGAGCGTCAGCGTCGCGCGAGCGAGGGCACGTTTACAGGCCTGCGCTATTTCTTGGTGTATTTGAAGCGCGCCTTCTTGCTCGGCGCGCTGCTGCCGTGTTCGGCGACGACGGTGATGCCGACCGTGCCCGGTGCGCCGGGCGGCGAGGTCGCCGAGATCGATGAAGCGGAGCCCACGGCGTACGCGGCCTTCACCCCTCCGAACAGCACTTCGGTGACGCCCGTGAAGCCGCTGCCGGTGATCGTCACGACGGTGCCGCCGGCGGCCGGCCCCTTTTTCGGCGAGAGCTTGCTCACGACAGGCGGCGAGGGGGCGAGACGCTGCAGGCAGGTCCTGCCGATGTTGCTCCACTCCTGCTGGTAGAGGTACAGGCCGCCGCCCACGACCTGGTTGTAGGGGGAGCCGTCGGGCGCCGTGCCGAGCGGCGTGCCGAGTTCGCTCGATTCGGCCAGGGTCCGGCATTTGTCGCCGTTCTCGTAGCCTTCCGGCCCGCTCCAGGCGTTCAGCTCCGGGTCGGTGATCGACTCGTTGTGCTCGTGGCTGAGGCCGCCCTGAAGTGCGGCTTCGGCCGGGCTTTCGCTGGGACGCTGGCCTTCACCCCGGTCGCACCCTTCGACCCCGACCACATAGGGGTCGTCCGCGTAGATGATTTTCCCGCTCGTCGCGGCGATGTCGCCGTGGTAGGCGCAATAAGCAGGCGCCGCCGTCCCCGCCGAGCATTCCGTGCTGGTCGCTTCGAAGCAGGATTCGACGCCGGGCGGCGTCAGCACGAAGTACTCGTGCCGGAGGTCCGCGGGAAGCCCGTGCGCTTCCACGTAGCTCCTGACCTCGCTCTGGATCTGGGCGTCGGTCAGGCAGACCGCCGCCGCCACGCAACCGTTCGCCGGATAGGGGTTCGTGTCGACGATTCGCCCGGCGAAGGTCGAGGAGTAGCTCGCGGCTTCGCCGCCCGCGTCGGTGTACTGCGCCGAGACCGAGTCGACGTTCTGATCGCCGCCGCTGTCGCTCGACAGCCGCTGCAGGTAGGTGTCGATCCCGTCCTGATAGCCGGTCGCGTAAGGGGCTGAGCCCGACGGCGCCCAGTAGAACGTGTAGTTCGCATTCGAGGGCATCACGGGACCGCCGTGGTAGAGAAGGTTGCGTTTGCCCGAGGCGAACGGGGCCGCCGCGAGAGGGGCTGCCGCGCCACGCACCGGCTGGTAGCTCACGGTCCTCCCGTCGCGGAGGTGGAGGATCACCGCCGAAGCCACGGGCGCGCCCGCGGCAGACGCAACGCAGACCGCCGCCAGCGCCAGCAGCCACGACGCCCTCCTCGCAATCCCTCGCCTCAACTCTCGCTCCCTCCGGGCGCCCCTCGTTTTCGATGCCGGGCCCACCGTAAACCATCGCGCCGCCGTTTCCCAGTGGTGCGAGGCGGCCGTTCACGGCCGGCGATCCGATCAGCGGGCCCGGTAGCACGCTGATCACCCCCGAACAACAACCAGCCGCGCAACCGCAGCTCTGGGTCGCTCCGCCATGTGGTCTCCGAGAAACCTAGGAAGCTATGAACTTCGTCTCGCCGTAGGCGCCCCTGCTCGCCGCGGGCGAGCTGGCCGACTGGGGCGCACCAGACACACTGCGCCATTCGGCGCCGACCCGGCTGCCGCTGATGAGGTCCCGTGGGCGGGGCAAAGGTCGTCGAGGCTCGCAAACGCACCGGCGTTCCGCGGCCGTACCGTCGCCCCGCGCGGCCCACCGCCCCTTCGCAGGCGCTCCAAGCCGACGGGGGGACTCGAACCCCCGGCCCCTTCATTACGAGAGGCACCCCGCGAGGCGGACTTGGCTTGCCAGAGCCAAGTCGTCTTCGACTGGTTCGAACGGCGGGGGGACGTTTCTGCCGGGTTCGGGACCAATTTCGGGACCACGTTTCGTGGAGGACGCGCGCGCCCACTATGGACGCGAGCCGTTTTTCGAGGACGCCCCAGAAGCCCCGCTTGCGATCGAAACGTCCGTACCGCCCGCGCTGACGGCTGGCCCCACGAGCTAGCTTCCAGCGATGTCGTACTGCGCTTCGGAGTGCGCCCAAGCGATGCGGCAGCTGAGGCGCAGACACTGCATGCGGCTGGTGGTTACGGCTTCGTAGATCCGCTCGTCGTAGACGGCGTCAGTACACGAACGCGCCGAGAGCGGTCGCGACATCCGCCGCCGGCAGCGGGCCGAACCGCAGCGTCCAGGCGCCGTCGAGCTCCTGGCGGAAGGTATGCGGAATGCCGTCCGCCTGGAGCAACTCGTGATGGACCTGCGCTCGTTCGTAGCCCGTCTCGCCTTGGAACGTCGCGTCGAGGCCATAGCGGCCGTCGTCGATCGGCCAGATCGTCAGCCGGTCGGGGACCGGGCCGGCCTTAGTCGGAAGCAGGCTCACGCGGATGTATCGATCGTCGTCTCGCGGGCTTGAGTAGGTCGTCGTGACAATCGTTTCAGTCTGTTCGCGGAAGAGCGCGGATTGCCGACCCGCGTGACGGAACGTGCGTAGTCGGTTGTGGGCGCGCCGTGTTGCCACGGCGTTGCCAACTGGCTGCGACGGTCGGCCGTCCGAAGCGGCGACGCGAACGCCGCGACGCAGGTCCTAACCCGTGCCTTACGCAGTAATGAGGTTGACGATGTCGGCGGTCCGCTCCTCGGGCTGGCCCGCAAAGCCTCCCTCGATGGGCATGCTCGCCATCAGCTTGTCCCGGAGAAAGCGGTCATATTGCTCCTTGGAATCCCACACGGCTGAGATTAGGATGCCGCCGTCGGTAAGCCCGGCGGCATGGTGGATCTGGCCCTCAGGAAGGCCTCCCTGCGGATGCACGACCGCGACTGTCGCGTTGTACTGATCCTCCGTTGCGCCCGGCCAGAAATGCGTGATCAGGTATGCCATCGCTGAGCCTCCCTTTTGGGTAGGCCGAGCGTATCCGATCAAACCATGCCGCTCGCCTAGCCTGCCCGCCGTACAGATCCGCTGCAACGCCAGAGCCGACGGGGGGACTCGAACCCCCGACCCCTTCATTACGAGAGTCTCGCCGCGGGGCTGATTTGGCTTGTTAGAGCTAAATCGCCTTCGACTGGTTCGAACGGGGAGGGACGTTTCTGCGTGGTTCGGGACCAAGTTCGGGACCGATTGCGGCCTACGTCGCCGCAGCGGCTTCTTCAAAGACCCAGTCCATCGTGCGCAGAAACGCGTCGAGGGCGCTGTCGCTCTCGAGCACCGATAGCGGGAAGCTGGGCCATCGCGTGAGCGCGTCCCCGGGAAACGCAACGCCGTCGATCGCGTTCAGCCTCAGTCGCAGCTCCTCGAGGCGCTCGGGCTCGTCGAAGGGCGGGCGCTTCGCAAGCGTCGAGAAGTGCACCCTCCACCCTGCCTTCGGTGTAGAGGCCGAACGGGCAGCAGCGGCTCCCCTCGCTGGTCCCGGGCGTGACCGACCCGTATTGCCGACCACGTCCGAACCGGGACCGGAGATGCCGGGACTCTGCCCACTCCAGTACCCGCCGTGTGGTTCCATCCGCTCGAACTCCAACTCGAAGACCTCTCCGAAGCCGCTTGGCCGATCCCGAGGGACTTGATCCGGCTCGGATGAAGGACGTATTCGTAGCCGCGGCGAGGTCAGCGACTTCAGCTTCGCCGGCGCGAGGCAACGCAAGCTGGCCGAGGAGCGACGCAAGGCGGCGGTACCTGCACATTGACCTGCGTGCCGTGATAGAGGCGGTCCTGGTCCCTGCAGGCACCAGGGAAGAAGAACTGAACGCTGTCACTGCGCACGCCGTTGTAGCTCCCGTAGATGGTCGCGCGCCCGATCATGCCGACAGTGCACTTCGGGTCGCTGCTGCTCGTGATCCGGAACTTGATCTTCATGAGGTTGCCCGGATAACCCCACATCATCGCGTAATGCGAGTGGTACACGAGATGGTGCAGCACCGACATCAGGATCGTGCCACGCGGATCCTGCTCGCACATGACGCCCGAGACCGTGTTGGCTTCGAAGTTGATGTCCCCGTGCGCCTTCGCGAACCACGATTCGCCGCTGTAGGCGCCCGTGTGAAAGCCCCAGGGTGGAACTCCATAGACGGTCCCGATCTGCGCACAGGACGTGTGCGCGCCGGCCGAGCCCGTGAAGCCGAGCATCGCGAGCGCGAGCGTCACCGCCCCTAGCGAAAGCCGCACGCGCACCGTTGTTCGCCTCGCCCCCAACGCGGCATGCACTATACGCACTCCCCGGATCTGACTGTCGATCAGCCAGCAATAGCCCTTGATCGTCGAGGGCTTTCGCTGGGGTCGCGCTCGGCGTGGCGCAGGAGCTCGCAGCGGCCTCAACTATCGTCGCCGCTGACGAGACCCGTTGGCAGGCGCCGAAGCGCCGGGACGCATCCACGAAGAGCGATGAGAGGGCATGCGAGAAAGCCGACGGGGGGACTCGAACCCCCGACCCCTTCATTACGAGTGAAGTGCTCTACCAGCTGAGCTACGTCGGCGCGCCCCTGATGCTACCGAGCGTTCCGCGGCCCGCGACGGCGCAGCAGCCGTCAGGCGGCGGGACCCGTCACAGCCACGCCCGCCCCCGCTTCGATGCGCGCGAGCTCCTCGAGCAGCGACTCGCCGTGGCGCTCGCAGAACGAGGGCCCGATCCCGCGCACGTCGATCAGCTCGCGCAGGTTCGAGGGCCGGCGGTGGAGCAGCTCGCGCAGCGTCGCGTCGCTCGCCACGATGAAGGCGGGCTTGCCTTCGGCCCGCCCCATCCGCCACGCGCGCAGTGCATCGAACTGATCCGCGGGCACGTCGAGGAGGTCCGGCTCCTCGCGGGCCTCGCGCGCGCGGCCGCGCCGTGTCCCGGCGGACCCGCCCCGGCGCCGCGCCGGCGCCGCGACCCGCTGCCCGCCCGCGCCATCGCCTCGGCGAGCGCCGGGTCCGGATCGCACACGTCGCAGCAGCGCCCGGTCGCCGCGGGCGCCTCGGGATCGCCGAAGTGTTCGAGGATCTGCGCGCGCCGGCAGCGCTCGCCGTCGGAGCTGTAGCGCTCGATCGAGCGGTAGGACTCCCATGCGCGGTTGCGCGCGACGCGGATCGCCTGCGCCGCCAGGCGCGGGCTGCCGCGGCCCGTCAGCGTCACCGAGCAGCCCGGCCGCGCCCCCCGGTTCCAGCTCGACCGCGCCGGCCCGCTCGGCGATCGACAGCAGCACCCGCTCGCGCTCGCCGAGCTCGCCGTGGCCGACCGCGCACCTGGTCTCCGTCGCCGAGCGCCCCCGCCTGCAGCCGCCCGACGTAGCGCCGCACGTCCTCGACGGTCGTCTCGCGCTCTTTGATGAACCTGATCAGCCGCCCGAGGTCGCTGCGCGAGGCCAGCAGCAGCGCCCGCGCCGGCAGCCCGTCGCGCCCGCCTCGGCCCGCCTCCTGGTAGTAGGCCTCGAGGCTCGTCGGCAGCGCCCAGTGCGCGACGGTGCGCACGTCGGCCTTGTCGACGCCCATGCCGAACGCGTTCGTCGCGACGACCACCTCCGCGCGGCCGTCCATGAACGCCTCCTGCGAGGCCCGCCGCGCGTCCGGGGTCATCCCGGCGTGGTAGGCGACGGTCGGCGAGCCCGGCCGCCGCGAGCTCGCCCGCGAGCCGCTCGGTGTCCCGGCGCGTGCCGCAGTAGACGATCGCCGGGCCGCGACCCGGGCTCCGAGAGCACGTGCATCAGCGCCGCGAACTTGCGCGCCTGCGCGCCCTTGCCCTCGACGCTCACCACCTCGAAGGTGAGGTTGGGCCGGTCGAAGCCGGAGCGCACCTGCAGCGGCTCGCGCAGGTCCAGGCGCGCGGCGATCTCCTCGGCGACCGCGCGGCGTCGCGGTCGCCGTCGCGGCCATCACCGGCGGCCGTCCGAGCGAGGCGATCGCCTCGCCGAGGCGCAGGTAGTCGGGGCGGAAGTCGTGCCCCCACTCGGCCACGCAATGCGCCTCGTCGACCACGAACAGGCCGATCGGCCGCGTCGCGAGCGCGCGCCTGAACGCGCCCGAGGCGAAGCGCTCGGGCGCCGCGAGCACGAGCTGCGCCGAGCCGTCTTCGATCTCGCGCAGGCGCGCCTCGTTGTGGCCCTCGCCCATCCCCGAGGCGAGCATCGCCGCGGCCACGCCGGCGTCCTGCAGGCGGCGCAGCTGGTCGGACATCAGCGCGATCAGCGGGCTCACGACGACGACGAGGCCGACGCCGTCGGCCAGCGCGGGCAGCTGGTAGCAGAGCGACTTGCCGCCGCCGGTCGGCATCACGACGAGGCTGTCGCGGCCGTCGAGCGCAGCCTGGACCGCCTCGCGCTGCCCGGGGCGGAAGCTCTCCAGCCCGAAGCGCGCGAGCAGCGCCTCGGGCGTCGCCGGGGCCTTCTCTGCACCAACGCTCGTCATGGGCGCCCCACGCTAGCGCCGGCCCCGGCCGCGACGCATCGACGGGTGCGCGGCGCGGATCCGTGCGCCGGCGCGGGCGAAACCGGCGGACTACAGGCGGATCGCCCAGCGATCCCCGAGCAGCCGCGTGCGCCCGTGGTGCGCGAGCAGCGCCTCCGCGAGCAGCCGGTGCGCCTGGTCCACGTCGCTCGAGCTGAGCCGCATCTGCCCGTGTTCCAGGTGGCTGAGCAGCATCCGGGCGGGCAGCACGCGCACGCCCTTGCGCCGCGCGCCCGGCCGGTCGACCCAGGCGCGGCTGAAGACGATCAGCGGCTCGACCTCGGTGCCGGTGACCCAGCCGATCGCCTTGCCCTGGGCCTGCGCCTGGGCGAGCATCGCTCCGTGGACGCGGCCCACGCGGATCGGCCCGGGGTGGCTCTTGGTCTCGATCGTGAACACGCCGGGCGGCCCGATCACGATGTGGTCGACGTTGCCGCGCCCGAGCGTCGCGTCGTGGATCACGCGCCAGCGCGAGCGGTCGAGCTGGTCGAGCACGCCGCCGACGTGCTCCTCGGCCACCGCGCCCCGTTCGCGGCGCTCCACCAGCGGCAGCACGTAGCGGCTGATCACGAACATCGTGACCAGCAGGGCGACCTCGGCGGCGAGGAAGCGCGGGTCCTTCAGCCCGAAGGAGCGGCCGAGCAGCGCGGTCGCCGTGGCGAGCCACGCCCAGCGCGACGATGCTGCGCATGCGCAGGCGCCGCCAGGTCGCGCGTGCGTACTGGCCGGGCGTCCGGTCGGTCGGGTCGCGTTCGAGGAACGTCATCGTCTTCTCTCTGTTCACACCTCCTCATCTCTTCATCGGCCCGCGCGGGCGCGGCGCTTGAATCCAGAGCCGCGTACCCCCGGACGGGGCCGCTTTCCCTGCGATGCGTGGAGCCACCCGGGTTCTCCTAAAGCAGCCTCGGAGGGCGGCCGAAGCGATCAGCACAGCATCACCCCTCTCCCCCGAGATCCCGACAGCTGGAACGATGACCCAGACGCTCACAACCGAGCATCCACCCGACATCTGCCTGCTCCTGCGCGTCCACGGCGAGCAGCGCTGGCTTGTGTCGAAGGTGATCCCCGCCCTGCGCCAGCTCGAGCGAGCCCGGCGCGATCGAGCCCGCGGAGCTCGGCGCTGCCCTGGCCTACCTGGAAGTGCTCTGGCTCGAAGCTGGGTTCCGCGCCGCCGCGACGGACGCCGCGGCCGCCGCTCTGAGCGCCGCCGGCTCGCAGCAGGCGTTCCTCGCCGAGAAGGCGAACCGTTACCACGCCGCGGTGCGCCGTCTGCGCCGGGCAGTGGACCGCCGCGTGCGCGCGCTGACGGCTCCTACGGCGGAGACCGCGAGCGAAGCCGCAGGCGCCTAGGCCTGCGCGCTCCGCGTTCGCCCGAGCCGCCCGAAGCGCCCGGCCGCAAGCTTCTCGAAGTCGGGCTGGCGCCTCAGCGGCCCGGGTGGGCGGCGAACGAGCTCCGGCTGGCCGGCAGGAAGCTCGCCGAGGCGCTCTCCGATCGGCGTCTCGCGCAGATGGGCCGTGACCGTCTCCGTCGCCGACCTGGCGACGTCGTGCCGGCGCCGGCGGTTCATCAGGTTGGACCCCATCGCGTCGAGGTCGTGGACCGTGGGCTGGATCAGGATCGTCTCGATGCCGGCGGCGCGCAGCCGCTTCGCCTCGGTGCCCAGGCGCCGCCCCGCGCGCTGGCGGATGACGTACGCGGCCCGCTCGCCGAGCGTCCGCGGCGCCTCCGCGTGCAGTGAGGACATGGGGTTGAGCACGACGACCAGATCGAGCGGGCTGCTCACGAGGACATCGGCGTTCGAGACCGATCGCACGCCGCCGTCGACGAAGCGGCGCCCGCCGATCGCGACCGGGCGGAAGAAGCCCGGCACGGCGCAGGAGGCCGCGACCGCGTCAGCGAGGTCGGTGTCCCGCTCGCCCGGCGCGCCGAAGGCGACGAGCTCCCCGCTGCCGTGGTCGACGGCCATCGCCCAGCAGTTCGGGTGTGGCGCCCAGCCTTGCGGGCACACGCGCCGGATCGTTTCCTTGAGAGGCTCCGTGGAGAACGGGCCGCCGGGCAGCCACGCCGCGAGCAGCGCGGCCGGGGAGTGGCGGTACGGGCGGGCGAGCGAGGAGGCGGCGAGGCGCCAGGAGCCCGGCCCGAGCGAGGGCCTGCCGCGGTGAAGCCGCAAGCCGGCACCCCCGGTGTTCCGGTCGGGCCGGACGGGCAGCCCCGCCGTGTCGAGGACCGGTCGCTCGCCGGCCGAGTAGGCGACCATGAACCAGGGCGGGACGGCGCAGGCCAGCAGACCGCCGACCATCGCGCCCGCAGACGTGCCGACGATGTGCTCGGCACTGCCGGGGTCCCAGCCCGTCTCGGCGCAGATCGCCTGCAGCGCCCCCGTCAGCCAGGCGCCGCCGAGCACGCCGCCGGCGCCCAGGACAAGTCCCACGCGAACGTCATCACCGCGCCGGCGGGAGCCTCTTCGGCGCGGCGCCGCCCGGGCGCGGGTGCGATCGACGATCCTGGTCGGGGCCATGACGGACCGTCCCCCTCAGGCGCGCTGCGGCCTGGCGACCGGGTCCGCCTCGGCGCCGCCGGCGCGCTCGAGCATCGCGGCGAGCGAGCGTTCGATCCCGTGCGCCAGAACGTCGGTGTCGGGCGCCAGGTCGAGGTCGCTCGTGATGCCGAACGTGCAGGCGCCCGCGTAGGAGAAGATCGCGACGCCGATCGTGACGTGGCCGCCGAGGGGCACGTAGGGAAAGGCCTCGGTCATCAGTCGCCCGCATGCGTACAGCGGGACGCGCGGGCCGGGCACGTTCGTGGTGACCGTGTTGACGCCGCTCTGCGGCACCCTCGTCGCCAGGCGCTCGCCGAGCGCGAGCAGCAGCGGCGGGGTGGCCACGTCGGCGAGCCCGACCAGCGCTTCGCCGGCTTCGGCCTCGTGCGACTCCTTCAGCTCGGCCATCTGCCGCCGGACGGCCTGCAAGCGCTCGACCGGATCGGCGATCTGCACGGGCAGGTCGGCGAACATCGCCGTCACGCGGTTGTTGAGCTCGCCGTGCTCGCTCTCGGCGCGTGCCGAGACGGGGACCAGCGTGCGGACGGGCGGGCCGAGGGCCTCGCCACGAGCGATCAGCAGCTCGCGGAAGCCGCCCGCGATGCACGCGAGCACGACGTCGTTGACGGTGCCGCCGAAGGCTTTGCGGATCTCCTTGATCTCGGCGAGCGACCCGCGCGCGAGCGCCCAGCGGCGGTGCGGCCCGAGCGGCCCGTTCAGCGTCGAGGCCGAAGGCGCGAACGTGTGCCCGTAGCCTCGCAGGCCCTGCGCGGCCTCGACGGCCTGGCCGAGCAGCCGTCGCGGCGCGCCGAGCGCGGCGCCCGTGACCCGCACCGGGATCATCAGGTTGCTCGCCAGCGCTCCGGCCAGCAGCGCCCCCGCGCCGGCGCCGGGCTCAGGCTGCCACGGCGCGACGGGCGGTGCCGCCGCGTCGGGATCCGGATCGAGCAGGACGCTCAGCAGGTCGCTGCCTGCGACGCCGTCGACCAGCGCGTGGTGCATCTTGGAGATGAGCGCCCAGCGGCCGTCGTCGAGCCCCTCGACGAGCCACATCTCCCACAGTGGCTTGTCGCGATCGAGCTGCTGGGACATGACCCGTCCCACGAGCAGGCGCAGCTCGCGCTCGCCCCCAGGAGCGGGAAGGCCCGTGCGGCGCAGGTGGTAGTCGAGGCTGAAGTGGCGATCGTCCGCCCAGACCGGCCGGCCGAGGCCGAGCGGCGGACGCCTGATCGTCTGGCGGTAGCGAGGGACCAGCGGGAGCTTTCCCAGCACCCAGTCCGCAGCCTCCTCGCGCGAGGGCGGCGGGCCTTCGAAGATCCCGACGGAGCCGATGTGCATGTGGCTGACGCTGTCCTCGACTTCGAGGAAGGTCGCATCGAGCGCGTTCATGGACTGCATCGCCGCGGTCCTCCTGTCCCGCTCATCGCCGCCGTTCGACGGCCGTCGCCCAGAAGGTATGCGCGGGCGGGGCCGCGCGGCATCGGGGTTCCCTACGGAGCGCGCGCCGGGAAAGGGCGCAGCCCGCCGCCCGGCCAGAAGCGCACCGTGCCGCGACGCCCGAGCCCGATCGCGTACGCTCCCCGCCCGTGGCACCCCGCTTCGACCTGCAATCCCACTCCACGCACTCCGACGGCGTGCTCTCCGCCGAGGAGGTCGTGACGCGCGCCGCCGAGGCCGGCGTCGAGCTGCTCGCGCTCTCAGACCACGACACGATCTCCGGCGTGGCCGAGGCGGTCGCGACCGGCCGGCGGGTCGGGGTCGAGGTCGTGCCCGCCGTCGAGATCTCCGCCGTCGACGACGGCGCCGCCACGCCGCGCGAACTGCACATCCTCGGCTACCGCATCGACCACACCGGCCCGCCGATGACCGCGAGCCTGGAGGAGTTCCTGGCCGACCGCGAGAAGCGCACGCTGCGCATGCGCGACGCCCTGCGCGAGGTCGGCTTCGACCTCGACGAAGCCGAGATCGAGGAGCGCATCGCCGCCGGCAAACCGATCGGCCGCCCGCACCTCGCGGGCGCCGTGCTCCGCGCCGAGGCCAACGCCGACCGGCTGAAGGAAGAGAACATCGACGACGTCGGCTCGCTGATCCGCGGCTACCTGATCGAGGGCAAGCCGGCGTTCCGCCTGCGCGAGACGCCGACCGTCGGCGAGGCGATCGAGTCGATCCACGACGCGGGCGGCGTGGCGATCTGGGCGCACCCCTTCTGGGACATCGCCGACCCCGCCGAAGTGCTCGAGAGCCTCGAGCGATTCCACGCGGCCGGCGTCGACGGCGTCGAGGCCTTCTACATCACCCACGACGAGCCGCAGACGCGCCTGCTGACCGGCCGCGCCGCCGAGCTGGGCATGCTCACCACCGGCTCGGCCGACTTCCACGGCCCGGAAAACCGCCAGTTCAACAGCTTCATGGCCTTCGAGACCTACGGCATCGAGCCGAACCTCGGGCCGATCGCGGGCTAGCTTTTTGGTCTGGGGGGTCTCGCGCGGCCGTCCCGCGCGTAGCCGTTCCGGGAGGCCCCTGGAGCTGCGGGTCGCCTGTCAGCCGAGATCCGCCAGCGCGTAGGCCAGCGCTTCGAGCGCCAGCTCCTCGGAGACGTTCACGGCCAGGCTGAGACGCGTCGAGCCGACGAGCTCGATCGCCCGCGGCAGAGCGTCCACCGGCACGCGCCCCGCGTCCTCCTCGAGCTGCTCGCGGCGGTCCACCGCGTGGATCAGCTCGGCGGCGTCCAGCTCCAGGCACAGCACGTCGCGCAGCCACAGCTCGGAGAGGCGCAGCCCCAGCTCGAGCGACTCGGTGCGCGCCCGGCGCTCGACGCGCCTGCGCGCTTCGGCGCCTTCGCGCTGGTGGCGTTTGCGCTCCTTGCTCGGGATCAGCTCGAGCTCGTCCTCGACGCGGCGCTCGGCCTGCTCGCCCGCCAGCGCGCCCGCGCTGCGCGAGGCGTCGAGCAGCCCCTTCCAGGGCGCGCGCGCCGTCTCCCCGGCCAGCGACGCGCGCACGAACGTCTCGGCGGCCGCCCGCAGCGCAGGGCCGGCCGGATCTCGATCGTCGGCCAGGGCCCGCGCAAGCGCCGCGTCGCCGAGCGCCAGCCGCGCGCACGCGCGGGCGCGCAGCGGCTCGACGCCCTCCAGGCCCGCCTCGATCGCCGCGGGCGAGGGCGGATCGAAGCGCACGCGCTGGCAGCGCGAGGCGATCGTCGGCAGCACGTCCTGCAGGCGGTCGGTGATCAGCACCAGGTGGGCGAACGGGGGCGGCTCCTCGAGCGTCTTCAGAAGCCGGTTGGCGGCCTGGTCGTTCATGCGCTCGGCGCCCTCGATCACGAACACGCGCCGGGCCGACTCGAAGGGGGTCATGCTCGCGGCGGCGACGACCGGCTCGTCGATGTCGCCGACGAGCATCTCCGCCGCGCCGGAGGCGCGCACCCAGGTGAGGTCGGGGTGGCTCTCGCGACGCACGCGCTCGGCGACGGACTCGACGCCCGCGCGCCCGCTCGCGCCCTCGGCGAGGAGGGCGGCCGCGAACTCCCTCGCGAGCGCACGCTTGCCGGCCCCCGCCGGCCCGTGGAAGAGATATGAATGGGACGGGGATGTCGCTCCCTGCACGGCCGGGCCGAGCACCGATGCGGCATGGGGATGCGCGACGGCGGGCGCCCATGGCTCGGTTGCGGTCTCTCGCTCCATGAGCCGCATGCTAGAGACGCGACGCACGGGCTGTTTTGGACTACCTTGCCCCGGTGGCCGAAGGCCTGCTGATCACGATCGAGGGCATCGACGGCGCCGGCAAGACGACGCTCGCCGCCGCGCTGCACGACGCGCTCGGCGCGCGGGGCGTCGAGACGCAGCTCGTGCGCGAGCCGGGCGGCGTCGCGCTCGCCGAGCGCCTGCGCGCGCTGCTCGCGGACCCCGGCGTCCGCGTCGCCCCCCAGACCGAGGCGCTCCTCTACGCCGCCGCGCGCGCCCAGCTCGTGCAGGAGCTGCTCGTGCCGCTGCTCGGCGAAGGAAGCGTCGTGCTGATGGACCGCTTCGCCGACTCCTCGCTCGCCTACCAGGGCGCGGGGCGCGGGCTGGGGATCGAGCAGGTGCGCGCGCTGAACGACTTCGCCACCGCCGGGCTGCGCCCCCGGCGCACGCTGCTGCTGGCGCTCGAGCCGGAGCTCGCGCGCGCCCGCCTGGACGCCGAGGGACGCCCGCCCGATCGCCTCGAGCGCGAGCCGAGCGCCTTCTTCGCGGAGATCGCAAGCGCCTACGAGCAGCTCGCCGCCGCCGAGCCCGACCGCTTCGCGGTGCTCGACGCGAGCGCCCCGCAGGAGGCCGTGCTCGCGGCGGCGCTCGACGCGCTGGCCGAGGTGCTGTGAGCGCGCGACTACCATGCGGGGCGTGACGGGTCTGCGTCCCCTCGCCGCCGCGCTCGCGGCCGGCGCCCTCGCGCTCTCGCCGGCCGCCGCGCTTGCCGCCGGCACGACGACGGCGAGCGTCCCCACGATCCCGACGACGCCTCCCGCCACGGCCACCGGTGCCCCGGCCGGGGGCACCGCCGCGCCGGCGGCGGCGCTGCGGCGACCGCGACGTCTCCGCCCGCCGCCGCGACGACCCCCGGCGCGGCCACCACCCCCGCGGCTCCGGCCACGACGACGCTCACACCGGCGGCCGCCGGCACGGCACAGCCGGGCACGACGACGCCCGCGCCCGGCACGGCCACCACCGCGAAGGCGCCCGCGAAGGGCGGCGGCGGGGTCTCCGGGTGGGCGGTGCTCGCGGCCGCGATCGGCGCGCTGTTCGTGCTCGCGTGCCTCGTCTGGGCCGTCTTCCGGCTCGGCGCCTACGAACCGCACTGGCTCGCCTCCGCGCGCCACTCGGCCGCCGAGGCGGCCTACCGCGCGTCGGCCACGTGGGCCGAATTCACGGACTGGGCGCGGCTCGGGCACTAGACGATCGATGCCACGGCGTGGCATCGATCCTGCACGCTGAAAACCCCGCTCCGAGCGGCTTCGCCGGCCGGGCTCGCGAGGCCCTCGCGGATACAATGGGAGGTGACGATTTCCCCTGCAACCGGCCCGTAAAACCGGTCCGTCCGGCCCGAGTCGGATGATCCGGTGTTACCCCCTCAGGACCCTGTTTTTGCCGCACATTTGGGGGATCCGCGGCCGGAGAAGAGGAGAGCAGAGATGGCAGGCACCCCGCAGACAGCCCAGGACGCAACGGCCGGCCGCGCGCTGTCGATCAGACGCAGGTTCACTGATTCGGGGACCCATCCGTTCGATGCCGTGGCCTGGGAGCTGCGCGACGCGCACATCGGCCACGGCGACCACGTCGCCTTCGAGCAGGCCGGCGTCGAGTTCCCGATGAGCTGGTCCCAGAACGCGACCAACATCGTCTCCCAGAAGTACTTCCGCGGCCAGCTCGGCTCACCCGAGCGCGAGAGCTCGGTCAAGCAGATGATCAGCCGCGTCGCCGGGACGATCACCGGCTGGGGCCGCGCGGGCGGCTACTTCGCGACCGAAGACGACGCGAACGCCTTCAACCACGAGCTGACCCACATCCTGCTCCACCAGATGGCGGCGTTCAACTCGCCCGTCTGGTTCAACGTCGGCTTCGAGGAGAGCCCGCAGTGCAGCGCGTGCTTCATCCTCTCGGTCGAGGACACGATGGAGTCGATCCTCGAGTGGAACACCCACGAGGGGATGATCTTCCGCGGCGGCTCCGGCTCCGGCATCAACCTCTCGAACATCCGCGGCTCGATGGAGCC
This sequence comes from uncultured Solirubrobacteraceae bacterium, assembly GCA_963779065.1. Classification (GTDB taxonomy): domain Bacteria; phylum Actinomycetota; class Thermoleophilia; order Solirubrobacterales; family Solirubrobacteraceae; genus Palsa-744. Next base: position 1,855,498 of record CAVZWQ010000003.1, read on the forward strand.
GCTGGCCAAGGGCGGCACCGCCTCCGGTCCCGTCTCGTTCATGCGCGGCGCCGACTCGTGGGCCGGGACGATCAAGTCGGGCGGCAAGACCCGCCGCGCGGCGAAGATGGTCGTGCTCGACATCGACCACCCCGACATCCGCGAGTTCATCTGGTGCAAGGCCAAGGAGGAGGACAAGGCCGCGGCCCTGCGCGACGCCGGCTTCGACATGTCGATCGACGGCGACGGCTTCTTCTCGATCCAGTACCAGAACGCCAACAACTCGGTGCGGATCACCGACGAGTTCATGCAGGCCGTCGAGGAGGACCGCGACTGGCACCTGATCTCGCGCACGACCGGCGAGCCGATCGGCGAGCCGGTGCCCGCGCGCCAGCTCATGCAGGAGATCGCCGAAGCCGCCTGGCGCTGCGCCGACCCGGGCGTGCAGTTCGACACCACGATCAACAACTGGCACACCTCCCCGGTGAGCGGCCGCATCAACGCGTCGAACCCGTGCAGCGAGTACATGCACGTCGACGACTCGGCCTGCAACCTCGCGTCGCTGAACCTGATGAAGTTCCGCCGCGCCGACGGCACGCTCGACGTCGAGAGCTTCGAGCACACCGTCGACATCGTGCTGCTCGCGCAGGAGATCATCGTCGGCCCCTCCAGCTACCCGACGCCGGAGATCGGCGAGAACGCCCGCGCGTTCCGCCAGCTCGGCCTCGGCTACGCCAACCTCGGCGCGTACCTGATGAGCAACGGCATGCCCTACGACTCCGACGAGGGCCGCACCGCCGCCGCGGCGATCACCGCGCTGATGACCGGGCGCGCGTACCGCCGCTCGGCCGAGGCCGCCGGTGCGCTCGGCCCCTACGAGCGCTACGAGGAGAACCGCGAGCCGCACAACGCGGTCATGCGGATGCACCGCGACGCCGCCTACGCGATCGGCGAGGAGTCCTGCGCCGACGGCGAGCTGCTCGCGGCCGCGCGCCGCTCCTGGGACGAGGCGGTCGAGCTCGGCGACCAGCTCGGCTACCGCAACGCGCAGGCGACTGTGCTCGCCCCGACCGGGACGATCTCGTTCCTGATGGACTGCGACACGACCGGCGTCGAGCCCGACTTCTCGCTGGTCAAGTTCAAGGAGCTCGTCGGCGGCGGCCAGATGACGATCGTCAACCGCACGGTCCCGCTGGCGCTGCAGACGCTCGGCTACTCCGAGCCGCAGATCGAGCAGATCGAGGCGCACCTGGCCGAGCACGGCACGATCGTCGGCGCCCCCGGTCTCGACGAGCGCCACCTGCCGGTGTTCGACGTGGCGGTCGGGGAGCGCGCGATCTCGCACATGGGCCACATCAAGATGATGGGCGCCGTCCAGCCGTTCATCTCGGGCGCGATCTCGAAGACGGTGAACCTGCCGCAGGAGTCCACGGTCGAGGACATCGCCGACGCCTACATCCAGGCCTGGCGCCAGGGCATCAAGGCGCTGGCGATCTACCGCGACGGCTCCAAGACCGCGCAGGCGCTGCGCACCGACGCCCAGCAGGAGGCGGCCGGCGCGCTCCGCCAGGACGTCGACGAGATCGTCGAGCAGGCCGTCGCCAAGGCACTCGCCGAAGCGGGCCCGCGGCGCAAGCGCATGCCGCGCGAGCGCCAGTCGATCACGCACAAGTTCTCGATCGGCGGGCACGAGGGCTACATCACCGCCGGCATGTACGAGGACGGCTCGGTCGGCGAGATCTTCCTGACCGACATCGGCAAGGAGGGCTCGACGCTGCGCGGGATGATGAACTCGTTCGCGACCGCGATCTCGATCGCGCTGCAGTACGGGGTCCCGCTCGAGACGCTGGTGCAGAAGTTCAGCTACATGCGCTTCGAGCCGGAGGGGATCACCGGCAACCCGGAGATCCCGTTCGCCAAGTCGATGCCCGACTACATCATGCGCTGGCTCGCCTCGCGCTTCCTCGACACCGACGCGCAGGAGGAGCTCGGCATCCTCACGCCGGAGGTGCGGGCGCGCAAAGCGGCCCAGGACGCGCTCGCCTACGGCGGCGACACGGCCGGTCCCGGCGAGACGCGAGGACGGCGAGAGCGGCCCGATGGCCGCGGCGGACCGGCGGCGGCGCGTCCGCCCCGACGAGCGCGCTGACCGACACGCCCCCGGTCGTGCCCGCGGCGATGCAGGGCCTCGACCTCGGCCCGGCGTGCAGCCAGTGCGGCGGGATGATGCAGCGCACGGGCTCGTGCTACACGTGCTCGCAGCTGCGGCAACAACACCGGCTGCGGCTGAGGTCTGACGAAGTCGGGCCGGCGATCGCCGGCCCTCTCGCGTTCTCGCTGGCGGCTGCGGCGCCTGATCGTCAGCCGTTGCCCTTCGGCCCAGCCCGTAATACGAGCCGTCGCCGGCGGGACGCTAGTTGTCTTTGCCGCAGCGGGCCGTTCGGGTTCGCTCGGCGCCGTCGTTTCGCGGCGCTCTGCTTCCTCCACCTCGCGCTCGGGCGCTTCGCGCGTCCTGGGAGCTTCGGGCTGGACGGTCACGGGCGGCGGTTCGGGCGCGGGCGTCGAAGTCGACGGGCGCTGCGGGCGCCGGTTCGCTGCTCGGCGAGGAGGCGGCCGCGGCAGCCGGGGGCGATGGGACGACGCGGGTTCTTCGGTCCCGGCCCCGCCTTCTTCGCCCGCCGGGCGCGCGAGCGCGACGTTCGTGGCCCGGCGCCGGCGCGCTCGCCCGGGGCTGCGTCGCCGCGGCGCCCGACGCCGGGGCAGACGGCGCCGTCCCGGCGCGGGTTGGACGCCGCCGCCGCGGCGGGGGCGGCGGCGACCAGACGCGCGCTGCGGCGAGGCTCCAGCAGGCGCGCGGGCGCCGGACACGGAGCCGCTGTGCGCGACGGCCGCGGCGGGATCGCGGCTTCGCGCGGTGCCCGCGCGCGCCGGTGAGCAGGCCCGGCCCGACCGCGACGCCGGCCGCGAACACCGCCGTCGCCGCGGCGGCCGCGACGGCGCGCATGCCGGCGAGCGGCGAGCTCGCAGCCGAGCCGGGGGCGGCGGCTTCGGCGAGACGGCCCGCGGGCAGACCGGCGCGGCGCGCCCAGCCGCCCGCGGCACGCAGCGAGCGGCAGCGGTGCCAGCGCGCCGGCGGCCGCGCGCAGCGTCTCGCGTGCGCGGTGCAGCAGGCCGCGCACGGCGCCCTCGCTCACGCCCAGCGCGCTCGCGACCTCCTCGTAGGAGCGGCCCTCGACCGCGCTGAGGACGATCGCGTCGCGCTGACGGGCGGGGAGCGCGGCGACGGCGTCGAGCGTGTGGCGCAGGGCCAGGCGCGTCGTCGAGGGCGTGCGGGGCGCTCGACGCGGGCTCGCAGCTCGGGTTCGAGGCTCTCTGCCCGCGCGCCCGGCGCGCAGCAGGTTCACGGCCTGTGTTGTGCGTGATGCGCCCGAGCCAGGCGCGGACGTCGCGCACCTCGTCGCCGCGGCAGAGCGCCAGCCAAGCGCTGAGGACCGCCTGCTGCACCGCGTCCTCGGCGCGCGCGTCGCCGAGGCCGAGCCGCCTGGCGTAGGTGACGAGCGCCGGACGGTGGCGGCGGACGATCAGCTCGAACGCCCGCTCGTCGCCCCGCCGGGCCAGCTCGACCAGCCGCGCGTCGGAGTGCGCGCCGGCTCCGGGAAGCGGGGCCGCGGGATCATCGCTTCCCTGCGGGCAGGCGGACGCACGCACGGTGGGCAGCCCCAACTGCCCGACCGCTCGCGACACCCCGACGTGACGCAGCCCCTGGACATCGTCTCGCCAAAGCGTAGTGGCTGCGCGGACCGCTTACCATCGGACCGTGGACGCGATCGCGGACGCCCCGTCGCCCGAGCGCCCGCTCCAGGGCGGCTGCCTGTGCGGCGCGGTCCGCTACGAGATCACCGCGCCGTTCCTCTCCGCGGGCTACTGCCACTGCACGCGCTGCCAGCGGCGCACCGGCACCGGCTCCTCGGCCAACGGCCGCGTGCCCCAGTGCCGGCTTCCGCCTGCTGCAGGGCGAGGAGCGCCTGAAGGCCTACGCGCCGCCGGGCGGCGGCGCGCGCAAGCTGTTCTGCACGGAGTGCGGCTCGGCGGTCTTCAGCGGCGACCCGCTCTCCGACGAGGAGGTCGCGGTGCGGCTCGGCACGCTCGACGGCGACCCGGGCATCCGCCCGGAAGTCCCGGATGTTCGTGGACTTCGCCGTGCCGTGGGAGCCGATCCCCGACGACGGGCTGACGCGCTACCCGGGCGCGCGCCCGGCCTAGTTCCCGCCCGGCGAGGGCGAGCCGTCGCGCCCTTCCGAGCCGCCCGAGTCAGCCGCCGCTCGCGATCGGTTCGGCCCGCTCGAGCGGTTCCGCCGAGCCGGAGCTCTGAGCGCCCGAGCCGCCGCCGTCGCCGGAGCCACCGCCCGTCGCCTGTGCGTCGGAGGAGAAGGCTTGCGCGGAGCCACCCGAGCCGTCCCGGCGACCGGCCGCCGCCGAGACCGGCGCCCGGTTCCTGGGTCGAGAGCGGCTGCACGTCGCCGCCGTCGCGTCGCGACGGCGTCCGCACGCCCCCGGCCTGTTCGGTCGAGCCGCCCCGGTCGCGCCCGTCGAGGGACGGCGGCGTCGCCCGGCCGGGAGTGGGCGAACCGGAACGCCCCTGGGCGCTCTCGCCGCCGCGCCCGCGCGCGCTGCCCGCCGGATCCGGCTTGCTGATGCGACTGCGCTGCGACGCGCAGAGCCGGAGGCCGCGCTGTGGCGCACCGGGACGAGCTCCGCGACGCGCGGCGCCCGGCGCCCGCGACGTGATCCGCGCTCGGCGCCGAGCGCGCCGGCGCGTGCCGTCCGCCGTGCTGCAGCTGGGTGACCGCTCCGCCCGCCAGCAGGCCCGTGACGGCGGTCACCGCGGCGCCCTTGCGCGAGCACTCCGGCCAGGCCGGCGCCGGCGGCTCCCGCGCCGGCTTCCAGCGGGCGCTCGGCGAGCGTGCCGCTGGAGGACAGCGCGGCCGAGCAGCTCCGCAGAGGCCCTGCGGGGTGAGCGCGGCGGCAGCGGCGCGCAGCCTCGTGCGGGCGCGGTGCACCAGGCCTCTCACGGCGCCGTCGCTCAGGCCGAGCGCTCCTGCGGCTTCCTCGTGGCTGCGGCCCTCGATCGCCGTCATCACGACGGCCTGGCGCTGCATCTGCGGCAGCGCGGCCACCGCCTTGAGCGCGTCGTGTGCCAGCAGCCGCGTGTCGACGTCGTCGCTCCCCGCGAGCGCGCGCGGTCCCGAGGCGAGGGCGTCGATGGACTCGTGCATGCGCAGGCGCGCGCCGCGGTGGGAGTTCAGCGCCGCGTTGTGGACGATCCTGTAGAGCCAGGCACGCGGCTGGCCGACGTCGCTGTCCTCGCGCAGCGCGATCCAGGCGCGCGTGAAGGCCTGCTGCAGGACGTCCTCGGCGCGGTGATCGGGCAGCCCGAGCCGCCGGCAGTAGCGCGAGAGCGCGAGCGGTGCCGTCCGATCAGCGCCTCGAAGGCGCGCTCGTCGCCGCCGCCCGCGAGCTCGGCCAGGCGGCGGTCGGAGAGCGTCAGGAGCGGGCGTATCGAGAAGCGGGGGCTCATGGCGTGCCGGCAGCGAACGAAGGGCGGCGGGTGCGCGTCCGCCGCCCTCACCGACCAGGAACCCCGCTCGCGCGAGAACATTCCTGGCGCTGGACGAATCTTGCGGGCATGGGGACGACGGAGGGCCCGGCGTCACCGCCGGGCCCGTGCGTCCTGTGCCTTGCGGTCCGAGTGTCTTATGACTTGGGGAGAAGCTCGATCTTGTCCCAGACGGCGCCGGCGCTGCTGACGTTCAGCTCGGCCTCCTTGACCTTGGCGCCGGGGACGAGCGACGCGGTGCCGCAGCTGCTTTCGGTTTCGGTCTGCGGCCCTGCTCGTCGTCGTGCTGGAACGAGCCCGGGCCGCTGTCGCCGCTGGCGCTTTCGTGACCGAAGTCGCCGGAGCCGTCGTGCCCGAAGCCCTGCGGTTCGCCCTGGGAGCCCTGGTGGTCGCAGCCGCACTCGATCTCGGTCGCTTCGGTGACCTTGCCGGACACCGTCGAGCCGTCGGGCAGCGTGATCTTCAGGACGCCGCCTTCGAACGAGGCGACGGTCGCGACCGGTTCGGTCGGCGTGCGTGGGCGTTTCGGTGCCGCTGGTGCCCGTCGGGTGGTGCCGGACGGCGCCGCCTGTCGGGGCGAACACGACCATGTGGGCGTGGTGGCGGCGGTGGTGCTTGCGTGCGCTGCGCGCGCTGCGCGTGGCGGCTCCCGTGGTGCGCCGACGCCGCCACGGGAAGGGCGAGCGCCAGAAGCGAGGATGCGAGCACTGCGGTCAGGATCCGTCTCATCTGGCATTCCTCCTTGTGCCGCCTCGCTGGGGCGGCATTCTTTGGTCAGGACACCTCTTGAGACACCCCACCCTGGCGAAGCTCACGCGCGCGGCGTCTGCGGCGGCGCTGGACGCTCTATACGAGCAGACATGCCGGCGCCACCGAGCGCCAGGCGCGGCTTTTTCGGCGGGCCGAGCCGCCCGAGCCTGGCCGCGCGCACGCGCAGCCACTGCAGCGAGCCGGGCATCCCGCAGCGCTCGCGCCAGCCCCGCAGCGCGCTCTCGAGCGCGTCCGCGTCGGAGACGCGCGCGATCACCTCGACGCCGCCCCCGCCCTCTGCGGCGGGGCCGAGCCTGACCAGGTAGAGCTCGCCGGTGTCCTCGACCCAGGCCGCACGATGCATCGGGCCCTCCTCGTCGCTGCGCCACCACAGGCCCGACGTCGCGCTCGCGCGAGGTCAGCCGCGCGGGGTCCGCGCTGTAGAACGCGACGAGCGAGGGATAGCGCTGCGCGCCGGCCGATCGTCATCGGAGTCCATCGAGACCACCCATCGTCGAGGAGGAAGGTTCGTGACAGCACCTTCCCGCTCCCGGCTTAAACGAGCGGTTACCGAGTCGTAAGGATTGGGCGAGAACGGCGCGCCGCGCCGGCGCCGCGGCGGAACGTGTGTCACCGGTTCGGGCCGAACCGGTGACACTCGAGTCCTTCCGAGAGGCCGGCATGGAGCGCCGGCCGACTCCTCTCTACGGGTTCAGCCGCTTCTTCAGCGCGCTGGCGGCAGAGAATTTCGCCGCTTTCGACGCCGCGATCTGGATCGTCGCGCCCGTCGAGGGGTTGCGCCCCGTGCGAGCGGCCCGCTGGCTGACGCTGAACTTGCCAAAGCCTGCAAGCGCGACCTCGCCGCCGGAGGCCAGCTCGTCGGAGATCGTTTCGATCGCCGCCTCGACCGCGCCTCGTGCTTGGCTGGCGCTCATGCCGGTTTTCGAAGCGACCCTCTCAGCTAGGTCGTTCTTGGTCATGCCACTCCCTTCTCGAGTGTCTTTGCTGCGGGCAGGCTAACCCTTCCCGCGGACGACAGGCCCGAAAACACGGGGCATTCGGCCCCGCAGAAGCCCCTAATTTCCGGGGAACTCGAGCGGCGCGAGGTCCCGCACGGGCGCCTGTCGGGGCCCGCGGCGCCTGCGCGCCCACAGCCTGCCGTCCGCCGCGCCGGCGGCGCAGGCCGCCCAGAGCGTGGCCAGCCACGACAGGCTGGCCAGGCAGACGTGGACCCAGACGAGGCCGGCGGGCAGGTGCGTCTCGTACTGGTCGAGCCCCACCGCGCCCTGCGCCAGCAGCAGCCAGCAGAGCACGGTCAGCGGGCGCTGCACCGGCTCGGGCGCCTGCCTGCGGCGCGCGAAGAACCAGGCGCGCGACGGCCGCGAGGGCGAAGACGAGCGCGATCTCGCCGTGGCGGTGGATCACGAAGTCCATCGTGCCGGTGCCGTCGAAGGAGAGGCGGTTGATCTTCTGCCCCGGCGAGCCGCCCGGCGTGCGGGCCCGCCGCCGTCGCCGCCGTCCCGGCGAAGATCGTCAGCGCGCCCAGCGCGGCCAGGCCGATCAGCGCGCGCAGCAGGCCGCGATCGAGCGGCAGGGCACGACGGGCGCCACCCGCGCGCTTCTGCGCGACGCGCCCTTCTCCATCCTCATCCTCGGAAAACTCGATGCCGCTGCGCCACACGAGCACGACGGCAGCCAGCAGGATCAGCATCGACAGCGCGAAGTGCGCCATCACCCAGCCGTAGTCGAGCTCGCCCTTGACCGTCAGGCCGCCCAGGATCGCCTGGCAGATCACGCCCAGCGGCAGCAGCGCCGCGTTCCAGATCAGATCGCGCCGGTACGGGCGCCGGCGCAGCGCGCCCAGCCAGGCGAGGCCGGCCGCCAGCACGACCGGCACGCTCACGACCCGGTTCGAGAACTCGATCACCGAGTGCGTGTTCAGCGGCGGGTAGTAGTTGCCGTAGCACTTCGGCCACGTCGGGCAGCCGAGGCCCGAGCCCGTCAGCCGCACCGCCGCGCCCGTCAGCACGATCAGCGTCAGCGCGCCCAGCGCGACGCGCGCCAGCACCAGGTACTGGCCCGCCGTGACCGTGTAGCCGTTCGGTCCGTTCGCGAAGCGAAGCCGCCATCCGGCTTAAGAATGCCACCGGAACGGCAGTTCGTCGGCGATCGCCGCCAGGCGCGGCGCCTGCGCGTCGCGGGCCGAGACGATCAGCTCCTCGACGGGCAGCGGCCACTCGATCCCGACGTCCGGGTCGTCCCAGGCGATGCCGCGTTCGACCTCGGCGTCGTAGTAGGCGCGTCTGCTTGTAGAGCACGTCGGCCGTCTCGCTGAGCACGCAGAAGCCGTGGGCGAAGCCGACGGGGACGAACAGCTCGCGCATCGTCTCCTCGTCGAGCTCGACCGCCTCCCACTGCCCGTAGGTCGGCGAGCCCTTGCGGAGGTCGACCGCCACGTCGACGATCCGCCCGCGCGCGCAGCGCACCAGCTTGGCGACCCCGTCGCCGATCTGGAAGTGCATGCCCGCGCACGACCCCGCGCGAGGAGCGCGAGTGGTTGTCCTGCACGAAGCGCTCCTGCGGCGGGGATCCCGAGCTGCCTCGTGCCACTCGCTGCGGTAGGTCTCCACGAAGAAGCCGCGCTCGTCGCCGTGGACCGCCGGCTCGAGCGCCACGAGGCCATCCAGACGCGTCGGGCGTGCTCGCACGAGCGCGCAGATTAGCGGGCGGCGCCCGCCGGGGCGGCTAGTGGTGGCGGTGGTGCTTCGGCTTCGGTTTCAGGTGGATGATCGTGATCGAGCGCCGCGAGACGTTGCGCATGCGGTCGTAGGCCAGGAACGTCAGCGTGTGGCGGCCGAAGGAGATGTGCTTGGCGTGCTGCCAGGTCGAGGCGGCCCGAGAGCGCCCGCGGGTAGTTGCTGCCGTCGTAGTTGCGGATCAGCTTGCCGTCGATCTCCAGGCGGATGCGGAACACGCCGACCTTGCTGCGCGCCGAGACGCAGGATCGGCAGCGGGCCGCTGTAGGCGAAGCGGTTCGACGGCGATCTGACGTCGATCGCGGGCCCGGTGAAGACGCCGCACGGTTCGTGCAGCGAGTCGCCTTTGTGGGCGTATTCGCGCATCGCCTCGAAGGAGGGCTTGTGCGAGCCGTTGGCGCGGATCAGCCCGGAGACGATGCCGTTCGGTCGGCGAGCGGGAACCACAGGGCGACCTGCACGTAGGGGTCCTGCGCGAGGCAGTGGTAGGCCTGGCGCAGGAAGGTCGCCTGCTGCTGCTCGGAGACGCCTTCGGGCTTCTGGCCCGCCCAGGCGCCCTCCGAGCAGACGGCGCTCGTGGTGCGCCAGCTCAGCTCGGTCATCCAGATCGGCTTGTCGTCGCCGTTGGCGAGCATCACGGCGTGCACTTCGCGGTAGGCCAGGAACGAGTCCGGGATCATGCGGTTGTCGCTTCCGCGCAGGTATTCGTAGGGCGAGAGGATGTCGCAGGCCGTGTCGGTGTGGACGCCGACGGCGTCGAAGTAGCCCTTGCCGCCGGCCGCGTAGACGCTCTTCCAGGAACGGGTAGTCGTTGCCGGTCAGCCCGCCGAGCACGACCGTCGCTTTCGGTTCGGCCGCCTTGACCGCCGGGTAGGTCGCCTGCAGCAGCCGCACGTAGCCGGCCGGGTCGGGCGCGCCGGTCCACCAGCGCGGCTCGTCCTCCTCGTTCCAGATTTCATAGGCGGCCACGCGGCTGCCGAAGCGCTGCGCGACCGTCGCGAGCATCGCGGCGTAGTCCTGGGGGTTGGCGGGCGGACGTGTGTCGTCGGCCGAGCCGGTCTCCCACTGCGGGCTGTCGACGACGTCGAGCAGGAATTTGGTGCCCGCCGGATAGGCGTTGAAGGCCTGTTCGTAGGCGGCGAGCCAGTTCGGCGCGTAGACGCCGCGCGAGGGCTCGATCGCGCTCCAGGGCATGAACATGCGCACCCAGTGGGTGCCGAGCTGCTGGGCCTGGACGGCGTGGCCGGCTTCCGGGCCGGGGACGTTGAAGCCGGGTTCGGCGGCGCGGGCGGGCGGGACGGCGAGGAGGGCGAGAGCGACGAGCGCGAGCGTGAGCCACCGCACGGCGCGCAGGCGCCGGCTCGGAAGACGCCACGAGCTCGTTCGATAGGACATCGTCATCGCATCGGTCGCCGTACCCATGGGGGTGAGGACACGGGCCGAGGTTCGACGGATCGACGACGCGGCGGAGCGGCGGGCGCGGGCGGTCACCGGCCGCGACAGCGGTCGATCAGGGCACCGCGTTCGCCGGCCCGCAGCTGCTCCGCACGCGCCAGGAAAGCCTCGACATCGCCCATGAAGTAGGGCAGCAGCTCGCGTAGCTGCTCGTCGCTCCACTCCCACCAGCGGCGTGGCCGACAGCCGCCGGCGCGTCCTGCGGCCGAACCGGTAGCGGATCAGCCTGGCCGGGTTGCCGCCGACGAGCGCATACGGCGGCACGTCCTTCGTGACGACGGCGCCCGCCGCCACCACGGCGCCGTCGCCGACATGCACGCCGGACATCACCATCGACCTGAGGCCCATCCAGACGTCGTTGCCGATCCGGGTGACGCCGCGGTCGATCGCCTCCTCGGCGTTGCCGGCGGCCGGGTCGAACAGCATGGCTTTCAGCGGGAAGGTCGCCGCGCGGTCGGTGACGTGCTCGCTGCCGGCCAGGATCCGCACCTCGGGCCGATGCTGCAGAAGGATCCCATCTCGATGCGCGAGCCCGTGCATGAAGATCTGAACGTGCTGGCTTCGAACCCGTAGCTGTGCCGGCCGACGGTGACTCCCGGAGGCAAGGGAGAGGTGGCGCTCATGCCCCCATGGAAGCCGACGCGCCCGACGTCCCGGTTTCAGCCGTCCGGAGCCGAGGGCAGATGCCGTAGCATGCGGCGCTTCATGTCCCCGGACACGCGGAACTGAGACCTGGACACCCAAGCCGCCTACGTAGAGCTGCTCAAGCTCAGTCTCCTCGACCTCTTGGGTGCCACCACCTCGCGCGCGGTTCAGCAGACCGATGGCAGCCTGGTGATCGAGCAGGTCCCCGACGAGGAGCGAGAGGATCGCCTCGCCGGGCGCGACTGGCCCGCGAACGCGATGACGATGATCGGCTGGCATCGTCTGAGCAACCTGCAGCGGTGCATCGAGGACGTCGTCGCCGAAGCGGCGTCGCCGGGCGACCTGATCGAGACCGGCGTGTGGCGCGGCGGCGCGACGATCTTGATGCGCGCGATCTGGAGGTGCTCGGCGATCGGAGGACCGCACCGGTCTGGGTCGCCGACTCGTTCGCCGGCCTCCCGCCCCCGACGAGGCGCGCTTCCCCGCCGACGCGGGAGACCGCATCACACTTTCTCGTTCCTCTCGGTGTCGCTCGAGGAGGTCGAACGCAACTTCCGGCAGCTACGGCGTGCTCGACGATCGGTGAAGCGCCTCTGAAGGGCTGGTTCAAGGACACCCTGCCGACCGTCGCCGATCGCCGCTGGGCGCTCCTGCGCCTCGACGGCGACATGTACGAGTCGACGATGGACGCGCTGAGAACCTCTACCCCCGGCTCTAGCCCGGCGGCTACGTGATCGTCGACGACTACGAGTTCGAGACCGTGCCGCCGCGCCGTCGAGGACTTCCGCGCCGCCAACGGGATCGACGAGCCGATCGAGACCGTGGACTGGACCGGCGTCTACTGGCAGAAGACCCGCGCCTGAAGATCGGCCCCGGCGCCCGAGGACGAGCCCGCGCGGGCGCCCCCGCGGATGGAGCCCTTCAGCCGGGAGCCTGCTGGAGCGCCGCGGAGGCCGTCCCATCGAGGGGGGTGCGGCACCGACGACCCCGAGCAGCAGCTGCTCGACGATCGCGGCGCGGCGGTCCGCCGTCAGCGGACGCTCGGCGCCGAGGTTCCGCCGCATGCGCTCGATCAGCTCGGGCTCCGTGGCCAGGGTCTGGAGGAGCACCGCAAGCTCGCTGCCGCTGCCGGGATCGAACAGCAGCCCGTTATCGCCGTGACGGACCGTGTCCGGGAAGTCGCGCCGTCCGTGAGGCGATCACCGGCACCCCACAGGTCATCGCCTCGCGGGCCACGATCGAGAACGTCTCCCAGACGACCGAAGGGATCACCACGGCGTCCACGTCCTTCAGCAGGCAGCGGCACCAGCCACTGCTCATAGGGGCCGTACATCCGCAGCTCGCAACCCTGGATGCGTCCGCCTCCTCTCGCAGCTCGTCGCGCATACGGGCGCTGGACGGGCCCGAACAGGGTGCACCGCACATCCGGCAGCCGCGCCTTGCGCAGAGCCTCGACCAGGACGTGGGCGCCCTTGTGGGGACGACGGCGCCGAGCAGCGCGAGCTCGAGCCGCCGGGCCCCGGCCCTCGCCCCGTGGTCGCGGCGCGCCGGCTCGGGCGAACTCGTCACCCCGTTCGGGATCACCTCGCGCCTCGATCGCCCCGCCGGGGCGCGCTCGAATAGTCGGCGACGAAGGCCGACGGGCGCGATCACGCGTCGGCCTGCGCCAGCGCGCTCGCGAAGCGAGCGTGCGCGCGCGCCAGCGTCCGAGCGCTTCCTGTTCTGCCGGCGAAGCAGTGCTGCGCACATGCCCGGCCGCGTTCCGGGCCCGCGCACAGCGTCGCCGTCGGTCCGCTCCAGGTGGGCGCGCTCGCACGCGACGTAGAAGTCGTGGAGTTCCATCGCCACAGGGATGCCCCAGCGCTGGGCGATCGCCACGTAGTTCGGCGAGTGGCCCATCAGGTGGGCGATGACCACCACGTCCGGGCTGCAGCTCGATCAGCACGCGCTCGAAGATGCGCTCGAGCCGCTCGAGCCCGCGGCGAGCGTGCTCGCGCCCGTCGCGCCCCAGATCCATCGCACGTCGATCGCCATCGCCGCTGCGCTGGCTCGAGCACCGGCAGCGGCGGCGCGCCGGTGACGCCGGCGCGCCAGCACCGTCACCTCGTGCCCCGCTCGCCGGCCAGGCGCACGCGCGGTCTGCTCGGTGACGCGCTCGACCCCCGCGAGGCCGAACGGCGGGAAGCTGTGGACGACGAACAGGACCCGCATCGTCGTCCTTCAGCGGCTGCGGCGCGCGCGGTTGACGCCCGAGAAGTCTCGAGCCGGCGACTGGCAGCTTGTCGTGGTTGGCGCCGAGCCACTGGCCCACGACCTGGGCGGCGCGCCGCAGCACGCGCTTCGAGCTCCGTGCTCGAGCTCGCTCGCCGCTCGAGCCCCAGCTCGCCCCGCAGGTAGCGCCCAGTCGTCGGCCACCATCGCACGGATCATCGGCACCACGCTCCTCCTCGCGCAGCGTACGGCCGTTGATCTCCGCGTTGGCGACGCCGTCGTCGACGTTCCGCGAGAGCAGCTCGCGCAGCGTGTATGGTGGGAGTGGTACACCGCGAGGCGGGCTCGTGCCACGAGCGACCACCCCGCCTCGATCACCTCGCGCGCCCACAGCAGGTCCTCGCCGAGGGTGTCACCGCGCGGAACGGGGTCTGCGCGAACACGTCGGCTCGAATCGCGGCGCTGACGGTGTGGAAGTTCAGGAACACCCGCCGCTCCTCCCCGGCATGCGCTCGTAGGCCTTCCAGTCGGTGATCGCTTTGCGCTCGCGCGCGGTCGAGCCGCTGAGCTCCCGCTCGCCGTCGCGCCTGCGTCAGCAGGTCGGCGTCGGGTCCGGGGCAGCACCCGGCTGCAGACCCCGGCCGACTGCGGGTCGGCGTCGAGCGTCTGCAGCAGCGGCGCGAGCCAGCGCTCGTCGACGGGGCGGCTGCGACCGCTGAGGAACACGAGCACGTCGCCGCTGCGCGTGCTCGCGGCGAGGTTGCGCGTGAGGCCGTGGTTGAATCGGCCGGGTCGATGCGTCACGATCGTGGCGCCGCATCTCGCGCAGCACCGCGACCGTGCCGTCGCGCGAGCCGGAGTCGACCGCAACGATCTCGATCTCGGCGCGCAGCCTTCTGGGCGAAGCATCAGCGGGCAGCAGCTCGCGGAGCGTCGCGATTCCTGGTTCTTGACGCGGCAGCAGCACCGAGACCAGGTGGCGGGGGCGCCCCGCGCCGAGCCGGCGCGCGCACGCCCTGCGTGACGAGCTCGCCCTCGATCGAGCTGCGCGGCCGCGGGCCGTGGGCCGCGGGAGGGCCTGCGGCGGCGCTCAGCGCCGCGCGCGTGCGCGCCGACTGCAGCTCCATCACCTGGCGGGAGCGCTCCAGCAGGGCCGCTCGAGCGCGCCGTCGCTCGGCTCCCGTCGCGCTGGACGACGGCGAGCTGCGGCGAGACCGACAGCTGAAGCGGGTCGTAGGCCCCGTACTCGAGCGAGACAGGCCGTCGCCAGGTAGTAGTCGAAGTCGTCGGACGGGACCCGCTCGCCCAGCGCTCGGCGTAGAGCGCCATCGTTCGTCCGCGACCGCCTCGGGGACCCCGTGCGGGCCAGCGGGTCACCGACTCGAGGTGGTAGAGCACGCTCTCGGCGCAGTACCCGACCTCGCGGCCCGCGGCGTGCAGGCGGTGGCACAGGTCGACATCCTCGTAGCCGTTCAGGAAGGCCTCGTCGAATCCCCCCAGCCGCTCGAAGTCCCGCGGGCGGACGAGCATGCAGGCGCCCGTCACCGCCGCGATGCGCCGGGTGCGGTTGACCGCCGGATGTCGCCCGGGAAGCCCGCGTAGAGGTGGCGCGGCCAGCCCGTCCTGGGTGATCGCGAGGCCGGCGTGCTGGATCGTGCCGTTGGGGAACAGCAGCTTCGCGCCGACGGCCGCGGCCCGCCTGGATCGGCGCGAGGCCTCCGACCAGGCGGTCGAGCCAGCCGGCGAGCGGGATGGTGTCGTTGTTGAGGAAGACCAGGTACTCGCACTCGTCGGCCGCGCGCGCGCCGTCGTTGCAGGAGCCGCGAAGCCGCGTTGCGCTCGTGCGCGACCAGATCTCGCCGGAGCTGAGCCCGCAGCGGCGTCGGCGGTCTCGTCGCTGGAGCCGTCGTCGACGACGATCAGCTGCCAGTCGCACTCTCGGGCGGCGAGGCGAGCAGCGCGGTCAGGCACGCGCCCGTCAGCGCCGCGCCGTTGTAGGTGGGGATGATGACGGCGCAGCGCGGCCGCGACCGGTCGCGCTGTCGCTCATCCTACGAGCGGCCGCTGGCGAGCAGTCGTTCGTAGCCCGCCGTCCGCGCGCTGGACGACGCGCCTGATCACCGGCAGTCGGCCGATGCGCGCGTAGGCACGCGCCGGCGGGCTGTTGAGGATCCGCTCGAGCCGCGTGCGCAGACGGTGGACCTGCTCGTCGCGTGCCGCGATATCCGCGAGCAGGCGCTCGCGCTCGACCTCGAGCTCGCCGACCCGCATCTTGCGCGGTTCTCCCGCTCGAGGCGCTCGCGTCAGCTGTCGATCTCCTCGTCGCGGCGCAGCAGCTGGTCGTGTGCGTCGATCAGCGAGCCGCCCGCACCTCTCCCTCCCGCGCGCTGAGCGCCGCGAGCGCCTGCTCGAGCTCCCGGTCCGGGCGGCATCCGCGCGAAGACCGTCGAGCTCCGCCGCGGGCCGCGTCGAGCTCGAGCGCCTGCTCGTGCATCCGCGGCTGGAGCTCGCGCATACCCGGCGACTCGAGCGGCACCGCCTTGAGCACGAACTGATACGTGCGGGCATCGGCGTCGAGCGTCCAGTTCGCCGATCAGCTCCGCGGGCACTCCTCCAGGTCGAACGTCGCGTCGGCGACGCGAGATGGGGCCTCCTGGCGGTGGATCTCGACGATCGCGAGCTCCGCTTCGTCGAACAGCTGCGGATCGTCTCGTGCGTGAAGAAGCGCAGGTGGGTGCGGTCCAGCAGGCCGAGATCGCGGTACTCGAAGCTGCCCTGCAGCAGCGCCAGCCGCACGCTCGCCATGGGCGACGTTCGGCAGCGACACGACGAAGACGCCGTCCTCGCGCAGGAAGGCGCGCAGCCGGCGCAGCGCGCCCAGCGGGTCGCTCAGGTGCTCGAGCACGTCGGCGGCGACGATCACGTCGAAGCGTTCCTCGCCGAGCTCGGCGTCGAGGTCCAGCTCGTCGAGGTCGCCCGACGATCACCCGCTCGCAGAACCGCGCGGCCTCGCTCGGCCAGCTGCGGGTCGAGCTCGATCCCGACCACCGAGCAGCCTGCGCTGAAACACCTCCGACATGTAGCCGGAGGCCGGGCCGAGCTCGAGCACGCGCTCTGCCGCGCCCGACCATCCTCACCACGGTCGCGTGCGTGTTGTCCGTCTTCAGGTCGATCTCGAACTGGTACGGCGACGCGGCCGCCGAGGCGTCCCGCTCGCTGGTGTCGATTGTCCATCGTGTCGGGTCTATCGCCGTGAGGTCTCACGACGCCGGGCGCAGCGCGTTCGATCCACAGAGAGCCGGGGTCGCGCCGCGGCGAACGAGGGGATGCGCGACGCGAGACGCTCGGGGTAGGCACGAGCGAGCGCGCAGGCAGGGCACGAGGATCGAGAACGCAGTGTTGAACGCCAGGAACGCCTGCAGCAGGTACTGCTCGGCCCAGTAGAGAGCTGCATCTGCTCAAACCAGGTGCCGAGGATACTCAAAGGGCAGGAAGATGTCGTGGAAGTGCACGATCACCCCCGGCGCAAGACGGGGCAGGACGTCGAGGATGATGAAGTTGACGTCGCTGCCGAGCTTGACCGTGTGGGTCGTGTCGACGAACAGGATGTCGCCCGGCCTCGAGCTCGGCGAACGTCTCGAGCGGGACGTCGGTCGCAGAGTCGCCTCGAGCACGGTCGGCTCCGGGAGCGGCTCGCCCAGGACGTGGGGTCGCGGGTACGGGTCGTAGGCGACGTGCGCGGTGCCACGCCCTCTTCGGCGTTGCGCCGCGCGGCCATGGTGATCAGCAGCGTCGTGTAGCCAGAGCCCAGCTCCATCACCCGCCGCGGGCGCGCCGCCCTGACCATCGCGTAGAGCAGCTCGGCGTCGACGGACTCGAAGCCGGTGTTGTGGAGGAAGAAGCGCCCGGGCTCATCCGGGTCCTCCGCGGGGACATCGAGCTCCGCAACGTAGGACGCCAGCCGGCTCTCGATGAGCTCCATTCCCGCCGCGGCATCGAGCTCGATGCCCCCAGCGCGCTCGTCGCTCCCAGATGTCGGCAGGTAGCTGTCGAGAGGTCGGGAATCGGGCTGTAGTAGTCGTGCCTGACGACGTCGAAGCGCCCCGCGAGGCAGAACGTCGTATTCAGAGGTCGTGGAACGGATCGTTCACGCCGCGGGCGATCCGTTCGAACGCCTCCGCCTCGGCCCTGCCGTCGAGCGGATCGGCTGTGGACAGCCCGGTAGTCGCATCGGCCACATCGGGGGGCAACAGGCGGTACCCGTACCGCTCGACCGGCCGTGAGAAGCCCTTCCCGGCCGCGCCGCGATGCTCGGAGCTCGACGGCATGCGGTCACACGGGGACCAGTCGGCAACAGCGTAGTCGCGGCGACTCGGGTGCGGCGGTTGATAGCTTGACGGGCCGTGACGAGCCCCACCACTGGCCGAGCGCTCTCTCGCGCGGACGCTCGCCGGTACGCGGCGCGCGCTGGCGGCGGCCGCTGGCGAGCGCGCCAGGCGCTCGAGCGCTCGCCGCGCGAGCACCGGCGCTCAGCCGGCCGGCCTGCACCGCGAGCTGCCCCCGCAGCCGCTCGCCCGCGAGGAGCAGACCGTCACGAGCCTGCTGTTCGACCGCCTCGACCCCCCCGACGTCGCGACGGTCGAACAGCTCGTCCGCGACACGCCCGGCGCCTGGGAGCACTTCTTCGGCGACGCGGCGGCAGCCGAGGACCACCGGCCTGCTCCTGAGCCTCGGCATGTGGCTCGGCTCCGAGCTCCTCCGCGAGCGCACCGGCCTCGTGCCGCGGCGAGCCGCCCGAGGACGTGCACGCGATGTCGCGCGGGGTCGCTCGCCGCCGCGGGCGGCATCTACGAGGCGGACATGGTGCTCGACGCGCTGCTCGTCCGGCGGCGGCGAGATCGGCGCGCGTCCGCGCCGCGCTGGACTTCGGCTGCTCCTCCGGGCGCGTGCTGCGCTCGCTCGCCGCCGCCTACCCGGCGATCGACTGGCACGGCTGCGACCCGAACGGCCCGGCGATCGAGTGGGCGAGCGCGAACATCCCCGGCGCGAGCTTCTTCGTCAGCGGCAACGACCCGCCGCTGCCCCTCGACGACGGCTCGCTCGACCTCGCCTACGCGATCTCGATCTGGTCGCACTTCGAGCCCGCGCCGCGGCCTGCAGTGGTTCGAGGAGATGCGCCGGGTGCATCCGGCCGGGAGGGCACCTCGTGATGACGACCCACGGCCTGACCTCGGTCGACTACTACCTCGACACGCGGCCAGCGCTCGGCCGAGCAGTCGCGCGAGATCGCCGCGCGCGCTCTACGACCCGCGGCTGGTGGTACGCGCGCCGAGTTCGGCGAGCAGGGCGACTGGGGCGTGGTCGACCCCGCCTGGGGCACCGCCTTCCTCTCCCCCGAGTGGGTCCTCGCGCAACTCTGCCCCCGCTGGCGTGTCCTTGAATTCGCACCGGGGCGCAACCAGGACAACCAGGACGTCTACGTCCTGCAGCGAATCTGAGGGGTATCGCCGCGCCCACGGCCGCGCCGCCCGGCCGCACCGAGCGCCGGCCCGCACCCGGCGCGTACATCGCGATTGCTAGCGTTCACTGGCTCTTGACGACGACCATCCACCGACCCGCGGCGACCCCGCAGGCCGCCGAGCCGACGACTCGCGCCGGCGGTCTCGGTGCAGGACGTCAGCAAGACGTTCCGCCTGCCCCACCAGCAGTACTCGACGCTCAAGGAGCGCGTGCTGCACCCGTTCCGCAGCACGGAATACGACGAGCTCCACGCCGTCCAGGACCTCAGCTTCGAGATCGCCCAGGGCGAGTTCTTCGGGATCATCGGGCCGCAACGGCAGCGGCAAGAGCACGCTGCTGAAGTGCATCGCCGGGATCTACGGCGTCGACACGGGCCGGATCGCGATCTCCGGCCGGCTCTCGCCGTTCATCGAGCTCGGCGTCGGCTTCAACATGGACCTGACGGCGCGCGACAACGTCGTGATCAACGCGATCATGCTCGGCCTGCAGCAGGCGCGAAGCCCGCGCGCGCTTCGACGAGGTGATCGCGTTCGCCGAGCTCGAGGAGTTCGTCGACCTGAAGCTCAAGAACTACTCCTCGGGCATGCTCGTGCGGCTGGCGTTCGCGACCGCGATCCAGGTGGACGCGGAGATCCTGCTGATCGACGAGGTGCTCGCCGTCGGCGACGCCGCCTTCCAGCAGAAGTGCTTCGAGGAGTTCTTCCGGCTCAAGCGCGAAGGCAAGACGATCGTGTTCGTCTCGCACGACATGTACTCGCTCGAACGCTTCTGCGACCGCGCGCTGCTGATGGAGCGCGGCGTCCTGCGCCAGATCGGCGACCCGCACGAGATCGCCCGCGCCTACCACAAGCTCAACTTCGGCACGCTGCCCCACGAGGCCCCCGTCTCCGGACCGCTCGGAGAGCGGCACCGCGATCGCCGACGCCTGGTTCGAGGACGCGAGCGGCGCGCGCGTGACAGAGGCCTCGCAGGAGGACGCCGCTGCGCATGTGCTTCGAGGTGCGCTTCGCCGAGGATCTCGAGGACCCCGTCTTCGCCGCGACGCTGCGCACCGAGCTGGGCCACACGATCATCGTCGCCCGCAGCGACGAGCGCGGGGCCACGCAGCGGCTCGTTCCGCGCCGGCGAAAGCGTGACCGTGCGCTTCGAGCTGCCCAACTGGCTGACGCCGAGCCGCTACATGCTCACGCCCTCGGTCGCCCGCGAGGGGACGGGCGCCGACGCCGTCGCGCTGGTCGAGGACATGACCTCGATCGTCGTCTACGGCAACTCCACCGGCGGCATCCTCGAGATGCCGGTCGAGATGAAGATCGAGCGCTCGTGAGCACCGCCCGCATCCCGATCCCCGGGCCGCGCCCCCGCGAGCCACCGCGTGCACGGCCCGTCGGCGCTCGAGCGGCGACCTGCGCCGCTTCTGGTCGCTGACGTTCACGCTCGCGCGCACCGAATTCAAGCTGCGCTTCTTCGGCTCGCTGCTCGGCTACGTGTGGACGCTCGTGCGCCCGCTGCTGCTGTTCGGCGTGCTGTGGGTCTTCTTCACCCAGATCGGCCACGTCAACGACTCGACCCAGCCCGGGATGGAGTTCTACGGCGTGCAGCTGCTCGGCTCGATCGTGCTGTTCACGTTCTTCGCCGAAGCCACCGGCGGCGCGGTGCGCAGCATGGTCGACCGCGAGAACCTGCTGCGCAAGATCCACTTCCCGCGCCTGGTGATCCCCAGCTCGATCGTGCTGCTGGCGATGTTCAACCTCGCGCTGAACCTGATCGTGGTGCTCATCTTCGCGCTCGCCGCGGCGTCGAGCCGATGTGGAGCTGGTTCGAGCTGCCGCTGATCATCGGCGGCGCTCGTGCTGCTCTCGGCGGGGGTGGCGATGCTGCTCGCCGGCGCTGTTCGTGCTGGTTCCGCGACATCTCGCCGATCTGGGAAGTCCTCTCGCAGATCCTCTTCTACGCCTCGCCGGTGATCATCTCGATCCAGACCGTCCAGGAAAAGCTCAGCACCACGATGCTGCACGTCTACATGCTCAACCCGCTGGCGGTGATCTTCCAGCAGTTCCGCCATGCGATGGTCACCCACGCGACGCTCAGCGCCGGGCAGGCGCTGGGCAGCTGGGCGGCGCTGCTCGAGCCGCTGGCGATCGTGCTCGGCATCTTCGTCGTCGGCTTCGCGGTGTTCGACCGCTCGGCGAGCCGGATCGCGGAGAATCTGTAGCCAGATGGAGAACGTCGAGACGAGCGAGCCGCGCGGATGCAGGACCTGCAGGCCGAGAACGAGCGCCTGCGGCGCCGCGTCGCGCGAGCTCGAGGCCGAGCTCGTCGAGGTCCAGGCGCGCGCCAACGCGGCGGTCGCCGAATGGCAGGAGCGCGCCTACTGGCTCGACCGCTGGCACCTCGACCTCAACGCGCTGATGCGCAAGCCGGGCGCGTCGGAGTTCCGCGCCGGCGCTGCGCGCGGTGCGCTCCGTCGCGCGCTTCTTCAAGCGCCTGCGCCGATCGCTCTCGCGCTCGTGAGCAGGCGTCTCGGCCGTGATCCCCGTCAAGGACGGGGAGCGCTACCTGGAGGAGCTGCTCGACGCGCTCGCGCGCGAGGGCGTCGACGAGATGCTCGTGATCGACTCGGGCTCGCAGCGACCGCTCGGTGGAGATCGCCCGCGCGCGCGGGCGTCGAGCTGCTGCGAGATCGAGCCCGGCGAGTTCGCGCACGGGCGCACCCGCAACCTCGGCGCGGAACGCACCAGCGGCGAGCTGATCTGCTTCCTGACCCAGGACGCGACGCCCTGCCCGGGCTGGCTCGCCGCCTACCGCGAGGCGTTCACGCTGGACGAGCGCGTCGGCGCGGCCTACGGGCCGCACCTCGCCGCGCCCGGACACCAGCCCGATGATCGCGCGCGAGCTGAGCGAGTTCTTCGCCGGCTTCTCGCCGGACGGCCGCCCGGTCGTCCAGCGCGCCGGCGACGCCGACGCTTCCTCTCGAACGTCAACGCCTGCTACGCGCGGGCCTGCTGGGAGGAGATCCGCTTCCGCGACGTGCGCCTACTCCGAGGACCAGGCCTTCGGCGCGGACATGCTCGCGGCCGGCTGGAGCAAGGTCTACCACCCGGGCGCCGCCGTCCTGCACGCCCACGACTACGGCGCCGGTCGAGTTCATGCGCCGCTACTTCGACGAGTACCGCGGCCTGCGCGAGGCGACCGGGCACGTCGAGCCGTTCGACGCTCGCCGAGTCGCGCCGGCCACGTGCGCCGCGCGGTCGGCGCCGACCGGCGCTGGATGGCCGAGCAGGGCATGACCGGCGCCGAGAGCCGCGCGCTGGACGCGCCCGCTCGACGGTCCACCACGCGCGGGCGCAAGGTCTTCTCGGCGCTCGGCTCGCGCGCGGAGCGCCTGCCCGGCGCCGGTGCGGCAGCGGCCTGTCGCTCGAGCGACGCGGAGCGAGCGGCGCCGCGGCCGAGCGGCGGCGAGCGACGGACGCCCGGCGGCGGCGGAGCGCCCGCGCTGCCGCCGGCCGCCCGCGTGCGGCGCAAGCTCTCGGGCGAGGTCTACGAGGTCGCCGCGCAGCGTCTGGCGCGAACGGGCCCGCGCCGCTGCTCGACCCGGTCCCGGGCATGGCCGAGCGCGAGCGCCTGCGCCTGGCGATGGTGATCCCGCCCGTTCAGCCGCGGCAGCGGCGGCCACAACACGCTGTTTCAGATCTTCACCCGCCTCGAGCGGCGCGGGCACGCCTGCAGCGTCTGGCTGGCCGACTACTACGGCTACCGCAACGCCGTCTGGCCCGGCGGTGCTGCGCCACGAAATCCGCGAGTACTTCGCGCCCTTCGAGGGGCCCGTCTACAAGGGCTTCGACGCAGCTGGCAGGGCGCCGACGTCGTGATCGCGACCGGCTGGCAGACCGGTCCACGCGACGCTGCGAGCTCGACGGCTGCCGCGCGCGCGCCTACGTCGTCAACGACCACGAGCCCGAGTTCTTCGCGGCCTCGGCCGAGCACGCGCTGAGCGCCGAGACCTACACGCTACGGGATGCACTGCATCGCGGCCAGCCCGTGGCTGCGCGACGTGCTGATCGACCGCTACGGCGCGAGCGCCGAGGCCTTCCAGCTCGGCGTCGATCACGACATCTACATGCCGCGGCCGGTCGAGCGCCGGCGCGACACGGTCATCTACTACGCCCGCTACGCGACGCCGCGCCGCGGCCGTGCCGATCGGGCTGATGGCGCTGGCCGAGCTCAAGCGCCGCCGGCCCGGACGTGCGGATCGTGCTGTTCGGCGACCGGCGAAATCCTCGACGCCTCCTTCGACTACGAGCACCTCGGCGTGCTCAGCCCCGAGCAGCTGTCGTGGCTCTACTCCGAGGCGACGGTCGGGCTCTGCCTGTCGCTGACGAACTTCTCGCTGATGCCGAAGGAGATGCTCGCCTGCGGCCTGCCGTGCGTCGAGCTCGCCGGGATCAGCGCCGAGTCGATCTTCGGCGCGCGACGGCCCGCTCGAGCTGGCGCCGCTGGACTCGAACCGCGCTCGCCGACGCGATGGAGCGGCTGCTCGAGGACCGCGAGCGAGTGGGAGCGGCGCTCGCGCGAGGGGGTCGAGTTCGTCGCCTCGCACACCTGGGATCAGGCCACCGACGAAGTCGAAGCGGGGCTGCGCAGGGCCCTGCGGGAGCGAGAGGAGCAGGCCGGGCTCGCGCCGCAGCGGGGCCCGCGGTGAGCGTCTCGATCGTGATCCCCGTCAAGGACGGGGGCAGCCGACCTGGCACGCTGTCTGGAGGCGATCGCGCGCGCAGCGCCTGCCCGTCGGCGAGCGAGGTCGAGCTCGTCGTCGTCGACTCCGGCTCCAGCGACGGCAGCGTCGAGCTGGCGCGCAGGCACGGCGCGATCGTCCGCGAGATCCCGCCGCACGAGTTCAGCCACGGCTGCTGCGCGCAACCTCGGCGCCGCGCCTGCTAGCGGCGAGCTGCTGGTCTTCATCAGCCAGGACGCGTACGCCGATCGGCGAGCGCTGGCTCGAGCGGCTGACCGCGCCGCTGCGCGAGCGCGAGCGGGTCGCCGGGCGTGTACGGGCGCCAGCTCGCCACACGACGGACGCGACGCCTCCGGAGCGCTACTTCCTGGACTTCCTCTACGGCGCCCAGCCGCGCGCGAGCAGCGCGCGGCGCGGCGTCGCACGAGCTGACCGATGGAGACGACCCTCTTCTCGAACGCAACGGCGCGATCCGCCGCGCGCTGTGGGAGCGGTTCCCGTTCGTCGAGGACATCATCATGAGCGAGGATCAGGACTGGTGCCGGCGCGTCGCTGCTCGACGGCTGCGACGATCGTCTACGAGCCCGCGGCGCCGGTCCGTCACTCCCACCACTACACGCTCGCTCGGCGCCTTCCGGCGCTTCTTCGACTCGGGCGCCTCGGCCGACCGCGCCTACCTGGCGGGCGAGCGCGAGTCGTGCCGGGCGCTGCGCGCGGCGGCGCTCCGCTACGCCCGCGGCGAGCTCGCTGGCTGTGGCGCACCGGGCAGGCGCGCTGGATCCCCTACGCGGTGCTCTACGAGCTCGCCAAGGGCACCGGGCTGCTGCTGGGCGCCAGCCACCGGCACGCTGCCGCTGTGGCTGAAGCGGCGCCTGAGCGCGCTGCCCGAGCTATCTGGGACGCGCAGGACGGCCTCCCGGATGCAGCGCGCGGCCAGGCTGCCGGCCGTGACGTCCGGTAGGCTCGGGCCGAGTGCAGCCGCGCCCGCAACTTCGTCTGCGCAGAATCGTTGAAGTCGCTGATGGCTCCAAGGCGGAGCTCGAGGCAGCGCAAAGGCCATCGCATGAGAAGCCCGATCAATCAATCCCGGCGAGCGCCCGACCGCGCTCGGAGACCCCGGCAGCCCACCGAGCGGGCGCTGACGCTGTCGGTCGTGATCCCCTGCCTGAACGAGGCCGAGAACATCGAGCTGTGCGTCGACCGCTCGCGCGAGGTGCTGGCGGCGGCGGGGATCGACGGCGAGGTGATCGTCGTCGACAACAACTCCGACGGACGGCAGCGGCGAGATCGCGGCGCGCGCCGGCGCGAAGGTGATCCGCGAGCGCCGCGCGCGGCTACGGCTCGCGCCTACCTGGCGGGCTTCGACGCCGCCCAGGGCACTACATCGTGATGCTCGACGCCGACCTCACCTACGACTTCGAGCGAGATCCCGCGCTTCCTGGCCAGAGATGGAAGAAGGCGCCGAGATGGTGATCGGCGACCGCATGGACAACATCAAGCCGGGCGCGATGCCGTGGCTGCACCGCTACGTCGGCAACCCGCTGCTGACGGGGATCCTGAACCTGTTCTTCCGCACCGGCGTGACCGACGCCCACTGCGGCATGCGCGCCGTCTGCGCGCGACGTGCTCCGAGCGCCTGGACCTGCGCACGACCGGCATGGAGTTCGCCTCGGAGATGGTGATCCGGGCCGCGAAGGAGAACCTGCGCATCGACCAGATCGCCGATCGAGTACCACCCGCGCGGCGGCGAGAGCAAGCTCTCCTCGTTCCGCGACGGCTGGCGCCACCTGCGCTTCCTGCTCGTCCACAGCCCGAACCACCTGTTCATCATCCCCGGCTTTGTGATGGTCGGCCTCGGGGTGCGTCGCCGACGTGCTCGTGATCAGCGGCGTCAGCTTCTTCAGCCGCGGCTGGGGCGTGCACACGCTGATCGCCGGCGCGCTGCTGGCGATCGTCGGCACGCAGGTCGCTCGCGCTGGGACTCTGCGCGCACGCCTACGGCACCTACTTCATGGGCGAGAAGGACCCCTGGTTCGACCGCATGCGCGCGACGCTTCCGGCTCGAGCACGGTCTGCTCCTGGGCGGCGTCGCTGCACTGGTCGGCTTCGTGTGCCTGCGGCGTGATCGCGATCGACTGGATCAACTCCGGCTTCGGCGCGCTCGGCGAGGAAAAGCTCGCGGTGATCGGCGCGACGCTGATCATCATCGGCATCCAGATCTTCTTCTCCTCCTTCCTGCTCTCGATCCTCGGGCTGCGCCGCAGGTAGATGAGCCAGGCCGGCACGATGCCCGCGCCCGCGCCTGCGCGGAGCCGGGCGCGCCGGGTTGGTTCTTCTTTTGATTTGGGGGATGGGGGTCGCGTTGTGTGGGCCGTCGCGCTGGCGGTTGGCACGCTCATGGTCGCGCTAACGCTCTGGCAGGTCCTGAAGCCGCGGCCGTACTACACGGGCAGCGCCTCGGTCGGCAACCACGGGATCGCGGTCACGGTGCCGCGCGGTCAGAGCATGTGCAGCGCCGGCCAGCACATCCCCGGTGGGTCGGGGATCGTGCGGCTGCTCGCGTATCTGAGCCGGTCGAACACGCGCGTGCGCGTGACGGTCGGCCAGCCGGCGCTCGGAAGCGCCGTCACCGGCTTGCAGACGGTCAACGGCGCCGCCGGCGTGCCGATCCCGCTCGAACAGGCGATCCCGAAGACCGCGGCGAGCGGGGTCGCGAGCATCTGCGTGACGGCGCTCTCAGCCCCGATCAGCCTCGCCGGCATGCCGGGGCTGCAGCTAGGCGGCCCGCCACCGATCACCGTCGGGCGGACGGCCTCCTCGAGCCTCGGCGGTGCGGTGGCCGGTGTGGCCCCGGTCGCGAGCAGCCTCTCGGTCTGGTACCTGCCGCCCGGCCACGCCGAACGCTCGCTGCTCTCCCAGGCGGGGACCATCTTCTCCCGCGCCGCGCTGTTCCGGCCGGGGATCGTCGGCTCCTGGACCTACCCGGTGCTGCTGTTCGTCGTGCTGCCGCTGAGCTGGCTGCTGGCGCTCGTGCTGCTGGCGCGGGCGGCTGCCGGGCGAGAGCTGCGCGTGCGGGGCCGCAGGATCCGCCCGGCGGCGGCAATCGCGCTGATCGCGTTCCTGAACGCCGGCAGCTGGGCGCTGATCACCCCGCCCTTCCAGACCCCGGACGAGCCCGACCACTTCGCCTACGCGCAGTACATCGCCGAGACCGGCCACGCCCCCTCGACCGCGCCCAGCAGCCGCCCGCCCTTCTCGAGCAGCCAGACGCTCGCGCTCGAAGGCGCCCACTCCTACGGCGTGATCGGCTCCGCCGACGGGTTGCCGCCGTGGGAGCCGCTGTATGAGGCGCGCTGGGAACACGCGAACGCCAGCGGCAGCCATCCGCAGGACAACGGCGGCGGCTTCACGCTCGGCGCCGCGGGCCACGCGCCGCCCTACTACCTGACCGCCGCGGCGGCCTATCAGCTGGTGCGCGGCGCCTCGACCTACTCGCAGCTGACGGTCGTGCGGCTTGTCTCGGCGCTGTTCGCCGCGATCGTCGCGGCCTGCGCGTTCGGGATCATGCGCGAGCTGCTGCCACGGTGGCCGACGGCCGCGGTCGGCGCGGGGCTGCTCGTCTCCTTCCAGCCGATGTTCTCGTTCATCGGCGGCGCGGCCAACAACGACAACGGCGTCAACGCCACGGCGGCGATCGCGCTCTATCTGCTCGTGCGCGCGCTGCGCCGCGGCCTCAGTTGGCGGATCGCGCTCGGCCTCGGCCTCGCGCTGGCGCTGACGCCGCTGATGAAGGAGACGGGCTACGAGCTCTATCCCGTCGCAGTGCGTCGGCGCTGCTCGCGCTGCTGTGGCGATCACCGGCGCAGCTTCCGCTGGCAGCCCTGGGCGGTCCTGATCGGCTCCTTCGTGGTCGTCCAGGGCGGCTATCGAATCCTGCGCCCGCTCTTCTACCCGGCCGAAAAAGGCGTCGCCGGCAGCAGCGGCGGAGGCGGCGGTGCGATCTCGGCCTCCAGCGCGGTCAGCACCGCGTCCCACATGCCCCTGCGCTTCCTCGAGTATCTGTGGCAGCTGTTCCTGCCTCCGGTCGCTTTCATGGGCCGGCTGTTTCCCCCGGGGTGGCCGTTCTTCCAGGTCTACATCGAGCGGGGCTGGGGCGCGTTCGGCTGGTACTCGATCCTGTTCCCGCGCTGGGTGTTCGTCGTCATCCTGGTCGTGATGGTGCTCGTGGCCTTCGCCGGGCTGTGCGGGGGCATGGCGCTGGCGCGCGCGGCTAGCCTCGCGCGGCTGGGAGATCCTGCTGCTGATCCTCGTGCCGATCTGCGTGCTCGTCGCGGTCGAGGCCGCGTTCTTCGCGCCGAACGGCGGACGCACCGTCGTCGCCGAACAGGGCCGCTACATCTTCCCGGCGATCGGCGCGCTCGCGGCGCTCGCGGTTCTCGGCACGTTCGGGCTCGGCAAGCGCCGGCACGTCCCGCTCGTCACCGCCCTGGTGGTGGCGATGATCGGCCTCTGCTACGCCGGGCAGCTGATGACGCTCGGAGGCTTCTACACGTGAGCGGCGCCGCGGCCAGGCGCGTGCTGCTGATCTGCGCCGAGCCCGGTCTGCGAGACGGCCGACCGGCGTCGCGATCCGCACCGTCGAGCTGGCGAAGCGTGCTGAGCGCGCACGCCGAGGTCACGATCGCGGGGGTCGCGCCCTCCGTCGCCGTCGCCCGGCGCGCCGCCGGTCGTCGAGCTACAAGCTGTTCGGGAGCCCCCGCCGCAGCGGCCTCGGCGAGCTCGTCGCGCAGGCCGACGCGGTCGTCGCGCAGCCGCCGTGGCCGCATCGTGGCGGCACTGCTGCGCCGCTCCCCGCGCGCGTCATCTACGACGTCTACGACCCCGAGCCGTTCGAGGTCGTCGAGCGCCTGCGCGAGGACGGCGTCCGCCAAGCGGCGCGGCTCGTGACACGCTGACCGTCGACCGCGTGCTGCGCGGGCTCGCCGACGCGGACCACCTGATGTGCGCCTCCGAGAAGCAGCGCGACCTGTGGCTCGGGGCGATGCTCGGCGAACGGATGCTCACGCCCGAGGAGCAGTACCGCGACCCGTCGCTGCGCTGGCTGATCGACTGCGTGCCGTTCGGGCTGCCCGACGAGCCGCCGCGTGGCGCACGGACCGGGCGATCGCGGCGGCGCTTCCCGCAGATCGCGCGCCGGGCGACGAGGTGATGCTGTGGAACGGCGGCATCTGGGCGTGGCTCGACGCCGCCTGTCGGCGATCCGCGCGATCGCGGCTGCTGCGCGAGCGCCGGCCGCGGGCGCGGCTCGTCTTCATGGGCGCCGCCACGCTGCCGGCGGCCGGCGCGGCCGCAGCGCGAGGCGCGGGAGCTGCGCAGGCCGGCTCGGGGCTGCTCGACCGCCAGGTGTTCTTCAACGACGAGTGGGTGCCTACGAGCAGCGCGCCGACTGGCTGCTCGAGGCGGACTGCGTGCTCTCGGCCCACGCCGACCACCTGGAGACGCGCTTCGCCTTCCGCACGCGGCTGCTCGACGCGATCTGGGCCGGGCTGCCGATCGTCTGCACGGGCGGCGACGACCTCGCCGAGCAGGTCGAGCGCGACGGCTCGGCACGATCGTGGCTCCCGGCAGCCCCGAGGCGATCGCGGCCGCGCTGGTCGAGGTGCTGAGCGCGCGGGCGCGAGCTCGTTCGCCGCGCGGCTCGCCGCCGTCGCCCCGCGTTACGCATGGCCGGCCGTCGCGGCCCCGCTGCTCGACTGGGTGACCGAGCCAGCTCGCCGGCGCCGGCGCGGCCGCGACCGGACGGCGTCCGGGGCAGCGCCTCCGCGACGCCGGCTTTCGACCGCGCCCTCGGCACGCTCAGCACGTCGGGGTTCGGACGGCTGCCGTCGCTGTGAGCGAGCGCCGCTGGTCTCGATCGTCGTCGTGGCCTACCGCTCAGCGCGAGCCGCTGGTCGAATGCCTGGACTCGCGCGCTGGCGCGAGGCGCAGGCGCGCGCTGGAGGCGGCCGAGCGAGCTGATCGTCGTGGACAACGGCGAGCTCGCCGGGCTGGTGTCCGAGCACCGCCCCGACGCACGGGTGCATCGCGCTCGCAGGGCAACGTCGGCTTCGCCGGCGGGCGCGCAGGCGCGGGATCGAGGCCGCGCGGGGCGAGTGGGTGGCGCTCGTCAACGACGACGCCAACGTCGCATCCCGACGCGCTCGCGGTGCTGCTGGCGAGCGGGGCGCTCGGACCCCCGACATCGGCGCGGTCGCGGCGCAGATCCGCTTCCGGACGCGCCCCGAGCGCGATCAACTCAGCCGGCATCGTCGTCGACTCGCTCGGCGTCGCGAGCGAGCGCTTCGCGGGCGCGCCGCTCGCCGCGGCGGCCGAGCCGGGCGAGGTCTTCGGCGCCAGCGGCTGCGTGGCGCTCTACCGCGCCTCGATGCTCGCGCAGCTCGGCGGCCTCGACGGCCGCTTCTTCGCCTACCAGGAGGACGTGGACCTCGCCTGGCGCGCACGCGCGGCGGGCTGGCGCGCGGTCTACGAGCCGCAGGCGCGTCGCCGACCACCGCGGCTCGGCGAGCACCGGCGAGGGCTCGCGCGCGCAAGTACTGGCTGGTGGGGCGCAACCGCGTGTGGCTGCTCGCCCGCAACATGACCGGCGCGCCAGCTCGCGCGGGCGCTGCCGGGGATCCTTCTCTACGACCTCGCCTACGTGGTCTACGTGGCGCTCACCGACCGCACGCTGGCGCCGCTCGCCGGCCGCCTCGCAGGGCTGCGCGGCTGGCGCGCGATGCGCGCGCGAGCGCTGGCTCCGAACGCCGCGAGGTGGCGCTGGCGCCGGCGCGCTCGGGGTGGCTCGGCGCGCTGCGCCAGCACCGCGCCTACGCGCGATGCCGGGTTAGCGGCGCGAGATCCAGCGCTCCAGCTCGCGCGGCGCGATGGCCCGGGCCCGCTGGATCTCCCGGCGGCGCGCCAGCATCCGCGGCAGCCCCGCGAGCGCCGAGCCCAAGCCCGCGCACCAGGTGCGCAGCTGCCGGTGGCGGACGGCGTTCCAGAGGTGCCAGCGCCTGTCCCGCCAGCAGGAACGGCGAGCAGGCGCAGGATCGTGCTCGCGGGAAGGTCCTTGGCGATCACCCACACCCCGTTGCGCCAGACGTGGAACAGGTTGAACGTCGCTCGGCCCGGCGCCCGAGCGTCGCGCTGCCCATGTGGAAGGCGACAGCGGCCGGCTCATAGCGGCATTCCCAGCCCGCCAGACGCGCCCGCAGCGACCAGTCGACGTCCTCCAGGTAGGCGAAGAAGTCCTCGTCCATGCCGCCGACCTGCCCGATCGCCTCGCGCCGGTAGACCGCGACCGCCGCGCAGGCGCCCATGACCTGTCCGCGGCGTCGTACTGCCCTCGGTCGAGCTCGCCGTGCCCGCGCCGCGTGGCCATGCCCCAGCGCGAGTAGGCGTCGCCCGCGCCGTCGAGACGCGTGCGGTCGTGGAAGTCGAGCAGCTTCGGCGTGCTGACGGCCGCGCGCGGGTGCTCGCGCAGGTCGTCCAGCAGCCGCTCCAGGCAGTCGGGCGCAAGCTCGACGTCGTTGTTGAGCAGCGCGACGAACTCGCCGCGCGCGAGCTGAAGCCCCTCGTTCAGCGAGCGAGTCGACGCCGAGGTTGGCCTCGTGCGCGATCAGCTCGACCTCGGGCCGCTGCTCGCGCAGCCAGGCGGCGGTGCCGTCGCTGGAGCCGTCGTCGATCACCACGACCTCGATCTCCTCGGCGATCGTCTGCGCGCGCAGCGAGTGCAGGACCCCGGCGAGCAGCTCGCGCCCGTCGAAGGTGGCGATCGTGACCGTCAGCAGCGGCTGCACGGCGGCACACGCTAGCGGCCAGGGCCGCTCAGACCCTGCGCAGGACGGTGATGAACTCGCGGTGGTTGGAGCGCCGCGTCTCGACGCGGAAGGGCAGCTTCTCGACGAAGCGGGCGTGCTCGAGCAGCTCGTGGAACTCGTCGGGCGCCCACACGTGGAAGTGGATCGAGTAGTCGTCGCGCTCCAGCGCGGCGACGCGCGCGGGCACCGCGGCCGGCGGCACGTGCTCGACCAGGCGCGCCCATTCCTCCTGGTGGCCGGCGCGTGAGCCGGCCGGCCCCTCTTCGTGGTCGCGGATCAGGTGCTCCAGCGGCGTCGGCGGGCGCTCGGCGTCGAACGTCCGGCGCCGGTCGGGAACCGCGAGGTAGAGGATGCCGCCGGGGCGCAGCACGCGCAGGTGGTTGGCGAGCGTCCCGAGCGGATCCTCAGTGTGCTCGATGAAGTGGTTGGCGATGATGAAATCCGCGCTCGCATCGGGCTGGCTCGCAAGCGTCTCCCCGTCGTCCACGACGTCGACCCGAACGAGCTCGGGGGCGAGGTCCGGGTAGTGCTCGCGCAGCCCCTCCACGTCCATGCGGTCGACGTAGCGCACACGCGCCCCGGCGGGCACGGGCAGCGGACGATGCAGCGCGCCGATCTCGAGACCTTCGCCGCGCAGGTAGCGGTTGGCGATGCGCCGGCGGCGCATCCCGAGCAGGGGGTACTGGGCGGTGACGGGAAGGTCCCGGAGGCGCGCGAGCACGAGCGGGACGTTACCCCGCGGACCCGCGGCGCTACGCGTCCTTGCGAACAAGCGCCTCCAGGCGGCTCACCGGGATCGTGCGCGAGCGCTGGATCTGGCGCCGCAGCCCGAGCGTCGCCGGCATGCCCGCGAGCGCTGAGCCCCATGCCCGCAGCCACAGCCGCAGCCTGCGGTCGCGGATCGAGACGGCCAGGTTGCGCGCCTGCACGAGCACCAGGGCCGGGAGGTGGCGCAGCAGCGAGCCCGCCGGGTAGTTCTTGGCGACGATCCAGATGCAGTTGCGCCAGTTGTGGAACAGCGCGAAGTCGCTGACGCCGCTGCCGAGCGTCGCGCTGCCCATGTGGTAGACGACGGCGGCCGGCGTGTAGCGGCAGACGTGGCCGGCCAGGTTCGCGCGGAAGGCCCAGTCGGTGTCCTCGCCGTTGGCGAAGAAGCGCTCGTCGAACGGGCCGACCGCCGCGACCGCGCTGCGGCGGTAGAGCGCCGCCGCGCCGCAAGCGCTGAAGACGTCTTCTGCGCGGTCGAACTGTCCGGTGTCGCGCTCCCCCTGCCCGCGGCGGTGCGCCTCCCCGCCCCAGCTCCAGCGGTCGCCGGCGCCGTCGAGCAGCTCGCGGCGGTGGTAGTCGACGAGCTTCGCCGCCACGACGGCCGCGAGGGGGTGGGCGTCGAGCTCGGCAAGCATCGCCGCGAAGCAGCCGGGGTCCAGCTCGACGTCGTTGTTGAGCAGGAGCACGGCGTTGCCCTCCTGCGCCGCCTCGACCCCGCGGTTCAGCGCCGCGGTGACGCCGACGTTCTCCTCCAGCCGCAGCACCTCGACGGCGGGCCAGCTCGCCGCCAGCCACTCGGCCGTGCCGTCGCTGGAGCCGTTGTCGACGACGATCACCTGATCGGCGGGCCGCGACTGGGAGAGGATCGAGGGCAGCGCCAGCTCCAGGAGCGGGCGGCCGTCGTAGCTCAGGATGACCGCGGTGAGACCGGTGCTCATGAGCGCCGGCGCCACCAGTCGACGGTCCTGGCGATCCCTTCCTCCAAGCCCGTCTCCGGGACGAACCCGACCTCCTCGCGCAGCCGCTCGGTGGCGCCGGTCAGCTCAGGCGGATCGGAGGGGCGGTCCGGGAGGGCGCCGATCCGCAGCAGATCCTCGCGCCCCGTCTGCCGTGCGATCTCCTGCACAACATCGCGGACCGGGACGGCCTGTCCGGTGGCGATGTTCACCGGGCCGTTCACATCTGAGGCGGCCAGGGCGGCGAGCGCCCCCGCCACGTCGTCCACGAACATGAAGTCCCGCCGCTGCGCGCCCGCGGTCGTCTCGACCGGCTCGCCCGCCAGCAGACCCCGGATCACGGCGGGGACCAGCCTGCCGCGCTGCTCGCCGGGGCCGTAGAGGAAGAACAGCCGCGCCCACGCGAAATCGATCTCGGCGACGTCCCCATACGCCTCGCCGAGACGCCTCAGGGCGTCCTTGGCGGTTCCGTAGAGCGTCGCCGGGCCCAGTGGCGAGGAGCGCTCCTGGAGCGGCCCGTCGGCCCGGCTCCAGTCGTACTCCGCGCATGTGCCGACCATCACCGCCCGACGCCCGCCGGCGTCGGCGAAGGCGCGCAGAAGCCGGAGGCTGAGAGCTGTCGACTCCAGGTTCTCGGGTGCCGTCCAGAAGCTCCCGTGCTCGACGTACCACGCGAGGTGAACGAGCAGGTCGGGACGGACCTCCGCCAGAAGGCGGCCGGTCGCTTCCGGGTCGCGAAGGTCGAGCGCGTGCCGGCGCACGCCGCCGGGCACGGACGGCGCCTCGCTTCGCGCGATCGCGTGGACCTCATCGGCGGAGGTGGCGATACGGGCGAGCAGCGGCCTGCCGATGAAGCCGCTCGCCCCGGTGACGAGGATCCTGGTCATGACGCAGATGGCATGATCACCGCTCCCCCGGCATGAAGATCTCCGTCTTGATACCGACGCGCGAGCGGCTGCCCCTGCTGCGCAAAGCGGTCGCGAGCGTCCTCCGGCTGGACGACGGGGACTGCGAGGTCGTGGTCTCTGACAATGCCTCCTCGGAAGACATCGGCGGCTGGATCCGCTCCCTGAACGACCCGCGCGTGGTGTACGTCCGGACCCCGGAAGCGATCCCGGTCTCGGACAACTGGAACAACGCGCTCGCGCACAGCAGCGGCGACTACCTGATCATGCTGGGTGACGATGACGCGCTCCTCGGTCGGTACTTCCAGCGTGTCCGCAGCGTCATCGAGCGCTTCGACGGACCGCAGGTCGTTTATCACAACGCTCTCGTGTACGCCTACCCTGGGGTCCTCCCCGAGGAGCCGCACGGCTACCTGCGCTCCGAGGGCTACGCCCCCTTCTTCCGCGGCGCCGTCGAGCCGTTTCGCCTCCCGGCCTCCGAAGCACGGGAGCTGGTGCGGGCGGCGATGCGCTTCAGGGTCCGCTACGGCTTCAACATGCAGTTCGTGACCGTCTCGCGCGCGGCGATCGAGTCGCTCAGCGCGCATGGCCCGTTCTATCGCTCGCCGTTTCCGGACTACTACGCGATGAACCACCTGTTCGAGCGCTGCAGCGAGATCGTCGCGGACCCCCAGCCGTCTGTGGTGATCGGCGTCTCGCCCCGCTCCTACGGCTTCTTCCACAGCAACCGCGACGAGGCGGCGGGAGGCGACTTCCTGCAGGCCGGCAGGGCCGACGTCTCCGGACCGCGCGGCGGCGAGCTGGTGCCCGGCACCAACATCAACAACGGCTGGCTGCGGGCGATGGAGGAGCTGGAGGGCGAGCTCGGCCCGGGGGCGCCGCGCCCGGACTACGGCCGCTACCGCCGCCTTCAGATCGTCTACGTCTACGAGGGCCATCATCTGCGGGGGACGGTCAGCGGGCCGGAGCTGCAGGAGCTGAGGACGTTGATGTCGCCCGTCGAGCGGGCCATCTACGACCTGGCTTTCAGGGGCCTCGCGCTGCTCGCGCTGGCCGCGCCGAAGCTGATCGGGGCGCGGCTTCCCTCGGCTCTCGGACTGCTGCAGCGCCAGTTCCCGATCTGGGATCCGGTCCGCGACGAGCGTGAGTTCGCCGATGTGGATGACGTGCTCGAGCAGGTCGACCCCGCGGGCGATCCCGAGCGCTGGCAGCGCCAGCGCCCGATCGGGCCCCTTGGCTCGCTCGCGCGGCGTCTCGGCTAAGGCCCCGCGACCGGCCGCGCCGCGCGCCCCCAGGCCATCGTCGCGAGCACGCGCCTGCGATCCGGCCCTCCCTGCTCGTAGGCGCGCGTCTGGTTGTCGGCCACGAGCAGCCCCTCCTGCCGGCCCTGCCAAAAGGTGGCGCTGCGGGGCCAGTCCGGGCTGTCGTAGGCCTCCCCGGTGCGGTCGACGACGACGGCGCGCAGACCGAGCCGCTCGATCTGGCGCGTCAAGCCGTGACGGCCGGACTCGAGCAGGTGGGCGTCGCGCTTGGTGCGTATCTCGCGCCAAGCCACTCGCATGAGGGTCGCGTGCTCGACGCAGAAGGCGTTCGTGCGCAGGTGAGGCGCCGGGAAGGGCTCGAAGCCGAGCATCTGGCCCGGCAGGCTCCCGAGCGCCTTCAGCACCGTCGCCGCTCGACCCCCGCGCGGCGCCGCCTGCGCCTCCTCGCCCGCCGGCGCGAGCTCCGCCGAGACCTCGCGCAGCGTCGAGCGCGCAGGCAACAGCCCGCGGTAGGGAGTCGGCAGACCGAGCATCTGCATCGCCCATGAGCGCGTGCTGTTCCAGGACCCCGTCGGACCAGCGACGCCGACGTCGTCGCGGGCGAGCGCCGCGTCCAGTTTGCCCAGCCAGCCGTCGGCGAGCGGCTCGCTGAACGAGTTCGTGAAGCAGTAGCGACCCCGCTCCAGGCGACGTGCCGCGGCCAGGTAGACGGTGAGATCCAGGCCGGTGTCGTCGAAGTGCAGCGCGGTGGGGTCATGCGCCGCGGCGACGTCCAGGAACGGCTGCGCCTGCGCCTGCGATGCAAAGCCCTTGAAGGCGAGAACCAGCTCGAACGGCGTCCCCGCGTCGCGCGCGCCGAGCGCCCCCACGAAGGTGTCGAATGGGCGGCGTCCGTTCACCGCCCGAACGAGGTGCACGACGCAGATCACGGCGCCGAACGGGTGAAGATCGTGGTGTAGGCGGTCCCGGCCATCCCGCGCGTTTCCATCGGCGTCATCGCGGCTGCGAGCACCCGCGCGGCCGACTGGGTCCAGTAGGTCGACGGGTGCCGGGCCGGATAACGGCGTACCGCGTACTCCCACCCGAACCGGTTCCAGTGGCGCCCGGCGGCGTCTCTCGTCGTGCTGGTGACATGGACCAGTCCGAGCTCTGCGGCCTTGCGCCGGAGCTCGCTCTCGGAGATCAGGTAGAGGTGCCGCGGCGCGTCCACGTGCGCCCAGCGACCGCCGAGCAGCCGGAACTGGAGCGCCTCGGGATTCGGCGTCGCGACCACGAGGGCACCGCCCGGGGCGAGGTGCTCGGCAGCCGCCTCGAGAACCGCCCAGGGCCGCGGCAGATGCTCGATCACGTGCCACATCACGATCGCGTCGAAGCTCCCGAGACCCGCCAGGGCAGCTTCCGGCTGATCGCTCTGGATCGCGCGCGCCCCGACCACCGCTTCGAGATGCGCGCAGCAGCCGGGATCCATCTCCACCGCCGTGACGTGAAAGCCCGCGAGCACCGCGGCCCGCGCGAACAACCCGATCCCCGGGCCGATCTCCAGCATGCTCCCCGTGCCGGCGACGCCACGCACGAGATCGAGCTTCGGGCGCTCCGCCTGTGCGAGGCGTTCGAGCTCCGCGCCGGTGGGCCGGCCGTGGTAGTCGGGCGGGTAGTGGCGAGCGAGGTCCGCCGGCACGTTGGTCAGGAAGTACGAGCGGCAGGCGCTGCAACGCTCGTACTCGAACGGAGCCGCGGCGGCGATGCCGCGATTGCGGTCGTCGACCAGGAACGCGCGTCGCGACGGCGCCCCGCAAAGGGGGCAGGTGCCGGCCGCTTTCACGGCTGCAGCCGCGCCCTTCGTGGGATCAGTGCCCACAGCTCCGGAGGGAACGCCTTGACCGCGTACAGGACCGCCGCGTAGATCGCGGTCGCGAGCGCCACGCGTGCCGGCTCCCCGATCGGGATCAGCGCGACACCGGCGGCGAGGACCGCGGCGAGAGCGACCTTGGGAACGACCTTCAGCGACGGACGCAGCGCGCGGCTCGCGCGCACGAGCAGCCAGCCCCCCGCGACGGCGAGCACGACCTCGACCGAGGAGGCGGCGATCGCAGCGCCGCGCGCGCCGCCGGTCGAGGCGAGCACGGCGACCGCGACGGCGATGGCCGCCAGCGCGGAGAAGTTGAACACTAGGATCGTCCGGTGCCGGCCGAGGCTGAGCAGCCCGAAGCCCCACACGGTCCCGACGAAGGTGGCGCCGACGGAGATGCCCTGGATCGCGAGCACCGGCGCGGCGGGATCGAACTTGGGGCCACCGAGGACTTCCACCGCGAACCCGGCCCCGAGCGCGATCGCCAGGGACATCCATACGCCGGCGATCAGAGAGACTTCGAACACGCGCTCGATCGCGTAGGCCAGCCGGTCGTGGTCGTCCCGCGCGGCGCGGGAGAAGATCGGGAACGCTGCGCTGACGAGCAACGCCGGAATCGAGAACAGCGCCGCGATGATGTTGAACGAGACGCTGAAGTACCCGAGCTGGTGACCGCTGCTGATCAGCGACACGAGCACGAGTGCGACCCTGAAGTAGAGCGCCGAAGCCGCGACGGCGATCGCGTAGGCGATCACCGGGGCAACGAGCTGGCGCCAGAGGCCGAAATCGAACCGGATCCCCATCGGCAGCTGGCGCCTGAACCGCGCGACCATCAGGATCAGCACCGCAGCCGCGGCGGGCAGCGGCGTCGCGAGGAAGGGCAGCAGCCCCGCGCCGGCGACGACGAGCACCACGATGAGCAGCGAGGTGATCGCCTGTCGCAGCACTTCCAGCACCGAGGCCCACCCGAACCGCAGTTCGGTCATCAGCGGGATCGCCAGCGTCCCCTGCCAGACCTGGAACATGAGCGCGGCGCCCGCGAGCAGAACGCCGAGGGCCAGGGTCTCGCCGTACGCGATGAAGGCGAAGATGAAGACACCGGTCAGGCCGACCACGGTGACGAGCATCCGCAACCCCAGGATCGCCCGGGCCGTCGTGAGCCGCTCCTCGCCGTGCCGCACTGACAGTTCGCGCATCCCGATCGCCGTCAAGCCGAGGTCCGAGATGGCCGCCACGAGCGCGACCAGCTGCAGCGCCGAGGTGTATTTGCCGGTACCGACCGGGCCGAGGTGGCGGTAGAGCAGGGCCCCTGAGCCGAGCGCGAACGCCGTGGCGGCGATGAACGCGCCCACCCTGAGCGCGCCGCCGCGCACCGCAGCCGGACCGGCCGAGGCGCTCGCGAGGACGTCGAGCTCCTCCTCGATCTCAGCGTCGGAGAGCTGGTGGTCCGACGCGGTGTCGGGCGTCATCCCTCGTGGTCCGGGTAGCTCGCGTCGCGCTCGGAGATCACACGCTGCCCTTCCGGCGCGAGCGGCCACTCGATCCCGAACGCGGGGTCGTCCCAGCGCACGCCGCGCGCCGCCTCGGGCACGTAGGGGGTGCCCATCAGGTAGTGGACCTCGCTGTCGGCGCTCAGCGTCTGGAAGCCGTGGGCATACCCGGCGGGGATGTAGAGCGCGAGGCCGTTCTCCTCGCTCAGCTCGACGCCGTGCCAGCGTGCGCGCGTCGGCGAGTCCGCCCGGATGTCGACGGCGACGTCGAAGATCGCGCCGCGCACGCAGCGCACCACCTTGGTCTCGCCGTGCGGGTCGGCCTGGTAGTGCATGCCGCGCAGCGTGCCCGCGCTGCGCGTTGAAGGAGGCGTTGGTCTGGATCACATCGGGGTTCATGCCGCGGGCAGCGGAACGCGTCGCGGTCGAACGTGCGCGCGAACCAGCCGCGCTCGTCTTCCAGCCGCTCGGGCTCGATCACGATCACGCCGGGGAGCGGGGTCTCGACGAAGCGCATCGTCCTACGACAGCAGCTTCAGCTCCGGCGTGCGCGCAGCGAACCGCCCGCCCCACTCCCGGATGAAGTCGAGCTGCTGCACGATCTCGTCCTTGAGGTTCCACGGCAGGATCACCACCACGTCCGGCCGGTCCTCGCGAATCTGCTCGGGCGAGCGGATCGGGATGTGGCTGCCCGGCAGGAAGTGGCCCTGCTTGTGCGGATTCAGATCGCAGGTGAAGTCGATGAAGTCCGGGCCGATGCCGCAGTAGTTCAGGAGCGTGTTCCCCTTCGCGGGCGCGCCGTAGCCGGCGACGCTCAGCCCTTCGCGCTTCAGGCCGATCAGGAAGTCGAGGATCTGGCGCTTGTCCTCCTGCACGCGCCGCCCGTAGCCGAGGTAGGTCTCGAGCTGCTCGTAGCCGGCTGCCGCCTCGCGCCCGCGCAGCTCGCGCGCGGCGTCGGTCTCCGGCTTGTCGGTGTCCTCGGCGTGCGCGGCGAAGATGCGCAGCGAGCCGCCGTGCGTGGGCAGCTCTTCGACGTCGAACAGGCGCAGCCCGTGCGCCTCGAAGACGCGGCTCACGGTCAGGAAGGAGAAGTAGGAGAAGTGCTCGTGGTAGATGGTGTCCCACTGGTTGTCCTCGATCAGGCGCATCAGGTGGGGGAACTCCATCGTGATCACGCCGCCGGGCTTCAGCAGCAGCTTCATCCCGGCCACGAAGTCGTTGAGGTCGGGTACGTGGGCGAGCACGTTGTTGCCGAGCAAGAGATCGGCGGCGGACTCCACCGCCAG
The DNA here is from genome assembly GCA_963779065.1 of uncultured Solirubrobacteraceae bacterium. Lineage (GTDB taxonomy): Bacteria > Actinomycetota > Thermoleophilia > Solirubrobacterales > Solirubrobacteraceae > Palsa-744. Next base: position 1,895,538 of record CAVZWQ010000003.1, read on the forward strand.
CGAGCTCGCGGTCTTCACGCCGAAGAACTCGACCAGCGTCGGGATCCCCTTCTGCAGCGCGACCTTGGCGACGTTCGCGGCCGGCTCGATGCCGAGCACGGGGATCTGGCGCTCGTGGAAGAACTGCAGCAGGTAGCCGTCGTTGGAGGCGATCTCGATCACGTGGCTGGAAGGACCGAGTCCGAGCCGCTCGATCATCTGCTCGGCGTAGCGGCGGCTGTGGTCGAGCCAGCTCGAGGAGTACGAGGAGAAGTAGGCGTAGTCGGAGAAGATCTCCTGCGGGGTCTCGAACTCCTCCAGCTGCACGAGGAAGCAGTTGCCACAGACCAGGGCGCGCAGCGGGTAGAACGGCTCCATCGCGTTGACGCGCTCCGGCGGCAGGTAGGAGTTCGCCAGCGGCGACATGCCGAGGTCGGCGAACACCGCTTCGAGCGGGGCCCCACAGAATCTGCAGCTGGTCTGGCTCATGTCGCCGCAGCAGGGTAGTGAAGCGAGGAGATCTGCCCGAGCGTCACCGCGCGCATGTCCGCCCCGCCGGACAGCGCCCGGTACCACTCGACGATGCTTCCAAGCGTGTCCTCGAGCCCCACGAGCGGGCTCCAGCCGAGCCGCGAGCGGGCCAGCGAGGAGTCCAGCTTCAGGTAGCGCGCCTCGTGCGGGTGCGGGCCGTCGTCGAGCGTCCAGCGCACGCCGCCCGGCCACAGCTCCGCGAGGCGCTCGACCAGCCAGCCGACCGGGCGCGCGTCCTCCTCGGGGGGCCCGAAGTTGAACGCGGGCTCGGTCTCCGGGGAGGCCCACAGCGCCTGCGCGAGGACCAGGTATCCGCTCAGCGGGCTCAGCACGTGCTGCCACGGGCGGATCGAGTTGGGGTTGCGGATCGCCGCCTCTTCGCCCGCGAGCGCGGCCTGCATCACGTCGGCGACGAGCCTGTCCTCGGCCCAGTCCCCGCCGCCGATCACGTTGCCCGCGCGCGCCGAGGCGAGGCGCGTGCCGTCCGGATCGGCGAAGAAGGAGCGCCCGAACGCGCTCGCGAGGAGCTCGGCGCAGCCCTTGGAGCTCGAGTAGGGGTCGTGACCGCCCATCGCCTCGTGCTCGCGGTAGCCCCACTCCCACTCGCGGTTCTCGTAGCACTTGTCCGAGGTCACGTTCACGACCGCGCGGACCGTGCCGGCGCCCTCGACCCGCACGGCGTCCAGCACGTTCACGGTCCCCATCACGTTCGTCGCGTAGGTCTCCTGCGGGCTCGCGAACGACCGTCGCACGAGCGACTGGGCCGCCATGTGGATGACCACCTCCGGCCGGCACTCCGCGATCGCCTCACCCACCTGCGCGCGGTCGCGGACATCGCCGATCCTCCAAATCATCTCCTCCCCCACGCGGGCGAGCTCGAACAGCGAGGGGTTCGTCGGGACCGCGTCCGCGAACCCGGTCAGCTCCGCCCCCAGCGACTGCAGCCACAGCGACAGCCATGCGCCCTTGAAGCCGGTGTGGCCCGTCACGAGCACGCGCCGGCCCCGCCAGAACGAGGGGTCGACCGACGCGGGCGGCAGCCAGCTCCGCGCCGGCTACCACGTCCGCCACGGCGCCTGCCCGCCCTGCCAGAGCGCCTCCAGGTGGTTGCGGTCGCGCAGCGTGTCCATCGCCTGCCAGAAGCCCTCGTGGCGGTAGGACGCGAGCTGGCCCTCGCGCGCGAGCGCCCGCATCGGCTCCTGCTCCCAGACGGTCTCCGCGCCCTCCAGGTAGCGCTCCACCTTCGGCGAGAGCACGAAGAAGCCGCCGTTCGTCCAGCCGCCGTCGCCGCGCGGCTTCTCCTCGAACTCGCTCACGCGGTCGCCCTCGAGGTCCAGCGCGCCGAAGCGCCCCGGCGGCTGCACGGCGGTCACCGTCGCCAGAAGGCCCTGCTCGCGGTGGAACGCGATCGCGGCCGTGATGTCCACGTCGGAGACGCCGTCGCCGTAGGTGAAGCAGAAGTCCTCGTCGCCCACGTAGGGGAGCACCGCTTCCAGGCGCCCGCCCGTCATCGTCGCTTCGCCGGTGTCCACGAGCGTCACGCGCCACGGCTCGGTTTCCGAGCGGTGCACCTCCATGCCGCCTTTCGCGAGGTCGAAGCTGACGTCGCACGTGTGCAGGTAGTAGTTCGCGAAGTACTCCTTGATCATGTAGCCCTTGTAGCCGAGGCAGATCACGAAGTCCTCGATGCCGTGGGCGGCGTAGATCTTCATGATGTGCCAGAGGATCGGCTTGCCGCCGATCTCGACCATCGGCTTCGGGCGCACGGTCGTCTCCTCGCTCAGGCGCGAGCCGAGACCGCCGGCGAGGATCACCGCTTTCACCGCGCTCAGGTTATTGAACGGACTGGAGCGCTCAACGGGCCACGGCCTGCGAGGTCGAGAGCACGCTGCCGTCCGCCGCGAGCGCCTGGACCGCGATGTACGCCGGCCCGCCCGGAACCCCGATCGCGGTCTCGAAGCCGGTCGAGGGCGCCGTCCGAGCAGGGCGCGTGAGGCTCGACGCGCTCGCGCCGCCGAGCAGGCGCCAGGAGGCGACGCCGGTCGCGCCGTTCCAGCTCGCGTAGGCGGTCGCGGCGCCGTTCGCGCCCGCTGTCACCGCGAGCGCCGGGACGGTGCTCGGCGTGGCCTGCCAGGGGAAGCGGAAGGCGCGGTAGGACTGCCCCGGCGCCGGGAAGCGGGCGCTGAACAGGATCTGGCCGGCCGAGCCGTATTCGGTCAGGTAGGGCTCTTCGCCCCAGCCGACGAAGAAGCCGCCGCCGGAGAGCGTCTCGGCGTTGCCCTGGCTGCCCGCGACGATCTTCGCGCCGAGCCGGCCGACGAGCGTGACCTTGCGGTGGACGTAGTCGAAGTGCTCGCGCAGGATGCGCGATTCCGAGTGCACCTTCGGCACGGCGCCGTTGTCGAAGATCGTCAGCGTGCCGTCCGGCTGCCAGCGCACGTCGTGCTGGTAGGCGGTCCCCGTCCCGGGACCCATCTTGAAGCTCGAGCGCCGCCCGCCGAGCCGCCAGAGGATCGCCCCGGTGACGTGGTTGATCTCGTACGCCGCCCACGTGTTGCGCGAGGAGATGATGAAGTCGCCGTTCGCCGACGGGCCGGGTGAGATCGAGTTGATGTGGAAGTAGTCGAACGGTTCGTTGGAGTAGCGGGGAGCCGTCGAGTAGGAGTCCGATAGCGCGACGTGGCCGTCCGCGTGCCACTCGAACATCACGAGGCCGGTGGGGATGTCCACCTGCTGCATGATCGCGTCCTGCAGGATGCCGTTGGAGGCCCCGCCCGCGGAGGAGAGATCGGCGGAGACCAGCGAGTAGGCGGTCAGCAGCGCGGAGCCCTGCGGCGTGATCTGGAAATCGTGCAGGTCCGCCTGGTAGCCGTTGCCGGCGCTGACCGACGCGATCGTCTGGTAGGCGGAGTTCATGATCTCGTCGCGCCCGAAGCCGACGCCCAGGCGCGCGGGCACGAGCCCGTGCCACCACGTCAGGACCGGCGCGCCGTTGTAGCTCTGGACCTGCAGGTCGGCCGCCGCGACGTTCTTCGGGACCGGGTGAAACCAGACCAGGCGGCCCTGGCTGTCGAGGATCATCGCCCCGGACTGCCCGTAGCCGTGGGTGGGCGTGAGGAAGATGTCTCCGGCGTTGGCGCCGGCGTTCGCGGTCACGCTCACGACGGGCGGTTTCAGGCGCGGCTGCGAGACGAAGCTCTGTTCCTGGCCGTGGCCGGTCAGGGACACGACGGGCCCGAGCGAGGCGCTGTAGGGGGCCAGGCGCGCGATCGTGAAGCTCGTGCTCATCCTGGCCTGGTGGCCCTTCGGACCGATCAGGGCGCTGGCCGTGACGCTCTCGCCCTGGGAGAAGGAGTGGTCGGGGACGAAGCTCGCCCCCGGCGCCGAGACGTAGGCGCGCAGCTTGCCGGTGTGCGCGCCGGTGCTCGAGCCGCGGACGCTGACCGAGGAGATTTCGCTCGCCGCGACGCCGAGGAAGCTGATCTGGGTGTCGGGCGAGGCGTCCGGCGTGCCGTTCAGCGGCGAGATCGCGACCTGCGGGGCCGCCGACGCGGCGCCGGCGCCTGCGGCGAGGAGGACGGCGATCGAGCCCGCCAGGGCCGTGAGAAGGCGACCCCGCCTCCCTGCGCTTTGTTGCATCTTCCGCCTTCCGCTCTTGCTTCGCCGCCGGCCGGCCGGCCGCCGATCCCAGTCGCCGACACTGCACTTGAACACGCCGCCCGCGCGCAGGTAGCGGCGGGCCGCGCCGCGGACAGCGGCAGCGGGATATGTGTTCGCCGAGCCTAACCGGAGCCCTGTCGGCGCGATGCCCCTGGCGTGTCAGCGCTCGGTCACGCCGCTCGTGGGCGAGGCGCCGGTCGCGAACGGGTAGTCGGCTTCGGCTTCGCACACCACACGGAAGCGATAGCGCGCCGGCCCCGGGAACCTGAAGCGGTAGCTCGCGTGGTAGCGGCCGCGGCGATCGGTCCTCACCACGCGGAACTGGATCCACGCGCCGTGACCGGAGCGGGCCTCGAGGATGAGCGGCTTGCCGCCCGGTGGGACCGGGCCCGCGAGCAGGCGGCCGCTGAAGCGGATCGTGCCGCCCTGGTGGGTCGTGCGGGGGGAGATCGCGAGGGTGAGCGGGGCAGCGACCGCCAGGCGCAGCGTGCTCGTGGCCGCGGGCTGGGGTTCGCCTGCCCTGGCGCGGTATGTGAGGCGCAGCGAGCGCGAGGACAGGTGCGAGGGGAGCGTCAGCGCGAAGGTGCCGTCGCCGCGCGTTCTCGCGCCCTTCATCGCGACGGCGGCGGCGCCCGCGAACGCCGGGGTGGCGCTCAGTTCGACCTGGGCGCCCGCGATCGGCGCTCCGGACGGGTTCGTGAGCCGCCCGACGATCGTCTCGCGGCGGGCGAAGGTGCTCGTCAGGAGGGTGCGGGCGGAGCGGCGCCAGCGGGCCGTCAGGGTCGCCTGGGTGGAGGCGCCCTGGCCGTTGGGCTGGCCCGCGGCCGTGACGGCCGGGGTCGTGCCGGGGGCGGGGGTGCCGGTGCCGGAGCCCGGAGGGGCTCCGCCGCCCGTCCCGCCTGCGCCCGGGAGCGCGTTGTCCACCGTGATCGTGCGGTCGAGCACCGGTGCCGAGTTGCCCGCCGCGTCGAGGACGCGCACGATCAGGTGGTGCGCGCCGTTCGAGAGCGAGCTCGTGTCGAGGCCGACGTCGGCGCTCACCGAGGAGGGACACGGCTGGAGGTAGAGGAAGGCCGGCAGGCCGTCGGTCGTCTCGCCCACGTTGCGGCAGCGGCCGCCCGCTTCGTCGAGCACCGTCGTCTGGACCGGAGTGCCGTCGACGGTGAACTCGCGCGGCGTAGACGCCGGCGCCGGGGTCCGTCGCGGTGAAGGTGAGGTCGGTGGTGCCTGCGACGGTCGGGGCTGTGGCGAGTTCGCCGCCGATCGAGTTGGCGCTCGGGCCGGCGGTTTGTTCGAGGGTCAGGTCGGCGGCGTAGAGGTAGATGGCTGCGGCGTAGTTGTTGGCGTCGCCTTGGCCGGTTGGGCATTCGTACTTCGGGTTCGGCGCCGCCGCAGGACGCGCTGACGAAGAGACTGAGCGCCGAGCTTTGCCGACGGCACGCCGACGTCGGTTGCGCTTGCGAACGGCTGTTCCGCAGGACGCCCTCGATGGCGACAGCCGAGGCTCGTAGACGCACTGGTCGAACGACGTTCGTGATCGTCGGTGCCGCGAGCCAGAACTGGTACGTCGCGTTCATCGCGCCCCCGCCGTGCAGCGTCGCCAGCGCGCCACAGGGTCGCCGCCACGAGTCGAGTCGAACGTGGCGCCGTGAACTCCCACGTGGCCACGGTCCGTGTTGGCCAGATGCGCACCGTCTGATCCCCCAGCGCGGCCAGCAGCGCCCCGCCCGTCGCCGCAGGTGTTGACGGCGTAGTCGTCCACGTCCCCGGGCGCTAGCGACCCGCTCCACCCATCAACCGGAGCGGCCGCCCCGGACGGCGTCCGGCACGAATAGACGTGGTACTTCCCGGCCTGGGCAGCGGCCGGCACGGCGAGGAGCAGCAGTGTGAATGCGAGGAAGGTGTTTCGTATCTGTGTCATCTCGCCTGGTAAGTCGAGCCGGAAGGCCTCTTGCCACCCCCCGAAATGCGCAAGCTGGCCATCCGTCCGATGTCGGAATGTTTCCGACTAGCGAAATGACGCGCCAAACCGCTCGCCAACCCAGCACGCACGAGCACGCAAGCACCACGCGCCGCCGCAACACCAGGCGCCCCGCGCCGCGCGCGCCGAACGCGCGCCGGCTCTCAGCTAGCCGCGCAGCGCGAACCGCACGGGCAGCTCTTCCAGCCCGTAGATCCCTGAGACGGTCCCGTAGACGGGCTCGCCGTCGAGCGCCAGGTCGCCCAGCCGCTCGGAGAAGAACAGGAGCCCCTCCTGCATCTCCAGCCGCGCGAGGTTCGCGCCCAGGCAGTAGTGCACGCCGGCACCGAAGGTGAGGGGTCGCGCCCGGCTCCGCTCGGCCGCGATGTCGAACACGTCCGCGGCAACGGCCGTCGCGGCGCCGCCCGCGGAAGCGGCGCCGGAGCCGCCCTCCGCAGAAGCGTCGTCGAGGTCGCGGTTGCCCGTGAACGCGCAGACCATCACGATCGTGTCCTGCGGGAAGGTCACGTCGCGGTAGACGACCTCCTCGGTGAGGATGCGGGCGGTGAAGGGCGTGATCGGCTCGTAGCGGAGCGCCTCCTCGACCGCCGCGCTCGCCAGCTCGGGCCGCTCGGCCAGCAGCTGCCACTGCTCCGGGTTCTCCGCCAGCAGGCGGATCGCGTGCGCCATCTGGCTCTGGGTCGTGTCGACGCCGCCGGCGAGGATGTTGAAGACGAGGTTGATGCACTCGACGTCGGAGAGCTTCTCGCCCTCCTCTTCGGCCGCGATCAGCATCGACATCAGGTCCTCGCCCGGTTCGCGCGCGGCGCGCGCGCAGCAGCCCTTCGGCGTACTCGTAGAACTCCTCGACGGCCTTCTCGATCTTGTCCTGCTCGCTGGCCATGCTGCCGGCGTCGAACTGCTTCTGGATCCAGTTCGACCAGTGGTGCAGCCGCGGCGCGTCCTCGATCGGCGCGCCCATCACCGAAGCGATCACCTGCGAGGGATAGGGCTTGGCGAAGGCCTCGACGAAGTCGCACCGGACCTCGCCCCCGTCGGAGGAGGAGGCGACGGCGTCGTCCAGGAGCCCTTCGAGGAACCCGCGCATCCGCGGCCGGTAGCGCTCGACGGCGCGCGGTGAGAGCGAGGGGTTGACGAGGCTGCGCAGCCGCGAGTGGTCCGGGCCGTTGACGTGCAGGATGTTGCGCACCATCTGCTCGTAGAGCGGCCCCTCGGTGACCCCGAAGATCTCCGCGATCTTCATGCCGGGGAAGATCGCCGAGCGCGTGCGCAGGAAGTGCTCGCCGGCCTCGCGGTCGAGCACCATGTAGCCGAACGGCGCCTGCGCGAGCCAGCCCTGCTCGCGTACCTCGGCCATCGCCTCGTGGAAGCGATCGCCGCGCAGCGAGGTATCGGTGTAGTCGAAGACCGGGAGCTCGAGCTCGCTTACCAGCGTCATCGCGAGGGCCAGGCTACCTGGCCAGCTTCTTGCCGGGGTTCAGGAGGTCCTTCGGATCGAAGGCGCGCTTGATCTGCTCGTGCAGCGCGACCGCCTGCGGCGACCACTGGCGCGCGAGGCGCCCGCGCTTGAGCAGCCCGACGCCGTGCTCTCCGGCGATCGAGCCGTCGCTCGAGGCGATCAGCTCGTACAGCTCCTCCATCACCTCCTCGGCGCCGTCCAGCTCGGCCTCCGAGGACGGATCGACCAGCACGGTCGCGTGCAGGTTGCCCTCGCCGGCGTGGCCCCAGGAGCACGACTGCAGCCCGTGGCGCGCGGCGATCGCGTCGAAGCCGTCGAGCGACTCGCCCAGCCGCTCCATCGGCACGACCACGTCCGCGCTGACCTTCGCGCCGCGCACGCTCGTGATCGCCGGGTTGATGCCGTCGCGCCAGCGCCACAGCGCGCCCTGCTCGGCGGGCTCGTGGATCTCCGGCGCCGTCTCTCCGAGCAGCTCGAGGGCCTCCCCCCGCTGCGCCGCGACCTCCGCGGCGCTGCCGTCGAGCTCGACGATCAGCGCGAAGCCGGCCCACTCCGGCGGGCCCGTGACGGCGTCGGGGCCGGCCGCCGAGACGAGCCGCGAGGGCGGATACGCGCCCCCGCCGAGCGCCAGCGCCCGCTCGTCGAGGAAGTCGAGCGCCGAAGGCCGCATCCCCGCGGCGAACAGGTCGAGCACGGCGCGGCAGCCCTCGGCGCGCGAGCGCTGCGAAGGCGACCAGCACCGCCGTGGCCTGCGGCGCGGGCACGAGCCGCAGCCTGACCGCGGTCACGATCCCGAGCGTCCCCTCCGAGCCGATCATGCAGGTCCTTGATGTCGTAGCCCGCGACGTCCTTGCGGATCCAGCCGCCGAGCCCGGCCAGCTCGCCCGGCGCCAGCGCGACCTCCAGGCCGCTCACCCACGCGCCGGTCACGCCGTACTTCAGCGCGTGCGGCCCGCCGGCGTTCGTCGCGACGTTGCCCCCGATCTGCGACTGCTCGGCGGCGCCCGGGTCCGGGCCGAACAGCAGCCCGTTCTCGCGCGCGAGGCGCTGCACGTTGCGCGTCGTCACGCCCGCCTCCACGCACATCCGCCACAGCCCGGGCTCGAGCTCGCGCACCGCGCGCAGCCGCTCCAGCGAGCAGACCACGCTGCCGGGCGTCGGCACGGCCCCGCCGACGAGCCCGGTGCCGCCCCCGCGGGTGACCAGCGGCACGTCGTGCTCGTAGCACCAGCCGAGCACCGCGGCGACCTCCTCGGCGCTGCCCGGCAGCACCACGGCCTCGGCGCGGCCGTCGAGTCCGCGCCGGCCGCTCGCGTCGCGGTTGTACTCGAGAGCCCGGCGGGGCGTCGAGCACGTGCTCGCCGCCGACCAGGCGGCCCAGCTCGGCCTGGACGGAGCTCACCCCGTCACCGCCGCAGCACGCTGATCGCGTCGGCGAAGGCCGCGAGGTCGTAGCGCCCGTCCGGCCCCCACGAGGAGAACTGCCGCTCGACCGTCAGCCCGCGCTCGCGGCGAGCGCAGCGAGCAGGCCCCGCGACATCGGCGCCCTCCAGCCCGCCCGCGAGGGCAGCCGGCCGCGGTTGCGCCCGTCGGAGTGGTGCAGCACCGCGACCCCGCCCGGCGCGAGCACCCGCGCGATCTCGGCGAGGTAGCCGGCGAGGTCGCAGGGGGCGACGTGGACCAGAACGTCGAAGGACCACACGGCGCCGATCGAGGCGCCGCTCACGCCCGGGAAGTCGCTGCCCGAGGAGAGCACGTAGGAGATCCGCCCGCCCTGCTCGCCGAAGCGCTCGCGGCAGAGCTCCAGCGGGCGCGGGCTCACGTCGACGAGCGTCAGGCGCGCGGCGCGCTCGAGCAGCGGCTCGGTCCAGCGCCCGCCCCCGGGCCCGATCTCCAGGACGTCGGCGCCGGCCGGGATGTAGCGCGCGAGCACGTCCTCGATCAGGCCCTGCTTCCAGGCGGGCGACTCGGTCCACTCCTCGCCGGCGCTGGTCCAGTCCCACCCCGTCCAGCGCTGCTCGTTCTCCTGCGCGGAGTTGCCGCTCCAGCGACGGTGCGCCGGGCCCAGAACGAGCTGGCGCTGCTCGCGCTCCAGACGCCGGTCCTCGATCTCCCATCCGAGCCGCCGCAGCGCCCGGCGGCCGCGGCCTGCGATGCGCCGTGCGGGGTGCGCTTGCTCGTGCGTGGAGGTCATCTGGATGCGGCGCCCGCGCGGATGCGCGTCCGCGGTCTCGTAGGTCTAGCGCAAGCGCCCGCCGCGCCGCGGCGAGCCCGCGCCGGCGGGCCGGAACGCCCCGCCGCAGCGGCCCGGACCGCGCCGCGGGGCGCGCCGGCGCCCACGAACGCCGGCCCCCGCCAAGTACCATTGACCGCAGCGATGGCAGTGGGCGCGAAGCCGGAGAGGGGAACCCCTCCCACCCAGCAGACCCAGGACGCGCCCGGCGAGGCGAGCTTCAAGACGCTCTCGGGCGAGCCGATCCGCGAGCTCTACACGGCCGCCGACCTGCCGCCCGGCGCGGGCACGGAGCGGCCCCGAGGACCCGATCGGGCTCCCGGGCGAGTACCCCTACACGCGCGGCATCCACTCCTCGATGTACCGCGGGCGCCTGTGGACGATGCGCCAGTTCGCCGGCTTCGGGACGAGCGAGGAGACCAACGAGCGCTTCCACTACCTGCTCGACCACGGCCAGACCGGCCTCTCGACGGCGTTCGACATGCCCTCGCTGATGGGCCACGACTCCGACCACTCCCGCTCGCTCGGCGAGGTCGGCCGCGAGGGCGTCGCGGTGGACACGCTCGACGACATGCAGACCCTGTTCGACGGGATCGACCTCGGCGAGGTCTCCGTCTCGATGACGATCAACGCCCCCGCGGCGATCATGCTCGCCTTCTACGTCGTCGCGGCCGAACAGGACGCCGCGCATCCGACCGCGCCCGAGCGGCTGTCGGGCACGATCCAGGCCGACATCCTCAAGGAGTACATCGCGCAGAAGGAGTGGTGCTTCCCGATCGACCCGGCGATGCGCCTGTGCGGCGACATGATCGAGTGGTGCACGCACCGGATGCCGCGCTGGCACCCGATCTCGATCTCCGGCTACCACATCCGCGAGGCCGGCTCGACCGCCCAGCAGGAGCTCGCGTTCACGCTCAAGGACGGGCTCACCTACGTCGAGCAGGCCGTCGAACGGGGCCTCGACGTCGACGACTTCGCGCCGCGCCTCTCCTTCTTCTTCAACGCCCAGATCGACTTCTTCGAGGAGATCGCCAAGTACCGCGCCGCGCGCCGCATCTGGGCCCGCGAGCTGAGGGAGACCTTCGGCGCCAAGAACCCGAAGTCGTGGCAGATGCGCTTCCACACGCAGACCGCCGGCGTCAGCCTCACCGCCCAGCAGCCGCTCAACAACATCGTGCGGACGGCGATCGAGGCGCTCGCCGCGGTGCTCGGCGGCACCCAGTCGCTGCACACCAACTCCTACGACGAGGCGCTCGCGCTGCCCACCGAGGAGGCGGTCAAAGTCGCGCTGCGCACGCAGCAGGTGATCGCGCACGAGACCGGCGTCACCAACACCGTCGACCCGCTCGGCGGCTCCTACTTCATCGAGGCGCTCACCGACGAGATGGAGCGCGCCGCCTACGACTACTTCCGCGAAGATCGACGAGCTGGGCGGGATGGTCGATGCCGTCAAGCTCAACTACCCGCAGCGCGAGATCGCCGAGGCGTCCTTCGCCCTGCAGCAGGAGATCGACGCGGGCGAGCGCAAGGTCGTCGGCGTCAACAGCTTCGTCGCCGCCGAGGAAGAGCCGATCCCGACGCTGCGCGTGGACCCGGCGCTCGAGCGCAAGCAGCTCGACCGCCTGCAGGGCGCGCGGGCGCGGCGCGACGGCGCCGCCGTCGAGCGCGCCCTGGCCGAGCTGCGCGAGCACGCCGCGCATCCGGACCGCAACCTGATGGACCCCCTGCTCGTCTGCGCCCGCGCCCACGCGAGCGAGGGCGAGATCGTCGAGTCACTGCAGCAGGTCTTCGGCGACTACGCCGAGACACCCGTCTTCTAGCCCCCGCGGGCGGACGGTTGCGGCTCGCAACCTTCCGTCCGCTCTGGTGTCAATTGATCAAGCCCCTGTGAGCCACTTCCACCGCCCGAATCTCAAGCGGCACCGCCGCCTGCTGCTCGTCGGCTCGCTGATCGTCGTGCTCTCGAGCGTCACGGCGCTCGCGTTCGCCTCGCAGCGCATCGAAGCCGAGGAGGCCGCGTTCTCGCTGCCCGCCGCCGGGCGCTGCGTGCCGAGCACGCTCAACCGCTCGGCGGTGCTGCCCGGCACGACCCTCGCGGTGACGCCGCTGCCCGACTCCTACGACGCGCTGCCGCGCACCCAGATCAGCCTGCTGGGCGTGGCGCCCGTCGTCGCTGTCCGGCATCGACGTCCGCGGCTCGGTGAGCGGGCACGCACTCAGGACGCCTGCGCGCCTACTCGCAGGGCGACGGCGCGAGCTTCGTGCCGAGCGCGCCCTTCGTCTCCGGCGAGACGGTCACCGTCTCGGGCGCGGTCGACTCGGCCTCGGGCACGGCACGGGTTCAGCTTCCACTTCGTCGTCGCGCACGAAGACGCGATCCCGGAACCGCCGTCGGTCCACCCGTCCAAAGACCCGAACGAGAAGATGCACTTCCACTCCCAGCCCGGGCCTCGAACCGCCCGGGCGTCGTCGTCACCAGCACGAACGCCGCGACCGCCGGGGGCGACATCTTCACCGCCCCGTACAACGGCCCCGGGCCAGGCCGGGCCGATGATCTTCGACGAAGCCGGCGAACTCGTCTGGTTCCAGCCCGTCCCGTCCGGCGACGCGGCCGCCGACCTGAAGGTGCAGCAGCTCGGCGGCAAGCCCGTGCTGACCTGGTGGCAGGGCTACATCCCGCCGGCCGGCTTCGGCAAGGGCGAAGAGGTGATCGACGACAGCCTCCTACCACCAGATCGGCCGCGTGCACGCGGGCAACGGCTACAAGGTCGACCTGCACGAATTCAAGATCACCCCGCAGGGGACGGCCCTGCTTCACCGTCCTTCCAGCCGATCCGCTGCGACCTCTCGAGCCTCGGCGGCCCGCGCGGCGGCGCGGTCACCGACAGCCTGATGCAGGAAATCGACCTGCGCACCGGGCCTCGTGCGCAAGGAGTGGCACAGCCTCGACCACGTCTCGCTCGCGAGCTCCTACAGCAGCGCCGTCACCACCAGCACGAAGAACCCGTTCGACTTCTTCCACCTGAACTCGATCGACCCGCTCGCCAGCGGGCGCACGCTGATCTCGGCGCGCAACACGTGGGCGCTCTACGAACTGAACACGCAGACGGGCCAGATCCTGGAGACGATCGGCGGCAAGAACTCGACGGTCAAGCTCGCCGACGGCACCCGCACCGCCTACCAGCACGACGCGGAAGTGCTGCCCGGACGGCAACATCAGCATCTTCGACAACGGCGGCGTGCCGATGGTCCACCCCCAGTCGCGCGCGCTGATCGAGAGCTTCAGCCCCGCGGCGGGGACGACGCTCGTCGCGCAGTACGAGCACCCGGCGCCGCTGCGCTCGGGCAGCCAGGGCAACATCCAGACCCTCGCCAACGGCGACGTCTTCATCGGCTGGGGCGCCGAGCCGTACTTCTCGGAGTACACCAGCGCGGGCACGCTGCTCTACGACGCCCATTTCCACGGCAGCTACCAGGCCTACCGCGCCTACCGCTTCGGGTGGACCGGCGTCCCCGGCGGCAAGCCGGCCGCCGTCGCGAGCGCCTCAGCTGGCAAGCTGACGGTGTACGTGAGCTGGAACGGCGACACCCGGACGGCGACCTGGCGGCTGCTCGCGGGCGCCTCGGCGTCGAGCCTCGCTCCGGTCGCGAGCGCCACCCGCACGGGCTTCGAGACGGCGCTGCAGGCGCCGGCGCCGGCCGCCTACGTGGCGGTCCAGGCGCTCGACTCGAGCGGAGCCGTGATCGGCACCTCCAAGACGATCCGCGGCTGACGCCGCGCGAGGCGAACCGGTGACCGACAAGCCGATCCGCCGCGAGCGCCGCGGGCGGGCGGGACCGTCGAACGCGCGCGGCCAGCGCTTCCGCCGGCTTCCGTCGGGCACCCACGGCATGGACCCGGAGCTGGTGCGCGAGGACCAGGCGCGGCGGCTGCGCGCAGCGATCGTCGAGCTGATCGCGGCGAAGGGCTACCCGGCCGTGAGGATCGCCGACCTGGCGCGGCTCGCCCACGTCTCGCCGCCGACGCTCTACAGCCTCTACGCCGACAAGGAACAGCTGCTGGCGGGGCGCCTACGAGGACATCGCGCGGCGCGCCGGGCTGGCGATCGCCGCGGCGCACCGTGGCGAGGACCCGCCCCGGCGGCGCCTGCTGGCGGCCCTGGGGGCGTTCGCGAAGCTGGCGGCCGAAGAGCCCCAGGCGGTCTCGCTGCTCGTTCTCGGGGCGTTCGGCGCGGGGTCGCAGGTGCGCCGCAAACGGCGCCTGGCCCTCGACGCGCTCGAAGCGTACATCCACGCGAACCGCTCGCCGCAGACACCGTTCGAGGGCGGCGATCTGATGGTCGCGGCGCTGGTCGGGGGCATCCGCGAGGTGACCGCGAGCCGCCTGCGCCAGGGCCGCCACGCCGAGCTGCCGCGGCTCGCCGCCCGCGCTGACGAGCTGGGCGGCGAGCTACCCGGGGCGCCTGCCGGCCGGCCTGGCCCTGACGCCCGGGGCGCAGGCGCCGGACCCGGTCGCCGAGCCGGCGGCCGCGCCCGGCGGCCCGGCGGCGCGATCCGCGCGTCCGCTTCCGAGCGGGCGCAGCGAGCTGCCGCGCGAGGTGATCGTCAAAAGCCAGCGCGAACGGATCGTCGACGCGACGGCGGCGATCGTCGCCGAGAAGGGGCTCGCGGCGCTGACGATCCCCGAGATCGCGCGGCGCGCGAGCGTCTCCAACCAGACCTTCTACGCGATCTACCGAGTCCAAGGACGCGGCGTTCCTGGGCGCGCAGAAGGTCGGGATGCACCAGGCGCTGAGGGTGACCGTCGCGGCCTTCGAGGACGGGGGCGGGGACTGGCCGGCGGCGGTGCGCGCGGGGATCGGCGCGCTGATCGAGTACGTGGCCTCAGAGCCCGAGCACGCGCACCTGACGCTGGTGGACACGTTCGCCGCGAGCCCGAAGGCGCTGGCGATCCGCGAGCAGGCGATGGAGGGCTTCCGCTCGCATCTGGCGCACGGGGTGGAGCTGGCGCGCGAGCAGGGCGGCGAGGGCGAGGAGGCGGTCGCGGCCGAGGCGGTCGCGGGCGGCATCTGGCAGGTGCTGCACCGCTACATCGAGCGGGGTGCGATCGCGGAGCTGCCGGAGGCGGCGCCGCAGCTGACGTACTTCGCGCTGGCGCCGTTCCTGGGCGCGGACCAAGCAGCAAGCGTGGCGCGCCCGGACGCTTCTTTTTGAGATTTGGGGGATTTCCGCTTAGCGGGCTGCGGGTTCGCGCAGCCTCACCGCTAGCCACGTCGCCGCAACTGGCGCTCGGGCCCCGGTCGCCGGACATTCCGCTGCTCGGGATATGTTCTCGCCCATGCGCACACTCGCGGGGAGGGGGTTTCCGCGCGCTCGGCTTCGCCGTTGCGGCGCTGCTGGTGCTGTTCGGGACGCTCGGGTTCATCGTCGTGTTCGCGCGCGGCGGGACGATCGACGGTGAGATCGTCGCCGTCGGAATCGTCTGCGTCGGCCTCGCGCTCGGGCGGCGCTGCTTGGGCTGAGAGCCCGCGAGAGGTTCAGCTGCTGCGGACGTCCAGCACGACCTTGCCGAGCGCGCGGCGCTCGTCAAGGGTGTGCAGGGCCTGCGCCGCATCCTCGAGCGCGAAGCGCTGGCCGACCAGCGGCTTCACGACGCCGGCGTCGATCATCGCGGAGATCGCGGCGCCGATCTCGCGGTTCTTGTCGGGCTTGCCCATCACGTAGGCGCCCCAGCCCGCGCCGATCACCTCGGTGTTCTTGAGCAGCAGGCGGTTGACCCGCACCTCGGGGATCGAGCCGCCCGTGAAGCCGACGACGACGAGCCGCCCGTCCTCGCGCAGCGAACGGAGGCTGTCGAGGAAGCGGTCGCCGCCGACGGGGTCGAGCACCACGTGAACGCCGCCGCCCGAGATCTCGACGACCTCGTCCTTCCATCCGTCGGCGATCATCACCACGTGGTCGGCGCCGGCTTCTTCGGCCACCTTCTTCTTCTCCTCGCTGGAGACGGTCGCGATCGTCGTGGCGCCGAGCCCCTTCGCCACCTGCAGCGACGCGGTGCCGACGCCGCCCGCCGCGCCGTGCACGAGCACGGTCTCGCCCTCGGCGAGGCGGCCGCGGAGCTTCAGGGAGAAGTAGGCGGTGTGGTAGTTGAGCACGAGCGCGGCGCCCTGCGCGAAGTCGAGCCCCTGGAGCGGGAAGACGAAGAACTCGGGGGCGACCGCCGTCTCGGCCCAGCCGCCGAGCGCGCAGAACGCGGCCACGCTGCTCGCCGGGCTTCACCGCCGCGCCCTCGGGCGCGCTGATCACGACGCCGCCGACCTCGCTGCCCGGAACGAACGGGAGCGGCGGTTTCATCTGGTATTCGCCGCGCGTCTGCAGCAGCTCGGGGAACGACACGCCGGCGGCGTGCACCTCGACGAGCACGCCCTCCCCGGGCGTGAGCATGTGCGAGGCCTCTGGCTCCGGGACCTCGACGACGGCGAGCGCCTTGTCGGGACCTTCCTCGTTGACGATCTGGATCGCGCGCATCGGCGCGGGATTATTCAGCAGATCGCCCCGCGGCGGTCGCCCGGCGCTTCGATCGCCGCGCGCGGCTAGCCTCCGGGGCGTGACCGCCGCAGCGCGCATTCGCTCGAGCGCCGCCGCTGCGGCGCTCGTCGCCTGCTCCGCGGCGCCGATCGCCGGCTGCGGCTCCGCGGCGCCGTCACCCGCGACGACGGTCGTCAAGGCGTCGGCGAGCACCGTGCCCGGCGCCCAGGCAGTGACAGACGCGGGGACGTCCGCCGTCAGGATCACCGTCCCCGCCGCGGCGCCGGCGACATCCACGATCACGGTCGGCAACGCCTCGCCGTCCGCGCCCCTCGCGGGACGCACGATCACCGTCGACCCCGGCCACAACGGCGGCAACTTCACCCACCCGCAGGCGATCGCGCGGCTCGTGCCCGACGGCAACGGCGTGAAGGAATGCGACACCACGGGAACCGCGGCGCCCGACGGCTACCGCGAGAGCGACTTCAACTGGAGCGTGGCGCAGCGGCTGCGCGCCCTGCTGCAGGCGGCGGGCGCGAGGGTCGTGATGACCCGCTCGTCGAACACCGGCGTCGGCCCGTGCGTGAACGAACGCGCGGCGATCGGCAACCGCGCGCACAGCGACGCCGCGATCTCGATCCACGGCGACGGCGGCCCGCCCGGCGGCTCGGGCTTCGCGATCCTGATCCCGGCGCCGATCCCGGGCGGCGCCGACCGCTCGATCATCGCCCCCTCGCGCCGGCTCGGCCTCGACTTGCGCTCGACGCTGCTCGGGATCGGGCTGCACACCTCGACCTACGACGGCACGGGCGGCCTCGCCCCCCGCACGGACCTCGGCGGGCTCAACCTCTCGCGGGTGCCGAAGGTCTTCGTCGAGGTCGCGAACATGCAGAACCACGCCGACGAGGCGCCGATGGAGCGGCCCGCCTACCGCCAGCGCGTGGCCCAGGCCCTGCTCGCAGGGCTCGAGCGCTTCCTGGCGGCGGGCTAGGCGCCGAGCAGCGCCGAGGCCTCGCGCGCCGCGTCGCGGACCGCGTCGGCGAGCCGCCGCTCGGAGCCGAGGAAGCGCGGCGTCGGCACGGGCACCGACAGGGCGGCCACGGGACCGCCGGGCCCCGGCACTGCGGCGCCCACCGCACAGATCCCCTCGCTGTGCTCTTCGCGGTCGAAGGCGACGCCCGTGCGCGCGGCCTCGTCGAGCTCGGCGGCGAGCGCGCGGTGCGAGGTGATCGTGTGGGGGGTCAGCCGCGGCAGCTTCGCCGCCAGGAGCGCGCGTGCCCGTTCCGGCCCGAGCGCCGCCAGCAGCGCCTTGCCGTTGGCCGTGCAGTGCAGGGGGAAGACGGCACCGACCGCCGAGACCGCGCGCAGGCGCTGCGGCCCGGGCAGCTGGTCGACGAAGCGCACTGAGTCGCCGTCGAGCACGGCGAGGTCCACGGTCTCCCCGGTCGCGCGCGAGAGCGACTCGAGCGCGGGCCGCAGCCGCGTCGGGAGCGCCGCGACACTCGCCTGCGCGAGCCTCGCGAGCCCGCCGCCGAGCACGATGCGCCCGCCCGGAGCGCTCGCGACCAGCCCCTCGTCGGCCAGCGCCGCCGTGAGGCGGTGGACCGTGGACTTCGGCAGCGAGACGGCGCCGGCCAGCTCGGCCAGCCCGAGCCCGCCGGGCGCGCGCCTCGAGCGCGCGCAGCACGCGCCCGGCGCGGGCGATCGCCTGGATGCCGGGGCGCGCGGGACGATCGAGAGTGTTTTGCATCATGGGACGTCCGTACTGTATCGTGGAACGCCGATGGCGGCCAGCGCGATCAGCTTCGACGGCAGCGCTCCTGCGCCGGGGCGAGGAGGGCTACGAGTCCGCCCGGCGCGGCGCGGTCTGGAACGCGCGTACGCCGGAGCGCCACCCGGAGGCGATCGTGCTCGCCGCGACGCGAGGCCGACGCGGTCTCCGCGGTGCGCCTGGCGCGCGACGAGGGCCTCACCGTCACGGTCCGCTCGGGCGGCCACAGCTGGGCGGGCAACCACCTCCGCGACGGCAGCGTCCTGATCGACCTCTCGGCCCTGCGCGGCCACGAGCTCGACGCGCGCGGCGATGACGGCGCGCGTGCAGCCGGGCTGCCGCGGCAACGAGCTGCTCGCCGCGCTCGGCGAGCGCGACCTGTTCTTCCCCGCGGGCCACTGCCCGGGCGTGGGCCTCGGCGGCTACCTGCTGCAGGGCGGCTACGGCTGGAACGGGCGCCTGCACGGGCCGGCCTGCATGAGCGTGGAGGCGATCGACGTCGTGACGGCCGACGGCGAGCTCGTGCGCGCGGACGAGCGCGAGAACGCCGACCTGCTGTGGGCGGCGCGCGGCGCCGGACCGGGCTTCTTCGGCGTCGTCACCGCCTTTCACCTGCGCCTCCAGCGCCGCCCGCGCGTGACCGCGAACGCGCTCGTCACCTACCCCGCGAGCGTGCTCGCGGAGGTGTTCGCCTGGGCGCAGGAGATCGCGCCGCGCGTGCCGCGGACGATGGAGCTGATGCTGATCGTGCATCGCGACGAGGCGGGCGAGGTGGAGATCGTGGTCACGGCGCCCGTGCTCGTCGACGAGCGAGAGCGAGGCGCGCGCCGCGCTCGATGCTCCTGCAGAGCTGCCCCGCACTCGGCGCCGCGAAGCTGAACGTCCCCTACGTCGAGCTGGCGCTCGAGGACCTCTACGCGGGCGTGCACGCCTCCTATCCCGACGAGCACCGCTACGCGGTCGACAACATGTGGACCTCCGCGCCGGCGGATGAGCTCGCTACCCGGTCTCGAGCGGATCGCCGCGACGCTGCCCGGCGCGCCGTCGCACATGCTGTGGATGAACTGGGGGCCGGGCTCGACCCCGGCGCCCGCGAGGCCGGACATGGCCTACAGCTGCGAGGACGACACCTACATCGCGCTCTACGCGGTCTGGCAGGACCCCGCGCTCGACGGCGCGAACGTGGCCTGGGCGACCGAGTCGATGCGCGCGATGGAGCCGCTGGCGAGCGGCATCCAGCTCGCCGACGAGAACCTCGGGCGCCGCCCGGCGCGGTTCGCCGGCGAGCAGCAGCTGCAGAAGCTCGACGAGCTGCGCGCGCGCGCGCGACCCCGAGCGGCGCTTCCACGAATGGATGGGGCGGTGAGCGACCAGGAGCTCGAGCGCTACCTGCGCCGGCCGATCACGCCGCCGGAGCCGGCGCTCCTGCGCGCGATCGAAGCGGGCCCGCTCGACCCCGGCGAGGCGCTCGCCCTCGGCGAGCTCGACCGCCTGCTCGACCCCGATCCCGTGCCCGGCGAGACCGGCTGGTGCCTGAACGAGGACGGCACCGGCTACGTCGCCGTCGCGATGCCGATGCCGGGCGTCAGCGGCGAGATGGTCGACTGGTGGTTCGACTGGCACCCGCGCGAGCCGGTCCGCTACCGCATCTGGCACCCGCGCGCGCACTTCTCCAACTCGCTCGAGCCCGCCCCGCAGCCCGGGCGCGAAGGCCCACTGGGGCACCGTGCACCATCCCGTCGAGGACGTCGGGCTGGGCACCGTCCACGCGCGGATCGCCTTCCTCGCGCCCTCGGCGATGGGCTTCTCGAGCGACGCGCTGTCGGACCCGCGCGTGGCGACGATCGTCTGCGGCTACGCCGGCGACGACCGCCGCCGCGTGCGCCACACGCCGATGGTCCACGTCTTCCTGCGCACCGACGAGGGCGTGCTGCTCCGCAGCCGCTTCTGGCTCGGCGCCGCGATGCGCCCCTACGCGCCGGCGCCGCTCGCGTCGCTGGGCGAGCGGCTGCTGAACACGCGCGCCGTGCGGGTGCGCGCGCTGCCGCGCCGGCTTCCGCGCGCTCTGGCCCGCCACTGCGCCGAGGAGTACGCGAACCTCGCGGCGCTGCTGCCCGAGCTGCACGCCCGGTTCGGCGCGGCGTCCGGCTAGATACCCGCTGCCGCGCGCCGGGATGCGGGCGCGTCCGAGCAGGTCCATGCGGCCGCCGCGGTGACCGCGGAGACGCTCAGCACCGCGGGCCACGCGCCGATCTGCGGCGCGAGCACGTGCGAGGCGGCGAAGGCGGCGAGGCCGACGCCGGTCAGCGCCGCGGCCGTGCGGGCGCCGTCGCGCCTGGTCCACACGCGCGCGCAGTAGAGCCCGCCCGCTGCCAGCACGATCCCGCCGAGGGGACGCGAGCCGGTGCCGGCGGCGACGGCGTAGCCGCCGATCAGCGCGGCGGCGGCGATCGCTGCGGTCGGGGTGCGGCGCATCCCCGCCAGCCTAGCGATCGAGACGGAACGGGCCGGCGCTCCATGCCGGCGCTCAGGAGGGACCGGGCCGGCGCTCCATGCCGGCCCGGGCGAGCCGCCCGGCGGCGCCGAGCTCGAAGCCCGGCAGCCCGAAGCGCTCGGCCAGCAGCGCGGGCACCTGCTCACGCTCCACCGCGGTCCTGACCGTCTCCCCCGGCGTGCGCTCCACGCAGCGTCAGCTCGCCCCAGTCGGAGAGGATCAGCCGGCGCCCGTCGGCCCACTGGCGGCTGACGAGGAACCCGGCGACGAACGGCGACTCCGGGAACGTCGCGGTCCACCAGTTGTTCATCTCGATGTCGACCATCGGCGAAGGCTCCGGCACGAACGCGTAGAGGTCGCCCCAGGCGCCGTCCTCGGCGCTCTGCAGCGCCCATTCCCCGCCGGCCTCGACGACGCGGAAGCGCCAGCCCGCCTGCTCGTGCTCCTCGCCCGGGCCCCAGGGGATCGGCTCGATCAGGGTGCCGCTGCCGAAGCCGACGTCGGCGTGCCAGTGGCGCTCGCCGTCCCGTACGCGCAGCAGAAGGTGCGTGCGGCCCGCGGATCTGGCCCGGCGCGAGCGCCGACGCGGACGCGCGCCAGGTGGGGCTCGACCTCGTAGCCGAGCGCTTCGAGCGCGGCCTTGAAGAGCAGGTTCTGCTCGAAGCAGTAGCCGCCGCGCCCGCCCTCGACGAGCTTGGCCGCGAGCTTCGCCGGGTCGAGCGGAACACCCTCGCCGACGTGGGCGCTCAGGCCCTCGAAGGTGATCGAGGTGGCAGTGCGCGCGGTGCAGCTCCGCCAGGCTGGCGCCCCCGGTCCATCCCGATCCGCGCCAGGTAGGAGTCCACGGTCGAACATCCGCAGTGACTTTATTGCCCGCGCGCATACTGGCGCCGTGGCCTACGCTCCGCCCGCACGCCATCTGCTGCGCGCCAAGGACCTGGCCGACGCGCGCTACGCCGAGCAGCTCGGGGTCGAGGACATGGCCCGCGAGGCCGGGCTCTCGCGCGCGCATTTCATCCGCGAGTTCCGCCGCGCTTTCGGCGACTCCCCGCACGCCTACCTGCTGACCAGGCGCCTCGAGCGCGCCGCGGCGCTGCTGCGCTCGACCGACCGCCAGGTCGCCGACATCTGCTTCTCGGTCGGCCTCAGGAGCCTCGGCTCGTTCACGACGAGCTTCACGCGCACCTACGGGGTCTCGCCCGACCGCCTACCGCGAGCGCTACCCGCCGGCCGCCGACATGGCGCTCGTGCCGGGCTGCGTCGTGCGCGCCTACGGGCGCCCGCAACGCCGCACTTTTCGAGAAGACAGCGCAGGGGAGCCGGCGTAGGTTTGCCTGCATCGCAACGACGAAAAGGAGCCTGAGATGATGAAAGTCGGAACCGCCCAGCTGTGGGTGCACGACCAGGACGAGGCGCTCGCCTTCTGGACGGAGAAGGTCGGGATGGAGGTCCGCGCCGACGTGACCCTGCCCGAGCTCGGGGACTTCCGCTGGCTGACCGTCGGCGTGCCGGGGCAGGACGACTTCTCGATCGTCCTGATGCGGATCCCGGGCCCGCCGGTGATGGACGCCGAGACCGCCGAGCAGGTGCGCGAGCTGATGTCCAAGGGCTTCGCCGGCACGGTGTTCCTGGAAACCGACGACTGCCGCGCCTCCTATGAGGAACTGCGCGCGCGGGGCGTCGAGTTCAACGAAGCCCCCGAAGAGCGCCCCTACGGCATCGACTCCGGCTTCCGCGACCCGTCGGGCAACTCGATCCGCCTGACGCAGGTCCGCGACCTGGCCGAGCTGAGCGCCTAGCTGAGGCGACGGGGTGGCGGGGCGAGCGTCGCGGCGCGCCCCGCCGCCCGCGCAGCCGCTAGCGTCTGCGCCGATGGGCGCGCGCTACGAGCGGGGGCTGGCGGAGGTCGGCAGACGGCATCTACGCCTACCTGCAGCCCGACGGCGGCTGGGGCTGGTCGAACGCCGGGCTCGTCAGCGACGGCGAGGCGACGCTGCTCGTCGACACGCTCTTCGACCTCGAGCTGACCGAGGCGATGCTGGCGGACATGCGCCGCGCCGTGCCGGCGGCGCGCGCATCGGCACGCTCGTCAACACGCACGCCAACGGCGACCACTGCTACGGCAACGAGCTCGTCGCCGGGGCGCGGATCGTCGCCTCCGAGCGCACGGCGGCAGGAGATGACCGAGCTGCCGCCGGCCGCGATGGCCGCGCTGGTCGAGCAGGCGCCGAACATGGGCCGCCTCGGCGAGTTCTTCCTGCGCTGCTTCGGCGGCTTCAGCTTCGAGGGGATCGAGCCCGTGCAGCCGCAGGAGACCTTCAGCGGCGAGCTGGACGCTGCGCGTCGGCGACCGCGAAGCCCGCCTGCTGGAGGTCGGGCCGGCGCACACCCGCGGCGACACGATGGCCTGGCTGCCCGCCGAGCGCGTGCTGTTCACCGGCGACATCCTCTTCAGCGGCGCGCACCCGATCGCCTGGGCGGGCCCGGTCTCGAACTGGCTCGCCGCGTGCGAGCGCATCGAGGCGCTCGCGCCGGAGGCGATCGTGCCGGGCCACGGGCCGCTCGCGACGCTCGCCGACGTCCGCGAGCTGCGCGCCTACCTCGAGTACCTCTACGAGCAGGCCCGCGCCGCGCACGAGGACGGCCTCACGCCGCTGCAGGCCGCGCGGCGCATCGAGCTCGACCGCTGGGCCGACTGGGGCGAGCGCGAGCGCCTGGTCGTCAACATCGCCACGATCTACGGCGAGCTGACGGGCGAGGGGCCGCCGAACCCGCTGGAGGCGTTCCAGCAGATGGCCGACTTCGCGCTCGGCGAGGACTGAGCGCTGGCGAGCTTCGAGGACGTGCGCCGGATCGCGATGTCGCTCCCCGGCAGCGAGGAGCGCCTCTCGCGCGAGCGCCTGCAGTGGCGGGTCGGCGGCAAGCTGTTCGTCTGGGAGCGCCCGCTGCGCCCGAAAGAAGTCGAGGAGATGGAAGCCCACTCACCCGCGGCCGCGCCGGACGGGGCGATCCTGGGCGCGCGTGTCGAGCACCTGCACGCCAAGGAGGCGATGTGCGCCTCAGAGCCCGAGGTGTTCTTCACCACCTCGCACTTCGAGGGCCACCCCTCCGTGCTCGTGCGCCTCGAGCGGATCGGCCTGCCCGAGCTCGAGGAGGTGGTCACGGAAGCGTGGTTCGCGCGCGCTCCGCCCGAAGCTGGCCGCCGAGCTCGAAGCGCGCCCGGAGCGCTAGCTGACGACGACCGCGTGCAGCGTCGTGCTCGCCCCCTGCAGGACGAGCTTGAGCCGCCCCGCCCGCGGGTGGCGCGCTGCCGTGGCCAGCAGCCGCCCCGCCTGAGAGCTGAGGTGGACGGTCACCTTGCCGGACGCGCCCTGGGCGAGCGAGAAGCTGCCGCTGCCCACGAGCAGCGTCACCCGGCGCGTCAGCGTGTGTCCGTGGGCGCGGTGGCGCCTGGTCAGGGTGATCGTGAGCTGCACCGTGCCGTGACACGGGCCGATCCCGCAGTGGAGCTTGACGCTCCCTCGCCGGCCCGAGACCTGCACGCGCGCGCCGGCCGTGACCGACGGCACGACGGCTTTCGTCGGGAGCACCGCGCTCGTGCCGGACGGAGTCCCCGACGAGCCCGTCGACGACGGTGACTGCGTCTGGATGCCTCCGGCCAGGGTCGGGGCGGGAACGAACGCTTTCAGCCGCCCGTTGATCCCCGTCCTGCGGCTTGCGGCGGCCACGTGGATCGTCGTCGCTCCCGTGATCGACGCCGCTTCGTCTAGAACTGGAGCTGGTAGCCCGGGGGGTCGAAGAATTCGACCTTGTAATCGCCTTCGGGCAGGTCTTCGACCGCATAGTTGCCGTCGGCCCCCGTCAGGTCGCATTCTTCTTCTGCTTCCGACAGCGGGATCGCGCACACGAGAACGCCCCCCAGCGGCAGAGCCCGTCGCCGCAGCGGTGACTCGGCCTTCGATCGAACCGCCGGCGTGATTGTGTTCGGCCGGCGCCAGCGCGGCGTCGATCCCTTTGACCGCTGCGCCGGAGCTGACCGCGACGGGCGTTGCTTCGGCAAGCGTGGCCTTGCCCGTGTAGTACTGGGTGCCGTAGTCGGGCGAGTCGAAGAATTCGACCTTGTAACTGCCTTCGGGCAGATCTTCGACCGTGTAGTCGCCGTCCGCTTCGCTCAGCGCGCATTCGACCGGTTCTTCCTGGGGCGGCGCGAACGCGCAGATCAGGACGCCGCCCAGCGGCGCACTCGTCGCCGCCGAGGTGACACGGCCTTCGATCGAGCCGCCTTCGTGGTGGATGCCGGTGGGTAGCAGGGCGGCGTCGACCCCTTCGGTCGCTGCGCCCGCGGTCACAGCGACGAGCGCGGCTTCGGCGAGCGTCGCCTTGCCCGCGTAGTACTGCGGCTCATAGTCGGGCGGATCCTCGAATTGGACCTTGTAGCTGCCTTCGAGGAGGCCTTCGAGCGTGTAGTCGCCGTTCGATTCGCTCAGCGTGCATTTGACGGGTTCTTCGGGCGGCACGAGCGCGCAGACTTCGACGCCGCCCAGCGGCGCGCTCGTCGCCGCGGATGTGACCCGGCCCTTCGATCGAGCCGCCTTCTTTGTGGATGTTGGTCGGCACCATCGCGGCATCGATCGCTTTGACCGTTGCGCCCACCGCCACCGCCACGGGTGTCGCTTCGGCCAGTTTCGCCTTGCCGGCGTAGAACTGCGGGACATAGTCGGGCTGATCTTCGAATTCGATCCCGTAGCTGCCTTCGGGCAGGCCTTCGAGCTTGTAGTCCCCGTTCGCTTGGCTGAGCGTGCATCTGACGACGTTGTTCGGGGAGCGCGATCGCACAGACCTGGACCGAGCCCAGCGGTGCGCTCGTCGCCGCGGATGTGACCTGCCCTTCGATCGTGCCGGCCAATAGCATTTGCGCGTCGATGCCGGTGGCCGGCGCGCCGCCGGCTGTGACGGAGATCGATTTCGCTCCTGCGAGGTGCGGTGCGCCCGCGTAGAACTGGGTCAGGTATTTGGGCAGGTCGAAGAATTCGACCTCATAGATGCCCGTTGGAAGCCGTTCGACCGAATAGGTCCCGTCGGACGCGGTGAAGGTGCATTCTTCGATTTCTTCCCCGTTGGCCAGGAAGGCGCAAACCAGGACATGGGCGAGCGGCGCGCCGCCTTCGGCCGCCGTTACGGTGCCTTTGATGCGCCCGCCTTCGACGAGCGCCGCGTCGATTTTCGGGGTGAACGCTTCCGCTTTGACCTTCACCGGATTCGGTTCTTCGGCGACCGAGCGGCCGTTGTAGAGCTGGGTGACGTAGTCACCCGCCGGATCGAGGAACGCAACCACGTATTCGCCCGCCGGCACAGCGAGCTTGTATTTGCCGCTCGCCGCGGTCACCGTCGCGCAGGACGGTTCGAGTTCTTCTTCGTAGGCCCCTTCTGCGAGCGCTTTGAGTTCATAGGCGCAGACCTCGACCCCCGTCAGGCCGGCTTTCGTCTTGGCATCGGTGACTTTGCCTTCGAAGCCACCGGCCGTCACGTCCGGACGAGCGGCCGCGGCGGCTCTCGTCGCGACGCCGTGCCGGCCGCATCGACGCAGCCTCGAGACGGTGAAGCCGAGCGCCGAAGAACCGCCGCTGGAGCGAGCAGTGGGGCGTGCAGCGTGAGAAGGAGGACGGCAGCTTCCTTGCGGAGGCATCAGATGACCGCGCGGCAGACGCATCGGCGGCCGCAAAGGACGCCACCGCAAGAGCGAGCGCGAGCACGCCGGGGATGACTGCGCGCACCCTCCGTGGACCGATGTGTCCCCTCATCTCTCCCTCCGTGTGAGACGCCGCCGGAGGCCCGGCAGCGTCGGCAAGATACCAGGGAGTCGAACCCGAGCGCAGCGCGAGGGTACGCACGCGGGCCCGGGGGACGGGTCATCGAGTCGCTGCGATCGGGCCTGCACTCGAGCGAGGCGCGCTCGAACGCCTAGCGGACGACAACCCCGCGCTGCATGGTTTTTGCGCCGTGGAGGACCAGCTTCAGCTTCCCCGCCTCGGGGATGCCGAGCCGCTGAGGCGAGCAGCCTGGCCCCTTGCGAGGTGAGGTGGATCGTCGCCGTCGCCGATGCGCCCTGGGCCAGCGAGAAGCTGCCGCTGCCGACGACGAGCGTCACTCGGCGCGTCACCGTGTGGCCGTGGGAGCGACGGCGCTTGGTGACCGTGATCGTGAGCTGGATCGTGCCCTTGCACGGGCCGACCGAGCAGTGCAGCTTGACGGTCGCCCGGCGTCCTGAGACGTGCACCCGGCCGTTCGCCGTGAGCGACGGGAACGACGACTTTCGTGGACGAGCACGGAGATCACCGGCGGGGGCCTGGCGCCGGCGGCGCCGGCTGCGTGCTGCTGGGCGCGGGCGGCGTCACGCACCGGCGGTTTGGGCGGTTCTTCCCCGACGCGGAGCAACGTAGCGTCGATGCCGGTACGGAGGGCCGGCGGCAGGACATTCAGCGGCGCGGCGCCCGCGAGTCGCGGCGCGCCGTAGGTCGTGCCGTTCCAGAACTGGGTCGCGAAGACCGGTTCTCCGAAGAATTCGACGAAGTACGAGCCGGGCTACAAGCCGTTCGACCGTGTACGTGCCGTCACGCGGCGGTGCGGGTGCAGCGTTCGAGTTCTTCCTCTTCTTCTTCGCTCGCGGCGGACGTCGGGAACGCGCATGCCCACACGCCTGCGATGGCGGCCCCGCCCGCCGCGGCGGTCACCGTGCCCTCGACCTCGCCGCCGCTCGGCAACGCCTGGTTCGCACCCGTTGTGGTGGGACCGGCGCTCACCGCGACTTCTTCGAGCGGTTCGTCGAGGTAGTTGTAGCCGGGCAATTCCGGCACCACGAAGAAGATCTCGTAAGTCCCGCTCGGGAGGCCTCCGATCAGGTACTTGCCTTCGCTGCCGGTTTCTTGGCAGCCGAAGCCACCGGCTTTGAAGTCGAGGGCGCACGCGAGTGATGTCGCTGAGCGGGCGTCCGCCTTCGGCCGCGGTCACCTGGCCTTCGATGCGGCCGCCTTTCGTGAGCGCGGCGTTGATCCCTTTCGTCAGCGGTTTGGTTTTGACGATTACCACCGGATCCGGCGGTTCGGAGCGTCGTGTCTTCGTAGAGCTGGGGGATGTAGTTGCCCGATGGGTCGAAGAATTCGACGAAGTATTCGCCGGCGCGGCACGCCGATCTGGTAGTGCCCGGTCGGGTCGAGAACCGTCCCGCAGGCCGGTTCGAGCTCTTCTTCTTCGTAGAGGCCCTCTTCGAGCGCGGCGACTTCGTAAGCGCAGACTTCGATGCCGGTCACGCCTGCTTTGGAGCTCGCGTCGGTGACGGTGCCTTCGAAGCCGCTGGCGGCGATGTCGGGGCGGGCTGCGCTCGGTGAGCGCCAGCCGTCGCCAGCCCGTGCCGGCGCGTCGCGGCGTGCTCGGAACGGCGCAGGCGGGCGGCGAACAGCCGCTGCGCGGCCGAGTGTGGGTGAGCGAGGACCGAGGGGAGACCCGAGCAACGGGAGCCGCGCGGCGTCAGGCGCTCGCGCTCAGGCCGCGAGAAGCACGACCGCGGCCAGGACAGCAGCCAACCACCATGCAAGACGCCTCGTGCCCCTCATCGATTCCCCCTCTGTAGACGCGATTAGGAGTCTTCTGGACGGAAGGGCGAAACCCTCCGTGCGAAAGCCGCTGTTAGCGGGAACTTCGGTCGAACGCCGTCAAGAGACGATTCCGAGCGCCCGCTCTGTGCGCTCGTCCATCGTGGCCTCGAAGTAGCGCCGGAGCACCTCGCCGAACAACGGCTCCCCGACGTCGGCGAGCGCGAACAGCGTCATCGAGGAGCGCAGCTTGAGCGCGTCGAGGCCGCCCAGCACGCTCCTCGGCGGAGACCCCCCGAAGCGCGAGCAGCGCGCGGGCGCACTCACGCAGCCGCGCGCCCAGCACCGGGTGCGCGAGGTAGGCGCGCGCCTCGGCCAGCGAGCCGATCGCGTACTCCTGGGCCATCGCGCTCGAACCCAGCCCGGCGACCTGCGGGAACACGAACCACATCCAGTGGCCCTGCTTGCGCCCGGCGCGCAGCTCGGCCAGCGCGCGCTCGTAGGTGCCGCCCTCGTCCTGGGCGCGGACGAAGCGCGTGAGCGCGAAGGGGTCCTCGCTCACGCCGCGGCGCGGCGCGGCGCCGGCCGGCTCGCGGGGGCCCGGCGCGAGCGGCTGCGGGCGCCTCGCGCTCCGCGCAGGAAGCGATCGGTCGCGTCGGCGAGGAGCGCCCCGACGTCCGCCGGCTCGACCAGCCCCGCGCTGACGAGCGCGGCGATGCCCTGGATCGTCGCGAACAGGACGAGCCCGACGCGCTTGGGCTCCCCGGTCTCGAGCGCGCCCTCGCGCTGCCCCTGCTCGATCAGCTCGAGCATCACCGCGAAAGCGCGGTCCGCCGCGTCGGCGAGCTCCTCCGCGCCCTCGCGGTGCTTGCCCGCGAACATCAGCTCGAGCAGCGCGGCATCCTCGGTCGCGAAGCGGACGTAGGCCGCGGCGACCGCCCGCAGCCGCGGCTCGAAGTCCTCGCCCGCGGCGCCGGCGGCCGCGCGCAGCTCCGCGCCCAGCCGCTCGAAGCCCGCCCGTGCCAGCGCGTCGAGCAGCGACTGGCGGTCGGGGAAGTGGCGGCGCGGGGCGCCGTGGCTCACGCCCACCTCGCGCGCCAGCTCGCGCAGCGAGAGCGCCTGCACGCCGCGCTCGCGCAGCGTGCGCTCGGCGGCGTCGAGCAGGGCCGTGCGCAGGTTGCCGTGGTGATAGGGGCGGGTGTCCATCGGTCTGTCGCCGAAGGCTACCGGGAAAAGTAGACGTTGACAGCTTTGTAGTCATCGACTACATTGTTGGCCATGACAACTTCGAGCTCCACCTCCCTCCCTGACATGACCGGCCGGACCGTGATCGTGACCGGCGCCAACAGCGGCATCGGGCGCGCTGCGGCCGCCGCGCTCGCCGCCGCCGGGGCACGCGTCGTGCTGGCCGTGCGCTCGGCCGAGAAGGGCGAGCAGGCCGCCGCGCAGATGAGCGGGCAGACCGAGGTCCGCGTGCTCGACCTCGCCAGCCTCGCCTCGGTGCGCGAGTTCGCCGGCAGCTGGGACGGCGGCGAGATCGACGTGCTGATCAACAACGCCGGCGTGATGGTCCCGCCGCTGAGCCGGACGGCCGAGGGCTTCGAGCTGCAGTTCGGCACCAACCACCTCGGCCACTTCGCCCTCACGAACCTCCTGCTCGAGCAGATCGGCGGGCGCGTCGTCACCGTCTCCTCGACCGCGCACCGCATGGGGCGGATCGACTTCGACGACCTGAACTGGGAGCGGCGCAGCTACCGCGCCTGGGCGGCCTACGGGCAGTCGAAGCTCGCCAACCTGCTCTTCACGGCCGAGCTGCAGCGCCGCCTGACCGAGGCGGGCTCGCCGGTCCTCGCGACGGCCGCCCACCCCGGCTACACGGCCACCAACCTCCAGTTCCACAGCGGGAAAAAACTGCAGGACTGGGTCAGCCACCTCGGCAACGTCGTGTTCGCGCAGGGCGAGGACGGCGGCGCGCTGCCGACGCTCTACGCGGCGACCGCCGACGTTCCCGGCAACAGCTTCGCCGGGCCGAGCGGCTTCATGGAGTCGCGCGGCCCCGCCAAGCTCGTCGGGCGCACCGACCAGGCCAAGGACATGGACGTCGCGCGCCGGCTGTGGGAGGTCTCCGAAGAGCTGACCGGGGTGCGCTTCCCGCTCGGGGCGGCGGTCGGCGGCTGAGCGGACACGGGGCCTCGCCGGCTACGAGCGAGCCAGCGCTCAGACCGAGGCGACGCTGCGCCCCCGCCAACACCTACCCTACGTGGTACCCTACGTACGTGGCGATGCGCAAGACAAGCGTCTACCTCGACGACGCCCAAGCGGAGCGCCTGGCTCGCCTCGCGCGCCAGGAGGGCCGCTCCCAGGCCGAGATCCTCCGCGAGGCGATCGCCGCGTACGAGCCGGCGCCCTTCGACGATCGTGACTTCGCCCTCGCGAGCGGCTTCGAACGCACCGACGTAGACCCGCGCCCGATCTCACGGATCCCTGAAGCCGAGCTCTTGGAGGGCTTCGGCGCTTGACCTTGATGATCGACGCCGCGCCGCTCGTGGCGATGGCGGACCCGGATGAGCCGCTGCGCCCGGCGATCCTCGACGTGCTCGCTCACGCGCCCGGCCCGCTCTTGGTCCCGGCGCAGGTGACGGCCGAGATCGACTACCTGCTCGGCGCCCGCTTCGGCGCCGCGGCGCGCAGGGCGTTTCTCCGGGATCTCGCGGCTGGGCGCTTCGTCGTGCCGGCGCTCGATCGCGACGACTATGCGGCCATCGTCGACCTCGATGCCCGCTACGCGGATCTCTCACTCGGTTTGGCGGACTGCGCCCTCGTGGTGCTGGCCGCGCGGCATGGGTCCAAATCCCTGCTCACCTTCGACGAGCGGCACTTCCGGGCCGTGACGCCGCTCGACGGGGGCGCGTTCACCCTGCTCCCGGCCGACGGCTGAGCCCCGCCGGCGCCGCGACGATCGCGTCGACGTCGTGCGCGTTCCACGCCGCGTTGTAGCGGTCGATCGCCGACTCCAGCGCCGCCGCCGAGTCGCGCACCTCGGTCGCGCTCATGACCAGAACCCTTCCTGTTTCTCGAGCGGGGGCTCCGCCAGGCGCTGGGAGAAGACGAGCAGCTCCGCCTCCTCGCCGGTGTCGTTGTGGACGGAGCGCAGCTGCTCGCCGGCGATCCTGACCGCCGTCTGCGGGCCGGCCTCGAACACCTCCTCGCCGACCTTGAACGTGACGGTCCCGGAGATCACGAAGTAGACCTCCTCCTGGCCGGGATGAGCATGGCCGTAGCTGCCGCGCCCGCCGGTTCCGGGCGACATCCGCCGCCAGCTGAACGACACCTGCTCTGTCCCGAGCGCGTCGCTGTACCAGCGCATCTCCCCGTACTCGGGGTATTCGGCCATGAAGTCGAGCGCCTGCTCGCGCCCGGCGACCGTGTAGGGCTTCCCGTTCTGCTCGCCCGCTGGACTCATCCCCCAAACCCCCTTCGCTCTCGCCGCTGGGTGGCCTCGATACTACGCCTCCTCTAGAGCGCCTCGAGCCCGCACAAGCCGTCGCTGAGCTCGCGCAGGCGCGCCCGCGCTGCGGGGTCCTCCGCCTGGGGGTGGGGCTCGTCCTCGCGCAGCCCGTTGAAGTAGCGGCCGCTGACGCCGTCGAGCGCGGGGTCGGCCACGAGCCGCAGCGTCGCGCGGGTCCCCTGCTCGACCGTGCTGGCCGGTGAGACGCCGGCGGCGCGCACCATGTTCGTCGGCATGTACGTCGCGGGGTGCAGGCAGTTCGCGGTGACGTCCGCGTCGAGGAGCTCAGCGGCGAGGTCGAAGGTGAACATCACCTGTGCGAGCTTGCTCTGGCAGTAGGCCTGCACGCCGCTGTAGCCGCGGGTGAGCATCACGTCGTCGAAGTCGATCGGCGCCTGGCCGGCCGAGCTGACGTTGACGATCCGCGCCGGCGCCGAGCCGCGCAGCTCGTCGAGCAGCAGCCGCGTGAGCAGGTAGCCGGCCAGGTAGTTGACGGCGAAGCGCAGCTCGAAGCCGTCGCGGCTCTCCTCGCGCCCCACGACCCCGGGCGTGCTCGTGCCGATCCCGGCGTTGTTGACGAGCACGTCGAGCCGGCCGGTCTCGCCGAGCACGAGCTCGCCGAGGCCGCGCACCTCGTCCAGGGAGGCGAGATCGGCGCGCAGGAAGCGCAGCCGCCCGTTGCCCGTCGCCTCGCGGATCTCGGCGAGCGTCCGCTCGCCCTTCTCCTCGTCGCGGCCGTGCAGCAGCAGCTCGGCGCCCTCGCGCGCGAGCTCGGTCGCGAGCGCGCGTCCGAGCCCGTCCGTCGCGCCTGTGATGAGGATCGTCTGCTCGGCGAGCGGGCGCATCAGGCCTCGCCCTCCCACCCGAGCGCGCGGCGCTTGGCTCGCGGCAGCTTGCTCACAACGAGATCGTAGGAGTCCTCGATCATGTCCCGGATCGTGGTGTCCGGGAGCGAGCCGTCCAGCTCGACGGTGTTCCAGTGGCGCTTGTTCAGGTGGTAGCCGGCCGTGACGGCCGGATGGGCCTCGCGCAGGGCTTCGGCGAGCGCGGGCTCGCACTTCACGCTCACCCGCAGCGACTCGGCGCCGAGGGCGGAGAGGGCGAACATCTTGCCCTCGACCTTGAACACCGAGGTCAGCTCCCCGAACGGGAACGTCTCCTCGGCGCCTGGGAAGGACAGGCAGCGGTCGCGAAGGTCCTTGCGGTTCATGTTCTCGGCGGATCCGCGCCGGCTCGATGCGTGGGGTTGTCGGCCGGACCGCTTTCGGGGGAGAATCGCAGAAGCTCGCACATCGGCGGCCGCGGTGCGTGCTCGACGGAGCGCGCCGGTCGAGGGGACCTCGACCGCGGAGCGAGACTCGATCGAAGGGGGAAAGAGATGGCTGGATTGACTCGCATGAGCCTCGACTCGCCCGAGGAGGTGCGCCGGTTCGAAGGCGGGAGCGGACAGCTCGAACTGGTGAACCTCGGGGGCGGCCCGGTCGGCCGCGCCACGTTCAAGCCCGGCTGGCGCTGGTCCGAGCATGTCAAGCCGATCGCCGGTACCGACAGCTGCCAGGCGGCGCACACGGGCTACTTCGTCTCGGGCCGGATGAAGGTCGTGATGGACGACGGCGAAGAGCTCGAATACGGGCCCGGAGACTTCGCGATGATGCCCCCGGGGCACGACGCGTGGATCGTCGGCGACGAGGAGTGCGTCTTCATCGACTGGCAGGGCGTTGCCGACTACGCGAAACGGACGTAGCGGGCAAACCGATGTGCGGCCGCGCGCTGTGGGCGGCCGCACATCATCCGAGCGGGAGTGACGGGACTCGAACCCGCGACCTCTGCCGTGACAGGGCAGCGCTCTAACCTGCTGAGCTACACCCCCGCGATTGCAGCGGACCGTCGCGATCCGCGCATGGGACGAACAGTATGCCAAGCCCGCGCGCCGGGCTCGGACAGACACGAAACTGGCCGGGCGGCCAGCCGCTCGGGTACGCTTCTGGCGTGGCGCTCGTCGGACCTCCTCCGATGCTCAACCGGAGCCCGGTGCGGGTGCTGCTCGACGACCTGCGCGACGAGCGACGGGCGCGGCGTGCCCTACCCGCCGGGCGAGACCCGGTTCTCGCTGCCGCGCACCCGGCGCTTCGCCGAGGAACCGCTCGAGATGCTGCTCGAGAGCTACGAGCGCTTCGGGCCCGTCTTCACGCTGCGGCTGCTGCACAGCAACGTCGTCTTCATGCTCGGCCCGGCGGCGAACCACTACATCCTCGTCTCGCACGCCGCCGACTTCGAATGGCGCGAAGGGAGCTTCCGCGACCTGATCGGGCTGATGGGAGACGGTCTGTTGACGATCGACGGGGACTTCCACCGCCGCTCGCGGCGCATCATGCTGCCCGCCTTCCACCGCGAGCGCCTCGCCGACTCGGTCGAGACGATCCACGAGGAGACCGAGCGTGCGATCGAGCGGCTCGTCCCGGGCACGACCGCCGACCTGTACGACTGGACGCGCCACCTGGCGATGCGCGTCGCGATGCGCGCGCTCTTCGGGCTGGACCCGGACGGACCGCAGGCGCGGGCGATCGACGCCGCCTCCCTCTTCGAGGAGGCGCTCGCCTTCTATGCCAGCGACTACCTGCTGCGGGTGTTCCGCGGCAAGCGCTCGCCGTGGGGCCGGATGCAGGCCGCGGCCCGCAAGCTCGACGTCCTGATCTACGCGGAGATCGCAGAGCGGCGAGCCTCGGGGCGGCGCGGCAGCGACATCCTCAGCCTGCTGCTGGACGCCGAGGACGAGGACGGCAACCGCCTGAACGACACGCAGATCCGCGACGAGGTGATGACGCTGCTGTTCGCGGGCCACGACACGACGACCTCGACGATCTCGTTCATGTTCTACGAGCTCGCGCGCCAGCCTGCAGATCGCCGAACGGCTGCGCACCGAGCAGCGCGAGCTGGCGCCCGAGGGGCGCCCGACGGCGGCGCAGCTGCTCGGCGGCGAGCTGCCCGAGCTGGAGATGGCGATCGACGAGACGCTGCGCAAGTACCCGCCCGCGTGGGTCGGGCCGCGGCGCACCGTGCGCGACATCGAGTTCGAAGGCGTGCCGATCCCCGCGCGCGCGTTCGTGAACTACTCCTCCTGGGCCTCGCATCACCTGCCCGACGTGTGGCCCGAGCCGGATGAGTTCCGCCCCGAGCGCTTCACGCCCGAGGGGCGCGCCGCGCTGGCGAAGGGCGCCTACGTGCCGTTCGGCGGCGGCTCGCGCACCTGCATCGGGATGCGCTTCGGCCAGCTGGAGGTGCGGACGATCGCCTCGCGCCTGCTGATGGAGCGCTCGCTCTCGCTGCCGGCCGGCTTCGAGCTGAAGATCCGCCAGATGCCGACGATCAGCCCGAAGGAGGGCCTGCCGGTGCTCGTCGCCGCGCGCGCCGCGCATCGCGGGCGAGCCGCTGCGCGCGAGCGGCCTGAGCTCAGCGCAGCAGCGCCGTCATCCCGAGCACGTAGCCCGAGCCGTCCTGCCGCGCGGCGACGCCGATCACGTGCACGTGCGGGTCGTGGAAGAGCGTCAGCCGGAAGCCTTCGAGCAGGAGCCCTTCGGGGTGCACGACGAGCTTGCCGCTTTCGGATTCGGCCACCGCGGCGACCGTCGCGCCGACCCCGAACAGGCTGCCCGTCGCAGCCACCCGCACCCGCCCGCCTTCGCTTCCCAGCAGCCGCACGCCCACGCCGGGGCCGAGGGCGCCACGCACCGCGGCCGCGCTCGCGTGGGCGTGTGCGCTGAGGCCGCGAGCCGCGCTTGCGCAGCACCGCGCCGGTGAGCTGCGAGCGAGCCGACGCGCACCGACTTCGCGCTGACGTCGATGCGCCCGGCGCCGCGGCCTTCCCAGAGCAGCGCCGCGGCCTGCGCCGGGCGAGAGCGCCAGCGAGCCGGCCTCGACGTCGACGGAGTCCGCGTCGCCCCACAGCAGCTCGATCGCCGGGAAGGCCGAGACCGAGACGTGCTCGACGTGGCCGTAGCGGCCGACGCGCGAGGAGATGCGCGAGGCCGCGATCCGCGGCAGCACGATCTGCGCGATGACGAGCAGGGCGAGCAGGACCGCCGCGGCGATGGCGGCGATCCGGACCGCCCTCGAACCGCGCGCGCCCCGCATCCCCCAGAGCTTGCCAGGGGAGTGCGAGAACCGGGCCGGCACTCCATGCATGCCGGCCCGGCCCGCGCGGCGCCGTCCCTCAGGCGAGCCCGTTCGCCTTCAGGAACGCTGCGGCGACGCTTTCGGCCGACTGCTTGTCGATGCTCACGGCCTTGTTCATCTGCTGGACCGCGGGGATCGTCAGCAGCGCGCTCACCTTGTTCATCGTTTCGGAGAACGCCGGACCCTCGGCCGCCACCACGCTCTTCTTGATCACCGGCGCGACGTTCTGGAAGCCGAACACGTGCTTCGGGTCAGACAGCGTCTTGAACTTGCCGCCGAGCAGCTGGCCATCGGTGCTGAACACGCTCTGCACGTTCACCTGGCTGCCTTCGATCGCCTGGTAGGAGAGTTCGATCGAGACCGGCTTGAACTTGCCTTCGACGCCGTAGAGCTTCTTGATCCCCGGCAGACCCTCTTCGCGCGTCGCGAGTTCGGGCGCGCCGCCGATCGTGAACTTGTTGTTCAGCGGCTTCAGGTCGCCGATGCTCGCGAGTTTGTGTTCGCTCGCGTATGCCGGCAGGGTGATCAGGACGTTCGTGTCGTAGAACGGCGTTTTGTCGAGCAGCGTGAAGCCTTCTTTTTCGACGAAGGCCTTCGCCTGTTCATAGGCCTGCTGTTCGCTGGCCGGCGGCGTCTTCTGTTCGGCGACGGCCGAGAGCAGCACGCCCGTGTACTCGGGGTAGCCGTCGATCTGCCCGGCCTTCAGCGCCTTGTAGATCAGCTCGGTCGAGCCGATTTCCGACTTCAGGTTGACCTTGTAGCCCTTCGCCCGCAGGGCCTGCGCGTAGAGCTGGCCGATGATGTTCGACTCGGCGAAGTTCTTGCTGCCGAGCGTGACGGCCGGCTTGCCGGCACCCGGCCCGGACGCGCTCGCGCTGTTTGTCGTGCTCGCGGTCGAGGTGCTTTCGGATTTCGAGCTGCTGCCGCACGCCGCGAGCACGACGACGGCCACCGCCGTAGAACGCCCGTCCCGAACCTGCCGAACCTGATCGATCTGCCAAACGTCATTCGCCGCTCCCTTTGTTCACCATTTTCATATCCAAATTAATAAAAATCATCATCACGCGCTTGCCGCCGCCGACATCGCTTCGCCGATCGAGCCCTTCTCGCGCTCCCGGTTCGAGACCCTTACCCCGCGCGGCGTGAGCGCGTGCTGCAGCAGCGTCAGCGCCGCCTCCACCGAGAGCGCGAGCAGCGCCACGCAGATCGCCGCGCCCAGCACGCCGGAGAAGTGGTAGCTCGTCTCGTTGGCGATGATGTCGCCGAGGCTGCCGCTGAACCCCGCCAGCGAGGCGATCGTGGTCGTGCTGATCACGAACACCGCGGCCGTGCGGATGCCCGCGAAGAGGCCCGGGACGGCCAGCGGCAGCTCGACGCGGAACAGCACTTCGCGCTCGCCCATGCCCATCCCCCGCGCGGCGTCCGTCAGGTCGGGATCGACGCCGTCGACCGCGTAGTAGGCGTTCGTGATGATCGGCGGCACCGCCAGGATCACGAGCGCCAGCTCCACGACGGTCAGGCCGAGGCCCAGGAAGGCGTCGCCGACCGCCAGGATCACGAGGCTGGGCAGCGCGCGGCCGATGTTGCCGATGTTGATCGCGGCGAAGCTCCCCCGGTGCAGGTGTCCGAGCCAGAGGCCGATCGGCGCGGCGATCACGACCGAGATCGCGACGCCGATCGCGCCCACCTTGAGCGTCTCGAGCGCCAGGTGCGCGAGGCTCGGCAGGTTCGGCTCGCCCGGCGACGGCGCCGTTGTGCGCGATGAACTTGAAGGCCTCGATGAATTCGTGCATCTAGCTCCCCTGACGCGCCCGCGCCCACGGTGTCAGCGCGCGCTGGACCCCGACCAGGAGCGCGTCGCAGAGCACCGCCAGGCCGATCGTCAGCACCCCCGCGGCGATCAGCTCCGTCTTGAACGGCCCCTCCCCCAGCGCGGTGTGGATCGGCACGCCGAGCCCCGCGTCGTAGATCGTGTAGACGATCGTCGCGAGCGCGATCGTCGTGACGACCGCGATCCGCAGCCCCGCGATGATCGCCGGCAGCGCGAGCGGGAGTTCGATGCGCAGCAGCTGCTGCGTGCGCGTCATGCCCATTCCCTCCGCGGCGTCGAGCACCTCCCCGGGAACGTCCCGCAGGCCGGTGAGGATGTTGCGGAACAGGATCAGCAGCGTGTAGGAGACGAGCGCGATCTCCGCCGCGAAGATGTTCGCGCCCGACGGGCGCCACGAGCAGCTCGAACAGCGCGAGCGAGGGGATCGTGTAGAGGAAGGTCGTCACCAGGATCGTCGGCTTTTCGATCCACCGGTAGCGGTGTGCGACCAGCGCGAGCGCGATCGAGATCGCGAATCCGATCGCGACCGCGATCAGCGAGAGGACGAGGTGCTGGCGCAGCGCCGGCCACAGCACCGGGGACCAGTTGTGCGATACCCAGTCCCAGCAGAAGAGGTGGTTGTGCACCACGCAGGTCGAGCTCTGCTTGCCGAATTCGGGGATCACCGGCCCGGCGGCGGCGATCTGCATCGCGCCGGTCACGCGCCTGCGTCCGCCGCGGCCGCGCGCGCCGCCGGCATCGTGACGGCGCCGTCGCCCTCGCGCTCGGAGTCCTCCGCGATCAGCCGCTCGAGGTGCGACAGCGTCAGGAAGCCGAGCACGCGACCGTCGGGCGATGCCCCGTCCCCGGGCGCGGCCGCGACGATCGCCAGCGGCCGCCCGCCGTCGGTGAGCAGGATCGAGAGCGCGTCCTTGAGCGTGTAGCTCGACGGCACCCGGCGCGCGTGCGCGCTGCGGCGCTCGTGGGCGTCCAGCAGCTTCACGTCCGCGAGCGTCGTCAGCGACAGGCGCTTGATGCCGCGGTCGGCGCCGACGAACTGCGCGACGAACTCGTCGGCCGGGCGCGCGAGGATCGCCTGCGGCGTGTCGTACTGCGCGAGCACGCCGCCCTCGCGCAGGATCGCGATCCGGTCGCCCATCTTGATCGCCTCGTCGATGTCGTGCGTGACGAACACGATCGTCTTCTTGACCTTCTCCTGCAGGCCGAGGAATTCGTCCTGCAGGTAGGCGCGGTTGATCGGATCGATCGCGCCGAACGGCTCGTCCATCAGCATCAGCGGCGGATCGGCGGCGAGCGCGCGGGCGACGCCGACGCGCTGGCGCTGGCCGCCGGAGAGCTGCGCCGGGTAGCGGGAGGAGAGCTGTCTCGTCCAGCCCGATCAGCGCCATCAGCTCGTCGACCCGCGCGGCCGTGCGGTCCTTGGGCCAGCCCAGCAGGCGCGGCACGGTCGCGATGTTCTCGCCCACCGTGAGGTGCGGGAACAGCCCGATCTGCTGGATCACGTAGCCGATCTCGCGGCGCAGCTTGCGGACGTCGCGGTCGAGCACGCTCGTCCCGCCGAGCAGGATCTCGCCCGAGCTCGGCTGGATCATGCGGTTGATCAGCCGCATCGTCGTCGTCTTGCCCGAGCCGGAGGGCCCGACGAGCACGCAGAACTCGCCCGCGGCGACGGTGAACGAGAGGTCGCCGATCGCCGGCTCGCCCTGGCCCGGATAGCGCTTGCTGACGTGGCGCAGCTCGAGCTCCGCCGCCTGCGGGTAGGCAGACGGCCCCTCCGGTTGGGCGTTGTCTCGGCGGCTCAAGGAAGCTCCCAGCGGCGGTGCGGCCTGCGACTAGCCTACCCTGCGGGCCGCACCCTCTCACAAGGGCTTTCTCAGGAGGCTCAGAGCCCGTCTCGCTAGCCTTGAGGGCAGATCGTTCGGGGCGCGTAGCTCAGCTGGCTAGAGCACCTCGCTTACACCGAGGGGGTCGCCCGTTCGAGTCGGGCCGCGCCCATCTCTCCGCGGTAGCGCAAGGAGCAGACTTGACAGACGCAAACCCCATCCGCATCGCCGTGATCGGCTCGGGACCCGCGGGCTTCTACGCCGCCGGGCACCTGCTCAAGGACGGCGATGCGGGCTTCGAGGTCGACATGTTCGAGCGGCTGCCGACGCCGTGGGGTCTCGTGCGCTCCGGCGTCGCCCCGGACCACCCCAAGATCAAGTCGGTGACGCGCGTGTACGAGAAGACCGCGGCGCACCCGCGCTTCCGCTTCTACGGCAACGTCACGTTCGGCCTGCACGTCACGCGCGAGGACCTGCTGCGCCACTACCACGCGATCGTCTACGCGACGGGCTCGCCCTCGGACCGCCCGCTCGGGATCGCGGGCGAATCGCTGCCCGGCTCGCACGCCGCCACCGAGTTCGTCGGCTGGTACAACGGCCACCCCGACCACACCGACCTCGAGGTCGACCTGCTCTCGGCCGAGCGCGCGGTCGTGATCGGCAACGGCAACGTCGCGGTCGACGTGGCGCGAATGCTCGTCCTGAGCCCCGAGGAGCTGGCGCCGACCGACACCGCCGACCACGCGCTCGAGGTGCTCGCCCAGAGCCGCGTCAAAGAGGTCGTCGTGGTCGGCCGCCGCGGCCCGGCGCAGGCCGCGTTCACCAACCCCGAGCTGCTCGAGCTCGGCGAGCTCACCGACGCCGACGTGATCGTCGACGAGGCCGAGCTCGAGCGCGGCCTCGCCGTGCACGACGCGGCAGCCGAGCAGGACGCGACCGCGCGGCGCAACGTCGAGATCCTGCGCGAGTACGCGCAGCGCAAGCCCTCCGGCAAGGCCAAGCGCGTGGTGCTGCGCTTCCTCGCCTCCCCGGTCGAGCTCCTCGCCGATGAGCGCGGCCACCTGGGCGCGGTCGAGCTCGTCCGCAACGAGCTCGTCCTCGAGGGAGATCCCGCCCACCCCAGGCTGCGCGCGCAGGCCACCGAGGAGCGCGAGACGCTCGAGGCCGGCCTCGTGTTCCGCGCGATCGGCTACCGCGGCATCCCGCTCCCGCGGGTGCCCTTCGACGAGCGCAGCGGTGTGATCCCCAACGAGGGCGGGCGCGTGCGCGACCTCGAGTCGGGGCAGGCGCTGGCCGGCGAGTACGTCGTCGGCTGGATCAAGCGCGGGCCCTCCGGGGTGATCGGGACGAACAAGAAGGACGCGCAGGAGACGGTCGACGCGATGATCGCCGACCTCGCCTCCGCCAACGGCGCCGCCCACGGGCCCGAGCAGCCCGGTGCCGAGACGATCGAGGCGCTGCTGCGCGAGCGCCAGCCCCAGCTCGTCAGCTACGCGGGCTGGGAAGCGATCGACCGCCACGAGCGCGCGCTCGGCGAGCCGGCGGGAAGGCCGCGGGTGAAGGTGACGAGCATCGAGGAGATGCTGCGGATCGCCGCCGCGCAAACGCCCTGAGGCTTGACTCGAGGGCGGCTTCCGCCGCCCCGCGCGACCTCGCCGGCGCAGCAGCCTGACCGCTGGACGTCTGTTGGAAGAAAGTTCCTCTCCTCGGGACGAGGGGTAGCCCTGCCACGGAGCACCCCTCTCCCCCACGGAAGGAACCCGTGTCGCCCCCGATCGCCGCCGGCGCCCTGCTCGCTCGCAGGGGACGCCTCCTGGCCTCCCCGAAGACGCCGATCGAGGTGGCCTTCGAGCCGGTGGGCGGCGCCGGCTCCTCGGCGACCGTGGCGCTGACCGACGACTGACCCCACCGCGTCCCCTCGACACCCTGTGGGGGGCGGGCCCGACTGCCGCCGGGCCCGCCCCCCGAGGGTCGGTTCAGGTACCCGAGTTCGCGCCGCGGCTCCCGCCCACACGCCGCGGGGCATCTGCGACACTGTTCGGCCGCAGGCCCCGTTAGCTCATCTGGTAGAGCGCCGGACTTTAATCCGGTGGGGCGGGTTCGAGTCCCGCACGGGGCATCGGTCGGCGCTCGTGGGGCCAGACCGCCGCACCGCTCACCATCCCGCGACCCTCGTCCACGCCCGCCCATGCGGTCGACCCGGGCTGTTAGCTTCTCCGTCGTCACCGAGAGAGGATGGAGGCTGGGGCATGCGGGAGCGCTCTCACTTTTCACGTCGCATCTGGCCGGCGCTTCTGGCCGGGCTGGTGCTGGCATTCGTCCCGGCGGCCGCCGCCCAGGCCGCAAGCGACCCGTTCACCTTCGGCTCGCCCACCCTGATCGCGCCCGGCCCGCCCTTCACGACCAGATGCAGATCAACAGCATCTCCTGCCCGTCGACCTCGCTGTGCGTGGCGGTCGACGACCCGGCGGGACCGTCTCAACCTCCGACCCAACGGATGCCGAGCCGCCTGGAGCGGGCCCTCACGATCGACGACGTCGAAGCCGCGATCGGTCTGCCTGCCCGGCGAGCATCTCTGTGCGTCGCCGTCGACGCCCGTCGGGCGGGCACTCGACGACCAGACGACGCGAACGCCGCGATCCCGGCGTGGAGCGAACCGGCGGACCATCGACGAACGCCACACCCTGAATCGGGGTCTCCTGCCCGACGAGCTCGCTGTGCGTGGCCGTCGACCTCGTGGGCAATGCGCTCGCGACGACGGACCCGTCGGCGCTGTCCCCGACGTGGACGCGCCCGACCGCGATCGACCCGGGCGAACAGCTTGACTCGGAATCTCGTGCCCGGCGAGCGGACTGTGCGTCGCCGTCGACGACAAAGGCGGCGCGGTGCCGGAGCACCGAACCGGCCGCGAAGGCAAATGGGGCAGCCGCGCCGCGATCGACGGGACCAGCGAAGTGAGTCCACGGCGTCTCGTGCGTCGAAACCTCGCTCTGCACGGCGGTCGACGTCGAAGGCGAAGTGGTGATCACGACCGAACCCAGCCGCGCCGACGCCGACGTGGACGCCGACGCGATCGACACGAGAGAACAGACCAGCGGCGTGTCCGTGCACGACGACGAAAACTCTGCGTGGTCGTCGACGAAAAGGGCGGCGTGCTCGTCTCGCACAACCCGACCGCGGCCACGCCGGAATGGACGATCCGCGCAAGGACATCAACAAAGAAGGCCGGATCAACACTGTGGCCTGCGTGGCCGAATGGCGCTGTGCATGACCGGCGGCGACGGCGGCGGCGCGCAGATCGCGACGACGACAAACCCGTCCGCCTCGCCGCCGACGTGGAGCCTGCCCATCAACGTCGACCGCTTCACAGGCATCGTCGCCGTCTCGTGCCCGACGACGCTCGCTCTGCGTCGCAACCGACGAAGTCGGCCGCGTGGAGAGGACGACGAGCGCCTCGTCGCCCGCGCCGGCATGGAGCGGCAGCCGCTCAGCCTCGAGCGGCGAAGAACACCGGAGCTACGTCTCGTGCGCCTCGGCGTCGCTGTGCGTCGCCGTCGACGACCACGGCCACGCGTTCAGCGTCGAGCGACCCGACCGCGCCAGCGCCGCGTATGGCACGAACACACCGGTCCCGTCGACGAATCGGCGGCGGCGA
Organism: uncultured Solirubrobacteraceae bacterium; assembly: GCA_963779065.1. Classification (GTDB taxonomy): domain Bacteria; phylum Actinomycetota; class Thermoleophilia; order Solirubrobacterales; family Solirubrobacteraceae; genus Palsa-744. The sequence continues at coordinate 1,938,753 of CAVZWQ010000003.1, forward strand.
TCTCGTGCCCGACGACGTCGCTGTGCGCGGTGCTCGACTAGGAAGACGCGGTCGTCTTCACGACCGACCCGGCCGCGCCGAACCCGCATGGACGCGCCGCACACCGACCGGGGGCGAACGCCGCGGATTCGATCTCCTGCGCGGGCACGGCCTTCTGCGCGGTCGTCGACGAACAAGGCGGCTTCGTCAAAACGACCGAACCGACCGCTGCGAAACCGGCATGGAGCGCGCGCGCCGAGTTCGACGCCGAAGGCTTCCCGACGCTCGATCTCCTGCCCGACGACGACGCTCTGCGTGGCCGTCGACTTCGAAGGCAGCGCGTTCGTCACGCATGATCCGACGGCGCTGCGGCTCCCTCTTGGACCGGCTCGAAATCGACCCCGGGCGTGCACTGCGCTCGGTGTCGTGCACGAGCGCGATGGTCTGCGGCGCGGTCGACGAAGCCGGGCGGTTCCTGACCACGACAGAAGCCGGCGCCGCGACGCCCGCGTGGAGCGCCCCCGGCTGCGATCGACGGCCGCGAGGCCTCACGGCCGTCTCGTGCGCCGCGGCGACGCTGTGCGCCGGCGGGCGACGGAGTCGGGCAGGCGTTGACCGGGACAGCCGCCGCCCCGCCGGCGCCCGTGCCGGTAACGACGACGCCCGCGCCGAAAACGACAACCGTCACAGCGCCCAAACCGACGGCACCTTCCTGCACGCTGACGCCGCAGTCCGAGCAAGGTGCTCGTCTCTGCCAAGCACCACAAGCACGCACGCGTCGGCGTCGCTGACTCTGAAGGCACGCTGCACCCAGCTCGTCTCCGGAACACTCTCGGGCAAGGTCACGGTCGGCAAGGGCACGAAGCGCAAGACCTACGCGTTCGCCGTCGGCCCGCAAGTCGCTCGCGGCAAGCAAGGCGATCACGTTCACGCTGAGGCTGCCGGCACGCGCGCTCGCCGCCCTCGCTCACCACGCCAAGGAGAGCGCGACGTTCAAGCTCTCCTTCTACAACGCGAACGGCACCAGATCGGCGACAGCGAAGATCGCCGCGCTGAAGTCACAACGCTGACCGCGCCCGCGCACGCTCGGGCGCGAGCCGAAACACACAGACCGCCTCGCGCCCCTTCCGCCGGAGGGCGCCCGGACGCATTCCCCGCCCGCTCCAGGGGTATAAGCATCTGGGCAGTGATCGTTCGAAAGAGGGGAGCGACGAGGTGACCAGCGGTCGCGGCGGCGAGCGCCCGCCGGCGAGCGCGCACGCGGGGCAGGACGAGGAGGCCTCCCGTCAGCTCGAGCAGATGCTGAGCGTCACGGACGCGTCGCTCGGCTACCTCTCGCTCGAGGAGATGCTCTCCGAGCTGTTGGAGCGGGTGCGCGACGGGCTGCACGCCGACACGGCCGCGATCCTGCTGCTCGACGAGGACCGTGGCGTGCTCGTCGCGCGGGCCGCCCGCGGCCTGGAGGAGGAGGTGCGCCAGGGCGTGCAGGTGCCGCTGGCCCGCGGGTTCGCCGGGCGTGTGGCGGCGGGCCGGCACCCGATCGTGATCGAGGATCTGAGCAAGGCCGACGTCGTCAACCCGATCCTCCGCCAGAAGGGCATCCGCTCGATGCTCGGCGTGCCGGTCCACGCGGAAGGGCGCGTGATCGGCGTCATGCACGTCGGCGCGCTCCAGCGACGGCTGTTCGACGACGAGGACATCGCGCTGCTGCAGCTCGCGGCCGACCGCGCCGCGCTGGCGATCGACAGCGCCCGCCTCACCGAGCAGCGAGCGGTCACGGAGATCATGCAGCGCGCGCTGCTGCCGGACGAGCTGCCGTCGATCCCCGGGCTGCGCTTCAGCGCCAAGTACCTTCCCGGCGGCTCGGGGGTGAAGATGGGCGGCGACTGGTACGACGTGTTCCAGCTCCCGAGCGGCCGCCTCGCCTTCGTGATCGGCGACGTGGTCGGCCGTGGCGTGCTCGCCGCGTCGGTGATGGCCGAGATCCGCGCCGCGCTGCGCGCCTACCTCACGGAGGGCCACCCGCTGCCCGACGTCGTGCGCCTGCTCAACGAGCTGCTCGCCGGGATGGGCCGCCATCGCAGCGCGACGGTCGCGCTGCTGGAACTCGACTTCGAGAGCGGCAGCCTGGAGGCCGTCAGCGCGGGGCACCTTCCGCCGCTGGTGGTCGGCCCCGGCGGCGAGCTCACGTTCCTCGAGCTCGCCCAGGGGCTGCCGCTCGGCATCCGCCGCGGCGGCGACTACAGCAGCAGGCGCTACTCGTTCGAGGTCGGAAGCACGCTGGTGCTCTATACCGACGGGCTGGTCGAGCGCCGGGGCGAGTCGATCGACGAGGGGCTCGACCGGCTCCGCGCCGCCGCGCGCCGCGCCACGGACAGCGACGAATCGTCGTTTGCCGACCGCGTCTACCGCGACCTGCTCGTCGAAGCGGCGGGGCTCGAGGACGACATCGCCCTCCTCGTCATCGAGTCGCTGCCGATGGGCCCGCGCCTCGAGATCACGCTCGAGGCGCAGCCCGGCGTGCTCGCGGGACTGCGCAGGACGCTGGGGCGCTGGCTGATGAGCGAGGGCGTCGGCGAGAACGAGCTCTTCAACATCACGCTGGCCGCCTCGGAGGCGGCGGCGAACTCGGTCGAGCACGCCTACGGCGCGCGCGAAGCGACCTTCCGCGTCGCCTGCGTCCACGAGGATGGCGAAGTGCGGATCACAGTGAGCGACGACGGGCGCTGGCGCGCCGCCCGGCCCTATGGCCGCGGGCGCGGCCTGGCGATCATGCGCGCGCTGGTCGACGACGCGCAGATCGAGCGCCTCAGCGGCGGCACGCGGGTCACGCTCGTCAAGCGCCTCGAAGGCCCCGGGCGATGAGCATCGCGGACGTCGAACGCCACGACGGCGTGCCGGTGGTGCGCCCCCGTGAGGATGTCGACGCGGCCAACGCGGCGGCCCTGCGCGAGCAGCTCGCGGACTGCGTCGACCCGTCCACCGACCGGCTGATCGTCGACCTCAGCGCGACCCGTTACATCGACAGCGCGGCGATCGACATGCTGTTCCGTCTCGCCGAGCTCCTGCGCCAGCGCCGCACCAGGCTGCTGCTCGTGATCGAGCCCGAATCCCATCTCGCGCGGCTCGCGGAGATCGTCGGCATGTCACGCTCGATGACGATCCACGCCAGCGTCGAGGAAGCGCTCGGCGCGCAGCCCCAGCCCTCCCCCTGAGTCTGCGAACATTGCGGCGATGGCCGGTGGCGTGGACCTCTTCGGCGAGCACGACTGGGAGCGCGAGATCGGCGCGGCGCGCGGCAGCCGCCTCGGCCCGGCCGAGGGCCTCACGGAGCTCGGCTGCACGCTGTACGAGCTGGACCCCGGCGGGCAGGCGGCGCCGTACCACATGCACCACGGGAATGATGAGCTGCTGATCGTGCTCGAGGGCACCGTCGAGCTGCGCACGCCCGAGGGCATCCGCACGCTCGGCCGCGGCGCGTTCGCGGGCTTCCCCAAGGGTCACGCCGGCGCGCACCGGATCCGCAACGCCGGGGCGGAGGAGGCGCGCTACGTGCTCGTTTCGACGATGCGCTTCCCCGAGGTCGCCGAGCAGCTCGACACCGGCACGATCCTCGCGCTGAGCGAGCCCGGCGAGGGCTGGGCCTTCCCGGCGGGCTCGGAGCGCGACTGGCTCGAGCTGACGCGCGAGGCGATCGAAGCCGACCCGAGCTGACTGGGGCCTACGGCGTGTAGCGCAGCGCGAGCACCGCGTTCGCGGGCAGCTTCGCCACGAACCGGCCCGCGCCGGCCGGTGCGACGACGCCGGGCGAGCTGCCGGCGGGGCTGAAAGCCTGGACCGGGACCGCGCTCGCCGCCCCGCGCAAAGCGATCGTCGCCGGCTTCGGGCTCTCGTTGTCGAGGAGCAGCAGCGGCTGGGCGCCACTCGCCGCGACGGCGGCTACCGCCACGTTGCCGACGGAGTGGCCGATCCGCAGCGTCGCGCCCGCCGGGAGCCACTGCTGGAGCGCCACAAGCGCGCCCTCGAGGGGACGGCGGACGACTTCCGCGCCGCGCAGGTAGAAGGGGTCGTATGGGTTGCCGCTGAAGTGGAAGGTCACTTCCCCGAAGCCGGTCTCGAGCGCGGCCAGGACGAAGCGCAGCGCCCATACCGCGGCGGCGCTGGTGTCCGAGACGCCCGCCTTGCCGCCGCAGGAGACGGAGTTGGCCTCGGAGATCACCGCGGGCGCCCCCGCCGCGTGCGCCTCGGCCACCACCCAGGCCATCCGTCGCGGGGCGTTGCCGACGCTGCGCGTGAGCAGGCCGTGGATCGTGGCTTCCCGTTCGGAGCGGCAGACCGAGAGCGGGTAGGCGTGGACGCCGACGGTCTGGGGGTGCAGCGCGGCGAACACGCCCGGCAGCGAGCCCCGCCAGTGCGCGGGGTTGGCGAGTTCGGGGCCGATCAACGGCTGGGTGCCGAGCGCCTGGCGCAGGTAGCCGACGAGCCGGAGGTAGAAGGCGACCGCCTTGCCTTCTTCGCCGGGCTGGATCTTGGTCAGCGCGAGGTAGTTCGGCAGGTAGTAGAGGTCGGGCTCGTTGCCGATCGAGAACTGCAGGCCCGCGGTCGCGGCCTGCTCGGCGCCCGCGACCATCGCTTCGGCCCACGCGAGCTGCCCGGTGCGGGCGTTGAGGCCGATCTCGAGCGGCTCGTGGGTCGTGCTGAGCAGGCAGTGCAGCTGCGAGAAGAACGGGCCGGGCAGGGAGTAGGTGGTGAGCGCTTCCCAGTTGGAGGGGACTTCGGGCGCCGGCGTGGGCGAGGTGAAGTCCTGGCTGTTGCCGCCGATCGCCAGGCGCGGCGAGCCGAGGCGCTGGAGCTCGGCGACGAGCGCGGGGGGCGGGCAGGGCCCGGCGCCGAGGTCGGCAGCCATCAGCGGATACTCGATCGAGATCCCGATCGGCGCGTGGGCGAGCTGCTCCCCGGGCCCGGTGAGCAGGCCGGCCGTCAGCGTGAGCGTCGGCGGCGGCGCGGGCTTCTTCTTTTTGGATTGGTGGATTGGCGCGTGGGCCGCCGCGCTCGCCGCACTCGGGAAGCAGGCCGGACCGGCGACGGCCGCGCTGGCCGCGACGAGCGCCGCCCATCGAATGAGACCCCTCACGGCATGGAGTGTGACGAGCGGGGAGGTCGCCAGGCGCCGCCTGGCGCTCCTGAGAGGATGTGCCCGTGCGCGTGGCGGAGCCCTTCAACGAGCAGGAGCGCGCGCGGCTCGCCCCGTTCGTGACGGATCTCGACGCGCCGGTGTTCGCGCTGCGCGGGCTGCCGGAGACGACGCGGGGGGCGCTGTTCGCCCGCTACTCGCGCTACCCCGGCACCCTGCGGAGGCTGCTCCTGGAGGAGTTCGCCCCCGAGCTCGAAGCGGACGTGCCGGGCGCGCGCGAGGGGCGGGCGCAGGAGCTCTACGAGCGCGTGCTCGGCGAGTACGGAGACGACTCCGTCGCGCAGCTCGGGGGCCTGCACGTGGCGTGCGAGTGGGTCTCGAACCTGATGACGAAGGTGCTGGAGCGCCCCCGCCCGGGCGCCTACCTCGAGCAGTCCACGCGCTACATCGCCTTCGATCAGCCGGTACCGGGACTCGGCTTCCGCTACCACCGCGAAGCGGGGCTCCCGGACGGCTACGAACGCGACATGGACGCGCTGTTCGAGGACTACGGCCAGGCGCTCGGGGCGCTGCGCCCGTGGCTCGCCGAGCGCTTCCCGCGGGAGCCCGGATCTTCAGAGCGCGCCCACGAGCGCGCCGTGCGCGCGAAGGCGCTCGACCTCGCCCGCGGCCTGCTGCCCGCGGCGACGCTCTCGCACGTCGGCATCTTCGCCAGCGGCCAGACCTTCGAGCGGCTCGTGATGCGCCTGCGCGCCGAGGAGCTGCCCGAGGCGCAGCGCTGCGCCGAGGAGCTGCTCGCCGCGCTGCGCGCGGTCGCGCCCGCGTTCATGACGCGCGTGGACCGTCCGGAGCGGGGCGGCGCCTGGACGGAGTTCCTGCGCGGCCGCGCGATCGCCGAGGCGCGCGGCGGCCGAGCGGCTCGGGGTCCGCGCCGCAGGCGGCGAGGAGACCGACGCGGTGCGGCTGCTCGCCGTCGAGGGCGACGAGCAGCGGCTGCTGGCGGCGCTCGTGTTCGAGCGCGCCGCGCGTGGGCGAGGAGCGGATCGGTGCCGCTGTCGCCGCGCTCGGCCCGCAGGAGCGCACGGAGCTGCTCGCCGGGCTGCTGTCCGGGCGCGAGAACCGCCGCCACCTGCCGGGACGGGGCCTCGAGGCGCTGCGCTACCGCTTCGAGATCGTCTCGGACTACGGCGCGTTCAGGGACCTGCAGCGCCACCGCATGCTCACCGCGCAGTGGCAGCCGCTCGGTCCCCACCTGGGCGCCGAGGTTCCGGAGCAGGTTCGCGCGGCGGGCCTCGCAGACCTCTTCGAGCGCGCGTTCGAGCGCTCGCGCGCGGCCTGGCAGCGGATCGAGGACGCGGGGCTGCACCCACAGGCGCCCTACGCGCTCTGCCTGGCGTTCCGCATCCGCTACGTGCTCGACATGAACGCGCGCGAGGCGATGCACCTGATCGAGCTGCGCTCGGGGCGCGAGGGCCACGAGTCCTACCGCGCGATCGCGTCGCGCATGCACGAGCTGATCGCGGCGGTCCACCCCGCAGTGGCGGCCGCGATGACCCATCGCGACACGAGCTCAGCGCCGCGCCTGGAGCGGATCGAGGCGGAGCTCCGGGGCGAGAGCCGCGGAGGCCGGCAGGGAGCGCCGGCCGACCGCCCTGAGGCCGGCACGGAGCGCCGGCCGATCCCGCCCTGAGGCCGGCACGGAGCGCCGGCCGATCCCGCCCACTCTAGGATGGCGCGCATGGAAGTGCCGGTGCGCCTGCTGAGCGAGACGGCGCGTCTGCCCTCGCGCGCGCACGAGGACGACGCCGCCTACGACCTTCACGCCGACGCGGCGCTCGCGCTGGCGCCCGGCGAGCGCGCGGCCGTCCCGACCGGGATCGCCCTGGCTCTGCCGGCCGGCACCTCAGGCCTCGTGCTGCCGCGCTCGGGCCTCGCGGCGCGGCACGGCATCACGGTCCTGAACGCCCCCGGCCTGATCGACCCCGGCTACCGCGGCGAGGTGATGGTGATCCTGCTGAACACCGACCCCGCCGAGCCCTTCGCGATCGAGCGCGGCGACCGCATCGCCCAGCTGCTGATCGCCCGCGGGGAGGACGCGGCGCTCGTCGCGGCCGACGCCGAGCTCGAGGCGACCGCGCGCGGCGCCGGCGGTCTCGGCTCGACCGGCCGCTGAGCGCCTAGGCGGCCAGCGCCTCGCCCTCCTCGATCTCGCCTCGTCTCGAGCGCTCGAGCGCCGTCAGCGGCGCCGGCCGCGGGTCGCGCAGCCGCAGACCCGCGAGCGCCGCGCCCAGGAGCGAGATCGCCGCGCCGACCCCGAACGCGAGGTCGAAGCCGCTGGTCAGCGCGTGCGCGGCGCCCGCCGCGGCGTCGGCCCGCGTCTGCGCGTCGGCGATCGTCGAGAGCACCGCGAGCCCGAGCGCCCCGCCCATCAGCCGCGAGGTGTTCAACAGGCCCGAGCCGACCCCGCTCTGCTCGGGGGGCAGCGACTGCATCGCGACGATCGTCGCCGGCACCAGCGACATGCCCATGCCGATCGCCGACAGCAGCGCCCCCGGGAACACGCTCCCGAGGTAGGAGCCGCCCGGGGCGATGCCGACGAGCATCCCGATCCCCGCGCTCGCGAGCAGCATGCCGGCGGTGATCACCCGGCGCGGGCCGAGCCGCCCGACGAGCCGCGGCGCGAGCGTCGAGGCGACGAAGATCGAACCGGTCATCGGCAGGAACGAGAGCCCCGCCTGGATCGCGTCCCAGCCCAGCACTTCCTGCACGTAGAGGGTGAGGAAGAACCACACCGGGAAGAACGACGGCGTACAGCAGCGCCACCACGAGGTTGGCGACCCGCAGCTGGGTGTGGCGCAGGACCGAGAGCGGGACGAGCGGCTCGCTGGAACGGCGCTCGACGAGCCCGAACGCGCCGAGCAGCGCAGCGCCCGCGGCAAGCGGCACCAGCACGCCGGCCGAGCCCCAGCCCAGTGTGTCGGTGCGCACGATCCCGAACGTGAAGCTGACGAGGGCGGCCGTGACCAGCACCGCGCCGGCGGCGTCGAAGTTGCGTGTCCCGCGCACCACGCGGTCGGCCGGGATCAGGCGCATCCCGAGCGCGATCACGACCATGCCGAGCGGCACGTTGACCGCGAAGATCGCGGGCCAGCCGAAGCGCCTGGGTCAGCACGCCGCCGAGCAGCGCGCCCGAGGACGCGCCGAGCGCGCCCATCGCGCCCCACATCCCGACCGCGCGGTTGCGTTCGGCGCCGGGCTCGAAGGAGCTCGTGACGATCGAGAGCGTGGCCGGCGAGAGCACCGCGCCGCCGAGGCCCTGCAGCGCCCGCGCCCCCAGCAGCAGCCCGCGCGTGTCGGCCAGCGCGCAGGCGAGCGAGGAGACCGAGAAGAGCGCGGTCCCGAAGATGAAGACACGCTTGCGGCCGAGCAGGTCGGCGCAGCGCCCGCCGAGCATCAGGAAGCCGGCGAAGGTGAGGGTGTAGGCGTTCACGACCCATTGCAGGCCGGTCGGGGAGAAGTGCAGCCCGTCGTGGATCGAGGGCAGCGCGACGTTGACGATCGAGACGTCCAGGATGACCATGAACTGCGCCAGGCAGACGATCAGCAGCAGCGCGGTCTTTCCGGTGGGGCGGGTGCTCGGGGGGCTTTTCAGAGTGCTCATGGGTGTTATTTTGGGGGTAGAATTATCCAGGTAGTAGAGAAGGGTTTATCCTGGTAGTAGATATTCCACCTTCAGGAGCTTTCACGGATATGGACGAAGACGGCAGCGCTTTCTCGACAGCTAACGCCGCGGCCCCGCGGATCCGTGAGACGCCCGCGTCCGGCGCGCGCCGCCGCGCCGAGCTGGCGGACTTCCTGCGCATGCGCCGCGCAGCGCTGCAGCCCGAGGACGTCGACCTCCCGGGAGGCGGGCGCCGCCGCACCCCCGGCCTGCGCCGCGAGGAGGTCGCCCAGCTCGCCGGGGTCGGCACGACCTGGTACACGTGGCTCGAGCAGGGTCGCGACGTGCGCGCGTCGCTCGACGTGCTCGAGGCGATCGCCCGCGCGCTGCGGCTCACGCAGGCCGAGCGCACCCACCTGATCCTGCTCGGCCGCGGCGAGCAGGCGCCGCCCTGCAGATCGCCGGCCGAGCGCATCTCGCCGACGCTGCGCAAGCTGATCGAGAACCTCGGCGGCAACCCGGCCTTCATCCTCGGACGGCGCTGGGACTACCTGGCCTGGAACGACGCCGCGGTCGCCCTGCTCGGCGACCTCGGCAGGATCCCGAGGGCGGCGCGCAACCACGCCTGGCTGACCTTCACCGACCCGGCGCGACGCGAGATGTTCACCGACTGGGAGCGCAGCTCCCGCCTGCTCGTGGCGAAGTTCCGGGCCGACAGCGCGCGGCACCTGGGCGACCCCGAGTTCGAGCAGCTGATCGCGGCCCTGCGCAAGTCGAGCCCCGAGTTCTGCCGCGCCTGGAAGCTCCACGAGGTCGCGCGCGTAGCCGAGGGCCGCAAGGACCTGCGCCACCCCGTCGTCGGGATGCTCTCCTTCTCCCACGCCGTGTTCCACCCCGCCGAGGAGTCCGAGCAGCGGCTGGTCCTCTACTCGCCGCTGCCCGAGAACGAAACCGCCGAGAAGCTCGCGCGGCTGATGAGCGGGAAGGTGGCGGCGCTCCAGGCGCGCCCGCGCCGGGCGCCGGCCGGGGACCGGCGTCGTCGTGCCGGCCGCCTGAGGCGAGATCCGAGTAGGGTCGGGGCGACCAGGCCTACGACCGGGGGGTTCGAGATGGGACTCTGGAGCAGGCTCTTCGCGGCCGGGTATGACCGCATGACCGCCTCGAGCGAGCGTGACTGCTTCACGCCGCACCGCAAGGCGCTCCTCGCGAGCGCGCAGGGCGACGTGATCGAGATCGGCGGGGGCACGGGCGCCAACCTCGCCCTCTACGACGGCGGCGTCCGCAGCCTCACGGTCACCGAGCCCGAGCAGCCGATGATCGCGAAGCTGCAGGCCCGTATCGAGGACGTGCGACCCGGGACGAAGCTGGTGGCCGCGCCTGCCGAGGATCTGCCCTTCGAGGACGCCAGCTTCGACGTCGCTGTCTCGACGCTCGTGCTGTGCACGGTCGAGGACCAGCCCCGCGCGCTGCGGGAGCTTCACCGGGTCCTGCGCCCGGGCGGGCGGCTGCTCTTCATGGAGCACGTGCGCTCCGACGACGAGGGCCTCGCGCGCTGGCAGGACCGCCTGACGCCGCTGAACAAGAGGCTGCTGTGCGGCTGCCACCCCAACCGCGCGACGCTGGAGGGCATCCGCGAGGCCGGCTTCGAGGTGACCCAGCTCGAACACGACGCGATCACGCACGCGCCGCCGTTCATCCGGCCGCTGATCGTCGGGGTGGCGCAGGCGCCTGCAGGCTGAGGCGCGATGCGCGCCAGGCCGCGCCCGAGACGGCGCGCCGCCGCTCAGCCCGCGTGGCGCAGCCGCAGGGGCTGGGGGCTCCAGCCGCGGCGGTGCAACGCGAGCAGGCCGAGCAGCGCGGCGAGCAGGCACGTGAGAGCGCCGAGGCCGAGCCCGGCGCGGGCTCCCGCCCACTCGATGACCCAGCCGACGATCGGGCCGCCGATCGGCGTCGAGCCCTGGAAGGCGACGAACCACAGCGCCATCACCCGGCCGCGCATGCTTGGCGCGGCGGTCAGCTGAAGCGTCGAGTTGCCGCTCGACATGAAGGCGATGCTCGCTCCGCCCACGAGGGCGAGCGCGACCAGCTCGGTGCCGAGGTCGGGCGCGCCGGCGGCGAGCGCGAGCAGCACGGCGAAAGCGGCCGCCGCGGCCACCAGCATCGGCACGCCCGTGCGCCCCCGCGCGGCCACGACCAGGCCGCCGAGCACGGCGCCCAATCCCATCGCAGCCGTCATGAAGCCGTAGCCGGAGGCGCCCGCGTGCAGCGCCTGCTCGGCCATCACCGGCAGGGTCACCTGGAACTCGTACGCGAGCGCACCGACCAGCGCCATCATCACGAGCGGCATCGCGAGCTCCGGTGTCGAGCGTACGTAGCGCAGGCCCTCGCGCAGCTGCCCGGGCTCGCGCCCGCTCGGCGGGCTGGGCGCGATCTGGGTCCGGTCGAGTCGCAGCAGCGAGGCGATCACCGCAGCGAAGCTGACCGCGTTGAGCAGGAAGCACCAGCCCTCTCCGGCGGAGGCGATCAGAAGGCCCGCGACCGCCGGCCCGATCGTCCGGGCGACGTTCACGAGCACTGAGTTGAGGCTGACCGCGTTGCGCAGCCGGTCGGGGCCGACCATCTCGAGCATGAACGCCTGCCGCGCCGGGTTCTCGAAGGCGTTGTTCAGCCCGAGCAGCAGCGCGAGCAACCCGATCTGCCACAGCTGCACCGTGCCGGTCAGCGTGAGCGCGGCCAGGATCGCCGCCTGCACGCCCATCGCCGCCTGCAGCGCGATCATCATGCGCCGCTTGTCGACGCGGTCGGCGATCACGCCGCCGTAGGGCCCGAGCAGCAGGACGGGCAGCGTCTGGAGCGCGACGATCACGCCGAGCGCCCCGGCCGAATGGCTGATCGTCAGCACCAGCCACGCCTGCGCGGCCATCTGCATCCAGGTGCCGATCAGCGAGATCGCCTGGCCTCCGACGTAGGTGCGGTAGTTCGGCACGGCGAGCGCCGCGAACGTGGTGCGCCCGGCGCTCCTGATCCTCGTCATCGGGATGGCTCCGCGAGCGTCTCGAGGAGCCGCTCCAACGCCGGGAGCGCCTGCCAGAGCAGCTGCTGCTCCTCGCTGTCGAGCTGGTCGATGCGCTGTGCCAGCTCGCGGCTGCGGGCGCGGTGGATCCGCTCGCGCATGCGCCGCCCGGCTGCCGTCGCCTCCACGACCGCCGCGCGGCGGTCGTCGCGGTCGGCGCGGCGGCGGATCAGACCCTGCTCGGCGAGCTGCGCAGTGATCCGCGAGAGCATCGTCGGGTTCAGCCGCTCGATCTCCGCGAGGACCGAGAGCCTGAGCGGGCCCCGGCGCGCGATCGTGAAGAGCACCGAGACCTGGGAGGGCGTCAATCCGGTCGCGCTGTGGCTGAGCCGCAGGCCGCGGTTCAGGCGCCCGATCGCCGCGCGCAGACGGTCCACGCGCTCATCCGCCTCGCCCTGCGCCTCGTGCTCCACCCGGCGCGCCTTCTCTGCCGTCGCCACGCGACCTCCTGAATACTTGCTTATCGGCAAGCATTATATCGCGGACGTCAGCAGGCAACCGGCGGCGCCCGCAGCCGCCGAAGACGAGGCGCGATGGCGACAGCGCCGGCCGGGCACGCTGGCCCGGCCGGCGCTGTCCAGAGAGGTCGGCCGGCGCTCCGTGCCGGCCTCGGTACTGCTAAGCCGCGACCGCGACCTCTTCGTCGCTGTAGATCTCGCCGGCCTCGGCCTTCTCGACCAGCGAGGCAGGCGGCTCGAAGCGCTCGCCGTACTTCGCAGCGAGCTCGCGCGCACGCGCGACGAAGCCGGAGACCCCGCCCTCGTAACCGTTGATGTACTGGAGCACCCCGCCGGTCCAGCCCGGGAAGCCGATCCCGAAGATCGAGCCGATGTTTGCGTCGGCCACCGACTCGATCACGCCCTCGTCGAGGCACTTGACGGTCTCGATCGCCTCGGCGAAGAGCATCCGCTCCTCGAGGTCCTTCAGCGAGATCGAGGCCGGGTCGCCGGTCTCGGGGAACATCTCTTTCAGCCCCTTCCACAGACCGGCGCGCTTGCCGTCCTCGTAGTCGTAGTAGCCGGCGCCCTCGAGCTTGCCGGCCCGGCCCGCCTCCAGCATCTTGTCGACCACCTGGAAGGAGGCACGGTCCTCGAAGACCCCGCCGTCGGCCTCGATCGCGGCCTTGGTGGCGTCGCGGATCTTCTTGGCGAGCCGCAGGTTGAGCTCGTCGGAGAGCTGCAGCACCGGCGCCGGGTAGCCGGCCTGGTTGGAGGCCTGCTCGATCGACGCGGCGGGGATGCCCTCGAGCAGCATCCCGACACCCTCGTTGATGAACGTCCCGATCACGCGGCTCGTGAAGAAGCCGCGGCTGTCGTTGACGACGATCGGCGTCTTCTTGATCTGTTTGGCGAGGTCGAGCGCCCTGTAGAGCGTCTCCTCGTTGGTCTTCTCGCCCTTGATGATCTCGAGCAGCGGCATCTTGTCCACGGGTGAGAAGAAGTGCAGGCCGATGAATTCCTCGGGCCGCGAGACGCCCTCGGCCAGGCCGGTGATCGGCAGCGTCGAGGTGTTCGAGCCGAGCAGCGCGCCCTCGGCGAGATGGGGCTCGATCTCCGCGAAGACCTGCGCCTTCACGGCCGGGTCCTCGAACACGGCCTCGATCACGAGGTCCGCGCCGTCGGCGGCCGCCGGGTCGTCGGTGGGGGTGATCCGCGCGAGCAGCTCATCGCCCTGCTCCTGCGTCGAGCGGCCGCGCGAGACGGCCTTCTCGACGAGCCCGACCGAGTAGGACTTGCCGCGGTCGGCGGCCTCCTGGGAGACGTCCTTGAGCACGACCTCGATCCCGGCTTTCGCGCACACGTAGGAGATCGCGGCGCCCATCATGCCGGCGCCGAGCACGACGACCTTCTTGGCCTTGAACGGCTCGATGCCCTCAGGACGGTCGCGGTCGCCGTTGACCCGCTGCAGGTCGAAGAAGAACGCCTGGATCATGTTCTTCGCGACCTGGCTGGTCACGAGGTCCACGAAGTAGCGCCCCTCGATCTCGCTCGCGTTGTCGAAGTCGACCTGCGCGCCCTCGACCGCCGCGGCCATGATGTGGTGCGGAGCGGGGTAGTTGGCGCCCTTGAGCTGCTTGCGGAGGTTCGCCGGGAAGGCCGGCAGGTTCATCGCCAGCTTCGGGTTCGACGGCGTGCCGCCGGGCATCTTGTAGCCCTTCACGTCCCACGGCTGCACCGTCGGCTCGTCGGTCGGCTGCGCCTTGATCCACGCCTTCGCGGCGGGCACGAGCTCCTCGCGCGTGGCCACGACCTCGCCGACGAGACCCATCTCCAGCGCCTTCGCCGCCCGCACTTCCTGACCCTGCATCAGCAGGTTCATCAGCGCGTCCACGATCCCGAACATGCGCACCGAGCGCACGACCCCGCCGGCGCCCGGGAGCAGGCCGAGCTTGACCTCGGGGAAGCCGAGCTTGACCTTCGGGTCGTCCAGCGCGACGCGGTGGTGGCACGCGAGGCAGATCTCGAGTCCCCCGCCGAGCGCGGCGCCGTTGATCGCGGCGACGACCGGCTTGCCGAGCGTCTCCAGGCGGCGCAGCTGCTTCTTGCCGCCGCGGACCATCTCGGCGATCTGCGGCGCGTCGTCCTTGCCGGCGGCGCGCAGGTCGTTGAGGTCCCCGCCGGCGAAGAAGGTCTTCTTCGCCGAGGTGATGACGACGCCGGTGATCGAGTCCTTCTCGGCCTCGAGGCGGTCGATCGTGGCGGCCATCGATTCCGCGTAGTCGCGGTTCATCGTGTTCGCCGACTGGTTGGGGTCATCCAGCGTGAGGACGACGATCCCGTCGGAGTCCTGCTCCCATTTGATGGTGTCTGCCATTTAGATCGCCTCCACGACGGTCGCGATTCCCATGCCGCCGCCGACGCACAGCGTGGCCAGCCCGTAGCGGCCGCCGGTGCGGTGCAGCTCCTCGATCAGCGTGCCGAGGATCATGCCCCCGGTCGCGCCCAGCGGGTGACCCATCGCGATCGCGCCGCCGTTGACGTTCACCTTCTCCATGTCCAGCCCCATGTCGCGCACGAAGCGCAGCACGACGGCCGCGAAGGCCTCGTTGATCTCGACCAGGTCGAGGTCCTCGACGCTCAGACCGGCCTTCGCGAGCGCCTTCTTGCTGGCGGGCGCCGGGCCGGTCAGCATGATCGTCGGGTCGGCGCCGGAGAGCGCCGTGGCGAGGATCCGCGCCTTCGGCTTCATGCCCAGCTCTTCGCCGGTCTTCTCGTTGCCGATCGTCACGAGCGAGGCGCCGTCGACGATGCCGGAGGAGTTGCCGGGGGTGTGGACGTGGTCGATCTTCTCGACCCAGTGGTACTTCTGCAGCGCCACCGCGTCGAAGCCGCCCATGTCGCCGATCGCGGCGAACGACGGCTTCAGGCCGCCGAGCGTCTCGACGGTGGTGCCCGGGCGGATGAACTCGTCGTGGTCGAGGACGACGTTGTCGTTGAGGTCCTTGACCGGGATCACGGTGTTCGCGAAGCGGCCCTCCTGCTGCGCGTTCCAGGCGCGCTCCTGCGAGCGCGCCGCGTAGGCGTCGACGTCCTCGCGGCTGAACTCCTCGAGCGTGGCGATCAGGTCCGCGCTGACGCCCTGGGGCACGAAGGAGGTGTCGTAGTTGGTCTCGGGGTCCATCGCCCAGGCGCCGCCGTCGGAGCCCATCGGCACGCGCGACATCGACTCGACGCCGCCCGCGAAGACGAGGTCCTCCCAGCCGGAGGCGACCTTCTGAGCGGCGATGTTGACGGCCTCGAGACCCGAGGCGCAGAAGCGGTTGACCTGCACGCCCGCGACGGTGTCGGGGAGGCCGGCCTTGATCGCGGCCGTCTTGGCGATGTCGGCGCCCTGGTCGCCGACGGGCGAGACGCACCCGAGCACGACGTCGTCGACGCGCTGGGGGTCGAGCTTGTCGTTGCGCACGAGCGTCTCGTGCATCAGCCCGACGACGAGGTCCACCGGCTTGGTGGCGTGAAGCGACCCGTTCACCTTGCCCTTGCCGCGCGGCGTTCGGATCGCGTCGAACACCAGCGCCTCTGCGGCTGCCATCTCTAGAGACCTCCCGGTCGTAGCTCTTGAAGCCTGTTGCGGCGGGCGGGACGCTACCAGAAAACGTTCATGCATGAACGCAAGTTATTATCGTTCTCAGGATGCCTCCAGACGCCGCGACTGCGCCCACGCGCGCACGGAGAAGCCAGGCTGAGCGCTCCGCCACCACCCGCCAGGCGCTGCTGGACGCAACGGTCGCCTGCCTGGTGGAGGACGGGTACGCGAACACGACCACCAGCCGCGTGGCCGAGCGCGCCGGCCTCTCGCGCGGAGCGCACCTGCACCACTTCCAGACCCGCCAGGCGCTGCTGGCGGCGGCGATGGAGCATCTCGCCGAGCGCCGCGGGGAGCAGCTGCTCGCGGCGGCCGAGCGGCTGCCGGCCGGGCGCGAGCGCCTCGAGCAGGGCCTCGACCTGCTGTGGTCGAGCTACGCGAGCCCGCTCTACCAGGCGGCACTCGACCTGTGGACCCATGCGCGGACCGACCCCGAGCTGCGCGAGCGCCTCGCGCCCGTCGAGCGCGAACTCGATCGCCAGACGCTGCTCGTCAGCGGCACGCTGTTCGGGGAGGTCGCGGAGCGCCCCGGCTTCGACCGGCTGATCGAGATGGCCCACGCGACGATGCGCGGGCTCGCGCTGCTGGACACCCTGCACCCCGGAGGTGGGCGCAACCGCCGCCAGTGGCCGGACTGCCGCGAGCGCCTGGTCACCATGTTCGAGAACATCCCCGAGGAGGACAAGTGAGCAACCGCACGTTCATCGTCGGCGTCGGCATGACGAAGTTCGCCAAGCCGGGAACGAAGGAGGGCGACTACCCCGACTGGGCTCGCGAGGCCGGC
The DNA here is from genome assembly GCA_963779065.1 of uncultured Solirubrobacteraceae bacterium. Taxonomy (GTDB): domain Bacteria; phylum Actinomycetota; class Thermoleophilia; order Solirubrobacterales; family Solirubrobacteraceae; genus Palsa-744. The sequence continues at coordinate 1,955,470 of CAVZWQ010000003.1, forward strand.
GCCGCCGCGCTCGCGGACGCGGGGATCCCCTACGAGGAGGTCGAGCAGGCGTTCGTCGGCTACTGCTACGGCGACTCGACCTGCGGCCAGCGCGCCGTCTACGGCCTCGGCCTCACCGGCATCCCGGTCGTCAACGTCAACAACAACTGCTCGACCGGCTCGAGCGCGCTGTTCCTCGCGCGCCAGGCGGTCAGGGGCGGGCTGGCCGGCTGCGCGCTGGCGCTCGGCTTCGAGAAGATGGAGCGCGGCTCGCTGGCGGCCAAGTACACCGACCGCACGAACCCGATGGACCGCCACTTCCAGGCGCTGATCGAGCTGCGCCCGTGGGAGGAGGCCCCGCCCGCGCCGCAGATGTTCGGCGCCGCCGGGCGCGAGCACATGGAGCGCCACGGCTCCGAGCCGGGGCACTACGCGTGGATCGGCTGGAAGAACCATCACCACTCGGTCAACAACCCCTACGCGCAGTTCCAGACCGACTACACGCTCGAGGAGATCAAGGACGCTCCCGAGATCTACGCGCCGCTGACCAAGCTGCAGTGCTCGCCGACCTCCGACGGCAGCGCCGCCGCCCTCGTCGCCTCCGAGCGCTTCGTCGAGGACCACGACCTGTGGGACCGGGCGATCGAGCTCGCCGGGCAGTCGATGGTCACCGACCTCACGAGCACGTTCGACGCCCGCTCCTCGATCAGGGTCGTGGGCTACGACATGTCGAAGACCGCGGCCGGACAGGCCTACGAGCAGGCGGGGATCGGCGCGGAGGAGGTCGACGTCTGCGAGCTGCACGACTGCTTCAGCGCCAACGAGCTGATCACCTACGAGGCGCTCGGCTTCGCCGCCGAGGGCGAGGGTCACAAGCTCGTCGAGAGCGAAGCGACGACCTACGGCGGCTCCGGCCCCGTGGTGAACCCCTCGGGTGGCCTGATCTCCAAGGGCCACCCGCTCGGCGCCACCGGGCTCGCGCAGTGCACGGAACTCACGTGGCAGCTGCGCGGCACGGCCGGCGCCCGGCAGGTGCCGGACGCAGCGGTCGGCCTGCAGCACAACATCGGGCTCGGCGGCGCTGCGGTGGTCGGCGTCTACCGCCGCCCGAGCTAGCCGGCGAGCGAGTCGATCCAGCGTTCGAGCCGGCGGGCTTCGCGGAGCATCAGCTCGGGATCGCGGAACGCGTTTGTCAGCAGCGAGATGCCCTGGTAGGAGGCGATCAGCGCGACGGCCAGGTCGCGCGCGTCGCGGCGCCCCAGCTCGCGGAACTGCTGCTCCGCCCAGTCGATCGACGCCTCCATCAGCTGCGTGCTCGCGCGTGAGAGGCCGTCGTCGCGCTTGTCGAGCTCGGCGCAGAGCGTGCCGTGCGGGCATCCGTACTCAGAGGCGAGCTCGCGCTGCTCGGTCACGGTCTGGACGAAACCCTTCAGCCGCGCGCGTGGCGTGCGGTGGGCATCCGAGATCGCGGCCAGGGTGCGACGCACCTCGCCGAGGTGGGCCTCGATGGCCGCAGCGACGAGCTCGTCCTTGGTCTTGAAGTAGTAGTAGACGTTGCCGGCCGGGACGTCGGCCTCCTGCGCGATCTCCGCGAGCGTCGTCGCCTCCACCCCCTGCTCGTGGAGCAGGGACATCGCGCCCGCGATCAGCCGCTCGCGCTTCCCGGCCGGTACCGCGCGCTCCGTCGATGTCGCTGAGTCAGTCATCTCACTTGAAGTCTAGCTCGCTCTGCTAAGTTAGTCAGCTCACTAACTCGTACGGAGGAGGCCTTCGTGAGCAGCGACGCATCACCCGCACCGACGTTCCTCTCCACCCGCCGCGGCAAACTGACGCTCGCGTTCCTCTGCGGCGTGGCGTTCCTCGACTTCGTGGACGCTTCGATCGTCAACGTTGCGCTCCCGTCGATCCGGGCGGACCTGGGCTTCTCCGTGCAGAGCCTGCAATGGGTGCTCAGCGGCTACCTGCTCACCTACGGGGGCTTCATGCTGCTGGGCGGCCGCGCCGCCGACCTGATCGGACGCCGCCGGGTGCTGGTCCTCGGGACGGTGGTGTTCGGGCTCGCGTCCCTGAGCGCGGGGCTCGCCCAGAGCGAGGCGCTCCTGATCGCGGCCCGTCTCGTGCAGGGCGTCGGCGCCGCGATGATGATGCCCGCCGCCCTGTCGCTCGTGACGACGAGCTTCAACGAAGGCGCCGACCGAGCGAAGGCGCTCGGCGCCTGGGGGGCGACCGCCGGGCTCGCCTCCGCGCTGGGCGTGTTCCTCGGCGGGGTCCTGTCGGGCGGCCCCGGCTGGCGCTGGGTCTTCTTCGTGAACGTTCCTGTGTGCGTCCTGGACGTGCTCGCGGCGAGGCGCCTGCTCGCGCGGGAGCGCCATCGCGCTCGGCTCGCCAACTTCGACGTGCTCGGGGCGGCCCTCGCGACCGCGGGAATGCTGCTGTTGATCTACGCGATCGTGCGCGCCCCCGACGTCGGCTGGGGTGCGTCGCGCACGGTCGGCGAGCTCGCCGGGGCGGCGCTGCTGCTGGCGCTGTTCGCACTGAACGAGCGCCGGCATCCGCACCCGCTGTTCCCCTTCTCGATCCTGCGCATCAACGGCCTCGCCGCCGCCGACGTCACCCAGATGGTCGCCGTGGCCGGCTCCTTCTCGATGTTCTTCTTCCTGACGCTCTACATGCAGGAAGTGCTCGGGTTCTCCCGCGTGCAGGCGGGAGCCGGCCTATGTGCCGACGGCCCTCGCGGTCGGGCTGTCGGCGGGCGTGTGCGCACAGCTGATCCCCCGCGTCGGGACGCGGCCGATCATGGTCGTCGGCGCGCTGGTGGACGCGGCGGGCCTGTACTGGCTCTCGGGCGTCCCCGTCCACGGCTCCTACTTCTCGGACCTGCTGCCCGGGCTCATCGTGATGGCGCTCGGGTTCGGCGCGATCTTCGTCGCGGTCACGACCGCGGCGCAGGCGGGAGTTCCGAGCGAGGTGGCCGGTCTGGCCGCCGCGCTCGTCAACAGCTCGACGTGGCTGGGCGGAGCCCTCGGGCTCGCGATCTTCTCGGCGGTCGCGACCAGCCGGACCCACGGCCTGCTGGCCGCGGGCGCGCCGCTCGACCATGCCCTCACCTCGGGGTTTCAGCGAGCGCTGCTCGCGTGCAGCATCTTCCTCCTCGCCGCCGCCGCGATCGCCACGCGCGCGACGAACACCCGCGGCGAGCCAGAGGCGACCGAGCGGGCCGAGGGAGCGGGGCTCGCGGTCGGCGAAACGGCGTGAGAACGCGCGAGCGCCCCGCCGGCCGGTGGCCGCGCGGGGCGCCCTTGCGCCTCTCTCCTGGTACGTCTCTAGGGCAACGGCAGAGCTTCGATTTCCTTACGGAACTGCGCGTAGCCTTTGACGTTCGGGTGGTAGCTTTCTTCGAGCGGGTTGGACTGCCCGTTCAGCCACTCTTCGGACGCGCACACCTCGTGCGCTTTGAACGCTGAGCGCGGGTCCACGAACGAGAACCCGTGCGATTCGGCCTGGGCTTTGATCGCCGCGTCGAGTTTGTCACCCGTTTCGTTCAGTTTCTTCTCGTTGCTCGAGGTCAGGAAGTTGACGTTGCACGTCGTCCCTGTGTCGGTGAACAGATGCGGGTAGCCGATGATGATCACCTTCGCGGTGCTCGCCTTCGACTTGATGTTGTTGTAGGTCGTGTTGAGCACGCCCGGCAACGTTTTCGCGATGTAGTTGTTCGCTTCGTTGATCGCGCTCCCGCAGGTGAAGTAGTACAGCGCGCAGTTGATGATCACGTTGCTGAACCCGGCGTCGTTGCCGCCGATCGACAGCGTCACGAGCGAGGTCGTGCTGCTGAGTTTCCCGAGCTGTTTTTCGTTCACTTCGGGCGTCTTCGCGCCGCTGCACGCTTCGAAGTTCAGCGTGTAGCCCTTTGCCGACGCGATTTTCGGCGCGTAGGCTTCGGGGCTGCGCTTGCAGCTGCCGGATTCCGAGTAGAACACGCGGCTGCCGACGCCGGCCGCGTACGAGTCGCCGAGCGCGACGTACTGCTTGGCTGCCGCCTGCGCAACCGGGATCAGGAACCCGACCATCAGCGCAGCAAGACCTACGATGCGGGTGGTTCTCCCCATCTGCTTCTCTCTCCCCTTCCGTGAATTAGCCCCGAAGCCGTCCGTGTCCCTCCACGATGCCGGGGTGGCTGGCTTCTCCCCGGGGCCCTGGTCCGCCTACCCTAATCGTGGTAATTCCCATGAGTCAACCCCATTTTTGGGAATCCCCGCCGGGCCCGAAAACGAGGGTGAAACTTGTTCCGAGGTGACAATCCGGGACGCTGGTCCTGTCCCGGTGTGACAGGCTCAGAAGGTGTGTTCGGCAGCCCTTAGCGGCTCGGGCGCGCCCGCGACCGCCAGGTGGCGGGAGAGAAACAGCAGCTCGTCGGCCACCGAGCGCTCGAACGGCTCGCCGACGTAGACGTCGAAGTGCCCGATCGGGTAGGTGCGGACCTCGGCGCGACCCGTCGCCAGCCAGGCGGCATCCTGCGCGGCCTTCGGCGGCGCGACCGCGTCGCGGTCGGCGATCTGCACGAGGATCGGGCACGGCAGCCGGTCGGCCTTGAGGCCCGGGCGGTAGAGCGCGGCCGTGAGCGCGAAGCGCGCGGACACCTCGTTGCGCCACGTCGGGCCCGTGATCGCGCGGTACCCGGGCTCGGCGTCGGGCGTGCTCATCGCGGCGAGCGTCCCGGGCGGCCCGACGACCGGCAGCATCACCGGCGGGCGACCCCGCAGGGAGCCGATCCAGTCGCGCAGTCCGGCGAGCGTGATGCGGTTCAGCGCGCCGGGCCCTGCGTAGCGGACGAGGTTCAGAAGGGTCGCCCGGCCGTCCATCGCCGGCGTCTGCGCGATCGCCGCGGCGACGCGGCCGTCGGCGACGGCGACCTCGACGACGTGCCCGCCGGAGAACGAGCTTCCCCAGACGACGATCCGGTCGGGGTCGACCCCGTCCAGGCCGCGCGCGAACGCGATCGCGGCGGCGTAGTCCTCGAGCTGGCGCGGCACCGAGAAGAGCTGGCGCGGCTCGCCGCCGCTCGCGCCGAAGTGGCGGTAGTCGAATGCGAGCGCGTCGAGCCCCGCGGCCGCGAAGCGCTCGGCGTAGGGCAGCAGACCCGAGTCGACGGTGCCGCCGAAGCCGTGCGCCAGCACCACGCAGGGCCGCCGGCCGGCGGCGTCGGCGAACGCGTCGCCCTCGCCGCGCAGGTGCACGCCCGCGATCCGCTCGCCGGCGCTCGTGAACTCGACCGCGCTCAAGCGAGCGCCCCCACGTCCGAGCGCCGCGGCGCGTCCCGCCGCGTCGCGGCCGGTCGGCGCGCCGGAGCGCGCGCGCTGCCGGCCGTTCGGGATCGTGCGGTGTTCGAGCTCGCGCTTGTAGGAGTACCACTCGAGCTGCATCGTGTGGCGCGGCTTGTCGACGAAGTGGCCCTTGTGGAAGGCCTCGTCGGTCGACGATCTCCCGCTCCATCTCGGCGTCGCCGCGGCGGCGCCCAGTCGCCGCTCAGCCAGCGTGCGGCGAGCTTCGACTGCAGCTCCGCGAACGGGAAGATCGTCGGGATCGGCTGCCCGAGGCCGATGAAAGCGAGGTCGTCGATGCCCGGTTTGAGCATCCGCTTGAACAGCGGCAGCACGTTGTCGGGCGCGCTCAGGAAGTCGTCGTCGAAGAACGGGAAGCTGACCTTGTAGCCCGTCGCGTAGATGATCGCGTCAACCTGCTCGACCGAGCCGTCGGCGAAGCGCACCGAGTCACCGAGAAGCTCGGCGACGTCGCCCTTGGCGACCGCGTCGCCCGCGCCGAGCCGGCCGAGCAGCTCGCTGGAGACCGTCGGGTGAGCGTCCAGGAAGTTGTGGTTGGGCGTCGGCAGGCCGAAGTCCTCCATCCGCCCGGAGAAGATCAGCGGCAGCAGGCGCGCCATGCGGCGCTGCAGCGTCGCCGGCAGCAGCGGGTTGGTCTTGACGACCTGGTCGGCGGGTTTGCCGAACAGGTACTTCGGCACGACATAGGCGCCGGAGCGGGTCGAGAGGAAGACGGTCTCGCACATCGTCTTGCGGCCGAGCTCGGAGACGATGTCCACGGCGCTGTTGCCGATGCCCACGACCAGCACGCGCTTGCCTTTGAGGTCGAGCGGGTTGCTCGGGGTCGACGTAGTCGTGCGAGTGGATCTGCGGCCCGTCGAAGGAGCCCGGGAAGGACGGCCAGCGCGCGTCCCAGTGGTGCCCGTTGCAGACGAGCAGCGCGTCGAAGGCGTGGGTCGTGCCGTCGTCGAGCGTGATCGTCCAGCCACCGTGCTCGCCGCGCTCGGCGCGCGTGACCCGCGTGTTGAAGCGGATGCTGCGGCGCACGTCGAACGCGTCGGCGTAGTCGCGCAGCCACTCGAAGATGTGGGTGTGGTGGGGGTAGTCCGGATAGCGGTCCGGCATCGGGAAGTCGCGGAAGGAGATCGAGGGCTTCGAGATGTCGATGTGCAGCGAGCGGTACGCCGAGGAGACCCCGTTCGGGTTCTGGAAGTACCAGTTGCCGCCGACCTCGTCGGAGGCCTCGAAGCAGGTGTGCGGAACGCCGAAGTCGTCGAGCGCCTTGCAGGCCGTGAGCCCGCTGACGCCCGCGCCGATGATGCAGACGTTCGGGGGCGCTGAAGTCATGCCCGCATGCTAGAGGCACGCAGGCGGGGGCGGCTCCTGCACAGGCTTCGCGAGCGGCCCGACCGCCTCCAGCTCCTCGGCCGCAACCCCGAGCAGGTCGGCGAGGACGTCGTGCGAGTGTTCGAGGTCCACCCCGGACAGGTAGCTCGTATAGCCGCTGATGTCCGCGAGCAGCAGGCAGCCGTCGCGGACCGCGCTCACGGCCGGGGCTCAGCTCGCGGCGAGGGCGGCCGGCCGGCGCTCGGCCCAGGGGCGCGCCGCTTCGAGCTGCGCTGCCAGCGCGATCAGCTGCCCCTCGTTCCACGGCCCGCCCGTGATCTGAACCCCGACCGGCAGGCCCTCGTCGGTCCAGTGCAGCGGCAGGCTGACCGCGGGCAGGCCGGTGACGTTGCCGAACGCGGTGAACGACACGCTCGCGACGACGTCGAAGTTGGGCTGATCCGGAGCCGCGTGCTGGGCCTCCATGATCGCTCCCGCCTTCGGCGGCAGGATCGCCGACGTCGGCGTCACGAGCACGTCGAAGTCGCGCCCCCAGCGCGCCAGCTCACGGCGGCTGAGCAGCTCCAGCTGCTTGGCGGCCAGCACGTAGTCGTAGGCGCCGGTCTCGCTCGCGAGGGTGCGCTGGTGGCGGATGTGCGGCTCGGTCGCGTCCCAGTCGACGCCCTCGTAGTCGGCGAGGCCGCCCTGCGTCAAGGCGATGAACGGAGGCACCATCTCTTCGGAGATCGTCGGCACCTCGACCTCCTCGACCGCGTGCCCGAGCTCTTCGAGCAGCGCGGCGGCGGAGCGCGCGGCGGCGACGCACGCCTCGTCGGTCGGGATCCCGAGCGGCGCCTGGGCCATCAGCCCGACGCGCAGAGGACCGAGGCCCGTCCCACCGGCGCCCGCGTCCTGCGCGAAGGGGTGATCGGGGGCGGGCGCGTTGTACCAGGCGTTGTGGTCCGGCCCGCTGATCGCGTCGAGCACGACGGCCGAGTCCGCGACGGTGCGCGAGACGACTCCCTCCACGACGGCGCCGAGCCAGCTCTGCGCGAGCCTCGGCACGCGCCCGCGGCTCGGCTTCAGCCCGACGAGCCCGCAGTAGGAGGCGGGGATCCTGATCGAGCCGCCGCCGTCGTTGGCGTGGGCGATCGGGAACATCCCGGCCGCGACCGCCCCCGCCGCGCCGCCGCTCGAGCCGCCGGGGGAGCGCGACGGGTCCCAGGGGTTGCGGCTCGGGCCGAAGCGCAGGTTCTCGGCGGCGGTGATGACGCCGAACTCGGGCGTGTTGGTCCGCCCGCAGAGCACGAAGCCGGCGTCGGCGAGCGCGTCGACGACCAGCTCGCTCTCCTCGCTCGGCGCCTCCGGCGCGCCGCGCGAGCCGAACGTCACCGGCCAGCCGGCGACGGGCGTGAGGTCCTTGATCGGGATCGGGACGCCGAGGAACGGCGCGTCGTCGCCGTCGGCGAGGCGGCGGTCGGCCTGCGCCCGCGGCGGCGCGCGCCTCCTGCGTCGTTGCGCCAGGTGACCTCGTTCAGCTCGGGGTTGAGGCGGTCGACCTCGGCCAGGCACGCGTCGAGCAGCTCGACGGCGGAGACCTCGCGGCTGCGCAGGGCCGCGGCGAGCTCGAGCGCCGGCGTGAACGGGCTCAGGTCGGCCATGTGCGCGAGCCTACACGGATGCGCGCGCTCTAGACTTCCCGCCACGATGCGGGGGAAGACCGTCTTCATCACCGGCGCGGCGCGCGGCATCGGGGCCGCGGCGGCCGAGCGCCTGCACGCGCGCGGCGCGAACGTCGCGCTGGTCGGGCTGGAGCCGGAGCGGCTGCGCGCGAACGCCGAGCGCCTCGGCGAGCGCGCCGTGTGGTTCGAGGCCGACGTCACCGACATGGAGGCTCTCCAAGACGCCGTCGCGGGCACCGTCGAGCGATTCGGCGGCATCGACGTCGCGATCGCCAACGCCGGCATCGCGTTCACGGGGACGCTCTCGACCGCGCCGGTCGAGCAGGTCGAGCGCACGCTCGCCGTGAACCTGCTCGGCGTGTGGCGCACCGACCGCGCGGTGCTCGGCGAGCTCCGCCGCAGCCGCGGCTACCTGCTCAACGTCGCCTCGCTCGCGGCGGTGACGCACGCGCCGATGATGGGCCCCTACTCCGCGGCGAAGGCGGGCGTCGAGGCGCTGACCGACGCGCTGCGCCTCGAGGTCGCCCCGCACGGCGTGGGCGTCGGCTGCGCCTACTTCGGCTTCCTCGACACCGACCTGGTGAGAGCGAGCTTCGCGACGCCCTCGACCGAAGCGATGAAGCAGCAGATGCCCGAATGGATGCGCAACCCGGCGCCGCTCGGAAAGGCGATCGACGCGATCGAGCGCGGCATCGGCCGCCGCTCGGCACGGGTCTGGTCGCCGCGCTGGGTCGGGACCGCTGATCTACCTGCGCGGCCTGCTGCAGCCGCTGGTCGAACGGCAGGCGCTGCGCGATCTCGACGCGCTGCGCGAGAACGTCCGGATCGCCGAGACCTCAGACGAGGCCGAGGCGATGGACCCGCTGCTCGGCGTCGCGGCCAACGCGCTCGGCCCGCGCGAGGCTCAAGAGCGCGCTACTCCACTCGGCTGAGCGAGCTCGCCGCGCTACTCCGCTCGGCTGAACTGCCAGATCGCGACGCCGAGCATGACCATGCCGAGCAGGCCGACGACGGCCGCCTCGAGCGCGCCCGGGACGTGCCAGCCCCACCAGGTCACGCCCGGGATCGAGCGCGTGCCGCGCCGCGGCGCGAGATGTTGAGGTGGTCGAAGACGACGCGGCGCATCGGGTCGACCGCGTAGGTGAGCGGGTCGAGCCGGTTGAGGATCGTCGAGCCACAGCGGCAGCCCCGACGACCGGGAACAGCGCGCCGGAGAGGAAGAACATCGGCATGATCACCATCTGCATCAGCGCCATGAACGACTGCATCTGCGTGACCCGCGCGGCGACCATCACGCCGAACGCCGTGATCGTGAAGGCGAGCAGCGAGCTGGATCGCCGAACACCGTCGACGATCAGCGGCGACGCGTAGGGGACGCCGACCAGCGCCGGCGAGCGCGAGCACGATCAGGCCCTGGAAGCCGGCGACCGTCGCGCCGCCGAAGCACTTGCCGAGCACCAGCGAGCTGCGCCGGACCGGCGCGACCATCATCTCGCGCAGGAAGCCGAACTCGCGGTCCCAGACGAGCGAGGCGGCCGAGAACATCGCGGTGAACATGCACCGCCATGCACAGCACGCCGGGGTAGACGAACGTGCGCAGGTTGACGCCGTGCGTGCCGGCCGCTCGCGATCGTGCGAGAGGCCGGTGCCGAGCACGAACAGGAACAGGAACGGCTGCATCAGCGAGGTGAGGATGCGCAGCCGGTCGCGGCAGAAGCGGATCAGCTCGCGCTGCCAGACGACCTTGATCGCGCGCAGCTCGCCGCGGGCGCTGCGCGTCGGCACGCGGACGCTCGACGGGCCGGTGTCCGCTGCGCGCGCGGCAGCGGTGTCGGTCGCGCGTGCGCCATCAGCGGCCCTCATCATCCGCGCCGCTTTGCGCGCGCTGGTCGTCGCCGCCCGCCTCGGCGTCGCGGATCGTCGTGCCCGTGTAGGACATGAAGACGTCGTCCAGCGAGGGCCGCGACACGTTGACCGCGCGGATCGGCACGCTCGAGCTCGGCGAACAGCCGCGGCACGAAGTGCTCGCCCTCGGGCACGCCGAAGATGACCGCGCCCTCGGCGATCGTCGCGTCGATGCCGAAGCGCTCGCGCAGCGCGGCGATCGCGGCGTCGTCGTCGTCGGTCTCGATCTTCACGCGGTCGTGGCCGACGCTCGCCTTCAGCGCCGCCGGGGTGTCGAGCACGACGATCCCGCCCTGGTCCATGATCGCGATGCGATCGCAGTACTCGGCCTCGTCCATGTAGTGGGTGGTGAGGAAGATCGTGATGTCCTCGTCCGCCTTCAGCTCGCGGATGTAGCCCCAGATCGAGCTGCGCGTCTGCGGGTCGAGGCCGACGGTCGGCTCGTCGAGGAACAGCACGCGCGGCGAGTGCAGCAGCCCGCGCGCGATCTCCAGGCGGCGCTTCATGCCGCCCGAGAACGTGTTGACGAGGCTGCCGCGGCGCTCCCACAGCCCGACCATCTCGCATCACCTGCTCCATGCGCGGCCCGACCGCTCGCGCGGGACGCCGTAGAGCTCGGCGTGCAGCCGCAGGTTCTGCTCGGCGCGTCAGGTAGCCGTCGAGCGTCGTGTCCTGGAAGACGAGGCCGATGTTGCGGCGCACCTCGTCGCGTTCGGAGACGACGTCGTGGCCGGCGACGCCGCGCCTCGCCGCCGCTCGGGCGCACGAGCGTGCAGAGCATGTTGATCGTCGTCGACTTGCCGGCGCCGTTGGGGCCGAGGAAGCCGAAGGTCTCGCCGCGCCGCACCTCGAAGTCGATGCCGCGCACCGCCTCGACCTCGCCGTAGCGCTTGACGAGGCCGATGACGGTGACGGCGGGCGGCGGTGGCGTCGGGCACTGACGGCGCGAGATCAGTCCTCGCCCACCGTAGCGTCCGCGTCCTCGCCCTCGGCGAGGATCTTGTAGAGGTCGCGGCGGGCCTGCGTGAGCACGTCCTTCGCGCTGCGCATCTGCGCCTCGCTTCCGGTGCGCATCACCTGCGGCGAACGCGAAGCCGACCTCGCGGATCAGCTTGCCGAGCTGGTGGGCGAGCGGGCTGAGGTCGTCGCTCATCTGCTCCCAGGGCGCGGGTCGTCGCTCGCCGCGCTCCTCGACGGCCTTGCGGCCCGCGTCGGTGAGCGCGTAGAGCTTGCGCCCCTCGCTCGCCTCCGGTGGCGATCAGGCCTTCGTCCTCGAGCTGCGCGAGCGCCGGGTAGACCGAGCCGGGGCTCGGGCTCCACGACGCCCTCGCTGCGCTCCTCGACCTCCTGCATGATCTGGTAGCCGTTGCGCGGCTCCTCGGCCAGCAGCAGCAGCGCCGCCGTGCGGATGTCGCCGCGGCGCGCCCTGCGGCCGCGGCCGCGCGGTCCGCGCGGGCCGAAGCCCTCTGCCCCATGGGCCGCCCGGCCCGAAGCCGTGGCGGCGGTGGCGGTGCGTCCTGGGCCCGGCCGGCAGCCGGCGCGCCTCGGAAGAAAATCCGTGCATCTCAAAACTCCTATCGTGAAATACCATTGCACTATCACGATATATCGTAATGAGGCGAACATCTTCAACCCCCCACCGCGCGCAAGAACACCTCGACCCCACCGGCCAGAGGGCGCGGCGGGGTCGAGGTGGCATTCAGGGTTCGCGCCGCGAGCGGCGCTTGCCGGTCAGCTGGTGACGGTGATCTTCCCGTCCATGTTCGGGTGGATCACGCACTCGAACGGGTACACGCCCGGTTTCGTGAACGTGATCTTCACGCTGGACGGCAGCGGCGGCCCCCCGTTGGACAGGATCCCGGCTCCCTCGAACCCGTTGCCGTGGTTCGCGCCCGTGTAGGGCGGAAGCGGCGGCGGGTCGCTCGGGTACCCGGCGAGCGGGTTGACGAGCAGCGTCGGCGGCCCCCCTGCGGCGGGCACCGGCGTCGTGAACGTCTTCTCGATCTGTTCGGTGTAGGCCGCCGGGCCGAACGTGATCGTGTGCACCTCGCGGCTGCTCGCGATCTTGAATTCGACCGTGGTGCCCGTTTTCACCGTCAGGCTTTCCGGGAAGAAGCGCAGCCACGCGACCGTGCCCCCGTCGTTGCCCGCGAGCACCGTGTCGGCCGGAGGCTTGACTTGGCGCAGCCGGCGCGCCTGCAGCGTCGCCGTGCGCTGCTGGCTCTTCGCCGCGATGCCATCAGCCTTGACGCTCGGCACGACGCTGCTCTTGGGCAGCACCCTGACGACGCCCTTCATGCCCGGGTGCACGAGGCAGTGGAACGTGAACGTGCCCGCTTTCGTGAACTTGACGACGAACGGCTTCGGCGGCCCTTCGCCGGGCAGCCCGCTGTTCAGATAGCCCTTGCCGGCGTAGGTGGTGCCGCCGCTCGGGAAGGCCGCGGCCGGGTTGATGATCTGGCTGGGCTGCCCGTTGAACCAGAAGGCAGCGCCCGCGGCGTCGAGCTTCCCCGAGACCGGCATCGCGGCCGAGGTGATGATCAGCGGCGGCGGCGCCTGCCCCTTCGCGAGGAAGGTGACGCTGTGGAAGCCGTTGATCGCGAAGCTGACCGAGTCTCCGACGTGGATCCTCGTAGTGGACGGGAAGAACCCGTCGAAGTCCAGATGGGCGAGGCTCGGCGCTTTGGGCGGGCCGGCCGAGACCGGCGCCACGAGCGCCCCCGCCGGCGCGGCGGCCAGCGCCGCCGCCGCGAACGTCGTCACGAGCGCAGCAAGCGCCCTCCTGCAGATACCGCTCATTCAGCCCCCTTCATAGTGATGCCCGAAATCGGCGCGGAACGCTAACACCTGGCCCCCCGCGGTGCCGGCCCCCTGCAGGAGGGCGGGCCGACTCAGCCGGAGGCCCGGCCGCGCGATCTCAGCGAGCCGGGCAGCCGTCGGCGAGCCGGGCGGGGCCCGCCGCGGCGGACGCCGTCGCTTCAGGCCGCGTAGCGCTGGGCCGCGCGGGCGCGGGCCTTGGCGGCCTCGACCTCGCGGTCCTTCGGCGGGGCGTTCGTGACGAGCTCGGTCGAGCAGCTGTCGCGAGACCTCGGCGACGGCCTCGACCGCGCGCTCGAAGGCCGCCTCGTTGGCCTGCGACGGCTTGGTGAAGCCGCTGATCTTGCGCACGTACTGCAGCGAGGAGGCGTGGACCTCCTCGTCGGTCGCGGGCGGCTCGAAGTTGTAGAGGTTGCGGATGTTTCGGCACATGCCGCGATCGTAGCGCCGTGGCGACGCGCGGGCCGTCCGGCGGGAACCGCGCGCGACGAGGCTCCGGCGAGTCGCCCGCCGGCGCAGCCTCAGTGCCGGAAGTGGCGGCGCCCGGTGGCGACCATCGCCGCCCCCGCCGCGTCCACGGCGGCGACGACGTCCTCGTCGCGCACCGAGCCGCCCGGGCTGGATCAGCGCCGTCACGCCGGCGCCCATCGCCAGCTCCGGCCCGTCGGCGAACGGGAAGAAGGCGTCGGAGGCGAGCGCGGAGCCGGCCAGCAGCTCGGGCTGCGCGTCCTGGGCCTTCTCGATCGCGATCCGCACCGCGTCGACGCGGCTCATCTGGCCGGCGCCGATGCCGACCGTCGCGCCGTCGCGCGCGATCACGATCGCGTTCGAGCGCACGTGGCGGCACACGATCCAGCCGAAGAGCATGTCCTCCCACTCCTGCTCGCTCGGCTGCCTGGCGCTCACGACCTGCATCTGCTCGCGCGTCTCCTCCACCGTGTCGCGGCTCTGCACGAGCCTGCCCGCCGAGGACCGGCTTGCCTTCCAGCTCGGTCGCCGGCGCGGGCCAGTGCGGGAGCTCGAGCAGGCGCACGTTCTTCTTCTGCTGCAGGAACGCCAGCGCCTCGGGCTCGTACCCCGGCGCGAGCAGCACCTCGATGAACTGCTTGCCGAGCTGCTCCGCTGCCGCCGCGTCGACGCGCCGGTTGACGGCGATCACGCCGCCGTAGGCGCTCTGCGGGTCGCAGGCGAAGGCGCGCTCATAGGCCCGGCGGATGTCGTCGCCGACCGCGCAGCCGCACGGGTTGTTGTGCTTGACGATCGCGCAGGCGGGGCGGTCGAACTCCTCGACCAGCTCGCGGGCCGAGCTCAGGTCGAGCAGGTTGTTGAACGACAGCTCCTTGCCGTGGAGCTGGTTGACGCCGTCGAGCAGGTGCGTGGGCGCGCCCGCGCGCGCGTAGAAGGCGGCGCGCTGGTGCGGGTTCTCGCCGTAGCGGAGGTCCATCACCTTCTCGAAGGTCTCGGCGAAGGTGCCCGGCAGCTCGTCCGCTTTGGACTCGCGGGCGGCGAACCAGGTCGAGATCGCCGCGTCGTAGCGCGCCGTGGTGGCGAAGGCGGTGGCGGCGAGGCGGCGCCTGCGTCTCGAGGCTCAGACGCCCGCCGCTGTCGCGCAGCTCGGCGAGCACCGGGTCGTAGTCGGCGGGATCGGTGAGCACGGCCGCGAAATCGCTGTTCTTGGCCGCCGCGCGGATCATCGTCGGGCCGCCGATGTCGATGTTCTCGATCGCCTGCTCCTCGGTCGCCTCCGGATTGGCGATCGTCTCCTCGAACGGATAGAGGTTCACGCACACCAGATCGACCTGCTCGATCTCCTGAGCCGCCGCCTGCTGCGAGGTGGCTCTCGTCGTCGCGGCGGGCGAGGAGGCCCGCGTAGAGGCGCGGGTTCAGCGTCTTCACGCGCCCGTCCATGATCTCCGGGAAGCCGGTGTAGTCCTCGATCGCGCGAACCTCGACGCCCGCCTCCGCGAGCGCGCGGGCGCTGCCCCCGGTCGAGACGATCTCCACGTCCAGCTCGCGCAGGCCGCGCGCGAGCTCGACGAGGCCGCGCTTGTCGGAGACCGAGAGCAGCGCGCGGCGGATCCGCACCTCGCCCGGCTGCGCCGGCTCGACGCCGCTCGCCTGGCTCGCCAGCTCGCTGTCGGGGGTCATGCCAAGAGCCTATCCCGCGTCGTCCGCGGCCGCACCCCATGGCGGGGCACAAGCGATTCGCCGGGGGTTGGCGGGGTCGGCCTGCAGCGCGCCGGCGGCAAAGAGGCGCACCGCCTGCGGCAGCAGCGAGTGCTCGAGCGGGCGCAACGCGTCGAGCACCTCGTCGGCGCTCCCCGGTTCCGGAAGCTCGATCGCGCGCTGCAGGATCACCGGGCCGGTGTCCACCCCGGAGTCGACGAAGTGCACGGTGACGCCGAACACCTTGACGCCGTAGGCGAGCGCCTGGCCGACCGCCCCGAGCCCCGGGAAGGCGGGCAGCAGCGAGGGGTGGACGTTGATGACCGCGCCGGGGAAGCGGTCGAGGAAGCGCTCGCCGAGCAGCTCCATGTAGCCGGCGAGGACCACGAGGCGGGCGCCGGACTGCACGACCCAGTCGCCGAGGGCGTCGTCGCGGGCAGCGCGGTCGGGGTAGTCGGCGCGGGCGAACACCGCCGTCGGGACGTCATGCCCCCGTGCGCGTTCGAGCGCTCGCGCGTCGGGCGTGCTGGACGCTACGGCGACGACCCGCGCCTCGCTTCCCGTGCACGCGTGTCGAGGAGCGCTTGGAGGTTGGTGCCGCCGCCTGAGACGAGGACGGCGATGGGCAGGGGCTCGCTCACGCGGCGTTGCGGACTCGCTGAGCGATCTGCACGCGGTCAGCCTACTGGCGGGCGCCGAGGCGCCGGGCGCTTTGACAGGAGCCCCGCCATCGGCGAGGCTTCGGCTCATGATCACCGTGATCGGAGGGGTCCTGCTGGTCGTGCTGCTGCTGTTCGCCGCCTACCGTCTCGGCTACCTCGGGAACAAGGACCGGCGGTTCCGCTGAGCGAGAGATCGCTCTCAGCGTGACGCACATCACACAGACGCGACACCGCGTCTGCCGACATGTAGGGAAGGGCGGAGAGGTCCTGCAACGCCAGACCGAAGGACTCCCCCTATGCCACTCCTCATCGTCCTCCTCGTCGCCGCCGGCCTCGGCTTGGCGGCGCGCGCGGCCCGCGGTTACGGGCTGATCTCCGACCACGCCTACAACAACCGCTACAACGACGCGTCGGCGGCGCGGCACGACCGCGTCGAGTAGCGCAGGGGCGCTAGGCGCCGCTGAGCGAGGCCTCGACGATGTCGAAGCTCTCCTCGTCGGCCTCCAGCGAGTACTTGCCGCCGGCCTCGGCGGTGCCTGCGAGCGGGTAGAGCCCGCTGAAGCAGGCGTCGCAGTGCGTCTCGCGCGAGCCGCCGACGGCCGCGTAGACGCCCTCGAGCGAGAGGTAGTGCAGCGAGTCGCAGCCGAGCTCGGCGGCGACCTCCTCGGTGCTGCGGCCGTGCGCGATCATCTCCTCGCGCGTGGACATGTCGATGCCGTAGTGGCAGGGGTGCTTGATCGGCGGCGCGGAGATCCGCATGTGCACCTCGGCCGCTCCGGAGTCGCGAAGCATCTGGACGATCTGGCGCGTCGTGTTGCCGCGCACGATCGAGTCGTCGACGACGACGAGCCGCTTGCCCTCGATCACCTCGGGGAGCGGGTTGAACTTCAGCCGCAGGCCGTGCTTGCGCAGCTCCTGGCCCGGCTGGATGAAGGTGCGAGCGACGTAGCGGTTCTTGACGAAGCCGTCGTCCTGGGGCAGGCCGGCTGCGCGGGCGAGGCCGCGGGCGGCGGCGTTGCCGGAGTCGGGGACCGCGATCACGAGGTCGGCGTCGACAGGCGCCTCGCGCCACAGGATCTCGCCCATCTTCCCGCGCGCGACCTGGAGCACCTGCTCGTTCATGCGCGAGTCCGGCCGCGCGAAGTAGATGTACTCGAACACGCAGAAGGCGCGGCGCTCGCCGCCGGTCGACGATGCGGCTCCGCAGGCCGTCCTCGCCGAGCGTCACGACCTCGCCGGGCTCGACGTCGCGCAGGAGGCGCGCGCCGATGATGTCGAACGCGCACGACTCGCTGGCCACGCAGTAGCGCTCCTGGCCGCCGGGCTCGGCGGGGTCGAGCACGCCGATCGAGAGCGGGCGCAGGCCGTGGGGGTCGCGGAACGCGACGACGCGGTCTTTGGTCATCGCGACGATCGAGAAGGCGCCGCGCAACCGTGGCAGCACCGCCGCGATCGCGTCCTCGATCCCCTCGGCGGGGTGGGTGGCGATCATCGCGGCGATGATCTCGGAGTCCGACG
Organism: uncultured Solirubrobacteraceae bacterium; assembly: GCA_963779065.1. Taxonomy (GTDB): domain Bacteria; phylum Actinomycetota; class Thermoleophilia; order Solirubrobacterales; family Solirubrobacteraceae; genus Palsa-744. The sequence continues at coordinate 1,972,843 of CAVZWQ010000003.1, forward strand.
TGGAGCTGAACGTGACCCCCCGCTCGAGCAGCTCGGCCTGCAGCTCGAGAGCGTTGATCAGGTTGCCGTTGTGGCCGAGCGCGATCTCGCGGCGCGAGCCGTTCGTGCCCTCCGAGCGCTGTACGGGCTGCGAGTTCTCCCAGGCGTTCGAGCCGGTCGTCGAGTAGCGGACGTGGCCGATCGCGTGGTCGCCGGCGAGCGTGCGCAGGTCGTTCTCGCTGAAGACCTGGCTGACGAGCCCGAGCTCGCGGCGCGTGATGATCTGCCCGCCGCGGTCGGCCGCGGCTATGCCCGCAGACTCCTGGCCCCTGTGCTGTAAGGCGTACAGGGCGAAGTACGACAGGCGAGCAACCTCGTGGCCGGGCGCGTACAAACCGAACACGCCGCACTCGTCGCGCGGTCCATCACGCATCTCTTGCGAACGCTAGCAAGCCCGGCTCTGACACCCGCGCCGTGCCTGGACGCTCGCGGCTCACGCGAAGAACCCCGCGAGCCCATCGGCGTGGAGCGCGGCGAGCTCCTCGACGCCCGCGTCGATCAGCTCGTGGCCGTCGAGCGAGATCTCCAGCCGACCACCGCCTTCGGCGGCGGTGCCCCCGCCGACCCGGCCGATCAGCCGCACGTGCGTGCGCCCGGCGAGCGCGCGCAGACCGGCCTCCGGGCCGCTGACGAGGATGCCGCCGGCGCCCTCTCCGAACAGCGCCGCGGCGGCGGAGCCCTCCGGCCAGCCGGGGTCCGGCACGCCGCCGTCGGGCCCGAGCGACTCCCAGTGGCCCTCGCCGAGCGTGACCTGCGCGCCCGAGCCGCCCGGCGATGGCGGATTCGGCGAGCGCCACCGCGATCCCGCCCTCGGCGACGTCGTGGGCGCTCGAGAGCGCGCCCGAGCGGACGGCGTCGCGCACCGCCGCGAGCGCCTGCACCGCGCCGTCGAGGTCGATCTCGGGCAGGCCGTCGGGAAGCTGCTGGCCGCGCAGCTTGGCCAGCTCGGAGGCGGCCTGCGAGGGGGCGAAGGGGCCGACGAGCGCGATCGCGTCGCCCGGGCTGACGAAGCCGAGCCGCCCGGCGCGGCCGCCGTCGGGCAGGCGCCCGACCATCCCGATCACCGGCGTCGGGTAGATCGGACCCGTGGCGCCCTCGTTGTAGAGCGAGACGTTGCCGCCCACGATCGGCGCGCGCAGCGCGCGGCAGGCCTCGCCCAGGCCGGCGACCGACTCGGTCAGCTGCCAGGCGATGTGCGGCTTCTCGGGATTGCCGAAGTTGAGGTTGTTGGTCGTGCCGAGCGGCTCGGCGCCGACGCAGGCGAGGTTCGCGGCGCACTCGAGCACGGCGGCGATCGTGCCGCGGCGGGGGTCGGCCGCGACGCGCCGGCCGTTGCCGTCGATGCTGACCGCGAGCGCGCTGCCGTCGGGCAGCGCGAGCACCGCGGCGTCCGCCTGCTCGGGGCGGCGGATCGTCCGCGAGCCGACGATCGAGTCGTACTGCTCGAAGAGCGGGCGGCGCGAGGCGATGTTCGGGCTCGCGAGCAGCGCACGCAGGATCTCCGCGGGCGAGGCGTCCTGCGCGAGCACGGCGTCGGGGGGCGCGTAGAGCGGGCCGTCGGGCTTGGCGGGGGCGAGGTCGTAGAGCGGGCAGTCGTCGACGAGCGCGCGCACCGGCATGTCGCCGAGCAGCTCGCCGTCGCGCAGCACCCGCATCCGGCCCGTGTCGGTGACCGTGCCGATCGCGGCGCCGTTCACCTCCCACTTCTCGCAGACCGCCAGGACCGCCTCCACGTTGCGCGGCTCCACGACGCAGAGCATCCGCTCCTGGGACTCGGAGACCATCACCTCGAACGGCTCCATGTCGGCCTCGCGCAGCGGCACCGCCGCGATGTCGATGTCGATTCCGACCTCGCCTTTGGCGGCCATCTCCGATGCAGAGGAGGTGAGCCCGGCGGCGCCCAGGTCCTGGAGGGCGACGATCAGGCCGAGCTCGAGCAGCTCCAGCGAGCACTCGAGCAGCTTGCTCTCCTCGAAAGGGTCGCCGACCTGCACGGTCGGCCGCTTGTCCTCGTCCTCGCCCAGCTCGGCGGAGGCCAGCACCGAGGCGCCGCCGATGCCGTCGCGGCCGGTCGAGGCCCCGAACAGGACCACGACGTTGCCGGGTCCCGCCGCCGCGCTGCGCACGAGCTGCTCGCGGGGGGCGAGCCCGAGCGCCATCGCGTTGACCAGGCAGTTCTGCTCGTAGGGGCCCTCGAAGTAGACCTCGCCGCCGACGGTCGGCACGCCGATCGAGTTGCCGTAGTGGCCGATGCCCGCGACCGCGCCGTCGAGCAGGTAGCGGGCGCGCGCGCTCTGCACCGGCTCGCCGAAGCGCAGCGAGTCGAGCACCGCCACGGGGCGCGCGCCGATCGCGAAGATGTCGCGCAGGATCCCGCCGACGCCCGTCGCCGCGCCCTGGAACGGCTCGACCGCGCTCGGGTGGTTGTGCGACTCGACCTTGAACGCGCAAACAAGGCCGGAGCCGGCGTCCACGGCGCCCGCGTTCTCGCCCGGCCCCATCACCACGTGCTCGCCCTCGGTCGGCAGCGTGCGCAGCAGCTTCTTCGAGTGCTTGTAGGCGCAGTGCTCGCTCCAGAGCAGCGAGTACATGGCGAGCTCGACCTGGTTGGGCGGGCCGCCCTGCTTGGCGCAGATCAGCTCGTACTCGCTCTCGGTCAGGCCGAGCGCGAGCGCGTCGGCGAGCGTCGGCGAGGTCTCCGTCTCGGCCTCCGGGGGCGCGCTCACGCCGCCACCGCCTCGACCGCCTGGCGCATCGAGCGGAAGATGCACAGCCCGTCGGTGGAGCCGCCGGTCAGCTCGCTCACGGCGTGCTCGGGGTGCGGCATCAGCCCCATCACGTTGCCGGCCTCGTTGCAGACGCCCGCGATGTCGTTCAGCGAGCCGTTGAAGTTCTCGCCGGCGGCGTAGCGCAGCACGACCTGCCCGTTCTGTTCCATCGCGGCCAGCGTCTCCGGCGTCCGCGTGGTAGCGGCCCCACGAGTGCTTGGCCGGGATGCTCAGCTCGCGCCCTGGCGCGCACGCGCCGGTGAAAGCCGTCTCGCCCTCGACCACCTCCAGTCGAACCTGACGCGAGATGAAGCGCAGGTTGACGTTCGGCAGCAGCGCGCCGGGGAGCAGGTGCGCCTCGCAGAGGACCTGGAAGCCGTTGCAGATGCCGAGCACCGGCCCGCCCTCGCGCGCGAACTCGATCACCGACTCCATCGCCGGCGAGAAGCGGGCGATGGCGCCCGCGCGCAGGTAGTCGCCGTAGGAGAAGCCGCCGGGGACGATGACCGCGTCGGCGCCCTGCAGGTCGCGGTCGCGGTGCCAGATCAGCTCCGCATCGCCGACCATGCGCGCCGCCTCCAGCGCGTCGACCTCGTCGCAGGAGCCGGGGAACTGCAGGACGCCGAACTTCATCACGGGCGCCCAGACACGGCGCAGCTCTGCGTCCTCGGGCCTTGCTTTGGCCCGCCAAAGCTGCGGCCCTGCGTCCTTGATCGCTGCGAGTGCCCCGACGGGGTGGTCTGGACGCCCGTGACCGCACGACGAACCGCCTAGCCAACAATCTCGATCTCGTAGTCCTCGACCAGCGGGTTGGCGAGCAGCTTCTCGCACAGCGGCTGGAGCTGCCCCTCCTCGGCGACGTCGAGCTCCACGAGCCTGCCGACGTGGACGTTCTCGACGCCCTCGAAACCCAGGGCCGGGAGCGCGCGCTCGACGGCCACACCCTGGGGGTCGAGGATCCCCGCCTTCGGGCGGATCAGGACGCGCGCCCTCATCAGGCGCGCGGTCTGGGCCAGCCACTCGGCGAACGAGCGGCCGGTGATGCGCTCGTAGGCCTCCACGTAGCGGCGCCGCGTGCCCTCCACCACGTCGTCGGGGATCGCGGGCGCGGGCGGCTTCTTGTCCCAGCCGCTGCCGGAGGCCCAGTCGCGCACGTACTGCTTGTCGAAGCTCGGCTGGCCGCGGCCGATCTCGTACTCGTCGGCGGGCCAGTAGCGCGAGGAGTCCGGCGTCAGCACCTCGTCGCCGACGACCAGCTCGCCGCCCTCGTCGAGGCCGAACTCGAACTTCGTGTCGGCCAGGATCACGCCGTGCTCGCGCGCGTGCTGCGCCGCGAAGGAGTACAGATCGATCGAGACGCGCTTGACGCGCTCCATCAGCTCGGGATCGCCGACCAGACCGGCCGCGGCGTCGAAGTCGATCGTCTCGTCGTGCCCCTCCTCGGCCTTCGTGGAGGGGGTGAAGATCGGCTCGGGGAGCTGCTCGGACTCCTGCAGCCCGGCCGGCAGCGCGATGCCCGCGACCGCCCCGCTCGCCTGGTAGTCCTTCCAGCCCGAGCCGGTGATGTAGCCGCGCACGATGCACTCGACGGGCAGCATCTTCAGGCGCTTGACGACCAGCGCGCGCCCGCGCGCCTCCTCGGGGACGCCCTCGGTCGCGGAGATGAGGTGGTTTCCGACGATGTGGCCGGTCTTCTCGAACCAGAAGACCGACAGGCCGGTGAGCACGCGGCCCTTGTCGGGGATCGGCGTCGGGTGGACCGCGTCGTAGGTCGAGATGCGGTCGCTCGCGACCATCAGGAGCCGGCCGCCGGAGCCGTTCTCGCCGCCCCCCAGCGAGTACATCTCGCGGACCTTCCCGCTGGCGATCAAAGGGAGGTCGGCGAGGCTGGTCACGTGACGCGATGCTAACAGCGGGTGCGGGCGGAGCGCCGGCACCGCGGCGGGGTTTCTCGGTCTGCGGCCGGCCTCAGAGCGCTTTGGCGACGGTCTTGGCGATCGCCTCGATCGGGGCGAGGTCCGCTTCCTCCTGCGCGAGGTCCACCGGGCCGTCCTGCGAGGGTTCAGGAGCGGGAGCGTTGGTCGGCACGTCGATCAACGCCACGGCGAGGATGTAGTTCCCGACGAGCGCGCTGACGTGGTCCGTCGTGCAGTCATGCGACGGCGGGTTCGGACACGACGCGGTTTCGCCATGCCACTCGCTCACGCTGCCGACGCCCGCCGGGCGTCCTTCGGCGAGGATGCGGCTGCGTATCCGCGAGCGGTAGGCGGCGAGCAGCGCGTGGGCGCCGCTGACCCGGGTCAAGCCGATCGTGAGCACGTGGCCGACGCCGCTGGTCGGCAGGAAGCCCCAGTTGGCCGAGAAGCGCGTCTGCGTGAGCGTTCCGAACGGCGTGCGGGAGGTCTGGGTCCGCGTCCGGAGTTTCTTGCACGGCCCGCTGATGTGAGCAGCCGTCAGCTCGGCGCCGCTCGGGAGGTTGCAGATGTTCCCGGAGAAGTGCGACGCCCCTGCTCCTGGAGCGCTGAGGAGCGAGACGACCGACGCCACGGCCACGACAACCCAACCTCTCCCCATGATGTCCCCCAGTTCGCCTTTGGCGAGGGTACCACCGGCCCGCGGGCGGGGGAGCCAGGCGCGCGGCCTCCGCAAGACGGAGGTCTCAGGCGATCTCGTCGAGCCGGGAGACGATCTCGTTCGAGTAGCGGATGTAGTGCCCGAAGTCGAAGATCGCGTCGAGGTCGAGGCCGGCGGCGCGCTCGTCGGCCGCCAGCAGCTCGCGCATCGGGATCCCCTCATCCCAGGCGTGCTGGGCCAGCTCCTGGACCACGCGATAGGCGTCGTCGCGCTCCGAGCCGGCCTCGACGAGCGCCAGCAGCACGCGCTGGGAGAAGAGCGCGCCGTGGGTCATCTCGAGGTTCGCGAGCATCCGGTTGCGGTCGACGGTCATGCCGTCGACGAGGCCGATGGCGCGGTGCTGCAGGTAGTCGATCAGGATCGTCGAGTCTGCGAGCACGACGCGCTCGACCGAGGAGTGGGAGATGTCGCGCTCGTGCCAGAGCGCGACATCCTCCAGGCCGGCGAGGGCGTTCCCGCGCAGGACGCGCGCGAGCCCGGTGATCTGCTCGGCCTTGATCGGGTTGCGCTTGTGGGGCATCGCCGAGGAGCCCTTCTGGCCGGCGCGGAAGGGCTCCTGGACCTCGCGCACCTCGGTGCGCTGCAGGTTGCGGATCTCCAGCGCGAGGCGCTCGAGGCCCGCGCCGGCGAGGGCGATCGCGCTCAGCAGCTCGGCGTGGCGGTCGCGGGCGACGACCTGGGTCGAGACGTCCTCGCGGGCGAGGCCGAGCCGGGCCAGCACGCGCGCCTCGAACCCGGGGTCGGTCGCGGCATAGGTCCCGACCGCGCCTGAGAGCGCGCCCACGGCAACCCGCTCGAACGCAGCGCGCAGGCGGCGGCGGTTGCGGTCGGCCTCGAACGCGAAGCCGGCGAGCTTGACCCCGAACGTGGTCGGCTCGGCGTGCACGCCGTGCGTGCGCCCGACGCAGAGCGTGCCGGCGTGCTCGCGGGCGCGCCTCGCGAGCGTGGCGACGAGCTCGTCGGCGCCCTGCAGGACGACCTCGCCGACGCTCCCGAGCTGCAGCGCGAGCGCCGTGTCGAGCACGTCCGAGGAGGTGAGCCCGAAGTGGATCCAGCGGCCCGCCGGTCCGGCCGAGGCGCCGAGCACGTCCACGAAGGCCGCCATGTCGTGGTCGGTGACCTTCTCGCGCTCGTTGACGGCCTCGACCGTGAAGGTCGCGGCGCGGATCGCGTCGAGCTCCTCGGCGCTCGGCCCGGCGTCGCCGAGCAGCGCGGGCAGCTCTTCGCACGCGGCGACCTCGACCCGCCGCCAGGTCTCCATGCGTGCCTCGTCGGTCCAGAGCTCGCCGAGGGCCGGCCGGGTATAGCGGGGGATCACTTCAGCGGATTATCTCATCGGCGGGCCGGAGCCCGCGGCCCGCGCCCGCTCAGGCGCCGAGGATCTTCGCCGCGAGCACAGCCGCGTTGCGGGCGTTGTCGAGCCCGACACAGGCGACCGGCACGCCGGGCGGCATCTGCACGATCGAGAGGATCGCGTCGAGTCCGCCCGCGGCGCTCAGCCGCCCGGACAGCGGCACGCCGATCACGGGCAGCTCGGTGTGGGCCGCGACCGCGCCGGGCAGCGCCGCCGAGATCCCGGCGCCGGCGATGATCACGCGCAGACCGCGCCCGCGCGCGCCCTTCGCGTACTCGGCGACGAGGTCGGGCTGGCGGTGCGCCGACATCACGTGGACCTCGTGGGAGATGCCGCGTTTCTCGAGCTCGTCCGCCGCCTTCTGCATCTGCTCCATGTCGCTTTCGGAGCCCATCACGATGCCGACGACCACGCCGTCCACGTCGAACTCCTCGAGCTGGGCCTGCACCTCGTCGCCCGTCGTCGGCTCGGGCACCAGAGAGATGCCGGGGGTGCCGGTCGGACGGCCCTCGCCGGTCGGCTGCTCGCCTCGGGGGCTCTCGCTGCTCTGCTCGGGGCTCATGCGGCGTGAGCATATGCGCTCGCGCGGGCGGCAAGGCAGCCGGCCGGGCCGCTCCTACGGATGGGTGACCTCGACCTTGGTCCAGCGCGCAGCCGCGCGAGCACCGCTAGCCTTTTGGAAACATGATGCGTCGAATCAGGGCACGGATGACCTACGCGAACGTCGTCGCCACAATGGCGCTCGTCTTCGCGATGGCGGGCGGCGCGGCGGCCGCCAGCCACTACCTGATCACCTCGTCCAAGCAGATCAGCCCGAAGGTCCTGAAGGAACTGAAGAAGCCCGGGGCGACCGGCGCTGCCGGCGCGCGGGGTCCGGCCGGGCCTGCCGGCGCCAACGGTGCGAACGGCGCGGCCGGGCGGCACAGGGTCCGCAAGGTCCGCAGGGCGTTCAGGGCGAAAAGGGCAACACGAGCCTTCCCGCCCAGACCTGGAACACGACCGTCGCCACGGCGGGGGCGAGCATCAGCGCTCCCGAAAACCGTCGTGCTCGAAACGATCGGGCCGTTCACGATCACGGGCCACTGCTACGTCTCCGGCAGAAAAGACGGTCGCGGCGACCTACATCGAAACCAGCGAAGCAGGCTCGGTGTTCGCCGAAACCGGCGGCGGCGAAGAAGAACTCGAAAAAGGCGAACCCATCGTAGTCGGCGAAGGCGAAGCGTGAAAGCGCCACTTCGACCCACGCTGCAGCCTTCTCCGGGCCGGTCGAAGGGCCCTTCGCGGCGCAGAACAAAACGGGCTCCATCGCGCTGAACGGCACGCCCAACGAGGCGGTCTTCCTCGGCGGCAAAGCGTCGCCGGCTTGCTACTTCTCGGGCACGATCACCGAAGAGAAATAGGCGGCCCGCGCCGCCCGGCGCCTCCGCCTACAGCGACGCGATGAAGTCGTCGACCGGGATCGCCGCGAGCGTCTCGTAGCGCCCGGTCCCGCGCGAGCCCAGCTCCAGCGAGACGCGCGCCATCGTGCCCTCGTCGGGGGCCTCGATGATCGAGATGAAGTCGACGTGCCCGAGCGTCGCCCACTGCGCCTTGACGGTCGCCCCCATCTGCTCGACCTCCTTGTTGACCTCCTGGATCCGGCTCGGGTTGTTCTTGACCGTCTGGACGCCCTCGGGGGTCAGGGTCGTGAGCATGATGTAGGTGGGCATGGGTCTCCTCGCTGGGTGGTCGGCGTAGACGGTCAGGGGCGTTCTACCCGATCGGGCCGGCTCGTGCCACCTGTGCTGCCTCCGCGCCGAGACCGCAGTCGAGTCGATCCCGCGCCTGCGGGCGGTGCCACCTCGGCACCGCCCGCAAAACGGCGCTCCTAGCGCGGGATGCTGAACGCGACGCCTGAGACTTTGCAGGCTTCGGGGTCTTCTTTGGCTTCGAGGAACGTGTCGATCAAGACGATCGCACTCGGCGTGATGATCGATGCGTTGACGTGTCCGACATTGCCGAAGACGCCTTTCACGTTCGTGATCAGCGACGCGAACACGGTCGACGACGATGGAGTCAACCCGACGTTGTAGACCATCTGCTGGAAGTTTTCGAGCGGTTCTTTGTTGTTGGACCGGTGGGCGACCATGCCCGATGTGGCGACCGAGTTGGTCGGCGCGGTGGCTTCCAGGTTCGCCACGTTGACGAACAGAACGTTGACGCAGTCCAGCTTCACCGAGACTCCGTCGACTGAGAACAGGGGTTTTTCGGTGTTTGAAAGCACCGGTGCTTCCAGCGTTGCGGCGAAGACGGAAGATTTCTGCGGCTGCCCCGCCACGCCTTCTTTGCCCCCTGCACCTTCTTTGCCGGCGGTGCCATTGGGGCCGTTGGCGCCGTTTTTCCCGGCCGGCCCGACGTTGTTCCAGGACAGCAGCTTTTCGCCCTTCTTGCATTTCGGCTTCTTGCCGAACAGGCGCGCGCTGCCGTTCTTCTTGACGCACGCGTACAGCGTCGAGGCGTTGGCGGGTGAAGCGGCGGCGAAGGAGGCGACCATCAGGGCGCCCCCGGCCACGAGCGCCATCAGCACTCGCCGAAGACTCGTAGTGGACATGGAGGTTCCTCCGGTTGGTGATGCAGGGGCCGGCCTACTCGTGCTGCCCCCTTAAGTGCCCTGTCAGAGCTCTGACGGGCCCGATGGCGTCATCGTCTCAGCCGCGTCGGACCTCACGGCCCGGTTTCGGCGGATATCCGGCTCGGGGAGAAATCCGCGACTCCGGCTAGCGAACCCGAGACGATGGGGACTTGGCCTACACCGCGCCCTGACGCCACTGCGGGGGCGGACCAGAGACTCGCGGCGCGCCGCCGCGCCGAACCGCGAGTAAGCTCGGCGCCGGGCACGATGCCCGATCACACAAGCAGCCCTACGCCACCTCGGCCAGCCGCTCGCCGGCCTTCTCGAGCACGAGCTCGCCCTCGACGGCGTCCACGGTCACCGAGTCCCCTTCGCGGACGTCGCCTTTCAGCAGCGCCAGCGCGAGCTTGTCGGTGAGCTGCTTCTGGATCACCCGGCGCAGCGGCCGCGCCCCGTAGGCGGGGTCGTAGCCGAGGTTGCCGAGCAGCGTCTTGGCGTCGTCGGTGAGCGTCACCGTCACGCCGCGCTCGGCGATCCGCGCGAGCACGCAGGCGCACCTGCAGCTCGACGATCTCGGAGATCTGCTCGCGCCGCAGCGGCTCGAAGCGGACGATGTCGTCGAGGCGGTTGATGAACTCCGGTTTGAAGTGCTGGAGCAGCGTCTCGCGCGCCTCCGCGTCGCCGAGCCCCTCGGGGATCGGGATGTTCGAGGTCATGATCAGCACGGTGTTCTTGAAGTCGACCGTGCGCCCCTGGCCGTCGGTCAGGCGCCCGTCGTCGAACACCTGCAGCAGGATGTTGAACACGTCGCCGTTGGCCTTCTCGATCTCGTCGAGCAGGACGACCGCGTACGGGCGCCTGCGCACCGCCTCGGTGAGCTGGCCGCCCTCTTCGTAGCCGACGTACCCCGGAGGAGCGCCGACCAGCCGGGACACGGAGTGTTTCTCCATGTACTCCGACATGTCGATGCGGATCATCGCTTCCTCGGAGTCGAACATGAACTCGGCGAGCGCCCGCGCGAGCTCGGTCTTGCCGACGCCGGTCGGCCCGAGGAACAGGAACGTGCCGATCGGGCGGTTCGGGTCCTGGAGCCCGGCGCGCGAGCGCCGCAGCGCGGTCGCCACGGCCTCGACGGCCTGGTCCTGGCCGACGACCCGTTCGTGCAGCCGTTCCTCCATGTGGATCAGCTTCTCGGTCTCGCCCTCGAGCAGCCTGCTGACGGGGATTCCCGTCCAGCGGCCGACCACCTCGGCGACGTCGTCGGCGTCGACCTCCTCTTTCAGGAACAGCGGCGCCGCTGTGCCGTCGCGCTGCTCGGCCTCGCCCTCCTCGAGCTCGCCGAGCTGGCGTTCGAGGTCCGGGATCTCCTGGTAGAGCAGCTGCGAGGCGCGCTCGTAGTCGGAGTCGCGCTGCGCGCGCTCGGCCTCGATCCGCGCGTGCTCCAAGCGCTCTTTCAGGTCGGAGACCGCGTTGATCGCTTGCTTCTCGTTCTGCCAGCGCGCCTTCATCTCGGCCGAGCGCTCCTTCAGCTCGGCGAGCTCGCGCTCCAGCGCCTCGCGCCGTTCGGCCGAGGCCTCGTCGGTCTCCTTCTCGAGCGAGGTCAGCTCGATCTCCAGCTGCATCACGCGGCGGTCGATCTCGTCGATCTCGACCGGGACCGAGTCGATCTCGATCCTGATCCCGGAGGCCGCCTCGTCGATCAGGTCGATCGCCTTGTCGGGCAGGAAGCGGTCGGCGATGTAGCGGGCGGAGAGCGTCGCGGCGGCGATCAGCGCGCTGTCCTGGATGCGCACCCCGTGGTGCTCTTCGTAGCGGCCCTTCAGACCGCGCAGGATCGCGATCGTGTCCTCCACGGAGGGCTCGCCGACCATCACCGGCTGGAAGCGGCGCTCGAGCGCCGCGTCCTTCTCGATGTGCTTGCGGTACTCGTCGAGGGTCGTCGCGCCGACCGCGCGAAGTTCGCCGCGCGCGAGCATCGGCTTGAGCAGGTTGGCGGCGTCGACGGCGCCTTCGGCGGCGCCGGCCCCGACGATCGTGTGGAGCTCGTCGAGGAACAGGATGATCGTCCCCTCCGCCTCGGAGACCTCTTTGAGCACCGCCTTCAGCCGGTCCTCGAACTCGCCGCGGTACTTCGCCCCCGCGACGAGCGCGCCGATGTCCAGCGCGATCACGCGCCGGTCGCGCAGCGACTCCGGGACGTCGCCGGAGATGATCCGCTGGGCGAGCCCCTCGACGATCGCCGTCTTGCCGACGCCCGGCTCGCCGATCAGCACCGGGTTGTTCTTGGTGCGGCGGGAGAGCACCTGGATCACGCGCCGGATCTCCTCGTCGCGCCCGATCACGGGGTCGAGCCGCCCCTGTTCGGCGACCTCGGTCAGGTCTCGCCCGAAGCGCTCGAGCGCCTCGTATTTCTCCTCGGGACTGGGATCGGTGACGCGGTTGGAGCCCCTGACCTCGCCGATCGCCTGCAGCACCTTGTCGTGCTCGGCGCCGTAGGAGCGCAGCAGCTCGCCGGGCTGGCCGCCGGTGCTCGACAGCGCCAGCAGCAGGTGCTCGGTCGAGACGAAAGCGTCGTCCATCTTGCGCGACTCGTCATCGGCGTCGCGCAGCACCTTGGTCAGGTCGCTGGAGGGCTGTGTGCCCTCGCCGGGCACGCCGTCGCTGAATTTCGGCAGCCGCCCGATCTCGCCGTCGAGCTGGTCGGTGAAGGCTTTGAGGTTGACGCCCAGCTTGGCGAGCACGCCCGGTACGACGCCGCCCGGCGATTCGGCGGCGGCCTGGTTGGAGCCGTCGCCGAGCAGCACCCGCATGAGGTGCGCGGGGACCACCTGCGGGTTGCGCGCGTCCTGTGCGAAGCGCGCGGCCGACGCGAGCGCTTCCTGGGACTTGATCGTGAAGCGATCAGGCTGCATCTTTGCCTCCGGGGCCGTCGTTGTTGTTGCGCGGACGCAGGGCCGGGAACGGGGAGCGCACGTCGGCTGCCCGCACCAGCTCGAGTTTCGCTCGGCTGCTCGGCACGAGCTCGGCTCGGAACGAGCGCCTCACACGCTCGAGTTCCTCGGCCATCGCCACCTGGGCCTGCAGCGCCTCCACTTCCAGCTTCTCCATCCGCGAGTGCATCTGCTCGATCTCGCGCTCGAGGTCGAGCACGCGCTCCACTCCCGCGAGGTTCAGGCCGAGCTCGGCCGTCATCCCCTGGATGCGGCGCAGCTTCTCGACGTCCTCCTGGGAGTACAGCCGCGTGCCCTTCGGCGAGCGCTGCGGCTCGATCAGGCCGCGCGCCTCGTACACGCGCAGCGTCTGCGGGTGCATGTTGGCCAGCTGCGCCGCGACCGAGATCATGAACACGCCGCGGTCGGTCTCGACCTCCACACGGGTCACCGTCGGGATCGAGCGCCGCCGCCCGGCGGGCTTGCCGGCGCCGCCGTCGTTCGCCGCGCTCATCGCTCGCTCCCCGCTTTCGCGTCGCCGGCCGGCTCGGAGGCGGCGCCGTTGAAGAGGTTGGCGCGCGGGTCCTCGCCGAACGTCCGCGACAGCTCGTCGACGGCCTTCTGCTGCTCGTCGCTGAGGTGGTCGGGCACGTCGATCACGAAGCGGTAGTGGATGTCGCCGTTGCCCGAGCCGCTCAGCTTCGGCGGCCCCTCGCCGCGCAGCCGCTGCACCGTCCCGCTCGTGGTTCCCGGCGCCACGCGCAGCGTCTTGGTGCCGTGCAGGGTCGGGACTTTCACGTCGGCGCCCCGCAGAGCCTCGGGGATCGTGAGCGGCACCTCGACCTCGAGGTTGTCGCCCTTGCGCTTGAAGGTCGGCGACTCGCTGACGCGGGTGATCAGGTACAGGTCGCCGTGCGGGCCGCCGCTGCGTCCGGGCTCGCCCTTCCCCGGGAGCCGGATGCGGCTGCCGTCCTTGACGCCGGCGGGGATGTTGACGCGAAGTTTCTTGACGGTGCGGACCGCGCCCGCGCCGTGGCAGGTCGGGCAGGGGTCCTCGATCACGGTGCCGGCGCCGCCGCACTGCGAGCACGGCTGGGAGATGGAGAACATCCCCTGCCCCTGCGTCTCGATGCCGCGGCCCTCGCAGCGCGGGCACACCTTGGGGGTCGTACCCGGCTTCGCGCCGGTGCCGTGGCAGGTCGGGCAGGTCGCGTGCATCGGCACCTGAATCGGGACCTGCGCGCCGGCGACCGCCTGGTCGAAGGTGATCGAGACCTGCGCCTCGAGGTCGGCGCCCTTTTCGGCGCGCGGCTTGGTGCGCACGCGGCGCCCGCTCGTCGAGCCTCCGAAGAGGTTGGACAGGATGTCGCCCATCGACGAGCCGTCGAAGTCGAAGTTGCCGAACCCGCCGAAGCCGCCGCCGGGCCCGGCGCCCGTGCTGAAGGGGCCCGTGCCGCTGTCGTACTGCTTGCGCTTCTCGGGATCGCCCAGCACGTCGTGGGCCTGGGAGATCTCCTTGAAGCGGGCCTCGGCGTCCTTGTCGCCGGGGTTGCGATCGGGGTGGTAGGTGCGCGCGAGCTTGCGGTAGGCCTTCTTGATCTCCTCAGCGCTCGCGCGCTTGTCGACGCCGAGCGTCTTGTAGTAATCGGGGCGGGCGGCCATCGGCTCCTAGGCTCCCACCACCACGCGCGCGGGGCGGATGATGCTCTCGCCCAGCCTGTAGCCGTCCTGGTAGACCTCGACGACGCTGCCGGCGCCGCCGTTCGGGGCGACGACCGTCGCCACGGCCTCATGCACGTTCGGGTCGAACGCCTCCCCGAGCGGCCGGAACGCCTCGATGCCCGCGCGGGCGAGCGCGGCCGCGATCTCGGAGCGCACGAGCCGCACGCCTTCGAGCAGCGGGTCGTCCTCCTGCGCGGCCTCGATCGCGCGGTCGAGGTTGTCGAGCGCTGGCAGCAGCTCCTTGGCGAGCGTGGCAGCACCGCGCTCCTGCGCGCCCGCGGCGTCGCGGGCGACGCGCTTGCGGTAGTTCTCGAAGTCGGCCTGGGTGCGCTGCGCGAGCGCGAGGTACTCGTCGCGCTGCGCGGCCACCTTCACCAGCTCGTCCAGGTCCCCCGCGAGCTCGGCCGCGCCGTCGGCGGGCAGGGGCTCTGAATCGGAGCCCGCCCGCCCCGCCTCCCCCGGCGCCGGAGCGCCGGGGGTCCTCTCAGCCGCGTCGGGAGCCCCGGGGTGGGCGGGAGCCCCATCCATGGTCGTGCGGTCGATGTCGTCCATCTGCGCCTATGCCTTCGGCTCGTCGACGACCTCGGCGTCGACGACGTCCTCGTCCTCGGAGGACTCGGCTGCGCCGTCGTGCGAGGCGCCGTTGCCGGACGCCGCTGCCTGCTCCTGCGCGCGCTGGTACATCGACTCGGAGACCGCGTGGAACGCGCTCTGCAGCGCCTCCGCGCGGGCGTTGATCGTCGCCGGGTCGTCGGACTCCAGGACCTCGCGGACCTCCTTGATCGCCTCTTCGATCCGCGTCTTGGAGTCGGCGTCCACCTGGTCGCCCAGCTCGGTCAGCTGGCGCTCGGCCTGGTAGGCGGCGTTCTCCGCGTTGTTGCGCGCCTCGGCCAGCTCGCGTGCACGGCGGTCCTCCTCGGCGTGGGACTCGGCGTCGGAGACCATGTTTTTGATTTCGTCGTCCGAGAGCCCGGAGCCGGCCTTGATCTCGATCTTCTGCTCCTTGCCCGTGCCGAGGTCCTTCGCCGACACGTTGAGGATGCCGTTCGCGTCGATGTCGAACGCGACCTCGATCTGCGGGATGCCGCGGGGCGCCGGCGGGATGCCGGTGAGCTGGAACTTGCCGAGCGACTTGTTGTACTGGGCCATCTCGCGCTCGCCCTGAAGGACGTGGATCTCAACCGACGGCTGGTTGTCCTCGGCCGTCGAGAAGACCTCGCCCTTGCGGGTCGGGATCGTGGTGTTGCGTTCGATCAGCTTCGTCATCACGCCGCCCTTGGTCTCGATCCCCAGCGTCAGCGGGGTCACGTCGAGCAGCAGCACGTCCTTGACGTCGCCGGCGAGCACGCCCGCCTGGATCGCGGCGCCGACCGCCACGACCTCGTCCGGGTTGACCCCGCGGTGGGGCTCCTTGCCGGTGAGCTCCTTGACCTTCTCCTGCACGGCCGGCATGCGCGTCATGCCGCCGACCAGCACCACGTGGTCGATGTCCTTCACGCCCTTGCCTTTGGCGTCGTCGAGCGCCTGGCGGACAGGCTTCACGACGCGGTCGAGCAGGTCGCTCGTGAGTTCGGACAGCTTCGCCCGCGTGAGGCGCGTGTCGAGGTGCTTCGGCCCGGAGGCGTCGGCCGTGATGAACGGCAGGTTGATCTGCGTCTCCTGGGTCGTGGAGAGCTCGATCTTCGCCTTCTCGGCCGCCTCGTAGAGGCGCTGCAGGGCCATCGGGTCCTGGGAGAGGTCGATCGCCTGGTCCTTGCGGAACTCGGCGACGAGCCAGTCGACGATCGCCTTGTCGAAGTTGTCGCCGCCGAGGTGGTTGTCACCCGCCGTCGACTTGACCTCGAACACGCCGTCGCCGATCTCGAGCACCGACACGTCGAACGTGCCGCCGCCGAGGTCGAAGACCAGGATCGTCTGGTCGGATTCCTTGTCGAGCCCGTAGGCGAGCGAGGCCGCCGTCGGCTCGTTGATGATGCGCTTGACGTCGAGCCCGGCGATCTTGCCGGAGTCCTTGGTCGCCTGGCGCTGGTCGTCGTTGAAGTAGGCGGGGACGGTGATGACGGCCGAGTCGACCGCTTCGCCGAGGTACGCTTCCGCGTCCGCCTTCAGCTTCTGGAGGATCATCGCCGAGATCTCCGGGGGCGAGAACTGCTCGCCGTTGGCTTCGACGCGCGCGTCGCCGTTGGGGCCGGCGACGACTTTGTACGGGACGATCGACTCCTCCTCGCGTACTTCGGCCTCCTTGCGGCCCATGAAGCGCTTGATCGAGAAGATCGTGTTCTGGGGGTTGGTTACGGCCTGGCGCTTGGCGACGGTGCCTACGAGGCGCTCGCCGGAGCTCGTGAAGGCCACGACCGACGGGGTCGTGCGGCCGCCCTCGGCGTTCTCGATGACGGTCGGCTCGCCGCCCTCGAGCACCGCCATGCACGAGTTCGTCGTGCCAAGGTCGATGCCTATGGTCTTGGCCATGGGGTTGTTGTCTCCTTGGGTGGGGCTTTACAAATCTGAGTGCCATTATGACAGATTTGCTCAGCCTCATCAAGGGAGGAAAGTGCCTGGAAATCGCGGCTTTCCCAATCGTGGCTCTCCCCATGCGCCCCGCCCGGCGGACGGGGTAGTCTGCGCGCGATGAGGCGCGCGACCGTAGCGGCGCTTGCAACCCTCACGGCGAGTCTCGGCGCGACGCCCGCCGCCCTCGCCGCAGGCTCGCCCGCCCGTGCTCGGAGCTGCGCCGCGCCCGGAGCCCGCGTGCTCGCGCGCTCCGCCGCGGTCCGCGTCTACGAAACGCGCCCGCGATCGGCCCGGGAGCCGCGGGCCGTCCTCGCCTGCCTGTCCGGTCACCGCGGCCACATGACGCTGCTCGCGCCGACGCAGCTCAACCTGCACACCTCGCTGTCCCGGTTCGAGCTGGCGGGCCACGTCGCCGCCTACCTCGAGACGCAGTTCGGCGTCGACTCCGGCACGACCAAACTCGTCGTCGTCGACGTCGGCGCGCGCCGCGTCCTGCATGCGATCGAAGCGGGCTCCTACGTTGACGCCGGGCTGGTCTTCAGCGAAGCCGTGATCCGCTTCCTCATCACCTCGCGCGGGTCGGTCGCGTGGACCGTGACGCGCGATGACCGGCGCGACCCCGCCCTCGAGTCGGTCTGGGCCGCCCCGCGCGAAGGGCCGCCGGCCCTGCTCGACAGCGGAGAAGCGATCGACGCCGGCTCGCTCGCGCTCGCGGGCACCACCCTCAGCTGGACCGACGCCGGCGCGCAGCGCACCGCGCCGATGCCCTGAGGAGCCAGATGGCTGATTCCACGGCGCTGCACCGCCGCTGGCACGCCTGGCCTTCGCCTGCCTTTGTCCTCGGCCTTGCCCTTGCCTCCAGCAAGGGCTGCGGCCTGCGTCCGCGGCAGGCTCGACCATCCGCACCACCGGAAACACGGCACACCGCCGTGGAATCAGCCATCTAACCGCGCAGCGCCATCTCCAGGGCGAAGCGCTGCTCGGGATCATCCAGCGCCTCCCCCATCAACTCGCGCAGCCGCGCCATCCGATAGCGCACCGTCTGCGGGTGCACCCCGAGCTCGGCCGCGATCGCGCCCTGCGCGCCGCGGTGGCGCAGCCACTGCAGGAGCGTCGCTTCCAGGCGCGCGCGGCTCGCGGGCGTCTGGCCGTCGAGCGGGGCGAGCAGCCGGCGGCGCAGCGCCGCGACCTCGGGCGCGCCGCGCAGGGCGATCTCGGCCAGCCGCTGCTCGGCGACGACGGGCGGCCCGCCGGGCACCGCGAGCGCGAGCGCCCGCCGCGCGAGGCGCATCGAGACCTGCGTCTCCTCGAGCTCGACGCTCGGACCGACGGCCACGCTCAGCCCGAGCCGGCCGGCCAGCCGCTCGGCCTCGCGTTCGAGCGCGACGGGGTGCGGCACGACGATGCCGACCGTCTCCCCGACCCGCACGCCGATCGTCTCGCCGCTGAGCAGCCGGCGCGCGCCGTCGGCCCGCTCGCCCGCCACCGCAAGGCACGCGACGGTCCGCGGCAGCGGCCAGCGCGCGGTCTCGGCGATCCGGGCCAGCTCCGCGTCGTCGCCGGCGACCCCGGCGAGCAGCATCTCGGCGAGCTCGGAGCGGCGGCGGTCGAGATCCCCGGCGTCGCGCAGCTGCGCCTCGGCGTAGCCCTCGACGGACTCCCCCGCGATCCGGTCGATGTAGGCGAACATCGCCTCGGCGAGATTGCGCTGGGCGCGCTCGGAGGCGCCGGCGGCGGCCGCCGCGGCGCTGATCTCGCCGCCACGCCACCCGGGCGCCCACCCGGTAGGCCGACTGCAGGGCGTCGAGCCCGCGTCCGGCCCGGTACTCGCCGGCGCCGAGCCGGCGGTAGACGTCGTCGGAGCGCGCGTCCTGCTCGTCGCCGACGAAGCGGCGCAGCGCGACCTCGGTCCCCATCCTGATGCCCCGGCCGAAGTCCCCCTCCAGCGGCCGCGCGTAGGACGGCACCTCGTGCTGGATCGCCTCGACCACGGCGTCGGCGATCGGGCCGAGCGCGCCGCGGATGCGGCGCAGAGCGTCCTCGTCGAGCCACTCGTCTGTGCTCTCGACATAGTTTTTCCATGTCTCATTGACGCTCATCCTCGAAGAAACATATCCGGCGCGCACATATCGTCGCCCAGGTGGACAGCACGGCCCGCACAGCGCCGACCGCGCCGCCCTCGCGGCGGGATGCCGCGCGCGGGCCGCTGCGCTTCCCCGAGGTCGGCGGCCGGCGCTCGACGACCTGGACGACGCGCGCGATCCTCGCCGACGCCGCGCGCCCGGCCGATCCCGCGCTGGCCGAGCGCATCGGGAGCTGCAGCTCCTGGCGCAGCGGCTACGCGCCGCTGCTGCGCGCGCTGACCACGCTCGCCGCCGCGCCGGGCAACGCCCGCGCGATCGCGCGGGCCGGCCTCGACTCGATGCGCGAGCGGCTCGTGCTCGAGACCGCCGGCGGCGGCGACGTCCCGCTCGCGCAGGCGCTCGGCGGCGCGGCCGCGACGCGGCTCGGCAGCGGCGAGATCCGCGGCACGGCGACCGCGGCGGAGAGGCTCGAGGTTCCCTACCGCGGCCGCACCCTGCACGGCGCCGAGCTGCGCGAGCAGCTCGAGCTGTGGGTCGACACGGGCATCGTCCAGCCATCGTTCGCGGCTGCGGTCGGCCTCGTCTCCGAGCATCCCGAGTGGCTGTCGCTGCCCGGCCGCACGATGGCGGTGATCGGAGCCGGCTCGGAGATCGGCCCCTTCGGCCCGCTCTGCGCGTGGGGCGCCGACCTGCTCGCGATCGACGTGCCCGACGCCGCCGTGTGGGCGCGCGTGCAGGAGCTCGCGCGCGCCGGGAGCGGGCGGGTGCGGATGCCGCTCGCCCAGGACGGCACCGCGGGCGTGGACGTCGTCGCCGGCCTCCCCGCGGCGCACGCCTGGCTCGCAGAGAGCCTGGCCGCGGGCGAGGGCAGTCCGGTGCTCGGCATGTACGCCTACGCGGACGGCGGCGCCCACGTGCTGCTGAGCGGCGCGTTCGACGCGCTCGCCGAGGCCGAGCCGTCCGCCGCGCTCGCGTATCTGGCGACGCCGACCGACGCCTACGTGGTCCCGGCCGACACGGCCGAACGGGCGCGCGCCGCCTACGACGCGCGCCGCGCGCGCAAGCTCGCCCAGGCGCCGCTGAAGCTCGTCTCGGGCGGGCGCCTGTACCGCCCCGCCTACGCCGAGCCCGTGCCGGTCGCCGACGCGCTGATCGAGCAGCAGGGCCCGAACTACGCGATCGCCAAGCGCCTGCAGCGCTGGCGCGGCGTCTGCGCCGCCGAGGAGGGCCGGCCGGTCTCCTTCAACGTCGCGCCGGCGACCTGGACGCGCTCGGTCACGAAGAACCGGGTGCTCGCCGCCGCCTACGCTGGCGCCGGCCTGTTCGGCATCGAGATCTTCGAGCCCGCCACGACACGCGTGCTGATGGCGGCGCTGCTCGTCCACGACCTGAACGCCGAGCCCCCGCGCGAGCGCGAGCCGGAGGAGCTCTTCAGCGACGGGGCGGCGCACGGCGGGCTGTGGACAGCGGCGTACGAACCGCGCTCGGCGCTGGTGCTGGCGGCGCTCGCCGGGCTCCCGGCGAGCCTCCTCAGAGGTGGCAGGCGGCGGTGACGCGCCTCGAGCGCAACGCCAACATCGCGGCGGTGGTGATCCCCTTCGCGGGCGTGATCGCGGCGGCGGTTCTGCTGTGGCACCACTTCCTGGGGCCGCGCGACCTCGCGATCTTCGCGGTCATGTACGTGCTCAGCGCGACCGGCGTGACGGTCGGCTACCACCGCCTGCTCACCCACCGCGCGTTCCAGACCCGGGCCTGGCTGCGCTACACGCTCGCGGTGCTCGGATCGCTGTCGCTGCAGGGCGGCGTGATCGACTGGGTCGCCGACCACCGCAAGCACCACACCTTCACCGACGAAGAGGGCGATCCCCACAGCCCCCACGCCGGCGCCGGAGCGGGGCTGCGGGGGATGGCGAGCGGGCTCTGGCACGCGCACGTCGGCTGGCTGTTCGAGACCCACGGCCAGGCGTCCTCGAAAAGGTTCGCGCCCGATCTGGTGAAGGACCCGACGATGCGGCGCATCAACCGCGGCTTCCCGCTGATCGCGCTCGGCGAGCCTGCTCGTGCCGTTCCTCGCCGGGCTCGCGCTGAGCGGCGGCTCGCTCGTCGCGGGCGGGCTCTCGGCGCTGTTGTGGGCCGGGCTGGTGCGGATCTTCCTCGTGCACCACGTGACGTGGAGCATCAACTCGATCTGCCACTTCTTCGGCCGGCGCCGCTTCGACACCGACGACGAGTCGACCAACGTCTTCTGGCTGGCGCTGCCGTCGCTCGGGGAGGCCTGGCACCACAACCACCACGCGTTCCCGCAGTCGGCGTTCCACGGCCTGCGCTGGTATGAGCTGGACCCGTCGGGCTGGCTGATCCTCGCGATGGAGCGCGTGGGCCTGGCGTGGGACGTGGTGAAGGTCTCGCCCGAGAAGGCCCGCGCGAAGCTGGCCGACCGAGCCGTTTCTGCCTGATTTGGATATGGAGAAGGGGCGGCGCGGGCGCCGGACGCATTTGGCGCCCGTGACAGCGCCACCGGCTACCGTTAGTTGCATGACCACGGCCGGGGCGCAGGAGGTTGCCGTAGCGAACGTGAAGCCGCGCCTGCGCGGCGTCTCGCACGAGTACGCGTTCTTCGTCTCGATCGCCACCGGCGCCGCACTGGTCCTCGCCGCCTCGGACGCGCGCTCGCGAGTGGCCGTCTCGATCTACGCGGCCGCGCTGACCGCGCTGCTGGGGACGAGCGCGCTGTATCACCGCGTCACGTGGCGCCCGCGCGCGCGGCGCTGGATGCGCCGCCTCGACCACTCGATGATCTTCGTGCTGATCGCCGGCACCTACACGCCGGTCTGCCTGCTGGCGCTGCACGGCGGCCTGTCGAAGACGATCCTGATCGTGATCTGGGCCGGCGCGCTCGGCGGGGTCGTCTTCAAGCTCGTGTGGATCGACGCCCCGAAGTGGCTGCTGGCGCTCGTCTACGTCGCGCTCGGCTCGGTCTCGGCGGCCCTCCTCGGCGAGCTGCCCGCGGCAGTCGGCTGGCTGGGTGTCGCGGGGCTCGCAGCCGGCGGGCTGCTCTACATGGCGGGCGCGGTCGTCTACGCCTCGGGCCGGCCCAACCCGTGGCCGAAGGTCTTCGGCTACCACGAGGTCTTCCACGCGCTCGTGATCGCGGCCGCCACGCTGCACTACGCCGTGATCGCCTTCGCGGTGCTGCCGCACGGCTGAGGCGGGGCCTCCCTCAGACGAACAGGTGCCGGCTCGGGCACATGCGCGCGAGCGCGCATTCCGAGCATGCCGGGCGGCGCGCGTGGCAGGTGCGCCGGCCGTGGCGGAGCAGGTTCACGTGCAGCTCGAGCTCTTCGCCCGGCGGCGTGAGCGCGAGCATCTGGTCGTGTAGCTCCTCGAACGGCGCGCCCTCGCGCAGCAGGGCCAGGCGCCCGCCGACGCGCGAGACGTGCGTGTCGACCGGGACGTCGTGCAGGCCGTATGCGAACAGCAGCACGCACGCGGCCGTCTTGCGCCCGACGCCCGGCAGGGCGACGAGGTAGTCGCGGGCTTCCTGCAGCGGCACGCGGGGAAGCCAGTCGAGAGAGAGCTGATGCGGTTCCCGCCCGCCCTCCCTGGGGTCCTCGGCGATCGCGCGCAGGATCGCCTGGATGCGCACCGACTTGACCTTCGAGATGCCGCCGGGGCGGATCGCCTCCTCGACCTCGGCCACCGGCGCGTCGCGCACCTGCTCCCAGGCCGGCATGCGGTTTCGCAGCCGCAGGTAGGCGACGTCGCGGTTGCGGTCGTTGGTCGACTGCGAGAGGACGGTGAGCACGAGCTCGGCGATCGGGTGGCCGTGCGGAGCCATCAGGGGCACGCCGTAGACCTCCCGCAGGCGGTCGCGAACGCGGCGCACGCGGGCGGGCGCCGGGCCCCGCCAGGCGGAGGCGCGGCGGGGGTTCCTCGCCTTGGCCGTCACGCCGAGCACCGTACTGGCTGCCTGCCCCCCGCGATGGGGGGTATTTTTGCCGCGTGGCCGAGGTCAGCGAGCAGCAGGGCGAGATCACGATCCCGTCGACGCCCGGCGGCCCGATCCCGGTCTTCTGGCGCAGCGCGCCCGTGCCCGCCGGCGCCCCCACGCCGCTCTACCTGCACGGCGTGCCCACGAGCTCGGACGACTGGATCCCGTTCCTGGAGCGCACGGGCGGGATCGCGCCCGACCTTCCGGGCTTCGGCCGGTCGGGCAAGCCCGGCTATCTCGCGTACACGATGGACGAGTACGACCGCTTCCTCGAGCGCTTCCTCGACGAGCGCGGGCTCGACCGCGTGAGCCTCGTCGTGCACGACTGGGGAGCCCTCGGCCTGCTTCTCGCGCAGCGGATGCCGGAGCGGATCGCGCGCGTGGCGATCATCAACGCCGTGCCGTTCCTGCCCGGCTACCGCTGGCACCGCACGGCGCGCATCTGGCGCACCTGGCTGCTCGGCGAGTTCTCGATGGGGATGACCTTCAAGTTCACGCTGCGCCAGCTCACGCGCGAGTCCAACGTCACCCCCGGCCCGCTCCCGCAGGAGTGGATCGACAGCACCTGGGCGCACTTCGACCAGGGCACCCAGCGCGCGATCCTGCGCCTGTACCGCAGCGCCCCTCCCGCGAAGCTCGAGGCGGCCGGCGCGCGGCTCGGCGAGCTGGACGTGCCGGCGCTCGTCCTGTGGGGCACGCGCGACCCCTACATCCCCGCGCACTTCGGCCGCGACTACGCCGCGGCGCTGCCGCAGGGCGAGCTCGCCGAGTACCCCGACGCCGGGCACTGGGCGTGGCTCGACCGGCCGGACATGGTCGACCGCGTCGCCGCTTTCCTGAGCGAAGGGTGAGCACGCAGGCCCGAGCCGCCCCGGCGCCGCTGCGCGGCCGGCCGGCGCTGCTCCGCAGGCCGCCGGCGTGGACTCTCACGGCGCTGCTGGCGATCGCCTACCTGATCCTCGCCCCCCAGAGCCCGGACCTCGCCGCCGCCAGCTACCGCAGCCACCTGTTCTCGACCTTCGGCTTCACCCTCTGGGACAACAGCTGGTACGGCGGCCACCACCTGCCGGCCTACTCCATGCTCGCGCCCGCGCTCGGCGCGCTGCTGGGCGCGGCGCTGCTCGCCGCCCTCTCGATGACGGCGGCCGCGGCGCTGTTCGAGCTCTCGATCGCCGGGCGCTTCCCGGCCCGCGCCGCGCGCGCCGGAGCGTTCTTCTTCGCCTTCGGCGCGGGCATCGCCCTGCTCTCCAGCCGCGTGCCCTTCGACCTCGGCCTTGCGATCGGGCTCGGCTCGATCGTGCTCGCGCAGCGCCGGCGCTGGGCCGCCGCCCTCGCGGCGGCGGTCATCGCCGCGCTCGCGAGCCCCGTCGCCGGGGCGTTCCTCGCGCTGTGCGCCGTCACCTGGGGGCTGGCCGTCCCCGCCGAGCGCCTGCGCTGCGCCGCGCTCGCCGCCTGCAGCCTCGTGCCGATCGCGGTGCTGAGCGTCGTGTTCCCCGAAGGCGGCACGCAGCCGTTCGTCGCGTCCGCCTTCTGGCCCGCGTTCGCCGCGGTGCTCGTCATCGGCCTCGCCCTGCCGCGCGAGCAGCGCATGCTGCGAATCGGAGCGCTGCTCTACGCGCTGGCCCTGCTCGGCGCCTACGTCGTGCCGAGCGCGGTGGGCGGCAACGTCGACCGGCTGGGCGCGCTCGCCGCGGGACCGCTCGCGGTCTGCGGGCTGCTCGACGCGACGCCGCGCTGGCGCCACGTGGCGGCGCTGGTGCTCGTCGCGCCGCTCGCCTACTGGCAGGTCAACGCCCCGTTCGCCGACTACGTCTCGACGCTCTCGAACCCGGCCGTGGAGCAGTCCTACTACGCGCCGCTGCTGGCCGAGCTGCGCACGCTCGGCGTCGGCTACGGCGCGCGGCCTGCGCGGATCGAGGTCGTCCCGACCGTCGACCACTGGGAGGCGCGCTACGTCGCGCCCGCCGCGATGATGGCGCGCGGCTGGGAGCGCCAGCTCGACCGCTACCGCAACCCGCTCTTCTACGAAGCCGGGCCGCTCAGCCCTGCGACGCTACGCCGCATGGCTGGCCGAGCAGGCGGTCTCCTACGTCGCCCTCCCGGACGCGCCGCTCGACTACTCGGGCACGGCCGAGGCGAGCCTCGATCGCCTCCCCGCGCTCGCGCGGCTTGCTGGCGGAAGTCTGGCGCTCGCGTCATTGGCGGCTGTTCGCCGTCGCCGCCCCGCAGCCGCTCGCCGCGCCGCCGGCGCGACTGGCGAGCGCGGGCACGGACTCCTTCGTGCTCGAAACGCCGTCCGCCGGCACCTTCGCGGTCAAGCTCCGCTTCACGCCGTACTGGGCGCTCACGAGCGGCCGGGGCTGCGTCGAGGAAGCACCCGGAGGCTGGACGGCGGTGCGCTCCGCGGAGCCGGAGACGGTCCGCGTCGGGATCGACTTCTCGCTCGCGCGCGTCTTCGACCACGGCGCCCGCTGCCGCTGAGCATCGTCTAGGCTTCGTCGCGATGGTCGCCCGCGCTCGCGAGCTGCAAGCGCGCGTCCTCCCTCACGGCTGGATCGACGCGCTGCGGCAGGTCACTCTCTTCGCTCTCGCCTATCTCGGCTACAGGCTCGTGCGGGGGATCGTCGAGGGCGACGCGAACGCGGCGTTCGCGCACGCCCGCGACCTGATCTCGCTGGAGCGCGGGATGCACGTGTTCGTCGAGCCGTCGATCCAGACGTGGGCCTCGGGCAGCCATTTCGTGATGGTCGTCTCGAGCTGGATCTACGTCAACGCCCAGACCTCCGTGACGATCGGCGCGCTGGTGTACCTGTACCTGCGCCACAACCGGAACTTCTACTTCGTGCGCAACATGTTCATGATCGCGATGGGGATCGCCCTGATCGGCTACACGGCCTTCCCGACCGCGCCGCCGCGCTTCATGCCCGAGTGGGGCTTCGTCGACAGCGTCTCGGACTTCACCGGCGTGCACGTCGACGGTCACAGCGCCTCGATCAGCGCCGTCACGAACCTCTACGCGGCGGTGCCCTCGATGCACGTCGCCTTCTCGCTGATGATCGGCTGGTCGCTCGCGCGGCTGGTGCGCAACAGCTTCGCGCGCGTCGCGTGGTTCCTGTACCCGTTCCTGATGACGTTCGTGATCGTCGTCACCGCCAACCACTTCCTCGTCGACGCGATGCTCGGCGCGCTGACCGCGGCCGCCTCGGCCTACGGTGCGACCTGGCTCGCGCGGGCGCGACCGGCGGTCTGGCGCTTCTCCGGCGTCGCCCCGCGGCTGACCGCGAGCGGGTAGCCGCGGGATGCCGCCGCGCCAGCACGCCCCGACCCGCCGGGCACAGCGCAACGCCGCGCGCGCCGCGCGCGCGAACCGCCGCGCCACGCGCGCGCCGATCGGGCAGGGCCAGCGCCGCGAGCTGGTGCGCAACCGCCTGATCGAGTCCAGGCTGACCCCGAACGCGATCTCGCTGACGGGCCTGTTCGGAAACCTCGTCGCCGCCGTGCTCGTGTGGGAACAGCTCTTCTTCCTCGGCGGGATCGCGTTCATCCTCGGCTCGATCATGGACACGCTCGACGGCCGCTACTCGCGCATGTCGGGCAAGGGCACGCCGTTCGGCGCGTTCCTGGACTCGACGCTGGACCGCGTCGAGGAGGGGATCGTGCTGACCGCCGTCGCGGGCTACTTCGCGCTGCAGGGCAACCGCGTCGCGGCGGCCGGCGTCGTCGTGGCCGTGCTCGCCTCGCTGATGGTCAGCTACACCCGCGCCCGGGCGGAGGCGCTCGGCGTCGAGTGCAAGGTCGGGATCGCCACGCGGCCGGTACGCGTCGTGATCCTCTCGATCGGGCTGCTGTTCGCGAAGGGGGCCTCGCTCGGCAGCTTCGAACTGCTCGAGCCCGCCGTCTACGTGCTCGCCGCGCTCAGCGTGATCACCGTCGGGCAGCGCATCTGGCACGTGCGCCGCGCGCTGACGGTGTGACCTTCGTTCGGGCGAGGGGTAGTCTCCTCCGAGCGGCCGTCACCCCACGCGGCCCAAAGGCAAGCCAGGGAGCCCGCGACGGCGCGGCCCCTCGACCGGGCCCTCGCGCCCCGCAAAGGACATCCCACTCGTGAGCAAGCAGGACAGCAACGGCCGCGCCAACGCCAAAGGCGCCGCCTCCACCAACGGCGCCGCGCGCTACCAGTCCGACAAGGTCCGCGTCGCCATCGTCGGCGTCGGCAACTGCGCCTCCGCCTTCGTGCAGGGCGTCCAGTACTACAAAGACGCCGACCCCGCCCAGCGGGTGCCCGGCCTGATGCACGTCGACCTCGGCGGCTACCACGTGCGCGACATCGAGTTCACCGCCGCGTTCGACATCGACGCGACGAAGGTCGGCAAGGACCTCGGCGAAGCGATCTGGGCCGGCCAGAACAACACGATGAAGTTCGCCAAGGTGCCGAAGAAGCTCGGCGTGCCGGTCTACCGCGGCATGACCCACGACGGCCTCGGCAAGTACCTCAAAGAGAAGATCAAGAAGGCGCCCGGCGAGACGGCCGACATCGTCAAGATCCTCAAGGAGACGCACACCGACGTCGTCGTCTCCTACCTGCCCGTCGGCTCCGAGCAGGCGACGAAGTGGTACGTCGAGCAGGTGCTCGAGGCCGGCTGCGGCTTCGTCAACTGCATCCCGGTGTTCATCGCCCGCGAGGACTACTGGGACAAGCGCTTCAAAAAGGCGAACCTGCCGATCGTCGGCGACGACATCAAGTCGCAGGTCGGCGCGACGATCGTGCACCGCACGCTGGCGCGGCTGTTCGCCGAGCGGGGCGTCGAGATCGAGCGCACCTCGCAGCTGAACGTCGGCGGCAACATGGACTTCTACAACATGCTCGAGCGCGAGCGGCTGGAGTCCAAGAAGATCTCGAAGACCAACGCGGTCACCTCGATCATGGATCACGAGCTGCCCGCCAGCGACATCCACGTCGGGCCCTCGGACTACGTGCCGTGGCTCACCGACCGCAAGTGGGCGCACATCCGCGTCGAGGGCCAGGCCTTCGGCGACGTGCCGCTGAACCTCGAGCTGAAGCTCGAGGTCTGGGACTCGCCGAACTCGGCGGGCATCGTGATCGACGCGGTGCGCTGCTGCAAGCTCGCGCTGAACCACGGTCTCGGCGGCCAGCTCGACGGGCCGTCCTCCTACCTGATGAAGTCGCCGCACAACCAGCGTCCCGACGAGCAGGCGCGCCAGGACACCGAGGCGTTCATCGCCAAGTACTCGAAGAAGCCGGGCACGCGCCCGAAGGGCCGCAAAGCGCCGGCGCGCGCGAAAGCCGCTTCGGCACGCGCGAAAGCCGCTTCGGCGCGCGCGAAAGCCTCCTCGGCGCGGTAATGCCGGTGGGGCGGGCCGGCGCTCGCTGCCGGCCCGGTCGGCAGTTCGCGCCGGCACGCGATGCCGGCCCGTGGAGCGGCCCGGGCGGGCGCTCCATCGCCGCCCGGAGCGCCGCGCGCGTGCGCCGGCCACTGGCGGCCGGGACGCGACGCGGCTAACCTCGTTCACGTCGATGCCCGAGACGTTCTCGATCGCCCATGTCACGCCCTACCCGTGGGAGGCCGAGGACAACGAGGTGAACGCGCACCTCGGACGCGTCGCGCGCGAGCTCTCGCGCCGCGGCCACCGCGTGCTGATCGTCGCGCCGTCGCGCTCGCAGGAGCGCGTGCGCGACTCGCGCCGCGCGCTGCGCGCCGCGCGCGGCGACGCGACGGCGCTGCTGGCCGGCACCGACGAGGGCGAGCCGCGCGTCTTCGCCGTCGGCGAGGTGCTGGATGTCGTCCCGAGCGCCCGGCGGCGTCCGCTGTCGCTGCCGATCGACGTCGCGCGCACCGTCGAGGAACTGCTGGGCTCGGTCGAGCTCGACTTCGTCCACGTCCACGAGCCGTTCGCGCCGAGCACCTCCAACGCCGCGCTGCGCCACTCGCGCGCGCTCAACGTCGGCTCGTTCCACTCCTCGACTGAGCGCCTGCTCTCGACGCTCCTCGCGCGTCGCTTCGTCGAGAGCTTCTTCGGCCGCCTCGACGCGCGCATCGCGAGCCACGCGGCCACGGCCGAGGTGATGAGCCGGCAGTTCCCCGCCGAGTACCGCCTCCTCGCCGACGACGACCCGGACGCCGCCGAGCAGCTCGAGCGCGTCTACCGCGAGCTGGCCGCGCGGCGCCACTCCCGCGAGGGCGACTCCGAGCTTCGCCGCGCGCTCTCCCAGCGCCCGCTGATCGACGTCGACCTGCACATGCACACCGACCACTCGCCGGACTGCGCGACGCCGGTGGAGGTGCTGCTCGCGACCGCCCGCGAGCGCGGCCTCGGCGCGATCGCCGTCACCGACCACAACGAGATCTCGGGCGCGCTGGAGGCGCGCGAGAAGGCCAAATTGAGTCCCCACCCACCCAAGGTGATCGTCGGCGAGGAGATCAAGACCGCCGGGCAGGGCGAGGTGATCGGGCTCTTCCTGGAGGAGAAGATCCCGCGCGGGCTGAGCCTGCACGAGACGATCGCGGCGATCCGCGAGCAGGGCGGCGTCGTCTACGTGCCGCACCCCTTCGACCGCATGCACGCGGTCCCCGACTACGAGCACCTGCTCTCCCACCTCGACGAGATCGACGCGATCGAGGTCTTCAACCCGCGCGTGGCGATCAGCGCCTTCAACGACGAGGCGGCCCGCTTCGCCGCCAAGTACCGCATCGTCGCCGGCGCCGGCTCGGACTCGCACGTCGCCCAGGGACTCGGCTCCGTGCGGATCCGGATGCGCGACTTCGAGGGGCCGGCCGAGTTCCTGCAGTCGCTGCGCGACGCCGACATCCTCACGCGCCCCTCCTCGCTGCTCTACGTGCAGGCGCTGAAGTTCCTGCAGACGCGCGCGACGCCGCGCGCGGCGCGCCGCGCCAGCAAGGCACGGCGCCTGAGGCGGGTGCGGCACGGCAGCCGGCGCTAGCAGCGCGGCGCAACCGATGATGCACGGTCAAGGACAAGCGCGGGCCCCGTCAAATCCGTCCGGACCGATGCCGGTGACCGACGACGAGATCCGCGAGAAGTACCTCGAGCGAGCGATCCGCGAGCTCAACACGCTGACGCGCGAGCTGCAGGCCTGTCCGCACTGCCCGCGCGGCAACCTGATGCCGGTGCTCGGCTCCGGCCACCCGCAGGCCGACATCATGCTGCTCAAGCACGCGCCCGTGCCCTCGGAGATCGAGGAGGGCGTCGCGTTCTACGGCCGCGCCGGCGGCGCGATCATGAAGTCGCTGAAGCGGCTGCAGATCGACCCGCTCGCCGTGTACGGGACGCTCTGCGTGAAGTGCCCGCTCAGCGACTCGTCGCTCGCCGACTTCGCGTGCATCTCGCGCGTGGTCGAAGAGATCGCGATCGTCCAGCCCAAGATCGTCGTCGTGATGGGCGCGGAGGCGCTCGCCGCGCTGAACGAGATGGAGATCCCGCTCGCGCGCCCGATCGACCCCGCGCCCGGCCAGGTCCAGCAGCTGACGCCGACGATCGACGCGCTCTACGTGCCCGACATCGACGACTCGCTCGACGAGCAGGCCGCCAAGAGCGAGTTCTGGGCGGCGTTCCGCGTGCTCGGCGAGTGGTACGACGCGCAGCCGCCGTACTAGGCGCGCTTGGACGCGTCGAGCAGCTCCTGCAGACGCTCGAAGTCGCGCTCGGTCTCGTACACGGCCGCCCCTACTCGCTGCTGAGCACGACCTTGCCGAGCTTGCCGCCGGCGGCGAACCGCGCGTAGGCTGCGGCCGCCTGCGCCAGCGGGAAGGTGTCGGCCACCGGCACGGACACCTCGCCGCGCTCGAACAGCGGCAGCACCTCGTGTTCGACGAGCCGGGCGTTCAGCGCTTTCTCCTCCAGCGGCCGCGCGCGCAGCGTCGAGCCGTGGATGCGCGCGCGCTTGCCCATCAGCGCGAGCAGGTTGAGCTCGCTCTTGGCGCCCGCCGCGACGCCGATCACGCAGATCCGCCCGCCGGTCGCGAGAGCAGTGAGGTCCTCGGGCATGTTCGGCGCGCCGACGAGCTCGAGGATCACGTCGAAGGGGCCGCGTTCGGCGAAGCCCTCGCACGGCACCGCCATCGCGCCGAGCGCGGCGACCTCCTCGCGCAGCTCGTCGCTGCGAACCGTCGCGGTCACACGCGCGCCCGCCGCCCGCGCGAGCTGGATCGCGGCCGTCCCCACGCCGCCCGCGCCGCCGTGGACGAGCAGGTGCTCTCCGGGGCGCAGGCCGGCCTGGACGAACACCGCGTCGTGTGCCGTCGTGAACACCTCGGGCAGCCCGCCGGCGGCGGACCAGCCGAGCCCCGCCGGCACGGGCATCAGCAGCCGCTCGTGGACGACCGCGAGCTCGGCCTGAGCGCCCCCGCCGACGATCGCCATCACGCGCGCACCCGGCTCGAAACGGCTCGCTTTCGGCCCGAGGGCGAGGACCTCGCCCGCGAGCTCCATCCCCGGGATGTCCTCGGGATAGCCGGGGGGCGCGGGGTAGAGCCCGCGCTTCTGCATCATGTCGCCGCCGTTCAGCCCCGCGGCGCGCACCTGCACGAGCACCTCTTCCCCGCGCGGCTCCGGGTCGGGGTGCTCCTCGATCACGATCTCCTGCTCGCGGATCGTCGCGGCGCGCACGGCGCAAGCCTAGCCGCTTAGACTGGAGCGGCAACCGGAGGGGGAAAAGTGGTTCTGAGGATCGTCGATCGGGGGATGGACCGGAGCACCTACGACGCGCTGCGGGCGCGGCTGGACATCGACCACCGCCACCCGCTCGGGCTGATCCTGCACGGCGCGACCGAAGTCGACGGGAAGATGCGCGTCGCGCAGATCTGGGAGTCCGACTGGTACGCGAAACGCTTCGACGAGGAGATCCTGACGCCCGCACTCGCCGATGTCGGCCTGACGGGGGACGCCGACGTGATCGTCTACCAGCTCGAGCATCTCGTCACGCCCTAGACCGTTGATCGCACCTAGCGGTCGGGCATCGCCGGCGTGCCGCCGCCGTGACGCTCACTCCGGTCACGTCAGCCGACACCACCCGCGCCGCGCGCGCGACGGCGCCCGCGCCCGCTCAGGCGCCTGCGGTCAGGAGCGTTCGAGCAGCGCGACGCACTCGATGTGGTGCGTCTGGGGGAACATGTCGACCGGGCGCACGCGCTTCAGCGACCAGCCCGCCGCGACCATTTCCGCGGCGTTGGGGGCGAGCGTGGTGGGGTTGCACGAGACGTAGACGATTCGCTTCGGCGCGGCGTCGATGATCCGGTGCACGACCTTCTTCGACAGCCCCGCGCGGGGCGGGTCGACCACGACCAGGTCCGGGCGTCCGGCGCGCTCGAGCAGCTCGGGCAGCGCGAGCCGCGTGTCGCCGGCGAAGAAGCTCGCGTTCGTGATCTCGTTGCGCCGCGCTCCCGCGATCGCGTCGGCGACGGCCGGTTCGGCGAGCTCGATCCCCCACACCTGGCCGGCGCGCGGCGCCAGCGTGAGCGCGATCGAGCCGATCCCGCAGTACAGGTCATAGACCCGCTCCCAGCCCTCGAGCGCGGCGTACTCCGCGGCGACCCCGTAGAGCACCTCGGCC
Source organism: uncultured Solirubrobacteraceae bacterium (assembly GCA_963779065.1). Taxonomy (GTDB): domain Bacteria; phylum Actinomycetota; class Thermoleophilia; order Solirubrobacterales; family Solirubrobacteraceae; genus Palsa-744. The sequence goes on from CAVZWQ010000003.1 coordinate 2,005,076, forward strand.
ATCTCGGTGTTGGTCTGGAAGAACGCTTCGGAGGAGATCCGCAGGTCCAGCGCCCCGAGGCGCTCGGGCAGCTCGTCCTCGCCCCACACGAGCTCGGTCTCGCCGCCCTGCGTCGTCTCCGCCGGGCGGTCGGTGCGCGTCCACAGCACGCCGCTCAGCTGCTCGCCGAGGCCCTCGGCGAGCGCGGCCGCGAGGGCGCCCGCCTCCAGCTCGCCGCCGCTGCTGACCAGCCGCACCTGCACGCGGTCCGTTCGCCGTCCCTCGCGGACGACGAGGTTGCGAAGCTGCACCCGTCCGTCGGGCGCCGGGCCGACCGGCGCGCCACGTTCCCGGCCCACCCCCCGGCCGCGCTCCCACGCGACGAGGCCCTGCTCGCGGCACCAGGCCGCCGCGAGCTCGCGCGCGCGGTTGCCGAGCTCCGACGCGAGCAGGCAGTCGTCCATCGCCACCACGGCGTTGCCGCCCGCGGGGGCGTGGAAGCCGCACTGCAGCGTGCCGTCGCCGCCGTTCCCGAACGAGTACTCGAGCTTGTTGCGGTAGCGCCACTGCTCCAGCGCGGGCACGATCTCCTCGAGCGCGAAGCCCTCCAGGCCGCCGATCCGCTCGAGCGCTTCGCGCACCTGGGCGTGCTTGATCTCGAGCTGGCGCTCATACGGGAGCACCTGCCACGGCACGCCGGGGTGCTGCGCGCGGGGCGCGATCCGCTCCGGGCTCGGCGTCAGCACCTCGAGCGTGCGCGCGTGGGCGTAGGAGCGCTTGCGCTTGTGCACGACCGCGCGCACGCGGTCGCCCGGGATCGCGCCGGCCACGAACACCACGTAGCCCGAGTCGCCGAGTCGCGCCACGCCCTCGCCGCCGAAGGCCAGCGAGTCGATCGACAGCTCGAGCTCGTCGCCGCGCTGGGGCCGGGCCTGCGCGTGCCCTTCAGGGTGCGCGGGCGCCGCGGTCATCCCGATCCGACCAGCAGCTCGAGCAGCGCCTTCTGCGCGTGGCGCCGGTTCTCCGCCTGGTCCCAGATGCGCTGGCGCGTGCCGTAGAGCACCTCGGCGGTGATCTCCTCGCCGGGGTGCGCGGGCAGGTCGTGCATCGCGAACGCGCCGGGAGCGGCGGCGTCGAGCAGCGCGTCGTCGACGCGGTAGGCGGCGAGGTCGCGGCGCCGCGCATCGGCGGTCTCCTCGTCGCCCATGCTCACCCAGACATCCGTGTAGACGGCCGCCGCGCCGGCGACGGCGTCGCGCGGGTCAGTGTGCAGGCTGATCCGGCCGGTCGCGGCCGGCGGCGGCGCGAGGTCGTCCTCGAGCGCGTAGCCGGGCGGCGAGGCGACCGCCACATCCAGCCCAGCGAGCGAGCCGAGGATCGCCAGCGAGCGTGCGACGTTGTTGCCGTCTCCGACGTAGGCCAGGCGCAGCCCTTCGAGCCGGCCGTAGGACTGGCGCAGCGTCAGCAGGTCGGCGAGCGCCTGGCAGGGGTGGTGGCGCGCGCTCAGCATGTTGATCACGGGCACCGTGCTGTGGCGGGCGAGCTCCTCGAGCGCCTCGTCGGGGCCGGTGCGCAGGCCGATCGCCGCCACGTGGCGGGAGAGCACAAGAGCGGTGTCCTGCAGCGCCTCGCCCCGCGAGAGCTGAAGCTCATCCGAGCGCAGGACGACCGCGTGGCCGCCGAGCTCGTCGATGCCGACCTCGAAGGAGACGCGCGTGCGCGTCGAGGGCTTCTGGAAGATCAGGGCGACGCTGCGCCCGTCGAGCGCACGGCTCGACAGCGGCTCCTCGGCGAGCTGCTGCGCCCGTTCGAGCAGCGCGTCGAGCTCCTCGCGGCTCAGCTCGGCTCCTGTCAGAAGGTGGCGGGTCATGGGAGCGGCCAGTGTAGGCGCTCGGAGAGGGCGGACCTGCACGGAACGCCGGGGCGATGTGGGATCGTGCCCGCATGAGCATGCGCCGTCCGTCGCACCCCGCCGCGCGCGCTCGCCGCGCCGGCGCTGCTGGCCGCGGCGCTGCTGGCCGGCTGCGGCTCCTCCGGCGCGACGACGAGCGCCCCGCCGCGTACCACGCAGGGCACCTCCCCGACCCCGCAGACGAGCACTTCTGGGAGCAGCCTGAAGGCGATCGGCGCGCCCGAAGTTCGCCACGCCGGCGAAGTCCGAACCCGTCCAGAGCGGGACCGTGCAGATCGCCTACCGCAACGTCACGGCCAGACCGGTGACGCTGCGCGTCAAGGCGGGCACGACGGTGCGCTTCACGAACTACGACCCGATCGAGCACAACGCCACGAGCGTGGGCGGCCCCCAGAAATTCCACTCCAAGAACTTCGGCGAAGGCGGGAGCTTCGAAGTGAAGCTCACGCAACCGGGCCTCGTGCACTTCGAGTGCACGATCCACCCCGCGACGATCAACGGCACGATCGAAGTCCTCTAGAAGTCCGGCGAGGCCCTCGTCGCTCGTCGACGCGGTCGCGTAGCGCCGCCGCGGGATCCGTCCGGCGCCGCGCGCGAGCCGCCCGCCCTCGACCGCGCGGCGGATCGCGAGCGCCATCGCGGCCGGGTCCTGCGCGCGTGAGATCGCCGAGGCGGCCATCACCGCGTCGCAGCCGAGCTCCATCGCGAGCGCCGCGTCCGAGGCGGTGCCGACGCCGGCGTCGAGCACGACCGGTACCTGGACCGCCTCCCGGATCAGCGAGATGTTGTACGGGTTGCGGATCCCCATGCCGCTGCCGATCGGCGAGCCGAGCGGCATCACCGCCGCGCAGCCGACGTCCGCGAGCCGGCGCGCGAGCACGGGGTCGTCGGTCGTGTAGGGGAGCACGACGAAGCCCTCGCCGACGAGCTGCTCGGCCGCCCGCAGCAGCTCGGGCGCGTCGGGCAGCAGCGTCTCCTCATCGCCGATCACCTCCAACTTGACCCAGTCGGTCTCGAACGCCTCGCGCGCCATCTGCGCAGTCAGCACGGCGTCGCGCGCGGTGTGGCACCCGGCCGTGTTGGGGAGCACCTGCACGCCCGCGCCCTCGAGCACGGCCAGCAGCGAGCCGCGCTCCTGTCCCTGCACGCGCCGCAGGGCGACGGTCACCAGTTCGCTGCCGCTCAGGGCGATCGACTCCGCCAGCAGCTCGAGCGACGGGAACCCGCCGGTCCCGAGCAGCAGCCGCGAGCGCAGCTCGCGGCCCGCGATCACGAGCGGGTCCTCGACGGTGCTCTCGCCGGCGACGTTCTGCTCGCGCGTACCCATTCAGCCTCCCTGCATCGCGGTCAGGACCTCCACGCGGGCCCCCTCGTCCAGCTTCAGCTCGCTCCAGCGCGCGCGCGGGATCACCTCGCCGTCGACCGCGACCGCGACGCCGCGCGCGTCGGGGGCGACGTCCAGCTCGGCGAGCGCGGCCGCGAGCGTGGGCGGCGCCGGCAGCTCCCGCGCGTGACCGTTCAGCACGATCACCGCACGGCCTCCGCACGACTGGCGCCCGCGGCCGGGGCGGGCGCCCCCGCGAGCGCGAACCGGGCCGGGTCGCACCACCCCAGCATCTCGGCTCCATCCTCGCCGCAGAGCGCGCCGGTCAGGAGCTCGGCGGTCAGCGGGGCGAGCAGGATCCCGTTGCGGTAGTGCCCGGTGGCCCACCACAGGCCCGCGAGCCGGGCGGGGCCGATCGCCGGGAGGTTGTCGGGCGTGCCCGGCCGCATCCCCACCGAGAGCTCTTCGATCTCCATCTCGGTGACGCCGGGCAGCAGCTCGCGCGCCTCGCGCAGCAGCTCGTAGACCGCGCCGGCCGTCGGGCTCGTGTCGAAGCCCCGCTCCTCGACGGTCCCGCCGAGCACGTAGCGGCCGTCGCCCCGCGGCACGACATAGCCGCCCTCGTAGCGGATCACCCGTTCGAGCAGCCCCGGCCCGGCCGGATCGCGCAGCCTCAGGATCTGGCCCTTGACGGGCCGCACGGGCACGCCCGCGCCGTCGGGGAGCCCGGGAAGGCGCCCGCTCCACGGGCCGGTGGCGAGCACCACGGCGCCGGCGCGGAGCCGCTCGCCGCCGGCGAGGACGACGGCCTGCAGCCGCCTGGAGTCGTGCTCCAGCCCTGCGAGCGGCGAGCGCTCGCGGATCCGCACCCCGGCGGCGGCGCACGCGTCGCGCAGCGCGCGCAGCACCGGCCGCGGGTCGAGCGAGTGATCGCCCGGCGCCTCCAGGGCGGCGCGCAGCGTGGGTGCGAGCGCCGGCTCCAGCTCCCGGGCGGCGCTCGGGCGCAGCCGCCTCACGTCCAAGCCGAGCGAGCGGCGGAACTCGAGCTGGCGCTCGAGCTCGGCCTCCTCGTCGGCGTCGCGCGCCAGCAGGAGCGTGCCCGTGGGCCGGAGCGCGATCTCCACCCCGGAGGCGGCTCGGAGCTCCTCGGCGAAACCCGGCCAGAGCCGCGCGGAGCGACATCGCCAGCTCCAGCATGCGCCGGCCCGCGCCGCCGAACTCGACCTCCGCGACCGGGGCGAGCATGCCCGCGGCGATGCGCGACGTGCCTTCGCCGAGGCCGTCGCGCTCGATCAGCGTGACCTTCATGCCGCGTCCGGCGGCCCGCCAGGCGGTGGCCAGGCCGATCACGCCGCCGCCGACGACGAGCAGGTCCGTTGCGCCTTCACTGCCCATGCCGATGATGCTAGTCCGCCCCCGCGCCGGGAGGGAGACCCCGGCGCCGCGGACCGCTGCCGAGCGCCCGCCGCCGCCGTGCGAGACTCTTCGGCGATGCTCGGAGACCAGGCTGGAGCGGATCGGCGCGAGCGCCTGCGGGCGAGCCGCCTGTACCTCGTCTGCGGCGTGCCGGGGGAGCCACCGGACCCGGGGCGGCTGCCCGATCTGCTGCGCGCCGCCGTGGCGGGTGGCACGGACATCGTGCAGCTTCGCGAGAAGCGCCTCGGCGACGAAGAGCTGACGGCCGTCGCCCACGCGGCGCGCGTGCTGTGCGAGCGGATCGGCGCGCTGTTCATCGTCAACGACCGCCCGGCGGTCGCGGCCGAGGTCCAGGCCGACGGCGTGCACGTCGGCCAGGAAGACATGCCCGTCGAGCAGGTCCGCGAGATCGTCGGCGCAGAGATGCTGATCGGCCTCTCCACCCACGCGGAGTCCGAGATCGACGCGGTCGACCCGGCGCTCGTCGACTACATCGGGGTCGGCCCGGTGCACGAGACGCCGACCAAGGAGGGCCGCCCGGCGGTCGGCGTGGAGCTGGTCCGCTACGCGGCGGCGAACGCGCGCGTGCCGTTCTTCGCGATCGGCGGCCTGAACGCGGGCAACATCGCCGCCGTGACGGAGGCCGGCGCCGAGCGGGCCGTGGTGCTGCGGGCGATCGCCGATGCCGCCGACCCGGAGGCGGCTGCCCGCGAGCTGCGCGAGAAGCTCGGCGGGTCCGGCGCGTGAGGATGAGCAGCGCGGGCGGCCCCCCTGCCGAGAAGGCGCCGGCGCACGAGCCGCCCCGGCCCGGACGTCCGCCACGCGGTGCGCGCGAGGAGGCCGCGCGCGCGGCGCTCGAGCCGCTCGCCCCCGGTGAGCGCCCGGCCGCGCTGCTCGTGGCGATCGCGGTCTGCGCGCTGCTGGCGGTCGCGGTCCTCGCCGGGGCGCTGACGATCCACAACCTCAGCCGCCACGGCGGCTCGGTGCCGGGCGCGATCCTGATCGCAGTCGTGCTCGGCGCGGTCGCCCAGGGGATGTGGAAAGGGCGCTACTGGGCGGTGCTCGCCTTCGAGGCGCTGCTCGCCTTCCAGATCGTGGTCACCTCGCTCGCGCTGGTGGTCGCCGCGACGATCGCGGCCGCCGCCGGCTGCATCGTGGCGATCGGGCTCGGCGGGTGGCTGTTCTGGAAGCTCGTGCGCGTGATGGGCCGGATCCAGGCCGGCGAGCAGCGCATGGATTGAGTGGGGTCGGCCGGCGCTCCGTGCCGGCCTCCTGAGCCGGGTCGGCCGGCGCTCCTGCCGGCCTCCTGAGCCGGTCGGCCGGGCTCCGTGCCGGCCTCCTGAGCCGGCCCGGCGGCGCTCCGTGCCGGCCTCGGCCGGGCGCCCGGGCGTTCTCGTCGCGGCGCGATAGGGTGGGCCCCGGCATGGCAGAGAGCTCTTACGAGGTGGTCGTGATCGGCTCGGGTCCGGGTGGGTACGTGGCCGCGATCCGCGCCGCGCAGCTCGGCAAGAAGACCGCCGTCGTCGAGCGCGACAAGGTCGGCGGGCGCTGCCTGAACTACGCGTGCATCCCGGCGAAGGCGGTGCTGCGCTCGGCGGATCTGCTGAGCGAGGTGCGCGAGGCCGGCGAGTACGGCGTGCAGGTCGGCTCGGTCGGGGTCGACTACGAGGCGATCCAGGCGCGGCGCGCCAAGGTCGTCGAAACTCTGACCTCGGGCGTCTCGATGCTGTTCAAGAAAGACGGCATCGACATGATCGAGGGCGATGCCGCGCTCACGGCGGACGGCGACGTGCGCGTCCTCGCGCCCGACGGCGCAGAGCAGGTGATCGGCGCCGGCAGCGTGATCCTCGCGACCGGATCGGTCCCGCTCGGCGTCCCCGGCGTCGAGCTCGGGGGGCGCGTGATCGGCACCGAGGAGGCGTGGGCGCTGCAGGAGCTGCCGGCGCGCCTGGCGGTGGTCGGCTGCGGCGCCTCCGGCGCCGAGATCGCCTCGGGCTTCGTCCGCCTCGGCAGCGAGGTGATCCTGCTCGAGGCGGCCGACAGCGCGCTGCCCGCGGAGGACAAGGACATCTCGCGGCTGGTCGAGCGGGGGCTGAAGCGCCAGGGCATCGACATCCGCACGAAAACGCCGATCGGCGACGTGCAGGCGAGCGAGAACGGCGTCTCGTTCTCCTTCGCCGAGGAGCGCGCCGAGGTGGACTACATCGTGATCGCCGCCGGGCGCGCGGCCGACGTCGAGGGGCTGGGGCTCGCCGAGGCCGGGATCGAACTCGACGGCCGGCTCGTCAAGGTGGACGGCGCCCAGCGCACCTCCCGCGCCGGCGTCTACGCGATCGGCGACCTGGTGCACGGGCCCGCGCTCGCGCACAAGGCCTCCGACGAGGGCATCATCGCCGCGGAGGACATCGCCGGGCGCCAGACGCACCCGATCTCCTACGTGGACATCCCGCGCGCGACGTTCTGCACCCCGAACGTCGGCTCCTTCGGGCTCACCGAGGAGCAGGCGCGCGAGCAGGGCCACGACGTGGTCGTCGGCAAGGTCCCCTACGGGGCGGTCGGCGGCGGCACCGTCTACGGCGACCGCACCGGGCTCGTCAAGGTCGTCGGCGAGAAGCGCTACGGCGAGCTGCTCGGTGGCCACATCGTCGGCTCGCGCGCGACCGAGCTGATCCAGGAGCTCGTCAACGTGCGCGCGCTCGAGGGCGGCTTCCCTGAGCTGGGGCGCATCATCCACGGGCACCCGACGCTCTCCGAGGCGGTGATGGAAGCCGGTCGCGCCGCTGACGGCTGGCTGATCCACGGCTGAGGGCGGGGACCGGTCGATGCCGGCTGGCGCCGCCTTCTACTTCGACCTCTCGAGCCCGCTCGCCTACCTGGCGGCGGAGCAGGCGCTCGCGGTCTTCGCGAGCGCGCCGGAGCCGGTCGAGTGGATCCCCGTCAGCGCCGCCGCGCTGCCGGGCGGCGAGACCTTCGAGGCGTCCCGCTGCCAGACCGAGCGCGACGTGTTCCGCGAGGAGGTCGAGCGCCGCGCCTGCGAGCTGGGGCTGCAGCCGCTGCGCTGGCCCGAGCCGTTCCCCTTCGACGGCGCCCTCGCGATGCGCGTCGCGACCTACGCGAAGTCGATCGGCCGCACCGTCCCCTTCGCCCAGGCCGCGTTCCGCCAGGCTTTCGCGGGCGGCCGCTCGCTGGCGCAGGAGGACTCGGTGCTGATCGCGGCCGCGGCCTGCGAGATGCACCCGGCCGCCGTGCTCCGCGCCGCCTCGATGCGCTCGGTCGCCGAGCAGCTCGCAGGCGGCGACCGCGGCAGGCGGCGAACGCGGGCGTCCGCGACGTCCCCGCCGTGCTCGCGGCGGGGCGGGTCTTCCACGGCGAGCGCGCCCTCGGCGAGGCCGCTCGCCGCGCTGCAGGCGGCCGGGCCGCGATCCGCCGCCACGCCGCTCACGATCCACCGCAGCGGATGAGGGCCAAGGACGCCTACAGGCTGATCGTGACGCGCGGCGGGCGCACGCCGGCGCTGCTGGCCGACCCGAACAGGGTCGACCACATCGAGCTCGTGGAGGTCGCCAGCGGCGAAGCGATCGTGCTCATCGACCGCCCCCCGCACGCGGCGTCGAAGCTGGCGCGCGCGATGCGCGCGGACCTGAACAGCCTCGACGCCGAGGAGTTCAGGGCCCGCTGGGCTACGGTGGAGTCCTGATGGCAGGCACACCGCCGCGAGAGCTCCCCGCGCCGCCGCAGGCGCGCGAGTGGCTGGAGACGATGACGTTGATCCGCCGCTTCGAGGAGCGCGCGGGGGAGCAGTACGCCCGCGCGAAGATCGGCGGCTTCCTGCACCTCTCGATCGGCGAGGAGGCGACGATCGTCGGCAGCGCGCGGGCGCTGCGCGACAGCGACTACCTGATCTCGACCTACCGCTCTCACGGCCACGCGCTGGTGCGGGGCACGCCGCCGGAGAAGGTGATGGCCGAGCTGTTCGGGCGCAGGGACGGGATCTGCCACGGGCGCGGCGGCTCGATGCACATGTTCGACCTCGCGCGGCGCTTCATGGGCGGCTACGGGATCGTCGGCGGCAACCTGCCGATCGCCGCCGGGATCGCGATGTCCAGCGACTACTCCGGGCGCGACGAGGTGACGCTGTGCCAGTTCGGCGACGGCGCCTCCAACCAGGGGACCTTCGGCGAGACGCTGAACCTGGCGGCGCTCTGGCGCCTGCCGGTGGTCTTCATGGTGACCAACAACCAGTTCGGCATGGGCACCGCGCTCGGCCGGCACTCCGCGGTCACCGACCTGCAGCGCAAGGGCGAGAGCCTCGGCGTCCCGGGCATGCGCTGCGACGGCATGGACGTGCTCGACACCCACGCCGTCGTCGCCGAGGCGGTCGAGCGCGTGCGCGAGGAGCGCCGCCCGCTCCTGATCGAGGCCGTCACGTATCGCTTCCGCGGCCACTCGATGGCCGACCCCGAGCAGTACCGCACGAAGGACGAGGTGGAGACCTGGCGGCGGCGGGACCCGATCCCCGCCTTCGGCGAGCGGCTGGTGGCGGAGGGCGTGCTGGACGGCGCGGAGCTCGAGGCGATCGACGCGGCGGCGCTCGCGCGCGTCGATGCCGCGGTCGAGTTCGCCGACGCCTCCCCGTTCCCGGAGCCCGGCGAGCTCTTCGACGACGTCTACGTGCTCGAGGACGCCGCACGCGGCTGGTACTCGGTCGAGACGACCGAGGAGCGCAGCGCCGGGGCGGGGGAGGGGTGGGCCCCCGATCGAGATGGGGCCCGCAACGACGAGATCCCCCAGCAGCTCACGAGCGCGCTCGCCGCGGGCGAAGAGGGCGGGGAGCCGGGCGGAGAGACGGCGCAGCGCAGGGCGGGCGGCTGATGGGCGAGATGCGCTACCGCGAGGCGCTGGGCGCCGCGCTTCGCGAGGAGCTGCAGCGCGACGAGCGGGTGATGCTGATGGGCGAGGACATCGGCGTCTTCGGCGGCGCGTTCAAGGTCACCGAGGGCCTGCTCGAGGAGTTCGGCGAGAAGCGCGTGCGCGACACCCCGATCTCCGAGAACACGATCGTCGGGATGGGGGTCGGCGCGGCGATGGCGGGGCTGCGGCCGGTGGTCGAGCTGATGACGATCAACTTCTCGCTGCTCGCCTTCGACCAGATCGTCAACCACGCGGCCCACATCCACTACATGTTCGGCGGCCAGGCACGGGTGCCGCTGGTCGTGCGGATGCCGCAGGGCGCCGGCCACCAGCTCGGGCCGACGCACTCGCACTGCTTCGAGGCGCTCTACCTGCAGGTGCCCGGGCTGCTCGTCGCGGTGCCCGCGACGGCGGCCGACGCGAAGGGGCTGCTGAAGACCGCGATCCGCGACGAGAACCCGGTGATCTTCATCGAGCACGAGTCGCTGTACGGCACGCGCGGGGAGGTGCCCGAGGACGAGGACCATCTCGTGCAGTTCGGCGTCGCGCGCGTCGCGCGGGAGGGCTCGGACGTGACGATCGTCGGGATCTCGCGAATGGCGCTCACCGCCGAGCGCGCGGCCGCCACGCTGTCCTCCGAGCACGGGATCGAGGCCGAGGTGATCGACCCGCGCACGCTGCGGCCGCTGGACCTCGACACGATCCTGGCCTCGGTGCGGCGCACGAACCGCTGCGTGATCGTCGAGGAGGGCTGGCCCCACGGCGGGGTCGGCGCGAACCTGGCCGCGCTGATCGGCGAACAGGCCTTCGACGACCTCGACGCGCCGGTGCAGCGCGTGACGGGCGCGGACGTGCCGATGCCGTACTCCAAGCCGCTGGAGGACATCGCCTACCCCCACGAGCCGCAGGTGGTGGCGGCGACGCTGGCGACGCTCGGGCGCACCGACGGAGCCGCCAGATGACCGAGATCGTGATGCCGCGCCTCTCGGACACGATGGAGGAGGGCACGATCCTGCGCTGGCTGAAGGCCGACGGCGAGGAGGTCGCGCGGGGCGAGGAGCTGGTCGAGATCGAGACGGACAAGGCGACGATGGTCTACGAGTCCGACCAGGCGGGGACGCTGAAGCTGCTGGCGGGCGAGGGCGACACGCTGCCGGTCGGCGCGACGATCGCGCGGGTGGGCGACGCGATCGATGGAGTTGGGGATGGAGGATCGGCCGCGGCCACGGCCACTTCAGGGGGCGAAGGTGCCCCGGTGGTTGCGCCGCCGCCCTCCTCCGCGCCCGCTTCCGGGGGCGAGGGCACACCGGCGCCAGCCGTGACCGAGACGAGCGCGCCCGCCGTGGTGCCCGCGGGCGACGGCGCCGGCCGCGTCAAGGCCTCGCCGCTGGCGCGGCGGATCGCCACCGAGCGAGGCCTCGATCTCGCCTCGGTCGCCGGCACCGGCCCGGGCGGGCGGATCGTGAAGGCGGACGTGGAGGGAGCGGGCTCGGCCGCGCCGGCGGCGAGCATCGCCTCGTCCGAGGCCGTCGCCACCGCCAAGGGCACGACCACCGAGGTCGAGCTGACGAAGCTGCAGCAGACGGTCGCGCGGCGGATGGCCGAGTCGAAGGCGACGATCCCGGACTTCAACGTCCAGATCGAGGTCGACATGGACGAGTGCGTGCGGCTGCGCGAGCAGCTCAAGCAGATCGCGCGCGAGGGCTCGGAGGTCGCGCCCACCTACAACGACATGGTCGTGAAGGCCTGCGCGCTGGCGTTGCGCGAGCACCCCACCGCCAACGGCAGCTACCGCGACGGCCGCGCGCTGCTGCACTCGCGGGTGAACGTCGGCGTCGCGGTCGCGGCCGAGGACGCGCTCGTCGTGCCGACGGTCTTCGACGCCGACACCAAGGCGCTCGGCGAGATCGCACGCGAAACCCGCGCGCTCGCCGAGCGCGTGCGCTCGAAAGCGATCACCCCGCCGGAGCTCGGCGGGGGCACCTTCACCGTCTCGAACCTCGGCATGTTCGGGATCAGCGCCTTCGCCGCGATCATCAACCCGCCCCAGGCCGCGATCATGTCGGTGGGCGCGCTCGCCCGGCGCGCGGTCGTGGACGACTCCGGCGAGATCGTCGCGCGCTCGATGCTCACGCTCACCCTCGTGTGCGACCACCGCGTCCTCTACGGCGCCGAAGCCGCGATGTTCCTGGCCCGCGTGCGCGAGCTGCTGCAGGCGCCCGCCGCGCTGACGCTCTGAGCACCGCAACGAGGCCACCGGGCGCCGGCCAATCGATCATCTAGGCTGGGTCGCAAGGTCATGCAACGAGAGATTCTGGGTGTGCCACCTCGGCGTGGTCCCCTACGCCGCCGGCGTCGCGATGCAGGAGGCACTCCGCGCCCGCCGCCAGGCCGGCGAGCTCCCCGACCTCCTGCTCCTGCTCGAGCACCCGCCCACCTACACCGTCGGCCGCCGCGCCGCCGCCGAGGAGCTGCCCTTCCCGCGCGAGTTCTACGACGCGAAAGGGATCGCCCTCCACGCGACCGACCGCGGCGGGCGCGTCACCTACCACGGCCCGGGCCAGCTCGTGGGCTACCCGATCATGGCCGCGCCCGACGTGATCGAGCACCTGCGCACGATGGAGCGCGCGATCGTCGCCGCGCTCGCCGAGGCCGGCGTGCAGGCGCGCGGGCGCGTCCAGGACGGCCCCGACTACACGGGCGTCTGGACCGGGGAGCGCAAGATCGCCTCGCTCGGCGTGCACGTCTCGCGCGGGATCTCCACCCACGGCTTCGCGGTGAACGTCGAGAACGACCTCGAGCCGTTCGGCTGGGTCGTCGCTTGCGGGCTGCCAGACGTGCAGATGACCTCGCTCGCGGCCGAGACGGACGGCCCCGCCGAGGGGATCGCCTGCTTCCGCAAGCGCATGGCGTTCGCGTTCTGCCGCGAGCACGGCGCGCGCCAGCGCATCGTCACCCCCGCCAGGCTCGGTCTCTCAGCGACGCAAAACCCCAGCGGAGGCCCGCCAGGGCCGGAGCCCAGCAAAAAACACTTTCAGGCGGTGCCCGTATGAGCGCGACGCGCTCGCGCGCCAACCCCGGCGGGGTCGATCCGCTCACGGTTCTCGGCCCCGACGTGCGCCCGATCCGCGAGCGCAAGCCGCCCTGGTTCAAGGTGCCGCCGCCCGGCGGTGAGCGCTACCGCGAGCTGACCGAGCTGATCCGCTCCGAGAACCTCCACACCGTCTGCCAGGAGGCCGCCTGCCCCAACGTCGGCGAGTGCTGGGAGCGCGGCACCGCCACGTTCATGATCCTCGGCGACACCTGCACCCGCCGCTGCGGCTTCTGCAACGTCAAGACCGGCAAGCCGACCTGGAACGACCCGCTCGAGCCCGCGCGCGTCGCGCGCTCGATCGCCCGCATGGGGCTCCGTCACGCCGTCATCACCTCGGTGGATCGCGACGACCTCCCGGACAAGGGCGCCTCCGCCTTCGTCGGCGTGATCCGCCAGGTCCGCCGCCAGGCCCCGGGCTGCCAGATCGAGGTGCTGACACCCGACTTCCAGGGCCAGGAGATGCCGCTCGCGAAGGTGCTCGCCGAGCGCCCCGACGTCTTCAACCACAACGTCGAGGTCGTCCCCCGCCTCTACCCGCTGGCCCGCCGCGGCTCCGAGTTCGCGCGCTCCTGCCGGGTGCTGCGGATGGCCGGCCAGATGGGCGGAGACGAGGTGGTCACGAAGTCCGGGCTGATGGTCGGCCTCGGCGAGACCCACGAGGAGATGGTCGAGACCTTCGGCGCCCTGCGCGCGGCCGGCGTGCGCGTGCTCACCGTCGGCCAGTACCTGCGCCCCTCCGAGCGCCACCTGCCCGTGGTCCGCTACTGGCACCCCGACGAGTTCGCCGCGCTCGAGGCGGCCGCCTACGAGCTCGGCTTCGACCACGTCGCGGCGGGCCCGCTGGTGCGCTCCAGCTACCACGCCGACCAGCACGTGCCGCAGCGCGCCGAGGGCGTCGGGCCGCTGGCGGCGTCGGGCTAGCTCCGGCCCTGCCCGGGAAGCGCGACCGTCGCCACCTGCTCCTCGCGCGCCCTCCAATCGTGCGTGCAAACGGCTTCCCGGCGCCGCCGCGCCACTAAGGTCACGCGATCTTCCCCCTGAGAGACAACATCCCGCTGTCGCGGGTGCCCGTCGTCACGATCGCGATCGTCGTCATCAACGTGATCGCCTACCTGCTGGAGATCCGCCACGGCGGGAGCTTCTTCGGGGGCCCGACCGAGCGCACCGCGGTGCGCTGGGGGGCGATCCCCTACGAGCTCACGCACCCCGGCGATCACTGCGAACTGATCACACACGCGCTGCCCGGCGGCACGGCCAGCGCGGTCGTCTGCCAGGGACAGCCGGGCGTCTCCGGCACGCCGGCGCGCGCAGCCCGCCACCTGGATCACCGTCTTCACCGCGATGTTCCTGCACGGCGGCTTCCTGCACATCTTCGGCAACATGCTGTTCCTTGCCGTCTTCGGACCCAACGTCGAGGACGCGATGAGCCGGCCGCGCTACGCCGCGTTCTACCTTCTCGGCGGGGTCGTCGCGCTCGCCGCCCAGGTCGCCGCCGGCCCCAACTCGACCGATCCGACGCTCGGCGCCTCCGGCGCGATCGCGGCCGTTCTCGGCGGCTACATCCTGCTCTATCCCCGCGCCCGCGTGATCACGCTGATCTTCATCATCTTCTTCGTCACGATCGTCGAGATCCCGGCGTTCGTGCTTCTCGGCGTCTGGTTCATCCTCGACGGGCTCGCCGGTGCGATCAACGCGACCGGCAGCGAAGGCGTCGCCTACTTCGCCCACATCGGCGGCTTCCTGTTCGGGCTCGCCGCGATCCGCGCCTTCGCGAAACGCCTGCCGCCGCGGGGCGGACAGCCCGCGGCCGGGCTCGCATGAGCCCTGCCATGCCCCGCGGGGCGCAGCGATGAGGACCGCGGTTCTCGCGACGGCGCTGGTGTTCATCGCCGGCTTCGCGTTCCTGACCGTCGTGGCCGCGACCGAACAGGGCGTGACGGTCGCCACCGTGGTCGCGGTGTTCATCCTCGTCCTGTTGGCGGTGGGAATCGTCGGCGCACTGCGCAATCCTCCGAGGGGATGAGCACCACTCCCTTCCTGACGCCCGACCAGAGCCGGCTGCGCCGTGAGGAGGCCGCGCGCCGGCGCCGGCGACGCTGGATCGGTGCGCTCGCGCTCGTGGCCGCGGTCTGCGCCGCGGCCGCCGCGGCGATCGCGCTGAGCAAGAGCTCCTCCGACCACCGCGCATCGGCTTCCCGCGGTGCCGGCGCCCCGCACGGCGCCCCGCCCGCGCCCGCGGCCCCCGCCCTCTCGCCGGCCGGCCTCCCTCTGGCGAAACCCGCGCTGGCCCTGCACGGCATCGAGGACCCCGCCACGGATCCGATCCAGGTCAGCTTCCATCACCCTCCGCGCGCGGGGATCCTCTTCAACCTCGAAACGGGGCGGGTGCTCTGGCAGCGCAACGTGCACGAGCGCGTGCGCATCGCGAGCCTCACGAAGATGATGACCGCGCTGATCACGGTGGAGTCGGCGCCGCCCGCCGCGAAGGTGCTCGTGACGAAGGCGGCCGTCGACGCGGCCGGATCGAAGGTCGGCGTGCTGCCGCTGCACAAGCGCGTGCGCCTGGAGACGATGCTCTACGGTCTGCTGCTGCCGTCGGGCAACGATGCCGCGGTCGCCCTCGCCCAGCACATCGCGGGCAGCGAGAGCGCGTTCGTGCGACGGATGAACGCGGAAGCGGCGCGTCTCGGGATGGGCTGCACGCGCTTCGCCTCCTCCTCCGGCTACGTCGACCAGGGCAACTTCTCCTGCGCGGCCGACCTGGCGATGCTGGCCCACGTCGACCTCGCCCAGCCCCGGATCGCGCGCGTGACCCACACCCTCTCGGCCGTGCTGCCCGTTCCCGATCAAGGGCGGCAAGCTCTACCTCTCCAACAACAACCCGCTGCTGATCTACCACTACCCGGGCACGACCGGGCTGAAGACCGGCTTCACCGACGCCGCCGGCCGCTGCCTCGTGGCCACGGCCGAGCGCGGCGGCGTGAAGCTGGGCGTGGTGGTCCTCAACTCGCAGGCACCCGGGATCCAGTCCAAACAGCTGCTCGACCGCGGCTTCGAGCACGTCTACCACGAGCGCATCCCCGCCGAGCCGCCGATGCCGCCGGGCGCCTGAGGGCGCGCGACGCTCGCGCCCGGCGCGCGCTTCAGAGGCTGGCGCCGCGCACGCCGCCGGTCGGCTACCTTTCCCTGACGCGAGGTTTGACTGGCCAGTCAGCCAAAGGAGGAAGCCCCCGTGGATCTCGACGACACACCAGAGCAGGCCGCGTTCCGCGCCCAGGTGCGCAGCTGGCTCGAAGAGCACAAGTCCGAAGCCCCGATCATCTCGGGTCCCGGCGCGATCCAGGACGAGGACGAGCTGATCGCGGCCCGTCGCGCCTGGCAGGGCAAGCTCGCCGAGGGCGGGCTCGCCGGCCTGACCTGGCCGAAGGAGTACGGCGGCCAGGGCCTCGGCCCGATCGAGCAGGTGACCGCCAACCAGGAGATCGCCCGCGCAAAAGTGCCCGGCATCCTCGACGCGATCGGCGTCGGCATGCTCGGCCCGACGATCATCGCCCACGGCAACGACGAGCAGAAGAGCCGCTACCTCGCACCGCTGCTGCACGGCGATGAGGTCTGGTGCCAGATGTTCTCCGAGCCCGCCGCGGGCTCGGACCTGGCGGCCGTGCAGACCCGCGCGCGCCAGCAGGAGGACGGCAGCTGGCGCCTGTCGGGCCAGAAGGTCTGGACCACGAACGCGCAGTTCGCCTCCTACGGCCTGCTGCTCGCCCGCACCGACGCCGACGTCCCCAAGCACAAGGGCCTGACGATGTTCATCGTGCCGATGGACGCCGAGGGCGTGACCGTGCGCGGCCTGCGCCAGATCTCCGGCGAGGCCGAGTTCAACGAGGTCTTCTTCGACGACGTCGCGCTGGACGAGGGCGCGGCCGTCGGCGGCGTCGGCAACGGCTGGGGCACGGCGCTCACGACGCTGATGTTCGAGCGCGTGACGATCGGCCTCGGCAGCGAGGGCATGGGCTACAACTCGACCCGCTTCGCCTCGGCGCTCGCCGCCGACGAGGCCGCGCGCCGCGACCCCGAGGTGCGCCACCGCCTCGGCCAGATCGCGAGCGAACTGCTGGCGATCCGCTTCACCGGCTACCGCACGCTGACGGCGTTGCAGAAGGGCCAGGTCCCCGGACCGGAGGCGGGCCTCGCGAAGGTCACGATCGTCAAAGGCGCGATCGAAGCCGGCGACCTGATCGCCGACGTGCTCGGCCCGGACGCTCTCAAAGAGGACAGCGAGTGGGCGTACATGATCTCGTTCCTGCCCGGCCTGAAGTCCGCCGGCGGGACCGAAGAGATCCTCCGCAACACGATCGGCGAGCGCGTCCTCGGGCTGCCGCCCGAGCCGCGCCTGGACAAGGGCATCCCGTTCTCGGAGCTGCGCAGCAAGGAAGGGGCCGCGGCATGAACCTCGCACTCTCTGACGAGCAGGTGTTCCTGCGCGAGGCCGCCCGCGGCGCGCTCTCGCGCTTCAAGACGCTGGAGGCCGCCCGCGAGGCGCTCGACGGCGACGAGCAGGCGCTGCCGGACCTCTGGCCGACCGCCTGCGAGGCCGGCTGGCCCGGCCTGCTGATCTCCGAGGATCACGGCGGCGCGGGCCTCGACGCCTTCGACGCGATGCTGGTGCTCGGCGAGTGCGGCCGCGTGATCGCGGGCGTCCAGCTGCTGGGCCACCTCCCGGCGACGGCGATCCTCGACGGCTCGGCGGGCGAGAAGCCGATGATCGACGAGCTCGCCACCGGCGCCAAGCGCGCGGCGTACCTCCCGGTCTCCCCTCCCGGCGACGTGCGCGACGCCTGGACGGTGGACCCGGCCAGCGGGATCGAGCGGGGCGAGGCCCCCGTGCTCAGCGGCGGGACCGTCAGCGGCTCGCTGCACTTCGTCCCGGATGCCCCCGGCGCGGATCTGCTGGTGGGCGTCGCGCTCGACGGCGGCAAGGCCGTCGGCGTCGCGATCGAGGCGGATGCGCAGGGCGTCACGATCGAGGCCGTGGAGCGCTACGACGCGACGCGCTCGCTCGGTCACGTGACGCTCTCGGGCGCGCCCGCGACGGTGCTCGACACGCCCGCGGAGACGCTCGCGGCGGCCTGGCACCTCGCGCAGTCGCTGATCGCGGCCGAGTCGCTCGGCAGCGTCGAGACGGCACTCGACGTCTCGGTCGCCTACGCGAAGGAGCGCTTCACGTTCGGGCGCGCGATCGGCTCCTACCAGGCCGTCAAGCACTCCCTGACCGAGGTGCTGCGCGAGCTCGAGAACGGCCGCTCGCTGCTCTACTACGCGGGCTGGGCCCGCCGCGGCGCGCCGGGCGAGTTCCCGCTGGCCGCCAGCGCGGCGCGCTCGGTCGCGGGCAAAGCGTTCGACGACGCCGCCCGCACGATGATCTCGGTGCACGGCGGCATCGGCGCCACCTGGGAGCACGACGCTCCGCTGTACTTCCGCCGCGCGCAGCTCTCGCGGCGGCTGCTCGGCGGCACCGCCGGCGCGACGGACCGCGTCGCCGGCGAGCTGCTCGCGCAGGCCTAGTTCGGCGCGGAGGGAGGAGGGCCATCGCGGCGGCCAGCCGCGGTGGCTCCTCGCCTTCCGCGCCGGCCGCGCCGCTTCGAGGCGGATGCCGCTGCGCCGTGCACGCGGCGGCACGGGCGCTTCGAGCGCCGCCTGCACCGGCGCGCCGTAGGCGGCGTGGACGGCTGCAACGAGCGAAGGCCGCACGCCGCAGTTGATGCAGAAGCCGTGCTGGGACCAGCCGATCGCGCGCGCGAGCACGCGGTCGGCGTAGGCCACGCCGGTGCTGTCGTGGCCGTAGTAGTCATAGGCGGCCGCCCAGGCAGAGCCGTCCAGGGCGGAGCCCGCTCCGTCGGCGGAGAGCAGGTGCGCCGCCGCCATCACCGCGTCGAAGTCGTCATAGATCGACGGATGCTTCGCCGCCATGTGGTCGTAGCGGGCCGGGCGGCGCCCGTAGATGTAGCTGGTCTTCACCAGATCCCAGGTCGATACCGGCCCGTTGGTGACGTTGAACTGCATGGGCCCGCCGCAGCAGCCGGCGAAGTTGAGGCCCTCGTAGGTGCCGGGCGCGGTCGAGAACGCCGACTCCTGCATGTGGATCGAGGCGAGCAGCAGCCAGTTGACGCCGAACGTCCCCTGCGCCGTGCCGTAGATCGGATAGAAGCCTTCCATCCAACGCCGTTCGATGTGCACCTGCGGGGCACCGCCGACCCCTGGCTGCGCCGCTCCGAGGCGCCGTGCGGCCTGGCGCTGCTGCGCGGCCGTGGGGCGCGCGACGATCGTCCCTGCGCCGGTGGCGCTCGCGGCCGCGGCCGGTCCGGGCTGCGGCGTGGCCGTCGCAGCCGGCAGCGGCGGTAGGGCGTACGACGGCCTGGCGCCCGACGGCCCCGACCAGCACCGCGATCAGCACCGCGAGGCCCGTCGCCGCAACGCAGGCGGCCAGCGCCCAGGCGCGCCATTCGGGCGGCGCGGCCGGAACTGCGGCCCGCTCGAGGGCCGGCGCCTGGCTCTCCGCGTTGGACATAGCTCGGATCACGGTAGCCGCCACCGCGACGTATGCCCCCCGGTTGGGTTGTGGGATCGAATGAGAAGGAAGGTCATCGCCCTGCTCGGCGGATTCGCGCTCCTGTGCGCCTGCGCCTCCCCGGCCGGCGCCGCGCCGGCGCCCCTGAGCGCCGCCCAGCAGCGCTACCTCGGCCTGGCCGAACACGGCGTCGCCCTCGCCCAGGCGCGGTGGCGCGACCGGCGCCTGGGCTGGTACGACTCGCGCCTCGGCGACCGCGACCGTTACCCGCTGGCGACGATCTGGGACATCGTGCCGTTGTTCCAGTCGCTGGACGCGATCGCGATCGCCTCGCCGACGCCCGCGCACCGCGCCGCCGTGCTGCGGTTCGCCGCGGGCGCCGAGCGCTATCTGAACCGCGGCCTGCGACCCGTGCCCGGCTACTCCCCCTACCCCGGCGACCGCGCTGCGAACACCGAGACCTGGTTCGACGACAACGGCTGGTGGGGGCTCGCGTTCCTCGAGGCCTACCGCGCGACCGGCAGCCGGCGGCTGCTCGGCGACGCCGAACGGGCGCTGCGCTACATCGCCGCCGCGGGCTGGGACCCCGCCGCGGGCGGGATCTGGTGGAACACGCGAGCACCCGTTCAAGTCGGGGCCGGCGATCGCCGCCGACACGCTGCTGGCGGTCCTGCTCTACCAGCAGACCCGCTCGGGCTTCGCGCTCGCGCAGGCGCGGCGCTTCCTCGCATGGACGAACACCTCGGGCATGAACGCGGCGAGCGGGCTGCACGCCGACAGCTCGGTCAACCCGACACCCGTGGACTACATCGAGGGGCCGCTGATCTACGCCCAGGCGACGCTCTGCCGTGCGACCGCGAACCCCGCGGAATGCGCCTTCGCCCGGCAGCTCAAGACCAGGTCCCTCGCTCGCTTCGGCTACCTGCTCGACTTCGCGCCGCAGTACGACGCGATCTACCTGCAGTGGATGCTGGCCCTGTACGGGCTCGAAGGCGACCCGACGCTCTACCGGATGGCCGCCGACAACGCGCGCGACGCGCAGGCGCGCGCGCTGGACCCGAGCGGGCTCTACCTGAAGGGCTGGAACGGGGAGACGCTGTCGGCTGCGAACGCACCGAAGCCGGGGATGATCCAGACGCAGGCCGCGACCACAAGCCTGTTCGCCTGGCTTGCGGTGTACGCGCCGCCGGGGTGAGGCCCTCGGTGCCGCCGGGCCCGCTCTCCTGGAGCGCCCGCGCGGTCCTCGTGCGTGCCGCGCTAGAGCCCGAGGCGCGAGCGAACGATGCGGTCGAAGACGCGGTCGGGGAGCACCCGCTTGACCGCGAGCATCATCTTCGCGTCCCTGCCGACGAGCACGCGGGAGGGCATCCGCGACGCGCTCAGCGCCTTCTCGATCGTCTCTGCGACCGCCTCGGGAGGGATCCCGCGCCGTCCGGTCTCCTCGAGCACCTTGTCCAACTTCACCGCCACGTCCCCGTACTGCGGCTCCAACTCGGGCGGGATCTTCATCCGCTCGGCCTCGCCGCGGCTCTTGTCCCAGATCGGCGTCGCGACCGAGCCCGGCTCGATCAGCGCGACCTGGATGCCGGAGCTGTGCAGCTCGACTCTCAGCGCGTCGCCGACCGCCTCGATCGCGTGCTTGGAGGCCGCGTAGGGGCCGTTGAAGCCCATCGCGACCCGGCCCCCGATCGAGGAGATGAAGACGATTCGCCCGCGCGCACGGCGCAGCGCTGGCAGCAGCGCCCGCGTGACCGCGATCTGGCCGAAGAAGTTGACGTCGAACTGGCGCCGCCATTCCTCGTCGGTCAGCACCTCCAGCGGGCCGCCGATGCCCATGCCGGCGTTGTTGACGAGCGCGTCGAGTCCCCCCGCTCCCACCCTCGCTGACGGCCGCGTCGATCTGCGCCGTGTCGGTCACGTCGAGCTGCAGGGGCTCGATCCGCCCGGCGGGAGCTTCGCCCGCCAGCCGCTCACCGTCCTCGCTCCTGCGAACGCCCGCGAGCACCGTCCAGCCCGCCCGCGCGAGCCGCAGCGCGCTCGCCTGGCCGATCCCGGTCGAAGCGCCTGTGATCAGGACCGTGGGCACGGACGCCAACCTACCTCAGAGCGGTGGACGCCGCCGGCTTGAAGCACCGTTCGAGCCGGGAAGGCCCGGCATCGCGAGCCGGCCCGGCCGATTCGGCGAGAACCTAGGATTGACAGCTGTGAGATCGATCGTGGGCGGCGCGGGCCGCCGCAAGGGGCTGACACGGGGGCGCGCCGCGGTGCTTCTCGCGCTGCTGGCGGCGCTCGCCGGCTGCGGCTCCGGGGTCGCCGCTGACACCCGCGCCCGCGCCGCCGCGCCGCCGCAGAGCTGTCCCGAAGCGGTCATGTCGACGCTCGCGAGCGTGCTGGGGCGCGTCTACCGCGAGGGCATCTCGAGCGAACGGACAGCAAGCGCAGAACACATGATCGAGGGCTCGGCGCCGCTGCGCCGGGCGATCGAAGCGGGGGACCCGAAGGCGGTGGCCGCGGCGGTGCGGGCGCTCATCGCCACCGGCCACATGACCGACCTGCAGGTGACGAGCACCGCCGGGCGCCGCCTGGCCGACGCCGGCGGCGCGGCGCTCGCGCCGCTGAAAGGAACGATCGACGGCGCCTCGGGGCATCCGATCGCGACCTACGTGACGAGCGTCTGGTCGGCGCACGGCTTCGTCGCCGAGAGCAGCGGCGTGGCAGAAGGCCTGATCGCTCTGCGACGGGGAAGCCGCAGCGTCGGCAACTCGCTCGCGCTGCCGGCGGGAACGCTCCCGCCGCATGGCACGCTCACCCGGCACGGCGTCGTCTACCAGTACGACTCCCTCGCCGCCAGCGCCTATCCGGCCGGCGCGCCCCTGCGGATCTACCTGCTCAAGACCGTGTCGGCGACCGAAGCGCTCTGCGGCGCGAGCGCCGAAGACACGCAGGTCAACACGCTCGAGCGCATCGCGAACCTGATCTACCAGGGCGAGCGCGGGCCGCGCACGCTCGTGCAGGTGCACCGCGTCCAGCGCAACCAGGCGCTGCTTCAGGCAGTCGCCGCGCACGACAAGGCCGGCGTCAAGGCGGCCTCGGAAGCGCTGCTGCACCAGCACCTCGTGCGGCTGCGCGTGAGCGCGGCACCGCCCCGGAACGGGGGGGTCGGCAAGCTGCTCTACGACCTCGGCGGCCCGTACGTGCTCGGGCCGGTGCACGCGAACCTGCGCCTGCACGGCCGGACGATCGGGCAGATCGTCGTCTCGATCCAGGACGACGAGGGCTACCTGCGGCTCACGCGCAGGCTCGTCGGGCTGAGCGTCCTGATGTACATGCGCGGCGCCGGCGGCCAGCATGCAGCTCGTCAAGAACAGCCTCGGCCCCGGCGTCGGCGGGCTTGAATCGGTACCCGCCAAAGGCGCCTACACCTACAAAGGGCGGCGCTTCCGCGTCTTCACGGTCGACGCCGAGGCGTTCCCGAGCGGGCCGCTGACGATCCGCGTGCTCGTGCCGATGCCCTACGCCTGAGGCCGGGAGGGGCGCCGCCCTCCCGAGCCGGCACGGAGCGCCGGCCGACCCTCCCGAGGCCGGCACGGAGCGCCGGCCGACCCTCCCCGAGGCCGGCACGGAGCGCCGGCCGACCCTCCCCAAGAAGCGCTCAGGCGGCGACCAGCGACTCGCGCTTCTCGGCGAGGGCGCCGACCAGCTGGTCGAAGGACTCGGAGAATTTCTCCACGCCCTCGCGCTCGAGCGTGTCGGTGACGTCCTTGTAGTCGACACCAGCCTCCTCGAGCTGCTGGAACACGCGCCGCGCGCCCTCGATGTCGCGCTCCAGGCGCGCCTCCGGCTTGCCGTGGTCTTCGTAGTCCTTGACCGTCTGCTCGGGCATGGTGTTGACGGTGTCCGGGCCGAGCAGCTCTTCGACGTAGAGCACGTCGGGGTAGTCGGGGTTCTTGGTCGAGGTCGACGCCCAGAGCACGCGCTGCGGGGTTGCGCCCTTCCCGACGAGGTACTCCCAGCGTTCGCCGGAGAACGCCTCTTTGTAGTGCTGATAGGCGAGCTTCGCGTTGGCGATCGCGAGCTTGCCCTGCAGCTCCTTGGGCGCGCCGGCCTCCTCGAGGCGGCGGTCGGCCTCGGTGTCGATGCGCGAGACGAAGAAGCTCGCGACCGACGCGACCTTGCTCGGGTCGCCGCCCTCGGCGACGAGGCGCTCGAGGCCGCGCAGGTAGGACTCCGCCACCTCGGCGTAGCGCTGCAGCGAGAAGATCAGCGTGATGTTGATCGAGCGGCCCTTCGCGATCGCGTCCTCGATCGCGCCGAGCCCCGGCTTCGTGGCCGGGATCTTCACCATCAGGTTCGGCTTGTCGACGACCTCGTGCAGGCGCATCGCCTCGCGGAAGGTCTCGAGCGTGTCATAGGCGAGGCGCGGGTCCACCTCGAGCGACACGTAGCCGTCGCGGTGGGCCGTCGACTCGTACACCGGCGCGAACAGGTCACATGCATCGCGGATGTCCTGCTCGGCCAGCGCCCAGAAGCACTCCTCGGCGCTCGCCCCGGCCTTGATCAGCTCGCCGAGCTGCTCGTCGTAGGCGTCGCCGCCGGCCATCGCCTTCTCGAAGATCGTCGGGTTGGAGGTCGCGCCGACGACCGAGTAGTCGTCGATCAGCTCCTGCAGGTGCCCGCCACGGATCGACTCGCGCGAGAGGAAATCGATCCAGACGCTCTGGCCGAGCGCGGAGAGGCTCTGCAGAGGCTTGGATGAGTCGGAGGGCATTGCGTCTCCTTTGTCGTTCGCGTTCACAGCAGAGCGCGTGCGCGCTCGGCGATGTGCTCGGCGCTGAACCCGAGCTTCTCGAGGACCGTCGTGCCGGGCGCCGAGGCGCCGAAGCGCTCGAGGCCGAGGACGTCGCCGCGGTCGCCGACCCAGCGCCACCAGCTCAGCCGCGAGCCGGGCTCGACCGCCAGGCGCGCCGTGATCGCCGCGCGGCAGCACCTCCTCGCGGTAGTCCTCGCCCTGCTCTTCGAAGAGTTCCATGCACGGCATCGACACCACGCGTGCGCGCCGGCCCTCGCCCTCGAGGATCTTGGCCGCCGCGAGCGTTTCGCCGACCTCGGCTCCTGTCGCGATCAGGATCAGCTCCGGCTCGCCGCCGGGGGCGTCCCACAGCACGTAGCCGCCGCGCAGCACGCCGTCGACCGGGGCGACCTCGTCGCGGTCGAGCGTCTCGACGTTCTGGCGCGAGAGCAGGAGCGCGACCGGTCCGTCCTCGCGTTCGAGCGCGATCCGCCAGGCGATCGATGTCTCGTTCGGATCGCCGGGGCGGATCACCCAGAGCTTCGGGATCGCCCGCAGCGAGGTGAAGTGCTCGACCGGCTGGTGGGTCGGGCCGTCCTCGCCGAGCCCGACGGAGTCGTGCGTCCAGACCCACAGGACGGGCAGCTCCATCAGCGCCGACAGGCGCACCGCGCCGCGCATGTAGTCGGAGAACATCAGGAACGTCGAGCCGTAGGGCTTGACGATCCCGCCGTGGGCGCTCGCGCCGTTGACGATCGCGCCCATCCCGTGCTCGCGGATGCCGAACGGCACGTTGCGTCCCGCGTGCACGGCGGAGAACTCGCCGCCACCCTCGAACAGCGTCTTGGTCGACTCGACGAGGTCGGCGGCTCCGCCGATCATCGTCGGGCCGTACTCGGCGAACGCGGCCATCGCCTTCTGCCCGGCCGAGCGCGTGGCGATCTTCTCACCCGTCTGGAAGGTGGGCAGCGACTCGCGCCAGCCGTCGCGCAGCCGCCCGGACCACGCGAGGTCCCAGTCGGCGGCCATCTCCGGGTGTGCCTCGCGCCAGCCCCGGAACCGCTCGGTCCAGGCCTCCTGCTCGGCGCCGCCGCGCTCGGCCAGCGACATGTGCGCGTACACGCGCTCGTCGACCCAGAAGTGCTCGTCCGGGTCGAACCCCATCACTTCCTTCGTGCGCCGCACTTCCTCCTCGCCGAGGGCCGCGCCGTGCGCCTTGGCCGTGTCGACGGCTTTGGGCGCCGGGTAGGCGATGTGCGAGCGGATCTGGATGAACGAGGGCCGCTCGCCTTCCTCGCGCGCCGCGCTGAGCGCCGCTTCGAGCTCCTCGACGTCCTCGGAGTCCGCCACGTGCTGCACGTGCCAGCCCTCGGCCTGCATCCGCGCCGCGTGGTTCTCGCCGTCGAAGGAGATCGCCGTGCTGCCGTCGATGGTGATGCGGTTGTCGTCGTAGCAGACGACCAGCTTGCCGAGCGCGAAGTGCCCGGCGATCGACGCGGCTTCCTGGCTGACCCCCTCCATCATGTCGCCGTCCGAGCAGATCACGTAGACGTGGTGATCGACGATCTCGTCGCCGGGCCGGTTGAAGCGCTCTGCGAGGAAGCGCTCGGCGACCGCGAGCCCCACCGCGTTGCCGAGGCCCTGGCCGAGCGGGCCGGTCGTGATCTCGATGCCCGGGGTGTGGCCGCGCTCCGGGTGCCCAGGGGTGCGCGAGCCCCACTGGCGGAACTGCTGCAGGTCCTCGATGCCGAGGTCGTAGCCGCAGAGATGGAGCAGCGCGTACTGCAGCATGCAGGCGTGGCCCGCGCTGAGAACGAAGCGGTCGCGGTCCGGCCACTCGGGGTCGTTCGGGTTGGCGCGCAGGAAGCGCTCGAAGATCGTGTAGCCGAGCGGCGCGAGCGACATCGCCGTGCCCGGATGCCCGGCGTTCGCCTTCTGGACCGCGTCCATCGCGAGTGCGCGGATCGTGTCGATCGACAGCCGGCGCAGCTCTGTGTCCACGCCCGCGGTCGGGGCGGTGGCGCTGCGCGTCTGGCTCGTGGCGGCCATCGATCCGATCCTACCCACTCGGGCGACGGCGACCCCGAAACCCCGGGGAAACCGATGTGAAGGTCTGTAACCTGCTCTGATCATGTCCGAGCAGAAGTGCGACATCGGCAGGGGGATCACCCTCTGCTACGAGACCTTCGGCGACGCCGGCGACCCGCCGGCGCTGCTGATCATGGGGCTCGGGACGCAGATGATCGCCTGGCACGAGGACTTCTGCCGCGAGCTGGCCTCGCGCGGCTTCTACGTCGTCCGCTTCGACAACCGCGACATCGGGCACTCCACCCACCTGACCGGCGCTCCCCCGACGATCGCGCAGCTGCTGACGCGCTCGCGGCGCGCCGCACGCTACTCGCTTGCGGACATGGCTGAAGACGCGGCGCTGCTGCTGCGCGAGCTGGAGCTCTCCCCGGCGCATGTGATCGGCGCCTCGATGGGCGGCATGATCGCCCAGACGCTGGCTGCCCGCCACCCGCTGTCGGTCCGCTCGCTGGTCTCGATCATGTCGAACACCGGGAGCCTGCGCAGCGGCCAGCCCTCGCTGCGGGTCTACTCGACGTTCCTGCGCGCCGCGCCCCCGGAGCGCGAGGCGTTCATCGAGCACATGACCGGGGTCTTCAGGCTGATCGGCTCACCGCCGCCGCTTCAGGACCTCGATCGGGTGCGCGAGCTGATCGGCGTGAGCTACGACCGCGACCACGATCCCAACGGGCCGGGCCGCCAGCTCGCCGCGATCATCGCCGCCGGCAACCGCACGCCCGAACTGCGCCGCATCATCGCGCCGACGCTCGTGATCCACGGCGCGGCCGACCACCTGGTCGGGCCCTCGGGCGGGCGCGCGACCGCACGTGCGATCCCCGGCGCGCGTCTGAAGATGGTCGACGGGATGGGCCACGACCTCCCCCACGCGCTGTGGCCGGAGCTGATCGACGCGATCGCCGCGCACGCGGCCGACGCGGACGCCCGGGCCGCCGAGCACCGCGAGGACACCGGCTCCGCGGATGGGCAGCGCGACCCATCCCTGCGGGCCACCCCCATCCCCCGATAGGGCCCGCAGGGACAGGTTCCCCTCGCGCCCCCTGGTCCCCCTAGGGCCGGCGGCTGCAGGAACGCAGCCCGCTCAGCGCGTGGGTGCGCGCGCTCGCGCACCAGGACCGCTCGCTCTGGACGCGCACGAGCCAGTGGTGGTCGTGGCGGCAGTGCGAGCGGCGGTACGGCCAGCGTCCGTGCAGGCTGCGCATCATGCGCCGCTGGTGGCAGGCCGAAGCCCTCACCTCCATGTCCCCAGCGCCCCTCCGCGGCGCACCGGGATCGTCCACGATCCCTCTCCCATCGAACCAGCCCCTCCTCGCGCTGTGTCCGCCGAACAAGGCGGACATATAAATCACGATTTACGCAGATTGTCAACTTAAACAGATCAACTGACTTAAGTAGACAATTCCGTTCCCCGAAGCGGGAAACGACGGCCTCGGGCGGGGGGCGTGGGAGCGCGCGCCCGCGCGGTCTGCTGCGGAGCGGCACGCGCGGCAGAGCGGCTGCGCGACCGCCTCCCCGGCCGGCGCCTCGGGCGGCGGCGACACGGGGGTTGAGGATGCGCCCGGCGGGAATCGAACCCGCGGCCTGCGGCTTGAAAGACCGCTGCTCTTTGGCTCCCCGAAGAGAACCGTTGACCACTGAGCTACGGGCGCGCGCTGCGCGCGACCTTATCGGCCGCGGACGTAATCTAAGCAGGCTCGGCCCGCCGATTGCAACGCGGCAGCGGTTGCAAGCCGCTTGACACCCCAAGGACGCGTCCGTACCGTGAACCCGAGCGCTCTGTTGAGCGCATGGTCCGAGGGAGCCAGAGAGGGATGCGCACACAGGGACACCGCGGGACGGCACGCCGCGCCCGCCAGGGAGGCCGTGGCTCGGCGCGCAGGACGCCGGCGATCGCACTGGCGCTCGTGCTGATACTCGCGTCGGTCCTCGCAGCGTCCGCGAGCGCAGCGCTTCCCACGAGGAACGCCTGCAACGCCCCCCGCCAGCCCGGGCGCGCGCGATGCCTCGCGATGCGGCTGCTCGTGGAAGGGACGGCCAGCGCCCAGCCGCTGCTCGCCGGCCGCGCCGGGCCCTCGGCGATCTCGAACTCGAAACCCGCCCCGGGCTTCCAGACGCCCCAGCGGCTGCGCGAACTCTATGAACTGCCCGAAGAAACGGCTGCCGGCTCCACGCAGACGATCGCGGTCGTGGACGCGTTCGACGACCCGACGGCCGAATCTGACCTCGCGGTCTACAGCAAACAGTTCGGCCTGCCCGCCTGCACGAGCGAAAACGGCTGCTTCAGGAAGGTCAACCAGAACGGCCAGGCCTCGCCGCTGCCGGCGGCCAACGGCGGCTGGGCCAGCGAGATCTCGATCGACGTGCAGATGGCCCACGGGGTCTGCCAGACCTGCCACATCGTGCTCGTCGAGGCCAAAACCGAAGAATTCAGCGATCTTGCGGCAGGCGTGAACGCCGCGGTCGGACTCGGGGCCACCGAGGTCAGCAACTCCTACGGCGCGACCGAGGAAACGGGGCTCTCCGAACTCGAGTCGAGCTCTTACAACCACCCGGGGGTGGTCCTCACCGTCAGCTCCGGAGACTGCGCGTACCTGAACCGCGCCTGCCCCGGAGAACTCGCCGAAGGGACCGAATTCCCGGCTGACTCCCCGCACGTCGTCGCCGTCGGAGGGACCTCTGTGCACGAAAGCGGCGGCGTCTGGACGAGCAGCGTCTGGAAAGACGGCGGCAGCGGTTGCAGCGTGCTCTTCAACGCGCCCTTGTGGGAGAGCGGCGTCGCCGGCTTCGCGGCGACGGGCTGCGGCGGCGCGCGCGGGGTCGCCGACGTATCCGCGGTGGGAGACCCGAACACCGGCGTCGACGTCTACGACTCGACGCCGGAATTCACCGGCGGCCCGACCGGCTGGGGCGTCTGGGGAGGGACCTCCGTCGCCTCCCCGATCGTCGCCGCCGAGTTCGCGCTCGCCGGGGGCTCGCAGAGCGTCTCCTACCCGGCCGCGACGCTCTACGGGCACGCGGGCGAATCCTCGGCGCTCTACGACGTCACGAGCGGGTCCAACGGCGAATGCGGCACGGCCACGATCTGCCAAGCGGCCGCCGGCTTCGACGGGCCGACCGGCATCGGCAGCCCGATCGGGCTCGGCGCGTTCGCGGTGTCCGGGACGCCGAAGAGCACAGGGCGCCCGGCGATCTCGGGCTACCCCGAGCAGGACCAGCCGCTGACCGTGCAGCAGGGCGGCTGGACGGGCAGCCCGTCGAGCTTCAGCCACCAGTGGGAACGCTGCGGCTTCGACGGCAAGATCTGCCAGCCGCTCGCCGGCGCGACCGGGACCTCCTACACGCCGGTGGCCGAAGACATCGGCCACCAGATCCGCGTGCGCGAGGGCGCCTTCAACGGCTCAGGCAGCGGCTATGAAGACTCGGCGCCGGTCGGGCCGGTGGCCTCGAACGTGCCGACCGTCTCGAGCTTCAGCCCGACGAGCGGCTTCACGGGCTCGACGGTGATCGTCAACGGCACGGCGCTCGACTCGACCAGCCAGGTGCAGCTCGGCTCGCTCGCCGCGGCGTTCACGGTCATCTCGCCGGCGCAGATCGAAGTGACGGTGCCGAACGGCGCCAAGAAGGGCAGGCTCACCGTGACGACCGCCCACGGCAGCGTGACGCCCAAGACGAAGTTCGTCCCGACGTTCGGCATCACCTCGTTCGCACCGCTCTCGGCCGCCGCCGGCGCCAGGGTCACGATCAAGGGCGAGGGCTTCACGCCGTCCTCCTCGGTGCAGTTCGACGGCGTGTCCGCGGCGAGCGTCACCTACTTCTCAGCCAAGAAGCTGAGGGCGATCGTGCCGGCGGGCGCGGGCACCGGCCCGATCACGGTCACGAACGAAACGCCGGCGGGGACGGTGTCCTCGGCGACTCTGTTCACGCCTTAGACGGTTGGCTGCGCGGCGCTGAGCGGGTCCGCCTCGGGGGCGCGGCTGCGCGAGGCCGAACACACGGCGCGCGTTCTCGTGCAGGTAGAGGCGGCTCGCCGCCTCGTCCAGCCCGAGCCGGTCCAGGTCCTCGAGCGCGGCTGCCGGGGCGATCATCGGGTAGTTGCTGCCGAACAGCACCTTGCGGGCCCCGCCGGAGGTGCGCATGTAGGCGATCAGCTCGGCCGGGAGGCGGCGGATCGTGTACGCCGAGGTGTCGATGTAGACGTTCTCGTGCTTGCGGGCGACGGCGACCATCTCCTCGGTCCACGGATAGCCGGCGTGCCCTCCGACGATCACGAGCTCCGGGAAGTCGATCGCGATCTGGTCGATATAGGGGATCGGCCGCCCGGGCTCGGACGGGCGCAGCGGCCCGGTGTGCCCGACCTGGGTGCAGAACGGCACACCCAGCTCCACGCAGGCCGCGTAGAGCGGG
Source organism: uncultured Solirubrobacteraceae bacterium (assembly GCA_963779065.1). Classification (GTDB taxonomy): domain Bacteria; phylum Actinomycetota; class Thermoleophilia; order Solirubrobacterales; family Solirubrobacteraceae; genus Palsa-744. The sequence continues at coordinate 2,035,558 of CAVZWQ010000003.1, forward strand.
TAGAAGCGGCGGTCGGTCGGCGGCACCTCCCACAGCCACGGCAGCATCCGCAGCCCGGCGAAGCCGAGCTCGGTGACGCAGCGGCGCAGCTCGCGGACAGCCTCCATCGGGCGGTCGAGCGGGACCGAGGCCAGCGCGGCGAAACGCGCCGGGTGCGCCGCCACGAAGCCCGCCACCTCCTCGTTGGAGATCAGCGGACCGTGCGGCCCGTGCCACGCGCACAGCACGCCGAGCTCGACGCCGGCCGCGTCCATCGCCGCGACCGTCGCCTCGATCGGCAGCTCCCCCTCGGGGATCTCGCCGCCGGTCCAGCGGCGCAGCGAGGCGAACATCTCCTGCTCGAGGAAGCGCCTCGTCGGGTGCTGCATCCAGGCGTCGACGATCACGCCGGCAAGACTGCCAGACGGAGCCCTCAGGGTGCTTTCGCGATGATCGCCCCGCGCGGCAGCTGGTTGCGCGGTCGGCCGATCCCGTCACAGAGCTCGATGCACGGCACGTAGACGGGGCGGTAGCCCAGCATTTCCAGCACCGTCGCGATGCGGTACCCGCGCGCGCGCAGCTTTTCGATGATCCCGGGATAGGCGGCGAGGGTCTGGCCGCGCGGTCCGCCGCCGTCGTGGCTGATGATGATCGAGCCGGGCCTCACCTGCGCGAGCACGCGCTGTTCGATCGCGCGCGTGCCCGGCTGGGTGTAGTCGGAGGGATCGACGTTCCACAGCACGGTCGAGAGCCCCAGCGAGCGCGCCGTGCGCAGGACGGAGGCGTTGTAGTCGCCGTAGGGCGGCCTGAACACGCAGGGCGTGTAGCCGCTGACGGCCCTGATCCGCTCGGCCGTCAGCAACAGCTGCGAGCGCACTTCGCCGCTGGTCGCGAGGTCGGGATGGCTGTAGGAGTGGTCGCCGAGCACGTCGCCGTCGCGCAGCTCGCGCAGCAGCAGCGAGTGGTCCGCGGCGGTGATCTGCCGTCCGATCATGAAGAACGTCACGCGCGCCTTGACGCGCTCGAGCATCGACACGAACGCGGCCGTTTCGGTCCACGGGCCGTCGTCGAAGCCGATCGCGACCTCGCGCCGGGGCGGGCCTCCGCGGTGCGCGGCGGTGCCCGCGCTGCGGCAGCCGACGACGCGGTAGAGCTGGGGCTGCGGGGGCTTCGGCGGCTGCTGGGCGCCCGCAGGCTGGATCCCCAGCACACGGCCGCGCCCCGGCAGGGCGACGATCACGCTGAGCACGACGAGCGCGACGGTGGCCGCCAGCAGGGCCCGAGCCGAGACCGCGCCCACCCGCGGTTGGGGGAGGCCGGGACGCAAGTGGTTCGGCAGGCGGGCGCGCACGGGCAAGTCAACATACCTGCGACCGTCGCGGCAGATCGCCCAAAACCATCGAACGTCCGGGAACCGCTCGCGCGGACGGACGCCGCGCGCCGCGCATAGGGTTCCCCCATGTCACGCTTCGTCGCGGCGATCGACCAGGGCACGACCAGCACGCGCGTGATCCTTTTCGACCGCGACGGGCGGATCGCCGGGATCGATCAGCGCGAGCACGAGCAGATCCATCCCCGGGCGGGCTGGGTCGAGCACGACGCGCTCGAGATCTGGCGGCGCACGCAGGAGGTGATCGCCGGCGCGCTGGCCGCCGCGGGCGCCGCGGCCGGCGACGTGGCCGCGATCGGCATCACCAACCAGCGCGAGACCGCCGTGCTGTGGGACCGCGAGACCGGAGAGCCGCTGCACAACGCGATCGTCTGGCAGGACACCCGCACCGCACCGCTCGTGCGCGAGCTCGCGGGCACCGAGGGCCCAGACCGCCTGCGCGACGCGGTCGGGCTGCCGCTCTCGACGTACTTCTCGGGCCCGAAGGTCGCATGGATGCTCGACGCGGTGCCGGGTGCCCGCGAGCGCGCGCAAGCGGGCGAGCTGGCCTTCGGCACGATCGACACCTGGCTGCTCTGGAACCTGACCGGCGGCGGGCTGCACGCCACGGACGTGACCAACGCCAGCCGCACGATGCTGATGGACCTGCAGACGCTCGACTGGCACGAGCCGAGCCTCGAGCTGATGGGGATCCCGCGCGCGCTGCTGCCCGGAGATCCGCTCCTCGAGCGAGCTCTACGGCGAGGCCGCCGCACAGCGCGCTCGCCGGGCGCCCGCTGGCGGGGATGATGGGCGACCAGCAGGCGGCGCTGTTCGGGCAGACCTGCTTCCAGGCCGGCGAGGCGAAGAACACGTACGGCACCGGCTCGTTCCTGCTCGTGAACACGGGCGCGGAGATCGTGCGCTGCCGCGAGCTGCTCACGAGCGTCGCCGGCAGGGTCGGCGACGGGCCGACCAGCTACGTGCTGGAGGGCTCGATCGCCGTCACGGGCGCCGCGGTTCAGTGGCTGCGCGACCAGATCGGGCCTGATCTCGACGGCCGCCGAGGTCGAGACGCTCGCCGCGAGCGTGCCCGACAACGGCGGCGTGTACTTCGTGCCCGCGTTCTCCGGGCTGTTCGCCCCGCGCTGGCGCGAAGACGCGCGCGGCGTGATCGTGGGGCTGACGGCCTTCGCGCGCGCGGGCCACATCGCGCGGGCCGTGCTGGAGGCCACCGCGTGGCAGACGCGCGAGGTGGTGGACGCGGCCCGGGAGGAGTCGGGGGCGACGCTGCGGGAGCTGCGCGTCGACGGCGGCATGACCGCCAACGAGCTGCTGATGCAGTTCCAGGCGGACGTGCTCGGCATCCCGGTCGTGCGCCCGGCCGTCGCCGAGACGACGGCGCTCGGGGCCGCTTTCGCCGCCGGCCTCGCGACCGGGTTCTGGAGCGATCAGCAGGAGCTGTGCGAGCGCTGGCGCGAGGGGCGCCGCTGGGAGCCGGCCGCCGATCCCGGCGACGTCGAGCGCGGGCTTGCGCAGTGGCGCCGCGCGGTGGAGCGCTCGCTCGGCTGGGCCGAGATCACGGAGTGAGGATGATCTTCAGCGCCTCGCGGCGGTCGTAGACCGCGTAGGCCTCGGCCGCCTCGTCGAGCGGCATGTGGCGGGTCACGAGCGGGGATGGGTCCAGCACGCCCTCGGAGAGCATCGCGAGCACCGGGTCGACGTGCGCGATCACGTTCGCCTGGCCGCCGCGCAGCGTGATCGCCTTCAGCCACAGCAGGCCCATGTGCACCTCGGCGCGCTCCGCGTAGACGCCGATGCACTGCACGCTCCCGCACGGGCGCGTGAGCCGGATCGCCGTCTCCAGCGCGCGCGGATCGCCGACCGCGTCGACCGCTACGTCCACGCCGCGGCCTTCGGTGGCCGCCGCGACGGCGGCTTTCGGGTCCTGCTCGGTGAGGTGAACCGCCTCGGCGCCGAAGGTGGCGGCCAGCTCGAGCCGTTCGGGCACCGTGTCGATCGCGAGCACGCGGGCGGCGCCGCTGGCGCGCGCGGCCTGCACAGCGCAGAGGCCGACGGGGCCGAGGCCGAGCACGGCGACGACGTCCCCGGGGGACATCTCGCTCGCCGCCACGGCGTGGAAGCCGGTGCCCATCACGTCGCCCGCGAAGAGCGCGACCTCGCTGCTCATCCCCTCAGGCACCTTGCGCAGCACCAGGTCGGCGTTCGGGATCAGCGCCATCTCGGCCTGGGTGCCCTGCAGCGAGCCGAGCGTCGCGCCGTGCCCGAACGTGCGCGAGTGCACGCACCGGTGGAAGAGGCCCCGGCGGCAGAACCAGCATTCCCCGCAGGCTGTGTGGAAGCACCCCAGCACGCGGTCGCCGACCGCGACCCGCGTGACCCCGTCGCCGGCGGCCACGACCGTGCCGACGTACTCGTGGCCGATCGTGAATCCCGGCTCGATCTGGACGCGGCCGTGGTAGATGTGCAGGTCCGAGCCGCACACGCCGGTCGCCTCGATGCGCACGATCGCGTCGCGGCGGTCCAGCAGCTCGGGCTCAGGGCGCTCCTCTACGGCGACCTCGCCGGGAGCCTGGAACGTGACGGCGCGCATCGGGGCGGGAGCCTACCGCGCCGCCGGCCCGGCTAACGCGCCAGCTCGCGGCTCACGGCGATCCGCTCCCGCCCGCCGCCCGCGAGGACCATGCGCACGACCTCGTCGCGGATCCGCTCGCGCTGCAGCTCGGCTTCGGAGGTCAGGGCCTGCGTGGCGAGGCCGGTGAGCAGCGCGTCCACGCGCCACGACCACGGGATCGCGGGCGCCGGCTCGGGCTCCACCAGCCCCTCGAGCGCGATGTCGACGAGCTGGAACCAATGTCCGAGCCGCTCCTCGATCGTGCGGCGCAGCTCCGGCAGGCGCACAGCCTCGCCGGTAGCGTTGATCCACACGCGCCAGGTCTCGAATGCCTCCTCGTCCGCACCGAGCGCGCTGTCGAGCAGCGCTTCCAGTCGCTCGACCCCGGGCGGCACGCCCTCGATCGCACGCTCATAGCGCTCCTGGCTGCGTTCGGAGACGAACACGAGCGCCTGCGTGAGCATCTCCGCGCGGTTGGCGAAGTAGTGGTTGAGCATCCCGGTGCTGACGCCCGCCTCGTCAGCCACCATGCGCATCGTCGCACCCGTGAATCCCTCGCGTGCGACGACAGCAGCCGCCGCGCGGCAGATCTGATGACGCCGGATGGGCCCCATACCGAGCTTTGGCACGGCCTCTCTCCCTTCCTGACCCCGAAGGGCCGTCTCTCGTCCTCCTGGTCCCCTCTGCACCGCTGATGGTCGCAAAACCGGAGGGCGCATTTCAATAGCCGCGCCCGCGAACTTCGCGGGCGCCCGCGGCGGCGGGGGCGAGGCGCTCCTCAGCCGTCTTGGCCGGCGGGCCGCTCGGAGCCCGCCCGGCCCGCGCGCAACGCCGCAGCGAGGCCCTGGTCGCGGCGCTCGCGCAGGGCGGCGGCGCGCTCCGGCTCGATCTCCGCCGCGAGCGCGGCGAGGGACTCGAGCGCCCGGGAGTCCGCCGCGCCGTCCCCGAACTCGGCCAGCTGATCGCGCGGGGAGATCGCGCCCGACTCGATCGGGCCCGCCAGCGCCCAGCGGCGCGCGAGGGAGTCGCGGACGAGCTCGTCGAGGACATCTGCTTCGACCGCACCCCGTTCGAGCAGCCACGCCGCCTCTCGCAGCAGCGCGAGTTCCAGCCGCCCCGAGACCAGACCCGGGACCTCGCGCCGCAACGCGAGCGGGCGCTTGCCCAGCGCGCGCAGCAGCTGTGAGACGCGGTCGACCAGGCGGCGCGGGGTGTCGCGGGCGGCCAGGAGCTCGACCACGGGGCAGAGCAGGGGCGGATCCCCGTAACGGGTCGCGAGCGTCCGCTCCGCGACCTCCGCGGCCTCGCGAGCTCGGTCGGCGAGGGCACGAGCGCCGTGGTCGCCACGAGCGCCTCGGGGTGGCGGCCGGCGATCTCCGCGATCGCGGCCGCGCGCTGCTCGAGCGGCGTCGATTGGGCGTCGACGATCAGGGTCAGCCGTTCGACGGAGGAGATCGTCGGGTCGCCCCGCGCCATCAGCGCGCGGGCGCGCTCCACCTCCGGCGGGTCCGCAAGGCCGTACGCGGCCGCGAAGCGCAGCGCCTCCTCGACGCGCTGGTCGGCGCCCTCCTCATCGCCGCACCACAGCACCGAGCAGCCGCCCAGGGCGAACTCGCAGCCGATCTGGGCCGCGGCCGGACCCGTGCCGAGCACGGCGACACGGGTCACAGCAGTCCTCGCTTCGTGCCCTCGACGGCCACCGGCATCAACATAAACCCCGCGCAGGCGGCGAGGAGGGGCTCCCCGCCCGCCCGGCCGAGCCGGTCCGGGCTAGTCCTCCGCCAGCTCGCGCAGCCGGCCGCTCTCGGGGTCGAAAACAAGGCCGCGGATGTGCTCACGCGCGCTCAGCTCCGGAGCCGAGCGCAGGCGCTGCAGGCTGTCGCGCAGGGCGTTCTCGACGTCCTCGAAGGCGCCGAGCCGCCAACTCGGCCGCGCGCCGTCAGCCGCCAGCGCGCGCGCGTAATCGTCCTCGGAGGCGCCGAGCAGACCGCAGCCGTCGTGCATCACGACGACGATCTCCTCGGTGCCGAGCAGGCGCTGCGAGACCGACAGCGAGCGGATCGCGTCGTCGGTCGCGAGCCCGCCGGCGTTGCGGATGATGTGGGCGTCGCCGCGCTCGATCCCCAGCATCGGGAACAGGTCGATGCGCGTGTCCATGCAGGAGAGGACCGCCACCTTGCGGCGCGGGCGGGGGCTCAGCCCCGGCGCCGCCAGATCATCGGTGCGCTCGGAGGCCACCGCGAGCATCCGCTCTGCATTGCTCTCGCCCATGGGCGCGAAGGCTAATAGAGTCCCCGTCCGTGGAGCTGGCGGGCAGGCATGTCGTGATCACGGGCGCGGCCGGGGGGATCGGGCGCGCGCTCGCGCGGCGCTTCCGCGAGGAGGGTCCCTCGGCGCTGACGCTGGCGGATCGCGACTTCGCGGGTGCGCGGGCGATCGCCGAGCAGGTCGACGGCCTCGCGGTCGAGCTCGACGCCGGCAGCGAGCCGAGCGTGCTCGCGCTGATCGAGACCGCGAAGGAGGCCAACGGCCCGATCGACGTCTTCATCTCGAACGCGGGCGTACCCGGCGCGCTCGGCGGCCCCGAGTCGCCGGACGACGCGTGGGACGAGGCCTGGCGGGTCAACGTGATGGCCCATGTGTGGGCCTCGCGGGCGCTGCTCCCGGAGATGCTCGAGCGCGGCGAGGGCTATCTCATCAACACCGCCTCAGCCGCCGGCCTGCTGACGCAGGTCTCCTCGCTCGTCTACAGCGTCACCAAGCACGCGGCCGTCTCGCTCGCCGAGTGGATGTCGATCGAATACGCCGAACGCGGGGTCCGCGTCTCCTGCATCTGCCCCCAGGGGGTGCGCACGCCGATGCTCGACCTCGCGATGACCGACGCGGCCGGCGCGGCCGCGCTCACCTCGGGCGGGCTGATCGAACCGGAGGACGCGGCCGATGCGGTCGTCGAGGGGATCCGCGCCGAGCGGACGCTGATCCTCACGCACGAGAACGTCGCCGGCTTCATGGCGCTGAAGGCCTCGGACCCCGAGCGCTGGCTGCGCGGCATGCGCCGCATCGTGCGCGACGCGCGCGCCGGCGCCGCAGAGACGGGCTGAGGCTCAGCCGCTCGCGACGAGCAGGACGCTCGCCACACGCTGGGGCAGGCGCCTGGATTCGAGCTGGACGCTCGCGGCGAGCCCGCGCGATCCGGCGGCGCGAAGCGCGCGCCGGCCGCGGGGGCTGAGCTTCACGGTGACGAGCTTCTGCGCACCATTCGAGACGTGTGCGGCGGCGTGGCCCAGTGTCACGCGACGTCCTCCTAGCACCGCCGTGAGCGCGAGCTTGCCGCGGCAACCGCCGTGGAGAGCACAGACGAGCGCGAACGCGGCCTTCGAGCCCTTGACGGCCACCTGGCGCGGAACGGCGCCGAGGGCCGCGAGGGAGGAGGGCGCCGGCAGGCAGCGCGGTTCGCCGGCGAGGACGATCGCCGGCTGTGGGAGCGTGCCGGCGCCGAGCCGGCGCGGGCCGCAGACGGCTGCGCTCGCGACGCCGTATTCGGGGCTCGCGAAGCTCGCGGTGGTCGGAGCCGTTGCGGGCCCGTCGTCGGCCCCGGCGACGCAGCGCAGGTGCGCGCCGAGGTCGGCGCTCGTCAGCGTGTAGGTGAGCTGGAAGGAGCGTGCCGCACCCGGGGCGCCCGCGACGCCGTAAGCGACGACGCCGCCGCCCGGCACGAACCAGTTGGGATGGCCGGCCGCGCCGGGGAACAGCCCCGCCCAGAGTTCACCGGCCGCGAAGAGCTGGGCCCCGAACGGCTGGACGATCGCACCGCCGAAGGGGCTCGGGCTGCCGTCGAGCAGGTCGCGGGCGGAGCCGAGTTCGCCCACTTCCTGGGCGGCGACGGTTTCGACGCCGGCGGCGCTGACGCGCTGCAGCGCGATCCGGACCGTGTGCGCTTCGGCCAGCGCGCGCACGGCCGGCTGCGCGGAGGAGCCGACCGCGCTCGTCCACGGGGCCGAGACGCAGCGGACCTGCTGCGAGCCCCACCACGAGCCTCCCTGCAGGTAGGCCTGGCCGACGGCGCCGGGCGCCGCCCCCTGCTGCATGCAGACGGCGCTCGAGCAGTGCAGCGAGGCGGCCGAGATCGGCCACGAGGGCTGGGGCGGCTGCTCGTGGATCGTGCGCGGGGTGCTGGCGAGCGTGGTCGAGACGCCGTTGGCGGTCGCGATCTGCCGGCAGGAGAGCGCGTGGCCGTCGTCGCCGCGAGGAGGCACGAAGCTCGCGGCGCTCGCACCGGCGATCGGCGCGCCGTCGAGCAGCCACTGGGTGGTGACGGCACCGCCGTTCCAGGCGGCGCTGTTGCAGGTCGCGCGCGCGGCGGAGAAGACGACGCCCAGGCGAGACGTTCGGGGTAGCCCGGTGGCGGTCGGGGCCGTGCGGCGTGACGCGCCACTTCGAAGTTGACTTCGAAGGGGCTTGCCTTCGGGCGTTTTCGCGCTTCCAGCGTCACGGTCGTCGTTTCGGCGTGCGAGGGAGTGCCCGTCGATCACGCCTTCTGTCGCCGGGAGACGTTCGTCAGCGTGAGGCCGGCCGGGAGCCCTTCCGCGGTGATCTCGGGCGATGTTCGCGCCGTTGACGTGCAGCGGCACGATCGCCGTGCTTTCCACGCTCGCCTGGTCCGGGCGGTTTGGTGACGTAGGCGGCGCCTTCGGGTTCGTCGACGGTCAGGCTGAAGCTCGCCGTCGGCTTCGTCGCTTCTTCGGCGTCTTCGGCTTCCAGCGTCACGTCGTCGACGTTTCGCCGCCGTCGGCGTACCCGTGATTTCCCATTCGTTTCTTCGTGCGGAACTTCGTCGGCGCGCAATTCCGCCGGCAGCCCGCCGATTGCACGTCAGCGCGTGCATCAGCCGTTCCCCTACCACGACCATCGAGAACGGTTGGCCCACCGTCGCCGATCTGAGTCCGCGATCGGTTCGATCACGGAGCCAGCTTCCGCTTCGTTGACCGTCAGGTGGAAGCTCGTTCGGGTTCTTCGCTTCTTCGGCGTTTTCGGCTTCCAGCGTCACCGTCGTCGACGCTTTCGCCGCCGTCGGCGTGCCCGTGATTTCCCATTCTTTGCTCGTGCGGAACTTCTGTCGGCGTCAATTCCGCCGGCAGCCCGACCGGTCGCTTTCAGGCTCGTGCAGCCGTTCGCCCTTGACCACGACCATCGAGAACGGCTTGCCCACCGTCGCCGTCTGGTCCGCGATCGGCGGTTCGAAGACAGCGGAGTTCCGGTTCGTGCACCGTCAGGCTGAAGCTCGCCGCGGTCTTCGCGCCTTCGGCGTTTTCAGCTTCCAGCGTCACTTCGTCAACGCTTTCGCCGCCGTCGGCGTGCCCGTGATTTCCCACTTCGCTTCGCGGGAGACTTCTGTCAGCGTCAATTCCGCCGGGAGCCCACGAGTCGCCATTCAGCACGTGCAGCCGTTCCCCTTCCACGACTCATCGAGAACGGCTTGCCCACCGTCGCCGTCTGAGTCCGATCGGTTCGATCAACGGAGCCGCTTCCGTTTCGGCAGCAGGCATCGACTTCGCTCAGCGCGGACGGGAACGCTGCCGCCGCCTGCGCCCCAGGCGCCATCACCCCGATGAGGGAGACGAGCGCGAGAAACGCCGCGAGCAGGCCGAAACCACGGGATGCGCGCCTGCCTGGGCGCGGGCGCGGGTTAGCCGAGGGCACGCGGAGATTGTGTCGCATATTTGTCTAGACCCCTGAAAGACCCCGCCGTTGCGGCGTCGCGGAAGTCGATAGCGGTTCCGATATGACTTTTCGCCCGGGGACCACCCTGATGCCGCTCGCCGCTGGGCTGTCCCCCGCGGCCCGGCGCGCCGTGCGCGCGGCCGGGATCCTGGTCGGCGTGCTCGCGGTGGCGCTCGGGCTGCACGACGCCGGCGCGCTCGGCGGCGCGGAGCTCGACGGCTTCTTCAACATCTGGGTGTACACGGGGATCGAGGTGCTCGTCTGCGCCCTCGTCCTGACGCGCGCGTTCACGGTCGACCAGGACCGCGGCGCGTGGCTCTCGCTCGGCATCGGGATCGCGTTCTACACCGCGGGAGACATCTACTACACGCTGTTCCTTGAAAACGCCGCATCGATCCCGACCCCTTCGCCGGCCGACGCGGGCTACCTGCTCTTCTATCCCTTCGCCTACATCGCGCTCGCCCGCCTCGTTGGCGCGCACGTGCGCGACGTCCACGCCAACGTCTGGCTGGACGGCGCGATCGGCGGGCTGACGCTCGCCGCTCTCGGCTCGGCGCTCGTGCTGGAGCCGGTGATCCATGCCACCCACGGCGACACCGCCCTGGTCGCGACCAACCTCGCCTATCCGATCGGCGACCTTCTGCTGATCATCTTCGTGTTCGGCGTGTTCGCGCTCACCGGCTGGCGCCCGGGCCGCGCGTGGCTGTTGATCCTGCTCGGGCTGGGCATCACCGCTATCGCCGACAGCGTCTACCTGTTCCGGGTCGCGGAAGGCACCTACCGCGCGGGCACGTTCCTCGACGCGCTGTGGCCGCTCGGGCTGGCGCTGCTCGGGTTCGCGGCCTGGTCGCCGCCGCGCCTGCGCGAGGGCAATCCGCTCGCGAGCATCGCGGTGATGGTGGTGCCGTGCTTCTTCGGGGCGGTCGCGCTACTGCTGCTGATCCGCGGCAACTACAACCACCTCGCCACGATCCCCGAGGTGCTCGCCGCCGCCGCCCTGCTCGCCGCGGGCCTGCGCTTCGCGGTCTCGTTCAACGACGTGCGCAGGCTGTCCGCGCTGCGCGAGCGCCAGGCCCGCACCGACTCCCTGACCGGGCTCGCGAACCGACGCCACTTCTACGCCCAGCTGAACGAGACGATCGAGGTCTGCCGGCGCCGCGGCACGAGCTTCGCGCTGCTCTCGATCGATCTCGACCGCTTCAAGGAACTCAACGACACGCTCGGCCACTACGCCGGCGACCAGCTGCTCCAGCAGCTCGGCCCGCGCATGCAGGCGGTCGTCCGGGACGCCGCCGTCGCGCGGCTCGGCGGCGACGAGTTCGGCGTGATCCTGCGCGACGACTCGGCGGCCGCCGCGACCGCCGAGCGCATCCACAGCGCGCTCGCGCGGCCGTTCGAGCTCGACGAGCTGACGGTCGCGGTGCAGGCGTCGATCGGCATCGCCGTGTTCCCGAAGGACGCGCAGAGCACCGACGGCCTGCTGCAACGGGCCGACATGGCGATGTACCAGGCCAAGGGCGAGCGCAGCCGCTACTTCTTCTACACGCCGGCGGCCGACCACGGCAGCCGCGAGCGCCTCGGCATGGTCACCGAGCTCAAGCGCGCCGTCGAGCAGGGCGGGCTCGTCGTGCACTACCAGCCGCAGGTGGACCTGCGCACGAACACCGTCAGCGGCGTCGAGGCCCTGGTCCGCTGGCAGCACCCCGAGCGGGGCCTCTTGGGCGCGGACGCGTTCGTCGGCGTCGCCGAGCAGATCGGCGTGATGCGCGAGCTGACGGCCTCGGTGCTCGAGCAGGCGCTCGGCCAGCACCGCGCGTGGCTCGACGAAGGCCGCGAGCTCAACCTCGCCGTCAACGTCTCCGCTACGAACCTGCTCGACGCCGCGTTCCTGGGCGACCTGCAGCAGCGCCTGGAGCGGTGGCGCACGCCGCCCGGCACGCTGCGGCTCGAGATCACCGAGTCGGTCCTGATCGCCGAGGGCTCGCGCGTGGCGCGCGTGATCGACTCGCTGGGCGATCTCGGCGTGCTGCTCTCGCTGGACGACTTCGGGACCGGCTACTCGCCGCTCTCCTATCTGCGCGAGCTGCCGGTCACCGAGATCAAGATCGACCGCTCGTTCGTCACGGCGATGATGAGCGACCGCGACACGGCGACGATCGTCGCGGCCGTGATCGGACTGGCGCGCCGGCTCGGCATCGACGTCGTGGCGGAGGGCATCGAGACCGCCGGGCAGCTCGAGATGCTGCGCGGCTTCGAGTGTCCCTTCGCACAGGGGTACCTCTTCTCCCGCCCGCTGCCCGCGCAGGCCGTCGGGCGCTGGCTGCGGGAGGACGCGCTCGAGCACATCGCCGAAGAGGTGCTCGCGGCAGGCCGGCTCGCCGACCTCGGCGGCGCGCCGCTCGAGTCGCCGCTGGAGGCGCGCCCGACCGCGGGCGCGCTCGTCTGGCCGGGCCCCCCGCGCCGCCGGCGCGACGTCCCGATCGCCTGAGGCTCAGGCGCGGGCGTCGACCGGTTCGGCCTTCGTTTCCTTCTTCTTGGCCTTCTTGGCCTTCTTGGCCGGCTTCGGCGGCGGTTCGGCGAGCGCGAGCAGCTCCTTCATCGCGGTGCCGATGCCGTCGGTGAGCACGGCGATGTCCGGCGCGCCGTCGTAGTCGCCCGTGACGCCGAAGTAGAGCCCGCCGTCGTAGGAGAAGATCGCGACGACGATCCTGATCGAGCCCACGACCGGGACGAACGGGTAGGACTCGAGCATCCGGCGGCCGAGCGTCTGGACCGGCTGCTGGGGCCCCGGCACGTTGGTCGTCGCCGTGTGGATGTTCAGGCGCGGCGAGCCCGTCACGAGCCGGCTCCCGAGCGCGAGCAGCATCGGCGGTGCGAAGCCCGAGAGCGAGGAGAGCACGTCGCCGGCGACGGCCTGCTTGCTCTGCTTGATGCCGTCCATCTCGCCGCGGATGCGCGCGAGCCTGGCGCGCGGGTCGTCGAGCCCGACGGGCAGGCCGGCGAACACGGCCGAGACACGGTTGTTGTAGACGCCGCGCTCGCCGCGGCGGCGCACCGAGACCGGCACCATCGTGCGCACGACGTCGTCGGGGCCGGGCGGCTCGCCGCGCGACTCCAGCAGCGCCCTGAAGCCGCCGGTGATCATCGTCAGGACGACGTCGTTGACGGTGCCGCCCAGCTCGGCGCGGACCGTCTTGACGTCGCTGAGCCGCACCTCGGCCCAGCTCCAGCGCCGGTGCGGGCCGATCGCGCCCGTCAGCGAGGACGAGGCGACCGGGCGCATGCGCGAGCTCGCGGCGGCCGCCGCCTTCGCGGTCTCGATCGCGGTCGCGAGGGTTTCGCGCGGGCGCGCAAGCGCCCGCTGGAACACCTGCGCCTGGCCGGAGGGGCTGACTTTGTGGGCCAGCGTGCGCGCCAGGACCTCGACGTCGGAGGGCTCGGGCGGCGGCGAGAACTCGCGTCCCGAGCCGCCGCCGGTCGTGTCGGAGAACATCACCGACATCAGATCGGTGGCGGCGACGCCGTCGACCATGCAGTGGTGGACCTTCGACAGGAGCGCCCAGCGCCCGTCGGATAGGCCCTCGACCGACCACAGCTCCCAGAGCGGCTTGTTGCGGTCCAGGTGCTGGGAGAAGACGCGCGCCGCCATGTTGCGCAGCTGCTCCTCGGTGCCCGGCTTCGGGATCGCGGTGTGGCGGAGGTGGTAGTCGAGGCTGAAGTGCGGGTCGTCAACCCAGGCGGGCGTGCCGGCCCCGAGCGGCACGAAGCGCACCTTCTGGCGGTAGCGCGGCACGAGGTCGAGCTTGCCCGCGACCATCTTCTTGAGCTCCTGAAACGGCGGCGGCGGGCCCTCGAACAGGCTCACCCCGCCGATGTGCATCGGCGTCACGTCGTTCTCGACGTGCAGGAACGAGGAGTCGATCGAGCTCATCCATTCCATGCCCGCTCCCTACCCGCTTCCAGCAGTTCGTCGAGCACGCGGTACACGGCGGGGTGCACCGACATGCCGCAGTGGCTGGAGGAGACCTCGACGTTGCGCGCGTGCGGGTCCACACACGCGTTCCAGTCGACGATGCCGTCGCTGCGCGAGTAGACCGAGACCGCCTCGATGTGCTCCTCGAGCGGGGCGTCGAGGTCTGACCAGAAGGGCTCGCAGCAATCGCCGTCCGCACAGCCGCTGGAGAACAGGCGCGGGATGCCCAGGTCTCCGAGCGCAGCCATGAGGCGCACGGTGCGCAGCACCCCGGGCGCGACCGCGAGCGGATCCGAGACGGGCGAGCCCAGCATCACGAGCGCCGAGACGTTCTCGGGCTCGCGCACTGCGAGCGAGCGCGCGAGCGCCCCGCCGCGGCTCTGGCCGATCAGCACGACCGGCTCCCCACAGCGATCCGCGAAGCCCCAGAGCTGCTCCTGCAGCCGGCCGACGATCTCCTCCGCGCAGCCGGCGTTCAACCGCATCCCGCTCATCGAGACGGCGTGGCCGTGGCGGCGCAGCCACGCGCGCATCACGGTCAGCGAGCTGTCGCCGGCCATGAAGCCCGGGATCAGCATCGCCGGGCGCGGGCGATGGCGGTGCCGGCGTCGCAGCGAGAAGCGGCTCGAGAGCGCGCCCTCGGCGAGCAGCCGCGCCAGCTCCCCTCCGTAGCGCAGCTCCCCCCACAGGGGCGCGACCGGCGCCTCCACTGCTCCTCCCGCGACTGCCATCCCGCAAGAGAGGATACGCACAAACTCCCCGGACGACCAACATGCACCGCGGGCACGGGCCGAAAGCGGCCCGTCGGGCCGGGGCCCGCGGGTGACGGGTCAGGCGGGCGCGGGGGCCGGCTCGGCGGTGTAGCGGTCGAGCAGGTGCGCGTCGTGGGAGCAGATCAGCTCGACCTCCTCGCCGTGGCGTGCGGCCAGCTCGCGCAGCCGTTCGCGGTTCTCGTGGCGCGTCTTGCCGTCGGTCTGGTTGAGGTTCTGGAAGAAGCGCAGCCCGGGCGGGCAGTGCGGCGGGGTCTGCACCTCGCCGTGGTGGAAGAAGGCGTCGCCGCAATGCAGCAGCCAGCCCTCGCCGCGGCGGACGGCGACGCCGGTGTGCCCGAGCGTGTGGCCCGGGAGCGGGATCAGCAGGATCTCCTCGTCGGCGCCGGGCAGGATCCGCACGGAGCGGAAGCCCATCCACTCGTCCCCGCCGGGCTCGTGCTCGACCCAGCGCGGACCGTGCAGCCAGTGGGCCGGGATGTAGCGGGTGCGCGAGCGCCAGTCGGGGGAGAGCGCGGCGGCCAGCTCGGGGCCGAGGAGATGGACGTCCGCCTGCGGGAAGTCCGGCAGGCCGCCGGAGTGGTCGAGGTCGAGGTGGGTCGCGACGATGTGCCGCACGTCCTCCGGCTGGAAGCCCAGCGCGATCACCTGCGCATGGGCGGTCTCCGCCGCGATCAGCTGGGGGCTGACCGCCGCGTTGAAGAGGCGGCCGAGCTGGGCACGGTTCGCGATGTCGCCGCGGCCGAAGCCGGTGTCGACGAGCACGAGCCCTTCGGCGCCCTCGATCAGGAGCACGTGGCAGACCGAGCGCGTGCGCTCGAGAAGGCCGCCCTCGCCGGCGAAGAGGCGTGCGCCGCGCGGGCACATCGTGCCGCAGTTGAGATGGTGGATCGCGCGCGGAGAGACGTTCACGCGCGACACCCTAACGGCGGTTAGCATCCGGCGTGATGGAGGGGAGCGCAGAGATCGGGGTGCGCTGCGGCGCCAGCGAGGCGGGCTACCCCGAGGTGTTCGGCGCGGCGCTGCGGGCGAGCAGCGGTCTCGCCGCGCTCGGGGTCGGTGCCGGCGACCGCGTCGCGCTGCTGCTGCGCAACTCGCTCGAGTTCCTGCAGGCCTCGATCGCGACCGTGCCACTCGGCGCGAGCGCGGTGCCGATCAACTGGCACTGGCGCGGCGAGGAGATCGCGCACGTGCTCGCCGACAGCGGCGCCAAGGCGCTCGTGATGCACGCCGACCTGTGGCCGGCGCTGGAGGGCCGCGTGCCCGGCGGCGTGGCGCTCGTGGCCGTCGGCGCGGGCGAGGTCCCCGGCGCGATCCGCTGGGAGGAGTGGATGGCGGGCATGGAGCCCTGGCAGCAGGCCCCCGAAGCGGCCCCGGTCTCGATCATCTACACCTCGGGCACGACCGGCAAGCCGAAGGGCGTCGTCCGCGCGCAGGCCAGCGAGGAGAAGCGCGAGGAAACGCGCGCGATGCTGGCGGAGATATTCCAGCTGGGCGAGGGCGAGCGGACCGTGATCCCCGCGCCGATGTACCACACCGCGCCGAACGTCTACGCGCTCGCGAGCGCGCTGCTGGGGATGGACATGACGATCATGGAGCGCTTCGATCCCGAGGAGTTCCTGCGGATCGTGCAGGAGCGCCGGGTCACCGTCGTGCAGATGGTGCCGACGATGTTCGTGCGCCTGCTCGCCCTGCCGCGGGAGGTGCGCGAGTCCTACGACGTCTCCTCGCTGCGCTGGGTGGTGCACGCCGCCGCTCCCTGCCCCCCGGACGTCAAGCGCCAGATGATCGAGTGGCTCGGCCCGATCGTCGCCGAGTACTACGGCGGCACCGAGACCGGGCCCGTCACCTACTGCACGAGCGAGGAATGGCTCGCGCATCCCGGCACCGTCGGGCGCCCGCTGGCGAACGCCCGCGTGCGCGTCGTGGACGAGGAGGGCGGCGAGCTGCCCGCGGGGGAGTCGGGGGAGGTCTACGTCTGGCTCGACGTGTGGCCCGACTTCACCTACGAAGGCGACGAGGAGAAGCGGCGTTCGATCGAGCGCGACGGCCTCGTCAGCGTCGGCGACATCGGCTACCTGGACGAGGAGGGGTTCCTCTACCTCAACGACCGCCGCTCGGACATGGTGATCAGCGGCGGCGTGAACATCTACCCGGCGGAGATCGAGGCGTGCCTGCTCGCGCTCGACGGGGTCCGCGACTGCGCGGTCTTCGGGATCCCGGACGAGGAGTTCGGCGAGGCGCTCGCGGCGCACGTCGAACTCGACGAGGGTGCGGCGCTCACCGAGGAGGACGTGCGCGCCCACGTCCGCGCCGGCCTCGCCTCCTACAAGACGCCGAAGGTCGTCGTCTTCGACGACGCGCTGCCGCGCGAGGACTCGGGCAAGATCTTCAAGCGCCGCCTGCGCGAGCCCTACTGGGCGGGGCTGGAGCGGGCGATATGAGCGCCGCGATGCCGCCGGCGCGCCGCGTCGCGGTGGGCGAGGGCATCGAGCTGAGCGTCGCCGAGGCGGGCAGCGGCCCCGCGGTCGTGCTCTGCCACGGGTTCCCCGAGCTCGCGTTCTCCTGGCGCCACCAGGTCGCGCCGCTCGCCGCGGCCGGCTACAGGGTGATCGTGCCCGACATGCGCGGCTACGGCGGGAGCTCCGTGC
The DNA here is from genome assembly GCA_963779065.1 of uncultured Solirubrobacteraceae bacterium. GTDB lineage: Bacteria > Actinomycetota > Thermoleophilia > Solirubrobacterales > Solirubrobacteraceae > Palsa-744. The sequence continues at coordinate 2,052,656 of CAVZWQ010000003.1, forward strand.
CGGAGCGGATCGAGGACTACGACGTGCTCTCGCTGTGCGCGGACATGACCGGGCTGCTCGACGCGCTCGGCGAGGACAGCGCGATCTTCGTCGGGCACGACTGGGGCGCCTTCCTCGTCTGGCAGATGGCCTGGATCCACCCGGAGCGGGTGCGCGCGGTCGCGGGGCTGAGCGTGCCGTTCGTGCCGCGGGCGCCGGCGGCGCCGATCCCGATCATGCGCGCGAACCTCGGCGAGGAGTTCTACATCGTGTGGTTCCAGACGCCGGGCGTGGCCGACGCGGCGCTCGCGAGCGACGTGCGCCGCACGCTCACGACCTCGCGCCAGTGGACCGCGCAGTGGGCCGAGGAGGACGGCGCCGAGAAGAAACGCCCCGAGTGGCTCACCGAGGAGGAGCTGCTGGTCTACGTGGACGCGTTCGAGCGCACGGGCTTCACGGGCGGCCTGAACTGGTACCGCAACATCGACCGCAACTGGGAGCTGACAGCGCCCTACCAGGAGCGCCGCATCGAACAGCCCGCGCTCTTCCTCACCGGCGAGCTGGACCTGGTCAAGAACTTCATGCCCGTCGAGGCGATGGACGGCTGGGTCACCGACCTGCGCCGCAACGTCGCCGTGCCCGGGGCAGGCCACTGGGTCCAGCAGCAGGCGCCCGAGGCGGTCAACGGCGAGCTGCTCGGCTTCCTCGCCGGCCTCTAGGACTCCCAGCGAACTCTCAGGCCGCTCCGAGGGCGGTCCCACGCGCCGCTGCGAGCCTGTCCCCATGCCGCGGGGCGACGCCGCCCTGCGTCCAAGGAACAGGAGATCCGACAATGCAGAGAGGCAAGAAGATCGCCGCCGTCGCGGTGGCCGGGGCATGCGTCCTCGCCGGCGCCGCCGCCGGCATCAGCCAGAGCGCTGCGAGCTCGTCATCGGGCAGCTCGAGCGCGAAATCGAACAAGGCTGGGGCCGCCCGCCTGGGCGGCGGGCGCCCACGGCTTCGGCCACTTCGGCCACGGGCCGGGCGGCGGCGCCGTCCACTCCGTGGAGGTCGTGCCGAACAAAGCCGGCAACGGCTTCGTCACGGTGACCGAGGACAGAGGCGTCATCACGGCGCTCGACGCCGGCGGCGGCAAGATCACGCTCAAGGAGGGAACCTCCTCGGCGACCTACGCGACGCCGACGATCTCGATCCCGTCGGGTGCGACCGTGCTGCTGGACGGCGCAGCGAGCTCGCTCGAAAAGCTGAAGGAAGGCGACCACGTCTCGATCTCGTCCTCCTCGGAAGGCACGACCGTGTTCGCGATCGACTCCTCGTTCAAGCCCGGAGCGGGCCGCTGGCCGATGGGCGCAGGGCCGCAGGGCGGCGCGCCGCAGGGCGGAGCGCTCCCGGGAGGAGCGCCGCCGAGCCAGAGCTACTGATCCGGCGCGGGCGCGCCCCGGCGGCGGGCTACCGTTGGAGGCATGAGAGAGAAGCCTCAGAGCGGGACCCGCCAGAGGCCGGGGCGCGCGCCGATGCCGGTTGAGAACCGCGTCGCGATCGCCGTGGGGGCGATCGCGCTCGTCGCCGGCGTCGCCGTGCTGGCCGCCGCGAGCGGCACCGGCGCGACGATCGCCGCGGCGATGCTGCTCGGGCTCGCGGGGATCGCGTTCGTCTCGCTGATCTTCCTGATCGTGGGCCAGAGCGAAGAAACCGACCGGCGGCGCCACCCACGCGGGTGAGCGCCGCCGCCCGCGAGGCCGGCACGGAGCGCCGGCCGCCGCTTCTTCCTTCTCGCGCCTAGCCTTTCGCGAGCGCCGCGATCAGCCCGCCGGCGGGCGTCCCGATGCCGGTCATCGAGTCGAACCCGAGGGCGGTGGACAGGCTCACCTTCTGCGAGGTGCACTTGCCGTTCGAGCGTGCAGTACTTCTCCTTGCCCTCGTATTCGAGCGTGCGCGCGGACTCGATCAGCCCTTCTTCGGCGTCCACCCCGTCGACGTAGTCGCTGCGCATCAGCGCCTGCAGCGGCTGCGGCACGACGTCGAAGTAGACGCTCGAGTCATCGCGCGCGAGCTTGTAGAGCAGCGGGTTGGCGAAGCCGAGCGGGCCGCCCGCGGCCTGGTCGGCGAGCGCCATCACGCCCGCGAACAGCGGCGAGGAGAGGCTCGTGCCGCCGATCCGGTACTGGTCGTAGTAGACGCCGTCGGGGAACGTCTGCGTCTCGCCCACCAGCATGCCGGTGGTCGGGTCGGCGTCCATCGAGATGTCGGGAAGCACGCGGTTGCGCGTGCGCGTCAGCGCCGAGTTGCGTTCGGCGAGCGCCGGCGGCACGACGCCTTCCTGGTAGACGGGCTCGCCGTAGACGTAGCTGGTGGCGCCGCCGCTGCCGTAGAGGTATTCGCCCGGCGCCTTCGGGACGTAGGAGCCGATCTTGCTCTTCGGGCAGATCTTCTGGGCCGCCAGTTCGGCCGTGCACAGCACGCCCTTCGAGGTGGACCAGCCGAGCTCGCCGAGCCGCTGGCCGGCCGCGCCGACCTGCAGGCTCGTGCCGCCGACGGCGGTGACGTACGGGTTCGTCGTGGGGTAGTCGCCGACGTTGACGCCGAAGTTGATGTATTCGTCGCCTTCGTCGCCGGAGGAGAACTGCACGCCGATGCCGGTCCCGGCCGCCATCAGCAGCACGTTGTCGAACGAGCGGCGCGAGCCGGGCGCTTCGAAGAGGTCGCCGCCGTCTTCGCTCCAGGAGTCGGTGATGACTTCGGCGAGGTGGCCGTCGACCACCTGCTGGACGGACTTGTAAAGGCCGGTGCCGCAGTTCTTGGCGCCGACGTAGAGGATGTTCGCGCCCGGCGCCGTCGCGTGGACGGCCTCGATGTCGAGCGTCTGCTCGCCGTACCATTCGTTGGCTTCGCAGGTTTCGATGTCGTTGAACTTGGGTGACAGGCTCTCGCTGAACTGGCCCGAGCTCAGCGGCTGGCCCGGCTGGTTGCGGCTCGCGTATTCCTGCGCGTCCGCGAGCAGCGTCGGCGAGGCATAGGCGTCGACGACCGCGACCCTCACGCCCGCGCCGGTCACGCCTTCGCCGATCGGCGCGGTGAGGCCGTAGGCGCTCTGCAGCTGCGGCGGCGTGTAGCCGCACGTCGCGTACGGCAGCGGCGACGGGTAGCCGCCGCCGAAGGCCGGGTCCGTCGTGTCGAGCTTTTCGCCGTAGTAGCCCGAGCAGGGCGGCGCGTTGCGGAAGCCCGGGGGCTGCGGGATTTCTTCTTTGCCCTTCTTGGCGGGCGTCGCACCGCGGGGTTCGGCTTCGCGCACGTGGTCGGGTGTCGCGAGGCGCTGGTCGATGCCGCTGATGCCGGAGATCAGCCCGGCGACCGAGGCCGGCACGCTGAGCGCCGTCGAGGCCAGCCGCAGGCTCTTGCCGTGGCGGTTGTACTGGTGCAGCGAGGTGCCGAAGACGTGCTCGACCGTCTGGGCGCTCGCCGAGGCCGCGATCGAAAGACGGTCCGCGGAGACGCCTTCGACGGCGATGCCCTGTTCTGTGAGCCAGCTCTTGACCGCGTTCACGGCCGAGGGCTTGGGCGAGTAGCGCTTCTCCCATTCCGACGCGGTCAGGAAGTGGCGGTAGGAGGTGGCTGCCGGGGGTCGAGACGGCCTTCGCGAGCGCTTCCGCGCCCGGCTGGTCGGAGGGCACGAGCCCGACGATGAATTCGATCGGGGTCGGAGGCCGGCGTGGCCCCTTCCGGAGTCGCCTGGCGGGCGAGCGGCGAGGCCGCCTGCACGACGGTCTGGCCGGCGGCTGCGACCGGTGCGGCGATCAGCGCGAGCGCGACGATCGAGCCGAGGACGGCGGTCAAACGCGGGTAGCTCATGCGGCCTCCTTGCCGCCAGCGGCGGCTTCGCATCCCAGTGACAGTCGTGATCGTACCCCGGCCGATGCCGTTTCAGGCACCGAGTCGGCGACTCATCGGCTCGAGCGCCGCCGGTCGCCAGCAGCGAGAGCGCGTAGCCGTGGACGTCGGCGACCGATTCGCGATAGAGCGCGTCGAAGGCCGCGGCGTCCGGCAAGCCTTGGCGCGCCGATGGGCTCTGCGCTCGTCGAATCATCCCCACAAAAAAACTACGCCCGTGCGCGCCTCTCCATCACACGCCGAAGCTCGAAGGCCGTCGTGCTGTGACCGCCCGGGCGTGCGCGACGGCGAGGGCGCCGCCGATCCGGTACGTCATGCTTCGTCGCCTTGGAGCCGGCCCAGACAAGAGAGATCCGCTCGTGGCTGATGGACATGGACGGCGTGCTCGTGCGCGAGGAAGAAGCGATCCCGGGCGCCGGGCGCTTCCTCGACCGCCTGCGCGAGCTGGAGATCCCGTTCCTGCTCCTGACGAACAACTCGATCTACACCGCGCGCGACCTCGTCGCGCGGCTGGCCGCCAGCGGCCTCGAGGTCCCCGAGCAGTCGATCTGGACCTCGGCGCTCGCGACCGCGCACTTCCTGCACGACCAGCGCCCCGGCGGCACGGCGTACGTGATCGGCGAGTCGGGGCTGACCACGGCGCTGCACGAGGCCGGCTACACGCTCGATGACCGCGCGCCCGACTACGTGGTGCTGGGCGAGACGCGCACGTACTCCTTCGAGCGCATCACGCGCGCGATCAGGCTGATCGGCGAGGGGTCGCGCTTCATCGCGACCAATCCCGACCCGACGGGGCCGAGCACCGCGGGGCCGCTGCCGGCGACGGGGTCCGTGGCCGCGCTGATCAGCCGCGCGACGGGGGTCGAGCCCTACTTCGTCGGCAAGCCCAACCCGCTGATGATGCGCTCGGCGCTCAACGCGATCGAGGCGCACTCCGAGAGCTCGGCGATGATCGGCGACCGCATGGACACCGACATCGTCTCGGGGCTCGAGGCCGGGATGGAGACGATCCTCGTGCTGAGCGGCGTGACGACACGCGAGATGGCCGAGCGCTTCCCGTTCCGGGCCTCGCAGGTCGTCGAGTCGGTGGCGGACCTGGTCGAGCAGCTGGGCTAGCGCCGCGCGGCGCCGGCGTCACGCCGCTCGCGCGGCGGGCGGCGCCGCGCAGGGCCCCTTGAGTCCTGCAACCGCCGCTGCAACAGATGTCTAGCCCTGCCCCGGAGCGCTCATCGCGCGCCTACCGTGCGCCGAAACGCACTTCCAGATGGGGGACGGGTCGCGATGAGCGGGGTGACACCGGTGACAGGCAGGCACGGCACAGCCGCGGCGAGCGCGGCGCATCCGAAGCCGCACGCGCACGCCAAGCCCAAGCCGCACGGCAAGCCATCCAAGCACGCGGCCCGCCACCATCGAAAGAAGCACCACAAGCACCACAAGAAGAAAGCGCCGCCGCCCCACGTCTCGGGACTGGCGGGCGCGCCGGCGCCGCCGGCGATCCCCGTCGTCGCGCCACCGCCTTCCAGCGCGCCGCTGCCCGCGCCGCCGCCGACGATCTCACTCGCTCAGGCGCGGCGCCTTCTGTGGCGCGCCGGCTTCGGCCCCGCGCCGGGGCAGGCAGAGGCGATGGCGGGACAGCCGCTGGAAGCGGTCGTGCAGTCGCTGACGCGGCCGTCGGGTCCCGCGACCCTGCACGGACCGGCGCCGACCGACGACGAAGGCAACGCCCTGGCCCCCGCCGACGTCTGGGGCCAGGACCACTGCTGGTGGCTCGACCGGATGGTGCGAAGCGACCAGCCGCTGGTCGAGCGGATGACGTTCATCTGGCACGACTGGTTCGCGAACTCCAACGAGAAGGTCAACGACCAGCAGCGCATGCTCGACCAGAACGAACTGCTCCGCGAACACGCGCTGGGCAGCTTCCAGGACCTCTTCATGGCCGTCACGACCAACCCGGCCATGCTCGTGTTCCTCGACGGCATCTACAACTCGAAGTGGGAACCGAACGAGAACTACGCGCGCGAGATGATGGAGCTGTTCTCGCTCGGCGCGGACCGCGGCGCCTACACCGAGAAAGACGTCAAAGAGATGGCCCGCGCCCTCACCGGGTGGACCGCCGAATGGACCGAAAGCGCGGGGCTTCAGAACTTCCGCTTCCAGGCCTCGCGCCACGACGCCACCAACAAGACGGTCTTCGGCCAGACCGGCAAGTGGAGCTGGGAAGACGCGGTGCGGCTGTGCGTCTCGCATCCGCTGCACCCCTCGTTCTTCTGCGCGAAGCTCTGGAGCTACTTCGTCCCGACGCCGCCCGCCGAAGCGACGCTCGCCTCCCTGGAGGGGATCTACCTCGGCTCCGGCTACGGGATCCGCCCGGTGGTGGAGGCGATCCTCCAGCACCCCGACTTCCTCGACGGGCCGGAGCTCGTGACCCCGCCCGTCGTCTACAACGCCGGCCTGCTGCGCGCGATCGGCCGCCCGATCGACACGACCTCCTGGGCGTGGCTCTCGGCGGGCGCGGGGCAGCAGCTCTTCTACCCGCCGAACGTCTCGGGCTGGGACTTCACGCACTGGCTCGACACCTCGACGGCGAAGGCGCGCTGGGAAATCGCGAGCTACGTGACCGCGAAGACCTACGCCAACCCGTGGCCGGGGGCAGGCGAAGGCCACTACAGCTCCTCCGAGGAAGCGGCCGAAGCGATGGCGAGCGCGATGGCCTACTGGGGCGCGCCGATCCTCAGCGGCGAAAGCGAGGCCAGCATCGCGGCCTTCGCCCAGTCCGCGCTGGCGGGGATGAAACTCGCCCAGTGGCAGAAGAGCCCGTACCGGGCGATGCGCCAGAACGCGCTGCGGATGCTGATCGCCACGTCTCCTGACATGCAGGTGAGCTGAGGGGGTCTCCGATGGCTGGGAGCTGTTCGTGCCAGGACTTCAACCGCGCGCAGCTGCTGCGCGCCGGCATCGCCCGCGCCGGGCGCGGGCTGCCTTCGATCGAGCCCGGCATGCCGCTGCCGGCCGGGACCGGCATGGACCGGCGCTCGTTCTTGCTGCGCAGCGCCGGCGCGGTGCTGTCGGTCTACGGCGCGGCGGCGCTCGCGCCGCGCGCCTTCGAGGAGGGCATCGCCGCCGCCGCGGCGGCCGAACCGAACCAGCCGGTGCTCGTCTCGATCTTCATGGAAGGCGGATGGGACGCGCTCTCGGTGCTCGCGCCCGTGCGCGAAGCGCGCTACCACGAACTGCGCCCGACGCTGGGGCGCAAAGAAGGCGAAGGCGTGCAGTACACGGAGGACGAAACGCTGATGTGGCACCCGCAGGCCGGCGGCCTCGCGCAGCTTCACGGCGAAGGCAAGGTCGCGGTGTTCCCGGCGATCGGCTACGACCCGCCCGACGAGAGCCACTTCACGAGCCGCCACTACTGGGAGGTCGGCGAACTCAACACGCAGACGCGCTCCGGCTGGATGGGGCGCTACCTCGACGTGGCCGGCAGTCCCGGCAACCCGCTCCAGGGCCTCTCGCTCGACTACTCGCTGGCGCCTGCGCTCGCGACCACGCGCGTGCCCGTCGCCGCGGTCTCCTCGCCCTCGGACTACAACTTCTGGGCCTACGGACTGGACGAACCGCTCACCGCGCCGACGATGGAAGAGTTCGGCGCGCTCGGCGCGCTCCCGGCGCCCTCGCCCGCGTTCGCCCAGGCGCGCGGCGGCGGCGCAGAACACGGACATCATCCGCACGCAGGTCGCGCCGTTCGCCGAACACGAAGGCAAACCCGGCTTCACCTCGCCGGTCACCTACCCGACGTCGGGCGGCGAATTCCCGCAGCGCCTCGCGGTGCTCGCGGCGATGATCGACGACGCAGCCCTGCCGGTCAAATGCGTCTCGCTGAACGCGGTCGGGGGCTACGACACGCACTCCGGCGAGGTCGAAACGCTGGCGACCAACCTCGGCCAGACCGTCGAATCGGTGCTCGCGTTCCAGCGCGACCTCGAAGCGCGCGGCATCGCCGACCGCGTCGTGATCCAGCTCTGGTCGGAGTTCGGCCGGCGGCCCGAGGAAAACGGCTCGGGCACCGACCACGGGGCGGCCGGCGTCTCGTTCCTGATCGGCAACCGCGTCAAAGGCCAGATGGTCGGCGAATTCCCGGGCCTCACGAAACTCGACCAGAACGAAAACCTCGTCAACACCTCTGACTTCCGCGCCCTCTACGCAGGGGTGCTCGCGCAGTGGTTCCAGACCGAAGCCGGTCTCGTGATCCCCGGTGCGGGAACGGGGCTGCCCGGCCCGAGCGCCTACGGCACGATTCCCGACCTGTTCGTCTGATGCGCGCCCCGGCGGATCGCCCTGCTGCTCGGCGGATGCGCAGCGGCGGTGCTCTGCGCCGCCGCCGTCGCGCCGGCCGCGCCCACCGGCTGGGGGACCCGGGGCGGCGGTCTGGACTGGGCCGCGCTGCAGGCGCAGCTTCGTGCGCACCCTGGTAATCGAAAGCGGTGCGCGCCGCGCGCGCACGCGAGCCACGGACACAAGCGCTGCGCGCACAAGCCGCGCCATGGGACGAGCTCGACGACCCCGACCGCGGGGCCCGCACCGGAAGCCGGCGGAGGATCGGCCGGCGCGGCGGGCGAAGGGCTCTCGCCGACGCTGCCCGGCGTGCCGGGGCCCGGCGCCGGCGGAGGAGCTGGGAGCCCCGGCGGAAGCGGTGGCGGCGGCGAAGAAGCGGCGCCGCCTTCGCTCGCGCACGTCCAGGTCGTCGCGGTGGAGTACCACTACACGCTCTCGCGCACGGCGGTCCCGGCGGGCAAGGTCGCGCTGCAGTTCGTCAACAACGGACAGGACGAACACAACATGAACGTGCTCTCCGGCGAAGGCGAACTCGAAGCCGCGTTCCCCAAGACGGTCTCGCACGGCGTGCGCGAAACCACGGTGAACCTGCGCAAAGGCAGCTTCACGCTGTTCTGCTCCCTGCCCGAACACGAGGCGAAAGGGATGCACGCGACGCTGACGGTGCAGTAGGAGGCGCCGGGTGCCGCCCTCGGCCGGTGCGCCCGACACGTGCGCGCGGCGCGCGGGCGGCGAGGCGCGGCTCGCCGGGCCGCGTACGCGCGGGATACTGAGCTTGCGATGTCCGGGGAGAACGTGGAGTTCGTGGCGTCGGTCGTCGACCGCTGGAACAGCGGCGAATGGGTCGTACCGGAGGCGTACGACCCCGAGATCGAATGGATCCCGCACAGAAGCATCACCGAGGGCACCTATCACGGGCTCGACGGCCTCGAGCGCTTTGCCGAGGACACGCGCGATCTGTTCGACCGCTTCGAGCTGCGCTACGAGCTGCTCGACCTGGGCGAGCAGGTGCTCGGGTGGGGGACAGTCCATTTCCGGGCGCGACAGAGCGGGGTCGAGTCGGAGGTCCCGTTCGGCGGGCTGGTCACGCTCCGCGCCGGGAAGATCCTGCGCTGGGAGGATCTCGGGTCGAAGGAGGCCGCGCTGGAGGCGGCTGGTTCCTAGGCGCCGGCGCACGGGCGACCCGTGCGCTGGAGGCGGCGGGCTCCCAGGGGCGCCGCACGGGCGCGCGCGTGCCGCGGGCGCCCGCCCTCCTCGTGCCGCGCGCGCCCGGCAGGGCGTCACACGGCTGCGCGCCGGGTAGAGCACCGTGAAACCCTCGGCCCCGGGAGGTCCTATGTCACGACTGAAGCGGATGATCGGCATGAAGGCGAGGAAGGCGACGGCCAAGCACACCGTCCACGGGGTCGCCGCGAAGGCGCGGCGAAAGCCGCTGCGCAGCGCCACGCTGGTGAGTGCCGGGATCGCGGTCGGGCTCGGGGCCGGCTTCGCGGCCGGCCGCAGGATCTGAGCCGGAACGGCGCGCCGCGGGTGGGCGGCTCACGGCTGACGCTCACACGCCTCCCCGAAGGCCGCGAACCCACCGGCGGGCGCCTCCTCCATAAGCATGAGGCATGACCTGCCGGTGAACGCCTATCGGGAGGGTCCCGAGGAACGGATACGCTCGGTTTCCCGCGCGCCCGTGACACAGAGCACCCACCCAGCGATCGACCTGCGCCAGCTGCAGTACCTGGTGGTCACAGTCGAAGAGGGGCAGATGACGCGCGCGGCACAGCGTCTGCGCGTCGCGCAGCCGGCCCTCTCCCAGGCGATCTCCCGCCTCGAGAGCCAGCTCGGCGTGCGCCTGCTCGAACGGCTCCCGCGGGGAGTCGAGCCGACGCCGGCGGGCGAGGCGTTCTTCGCGAAGGCGCGCGAGGCGCTGAGCGCGGTCGAGGACGCTGAGGACGTCGTGCACCCGTGGGCGCGCTCGGAGGTACGGCTCACGCTCGGCTTCCTGGCGATGCTCGGGCCGATGACGCGGCCGTGGCTGCGGCGCTTCATCGCGGCGCATCCGGGCGTCGAGCTCGAGACCCGCCACCTCACGCCCCAGGAGCGGATCGTCGAGCTGAGGCGCGGGCGCATCGACGCAGAGCTGATGTTCCCGCCGCCGCGCGACCCCGACCTCGAGCACCTACTCGTGCTGCGCTCGCCGCGCTTCGTGCTGATGCACGACGGGCATCGGCTGGCGGACGAGCCCTCGCTCGACTACGCGCAGATCGCGCACGAGCGCGTGGCCGCGCGACACCCGAGCGTGCCGGCGGACTGGGCTCAGGAAGCGTGGCTGATGAACTTCCGCGGCTCCCAGCCGGAGGTGACCAAGGAGCGCCCGACGAGCGCGGATGAGCTGTGGGCGCTCGTCGCGGCGGGAAAGGCGATCTCCGTGCTCCCCGGGTTCATGGTCGCCGGCGCCGAGGGCCAGGGCGTGCGTGCGGTGCCGCTGGCCGACGTCGACCCGGTCGAGGTCGCGCTCGTGCGCCGCGCCGACGACATGCGCGCGAGCGTGCTCGCGCTCTTCGCGGCGGCGGTAGCGAGCGTCGGCGACGACGCGGGCTCGCGCTGACCCTGCGACGGCCGGGGCGCAGAGCGCTCCGGCCGTCGCGAGGGTGAGGGAGCAGCCGGCGCTAGCGCGCCTCTGAAGGCCGGAGGGGGGCCGAGGTGAAGGGCAGCAGGTCGGCAAGGCCGGTGACTTCGAACACGCTCTGCACGCGCTCGGGGCCCGGCCTGATCAGCAGTCCGAGCCCGCGCTTGCGGCAGATGCGCTGCGTGAGCGTGATCGCCCACAGGCCCGAGGAATCGATGAAGGTCAGGCGTGAGAGGTCGATCGTGATCGGCCTCTCCTCCGCCATCACCTCGGTGATCGCATCCTCGAACGGCCCCAGCGCGGAGGAGTCGAACTCGCCTACGGGCGTGACCACCCCGCCGTGCTCGTCGGCGCCCGTCTCGACGTGGAAGGCGCGGTCCGCCGGGTTCGTCGGCGACTGCGGCAGCGAGTCGCGCGAAGCGAACTCCGCGTCCCCCTCGCCCGGCCGCGCGAGATCCCCGCGGCGCCGCGATGGAGCACCGCCGTTGGCCAGGACGCCCCTGAGCGCCCACGAGTGCCTTCCGACAGTTCGAACGTTCAAGGCCAGAACTCTTGCGCTGTGCGCGCGGCCTGTCCAATACAAGTTCGGCCTTTCGTATACGTGACCGTTATCTCAGCCGCCCGGCGGGCGCGTTCTCGCGGCGCCGGCGCCGGCGTCGGCGGCGCTTGGTCGCCGGACGCGCTGCTGCGGCGGAGGTCCCGCCGCGGCGGCGGGGGCACGAGCCTCGGCCACGGCATCGAGCGGCAGCCCGTCGAGCGAGGCGCGCAGATCGCGGACCACCGGCCTGGTGTCGCCGCGCAGATAGGCCGCGACGACCGAGAGCCCGTCGACGCCGAGCAGCGGGATCGCCCGCACGCCGTCGCCCTGGAGACGGGAGATCATGAAGAGCGGCAGGATCGCGATCGCCTTGCCACGCGACACGAGCGCCCATAGCTCGTCGAGCGAGGTCGGCGCCTCGGAGGAGAGCCGCGGCGGCGAGGAGCGGTACTTCATCAGCCACGTCTCTTCGGCGAGGCGCTGGTCGACGGTCGGGTGGCGCCCCGGCAGCGTCTCGTGCTCGACCTGGTCGAAGGTCAGCGAGCTCTCTCCGGCGAGTGGGTGTCGCTCGCCGACGAGGACATAGCGCGGCGAGACGGCGACGGGCTGCTCCACGAGCTGCTCGTCGCCGGTGGGCGGGTAGATCAGCTCGGCGTCGATTCGGCCGCGCTTGAGTTCGACGAGCCGGTCCGCCGGCTGCAGGTGACGGGTCTCGACGTGCACCTCCGGGTCGGCGAGCATGAAGCGCCGGATCAATGCCCGCGCGAGGTCGCCGGCCGCCTCGTGGAAGCCGATCACGAGGCGCGGGCCGGCGCGCAGCCAGGGCTCGACCGCCTCTTCGGCTTCCTCGACGGCGATCAGCGCGCGCGAGGCGCGCTCGAAGAGCGCTGCGCCGGCCTCGGTCGGCGTCACGCCGCGGGGGTGGCGCTCGAACAGCCTCACGCCCAGGTCGGTCTCGAGCTTGCCGATCGCCTGCGAGAGCGCCGGCTGGGCGATGTGCAGGCGCGCGGCGGCCCGCGTCATCTGCCCCTCCTCGACGACGACGACGAAGTAGTGGAGTTGGCGCAGGTCGAGCATGGCGTGGATGACTCCGGCCGGGCGGGGCCGGAGGATTCGATCTATCTGGATTACCCGCGCGCGGGTTGCTCCCCTTCGCCGGTTCCCATACGCGTTCCGCATGATCCATAGGGGGCGCTTATGGCGGACGCCGGGGACCCGTTCCTCCTGATACCCGTTAGGCTCAACTTGGGAGCTGGATCGAGTCCGTGAGACCGACGTCGAGAGGCGTACGTGACCGTCCTCAGATTGGCCAGATACCGGGTGACCCGCGAGGTCTACGACGCCGTCGCAGCCTCGATGCGCCTGCACACCGAGCATCCGCTCGGGCTGATCATGCACGGTGTGAGCGAGGTGGACGGCGAGCTGCAGGTCGCGCAGGTGTGGGACGAGGCGGACTACGCGCAGCGCTACGAGCAGGAGATCCTCGGGCCCGCCCTCGAGGCGCACGGGGTGAGCGGAGCCGAGCAGGTCACGATGATCGAGCTCGAGGACCTCGTGACGCCCTGAGGCAGCGGCGGCGCCACGCTCGCCCGAATGATCCATCTCGTCACAGCGGAGGAGGTGGCGGCCTTGAACGCGCTGCTCACCGGCGCCAGAACCGCCAAGGACGTGGCGGCGCGGACGACGCGCAACGCGTGGACCGTGCTGCGCGGGATGGAACTGCGCGAACCGTCGCTGGCGGTCTCGGAAAGGGACGGGAAGCTGGGCGAGGTCTGGACCCCGACGCTGCTGGGCGAGGCGGCGATCGAGGACGGCACACGCCGCCGCACGCACGACCAGCGGGGGAAGGCGCGCTTGGCGCCTCCCCCGCCCCTCGAAGGCCTAGAGATCGATTCCACGCCGACGTGCCGTCCTCCAGCGGTGCGGATGGCCGAGCGGGCCGCGGACGCAGCGCCGAAGGGTGGGCGGGACCCTAGAGAGGCAAGGGCAAGGCCGAGGACAATCGCCCGCGAAGGCCAGACGTGCCGCCGGCGGTGCGCCGGTGTGGAATCAATCATCTACAAGAAGATCACTTCGAAGTTGCCGCTTTCGTTGATGACCAGCGCGCCGTCGCCGGTGTGCGTCGCGTGCGAAACCGTGAACTTGCCCGGGATGTCGCCGGGCTGTTTGTCGGATTCGACCTTGATCGCGGCTTCGGACTGGCCGTTGATGTTGACTTTCGTGGCGCTCGATTCCGAGGCCGATAGCGCGCCTTCGAACTGGTAGAGACCGATCCCGACCCGGCCGGGGCCGTTGATCGTGTCGGTGGTGAGGAGCGCCTTGCCTTCTTCGAGCGCGACCCCCTCGTAGCGGTTGCCCGTGAACGTGTCTTTGGTGAGCGTCACATCCGGGGACGCGGGCACCGTCGAGGAGCCCGAGGCGTAGTAGGCGCCCATGTCGTTGGAGCTGATCGTCGAACTCGTCAGCTTCGAGCCGGCTGCGGCTTCGTAGAAGAGCACGCCCGCGCCCTGGCTTCCCTGCGGGCCGCACGCTTCGACGTTGCACTCGTTGCCGCTGACCGTCGTGGTCTGCACCGTGCCCTGGCCGCCGAAGGAGATCTGAACCCCGTTCTGGGCGATGTAGGGCGAAGCGCCTTCACCGGTGATCGTGGAGCCCTTGATCGACATCGTCGAGCCGGCGCCGCTGACCGTCGGTCCGTTCTTCTCGTAGCCGCTGATCGTGTCCGACTTCAGCTGCGCGTGGCCGACCTCTTCGCGGCTGGCCGAGCCGACCCGCACGGCGATGCCGTGCTGACAGCCCTTGTACGCGGCGAGGGTCGTGCTCGCGCCGTCGATCGAGACGTGCGTCGCCTTCAGCGTGCCGCCGCCGCCTACGAAGATCCCGTTCAGCCCGTTCGCGCAGGTTTCGAGCGGGATCACGGCTTCGACGTCGAGCGCGGTGAGCGTGACGGTGCCGCTGGTGCAGATCGAGATCTCGTCGGCCTGGTCGAGCGGCCCTTCTTCTTCGTTTGATTTCGTGTCGCACGCCGATTCCGAGCGCGCCGGCGTCGCCGGCATCGCGAGCGTCGCGGTGCCCGGCCCGCTGACCGCGTTCAGCTTCGTGGCGTGGGCGATTTCAACCTGTTCGGTATAGGTCCCCGAGCACACCTCGATCGTCCCGGCGCCGCTGTTGACGGCAGCCTGGACGCTGTTGAAGCCCGGTTCGGTGCAGCCTTTGCCGCCCGGGACAGCCGGCGCGCTCGCCGAGACCCAGGCCTTGGTCGACGCGTCGGCCGCGCCGGCGGCAACAGCCATCAGACAGAGCGCGGACGCGGTCAGCGCCAGCGCAGAAACGACTCTCCTCGACATGGTGCTCTCTCCCGTGAGTTGTTGCCGAAGCCACCCCGACGTGGCGCGGCGATGGCGCGCAGCCGGCCAGGCGCGCGGGCGCGTTCCGTCGCGCCCGCGCCCCTGGTGGCCGGCTCGCGGTGCGGGAGGGTGAGCGCCGCGCACCGGCAGGAGAGTGGCGAGCGAATCCCCGCCCGCTCGCGCGCCCTCCGGGTCGGAAAGACATGCGCGCCGAGGGCGTCCGGCCCCGGCGGCATCGACGTCTCACGTACTTCCCCCTCCCTCGCTCGCGCCGCGCATGCACGCGGCAGAGCCAGTCTCCTACACCCGGCGGGCCCGTGTCCAATAGGTCTGCCGAGTTTGCGGATATGCGGAACTTATGGCCGCGCTCTCGCGTTCAGCCGCGAAGGACGGCGGCCGTGCTGCGCGTCGCGCCGCCGGAGAGCGCGAGAATGACGCTCACCCGCAGGCGATGGTGGTGCCTGCGCAGCAGCGCGCGGCCGATGCGGTTCAGCCTGGCCGCGACTGTGAAGGTGCCGTGGCGCCCCGCGAACGTGGCGTGGGCGATCGTGATGCGGACGGTCTGGGCGTGGCCGTGCACGCGGTGGGTGAAAAGAGCGCGGAGCGTGACCGACCCGTGGCACGTGCGGCCCGGCCGGGCAGCGCAGGCGCAGCTTGACCAAGCCGTGCCTGCCGGCGCGCAGGCTCGTGACCAGCAGCGGGAGGGTCGCTTTCTGCGCCGGGTCGCCCGGTTTCGCGCCCGTGCCGCGCGGCACGGCGGCGAGCGGCGATTCGAGCGGGGTCAGCATCGCCGTCTGGTAGGCGGTGATCGTCGATCCGGTGGCGGCGTAGAGGCGCCCCCCGGCCGCGCTCGGCGAGCCGAAGTGGTCGGTGATCGGGCTCGGCAGGGTGAGCGTGTAGCGCGGTTTGCCGGTGCCCGGGTCCAGGCCGTAGAGCTTCGTGCCGCCGCCGCCGCAGATCCCCGTTGCCTGTGTCCAGACGAGCGCCGGCGGAGACGATCGGCGAGCCGCAGGCGTCGGAGGGTCCCTGCCAGAGCGGCGTGAAGGTGCGCGCCGCGGCGTTGTAGGAGAGCGCCATCGTGCCGTTGGTGCACGGCATGTAGATGACCCCGGCCGCGTAGGAGTCGCCGCCGAAGCTGCCCGCGCCGTTGCAGACCTGGTGGCTGTAGACCGCGGCGGCGCCACCCGGACATGCGTCGCCTCGTCGATCAGGTAGCCCGTGCCGGTCTTGCCCGCCTGGAAGACGAGGCCACCGGGGAGCAGCTCGGGGGCGGCGGAGCCGAGGTCCTTGTCGCTGTTGGAGTCGGCGCGCCAGGTCGGAGGCTCGAAGTGGCCGGTCAGCTGGAGGGCGGAGTTGAGCGAGAGGACCGCGTCCGAGTCGTCGAATTCCGTCGCTTCTTTCCCGCTGGCCGGGTTCGGGTTGCCGGTGCTCGACGTAGACGTTCCCGCTCGCGTCGACGGACGGTCCGGCCGTGGCCCAGATCGCGCCGCCCCCGGTCGACTGGGAGCTGATGGGGACCTGCCAGTAGGCGGGCGCGCCGCCGCTCTCGGGAGCGGAGACGACCGCGCCGCGGTAGACCGAGCAGTCGCCGTCGTTGCCGCCGAACCCGAACACGACGTTGCCGCCGTCGAGGTTGAGCGCGCCGCGCTGGAGGATCGCTTTCGGGTCCGCGCCCGGCGGGTCCACCGGCGTGGCGAGGACGCGCGCGCCGGTCGCTGAGGCTGAAGCCCTCGAGGAGGTGCTGCGCCTGGGTGCCGTTCCAGGTGTCGGCGACGACGTAGATGACGCCGGTGGCCGGGTCGATCACGGGGGTGGAGACGATGCCGACGGTCGGCGTGATGTCGCCGCAGGGGAGTTTGTTCGCGGGCACCGGCGTGCCGGCGCTTGCGTGCCAGATCACCGCTCCGCTCGAGGCGTCCAGGGCGTAGACGTCGTTGCCGATGGTTGCTGCGTAGACGACGCCGCCCACGACCAGGGGCTGGTTCCACATCGGGGCGCCCAGGTTCGGGGACTGCCAGGCGAGGGTGGGGGTCAGCGGGGTGGTGCCGTCCGGGTCGGCTCCGGTGTGGGTGGGGTCGTGGTGGTAGGTGGTCCAGGCTGGGTTGGCTTGGGCTGGCCGGGGGGTGGCTGCTGTGCCGAGTAGGGCCAGGAGGGTTGCCAGGAGGAGCGCGTAGACGGACGCTCGGAGGGCGGGGTTTGCGGGGTGCTTGCGGGTGCGGGGCTGGCGCGGGGTGCGGGCGCGGAGGGCGGGCTTTGCCGGGTGCGCGCTCGTGTGGGCCTGGCGCGGGGGGATGAGCGGGTCGGGGCATCCCGTCAGGGTTGCCCGTTGGAGACGCCTGGCGTTGGCTTTGGACGAATTGCGCAGGGTGCGGGGGGCGGGGAGCGCTCGCTCCGGGGGTGCGGTGCGGTCGGCTCGCCGGCCGGCGGCGGCGGCGTGCTTCCTGCTTGCTTCGCCTCGGCGGCTTCCTTGCCCATGGGCGGGGTAGGTTAGCCGGGCTTGGGGCGGGGGGGCGTCGGGGGACGGACGCGCGTTGGGGACGGAGCCGGACGATCCGCGCTGGGGGGATGAGCCCGCGCGGGAGGGATGAGCCCGCGCCGGGCTAACCTTGGGGGTCTGGGGCCATAGCTCAGCTGGGAGAGCGCCTGCTTTGCAAGCAGGAGGTCACCGGTTCGATCCCGGTTGGCTCCATCGCGATTTTGGCATT
This sequence comes from uncultured Solirubrobacteraceae bacterium, assembly GCA_963779065.1. Lineage (GTDB taxonomy): Bacteria > Actinomycetota > Thermoleophilia > Solirubrobacterales > Solirubrobacteraceae > Palsa-744. The sequence goes on from CAVZWQ010000003.1 coordinate 2,070,062, forward strand.
CTGCTTCCGCCGCTGAGATACCGAGCGGACGGCGCCGAACTGGGCGGCTCCAGTGCAGCGCGGAGGCACGATTGATGGCGCCTGCGGGCCGTGACGAAGCTCGGCCTCGCCGCCGGCGTGCAGTCGTTTAGAGATTGTGCCCGACCATTGATGTGGCGCACGTCGCGAAAGGCCTGCAAACCAGGTAGACCATCGCCGGGCTCCGGTAATCTGAGATCACGCTCATGGAGGGGTGGGACGAGAAAGCGGGCCATCTTGGAGGGACGCGGGGAGTCTTCGGATGACGACGCCTCCGACGTCGCTGCAGAGGCTGGTGGACCGTTACGACGGCAGCGTCTTCGAGCCCGAGCGCGGCAGGGCACGCGTCCGCTTGGAGGTTCGCGGCGGCGAGGCCTGGGACGCCGTGATCGAGGACGGCGCGGCGGAGCTGGTGCCGGCCAAGGGCTCGGCGGACGCGCTGCTGAGCGCCGACGCCCGCACGTGGACGAAGATCGCCAAGGACGTCCGCGGGGGCCTCGACGCGTACCGCGCCAGCCGGCTCGGCGATCCGTCAGAACCTGCACCTCGGCGTCGGGTTCCTCGCCGCCACGAGCGCGCTCACCGGCCCCGCGCGCCTGCGCTTTCGCATGGTCCGGACGCGCCGCGGACGCCTGTCGACGCTCGAAGCCGGAAGCGGGCCGCCGCTGGTGGCCATCCACGGGCTCGGCGGCACCAAGGGCTCGTTCCTGCCGACGGTCACGGCGCTGGCGGGCAGCCATCGCGTGATCGCCCTCGACCTCCCGGGGTTCGGCGACTCCGCGAAGCCGATCGGCGCGAGCTACGACGCGCGCTTCTTCGCGCGCGCGGTGATCGGGCTGCTGGATGCGCTCGAGCTCGACCAGGCTCACCTGATCGGGAACAGCCTCGGCGGGCGCGTCGCGCTCGAGGTCGGCCTCTCCTATCCCGATCGGATCGGCCGCCTCGTGCTGCTCGCTCCGTCGCTGGCCTGGCGGCGGGAGCGCCCCTGGGCGCCGGCGCTCAGGCTGCTGCGGCCGGAGCTGGGTCTCGCCCAGCTGGCTCCCCGGCCGATCGTCGAGGCGATCGTGCGCCGCATGATCCCCGGCGCCGACGAGGGCTGGACTGCAGCCGGGGTGGACGAGTTCCTGCGTGCCTATCTCACGCCGCCGGGGCGCGCCGCCTTCTACGCCGCCGCCCGCCAGATCTACCTCGAGGAGCCCCACGGAAGCAGCGGCTTCTGGACGAGGCTGGGGGAGTTGTCCCCCGAGGCGCTGTTCGTCTGGGGCCGCCGCGACAGGCTCGTGCCGATCGCCTTCAAGCGCCACGTCGGCGACGCGCTGCCGGCGGCGCGGCACGTCGTGCTCGACTGCGGCCACGTCCCGCAGGTCGAGCGCCCGGAGCAGACCCACGCCGCGGTCAGCCGGTTCCTCGCCGAGGCCGGCGGCGCCAAGCGCCGCACTCGGCTTGTGGGCGCGGCCTCGACCTGAGCACGGCCGCGCGCCGCGCAGAGCGGCGGCTGGCGCTACCGTCGTGCTGTGGGGGATGTAGCGCGAGGCGGCTCGGGGATCGGCTCCTTCGAGGGGGAGCTTCCGCTGGTGCTGCGTGCCCGCGACCCCGACTACATCGCCAGCTCGCTGCGCTGGACGTGGCCGCTGATCTCGGCCTGGTTCCGCCCCGAGATCCTCGGGCTCGAGCGCGTTCCTCCAGAGGGGCCGGTCCTGCTGGTGGGGAACCACTCGGGCGGGAACGTGGTCCCTGACACGCTCGTGTTCACGCTCGCCATGTACCGGCGTTTCGGCGTGGAGCGGCTCTTCTACCAGCTGGCGCACCACCTGGTGGTGACGGTGCCTTGGCTCTCGGCCCTGCAGAAGTACGGAACGATCGAGGCGAGCTGGGAGAACGCCCGCGCCGCGCTCGAGCGAGGAGCCGCGGTCCTCGTGTACCCGGGCGGCGACTGGGAGACGCACCGCCCGTCCTGGCACGGGCACCGCGTCGAGTTCGCCGGGCGCGACGGGTTCGTGCGGCTCGCCCTCGCCACGGGCGTGCCGATCGTGCCCGTGGTCTCGATCGGCGGGCAGGAGACGGCGTTGTTCCTCGCGCGGGGCGAGCGCATCGCCACAGCGCTCCGGCTCGACCGCCGCTTCCGCCTGAAGGTGTTGCCGGTCTCGGTGGCGCTGCCGTGGGGCCTCGACGTCGGCGACTTCCTCGGCCACATCGCGCTTCCGGCAAAGATCACGATCCAGGTCCTCGAGCCGATCGACGTGCGCCGGCGATTTGGGCCGGACCCGGAGGTGGGCGAGGTCTACCAAGCGATTACCGCGGAGATGCAGGCGACGCTGGACGAGCTCGCGGCGCGGCGCCGCTGGCCCGTGATCGGCTAGCCGGCGCGGCCCGGCCTTACAGCCGCGTCACTACGAGGAGGCCGCGGTGCGCCACCGGCGGGTGCGACCCCCTGCGACGTTGACGAGGTCACCTGTCAACACCTCTGCGCTACCGATCTTAGGCGGGCTTAGCGTGGGCGGGCACCGGCGAAGCCGCTTGCTACTCGGCAAGCGTCTCTCCGGAGCCGCCCATCTCTGCTGGAAAGTCCTTGAGCTTCGGGAGGCCATCCTTTATCTGCAGCACCGTCGATTCGTAGTTGACATGCAAGCCGGGCGTAAACGGAAAAGCGGGGATCGTCGCCGCGTAGACATCGACCAAATCCCAATGCGGATGGCGTGTCATCAGATGGCCGCCGCAGACCTTGCACCACTGCCGATGGTTGCGCTCGTTCGCCTGGTATTCGCCGATCTGGTCTTCTCCCTGGGTCACCTTGACCGCCTCGGGTTTCCAGAGAGTGAATGCGTTGACCGGGCTGGCGGACCAGCTCCTGCAAGCACCGCAATGGCAGTAGCCGGCGCCCACCGGATCGCCCGTAACGACGATCTTGATAGCGCCACACGAGCACTGGCCCTCGAAGGTCTTCTCATCCTGGCTCATGGTCTCTTCCTTCCCCTTGGTCTCGTCAAGTTGCCCCGCGCATAAGACCGCACGCTGACGGCGTACGCGAGCGACGCTGCTGGTGTAGACGAGACGTTAGCTTCGCGTGCATTCGCGGGTCTCGCTCGCGAACGCACTACCCCGGCAGATCAGGGCCCGGGGCGGCCGGGCATCGACGAGCCGCTCGGACGCCGACGTATGCGCCGGGTGCTGACTCGCGCCGGGCCGCGGCCTGGCTGCGAGGCACCGCCCGGAATCCTGAGCACCTGCCGTCACCGCCGACAAGGTGACCCATCTGTCGAGCCGCGGCAGGGAACCTGACGGCGGGTGCGAACGTAGTGGCAGGGCCCGGGACTCCGCAGAGCCCTACTCATAGACCGGACGCTGCCGCAGGAGCTATCGACGGGGGCGCGCAGGCGACTTAGGCCTGCAGCCTCCGCGGCGGCCTGTCACTGGGAACGCGCTCGTCCAGCCCGAGTAGGACCAACCCGTGGCGCTGCGACGGCGAATAGCGATGTGACCCCCTGCGACGTTGGCAGGCAGTCAGATGCACATCGTGACCAAGAGGCCCAGCAACGCCGCTCTGCAAGCAGGAGGCCACCGGTTCGATCCCGGTTGGCTCCATCACTGCACTAGCTGTAAGGCCCGAGTACGTGGTGGGCGACGCTCGCCTCTCGTCCCGCACGCGCGCCTATGCTCCTCCGGTGAGCTCGCCCGCGTCCGCAGCTTCGGCCGAACCGGCGGTCGCCGGTTCGGCGCCGCGGCTCGTCCGCCTGAACGTGATCGTCGGGGTTGCGCATCTCGCACAGGCGCTCCTGATCCTGGTCATCGCGAAGCCCGCGTCGCTACCGGTGAACGTCCGGTACATGACTGGCCCGCCGGGCGCAGGCCGATACGGGGGCCCCGCCCAGCTGTTCGACCTGCGCATCGATCTCGCGGTCGCAGCGTTCCTGTTGCTCGCGGCAGCCGACCACCTCATCGTCGTCTCGCCCCGGGTACGGCCGTGGTATCTCGCGAACGTCTCGCGCGGGGTCAACCCCGCGCGCTGGTGGGAGTACTCGATCAGCGCCTCCATCATGGTCGTTCTGATCGCGATGCTCGCCGGCGTGACGGACGCCGTCGCCCTGATCGCTTTGTTCGGCGTGAACACCGCGATGATCCTGTTCGGGCTCGTCATGGAGCGAGTGAACGCCGGCCGCTCCGACATCGACTGGCGGCCTTTCATCTACGGCTGCATCGCCGGGGCCGTCCCCTGGCTCGCGATCGGCTTGCAACTCGGCGTATCGCAGGCCAACAGCAGGGGAGTCCCCGGATTCGTGTTCGCGATCTTCTTGACGCTGTTCCTGCTGTTCAACAGCTTCGCCGTCAACATGTGGCTTCAGTACAGGGGGCGGGGACGTTGGGCGGAGCCGGCGTTCGCCGAGCGTGTGTACCTGATCCTCAGCCTGGTCGCGAAGAGCGCCCTCGCCTGGCAGGTCTACGCCGGGGCGCTCGCTGGAAGCTGAGCCGAGTGTGAGGCGCGGCGCGCCGCCGGAGTCCATCTGGTCGTGCCCCCGGTCGGGACCCAGACCGGCCCCCGGTCGATGGCCGCCGGTAGGCTCGCAGGCATGAGCGGGGCGGAGCGCTTCCCCTTCCATTTCGCCAATGCGTATCGACGCCCGGCGCGCGTGTTCGGCATCACCCCCGAGACCGCCTGGGTCGACGTGAGCGCGGACGCTCTGGATGCGCGCTTTGGCCGGTGGCGCGTAAGCACCCCGCTCGCGAACATTGGGGCCGTTGCCGTGACCGGGCCATACGCTTTCCTCAAGACCGCCGGCCCGGCTCGGCTAGCGATCACCGACCGCGGGCTGACGTTCGCGACGAACGGAGAACGGGGGGTGCTGATCTCGTTCCGTACCCCCGTGGGCGGCCTGGACGCGATGGGACTGATCCGCCACCCCGAGCTCACGGTGACCGTCGCCGACGTCGACGGGCTGGCGGAGCGCCTGCGGACGCGCGACGCCTGAGCGCCCGGTCAGAGCACATGACCAGCCAGCCAGCAAGGCCTCTCGCAAGCAGGAGATCACCGGTTCGATCCCGGTTGGCTCCATTCGGGACAGGGGTACTTGATCGCACTCCAACCACTCAGGTGCGTTTCGCGCAAGACAGCCACCTTCCATCAGCCCTTCCCGGCGCGCGCCCGACGCAGAGGGGCGACCAGGAGGCAACGGCGGGCGACACCGCCGCGGCGCCGGCCCCGTGTCGCTGGGGCGAGCGAGCGGCGCCCGCGGGAACACCCAGGGTCCAGGCGGTGGTCCTCACAGTAGGCATGGAAGCGCGATGGAAGCCCCAGCCACCCCGATCCAGGCTGAGCGCGACCCCGCGGAGTGCGATGCCACGCGCGTGGCTTGGCTACAAGCGGCGGATGATTTCGCCGGCGGCACGCTCGCCGGTTTCCACCGCGCCGTCGAGGAACCCCTCGTTCTTGATCGACGTGTGCTCGCCCGCGAACAGGATCGAACCATGGGGAGCCGCTGCGATGCTGGGGTAGGTGATCGCCTGACCGACCCGCGGGGTGGAGTAGGCCCCATGCGTCCAAGGGTCTTCCGCCCAGTGGTCCTCGTACGCCCGACCGGTGAACGCGGCGCTCGTCCCAGGGAACAGCTGGTCCAGTTGCGCGAGCAGCCAGCTGACATCCTGTTCGGGCGCGGGTCCGTGCGCGCCCCCCGTCAGACCGGTGCGCCCGACGCGGCCTCCTGGGAAGCCCAGGTAGAGGGCCGGCCCGGCGTCGGGCCCGAGTGCAACGCTGTCGTCCCACCCGGCGCAGAAACCTTCCCATTCGCTCAGGGCGAACCCGTTGTAGCCGAGCGCGGGCCAGGTCTTGCGCGAAAGTTCGATATGGATCTTGGCGTTCGAGCCGAGTTCGAATTTATCGATCACTTCGCGCTTTTCGGCCAAAAGGCCAGACTGAGAAAGGTCGACCTCGCGCAGGGTGGTGAATGGGAGCGCAAGTACGACGACGTCGACCGTGACTTCGCTGGTGGAACCCTCCACGCTGAGCACCAGCGTGTAGCTGCCGTCGATGTTGGTCCGCAGCGCGACCAACTGGTGGCCGAGCTGGAGCGTATCCGGCGGCAGCGCGTCGAGCATTCTCGTGACCAGCTGGTCGTTGCCACCGACGATGTGGTACCGCTCGAATCCCTTCGCCGCCGTGGAGAGTCTGTGTGGGTTGGCGCGCGCGAACACTTCGAGCAGCACCAGCGCGGATACTTCTTCCGGGTCCAGCCCGCTCTCGGCCACCGTGGCCGCGAGCATCAGCTTGCCGAGCCGGCTCATAGCGCCGATTTCGGTGCCTTCGAGCCACTCGGTCACCGAAAGCCCGTCCAGGCGAAACGCTCCCGCGAAGGTGCCGGCTTCACCTATCGCCTCGTTGACGACGCGGTAGCCGACGCTTGCCCAGTCAGCGCTGGCCTCCCTGCCGGTGTAGATGCCTCCATCGATCAGGGAGACCGATTCGCCGTGGGGCAGTTGGCCTCCGTCCACGCGTTCTTCCTCCAGGCCCAACGACCGCGCGAGCTTCCTGACCGCGCGCTGATCGCTGTTCAGGAACTGGCCGCCGTGCTCAGTGATCAATCCCGACTGGAAGTAGTCGCGCAAAGTCCAGCACCGCCCACCCGCGCGTTCGGGGTTCGCCTCGAAGATCGTTGAGGCGATCGGCTTGGCGGGGTTGGCGTTCCACAGCCGGTGCGCGCAGCGAATGCCCGCCAGGCCGGCACCCACGATCGCGATACGCGGAGCCGGCCTCCGCGTGATCGACCGAGCGAAGCTCAGCGCCGGGCTGGCTGTCACCGCCGTCGTCGCCGCGACTCCGGCGGCCCCCGCAAGCAGTTCCCGGCGACTCAGCACACGCTCCCTTTGCGCCCGCCGGCCTAGCTCGCGCTCGCCGAACACCTCTGCCACAGGTACGCCACGCCGAGCCGCCTCGTCATGGGCTGAGAACAGTTCCGCAGCGTCGATCATCGACTCGCTGCGGGGCATCCTCTCCCGGCGCGCCCAACTCCAACCACCCACGCCGCGAGTCTACCTGGTGCGAGAGTCCCTCCCAGCACAGATCGACGACGTTGGCGGCTCCCCCGCCACGCGCGAATAGCAGGGGCTCCTCGAAGGATTCCGCCGGCGACTCGCTTCTCCCGTTGTCAGTCAGCAAGCGGGTATTGGCCGCGCGCGCGCCGGCCGGCCTTGCCGCTCCCCGCGCGGTCGCCCACCGCGGCGCCCTTCCGCTCTCCGCCCCTACCCCCGTCCCACGATCCGCTCGAAGCCCCTCGCGATCGGCTGCGCCAGGCGCGGCGAGATCCGGTGCAGCAGGTACGGAGCCGTGACCTGCCGGCGCGGCACGGGCACGATCAGCCGGGGCTTCGCGATCGTCCTCAGCACGGCCTCGGCGACCTCGTCGGGAGACGCGCCGCGCTTGGCGTAGAACTGGCTCGCCTTGTCCTGTATCTCGGCGATCTCCCCGCGCATGATCCCGGTGGCCACGATCGGCGTGTCGATGATGCCCGGGCAGATCGCGCTGACGTGGATCCCACGCCCGGAGAGCTCGGCGTTCAGCGCCTCGCTGAGCCCCACGACGCCGAACTTCGACGCGCAATAGGGAGCCATCTTCGCCGTCGGCACGATCCCCGCCATCGACGCCGTGTTGATCACCGACGCGCGATGGCCCTGGTGGAGCATCCTCGGGACGAACGCCTGCACCCCGTACGCGACGCCGAGCAGGTTGATGCTGATCACCCGCTGCCAGTCCTCGACCGTCGTCGCCTCGATGTCGCCGGCGTGCCCGATGCCCGCGTTGTTGTGCAGGATCTGCACGCGACCCTCGGCCGCGAACACCGCCGTCGCCAGAGCCTCGACGGCATCGGCGTCGGCGACATCGAGCCCGTGTGCCACCGCGCTGCCGCCGGCGCGCCCGATCTCCGCCGCGACCGCATCGGCGGTGGCCTGGTTGATGTCGGCCGCGTGCACCCGCGCGCCGTGGCGCGCCAGCAGCAGCGCCGTCGCACGGCCGATGCCGGACCCGGCACCGGTGACCACCGCGACATGGCCGTCCAGGTTCGGTTGCCGAGCCGACCTCTCGCGCCGGACGCTCATCAGACGGCCGCCGGGACGGGCTCGGCGAGTGGCTCGGCTTCCTCTGCGGCGGGGCCGTTGTAGACCTCGAAGAACCGGGCGAACATCTCGGCCGGCACGTTCAGGTTCGCGTCGTGGTCGCTGCGCACGCAGATCACGCTCGGCCCGTCGCACTCCCGCGTGCGGCGCAGCGCGCCGTCGAGATCCTCGATGCGCTCCACGTACTCCCCGTGGCAGCCGAGCCCTTCCGCGACCACGTCCCAGCGGATCTCGCCCTGCTCGCGTCCCGAACGTCCTGCCGTACAGCTCGAGCTCGTTCGGCTCCTCCATCGTCCAGCTTCCCTCCGCGAAGACCACCACCGTCAGCCGCAGGCCCTCGCGCGCCGCGCTTTGCATCTCCATCACGTTGAACCCCGCCGCTCCGTCTCCGGTGACGCACACGACCTCCCGCTCTGGCGCAGCCAGCTTCGACCCGATCGCCGCCGGGATCCCCGTGCCGAGCATGCCGAGCTCGAGGATCGAGTGGTATGAGCGCGGTCGCGTCGGTGGCAGCAGCGAGTACGCCCACAGCGACGTGTTGCCGCCGTCGACCGAGTACAGGGCATCCGGCCCGAAGAACGCTCCGATCGCTCCGATCGCGTGCGCCGGGTGGATCCCGGGCCCCTGCCACTCGAGGATCGGGCCGGCCTGCTCGATCTTGACCTGCTCGTCCAGGTCGCGGTAGCGCGCGAGATCCGCGCCGTCGCGGGTCCCGACGCTCCCCTGCAGCCGCTGCGCGATGCCCTCCAGCGCGCTGCGCGCGTCCGAGAGGATCGCGAGGTCGACCCGCCGTGTGACGCCGAAGTGACGTGGGTCGATGTCGATCTGGATCAGCCGTTTGCCGTCCGGGTCGCCCCAGTACTTGTCATATGGGACGTCGAGGTTGCCCATTCGCGAGCCGGCCACCAGCACCACGTCGGCCTCCTTGCGCGCAGCGTCACCGGCGGGGCCGAACCCGAAGACGTAGTGCGGATCGTCGCTCGGCACGCTCGCACGGCCCGCCATCGTGCACAGCGCCGGGCATGCGAGCGGCCCGGCGATCTCGAGGACTGCGTCCCGCGCGCCGGCGCGGTCCACGCCGGCGCCCGCGATGAGGAGCGGGCGGCTTGCGCCGGCGAGCAGCTCGGCGGCGGCGTCCAGCTGCTCGGCCGAGGGCCGCGGATCGCCCGCGCGGCTGCTCGAGGACGGCCACACCGGAGCCGCATCCTCCTCGCCGGCCTCGTAGAGGATCGGAGCCGGCACATCCACGTGCACCGGGCCGGGCCGTCCGTTCCACATCTCGCGGAACGCCAGCCGCAGCACCTCCGGGATGCGACTCCACTGGAAGATCGGTCCGCCCCACTTCACGGCGGGCCGGAACACGCTCGACCTGATCCTGCCCCTGGAAAGTCGATGGAGGCGAGGGATACACGATGCCGAGACGGTGCTGGGAGGTGATCACGAGCACCGGGATCCCCTCGTGCAGCGCCGTGATCACCCCGGGCAGCAGGTTCGCCGAGCCGGGCCCCGGGTTGCCGAGTACCGCCGCCACCCTGCCGGTGGTCTTGTAGACGCCTTCGGCCATGTGCACCGCCGCCGCCTCGTGGCGGACCGGGACCAGCCTGATCCCGTGCGCCTCGAGCTCCGCGAGCAGCGGATCGATCTCCGGCGAGGGGAGCCCGAACAGGAACTCGATCCCCTCCGCCTGCATCGCGCGCGCGAACAGCGCGCCGCCTGTGATCTCAGCCATGACTCCTCCTCGATGGTTGTGGGCGCCCTTTGCGCTTCGGTGCGGCCGCCGCGCGGCGGGCGCCGTAGCTCTCGACGAACGCGGTCATCGCCGTGATCCCCGTCTCGATCACGTCTCGCCTCGCGCGGCCGCCACCCCGCAGCGCGAGGTCGAGCGTGCGGTCGCCGTACTCGATCAGCAGGTCGAACACCAGCTCCGGCGTCTTCTCGCCGACCAGGCGCGCCTGCGTGAGGACGCGCCGGGCGCGCTGCGCCGCCTCGTGGTTTCGCTCGCGCACGAGCTCCACCACCGCCGGTGAGACGCGGCCGCCGAACCACAGTCGCGCCAGGCTCGGATGCTCTTCGTAGTACGCGACGTACAGCTCGAGCTCGAGCCTTATGAAAGCCTCGATGGACTCGCCCGAGAACCCGCGCTCCGCCTCCTGCACGACGACTTCCAGCTCCGCCAAAGCCTCTTCCAGCAGCGCGTCCAGGATCGCGTCGCGGTCGTCGAAGAAGCGGTACAGCGACGGCACCGCCACCCTTGCTCGGTGGGCGATCGTGCGCGTGGTTGCCGCGTCGACGCCCTCCTCGGCGACGATCGCCTCCGCCGCGCGCAGGATGCGCTGCACCGTGCGGCGGCTGCGCTGCTGCACAGGCTGGCGCCGCCCGCGACCGTCGCCTCGGGGCGGGACCGGCGCCAACTCGACCACCCCCGCGCCCCGCGGGCCGCCCGGCTCGGATGCTGGATCGATCGCCATGGGTTTATTGTAACGCGAGTCGCGTTACTGTCTATCCGGAGCTTTCCGCAATGGCAAGCCCGTAGCGCCCGCGGAATCAGCCCCCAAGAACCGCGCGGGCGCGAGCGGCGGGCGACCCATCCCCACAGGCACGTCGCATGGCGGGCTGCCCTGGAAGCTCAAGCCCGCCGGCGGAAGCGCGATGCTGACGGCTAACGCTGATCGGCCGCCTGTCGCCGGAAGGGGCGTCGATTGCAGAGACAGGCCCGGCCCGCACCGCTGCGTCGAGCCTTCCGCCGACGAACCTCGGCCATGAACCCGTCGGGGCGCCCGCCCGGTCCCTCGCAACATTCTCCGACATCGCGTCGCGCCCCCGGATAGCGTCGTCCCACGGCGGGTCGGTGCGCCAGCAACGCAGAGGATGCTGCGCGTGCGCATTGCGCTTGCTTTTCGATCAGCTAGGGGGACGTAATGCAAAGGAAGCTTCTCGGCGGGCTGGCGTCGCTTGCCCTCGTCGCCGTCTTAGCGGTCCCAGTGGCCGCGCAGGCCGAACCGCACTGGTACATCGGCGGCATCAAACTCGTGAAAAAAAAGACCGTCAAGACCGAAGGCGGGCTCACGCTCGGCCCGATCCCGGGAACGACGATCACGGTCAGTTGCAAGATCCGCGACGCTGAGACGCTTGAAAACCCGACGGGCGGTGGCGCCGGCGTGGACATCATGAAAGCGTTCAAAGTCCTCAGCTGCGGTCCGAACCCTTGCCCGGTCAACTCCGCCGGCGTGCAGGGCGCTCTGAAAATCAAAGCGCTGAAACTGCCGTGGGCGTCGAAACTCGTCAAAGTGCCCCCGATCGCCGATGAATTCACCGGCGTCGAACTCGAACTGTCCTGCAAAGGGACGGGGGTCTTCGCGGTGATCTCGGGGCGACTCTCACCGTGGGTCAATCCGGGCTTCCTCGAATTTCACCTCCGGGACGGGCACGCTCAGCGGCTGGAACGTCATCGGCAACGACGCGTTCCTGCCGGCGACGACCGAAGCCCAGAACCCGTAGGCGGAGGGGCACACTCCGACACACCGTGACGCCAGGCGTGCGGGGGCGGCCAGCCCGCCCCCGCACGGACCCGCGCCCGCTCGAACATCCGTCCACCGGGATGCGGAGTTGCTCAGGTAGACGTGAGATCGCCGTGGGGCCGCTTCCGGGATGACACGACGACGGGATTAGCGACCCCCGGCGTCGCTGGCAGGAGGTCACCGGTTCGATCCCGGTTGGCCCCGTCGCCGCGACGGTCGCGCCCGTCTCAAGGACCTGACGGCGTCGTCCTGTCGCTGTGCACCGACCCTGCCTACCTGAGCACCGAAGCGACGCAGGAAGAAGTTCTGGCTCGTAGAAGCAGATACCAGGCACAGCGCACAAACGTGACGGGAAGATCACGCACGTTGTGATGCATGCGTCACAGCCGATGTGACGGATCCGATACAATCGCGTCATGCGAGCTCGCGATGTCATTCGGATCGCACGAGACCAGGCCGGTCTCACGCAGCAACAGCTTGCCGCACGCAGCGGACGCGCTCGCGAGACGATTGCGCGCTGGGAGGCCGGCACCAGGCTCCGTCGTCGAGACCGTGTCGGAGCTCGTCGACAGGTGCGATCTGGATTTGGTTTGCGCCTCGCCAAGCGCGACACGACCCTCCTCGATCGCGTCCGGGAGCAGCTGGCTCTGCCGACGCCGAAGCGCCTGAATTGTTTGCTCCCAGCGGGATCGGTGGCGGATGCCAAGCGGGCCGTCCGATGGCTGGGCGCAGCACGAACGCCAACGCTGGTCATCGGTCAGGTTGGGGCAGCGATTCTGGGCGCTCCACAGCAGCCAGACACGGTTCAGGTCGAGTTCGTTTCAGCGGATCCGAGGGCCACCGATGAGGAATTCAGAGAGCGAGGCCTTTCTCCGATTGAAGCTGACGACCGCTGGAACGAGGTCGATATCCGCGAGGGATGGATGCTGCCCAAGGGCGGTGCACTGGCGTTGGCTCGCCGTGTCCCGGGGGACCGCCGACTATCCCGACCTCAGACGAAGCGCGCTACCAATCGAAATTGACGCCAAGACCAAGATCCTGATTGCTCATCCCCGCGATCTGCTGCGGATCGCTGACGCCTCTCCGCGGGAATCTGAACGCGCGCGCGCGCCCTGGGCTGCAGGCGCTGTTGGAGGCAACCTCCGAATGACGCTCGCGCACGATCAGACGCGGATACTCGAAGCGCTCATCCGACACGGGGTGCAATTCGTTGTGGTCGGGGGTGTCGCAGCACAACTACGTGGATGGTCAGGAGCGACGGTCGACCTCGACATCGCCGTTCCGAGCGAGGAGAGCAACGCGTCGCGGGATCAATCGAGCGTTGGCCGAACTGGGTCTGCTGAGGGAGCCAGATGTGGGCGGCTTGGGCACAAGCTTCGAAACTCGCTACGGGCGCTTGGAGATAGTCCGTCGCGCTGACGGCATCGGCAGGTACGAGGACTGGATGCGCAACGCGAGCGAGGTCGAGATGGATCAGCTCACGATCCTCGTCGCGTCCACCGACGACATCGTGAGGTCAAAGGAGTCTTCCAACCGCGAGAAGGACCGCAGCCGGTGCTGCCTGGTATGCGCCGCGAGTTTGGGCTTCCCCCCGACGATCCCTCGTAGTTTGGGTCGGCCGGCTGGTCGACCCTTGTGACGCGCTGCGACGTTGGCAGGAGGTTGCACGAACCGCTTTGCAAGCAGGAGGGCACCGGTTCGATCCCGGTTGCCTCCATCGGGCCGTAGTCAATTGGTCACGCTCCAGGCGAGCTGCGCGGCACGCGAGCGGTCGCTCACCTCGAGTGTGCGGTAGCAGCACTCAAGGTGCTTCTGCACCGTGCGGGTGCTCATTCCGAGTGCGGTGGCCGCGCCTTGGTTTGAGTGGCCCATTGCTACGAGCCGCAGCACTTCGGCCTGGCGCCGGGTGAGGCCGAGCGCCCGCAGGTCCGCGACTAGGATCTGTCGGCCTGCTCCCTGCGTCAGCGCGGTATGCGCAAGGGCGTTGCGGTAGGCCTGAATGAGGTAAGGGCGAGCGAGATTGAGGAGATTGCGCTCGGTGGCCGTGAAGCTGTCCTTGCATCGGCTGAGTGCGATGCCCAGGACGCGCTGGGGAGAGGCGGGCAAGGTGAAGGCGATCTGATACTCGACCCCGAGCGGGCGGTAGAGCTCGCGGTAGATTGCCAGGTGGTGGAGCTTGCGGCGCGTGAGCACATCTGAGAAGCGGGTGGCGCGTCCATCGTGGGTTTGCAGGTAGCGCTCGACCAGGGGATTTTCCGAGCCGTAACGGGCGAAGGCGACATGGAACTCTGCCGGCACCGGCGGCTCGGTGATCGAGATCGTGTGGGGTAGGTGAGCGGGTAGCTCATTCAGTGCGCACCAGTCGGCAGGTATCGCCTCGCGCAGTGACCGGAGCAACCCCTCGCAGAGCTCGTCCAGATCGAGAAGCCCGATCACCTCGCCGACCAAGGCCAGCGTGCGCTTCTCGAGTCCGGGGTAGCCCAAAGGGTACCGGTTTCAGCTACTCGCCGCGTCGCGCCTACGCCATGAGTACGTAGTTGGCTCCAACTGGTGCGCCGGCCGGAATAGTGCGGTTTTGCGGGGACTTTGCGACCCTGACGTGTCGTTCTAGCGTGTCGGGAAGAAGGCGCGTCCGCGGAGTTTCAACGCGGGACCCGGAAACGACAGTAGCCTTGCTCGGCCGTTTGAATGGCAACCAAGGATGGGGCGATGAGGTGGACGGGCGTACGGAATGAAATCGTACAAGCGGCGGGGGTTCATCGTTGCCCGTGCACGTCTGCTCCTCGTGTGCCTCGTAGCCCTCGGCTGTGTGACGGGGTCAGTGGCGAGCGCGCAGGCGGCGGGGTGCACCGATGAATGGAAGAGCGCCGTGAGTGGCTCTTGGGGCACGGCGGTGGACGGTAGAAGGGATTGTGCCCTACACCACCGACGAAGTCTGCATCACCGTAGCCGGCACATAACGGTGACCCTGGCCCCGTATTTAAGCTCCCATGAAGGTCTGCCGGGTGCCGAGCAAGCCGGCGACACGGTGAAGTCGCTCACGCTCGGGGGATCCAGTGGGCAGCAGACCCTCGACATAGTCGGACAGGCCAGCGTCTCCCACAGCAACGAGGCCATAAACGTCACCGCGTTGCAACTTGCTGGGGTTGCGAGGGTCGACGCGAGGGCGCGCTCATCCTCGAAGCTACCGAAGGCAGCTACGCCGGGAATCACGAAGCGCCGGGCGGGTCGGCGGCGATCACCCAGGGCTCGGTCATCAACGACGGCCACCTCCAGTCACGCGTCACCGAAAGCGTGTGGCCGAACGAACTCCCGGCGGGCCTCACGAACGAACATGCCGGGAGCGTGGAGGTGGTTTCCGGGCGTCTGGACCAGGATCCGCAGTTTGGCACCAGGACGACAAACCATCGGCTGGTCACGGTCGACCCCGCGCACAGTGGTACTTGGCTCAAGGCTCCTCGTTCGTCAACGAAGGCGACGGCACCGTCTCACCGGAGATCGCCAGCGCTTCGAACGTCGGGACCTTCCGATGAGCTCGCCATGCTGCACCGGGGCCGGCATGTTCGCAGCCGGCGGGACATTGCTCCCCGTTCTCGTGGGTGGCTTCACACCTGCCGCTGGACAGCAGTTCCAGTCCTTCCTGCTGACTGGCGGCGCAGTCACCGGCTCCTTTGCGTCCGTCGGCAACGGCTTCAGCGTCGACTCCTGCAGCTCCGCTTATGTCGCGCTCGTCTATGGCGCGGCACCGAGCTGCGCCGCCGGCACAACGGGCAGTGGCACGATCGTGACCACGGGAATCAGCCAAGCACCAAGAGCGGCTCCGCTCGCCCATGTCAGCTCGATCTCCGGCGGCCGTGGCAAGCTGACGGTCACTGCCACCTGCCCGGCGGGAGGGCCGGCGTGCACCGCTTTCACCGTGACGGCCACGATCACCGAGCACCTCAAACGCGGAAAGGTCACGGCGATCACGGCAGGCCGCCGCGGTCACGCCTCGCGCACGCAGACGAGGCGTGTCGTGATCGCGAGTGCCAGCGCGTCGCTCGCGGCCGCCGCCACGAAGAGGCTCACCATCACGCTCAACCGGGCCGGACACGCGCTGCTCGCGAAGTACGGCAAGCTCGCGACGATCGTGACCATCATCTCGGGTACAGACACCCTCAAGACGGCCACCGTCCACGTGCAGACGGCCTCGAGGTCAAAGCGAAAGTGATCCGCAGGTCGGAAGTGAACACGAGCACGGTCATCGCGGTGGACACTCGCCAATCGCATGGACTCGGCGGCAGTGCGATCCCTGCGCTTGGGGCCGTGGCGGCTCTGGTCCTCGCGCTATGCCTGGCGCTCCCCGCGAT
The DNA here is from genome assembly GCA_963779065.1 of uncultured Solirubrobacteraceae bacterium. GTDB lineage: Bacteria > Actinomycetota > Thermoleophilia > Solirubrobacterales > Solirubrobacteraceae > Palsa-744. Next base: position 2,086,047 of record CAVZWQ010000003.1, read on the forward strand.
CGCCGCCGCGAACGCCAACTTCGTCGGCACCTGGAATCCCAGCAACCATCAGCCGTGGACGGTCGCCTCGCAGGCAGCAAGCGGGGCCTGTACCGGCACGACCTCGCTGTCGGGCTTCAGGTCCACCGCTTGTCAGATCAACGGCAACGAATACAGATTCGACATCGACCAGGAAGGTACGTCCTACGCATCGCACAACCGCGGGACGATCGAAGGCAACAACCTGACCGGCGAATCCAACGACACCAACGGCAACCACTTCACCTACACGGCCGTGCGCGCTGGAGGCTCCACGACGGTGACGCCCGGTACGCCGAAAGAACCACCGTCATCGTTTGTCCTGTGCGTGCCGTCGGACTGCACGGGCCTCAGCCTCAGGTTCCCGACTACGCTCTCCCCGGAAACCCCGATCACGCTGAGCGTCGACTGCGGAGCAGAAGAAGCACGTGCGAGCCGGCACTCGGGGCCACTGGCCGTCGCGGCCGAAGGGCCTTCCTGCCAGCGGGCGGCGTTTCTGCGCAACCTCACGATGATGACGAGGATCAACGTGCAGCAGCAGCACCCCGAACCCTCGTCCCCCTACTCGATGAAGCAAGGGGCGAGATCAAACAGGCGCTCGCCGATCTGAGCGCCACCGACCCGAACGCGGCGTGCAGAGCGCTGCCCGGAAGCTTTCGACGGACCCCACCCTCACCCGAACGCCCAAACGACAAGCGATGTCGACGCGCTTCTGCAGGCGCTCGGCCACGCGGCCGAAGCGGCGAAGGCGATCCAGGCCTGATCGAGGTCGACAGCTCGCTCGCGGCCAACTCGCCGAATCGGGCGCTCCGAAGCAGCAGTCGCATCATCGGTGGCGGCTGACCCAAGCGCCGGCGCAACGGCGGCATCGGTCTCGGGCCGAACGCCGCGGCGACCCTCGCCGCGCTGGTCGCTCGCCATCCAAACGCAGCCGACGGGCGAGCGTTCGGCCAGGCCGTGGCCCTCGCCTCGGCGCCGCAGCCAACGGCGGCGCGCGGGACAGCTCGGCTGACGCTGGCGCTCGGGTTCGCGCTCGCGGTGCGTTTGAGCAGCCGCGCCTCGCACGGCCATGGCTCATCGCGATCGGCAGCGCAACAGTGCAACGGCTCAAACATGCCAGGACGACCGTCACCGTCCATCCGACGGTCGAAGGCCAGCGGTTGCTCCGCGAGCTCGAGATCGTCGGCCTATCCCAGCCGGAGCATGTGTCCGTCGAACTGTCCGAGCGCGCAGGAAAAGGTCGGGTACACCGATCCACTCGTTCGGTTCACGTCATCTGACCTCGCGACGGCACGGCGCTCACAGGCGCGCGAGCTTCACTTCACGGTCGTGAAGTAGCCCGCACATGGTCGACTCAGCGTCGCGAGCCGGAAGGCGCTCAGGCACCCTTGCGATCGTGCCTGAAACGCCGGCTATCGCGGACGATCCCAGGGCATCCGCAGGGACCCGCCTCGGTAGCTCGCGCAGGAGCCGATCAGCCTCGACGACCGTGTCTAGAGACCCATTGCACGCGTACGGCTTGGGCTTGTGAAACGAGTTGCTCGTCCGTGCGGCAGCACGACGAGCTTGCCGGTTGCCGCGCCCGCCGCCATCCGCCGGTGGGCTGGAGCGTCTGGTCGAGCGCATAGACCGCGTCGATGCCGCCGCACGACGCCGCGCTCGACCTGCTCGGATACCGCTCGAAGCAGCGCCCCGGCCCGCGCCTCGCTCGCCTCGTCCAAGTGGACGACGTCAGCTTGCACCCCGAGGGATCATCCCGATCGGCTCGAGGTCCGGGATCACCCAGGCGCGGCCAGCAGCCGGAGTTGCCGGCCCGCGCCGGGGCGCCGCAGGCGTAGCGACTCGATCACCGCGGGGCCGCCGATCAGGTCGACGACGCCATCGGGCCGCCTCGGAGCAGCTGCCGGGCGCGCCCGCCCGAGCCGTCGCCCTCGAGCACGATGCCCGCGGCGCCGAGCGCGCAGCCGCCGGCCCTTCGCCTCGCTGCGCGTCGTAGCGATCACCCGCACGCCGGCGGCGCGGGCGAGCCCAGGCAGGCAAGGCCGACCGAGGACGTGCGCCGCGCAGCAGCAGCGTCTCCCCTCCTCCAGGTCGAGGTCCTCGAGCGAGCCGGCGGCGGTCACGAACGTCTCGGGCAGCGCGCCGAGCACGTGCCACGGCAGCGTGGTATCGAGCGCATCGGCTGGTGCTCGGGTACCAGCGCGTACTCGGCGTAGCCACCGTCGAACTCCCGGCCCATCTCCCCCATCAGCGCCGCGACCGTCTCGCCTGGCTTCACGGCGGGCGCGCCCCCGTGCACCGCCTCCACCACGCCGACCAACTCGATCCCGAGGATCCGCGGGAACCTCACCGCGTCGCCGGCGTAGCCCTTGAGCGTCTTGTACTCGGACCGGTTGAGCCCAAACGCCTCGACCCTGACCAGCGCCCAGCCCAGACGCGGCTCGGGGCGCGGCACCTCGCGTACGACGAGCCCGTCAGGCCCATCGGGCCGCTCCGCCACCACCGCTCGCATCTCGCCATGCGCCCAGACGTTACTCAGCCGCCTCCCGCAGGGATGGTCCGCATGGCGTCGTCAGTTTGCTGCCTACGGAACGATCTCCCACACTGTCTCGTGATTGGTAGTTGCCTCAAACTTCACCCCGACCTGTTCAAGCAGCGGACGTCGTCGAGCATGGCTTGCAGAGAATCCATCTGGTGCGCGGCCTCAGTCGTGGTCCACACGCTGACGTTCGCAACGTGCCCGGCTGCCGCGTCTATTCCTGCGTAGAAGTGGATCAGGCCGTCGAGGCCCGCAATGGCCTCCCGCAAGGACGCCTCGCTGTCTGCCAGCTCTCGCGCCACCGCGTCGTGAATTCCCGGCGCGAACTTGCCGATCGCGGTCCGAATTACCGTCATATGTGCCTCGATTCAGTGTCGGTCGTCATTGGCCGAGCAAGCATCCGGCACGAACCCCCGGCGAACAAGGCCGAATTGCTGCAATCCATCGTGTAATCTGGCTTACCGATGTGGCCGCAGGTCGATCTTCGTCAGGAACGGGCGTTCCTCGTGCTGACCAAAGAGCTCCACTTCGGTCGCACCGCCGCCCGCCTCGGCGTCACCCGTGCCAGGGTCAGCCAGACGATCCGGGCCCTCGAAGCGCGCGTCGGAGTGCCACTGTTCGACCGCACCAGCCGCCGGGTCACCCTGACGCCGCTCGGCGCCGAGCTCGAGGGCCGATTGCGCCCGGCGCACAGCGCGCTGGCAGCCGCGCTGGAGCGGCCGCGACAAGTGTCAGCGGCACGGCGGGGACGCTACGAGTCGGAGTCACGACGGTCACCGACACGCTCGCCGTTCATGACCTGGTCGATGCGTTCGCGCGCGAGCATCTCGACTGTCGGCTGACCTTGGTCGAAATCGCGATATGGGATCCCTATGGCCCGCTACGCCGGAGCGAGATCGATGTGCTGTGCAACTGGCAGGTCGTGGACGAGCCCGACCTGACGTGCGGACCGACCATCTCCGAGCACCCGCGGGTCCTCATGGTGGGGGCCGGACATCGCCTCGCCACGAAGACGGCCGTGACCGTCGAGGACCTTGCAGGCGAGACCGTCAATGGCGTACCGCCCGGCTACCCCAGCGCCCTCGAGGACGCCCTGCACCCGCCGCGGACCCCGTCCGGCCTGCCCATTCACCGAAGTCCGCCCCTCGCCTCGCCTGCCCAGGTGTTCAACATGGTCGCCCGCCGCGAAATCGTCTCGCCAGCACAGGCCGGGATGCGGCCATGGAGCGAGCGCCCGGGCATCGTCGAAGTCCCGTTTACCGATCTCCGGCCGCTCCCGCTCGGCCTGATCTGGTGCACCGCCCACGAGAACGAGCGAATCCGCGCACTGGCAGCATTCGCTACCGCCGGTCGAGAGCCCGCCGATCATGTGTCAGACGGTCAAGAGTCGTCGCACGCCGACATCACGGCCGTCGAGGGAAACGAACTTCGCGCCCTCCTGACTCTCGCCGAGGAATGCCACTTCGCCCACACCGCCGACCGGCTCGGCCTCACGCCTTCTCGCGTCAGCCAGCTGATCCGCAAATTGGAGACCCGTATCGGCGCTCCTCTGTTCGATCGCACCAGTCGCAGAGTTCAGCTCACCCCGGTCGGATCGCAACTATGTCAAGAACTCCGGCCTGCCTACGACCAGATCGTCAACGCGAAAGACCTCGCCCGCCGAACCTCTCAGACGGTCAGTCAACGCCACGCCGGCCACCCGGCCCCACAGCTTGGGTAGAAGGACGTGAGTTGTTTGGCCGCATGTTCGGGCCGCCGTACCACGTACACCCTGCGAACATCACCGCCGTGACCGCCGCCGAGCTTTGGCGGCGCGGCCAGGTGGGCTGGCCGCGCAGCTTCCCAGTCGCGCAGTTCCCGAACCCGCCGCTGCTCGTCGCGTTCGCCGGTTGGGGGCTCGCCGCCGCGACCGATCACACGGCACACGACGTCGGTCGTGCGGTCTTCACGATCGGGTTCGGCGTCTGGGCTTGGGAGGAGGCGGTGGACGGGGTCAACTGGTTCCGTCATCTCCTCGGGGCGGGAGCGCTGGTCTGGATCGTCGCCCGGTTGGCCGGCGAATTGTGAGGGCGGCGGCCCGTCCGGCTCGAAGCCGATGACGCCCTGCCGAGGGAGCAGAACGTCACTGAGGCAACCCGCTGGCTCCTCCCCGGCCGGTCCCTCCCGCAGGCCGCGCGGACCCGGCCGCTCAGCCGAGGGACCGCGACCTCGCCCGCTCGCGCAGCTCGATCCTTCTGATCTTGCCCGTCAGAGTCTTCGGCAGCTCCTCGATGAACTCGATCTCCCGCGGATAGGCGTAGGCGGAGAGCCGCTCGCGGACGAAGGCCTTGATGCTCTCCGCCAGCTCCGGGGAGGGCTCGTTGCCGGCGGCGAGGACGACGAAGGCCTTGACGATGTTCCCGCGGCGCTCGTCGGGTGCCGCCACGACCGCGGCCTCCCTCACGGCCTCGTGCTCGAGGCAGACCGACTCCACTTCGAACGGCCCGATCCGGTAGCCGGCGGCGATGATCACGTCGTCGGCCCGGCCCTCGTACCAGACGTAACCGTCGGCGTCCATGCGGGCGGCGTCCTTGGTGTGAAACCACTCGCCGCCGAACGTCGCCCTGCTCTCCTCCTCGAGGCGCCAGTAGCCGAGCGGGTAGTGCGGGTTCGTGCGGGCGCGCAGGCAGATCTCCCCGCGCTCGCCCTGGGGGACCTCGTTCTCGTCCTCGTCGAGGATCGCCACCTGCCAGCCCGGCATCGGCTTGCCCATCGAGCCTTCGCGGACGTCCATGAAGGGGAAGTTGGCGCACAGCGGGTAGGACTCGGTCAGGCCGTAGTAGTCGAGGACCGTGACCCCGTACTGGTCGCGAAACCACTTGATCGCCTCGGGATTCAGCGGCTCGCCCGCGGAGCAGACGATCCTGAACTGCTGCGGGTAGCGGGTCCCCGCGTCGGTGATCGACATCATGGAGCGGATCGCCGTGGGCGTCCCGAACACGTTGCTGACCCCGTGGCGCGAGAGGAAGTCCAGCGTCTTGTGGGGGTCGAAGCCGCCCTCGCGCTGGTAGACGCACTGCACGGCGCCGAGGCGCCAGGGACCCAGCAGCGGGCAGATGCCCGCCGCCCATGCCCACTCACCCATGCCGTGGAAGCGCTCGCCGTCGCGGATGTCGTGGCAGTAGCGGAACTCCTCGTGGGCCAGGATGTAGCGGTGGGCGTGGACGATGCCCTTCGCGAGGCCCGTGGTGCCGGAGGTGTAGTAGAGCTGGGCCGGATCCTCGGCCCGCGTCTGGACCGGCTCGAACTCGGCCGGGGAACGGGACAGCGTGTCCTGGTCGAGGACGAGAAGGGGAGTCGTGAGGTCATGTCCGAAGCGCCCGGCGTTCGCTGCGTCGGTCACGAGGACGGCCGGCGCCGCATCATGGAGCCGGTGACGGATCCCCTCGTCGCCGTAGAGAACGGACATCGCGAGCAACAGCGCGCCCAGCTTCCACGTGGCGAAGAACATCGCAGCGGCCTCGGGCGTCGGCGGCAGCACGACGGCGATGCGGTCCCCGCGCTTGACCCCGTGTGCCGCCAGTATGTTGGCGCACCGATTTGACAGGTCCTGAAGCTCGCCCCAGGTGACTTCGCGCACCGTCCCGGAGAAGTGCTCGTGGATCATCGCGAGCTTCTCACGTGGATGGCGGTCGCAGATGTCGAGCGCGATGTTGTAGTGCTCCGGCACCTCCCATCGGTGCTCGGCGCATGCGAGCTCGTAAGGCTCCCCACTCCCCGGCATCGGCACTACTCCTTCGTTCGGAGGTCCATCATGAGCGTTGCAGAGTCTGCTCCTTGATCGCTGGTCGCGCGCCTGGAGCGCCTGGGCCACGCGCCGCGCTTGCAGTCAACACGCGTGCGCTGCATCTACCGGCGGCCGGCAGGACTGCCGCTCGCGGCGGCCGTCGCGGCGCCCCGCTCCCCGCTGTCCACGATGTGCCCGTCAACGATGTGCGCAACGCGGTCGGCGTAGTGGGTGATGCGCTCGTCGTGGGTGACGAGGATCGCCGCTGTGCCGCGCGACTTCATCTCATCGCGGATCAGCTGCACCACCTGCTCGCCGGTCTGGGTGTCGAGCGCCGACGTCGGCTCGTCGAAGAGGACGAGCTGGGGTTCGTTCATCAGCGCGCGGCCGATCGCCACGCGCTGGCGCTCGCCGCCGGAGAGCTCGTCGGGGAGGTTCCCGGCTCGCGCGGCGAGCCCCAACTCATCGAGCAGCTGATCGGCCCGCTCGCGTGCCGGGCGCCCGAGCCGGCGGCCCAGCTCGTCGACCACGAGCATGTTCTCGCGTGCCGTGAGGAACGGGACGAGGTTCACCGTCTGGAAGACGAAGCCGACCGCCTCGCGGCGGAACTGCGTGAGCTGCTTGGAGCTGTAGCCGGAGATGTCGCTGCCGCCGACGACGACCGCACCCTCGGTCGGCGTGAGCAGGGCGCCGGCGATCGAGCAGAGCGTCGTCTTCCCGGAGCCCGAGGGCCCGACGAGGGCGAGGATCTCGTCTGCGCCGACGGTCAGCTCGACGTCCCTGAGAGCCACGACCTCGTTCTCGCCGCTGCCGTAGGTCTTGCCGAGCCCTTCCATCCGCAGCGCGGGCTCTCGCTTCGTATCCGTGCTCACGTTCGGCTCCTCCTCATGGTCCATCCTCTCCACCTCTCAGATCCCCCCGCCGATCGCGGCCGCCGGGTCCACGCGCAGCACGCGTCGCAGTGAGAACGCACAGCCGATCACGGCGGCGATCACCAGGTAGGCGGCGCTGCTCAGCAGCCGCCCGGGGCTCGCTGCGAACGGGATCGAGCCGGGCGGCAGCGCCGCCGCGATCGCCAGCGAGACGGCGGCGCCGATCGCCGAGGCGACGAGCGCGACGCTCAGCGCCTGCGCGAGCACGCCGGCGAACAGCGTCGCGGAGCTCGCGCCGACCGCCTTCAGGACCCCATAGAGCCCCATGCGCTCGACCGTGATCAGCGCGAAGAACAGGGCCACCACGACCACCGCGATCGCGGCCGTGATGCCGATGATCTGGTTGAAGGTCGTCTGCTGCTGGGAGACGCCCGGCAGCGCTTCGATCGCTTCGTCGATCGTCAGGCTCTTCGTGGCTCCCGAGGTGGCGCGGTCGATCGCGGCCGCCTCCGCGCGGGCGGAGGATCCCGGCGCGAGGCGCACGATCAGCGCCTGGGCGACGCCGGGGCCGGCGCGCTCGCCCGGGCGGTTGGCAGCCTGGACGGCACGCCAGGTCTCGAGCGAGCCCCACAGCGTCCCCTGGCCCTCGAACTTGCTGCTGTCGAGGAAGCCGAGGATCTTCACGGGCGAGCGTGCCGGGCCGAGCAGGATCGTCTGCCCGTCGCGCACGCCTTCGGCGCGCAGCGAGCTGTCCGCGTAGACCTCGCCTGCCGGGGGCGGGGTCCCCTCGAGCCCCTTGGGAGGCAGCTCGTAGCCGAAGAGCACGACCGGCACGAGGTCGCGGGCGCCGTGCCCCGGGACACGGGCGCCGAGCTGCACGCTGCCGAGGCCGGAGGTGTTCCGGGCCCCGGCGACTGTCTCCACCGTGGCCCGCTGCGCCGGCGTGATGCGGCTGCGCACGAGCGATTCCTTCGCGTCGGCGGAGTAGACGATCAGCGAGCCGCGCTGCGCGCGCAGGGCACCCGTGCTCCCGGCTGTCAGCCCGTCCAGCAGGCCTCCGAGAACCATCAGCAGCAGCGCGAGCAGGGCGAGGATCACTGTCGCGATGACGAAGCGGCCGGGCCGGCGGTGGAGCTCTCGCAGCGCGAGCCTCATCTCGCGCCGCCACCCGTCGTCGCCTCGAAGGGGTCGATCGCCAGCACCCGCCGCGCCGCGATGACGGCGCTTGCCAGGGCGAGCACGATCAGCAGCACGGCCCACACCAGCACGGCGCGGGTGTCGAAGCTCAGCTGCAGCTTGCCCACCCGCGCCTGGGAGAAGGGCACGAACAGCAGTGTTCCGATCGCCACGCCCGCGCCGGTGAGGATCGCCACCTGCGCCAGGAGCGAGCGAACGAGGGCGCTCTGGGGTGCGCCGACGGCGCGCAGCAGCGTCAGCGCGCGGGCCTTCTGCAGCGTGATGATCAGGAAGAAGAGGCCCGTCACGAGCGGCACGACGAGCGCGAACAGCAGGAAGATGAGGTTGAACGAGGTGCGAACTGCCTTCACCCCCGGGGATTTCTGCGCGGCTTCCGTGCGGGTCAGGGCGTCGGCTTCCGGAGCGCTCGCGTTGATCCGGGACGCGAGCTGCTGCGGCGAGGTGCCGGGCGCAGGACGTACGCCGATGGCGCTCGGCAGGACCGCTCTCGCGTCCGGATTCGCCGCCTTCGTCGCCGCGACGTAGTCGGGCCAGGAGACGAACAGCGTCGGCGTGACCTGGATCTGCGCGTTGCGGCTCAGCCCCACGATCCGCAACGGCGGTCCGCCGCCTGCGGCCAGGCGGACCGCGTCGCCCAGCGAGAAATCGCTCGCACTTCCGACCGCCTCTCCCGTCGCGCGCGGCATGCGCCCCGCGCTCAGCCGTTCCGGTGCTCCCACCCCGGCGCGCTCGAAGCCGATCAGGGCGGCGTCCGACTGCGCCGCGCCGTTGACGCGGACGGTGAACGTGCCCTGGCCGATCCGGCCCGATTCGGCGACGCCGGGGACGCGCTCGACGGTCGTCTGAAGGGACGGCGTGATGACGCTGCCCTGCAGCGTGCGCTGGCCGTCGACCGAATAGACGAGCACGGGCGCGGACTGCCGTTCGATCGCTCCGATGAACGACGTGATCAGGCCTTGCTGCAGCGCCTGCTGGGCCAGGATCAGGAACACGAGCAGCGCGATCGCAGCCACCAGCAGCCCGAAGCGCACCTTCGCGTGCCTGATCTCCCTCAGCGCCAGGAACATCAGCGGCGAGGTGGCGGTTGGGGCTCGCCCGGCCCGCTTCGCGCCAGGCGCACGGCGCTCGCACCGACTCGGCGCGCGAACTCGGCTATCCGATGCGACTCGGGCGCGGGCTCCACGACGTTAACTATGCGGCCTGAACGAGCCGCCGCGCTCCGTGTAAGCCGCACCCCGACTCAGTAGAAACCACGCGAATTCGCCGTAGTTTCACGCGTCACGGGCGCCTCACCCATGGCGTAGGGTCGCGGCAAGAGGATCTCTCGATCGGCGCGATTGATCGATCGACTGCTCGGCCGCCGGTCACACAGCTCGGCGTATCCCGAAGCGCGATAGGAGGCTCGTTGTGAATTTCGCAGGCGTCGTGACGGGCGCGGTGCTCAACCTGAACCGCCCGGCGCACACAGTCGACTGGCACTTCATCCACCTCTCGGTGGCGAACGTCATCGTGATCGGGTTGATGATCCTCGTCTTCGTGCTGGCGATCGTCCTGCCGTTCCCCGGCTCGGCGAAGCGGCGGGCGGCCGGCCGGTGAGCGGCGAACCGGCCCCGCCGCCGGGATCCTGGACGGCCCGCGTCCGGGACGCCGGGGTGCGGGCGCTGCCGCCCGAGAAGCTGCTGCCCGACGGCCAGCCGACGTATGTCGCCTCGTGGATCTACATCTTCGGCGTCGCGAGCATCGCGTCGCTGATCGTGATCATCCTCTCCGGGTCGATCCTGGCGCTGAAGGGACCGGCCTGGTGGCACTACACAGGCGTCGGGCACTTCTTCAACAGCATCCACATGTGGGCCGTGGAGATCTTCTTCTTCGTGATGGTCGTGCACCTGTGGGGCAAGTACTGGATGGCAGCCTGGCGGGGCGGCCGCGCGCGGGTGTGGATGACGGGCGCCGTGATCTTCCTGATCGCCGTGCCGACCGCGCTCACGGGCTACGTCTCCCAGCAGAACTTCGACGCCCAGTGGATCGCGACGCAGGCCAAGGACGGGCTCAACTCGGTCGGCGTCGGCGCCTTCTTCAACGTGACCAACTTCGGGCAGATGTACAGCTGGCACATCTTGCTGCTCCCGATCGCCATCGTCACGCTCGTGACGGCCCACGTGCTGCTCGTTCGCACGCACGGCGTCGTGCCCCCGCTCGACCTCGAGCAGCGCCAGGCCTCGCTCGCGGCGGCCGGCTCCGGTCAGGCCGGTGACGAGCGATGAGCCTGCTGCGCCCCAAGGACGACACGCGGCCCTGGGCGGGCCGCTACTACCCGTACGACCTCGTCAAAGAGTTCGCGATCGCCGTCGGCGTGGTCGGGCTGCTGGCCGTCGTGCTGACGGTCCTCTTCTCGTCCCCCGACGAGAAGCCGAGCACGCTCGCGCAGTGGTCGCAGACGTTGCCGCGCAACTTCGCGACCGCCGCGGTCAAGGAGCTCAACGGCACGAGCGGCACCGCCGAATACGGCCCGCCGTACAACCACAACGGCGAAGGGCAGCACGCCGCGTTCCTCTACCCGCAGAAATGGCTGGGGGTCAGCCACCCGATCGAAACGACGAACGACTTCGTGCTCGGCCCTCTGGCGACCGTCCCGAACGACCCGGCACTGCATGCGGCGATCGACGAATACAAGGCAGCCCCGGCGGCGACGAAGAAGGCCTGGGGCGAAGCGTACGCCAAGCCGCTCGAAGAATACGAAGCTGCCGAAGAAGAAGGCAAGCCGGCGCCGAGCACGGTCACGACCGACCCCGCAACGGGTGCGGTGACCGTGAAGGCGAGCGGGACGGGCCCAGTCCCGACGCTGATCGCGGGCCTCGGGGAGCTCGCCCGCAGCGGCGGTCTCGACGGCAGCCTTCTGACGAGCAGCCAGTTCTTCCAGACCGACTACACCAAGCCGCTGCTGTTCATGGCCGACGGAGGGCTACTGGAAAAACGTGCCGAAAAGGATCATCTGCTGGGCGACCAGTGGGGAATGATGAACGAGACAGGCAGCTACCCGGGGCAGGCCTGGCTGTGGCTGTACGCGCTCTGGTACCAGGTCGAACCCTTCAAGTCCTCCGAAAACGCCGACATCCTCGTGATGATCGTCATGGGGGTCCTCAGCCTCGCCTTCATCCTCATCCCGTTCATCCCGATCGTCAACCGGCTCCCGCGCTGGATCCCGATCTACAAGCTGATCTGGCGCGAGCACTACAGCAATCAGCCTCGACGGTAGGCAGTTCGCTCCCGACCGGCTCCACCGGCAGCTGTTCTGCCTGTGCGAATGTGCCTTTCAGTTCGTCCGTGATACGCCCCTGCGTCTGCGGGGCGCGCGGTCCGGCGGCGGGCGGCACGCAGGTGACGATTTCGGGTCTGAACTTCAAGGGCCCTGATGTCACCTCGGTGAAATTCGGGGCCTTCGCCGCGCCGAAATTCAACGTCGAATCGGGCACATCCGTCACCGCGGAAGTCCCGCCGGGCACCGCTGGGACGGCGGCCGTGACCGTCAGGACATCTGCCGGGACGAGCGCGCCGGGCATGAGCTTCAAGTACGAAAACCCGACGGTCACGTCGGTCAGCCTCCCGGCCGGCCCGAAAGCGGGCGGCGAATCCGTCACGGTGACGGGCAGCGGCTTCGCGCTCGGTGGGGCGACGGCGTCCACGTTCGGCGCGGGTCACGCTGCCGCGGTCAGCTGTGCCTCCACGACCACCTGCACGATGGTCACGCCGCCTGCCGCGAAGGCGGCGACGGTGGACGTCCGAGCGACGGCCGGCGAAAAGCGGAGTGCGGCGAGCCGGCCGGCCGACCAGTACACCTACAGCTGATCGTCCTCCCCGCGTGCCCAGGCGGCGCGGCCGGCCGCACGCCCCAACGTCACAGCGTCCCACTCGAGCCATCCCCGCCGGCCGGCGCAGAGACGCGAACCAGGCGTCATCCGCGCTGCGCGTGGCGGATCGGCCGAAGCGGCAGTGCGGTCCCCTACGGATGCCGCGCTCCCTGGCGCAGTGGAGGATGCTGAGGGAGCCATCTCCGTCGAGTAGCTCAGGGTCCCCGAGGGGGGGAGCAGTCGGGCGGCAACTCGCCCGCCGAGTGCAAAGAGTTGATGGCGCGCACGCTTCCAACGCAGCCACAGCCGCTATAGGCGCACGCTGCCGTGACCGGGGAGGTCGGAATGAGGTTGCACGCTCGTATTTCGCTCTTGGCACTGGTGGTCGGTGCGATCGCCGGAGTGTCGGCGCCGGCGGCGCAGGCCGCGTTCGGCGTTTCGAAATTCGAGTCTCTGACCTGCACGGAAAATTCCGCGGAGGGAGTACCCGGGGAATGCAATGCAGGCACGCCCGCCCAGCTCTTCGCGCAGGCGGGCGGGCATCCGAACTTCGGTGTCACCGACTTCACGTTCAATGATTTCGGCACCGCCGGCAACGGCGTCAAGACGATACGCACCGACCTCCCCGTCGGCTTCAGCACGAACCCACAGGCGCTGCCGCTGTGCTCGATGACGGATCTGGAAGCCAACCTGGGCAAAGCCGAAGCCAGCCATTGCCCGAAAAGCTCGGAGGCAGGCGTACAGGAAATCACGCTCGTTCTTCCGGGTCCGACGTTCGTGACGGTCACTGGAACCGTCTACAACCTTGAACCTTCTTTCGGGCTCCCGCTCGAGTTCGGCATCGATGTAGCGCTCCCGTTCCTCGGTGGAATCCACGTCCACTCCTTGCTGGAAGGGGGCGTCAGCTGGCACCGGGAAGCCGAAGCCACCGAAGAGGGCATCGCATCGGGCGATTACCACGAGTTCTTCAAGATCAAAGTCCCACGAAGCCTCTCCGAAGGCGAAGCACCGATCGCTCGCTCGCGCCTCGTGTTCAACGGCAAGGCCGGCATCGGTCTGAACACCACCCCCACTACGTGCCCGGGCCCCCAGGCCACCCATCTTCGCGTCGAACCGTACGTCGGCACGGCCGTCACGGCCGCCTACACCTCGACGCCGACGGTCGCGGAAGAAAACTGCAAAGTCTTGGAATTCGGGCCCAAATTCTCGCTCACCCCATCGTCCACCCGGTCGGACGCCCCCGACGGGATGACGGCCGAACTCGGTTTCCCGCTGAACAAATCGTCGTCTGAGATCGAAAACTCCGATCTGAGGACCTCCGAAGTGACGCTCCCCCCCGGCATGACCATCAACCCGGCGGCGGCTCATGGCCTGGAAGCATGCACGCCTGAACAGTTCGCGCTCGGCACGGAAGCGACGTCGGTGTCGTGCCCGCCGCGCTCGGTGATCGGGAGCGTGGTGTTGAGCGTGCCCGGGCTGCCGCCCGAATCGCTCAAGGGCCGGATCTTCCTGGGCGAGGAGGCGGCTGGTCCCATCACCGGGCCCCCCTACAAGGTCTATGTCGCCGCGGAATCGGCTCGCTACGGCCAGCTCGTGCGCCTCGAAGGCGACGTCCACCCCAACCTCGCGACCGGGCAGCTGGCCGCAACCTTCGCCGACCAGCCTCAGGGCCCGTTCAGCAACATCAAACTGACATTCAACAGCGGCCCCTTCGCGACTGTCGCCAATCCGATCGACTGCGGCACCGCTGCCACCCATTCGACGTTCATCCCATATTCCGGCAACGCCGCGGTCCCGCTCGTCAACGAATTCGTCGTCGACGCCAACGGAGGCGGGGGCGCGTGTGCCGCACGGCCCCCGTTCTCCCCCGTGCAATCTACCTCCAGCGAACCAAGCCACGGCGGTGCAGATACCACGTTTACGATCAACCTCGAACGTCCGGAAGGCCAGCAGTACGTCGACTCGTTCAAGACCGTCATGCCGCCCGGGCTCGTCGCGCTGATTCCCACGGTCTCCCAGTGCGGCGAACCCCAAGCGAGCCTCGGGACGTGCACCTCTGCCAGTCAGGTCGGGACGGTCGCGGTGGCCGCCGGGTCCGGCGAACCATTCGTGTTCCACGGCAAGGTCTTCCTCACCGGACCCTATGAAGGCGCGCCCTTCGGCCTGTCGATCGTCGTGCCACCCGTATCGGGTCCCTTCGTCCTGCCCAACGTGATCGCGCGGGCGAAAATCGAAGTCAAATCAGACACCGCACAAGTGATCGCCACGGACGCCAAAGTGCCGACGATCGTGGGCGGCATCCCGATCAGGATGCGCTCACTCACGATCTCCCTCAACCGGCAGGGCTTTGGGCGCAACCCGACCAACTGCGGCGTGTTCGCCACTCAATCAACCGTGGGCGGCTTCACTCCCGGCGGTGCGACGGCGACCGCGAGCCTCTCCACGCCCTTCCAGGCGGAAGGCTGCAACACGCTCGCGTTCAAGCCGAGCCTGTCGGCGACCACCGGCGCGAAGACCTCACGGGCCAACGGCGCGAGCCTGGAAACGACGATCAACCAGCCGTCCGGGCAAGCGAACATCAAGTCGGTGCGCGTTCAGCTCCCCTCGCAGCTGCCGTCGCGTCTGAGCACCCTCAACAAAGCGTGTCCCGAAGCGACGTTCGCGGCCAACCCGCACGCCTGCCCGTCGGGCTCCTACGTGGGAGGGGCGCGGGCGAACACGCCCACGCTCCCGGCAAAAATGACCGGTCCCGCGGTGCTCGTCTCCCACGGTGGAGCCGCATTCCCCGATCTCGACCTCGTGCTCGAAGCCAACGGCGTCCGCGTGATCTTGAGAGGCTCGACAGACATCAAAAAGGGAATCACGACGACCACCTTCGCATCGGCACCTGATGTGCCGGTGTCGAGCATCACCATCAACCTGCCCACGGGCCCACACTCGGCGCTGGGAGCCTTCGGCAACCTCTGCAAGGGCGCGCTGAACATGCCCACGACGATCACCGGGCAGAACGGCGTTCAGGTCGAGCAGACCACGAAGCTCGCCGTCAAGGGGTGTGGTGTCCAGATCGTCGGCCAGAAGGTGAGCGGAAACACCGTGCATCTCACGGTCAAGACTTTCGAAGCCGGCCGGCTCAGCGGAAGCGGTTCGAACCTGTCCACGACCGCGCGGCACCTCAACGCTGCCTCGAACGCCGCGAGCCTGAACGTTCCGCTCTCGCGACAGGCTCGCCGCAAGGGCAAGCCCCTGCGGGTCAAGATCCGCGTGGGCTTCCTCCCCAAGAAGAAGAGCGCCCCTACCTCGGTCGCCTACACAACCGTGGTGTTCAGGTAGGCAAGGTCACGCCGCCTGCCGCGAAGGAGGCGACGGTGGACGTCCGAGCGACGGCCGTCAGGCATGGACGTATTGGCCGGGTACGTCACGCTGGCCTGTGCTATCCAGGCCCGAAGGCGTTTATCGCGGCACCGGTCACAAGGCCGTTGCTGGAGAACGCTTTGGTGTGACAGTAGATCTGCAAGTCATACGTTTCACCGCCAAGGAGCGAGACGTCAGCCGTCAGCGCGATCTCGCCCGTCGTTTGAACTTCACCTACGAGAACGGTCCGCGACGCGTTGCCGAACAGGTGAGGTCCGCCGCCTGCAAGGCCTTCCCACGCAAGCTGGCAGGTGATCGTCAGGGGTTCGGTTTTTGGGCTGGAGTTCGCTACGTCCACGGTCGCTTGCGCAAGCACGTGGGCGCCCGCGCCTGCCAGGACGAGGTTTTTCCCGCTGGGCCTTCGTGCGCAGGACAAGTACTTCGTGTTCGCCCACTTCCGTCGGGCTTCCCGGCGCGACCTGTGCGAAGGCGGTGCCGATGCTCGCGCTCGCCGACGCACCGGGGGCTCCTTCTTTCCCGGCCGCCCCTGCTTTCCCGGGCGCCCCTTCTTTACCCGCGAGCCCAAGCGCCAGACTCGCCGCAACGTTTGCATAGGTCAACCTTCTGCGCATCGGTCTCCCCTTGCTTCGGTTGGCGTCGTGAGGTCACGAGCAGACCGGACGCTTTCCCCAGTTCTACTCGATCAACAGCAACGCACGGCTCCGAGCGATCGGCTCCGGACGAACCGCCAGCTGTCCAGCTCGCAAGCGACGCCCCCTCGGGGCCCGCCCGACCGAGCAAGCGCCGAGGAGCTCCCCGGCGCTTCGATCGCTCGCGTCCCCCAGCCCGAGCATCTCGGCTCGTGCCGCGGGTAGAGCTAACGTGGGGAACATGAACGCTGCCGAGACAATGAGCGCAAGGGCCCAGCACTACACAGCGCTGCTCGAGACGATCGACCGCCAGGGTCCCGCGAAGCTGCACCGCCACGAGCGCGAGCAGCTCGTCGAAACCGCCGATGCGCTCCTGTTCGGGGAGCCCGAGAGCCGCGGGCGCCTGCGCTCGGCCGAGGAGCTGATCGAGTCCCTGGAGGCCAGCGAGCGCTGGTCTGCGGAGAGCTGCGACAAACTCCGCGAACACCTCTACGGCTGCGACGCCACCCAGATCGCCTGACCCGAGACGACGGTGCCGCGACGGCCCCGGGGTCGCCGGCCCGCCGCAGCGGTAACGTTGGCCTCATGCCCGATCTCGCGTTGTCGCTCGTCGAGTTCCCCGCCGACGATCCCGAGCGCGCGCGGCGCTTCTGGAGCGGCCTGCTCGGCGAGGCGCTCGCGACGCGTGAGGGCTCGCAGGGGGAGGGTTGGCAGACCGCAACGGAGAACCCGGCGATCGGCGTCCACCAGCGCGGGCGCGGTCCCGGCGACTCGTTCTCGCTGCCCTACTTCGCCGTCGGCGACATCGCGACCGCACTCGACTCGGTCCAGGCGCTCGGGGGAAGCGTCATCCACCCCGGAGCGCAGTGGGCGATCTGCAAGGACTCCGAGGGCAACCCGTTCGCGCTCAGCGCCAACGGGCCCGGCGCGTAGTCCGGCGACGCGCGGGTGAGGTCACCCGTCGCAGCCGGTAGCGCCTGGCGCGCTCGGGACTTTGTGCAGGACAGCGGCTGAGAGCCCTCCCGGGGACGAGCGGCCCGGCGCATCTGCCGTAAGGTGCCGCATGGCGTTCGCGACGATCGAGCTCGACGCGCAGGGTGCCATCGGCAGCATCGAGCTCGTGCGCCCTGAGAAGCTCAACCCGCTGAGCGTCGAGACGCTACGGGAGCTGGCGGAGGCGGCGCACGCGCTCGACGGCCGGCCGGAGGTGAAGGTCGTGGTCGTGCGAGGCCGCGGGCGGGCCTTCAGCGCCGGCGCCGACGTGTCCGCGTTTGCCGAGGCAGAGGCCGGCGTCGCCGCCCGGCGTGAGGCGGTCGAAGCGGGGAGGCTGATGGCGGAGGCGATCGAGTCGATGCGGGCCGTGACGATCGCCGCGATCAGGGGGCACTGCGTCGGCGGCGGCCTGGTCCTGGCGGCCGCCTGCGACCTTCGTGTGGCTGCCGACTCGACCCGCTTCTCGATCCCCGAGGTCGACCTCGGCATCCCCCTGGCATGGGGCGGCATCCCTCGTCTGGTGCGGGAGATCGGGCCGGCGATGACAAAGGAGCTTGTGATGACCTGCCGTCCCTTCACTGCCGAGGAGGGGCGGGCGCTGGGATTCCTGAACCGTGTGGTGCCCGACGAGCAGCTCGACGGGGCGGTCGACGGGCTCGCCGCCGAACTCGCCGCGAAGTCCGCCTACACCCTCCTCGCCACCAAGCGAGCGGTCAACGCGGCGAGCCGGGAGATGGTCTCGACGGCCGGAGCCTGGAACGACGCCGACTCCTTCCTGACGGCGACGGCCGACCCGGAGTCCCGCCAAGCCGCTGCGCAGTACCTGCGACGACTCGGCGACCGCGGCTGACCCTCGCAGCGAACCGGTCGGCCCTCGCCGACCGCCCCATCTCACCTTCTAAAATCTCCCCGATGCTCCGGCTACTTGCGAAATCGCGCTGGGCCAGGGCCGTGACGCGGGGAGTACCCGTAGCCCGGCTGCTGCTCGCCGCGGAGATCGCGTCGCTGGCCTATCGCCACCTCGTGAAGCTGGAACGCGACGAGCGCCGGCGCCTGCTGGGACTCGCGGCGCGCTCACGCGGACGGCCGCGGTCACTGTCGCCGGGCGAGCGTCTCGAGTTCATGCGGCTGGTGGCCCTCCTCGAGCCGAGGCTGTTTCTCGGCACGGCCACGAGGACGCTCAGCCCCGTGCCGTTGCCCAAGCGACTGCTCTATGGCCCGCGCCGCAGCCCGGCGCGAGCCGCTCTCACGCGCGGCCGCTAGAACGGTCCCCGTACCCACGAAGCCGGAGGTCACCGGTTCGATCCCGGTTGGCTCGTTCGAGAAGGCACCTGCCCGGCCGGCATGGCCCGGGCGCCTCTCGTGCGCGCCGGGGATGTCCAGGTCGCTTCGAGTTGCGCCGAAGGCTTGCCGCTAGGCTCGATGAATGGGTGCTCGCCCCGACGATCCGCCTGAGGCGGGCAAGCTGCCGACCGGTCGGCTTGCGCGGACCGCTCGCGTGGGCGGTCTGGTGACGGGTCAAGGCCTGCGGTGGGCGGGAATGCGTACCGCCAACCGGGTTCGGACGGCCGAGCGTGCTGCGTCGGCCGAAAGCGAGCGGACCGCCGCACTCGTCCAGCAGCTCGTCGACCAGCTGGGGCAGATGCGCGGCGCCGCGATGAAGGTCGGCCAGATCATCTCGATGGTCGAGTTCGACGGGCTCCCGGAGGACGAGCGGGATGATCTGCAGCGCCGCCTCGCCGCGCTTCGCGACGACGTCCCGCCAGTGCGGTTCGCGGATCTCGAGAAGCTGATGCGCCAGGAGTTCGGCGGCCCGCTCGGGCGCGTGTTCCGCGACTTCGACGAGCAGGCGTTCGCCGCCGCTTCCATCGGCCAGGTACATCGCGCCACCACGCTCGACGGCGACGAGGTGGCCGTGAAGATCCAGTACCCGGGTGTCGCGGAGGCCGTCGAGACTGACCTGCGCAATGCGACGCTGCTCCTGCCGCTCGTGAAACGGCTCGCCCCCGGGTTGGACGCAAAGGCGCTCGTTTCCGAGATGCGCGAGCGCATCTCGGAGGAGCTCGACTACGAGCTCGAGGCACAGAACCAGCGCCGCGTCGGACGCCTCATGCGCGGGCACCCGTTCGTCCTCGTGCCGAAGGTTCACACGGACCTCTCGACTCGGCGGGTACTCGTCTCCGAATACGTCGAGGGAGAAGGTTTCGAGGCGGTGCGCCGAGCCGATGAGGCGCAGCGCGACCGCTACGGCGAGATCGTCTTCCGGTTCCACTTCGGGCTGCTCTATCGCGACCGGATCGGCCTCGGCGACCCTCACCCCGGGAACTACCTTCTGACCCCGGACGGACGGGTGTGCTTCCTGGACTTCGGACTGGTGCGCTACGTCACCGCCGATCGCGTCGCGGCGGAGCGGGCGATCGCCCTCGCTGTTCGCGACGGAGACGGGGAAGCTGTCAAGGCAGCCCTGCTCGCCGGCGGCTATCTTCCCGCCGCCGGAGCCGACGCGGTCGACGCCGAGTTCGCGCTCGGGATGATGCGAATGGCGACCAAGTGGTACGCGGTTGCCGGGCACCGGCGCTTCGCGCCCGACGAGGATCGTCGGCGAGGAGACCGAGAGCCTCCCGACAGGGAGGAACGGGCGGCGATGAGGATGCAGGTCAACCAGTTCACCCTGCCGCCGGAAGCAATCCTGATCCGGCGGATGCACGGCGTCGTCGCCATCGTCCTGCGGCAACTCCGAGCAGGAGCGGACTGGGGCGCCATCGCCGCGGAGTACCTGCACGGGGCCTCACCGGCCACGCCGCTCGGGCAAGCAGAGGCCGACTTCTTCCCGCGCTCCGGACCAGCCGCGCGCGCAGCGCCCTAGCACGCGAAGCAGGCATCTCGCCGGTGCCAACACACGGACAGCGTGCTTGCTCCCCAAGCCCCCTTCGATATGGATGTGGCTTGCGACCATCGGCTCGCCTTATGCCGGTTTGAATCGGCACCCGAGGTGACCGTCGCGTGGCCCGCATCGTCGGCGGCCCAACCACCCAGACGGGACGGCGTCCTCGGTCGGCAGCCGGCTGGATCACCCCCCAACCCACGCCGGTCTGCGGTCGCGCGCGGCGCGGCCGGTCGAGTAGGCCGGCCCCGGAGACGAGGGCCTCAAGCCCCCGCCATGGTGGTAGGTTCGCAGGACAGGCCCGGCGTCGGCCGAGCCGTGAGGAGAAGGGGGTCGGCATGGCTGACCGAATGCTCTTTGTCGGATGGGGCGCGTCCGTGCCCGGGCGCGAGGAGCGCGGGCTCGAGGTCTTCAACGAGGCGATCGGCCTCTACGGACGGTTGCAGCAGGATGGCCGCATCGAGAAGTTCGACGTGGTGCTGCTCGATCCGAATCCGGGGCTCAGCGGCTACATCGAGCTCCATGGCTCTGCTGAGCAGCTGAACGCTGTACGCCAGACCGAGGAGTTCCGCCGCACGCTCGCGGACGCCAGCCTGATCGTGGAGGACATCCGTCTCGTCGAAGGCTTTACCAATGATGGCATCGCCCGAGAGATGGCCCTCTACCAGGAAAGCATCGCGCGGGTACCCCAGACCACCTAGGGCAGCACACCGATCTCGCGGCGCCCGGCGCCACTGCGCTGGGCGCAAGCGGGATCGCATGATTCAACTCCCCACGCCTCCGGGTAGATGTTTGTGCCGTGGGAGCGCATCGGGATGATCCGCGAGTCGCGGCGCATGTCGCGTCGGTGTCCACGCGCACCGCGTCGGACACAGCACGTCTGTCGTCGGTGATCGGCAGCCACTGCTGGCCGGGCGGCACGGGCGACCATACGAAGACCGCCGCCCTCGAGTGGGTGCGACGTTGGGGACCGCGCGCCACGGGCGCCCTGCCGCCGGTCTGCGAGTGCGCTCGCGGGCGCTGCCTCGTCTGCAACTGACCGTCGCCCACAGGCTGAGGCAGGGGCGAGTGTCTGGCCCCCTGCCCGCACGGCAGTCCGGCGCGCCGACCAGGTGATCGTGCCTGCACCCTCCCTGTCGCGGCCGGTGACGCTCTCGGCTCCTGGGCGTGGACGGGGACACACTCGGTCCTGCTGCGGTCACTCCGGGCCGACAGCGTTGAGCGCGGCTCGGAGCACACTGCCGCTGCTGGCCCCGAAGTTGGAGTGGCAGTAGACCTGCAGGTCATAGGTTTCTCCGCCGACGAGCGACACGGTTGCTGTCAGCGGGAGATCGGCCCGCGTGACGAATGAGCCCTCGAGATTCACCACCGCCGCGTTGCCGAATAGATGCGGACCGCCACCGGCGAGAGCTTCCCATGCAAACTGACACGTGATCGTCACCGCCGAGACTTCCGCGTTCGCGACCTGCACGCTCGCGTCCGCAAGGACGTGCGCACCATTCGTCGGCAACGCCAGGGTTTTCCCGCTGGTCTTCGTGCTGATGACGAGCGCATCGTTTTCTTCCAGCGAGATCGGGCTCGCCGGGCTCACTTCCGCGAACGCGGTGGCGATGCTGGCGCTGGCCGACGTGCCGGGCGGTCCTTCTTTCCCGGGCGTCCCTTCTTTGCCGGCGGGGCCAGTGGCGCCGGTGGCACCGCGCTGTCCGGTTGCACCGTTCGCCCCGCGTGCTCCTTTGAGCCGCTTGAGAACCTTCGGATTGATCTGCTTGGTGGAGTTGATCAGGTAGCGGTTGGCCGCAAAGGCCCCACCGCTCATCGCAAGCACGAGCGCCAGGCTCGCCGCGACGTTGGCATAGGTCAGGCGTCCGCGCATCGGTCCCCCCTTGCTCCGGTTCGCGTCGTGAGGTCAGGAACAGACCGGACGCTTTCCCGAGTTCTACCCGATCACCGGCCCGTCGACACGATCACCAAGGCCGCGCCGCTCGATACCGGTGGCGAAACTGCCGATCCTCGCGAAGTCGACAGGCGCCCGCCGCACACGGCGGGGCGCCCTTGGCGCTGTCACCGAACGAGCCTCACTCGGGCGGCGAGAACCCGCCGACGAGCACGCCCGCCCCCAGGTGCGCCCCGAGCACCGGCCCGACCTCCGAACAGAACAGCGGGTCGAACCCGAACAGCTCCTGCCCGGCCCGCACGAGCCGCTCCGCGTCATCGGGCGCCTGCGCGTGCTGCACGATCCACGCGCCGGCCCCGCCGTCGCGCAGCTCCTGCAGGTACTCGGTCATCCGCTCGAGCGCTCGCCGATGGGTGCGAACGCGCCCCACGGGTGCGATTTCGCTGCCGAACGTGAGGATCGGCTTGACCTTCAGTGCGCTTCCCACCGCGGCCTGCGCGGCTCCGATCCGCCCGCCGCGCCTCAGGTACTCGAGCGTGTCCAGACAGAACCACATCCCGAGCGACGCGCGCGCCCGGCGCACCCCCTCGAGGATCTCTTCGGCGCTGCAGCCCCGCTGAGCGAGTTCGGCGGCGACCAGCACCAGGACACCAGCCCGCCCGCGCCGGTCTGGGCGTCGTGCACGCTGACACGCTTCCCGAACCCCTCGGCGGCGAGCATACCCGCGGCTTCGCTCGCGCTCTGAGCGGTGCCCGAGAGTGCCTCGGCAATGTGCAGGGAGACGACATCGCGGCCCTGCTCGAGCAGGGGCCTGTAAACCGCCAGGAAGTCGCCCACCGACGGCTGCGATGTCTTCGGCAGCTGCGGCGAGTCGCGTAGCCGCGCGTAGAAGGCGTCGAGGTCGACGTACTCGTGCTCGGGGCGCAGGTCGCCGTCCCAGCCGACGTACAGGCTGACAGGCGTGATCGACCACCGCTCGATCAGCGCGGGCGGCAGGTAGGTGGTGCTGTCGGTGACGACCGCCACTGCCTGCGACGGCGCGGGAAATGTGCGCTCGGCGTCCCCCATCGGCCCGAAAGCCTATGGCGAAACGCGCCCCGTATGGCGAACGCGCCCCGGTCACCGGCTCGGAGCCGAGCGCGTCGGGGATCGCTCCCTCGCGCGGGCCGGGCAGGCGCGAGCGTGGCGCTGCGGCGCATGCGCGCGGATGACCCCCTGAGAGCCTGACCCCTGCTGGCAGGACAGGGAGATCACCGGGAGGGCTCCCGACTCCACGCGATCGTCAAACGCGAAGTGGCCCTGCGCCGAACATCGCTACCGAGCGAGGGTCAGGTGCGAAGCGGCCCGCTGGCCGAGATGGCCCCCTGAGCCACGCCGGCGAGCTGCCTGGCGCGTGGCTCCCGAGGGAACCTGGGAGGTCCGTTCCGCTCACCGCCCTGCTGCTGGCGCACGAGCGGAAGGACCATCGCTCAGGCGTCGCTAGACCCGCCCGCCTCGGCGATAACCGAACCCGCCACCGGTGAAGAAGACCACGACAGCGACGAGCAGCAGCAGCCACAGCAGCGGACTGACACCGATCCCGCCCGCGATCGCAGCGACCACCAAGATAATCAGAAGCAACTCCAAAAGACCCATGAGCAACCCGCCCTTTCCGGACGTCCTTTAACCGTTTTGTATGCGACGAATCTATTACCCGAGACCGCATCTCCAAAACCTTGCGGCCCTCGGGAGCCGCTGCCGCAGGGGTTGCTCGCGGCATGCCGATGGCGCTCTCGCGCGAGCTGTCCTCGCAGTCGCGGCAACGTGATCTCGTCGTGCAGCAACTTCACGGCCGCTGCGATCGCGGCGCGAGGCGATCAGGCCTCTTTGTCCATCTCTGCGCCCCGCTTCTGCAGAAAGCTGCCGATCCCACCTGCGAGCGTCGCTATCACAGTGATCGCATAGATCTCCATGAACACATCCAATAGTCGCCCGCCGGTCGAGATCGGGTTCTTCACCTGCGATGACACGGTGAGCAGCTGGGTCGTCGTCCAAAACGCCGCGCTGCCCAACGTCTTGATCTCGGTTTCGTGGGAGTGACGCTCCAGGAAATAGCCGAGGACCGCACACAGCAGGTCGACACCGACGGTCGCGACGGCCACAGTCACCAGGACGTTGCGCAGCCGTCGATGGGTCGTGCTCGCAGCGCGGAAGACATCGCGAACCTCCCGCCACGATGCGCCGAGAACTTCGGTCAGCATGCGTCAATGCTCGCGGGCGCGCCGGACGGGCGCTTGCCTCAACGAGGTTGTGCTGCGGCTGCGAGCTCGCCCCGCTCAGCGTCGCCGAGGTAGCTCGGACGACCTCGCGATTTCACTAGCAGCGAAAGCGTTCGGCGGCGCTCGGCACTGTTGAGCTTCGCCATATGCGCCCACGCGATCTCGGCGATCTCGGCTGCTACCAGCACCCGCGCGATCGGAGACCCTTTCGCGAGCCGCTTGGACGGTGCTCAGAGCGCCGGCACCCGATCAGCCCGGCCGTTCGGGACGGCGGTGTCCGGCCTGATCGAAGTGCTGGGGGCAACTGAGACGCGCCTGCTCTCGATGTCCTGCGGCTCGACCCTCTGCACGTCCCAAGCGAGGCCCGTCTTCTCCATCGCCCAGATCAGCCACCAGGTCGGGTCGACCTGCCACGGCTCCAGGCCGTGCTTGGCCGACCTCGGGAACGCGTGGTGGTTGTGGTGATTGCCCTCGCCGAGTCCCACCAGCGCGACGAGAGCGTTGTTGCGGCTCTGATCGCGGGTCTCGAACGGGCGCTTGCCCCAGAGGTGGCAGACCGAGTTCACGCTCCACGTGGCGTGGTGGACGAAGAACACGCGCGCTGCCCCACCCCACAGGAAGCCTCCGAGTCCCGCCTCGGAGCTTCCTCGTCGCGAGCAGCCCGGCTGTGAAGGGAGCGACGAAATAGCTGAGGACGACGATCAGCGGGAACCGGCGGTGGACCCCCATCACGACCGGATCGTCCAGGAGGTCGGGAACGTAGCGCTGGCGGGAAGCCTTCTCGTCGGCGAAGAGCCAGCCGAAGTGAGCATGGATGAAGCCGCGGAAGGGCCCGCCGTCGTGGCCGATGTGCGGGCTGTGCGGGTCGCCCTGTTCATCCGCGTAGGCGTGGTGCTTGCGATGATCGGCGACCCAGTCCGGGACAGAGCCCTGGATCGCCGTCGAGCCGAGCACGGCGAAGATGCCGCGGATCAAGGGATAGGTCTTGAAGCTGCGGTGGGTGAAAAGCCGGTGGTAGCCAGCGGTGATGCCGAATCCGCTCAAGGCGTAGAACGCTCCGAAGATGCGGCGGTTGGCAGGCGTCGCCAGAAGCCAGCGCTTTCGGAACGCCGCCACCAGCAGGGCTGGCGGGCCGAACACGAACAGCGCAGTGAACAGGCGGTAGATGCGACTCGCCGGGTAGGTCTCTGGTGCGACTGATGCTGCGGCCTGCTGCGCCATCGGGGGCTCCTCTGTTTTCGGAGTGCTGCCACTACGGTAGACCGCTTGCGCCCGCGGCGCCGGACGGTGGCGATCGGGCGGGACGGGCACGAGCGCGATTTGGTCCCCACCGGCCTCCCGGCTCCGGAATCTGGGCCTGCGCCTACCGGAGGGTCCGCCGGCGGCGCGCTGATCGGCTCGAAGGTGTGTGCCGCTCGAGCTCAGGCACCGAGTTCTTCACCGGTCGCGACCTCGCCGTCTCCCGGCTCGGGCGCGAACGGGTCCGGTGCTGCGCCCCTGGGCGCTTGCGCTTCCAAAGCTTTCTTGGCCTCGACCAGCACTTCACGCTTGGCCTCGGTGACGACCGGGAAGCGAGGATCGAGGTCGATCAACGCCTGCACCAGCACCGCGGCAGAGGCGATCCGGGCGAACCACTTGCGGTCCGCCGGGATCACCCACCACGGAGCCCAGTCGGTACTCGTGTGCGACAGCACATCGGAGAATGCCTGCTGATAGCGATCCCAGAACGCCCGCTCGGCGATATCGGCCTCGGAGAACTTCCAGTTGTGGTCGGGCAGGTCGATCCGGCGCAGCAGCCTCACCCGCTGCTCCTCCTTGGAGAGGTTCAAGAACAGCTTCACGATCGTGAACCCGTTGTCGCTCAGGTGGCGCTCCCAGTCGTTTATCTCTCGGTAGCGTCGCTTCCACACGTCTGCCTTCTTCAGCGCCTTCGGAAGCTTCTGGCGGTCGAGGTTCTCGGGGTGCACGCGCACGGCGAGCACCTCCTCGTAGTGCGAGCGGTTGAAGATCCCGATCTCTCCGCGCGCGGGCAAGCGGCGCGCGTAGCGCCACAGGTAGTCGTGATCGAGCTCCTCGGCAGATGGCACCTTGAAACTGTGCACAGCCACGCCCTGGGGGTTGACTCCGCTCATCACGTGACGGATCGTGCCGTCCTTGCCCGCCGTGTCGAGCGCCTGGAGGACCACGAGCACGCCCGACGTGTCCTGCGCGGCGAGGCGAGCCTGGTACTCGCTCAGCAGCCGGACTCCCTCCTCGAGCAGCGCGACGCCATCCTTCTTCTTCTCGATTCCGCCCTTGAACGCAGGGTCGAAGTCCCTCGGGAGCTTCACGACCCTCCCGGGCTTCACCTGGAACGGCGCGATGAAGCTCGCGAGTCGCTCCTTGCGCTTGTCGCTCAGCTCATCGACCATCGTCGCCTCCCCTCGTAGTCGGTTCCTCGCCCCTGCGCTCTGACCCGCCCCACGGCTCTGAGCGTACGCCTGATCGGCGCCGTCTACCCGTCCGGCGGCTTGCCGGCCAGCGCGAACGGGTTGCCCTCCGAATCCCTGGAAGCGATCGCGTAGCGACCACGGGCTACCCGTACGAATCTGGGCGCAGCGCCGTTGACGTTGCCGGCGAGCGTCGCCTTGACTGAGGCCCAGCGCACCGGTTCGTCCAGCAACTTCTCCACCCGCGCGTGAACTTCCCGCGCCTGCAGCGGCTCCGGATGATCGCTCAGCACCCGAGTGACTGCGGCGACGATCCGTCCCTGCGGAAGCGCTCGACTGGTCGACGGACAGGCGTCGGGGCGGACATCCCTCGCGACGTTGCTGCGGCTCTCGATCTCTTCAGCGAGATTGGAGACGCGCACCGCCTCGTCCTGCACGACCTCCGCGAGGCCGCTCAACTGGTTGCCGTCGGTGCCCCATGCTCCATCGAGGTCTTTGGCGGCACTATCGAGCGCCGCTCCTGCCCAGCCGTGCTCGCTTGGCTGCCCGCCCGATCAACGCGTGGTTTCCTGCGGCCGCGGTGCGCCTTCCGGCGCGACGGTCCAGTGTTGTGGCGCCCATTGGCAAGTCCTTCTTCCCGCCCCCCTCTTGGATCGGACAGCGCACAAGATGGAGAGAGACGACCGAGATCCGTGCGGGCTGTCCGCGCCCCCAGCCCGATCAGTTCGGCCGATCGAAGCCAGAAATTCGCGTACCTCCAGCATATCCCTCGCGGGTGCACGCACCGGCGGCCGCCGGCGGGGAAGTTCAGAGGGCCCGCCGCTCCGGTAATGTCGAGGTCCCGTGGGACCGGTCGTCCGTCTCGGCGGCAGTTTCCGGCGGCAGGCCTGCCGCGCCGCGGTTGCTTACCTGTTTGCTGCGCTGGCCGTCCTCGGGCCGGCGGCCTCCGCGGGCGCGAGGTCTCCCGTGATCGTCGACACCGCGCCGGGTTGCGGCCCGCCGCTCGACGCCGCGAGCCCACTCGACTGCCAGCCACCGCAGCTCGCGGCCTACGCGGGCTGGCTGGCGTGGAGCCACGCCGCGGCAGACGGGTCCTTCCAGCTCATGCTTCGCTCTCCCGCGGGCGTTGTCTCGCCGGCCCCGGTCCCGTCTCGGAGTGCACCCTTCGACGTGCAGCTCGGGCCATCCAGCCGAGGGGTGCTCGCCGTGTACTCGCGCTGCTCGAACCCGCTCGCCGACCTGGGCTGCAGCCTTTACGAGCTCGCGGTCGCGATACCGGGATCGACGGAGCGGCCGCTGCGTCCTCCGGGCGGTGGGTCGCTGCACGAGCCTGCAATCTGGAACGAACGTCTCGTGTTCCTTCGTCGCAGCGCGTCCGGGGGCAGCGAGAACCCGCTGCACCGAATGGGCAGGGGGCCCGACCGGATGTTCACCTGGCGCCTGGGCTCCGCAACGCCGCAGCCGGTCACGCTGCCCCGCTCCCGCGGGACACGCGAATGGCCGCGTGGAATCACCGGTGTGGTCACGGGCCTCACGATCCACGGCAGCTGGATCGCCTACGTGACCTCGAGCGGCTTCGCCACCAGCAGCGTCGAACTGGGGATGAGGACCTTATGGGCGCAACTGCTCGGCCAGGGCCCGCGGCTCATCGACCAGATCACCGCCGGCGAGGGGAACGTCTGCGATCCCGCGCTGCTCTCGCCAGAGCTCTCGGCGACGAACGTCTACGCGTTCATCCACCCCTGCGACCCATCGGGGCGGGACTTCGATCGCTGGACCCGTTACGCGCTCCGAAGCCACACGCGCCGAAGCGGCGCGCTACGCGTTCACGAGCTCCGGTGAAGACCAGATCTACGATGTCCTGCCCGACGGCGCCGGCGCGGCCTGGGAGGGAACACAGCTGCTGAGCGTTCCCGCGGTGTCCTGGCGACACCTTCCCCGTCCCGTCCCGGCCAGCTTCTGCAGCCGATCGGACTTGTTCTGTTGACTCCCGGCTTCGAAGTCACCGGCGAGCCGGCCGGACGCGAGCCGTTCGTCGAGCCGCGCGACACGCGCAAGATGAAGAGCCGCGCCTGAGCCCAGGCGCTACCTCCTCAGCCCGCTCGACGCGCGCGCTGCAGGCGTATGCTGGGGCGGCGGAGCACGAACGGCCCCGCCATCGCCGGCGGTCAGAAGCGCGCGGCGCCGGCGATCGGACACGCAAGAGAGGGGATGTGGCGATGAGGCTCAGGGCACTGGCGATCACGTGCACGGTGGCGATCGGCCTTGCGGCCGGGACCAGCAGCGCATCGGCTGCAACGAAGATGTGGCTGCTCAGACCCACACTGGGTACCCACGCGACCGTCGGCGAAACCGCCGACAACCTGCTCGCGATCTTCCCCGCCGTCTCGATCGAGTGCGGCACCGCAAGCAGCGGAACACTGCTGACGAACGGGAAGGCCACCGACTCGCTCGCCTTCCCCACCATGGAATCCGCGGGCTGCCGGAACGAAAACACCGGCGGGGCGGAACCCGCCTATCTGGTGCGTGGCGGGATCACCAAGGCGAGCCTGAAGTCGAACGGCACGGCAATGCTGAAAGGGAACCTGATCGTCGCCGAGCCGTCCTTCTGCGTCTATGACATCAAGACGCTCTCAGGGCACTTCAACATCACGTTCCAGCCACAGACCCTGGTCACGGGCGACGTCACCGCGGCGCTGGACAAGAAATACACCCTCGGCTCCAGCTGCGCGACGAGCCAGGTGATGGAATACCGGGTGTCGATCTTCCCCGTGACCGAAGGCGTGTACAAGGTCGAACTGGTCGGCTAGGAGCGACCGGGCCTTGGGCCCCGAAGGTCAGCGAACCCTCCGGTCCGTGCGCCGGTCCTGAGGCGCCTTGGCTCGGTGATTTCCCGCACGCGCGGCGCGGGATTCCCCGATGGCACGCCCTGCTCGCGCTCGTAGGCTCGACCCGTGGTTCATGACGAGACACGGTCGTCGAGCGTGGGCTCCCTCAGGGCTCACAAGCCACGTGTCCTGATCGCCGGTGGCGGCGTGTCTGCGATCGAGGGCTTGATCGCGATTCGTCAGCTCCTCGACGGCGTCGTCGGTGTCACGTTGATCGCACCAGGCGACGAGTTCGTCTACCGCCCGCTGCTCGTCGCGGAGCCGTTCGGGCTCGGCGAGCGCCGCAGTTTCGGGCTCGCCGCGATCGCCGCCGATCACGCTGCCGAGCTCCTCCGCGGGACGCTGCGTGCGGTTGATCCGAAGTCAGCCACGGTCACCCTCGATGACGAGACGAAGCTCGGCTATGACGCGCTGCTCGTCGCGATCGGCGCGCAGCCATGTGAGTGGCTCGACGGCGCGATCCACTTCTCCTCGCCGGCGGAGGTACCGGCGGTGCGCGAGCTCGTGTGGGACCTCGACCAGGGTCGCATCCGCGGCGTCGTCTTCGCGGCGCCTGCCGGCACCGCCTGGACGCTGCCCCTCTACGAGCTCGCGCTGCTGACCGCCGCGCACATCGGCGACACCGGCGACGCCGGCGTCGAGCTGACCATCGTGACACCCGAGGCGGAGCCGCTTGCCGTGTTCGGACCCGCGGCCGCAGCTCACATCCGTGACCTCTGCGGCGACCGCGGCATACGTCTGCGCACCGGGCGGACCGCGGTCGCATTCGACAACGGGCGCGTCGAGCTCGACGATGGCGAGAGCATCGAGGCCGACCGGGTCGTCGCGCTTCCGCGGCTGAGGGGCGAAGCGATCGACGGCCTGCCCCACGACGCGGATGGCTTCATCCCCGTCGACGAGCATTGCGCGGTGCGCGGCGTCGACCGGGTCTACGCGGCCGGTGACGGTGTCGCCTACCCGATCAAGCAAGGGGGCCTCGGCACCCAGCAGGCCGACGCAGCGGTCGACGCGATTGCCGCGCAGCTCGGCGACGCGATCGACCCCGCCCCTTTCCGCCCTGAGCTGCGCGGCCTGCTCCTGACGGGCCTCGGCCCGAGCTATCTGCGCGCCACGCCGCAGGGCAGTGAGCAAACCGGCTCAACCGTCGCGTTCAACCCGCTGTGGTGGCCGCCGAGCAAGATCGCCGGGCGCCATCTTGCGCCATATCTGGCCAACCTCCCGCACGTACCGACTGCCGCGCAGGTGCTGGAGGACCGCTCCATGACCGCCGCCGACCTCGAGGAGCACGAGTCGGTCAGGGAGCTCGCGCTGATCTTCGCCGAGCGCGATGCGAGGAACGGCGACCACCGCTCGGCGCTGGCGTGGCTCGACACGATCGAGCAGATCGAGGGCGTGCTGGCACCCGAGCTCGAGGCTCGGCGCACGATCTGGCGGGCGGCGATCCGGCGCGACTGATCGAGCGCCGGCCCCGCCGCCTAGCCCTGGACGAGCAGGTAGGACTGGATCGCCTGGACGCCTTCCGTCTTGACGAGCCGTCCGCTGGTTCTCATCCGTGAGAGATGCCCGTCGGGCCTGCGCACGATCGGGGTGCGGCCGAGGACGCCGACGAACTCGTGGCCTGCGGGCAGGTGATTCACCATCCGTGTCTGCTGCTCGGTCAACCGGCTCTCCAGCCAGAGCGCGGGGTGGTATCCGGTGCTTGGGTCTGCCTTCGCGGTGAGCGTCTTCATGGGATCTCCATTGCCGATGATGATTGAACTCCCGCCGGAAAAGATCCTGCGGTGGGTTGACCGGCAACTAAACGCCGCGGTGAGACCGTCTTCACGCCTCGGGCCGTCTGCCGGGCGCTCGCGGCGGGACGGCGCCGGCCGACGCACGACCGGCCGCGGCACAGCGCGCCGCTAGACCGGCACCTCACGTCCCAGCCAGCCGCGGTAGAAGCCGGCGATGTCCGGGAGGAACTCGTGCACGACGGGGTAGCCGGGCGGAAGCGCCTCGACCTCGAGCTGCCGCGCGCACGACGGGCAGAAGTACTCGCGCAGCTGCTGGAGCTGCGGGTCGGGACCGCCCATGGCCGGGTAGACCTCGAGGATCGACTCCTCGCTCTCGCGGACGTGGACGACGGCATCCATCTTCCAGTTGCGGTTGTGGGGGCAGAAGTCGTGGCCGCAGTCGCAGCGGTGAACCAGCTGCCCGTCGGATCGGCGCCGGACGATGTTCAGCCCCTCGCCGGCGGGGAGCACGATCGGGTCCTCATACGGGACGCGATCCTGGAGCACCGAGATCCACTTCTCGAACCGTTCGGCGTCCTTGTAGCCGGATTGGATCTCCTTCACCTCGCGGCGCGACAGGCGCTCATCGAGCAGTGCCTCCAGCGTCTCGCGGTCGAGCCGGCCCCCTCCGGGCGAAGGTGCGGGCGCGACCGGTTCGGAGCCTGCCAGGAAGGCGTCGGCCACCTCGTCCGGGATCTGCCCGGCCTGGCTGCGCGCTCGTGGCCGCGACGGTCGGCGTGAGGACGTCGAAGTCGAAGTCCTCCGGCAGGTCCCAGAAGCCCCGGTACTCGGCCGCCCAGCGCGGCGAGAGGCGCATCGACTCCGCGTACATCTCCTTGATCGGCACCGCCATGTCCTGTTCGAGGATGCGCCGGCGCTCGGCGGCGACCCAGTCCCGGGTCGGACGCGCCCGCTCGAGGCGCCGCCGCCGATGCGCGTCGCGGTCGCTCACCCCGTAGACCGACTCGGCGAAGCGCGGCAGCAGGTGCCCTTCGCCGACGTCGCGCTGCACGTCCGCGACAGGCCGGAGCAGCGGATCGCCCAGGCCCGCTCCGCCCTTCATCACGGACAGGTAGAGATCTCCGTTCGCAAACGGCGAGAGCAGCGTCATCCCGTCGTTCTTGTGTTCGCGCGAGGTGCCCTGGATCTCCATCAGCGCGGGATGCTCGAAATCGCCGTCGGCCACCGGGTAGGCCTCGCCCCTGTGCGCGCGCTCGGTCAGGTCCGCGCCGTGGATGTTGTGGATGTAGGCGGTCGCTCCGGGGTAGCCGCCGAACAGCCCCGCCGAGGAGAGCACGCGGCCGGTGCCGATGTTCTGCAGCTCCCAGAAGGGCGTCTTGTTGACCATGAACAGCGACTCGAAGCTCGAGCCGCCGCGGTGGCGTCCGGGCCCGCCCGAGGAGGCCTTCACCCGCCGTGACAGATAGACGAACGGCGAGATCAGCTCCCACATCTCGACGTCGCCCATGTCGCCCTCGGGGTTGAACATCGCCGCGCAGTAGTCGGTCCCGTCGAGCACGTACTTGGCGCCCATCCCCTGCGCGGAGACCTCGAAGTTCATGATCGCCGAGGAGCTCCCGTACTGGTCGATGCCGCCGCCCTGCTGGACGTTGCCCGAGACGGAGTAGGCGGCGAGGATCTCCTCGATGAAGCCGCGCGCCTGCAGCGCGCGAGAGATCGTGCGCGGGAAGCCGGTGAAGGACGGCTGCAGGAACGCCCAGGCGATCGCGGTCGATCCCTCGGCTTCGCCCAGGTTCGAGATCGTGCCCTCGGGGAAGTTGGTCTTGATCGCGAAGTAGGCGCCGTCGTTGACCTTGTCGTTGCAGATCAGCGTCTGGGTGAACATCACCCAGATCGCGCCCTGCATGCCCGAGGGCGTGCAGTTCATCGAATGCCAGCCCCAGGCCGAGCAGCCGTCGTAGTCGAGCTCGTAGGTGCCGTCTCCGCCGATCCTGACCTCGAACGGCGAGTGCATCACGATGTCCCGGCGCGCGCGGGCGGGGAGCTGCTCCTTGTCGGAGAACTCGGCGTCGAAGATCGCCGGCGAGCGGTAGCGGCCCGGGATCGTCATCTCCCGGATACGCGCCTTGAACGAGCGCCTGCCCTCCTCGATGACCTCCCGGCTGAACTGCTTGAAGCGATCGACGCCCTCCTCCGCGACCACCCTCTCCACGGCGTCGCGGATCATGTGGCAGCCGGCGAGCCGCGTGCGCTCGTCCAGCATGTAGTAGGCCGATGCCCGCGTGCGCTTGCGGCAGCGCTCCAGGTGCCACGGCGCGAGCTGATCGAGCTCGCCGATCTTCATGCACGGCAGGTCGATGCCATCCTCGTAGCGCATCGTCGGGCCGACCGGGACGCCGCCCGGAGTGCTGGCGCCGATGTCCAGCACGTGTGTGACGCCGCCCGCCCACGCGATCAGCTCGCCCTCCCAGAAGATCGGGACGAAGGTCTGCACGTCGGCGTTGTGCACGTCCCCGATCGTGGGGTCGTTGTTGGCGAACACGTCGCCGGGCCGAATCCCCGGGTTCTCCTCGTAGCGATGGCGGACCATCCACTTGATCGCGTCCGACATCGTGTGGACGTGGACGATGATCCCCGTCGAGAGCGCCAGCGAGTCGCCCTCGGGGGTGTAGAGCGCGAAGCACAGCTCGCCGAGCTCGCGGACGATCGGCGAGGCGGAGATGTTCAGCGCCGTGGAGCGCGCGGATACGAGGCCACCGCGCAGACGCGAGAACAGCTTCTCGTAGCCGATCGGGTCGCTGCTCATCATCTCCAGCTCGCGCAGGCCCGCGTAGTGGCCCGTCTGCGCGAACAGGCTCTCTGACTCCTCGAGCATCGAGAGCAGCGTCCGGCCTTCCCAGCCCACGGCGCCGGCCTGCCCGAGCGTGCGCGTGGAGTCGACGGTGGTCATCGCTCAGCCCTCCGAGCTGTCGGTGAGATGGAAGATGTGGTGGCTGTCGAGGCTCGCCCGCCGGCCCGGTGGCACGGCGAAGGTCGTAGCCGAGTGCTCGACGATCGCCGGGCCCTCGATCGACTGCCCGGCACGGATCTCCTCGAGCTGGAAGATGTCGGTCTCGACGAACTCGCCTTCGCTCGCCCGTCCCCAGTGAACGGGGCGCGTCGCCTTCAGACGCGGCGTCCCGGGCTCTTCGGGCATCTGCGGGCAGCGCGGGCTTCTCGACGTCGACCGTGCCGTGGACGATCACGTGGGTGACGAGGTAGCCGAACTCGGGAGACCGGGCCGAGGAGGCGTACATCTTCGCGTACGCGTCCTCGAACGCGGCGATCAGGTCGTCGACCTGGTCGCCTCCCTCGAGCGCGGTGTGCGGAGAGATCGAGCTCGATGTCGTTGAGCTGCCCGTAGTACTGCATCCGCACCGCATGGGTGAAGCGGATCCGCTCGCGCTCGATGCCGGACTTCGCGAACTCCGCTGCGACACGGTCCTGCAGGCCCAGCCATGCCGAGGTGATCATCGTGCCGATCCCGGCTCGTTCGGCCTCGCCGAAGCTCGGCAGCAGCGGCAGGTCGACGGTCTGGTCGTAGCGGTAGTCGAAGTCCGCGCAGGCGCAGCCGAACGCCGAGAAGCCCGCCGCCCAGGCGGGCACCAGCACCTCGCGGTAGCGGACCCCGTCGGTGTAGCCGGCGACGTGCAGCGGGCCGCCGCCGCCGTAGCAGAGCAGCGTGTAGTCGGTCGGCGAGTAGCCCTTGCCCAGGATCTGGCCGACGGCCTCGTTCTTCAGCGTCTGCTCGAACAGCTCGATCACGCCCGCGGCCGCCTCCGGGACCGACAGGCCCAGTGGGCGCGCGACCTGCCGCTCGATCGCCTCACGCGCGAGCTCGACGTCGAGGTCGACCTCGCCGCCGAGGAAGTAGTCGGGGTTGAGCCTCCCGAGGACGAGGTTCAGGTCGGTCACCGAAACCGTCTCGAGCCCGCCCTGCGGCCAGGACACGCCGATCCGCGAGCCGGCCGAGTCAGGTCCGAGCTCGGGCCTGTTCGAGTTCGGGTTGACGCGCACGAACGAGCCGGTGCCGGCGCCGATCGAGTCGATCTTGACGAGCGGCATGTTGAGCACGAAGCGCGCGATGTCGGGGGTCTGGGTGATCTCGAATCGCCCGTCGGTGATCAGCGCGATGTCGAACGAGGTGCCGCCGATGTCGGTGCACAGCACGTTGCTCAGCCCCATCCTCGCGGCGAGCGCCTGCCCTCCGACGACGCCTCCGATCGGCCCCGAGACGAGCGTGCGGCCGAGCTCGGCCGTCTCGATCGAGACGGTGCCGCCGTGTGCGGACATGACCCGCAGCTCGAACTTCGCCCCGCCCTCCTTGGTGACGTCTCGCACCGCCTTCAGCGTCGTCCGGGAGGGCTCGGCCGCGTAGGCCTCGATCAAGCGTCGAGTTCAGCCGCGGGAGATCCCGGCGCATCGGGTAGAGCGCGCTGGAGAGGAACACGGGCAGCCGAGCCGTCGAGGCCGCGGGAGGCCTTCTCCTCCTCGACGATCTCCGCGACCCGCTGCTCGTGGGCTGCGTTCCGGTAGGAGAACAGCAACGACACGACGATGCCCTGCACGTCTTCGTCGAGCAGCTCGCGCGCCGCGGCCCGCACGTCCTCGTCGCGCAGCGGAAGGACCTCGTCGCCGAACACGTCGATGCGTCCCCGCACGCCCTTCATGCGCTCGCGCGGCACGAGCGGCTCGTTGTGGAAATGGGTCGCGAGATGGAGGCGGTCGGAGTAGGAGGAGCCGAGGTAGGTCTGGATGCCGCGCTCGAGGCGCAGGTAGTCCTCGTGGCCGGCGTTGACGATGCAGCCGACCCGCAGGCCCTGGCGCGCCAGCAGCCGGTTGAGCATCGCGGTGCCCGAGTAGATGCCGGAGACGACGGCGGGAAAGCCCTCCTCGGGCGTGGAGTCCCACTGCCCGAGGGCGTCGCGCGCGGAGGCCATGAAGCCGATCGACTCGTCCTCCGGCGTCGTCTGGGCCTTGCCGACGACGAAGGAGCCGTGCTCGTCGACGACGAACGTGTCGGTCATCGTGCCGCCCGCGTCGATCGCCAGGACGCGTGGCACTCGTGCACCGCTGTCGGACATGCGATCCCCTTGCCTCGCGACCCGGTCCAGCTGCCGGACGTCCGCATCTTCGCGCGCGCCACGCGGCCTCGGTATCCGTTGTCGCTACCTATCGCCGTCCGTCGAAAGCCGCACCAGAGCCGCTGCGACGACGGCATGTCGGTCGCCTGGCGACCGACCCACGGGCACGAGCAGGCGGCCCGTCGCTCCTCGACTCAGTCGCGAGGACGCTGTTGCGTCTCGCGACGCGTCACGGCTGGACCGCGAGCTTGCCTTGCTGCTTGGTCGGCGCGATGCGCACCACATCCCACGCGAGCCCGACCCGCTCGAGACCGTCGATCAGCCACCCTCCCGGGTCGAGCTGCCAGCGGGTGAGGCCGTGATGAGCGGACGTGGGAAAGGCGTGGTGGTTGTTGTGCCACGCCTCGCCGAACGTCGGCAGCGCAAGCCATGCGAGGTTGCGCGACTGGTCTCCGGTCGAGAACCGTCGCCGGCCGAAGAAGTGGCACAGGGAGTTGATCGAGAAGGTCGCGTGATGCAGGAAGAGGATCCGCACTGCACCACCCCACAGCATGCCCGTAAGGCCGCCGACGATCGAACCCGTGATCAAGACTCCAAGCCCGAAGGGCAACGCGAGACCGGCCAGCACCCAGAGCGGGAACGTGCGATCGATGGCGCGGATGAGCGGGTCGGCGAGCAGATCCTTGGCGTAGCGCTCCTCGCTGGCGCGATCGACCCCGCGGAACATCCAGCCGATGTGCGCGTGCAGCAGGCCGCGCATCGCTCCTCGCCAACCCGCGCCGTGGTCGGTGTGAGGGCTGTGGGGGTCGCCGGGAAGATCGCTGAAACGGTGGTGCTTGCGGTGCGTGGAGACCCACTCGATCACCGGCCCCTCGACAGCCGCGGAACCGAACGCGGCGAACAGGGCACGCACCGTCCGCGTCGTCTTGAAGCTGCGGTGGGTGAACAGACGGTGGTAACCGACGGTGATCCCGAGACCCGTGAGGAGATAGCTCACTGCCAGGACCACGAGGTCCTGCCAGTGGAGGGCTCCTCCCCACGCGAGCCAGATCGCAACACCCAACAGTGCTGCGGGGACAGCCGTTACGAAGACGTTGGCGAGGCGATCCGCTGTCTCGTGCTCGAGGACCGTCGCGTCTGCGCCGGCTGGTTTGTCAGGCATAGCCTGCTCTCCGCGTTCGCCGATCGGCTACGCGTCCTAGACGGCCTGGACGTTCGCCGCCTTCGGGCCCTTGTCACCGGACTCTGAGTCGTATGTGACCTTCGCGCCTTCGGCGAGCGAGCGATACCCGTCGCCGATGATCGCGCTGTGATGGACGAAGAGGTCCTTCGACTCGTCATCGGGTGTGATGAACCCGAATCCCTTGTCGTCGCTGAACCACTTGACTGTTCCTGTAGCCATTGTTTTCCTCCGGCGTCGGTGTGTGCTGCGAACGCGGAGATGCTGTGAGCAAGGCTACGAGCGCTGGCACTGCGATGTTGGACAACACGTCCAACCTGAATATTCAACGCTAGCAGGCCCAGGGTCTCGGTCCGCCGGCCCGCGTCTAGGGGAGCGTCTCCCGTCAGGACACGAGACGATCGCCCTGGTCCGGGCCGGTCCGCTCATCTCCGACCCACTGCAAGGCGCGCCGCGCTCCCGGGTGGGTTTGCGCCGCCAGGTTCTCGGGTACAGCGCTCCACGGGATGCGGGCTCGACTCGGGATGGGGGGTCTGATCGCGATCGTTGCGATCGGTTGCGTGCTGTCCGGCGCTGCTGCTGCAACGGCCGCGCCGGTCGCCCCCTACGACGGAGCAAACCCGTTCAGGTGCAAGCTCCAGAAACTGGGGACCGGCACCGAATACAAGAATCCGAACGCCGATCCCCTGTGCGTCGAATTCGACAAGACGAACCAGAACGTGACGGACTTCGGCATCGTCGAATTCCTGCTCAACGAGCCGGCGAGGGTGGCCCCCGCGGTTCCCAAGTGCTTCTACTACCAGGTCGATCACTGGACCGGCTCGATCGAACAGGGCGGGCAGCCGACGCTCTGGCACTGGGACGGCATGTACTTCTTCGACAAGGCGAAGGGCATGGGCGGCGTGCACGTCGAGAACCTCACGATCGGCGGCGTACCCGCTGACCCCAGCCTGCTGCCGGGCTTCCCGGCGGAACAGTTCTCCCCGTACTTCGGGTCCGGCGAAGGTGGCGCATACGCCACGCTCGGGGCCGGAGAACCGAGTTGCGCCGCGAAGGTGGACACGCCCGCAAAGGCGCGGAAGGTCTACCGGCGGACCGGCGGACCTGGCGTAGGGGCGGCTTGCGCCGGAGTTGCCAGGAGGAGGAGCTCGGCGGATTCGCCGCGCTGCTCTCGCGCCGGGAGGTGCTCCAGCGCGCGAGCGTGCTCGGCCTCGGAGCTCTCGTCATCTCGGCGTTGCCCGCAGCCGAACGCATCCTCGTCTCCCGAGGCGGCTGCCGCGGTCGCACTTCCCGACGACGCCACGCTCGAGGCCTTCGCCGACACGATCGTGCCCGGCCGCAAGGCGCTCACCACCGACCTCGGCAACCCGATCGATCCGCTGGCGATCGCCGGTGTGGACAGCGAGCCGGGAGCGGTGGAGGCCGACGCCCTGCTCCTGTATCGGGATGCCCTGATCGGCTTCGACGCGCTCGAAGCGCCGTTCCTGGCCGAGCTGTCGGCGCTGTCGCTCGCGCACGGCGCCCCGTTCCTGAACCTCGGCTTCGAACAGCGGGTCGCGGTCTGCCTCGAAGGGCTGGCCGCGGGGAACCCCGGCGTCGAGGTCTGGGAAGCGGCGGCGGCCGTGCCCTTCGTCGCCTTCCTCGCCGCGGGCGCTCAGAGCGAAGCCACGATCGACACCTCCTCGTCCTATCAGGTGATGGGGTATCCGGGCACAGCTCCGAACGGCTACGCCGAGTTCTCGTACAGGCGCAAGCTCGCAACCGAGCTCACGAAGCACGGCTACCTGCCCTAGGCGCGATGGCCGAACGGTTCGACGTCTGCATCGTGGGCTCCGGTTTCGGCGGGTCGATCTCAGCGTTCCGCCTGGCCGAGCTCTACCGAGCGGCCGGCGAGACCCCGAGCATCGTCGTGCTCGACCACGGTCCGCGCCATCAGCACACCGACTTCCGCCAGTCGATGGACGTCGAGAACCTGTCGAAGATCTACGGGTTGATCCAGGGGCAGGGTGCCGAGATCGTCGTGGGCAACGCAGTGGGCGGCGGCTCCAACTTCTACCTCGCCGCATCGCTGCGCTCGCCGAGTGAGACGTTCGAGCGGCGCGATCACCGGCCCGACGACGGCCCCGACCGGCGCATGTGGCCGCAGGAGCTCAGCCGCAAGGCGCTCGACCCGTTCTACGCTCGCGCCGAGCAGGCGCTCCGGGTGCAGCGCCCCACCTGGAAGCAGGTCGCCAAGTCGGGCGGGCTGTGGGCCGCAACGCTCGATCGCGCCGGTCACACGTGCGACCGCGTGCCGCTCGCGATCGACCTCAACCGCTGCATCCAGTCGAAGTGGTGTCACACCGGCTGCATCTACGCGGCCAAGAACTCGGTCGTGACCAACTACCTGGCTTCCGCGGAGGAACTGGGTGTCGAGGTCCGCCCGAACTCCGAGGCGGAGCTGATCACCCAGAGCCAGGCGCGGCCCTACCGCTACGTCGTGACCTCCTGGGAGCTCGACAACGAAGGCCCAGACCCGACGCGCCAGCCCACCGGGCGCAGCTCCGAAATCGAATGCAAGGTGCTGATCCTCGCCGCCGGAGCGATGGGCAACCCGCCGCTGTTGATGCGCTCGAGGGCGGGCCTTCC
This sequence comes from uncultured Solirubrobacteraceae bacterium, assembly GCA_963779065.1. GTDB lineage: Bacteria > Actinomycetota > Thermoleophilia > Solirubrobacterales > Solirubrobacteraceae > Palsa-744. The sequence continues at coordinate 2,126,298 of CAVZWQ010000003.1, forward strand.
GAGCCTGTCCAGCCACGTCGGCAAGCACCTGGGGATCAACGGCGACCACATCGCCGCGATCGAGTACGACGAGCAGAAGGTCAAAGAAGTGCTCGGTCTACCCGGCTACGGCCAGACCTACAAGGGCAATCACATCACCACGATGTCCTACGACTTCTGGGCCGGCAGGTCCGGCAACCAGTGGGACGGAACGCGCTTCACGCTGCAGGAGATCTTCCTCTCGACGCTCCCGCACGTCCTCTACGACGACGGCCGCGACCCGCCCGGAGAACCGTCGTGGTGGGGCCTGCAGAAGAAGCAGGCGCTCTCGACCTTCAACAACCACATCGAGATCCTGGCGATGATCGAAGACACCAACGACGGCGAATTCCTCGCCCCGCCGCCGAGCGGCGGCGCCGTCCGCCCGAACGCCGGCCCGCTGTGGGTGGGGCTGTTCAAATACGACCTCTCGGAACAGACCCTTCGCGCGCGGGAGGCCGCGAACGCGGCGATCGCCGAAGTCCTCGCGAAGGCGGGGCTCGGTCGTTTCATGAAGTTCAGCTTCCGGAGCGCGGACGCCGCGCACCCGGTGGGAGGCTGCCGCATGGCGGACTCCCAGGAACTGGGTGTGGTCGATCACCAGAACGAGGTGTTCGGCTACCCCGGTCTCTTCTGCATGGACTCCTCGTCGATCCCCACGTCCCTGGGCGTCAATCCATCGCTCACGATCTCCGCCGTCGTCGAGCGGGCTTGTCAGCTGCTCGTCGGGCGGAGCACCGATTACGGGCTGCCGGCGAAGCCTGCCGGCTTCTCCCCGGGAACGCCCGGTGTCCATCTGGGACCCCACACCGAACCCGTTCGCCGGACATCGGACAAGCCGGTCGACGAAAAGGTCCGCTACTACGAAACGGCCTTTCGCTAGCGGCCCTCGCAGCGAGGACCAGACCCGCTCATGACGCGCCGCTGCGAGGGCCGCTCGCCGTGACGCGCTCCGCCGTCGCGCCGCTCGCCGCGGCGATCGTGGCGAGCGCGTCGCGCTCGGTCGCGGCGGCGATCTCGCCGACATCGGCGACGATGCCGGCATCCGCGCAGAACCCGAGGTAGAGGCTGTCGGACATCGAGACGACGGCGACCCGCAGGGCGTGGTGACGCGCGATCTCGGCGATCGAGTGCATCGAGACGACGCTCGCCCCCAGGACGCTGACCGGCACCCGCGGCCCGGGCACGTTGGACACGTTGAGCGCAAACGCGCGGCCGCTGCGCTCGACCCGTTCGCACAGCCCGGCGAGGTGCGGCGAGGCGCCGCGCAGGTCGGCCAGCAGGCGGTCCATGGTCTCGGCGTCGTGGTCTGACTTGCGAGTCGCCGTGCTCTCACGAACGACGCGCAGACGCCGCACGGGATCGGCCTCCGCCAGGGGTACGTCGACGATGAAGAACGAGTCGGCGTTGGCGGCGTCCTCCCCCGGATGGTGAAAGCTGACGGGCACCTTCACGCGGATCGTGCCGAGGCTGCCGTGATGGCGCTCGACCCAGCTCCGCAGCCCTCCGCCGACGGCGCTCAGGAGCGCGTCGTTGAGGGTCGCCCCCGCCAGCTGGCGCGCGGCGTCGTGCAGCGGCCCGCAGCGGCACGCTCGCGAAGGCGACCTCGCGGCGCACACCGATCTCGCCGTCCAGCGGAGAGGGGGCGCGGGCGAACTCCCGCGCGAAGAACCGCGCCAGATGCGCCCGCCGACGGCGCTCGTCCTCCGCGTGGGCGGCATGCGAGGCCGCGCCGGACGCCTGATCGGCCTCTCCATCCCACAGCAGCATCCGCGCGAAGCGCATCGCGGTGGTCCCATCGGCGAGCGTGTGGTGAAGCCGCCAGACGAGCGCCGCGCCGCCGCCGTTCAGCCGCGCGACATCGATTCGCCACAGCGGGCGCTCGCGGTCCAGGCGCTCCGCGAACAGGCGCGCGATCTCGGAGCGCAGCGCGGACCGGTCGAGCTCGGCGCCGGCGGCCGCTTCGACGACCTGTCCGGCGGGATCGAAGCCGGGCTCCGATACCCACGCCGGACGGTTGCCCGAAGCTCCGAGGCGCATCGCCAGCGGCGGGACCGCGAGGATGCGCTCGGCGACGCGCGCCCGCAGCTCCGCGAGCGACGGCGCCGGCGAGGCGAGCTCGATCACCTTGCACGTGTGCCCGACCAGCAGACGACCCTCGAGGCGCAGGATCGCCTCATCCTGCGGCGTCAGCGGGATCGCCTCGACCCCGCCGCTCACCGCGCCTGCCCCTTCCCGCTCATCTCGGACTCATTGAAACAGGCTGCCCCGGCGGCCACCGGACCGCGTCGCCGCAGTCCGCTGCTCAGAGCAGCTCGAGCACCCGCTCCACCGGCCGCGCGAGCAGAGCCCGCTCGCCGCGCACCACGACCGGGCGCTGCAGCAGCTGCGGATGTCGCACCATCTGCGCGATCAGCTCGTCGTCGGGGACCCCGGGCGCATCGAGCCCCAGCTCGGCGACGAGTGGCTCGCGGGTGCGCAGGACCTCCCTCGGGCCACCGCCGATCTTGCCCAGCAGCTCACGCAGCTCGTCCTCGGCGAGCCCGGTCGCCTGGTAGTCGATCGACTCGTACTCGACCCCGTGTTCGGCGAGCAGCGCGCGCAGCTTCCGGCACGTCGAGCAGGTCGGCTTCTCATAGACCGTGAGCGCGTCCACCGCGCCCGATCTTATGCGCGTGGCGCCCGGTCTCCGATCGCGTCGCGCGGCGCCCGGGCGCGGGCGAGCAGCGCCGCGACCGCGCACCCGGGGGGCGAGGCGAGCCCCCGCGACCACAGCATCGAACCTTCCACGTCCAGCCCCCCGATACCGCCAGGTCTGACCGATCCGCGGCACACGAGAGCGATGGAATTCGCAACATCTGCGGATCTGATCTGTGGCAGCATCATGAGCAAGCCCGATCCCCAAGGAGGAGCCATGCCCGAATACGCACCTGGAACCCCGTCCTGGGTCGAACTGGCCTCGCCCGACACCGATGCCTCCGCAGCCTTCTACTCCGACGTGCTCGGCTGGGACGCGACCGAGCCGGGCAGCGAGGAGACCGGCGGCTACCGCATGTTCCAGAGCGCCGGCAAGGTCGTCGCCGGCCTGATGGGCCACATGCAGGAGGGCCAGCCGACCGCATGGGCCACCTACGTCTCGGTCGCGGACGCGGACGAGACGGCGCAGAAGGTCGAGGCGGCCGGCGGCTCGGTGATCGTCGCGCCGATGGACGTCATGGACCTCGGCCGCATGGGCGTCTTCGCCGACCCGACCGGCGCCGTCTTCGGCGTCTGGCAGCCGAAGGCGTTCGCCGGCGCCGACCTCGTCAACGAGCCCGTCTCGCTCACGTGGAACGAGATCCACACGCGCGACACCGACACGGACAAGGCGTTCTACAGCTCGGTGTTCGGGTGGACCGCCGGCAGACCCGGGTTCGAGGGCGCGCCCGACAGCTACACCGTGTGGCAGCTCGACGGGCACAACGTCGGCGGGATGATGGAGATGGTCGAGGGGATGTTCCCGCCGGGGACCCCGCCGCACTGGAGCGTCTGCTTCGCCGTCGCCGATGCCGACGGGACGGTCGCGAAGGCGCGCGAGCACGGCGGCACAATCGTCGCCGAGCCGATGGACATGCCGATCGGCCGCTTCGCGGCGATCGTCGACCCGCAGGGGGCGGCGTTCACGATCATGGAGCCGGCCGCCGGGTAGACGGCGCGCCTACGGCCGGTCGAACGACGCGCGTGCCGCCTCGGCGGCGCCGCGTACGTGGCAGCCGGTCAGGTGGTCGTTGACCAGCCCCATCGCCTGCATGAACGCGTAGACGGTGGTCGGCCCGACGAAGCGCCAGCCCCGGCGCTTGAGCTCGCGCGCAAGCGCGCGGGACTCGGCCGTCGTGGACTCCAGCGCGCCCCACTCGAGGTCGCCCGAGCGCCGCTCGGGCTCGAAGCTCCACACGAAGCGAGCGATCGATCCCTCCTTCTCGACGAGCTCGACCGCGCGAGCGGCGTTGTTGATCACGGCTTCGATCTTGCCGCGGTGGCGAACGATCGAGGCGTCCGCGAGCAGTCGTTCGACGTCGTCGGCGCCGAACCGCGCCACGCGGGTGTACTCGAAGCCGTCGAACGCGCCCCGGAACGCCTCGCGCTTGCGCAGGATCGTCAGCCAGGAGAGCCCCGCCTGGAAGCCCTCGAGGCTCAGCTTCTCGAACAGGCGCCGGTCGTCCGCCACCGGGAAGCCCCACTCGGTGTCGTGGTAGGCGCGGTACTCCGGCGCCGAGTCGGCCCACCGGCAGCGCGCCACGCCGTCGTCGCCGACGACGATTCCCGCAGCGCTGCCCGCATCGTCCGCCACCGGCCGCGAACGCTACCGCCCGCGCCGCCTCTACCGCCGCGCCGGCCCGTCCCCGAGGACCCCGCTCCGGCCGGCCCTCCGGCTAGTCGCCCTCGGGCCCGAGCGTTCGGGCGGTCGCCGACCTCGCCACGGTCCGCTGGTCAGGATCGGTCCCGAGCAGCCGGTCGCCGAGGTTCGAGCTGACTCCCATCCAGTAGCCCTCGTGCTTGAAGTGGTGCAGGCGATGGTTGCGCCAGATCCTGCGGTACCAGCCTGTCTTCGGCACGTAGGGGGTGTGGATCAGGAAGTGGGACCACTCGTAGCGAAAGAGGCCGAGGTAGGCGAACGCGATGCCGGTCAGCGCCAGCGGTGCCACCGGCGCTCCTAGCGGGCCCGCGACGGCGAGCGTCACGAGGCTCATCACGATCGCGATCTGCACGACGAAGCTCGTCACCTCGATCGGCTTCAGGAGCACGCGGTCGAGGTCCGCCGGCGCCAGATGGTGCGTCCGGTGCTGGATCGACCCGTAGAGCTCCACGCGGCGCCCGAAGACCTGCTTGGCGGGCAGGTGCAACAGGTATTTGTGGATCACCCACTCGACGAACGGCTGTGCGCCGACGAGCGCGAGCACCACGAGGGGATCGCGCCATGACCACTGCCCGGCGTACACGCGCGCCGCGAGGGCGAGCGCGGTCGCGGCGAGGATCGCGCGCGGCGAGAAGCGACTCATGAACTCGCGCCAGCAGCTGCCGAGCCTCCTCAGGTCGGCACGCTTCGAGGTCAGCCTGCCGTGGTAGGAGGCGGGTATCCGGCCGGTGCTCATCGGCCGGGCTCCCCGGCGGAGAGGACCGGGTGGCCCTGCGGGATCGCCAGCGCGTCCCGTGCCGCCGCCGCGGCTCCGTCGGCATCGCCGGCGGCGATGGCCTCGGCGATCGGTCGCCGGTAGCCGCTGCGCCTGAGCTCGTCTTCGACCCACGGCAGGCTGATGTCGCGCCGGACGTGCACCGCGCGAACGAGGCTGTTGAAGGCCAGCTGGTAGGCGAGGTTGTCCGCCCCGTCGAGGACCCGCTGCCAGAACCGCTGATCGAGCGCCAACAGCTCCTCCCCCACCGGCGCCTGCGCAAGCTGCCGGGAGAGCCCGGCCAGCTCGTCTCCCAGCTCGTGACCGGCGCGTTCGGCGCACAAGCGGGCGACGTCCGCACCGATCCCCGCCCTCATCTCGAGCGCCGCCACCAGCAGCGGAAGCAGCTCCTCGGCACGAGCGGCGTGCTCGGCGATGAGCGCGAGCAGGTCGAGGCCGGCGCTGCGGCGGAAGTCGAGCACGGTCGTGCGCCCGCCCTGGACGACCTTGACCAGGCCGACCTGCTCCAAGCGCTTGACCGCCTCGCGGACGACGTGGCGATTGACGCCGAGGGTCTCGCTGAGCTCGCGCTCGGAGGCGATCGTCTCCCCGGCCAGGTAGCGGCCGCTGACGATCTCGGCCGTCAGCTGCTCGAAGACCTTGTCCGGAAGGGACCGCTTCTGCACGGCACTCAGAGCCATGCCGGGCAGCTTAGCAGCTGGTCCAACCAGTCACGAGGATGTCCAAGGCGCCACGTTTGCGCGAAAGCCCGGGCGTAGACTGAGGGCGGTATGGCCGATCAGGAGGGACGCGACCTCGCAGGGGAGTGGCGGCGGCTGGCGGAATCGCTCGCCACCTCGGCGGCGTCGGCCGCGAGCAGCTCGCGGATCCCGAAAGACCTGCTCCGTGTCTCGCAGCGCCAGGTCGAGATGCTGCAGGACGTGATCGAACGCGAGCGGCGCCTGCAGGGCGACCTGGCGGGGATGGTGACGGCGCCGATCGACGCCCTCTTCGACCTGATGGAGGAAACGGGCGCGACGCTCAGGCTGCAGGCCGAGGCGCTCGCCTCGGCCGGGCGCGCGCTCGAGGAAACCGCGAGTCTGATGAGCCGCCAGGCCGAGCGCTTCGAGCGCACCGTCGGCGCCCTGCGCCATCCGGCTGAAATGGCCAAAGCGGCGGCCGGCGCCAAGCGGAAACCCAAACCCAAACCGAAGACCAAGACTGCCGCCAAAGCCGCCTCAGAAGAGGTAGGCGCGCACGACGAGATCCGCCGTCCGGACCTGGACGGGCAGAGGTCCAGAATTGGGTGGACCGGCAGTTCCCCGCACGCGAGAGTGCTGGCAGCAGAGGACTTCAAGCCGCGGGGGACACGATGACGCTCGACAACGACAGCTGGTCCGAGTACTTCGACTCGCTCGGCGGCTGCGCCGAGCGCCTGAAAGCGGCCGTCACGCTCGCGCGGGTGCCCCTCTCACCCGCGCGGGCGCGCCGGCAGGGACCTGCTCTGAGAGGCGGCCTGCTCGAAGCGATCAGCTTCGACAGGAGGCGCGACGAGATCGTGGTCGCGATCTGCCAGAACGGCGCGTCGGGCGCGAGCATCCGGTACTTCGTCGCGGCGCCCCGCTCCGTCACCGTCGAGGACACTGCCACTCAGCAAAGTGATCGCCGTCACCGACGCCAAAGGGCTTCGCACGCTCATCAGCATCGCGAGCCTCGATGGGGAGCTCGAGCGATGCGAGCGCACCGCCGCCCAGGCCGCGCGCTGAGAGCGGCCGGCCCCGGCCCCGCTCTGCACCCGAGGCGCCGGAAATCCCACAAGCGCGAATCGGGCGGACTAGACTTCGCCCCGCGCATGTCGGGGGATGTGGCAGCGGCGACGGGAGACAGCGCCGATCTTGCGAGGGCGAGGTCCGCAGCGGGCTCCGCCCTGCCCGCGCCCGGGACCTTCCTCGACCGCCTGACGGTCGCCGAGCGCGACGCGCTGACGGCGATCGGGCGCGAGCGCGCTTTTCCGCGCGGGACCGTGCTCATGTACCAGGACGAGCCCGCGGACCGGATCGTGATCCTGCTCGAGGGCCGGGTGAAGGTCACCCGGATCGAGGGGGACGGGCATGAGTCGCTGCTGAGCATCAGGGACCCGGGCGACCTCCTGGGGGAGCTGTCGTTCGTGGACGGGCTGCCCCGCGTCGCAACCGTCTCGACCCTCGAGCCGGTGCGCGCGCTGGTGACGACGGGGGACGAGCTGCAGCGGCACCTCGAGCGGACGCCGCGCGTGGCGGTGGTGCTGCTCCAGATCCTGGTCAGCCGCTTCCGCGAGTCGACGCTCAAGCGCACGCAGTTCGCGAACACGGACACGATGGGCCGGCTCGCGGCCCGGATCGTCGAGCTGGCCGAGCGCTACGGAGAGCACGAGGGCGAGGCGATCGCGGTCGAGAGCCCCCTCACCCGCGAGGACCTGGCCGCGTGGACGGGCGCTTCGCGCGCGGGCGCTGCCGAGGCGCTGCGGCAGCTGCGGGAGCTCGGCTGGATCGACACCGAGCGCAGGAAGCTGCTCGTGCTCGACATCGGCGCGCTGCGGGCGCGGGCCGGGTGATCTCTGCGATGATCACGCAGTCCAGGTCTTCAAACTCGGGGCGCATTTGAATCCTCCGGCCGAGCAGCCCGGCGCAGAGAGAGCAGAGCCGACGGAGAAGGCCGCCGTCGCGCCCGAGACGCCGCCCACCGGGAAAACACTGCCCGACGCGCCGCACGTCCTGGTCGTCGGCGGCGGGATCGCCGGCCTGACCACGGCGCTACGGCTCGCCGAGCGCGGATACCGGGTGACGATCGTCGAGAAGAAGGTGATGCTCGGCGGGAACCTCGCGTCCCGCACGGTCACCGGCGGGGACTGCCTCGACGTCTACCCGCACATGTTCCAGGCCTGGTACAGGAACTTCTGGGCGCTGATGGCAGACGTCCACGACTCCGGAGCAGCCGGCAACGGGAGCGCTCCCCAGGACGCCGGCGCCCAGGACGCCGGCAAGGAAGGCGGCGACCCTCACGCCGAACCCGCCTGGAAGCGGGATAGCTTCAGGCCGTTCAGCAAGGTCTGGCAGGCCCAGCCGATGGTCGAGAAGAAGCAGCAGCTGGCGAGCCTGACGCGCCCCTACTCGGCTGCGCACCTGGTCGAGAACCTCTTCTCGGGGGTCGCGCCTCCGGCCGACATGTTCCTGTTCGGCTACGCGAGCCTCGACCTGATGGCGGAGAAGCGCAACCCGACGCTCAAACTCGAAAACGTCAGCTTGACGGGCTACCTGAGCAGCCGCGTATACATGACGCAGACGGCGCTCGAAGCCTACGAAGCCTTCGTGTTGCGGGTGTGGGGGATCCCGGCCTACATGATCTCGGCCGGCGACTGCCAGACCTACGCGGCGTACTGCTACGCCACGGCCGACGAAGACGGATATCTGGCCACCGGGGCCGCCGCGGAGAACGTGATCGATCCGATCGTCAGCAAGCTCGCCACCTTCAGGACGACGGCCGGGGACCCAGCCGTCCTCATCGAGACGGGCTGCGAAGTGACAGGCATCTCCCTGCAGGGGCCGGCAGCCGGGGGCGACCCCGACCGGGTGGGCGAAGTGGAATGGCGCAAGCCGCAGGAACCCCCGCCGGCACCTCCCGCCCCGGTGCACGTGAGCGCGCCGCCGATCGCCGAGGGCTCGGTCTACGCCGAGGAAGAACCGACGGGCCTGAGCGTCGCGTTCTCGGAGGAGGTACCCCAGGTCCCGATCGAGTTGGAGGGCTTCAAAGTAGAAAGACGGACGGACTTCGACTCCGTCGTGCTGGCGGTCCCGCCGAACGTGCTCTCGACGCTCGCGCGCCGTCGCCCGGCGGGCGCCGGGAAGCGGATCGTCGACGCGATACCCGCGCTTGCCGAGCTTCACCGCGTCGGCTCGGCACCGATCCCTGTGCTGCACCTCTACCTGGACATCCCGCTCGACATCCCGGAGGATCCGGTCGCCCTCAACGGCTCCCAGCTCAGCCTCGCGTTCACGGACATCTCGAAGAACTGGAAGAAGTTCGAGAAGTCCCCTGGCGCGGTGCTGGCCCTGTCGTGTTCGGAACCGATCCCGCTCACGGGCCCGTACTGGCAGGACGACGCCTTCGCGATGATCCGGGAACTGGCCGAGTACCTGCCGTTCGAGCCCGGCGAAGCCTGGGAATCGGGGGGCGATGTCAACTGGGAGAGGACGAAGAAGACATACGCGACGAACGCCGACGCGCAGCTCTCTCTGAACGCTGTCGGCTCAGACCGCTGGCGGCCTGAGACCTCCTACCCGGAACGCGTCGCGAACCTGTTCTTCGCGGGCGACTACTGCAAGCACGACTTCGGGATCACGACGATCGAGGGAGCCGTCGCGACCGGCATCAACGCAGCCGCCGCCGTCCGGAACCGGCATGGGCTCGGCGACGCGATCAGCCCTCAGAAGATCGAGCTCCTGCCCTCGGAGGTCTTCGTCGGCATGCGCTACGCGTGGCTCACGACCGCGCTGGCCGCGATGGGCTGGTCGAAGCTGACCACGCCTTCCGAAGTCGCAAGGCGTGCAGCTGAACCCGACGGGACGGAGCCGCGCGACCCGTTCGAACTGCTCGCCAGAAGCTCGACGCTTCGCTACCTGCTGACCCCGGGACTGCCGGCGCAGGGAGCGCCTGACACGACGGACTGAGGGCCGGGGCGCGGGCGCTATCCCGCGCCGGGCGTGGCCCCGAAGCGTTCCAGGTCGTCGATCCCGCGGTTGAGCTCGTTGCTCGCGCTCTCGATCGATTCTCTGGTGGTCGCCAGCACTTTCGCGCGCAGTTCGGTGGCCGATTTGACCTGATCGCCGCCCGGTTCGACCGCGTCGAACCACAGGCCGACGAGCCCCGGGGCCTGCTTGTACCACGCGTTCGCGTAGCTGACGCCGGCGCGGTACAGAGAGGTCGCCCCCATCAGCGGGGTGACCGCCAGCATCCGGAACGCCCCAGGCTTCGGTGCAGGCTCAGCCGCCATGCGTTCAGCGTACCCGAACACGCGGCGCTTCCGCCATCCAAAATCGGATTATGCTGACGGTCCGGTCAGTCCGGCAGGGGGGCCAGGTCGACAGAATGTTGTGCACGCGCTGTGGCTTCGAGGGCGCACCAGGATCGCGCTTCTGCGGGCGTTGCGGCTCGCCGCTGACGGACACCGAAGGCGACAGGACCGAGCCTGACGGCATGCAGCGCCGGCACTTGACTGTGCTCTTCAGCGACATCGTCGGCTCGACCGTCCTCGCCGACCAGCTCGACCCCGAGGACTTCAGGGACCTGCTCAGCGGATACCACGCGGCGTGTGCGAAGGCCGTCGAGCGCTACGGCGGCTACCTCGCCCAGTTCCAGGGCGACGGCGCGATCGCGTACTTCGGCTATCCCCAGGCCCACGAGGACGATGCCGTCCGCGCTGTCACGACCGGCCTCGAGATCGTCGACGGCATCGCCGACCTCAACGCCCGCCTCGCGCCGCTGCTCGGCGTGTCGCTCCAGGTCCGCGTCGGCATCGCCAGCGGGATCGCGATCACGGGCGAGATGGGCACGGGCCAGGCGCGCGAGCGCCACTCGGCCGTCGGCGGTGTCCTCCACGTCGCGGCCCGCGTGCAGACCGCTGCGCGACCGGGCACCGTGGTCGTGACCGACACCACCCTCGCCCTCGCCGGGGACGTCGAGGCGGTTCCGCTGGGGGCACATGAGCTCAACGGGATCTCCGAGCCGCTCGAGCTCTACGAGGTGCACCGGAGCGAGGGCAGCCGCGTCACCCCGCGCTCCTCCGGCTCGCCGGCGCGCACGCTCGTCAACCGCGTCGCCGAGCTCGAACAGCTGCGAGGCGGGCTGGCAGCGCGCGAGCGCCGGGCACGGGTCCCTGATGCTGCTCGCCGGCGAGGCGGGCATCGGCAAGAGCCGCCTGGTCGAGGCGCTGCGCGAGCGCGCGCGATCCCCCACCGACTACGTGCTGAGGTGCTCTCCACACCATTCCGGCACCGTGCTCTACCCGGTGCTCAGGCTCGTGGAGCGCCTCTCCGGGCTCGAGCGCGAGCAGCCGCGCGACCGCCAGCTCGAGACGCTCGAACGCTGGACGGCCGCGGCCGCGCCTGCGTCCTACGAGGGCACGCGGCTTCTCTCCCGGCTGCTGTCGATCTCCGATCCCGATGACGAAGATCCGGAAGTCGTGCTTCCGCTCGAGGCCCGCAACATGCTGCTGCGGATGCTCGAGCAGCTGCTCGTGCCCGCCGACACGGGTCCGCTCCTGCTCGTCGTCGAGGACCTCCACTGGGCGGACCCGACGACGATCGAGCTGCTGGATCGGATCGTCTACGCGGCCGAGGGCCGCCCCGTTGCGACTGTGTTCACCTACCGCACCGAGTTCCGCCCGCGCTGGCTCGATCGAGAGGACGCCGCGGAGATCCAGCTCGGACCGCTCTCGGAAGCCGACGTGCGCAAGCTGCTCGAAGCCGCCGGCCACAACCTCGACGAGCTCGGCCTCACTCGGCTCCAGGCCACGGCCGAGGGCGTACCCCTGTTCGTCGAGGAGATGGCGAAGCAACTCGAGAGCTCGCCGGAGCCGGCGAGCACGGAAGCGGTCCCGCAAACCCTCAACGGCCTCCTCGCGGAACGGCTGGATCGACTCCCGGAGCTGGCCGGCGTGATCGATGTCGCCGCCGTGCTCGGCCGCGAGTTCGAGGCCGACCTCGCGGAAGCCCTGCTGCCTCTCGACCGGGCAGGGTTTCGCTCGGCGATCGCACGGCTCACGGCCGAGGACGTGCTGAGGCCGGTCGAGGGCGCCCCGACGCGCCTCGAATTCCGGCACGTGCTGCTGCAGGAGGCCGCCTACGAACGCCTTGTCCGGCGCAGGCGCCGGGTCCTCCACGGGCGCGTCGCGGAGCTGCTGTCCTCGCGGGGGCGCATCGCCTGGGAATCCGAGCCCGAGCGCGTCGCCTACCACTGGGAGGCCGCGGGCGAGCTCTGGAAAGCGGCGACGTGCTGGGAGCGCGCGGGGCGGCGGGCGCTCGAGCAGGCAGCGTTCCACGAGGCCGCGGAGCATTTCCGTCACGCCGTCGAGACGCTCGACGCGATCCCCGGCGACGGCGACGAGCTCCTGCGCGGCGAGCTGCTCTCGGATTGGGCCGCCGCCGTCCAGGCCGGCAGCACGCCGGCTGCCGAGGTGACGGAGATCTACGTTCGTGCACGCCGATCCCTCTCGGGCGGCACGGCGGCCCAGCTGGTGCCCGTCGTGCGCGGCGAGTTCCTCTTCCACAACGCGCGCGCCGAGTACGACACGGCCCTCGCGCGCGCCCGGGAGATGCTCGAGCTCGCGCGCTCCGCCGACTCGGCGGCGCTCCTGGGCGAGGGCCAGTTCTACGCCGGCGCGACGCACATGCTCCGCGGCGAGCTCACGCTGGCGGCGGAGGAGCTCGAAGCCTCGATTCGCAACTGCGATGAGGCGGGGCGCTCCTCGAAACTGCACGGGGCGGTGCCGGACCCGGGCGTGAGCGCGCGTGCCTACCTGGCGACCGTGCTCTGGAACCAGGGTCATGCCGATCGCGCGCACGCCGTGAGCGAGGAGAGCCTCGCCCTGGCCGAGCTCGAGGGCGGACCTGTGACGCTCGCGCTGGCGTGGGGGATGCGCTGCGTGCTGCTCCTGGTCACCGGCCAGCACGAGGAGTTCGCGCGCTGGCTCGCCCGCACGGACGCCCACTGCACGGAGCGCAACATCGGCTACTGGAGCACCGTGTGCAAGATCTGGACGGCATGGGCGCACGGTCTCCAGGGCGACGCCGAGAACCAGGTCCGCGTGCTCGAAGGGCTGATCGCCGCCTACGCGAGCAGCGGGGGACGCGTCGCTACGCCGCACTTCCGCGCGTTGCTCGCCGAGGTCCAGCTTGCGGCAGGCGCACGCGGGCCGGCGCTGACCTCGGTGGCGATCGGTCAGCGGCACATCGATGCGAGCGGCGAACGGCTCTACGAACCGGAGCTGCAGTGGCTCACGGGGCGCGCTCTGATCGCCGGGCCCGACCCGGATCCTGCCGCTGCGACCTCGGCCTTCGAGCGGGCGGTCGCCTCGGCTCGCGACCAGGAGGCGAGACTGCTGGAGCTCCGCGCCGCGACTGGGCTGGCGCTGCACCAGCGCCGCATCGGCGCCCCCGTCACGGTTCTCGAGTCGATTGCGGGCCTGTGCGAATGGTTCGGGCGCGACTCGACGCTGCCGGATGTGGTCCGGGCGCGCGCGGTCCTCGCAGACGGGGCCGAGCCGCGCGGCCGGCTCAACGGGTTGAGAGCTGGCGCACCTGCTCCACGAGCCCGATGAGCGGCTCCGGGTCGCGCGCTGCGGTGCGCGCCTCGCGGCAGGCGTCCTGCGCGATCCCGTCGAGGACCTGCTCGGCATCGTCGAGCTGCGCACGGTAGGCCAGCGCCAGCTCGTCGAGTCGCGCGCCGTCCGCATCGTCGCGCAGGAACAGCTCCCGCACGCGGCCGTCGCGGATCGCCAGCGCAGCCGGGAGGGTGAGGATGCCGTCGCGCACGTCCTCGTCGCCGCCGCCGCCGAGCGCCTCGAGGCCGCGCACGTCACCGACGTCGTCGCAGCCGTGGTAGAGCACGCCGAGCAGGTGACCGTAGCGGCGCAGGCGCTGTCCCCGCCCGCCCAGCACCGCGCAGACCTCGAACATCGAGCCGGTGTCCTCGCCCGCGATCCGCCGCCAGTCCGCGACCCCCAGCGGGCTGCGCCGCAGCCGCCACTGAAGGCACTCGGCCGCGGCGAGCCGGCGGAGCAGCTCGGCGAGATGGCGGATCGCGAACGGGTCTCCCTCGACGAGTTCGAACGCGTCGGCGACGAGGTACCCGGAGGCCATCAGCGCGGGCAGCCGCCCGTACCCGGCCTGCAGCGTGGGCACGCCGCGACGCAGATCGGACTCGTCGAGGATGTCGTCGACGACGAGCGACATGTTGTGCATCAGCTCGATCGCGAACGCGAGGCGCACGATGTCCTCGGACGGGCGCGCGCCGGTCAGCGCGCGGTGACACGCGAACACGGTCAGCGGGCGGAAGCTCTTCGGCCTGCCGGCGAACGCGGTCACGAGCGGATCGCGCAGCTCGGGGTCGACCCTGCCCAGCCAGCGCCCGACGAGCTCCCGGAGCATCGACACCTCCCGCTCGGCGCCGAGCGCCACGATCGGATCGCGCTCGGCGGCCTGCGCGGCGCTCATCGCTTCGCGCGGTAGGGACGTGCCGCGCCGCCGGGACCCTCCTGCTCGGAGCGCGTGAAGGTGTCGAGGTCCTCGAGGCCGCGCCGTATCTCGCGCATCACGATCTCGGCCGACTCCCGCGCGACGGCCATCAGCTCCTCGCGCACCCTGCCTTCCATCGCGTCGCGCTGCTCGGGCGACCCTTCGGGCTGCTCGTCGAGTTCGGCGGCGAGGCGGACCAGCGGTGGAACGCGCTGCGACCAGAGCTCCAGGCAGCCGCTGCCGGCGCGAACCGCCGAGGCGGCGCTCATCAGGGCGCCGGTCGCGAGCAGGTCGTTGCTGCTGCCGGGACCGTCCACGCGCCAACCCTACCCGACGATTTCCACAGGTTGGTATCCGGACGAGCTCATCGAAGGAGAGGCGGTCCGGCGGGTCGTGGGTCGCCCTCTCGAGCGGCGGCCCCGGCCAGCAGGCGGGTCCAGGCACGCTCCATGTCCAGCGTCCAGCGCATGTGCCAGCCGGGATCGCTGAGCAGCGAGGAGCCGAGCGACAGCTGCCACTGCAGCAGGTCTCCGGGCGTCGTCGACGTCCGTCCGCTCACCGCCGAGGAAGCGCGGCCAGGCGAGCAGGAGGTCGACGAGCGAGCGCTGCCAGACCTGTCCGATGATGTCGAGCGGCCGGATCTCGAGTCCTCCGAAGTAGCTCCCGGACGTGCGGGCGAAGTCGCCATCCTCCTGCGCCACCTGACAACCGCGCGCGAGCGCCTTCAACCAGGGCCTCGAGAGATGCCGGTTGCGGAGCATCTCGGCGCAGAACGCGAGGAAGAGCATCGACGGGTCGAAGTAGTCGCGAAACGCGACCTCGTAGGCCGCGAGCACCGCGCGTCCGGCGCCACGCTCCATGGCATCCAGGAGCGCAGGCACGGCGAGCAGCGCAGACTCCATCGCCTGGGTGATCCCCTCGCCTGTCATCGGATCGACGAAGCTGCCCGCGTCGCCGACGAGCACCCCTCCGTCGAAGTGGTTCGCGCGTGCGTCCCCGTAGGTGCTGACGACTCCTCCGATCGGCTTCGACGCCAGCTCGAGCTCTCTGCAAGCGGGATGGCGCTCGCGAAGCTCTGCCACGAACCGGTCGAGCAGCTCCGGCATCCTCACACCCGCCCGCTCTCGGGCCTCGCTGAGCACCCCCACGCCGAGGTTGACCCGCCCGCCGCCCAACGGGAAGACCCACGAATATCCCGGGAAGGACGCCCTGTCGAAGAAGACCTCGGCACCATCCGCCGTCCCGTCCTCGGCAAGTCCGGTCGCGTAGGCACGGCGGGCGACGACCGTGTGCCGGCGGTCGTGCCCGCCGAGACCCTGGCTGCGGGCGACGACGGAGTTCACCCCGTCCGCGCCGACGACGAGGCGTGCCCGGTAGCGGCGCGACACTCCGCGCCGGGACGCGAGCGCCTCGACGCCGTCTGCACCGGCCTGCAACTCGGCCAGCGCCGTCTCATCGTGCACCGTCGCACCTGCGCGTGCCGCCGCTTCGAGCATCGCCTTGTCGAGCGTCTCGCGCGGGATCGTGCATCCGTGCGCCGGCAATCCGTCGCGCTCGCCGTAGAACGGGACGGGCCCGTAGAACTCGCGGCGCCAGTCGACGTGGGTCGCGGTGCGGGAGATCGGGTGTGCTCCCGAGCCTTCGAGCTCGCCGAGGCAGCCCATCTCTCTCAGCACGCGAAGCCCTCGCGGATCCACGTAGTCGCCGCACACCTTCTCGCGCGGGAAGCGCGCCCGCTCGAGCACAACGACGTCGAGGCCGCGCGAGGCGAGCGCCCAGGCGGCGGTGCTCCCCCCTGGACCAGCCCCGACGACCAGCACGTCTGCGGTTCCGGCGGCCGGACTCATCAGCTCTGGCGGACTATGCACCAAACGAGGGCCTCATGTCGCCCGGCGCCGGGAGCGGGGCCTGCATCCCCGCGCCCCGGCGCCGCCACGCTCGGCAGCGCCCGGCTGCCGATGCGGCGACCAGCGCTCCCCCCCTCACCCGATCGCGATCGTCAACGTCGAGCTCGCCGAGCGCTTGGGCTTCTCGGCGTCGCTGACCGTCACCGGGATCGTGTAGTCGCCCGGCGCCAGCTTGCTGCTCGGCGTCCCGTGGAGCAGGCCTTCCTTGGAGAGCTTCAGGCCCTTGGGCAGCTTCGCGCCCTTCTTCCACTTGTACGGGCCGGTGCCGCCGGTGGCGTTCAGCTGGACGCTGTACGGCGTCCCGCGGTTCACGGGCGGCAGGATCCCGGAGCGCACCTGAAGGCCGCTGCTGACCGGCACCACGGGGTCGATGATTTCCCCGTTCGCGACGTGGTCTTCGTCGAATTGGCCGCCGTCGGTGATTTCGTATTCGACGGTTTCACCGCTGATCGTGGCGGGGATTTCGATGTATTTCCCTTCCTCCAGCTTCAGCAGCGCGGTCGGGTGGCTTCCCGGCGGCAGCGTGAGCTTGATCCTGATCGTTTCGCCGGCGGGGAGGCTGGCCGCGAACGAGACGCCGCCGATCGGGGCGACGTCTTCGCCGGCGGGGAGCAGCGGCAGTTCTGTCGCGGCTTCCGTGTGGAAGGAGTTGATGAGCGTCCCCGCCGAGCTCTGGACTTCGACGGTGCCCGGCACCAGGCCTTCGGACTGGCTCTGCGGGTGGAATTCCCCTTCCCAGCCACCTTCGTCCTGGCCCAGCGTGAACGTGTGACCGCTCCACGTCCCGGTCTCCAGGGCGACTTCTTTGCCGATCGAGAGCGTGCCCGTGAGGTTCGTGTCGTCGCCGAAGTTGTCGGTCCAGTGTGCGCTCAGCGAGTAGGTCGTCGCACTGGTGCATTCGAGCGTGTCGGTCACGTGCCCCGGCGCCCCGCCGTAGAACGGCACCACGACTTCGCCGTCGCCTTCCGAATGCCACACGCCCGGGCTCGTTTCGGTCGTCGTCACTTCGCCCGACCAGGTCCCGTTGTAGCCGTGCACGTCATGCCAGCGGCCTTCCCACCGGCTTACCGACGGCAGCGTCAGGCACGCCTCGGCCGAGCCTGCGAGAGCCACCGCGAGCAGGAGCGCCAGTGGCGCGACCAGCAGCGCCTTCCGCGGCGACCCTCCCCCGAACCACAGTCCGCGCTTCATGTTCATCGCCCGCCTTTCTGTCCATTTGCCGGCGAGGCCCGACGACCCCACCTGCTGCGACGGTAGGCGCCCCGGGCGACCCGCACCATCCAGTCCTGGACCGCGCCGGAGCGGGTTCTGGACCACACGTTGACGGCGAGGGTGCGGGCGGAATATGTTCACCCCGAGGCCATGACCTTCCTGCGCGCGCTGCGCCTGCCCCACTACCTCGCGATCGGAGCGATCGTCGCGGTGCTCGCCGCCGGCGCCCCGAGCAAATGGTTCGGCCTCGTCAGCTCGAAAATCAGCCAGGTCGAGCGCCTGCGCTCCTGCATGGAAGCGCACGGTGCTGACCTCGCCTCGCTCGTGACGACGCTCGGCGAACCGCAGGAGATCCTCGCCAAGACCCCCGCGGAGCGCAGGCAGGCGATCCGCGCGGCCGAGCACCGGCACGAGTTGCAGCGGCGCCAGGGCGCGGCGATCGAGGCCTGCGCGCGGACCGTCGCCGGCTGACCGGTCCGACCGGCTCACATACGTAACCGGGGCCGAGCCATACGCTCGCCTTATGGGTGACGCGAAATTGCCGCCCAAACGAGGCAGACAGCGGTTGCGGTCCAGGCTCTGTCTGCCGATATCGAGGCTGTGAACGCATCGTATGCGGAGCTTGCGCATGACAAACGGCTGATGGCGCAGACGGCCGCCGCGATGTTCGGCGGGGCGACCGTGGACGCGGCCGTCGAGGGACTCGTGCCGGGAGATCCGAGCTTCGCGATCGCGCCGGCCCTCGCCGCGCTCGGGCTCGTCACGCTCCTGCTGCTCGCAGGGCCGCGCCTGCCGCGCGCGGCGCTCGCGATGCTCGGTCCGGTCGGAGTGCTTCTGATCGCAGCCGCGCTGGCCGCCACACCCGGGGCCGGCGACGGGGCGATCCTCTACGTCTGGCCCGTGCTCTGGACGACGTTCTTCTTCGGCCCGAAGGGCGGCGTCGCGATCGTCTGCTTCGTGGGGGTCGCGCATGCCGGGACGCTGCTGCTCGTGCCCGCGGCGAGCAGCTACCCCGGGCGCTGGCTGGACGTGATGGCATCCGCCTCGGTCCTCGTCGCCGTCACGACGATGCTCGTGCGGCGCAACCGCGACCTGCTCGCCGTGCTCGCGAGCGAGGCCAGAACCGACGCGCTGACCGGCCTGCTGAACCGGCGCGGGTTCGACGAGCGCGCCGAGATCGAGCTGACGCGCGCCCGGCGCGAAGGCAGCTCGATCGCGGTGGTCATGTTCGACATCGACTACTTCAAGCGCGTCAACGACGAGTGGGGCCACGACACGGGCGACCTCGTCCTCGCCCGCACGGCGGCGATCCTCGCCGACGAGGCACGAGACATCGACGTGGTCGCGCGCCTGGGCGGAGAGGAGTTCGCGGTGCTCATGCCCTCCTGCGACTCGGAGGGCGCCGCGCAACTCGCCGACCGGACCCGGGACGCGGTGGCCGCGGCTGGGTCCTCAGGTGTTCCGGCCGTGCGGATGAGCGCCGGACTCGCCGCCGCCGAGGCGCCCGAGAACGCCCAGGAGCTGCTCCAGGCCGCCGACATCGCGCTCTACCGCGCCAAGGGGGCGGGACGCGACCGCACCGAGTGTTTCGAGGCGCAGGCCTCCCCCGCGCCCGAGCAACCGATGTTCGATGCGGGCATCGCCGCCCGCAGCCGCGTCACCGCCGGCGGCGACCGGGGTTAGCCGCACCGCGCGGGACGGGCGGCCGCGCGGGTGCGAGCCCGGGCGGCGTCGGTCGCACGGCGTCAAGTGCCTCTATCCAGCCGGCCGCCGGTCCGACTGGATGCCGCCGAGAACCGGCGCGTGCCAGAGTTCCGCCCATGGAGGGGACGGAGGCCGTCGCGGCGGGACGGAGCGGGCCAGGGGGCGCGGCAGCGATCGCCGAGCACCTCGCCGGGCTGCTGGGCCTGGACGCGCCCGCCGACGTCCGCCGCCTCAGCGGCGGCGCCTCGCGCGAGACCTACCTGATCGACGCCGGCGCGCGCGGGCGGCTGATCCTCCAGTGCGAACACGCGGGCAAGCCGACGGGCGAGCCGCCCGGCCAGGCGGCGCTGCTCGAAGCCGCGGCGGCAGCCGGCGTCCCCGTCCCATCGGTCGCCGCGCACGGCCGCGACGATCCGGTCCTCGGCGCGGCGTGGACGCTCGTCGAGGCCGTCGCCGGGACGAGCGATCCGGCCCAGATCCTCTCGAGCGGGGGTTCCCGGGCCCTGCTCGACGACATCGCGAAGGCGCTCGCCGCCGTCCACCGCATGCCCGCCGACCCGGCGCTCGCCCCGCCGGCCGAGGAGCCGCTGACCCAGCTGCGCGCGCTGCACGACCATCTCGGGGAGCCGCACCCGGTCTTCGAGCTGGCGTTCCGCACGCTCGGCGCCGACCGTCCGCCGGGGCGGCGCGCCCTGGTCCACGGCGACTTCCGCATGGGCAACCTGATGGTCGACGATGACCGTGTCACCGCGCGTGCTCGACTGGGAGCTGACGCACATCGGCGATCCGGTCGAGGACCTCGGCTGGCTGTGCGTGCCCGCCTGGCGCTTCTCGCGCCCGGAGAAGCCCGCGGCGGGCCTCGGCACACGCGAGGAGCTGCTCGACGCCTACGCCCGGCACGCCGGATTCGCCCCTTCGAGCGAGGAGCTGCGCCGCTGGGAGCTGACCGGAACGCTGCGCTGGGGGGTGATCTGCGTGATGCAGGCGTTCAGCCACCTCTCCGGCGCGCGGCGCTCGGTCGAGCACGCGGTCATCGGCCGCCGCGCCTGCGAGGTCGAGTGGGACCTGCTCGAGCTGCTGGACCCCGGCGGCGACGAGGGCCCGCTCGTGCCCGCGCCCGAGGATCCCGGAGGCGAACCCGCGCTCCACGACCGGCCGGCAGCCGTCGAGCTGATCGACGCGGCGCGCGGAGCCCTCGGCGATCACGTGCTGCCGCTGCTGGAAGGACGCCCGGCCTTCGAGCTGCGCGTCTCGCTGCGGGCGCTCGGGATGGTGCGCCGCGAGCTCGAGCTCGCGCCGGGACACGCGCGGCTGCGCGCCGCGGCGCTCGCAAGCCTCGGGGCCGATGACGAGCGCGCGCTCGCCGCCGAGATCCGCGCGGGCACGTTCGACGAGCGCCGCCCGGAGCTCCTCGCAGCGCTGCGCGTGCTCGTGCGCGCGAAGCTCGAGGCCGCGAACCCCGCTTACCTGAAGACCTACGTGAGAGAGAGGGAGGAAACGTGAGCGAGCCTGCGGGCGATGATGTGACAGCGCTGATCGAGGAGATCGACGCCTTCATCGCGTCGGAGATCAGACCCCTCGAAGCGGAAGGCGACAACGCGCGCTTCTTCGACCACCGGCGCGAGTACGCCCGGACCGACTTCGAGGCCGGCGGGATCCCGCGGCGGGAATGGGAGGACCTGCTCGAGGAGATGGTCGCCCGCGCCGACCGCGCGGGGCTCTGGCGCTACGGGCTGCCCGAGGAGCTGGGCGGGCGGGGCGGCTCGAACCTGGCGATGGCGATCGTTCGCGAGCACCTCAACCGCCTCGGGATCGGGCTGCACAACGACCCTCAGAGCGAGATCTCGATGATCGGCAACTTCCCGACGGTGATCCTCGCTCACGAGTTCGGGACGCCCGAGCAGAAGGACCTGTTCGTCCAGGGCGCGCTCAGACGCGAGGTCGCACTCGCGTTCGGCCTGACCGAGCCCGATCACGGCTCGGACGCGACGTACCTGGAGACCACGGCACGGCGCGAGGGCGACGGCTGGGTCATCAACGGGCGCAAGCGCTTCAACTCCGGCATGCACCGCGCGAGCCACGACCTGGTCTTCGCGCGCACGTCGGGCACGCCCGGCGAGCCGAAGGGCATCACCGCGTTCATCGTCCCCCGCGACGCGCCCGGCCTCGACGTCGAGTTCATGTGGTGGACGTTCAACATGCCCAGCGACCACGCGGAGGTCTCGCTCAGCGACGTGCGGGTCGGCGACGACGCGATCCTCGGCGAGCTCGACCTCGGCCTCGCGCTGGCGCAGCGCTTCGTGCACGAGAACCGTATCCGCCAGGCCGCCTCGAGCCTCGGCGCCGCCGCCTTCTGCATCGACGAAGCGGTCGCCTACGCGCGCGAGCGGACCGTCTGGGGCAAGCCGCTGTGGCAGAACCAGGGCATCCAGTTCCCGCTCGCCGAGCTGTGGACGGACTGCGAGCTCGTGCGCGGACTGGTGCGCAGGACGGCCGCCGAGCTCGACCGCCACCACCACATGGAGGTCACGCACCTCGTCGCGATGGCCAACTACCGCGCCAACCGGCTGGCGTGCGAGGCGGCCGATCGCGCGATGCAGACCTGCGGCGGGATCGGCTACACGCGCCACATGCCCTTCGAGCACATCTACCGCCACCACCGCCGCTACCGCATCACCGAGGGCAGCGAGGAGATCCAGATCCGCAAGGTCGGCTACGAGCTGTTCAAGGGCGCGGCCGGTTGACGGCGGCGCTCGGTTACGATCCGGCCGTGCACCAGGAGGGGGAGAAGAGGCCGGCTGGCCACCCGGCCTGCTCGACGTCTTCGGGCGCGCGCTCACCTGCGAGTACGCGAGCCTGACCCGAGCGGGTTCGCCGGTGACGGTGCCGAGCACGCCCTATGTCGGCGACACCGGCACGCTCGACGTCTCGACCGGGCTGTCCTATCCGGCCAAAGCCGAACGCGCGCGGCGCAACCCGAAGGTGGCGCTGCTCTTCGCCGACGCGATCGGAGCCGGCAGCGGCGATTCGCCGGTGGTGCTCGTCCAGGGTCACGCCGCGGTGCGCGACGCCGACCTCCAGGGCAACACCGACCGTTACGTGCAGCGCTCGCTGGCGAAGCTCCCGGCCGCGGTCGAAGGCCAGCCGAAGGCGATCCTCAGGCGCATGGTCTTCTACTACGCGCGGATCTGGGTGGAGATCACGCCGCTCCGCATCACCTCCTGGCCCGACCGCAGCCTGTCCGCGCCGGGACAGGTGTGGCAGGCACCTCCGGGCGCCCCGCTCCCCGAATCCGATCCGGCCCCGACCGGGCGGCAGTCCCCGGCCTGGCTGAAGCCGCCCGAGCGCTGGCAGGAGATCGCGGCGCAGGCCCTGCGCTCGCTGCCGCTCGCCGACCTCACAGTCGTCGCAGGGGACGGCTATCCGGTGTGCGTGCCGGTCACGGCGGGGCGCCTCGACGGCGTGCAGGTCGCGCTGAGCGTCGGGGCCGGTGCTCCCGAGCTGCCGGCCGGTCCGGCGTGCCTGACCCTCCACGGACACGACGAGCGCTTCACGATGCAGGAGAACCACACCCTGGTCGGCACCCTCTCCCACGGCAGCGACGGGCCGCGTCTGAACGTGGACCGTGCGCTGGCCGACTGGAGCATCACGGGCAACCAGCTCCAGCGCGGTCTTGGGTTCCTGGCCAAGGGCCGGACGCTCCGCCCGCGCCTGAAGGCCGAGGCGGCGCGGCGCGGCCAGCCGGTCCCCACGGTCAACATCCGCTGAGCCCCCGCGCCCGGCGCCGCTCTCGCCTAGCGCCCGCGCCCGGTCGAGGGCCTGAGCTCGTCGAAGTGCGTGAGCGCTTCGCCCGATCCCGTCACCACGCAGGTGAGCGGCGACTCGGCGCTCATCACCGGCAGCCCCGTTTCCCGGATCAGCAGCTCGTCGAGCCCGCTCAGCAGCGTTCCGCCGCCGGCGAGCAGGATCCCGTCGCGCGCGATGTCCCCGGTCAGCTCGGGCGGCGTCTCCTCCAGCGTGTCCTTGATCGTCTGCACGATTTCGCGCAGCGGCGTCTCGATCGCGGCGCGCACCTCGCCGGCCTGGAGCACGATCTCTGTCGGCAGCCCGGTGATGAGGTGACGGCCGCGCACCTCGGTCACCTCCTCCGGCCCGCCCGGCACGGCCGAGCCGATCCCGATCTTGATCGCCTCCGCGGTCTGGGAGCCGACCGCCAGCGAGTGCTCGATGCGCAGGTAGCGGGCGATCGCTTCGTCGAGCTCGTACCCGCCGACGCGCAGCGAGCGCGAGAGCACGATGCCGCCGAGCGAGATCACGGCGACCTCGCTCGTGCCGCCGCCGATGTCCACCACCATCCGCCCGACCGGCTCGGAGATGTCGAGCCCCGCGCCGATCGCCGCGGCGATCGGCTCCTCGATCAGATGCACGTGACGGGCGCCGGCGGCGAGCGAGGCCTCCTCGACGGCGCGCTTCTCGACCTCCGTGATCCCTGACGGCGCGCAGACGATCAGCCGCGGATGGGCGCGCTGGCGATCGAGGACCTTGCGGATGAAGTAGCGCAGCATCTGCTCGGTCACCTCGAAGTCGGCGATCACGCCGTGGCGCAGCGGGCGGCTCGCCGAGATCGTCGCCGGCGTGCGCCCGATCATGCGCTCGGCGTCGGCGCCGACGGCGTGCACCTCCCCGCTGCGCGCGTCGGTGGCCACGACCGACGGCTCGGAGACGACGATCCCCTGCCCCTCCACGTAGACGAGCGTGTTCGCGGTGCCGAGGTCGATCGCCATGTCCCGCACCCCGAACGTGGGGGCGATGTGGCGGCGGGCTACATCGCGACGCGAGCCGTCGCGGCGGAAACGCATCCGCTCAGCTTGGCGGATCGGCGGCGGCGGCGCGCCTCGGGGCAGCCGGCGGTCAGCCCCGTGACCGCCGGCGAGTCCAATCATTTGACCCGGCGCGGCGCGGGGCGTACCCTGCTCCCGGCCGTCTTTCGGGCCGCCCGCGGCGACGCGGAGCGGGGAGAACTTCAAGGATGAAGGAGATGGAGATGGAGGGATTCTGGGGGCCGCGCGCCCGTGGCACCCGTCGTGCGATGCGGCGAGCGACCGTTACGGCGGCCGTCGCGCTCGCGGTGGGGCTGCTCACGTTCTGCACGGGAGCATGGGCCGCGACCGGAACCGAGCTGTGCATGCCGAAAGCGGAAGGGGCCGCCGTTCTGACCCCGCACCACGGCAAGTGCAAGAAGAACTACACGCTCACGAAGCTGGGCGTGGAAGGCAAGAGAAGGCAGGCCCGGGCGCTCCCGGCGCCGCCGGCAAAGCCGGGCCGGAAGGCAAGGCGGGCGCCGAAGGCAAAGCGGGCGCAGAAGGCAAACACGGGGCCGAAGGAGCCCGAAGGCAAGAAGGGCGAAGCGGGCAGCGGGCTGAGCGCCGAACAGATCGAACAGCTCAAAGCGCTGCTCCCGCACATCACGCTGATCGCCTCGGGCGTCGGCGGCAAGCCGACGATCCGCTTCTCGGGCGTCAACGTGCAGATCGTCAACGGGTCGGGCAAAACGTCGACCGTCAACGGCGAGGGCAACCTCGTGATCGGCTACGACGAGAACCCGAAAGGCCGCACGCCCAGACCGGCTCGCACGACCTGATCCTCGGTGAAGAACAGACGTTCACCAGCTACGCCGGGATCGACGCCGGGTTCAAAACGCGATCACGGCGGCGTTCGCCTCGGTCACGGGCGGCGGCAAAAACAGCGCGACGTTCAAAGAAGCAAGCGTGACCGGCGGCTTCGAAACACGGGCAGCAAAGAAAACGCCACCGTCGCCGGCGGCTGCGACAACATCGCGAGCAGCGAATACGCCACCGTCGCAGGCGGCGGGCGAACATCGCTACAACGAAGCCGCCTGGTCAGCGGCGGCTGCAAAAACTCCGCTCGGCATCGTTGCGTCGGTTTCGGCGGCAAAGAACTGACCGCGAGCAGCGAATTCGAAGCGATCCCGTAGTGACCGCGGCTCAGCGGCGGCCCGGCGCAGGAACCGCGGGGCCGCCGCGCGGGGCCGCTGCAGGTCTCCGAGCGCGCTCCGGCTACGGCGTCGCGCGCCCCGCGCGTGCCGCGCCGCTTCTCCCGCCGCGCCTCCCGTCGCGCGCGGCGTTCGGCCGTCTCTTCGGCCGCCTTCTCCTTCGCCTGGGCGTAGGAGCGCTCCACCAGCTCGCGCCCGCCGCTCCAACCGAACGCCCTCACGAGCAGGACGATCGCGAGCGCGATGCTCCAAGCGGTCTCGACGAGCTGCTGGGCGACCGAGTAGGCGGTCGCGTTGCTGGCGCTGGTGACGCCGCGCAGCGAGAGCACGTTGAAGCTCTGCACGACGCCCGCGCCGCCGGGGGTCACCGAGGTCATGTTCGCGATCGAGTTCCCGCCCGTCACGCTCATCAGCGTGTGGAAGGTGACCGGGATGTCGTACGCGCTCATGAACACCGCGATCGTGCCGAGCATGGCGAGCCAGCTCACGAGCTCCGGTGCCGCGACCAGCGCGAAGTATCGCCGCGGCTGGGAGGCGATCTCGCCGCCTTCCTTCGCGTCCTCCCACCAGCCCCGGATCCGGGGGCGGAGCACCTGCAGCACGAGGTAGATCAGGACGGCCGCGGCCGCGAGCAGGATCACGAACGCCCACGGATGTTCTTCGATGAAGCCGAACTGGATCTTGAAGGAGCCGCCGACGCTCAGGAACAGGTAGACGTAGGTCGCGATGCCGATCGTGGTGAAGAAGACTTTCTGCACGACGTAGCCCGCAACCACCCCGGCGAACGTCGCCGCCGCGATGATCGTCGTGAACATCAGCATCATCACGAGCGTGCCGATGTTCGCGGGCAGCACGAAGTTGATCGCGACCGCCGCCGCGTAGCAGGCCCAGACCTGGACCCAGCGCACCTGGCCCGGATACGCGTAGCGGAGGATCGAGTACCAGGCGTATCCGGCCGCCGTCGTCTGGATCGTGATCAGCACGATGCCCGCGAGCAGGTAGCCGATCGAGATCTTGGTGATCGTGTTCCAGACCTGTTTCAGCCAGCTCGTCAGGTCCCAGCCGAACAGGGTCGCGGCGGCGCGCGACCACGACGACCGCGAGCGCGCCGATCAGCAGCGTCCGCACGTTCACGTGCCCGCCCTTGCGCTCGACCCCCGCCGTGGCCATCCCTGCAACCTAATGGACCTCGGGGGCGTCAAGGTCGCGCCGCGTTCTGCCGAAACATCAACGCAGACGCACGGACCTCCTCACATGCCCCTCCCCCCCGCGACCGACCTCGACATCGCCGGGAGCACGCCTGCCGGATCGGCACGGCCGGCGCTCGCCGCCGCCCGGGCCACGTACTACGAGGATCCGGCCGGGGCGCTCGCGGTCGCGATCCGCTGCTACGAGCTCGCATCCTCGGCGGGCGACGACGAGCTCTGTGCGCGCGCGAGCGCCCTGCAGGGCATGGTCTCGCTGCATCGCGGCGACCTGCGGGGCGCGCTGGCACTGGCCGTCGAGGCCGAGCGCCACAGCGAGGGCACGCCGAGCGCCGCCGCGCAGGCCGAGGTCGCGGCGCTGCGGGCCCAGCTCAGCTTCTTCACCGGCTCCTACACCGAGGCCCTGCGCCACGCCGAGCTCGCCGTCGAGCGCGCCGACTCGGCGCGGGACCTGCGGTTGCGCGTCTACGCGCGACGCGCGACCTGCCCGGTCTTCGGCAACGTCGGCGTCCCGGACCTGAGGCAGCGGGTCGAGAAGCTCCTGGCGCTCGCGATCGAGAGCGGCGACCCATGGGAGGAGTCGATCTCGCGCAACGACCTGGCGTGCAGCCTGCAGTGGGAGGGCGACCTCGAGGGCGCCGCGCGCGAGCTCGAGCGCGCGCTCGAAGCCGCGCGCCGCGTCGAGGGTGCCAACAGCTTCGCACTGGGGGTGATCCACTCGACCCGCGCGGACCTGCGGCTGCTGCTCGCCATGCCCGAGCAGGCGCTGGCCGATGCGGAGCTCTCGCTCGAGCTGCTCACGGCGTCGGAGGACCCGAACCCCTACGTGCTCGGCGCCACGGTCCGCGCCGACGTGCAGGCGCGGATGGCGCTCGGACAGCTCGACGACGCCCGCGACGTCGGCGAGGGCGCCCTCAGCTGGCTGGGCGACCGCGTCCCGCAGACGCGCAGCCTGATCCTCACGACGCTCGCTTCGAGCCTCCGCGCCGCCGGGCAGGGTCGAGGAGGCCTACGACGCGCTCGAGCGCGCCGCGGAGCTCGAACGCCAGGCGTTCCAGGAGCTCTCCGAGCTGCAGCTGAAGCTCGAGCGGGCGACGCTCGAGGCGAGCGCGGCTCGCGACGAGCAGCGCCGAGCTGGCCGCCAAGAACCGGCAGCTCGCCGAGGCGCACGCGGAGCTCGAGGTGCGCGCCGCCGAGCTGGAAGCGCTCCAGGAGCAGCTTCGCGATCAGGCCGAGCGGGACTGGCTCACCGGCCTTCACAACCGGCGCTACTTCGCGCGCGAGCTCGAGCGCCTCTCGGCCGAGCACAGCGGGAGCTGGCTGAGCCTCGCGATCGTCGACCTGGACCACTTCAAGTCGATCAACGACGAGTTCGGGCACGAGGTCGGAGACCGCGTGCTCGTGCGCGTCGCGGCGCTGCTCTGCGACGTGCTGCGCCAGTCCGACGTGGTCGTGCGAAGCGGCGGCGAGGAGTTCCTCGTGCTGATGCCCGAGACCGGGATGAACGCGGCGACCCTCTGCTGCCAGCGCATCCGCAGGCGCATCCGCGACGAAGACTGGGACCGTTTCGCCGAGGGTCTCTCCGTCACCGCGAGCGCCGGCGTGGCGGCGACAGAGGACGCCGCCCGGATCGCCGCGCTCACCCGCACGCGCGGACGAGCGCCTCTACCAGGCCAAGCGTGCGGGCCGCGACCGCGTCGTCGGCGGGCGGCCCGCTCGCACTGCGGCTCCGCACGCCGGCTCCTGAACGGACCCGGCCGCGGCCGTCCAGCTCGCGCAGAGCAGGATTCGGCCCGACCTGCGCTCAAGCGGGCGCCGAAGAAGTCCGAAGCATTGGGGAGATGCGATCTTCCCGTCGCCCTTCAGATCCGCGGCTGCCCCTGGGCGAGCCGGTCCCGCTCGGGCGGCGTCTGGCCGGCGGCCGTGCGCCGATCGTGTGGTCGCTCGCGCTGCTGTTCGCCTTCAAGAGCCTCGTCGGCTTGGCGATCGCCGCGTTTCCCCTCAGCGCCGAGCAGCCGACCCGCGTCGCCGGCGTGGGCGGGGCCTTCGCGGTCGTCGCGGCATGCGCGATCTGGCTGCTGGGGCCGCGGATCCCTGAGCGCGGCTTCCAGCTGATCGCGGCGGTCGGCGTGTTCGCCACGAGCGCGCTCGTGGCCGCGGCCCGGACCCCCGGTGGGGTGATGGTGGCGGCTTTCGCCTACCCGTGGATCGCGATCTACGCTGCGCACTTCTTCTCGCGGCGCGTGGTCACCGCACTCGGGATCTTCATCAGCGTCGCGTTCGCAGCCGGCCTCGCCGCCGGCGGCCTGCCGAACCCTGGCGTCTACTGGCTCGTCGTCACGATCACGGTCTGGTCGATCTGCATCGTGCTGGGAGGGCTGAGCGAGGAGGTCCGCCACCAGGTCGGGACCGATCAGCTCACCGGCGCGCTCAACCGGACAGGTCTCGCCGACGGCGGCGGCGCGCGAGCGCGCGATCGCCGACCGCACGGGCGCACCGCTGACGGTCGCCGCGATCGACCTGGACGACTTCAAGCAGATCAACGATCGCGACGGCCACGCCGCGGGCGACCGGCTGCTCGCGGCGATCGCGGCGGAGTGGCGCGAGCGGCTGCGCCCGGGCGACATCCTCGCGCGCCACGGCGGTGACGAGTTCGTCGTGCTGCTTCCGGCCACCTCCGAGCGCGAGGCCGACGCCGCGCTGGCACGGCTGCGCTCCGAGCGCCAGCTGGTCGGCTGGTCGGCCGGCGTCTGCGAATGGCCCGCCGGCGAGGCGCTGCAGCCGGTTCTCGCACGCGCCGACGCGCGCCTGTACGAGGCCAAGCTCGCGAAGCCCGGCCGCGGCGCGGCGCGGCGCGGGCGCGCGCTGAGCCGGCTCGTCCACGCCCGGGGCTGAGCCGCCCCGGCGCCGTCAGCCCGGCAGCGCCTCCACGTCGTAGGTCTGCCCCGCCGCGCGCAGCCGCTCCGCGAGCGCGGCGCCGATCGCGCTCGCGGGCGTGAGCACGCCCGCGCGGTCGGGAAGGCGCTCGCCGTCCAGCGCCAGCGCGAGCGCGCTCTCGCCGAACATCACGGCGGTCGCCTTGTAGCCGGGGTCGCCGTCGGCGGCGATGCGGCAGACGTAGTGCCCGCCCGTCGCTTGTGCGCGTGTGCGTCTCGATGCGGTAGTAGCCGTTCTCTCGCGCGCGCTCGCTCGGGCCCTCGCCGGGCGAGGGCGCCACGCGGCTCATGAGCGACTCCGTCGGGCCCCACTGCATCCCGGCGTACATCGCGCCGAACCCCGCCGCGGCGCCCGCTGCGAGCACCGGCGCGAGCGGTCCGTCGCCGAAGCCCATCACCTCGCGGTAGCGCATCTCGCGACCGTAGGCCCAGTCCAGCAGGGCGTTGCTGCGGCGCACGACGCGGGTGTTCACCTGCGCCATCACGAACGGGCCCGACCCAGCCTCCGGCGAGCCGGTCGCGCTCGACGCCGGCCAGGTCCTTCTCCGGCCCCAGGTCCGGCTCCGCGCCGCGGTCGGGGCTGAGCGCGTAGGGGTCGTCCATCATGCGGCCGAGCGCCGGGTCCCGGCGCCGGTCGTCGATCATCCCCCGCATCGAGGCGAACGTCCCGCCGCTCACGCCGCCGCGGAAGGAGCGCACGACCAGCTCGGTCTCGCCGAGGGCGCCCGCGCCGTCGGCGGCCGCCCGTTCGTGAAGCAGCAGCACGCCGATGTCCGAGGGGATCGAGTCGAACCCGCAGGTGTGGACGATGCGCGCGCCGCTGCCGCGCGCGGCGGCGTCGAAGGCGTCGATCGACTCGCGCATGAACACCACCTCGCCCGTGAGGTCGGCGTAGTGGGTGCCGGCCTCCGCGCAGGCCTGCACGACCGGGATCCCGTAACGGCGGTAGGGGCCCACGGTGCTCGCCAGCACGCGGGTGCCCGCGGCCATCTCGCGCAGCGACGCGGGGTCTCCCGTGTCGGCGACGAGCACCGGCCAGTGCTCGGCGCCGAGCGAGCTCGCGCAGCGCGTGCAGGCGCTCGGCGGAGCGCCCCGCGAGGGCCACTCGCACGCCCGTCCGGAGCCGCGCCGAGCAGGTACCGGGCGGTCAGCCGGCCGACGAAGCTCGTGGCCCCGAAGAGGACGATGTCGTGCTCGCGCGCGCTCATCGCGGCGTCAGCACGATCACGGGAATCCTCCGGTCCGCCGTCTGCTGATAGGCGCCGAACTGGGGGACCCGCTCGGCCTGGGTCGCGAAGAGGCGCTCGCGCTCCTCGCCGGTGGCCTCCGCCGCGCGCACCGGCACCGTCTCGGTGCCGACCTCGATCGTCGTCTCGGGGTTGGCCTTGAGGTTGTGGTACCAGCCGGGGTTCTCGGGGGCGCCGCCCTTGGACGCGAAGATCACGTAGCGCCCGCCGTCGGCCTGGTAGGCGAGCGGGTTGACGTAGCTCTTGCCCGAACGGGCCCCGGTGTGGTGGAGCAGCAGGAGCGGGCTCCCCTCGAAGCGGCCGCCGACGCGGCCTTCGTGGGCGCGGAACTCCTCGATGATCTGGGCGTTGAAGTCAGCCGGCGAGGTGGACATGCGCGGACTCCCGGGTCGGCGTGGCGGATGCGAGCCAGTCTACGGAGGACGACTGCGCGGCTCTTCCCCACAGCGGCGCGGAAAACTGCGGACGCGCCGAACGCCGTCCGGGCATAGCTTCGGGCGGTGCCGAAGATCTCGATCGACCAGACGCCGGAGGGCCGCGAGCACAAGCCGGTCTTCTCGCGCGTGCTGTGTGCCGTCGACGGGAAAGAGGGCGGCTATGCAGCCGTCCGCCAAGCCGCCAGTCTCACCGGCCGGGGCGGCGAACTGACCCTCCTGCTCGTGACCTCGTTCCGCGACCAGTCAGGTCGCCTGGCGCCCGCGATCAACGCGACGGATGCCCACGAGATCGTCACGCACGCCGAGTCGATCGCCGCGGAGGCCGGCGTCTCCGCGAGGATCGAGGTCGACCCGGCGTCCCCGCCGGCGAGCGTCGTGCTCGACTGGGCCGAGGGCCACGACCTGCTTTCGATCGGCGCACCCGCGTCTTCCTGGGTGGGCAGCATGTTCGTCGCGGGCGTCGCCGACTCGGCGCAGCGGGCGCTGCCGCTGCCGGTGCTCACGGCGCGCCCGGCGTACTGGAGCGGCCTCTGGGACCACGTGCTGATCGCGAGCGACGGGCTCGAGGATTCGGCGATGCCCGTCGCCCACGGCGCGCGGCTCGCCGCCGCTCACGGCTCGCGCGTCACCCTCCTGCACGCCGTCGGCCACCGCGGGCCCGGCGAGGACCCGCTGGTCGCGCAGGTCTCTCAGCTGCGCGACCACGGGATCGCGGAGCCCGACCTGATGCTCCGTCACGGCCACGCCCACGAGGTGATCGTCGACGTGGCGGACCGGCTGGGCGCCTCGCTGGTCGTCATCGGCAGCCGCCGGCGGACTGGGGCGCGCGCCCTCGGCAGCGTGAGCCGGCGCGTGATCCACGAGGCGGGCTGCTCGGTCCTCACCGTGCCCCCCGAGGGCCCCGTCGAGGCGGCGGCGCCATGAGCGAGGGCGCTGCCAGGCTGTCGGCGCTCGACGCGACCTTCCTCGAGCTGGAGCAGGCCGACGAGGGGGCGACGATGCACATCGGCGGCGTGATGGTCTTCGAGGCGCTGCCGGACGGCGGCACGCCCTCGCTGGAGGCGATTCGCGCGACGATCGCGGAGCGGCTCGCGCTCCTGCCCCGTTACTCCCAGCGGCTTTCGACGACCCGTACGGGAGGCCTCACGTGGCCGTGCTGGAGCGAGGACGCGCG
Source organism: uncultured Solirubrobacteraceae bacterium (assembly GCA_963779065.1). Classification (GTDB taxonomy): domain Bacteria; phylum Actinomycetota; class Thermoleophilia; order Solirubrobacterales; family Solirubrobacteraceae; genus Palsa-744. The sequence continues at coordinate 2,158,570 of CAVZWQ010000003.1, forward strand.
CTTCGACGTGCGCCATCACATCGTCGAGGCCGCGGTTCCGCAGCCGGGTGGCGAGCCCGAGCTCTGCGAGTGGGCGGCGGACTTCTTCTCCCACCGGCTCGACCGGACCCGGCCGCTCTGGGAGATGGTGCTGCTCGGAGGACTTGCCGGCGGCCGCTGGGCGATCGCGTCGAAGACGCACCACTCGATGGTGGACGGGGTCGGCTCGGTTGGCGTGGTGCAGTTGCTCCTCGACCCCGCCCCGGACGCGGCAGAGACAGCGCGGCCCGTGCTCGACGGACCAGACGCCCCGTGGGAGGTCGGCCCTCCAGGCGAGTCGGGATTCCTCGCCGGCGCGATGGACGCGGTCGGACACACCGCAAGCTCGGCGCTGCACGTAGCGCTCCACCCCCGCGAGGCGCTGGAGCGCTCGCGGGCGCTCGTCGAGGTGCTCGTCTCGAGCGAGCTGTCGGCCGCTCCGCACACGACGCTGAACGTCCCGATCGGCGCGACGCGCCGCTTCGGCGTGGTGCACGCGAGCCTCGCGGACGTGAAGGCGACCGGTCGCGAGCTCGGCGGCTCGGTGAACGACGTGCTCCTCACCGCCTGCACCGCCGGCCTGCGCCAGCTGATGCTCTCGCGCGGCGAGCGCCCGCCCCTGGCCGGCGTGCGCGCGATGGTCCCGATGAACATCCGCAGCGCGGGTGAGAAGCTCGATCTCGGCAACCGCGTCAGCTCCCTGTTCGTCGACCTGCCGGTCGCCGCGGCGGATAACAGCGAGCGCTTCGATACGGTCGCCCGCCGGACACGCCGGCTGAAGTCCTCCCGCGCGGCCCTCGGCGCCGAGACGATGCTCGACGTCGCCGGGCTCGCACCGCCCGTCCTGCACTCGGTGCTCGCCCGCTCGCTCTACGCGACGCGGCTCTTCAACATCACGATCACGAACGTGCCGGGCCCTCGCGCTCCGCTCTACGCGCTCGGGGCCCCGCTGCGCGCCGTCTACCCGCTGGTCCCGCTCGCGGCCGAGCACTCGGTCGGCATCGCGATCTTCTCCTACATGGACGAGATCGTGATCGGGATCAGCGCGGACAGAGATGCCTGCCCCGACCTCGACGTGATGCTCGCGGGGATCGAGGTGGAGCTCGCAGATCTCGGCGCGGTGCCGGCGTAGCCGTGGCGAAGAGCGCCGCCGCCCATCTGCAGGAGGTCGAGGTCCAGGCGCTTGGACGTGGCGCGCCTGGAACCGCTCATCGGTGCCGCCCGCATGGCCGTCTTCGAGCGTGTGGCCGACGAGGCGCAGGAGGCGCTCGACGGAAGGACGATCCTCAACGTGAACTCCACCGCAAAGGGCGGCGGCGTGGCGGAGATGCTGCAGACGCTGCTCGCTTACGTACGCGGCGCCGGCATCGACGCGCGGTGGCTGGTGATCGAGGGGGACGAGGAGTTCTTCGCGATCACCAAGCGCATCCACAACGGCATCTACGGGTCCCCCGGCGACGGCGGGCCACTCGGCGAGCGCCGAGCGCCGCCACTACGAGCAGGTTCTGCGCCGCAACGTCGACGAGCTGCGCGCGCTCGTCCGGCCGGACGACCTGGTCCTGCTCCACGATCCGCAGCCCCTCGGGCTCGCCGGCGAGCTGAAGCGGGCGGGCGCCACCGTCGCGTGGCGCTGCCACATCGGCCGCGACGACGAAAACGAGTTCTCGCAACGGGCGTGGGAGTTCATACGCCCCTATGTCGAAGAGGTCGAGACGCACGTCGTCTCGAAGCCGGGCTTCGGCCCGCCCTACGCGGCGCCGGAGACGGTGCACGTGATCCCGCCCTCGATCGATCCGTTCTCGGCGAAGAACGAGCCGATGTCGAGCCGCAACGTGCGCCTCGCGCTCGGCTACGTCGGGTTGATCGACGGCGACGGCTCGCCGCCGGTGGTGCCGTTCACCCGGCGCGACGGCTCTCCGGGCAGGATCAACAGGCACGTCGACGTCCTTCAGAGCGGACCCGCGCCCGGACCGCACGCACCGCTCGTCCTGCAGGTTTCGCGATGGGACTCGATGAAGGACATGGCCGGCGTGATGGATGGCTTCGCGCACCACGTCGATCCCACACTGGGCGCTCACCTCGTGCTGGCCGGGCCGGCCGTCAAGGGCGTCGCCGACGACCCCGAGGCGGCGGCCGTCTACGACGAGTGCGTCGCGCGCTGGCGGGCGCTCCCGCACGCGATCCGCGGCCGCATCCACCTCGCGTGCCTGCCGATGGCCGACCCGGACGAGAACGCGGCGATGATCAACGCGCTGCAGCGCCACGCGAGCGTGGTCGTCCAGAAGAGCCTCGCGGAGGGGTTCGGACTCACGGTCGCCGAGGCGATGTGGAAGGCGCGGCCGGTCGTTGCGAGCGCACGCGGGGGGATCACCGAGCAGATCGAGCACGAACAGAACGGCCTCCTGCTGGAGGATCCGTACGACCTGGCCGAGTTCGGCCGCGCGGTCGAGCGGCTGCTCTGCGACCGCGACCTCGCCGCCCGGCTCGGCGCCGCGGCCCGCGAGCGGATCCTCGAGGTGTTCCTCGGCGACCGCCATCTCGAGCAGTACGGGGCGCTCTTTGCCAGGACCGGCTCGCCCTCGCCCGGCGGACTCGCGTGAGCCGCCGCCGCGCGCGCCACATCACCCGATCCGTTGCACGAGCGCCCGCCCCCGAGCGCGTAGCTTGCATGGCAGCCCGTACCCGAGAGGAGAGGAGCAGGATCTGATGAGCGACGTAACGGCCGGGGGGGACATGCTCGGCCCCGTTGACATGGTGGTCATCGGCTACCCGCCGGAGGCGCCCAAAACCGGTGAGGCGCTGCCCCTCTTCATCGATCTGGTGGACAGGGGCATCATCGACGTCCTCGACGTCCGCGGACTGCGCCGCAACGACGACGGCACGTTCGACGCCTTCGACGTCAGCGATGTCGACGGGATCCCCGACCTGACGCTGCTCGAAGGCGCGCAGACGGGCCTGATCGGCGACGAGGACATCCGCACCGTCGTCGAGGCGATGGAGCCCGGCGCCGCAGCGCTCATGATCGTCTTCGAGAACCGCTGGGCGGCGCCGTTCGTAAACGCCGTGCACCGCAACGGCGGGCGCCTGATCGCCTACGAGCGGATCGGCGCCCAGGACCTGCTGGACGCGCTCGACGCGCTCGACGCCTGACCCCAACCACGAGAGGAGACCGCAGAGATGCCACTGCTAAGAGGTGTGGCCAGGACGGCCGTGATCGCAGGCACCGCCACACACGTGTCGAACAACGTCAGCCGCCGCCAGGGCGAGCGCTGGCAGCGCAAGGAAGAAGACCAGTACGCACAGCAGCAGCAAGCGGCGCCGCCGCCCGAGGCCGCGGCGCCCGAAGTCGACCCGATCGAGCGCCTGCGCCAGCTCGGCGAGCTGCACGACCAGGGGATCCTGACCGACGCGGAGTTCGAAGCGCAGAAGGCCAAGCTCCTGGCGTGACGGCGGGCGGGCGCTAGGCTCCCCGCCCCGAACCGATGGAGGGAGCGATGAGAGGGGACGGCGCCGAGACCCAGCCCGCGTCCGCGCGCGGTCGTGCCGCGGGCGCGCGCCGGCCGAACATCGTGCTGCTGGTCACCGACCAGCAGCGCACCCCGATGCACTGGCCCCGGGAGCCCGGCTGGCTGGAGGCGCTGATGCCGAACGAGGCCGAGCTGCGCCGCACCGCGCTCTCCTTCGAGCAGGCGTGCACCGCGACCGCCATGTGCTCTCCGAGCCGTGCGACGTTCCTGACCGGCACCTATCCCTCGCGGCACGGCGTGACGCTGACGCTGACCAACGCCGACCTCCAGCCGAACCCGGAGTTCCTTCCCGCTGTGCTGCGCCAGGCGCGCGACATGTTCACGAGCGGGGTCGTCCCCCGCGGGCGGCTCGCGAGCTCCTTCGTGAAGGGAGCCCTGCGGATCGGGCCGAAGGCGGGCGGCGAGCCGGAGCTGCGCGCCGAGCAGCCGACGCTCGGCACGCGCCTGCGCGACGCCGGCTACACGGTCGTCTACAAGGGCAAGTGGCACCTCACCGCGCCGCTGGCCGGCGGGCACACATGGGGAGAGGCCGACGCCCGCCGGATGGAGCGCGACTTCGGGTTCGGCGGCTGGGAGGCCCCCGACGCAGGCGAGAACACCGACCCGGCGCACTTCGGCGGGGGCAACGCCGGGCGCTCCGGAATGGGCTGGGACGAGGACTACATCTCCCAGGTCGAGGCGTTCCTCTACGCGGCGGAGCTGCCCGAGCCGTTCTGCCTGATCGTCTCGCTCGTGAACCCGCACGACGTGCTCGGGTACCCGCACTCCTACCGCGAGGGCGGGTTCGACCGCGCGCAGTTCGCCGGCATGGGCGTCCCGCTTCCGCCGACGATCGACGAGCGCCTGCACGAGAAGCCCGCCGTGCACTCGCTGATGCAGCTCGGCCAGACCTCCTACATCGGCCCCCTGCCGCAACCGCGAGGCGGAGCGCGACTACGTGAACTTCTACGCCTACCTGCACGGGGTCGTCGACGAGAAGGTGGGGCGGCTGCTGCGAGCGCTCGGCGACGCCGGCGACCCGCGCTCGCGTGCGCTCCCGCACGGTGATCGCGCGCATCTCCGACCACGGCGAGATGGGGCTCTCGCACGGCGGCCTGCGCCAGAAGATGTTCAACGCCTACGAGGAGACGATCCGCGTGCCGCTGGTCTTCTCCAACCCGCTTCTGTTCCCGGCGGGTGCGCGCAGCGAGGCGCCGGCGTCGCTGGTCGACCTCGTGCCGACGCTGCTCTCGATCGCCGGCGCCGAGCCGTCGGGGACGCTCGACGGGGTGGACCTGAGCGGCGCGCTGGCCGCCGCGGCCAGGCCCGAGCGCGACGCGCTGGACGCGGCCGGCGTCGATCTCGGCGGCGTGCTCGAGGCCCGGCCCGCCGAGCGCGCGCGCGAGCACGTGCTGTTCACCTACGACGACCATCAGGCGGGCACTGCGCGGCAGGAGGCGCCCGGTCAGCCCAACCGCGTTCGCTGCGTACGCGCGGGACGCTTCAAGTACGCCGCCTACCTCGACCCCCACGAGCGGGCCCGGCCCGAACACGAGCTCTACGACCTGGAGGCCGACCCGATCGAGGCGCGCAACCTCGTCGAGCGCGTGGGCGCCCGCCCGCGCACGACGACGGCCGCGCGGGAGCTGCCGCGTCTGCGCGAGATCCTGCGCGAAGAGGCGCGGGCCACCGGCACGGCGACGCCCGGCCTCTGAGAGGTCAGGGAGCGACCGCGACCCGCGCGATCGTGGTGATCGACTGGTAGTAGAGGTCGCGCCCGAAGCCGGGGGCCGGAAACAGGAAGCCCTGCGACGGCGAGGGCACGGCGACCCGGGCCTTCTCCGCGCCCGTGTCGAGGTCGAGGACGACCAGCTCGTCGCCGCCGCGCATCGCGGCGGCGCGGCGCAGGGCCCCGACGCGCGAGAGGCGCTGCAGAATCCCCCGCAGCGCGGCGCGGGCGAGCGGGGTGGCTGGGTTGCGCGGCCCGCGCCAGTCGCCGACCACGAGCTCGCGCGTGTCGGCGAAGACGATGATGTGCCCCGCGTGCGCGAAGCCGTCGCGCCGCCAGAGCGGCTCCAGCTCCTCGCCTTCCATGCGCCACGCGCGCAGCACCGCGTTGCCGGAGTCGTACGCGACGACGACGCGGCCGACCGGATCCCAGGCGGGCGGGTTCGACTCGGTCCCGTAGGGCAGGCCGCTGATCTCGGTCGAACGGATGCTGCGCTCGTCGTCGAGACGCACCCACCAGAGCCGCAGCGGCGCCGGGTCCCGGCCCGTGCCGAGCATGGTGTGCGAGACGTCGTTGCTGCCGTTGTCCATCCAGAGCACGTGCTCGCCGGTCAGCACCGGGTCCCAGCCGAAGCCGCGACCGGCGGCGGGCCCGTAGCGGGGCTGCCAGGACTCCTCGAGGACGAGCCTCCCCGCGTCGCGTTCATAGGAGAGCCGGTAGGCCGTCGTCGTGCCGAGCGCGATCACGCTCTCCCCGTCGCTCGAGAGCCGCGCGATCGAAGACTCGGGAAGCGCGAGCGGCGGGCAGAGGGGCAGGAGCGTGCGAGGGTCCAGCACCGAGACGGTCGAGGGCTCGAGGCCCGCGGGCGCGTCGCAGTCCTTGGTGACCAGCTCGCCCCCGGAAGCAGGACGAACGAGTTGTGCGGGCGGGCGCCGGGCAGGCGGTGCGACGCCAGGACCTCCAGCGACGGCGAGAGCCGGTGTGCCCACGCACCGAAGACGACGAGCAGGTCGCCTCCCCGGCCGACCGCGATCCCGCCCGGCCAGTACGGGCCGCCGGGGAGCCGCGCGCTGCTCGCGATCACCTCCAGGGTGCCGGGGTGAAGGCGCTCGACCCAGGTGTCGACGGGCGCCGCCTGCGCTCCGCCGGCGGGCGGGTCGTGGCGCAGCGCGAACAGCTCGCCCGGGTCGCGCCGGACGAGCGCATCGGTCACGAACGCGTCACGCGAAGCCGCGAGCACGAGCGACTCGCCCGGGGCGATCGCGAGGCCGTCCACGCCGTAGGCGCAGCCGTGCCGGCGCGGGCCGCCGTCCTCCGCCGTCCAGGGGGCGGGCCAGTAGCCGCCGAGCGACGGCTCGACGCCGGAGGGCGCCGGCAGGCTCTGCCCTCCCATCGCGGCTCAGCGCGCGGCGCGCCCGCGCCGGGAGCGCCCCGCCGCGGCCGGGGCGGGCTCGGAGGCGGCGAGCGTGGCGCGCAGCAGGACCTCGAACTCCCGCAGCGCGGCCTCGACGTCCAGCTCGCCGGTCGCCACGAGATCGCCGACACCGTCGAGGGCGTTGACGAGTGCCCAGGCGCGCGGGCGGAACACCGCGTCGTCGCCGTCGGGGAACAGCGGCCGCCAGCGCCTGATGCTGCGTTCGCGCAGCGCGAGGGCCAGCGGGTTCAGCTCGTGCGCCGGCGCGTCGGTCGTCGAGAGCACGCTGCGCAGCAGGTGGCGGTCCTCGCGGGAGAGCTCGAGGAAGCCGCGGGCCGCCCCGAGTGCCACCTCCACGGCCCGGTCGCGGTCCGCGAACGCGCCCGGGGCGCTGATCGACTCGTAGATCGCGTTGTCGATCACCGTGAAGCGGTCGGCCAGGACGGCGCCGAGGAGACCCTGCAGGTCGGAGAAGTGGTCGTAGACGAGCTGCCGGCTCACCCCCGCGGCCTTCGCGAGCCCGACGACCGTCAGCCGGTCGACGCCTTCGCTGCCCGCGATCCGCGTCGCGGCATCGAGCAGCTGGCGGCGGCGGTCCTCCGAGCGCAGGTAGGAGCGCCTCGCGGGCGTGCGAGCTCCACGTTGCTTCGCGGGGGGAGCGCCCGGCACGGCGCCGATCTTAGGGTGGGCGGTGGTCATCGGTGTTCGGTCGTCGTCGTGACCAAGATCTTTACAGACTGTCCATAAATGTGCTAGCCTCCCGCCGCCCCTGGAGGAGGGGTGAGCACGAGAACCGAGGAGGGCGAGGATGTTCTGGACCGACGCGCGCCGCAGCCGCGGCGCGGAGCGAGGGGCAGCGCCCGCCCGGCGCCGCCTTCGGGCAGCCCTGACCGGGCTCTCAGCGGCGGGGGCTCTGGCCGTGACCGCGCCGGCGGCGTTCGGCGCGGTCACGGTCTCGCCGCTGCCGGGCACGCCCGACGCCAACCCGGCGACGCAGATCAGCATCCTCGGCACCCCCGCGTCGAACATCGAATCGGTGACTGTCACCGGCTCGGCGAGCGGCGCGCACAGCGGCCATCTCGAGCCCTACGACTCCGCCGCGGGCGCGAGCTACGTGCTCGACGCGCCCTTCGCCGAAGGCGAGCAGGCCGAAGCGATCGTGTCCCTGAAAGAAGGGGGCACGATCGAAGACCGCTTCGCCGTCGCCCACGTGGGCCCGCCCGAAAACCTGCTGAACCCCGAAGGCGAACAACCGGAATCGCTCGAACACTTCAAGACCGAGCCCGGACTGATCCCCCCGAAGGTGCAGGTCAACCTCGCGGACCCGAGCCTGAAGGGCGACTTCTTCCTCGACCCGCTTCCGGCGCCGACGATCCACCCCGGATCGAAACTGCTCGAATTCGAACCGGTCGGGCCGGAGGGCCTGATGCTGCTGAACCCCGAAGGCAAGCTGCTGTGGTGGGACCAGTTCCCGAAAGGCATCGTCGGCTCGAACCTCGAGAAGGTGAGCTACGAAGGGCGGCCCGCGATCGCCTGGTGGCAGGGCCCGGTGACCGAAACGGCATACGGGCTCGGCGAAGGGATCATCGCCGACACCGCATACGAACCGATCGCCCACGTCAAAGCGGGCAACGGCCTGCAGATGGACATCCACGAGCTCAACATCACGCCCGGAAGGGCAGGCGTGGATCGACGCCGTCGAGCCGGTCTGCAACCCCGTGTGCGACGAAAGCCACCTTCCCGTCCTCGACTACACCGTCCAGGAGATCGACATCCACTCCGGCCTCGTGATGTGGGAATGGAGCTCCTACGGACACGTCCCCACCTCCGAAACGGAAGCCGTGCCCGCCAACGGCGCGTTCGACCCTTATCACCTGAACTCGATCGAGCCGCTCTCGGGCAACCGCGTCCTGGTCTCGATGCGCGACACATCGGGCGTCTACCTGCTGAGCCAGGAAGACGGCCACATCATCTGGCAGATCGCCGGCAAGAAATCGACGTTCACGCTTCTGAAAGGCGCCCGCTTCCACTTCCAGCACGACGCCAGGCTCGAAGGACGCCACCTGCAGACACTCACCGTCTTCGACGACGAGGCGGGGCCGCCCGTGTACGGCATCTCGCGCGGGCTGACGCTGCACCTCGGCAACGGCAAGGCGAGCCTGAGGCATCAGTACCTGCGCTCCTTCAGAACGGTCGCCGGCGCGGAGGGAAGCATGCGCCTCATGAAGGGCGGGTACGCGATGGTCGGCTACGGCACGACGCAGTACTTCTCCGAGTTCTCGAAGGCCGGGGAACCGGAAAAGATGGGGAAGCTGCTGTTCGACGCGCAGCTCCCCAAAGGCGACAGCACCTACCGCGTGCTGCGCGACGAATGGGAAGGCGTGCCGAACACGCTGCCGAAGCTCGTCGCCGAACGCGAATCGCCGGGCGAAGTGGCGCTCTACGCGAGCTGGAACGGCGCCACGACGGTCGCGAGCTGGCGGGTGCTCGGCGGCGAAGCGGGTGAATCGCTCGCGCCGCTCGGCACCTACCCGTGGAACGGGTTCGAGACGAAGATGACCGTTGCGAGCGCCGACACCACCTTCGAAGTCCAGGCGCTCGACAGCCACGGCCACCTGCTGGCCGGCTCAGGGCCGGTCTCGGCACCCTGAGCAGCCCGCGCATGCCGCGCGCCGCGCCGGCGGTCTCCGGCGCGGACGCGCGGCCCCTGCGCCGTCGCCCGCGCCCGCGAGGTCGTAACCTCCGGGGCGTGCCGACGGTTCTCGCCTGCCCGAGCTGCGCGACCAGGAACCGCGTCGGCGCGGTCGCGAAAGGGACCCCCCGCTGCGCGAGCTGCAAGGCGCCGCTGCCGTGGGTCGTGCCGGCTGACGAGTCGAGCTTCGCGGCCGAGACGGAGTCGAGCGTCCCGGTGCTGGTCGACTTCTGGGCGCCGTGGTGCGGACCGTGCCGCATGGTCGAGCCGGTCCTCGCGCAGCTCGCCGCCGAGCGCGCCGGAGCGCTCAAGGTCGTGAAGGTGAACGTCGACGAGAACCCTTCGCTCGCGTCGCGCTACCAGGCGATGAGCATCCCGCTGCTGGTGTTCATGCGCGACGGCCGCGAGGTGGACCGCATCGTCGGCGCCGCCGCCAAGGGCCAGATCGAGCAGCGCCTTCCCGCCTGACCCGCCGCCGCGGGGCGCCGCCCTGCAGGGACGTCCTCGCGCGGCGACACACCCCGTCGTGGCGCGGCTCCGGGTTGGTGTGCGCCCCGGCCGCGCGCAACTGGGAGAATCGCCCCCGTGGAGGAGGAGGTGGGCACCGCGGGAGCACCAGACCCTGACGAGGTCGGCGCATTCGCGTTCCGGGTGTGGGGATACAAGCAGGGCGAGATGGTCTCGCTGCTGATCCACCTCGGCGACCGTCTCGGGCTCTACCGGGAGCTCGACGGCGCGGGCAGTCTCACGGCCGAGGAGCTCGCGGACCGCACGGGACTGCATCCCCGCTGGCTGCGCGAGTGGCTGCGCGGGAACGCCGCCGCCGAGCTGCTCGTTTCCGAGGACGGCGAGCATTTCGAGCTGACCGCGGCAGGCTCGATGGTCCTCGCGCGCGAGGAGGACAGCCTGCAGTTCGCGGCCGGGGCATTCGGCGCGCCGGCGGAGCCCGGGTTCGTCGACGACCTCACGGAGGCCTTCCGCACCGGCACCGGCATGCCGTACGACCGCCACGGCGCGGCCGGGGTCCATCGCACCGAGCGGATGCTCGGGCCGTGGGCGCGGCTCTCGCTCGTTCCGCGGATCCTGCCCGCGCTCGAGGACGTGGCCGACAGGCTCGCAGACGGGGCGCTCGTGGCCGACGTGGGCTGCGGCGCCGGGGTGGCGCTGACCTCGCTGGCCCGCGCCTACCCCGCCTCGACGTTCCACGGCTACGAGCTCTCGAGCCTGGCCGTCGAGCGGGCGCGGGCGCGCGTCTCAGAGGCGGGGCTCGAGAACGTCGAGATCCTGCACCGTCGTGCCGAGGAGCTGCCGCAGGAGGGTCGCTACTCGCTCGTCATCACGTTCGACTGCCTGCACGACATGACCCGCCCGGACGCGGCCGCCGCCGCGATCCGCGGCGCGATCGCGGACGACGGCACGTGGCTCGTCAAGGAGATCCGCTGCGCCGACAGCTGGGAGGGCAACCGGCGCAACCCGATGCTCGCGATGTTCCTCGGCTTCTCGGTCTCCTCCTGCATGTCATCCGCGCTGTCGGAGCCCGGCGGGGCCGGCCTCGGGACGATCGGATTGCCGCCGCAGGCGACCGAGAGGCTCGCGCGCGACGCGGGGTTCTCGCGCTTCCGCGTCCACGACTTCGAAGATCCCGCCAACCTCTACTACGAGATCCGGCCGTGATCGGCACCGGCGTGGAGGAGATCGCCGCGCTCGCCCGCGAGCTGGCGGCGGAGACCGAGGCGGCCCGCCGCCTCCCGGAGCCCCTGCTCGACCGCCTGCGCGACTCGGGCCTGATGAACGCGGGGGCGCCGCGGGAGGCGGGCGGGCTCGAGCTGGCACCCGGCGAGCTGCTCCGCCACGCTGCCGCGATCGCGGCCGGCGACGCCTCGGCGGGCTGGTGCGTCTCGATCGCGGCTACCAGCAGCCTGCTCGCCGGCTACCTGGAGCCCGAGGCCCGCGCGGAGCTGTTCGCCGACCCGCGCGGGATCGCCGCCGGCATCTTCGCGCCGCGCGGGACCGCGCTCCCGGCCGAGGGCGGGTTCGTCGTGAGCGGGCGCTGGCCCTACTGCAGCGGCATCGAACACGCCGGTGTCCTGTTCGCCGGCTGCTTCCTCGCGCAGGACGGAGATCAGCCCTCGGACGGGCGGCCGATGCCGATCGTCGTCGGGATGCGGCGGGAGGAGCTCGAGGTGCTCGACACGTGGCACACGCTCGGCCTGCGCGGCACCGGCAGCCACGACTCGGTCGCCGCCGAGCTGTTCGTCCCGGCCCGGCACGCCTTCTCGCTGTTCGACGGGCCGCGGCTCGACCGGCCGCTCTACCGCTTCCCCGTGTTCGGGTACTTCGCCCTGTCGGTCGCAGCGGCGGCGATGGGCAACGCGCGGGGCGCGATCGGCGACTTCGCCGACCTCGCGAAGGTCAAGGTCGGCCAGGGCTCCGCGCGCACGCTCGCCGAGCGCTCGACGACGCACGCCGCGCTCGCCGAGGCCGAGGCCTCGCTGCGGGCGGCCGAAGCGCTCTTCGACGCGGCGGTGGAGGCCGCGTGGCGCGCCGCGCAGGAGCAGGACGCGGTGCCGGTCGAGCTGCGCAACGGTCTGCGCATCGCCGCCACCAACGCGGCCGCGACCGGCGCGTCGGTCGTCAGCGCGCTCTTCGGCCTCGCCGGCGGCCCGGCGGTCTACGACAGCTCGCCGCTGCAACGGCGCTTCCGCGACGCCCACACCGCGACCGCGCACTTCCAGGTCGGCCCGGTCTCGCGCGAGATCCAGGGCAGGGTGCTTCTCGACCAGGCCGCTGACACGGCGATGATCTGAGGAGGGGCGCCTCAGCTCTCGGCAGCCGACCAGCCCGACCAGCGCTCGACGTCCACCGCCAGGACCGCCCCGGCCGCGCGCTGCCGGGGGTATCGCGCCGACAGCAGCGCGATCGCCCGCGCCGCCTCCTCCCCGCCGTCGAGCACCCGCGCGCGGCCGTCGGCCCGGACCCACCACAGGCGGCTCCAGTCCTCCTCGTAATGGTCGGCGAGCAGGGCGGCGGCAGGCCGGGCGCGCAGGTTCTCGATTCGCCTCAGCCGGCCGGTCCGCTTCGGCTTGCGGTCGACGACGCTGTAGACCGTCTCGCCGTCCAGCGCGAAGACGATCGGCACGATGTGGGGCCTGCCGTCGGGACCGACGCTCGCAAGGCGCGCGACCGGAGCCTGCGCGAAGCGCTCCCGCGCCTGCGCGCTCTCCACGTCACTCCCCGTGGAGTTCCGCGACCGCCGTCTCCCAGTGGTCCAGCGCCTTTTCGACGGGCGCGAGCCCCGAGGAGGGGATGTAGCGCACCACGCGCCGTACGCCCATCCGCTCGAGCTCCTCGAGCACTTCGGGTTTGGCCGGCGCGGCGTTGATGACCACATCGATCCGCCGGTCAGCGCGTGAGCGCAGCTCGCCGATCCGCGCCGCCAGGTCTTCGCCGGGGATGTAGTTGGGCATCCACGCGTCGCCGAAGGCCAGCACACGGTCGAGCACCGTCGGGCCGTTTCCCCCTACGAGCACGGGCGGGTGCGGCGACTGCGCCGGCTTCGGCCAGGACCAGATGCGGTCGAAGTTGACGAACTCGCCGTGGTAGCTCGCCTCGTCTTCGGTCCAGATCGCCTTCATCGCCTCGATCCGCTCGGCCATGAGCGCCATCCGGGTGCGCGGGTCGGTGCCGTGGTTCTCCATCTCCTCGCGGTTCCAGCCGGCGCCGACGCCGAACTCGAAACGCCCGCCCGACACGCGGTCGATGCTCGCGACCTCCTTCGCCGTCGTGATCGGGTCCCGCTCGACCACGAGGCAGATGCCGCTGCCGATCCGCAGGTTGCTGGTCGCCTCCGCGGCGCAGGCGAGCGCGACGAACAGGTCATAGGTGTGGCTGTATTTGCGCGGCAGCTCCCCGCCCGCCGGGTACGGCGTGGCGCGGCTCGCCGGGATGTGCGTGTGCTCGGGGAAGAAGAGCGACTCGTGGCCGCGCTCCTCGATGAGGCGCGCGAGGGCTCCCGGCTGGACGCCGTCGTGCGTCGCGAAGCATGCGACCCCGAACTCCACGGGCGCAAGCCTACCGGCCGCCCGCGGCCGGGCCAGGGTTGACACCGGGCCCCGGGGGTCGGGTACGGTCGTTTCACAGACATTTCACACACCCGGGCTCGATCCGAGGCGCCGGGCTTCTTCGAGGGGGGGATGAGCATGAGGCGGATCCATGTCGCGGGTCTGTGCCTGACGATGCTGGTGGCGCTGGGCGCGTTCTCGGCGCCGTCGTCGTATGCGGCGCTGCCCGAATTCAGCGCGCCGTTCGGCAAACCGTTCACGTCGACGAGCGGCGAACTCCGGCTGCGAGGCATCGGAGGAAAACGCGTGGTCTGCACCGCGAGCACCGACGCCGGCGAAATAACCGGGCCCAAAGCCGGCACGGTGACGATCACGATGACCGGCTGCACATTGAAAAAAACGCAGTGCAGCACGCCCGGATCGGCGCCCGGCGAAATCGTCTCGCCCGCGTTCGCGATGACCGTCGGCTACATCAACAAAACGGCCAAAACCGTGGGGATCGACCTGACCGAACCGTCGGGAGGTCCGTTCCTGCTGTTCAGCTGCCTCAGCGGCACGCGGGTGTTGGTGGTCGGCTCGGTGATCGGGAGGATCGCGCCCGTCAACGCGCTCGTCACGCCGTCGGAAACCTTCAAGCTGAAGTTCAGGCAGCTCGGAGGGATCCAGAAAATCCAGAACCTCGAAGGCGAACCGAAAGACACACTCGAAGTGTCGTTCCTCGCGCCGCTGGAAACGGCGGGGCTCAGGATGGAAGACAAGATCCTGTTCGGCGAACCGGTGACGCTCGCCGCTTAGGAGCAGGAGCGGGCGCGGGGCCGCTGGCGGCCTCGCGCCCCCGGCGACCGTGAAGCTGCCCGGCGCGCCCCCGGGCCCGCGTCGCGCCGGCGCTCGGGTTGACCCCGGGGCGTCGCCGTCCGTTACGCTCCGCGTCCAATCACGGCGGAAGCAAGGGGGCGCCACATGAGTACCGCACCGGCCACGGCCACGGAGAGCGTCGGCATGCCCGACCCCGGGCCCATCATGCAGCTCGGGACCGCGTTCTGGGCATCGAAGACGCTGCTGAGCGCGGTCGAGCTCGGGCTGTTCAGCGAGCTCGCCGCGAACGGCCCGGGCGACGCCGAGGACCTGCGCGCGCGCCTCGGCCTGCATCCGCGGAGCGCCCGCGACTTCTTCGACGCGCTCGTCGCGCTCGGGATGCTCGACCGGACCGGCGGCGTCTACGACAACACGGCGTCGACCGCGCTGTTCCTCGACCGCGCCGCGCCCACCTATGTCGGCGGCATGCTCGAGATGCTGAACGCGCGGCTGTTCGGCTTCTGGAACGCGCTCACCGACGGCCTGCGTACCGGGGAGCCCCAGAACGAGGCGCGCGTCGGCGAGGACTTCTTCGCGAAGCTCTACTCCGACCCGGCCGGCCTGAGCGGGTTCCTGAAAGCGATGACGGGGATCAGCGCCGGGGCGGCACATGCCCTCGCGGCGGCTTTCCCCTGGGCCGAGCACGAGACCGTGATCGACGTGGGCTGCGCCCAGGGCTGCGTGCCCGCGGTGCTCGCCCAGGCGCACGAGCACCTGCGCGGCGGCGGCTTCGACCTCCCGGTCGTGCAGCCGGTCTTCGAGGAGTTCATGGCGGCCTGCGGCGTCGCGGACAGGATGGCCTTCACCGCGGGCGACTTCTTCGCCGACGAGCTGCCCACCGCGGACGTGATCGTGATGGGCCACATCCTCCACGACTGGAACCTCGAGGAGAAGATGGCGCTGCTCGAGAAGGCGCACCGAGCGCTGCCCGACGGCGGCGCCCTGGTCGTCTACGAGGCGTTGATCGACGACGAGCGCCGCGAGAACGCCTTCGGGCTGCTGATGAGCCTGAACATGCTGATCGAGACGCCCGGGGGGTTCGACTACACGGGCGCGGACTGCTGCTCCTGGTTGCGGGAGGTGGGCTTCGCCGAGACATCGGTGCACCATCTCGTCGGGCCCGACTCGATGGTCGTCGCCCGCAAGTAGGCCGCACTTGAGCTCGCCCTACACAGAGCTGGCGCTGACAGCGCTCGCGGCGATGCTCTCGCCGACGACGCTGTCGTTCACGGTGTTCGCGCTCGTGCTCGGCGAGCGGCCGCTGCGCACCGGGATCTGGTTCTTCATCGGGGCCTTCGGCGCCACGCTGGCGATCGGCGTGGTCGCGGCCTTCGTGATCGGCGGGGCGGCCGCGCCGAGCCAGTCCTCGGAAGGCCCGCCGACCGCCGTGGCGATCATCGACATCGTCCTGGGCGCGCTGCTGCTCCTGTGGGTCGCCCGCGCGGCCCGGCGCCCGCCCGACCCGCAGCAGATCGCGGGCATGGTCGAGAAGATGTCCGGCGTCGCGTCCTCGCCGGCGCTCGCGGTCGTCGCCGCCGGCGCGACCCTCGCGAACCCCGGCGGCTTCATCCCGATCGCGCTCAAGTCGATCTCCCAGACCGACCCGAACGCGGCGGAATTCATCCTCCTCTGGGTCGCGTTCGGGCTCGTCTCCCTGCTGCCGCTCCTGCTGTCCCTCGTCTCGCTCGCGCTCGCGCGCGAGCGCACCACGGCCGTGCTCGCGCGCGTGCGGCTGTGGCTGGAGCGTCACGCGCGCACGCTCGCGGGCGTGATCATCGTGCTGCTGGCCGCCGCGCTGCTGCGCAACGGCATCGCGGGACTGACCTAGCCGCCGGCCGCACGGAGCTCGAAGACGAGCCGCTGGGGCCGCGCCGCTTCGAGCTCGGACAGCAGCTCATCCTCATCCTCGAAAAAATTCCTCGCGAGGTGGCGCGCCTCGCATCGCACCGCGAGCCGCTCGACCGCGAACGGCCACGGGTCCAGCGCGAACACGCCCTCGGCGCGCTCGCCCTCGCCGGACGCCTCCGCATCTCCCACCCGGCGCAGCTCGATGTCCGTCAGCGCGTCCCGAGCCGGGACGTCGCGTGCCGTGAACGGGTCCCAGCCGTTCCCCAGCGCCAGCGAGAGCCCGTCCCACGTCCACATCCACCGCTGGATGCGCTCGGTCTCCGCCTCGCCCAGGCCAAGGGCCGCGCGCAGGGAGGCCTGGCGCGCGCGCTCGCCGGCGATGTGCTGTTCGAGCGCCTCGCGCCCGTCCCTCGCCCCCGTCAGCCGCAGCGCCGAGAGCGAGGCTCCGTGCAGTGAGACGACCAGCGCCGCGAGCGCGCTGACGCTCATCATGCGGTCCGGGGCCGTGCGCCAGATCGCGAGGTGCTCCTCGACGGAGGTCTCCACGAAGTTGCGCGGCAGGCCGCTGGCGCTGCTCAGCCCCGGCCGCAGGTCGGCGAGCGCCCAGCCGAGGTCGTGCTGCTCGGCGCCGAGCGCGATCTCCTCGCGCGGATCGGGGGCGGGAAAGCGGTCGTTCCCCCACGCGCGTGCGAGCTGCCCCGAGAGCCACGCGTGCGAGAGCTGGCCGATGACCAGCGCCCCGTCGTCCTCCCGGCGCACGAGCACGCGGCGAGCGTAGCGGCCCCCGCCCGCCGGTGCCCACTCTCAGCTTCCTCCCACGCGCTTCGCCGGCGGCTCTGAGCCGCGGCTCCCAGAGTGAGCTCGACCCCGGGCAGACGCCCGGCCGACCGAAAGGACCATTCCGATGTTCAACCCGATCAAGAAGGTGCTGGCCGGCGTCGCAGCTCTGACGGCGCTCGCCCTCGGCGGCGCCGCGCTCGCGGGTGCCGCCTCCTCCAGCTCCACCTCCTCGACGGCGGCCCCGTCCGCCGCCGGCGCCTCCTCGAGACCGAGCGGCCCCCCCGCGGGCATGCCGGCTCCCGGCACCGCGGCCCACGAGGAAGCGGAGAAGCCGGTGACCGGTGACGCGGCCGCCAAAGCGCAGGCTGCCGCGGTGAAGTCCGTCGGCAGCGGCACCGCCGGCGCCGTCACGACCGACTGCACGAAGACGGGCTACGAGACGACCGTGACGAAGTCGGACGGAACGAAGGTCGACGTGCACCTCGACAGCTCGTTCAACGTCATGCAGGGCCCCGGCGGGGCCGGCGGACACCCGCCCGGCGCGCCCGGCGGAGCGGGCTACGGCGCGACGCCCGAAGGGGGCTGAGCGAAGGCGCGCGGGGGGCCGGCGAGCAGGCCGGCCCTCCGGCGCCTAGCCGCCTTCGGCTTTGCGCAGTTCTTCGTTTTCCTTTTCGAGCGTCTTCACCTGTTTTTCGGCTTCGACGCGCTTTTCTTCGTTGGCCGGGTTGGGCGGCGCCTGGGTGACGGTCTTGCTGGTCACCGTCGTCACCGTGGGCACGGTCTTCGTGCTCGTGACCGTGTGGGTCACCGCCGGGCCGCTCGCGACGGTCTTGGTCGGCGCGTTGTTGTGACCGATCAGGTAGCCGACCAGCGCCCCCAGCAGCACTCCGATGAGCCCCGCCGTGAACGCCGCCCACGGGTTGCTCCACCACGGGTCCGGCGGAGGCGCTTCCGGCGGGTACCCCTCGTAGGCCGGCTGTCCGTAGGCGGGTTGTCCGTACGCCGGCTGGCGCGGGGGCACCGGCTGGCGCGGGGGCACCGGGCGCAGCGGTTCGGTGGGCCGTGTGGGTTCGTCCGGGGGACGAGGGGGCTCGGGACCGGCCATCGCCGTTCCACGCTACCCGAATCGGCGGCCGTGGGAAACGGCCCCGGGAGCCATGTTCCACATGTTGCCGGGACGCCCCCGCTCTGGCACTCTTCTGCGGAGCGAGGCGAGCCATGGAGGGACACGCACAACCGCTGGGGCGCAGCACGGCTGCGCCGACGAGACCGTTCGGCACGGCGCTCGAGTCCGCGCGCGCGAGCGCGTGGACACTGGCCGCGCTCACGACGCTCGCCTTCGCGCTGCGGCTGACAAGCCTCTCGCGCTCGCTGTTCAACGACGAAACGTTCTCGTTCGCGCTCGCTCAGCGAGGCTTCGGGCACATGATCTCGCTGGCCGGCTACGAGGCCAACGGGATGCCCTACTCGGTGATCCTCTGGCCCGTCACGCGCATCTTCGGGACGGGCGTCGAGGTGCTGCGCGCGCCGGCGGTCCTGATCGGCACGGCGAGCGTCCCGCTCATGTACTGGGCGGCACGCCAGTTCTCCCGCGAGCGCTGGGTGGCGCTGCTGGCGGCGACCCTGCTGGCGATCAACCCGATGGCGATCTGGTACAGCCAGGTCGCCCGCTCCTACGCGCTGGTCGTGTTCGGTGCGTGCGCCGCGTTCGGCGCACTGGCCCGCGCTCTGGCGAGCGACGACGAGCGCCACCGTCGCCGCATGTGGTGGGTGTACGTCGCTGCGACGGCGCTGACCGGATACAGCGACCTGCTCGCGCCGGTGATCGTGCTGCCCGCGCAGGCGCTGATGGTGTGGTCGGTGGCTCGCGAGCGGCGGGCCGCGCTCGCCCGCTCGTGGGTGAGCTCGCTGGCCGCGACGCTCGTGCTCTGCGTGCCCCTGCTCGTCGCAGCGGCGATCGAGCGCGGCCGCCGGGACCCCCTCTACTGGCTGCCCAAGCTGGGCCGCGGCCTCGTCGAAGCCGGCGTGCAGGAGTTCGGCGGCGGCTACTCGGGGGTCAAAGCCGTCGGCTGGCTGACGTTGCTCGCCGCCGCCGTGCTGGCCGGCGCCGGGACCTGGCGCCTGCGGCGCCGGAAGGAAGCGGGCGCCGAGCGCCGCACCCTCGCGGCGGCCGCCGCCTGGGGCGTCCTGCCGCCGGCGCTGCTGCTGATCATCTCCGCCGTCGAGCCGGTGTTCTGGCCGCGCTACGCGATCGTCGCCCTGCCCGGACTCTGCCTGCTGCTCGCGCTGGCGGCGGCCGCCCTCGTCGAGGGCCGTCCGCTCCCGGCGCTCGCCGCCGCGTGCGTCGGCGCGCTGCTGTGCCTGGGCATCTACGCCGATGCCAAGCAGATCGACGCGGTGCAGCAGGAATGGACCCCCGCCGCGCGCTGGCTGAAGGCCGACCGCCGCCCGGGGCAGCCGCTGATCGCGCAGAGCGTGCTGACGCTCCCCTCGCTCGGCTACTACGACCCGGCGCTGCGCGCGAGCAGCGGCGAGCTCGTCGTCGACGAATGGAAGGACACCGCGCTGCCCCCCGGGGTGCTCGGCTACAAAGACCCCTCCGCCCACGGCGGCGACGTGCCCGGCGGGCCGCCTCCGGTCGCTCTCGTGCGCCGGCTCGCGCGCGCCGACGGCACGGTCTGGCTCCTATTCGCCGAAACCGGCGAACGGGCCGACGAAGTTCCGGCCGTGCGCTGGGCCGGCGCCCACTGCCACGTCACCACGCTCGAACGGACGCGGATCGAACTGGTCCGCATCAGCGGCTGCGCGGCGGGCTAGGCCAGGCGTCCTGAGGGCGCTTCCGCCGAGCAGAGCCGCCGGCCGGGAGGGGCCGCCCGTGCGCGGACGCACCCTCCCGGACCGTCGTGAGGCTCAGACCGGCGGCGGGACGAAGCTCAGGTTGCCTGCCTGCAACGTGACTTCTTCGAGTTCGCCTTCCATCTTGCCACCGGCGAATTCGGCTTCGCCGGCTTCGTTCAGGTGCGCGCCGCTGGTATTTGCATTCCGGCGTCAGTTTGACCGTGGCGTGGATGCCTTTGATTTCCCACGTGATGTCGAGACGTTCGCGGAATTCGCCGAATTTTTTCGCCTGGCCGCCTTCGAGTTTTTCTTTTTCGGTTCCGTATTCGACGCCTTCGAAGGTCCGTTCCTGGCCTTTTTCGGTTTCCGCCCCGGCCGGGACCCACTGCGACGGGATCGTGACTTCGCACGTGGAGCCCGTCGCTTTGAACGTGACGCTGCTGGGGCCCAGTTTCAGCGCCCCGTTGGAGTGGAATTCCATCCCGAGCGCGAAGCTCGCCTGGACCGCTTCTTCGAGGCCGCCGCCGCCCGGGCGGACGGCTTCGCAGTGCGAGAACCTGACTTCCTGGAAGAACGTTTCGGCTTCGCCCATCGTCACGCTGCCGTTCGACTTGAGTTCTTTTTCACATTCTTCGAAGTGGTAGGGGCCGAGCGTCATTTCGCCGGCTTCGCCGATCCCTCTGACCGGGCCGGCCACCGACGCCTTGAATTTGCCGAACACCGGTTTTTCTTTCACGGCCAGCGCCGGTGAGGCGAGCAGCCCAAGTGCCAGCGCTCCCGCGGCCAGTGCGATCGCAGTCCTCGTCCATCTCATCCCGGATCTCCCTTGCTCGTAGCCGTCATCGGGCGATGCGATCTGCGAGCTCTCGGCCGGCCTCCCCAACCGTCTCTCCGGGCCCCCTCGATCGCCTCCCGGAAGATACCAGGGACCCCGCGGCGCGGCCGCCGTTCGCCCGACAGCGCCGGCGCGCGCCGGACCTGCCTCACCGGGCGTGCCGAGGGGAACCTCCGAGGCTGCCCTTTTGGGCCGACACCGGCGTATCCCGAAGAGGCCGAAACCTCCCCCGTTCGTCGAGCTTTCCGACGCCTGACAAAACGGGGCACCATGCTTCCCCCACTGTCAATCAAGACATCGGCACGGTGACGGGGGCCGATCTCGAGAGGGGGCAACTCTCGCGTCCGAGACCTCGGCACGACCAGCAGCCAGGAACGAGGCAATGGGACTCTTGCACGGACATAGGCGAAGCCGCCCGGCACACACGGACAGCGGCACCCGCTACTACCCGACCATGCGCCTGCTGCGCGACGGCGTCGACGACGCACCGACGCGCTACGAACCGCAGACGCTCGCGCAGCGCGCGGCCGATCCCTACGAGGAGTGGCGTGCGAGGCGCGATGCAGAACGGGAGCGCAGCGAGGTGGACGCGGTGCGCTGGGTCTATCGCCAACGAGGGGCGGCCGCGACTCCGACGGACAAGGAGACCGCGGCCGCGGAGGCCGCCCGCTGGGTGAACCGCTACAGGGGCGTGGGCGCGGCGCCCACCGGACGCGATGCGTCCGGCGCGCGTGCCGCAGAGCGCAGCGGCGGGCGCGAGCACCCGGTGGATCTGGTCGGCGCGCAAGGGGGTTGATCGGCGCCGCCTGAAGCCCTCCGGTCTCGACCCTGCGCCCCGGGGGGAGCGCGGGATCGAGACCGGAACGGGACTGTCGAGCTCCACGCCCGCCGAGGCGAGGGCCGTTCTCACCCGATCGGTGGGACCCGACCAGCCGGGCAGCCGTAATACAGTCCGCCCATGGCGGCCACCGGCTACGCAGAACGGATCCCGCAGTCGCGCACGCCGGCTCTGTTCGGGCGGGTGATGGGCCTCGTCGCCCTGACGGTGGGGGTCGCGACGCTGGGCGTGTTCCTGTTCCGCAACTCGGGCGGCGCGCTCTGGTTCATCGCCTGGATCGGCGCGCTCGGGTGCCTCGTCGGGCTCAACGTCGCGAACTCGCGGGGCAACCAGTCGCTCGCGCTCGGGCTCCTGATGCTGTTCGGGCTGCTCATCGGCGCGAGCGTCGCGAGCACCGTCAACTACTACGCCGCGACGGACCCCACGGCGGTGCGCCAGGCGTTCGGAGCGACGGCCCTGTTCATCGGCGGGCTCGGGGCCGGCGGCTACGCGATCCGCCGCGACCTCTCCTTCCTCTACAGGTTCGCCTTCTGGGCCCTGCTCGCCCTGATCGTCGCCGGTTTCGTGCTGATCTTCGTGCACATCCCGGGGGCCTACACGGCGTACGCCATCGTCGGCCTCGCGATCTTCGCTCTCTACACCGTGATCGACTTCAACCGCCTGCGCCGGGCCGGCCAGGAGGAAGCGATCCCGCTCGCGGCCGCGATCTTCCTCGACATCCTGAACGTGTTCCTCTTGTTCCTGCGTCTGTTCGCTGGGAGCCGGTAGCGACGCCTCGGGCCGCGCCCGAGGCCGAACGCAAAGCCTCGCCGGTCCGTTTATCATCTTTGGCTCCGGGAAAGCACGAGCGAGGAACGATGCTCGGTACCGCCCACCGCCTCTCGACAAGGATCGTCAGAAGCCGCCATCTGATGGCGAGGACGGTGCTCGTGGTGATGCTGGCGGCGATGCTCGGGGCGGCGACGGCGCGAGCCGACGAACCGCCGGCCGGCGGACCTCCCGAAGCCGCTGCGGCGCCGACCGAAGGCCAGGTGGCCGAAGCGCCCGCCTCCTCCGGCGGTGAAACGACCTCGCAAGGCACCGTCGCTCCCGAAGGCACCGAACAGCCGCAGCCGCAAGGCACCGTCGCTCCCGAAGGCACCGAACAGCCGCAGCCGCAAGGCACCGTCGCTCCCGAAGGCACCGAACAGCCGCAGCCGCAAGGCCCCGTCGCTCCCGAAGGCACCGAACAGCCGCAGCCGCAGTCCGAACCCGCGCCGCCCCCGCCCGCGCAGGAACCTGCCTCCGAACCGCCCCCGCCTGCCTCGGAAGCTTCATCGGTGACACCCCCGCCGCCCGCCCCGGAAGCTCCGTCGGAACCGCCCCCGCCTGCCTCGGAAGCTCCGTCGGAACCGACGCCGCCAGCCGCCCGAACCGCCGACCTCGGAAAGCTCGGCCTCCGAATCGCCGTCCCACTCGAAAGCCGATGAAAAAGGCGCGGTCGCGCTGCCCCTGCTCCCCGGCGCCGTGCCGCCCGCGGCCGGAACCGCCGCCGCGACCGAAGTCGCGACCGTGCCCGCCGCCGGCACGCCGACAGGCTCGATGGTGATCAACCTAGGCGAAGCGCTGGTCGGCGGTGAAACCTCCGAAGGCCCGCACCGGGCCGCCGCGGCGAAGAACGCCGCCGGCGGGAAGGGCGGCCAGGGTTGCGGGCTCCAGGGGCTCGGCGGCGCGGGCGGCGGCAGTTGCGTCGGCACGTGGCTACCGGCGACGGGCACGCTGCCGCCCGGGTACGTATCGCTGTCGCCGGTCGCCGCCGTGCTCGCCGGCGCCGCCGTCGCGGCCGTCGCGGGCGGCAGCACCGGCACCGAACACCAGAGCGGAGCCACCGGCGGCGGAAGACCGATGCCTCCCGCGCCGGGACCCGCCCCCGGAGGCGCCTCCGGCGTCGCTGCCGGTGGCGGCGCAGCCGGCGTCGGACTCGCGGGCTCCCTCGCCTTCGCACTGCTGCTGGCGCTCGCCGCCCCGCGCGCCATGCGCCGCCTGAAGCTCGCGTGCCTGCCCTGGCGCACGTCGTTCTTCGTGCTGATTCCAGAGCGACCCGGTTAGGCCTCCGGCCCCACCGTCGCCCCCGGCGGCCCGCTGCGGCCGGCCGCCCCACTGGAATTCACTTCGAAGCACTCCGGAAGGAGCTGGAAACGATGAAACGCCACCCCACGTTGTCCGAGATGGACATAGGAGGACCGGACGAGAGCCCACGGCTGCTCGGCGATCCACCGCGCTCTGCGCAGGGCGCGAACGCCCTCGAGGGCGAGCACGGACTGGTGCTCACCAGCGTCAACACCTGGAACCACACGCTGATCCTCACGGGCGAGCTGACGCATCGCTCGGCATACGCGCTCGAGAGGGAGATCGAGCGCCTCTGCGAAGAAGGCGTGACCGACATCACCCTCGATCTGCGCGATCTCCAGAAGATCGACCCCGTCGGGGTCGCCGTGATCGCGTTCCGCTGCGGCCTGTGCGAGAAGCGCGGCTTCGGCTTCAGGCTGATCCGCGGCTCGCGGGGCGTGCAGGGCGCGTTCGAAAAGGCGGGCGTGATCGAGATGCTGCCGTTCCAAGAAGACGGAGACATCGCAGCCGCGCGGCTCGGCGCGATCGCGCAGCGGTCGCTCGACGCCTGCGAGCAGTGACGCCCGGTGTCCTCGCTCCGGGCGTCGCTGCTCCCTGCGACGGTGCGATCGCGCTGGCTGTCCGGCAACGTATGATCGACACGCCGGGCGCACCCGGCATACCCGGCGAGAGGGGCGCGCGGGGTCTTCCAATGAGCCTGAAGACCGACCAGCTGCGTTACTTCGTGACCGTCGCCGAGGAGGGGCAGATCACGCGCGCGGCCAAGAAGCTCTACATCGCCCAGCCCGCGCTGTCGCAGGCGATCGCGCAGCTCGAGAGCGAGCTCGGACTGCAGCTCCTCGAGCGCCACGCCCGCGGCGTCCGCCTGACCCCGGCCGGCGCCGCGTTCCTCGAGAAGGCCCGCGCGGTCGTCGACACCGAGCGCGCCGTCAGCCTCACCGCCGAATCGCTCGCACGCGCCGCGCGCGGAGTGCTCGAGGTCGGTTTCATCGGGCCGCCGCCGCCGCTGATGGCGCACGAGCTGTTCACGGCCTTCGCCGACGCGAACCCCGACTGCGAGGTCAGCTTCCGCGAGCTCCCGTTCCCGCGCGGCGACACGAGCGCCTGGCTGGAGACGGTCGACGTCGCCGTGTGCCAGACCCCGGCGCTCGGGGACGACGTCGGCGCGTTCCCTGTCCGCGTCGAGCCGCGCGCGCTGTGCGTCTCGGACGCGCACCGTCTCGCGGACGCCGGCGAGGTGCACGTCGCGGACGCGCTGGAGGAGACCTTCATCAGCTACAGGGCCGACGTGCAGCCGGAGTGGGCCGGCTTCCACAGCCTCGACGACGCCCGCGGCGGTCCGCCCGCGGCGCTCACCGCCGACCACGTCGCCACCTCGCTCGAAATGCTCGGCCGGCTCGCCGTCCTCGGCGACGCCGTCACCGTGCTGCCGCTCAGCGACGCGCGGCTGATCGAGCAGGTGCTGACGGGCGTGCGAGCGCTGCCGATCCTCGACGCGGCGCCCGCATCGATCTCGCTCGTCTGGTCGCGCGATTCGGCACACGCCCGCCTCCAGGCGCTCCTCGACTGCGCGGCCGAAGCGACCGGCAAGCGCGCGCCGAAGACGGCCGGCGGCGAGCGCCCCGCCTAGGCCTGCCCGCCGGGCGGCGGCGTCATGCGGCCGCCGCGCGCTGCTCTCCCACCCAGGCGAGGATCGCCCGCGAGGGCGTGAGCACAGTGCCGTCCGGCAGCTTCAGCGCCGGCAGTTTCTCCTGACCCGTGGCCGCCCGCAGCTCCTCGCGCGAGCCTTTGCGCAGGAACGGGATCGGGCTGCCGTGCGCCGCCACGACCTTCTCGTAATCGATCCCCGCGTCGCGGAGCGCTTCCTGCACGCGCCGGCACGGGTGCATCCGCGGACCTCCCTCGTCGCCGTGGCACACGTACAGCGTCGGCTTCTCGGCCATGCGATTCCTCCCCTTTGTTGACGAGGCCGAGGTTAACGTCCGGGCGCCGCAGGGCTAGGGAGCAGCCGGCACGACCACGACGGGCCCGGCGCCCTGACCGAGTTCGGCGGTGTCGAACGTCGGCGAATCGAGGCGCACGACATCCTCGTAGAAGCCGAGGAACTCGTCGGCCGTCTCGAGGAACCCGATCCGCGGCGTGCGGTAGTGCATCGGCACGACCCACCGCGGGCGCAGCCGCTCGACCACCTCCCGCGCTCCCCGCGCGCCGATCGTCGGCCCGCCTCCGACGGGGACGATCAGCAGCTCGATCCCCTCGAGCGCCGCCGCCTGCTCGGCGCGCAGCTCGGCCTGTCCGAAGTCGCCCATGTGACACACGCGGACGCCGTCGAGATCGAAGGCGAAGATCGTGTTCGGCCCCCGTTCGGTCCCGGCGGCCGCGTCGTGCTCGGAGGCCACCGCGACGACGGCGCCGAGCGGGGACTCCAGCGTGCCCGCGGTGGAGCGCAGCACGAGCGGGTCGCCGCCCACCGCCTCCACGACGTTGTGGTCGCGGTGCTCGTGGGTGACGAGCAGCAGATCGGCCTCGAGGCCCTCGATCGCCGGGTAGTCCCATGCGAGGCCTCGGCCCTTGGCCAGGTCCGACATGTCGCCGAAGGGGTCGATCGCCACCGTCGTCTCGCCGGCCGTCAGGCGGAAGGCCGACTGCCCGTACCACTCAACCTGCATGCTGCTCCTCTCGGATCGGTTTGCCGCTGCGGCCACGAGCCCGGACCGCTGCACCTGGATGCGCCTCGCGGACCGCGTCGCGCTCTGAGTGCTCGTAGCGCCCGCCTCGCAACGCCGACGCCGCGGCGGCGACCAGACAGGCGATGATCGCGAACAGGAACGCCTCGTGCAGGCCGGTCTGGAACGGCCCTGAGATCAGGTGGGGGAAGAACGAGCGCCCGGTCAGGACCGCCTGATCGTGCACGGGGAGCGAGGCGAGGACGTGGCTGCCGAGCAGGTGCTGGATCGGGTTGTACCCCAGGAACGCGGCGAACAGGATCGACACCGGCGGCAGCTGCGCGGCGCGGTGCGCCGCGAGGGCGCGGACGCCGTGGGCGTGCAGCCCGGAGGCGAGCGTCGCCGGCAAGGTCGCGGCGAGGCCGGCGATCATCAGCGTGAAGAAGATCCCGATCGAGATCACCTGGGCGGAGTTCTGGAACGTCTGGTTCATCCCGCCGCCGGCGCCCCTGTCCGCGGACGGGAGGCTGTTCATCACCGCGGCCCGGTTGGGCGAGGCGAACATCCCGAACGAGATGCCGGTGAGCGCCAGCACCAGCGCGAACATCGGATAGGGGAAGTCGATCGGCAGCAGCCCCAGCAGCACGAAGCTGAGCGCGGTGAAGAGCATGCCGCCGGTCGCGAATGGCCGCGCGCCGAAGCGGTCCGAGAGAAAGCCGGAGGCCGGGCCGGCGAGGAGCATCCCGATCGTCAGCGGCAGCATGTAGATCCCGGCCCACAGCGGCGTGTCGGTGAAGTCGAAGCCATGCTGGGGAAGCCAGATGCCCTGGAGCCAGATGATCAGCATGAACATCAGCCCTCCGCGCGCGACCGCCGAGAGGAACGTCGAGAGCGTGCCGAAGCTGAACGCCCTGATGCGGAACAGCGGGAGCCTGAACATCGGGTTGGCGACGCGCCGCTCGACGATCGCGAACGCGGCCAGGCAGGCGACCCCGGCTGCGAGCAGCGCGAGCACGCGCGGGCTGCCCCATCCCGTGCTGTGCGACCCGTAGGGGCGGATGCCATACGTGACGGACACCATCAGCAGGATCAGGCCCGCCGCGAACAGGACGTTGCCCGGCCAGTCGATCGGAGCGCGCTTCGGCTCGCTGCGCTCCTCGAGCTTCAGGTAGGCCCACACGGTCCCGAACAACCCCACCGGCACCGAGATCAGGAACACCATCCGCCAGTCGATCGGCGCCAGCAGTCCGCCGAGCACCAGCCCGACGAACATGCCGCTGACGCCCACGATGTTGTTGATCCCGAGCGCCATCCCGCGCTGGTTGGCGGGGAACGCATCGGTGATGATCGCGGCCGCGTTCGCGAGCAGGCAGGCCGCCCCGATCCCCTGCACGATCCGGAAGACGATCAGCCACATCGCGCCGGCCCGGCCGGTCATCCAATCGATCGTCAGCAACAGCGAGGCCACGGTGTAGATCAGGAAGCCGAGGTTGTAGATGCGCACGCGGCCGTACATGTCGCCGAGACGGCCCAGACTCACGATCAGGACGCTCGAGACGACGAGGAAGCCGAGGATCATCCACAGCAGGTAGAAGCTGTTGGCGGGCTGCAGCGGGTCGAGGTGGATGCCCCGGAAGATGTCGGGCATCGCGATCAGCGTGATCGAAGCATCGAGCGTCGCCAGCAGCACGCCGAGCGTGACGTTGGAGAGCGCGATCCACTTGTAGCGCTCGTCGACTGTGCGAGCGCTCGCGGTTCGGGTGCGTGCGCTGGCGATCGTCGGGGTCACATCCCGAAGTTATACAGGCTAACTGTGCAGTTCGCCTGTCTTATATAGTCCGCTTCATGACCCCCGAGGCCGACGCCGGCCAGCTTTCCAGCGAACTCCGCGTCGTGCTCGGCCAGCTGATCAGAAGGCTGCGGGCCGAGCACCGCTTCCCGCTCGCCCAAGGATCTGTGCTGGGGCGGCTGTCCCGGGAAGGGACCTCGACCGTGGGCGCGCTGGCGACCGCCGAGCGGGTGCGGCCGCAGTCGATGGCCCAGACCGTCTCCGACCTCGAGGCGGCGGGGCTGATCAGCCGCCGCCCGGACCCCGCGGACGGTCGCCGCACGCTGGTGGAGCTGACGCCCGAGGGCCTCGTGACACTCGAAGCCGACCGCCGCGACCGGGAGGGCTGGCTCGCCTCGGCGATATCCGCCGAGCTGAGCGCCGCCGAGCGCAGGCAGCTGGAGCGGGCGGTCGAGTTGCTGCGCCGCCTCGCAGAGAGCTGAGCGGCTCAGAGGCCGGGCAGCGGGCCCCGGGCCATCCACTTCAGAGACCGGCGCCGAGCGCCGGCCGGGTCCCTCAGGTTCCCTCGGGCTCGGGGCGCTCGTCGCCCGGCCAGCGACCGGTCACGCGGCTGAACGCGACGCGCGAGCCGTGATCGACCAGTCCGCGCACGGCGCGGAAGATCGCGCCCTCCAGCACGAGCGCCGCGAGCAGCTTCGCCAGCGGTATCTCGCGGTGCTCGGGGTCGGGCGCACCCTCCTTGTCGATCATGCGCCAGATCCGCTCGAAGACCTTCGTCGCGAGCACCCCGGCAACCATGCCGCCGATCAGGCGGACCGGCATGAACATCAGCTTCAGCATCTCGGTCTCACCCTACTCCGCGTGCGTCGAGGGCCGCGCCCCGAGGGGATACCCGGGCGCCCGCCGCCGGAAACAGGAGCCGCCCGGCCTATACGGGTAACAGGTGAGACATGGAGCACGGCTGGACCGAGCGGCTCGAGCGTCACCCGCTGATGCTGACCGCGTTCGCGGCGACGATCGCGGCCGGGGCCGCCGTCGGCATGACGGTCGCGGCCGGCCCATCCGCCGTGATCGCCCGCATCGAACGGCTGGACCCCGTCTGGATCGCCGTCGCCGCCGGGGCCAGGCTCGCCTCCTACCTCGGATACGCGCTCGCTCACCGCCGCGTGACGGCGGCGTGCGGGCGCAGCGAGCTCGAGGCGGAGACGGCGGCGCGGGTGGTCGCCTTCGGCGCCGGCGCGACGTCGGTGAAGGGCGGCTTCTCGATCGACATCCGCGCTCTGCGCGGGGCCGGCGCAAGCCTGCCCCAGGCCCGTGCGCACGTGGCCGCGCTCGCCCTGCTCGAGTACGTGGTGCTCGCGCTTGCGGGCTGGACGTGCTCGCTGCTGCTGATCGGCGCGCCGGGGGTGCAGGCGGTGGCGGTCTGGCCGTGGGCTCTCGGCGTGCCGGCCGGCGTCCTGCTCGCGGCTCTGGCATGGCCGCGCCTGCGGGCGCGCACCCGCCGCGGCCGGGCCGGGCCCCGCGTTGCGAGCGTCGTGCGCGGCGCCGAGATCCTCGCCCGCGAGTGGAGGCGGCCGCTGGGCGCTGTGGCTGCGCTCGCGGGGATGGCGCTCTACTGGGCCGCCGAGGCCTGCGCGCTGTGGGCTGCGCTGCGCGGATTCGGAATCTCATGCGCTCCGACGATCGCGATCCTCGGCTGCGCAACCGGCTACGTGCTGACGCCGCGCGGCCTGCCCCTCGCCGGAGCCGGGATCACCGAGGCGCTCGTTCCGGTGAGCCTGATGTGGCTGGGCGTGCCGCTGGCGGCGGCCGTGCCCGCGGCTCTGGCCTCCGAGCTGACCCGGCTCGCGGTCTCGCTCCCTCTGGCGGGGCTCACGAGGCGCGAGGTGCATCAGCTCGTGGGACTGGAACGCAGGGGAAGAGGCGGACCGGAGAAGCGCCGTACAGCCTCCGCGGCGGGCGGCTAGTACATACGTCGAGTTCTCACACGGGCCGCGAGACGCCACCTACACTCCCCCGCCACACCCGAAATTCACACCACTGAAAAAGGCAAACCCGTCGTGAGACGGGGGCGCAAAGTCAGAGGTCTCTCGGTGTAGAGACAGCTCGGCCGCCAGGTGATCGCCCCGGAGGTCTGAGTTGTCTACGAAGATGCTTCAGCACCCGCGGTGGTCCCGCTTTTTCACCGGGACCCCGCTCACCCGCCGTCTGCGCACGGACGACGGCTTCTCACTGATCGAGCTTTTGGTGGTGTGCCTGATCATCGGGCTGCTCGCCGCTATCGCGATCCCGTTGTTCATCACCCAGCAGGCCAAGGCGCAGGACGCCGACGCCAAGGAAATGGTCCGCACCGCCGAGACGACCGCTGAGACGATCGCCACCGAGCACGACGGGTCCTACCAGCAGGTGAGCGCCGAAACGCTGCACCAGACCGAGCCCGCGGTGCGGGTCGCGGCGAGCAGCGGAGCCGTCTACGTCAGCGGCGTCAGCGCGAGCGAAGACAGCTACTCGCTGACGGTGAAAGCCGTCAACGGCGACGAACTGACCGTCAGCCGCGACCCGAACGGCGCCATCGCGCGAACGTGCGCCAGCCCTGTCTTGAAGACCGGCTGCGCGGGAGGGGAAACCGCGAGCTGGTGATGGAGACCTCTCGGCGCGGCGGGGTGACCGCGCCGAGGAACTGGGGCGAGCAGGCCGGCCGCGTCGACCGTTCGGGGGAATCGGTCGAACGCGGAGGGAGATGGCCGGCCCGGCGCTCCGGTGGAGGGAGGCCTCGCTGCCCACCGCACGCCACGGAAGGCGCGGTGGGCAGACGAGGCTGTAGCCTGCCCGTCCGTGCAGGCGATGGGAGCGGAGGGTGAGCGCAGGCTGGCGGTCGTGACCGGCTCGGCCTCCGGCATCGGCCGCGCCACGGCGCGGCGCCTCGCCGCCCTGGGCTACGTGGTCGCCGGCGCCGATCTCGCGGAGACGGCGCCCGGCGAGGAGCAGGCGCCACCACCACCTCGACGTCGCCGACGCGGCGTCGGTCGCATCGCTGGCAGCAGACCGTGCTGGCCGACCTCGGCTGCCCGGACGTGGTCGTCAACTGCGCGGGCTGGGACGAGACGCACCGCTTCCTCGACACGGAGCGGCCCTTCTGGGAGCGCGTGCTCGCGATCAACCTGATCGGGACGATCGCGGTCACGCACGCATTCCTCGCCGCGATGGTGGAGCGCGGACGAGGCGGCAGGTTCGTGAACGTGAGCAGCGACGCCGGGCGCGTGGGATCGAGCGGCGAGGCGGTTTACGCGGGGGCGAAGGGCGGCGTGATCGCGTTCACCAAGTCGCTCGCCCGCGAGACGGCCCGCCACGGCATCACCGCCAACGTCGTCTGCCCCGGGCCCACCGACACCCCCCTGTTCCGCGCGCAGGCCGAGCGGCTGCAGCAGGCCCTGCTCCGGGCGATCCCGATGGGCCGGCTGGGGGCGCCCGAGGACGTCGCGGCGGCGATCGCGTTCTTCGCCTCGGAGGAGGCCGGCTTCGTCACGGGACAGGTCCTCAGCGTCAGTGGCGGGCTGACGATGGCGGGATGAGCGGGCTCGAGCAGGACCGCTACGAGCACCTGCGCTTCGAGCGGCGCGAGGACGGCGTGGCGCTGATCACGATCGACCGCCCGGAGCGCATGAACGCGACCAACGAGCGCCTGCACACGGAGCTCGCCGGCGTGTGGCGCGACGTCGACGACGACGAGGCGGTCCGCGTCGCCGTCGTGACGGGAGCCGGGCGCGCCTTCTCAGCAGGCGGCGACCTCGAGATGGTGCAGAAGATGGCCGGCGACTACCGCCGCGTCGCCGCGATGGCGAGCGAGGCGGCTTCGCTTGTGACCAACATGCTCGACTGCGAGAAGCCGATCGTCTCGGCGATCAACGGGACCGCGGTCGGTGCTGGGCTGGCCGTCGCGCTGATGGCCGACATCAGCGTGATCGCCGAGGACGCCCGGCTCACGGACGGCCACCTGCGGCTCGGCGTCGTCGCGGGCGACCACGCGGCGATCGTGTGGCCGCTGCTCTGCGGCATGGCGAAGGCGAAGTACTACCTGCTGACGGCCGACTTCCTCGACGGGCGCGAGGCGGAGCGGATCGGCCTGGTGTCGAAGTGCGTGCCGGGCGAGCAGGTGCTGGACGAGGCGCTCGCGATCGCCGCGCGGCTGGCCGCAGGCCCTCAGCAGGCGGCGCGGTGGACGAAGCGCACGCTGAACCACTGGCTTCGCGTCGCCGTCCCCGCATTCGACGCGAGCGTCGCCTACGAGATGCTGAGCTTCCTCGGCTCCGACGTCGAAGAGGGCGCACGCGCGATCACCGAGCGCCGGCCGCCCCGCTTCGAGCGCTGAAGGGGGACTGACCGCCCCCAGCGCGGCGCTACTCGAAGCTCATCGTTTCCTGGCCCGGCAGCGGCTCCGGCGGCGGTTCCGCGTCGGAGTGCCCCGGAACCTCCCACTCGAGCAGGTCCTCTTCCCCCTGCGGCGGGGGACGCAGTGCCTCCGTACGGCCCGGCGCCTCGCCGCCGGCCGGCTGCGCGGCGACCGGTCGTGAGGGCTGCGCTGCGGACGCAGCTTCGTCGCGCATGGGCGTCCCCTCTTCGAGCACCGCCTGCATGTCGAGCTCGGCGGTCTCTTCACCGAAGTTCTGCGCGGCCACGGGATCGGCGGGCGTCTCGTCCGCGGGAGCCGCAGGCTCCGCTGCGCCGGTCGCCTCGGCGCCGGCTGCCGCTTCGCGGAGCGGGTCGCCCTGCGGCGGCTCGCCGTCCAGCAAGCCGGCGGCCTGCGGCTCGTGGTCGAAGCCGGCCGCGCGAGGCTCGTCCGGGAACACAGGCTCGAGCGCCTCGCGCTCCTCGCGTGCGATCTCGGACGGGTCGGCGCCCCGCCTGCGCTTGAGCTCCAGGTGGTCGCGGATGGCGTCGTCGAGCAATCCCATGACGCCCCGACACCATACTGCCCCGCCTGGGGACGCGGTCGCGAAGCGGCTGCGCGCTGCGGCGCGCGCCGCTGCGACTACACTTGACCGCGACGCCCGGCCGCCCCTGCGAGGCGGCCGTCGCGGGGCTATAGCTCAGTTGGGAGAGCGCCTGGATCGCACCCAGGAGGTCGCCGGTTCGAGTCCGGCTAGCTCCACTCTCGAGACCGGCTCACCTGGGCCTACGAGTCGGGTCTCGTCGGCGGGATACCGCCCGCACCCGTGACCGCCTCGCGTCCTCGGCCGACCCACCACGCATGAAACGGGTTCCCTCGACCCGGCCCTCCGACTGTCACGTCTGCTGCTCGCGCTCTGTCATAGGAGCAGTGACCACGACCACCGGAGGAACGATGCTTGAGAAGGTCTTCTACACGAGCGTTCTCGTCAGCGACCAGGACAGGTCGCTCGACTTCTACACGAACGTCCTGGGCCTCGAGAAGCGGGTTGAGAACCCGACACCAGATGGGAAGCGGTTTCTGACCGTCGGCGTCAAGGGCGATGACTTCCAGCTGGTGCTCTGGCCCGGGACCCCCGGGCAGGCCGAGCCGGCGATGGGACAGCCGCCGCCGTCGGTCACGATCGAGACCGACGATTGCCGCACCACCGTCGATGAGCTGAAGTCGCGCGGCGTCGAGTTCATCTCGGATGTGCTCGAGTTCCCCTGGGGCTATGTCGCGCAGTTCGAGGACCCCGACGGCAACCGGCTGCAGATCCGAGAGGGTCGCTAGTCCGGGCGCCGCCCCGCTCCGGCCTGGTCACCTGTAACGGAGAACCGTCACACCTGTCGCGGCACGTTCCCGCTGAAGGTGAGAGCCAGGCGCATCGCCTTGTGGCCGAGGTCGGCGGTGGGGCCGAACATGCACGGACAGCCGCCGTCGATCACGGAGATGCCATGCTCGCGGCCGAACTCCGCCGCGGCCGGCGACACGCTCCCGGCACCGGGGCCGCGGTGCATCCAGACGTGCCCGATTCCGAGATCGGCGCAGTCGCGCATGGTTCCCTCGGCTAGCTCAGGCCTCGTGGCGATCACCACCGCCTCGACGCCACCCGGCACCGAGGCCAGGTCGTCGTAGCTGCGGATCGCCCTCGACCTCATCGGCGTTCGGGTTGACGGCGAACACCTGATAGCCCCTGTCGCGGAGCCGCTTGTACACCACGTTGGCACCGTGATCCCCCGCGTGGCGCGACACGCCGGTCACCGCCACTCGCCTGCAGGAGAGGAACTCCGCCGCAGCGTCCTTGATCTTCATCGGCCCATCCCTTCCGATCGACGCCGCGGCTGGATGCCGCGCCGTGGTGATCAGAAGCTAGGACCCTGCACCCGGATGGACATCGGTGCCCTGCACCGGTTTCTCCGGTGGCCAACTACGCACCCTGCACCGCGCGGGAGCGTCAGTCCAGCGCGCCTACGCCGCGCCGGCGCGACGCGCGCGGTCGAGCTGCTGCCCCGGCTAGGAGCCCTCGCCCCCGAGGCGCTTCGCGCCCGCTGCCGGACGCTCGGCGAGGCGCCCGTAGGTGTCCGGGCGGCGGGTGTCGAGGAACGGGAACAGCTCGAGCCAGTCGTGACGCTGGTCGAGGTCGAGCTCGGCGACGAGCACCGCGGGCTCGTCGCGGGGAGCCTGGACGAGCTTGCGCCCGTAGGGATCGCAGATGAACGAGGAGCCGTAGAAGCGCAGCGGCGGCTCCTCTCCGATCCTGTTCACCGCCACGATGAACAGGCCGTTGGAGATCGCGTTGCCGATCATGACCTGCTCCCACAGCGGCTGGGTGTCGAAGTCCGGATGCTCGGGCTCCGAGCCGATTGCGGTCGGGTAGATGAGAACGTCGGCGCCCTCGAGGCTGTAGGCGCGCGCGACCTCGGGGAACCACTGGTCCCAGCAGGTCGGCAGGCCGAGGCGCGCATCTTCGAGCTCGACCAGCGGATAGGGGTCGCCGTCCGCGGGGCCGGGGCGGAAGTAGCGGTCCTCGTGATAGCCGGCGGTGACCGGGATGTGCAGCTTGCGCGTTCGCGCGACGAGCTCGCCGTCCGGCGCGACCACGATCGCGGTGTTGAAGCCGAGCCCGTCGTCGTACCCCTCATCCGCGCGCTCGTAGAGGGACGCGTGCACGTACACGCCGGTCTCCGCGGCGAGCTTCGCGGCGAACTCGTGCGTCGGGCCGCCCGGCAGATCCTCGGGCTCGGCGCCCGCCGCCTCGGGGCCCCCGGGGTCGACCGCGAAGTAGCGGCTCAGCGTCAGCTCCTGCAGGCACACGAGCTCCGCCTGCTGCTCGGCCGCGCGCCTGATCCCCGCGGCGAGCGCGGCCTCGTGCTCTGCGGGGTCCGGGTGCCAGCGCTCCTGGACGAGCCCGATCCGCAGGTGACGGCGCCCCGCGGGCCGCTTGCGCGCGAGCGAGACCTGGGGGCCCGAGGAGGCGATCAGATGGCCGGTCTCGCTCACAGGCCCACTCTAGGCGTTCCACGGGCGCGCCGAATGAGCACCGCGGGCGCCCGGACCGCTCGGTAATTGCCCCGGATCTGCACGGCGGTCGAACGCCGATGGCGCACCCGCCGCGCCAAAGCAGACTGACGGGGATGACGCAGTTCATCGACCTGCCGGAGGGCGACCCCTCCGAGACGCTCGCGGGCGGCACCGCGTTTGCGAAGCTTCGCGACGGCCGGGCCGTGACAATCCGCGAGGTGGAGCCGTCGGACGAGGGCGCGATCGAGGAGTTCCTCTCCGGTCTCGGCCTGGAGGCACGCCGGCTGCGCTTCTTCACCGGAGGCATCGACATCGCGCGGATGGCACACACGATCGCCCCGGCCCGTGCCGGCCGGCTCGGCCTCGTGTCGCTGGACTCCTCGGGGCGGGTCGTCGGCCACGCGATCGCCATCGAGCTGAGCGACGGCCGCGCGGAAGTCGCGCTCGAGGTGGCCGACGAGCTGCACGGCCTCGGGCTCGGCACGATCCTGGTCGAGCGGCTCGCCGAGCTTGCCGAGAGCCGTGGCATCTCGACGCTCGTGGCTGAGGTGCTGCCCGACAACCGCGCGATGCTCGACGTGTTCCGCGACGGCTTCGACGCGCACGTCAAGTGGTCCAACGGCGTGGACGAGGTCGAGCTGCCGAGCTCGTCCTGGCGGCTCGCGCGCGGGCGCTACGGCTCGATGTTCCCCGGCGGCGGCGAGGCGCCGGGCGGCGCCGACGTCCCCGAGGAGTGACGGTGCCGGCGAGGGGCGGCCCGCTCGCGGCGCGCCCGACCGGGGCCGTCCTGTCCCCGGACGACCCCGCGCAGTTCGTCCCCGTCTCCCGCGTGTTCCGGGACAGGCGCGACGCAGGGCGCCGCCTGTCCGGGCTGCTCGGGCACCTGCGAAGCGAGGAGCCGGTGGTCGCGGCGATCCCGCGCGGCGGCGTACCCGTCGCGGCCGAGGTCGCCGACGCGCTCGGGGCGCCCCTGGACATCATCGTGGTCCGCAAGATCGGCGCCCCGCAGAACCCCGAGTTCGCGATCGGCGCGATCGCCGAAGGCGGCGTGCGCGTGCTCAGCGAGCAGACGCTGCGCGCGCTCGGGCTCTCGGCGGCGCGCACCGGGCGGGCTCTCGCGAAAGCCGAAGCCGAGCTCGACGAGCGATCCCGCGAGCTTCGCGGTGAGCTCGCGGCGATCGACCTGCAGGGCCGCACCGTGATCGTCGTCGACGACGGCCTGGCGACAGGGCACACGGCGCACGCCGCGATCGACGCGGCACGGCGCCGCGGCGCCGCGCGCGTGGTGCTCGCGGTTCCCGTCGCGGCGCCGAGCTCGGTCCGCGAGCTCGCCGCGCACGCCGACGAGGTGGTGTGCGTCGAGGAACCAGTCGATCTGTGGGCCGTGGGCTACTGGTACGAGGACTTCGCGCCCCCGAGCCCGGACGAGGTACGGACGCTGCTCGCGCGCGGCGGAGCGCGAGCGCCGCTGGCGAGACCGGCCCGCCGCGGGCCCGCGCGCGAGGTCGAGATCACGGCGGCCGATGGGGCGCGGCTGGGTGGGCACCTCGCCGTGCCGCCCGGTGCGCGAAGCGTGGTCGCGTTCGCGCACGGCAGCGGCTCGAGCCGTTTCAGCCCCCGCAACCAGGCGGTCGCGCGGGCTCTCGAGCAGGCCGGTCACGCGACCCTCCTGTTCGACCTGCTGACGGGGCCCGAGGCGGGCGAGCGCAGCAACGTGTTCGACATCGACCTGCTGTCGCAGCGGCTGCTGGACGGAGCCGGATGGCTCTCGGAGCAGAACGAGACGGCGCAGCTGCCGCTGGCGTTCTTCGGCGCCAGCACCGGCGCGGCCGCGGCCCTGACCGCCGCCGCCGCGCCCGGCTCCGAGCCCTATGCGGTGGTCTCCCGCGGTGGACGCCCCGACCTGGCACGCGGCCTCGAGCGTGTGAACGCGCCGACGCTGCTGATCGTCGGAGGAGCGGACAGGGAGGTGCTGGAGCTCAACCGTCGTGCCGCGGCACTGCTCCGCTGCCCCAACGAGCTGGAGATCGTGCCCGGAGCGACGCACCTGTTCGAGGAGCGCGGGGCGCTCGAGCGCGTGACGCAGCTGACGCTGGGCTGGCTGGCGCTCTGCCTGGACGCGCGCGCGGTGCCCGCGCGCTGACCGGACCCCCGCGACCGCTGCGCGGGGAGCTCAGGCGCCGCCGCGCGGGTCGATCAACCCGCGCTCCAGCGCGTAGCCGACGAGCTCGGCGCGAGTCGAGAGCCGGAGCTTCTGCTGGATGTGCGAACGGTGCGTCTCGACCGTGCGAACCGAAAGGAAGAGCTGTTCGGCGATCTCGGCGTTCGTGTGCCCGAGCGCGATCAGGCGCAGCACCTCGGCCTCGCGCTCGGAGAGATCGTCGGGGGGCCCGGGGGGCGGCTCCGACGCGATGCGTGCGCCGAGCCGCGGGTTGAGGTAGTGCTCGCCGGCAGCGGCGTTGCGGACGGCCTCCACGAGCTCC
This sequence comes from uncultured Solirubrobacteraceae bacterium, assembly GCA_963779065.1. Taxonomy (GTDB): domain Bacteria; phylum Actinomycetota; class Thermoleophilia; order Solirubrobacterales; family Solirubrobacteraceae; genus Palsa-744. The sequence goes on from CAVZWQ010000003.1 coordinate 2,196,481, forward strand.
TCGTCGGCCGCCTCCTTCAGGACGTAGCCGAGCGCGCCGGCGCCGAGCGCTTCGCGCGCGAACGCTGGCTCCTGCTGCATCGTCAGGACCACCACCTGCGTCTCGGGGCATTCCTCGCGGATCGCGGGGATCGCCTCGAGGCTCGATCCGCCGGGCATGTTCAGGTCGAGTACCAGCACCGCCGGGTGGTGTCCGCGCACGTAGCGCCGCGCGGAGTCGACGTCGCTGGCCTCGGCGACGACCTCGAAGCCCTCCTCGGCGTCGAGCAGCAGCCTGAGGCCGCTGCGAACCACCTGGTGGTCGTCGGCGAGCACGATCCTGATCGGCTCTGAGGAGGAGCCGTCCTGCTCTGTGGCTGGGTCCGTGTCGTCGCTCATACCTTGAAGGTACCCGGTGGGCAGGACCCGGGGCGCTGCGATTCTCACCCGCGACGCTGCCGGCGCCCTCGCGGCGATCCGCCCGTGGACCTGCAGATTCCTCCGGATGGCCCCGCTGTGCCGCATGGGAGATGGCGCGGGGCGGCCCGCGCCCGCGTCCCCGCCTGACTCACGCGGATACCGGTTTCTCTGCGGCTGCTGCGATCACTGGTTCCCGCGTTGTCGAGGTCTGCGCTCCGCGCGGCAGCACGAGCAGCGGCGCGCGCGAGTGCCTGAGCAGGTAGCGCGAGGTGCTGCCCTCGATCAGCCGCATCGCGGGGCCGAACGCTCGTGAGCCGACGACGAGCAGGTCCACCTCCTTGCTGAACTCCGCGAGGTCCGGGTCGATCGCCCCGTACCGGGCTTCGGTCTCGATGCCCTCGAGCGCGCCCATCGTCGCCTCGGCGGCTTTGACCAGTTCGTCGATCCCCATGCCGGCGGGCGGCACGATCCCGGTGTAGAGGTATTTGGGGGCCGTGACGACGGTCAGCGCACGGATCCGCGCCCCTGTGCGGCGCGCCAGCTCGCGTGCGGCAGCCAGCGCGATCTCGCTCTCGGGCGTGGCGTTGTAGGCGACGCCGATCGAGGCGAGCGGCTTCGTGCCCCCCGCGTAGGCGAGCGGAGCGACGGCCACGGCGCACGGTGCGCCGTTCAGGCCGGCGCGCGTGTCGTCGCCGAGCAGCGCGCGCCCGACGGCGCCGCGATGGCAGGTGCCGAGCACGAGCAGGTCCGCCCGCCGGGTTTCGGCAAGCTCGTGCAGCCCGCGCGCGGGGCTGGTCGACTCGACCACGAGGAGATCGGCGTCGAGCTCCGAGCGGGACCGCTCCTCGGCGAGAAGCCGCTCGGCGGCCAGGCGATCGTCGCCCGTGCGGGCGGGCGACGCGCCGTAGGCGGGCACGTACATGCGCTCGCAGACGTTCGCGAGCGTCACCGTCGCGCCAGGGCCGGCGAGACACCGGGCGAGCGCGGTCGCATCGCGACCCCCCTGCCGGCCGTCGACCCCGACGATCACGTTCTCGAACATGCGCGGCTCCCCTCTCGATCTCTCACGCCGGGACGGCGAGGTCCGCGCTCTCGGCGCTCTCGCCGTCCCCGCCCGGGGCCGCCGGGCGCGGGACGATCAGCAGCGGTCCCCGGGTGTGGCGGGCCAGCTCGCTCGAGATGCTCCCGTGAACGAGACGGCCCCAGGGCCCGTAGCCTCGCGAGCCGACGATCAGCAGGTCGACTTCCTCGCCGAACGCGGCCAGGTCCTGGCCCGGGACTCCGTACTGGGCGTGGCAGTGGACGCCGTCGAGGGCCTTCATCTCGCTTTCGGCCTGCGCGACCCGGTCGTTGATCTCGGTGGCCACGAGCGCGCCGATCGCCGCATACTGGAAGCCGGTGAGCGTGACGATGTGGAGTGCGCGGATCTGCGCACGGCTGGAGGCGGCGAGCTTCCGCGCGGTGTCGAGCGCGATCTTGCTCTCGGGCGAGGAGTTGTAGGCGACGCCGATCGTCGCGATCGGCTTGGGCCGGTCGGCGTACCCGCTCGGGGCGATCGCGACCGCGCACGGCGCGCCGTCGATCGAGGCGCGGGTGTGGTCGCCGAGCATCGCGCGGCCGAGGACGCCCCGGTGGCAGCTGCCGAGCACGAGCACGTCGGCCCCGCGCTCCTCGGCGAGTTCGTGCAGCGCCTGCCCGGGTGTCGGACCCTGCGTGACGATCGGCTCGGCGTCCACTTCCACCGCGGCCCCTTCGTGCTCGAGCTGCTCCTCGGCGCGCTCGCGATCCTCGCCGGTCAGGCCGGCCGCGCGGGATGGAACGAAGCTGCTCGCGCAGACGTGCGCCAGCGCCATCGAGCCGTCACGGTCGAGCAGCTGCCTGGCGAGCGCAGCGGCGTCGCGGCCTCCCTGCCTGAAGTCCACTCCCACCAGCGCGTTCGCGAACATCCTCGATCTCCCCTTCGGTTTCGGCGGTCCGGGACAACGCTACGCACGCCCTGCGCGGGCGGCATCCGGCGCGGCTACCCGTCCCGCTGCGGAGAAACACGCATGCCGGCTAGGCGGGGGCGGGCCTGCCGGTCTCGGCGTAGTCGCGCAGCCACTCCCGCGCGGCGGGATGCGCGGCGTGCTCGGTCAGCAGCCGCGCCTGGGCTCGCTGGCTCCTGCCGAACAGCTGCGCGCAGCCCTGCTCGGTCACCACGGCCGAGTGCTGGAAGGAGGTGACGGTGCTCTGCAGGCGCGGCACGATCGTCGAGCTGCTCGTCGGCTCGTGCCATGAGCGCATAGCGATGATCGCCTGGCCGCCGTGGGAGCGCAGGGCGCCCTCGACGAAGTCCGGCTGCCCGCCCATCCCGGAGTAGATCCGGTCTCCGACGTGGCTGGCGCCGGCCTGGTCGTGGAGGTCCACCTGCAGGGCGGTGTTGATCGAGGTCATCCGCGGCCGCGAGGAGATCTGCGAGGGGTGGTTGGTCGTCTCGGTCCGGCGCATCGCGATGCGCGGGTTGCGATCCGCCCACGCGTAGAGCTCGGGGCTGCCGAACATGAACGAGCAGACGATCGGCTCCTCCCTCTGCAGCGCCCCGCCGTGCTCCAGCGCCATCACACCATCGCTGATCATCTCCGACCAGATCGCCATCCCGCGCCGGTCCGCAAGGGCGCGAAGCGTCGCGTCGGGCACCTGGCCGATCCCGAGCTGCAGCGTCGCCCGGTCGGGTACGAGCGCGGCCACCTGCTCGGCGATCCGCTCAGCGTGCTCGTGACCCGGAGCCTGCCCGGGCGCCGCGAGCGGTTCGTCCACCTCGATCGCGAGGTCGATCTCGTCCAGGCCCAGCTCCGCGTCGCCGAACGTGTACGGCATGCGGGGGTTCAGCTGTGCGACCACGAGGCCACCCCGCTTGCGAACGGCCTCGACCGCCGCCGGCAGGATGTTCACCTCGGTGCCGAGCGACAGCGTCTCGCCCGCAGGCTGTGCGGCGTGGAGCAGCACGACGTCGGGCGGCCTGAGGGTGCGGAACAGCCTCGGCACGAGGCCGAGCCGCATCGGCAGGTAGTCGAGACGATCGCCCGGCATCGCGCATGCCCGGCCCGACGAACGCGGTCTCGAAGATCACCTCCTCGCGTGCCGGCAGGGGGGCCTGCGCGGCGAGCATGAACAGGCGGAAGCGCTCGAGCGCCCGGTCGGCGACACCGAGCAGCCGTCGCGGCGTCGACAGGTTGCCGCTGGCGACGACGCGCGGACACCCCGGCAGGCGGGACAGCGCCAGCTCCAGCTCTTGCTCGGAGACGATCTTCACCCGCTTAACCGTGAAGCGCAGGGGAGCAACCGACATGCGGGAGAACTACCGAGCCGCTTACGCAGCTTCCCCGCTGGCCGCGGGACGGGCGCGGGCGTTGAATGACCGAACACCCGCAGACCCCCCCTTGGAGGCCGATTGCATGAGCGCGCCAACCACCACACCGACCGAGAGCGCAACCGACGTCGTCCGTCCCTTCTCGGCCCTGCGCCGCAGCGACGTCGCCTATGCCGGCGGCAAGGGTGCGAACCTCGGAGAGCTGACGGCCGCTGGGCTGCCGGTGCCCGGCGGCTTCGTGATCGGCGCACCGGCGTACGCGGAGTACTGCGTGCAGACGGGGCTGCGCGAGCGGGTGAGGGCGCTGCTCGAGAGCGTGGACGTGGAGGACACCGGGCAGCTCGAGGCCGCGAGCGCGGCGGCGCGCGCGGTGTTCGACGAGACGCCGATCCCCGGCAAGATCGCCGCGGCGATCGCGCGTGCCTACTCAGAGCTTGCTGCCGGCGCGTCTGAGCCGCCCGTCGCAGTGCGCTCCTCGGCGACTGCCGAGGACACCGCCGAGGCCTCCTTCGCCGGGATGAACGAGACGTTCCTGAACGTCCACGGCGAGGCGGCCGTGGTCTCCGCGGTGCGCGACTGCTGGCGCTCCCTTTTCGGCTCCCGCACGATCTACTACCGCGCCCGCAACGGCCTCTCTCAGTCCGACATGGACATCGCGGTGGTCGTGCAACTGCAGATCGCCTCCACCCGCGCCGGCGTGATGTTCACCGCCAACCCGGCGAGCGGCGAGCGCGAGGAGATCGTGATCGAGGGCTCGTTCGGGCTCGGCGAGGCGGTCGTCTCCGGGAGCGTTTCGCCCGACCGCTACCTCGTCGAGAAGGCCACGCTGGCGATCCGTCGCCGTGAGGTCCACGACAAGGAGCTCACGATCGAGCCGTCCGCAGACGGCGGCACCACCATGCGCCAGCTCACCGAGCGTGAGCGGACGCTGCCCGTGCTCAGCGACGAGGAGATCACGGCTGTGGCGGGGCTCGGGCGGCGGATCGAGGAGCACTACGGCGAACCGCAGGACACCGAGTGGGCGTTCGATCCCGACGGGGGCCTGTGGATGCTGCAGAGCCGCCCGATCACGACGCTGGGCGACGCCGGAGCCTCCCGGGAGGCCCAGGCGGCACCGGCCGGCGCGGTCCTGCTGCGCGGCCTTGGAGGCGCCCCCGGCAGCGCGAGCGGCCCCGCGCGCGTGCTGCGCTCGCTCGACGAAGCGACGCGGCTGAAGGAGGGCGACATCCTCGTGACCCACATGACGGCGCCCGACTGGACGGCGCTGATGCGCCGGGCGGCGGCGATCGTGACCGACTCCGGCGGGATGACCTGCCACGCGGCGATCGTCTCGCGCGAGCTCGGGATCCCCTGCATCGTCGGCACCGGCGAGGCGACGCGGGTGCTGCGCGACGGCGAGCTCGTCACCGTCGACGCCACCAACGGCGTCGTCACCGAGGGCGTCACGGCCACGGCGTCCGCCACGCACACGGCGGCGCAGCCGGCCGCCGCGGGTGCTCCCGCCGTGACCGGCACTCAGCTGCTCGTGAACCTGTCCGAGCCCTCCCAGGTCGACCGCGTCAAGGACCTCCCGGTGGACGGCGTCGGCCTGCTGCGCGCCGAGCTGATGGTGCTCGAGGCGCTCGACGGCGATCACCCGCGACTCGTGCTCGAGGAGGGGCGGGGCGAGGAGTTCGTGACGCGGATGGCCGACGCGCTCGGGACGTTCGCGGACGGGTTCGCGCCGCGGCCCGTGACCTATCGCGCGATCGACTTCCGCACCAACGAGTTCCGCGGGCTGCGCGGCGGCGAGCGCTTCGAGCCCGTCGAGGCGAACCCGATGATCGGCTTCCGGGGAGCGCTGCGCTACGTGCGCGACCCGGAGGTGTTCCGTCTCGAGCTGCAGGCGCTCGCCCGCGTCTGGGAGCACGGCCACCACAACCTGCACCTGATGCTGCCGTTCGTGCGCACGGCGGGGGAGCTCGCCCGCTGCCGCGAGATCGTGGAGGAGTCCGGGCTCTTGAGCCGGCCCGACTTCGAGCTTTGGGTGATGGCCGAGGTCCCGTCGGTCCTGTTCAGCCTCGCCGACTACGCGGCGCTCGGGATCGCCGGCATCTCGATCGGCTCGAACGACCTCACCCAGCTGCTGCTCGGGGCCGACCGCGACAGCGAGCTGCTCGCCGACACCTTCGACGAGCGCGACCCGGCAGTCACCCGCTACCTGCGCCAGCTGATCGCGAAGGCGCGCGAGCTCGGCCTGCGCAGCTCGATCTGCGGGCAGGCGCCATCCGTGCACCCCGAGTACGCCGACCTGCTCGTCGAAGCCGGGATCGACGCGATCTCGGTCAACATCGACGTCGTCGAGCGCGCGCGCTCGCTGGTGGCGGCCGCCGAGCAGCGTGTGCTGTTGCGCCACGCGCGCGGGAGCTGACCGGTCCGTGTTCGAGGTCCGCTTCCACGGGCGCGGCGGGCAGGGCGTGGTGACGGCGGCCGAGCTGCTCGCGCTCGCGGGCTTCCACGAGGGCCTGCAGGCGCAGGCGTTCCCGAGCTTCGGCTCGGAGCGGATGGGCGCGCCCGTCGCGGCCTTCTGCCGGATCGACGACTCCCCGATCCGTCGCCGCGAGCCGATCGCGGCGCCCGACGCCGTGGTGGTGCAGGATCCGACGCTGCTCCATCACGTCGACGTGTTCGGCGGGCTCGTCCCGGCCGGCTACGTGCTGATCAACTCGAGCCGCACGATCACCGAGCTCGGCCTCGAGGAGCTCTACGAGCGCCAGCAGCATGACCGCCTGTTGACCGTTCCCGCGAGCGAGATCGCGCGTTCACGACTCGGACGGCCGATCCCCAACGCCGCCCTGCTGGGCGCGCTTGTCGCCCTGACGGGCGTCGTCGCCCCCTCGGCGCTGGAACGCGCGATCAGCGAACGCTTCCACGGCGGCGCCGGGGAGAGCAACGTGCTGGCCGCGCGCGACGCGCACCTGCTCGCGTCCTCGCGGATCGTCCGCGGCGGGTTGAGCGTGATGGCCGATGGCTAGGCAGCTCGAGGGCTCACTCGCCGTCGCGCGCACCGTCGCGCGCTGCCGTCCCGAGGTGATCTGCGCCTACCCGATCACGCCGCAGACCCACATCGTCGAGGCGCTGTCGCGGCTCGTCGCCTCGGGCGAGCTCTCGCCGTGCGAGTTCGTCAACGTCGAGTCGGAGTTCGCTGCGATGTCGGTGGCCATCGGCGCGAGCGCAACGGGCGCGCGGGCGTACACCGCGACGGCCAGCCAGGGCCTGCTCTACATGGCCGAGGCGCTGTTCAACGCGTCGGGGCTCGGCCTGCCGATCGTGATGACGGTCGCGAACCGCGCGATCGGCGCCCCGATCAACATCTGGAACGACCACAGCGACGCGATGGCCCTGCGCGACTGCGGCTGGCTGCAGCTCTACGCGACCAGCAACCAGGAGGCGGCGGACATGCACGTGCAGGCCTTCCGGCTCGCGGAGCGCTGCTCGCTGCCCGTGATGGTGTGCATGGACGGGTTCGTCCTCACGCACGCGTTCGAGCCGCTGGAGGTGCCGGAGGCGAGCCTCGTCGACGAGTACCTGCCGGCCTTCCGCCCGCGCCAGGCGCTGGACCCCGAGAACCCGGTCACGATCGGCGCCCTGGTCGGGCCGGAGGCGTACACCGAGGTGCGCTACCTCGCCCACGCCAAGCAGGTCGAAGCACTCGACGAGATCCCCCTCCTCGCCGCCGAGTTCGCCGAGCGCTCCGGGCGCCCCTCCGGCGGGTTGCTCGAGGCGTATCGCTGCGAGGACGCCGAGACCGTGATCGTCGCGCTCGGGTCGGTGTTCGGCACCCTGCAGGAGGTCGTGGACGAGCGCCGCGAGCAGGGCGCGCGCATCGGCGCGCTCGCGATCAAGTCGTTCCGTCCGTTCCCGTCCGCCGAGCTGCGCGCCGCGCTGTCCGGTGCGAGACGCGTGATCGTGCTGGAGCGCGCCTTCTCGGTCGGCGTCGGCGGCATCGTCAGCGCCGACATCCACAGCGCGACCGCGGGCCTTGCGATTCACACGAGCTCGGTGATCGCCGGCCTCGGCGGCCGGGCCATCACGAGGCGCTCGCTGCACGCGATGCTCGACCGGCACGAGCGGGGAGCGCTGCACCCGGTCCACTTCCTGGACCTCGACCGCGGGGTCGTCGAGCGGGAGCTCGCCAGACAGCGCGACCAGGAGCGACCGGGTCCACACGCCGAGGGCATCCTGCGCGAGCTCGGCATCGTCGCCGCGGGGCCGGTATGAGCGGGCTGCCCTACTACCAGACGGGGACGTTCGCGGCCGGCAACCGGCTGCTCGAGCCCGAGCACGCGAGCACCCAGGCCGACCCGGACCGCGCCAACTCGATCACCAAGGGCCACCGCGCGTGCCAGGGCTGCGGCGAGGCGCTCGGCGCCCGCTACGCGCTCGACGCCGCGCTGCGCGCCGCCGGGGGCCGTGTGATCGCGGCCAACGCCACCGGCTGCCTGGAGGTGTTCTCGACCCCGTTCCCGGAGTCCTCCTGGCGCCTGCCGTGGATCCATTCGCTGTTCGCCAACGCGCCCGCAGTCGCGACCGGGATCGCGGCGGCCCTGCGCGCGCAGGGCCGCACCGACATCCGCGTGGTGGGCCAGGGCGGGGACGGCGGCACCGTCGACATCGGGCTTGCGTGCCTGTCGGGGATGTTCGAGCGCGGCGACGACGTGCTTTACCTCTGCTACGACAACGAGGCGTACATGAACACCGGCGTGCAGCGTTCCGGCGCGACGCCGCCCGCGGCCCGCACGGCCACGACCGAGCCGCTCGGCGGGCGCCCGGGCAACGCTTTCGGGCAGGGCAAGAACCTGCCCCTGATCGCGATGGCGCACGAGATCCCCTACGTCGCGACCGCGACCGTCGGCGAGCTGCGCGATCTCGAGCGCAAGGTCGAGCGCGCGATGGAGCTGCGGGGACCGCGTTACATCCACGTGCTCGTGCCGTGCCCCCTCGGCTGGGGCTCCGAGCCAAGCGAGACGATCGAGATCGCGCGGCTCGCGAAGGAGACGGGTCTGTTCCCCGTGTTCGAGGCCGAGGGCGGCGACGTCGTCTCCGTCTCGCCGATCCGGCGGCAGCGGCCGGTCGAGGACTACCTGCGCCGCCAGCGCCGCTACGCCCACCTCTTCAAGGACGCCGCCGGCGCGGAGACCGTCGCGCAGCTCCAACGCTGCGCCGAGCGCAACATCGAGCGCTTCGGGCTCTTGGACGAGGAGCACGAGGGCGACCGCCGCGGGCTGCTCGAGGTGCTCGCCGAGGCCGATCGGGGGCCGCAGTGAGCGAGCCCGTGCAGCCCCCGGACCGTCCCTTCGCGATCACGCTCGATGTCGGCTCGAGCCTGGCGAACAGGACCGGTGCCTGGCGCACCGAACGCCCGCAGTACGTGCGACGCCTGCCGCCCTGCAACGACGCATGCCCCGCCGGCGAGGACGTGCAGCGCTGGCTGTACGAGGCCGAGACCGGTGGCGAGGGCTACGAGCGTGCATGGCGCGCGCTCGTGCGGGACAACCCCTTCCCGGCCGTGATGGGGCGCGTCTGCTACCACCCGTGCGAGACCGCCTGCAACCGCTGCGAGCTGGACGAGGCGGTCGGCATCAACAGCGTCGAGCGGTTCCTCGGCGACGAGGCGATCCGCCAGGGCTGGGAGCTGCCCGCGCCCGGAGCGGCGTCGGGCCGGCGCGTGCTGGTCGTCGGCGCGGGGCCGTGCGGCCTCTCGGCCGCCTACCACCTCGCCCTGCGCGGTCATCACGTCACGGTCCGCGACGGCGCAGAGGAGCCGGGCGGGATGCTCCGCTACGGCATCCCCGCCTATCGCCTGCCTCGCGAGGTGCTCGACGCCGAGATCGACCGGATCCTCGCGCTCGGTGTCGAGCTGCGCCGCGCGGAGCCGGTGACGGACCTCGACGAGGCGGTGCGCGATGGCGCCCACGACGCGGTCCTGCTCGCCGTCGGGGCGCAGCTCGCGCGGAAAGCCGAGATCCCCGGCGGCACCGCCGCCCACGTGATCGACGCCGTCACGATGCTGCACCGGCTCGGCGAAGGCGAGGAGCCGCAGCTCGGCCGCCGCGTCGTCGTCTACGGAGGCGGCGACACCGCGCTCGACGCCGCCCGCAGCGCGCGCCGTCTCACCGGCGCGGAGCCGCTGATCGTCTACCGGCGCACGAGAGACCGCATGCCCGCACACGCCGAGGAGGTCGCCCAGGCCGAGCAGGAGGGGATCGCGTTTCGCTGGCTCTCAACGATCGCCACGGTCGGGGACGGGGCGCTGCGCGTCGAGCGGATGCGCCTCGACGAGCACGGCGACCCGCAGCCGACCGGCGAGTTCGACGAGCTCGGGGCGGACACGGTGATCCTCGCGCTCGGCCAGAGCCCCGACCTCTCGTTCCTCGGCGAGGAGGGTGCGATCCGTCTCGACGACGGGACGATCGCCGTCGACGCGCGCGGCATGACCGCGCAACCCGGTGTCTTCGCGGGCGGCGACGTGACCCCGTGCGAACGGATGGCTGCCGTCGCGATCGGCCACGGCAGACGCGCCGCGCGGCACATCGACGGATGGCTGCACCGGATCGAGACCGCCGAGCCGCCACGCGCGGAGATCGTGCAGTTCGAGGACCTCAACACCTGGTACTACAGCGACGCGCCGCGGTCCGTCCGCCCGGAGCTCGAGAGCGTCCGCCGCCAGAGCACGTTCGAGGAGGTGGTCAAGGGCCTCGACCGGGAGTCGGCGCTGTATGAGGCGCGGCGCTGCCTGTCGTGCGGGAACTGCTTCTCCTGCGACAACTGCTACGGCGTGTGCCCGGACAACGCGGTGCTCAAGCCGGGGCCGCCCGGCGAGCCCTACGCGATCGATCTCGACTACTGCAAGGGCTGCGGCATCTGCGCGACCGAGTGCCCGTGCGGAGCGATCGAGATGGTGCCGGAGGAGATCTGAGAGCCGGACGCAGGCGCCGAGCGCCGGCCCGCCGGGGCCCGGCGCAGCCGGAACCCGCCGTCGGTCAGCGGACGCCTGCGGTGCCTGCTGCGACCGCCTGCCGTCGGTCAGCGGACGCCCGCGGTGCGGCTGCGACCGCCTGCGTGCACACCCCGGCCGGCGGCGGCCGGCGTTGTGAGCAGCGAGCGCCCTGTCATCTCGCTCGGCGCGTCGAGACCGAGCAGCTCGAGCACCGTCGGCGCGACGTCGGCGAGCGTGCCCTCCGCGCGCAGCGCGCCCGCGATGCCGTCGGCGATCAGAGGCACCGGGTTGGACGTGTGCGCGGTCTGCGGCCGGCCCTCCTGCGCGAGCATCTGCTCGGCGTTGCCGTGGTCGGCCGTGATCAGGCAGGCGGCGCCGAGCGCCAGCACGCCGTCGAGCACCTCGAGCAGGCAGCGGTCGATCGTCTCGACGGCCGCGACCGTCGCCGGGATCGAGCCGGAGTGGCCGACCATGTCGGCGTTCGCGAAGTTCACCACCGAGAACAGCGGGCGGTCCTCGCGGAACGCTTCGAGGAACGCGGCGGCGACCTGCGCGGCGCTCATCTCCGGCGCGAGGTCGTAGGTCGGGACGTCGCGCCGGGACGGGACCAGGACACGCCGTTCGCCCGGCGCCGGCTCCTCGGCGCCGCCGTTGAAGAAATAGGTCACGTGCGCGTACTTCTCGGTCTCGGCGACGTGCAGTTGGCGCGCACCCGCGGCCGCGACGGTCGCGGCGAGCGTCGCGGCGGGCCGCAACGGCGCGAACGCCGCCGGGTAGGGCCATCCCTCCTGATAGGGCGTCATGGTCACCAGACGCTCGGCTGGGAGAGCGCCGTCGCGCCCTCGCCACCCCGGCAGCTGCTCGTCGCGCCCGAGCCCGGGGTCGGCCAGCGCGCGCACGAGCTGGCGCATCCTGTCGGGCCGGAAGTTCAGGCACACGACGCTGTCGCCGGGCCGGATACGCGCCTCCGCTCCGACCGTCGTCGGCACGATGAACTCGTCCGTCTCGCCGCGGCCGTACGCATCGGCGATGGCCTGCGCCGCGGTGTCGGCGCTGTGGGCCGCGCGACCCAGGACGATCGCATCGTAGGCCGCCTGCGTGCGATCCCAGCGGCGGTCGCGGTCCATCGCGTAGAAGCGCCCGGCGACGCTCGCGACGCGCCCGACCCCGTTGCGCTCGCAGCAGCGCTCGATCCCGGCGACGTAGCCGGCGGCACCGTGCGGGTCGGTGTCGCGCCCGTCGGTGATGCAGTGCAGCACGAGGTCCGGCACCTCCAGGCGTGCCGCCATCTCGACAAGGGCGGCTGCGTGGGAGAGCTGCGAGTGCACGCCGCCGTCCGAGATCAGCCCGATCAGGTGCACGCGGGGCGCACCGCTCAGCGCATCCCGCAGCACCGGGTTGGCCGCCAGCGCGCCGCTCGCGACCGCGTCGTCGATCCGGGTCAGGGTCTGCGGGATCGCGGCACCGGCGCCGAGCGTGAGGTGGCCGACCTCCGAGTTGCCCATCTGCCCGTCGGGCAGTCCGACGTCGCGGCCGCTGGCTGACAGCGCCGCGTGCGGGCAGCGGCGCCACAGCCCATCCATCACAGGCGTGCGTGCGAGCGCGATCGCGTTGCCGGGACCCGGCGGGGCGATCCCCCAGCCGTCGAGGACGACCAGGCACGCCGCTCTGGGCGCGCGCGGCACGGAGGAGCTCCCGCCGTCGCCGCGAGCCGGCACCGTCAGCGCACCGCGGCCGGCACGAGCACGCGCTCGGCGAGCTCCACCATGCGGTTCGAGTAGCCCCACTCGTTGTCGTACCAGGCGAGAACCTTGACCTGGGTGCCGTCGAGCACGGTCGTCAGCGACGAGTCGAAGACCGCCGAGCGCGGCGAGCCGACGATGTCGGATGACACGAGGGGCTCCTCGCTGTACTCGAGGATCCCGGCCAGCGCACCGCCGGCCGACTCGCGGAAGGCCGCGTTGATCTCCTCCGCGCTCGTCGGACGCTCGGACTCGATCGTCAGGTCGACGATCGAGCCGGTCGGAACCGGGGCGCGCACGGCGAGCCCGTTCAGCCGCCCCTCGAGCTCGGGGATCACGAGGCCGAGCGCCTTCGCGGCGCCCGTCGAGGTCGGGACCAGGTTGACCGCGGCGGCGCGCGCCCTGCGCAGGTCCTTGTGCGGGCCGTCGAGCAGGCTCTGGTCGGCCGTGTAGGCGTGGATCGTGGTCATCAGCCCGTGGCGGATGCCGACGGTCTCGTGCAGCACCTTCGCGACCGGCGCCAGGCAGTTCGTCGTGCACGAGGCGTTCGTGATCACGTGGTGGTGCTCGGGGTCGTAGACCTGCTCGAAGTTCACACCGAGGACGACATTGGCGTCCGCCGGCTCCGCGCCCTTCACGGGCGCGCTGAGGATCACCTTCTGCGCGCCCGCGTCGAGGTGGGCGGCAGCCGCGGAGCGGGTGCGGAAGCGACCGGTCGACTCGATCACGACCTCGACCCCCAGCTCCCGCCACGGCAGTTCGCGAGGCTCGTGTGCGGCGAGCACCTGCACCTCGTGCTCGCCCACCGCGATCGCCCCGTCGGCGGCGCGCACGGGCGCGGGGAAGCGGCCGTAGACCGAGTCCCGCGCGAGCAGAGACGCGAGGGTCGCCGCGTCGGTGAGGTCGTTGACCGCGACGATCTCGATGTCGGATTCGCGTTCGAAGGCGCTTCGCAGCACGCAGCGCCCGATGCGCCCGAAGCCGTTGATTCCCACACGCACTGACATCTGCTCACTCCGATCGTCGGGGCCTGTTCTCGTGCGATCGACGCTACGGGCGCGCTGCGGCGAGGTGATCCGCTCGATGCCGCGGCGTTCGGGTGATAACTACGTAGGGCCTACTGCCCGGCCGGCGACCAGCGGAAGCGGCGCACCGCGACCGCTGCGCCGAGCAGGCCCCAGCCCGCGATCACCGCGAGATGACCCCACGCGAACCCCGCGCCCGCGGTCGCCGGATCCATCACGCGCAGCAGGGACTCGAACAGGTGCTTGACCGGGAAGACATTCGCCACGTCCTGCATGCCGGCGGGGATTTCCGAGTTGGGGATGAAGATCCCGGAGATGAACATCAGGGGGAGCATGATCACGTTCGCGATCGGGGCGGCCGCGTCCTCGCTCGGCACGAAAGACGTGATGGCGAACGCGATGCAGGACAGCGCGGAGGCCCCGACCAGCACGGTCACCACGCCCGCCAGCAACGTGTTCGTCGGCAGCGACACGCCGTAGAAGACGCTGCCGGTCGCGAGCAGCAGCACGACGAGCAGCGACGAGACGGCGATCGAGGTGCCGATCCGGCCTGCCAGGAAGACGGCGGGCGGCAGCGGCGTGCTGCGGATCCGCTTCAGGATCCCCTGTTCGCGCAGGCGTGAGAGCGAGATCGTCAGGTTGAAGAACGTCGCCGACATGATCGCGAGGGTCGCGATCGCGGGCACGTAGTAGGTGGAGCGCTTGATCGCGTGGCCGCCGACGAGCGTCGTTTTGTTCCCGAAGACGCTGACGAAGATGAACAGGAAGATCAGCGGCTGGATGACCGTGAAGAAGACGTACTGCGGGTTGCGCCAGAAGCTCTTCTGGTCGTAGCGGAGCTGGCGGGCGGCGAGCGCGAGGCCGCTCATGCCTGCTCCGTCAGCTCGAGGTAGATCTCTTCCAGCGTCGGGCGCCTGACTTCCAGCTCTCCGAGCTCGAGGTCGTGGGCCGATGCCCAGGCGGTGAGCTGGGCCAGAGCCCGGGTCGGCTCGTGGCTGTGTATCTCGATGTGCGCCCCCTCGCCGCGCACCGGCGAGTGCACGATCTGTTCCAGCCGCGCCGGCTCGATCCCGTCGGGACGCTCGAAGCTGATCGTCGTCGGGGCGCGATCGCGCCCGCCGAGGCTCTCGGGCGTCCCCTCCGCGACGATGCGCCCGGCCGCGATCACCGCGACCCTGTCGGCGAGCGCCTGCGCCTCGTCCATGTAGTGGGTGGTCAGGAACACGGTCTTGCCGAGCTCGCGCAGGCCCTCGATCACCTCCCAGGTGTGATGGCGAGCGGAGGGGTCGAAGCCGGTCGTCGGCTCGTCGAGGAACAGCAGCTCCGGATTGCCGACGAGCGCCAACCCCACGTCGAGACGGCGCTGCTGCCCACCGGACAGAGCGCCCGCGCGACGGTCGCGCTGCTCGGCGAGGCCGACCAACCCGAGCGTCTCGTCCACCCCGAGAGGCTCCGGGTAGTAGCCGCCGTAGAGGGTCAGCAGCTCGGCGACCGTCAGCTCGGGCTGTACCGCGCAGGTCTGCAGCACGACCCCGATCCGCGCACGCCAGGCACGGGTCGCGTCGCGGGGGTCGCTCCCCAGCACGCTGACCTCGCCCGCGTCCCGCGAGCGGTACCCCTCCAGGATCTCGACCGTCGTCGTCTTGCCCGCGCCGTTCGGCCCGAGGAACGCGAAGATCTCGCCGCGGCCGACTTCGAGGTCGATGCCGCGGACGGCGAAGTCGTCCCCGTAGCGCTTCTGCAGGCCGCTGACGCGAACCACCGGCTCGGGGCTCTCGGGGGCGGCCGCCGCGGACGCGCGGGCGGGCGCGGCCGTGCTCACCGCAATGCCGTTCGCGCCGAGCCGGCGCGCGTCCGCGCGCGGCCGCCGCGACGCCATTCGCGACCGCGGGGCGTGCGCGGCTGCCGTCGGCGGCCGGGCATCCCGCGCGTCGGCCTCGGCGGCCAGGCGGCAGGCGCCGAGCACCGCGAACAGGATCGCGAACCAGACCACGACACCGATGACGATCAAGACCATGTCGCGACGCTACGGGCGCCGGTAGCGCGAGTCGTCGGTGTCCGCCCGCGGCGATGCTCCGGAGAACTACGTAGCGCGCCGGCTCTTCGGGAAAATACGTTTGTGCCCCCGCCAGCGCCGGGCGAGAATCCGCAGTCGATGCCGAGTGGTCGCGACCTCAGCGTGCGCACGCGCAGCGGCCCGCTCGGCGAGCACGAGCTGGCGCTGATCGACGCCTACTGGCGAGCGGCCAACTACCTCTCGGTCGGCCAGATCTACCTCCTCGACAACCCGCTCCTGCGCGAACCGCTGGCTCCCGGGTCACGTCAAGCCGCGGCTGCTCGGCCACTGGGGCACGACCCCGGGGCTGAACTTCGTCTACGCGCATCTGAACCGTGTGATCCGCGCGCGGGATCTGAGCGTCCTCTACGTGACCGGTCCCGGCCACGGCGGCCCCGGACTGGTCGCGAACGTCTACCTGGAGGGGACCTACAGCGAGGTATACCCCCACATCGGGCGCGACGAGGCGGGGCTGCGCGCGCTGTTCCGGCAGTTCTCCTTCCCCGGCGGGATCCCCAGTCACGTGGCGCCGGAGACGCCAGGGTCGATCCACGAGGGCGGGGAGCTCGGCTACTCGCTCGCGCACGCCTACGGCGCCGCGTTCGACAACCCGGATCTGCTGGTGTGCTGCGTGATCGGCGACGGCGAGGCCGAGACCGGCCCGCTCGCGACGAGCTGGCACTCGAACAAGTTCCTCGACCCCGCGCGCGACGGCGCCGTGCTGCCGGTGCTGCATCTGAACGGCTACAAGATCGCCAATCCGACCGTGCTGGCCCGGATACCCCCGGAGGAGCTGCGCGCGCTGCTCGAGGGGTACGGGTATGCGCCCCGGTTCGTGGAGGGCTCGGACCCGGCCCGGATGCACCAGCTGATGGCGCAGACCCTGGACGAGGTCGCCGACGAGATCGCTGCGATCCAACGGCGTGCGCGCGCCGGCGAGGCGACCGGCCGCGCAAGGTGGCCGATGGTCGTGCTCCGCTCGCCCAAGGGCTGGACAGGGCCCAAGGAAGTCGACGGCCTGCCGGCGGAGGGGTCGTTCCGCTCGCACCAGGTGCCGCTCGCGGAGGTGCGCACGAACCCGGCGCACCTCGCGCAGCTCGAGCAGTGGCTCGCCTCGTACCGCCCGGAGGAGCTGTTCGACGAGCGCGGGGAGCTGCGAGCGGAACTCGCAGCGCTCGCCCCGGAGGGCCAGAGGCGCATGGGCGCCAACCCGCACGCCAACGGCGGGCTGCTGCTGCGCGAGCTGGTGATGCCGGACTTCCGCGAGTACGCCGTCGAGGTGCCCTCCCCCACCGCGAGCGACGGCCGAGCCCACGCGCGTGCTGGGCGCGTTCCTGCGCGACGTGATCGCTCGCAACCCGCAGAACTTCCGCCTCGTCGGGCCGGACGAGACCGCGTCGAACAGGCTGGGCGCGGTCTTCGAGGTGACGGACCGCGCGTGGGACGCCGAGACCGACCCCGGCGACGATCACCTCGCCGCCGACGGCCGGGTGATGGAGGTTCTCTCCGAGCACCTCTGCGAGGGCTGGCTGGAGGGCTACCTGCTGACCGGCCGCCATGGCCTGTTCAACAGCTACGAGGCTTTCATCCACATCGTCGACTCGATGTTCAACCAGCATGCGAAGTGGCTGAAGGTCACCCGCGAGATCCCGTGGCGGGCGCCGATCGCGTCGCTGAACTACCTGCTCTCCTCGCACGTCTGGCGCCAGGACCACAACGGGTTCTCGCACCAGGACCCGGGGTTCATCGACCACGTCGTCAACAAGAAGGCCGAGGTCGTCAGGGTCTACCTGCCGCCCGACGCGAACTGCCTGCTGTCGGTCGCGGACCACTGCCTGCGCAGCCGCGACTACGTCAACGTGATCCTCGCCGGCAAGCAGCCCTCCCTGAACTACCTGACGATGGAGGAGGCCGTCGCGCACTGCGCGCGCGGGATCGGGATCCTCGACGCGTTCTCGAACGACGAGGACGGGGAGCCCGACGTGGTGCTGGCCTGCGCCGGGGACATCCCGACGCTCGAGGTGATCGCCGCCGCCGCGATCCTGCGGGAACGCCTGCCGGACCTCAGGGTCAGGGTCGTCAACGTCGTCGACCTGATGCGGCTGCAGCCCGACACCGAGCACCCGCACGGGTTCTCGAACGCCGAGTTCGACGCTCTCTTCACCGCCCGCCGGCCGGTGATCTTCGCCTACCACGGCTACCCCTGGCTGATCCATCGCCTCACCTACCGCCGCACCAACCACCCGAACATCCACGTGCGCGGCTACAAGGAGGAGGGCACGACGACGACGCCGTTCGACATGGTCATGCTCAACGACCTCGACCGCTTCCACCTCGTCATGGACGTGATCGACAGGGTCCCCGGGCTCTCCGAGCCCGCGGCGCACATACGCCAGGAGATGCAGGACGAGCGGCTGCGCCATCGCGCCTACACCCGCGAGCACGGCCAGGACCCGCCGCAGCTGACGGGGTGGCGCTGGCCGGAGTCGCTCGCCGCGGGCGCGTAGGGCGGGCGTGCCGGTCCTCGTCGTCAACGCCGGATCCAGCAGCCTGAAGCTGTCGCTGCTCGACGACGGCGACAGGGTCCTGCACAGCCGCGAGCTGGCCGCCCCCGGCTCACGCGCCGACCCTGACGAGCTCGGCGCGGCGCTCGGCTCGGAGCTGGGAGCCGCCGACGCCGTCGGGCATCGGATCGTGCACGGCGGCACCCGGTACCGCGGACCGGTGCGGATCGACGCTGGGGTGCGCGCCGAGCTCGCCGAGCTCGCCGAGCTCGCGCCGCTTCATCAGGCCAAGTCGCTCGCGGCCCTCGACGCGGTCGCCGAGCTGCTCCCGTCGCTGCCCGCCGTGGCGTGCTTCGACACCGCCTTCCACTCGACGCTGCCGGCCGCGGCGTCGACCTACGCGCTTCCGCAGCAGCTGCGCGAGAGCTGGGGGCTGCGCCGGTTCGGCTTCCACGGCCTCTCCCACGCTTGGGTCGCACAGCGCGTCCCCGAGCTCCTCGGGCTCGACGCGGCAGAACTGCGCATCGTGAGCTGCCACCTCGGTGCCGGCGCTTCGCTCTGCGCGATCTCCGGCGGCGCATCGCTCGACACGACGATGGGCTTCACCCCGCTGGAGGGGCTGGTGATGGCCACCCGCTCGGGCAGCGTCGATCCGGGGATGCTGCTGTGGCTGATCGAGCAGGAAGAGCTCGACCCGGCCCTGCTCGCGCAGATGCTCGAGCACGAGTCCGGGCTTCTGGGGCTGTGCGGGACGGCGGAGATGCCGGAGGTGATCGCCCGCGCCGACGCCGGCGACGGCTCTGCGGCACTGGCGCTCGACGTCTACGTGCACCACCTGTGCGGCGCGGTCGCCGCGATGGCCGTGTCGCTCGGCGGCCTCGACGTGCTGGCCTTCACCGGCGGCGTCGGCGAGCGCTCGGCCCGCGTGAGGGAGCTCGCCGCCGCGCGGCTGGCGCTCCTCGGCGTGGCGCTCGACCCGGGCCGCAACGATGGCGCCGGGGGCGACGCCGAGATCGGCGCTGCGGGCGCGCGCGTGCGGGCCGTGACCGTCACCGCGCGCGAGGACATCGTGATCGCGCGGGAGACCCGCGCGGTGCTCGGAGCGGCCTAGGCCGGTCTGCGCCCCGAGCGGGCGCGCGTGGCGCGCGCGCTCGCGGCGGGCGTGATGCATCCGGCGCAGTTCGTCGGCGCCCCAGACGATCAGCGGGCAGGGCAGGAGCAGCAGCAGGAACTGGGGCGGCGGGGCAGCCGTGTTCATCAGCGACTGGACGGCGGGCACGTAGACGATGATCGCGGCGATGAGCAGCTCGGCGGCGATGCCGAGCAGCAGGTAGCGGTTGCTGAGCAGGCCGACGCGGCGCAGGGACGTGTTGGTGCTCCGCACGGCGAAGGCGGTCCCGACCTGACCGGCGACGATGCCGAGGAACGTCATCGTCGTCGCCTGGAGGTAGGCGTGGTGGAAGCGGCTGCCGGCGCCGGTGGCGTCGCCCGGACTGCCAGCCGGCGTGCGCGAGCACGGCGAAGAAGCAGCCGAGCGACAGCGCCGAGACGATCACGCCCAGGAACAGCCAGGCCCGGATCAGCATCGGCCGCCGGATCACCGCCTCGTCGTGGGGGCGCGGCGGGCGTTGCATGATCCCCGGCTCGGCGGGATCGCGGCTGAGCGCCAGCGACGGCATCGTCTCGGTGCCGACGTCGATCGCGAGCACCAGCAGCACCGGGAGCGGGATCGGGATCGCGCCCCCGGCGAGCGCGAACAGCAGGAACGGGACCACCTCGGGCGTGGCGTGGGTGAAGATGTAGATGATGAACTTGCGGACGTTGTCGTAGACCTGCCGGCCCGCTTCGACCGCGGTCACGATCGTGGCGAAGTTGTCGTCGGTGAGCACCATCGTCGCGGCCTCGCGCGCGACGTCGGTGCCCGAGCGCCCCATCGCCACGCCGATGTCGGCCGCGCGCAGCGCCGGCGCGTCGTTGACGCCGTCGCCGGTCATCGCGATCACGTGGCCCTGCGCGCGCAGCGCGTCCGCGATGTGGAGCTTCGCCTCGGGGGACGCGCGGGCGAAGATGACCTCGCCGGGCGCGGCGAGCGCCTGCTTCGATCTCGGCCGTGTGGCGGTGGTCGATGCGGTCGGCGACGACGACCCTGGCGCCGCTGCTCGCCGATCCCGACCTGGCGGGCGATCGCGGCCGCGGTGAGCGGATGGTCGCCCGTGATCACGATGATCCGGATCCCGGCGGCGTGGCAGCGGGCGACGGCTTCGGCGACCTCGGGGCGCGGCGGGTCCAGCATCGTGATCAGCCCCAGGAAGCAGAGTCCCTGCTCGGCCTGCTCGCGCGCCGGCGGCTCGCCGCTCCCGATCTCGCGTTGCGCGAGCGCGAGCACGCGCAGCCCTTCCCGTGCGTAGCGCTCGACCCGCTGCGAGATCTCCGCGCGGGTGGAGTCCTCGAGCGGCGCCTCGCTGCCGTCGCTGCCCAGGACGGTCGTGCAGCGGGGCAGCACCGACTCGGGGGCGCCCTTGGTGTGGAGCCGGGCGCCGGCGCCGTTCGCGTCGATCGTGCTCATCAGCTTGAGCTCGGGGTCGAAGTTGTAGCGGTGTCGCCGCGCGCGTCCGCGGCGCGTCGGCGTCGATGTCGGCGCCCAGCGCGCTCGCGGCAGCGAGCACGGCGATCTCGGTCGGGTCGCCGGTCGCGGCGCCGCCGCCGTCCACGTTGGCGTCGTTGCACAGGGCCGCCGCCTCGGCGAGCGCGCCGATCGCGTGGTCGCCCTCGCCTGTGCGGAGGCTGGCGCCGTCGAGCTGCAGCTCGCCGGCCGAGCGTCCACGCCGCCCTCGGGCGCATCCGGTTCTCGGTGATCGTCCCGGTCTTGTCGGTGCAGATCACGTCGGTGCTGCCGAGCGTCTCGACGGCGCTCAGCCGCTTGACGAGCGCCCCGCGGCGCGCGAGCAGGCTGACCGCGACCGCGAGCGCGAGGGTGATGACGGGCAGCAGCCCCTCCGGGACGTTGCCGGCGAGCAGCCCGACCGCGAACACCACGCTGCTGTTGAACGACAGCCCGGCGGCGAAGATCGCGATCGGCACGAACGCGATCGCCATGCCGAGCGGCGACCGCCGCGATCAGCCACGCGACGCGGCGCACCTGCTTCTCGAGCGGGCTCGGCTCCTCCTTGACGCGTTCGGACAGCGCCGCGATCCGCCCCAGCTCGGTGCTCATCCCGGTCGCGTAGACGACGCCGGTGGCCTCGCCGCCGGTGACGCTCGTGCCGCTGAACACGAGGTCGCGCGCCTCGAGCCGCGGCACGCCGGTGTCCTGCAGGGTGGCGGAGCGCACGACGGGGACCGACTCGCCGGTCAGCGTCGAGAGGTCGACCTCCAGCGCGCCGGAGAGCAGCCGCATGTCCGCCGCGAGCTGGTCGCCTTCGGCCATCAGCACGATGTCCCCGGGAACGAGGTCGGTCGCGTCCACGGTCCGGCTCGACGCCGTCGCGCAGCACGGTCGCGTGCCGCGGCATGTACGCGGCGAGCGCCTCGACCGCCTTCTCGGCCTGCAGCTCCTGGACGAACGCGAACGCCGGCGTTGAGCGCGATCACGAGCAGCACCGCGACCGCGATCGTCTGGCTGCCGACCGCGAACGAGAGCGCCGCCGCGACCCAGAGCAGCAGCGCGAGCGGATGCGTGAGCTGGCGCGCGA
This sequence comes from uncultured Solirubrobacteraceae bacterium, assembly GCA_963779065.1. GTDB lineage: Bacteria > Actinomycetota > Thermoleophilia > Solirubrobacterales > Solirubrobacteraceae > Palsa-744. The sequence goes on from CAVZWQ010000003.1 coordinate 2,218,226, forward strand.
GCTCAGCCGGCCAGCTCGGCCCGCCGCGGCGCTCGAGCACGTTCGGGCCGTACTGGAGCAGCCGCCGCTCGGCCTCCTGGCTGCTCAGCCCGCCGCGGTCGCCGCCGAGGTCGCGGAGCAGCCTCCCCTCGGCCTCCTCGGCATCGACCTCGCGCGGCGGCGCGGCCGTGCGCGAGCGGGCAGCGGCTGTCCTGTGCAGCGTGCGTACCCATCACGAGCAAGGATCGAGAGCCGGCCGGCCGCTCGGGCATCCGGTGTTTGCACGGAGTAGGGGCGGGGTCGGACCCGATGGGGCTCGCAGGGCTCCGGTGCGTCCGTAGTTCCCCGCGCAGCGCGCGCGAGGTACTGCTGATGGCGCCGCCGTCGCGCACAACTAGCGTCGCGCTCGTGTTCAAGCGGATCGTCGTGGGCTACGCGGGCGACCGCGCGGGGCGGGACGGCGTGCTGCTCGCATCCCGGCTCGCCGGCCTCTCGGATGCGGCCGTGACCGTCGCGTTCCCGTACCACCCGCTGTTCGCCGCCGTGGCGGCCGACATCGCCGAGCAGCGCGCGAGGGAAGAGCTGCAGGCGATGCTGGGCGCCGACGCTGCCCTGGAGCGGGCGCGGTTCCGCTGGTGCAACTCCTCCTGGCCGATCCGCGCGCTGCACGAGCTCGCGGAGTACGAAGGCGCCGATCTGATCGTGTTCGGGGCCGCTCCCGAGCGGCTCGGGCGCCGCCACGTCGAGCTGATGGAGCGGATGGTGCACGGCGCTCCGTGCGCGGTCGCCGTCGCTCCCGACCGCTACGCCGACCGCCGACCACCCGCCATCTGCAGCGTGGCCGCCGGGTTCGTCGACACCCCCGAGGGGCGCGCCGCGGTCCTCGCCGCGAGCGAGCTCGCGAAGCTCGCCGGGCAGCCGCCCGCGATCGTCTCCGGCTCGGGGCTCACGGGCGCGCTCGCCGCCTACGCAGCGATGTCGCCGGCGCTGCCCGAAGCCGAAGATGAGATGTACGCGGAGGCCGCCGCGGCCGCGGAGCGGATCGCCGCCGAGATCGGCGGCGGGGCGACGATCGAGGTGCGGCGCGGGGACCCCGCACGCATCCTGCTCGACGCCGCGCGCTCGAGCGACCTGCTGGTGGTCGGCTCGCGCGCCTATGGGCCCGTGCGCCACGCCTTCCTGGGCAGCGTGTCCGCCGAGGTGATGCGCAACGCGAGCTGTCCGGTGCTTGTTCTGCCGCGGCAGGCGCTCAGGAACGAGACGGAGCGCGTCGGGGATGCGGCGCTTGCCGAGCGGTAGTGCAGCCCAGTCAGTTTTTTCCCGAAGCGCGAAGAGGCGTTTCCCACGTTGGCGCGCCGCGGCGCGGAACCTACGGTCTGACCCATGAGTCCAGCTCGTCATCTGAGCGCCGTGCCCGCCGGGGTGGACACGGAGAACGAGCTGATCACGGTGGTCATCGCGGAGGATCACGCGATCATGCGCGGGAGCCTGCGCACGCTGCTGGAAGCGACGCCCGGCGTCGTCGTGGCGGCGGAGGCGGGGAACCTGGCCCTGACCCGTCAGCACGTGATCGGGCACAGGCCGGACGTGCTGGTGGTCGACCTGCAGATGCCCGACGGCTCGAGCATCCAGACCCTGAGCGACGTGCGCAGGCGGAATCCCGCGACGCACGTCGTCGTGGTGAGCATCGAGGACGCCCCCGGATTCGCGCAGCGCGCGCTTGCGGCGGGCGCGAGCGGCTACGTGCTCAAGGACCTGGCGGCCGACGACCTCCCCGCTGCCGTGCTTGCAGCCGCGGCGGGCGAGGAATTCGTCAGCCAGCCTGTCGCCGAGAGGCTGTCGCGCTCGCGCCACGCCCTCACCGACGGGCGGTTGACGAGCAGGGAGACCGAGGTGCTGAGGCTGATCGCGCTCGGCTATACGAGCAGTGAGATCGCCGACCGGCTCTCGCTCTCGCCCCGCACGATCGAGACCCACCGCGCGCACATCCACGGCAAGCTCGAGATGCGCACCCGCGCCGAGCTAGTGGACTACGCGCTGCGATGCGGGCTGCTCGCCACATGAGCGCGAGCGACGGTCTGCGCTGCCATCACTGCAGCGATCTGATCGGCGTGTACGAGCCGATGGTGGTGCTGTCCGACGGCGTCCCGGTGCGCACGTCGAGGGCGGCCGCCGGCGGGAGGACGCTCGGCTCCGAGCCCTGCTTCCACGCTGAGTGCTTCGCGCTGCGCGCGGGCGATGAGGAACCGCGGGATCCGTGTTAACCCGCTGCGGAGCACGGCATCGCCGCGATGCCACGCCGCCCGGCGCACCCTAGGCTCGCTCCCATGGCGGATTCGTTTCACATCGGCGACCGCGCCCGGCAGGGCGGCTGGCATCGCACGGCGCTCGCATCCGCCCAGCCCGGCGACTGGCTGGAGGTCGACGCGATCCCCGGGGGCGACCCGCGGCGCGGTGAGATCGTCGAGGTGATCGGCGCCGGCGAGCACCTGCACTTCCGCGTCCGCTGGGACGAGGGCCACGAGTCCTTGCTCTATCCGGCGCCGGAGGGCGGGATCATCGTCCACAGCCGTCGCGACGCCGCGAAGGGCGCACGCCGGTGAGCGCGGCGAGCGCGCGCTGTCAGCGGCGCTCGGCGGCGAGCGGCCCCTCGCCGGCCCCCGCACGGCGCTCGACGGGGAACGTCGCGGCGAGCGTGGTGCCGCTCTCGGGCGTCGACTCGATGCTGAGCTGACCGCCCAGCAGCGATACCCGCTCGCGCATCCCGAGCAGCCCGAAGCCCTCCGTTGCGGCGTGCGGATCGAATCCGCGACCGTCGTCTCGAACCTTCAGGCGAATCGTCGTCGCGTCCTCGTGAACCTCGATGACGGCACGCTTGGCGTGACCGTGCTTCACGGCGTTCGTGAGGGCCTCCTGCACGATCCGGTACACAGCGGTCTCGAGTTCCGGGGTCAGCCGCTCGGGGCGGGTTCCCTGCTCCCACGCGAGCTCGATGCTCACGTCGACTTCGATGTCGTGCCGCGCGCTCCGCTCAGCCAGCGCCTCGATCGCCGCCTTCGGCCCGAGTTCGTCGAGCGCGGCGGGACGCAGGTCGGTGATCAGAGCGCGCAGGTTGGTGATCGCTTCCTCGAGCTGGTCGATCGCCTGGCCGACCGCGGAGCGCAGGGCGTCCGGCGGGTCGGCGCGCCGGCCGGCCGAGAGGCCGATGCGCAGCGCGCTGAGGCTCTGCAGCGTGTCGTCGTGCAGCTCCCTGGCCCATCGCTGGCGTTCGTCCTCCGCGGCGGCGAGACGCTGGCGGTGACGCTCGGCCGTGACGGACTCGGCCGTCGCGACCGCCGTCGCCGCGCTCGTCGCGAACGACTGGAGCAGCATCTCGTCCTCGGCGGTGAAGGCCGGCCCGTCTTCGATCCGATCGATCGCGAGCAGCACGCCGTGGCTGTCGCCACGGAACACCAGCGGCACGACGAGCCCGTGGCGGGCGGCGAGGCCGAGCTGCCCGACGCCGTGTTCCTCGAAGCGCGCGCGGTTGAGCTCGTCCCCGAGGCGCTGCGGGCGCCCCGTGCGCATCGCCTGCGCGGCGACCGTGTCCTTCAGCGGCACGCAACTGCCGATCAGGCCCTCGGGCAGCTCGCCCGCGCCGGCCGCGGCTTCGAGCTGCTCCCCGCGCTGGAGCTCGATCAGAAGGGTCCGCGCGGAGACGAGCGCGCGACCGCGCTTGGCGACCAGCTCCAGCACCACCTCGGGGTCGGTCTCGCCGGCCACGGCGCGCGCGATCTGGGTGGTGGCCTCCAGCGCGGCGACGGTTCGCGACAGCTCGTCATGCCGCTGGCGCGCGCCGGAGTAGCGGCGCGCGTGGTCGATCGCGACGCCCGCGAAGGCGGCGAGCACGAGGACGGCATCTTCGTCTTCGGGGGTGAACTCCTGCCCGTCGGCCTTCTCGGTGAGGTAGAGGTTCCCCCAGGGCTCGCCCTGAACGAGGATCGGCACGCCGAGGAAGGTGCCCATCGGCGGGTGGCCGTGCGGGAAGCCGTAGGAGCGCGCGTGCTCGCCGACGTCGGACAGCCTGAGGGGTGTCGGTTCTTCGATCAGGACGCCGAGCACGCCCCGCCCTTTCGGGAGGCTGCCGATCGCCGCCCGGGCCTGCTCGTCGATGCCCTTGGTGAGGAAGCGTGCGAGTTCGGTGCGAGAGTCGCTGAGCACGCCGATGGCCGCGTAGCGCGCTTCTGTCAGCTCCTGCGAGGCGACCAGGACGCGATCGAGCACCACGTCGATGTCGAGGTCCTCCATCACGCCGCGGGCGACGTCGAGTATGCCGCGCGATGCTTGCTTCATCAGATCGGACCCGGTTCCGGGCTCCTTCGGTTCAGGTGCAGGCCCGCCTCCGGCCACTCAGGCCGCCGGCCGGATGGTGATCCGTCCCCGCAAACGTACCGGCAGTTCCGCATCAGCTTTGCGGTGCGCCACGGAGGGCTCGGCTGCCCCACGGGCCTAGCGTACCGCAGGTGAGCAGCCGAGCCGCACCGGCAGGCGCCGACCCCGTTCTGGATGCGCTGCGCGCGCCCGGCACCTACGGCATCGCGGGTCCGGTGATCGTCGAGGAGACCCATGCTTCGAGGGTCTTCCTGGCCGGCAGCGATGCCTACAAGGTGAAGAAGCCGGTGCGTCTGGCGTTCCTGGACTACGGGACGCTCGAGCGCCGGCGCGCGGCCTGCCGCGAGGAGCTGCGGGTCAACCGCGAGCTCGCGGGCGGGATCTACCGGGACGTGGTGGCGATCGTCCGCGACGGCGACGGCGTCCGCTTCGCGCCGGAGGACACACCCGGCGCCGTCGAGTACGCGATTCGCATGAAGCGCTTCGACGAGTCCGAGACGTTGAAGAGCGCGATCGCCCGCGGAGCGCTCGGCGAGGGGGTGGTCGCGAGCGTGGCGCGACGGACTCGCGGCTTTCCACGAGCTCGCCCGCAGGTGCGACGCCGGCGGAGCGCGACGAGACGCTGAGGCGATGGGAGGAGAACCTCCGCGAGCTCGAGCAGCTCCACGGCGGCGAGCAGCGCGCGATGCGCCGTTACGGCCGCGCGTTCGTCTCCGGGCATGCCGCGGAGATCGAGCACCGGGCACGCGCGGGCAAGGTGCGCGACTGTCACGGCGATCTGCGCTGCGAGCACGTGCTGATCGGCGACCCCGTGAGGATCGTCGACCGCATCGAGTTCGATCCCGCCCTGCGAGAAATCGACGTCGGATGGGATCTCGCGTTCCTGCTCATGGACCTGCACGCACGCGGCCGTCCCGACGCGGCGCGCTCGATGCTGGCGGAGTACCGGCGAGCGGGCGGGGACCCGGGCGGCGAGCAGCTGGTGTCGTTCTACTGCGCCCACTGGGCGCTCGTGCGCGCGAAGGTCGGGGTGCTCGCCGAGCTCGGGCGCCAGCGGCGGCTCCGAGCAGGCACCGGAGATGCTGCTCGATCTCGCGAGCCGCTTCTGCTGGAGCGCACGCGAGCCGCTGGCGGTCCTCGTCGCCGGGCCGGCGGCGAGCGGCAAGTCGACGCTCGCGGCCGAGCTCGCGAAGCGGTCGGGGTGGCCGGTCCTGTCCTCGGACGAGACGCGCAAGCGCCTGGCCGGCCTGGCCGCGACGCAGCGGGCCGCGCCGGAGCACTACACGCACGAGTTCAGCCTCCGCACCTACCGCGAGCTCGGCTCCCGCGCGGCGGCGCTCCTGGAAGGCGGCCGGCGGAGTCCTCGTCGACGCGAGCTGCTCGAGGCGCTCCGAGCGCGCGGAGCTGCTCCGGTGCCTGGACGCGAGCGGAGCGCCCCGATGCTTCCTCGCGTGCGAGGTCAGCCTCGCGACGGCGCTCGCGCGGGCCGCCGCGAGGGCGCGCCGGCCGGGCCGCGTGTCCGACGCGACGCCCGAGACCGTCGCCGCGCAGTTCCGCGACTACGACGCGATCGACGCCGGAGGGCGAGATCGCGCTCGTCGATTGCGAGTCGCCGCTCGAACGTCAGGTGGACGTCCGCCACCGAGGCGCTCGACCGCGTGCTCGCCGCGCATGACGGCGCCGGCGGCGCAGGCTACGTAGTTCTCCCCGACGCCGCGCGGATTTCGTCCGGCTGAACTGCGTCGGGCGCCGATCTAGCTTGACGGCATGCCCAGTCAAGCCCCCCATTCAGAGAAGCTGCGCGTCGTGATCGCGGGCGGCGGCATCGCCGCCCTCGAGACCGTGCTGGCGCTGCACGACCTCGCGGGCGATCGCGTGGCGATGACGCTGCTGGCCCCCGACGACGAGTTCGTCTACAGGCCGCTGACCGTCCGTGAGCCGTTCGCATACGCCCGAGCCGCGCGCTACCCGATCGCCTCGATCCTGGCCGGCACAGGCGCCGAGCAGGTGCCCGACAAGCTCGACCACGTCGAGGCCGACAAGCAGGTCGTCCACACCGAGGACGGGGCCGCGCTGGAGTACGACGCGCTGGTCCTCGCGCTCGGCGCCAAGGTCTACCCGCGCTACGAGCACGCGATCACGATCGACGACCACCGGATGGACGAGGCGCTCCACGGACTGATCCAGGACATCGAGAGCGGCTACCTGCAGAGCGTCGCTTTCGTCGCGCCCGGCCGGATGGCCTGGCCGCTGCCGCTGTACGAGCTCGCGCTGATGACCGCCGGGCGCGCCTACGACATGGGCGTTCCGCTGACAGCGACGATCGTGACCCCGGAGGACGCACCGCTCGCGGTCTTCGGCCAAGAGGTCAGCGACGGTGTCGTCGCGCTGCTCGAGCGCCGCGGGATCCGGACGATCACCTCCGGCTACGCCGAGGTACCAGCGCCCGGCGAGGTCGTCATCAACCCCGGCGACAGGCGGCTGCGCGCGGGGCGCGTCGTCGCCCTGCCGGAGCTGTACGGGCCCTCCGTCCGGGGCCTCCGGGTCAGCGAACACGGCTTCCTCGCCGTCGACCGGTTCTGCCGCGTCCCCGACGCCGGGCCGGTGTTCGCCGCCGGCGACGCCGTCGACTTCGCGATCAAGCAGGGCGGGGTCGGCTCCCAGCAGGCCGACGTCGTCGCCGAATCGATCGCGAAGCTCGCGGGCGCCGCGGTCGAGCCACACGCGTTCGATCCCGTGATCCGCGGCATGCTGCTGACCGACGAGCGGCCGCGCTACATCGCGGCGAAGATCACCGGGGGGCACGGGTTCGCCTCGCATTTCAGCGCCGAGCCGATCGACGGCGTCACGCACAAGGTCGCGGCCAGGTACCTCGCGCCGCGACTCGAGCATCTCGACCGGGCCGGGGTGACGGCATGAGCAGCGCGCGGCCGAAGACCCGCAGGAAAGCCGCGCCGCGCCGCGAGGCGCACGGCCAGCCGACCGCCAAGCGGAAATGCCTCGTCGTCGGCTACGACGGCGAGGAGGGATCGCGGCGCGCGGCAGGATGGGCGGCATCGCAGCTCGCCCCCCACGGGAAGCTCGTGCTCGTGCACGCCTGCCGCCCGCTGCATGCGCCTCCCTCCCCGCTCTCATCCGACCACGAGCGACACGCCGTCGGCAGCGCGCTCTTCGACGAGCTGCTGCTCGAGGGCGAGGACCAGCTGCTCGACACGATCGTCGACACCGAGATCTCCGACACCGATCCCGTGAGCGCGTTGACGAGCGCGGCGGCACGGCACGAGGCAGACGGGATCGTCGTCGGGCACGAATCACATTCCCGCGCCCACCGGGCGATCGGAACCGTGACCGGCGCGCTGCTCGCGCACGCGACGGTGCCGGTGACGGTGATACCGCCCGCCGAGCGCGAGGGCTGACCGTGCGGGCGGCCGTCCGCACGCCTTCCCGGAGCGCGGGATGACCCTGATCTGGCTGCTCGTCTGGTTTCTCGCCGGGCACCAGGCGCTGTCCCTCGACCCGGTGAACGCATGGACGGCGACGCTGATCCTGGCCGCCGGGCTGGACCTGAGCCGCCCGGCGGTGCTCACGCGCCGCGGGCGATGAGCGGGCTCGCATCGCCGCACGCAGACCCGGCCGGCCCGCCTCCCGCCCAGCGCGACCTCAACGCGCTGCAGCTGGCCGCGGGCGAGGTCGTCGATCGCGCCGCGCGGCTGCTGGTCGGGGGCAGAGCCCACATCGGCGGGCTTGATCGCCAAGGGCGACCGCGACTACGCCACCCGCGTGGACCTGCGGATCGAGGATGCCGTCAAGCGGGAGCTGAGGAACGCCGCTCCGGAGATCCCGTTCCTCGGCGAGGAGCGCGGCGGGCACCTGCGCGCGCCGCTGCTATGGGTGCTCGACCCGGTCGACGGAACGACCAACTTCATCAAGGGCAGCCCGCTCTGCGCGATCTCCCTGGCGCTGCTCGCGGGCGGACAGCCGCGTCTTCGGCATCGTCGACCTTCCCCTGCTGGGCGAGCGCTACCTCGCCCGCGCCGGGGGCGGCGCCTACCTGGGCGGCCGGCGGCTGCACGCCGAGCCCGCCGAGGACCTCGGCGAGGTCGTCGTCGGGATCACCGATTTCGCGGTCGCCGACGACCGCGACACGGAGAACCCGATCCACATCGCGTTGCTCGCCGAGCTGGCTCCTCGCGCGCTGGGAGTGCGCACGCACGGCTCCGCGGCCCTGGACCTCGCATGGCTCGCCGCGGGGCGGCTCGGCGCCACCGCGATGCTCTCGAACCGGGCCTGGGACGTGAGCGCGGGGGTGCTGCTCGCGCGCGAGGCGGGCGCGCTCACCTACGACTGGGACGGGTCCGAGCACGGCATCGACTCCGAGTTCACGATCGCCTCGGTCCCGGGCGTCAAGGCGGAGATGCTCGCGCTGCTCGAGGCGGTGCGCAGGTGAGCCGGCCCCTCGTCGTCTTCGCCCCCTCCCCGCTGCTGACGATCACGGTCGAGGCCGGCGGCAGCGAGCACGACGAGATCCACCTGCACGCGGGCGGGCAGGGATTCTGGGTGGCGCGGATGGCGGCGCTGCTCGGCGCCAGGGTGGCGCTGTGCTGCGCGCTCGGCGGCGAGTCGGGGGCGGTCCTGCAGCGGCCTCGTCGAGCGCGAGCACGTCGAGCTGCTCGCCGTCGAGTGCGCGGCGGCCAACGGCGTCTACGTGCACATGCGCCGAGACGGAACGCGCAGCGAGCTCGCGCGGACGCACTGCGCCGGCCTCTCGCGCCACGAGAGCGACGAGCTCTACGGCGTCACGTTCAGCGCGGCGCTCGACAGCGGGCTCGCGCTGCTGACGGGAACCGACCCGCCGGACGTGCTCGAACACGGACATGTACCGCCGCCTCGCGGGCGACCTGCGCAGCAACGGCGTGCGCGTGATCGCGGATCTCACCGGCGAGCCCCTGCGCCGCGCGCTGCAGGGCGGCATCGACCTGCTCAAGATCAGCGACGAGGAGCTGCTCGCCGGCGGCTTCGCCGGCAGCGGCGGGACAGCGGAGCAGATGGATGCCCTGCGCTCGCTGCACGAGGCGGGGGCGCAGACGATCCTGCTCTCGCGCGCGGAGCGGCCCTCGCTCGTCCTCGACGGCGCGCGTGGCCGGTTCCTGCAGCTGCGGGGCCCGCAGGTCGAGGCCCTGGAACCGCACGGCACGGGCGACTCGATGTTCGCCGCGCTCGGTGCGAGCCTCGCCGTGGACGAGGACCTCGAGCTCGCCCTGCGGACCGCGACCGCAGCCGGCTGCCTCAACGCGACGAGGCACGGCCTCGGCACCGGGACGCGCCAGGAGATCGAGCAGCTGAGCCGGCACGTCGAGGTCGATGTGCTGCCCGCCGCGGGCACGCCTGCGCAGCCGTCCTGGGGACCTCAGTAGTTAACGCGCCGGCGTCCGGCGGGGAACCCCCGATGATCCGCGGGCGGCTGGCCCTTACCGTCGTTGTCATCGCCCAGTAAGCACCAGCGAGCTAGGAGCATCCCATGAAGGCGCTCGTCCACCACGGCCCCGGTCAGCGCGGCTGGGACACGGTCGAGGACCCGACGATCATCGAGCCGACCGGCGCGATCGTGTCCGCGCCGAACCGTTCCGTCCCTGCTGTGGATCCGCGACGTGACGATCACGACGGGCCTCGTCGACACGTTCAGCATCCCCCAGCTGATGCGCCTGATCGCGACCGGGCGCCTCGACCTTCGCTGTTCGCAACCCACCATTTCGCGCTCGACGACGCGATGTCCGCGTACGACACCTTCGCCGACGCCGCGAGCGCGAACGCGTTGAAGGTGGTGCTGCAGAACAGCGATGGCAGTTCGGAGAAGGCCGGCGCCGGCAGGGCTGCCGCGCTTGCCTGAAACGCCTGGAGGCCGGGCCGCCGATGAGTAGGCGCGGCCCGGCCATCCAGGGCACCCCCCAAGGAACAGGAGCAGAGCCACCATGGCCACCACCGAGCAGACAACGACATTCGAGGCTCCCGGACAACCCGGCAGCCCCGTCGAGGTCAAGCAGCGCTACGAGAACTTCATCGGCGGCCACTGGGTGCCGCCGGTCGACGGCGAGTACCGGGAGAACCTGTCGCCCGCGACCGGACGGCCGATCTCCGAGGTCGCCCACTCCGGCGCGCAGGACATCGAGCTCGCGCTCGACGCGGCGCACGCGGCCAAGGACGCCTGGGGCGAGGCCTCGACGACGGAACGCTCGCGCGTCCTGAACGCGGTCGCCGACGCGATCGAGGACAACCTCGAGATGCTGGCGGTCGCGGAGAGCTGGGAGAACGGCAAGCCGGTGCGCGAGACGCTCGCTGCCGACATCCCGCTCGCGGCGGACCACTTCCGCTACTTCGCCGACGTGATCCGAGGCGAGGAGGGCCGCATCTCGGAGATCGACAAGGACACGATCGCCTACCACTTCGCCGAGCCGCTCGGCGTGGTCGGCCAGATCATCCCGTTCAACTTCCCGTTGCTGATGGCCGCATGGAAGATCGCCCCCGCGCTCGCGGCAGGCAACTGCACGGTGGTCAAGCCGGCCTCGCCGACGCCCTGGTCGATCCTCAAGCTCGCTGAGCTGATCGAGGACATCGTCCCGCCAGGTGTGCTCAACGTCGTCAACGGCCCCGGGGCCGAGACGGGCAAGGCGCTCGCCTCCAACAAGCGGATCGCGAAGATCGCGTTCACGGGCGAGACGGTCACCGGGCGGCTGATCATGCAGTACGCGGCCCAGAACATCATCCCCTCCACCACCGAGCTCGGCGGCAAGTCGCCGAACGTCTTCTTCGCCGACGTGATGGCGCGCGACGACGACTTCCTCGACAAGGCCGTCGAGGGGCTCGTCCTGTACGCGTTCAACAAGGGCGAGGTCTGCACCTGCCCCTCGCGCGCGCTGATCGAGGAGTCGATCTACGACGAGTTCATGGATCGCTGCCTGCGAGCGCATCGAGGCGATCAAACAGGGCAACCCGCTGGACCGCGCGACCCAGCTCGGGGCGCAGAACTCGGCCGCGCAGCTCGAGAAGATCGAAAGCTACGTGCAGATCGGCAACGAAGAGGGCGCTGAACTGCTGACCGGCGGCAATCGCAACGTTCTCGGCGGCGATCTCGCCGACGGCTACTACTTCGAGCCGACCGTGTTCAAGGGCAGCAACGAGATGCGGATCTTCCAGGAGGAGATCTTCGGCCCGGTGCTCGCCGTCACCACCTTCAAGGACGAGGACGAGGCGCTGAGGATCGCCAACGACACGCTGTACGGGCTCGGCGCCGGGGTATGGACGCGTGACGGCGCGCGAGCGTTCCGCATGGGCCGCGGCATCGAGGCAGGCCGCGTGTGGACCAACTGCTACCACCTCTACCCCGCGCACGCCGCCTTCGGCGGCTACAAGGTCTCGGGTGTGGGGCGCGAGAACCACAAGATGATGCTCGATCACTACTCCCAGACCAAGTGCCTGCTCGTCAGCTACGACCAGCAGGGCATGGGGCTCTTCTAGGGACCCGGGGACATGGCTACGGCCGACGTGACGGCGACCGGCGCGGCGCTGCAGGCGATCGAGAGCCTGCGCGCCGCGCATGGGCCGCTCGCGCTCTTCCAGTCCGCGGGTTGCTGCGACGGCAGCATCCCGATCTGCGTGGAGCGGGACGAGCTCCCGCCGAGCCCCCACGACGTGCTGCTCGGGACGCTCGGCGACACGCCCTTCTACATCGACGTCGACCTTCACCGGCGGTGGGGCAGCCCTCGCCTGCTCGTCGACCTCGGCACGGGCCCCGCCGAGGGCTTCTCGCTGTCGCCGGCGGACGCCCATTTCATCACCCGCCCGGCGCCTTCGTGAAGCCGAAGACCCGGGGCCGCCGGGATCACCGAGTGCGGCTTTCCCCGGACGTGTACCCGTGAGCCGCACGGTCGCGCGCGATCGCGGGCGAGCGTACGGTCGGGGAGTGATTTCTCCACCGGTTGAAAGAGAGCGTGAAATGTCTCAGCCCATCGTCGTCGGCTTCGACGGATCCGAGCGTTCGCATGACGCGCTCGCGCTGGCCCGTGAGCTGGCGTCCGTGCTCGCCACCGATCTGATCGTCGTCAACGCCTACACGCCCGAGGAGCGGCTGTGGGCGCCGGGCACAGCGCCGCTGCGCGCCCAGGACGAACTGCAGAGCATCGCGGCGAGCGCCGAGGCGGAGCTCGCCGGCTACGACCGCCACGAGATGCGGACCGTCTCCTCTCCCTCGGCTGCCGGCGCGCTCCATGCCACCGCCCAGAGCGAGGACGCCCAGCTGATCGTGGTGGGCTCCTCCCAGCATGGCGCGATCGGCAGGGCGCTCCTCGGGACGGTCACGCAGGCCGTGTTGGACGCGTCGCCGTGCGCGGTCCTCGTCGCACCGGCGGGCCTGGCGGATGCGCCGCTCGGCCTCGCGCGGATCGGCGTCGGCTTCGACGACACGCCCGAAGCGCACGACGCTCTTGCGGTCGCGGTCGCGCTGGCCGCTCGCAGCGGCGGCTCGGTGAGCATCGTGTGGGCCGCACATCTGGCCGCGCGCGCGCTGCCGCACGCGTTCGCCGGCTACCTCGAGCCGCACTACTTCGAGAACGTCCGCCACGAAGTCGAGGAGCGCCTGGAGCGCGCCGCCGCCGAGGTGCGCGGCGCGGTTCACGTACGCACCGCGATCGCGAGCGGGGACACCGCGGACGCGCTCGTCGAGCAGACCAGGCACCTCGACCTGCTGGTGCTCGGCTCGCGCGGCTATGGGCCGCTGAAGCGCGTGCTGCTGGGGAGCGTCTCGCATGCCGTCGTCAACCGCGCCCACTGCCCCGTTCTCGTGATCGGGCGCGGCGCCGGCTCGCTCGCGGGCGTCACGGCCGGCGCCGAGAGCTCCGCGGCTCCTGCGGCGACCACCTGATGGCGCCTGGGGCCGGCGCTCAGCGCTCGACGGGTTCGAGCAGCCGGCGCGGGCCTCGCAGAGCGATCGCCACGGGGTCCTTCCGGGCAACGGCCGCGCGCCGGCCGGTGCGAGGCTCCGACAGGACGTCCTCCGGGCCCGGAGTCACGCTGCAGCGCGTGCAGTAGCCGGCGTCGTTGAGCGGTGTGCCACAGAGGGCATGCTTGAAGACGCGGCTGTTGGTGGCGAGGTGGCTTCCGCCCCAGACGAGCAGCGCGTGGAGGGCCGGCCACAGGTCCCTGCCGGCGGGGGTGAGCACGTACAGGTTCCGTCCGGCGTGCTCGGGGTCCGGCCGGCGCTCGAGCACGCCGTCCTCGACAAGGCCGTCGAGCCGATCTGCGAGCACCGCCTTCGGGATGTCGAGGTGGGCCTGGAAGTCGTTGAAGCGCCTCACCCCGTAGAAGGCGTCTCGCACGATCAGGAGCGTCCAGCGCTCCCCCACCACCTCGAGTGCGCGGGCGAGTGCGCAGTCCTGGCGCTCGTAGGTCTTGCCGAGCATGCCTGAAGTGTAGCGCGTTTGAGTTCGGTCACTGAACCCATCTGCTATCCTCCGGCGGATAGGAGTTCGGTGATTGAACTTGTCGGCTGCCGCGCCCTCACGAACTCGTCCCGCGATCCGTTCAGGGGACGAGAAGGCCACAGCCCGACCGACGAAAGGCGGACCATGACCACGATTGCGCTGCGCCTCCCCGCCGCGAGGAGGCACACCCTCTCCCAACCGCGCGCCTACGCCCTGTCGGCCGCGATCATCGGTTTCGCGCTGTTCGCGTCGGCGACCCCGTCGCCGCTCTATGCGACCTACAGCCGGCTGTGGGGTTTCTCGTCCGTCGTGCTGACGCTCGTGTACGCGACATACGCGCTCGGTGTGCTCGCCGCGCTGCTGCTGGCCGGGCGCGCCTCCGACACGGCCGGCCGCAGGCCGGTGCTGCTGATCGCCCTCGGGGCGTTGATCGTGTCGAGCGTCCTGTACATGCTCGCGGCGTCGGTGGTCTGGCTGTTCGCGGCGCGGGCGGTGCAGGGCCTCGCGACCGGGCTCGCGCTCGGCACGGCAAGCGCCGGGCTCCTCGACTTCCACCCCAGCCATGACGCGGGCCACGCGGGCTTGACGAACGGGAGCGTGAGCGCCGCCGGGCTGGCGCTCGGCGCCCTCGTCTCCGCGGCCGCGGTGCAGCTTCTGCCAGCCCCCCGTGTGGTCCCCTATGCCCTTGTGCTGACGCTGTTCGCCGTCGCCTTCGTCGGCGCATGGCTGATGCCTGAGCCGGTCGCCGAGCGGGCGCCGCTGCGCCTCACGCCGCAGCGTCCGCGCGTGCCTCCCGAGGTGCGCCAGCCGTTCGTGCTCGCCGCCCTCGCTGTGTCCGCCGCGTACTCGATCGGGGGGCTCTTCTTCGCGCTCGGCCCGGAGCTCTCCGCGCGGGTGTTCGGAACCGGCAACCACCTCGTCACGGCGGTCAGCCTCTTCCTGCTCGCCGGCGTGGGAGCGGTCGCGCAGCTGCTCTATGGCCAGCGTGCGGCCTGGGCGGGAGTGACGTTCGGATCGGTCGCGCTCGCGGCGGGCGTCGGCCTGATCGCGCTCGCCGCAGCGGCGCAGGCGCCGGCGCTGCTTCTGATCGGTTCCGCCGTGGGCGGGGCCGGCTTCGGCGTCGCGTTCCTGGGCGCGCTGCGAAACCTCTCAGCGGCGATCCCGCCGGATCACCGCGCGGGCGTGATGTCGGCGTTCTTCCTCGTCGCCTACGCGGCCCTCTCGGTTCCTGCGGTGCTGGCGGGACTCGCCGTGACTCGCATCAGCCTCTCCTCCACGTTCGAGATCTTCGGCGCCGCCGTAGCCGTGCTGGCGCTCCTCGTCGGCTGGCTCGCATGGCGCACCCGGCCCCAGCCGGCCTCGCACGCCGAGGGCGTCCCAGCGCGGAGCTAGGAGCCGAGCGACGGCCCGGTCCCCGCGACCGGGCCGTCATCCGATCCGCGCTCAGTGCGCGGGGCAGGGCACCTTCAACGTCTGGGTCACGGTCTGCTGCGTCAGGCCGCCGAGACCGGCGAAGATCAGTTCGGCCTTCCCGGGGAAGCCCCCCTTGGGGCACTTCTTGGGCACCCGGCCGTAGTAGGTCGTCTTGCCGTTCTTGCGGATCGCCGAGCCGACGATCACCGAGATCGTTTTGACCGACGCGTCCTGGGCGCCGGGCACAGTTTCCACGAGCGGCACCTGGGCGATCAGCTCCTTGCTGTACAGGCCGCTCGCCCCCACGAAGTGCGCCTTCGAGAGGATTTCGAGCAGCACGGGTTCATGGCCGAAGGTGAAGAACTCCAGGCCGCCACCAGGCGCGTAGAACGGTTCGATCGTGGTCGTCTCGGGCACGATCGAGCTGCCGAAGGCGACGACCCCCGTCGCGTGGCCGACCGGGCCCGCCGCGGAGCCCTTCGGGCAGCCCTTCGGCCCCGTTCCCGCCGGTTCGAGGGTGGAGGGCGGACACACGGGGAAGCCGCTGGGGTGCAGTTCCGTGCCTTTCGGGAGGAACACGTTGACGCCGATCAGCGGCGGCGGGAAGCCGCCGTATTCGGTCCCCGCGATCGTGACCTGGCTTTCGACGGCGGCGCCGGCGCCGAGTTTGTCGCCCGTGCCCGGAAAGCCCTTGATCGGCACGATCTTCGCTTTGATCGCCACCGTCGGCACGGCGGAAGCAGCGGCCGGCAGCGCGAGTACGGCCAGTCCAAGTGCTGCGGCACACCCCAAGAACGCTCGTCGCAATCGAATCCCTCTCCTCGAGTCTGTTTTGCGCCCGCCGTGGCGGGCGATGCCTTCGCGGCGTCCTGTTTCCTAACACGCGCGCGCGTCGCGCGGCGCGGTCGTTCCCCACTCGGGCCCGGGAAGCGGCCCGCCCGCCGCGCCGGGAACGGTCCGCATGCGCCGGGTGCCCGCCCGGCTCAGGCGTCCGCCTCGACCGCCGACTCGGCGGGCGCGACGGAGCGGCTGTCTCTGAAGAGCCAGCGATGAACCCCCGCAGCGAGAAGCCCTCCGAGGAGCGGCGCGACGATGAACAGCCAGATCTGTTCGAGCGCCCAGCCGCCCACGAAGATCGCCGGACCGATGCTGCGCGCCGGGTTCACCGACGTGTTGGTCACGGGGATGCTCGCGAGGTGGATGAGGACGAGCACGAGCCCGATCGGGATCCCGGCGAAGGCGACGTTGGCGAGCCGGTCCGTCGCGGCGAGGACGGTGAAGACGAGGAACGCCGTCAGGATCACCTCGATCGCGAACGCCGACCCGAGTGCGTACCCGGCCGGCGAGTGGCTGCCGTAGCCGTTCGCCCCGAGGCCTTCGGCTCCGGCGCTGTAGCCGCCGGGGCGACCCGAGGCGATAGCGAGCACGGCCGCCGCGCCGACGATCGCGCCGACGATCTGCGCCACCCAGTAGCGCACGGCCTCGGGCAGCTCCACCTTGCCGCTCACGAGCAGCCCGAGCGTGACCGCCGGGTTGATGTGACAGCCGGAGATCGGCCCGACCGCATAGGCCATCGCGAGCAGTGACAGCCCGAAGGCGAACGCGATCCCGACGTTCCCGACCTCGTGCCCGGCGATCACGGCGGTGCCGACACCGCCGAAGACGAGCACGAACGTCCCAACTGCCTCCGCCGCCGAGCGCTTCAGGGTCATGATGCCGCTCCTTTTCTAGATCCCACCCACCCGCGGCCCACTCCGCATTGCCGAAGACGCTAGCCCGCGTGCCAGATGTCTCCGTTGGTCAGGAGCCGTTGTTGACGATCGGCTGGTAGGGCCGGCACGGCTCGTTGCGCAGGCTCGGGCACGCCGGCAGTTCCGCCGGCACGCCTACGCCCGGCACGATCGGCAGGCTCAGGCTCGACGGCATGCTCGGCGAGAACGCGACCGACTCCGTCGCCGTGCCGCCTTCCGGTTCGGTGTGCGCGAAGGACCAGATCGGCTGCGAGCCGTTGGGCGCCGAGATCGTCACCCTGACGCGCGAGCCCGCCCGGTAGGCGTGCCCCTCGAAGTAGAGGGGGATCGTGACCGGGACGTATTCGCCCGCGGGCATCGGCTGTTTGTCGGAGGCGAGCATCGTCGGGATCGGTTCGAGCGCGGTCGGCTTCTGCGCGAGGATGTTCTTCTTGGTCGTGGCGAGCTTGCGCTCGCTGGCGCGCAGCCACCCGTTCTGCACGAACGTCTCGTTGCCGTCGGGGCGCACCTCGCTGACCGTCGCCAGCAGGTCGACGTCGGGCGTCGAGGACTTCAGCCAGACGGTCACGGCGCCGCCGCCGACCGCCGTGGTGTCTTCGGCGAGCGGCGCCGACACGTAGGACACCGCGTCGCCGGCCGGGGGCTGCTGCCATTTCCAGTCCCACTGCGCGGCGTCGCCCCAGAGCCCGCCCGAGCCGGTGCTCGGTCCGAAGTCCGTCAGCGGCGTGGCGCTCGCATCGGAGGTGTAGCTGTCCTGCCCTTCGCTCGCCGGCTTCGTTTCGTTCAGGCTGCCGCCCGGGCCGAAGTACCAGGTCTTGGCCTTCGTGCCCGGCACCGGGAACGAGGAGAAGGACTGTTCGAAGCCCGGATACGGATCGCCCGCGGTCTTCGTGCCGAGCGGCGAGGCGCCCGCGCCGTTGTCGAACAGCACCCGGATCTGAGGCTGTTCTTCGAACGCCGCCAGCGCCGATTCGTAGGTCGGGTCGAGCTGGATCGGATCGGCGGGGAGCGCGACGATGTTCGTCTTTTCGAGCCCCATCGCTTCGTCGTAGATCACCGGCGCCGCGGCGTTCACCACCGCCGCGTTTTCCACCGGCGCCTGATGCGCGACGTACAGCTCCAGGAAGTCGTAGAGGCGGTTGAACGTGGCCGGGTCGAGCGAGTCGATGTGGGCCCCGTTCGTGAAGGTGAACCACTTCTTGCTCGTGCCCGTGAAGTGCTCGGCGAGGTCGGCGCAGTGCCCGCCGGTCTGCTCGTCCTCCCACTGGCAGGCCATGAACGTCGGCACCTTGATGTTCTTCACGAAGGTGACCGGATCCAACGGGTCCGCCACGGGCTTGTTGTAGGTCGAGTTTTCTTTGATCTTGCCCAGCAGGTTCGCGGCCTCGCCGTGCAGCGCCTGGTTGGCCTTGCACGTTTCGTCGCCTTCTTCGATCTGCTTCGTCGCCCAGGCCTGCCCGTGGCCGGGGCTGGCCGGTTCGGCGTTCTGCTGGCGCTGCTCGGCCCATTCGACCGCGAAGCCGGTGTTGAGGACGCCGCCCGGGTAAAGCGTCGTGGCGGTCGCGTCGATCACCGACAGCGGCGCGATCGCCGCCAGGCCGGCGGGCTGGGTCTGGGCCGTGAAGAGCTGGCTGATGCCGCCGTAGGAGATGCCGAGCATCCCGACCTTGCCGCCCTTCACCCACGGCTGGTGCGCGATCGCTTCGATCACGTCATAGCCGTCGAGGTTCTGCATCTTTTCGAAGAAGTCGAAGGCGCCGCCCGAGCAGCCCGTGCCGCGCATGTTCACGTCGACGACTGCGAAGCCCATCAGGTTCGCCAGGATCGCGATGCCGTTTTCGGGGCCCGCCGGGTTGGCGTAGCCGTAGCCCGAGTACTCGATCAGCGTCGGGTACGGGGCCGTGTAGCTCGGCGTCGGCACGCCCGGGATCGGCAGCGTCGGGAAGTGGAACATCGACGGCACGCCGGGCTCGCCCGCCGGGCTCGTCGGCGGGTGCACGTCGATCGCGAGCTTCGTGCCGTCGCGCGTGGTCAGGTAGGTGTAGCCGTTGTCGGGGATTTCCTGTCCGTAGATGCTCGGGTCCCACGGCGCCGAGGTGCCGTTGTGCACCGTGACCACGGCGGATTCTTCGCCGGCCGAGAGCACGTGGTAGCCCTTGCCGGGCTTCACGTTGCGGAACAGCACGCCGCCCTGTTCGTCTGCCTGCTGCGTCGTCGACCGTCGTGTGGCCCTTGAGAAGCGACGCCTGCGCGTTCGGCGCGAGCCCCGTGACGTCGACCTGTTCGACGCTGCCGCGGGCTTCGAAGGCCGAGGCGCCGGCCGCGCCCAGGAGACTCGCGAGGAGCACCGCGAGCGCGATCGCCCACGCTCGCCGCGAGCGGCCGCCGGACCGCACGCCCTCTTCGACTCGACCGCCTACGCCTGCTCGCTTGGCACGCAGCACATGTCCCCCTATATCTGCGCCCGCGCGCAGTCTCGAAAGCTTGCCCGGCTCCGTCCCCCCTCGACCGGCACCAGCTGGAACGGCCGCCTAATTACCCCGACCGCCGGCTTCTAATCAGAAACGCTTTCGCATCGACTGCCAAGCGCGTCGCTCGGCGGCCCGGCTGACGACGACGGACGCCCGCCGAGGTGCTCGCGGAGCTGAGAGCGGCTAGCGGCCGCGCGGCCTGTTCGTTGAGCGCCCGCACGACCGGCACGACCGCGGTCCGCTGATAGAAGTCGACGGCCACGATCGCGCCGTGCGCGCCGCGCGTGCGCTCGCACTGCTCGATCCGCGGTCGCAGGAAGAGGGTGCGGCCGATCTGCGCGTTCAGAGCGGGGCTCGGCGGGAACGGAGGGATCCAGTGGTTGACCAGCAGAAGCGGGCTGCCCTGCCGGCCCCGGTAGCGCTTGCAGCTGAGCTGGCCGGGATGGAGCGCGCCGAGCGGCGTGTCCTGGATGAACGTGAAGGCCGGCATGTACCACGCCGGCGTGCCGCCGTGGTTCTCGGCGAAGACGATCAGGCGCCGGCCGCTCGCGACGAGCTCGCCGAGCTCCGGGGGCGGCGCGCCGGGCTCGAGCGTCGCCACGTACCGGGACAGGCCGGCGCTCGCGAACGCCTCCGAGATCGCCGCCGCCGGCGGGTAGTCCTCGACGATCAGCATCACGACCTGGTCGCGGTTGCGGTCGAGGAAGCTCCTGATCGCATCCAGTTCGCGTCCGAGCGGCTCGGCGCCGAGCTCGCACAGCGTGTGGCACAGGTAGAGCGCGGGCTTGCCGTGCAGCCCGCCGAGCCCGACGCCGCCCGCGAGGAGGCCGGCCGCCTGCAGCGCCTGCGGGGGCACCTGCCGGGCGACCTTGTTGGCGTCCGCGCCCTCCGCCGCGAAGTCGGTGCGCACGCGCCCCGTCGCCGGGTCGCTCACGCCGTAGTGGACGTCGATCAGCAGCGCGCGGATACCGTCGGAGAGCTGGCGCGGGATCGGGTAGGTCTGGTTGGCGAAGTGCCAGCCGGGCTCCTCAGAGGCAGCGAACGAGTTGTGGGTGGCGGCGAAGAACACCTGGTCGAGCCGCCGCGCACAGAGCCCCCGCACGCCGTTGCACGAGGACGGTGCCGAGCCGCCGCCGCATCCGCCGAGCAGGACGCCCGCGAGGAGCACGGCGATCAAGGAGCTCCGCTGCCGCCGTGCTGCTCGCCGCACCCGCACAGTATGGTCAAAACCCGGGTGGCGCCTCACGCGGGCTCAAGGCGAAACGGACGCTCTTCCTCGAGGGCTCGCTCGCGCGCGTCGCGGCCGGCCGTTCTGCAGTCGGGCGAGTCGGCCGCGAGGGGACGCGAGGCGCGTGGCAGAGCGCCACGGTCAGCCCACGGCGAATGGGAGCCCCGCCCGCACCGGGCCGACCCCGTCGAGATCCTCGCCGGACAGGCGAGGACGCGCGTGCAGGAGCTCGTGCCGATCCGCTATGGGCGGATGCTCGTCTCGCCGTTCACCTTCTACCGCGGCGCCGCCGCGGTGATGGCAGCCGACCTCGCGGCCACGCCGGACTCGGGGATCGTCGTGCAGGCCTGCGGCGACGCGCACATCTCGAACTTCGGCGCTTTCGGCGCGCCCGACCGCCGCGTCGTCTTCAGTCCCAACGACTTCGACGAGACCCTCCCCGGGCCGTGGGAGTGGGACGTCAAGCGGATGGCCGCAAGCGTGGAGATCGCCGCGCGCGAGCTCGGCGTCCCGGCCCCGCGCCGGCGGCGGCTGGTGACGAGCGGCGTGTGCGAGTACCGGGAGGCGATGCGGGGCTTCGCGAAGTCCAGCCATCTCGATGTCTGGTACGAGCGGCTCACGGCGAGCGAGCTCGTCGAGCGCTTCGGCGGGACGCTCGGCCGCGAGGAACGGATCGTCTTCGCGCGGCCCTTCGCGAGGGCGCGGCGCAAGACCCACCTCAGGGCGGTGAACAAGCTGACCGAGCGCGTCGACGGGAGGCTGCGCTTCCGGCACGTACCGCCGCTGCTCGTCCCCTTCCGCGAGCTGTTCGACCCCGCCGACGTCCGCGACGAGCGGGAGTACGTCCGCGAGCTGCTCGAGGAGTATGCGGAGAGCCTGGAGCCGGACCGCCGCTACCTGCTCGGGACCTACGAGTTCCTCGACATGGCCCGCAAGGTGGTCGGCGTCGGCAGCGTCGGCACGCGGGCCTGGGTGTTCCTGCTCGCCGGGCGGGACGGCAGGGACGCGCTGGTCCTGCAGGCCAAGCAGGCGCAGGCGTCGGTGCTCGAGCCCTACCTCGGGCGCAGCGAGTTCGCCAACCACGGCGAGCGCGTCGTCCACGGGCAGCGGATCTCGCAGGCCGCCGTCGACATCTTCCTGAGCTGGCAGCGCAGCGAAGGCCTCGACGGTGCCGAGCACGACTTCTACGTCCGCCAGCTGTGGGACTGGAAGGCCTCCGCCGACCTCGCCACGCTCAGCGAGCCGGGGCTGAGGGCGTACACGCGCGCCTGCGGCTGGTCGCTGGCCCGCATGCACGCCCGCTCGGGTGACAGGCTCGCGATCGCCGCCTACCTCGGCTCGGGCACGGCGTTCGATCGCGCCATCGCCCGCTTCTCATCCGCCTATGCCGATCAGAACGAACGCGACCACGCGCGCCTCGCGGAGGCGGTCGCCGCCGGCGAGGTTCCGGCGCAGCACGGCGTCTGAGCCGAAACGTCCAACGCGGCCGGGAGCGCTTTGGACCCGCGTTTTAGGCGCCGCGCAGGTCGCGTTTAGCTCGGAACATGAGAGCTGCCTCAGCATCGTCTGCATGGAACATGAGAGCTGGCCGACGGACCCCGCCGCGGTCGCCTCCCTCGTGGCGCAGATGATCGAGGAGATCGACGCGCGCGGCGAAGCGGAGACGCGGGCCCTGCTGGAAGCGTTCCTCACGGCGGCCTGGGGCTGCCGGTGCGCGCTCGACCATTGAGCGGCCCCGGGAGCAGGGCCACTAGCTTCCAGCAGCCGGCGACGGTCGCCTCCTGGGCGCACCGGCCGGGCCGCCGGGCGCCGTTGACTGGCGCCCGCGGCCCGGCTAGCGTCGGCAGACAAGCAACCAAGGGGGATCAGACATGTTCGTGCGAGCCGTCAGGTTCACAGGCGTCACCCAGGAGCGGATCGACGCGCTGAAGGCGCGGATCGAGCAGTCGGGCGGCCCGCCCGAGGGCGTCACCACGACCGGCCTGGAGGTCGCATTCGACAGCGCGCAGGGGAGCGCGATCGTGATCCAGCGCTTCGAGACGGCGGCCGACATGCAGGAGGCCGCGAAGATCTTCGAGGCGATGGACGCCGGCGAGACGCCCGGCGCGCGCGCCTCGGTCGACAGCTGTGAGGTCGTGCTCGAACTGACGCCGTGAGACCCAGGGGAGTCGGCCGGCGCTCCGTGCCGGCCTAGACCCGAGGAGTCGGCCGGCGCCCGTGCCGGCCCGACCCAAGGAGTCGGCCGGCGCTCCGTGCCGGCCTGCCTCTGTGCGGTCCCGGAAACGGTGCGGCCTGCGCGTGGCGATCCTCCCTGGGCGGGTTGAGGCAACTCTTACGTTCCCCGCACACGAATGTGGCACGCTTCCCGCCTCGACCCGCGCGGGAGCCTGCACGCACCCGCGGGCCCCCTCCCCTGCATGCGCCGCTACGTACTCATCATCCTGGGTGTCCTCGTCGCCGCCTGGGCGGTGCTGGCGATCGTGCTCGGCTCGCCGAGTCTGAAGATCGGAGAGTCCAGCTCGAAGACCGTCGCCGCCTCGCCGCCGTGCGCCCTGGACTCGCCCGAACGCTCCGCGCAGCTCGCCGGGACGCACGTCTTCGCCTCGCCGGCGCCGGAAACCGACACGGCCAACCCCCGCACGCAGATCAGCTTCATGGGAGCGCCGGCGAGCTCGATCGGGGCGATCTCGGTCGTCGGCTCCGCGAGCGGCCGGCACGAAGGGCGGCTCGCCTCCTTCTCACAGGGCGACGGCGCGAGCTTCCTCCCGTCGAAGCCGTTCACGGCGAACGAGAGCGTGAAGGTGAGCGCGACGGTCTCCGGACGCGCGCTCTCTTACTCCTTCCGCGTCGCGACGCCCTACTCGACGGCCGACGTGCCCGAGTTCCCGGCCTCGCCGTCCACGCCCGCGGACTCGCAGAGCTTCACCACCTTGCCGGGCGCGAAGGCGCCCGTGATGACGGTCACGACCGCCGACCGCGACCCGGCCGCGGGCGACGTCTTCGTCACGAACGGACCCGGCCCGGGCCAGTACGGGCCGCTGATCTACGACCCCCAGGGCCGGCTCGTGTGGTTCCAGCACCTGACCGGGGGAGCGACGGCGGAGGACCTCAACGTGCAGAGCTGGCAGGGCCGGCGCGTGCTGACCTGGTGGAAGGGACGCGTGCTCTCGCTCGGCTTCGGGCAGGGAGAAGACCTGGTGATGAACTCGCACTACCAGGTGATCGCGCGCGTCCCGGGCGGCAACGGCCTGACGGCGGACCTGCACGACTTCCAGATCGCGCCCCGCGACGTCGCCTACATCACGGCGTACAACCCGATCCTCTGCGACCTGCGCCCCGCCGGAGGCAAGGTCGACGGGACGATCACCGACGTGGCCATCCAGGCGATCGACATGAGCACGGGGCTCGTGCGCTGGGAATGGCACAGCCTCGATCACATCAAGGCCGCCGAGTCGGAAGTGGAAGTCACCTCGAACTCGAGGCCGTGGGACTACCTGCACCTCAACTCGATCGCCCCGCAGCCGAACGGCAACCTGCTGCTCTCGGCGCGCAGCACCTGGGCCGGCTACGACGTCGAAGCCGGCACCGGAAGGATCCGCTGGCGCCTGGGCGGCAACCACAGCTCCTTCCAGATGGGCCGCGGGACAGAGATGGCCTGGCAGCACGACGGCCGCATGCGCGCCGACGGCACGCTCACGTTCTTCGACGACGGCTCCAACCCCCCGATCCACAAGCAGTCCAGGGGCGTCGTGATCGCGATCGACGAACGCACACGCACGGCGAGGCTGGTGAAGTCCTACGAACATCCCAACCCGCCGATGCTCGCCGCGAGCCAGGGCAACATGCAGACGCTGCCGAGCGGCAACGTCCTGATCGGCTACGGCGGCGTGCCGCAGATCAGCGAGTTCGCCGCTGACGGCACACTGGTGTTCGACGCCCACCAGCCGTACGACACCGCCTTCTACCGCGCCTTCCGCTTCCCTTGGAGCGCCGTGCCGGCCACCCCGCCGGCGATCCTCGCGAGCGCCAACAACACCGAAGAAGAGACGATCGTCCACGCGAGCTGGAACGGGGCCACCGGCGTCGCGTCGTGGCGCGTGCTGGCCGGCGAAGAACCGCACGCGCTGAAGCTCTACGCGACGATCCCCTCGAGCGGTTTCGAGAGCGCGGTCACGCTTCCGCACAAGTACAAGTACGCGGCCGTTCAGGCCCTGGACAAAGCCGGGCACACGCTGGGCACCTCAGCGACGAGCGCTGTGATCGGGTTCTACGCCTCGCTCCTCACGGCAGGAGGAAAAGCCGGTGTTCAGTAGCTCGGCTGAGACTTGTGCCCGTGCTTGGTCGTCGTCGTGCCCGGCGTCGTGGTGGTCGTGCTCGCGGGGGTCGACGTCGTCGTGGAGGAGCTCGATTTCCCGCCGCAGGCCGACAACGCGAGGCTGCTCGCCAGCACGGCGGCGAGCGTTAGCATGGCGGTCAGTGGCGTTCTCTTCATGGGCCGGGCTCCATTCCTCACAGGGGTGGGGCGCCCACCCTAGCAACACCCCCTCGGCGCCACTCCCGATCGGAGCAGCACTGCCGTGACAGCCGAGGCGACAGCGACACCACCCGCCGCGGCAGCGCGGTCCGCCCAGAACGACGGCTCGAGCCGGCGGCTGGGCCTCCTGCTCGCCGTCTGCTGCGCCGCGCAGTTCATGGTCATCCTCGACCTGAGCATCGTCAACGTCGCGCTGCCCTCGATCCAGTCCGATCTCGGGTTCTCCTCGCCCGGGCTGCAGTGGGTCGTGGACGCCTACACGATCACCTTCGCCGGCTTCTTGATGCTCGGCGGGCGCGCGGCGGACCACTTCGGCCAGCGCCGGATCTTCGTGATCGCACTCGTGCTGTTCGCGATCACCTCGCTGGCCGGCGGCCTCGCGCCGGACAAGTCCGTGCTCGTGATCGCGCGCGGGCTGCAGGGCATCGCCGGGGCGCTGATGGCGGCCTCGACGCTCGCGATCATCACGGCTTCGTTCGCGCCCGGCCCGCCCCTGAACCGCGCGATCGGCACGTGGGCGGCGACCAACGGCGTCGGCGGCGCGGCGGGGGCGCTGCTCGGGGGGATCATCACCGAATTCCTGAGCTGGCGCTGGATCCTCTTGATCAACCCGCCGGTCGGGATCGCCGCCGCCGTGGTCGCCTACCGCGTGGTCGCCGAACGGCGCCGCGCCCCCGAAGCGAAGTTCGACCTCGCGGGCGCGGTGACGCTGACCGTCGGCCAGCTGATCCTCGTCTACGGCGTGGTCGAAGCCGGGCTGGCCGGCTGGAGCTCGACGAAGGCCCTGATCCCGATCTGCGTGGGGATCGTGCTGCTGATCGCGTTCGGCCTGATCGAGGACCGGATCGCGAAGGCGCCGCTGATCCCGTTCAAGGAGCTGACCAAGGGGCTGCGCGCCGCCAACAACATCGTCCTGCTGTTCAGCGCCGCGCTGTTCCCGATGTGGTTCGTGAGCTCGCTCTACATGCAGCAGGTGCTCGGGCTCTCGCCGTTCCACACGGGACTCGTCTTCCTGCCGATGACGATCGCGATCCTGCTGCTGGCCTCCCGCGCGGGGAAGCTCGTGAGCGCGTTCGGGGTGCGAGCAGTGCTCGGGAGCGGCCTGGTGATGATGACCGTCGGACTGCTGCTCTTCACCAAAATCAACTCGAGCGGCAGCGCGTGGGTCTACGTGGCGATCCCGGGCGTGCTGACCGCCGCCGGCATCGCGATGTCGATCGTGCCCTCCACGATCGCCGCGACGCAGGAGGCGAAGGAGGGCCAGGCCGGGCTCGCATCCGGTCTCGTCAACACCTCGCGCCAGGTCGGCGGCGGGCTCGGGCTGGTGGTGCTGATCACGCTCGCAACCCAGCACTCGAGCAGCCTGATCGGCAGCGGCCAGCAGGTCAGCCAGGCGCTGACGAGCGGCTTCCGGCTCGCCTACTTCATCGCGGCGGGGCTCTGCGCGCTGGCGGCGCTGATGACCTTCCTCGCGCTGCCGGCGCCGCCCGAGACGCTCGCGCGCGCGTCGCGGCGCCTGGTGCCCGCGGTCGGGGTCGTGCTGCTCGCGTTCGTCGGCGTGAGCGTCGCCTTCGAAGGCAACAAAGGCGCGCCGCTCGGCCAGTACACGACCGCGGGCGCCTACAGCTTCGTCACCGCGCCCTCGCTGCACCCGCCGATCATCAAGCGCGTGCAGCCGGCGCGCGGCGAACGGCCTCGCGCCGGGCTACATCTTCGCCACCAACTTCTACGACCTGAACAAACCGCCGATCGTCGGGCAGAGCGGGCCGCTGATCCTCGGTCGCGACCTGCAGCCGGTCTGGTTCCAGCCGGTGCCCGGAAGACATCGTCGCTTCCAACCTCACACTGCAGAGCTACCGCGGCAAACCCGTGCTCGGCTGGTGGCAGGGAAGGGTGACGAAGAACGGGCCGACCGAAACCGGCGAAGACGTCATCGTCGACGAGCACTACCACGTGGTCGCGCGGCTGCACGCAACCGGAGGCTGGGTGCTGACGCTCCACGAGCTCCTGATCGACAGTGAAGGCCACGCCTGGGTGAGCGCGAACAAGAACATCGCGAAGGACCTCTCCTCCTACGGCGGCGCCTACAACGGCGCGCTCGTCGACTCCGCCGTGCAGGAGTACGACCTCGCGACAGGCAAGCTGATGCGCAGCTGGGACGCGCTCCAGCACATCTCGCTGCGCGAGTCCGTCGCGACGGTGCCGACCAACGGCTTCCCCTGGGACGCCTACCACATCAACTCGATCCAGCTTGCGGCCCCGGGAAAGTTCCTCGTCTCGATGCGCAACACGTGGGCGGCCTATCTGGTGGACGCCGCCACGGGAAGGATCGAATGGACGCTCGGCGGGCGCAAATCGAGCTTCAGGTTCGCTCCCGGCGCCGGCTTCGAGTGGCAGCACGACGTGCGCATGCAGCCCGGCGGCACGGTCTCGCTGTTCGACGACCACTGCTGCCAGCTCACCGGCGGCGGCACCTCCGTGAAGGCGACCGGAGCTTCACGCGGGCTCGTGATCAGGCTGAACCAGGATGACCACACCGCCTCGCTCGTCTCGCAGTACGGCCAGCGCGAAGCCTTCGAATCGGAATACATGGGCGACACGCAGCCGCTCGCGGGCGGCGGCGCGTTCGTCGGCTGGGGCTCGGAACGCTACTTCTCCGAATACGACAGCTCCGGCAAGCTGCGCTTCGAAGGCATCCTGCCCGAGCCGGACCGCTCCTACCGCGCGCAGCTCGAGCCGTGGGAAGGCATGCCCGAAACGAAGCCGGCCGGCGCGGCGCGGCGCGACGGCTCGGCCATCGAGGTCTACGCGAGCTGGAACGGGGCGACGAAGCTCGCCTCCTGGCGGGTGCTCGGCGCGAGCGTGGCCGGCGGCGCGATGCACCAGATCGCGACGGTGCCGAAGTCGGGCTTCGAGACGTCTGTCTCGGCGCCCTCCGGCTACGCCAGCTTCGAGGTCCAGGCGCTCGACGCCGAACGGGCACACGCTCGCGACCTCGAGCGCCTTCTCGCCGTCCTGCCTAGCCGAGCTGGAACTCGCCGTCGCGGTAGATCAGGCGCTCCTCGCCCCCGCGCAGCTGGGCGGTGACCACGCGGTCGGCGGTCGAGACGATGTCCGTGTGGACGCTCGAGTTGTTGAAGCCGAGCCGCTCCCACTCCTTCGGGGCGACGGCTGAGGGGTCGCCCGTGTAGGCGTCCTGGTAGGAGCGCCCGAGCGCGACATGGGTGTTGCCGAACGGGCCGCCGACGTTCTCGTCGTAGAGCGTGTGCGCCATGAAGCGGGTGATGCGCGAGAGCCGTCTGTCGGTCAGCGAGAACTCGCCGACGCGATCCGCGCCCTCGGTGGCGATCATCTCCTTCAGCACCGCCTCGTTCTGCTCGGCCGAGGACTCGACCACGCGGCCGTCCTCGAAGCGCAGGCTGATCCCCTTGACGAGGTTGCCGTAGCGGTAGAGCGGCTGGTTGAAGCGGATCCAGCCTTCGGTGCCGCGCCAGTCCGGGCTCGTGAAGAGCTCGAAGCTGGGGATGTTGCGCCCGCGCCCGCCGAGCCAGCGGCGGCTCTCGCCGACCGTGATCCACAGGTCGGCGTCCTCGCCCTCGACGTGCAGGCGCTCGATGTCGAGCCCGTCCAGCAGCTCGCGGTTGCGTTCGAGCGTCGCGCCGACCTCGCGCCAGCGCGCGATCGGGTCCTGCTGGTCGAGGAAGCAGGCGTGCACGATCTGCTCCCAGTACTCCTCGACGCCCATCTCCGCCTCGGCCGCCATCGCATCGGTCCCGTACAGGCCGAGCGTCCAGCTGAAACGGCCCTCGTTCTCCTTCTCGCCGCGCCAGTCCATCAGCTCGCGCAGCGCGACGCCGCGCCGCATGATGCGGGCCGGGTCGACCGTCTCGAGCGCGTGCGGATCGGCTTCGGCGAGCACCGAGACCTGGTGGTCCATCTCGTCAACCAGGCCGCGCAGGTAGCGCGCCGGGAAGTGGTCGATCTGCTCGTCTGAGGCGAGCTCGAAGAACGCCTTCGAGCCGCCCATGCCCTGCTCGTCGTCGGGGTAGTAGCCGCCGATCACGTTCGCGCCGGCGCGCCAGACCGCGCGGCACAGCTCCAGGTACAGGGGGCGGGCGCTCTCGGGCGCGGTCACGCGCACGACCTCGCCGGGCTTCACTCCCTCGCCGCCGCCGAGCGCGTAGTCGACGAGCACGGATGCGTAGCGCTCGAGGATCTCCTGCGGCGGCGCGTAGGGCACGGCGGGACTCTATCCAGCGGCGGCGCCGTAGCCGGTGTGACGGTCAGGCGCCGGACGCGTCCGCGACGGCGCCCCTGACCCCCGCGGACAGCCCGTGCGGGGTCTTCTCCCAGTAGAACGGGTTTCGGATCAGCTGAACGGCCGCGCGCCAGGCGGCGATCGAGTGCAACACCCAGTACAGCGGGTTCAGAAGCGCGTAGGGAGCCGCCCGCCAGCCCTGTCCCCGGACGGCCGCGATCAGGTTCAGCCCGATCATGATCCCGTTGCCCACGATCAGGTTGATCGTGGCGATCGTCCAGAACGCCCCCGAGTCCAGCAGCGGCAGGTGCGGCTCGCCGAATCCGTACCAGGCGGCGGTGCCCGCCCACATCACGGGGGCGAGAAGGAACGTCAGCGGGGTGCCCGCGATCAGCAGCAGGAAGCCGGCGGCGTCGACGACGCCGACCTGGCGGACGAGACGGCGGGGCGAGCGGGCGTGGACGAGCGCCGTCTGCATGTAGCCCTTGATCCACCTGGTTCGCTGGCGGATCCACGGGCGAACCTCCGCGCAGGCCTCCTCGTCGGTGTCCGAGTCGATCACGCCGACGCGATAGCCCTCGACGGCCGCCCGCAGGCCGAGGTCGGCGTCCTCGGTGACGTTGTGCGGGTCCCAGCCGAGCAGGCCGCGCAGCTCCGCGACGCGGAAGTGGTTGGAGGTGCCGCCAAGCGGGATCGGCAGGCCGAGGCGGTCGAGGCCCGGGAGCATCGTCCCGAACCAGTAGCCGTACTCGAGGCTGAACATCCGTGTGAGCAGGTTCGCGGTGCTGTTCCAGTAGCGCAGACGGGCCTGCACGCAGACCGTCTGCGGCCCGGCCTGCTCGAAGGCGGCGACGGCCTTGCGAAGCTGCTGGGGCTCGGGCCGGTCCTCGGCGTCGTAGATCACCAGGCGCTCTCCTCGGGCCAGGACCAGCCCGACGTTGCACGCCTTCGGCTTGGTCTTGGGCGAGGCGTCCGGGACGATCACGAGCCTGACGGTCGCGGGCGGACGCGCCGCGCGCGCCGCTTCGATCGTCTCCGTGTCGTCGGACTCGAGGAGGACGAGGATCTCGAGCTTCTCGGCCGGGTAGTCGAGCGCGCCGAGGTTCCCCATCAGCTCCCCGATCACGTTCGCCTCCTGGTAGACCGGGACGAGAACGGTGTATCGCGGCAGCAGCCGCTCGTCGCGCTCGGCGCCGGCGGGCATCGTGCGCGCACCGGTGGCGAGGCCGACGAGGCAGGCGACGAGCTTGAAGCTGACGGCGGCGAGGAAGACGACGTTCGACGCGGCGACGAGAAGCGCGAGCGTGAGCTGCCACTGCGCGACCATGCCGGCCGCGAACAGGAGCCCCGCGACGGCCACCGTGCGCTTCTGGCCGGCCGACCAGCCGGAGGCAGCAGAGAGCTCCGGGCGGCGGGCGAGAAGCTCGCCCGTCGAGCGGCTCACGAAGTGCTCGTGGAAGCAGAGCAGGATCGTGCGCTCGATGTCGATCGGCGTCGTCGTCCGCAGGCTGAGCTTCGTCCCCGGCGGCAAGTGGGCGGCGATGCTTGCGCGCGTCTGCGCGCTGGGAGGCTCGCACGTCGCGACGATCGTCTCCTCGCCCTCGACCTCGACCGGCACCCAGCCCTCCTCGAGGAGCATCTCGGCGGGAAAGCTCCGCACGAGCTCCTCGTCCACCTCGCTGTTCAGCAGGTCGACGAACGGCAGCCCCCACTGCTCCCCCAGGGCGCGCTGCAGCTCCAGCCGATGGACGCAGCCGGCGGCGAGCAGGATCTGGCCGACGCGCTCGCCGGTCTCCTCCTGGCGCGCAAGCGCCCAGCTGAGCGTCGCGCGGTCGATCAGGCCCGCCGCGAGCAGCGCCTCACCGATCGGCTTCGGTTGCTTCGCGTACCCCGCGCGATCGGCGCGGCGCCGCCGGGGGCGGGCGCCGTCGCTGCCGTCTGCGCGCCGGACCCGCGGCCCCTCGGCGGGGAGCTTCGGCGGCCGCGGCTCGGCGCTGACGGGAGATTGCCGCATGGCAACGCGTCGTCCACCCAGGGCACGTTGCGCGACCCGGCGCAAGCGCCGTGGACGGATGTTCTAGACAGAGCGGCTCCGGCGGGCGCTTCCCAGCCCTGACCTGGGCGACCACGCCGGGCTAGGCTGGGCCGATGCCCCTCCTCGAAGGCGACATCGCGCTCCGCCCCTTCCGGGCGGAGGACGAGGGTGCCCTTCTCGCGATCCTCCGCGAGCCCGAGGTCGCCCGCTGGTGGCCGGTGCCCGACTTCGAGCGCGACACCGGCTGGGTGATCGAGGTGGACCGGCGCGCCGTCGGGCTGGCTCGAGTACCACGAGGAGGACCACGCCTGGTTCCCGAGCGTCGCCTTCGACATCGCGCTGACCACGTCGCTGCACGGCCGCGGATACGGGCGCCGCGCGCTGCGCCTGGCGATCGATCGCTTCGTCGACAAGGGACACCACCGCTTCACGCTCGACCCGAACGTCGACAACGAGCGCGCGATCCGTGCCTACGAAGGGCTCGGCTTCGAGCGCGTCGGCGTGATGCGCGCCTACGAACGCAACCGGCAGGGCGGCTGGAACGACGCGCTGCTGATGGAGCTGATCGTCGCCGAGGCGATCGAGCGCGACGCGCTCGCGCCCGCACGGTGAGCGGCCCGCTGCTCGTCCTGCAGCACGCCGGCTGCGAGCCGCCCGGCGTCTACGAGGACGTGCTGCGCGAGCGCGGCGTCGCCTTCGAGCGTGTCGTCGTTGCCGACGAGCCGGCTGCCCGACTGGCGCGGGTACGCGGCGATCGTCGCGATGGGCGGCGCGATGGGCGCCTACGAGGAGGAGGCGCATCCGTGGCTCGCGGCCGAGAAGCGGCTGATCGCCGAGGCCGTCGGCGCGGGCACGCCCTACTGGGGCGTCTGCCTCGGCGCGCAGCTGCTGGCGGCGGCGCTCGGCGCCGAGGTCGGCCCGGGCCCGGCCCCGGAGCTCGGGGTGATGGAGGTCGAGCTGACGCCCGCCGCCGCGGAGGACCCCGTCTTCGCGACCGCCCCGCGCCCGCTTCAGCGCGCTGCAGTGGCACGGCGACACCTACGAGCTGTCCGGCCGGCGCCGTGCGGCTCGCGCGCTCGGCAGCGCTACGAGCAGCAGGCGTTCGCGCTCGGCGCGCGCCTACGGGGTGCAGTTCCACCTCGAGGTCGACGGCGCGCTCGCCGCCGAGTGGATGGAGGTCCCGGAGTACGTGGCGGAACTGCGAGGAGCTCGACGGGCCGCAGGCGCCCGCGCGGATGCTCGCCGAGGTGCGCGCGGCCGAGGCGCGAGACGGTGCCGCTCGCGCGCGAGCTGTTCGCGCGCTGGCTGGTCGCGCGTCGCGCGGCTCTGAGCGCCCTCACTCCACGACCACCCGCACGGTCCGCAGCAGCCGGTCGCTGGCGCCGCGGATCGAGCCGCCCAGCTCGAGCGTGCCGCGGATGTAGGCGAGCGTCTCGGCCGTGAGGCGCTCGCCCGGCAGCACGTTCGGGATCCCGGGCGGGTAGGTGGCCAGCGACTCGGCGGCGATCCGCCCGACCGCCTCGCTCGGCCGGCACCACCTCCTGGGCGCCGAGGTAGGCCTCGCGCGGGGTCATCGCGAGCTCGCCCCAGGGCGGCGGGCGCGGCGAACGAGGCCTGCTCGCCGCGGGGGTCGGTGCCGACCCGGCGCGCCGCCTCGCGCAGCGCGTCGACGAGGCGCGCGGCCTCGGGCATGCTGCGCTCGCCCATCCCGAACACGGCGACGATCACGTTCTGCCCGTACAGCTCGAGGTTGATGTCGTCGATCTCGCGCAGCAGCACCGCGAGCTCGTAGCCGGTCGCGTTCAGGCCGCGCACGTCGACGGCCAGGCGCAGCGGGTCGTAGCCGTGCACGCCCGGGGCGGCCGGCGAGCCGCTCGTCGAGCACGTCGAGGCCCTCGATCGCCGCGGATCTCCTCGCGCGCCTGGGCCAGCGCCGCCATCGTGCGCTCGAGCAGCTCGCGCCCGTGCGACGGCCGCCTGGCGGCGCGCGGCGTCCAGCGAGCCGAACAGCAGCGAGTTGGGGCTGGTCGACTCGGTGAGCGTGACCGCCCGGTCGACCGTGTCCTCGCCGATCGCGCGCGCCGTGGCCCGAGGTGCAGCATCGCCGACTGCGTGAGGCTGCCGACGATCTTGTGGGTGCTCGAGATGACGAGGTCGGCGCCGGCCGCGAGCGCGTGCTCGGGCAGCGCCTCGTGGAAGGCCATGTGCGCCCCCCACGCCTCGTCGACGATCAGCGCGACGCCGTGCGCGTGGGCGACCTCGGCCAGCGCGCCGCACGTCGGCGGCCGCGCCGAAGTAGGTCGGCGAGATCACCCACGCGCCGGCCGCGCCGCGGCGTCAGCGTGAGCGCGACGTCGAGCGCCTCGGGCGTCAGGCAGTGGGCGATGCCCAGCTCGGGGTCGAGCTCCGGCGAGACGAACGTCGGGCGCATGCCCGAGTAGCACGAGCGCGTCGATCGTCGAGGAGTGGGCGTTGCGCTGCACGACCACCTCGTCGCCCTGGTGGGCGAGGGCGAGGCCGGCCGAGAGGTTGCCCTGCGAGGCGCCGTTGACCAGGAACCAGGCGCGCTGCGCGCCCCAGGCCTCGGCCGCCAGGCGCTGCGCCTCTTCGAAGGGCGTCGGCTCGGGGCCGACGTCGATGCCGTAGGTCAGCGCCGGGATGTCCATCGCCAGCGCGCGCTCGCCGATCGCCCCGATCAGGCCCGGGTCGGCGCCCGGCGCCGCCCTTGTGCCCGGGCACGTGCAGCCGCGCCGGGTCGCGCGCGGCGTAGGCGCTCAGCGCTTCGAGGTAGGGCGCCGCGCGCTGGTCCCCGGGCGGGGTCGCTCCCCGCCGCTCATGCGCGGTCGGCGGTGCGGGTTCATCGAGCGCTCACGGCGCCGCCACGCCCGCGGCGGCGGCGGTCGGCGTCGGGGCGGGACGGCGCAGCAGCCCGGTGTCGCGCGTCAGCCGCTGGGCGAGCGTCACGGGGATCACGCTGAGGATGATCACGAACAGGACGACCACGTTGACCTGCGGCAGCTGCTGGCCGAGGCGGATGTTGCCGAAGATCCAGATCGGCAGCGTGCTCTGGGCGCCGGCCGTGAACGTCGTGACGACGATCTCGTCGAAGGACAGCGCGAAGGCGAGCAGGCCGCCCGCGACGAGCGCCGTCGCGATCATCGGCAGCGTCACGAAGCGGAACGTCTGCAGGCCGTCGGCGCCCGAGGTCCATCGAGGCCTCCATCAGCGAGGTCTGCGTGCGGCGCAGCCGCGCGAGCACGTTGTTGTAGACGGTCACGATGCAGAAGGTCGCGTGGCCGATCACGATCGTCAGCAGCCCGAATTCGACGCCGTTGAAGGTGATGAACGAGTTCAGGGCCATCCCGGTGATGATTCCCGGCAGGGCGATCGGCAACACGAGCAGCAGCGAGATCGCTTCGCGCCCGAAGAAGCGGAAGCGGTGCACGGCGAACGCCGCCATCGAGCCGAGCAGCATCGCGATCGAACGTCGCGATCAGGCCGGCCCGCACCGACAGCCACAGCGAGTGGCGCATTTCGGCGTTGTGCCAGGTCGGCGAGAACCAGCGCGTCGAGAGCCCTTCCAGCGGCCAGCTCTGGACGTTCGACGGGTTGAACGCGTAGAGCATGATGATCACGATCGGGAAGAACAGGAACAGCATCAGCAGCGCCGTCCACACCCAGAGCGCGACCCTGCCCCAGCTGCTGGTCCCGATCACAGCGCCTCGAATGCTCCGAGCCTGCGGGCGACCAGCAGGTAGATGCCCATGATCACCAGCGGCACCGTCGCGAACGCCGCCGCGAACGGGACGTTGTTGGCGACGCCGACTTCGCTGTAGACGACGTTGCCGATCAGCGTCGAGTTCGTTGCCGCCGACGAGCAGCGGCGTGATGAAGTCGCCGAGCGTCAGCGAGAAGGTGAAGATCGAGCCCGGCGACGATGCCCGGCAGGATCAGCGGCAGCAGCACCGTCCGGAAGCGTGCGCCAGCTCCGCGCGCCGAGGTCGGCGGAGGCCTCGATCAGCGAGTCGGGCACGCGCTCGACGGCGGTCCAGACCGGCAGGATCATGAACGGCAGCCAGATGTAGCTGAACACGATCCACATCGCCCAGTTCGTGTAGCCGACGTTGATGTGGCCGAGGCCGATCTGGTCGAGGAACCAGTTGAGGATGCCGTCCTTGGCGAGGATCAGCCGCCACGCGAACACCCGCACCAGGTAGCTCGACCACAGCGGGATCAGGACCGCGACGAACAGCACCGATTGCAGCCGCTTGGGCGCGACGCGCACCGCGAAGAACGCGAACGGCACCGCCAGGATCGCGTCGGTGACGGTCACCGCCGCCGCGATCCCGATCGTGCGCAGCGCGATCGTCCGGTAGACCGGTTCTTTGACCAGCCTTTCGAAGTTGGCGAGCGTGAATTCGTGGACGATCTTGCCGCTGAGCGGATCGACCTTCCACAGCGCCGAGAGGAACAGCAGGACCAGCGCCGCCAGGTAGATCAGCACGAACCACGCGCCGGGCGCGGACAGCAGCAGGACGGCCCGCAGCCACGGCCGGCGGAAGAAAGCCGCCGAGACGCGGGTGCGGGCCGTGCGCGGCTGCAGCGATGGCTGCTAGCCAAGCTGCTCGCCTATCCGGTTACTTCTGTCCACTTCTGCTGCCAGGCCGAGTAGTCCTCGCAGTTGTTCTGGCCGTTGCCGCAGGCCTGCACCGGCGTCTTCCAGAACTTGATCGAGTCGAAGTACGCCGCGGGCGCGTTGGCGTGGTAGGTGGTGCACGAGCCCTTCTTGATCTTTTCCATGTAGGGGCAGGCCTTGGTGTTGGCCGGCGTCTCCCCGAAGGAGATCGCCTGCTCGGCCTGGATTTCGGGCTTCGAGACCCAGTTCACCCATTTGTAGGCGCAGTTGGGGTGTTTCGCGTGCGCCGAGAGCATCCACGTGTCCGCCCAGCCGGTCGCGCCCTCGACCGGGATCCGTTCGGACACCGGCACGTGGTCCGCGACCAGCGTGTTGTACTGGTAGGGCCAGGAGGCGCCGACCGTGGCGTCGCCGCTCTTGAAGAGTTCGATCTCGTCAGAGGCGAGCGCCCAGTACTTCTTGATCAGCGGGTGCTGTTCCTTGAGCAGCTTCACCGCCGCGTTGAGCTGCTGTTCGGTCAGCTCGTAGGGGTCGGTGATGC
Organism: uncultured Solirubrobacteraceae bacterium; assembly: GCA_963779065.1. Classification (GTDB taxonomy): domain Bacteria; phylum Actinomycetota; class Thermoleophilia; order Solirubrobacterales; family Solirubrobacteraceae; genus Palsa-744. Next base: position 2,254,916 of record CAVZWQ010000003.1, read on the forward strand.
CGAGGCTCGGCTGGTGGTGCGACAGGTACAGCGCCGCGTCCGCGATCTGGATCGGGTTGTTCGGCACCGTGATCGAGCCTTTGTACTTCGGGCTGTAGATCGCTTCCCAGCTCGTCGGCGCCGGCGACACCGATTTCGTGTTCCACATCAGGATGTTCGGGCCCCACTGCAGCGAGATGCCGTAGTGGACGCCGTTCACCGTGTTGTGCGGCGGCGACTGCAGCTGCGGGATGAAGTTCTTCCATTCCGGCACCAGCGCCACGTTCATCGCCGCGACGTTGCCGCCCGCGATCAGGCGCAGGCTGGCGTCGCCGGAGGCGGAGACCATGTCGTACTGGCCGCCGCTCTGGCGCATCAGCGTCACCATTTCGTCGGAGGAGCCGGCGTACTTGGCGTGCACCACGCAGCCGGTTTCCTTTTCGAACGGCTTCACCCATTCGGGCTGCGCATAGCCTTCCCACGCGACGAGGTTGAGCTGCCCCTCGCCGTTTCCGATCTTCGTCGGCAGGTTGCTGCGCCGACGATTTGCTCGACGAGCTCCCGCACGCGCTCGCGCCGACGATCATCGCCAGCAGCACGGCCCCCAGGGCCCAGTCGATCTTCGCGAACTTCATGTCTCAGTCTCCTCCTGTGGTTTGGCTTGCAGCACCGACGCATCCTCCGGCCGCCAGGCCAGACGGACGCTGCGGCCCCGCTCCTGCAGGGCCTGCTCGGCGGACATGTCGAGGTTCTGTCTGAGCACGACGATCGTCTCGCCGTGCTCGGACTCGACCACGTACCGCGTCACCGAGCCCAGATAGGCGACCTCGCGCACGACTCCCGCGAGCGCCCCCGGCGCATCCTCGCCCTCGGCGAGCAGGCGGATCTTCTCCGGCCTGATCATCACGCGCCGCCCGTCGCGCTCGATCACGTTCGAGGTGCCGACGAAGCCGGCCACGAACTCGTTGACCGGGCGCTCGTAGATCTCGCCCGGCGTGCCGACCTGCTCGAGGCGCCCGTCGGAGAAGACCGCGATGCGGTCGCTCATCGTCAGCGCCTCGTCCTGGTCGTGGGTCACGTAGATGAAGGTGATGTTCTCGCTCAGCTCGCGCTGGATCGACTTCAGCTCGAGCTGCATCTGCTGGCGCAGCTTGAGGTCGAGCGCGCCGAGCGGCTCGTCGAGCAGCAGCACGCGCGGCTGGTTGACGATCGCGCGCGCGAGCGCGACGCGCTGGCGCTGGCCGCCCGAGAGCTGGACCGGCCGGCGCTCCTCGACGTTCGGGCAGCCGCACCATCTCGAGCGCGCCGCGCGCCTGCTCGGAGCGCTCGCGCTTGCCACGCCCTTCACGCGCAGGCCGTAGGCGACGTTGTCGAGCACGCTCATGTGCGGGAACAGCGCGTAGTCCTGGAAGACGGTGTTGACCGGGCGCTCGTAGGGGGCGCTCCCGGTCACGTCGAGCGCCGTGCAGCTCGACGCGGCCCGCGTCGGCGCGCTCGAAGCCCGCGATCACCCGCAGCGTCGTGGTCTTGCCCGAGCCGGACGGCCCGAGCATCGTGAAGAACTCGCCGGGACGGATCTCGAGCGAGAGGTTCTCGATCGCGACGACCTCGCCGTAGGACTTGCGAATGCCGCTGAGCCGCACGGCCGGCGCGCCCTCGGCGTCGCCGGCCGACGGAGAGCGCCCGCTGGGGGCGTCCACGTCGTACCGCCACCGGCCACCACGCCCGCGAGTCTATCGTCGGGGCCAGACACGGGCAACTGTCCTGGGTGGACAATCCCTCGCCGCCGGCTGCTCCGTCTGGTCCGTTTTCAGCGGGCCTCACCCCCTCCGTTTTGGAGCGCCGATGTGTCAATCGCGCCCGTCCCGCGATGTGTCGACATTGCAACTTCTGCGTGTGAGGGGTTGGGGCCGGCTGCGCGGTGTCCTACCGTCGCGGCGAACTGCATGAAAGCGGCCCGGCGGTGCGTCAACACCCCGGGCCCGGCACCGAGTCGCTCACCCTCGATGCCGGCCGATTGTCGCTCGGCGGGGCGGGACCCCGCGCCGGCGCCGTCGGCCCGCCGGGGGCGGACGGCCGCTCCGCGACTGGAGGCGCGATGGACGAGCAGCGGGCAGGGCAGGGGCGCGAGGACCCGAGCGAGGGGCTGGTGCTGGCCGCGCTGCGCCGCGCGGTCCGCCATCGGATCCCGGCGCCGGGACCGGCGCCGCTGTGGCTGCTGCGCGAGCACCTCGCGATCCGGCCCCGGTCGGGCGCCGCACGGGCGCTGCGCCGCCGCCTGGAGGCGCTGGAGCGTCGCGGGCTGGCCGCGCGCGGGGCGCAGCACGGGCTGCCCGTGTGGTCGCTGACGGCGTCCGGCGAGGAGGCCCTGGCGCGAGCGGGCGCGCGGCTCGCTGCCCGAGTCCCCGCGCCGGCGCGAGCGGCGGCGTGCCCGGCTCCTGGCCGCGCAGGAGCTGCCGCGCTTTCGCGCGCGGCTGCCGCGAGACGCTCGCCGAGGCCGAGCGGATGCTCGCGGCCGCGCCCGGTGCCGCGCCGTCCTCGGCAGCGTGGCTCGAGCTGGGGCGCCGGCTCGCGGGCGATTGCCGGCGGCTGGGGTCGGCGTGGCACTGCCTGCACGAGTGGCCCGAGCCGGACGACGATGCCGCCCGCGCACCGCGCACGCGACCGGCCCGTGCGCGCGCGACTTCGCAACGTGCGGCTGTGGCGCGAGCCGGACTGAGAGCGCTACGCGAGCGCCGGCGCCGGCGCCGCCCCGCGCTCGTCGTAGAGCCGCAGCGCGAAGGCGCCCGCCGGGTGGGCACGGCCGCGCTCGACGAGCGCGGCCGTGGCCTCGTCGAGAAGCTCGGGCGGCGGCAGCTCGACGCCGTAGACCGGCGGCAGCACGATCGGGGCCGCGAGCGCGGCGAAGGTCAGGTCGGCTGCGCTGAAGCGCTCGCCCAGGAGGTAGGGGCGGCCGTCGGCGAGCTGCTCGGCGACCCAGTCGAACTCCTCGAACACGATCGCCTCGTCCTCGCGCTCGACGCCGGGGCGGATCTCGAGCACGCGCGCGATGAAGCGCTGGGCGAGCGGCAGGGTCAGGCGCAGGGCGCGGTCCTCCCAGCGCGGCACGCCCTGGTCGTTGAAGCGCAGCATCAGCTCGGGCTGCTCGAACATGCGCACGTAGATCAGCCGCCGTCCGTGCGGGCCGAGGCGCTCGTCGAGCCGGCGGCTGAGCGCGAGCGCGCGCTCGCGCTCCTCGCCCTCGCCGAACAGCCGCCGCGACTCCTCGCTGCGGCCGTCCACCCATTCGAGGATCTGCTCGGACTCGCCGATCGGCCCGTCCGGCGTGACGAGCACCGGCACCGTCTGGCCGCCGCCGGCGCGGCGCGCGTAGAGCCGGTGAAGGCCCTGGACGTGGCGCTCCTCGCGGTAGGGGAGGCCCGCCCGCTGCAGCGCCCAGCGCGCCTTCTCGCAGTAGTGGCTGATCGGGATCGTGACCAGGCGCAGCATCGCCGGGCCAGTATCCCCCTTTGCTAGCGTCCTCGTCGGTGGCGCAGTTCGAGGAGTGGGAGATCGTCCTGCACGGGCGCCGGGCCGTGTACCGGATCGCCGGCGACGGCCCGCCCGTGGTCCTGATCCACGGGATGCTCAACTCCTCGAGCCACTGGCACGACGTCGCCCAGCGCCTCGCCGGCTCGCACACCGTCATCGCGCCCGACCTGATCGGCCACGGCGACTCCGCCGCGCCGCGCGGCGACTACTCGCTCGGCGCCCACGCCGCGAGCATCCGCGACCTGCTGACAGCGATCGGCATCGAGCGCGCGACGCTCGTCGGGCACTCGCTCGGCGGCGGCGTCGCGATGCAGTTCTTCTACCAGTTCCCCGAGCGGGTCGAACGGCTTGCGCTCGTCTCGAGCGGCGGCCTCGGGAAGGAGGTCTCGCCGATGCTGCGCACCGCGGCGCTGCCCGGCACGGCGGCGCTGCTGTCGCTGACGATCCACCCGCGCGCTGCTGGGCGCGATCCGCGGGCTGGGCACCCGCATGCGCGATCGCGGGATGTCGAGCGGCGTCTACCTGCAGGCGGTCGCGCGGGCGCTGCGCCCGCTGGAGAACGCCGACGCGCGCGAGGCGTTCCTGCAGACCCTGCGCTCGGTGATCGACGTGCGCGGGCAGCGCGTCAGCGCCACCGACCGGCTGTACCTGCTGGAGGCGATTCCGATGCTGATCGTGTGGGGCGAGCGCGACCACACGATCCCGCTCGAGCACGGCCTCGCGGCGCATCGCGCGATGCCGAACAGCCGCTTCCGCACGCTCCCCGACGCGGCCCACTTCCCGAACCTCGAAGACCCCGAAGGCCTGGCCGCCGCCCTGGTCGAGTTCATCGCCGAGACGGAGCCCGCGCCTGCGGAGGCGCTCGCCGACTGGGGAGCCGTGCTGGAGGGGCGCTCGCCCCGCACCCGGCGCGGCGAGCGCGCGCTCGCCTAGGCGCTGCGCCCGGCGGCGGCCGCGCGGCGCTGCCCGCGCCCGGCGGCCGCGAGGAGTCCGAGCAGGGCCTCGACGCAGTCCGGGTCGAACTGGCTGCCCGCGCCGGCGCGCAGCTCGCCGGCCGCCTCCTCGTGCGAGCGGGCGGCACGGTAGGGGCGGTCGCTGGTGATCGCGTCGAAGGCGTCGGCGACGAGGATGATCCGGGACGCCTGCGGGATCGCCTCGCCCGCCAGCCCGTCGGGGTAGCCAGAGCCGTCGAAGCTCTCGTGCGAGTGGCGGATCCACGGGACGATCGTGCCGAGCCCCTCGATTCGCGCGACGAGCTCGGCCCCGTCGACGCTGTGGCGCTCGACGATCTCCCGCTCCTCGGCGCTCAGCGGGCCGGGCTTGCCCAGGATGCGATCGGGCACCGTCACCTTGCCGACGTCGTGCAGCATCGCGGCGATCCGCAGCGCACCGAGCATCTGCGGATCCCAGCCGAGCGACGCGGCGATCTCGACGGCCCAGTCGGCGACCGCGAGCGAGTGCTCGTGCGTCGCGTTCATGCGCATGTCCACCGTGTGGGCGAGCGTCGCGGCCCAGCTCAGCCGCTCCTCGACAGCAGTGCCGTGACGCTCGGGCCTGCCGTCGCGCGAGGCGTAGAGGCGCGCGTCGGCTGCCCGCATCAGCTCCTCGAGGGACCCGCCGTCCATCGGGAAGGTCGCCACCCCGATCGAGCACCCCTGCCTGCGGCGCAGCTCGTCGCCCAGCCGGTCGGCGATCTCCAGCGCCCCGGAGGGGTCGACGTCGGCGAGCAGCACCGCGAACTCGTCGCCCCCGAGCCGGCCGATCGCGTCGTGCGGGCGCAGCAGTGCCTCCGCGCGTCCTCACCACCCAGCGCAGCAGCTCGTCGCCCGCGCCGTGGCCGAGCCGGTCGTTGACCTCCTTGAAGCGGTCCACGTCGAGCACGAGCACGGCGCCCTGGCGGGTGCCGCGCGCGGCGCTGGCGATCTCGGCGATCGCCCGCTCCTCGAAGCCGCGCCGGTTCAGGCAGCCGGTCAGCGCGTCGGCGCGCGAGACGTCCATCAGCGCCTGGTGCTGGTGGTCGTGGTTGCGGGCCTGCCAGGCGCTCATCGCGCCGGTGCAGAACAGCATCATCGTGAACAGCGCCTGGTAGCTCCACGGCGCTCCTCCCATGAGCACCGCGATCCCGAGGTAGGAGAACATCGACAGGGCGCCGACCAGCAACACCGATGCCAGCGGGTAGGACATCGCGGCGAACACGACGGGCACGAACAGCACGAGCGCCAGGGGGCTGCGCGTGCCGCCGTCGAGCGCGACCGAGGCGACGATCAGGCTGAGGTCGAGCACGCTCCACGTCAGGAAGAAGTGCTCCCGGTAGCGCGCTGCGCACGATCTGCTCGCGCGGCAGGCGCGAGATCACGAGCGCGCCGAGCAAGCCCGACGCCGTAGAGGACCGACAGCGCGAGGCGATGCGGGCGATCCCAGGTCAGAGCGAGGTACAGGGAGGCGGCCGCGACCACGACGTAGCTGAGCCACACGCCCGCGGCGAAGGTGCCCGCGCGCATGCGCAGGGCGGACTGGTCGACGATCCCCCGCTCGTCCATAGGCCCTTATCGGGCGCTCGCCAGGAGACCTGAGCCCGGCGCGGCCCGCGTTGGACTCACCGCCGGAGTCCCGGTGAGCGGAACTGCTAGCCGGTAGCCGGTGCGCCCCGCCAGGCCGGCGGGTAGGGCAGCGGCCCGCAGCGTACCTTCGAGCTGCTCGCGAAGCGGCTCGAACGGGGCCGGCAGCGAGAGGCGCTCGCCGAGGTGGGCCGGGTCCTCGTCGATCGCGAAGCCGGGGCCCATCGTGGCGATCTCGAACAGCACCCCGCTCGGCTCGAGGAAGTACACGGATTTGAAGTAGAAGCGTTCGATCACGGGGGTCGGGCGCGCGCCCGCTTTGGCGATCAGCTCGCGCCACTTCTCGATCTCGTCCATCCGCGCGGCGAACGCGACGTGGTGCACCGAGCCGGCGCCCTGGCGGCGGCCGAGCTCCGGGGGGCGCGCGGTCGTATGCGTAGCTGCTGCCGCGCTGCTCGCCGCGCACCGCCCAGCTCTCCCCCGCCTGGCGGGTGAAGCCGAGCGTCTCGGAGAGCAGCTGCTCGCTGCGCATCGGGTCGCTGCTGTAGGCGCGCACGCCGTCGAAGCCGAGCAGCGCGTGCTCGGCGGGGATCTCGGGGCTCTGCCGCGCGCAGCGGCGCGTCGCCGCTGGCGTCGATCACGCAGCTCGTGTTCGAGCCCCTCGGGATCGGCGAACAGCACGCTGTCGCCGGTCAGCGCCGCCTCGACGCCGCGGCCCGCGAGGTGCTCGCGCCAGAACTCGAGCGACTCGCGCGAGGCCACGCGCCAGACGATGCGGTGCACCATCCCGGCGCCCGCGACGCCGGGCGCCGCCCCCGGGTACTCGAAGAACGTCAGGTCCATCCCCGGCGAGCCGTCCTCGTCGCCGTAGAAGAGGTGGTAGACGGAGGGTTCGTCCTGGTTGACGGTGCGCTTGACCATCCGCATCCCCAGCACGCCGGTGTAGAACGCGACGTTGCCCGGCGCGTCCCCCGTGATCGCGCTGATGTGGTGGATGCCCTCTAACTGCACGGCCTCCCGCAACCCTAGCGAAGCCCGGCGGAGGATCGGCCGGCGCTCCGTGCCGGATGATCGGAGGATCGGCCGGCGCTCCGTGCCGGATGATCGGAGGATCGGCCGGCGCTCCGTGCCGGCCTATGCGATCATCGGCGCGTGCGTGACGGGTCGCTCATCCCGCGCTTCGGGCGCGCGCGGCGCGATCCCGCGCAGGCGGTGCTCGAAGGCTTCCACGCCGTCAAGCACGCGCTGCGCTTCGGCGCCGAGATCGAGCTGCTCGTGACGCCGCGACGCGGCGGCGCTGCTCGCGCTGGCCGAGCGCCTCGCGCCCGACGTGCGCGAGCGGCCTGGCGAGCGAGCTGCGCGAGGTGGACGCGCGAGCTGTTCGCCCAGCTCGTCCCGCTGCCGCCGAAAACCGGGGTGATCGCGATCGCCCGCCGGCCGCCGGTGGACGTGGGCGTCCTGCTGGCCGCGGCGGACCGCCGCGCCGATCGTGCTGCTGGAGGATCCGCGCGACCTCGGCAACATGGGCGCGTGCGTGCGCGTCGCGGCCGCGGCGGACGCCGGCGGGGTGCTCGCGACCGGCACGCACGACCCGTGGCACCCCGACGCGCTGCGGGGCGCGGCCGGCCTGCACTTCGCCCTGCCCGTCGCCCGGCTCGGCGATCTCGGCGTCTTGGAGGGCCCGCCCGCCGGCCGGCCGCTGCTCGGCCTCGACCCCGAGCGGCGAGGAGCTGGACGCCGGCGTCGCTGGACCCGCGGGCGATCCTGGCCTTCGGCACCGAGCGCGACGGCCTCAGCGACGAGCTGATCGAGCGCGCCGACGCGCTGCGTGCGGATCCCGATGCGCGAGGGCGTCTCGAGCCTGAACCTCGCGACCGCGGTCGCCGCCGTGCTGTTCGCCTGGCGGCTGACCGCGGCCTGACGGCGGCTACGCGCCCTCGGGCGGCGGGCGGCCTTTCGACGCCGGAGAGCAGCTCCCAGTTGCCGCGCAGCGCGTCCTGCGCGCGCGCGAGCATCGCCGCCGCCTTCGCCTCGGGGTCCGGGCTCGGCTGCCATCAGCTCGCGGATCAGCTTCGCGGCCGCGTCCGCGTGCTCGACGTCGCGCGTGCTCGTGAACCGCGAAGTACTCGGTCGCCGGGTGGGCGGGGCCTTCCTCGACGAACGCGTAGTGCTCGCGCAGGCCCTCGAGCTTGGTGCGCGAGATCTCGGGCTGGGAGGCCTCGATCGCGTAGAGCACCGCGAGGCGTTCGAGCAGGTCCGAGCCGGCCGTCCAGCGCTCGGCGCAGGCCTCGGTCGCGCCCAGCGGGTCCGCGTCCGGTGTCCGCGCCGCACGCGGCGGCGAAGCCGTCCCAGAGCGCGACGTGGTCGCGCTCCTCCTCGGCGTGGCGCGCGAGGCCCGCGCGGATCGGCTCCGGCGCGGCGCCCGCCGCCAGCTCCGAGGCGTCGGCCAGCGCGACGACGGCGTGGCGGTACTGGCCGGCGTAGAGGCCGAGCTCCTCGCGGCTCAGCTCGCCGGCGCTCCAGCGGCGGTAGAAGGGATGCGCGAGCACGTCGCTCTCGGCGCGAACCCTGTCGAGGCTGTCGATCACGTCCATCTGCGTCTCCCGTTCCATCGCGTTTTGTCGGCACTCGGACGGGAGGACTTCGTCCCCCCGTCGCAGAAATCTACGCATCGGCGCCGACGCAGGCGTACGGGCGCGGGAATCGCGTCCGCGGGCCCTGCCAAGGTGATCCAAGGGAGAAGGGTTCGAGGGGGTCGGATCGGTGTGATGACCATCATCCTCATCGCGGGAGCCGCGCTCATGACATGCGGCGTGGTCATGACGCTCGCCATCAGCCGTGCCGCGGCGCGCGCCGACGAAGAGCTGGACGAGCTGCTGGCGCGGCGACTGGGCTCAGCGGCCGCGCGCGGCGAGCACGAGAGCTACGCCGGGTTCTCCCGGGCCCAGGCGACGATCGCCTTGGAGTCGTCGATCACCGTGCCGTCGTCGAGGACGAGGGTGGGGACCCAGCGGTTGCCGGTCAGCTCCTGGACCTCGCGGCGCCCGCGCGTGCGGTTCAACGCCTCGGGCAGCGGCGCGAAGCCGTAGGACTTCACGACCTCGGGCTCGTAGCCCGCGTCGCGCAGCGCGTGGTAGGCGTTCGCGCACGGGTGCCCGCCGGGGCGCGGCGTCGGGAAGGTGCCCCAGCAGACGTAGAGCTTCACGGCACGACCTTCAGCTTGCCTTCCATGCCCGCCTGGCGGTGGCCCGGCACCGAGCAGTAGAAGGTGTAGGTCCCGGGGGAGAGTTTGAGCGTCAGCGTGCGCTTGCCGCCCACGAACGTCGGCGTCGCACCGAGGACCTTCTTGTTCTCTTCGACCGAGAAGTTGTGTTCGACCGGCGAGGTGTTGGCGAATTCGATCGTCACGGTGCCGGCCTTGGCGACGAGTTCCTGTTTTTCGAAGGCGAGCTGGCCGCCCGGGTCGGCCGCCTGCGTGAGCTTGGTGGTCTTGCCCGCGGGCGAGGAGGGCGGCGCGGGCGTGCCGGTCGTCGCCGTCGGCTGGCTCGAGCCGGTCGTCTTGGGCGCCGGGGTCGTTTCCGGCGCTGCCGTGCTCGCCGTCGTCGAGGGGGCGGGGGTCGCCGCGTCGATTCGGTTTCGCCGTCGCTCGGGCTCGCCGCCGCGGCGGCCCCGGCTTCTTCGGTCTTCGCCGGCGAGCCGGACGTGGCGACGGCGGTCACGAGGGCGGCCAGGACGAGCACCGCGCTGATCCCCATCACCGCGCGCTGCTGGCCGATCGGTCTCGGGGAAGCGCGGCCTGCGCATCCCGATGGCCATCGAGATCAGCAGCGCCCACACCACCAGCGCGCCGCCGGCGATGTAGAACGGGACCTTGCTCTTCTCGGCAGCCAGGACCGGCGCCAGCTGGAGGGCAGGGTGTGCACGGGCGCGAGCCTAGCCTATGAGGCCGCGGATATGCTCCGAGGCGCGATGACCGACGCCGTGCGCACGCCCGAAGGGGCGCTGGAGGGGCTTCCGGACTTCCCGTGGGAGTCGCACTACCGCGAAGTCGAAGGCCTGCGCCTGGCGCACCTCGACGAGGGCGAAGGGCCGCCGGTCGTCTTCTTCCACGGCGAGCCGACCTGGTCGTTCCTGTGGCGCAAGGTGATGCCGCCCGTGCTCGACGCGGGCTTCCGCTGCATCGCGCCGGACTACGCGGGCTTCGGCCGCTCGGACAAGCCGACCGACATCGGCTGGTACAGCTACGACACCCACACGGCGCTCGCCGTCGAGCTGCTCGAGGAGCTCGACCTGCACGGCGCGACCGCGGTCGTGCACGACTGGGGCGGCCCGATCGGCCTGCGCATCGCGGTCGAGCTGCGCGAGCGCTTCGACAGGCTCGTGATCATGGACACCGGCCTCTTCACCGGCCACCAGCGGATGACCGACGCCTGGATGGCCTTCCGGGACTTCGTCGAGCGCACCGAGGACCTGCCGGTCGGCTTCCTCGTCAAGGGCGCCTGCAAGACCGACCCCGGCGACGAGGTGATCGCCGCCTACGACGCGCCCTACCCCGACGCGGCGTCGAAGGCCGGCGCGCGCGCGTTCCCGCTGATGATCCCGCTGAGCCCCGACGCCCCCGGCGCGGAGGCGGGCCAGCGCGTCCACGATGCGCTCAAGGACGACCGCCGCCCGACGCTGATGCTCTGGGCCGACTCCGACCCGATCATCCCGCCCGCCACGGGCGAGCGCTTCGCCGAGTCGATCGGGCGCCCGGCGCCGCGCGCGATCCCCGACGCGAGCCACTTCCTCCAGGAGGACCAGGGCCCGCTGATCGGCAGCCTGATCGCCGACTGGCTCCTCGGCGGCGCCTGACGCCGGCCCGGCGCCGCGACGCTATCTCGCGCGGTGCGCGCCGCTGCGCATCGGCGGCCGCTGCGCGTCGCACCCCAAAATCAAAGAATCACTCGTCGCCGCTGCCGATCCGTGCGGTCTCCGCCGGGGGCTCCAGTCCCGGCTCCGAGTGCGACGCGCGCAGCTCGTAGCTCGCGCCGGCGGTTCAGGTCCGCGCCCGCCAGCACCCGGTCGGCCTTCATCGCCCGCGCCATGCCCTCCGCGAGCGACCGCGGCAGCAGCACGCCGAGCACGTTGTTGCGTTTGGCCTCCTTCGGCACCCAGACGTCGACCCGGCCCGTCTTCAGCGCGTCGACGATCGCGTCGGCGACGTCGGAGGGCTCGAGGCTGCTCATGCCGCGCGCCTCGCCGAGCCCCGAGCCCAGTTCGGTGTTGACGACGAACGGCATCACGTAGCTCACGTCGATGTGGGCGCCCATCAGCCGCAGCTCGCCGCGGATCGCCTCGGTCAGCCCGACGACCGCGTGCTTGGTCGCCGAGTAGGTCGCGCCGCCGGGCGCGCCGAACTTCCCCGCCTGCGAGGAGATGTTCACGATGTGGCCGCGGTCGCGCGGGACCATCCGCGCCAGCGCGAGCTTGCAGCCGAGGATCACGCCGTGCAGGTTGATGTCGATCATCCGCCGCGCGGTCAGGTCGTCCTCGTCGATGAAACGGCCGATCTGCATGATCCCGGCGTTGTTGACCAGCACGTCGAGCGGGCCGAACCGCTCCTCGGCGCCGTCGAGGAAGGCCGCGAAGGAGTCGCGGTCGGTCACGTCCAGCGGCAGCGCCACGACGCGCTCGGGCGCGCCGAGCTGCGGACGCCGTCTCGCGCGCCGACTCCTCGTCGAGGTCGCCGATCACGACCTTCATCCCCTGGCCGAGGAGTGCCTGGGCGGTCGCGCGCCCGATGCCGCGGGCGGCGCCTGTGATCGCCGCGGTCTGGCCGGCGAGGATGCGGGGCTGCTTTGCCATCGGTCTCCTCCTGTGCTCTGCGGCCGGCAAGGAGCGCCGGCCGGTCCAACCCTGAGACCGGCAAGGAGCGCCGGCCGACCGCAACCGCTGAAGCCGGCACGGAGCGCCGGCCGACCCCATTCGTTAGACCGTGACGGTATCGCGCCCGGGCGGTGCGCGGCGTGACCCTGGCCAGCGGCCAGTCCGGGTAGTAGATTGGGGACATGCCGTACTTCAAGCTCGACGGCCAGCGCCTCGCCTACACCGAGTACGGCGGCGGCCCCGCAGAGGTCACCGGCGGCGGGCGGCGCGGGCGGACCGCGCGCAGCGCCCCGGCGGGCGGGCGGCCGCTGATCCTGCTCCACGGGCTGCTGCTCTCGCAGGAGATGCACCGGCCGCTGGCCGAAGACCTCGCCGCGCGCGGCAACCGCGTGATCACGATGGACCTGCTCGGCCACGGCCGCTCGGACCGCCCGCGCGACATGTGGCGCTACTCGATGGGCTTCTTCGGCGAGGAGGTCGTGGCGCTGATGGACCACCTCGGGATCGAGCAGGCGGTCGTCATGGGCACCTCGCTCGGCGCCAACACGGCGCTCGAGATCGCCTCCGCGCACCCCGAGCGGCTGCGCGGGCTGGTGCTCGAGATGCCGGTGCTCGACAACGGCCTGCTCGGCAGCGCGCTCGCGTTCACGCCGCTGCTCGTCGCGACCACCTTCGGCGAGCCGATCATGAAGGCCGTCTCGCGTGTGACCCGCGCGATCCCGCGCCGGCTGCTGCCCCACTACACCAACGTCATGCTCGACGTGTTCCGCCAGGAACCCGGGCCGAGCGGCGCGCTGATGCAGGGGCTGTTCTTCGGCCGCACGGCACCGCATCGCACCGAGCGCCGCACGTTCACGACGCCGGCGCTGATCCTCGGGCACGGCCGCGACCCCGTCCACCCGTTCTCCGACGCGGGGATGCTCGCGAAGGAGATGCCGAACGCGCGGCTGATCGAAGCCGACTCGCTGGTCGAGCTGCGGATGCGCCCCGAGCGCCTCACCAACGAGATCGCCTCCTTCCTCGACGAGCTCTGGCGCTCGCGCCGCCCGGCACGGTCGAGCCGCTCCTCCGCGCCGGCGCAAACCGCGCGCCCGGCGCAGCGCGCGCTAGCGGCGCCCGGCCTCAGGCCGGGAACAGTTCGATTTCGTTGAGGGTGACTTTGCCCGGCGCTTCGGGCGTGCCGACCGAGGATTCCGGCGCCCCGCTGATCCAGACGACCACGAACCGGAAGGCCTTGCCGTGGGTCTTCAAAGGGATGCGCGCGCGGCGCTTGCGGATCGTCAGCGAGTGGCTGATCGGCACCCAGGCCTTGTCGGTGATCGAGGTCGGCGCCGTGGTCGTGCTCGCGCCGTAGACCTGCAGCGTCATCCCGGGCGTGCTGGTGACCAGCTTGACCGCCGAGAGCTTCTTGGCCGACTTCAGGTCGATCACGACCCCCTCGGCCATCGCGGGCGCGGTCGCCGGGTTGACCTGCGCGCTCCAGCCCGTGCCCGTGTCGCCGTCGATCGTGAGGCTCGGGTCCCCGAACCCGGTCGCCGGGTAGTTGTAGGGGTTGTACGTGGAGGCCGCGTTGGTGTCGAGCAGCAGCGCGGTCGGGCCTTTCGGCGCCGTGCTCCCCTGTTCTCCGCCCGTCGCCGGCGCTTTCTGTTCGCCGGTCGCGCCGCCCGTCGGTGTGACGGGCGTCGTCGGGGTCGTCACCGGCGGCGTCACCGCTTTCGTCGGCAGGGGCGCCGTTTTCGCGATCGGCGGCACTTTCGTGACCGGCGGGGCCGGGGTCGGCGCCGGTGTCGTGGCCGGAGGCGGCGTGGCCGGAGCCGGTGTCGCCGCCGCCACGGTCGCCGTCACCACCGCAGCGTGCTTCGGTTCCTTGCTGAGCGCCGCGTAGGCCGCAGCGGCCGCTCCCAGCAGCAGCACGGCGGTCGCCCCCAGCGCGATCGCCCACTGGCGCCAGGCGTGCGAGCCGACGCTGCCCGGAGCGCCCGCGCCGCACTGCAGGCACCAGTCCTGCCCCGGCGCGAGCGCGGCGCCGCACTTCGTGCACCTGCTCACGGCGCTCGGGGCGCTCGCCTGCGCAGCGGGATCCGGCGCGGCGCCGGAGCCGTTCGGGCCGGCGTCCTGCGGTCGCCGATCCTGCGCGGGCGGAGAGTCGGCCAGCGACGTTGCCATCGGAGCACGATTCTAGCCCCGCTCCGAGCGCGAGACCGCCGCTCGGCGCGCCGGGCGGCTGTCTAACGCGGCGGCGGTGGCCCTCCGGGCACGATCTCGCGGCCCGTCGGGCGCAGGTCGCGGTCCAGCTCGAGCTGCCAGTAGTAGCGCGTGAACGTCACACCGGCGCGGAACTCGCCGACGTGCGGCTCGACGCGCTCGCCGCTGGCCATCGCGACGATCAGCTCGGGGTAGCTGCGGCCCGCGGGCGCCGCGTATGCCGGCGCCGGGAAGGCGCCTCCGAAGCGCGTGTTCACGTCGGTGATGCCGAGCCCGGCCTCGGGGTCGCGGAAGACCTGGATCGTCGCCGGGCCGCGGACGCCGAGCTCCTCGACGACGCGCCGGCCCAGCTCGACCATCTCGCGGTCGTCGATCACCGTGCCCTTGATCGACTCCCCGCCGCGGGACTCGATCATCGTGCGCGGGATCGCGTTCAGGCACCGGCCCTCGGTGTCGCCGAGGCAGTCGATCGAGATCTCAGGTCCCGCCATCGCGCGCTGGACCATCACGGGCTCCTGCACGTAGGAGACGAAGAAGCGCGCCTCGGCGGGGGTGCTCGCGAGGTGGATCGAGCGGGCGCCGGAGCCCTTGCGCGGCTTGACCATCACGGGGTACTCGAGCGGCGTCGAGGTCGTCCTCGGGCAGGACGGTGGGCGGCGAGGGGAGCCCCAGGCGCTCGAGCAGCAGGTGGGTCTCGTACTTGTCGTAGGTCGCGCGCGCGACGCTCGCCGCGGGCACGAGCGCGGGCAGCCGGCCCTGCTCGCGGGCGCGCGCGAGGATCTCGATGTCGAGGTCGGTGAGCGGCAGCACCGCCCCGACGTCGTGGCGCTCGCAGAGCTCGGCGAGCGCAGGCACGTATGCGGGATCGTCCATGCGCGGCACCTCGACGCGCACGTCGGCCGCGTACTGCGCCGGGGCGAGCGGCGAAGGGTCGGCGGCGACGGTCCTCGTCAGCTGCGCGAAGCAGGAGACGATGTCGTAGCGCTTGCCGACGCCCGTGAGCAGCACCGCCCGGCGCGGGACATCGCTCGCGGCCGCGCTCACAGCTCCCCCTCCCAGCCGCCGGCCGCGCCCTTGTAGAGGCCCGCGCCGCCGAGCACCATGCCGACCGTCCGCGACAGGATGCGCAGGTCGAGCGCGAGCGAGCGGTGCTCGATGTAGTAGAGGTCGAGCTCGATCCGCTCCGCCCACGGCAGCGAGGCGCGGCCGTTGACCTGGGCCCAGCCCGTGATGCCGGGCTTGACGGCAAGCCGCCCGCGCTGGCGCCGCGTGTACTGCTCGACCTGCACCGGCAGCGTCGGCCGCGGCCCGATCAGCGACATCTCGCCGCGCAGCACGTTGACGAGGTTCGGCAGCTCGTCGAGCGAGGTCCGGCGCAGCAGCGCGCCGACGCGCGTCACGCGGGAATCGCCGGCGTCGATCGCGAGCCCGGCGCCGATGTGCTCGGCACCCTGAACCATCGTGCGGAGTTTCAGCACGTCGAAGGGCACGCCGTCGCGGCCGATCCGGCGCTGGCGGAAGATGACCGGCCCGTGGCTCTCCAGCCTGATCGCGAGCGCCGCGAGCGCGAGCACCGGCGAGAGCACGGCCAGCGCGGTGGCAGAGACGGCGATGTCCACGAGGCGCCGGAGCACGGGGCGGGATTCTCTCGCACCGGGGGCGAGAAGCCTCAGCGCGTCCCCTCCGACGCCTCCCACGCGGGGTCGGTCCCGTGGCGCAGCCAGTCCCAGAGCCCCGCGGCCGGCGAGGCGGCGGTCAGCACGTAGTAGCGCGCCACGAGCAGCGGCCGCAGCCGCATCGCCCCGGCGAGCGCGGCGGCTCCGAGCAGCGCGAGCTGCAGCGCCAGCGTGACGATGTACAGCGTCCGCGCCGAGCCGCCGCTGACGGCGACGAGCGCGGCGTTCGCGGCCAGCGCGAGCACGTGCAGGAACGGGAGGGCGTAGCGCAGCACGCGATGCGAGAGCACCATCACGGCGTACCCGGGCGGGTAGCCGCGCGGGGAGAGCATGCCGCCGCGCAGGAGGATCGGCCAGGTGTGGCTCATCATCCTGCGCTTGCGCGCGAACTCGCCGCCGATCGTCGGCACCATCTTCTCGCTCGCGAGCGCCTCCGGCACGTAGACCGCGCGCCGGCCGCGCTTGACGATGTTGAAGGGCAGCGAGAGGTCGTGGCCCATCACGGGGTCGACCACGATGTAGCTCTCCCGCCGGGTCGCGTAGATCGCGCCGTTGCCGGCGGTGATCGAGGACAGGCGCGACTCGAGCTCGCGGACCGCCATCTCGTAGCGCCAGTAGACCCCCTCCTGGTTGTCGCCGCCGCGTTGGGTGGGTGGGCCCTGGGCGGGCGGGCCCTTGAAGAAGCGGACCTGCCCGCACGCGTACCCGACGCGCGGATCGCCGAAGGCGGCGGCGAGCGTGCGCGCGGCGTCCGGCTCCCACAGCGCGTTCGCGTCGGAGAACGCGACGATCTCGCCGCGGGCGCGCTCGACGGCGGCGTCCTGGGCGCGGATCTTGCCGCCGCGGGGCAGCTCGAGGACGAGGTCGGCGCCGGCCGCGCGGGCCCGCTCGGCGGTCGCGTCGGTGCACCCGTCGCAGGCGACGATCACCTCGAGCCGCTCGCGCGGGTACTCGAGCGCGAGGGCGTTCAGCACCTTCGCCTCGATCACGCTCTCCTCGTCGTGGGCCGCGATCACCAGGGAGAGCGCCGGCTCCCGCCCGGCGAGGAGGAGCGCGGGGCGGGCGCGGCCGCGGCCGCGAACGCGGGCGAGAACGGCGAGCGCCAGCGCGTAGCCGATCTGCGTCCAGACGATCAGCGCGATGCAGAGCCAGAAGACGATCTCGAGGGCGAGCAACAGCAGGGATTCTGGCGGACCGCCCGCGGGTAGACTCGCCGGGCATGAGCTACACGCTCAAGAACCTGCGCGACACCGAGGACAGCGCCCCGAAGTTCGGCTTCGGCGAGCTCGGCGAGGCGCACTTCCCGCGCGAGGAGCTGGGCGCGACCCAGACCGGCTTCGCCTACCACGTGCTGAAGCCGGGCGCGCGCAACGCGTTCGGCCACCGCCACGACGAGGCCGAGGAGGTCTACGTCGTGATCGCGGGCAGCGGGCGGGTGCGCCTCGACGACGAGATCGTCGAGGTCTCAGAGCTCGACGCGATCCGCGTCTCGCCGGAGGTGACGCGCGCCTGGGAGGCCGGTGAGGACGGCCTCTCGGTGATCGTGTTCGGCGCACGCCACGAGGGCGACGGCGAGCTGAACCACGACTTCTGGCAGGCCTAACCCGCGAGCAGGCGCTCGTAGAGCGCCAGCGTGCGGCGGCCGATCTGCCCCCAGGAGTACTCGCCCGCCGCCAGCTCGGCGGCGCGCACGGCCAGCGCCTCGCGCGCGGGGGCGTCGGCGAGCAGCCCGCGGAGCGCGTCGCGCAGCGCCGCGGCGTCGCCGGCGGGAAAGCTGCGCGCGGCCCCCGCGGCGGCGATCTCTGGGAACCCGCCGACGTCGCTCAGCAGCAGCGGCCTCCCGAACGCGAGCGCCGTGAACAGCACGCCCGACTGATCGATCTCGCGGTAGGGCAGCACGACGAGATCGGCGCGCCGGAAGTACGCAGGCAGCTCGTCGTCGGCGATGAAGCGCGGGACGAAGCGCACCCCCGGCGGCGCGGCCGCCTGCAGCGGGGCGATGTCCATCCTCGGCATGCCCGCCACCCACAGCTCCGCGTCCTCGACGCCGCGCCAGGCCTCGAGCAGCACGTCGATCCCCTTGTAGGGGCGCATCAGCCCGAAGCACAGGACCACCGGCAGGTCGGTCTCGAACGGCGGCGGGGCCGGCGGCGCGTCGGCGAGGTGCTCGAGCACTCCGTGCGGGATCACGTGCACCCGCTCCGGCGCCGACCCCGAGCTCGGCCGTCAGCCGGGCGCGGCCGTGCTCGCTGTGCACGACGATCGCGTCGAAGCGGTCATACAGGCGCCGCTGCCCGCGGAGCTGACCGGGGCGCGGCTCGCGGGGGAGCACGTCGTGCGCGGTGATCACGAGCGGGCGTGAGCGCGGCAGCAGCGCCCAGTCGAGCTGCTGCACGGTCAGCCACTGGAAGTGGACGACGTCGGCCGCGCGCGCCGCGCCGCCGGTAGCGCAGCATGTCGGGCACGTGCTCGGCGAGCTTCGCGACGCGGCGCGGGCCGGCCGCGCTGCAGCCGCGAGGCCGCGCGATAGAAGGACTCGCGCCGGATGTAGCCGTCGGGCGCGGCGACAGGGCCGTAGGCGAAGCGGCTGGTGATGAGCTCGACCTCGGCGCCCGCGCGCGGCGAGCGCGCGGGCGAGCGCATGGTCGTACGGCGGCGTGAAGGCCGAGGGGTCGACGACGTGAACGCGCACCGCGACGGAGAATACGGCTGAGGATGGTCTCCGAGAGCGCGCATCCGGGCCGCGACGGCGGTATCGAGCTGACCTTCTGCGTGGTCAACACCGCGCAGCGCGAGCTGCTGGTGCAGGGGCTCGACGCGATCGCCCGCGAGCGCGCCGAGCTGCCGTTCGCGACGGAGGTGCTGGTTCTCGACAACGGCTCCCGCGACGGCTCGGCCGAGGCGGCCCGAGCCCACCCGGCCGCGGACGAGGTGATCGCGCTCGGCGAGCGGCGCGGCAAGGCGGCGAACGACAGCGAGCTGCTGCGCCGCGCCCGCGGGCGCTTCGCGCTGCTGCTCAACGAGGACTCCGAGCTGCTGGCCGGCGCGACGCTCGCGCTGTGGCGGGCGCTCGAGGCCGCGCCGCGCGCCGCCTGCGCGGGCGCCCAGCTGCTGCGCCCCGACGGCACGCCGCAGCCGTGCGCGTGGCGCTTCCCGAGCCCGGCGAGCGCGCTTGCGGGCGCGCTGCAGCTGCACAGGCTGCTGACGGTCCAGAGCCGCGGCCGCACACACGCGGACGGTGGACTGGTGCCAGAGCTCGGCGCTGCTGGTCCGGCGCGCGGCGGCGGAGCAGGTCGGCTGGCTGGACGCCGATTTCTTCGTTTATTCGGATGAGGTGGATTTTGCGCGGCGGCTGCGGGATGCCGGCTGGACGAGCGTCTACGTCCCCTCTGCGCGGGCGATCCACCACGAGCAGCTCGCGACCGGCGCCGCGCCGGAGCGGCGGATCGTCGAGATGGCGCGCAACCGCGACCTCTACATGCGCAAGCACCACTCGCGCACGGCGGCCGCCGCCGTGCGGTGGCTGACGGCGGCCGCGTACGCCGAGCGGGCGCTGGCGGCGTCGCTGCTGCCCGGCCACGACCCGGAGCGGATGTGGCTGAACGCGCGCGCGAGCCTGCGGCCGGGCCGGGGCGAGGGGCTGCGCGAGGCCGCGGCGCGCTACAACGCTCAGATGTCGCGGAGCGGGTCCTCGGCGTAGGCCTCGAGCTCCCCGCGCCGCGCGCGGAACGCCGCCACGCGGCTGCGCGCGTCGGCCGCCAGCCGGCGCGCCTCGGCGCGCTCGTGCGGGTGGAAGAAGCGGGTCACCAGGAGCGCCGCCGGGACGAGCGCGAACCAGGCGACGCGCGCGAGCAGCCCGAGCACGCCGTGGTCGGGCAGCAGCAGCTCGCCCGAGACGGCGACCGTGCCGAAGATCGCGACCAGCGCTCCCAGGCGCCGCCATTCGAACCCGACCCGGAAGAGGCTCCGCGTGAGCGCGTAGATCACGGCGAGCATCGCCAGGTAGGCGCCGCACAGCGCGAGACCGGCGCCGGCGATGCCGAGACCCGCTCCGCTCGCGGGGACGAGCAGGACCAGGAGGACGACGTTCACCGCGAGCCCGGCGGCCGCGGCCGGGAGATTGCGCGAGGTCACCCGGGCGCGCCCGGAGATCGCGACGAACACGAGGTAGAGGCCGTAGAGCGCCCAGCCGAGCGCCAGCCAGGGCAGGGCGCGATGCGCGTCGAAGTACGCGGGCGCCGCGAGCAGCCGCACGAGCCAGCGCCCGAGCAGCGCGACGGCGCAGACGACGGCCCCGGTCGCGAGCGCGTAGTAGGTCGTGACGACCGAGTACAGCCGCGCCGCCTCCTCGTCGTCCTCGATCGAATACGCCAGCGGCGGCCAGGCGTACTGGAACCCGCGCACCGCCACGAACACGACGGTCGCGAGCTTGATCGCGACGGCGTACGTGCCGGCCGCGACGTGCGAGTAGGAGCGGAACAGGTAGAAGCGGTCGGCGACCTGGAGCCCGTACACGCTCGCGTCGGCGGGCACCGTCGGCAGCCCGAAGACGAGCATCGCGCGCAGATCCGAGCGCCTGACCCGCAGCGACACGCGCCGGCGCAGCAGCCACCAGAGGCCGAGCACGACGACCGCGGAGGCGCCGAAGTTCCCGAGCAAGAGGCCCCGCGCACCCTGGCCGGCGAAGACGACCAGCGCGATCGTGAAGGTGACCGTCAGGCCGACGTTGGCGCCCGAGGCGTAGATGTAGGCGCGCGCCCGCTCGTCCACGCGCAGCTGCGCGTAGGCCATCTCGAGGTTGGTGAACGCCCAGAGGCCGAGGATCGCGCAGTCCATCAGCAGCGGGTCGGAGAAGCTGAGGATCAGTTCCGAGAGCGGCGCCGAGAAGGCCAGGGCGAGGAGCGATACGAGCGTCGTCGTCCAGGCGACGAACGCGGTCGCCGTGCGCGCGATGCGCTCGCGGCGCTGGGCGTCGTCGTCGTCGAAGTAGAAGCGCACGAAGGCCTCGCCCACGCCGCCACGCACGAGGATGCTGGCGAGGATCACCGCCGTGAGCAGCGCTTCGGCCGCGCCGTAGGCCTGCGGGCTGATGTGGTGCGTGTACAGCGGCAGCGTGAGCAGCGCGAGGCCCTTGGCGACGATGTCGCCGAACTGGTAGGCCGCGCCGGTCGTCACCAGGCGCTTGAGGTAGCCGAGCACGGCTAGAAGCTACTTGCGGCGGTTGCGCGGAGCCGCCGGCGCACCGCCGCTCACGTCGCGCCCGAAGGCTCGGCCGCCTCGCCGCCCACGGCGGCCGGCGGCGCTTGCGCCGACGCGATGGACGGGACCCCGCCCGCCCCGTCCCCGCCGCTCCCCGGCGCCTTCCACGGCCCTCCCGCCCGCGCGAGCGCGACGCCGATCGCGAGCAGCGTCCAGGTGAAGGGGTCCTCGAGGAAGTCCGCGTAGCTCCACGTGTGCACCACGAGCGCCGCGAAGCACGCGGCGATCGCGATCCGCGGCGGCGATCGCCCGGCGTCGGTGAAGAGGGCCAGGAACGCGACCGCGAGCAGGAGGCCGTAGACCGCCAGGCCGAGGAGCCCCTGCTCGGCCGCGATCGTGACCGGGATCGTGTGCGAGGCAGAGACGGCGTTCTGCGTGGTCGCCTGGCTCGCGCTCGTATGGCGCTTGTACTCGGTTTCGAAGGAGCCGGAGCCGAAGCCCTGCAGCGGCCGGTCCTCGAACAGTTCGAGGCCCCCTTCGATCAGGCTCGTACGACCCGCGGTCGCGCTGTTGGCCGAGCTGCCTTTCAGGTGGGCGCTCTTCGGGGCGAGCAGCAGCACGGCGGCCGCGAGCACCAGCAGGGTGCCCGAGACGATCACGGTCCGTCGCACCCCCCAGCGGTAGGCGGCGAGCACCGCGAGCCCGAGCAGCAGCCCCACGATGCTCGACTGCGAGAAGCTCGTCACGAGTCCCGCGAGCAGCCAGGCGAGCACCACGGCGCCCGCCTGGACCTGGCGCCGCGTCCCCCAGAGGACGGCCGTCGTCACGGCCAGCATCACGAGCATCAAGAAGCGCCCGTAGACGCTCGGGTCGAAGAAGACGGAGTTGACCCGGAAGTAGTTGTCGTACTGGTTCGCCGCGACGAGCTTCGGGTTCAGGAAGAGGCTCTTGCGGTAGTACTCGACGAAGCCGACCCCCGCGAGCACGACCGCGACCGCCACCAGGACCAGCAGCGCGCGGCGCAGCAGCCGCGGGGTCCAGCGCACGTCGCGCAGCAGCACGAACAGGAGGCCGAACGGGACGTAGAAGAACAGCAGGTTCTGGGCCGCCTTCGCACGGTCCGGCGAGTAGGAGATCTGCAGCGTGTAGAGCGCGACGGCGGCCAGCAGCGCCCAGCCGACGTAACCCGCTGCGGGGTTGCGGCGAAGCGTGGCCGGCCGCTCCTGCGCAGCCGCGGCGCGCCCGGCGAGCAGCCGGGGCAGCAGGTGCGCGAACGTCCCGGCCGCGACCACCACGTACAGCGGCACGAGCAGGTTGACAGTGCGTCCGTCGGCCGAGATCGGGGACGCGAAACGGAAGCGCGAGGATCGCCAGCAGGGGGAAGGCTTCGGGGTGGCGGCGCATCACGAGCGCGAGTCCCGCGGCGAGCGCGAGCCCGACGGCGATCAGCGCCGCCAGCGTGCCGGCGGATGGGAGGGTGCCCGCCGGCGGGAGCGCGATCACGGTCTCTCCAGCGTGAAGCTGCGCGGGGAGAGCACCGGTTCGCGCGTGCGGCTGAGCCTCAGCCGCACGCGGTATTCGCCGGCGCCCGCCAGCCGGCCCCGGTTGGCCGGCAGGATGTAGGAGTGCCCGCTCGCACTGGTCACCGTGCGGTGCGAGCGCGCGGTCCCGCGCCGCCCGTTCCAGAGCAGGGAGACCGTTTTGTAGCGCGGGACCGGGTAGCGCGTCAGCAGCGTCGCCACGACGTTGCCGTTCGCGTCGATGATCGCGACGGTCGCGCGTTCCGCGTGGGAGAGCTTGAAGGAGATCTGCTCCTGTTTGTGCCGGCCGGCCGGCGTCGGCGCGAAGTTCGGCGTCAGCTTGAACTGCTGCACGCTGGTGGGCCGGTGCTTGAGCCGCTGTGTCAGGAAGAACGCGACCAGGCAGGCGGCGACCAGCACGGCGAACACCGCGCCAGCAAGCTTGTCGGGGCGGCCCTCGCGCGCTTCGGAGGCGCCGCCTGCGGGCGGGGTGGCCGCCGCTTCCGCGCTCAACCCTCGCCGCCCGTGGCGAAGCGCTCGACGGTGTCGGAGCGCAGGCCGAGGCGCAGCGTCTCGAGCGAGAGCACATCGGCAGGGGCGATGTTGCCGAGGTTGCATTCCGTGCCGAACTGCTTGAGCAGCCACACCTGCTGCGCGTGGAGCGGCGCGTCGAAGATCATGCGGGCGGGGTCGATCGAGTGGGCGATCTCGGTGATCAGCCCGGTGCGCGGCTCGCCGTCGGCACGGTAGATGCCCGCGGTGCCCGACTCCCGCGCCTCCGCGATCACCTTCCACGCCCCCGCGTCGAGGTCGGCTTCGATCTGCTCCACCCAGATGTACGGCGGCATGATGTACTCGACGTCCTTGCTGCCGACCTCGGCGAAGACGGTGAACTCCTTCGAGAGGTTTTCGATCAGCTCTCGCTTGACCAGCTTGTCGAGCTCGATCGTGCCGTCGGAGATCTCGACGTGGCGCAGCCCGAGCTCGCGCAGCCATGCGACGAGGCCCTCGACCCGGCCTTGGCGGATCGCCACCTCGGTGAGCGTGCCGCCGAGCACGACCGGGATCCCGTGCGCCGCGTAGCGCTCCAGCTTCGGGCGCAGGTTCGCGCTGACCACGGCCGTGCCCCAGCCGAGCTTGACGATGTCCACGGCCTCGCCCGCCACCTCGAGCAGCCCGTCAACCTCCGCCAGGGAGAGACCGCGGTCGATCACATGCGTGATCCCCTCCTCGCGGGGCTTGGACGAGCGGTCGGGGATGTCGAGGAAGCCGGCTATGGCCCGGTGGTGCCCTGGGCGGCCTTGTCGGCGCCGACGACGACCACCACCTTCGCCTGCCCCGCCAGCGCGGCGACGGCCTGTTCGATCGGCTGCACGTGGCTCACCGAGAGCGCCCGGGCGACGCTGTTCGCGTCGGCCTGGTGGCCCGGGCGCGTACTGCACGACCGTCACTTCGTTGGCGCCGGGCGGGCGTCCGGCGAGCGCGGCCGCCTGCGAGTAGCCCGTCTGCTGCAGTTCGGCGGAGATGCGGTGGGCGAGCCCGGTCGTGAGCGTCCCGTTGAGGACGACCACGCTGGTTTCGGCGGGCGGCGAGGCCTTCGCCTGTTTGGTCTGGGTAGTCGCGTGTTTGTGGTGCGAGGCGGTGGTCTGGGTCTGCGTGCTGCGCGTGGCGCCCGAGGAGGACGTGTTCGCGTGATTCGACGAGGAGCCGCCTTTCGTCGCCAGCACGACGGCCACGGCGACGATCACGACCGCGGCGACCGCGAACAGCACGATGCGCCGGCGCGAGCCGCCCGATGAGGAGTCGCGTCCGCGCGGCTCGGAGGGCCCTCCGGGGTCGCGTCCGCGCGCGGCACGCGCGGACGGGCCGGTGCCAGCCGCCGCAACGACGCTCGCGCCCGTGGCGCTCGGCGCCGCGCGGCGCGGCGCGCTGGGCGCGGGGGGCAGCGGCGGGCGTTTACGCTCGGCGCCCTCGGCGGCGCCCGGCGGGCTGGGTGCGCGCGCCGGCGGGGCGGCGGCGGGCGCCGGGGCTTTCGCCGCGGACGCGGTGGCTCCGGCCCGCACGCCGGCTGCAGCGGCAGTCGCGGGCGCGGGCTGGGCGGCCGGGGCCGCAGGCGCCGTGCCGTTCGGCGGCGAAGCCGCGCGGCCGGCCGCGGCCGCCGCGGCGGAGGACGGCGCGCCGAGCGGAGCCCCGTCGCCGGCAGCGGGACGGTCCGCTGCGCCCGGCGGCTGCTGCCAGGGGATCTGCCGGGGCTGATCCGGGGGCTTCGCGCCCGCAGCCGGGACCGGCGCCCCGGCGGGAGCGGGCTTGACCGGCGCGGCGGCGGCGGCCGCGGCCGAGGCCGCAGCCGCGGTGGCCGGCGCTCCGGCCGGCGCCGGCTGGGGCGCCTGCGGCGGGCCGGGCGTCGCAGGTGACGGCGGCGAGGCGGGCTGCGCTCCCGTGGCAGGTTGCGCGCCGGTGGCGGGCTGCGCGCCGGGGGGCGCCGCCGGTTTCTGTGGCTGGGCGGGGGCGCCGGGCTGGGCCGGCGGCGGCAGCGGGGCGGCGGGCGCCCCGGCGGCGGTGACGGCCTGGCCCGGCGGAACCGGCTGGGCGCCGGGCTGAGGCTGGGCGCGCGGCACAGCGCGCACGGCCTGCGGCGGCGCCTGCTGCTGCATGCGCGCGGCCGCGGCCTGCGAGACGCGCTGCTCGACCTCCGCGGCGCGCTCGGGAGCGCGCCCCGCCCAGTCGCGCAAGCGGCGGATCTCGCGGGCCTGCGAGAACACGAGCAGCGACAGGACCGCGATACCGAGGAGCGCCACGAATGCGACGATCGCGCCGATCTCGGTGAATTTCGTGGAGATCGAGAGGGCGAGCAGCGAGATGCTCATGGATTCGGGGAGTGTACGAGGGGCTCAGGCGCCTCGTAGGGGCGGGCGGGAGCTCCATCCCCCGGAGCGGCGGTCCCCCCGCCTCCCGGCCGTGCCGGCGCGGCGGAGGGCTGCGGCGCGGACTGCCCGTCTTCGCGCCCCGCGTCGCGCTCCTCGGCCGGGTCCGGAGCGCCGGCCGGCCCCCCGGTGAGCACTTCCTCGTCCACACCCCGCAGCCGCTTCGAGAGCTCGGACACCTTCGCGGCGAGCCCGGCGGCGTCGCCCTCGAGCACCAGCAGCCTGATCTCGGCGAACATCGCTTCGACGGCCTGGACGCCGAGCGGGCTGCGCTCGGCGCGCAGGATCTTCTCGGCGTCGGTCTGCGCCGCGCGCTCGTAGCTGTTGAACAGCTCCTCGTGGAGCTTCTCCCCCGGCCGTCTGCCGACGATCTCGACGTCGATGTCGCGGCCCGGCTCCAGGCCGGACAGCTCGATCATCGCCCGCGCCAGCTCGACGATGCGGACCGGTTCGCCCATGTCGAGGACGAACACCTCGGCGCCGGCGCTCTCGCTGATCCGGGGCCGGCGCAGCGGGCCGGAGCCGTCCGGAGCCGAGCGCACCGCCGCGAGCGAGCCGGAGCGGATGATCAGCTGGACGGCCTCTGGGATCGTCATGAAGTAGCGCGTCATGCGCTCGTCGGTCACGGTCACCGGTCCGCCGCGCTCGATCTGGCGGCGGAAGATCGGCACCACGCTGCCCGAGGAGCCGAGCACGTTGCCGAAGCGCACGGCCGCGTACCGGGTCTGGGGGAACCGCGCGGTCGCGGCCTCGAGCGCGAACTCGGCGAGCGCCTTCGAGGCCCCCATCACGGTCGCCGGCGAGACGGCCTTGTCGGTCGAGACGAGCACGAAGCGGCTGGCTCCGCTCGCGCCGGCGACGTGCGCGACGACCTGCGTGGCGATCGCGTTGTTGCGGATCGCCTCGACCGGGTTCGCCTCCATCAGCCCGACGTGCTTGTAGGCGGCCGCGTGGAACACGACGCTCGGCCGGTGCTCCTCGAACACCTCGCGCATGCGCTCCTCTTCCTTGCAGTCCGCGAGCACGGCGGCGAGCATCGACTCGGGGACGTGGCGCTCGTCCTGGAGCTCGCGCAGGATCGCAAAGAGGTTGTCCTCGGCGTGATCGAGCAGCACGATCCGGTGCGGCTCGACGCGGGCGATCTGGCGGCAGAGCTCCGAGCCGATCGAGCCACCCGCGCCGGTCACGAGCACCACCTGCCCGGCCAGGTAGGAACCGACGCGCTCGAGCTCCATGTGGACCGGCTCGCGCCCGAGCACGTCCTCGACGCGGACCTCGCGCACCTGGCGCGTCAGGGCGCCGCGCGTCTGCAGGAGCTCGAAGACCGTCGGCAGCGTCCGCACGGGGATCCCGCGCGAGCGGCACTCTTTGACGATCCGGGCGCGCGTCGAGCCGGGGGCGGACGGGATCGCGATGATCACTTCGTCAGGCTCGGCCTCGTCGAGGATCCGCGGCAGGTCGCCTTCGGTGTCGCCGCGCACCCTGACGCCGTCGATGCGCATGCGGCGCTTCGCCGTGTCGTCGTCGAGGAACCCGA
Organism: uncultured Solirubrobacteraceae bacterium; assembly: GCA_963779065.1. Lineage (GTDB taxonomy): Bacteria > Actinomycetota > Thermoleophilia > Solirubrobacterales > Solirubrobacteraceae > Palsa-744. Next base: position 2,281,913 of record CAVZWQ010000003.1, read on the forward strand.
CCGGCACCAGGCCGAGCTCGCGGTTGCGCATGATCTCGCGCAGCACCATCCGCCCGCCCTCGCCTGCGCCGGCGATCAGCACGGTGCGGTCGCCCTTGCGCGAGGAGCGGAACGCGGCCAGCGGCCGGCGCTCGTAGACGGTGCGCGCCAGCGCGCGTACCCCGACCAGGAAGACGACGGCGAGCAGCCAGAACAGGAAGATCACGCCGTTCGGCAGCACGACCGCCACCGTCGCGTGGTGCCCGGAGCCCTCGAGCGCGGGGTATGCGTGGGTCGGCCGGAAGATCTCGATCGCGACCACGGTCAGCAGCACGATCAGGACCACGGCGCGCACCACCGCCTCGTAGTCGCGCTGGCCGGCGTAGCGCCAGCGGCGCTGGTAGACGCCGGAGAGGATCAGGATCGGCAGGCTGCCCGCGAAGACCCACCAGACCGTCGCCGAGCGCAGCTCCGTGTAATGGCGCGGCGGGCCGTCGTTGAAGCGCAGCTGGAAGGCGAGGTAGTACGCGAGCGCGACCAGGGCTCCATCGACCAGGAGCTGCGGGAGCGAATGGCGATGAAGCGGGAGGGCCGCCGAGCGGAGACGTCGGCGCATTGCAGGCAATTGTAAGCGGCTACGGGCGTCGTGTCCCGGTGTCCGGCCCCGAGATCGGCCGCACCGCGGTGGCTGCAAGCTTCATCCCAGCGGGGAGAGCAGCAGATCGACGAGCTCGCCGGGGTCGCGGCGCACCCGGGCGCCGCTCCCGGCCGACGCCGCCGCGGGCAGCTCGAGCCGCGCCGCGTCGTCGAGCACGCGCATCCGCCCTTCCTCGATCAGACGTTCGTCCACCGCTCCGAGCCTGCCCTGGAAGGTCGTGAGCACGGGCGTCCCGAGCGCGACGGCCTCGCGGTTCATCGTGCCGCCGGCCGAGATCGTGAGCGCCGCATAGGAGATCAGCGACTGCGCATCGATCGCGTGCTCGGGGATCAGCAGCCCGGGGACGGACGCGAGCTGCGCCCTCTGCGAGGCGACCCGCGGGAGCACGACCGGCTGGACGCCGTCCGCGAGCGCGGCGGCGGAGAGGCGCTCGAGCACGGCGCCGAACAGGTCGCTGTGGAAGCGGTGGTAGAGCGAGACCTCCGGCGGCGTTCGCACGACGACGATGGGGAGCTCCGGATCCAGCGCGAGCTCGCTCAGCACGGCGGGGTCGGGCTCGAAGTCGGCGAGGTAGTACTCCTCCTTGAGGCCCTCGTAGCGGCGCAGCTTGCCGGCAGCGCCGTACCGGCGCAGCCGCTCGGGCGGGATCGCGTCCGGCACCACGACGGCCGCGGCCAAGCGGCAGTTGATCGTGTGCTGGACGGTGGCCCACTCGTAGTCGAACATCGTCGAGCTCGGGATGCGAAGCAGCGCGGCTGCGACCGTCACGTCGTTGGAGCCGTGCCCGAGCGCGATGTCGAAGCGCCCCTGCCCGCGCGCCCAGCGCACGAGCGCGGCCGAGCGCGAGACCAGCCCCGCCGCCTTCGCCGCCGCCCGCTCGCCGCGGTGCCGGCCGATCGCCGTGTGATCGACGCCGAGGCGCTCGCAGAGCTCCAGCGTCTGCGCGAAGTCGCGCGCCGTGACACGCACCTCGTGCCCGCGCTCGCGCAGGCGCGCGATCACGGGTCGCATGACCAGCACGTGGGGGCTGTTGGTCAGGTCGACCCAGACACGCATCGCGAGCAGGTTAAGCAACGGATTCTCATCCGGCGTGGCGGGGGCCCGGACGCCTGCCGGTATCGTTGGCCGCCGCGTGCTCGTCCTCGCCTCGATCTCCGAGACGCTGTTCAACGAAGTCGCCCATCTCGTCCGGGAAGGCGGCTACCCGGCGATCTTCGGGCTGATGCTGCTCGAGAGCGCCTGCATCCCGATCCCGTCCGAGGCGACGATGCTGTTCGCCGGGTTCGCGGTCGCGGAACCGGGTGCGAGCAGCGCGGAACACCATCTGACCCTCGTGGGAGTCGTCACCGCCGGCGTGCTCGGCAATCTCGTCGGCTCATGGCTGTCCTACTGGGTCGGGCGCGCCGGGCGCCTCGAGCTGGTCGAACGGCACGGGCATTGGCTGCACATCAAGCCGAGCCACATCGAGAAGGCGGACCGGTGGTTCGAGCGCTACGGCGCGGCCGCGGTCTTCTTCAGCCGCATGCTCCCGATCGTCCGCACCTTCATCAGCCTGCCCGCGGGCGTGGCGAAGATGCCGTTCGGCCGCTTCACGCTCTACACGCTGCTGGGCTGCATCCCCTGGGTCCTCGCCCTCGCCCTCGCCGGGGAAGCGCTCGGCAGCAACTGGACCGACGCGCGCCCGTACTTCGAGTACCTCGACTACGCCATCGTCGCGCTGATCGTCATCGGGATCGTTCTGCTGCTGGTGCGCAGGAGACGCTCGCGAGGAGAGCCTGCCCGCGACACCGCCGGCTGAACGGTGAGCCCGTGCGGCGGCGGCGCGGGCGCCCGGTATCGTTGGCCGGCCCGTGCTCGTCCTCGCCTCGATCTCGGAAACGGCAGTCAACGAATGCGCACACATCGTGCGCGAAGGCGGGCTGCCGGCGATCTTCCTGCTGATGGCGGCCTCCAGCGCGTGCATCCCCGTTCCCTCGAGGTCGTGATGCTGTTCGCCGGCTTCGCGGTCGCCGAGCCGGGGCAGAGCGCCTCGGCGCACCACATGACGATGCTCGGGGTCATCCTGGCCGGGGTGCTCGGGTCGATGGTCGGATCCTGGGCCGCGTATGCGGTCGGGCGCGGCGGACGCCTGGAGCTCTTCGAACGGCACGGCGACAAGTTCCACATGGGACCGGCGCAGGTCGAGAAGGCCGACCGGTGGTTCCAGCGCTACGGCGAGCCGGCGGTGCTGTTCGGCCGCGTCATCCCCGTCGTGCGCGCGGTCGTCTCGCTCCCGGCCGGGATGGCGAAGATGCCGGTCGGGCGCTTCACGGTGTTCTCGCTGATCGGGACCGTGCCCTGGGTCGCCGGCCTCGCGTACACCGGGAAAGCGCTCGGCGGCGACTGGGAACAAGTTCGCAAAGGCTTCGAGTACGTCGACTACGTGATGCTCCTGCTACTGGTCGCCGGCATCGGCTGGTGGATCGTGCGCAGGCGACGCCAGCCGGCCAGGAACACGGCGGGCTGAGAGGCCCCTCCGGATCCCCGCAGCACGAGCGCGGCGCGAGCGGTCGCGCCTGGAGCCGGTCCTCGCGGGGGAAGCGATCAAAATAGGGGCGGTGAGCGCGCTCGGGACGCAGATCGGCGGCCGCTACAGGCTCGATGAGGTGATCGGGCGCGGCGGCATGTCCACCGTCTACAAGGCCTTCGACACGGTGCTCGAACGCCCGGTGGCGATCAAGTTGATGCACCGCGAGATCGCGACCGACTCCGATCAGCTCGAGCGCTTCCGCCGGGAGGCACGGGCGGTCGCCCAGCTCAACCACCCCCACGTCGTCTCGGTGATCGACGCCGGCGAGGAGCCGCTGGAGGACGACGACGGCGAGGGCACGCCTTACATCGTGCTCGAATACGTCGACGGGGAGACGCTCAAGAGCGTGATCCGCCGCGACGGGCCGCTCGAGATACCGCAGGCTCTCGCCTACGCGATCGAGATCGCGCGGGCGCTCGGCGTGGCGCACGAACGCCAGATCGTGCATCGCGACGTCAAGCCGCAGAACATCCTGATCGACCCGGAGGGCGGCGCCAAGATCACCGACTTCGGCATCGCGCGCTCGCTCGCCGAGGAAGGCCTGACGATGGCGGGCAGGGTGCTCGGCACCACCGACTACGTCTCGCCCGAGCAGGCGCTCGGGCAGGCCGTGACGCCCCAGTCGGACCTGTACTCCCTGGGGATCGTCCTGTACGAGATGCTGACCGGCGACGTGCCGTTCCACGGCGAGACCCCGGTCGCCGTCGCGATGAAGCACGTGCGCGAGGACGTGCCGGACGTGCAGGCCCGTCGCCCGGAGATCTCCGCGGCGACGGCATCGGTGATCGACCGCGCACTCGCCAAGGACCTCTCGCGCCGCTATCCCGACGCGGCGGCGATGGTGGCCGACCTCGAAAACGTGCTCGCGATCGAGGCCTCGAGAACGGGCCAGACGACGGGCGAGGTCACGACCGTCCTGCGCACGCTGCGCGGGCGCGCCCGGCGACGGCTGCCGTGGCGGATGCGCCACCCGGTGCGCTGGCTGGCCTTGCTCGCCCTGATCGGCGCGATCGTCGCGGTGGTGCTCCTCTATGCCGCGAACAGGACGCAGCGCGGGACCGGCGCGCCGCCCGGGACCTCCTCGAAGTCCGGGCTCGTGCCGGTGAGCCTCGCGGAGTCGGCCGCCAACGACTACAACCCGTTCGGCACCGGTCCGGAAAACCGCGACCAGATCGGCAACGTCGTCGACAGCGACCCGTCCACGACGTGGACCACCGAGACCTACTACGAAGGCAACCTGCGCAAGCCCGGTGGCACGGGGCTCGGGATCTACCTCGACGCCGCGCCGGGCGTCGCCGCGCGGGCGATCGCGATCCAGACCCCGACACCCGGCTTCGCGGCGCAGTTCTACGTCGCCGACCACATCGACCTCTCGCTCGCCTACGGGAGCTCCGCGCCGCTGTCCGCCCGCGGCTGGGTCGGCCCGATCGGCTCGAGCGCCGCCGTGCGCGACGGCCACAAGATCGCCCTGCACCCGCCCCCGGGGCCGCACCGCTACTACCTCGTCTGGCTCACCACGCTGCCGCCCGGGCGCCAGTCGGCGACGATCGCCGACATCACCCTCTTCCGTTAGCTCGCTCAGTTGCGCCGCGTCGCCGCCGCCGCGTGGCGGTCGAGCGCGAGCCGGCAGAGCCGGTCCACCAGCTCCGGGTAGGCCACGCCGGAGGCGGCGAGCAGCTTCGGGTAGACGCTCGTCGGCGTGAAGCCGGGCATCGTGTTCAGCTCGTTGAGCAGCACGCGCTCGCCCTCGACGAAGAAGTCGGCGCGCGCGAGGCCGGCGCAGCCGGCGGCGCGGAAGGCGCGCCGCGCGAGCGCGCGCACCTGCTCGCGCGCGGCGGGCGAGATCCGGGCGGGCACGAGCAGCTCCATCCCGCCTGGCGTGTACTTGGCCTCGTAGTCGTAGAACTCGCGCTCGAAGGAGATCTCGCCGGGCTCGGAGACGAACAGCTCGGGCTCCGCCTGCGGCGGACCCTCGAGCACGCCGCACTCGACCTCGATGCCGCCTGCCGCGGCCTCCACGATCGCGAGCTCGTCGTGGTCGAACGCGACCGCGAGCGCGCCGGCGAGCTCGGTCGCCGCCGCGACCTTGACGATCCCGACCGAGGAGCCGAGGTGCGCCGGCTTCACGAACACCGGCAGGCCGAGCTCGCCGGCCTGGGCGAGCGCCCCGTCGCGGTCCGCTCGCCAGCGATCCGCGGTGATGCCCGCGTAGCGGACCTGCGGCACGCCGAGCGCAGCCATCAGGTCCTTGAACAGGACCTTGTCCATGCAGACCGCCGAGGCGGCGACGCCCGGCGCCGACATACGCCACGCCAGCGTCTCGAGCATCCCCTGGACGGTGCCGTCCTCCCCGAACGGCCCGTGCAGCGCGGGGAACACGACGTCGGCGCCCTCCACGCCCTCGCCCGGCGTGAGCGACAGCCTCCGGCCGTCGCGGTGCCAGGCGCCGTCGCGCGCGATCTCGATCCAGAACGCGTCGTGCCCGGCATCGAGCAGGGCGTCGCGCACGGCAGCCGCCGACGCGAGGGACACGTCGTGCTCGGAGGAGCGCCCGCCCGCCAGCACGGCGACCCGCAGGCTCGCGCTCCCGGTCACGGCCGGCGCTCCGTGCCGGAATGAGTCCGGGGTCGGCCGGCGCTCCGTGCCGGGAATGAGTCGTGGGGTCGGCCGGCGCTCCTTGCCGGCCTCGCGGCGGCCACCTCAGCCTCCCGCCGCGGGCGGGGCCGGCGTCGTCGGGGTCGTCGGGGTCGTGGTCGTGGTGGGGGTCGTTTCCGGCCCGAGCTGGGCGATCGTCACCGTCACGGTGGTCCCCTTCGTCGCCTTGGTGCCCGGCCCCGGGCTCTGCCGGAGCACCTTGCCCACCTGTGAGGCTTCCGATGTCTGGCCGCTCACGGTCCTGATCTTGAAACCCGCGCCTTCGAGCGTGCTCTTCGCGAGCGCCTGGCTCTCGCCGACCACGTTCGGCACCGCGGTTTCCTTCGGCGCCTGCGCGACGACGAGGTCGACTTTGCTCTTCGCCTTCACCGAGGTGCCGTTCGAAGGCGACTGCGAGAGCACGGTGCCCGGCGGCTGTTCGGTCGATTCGCGCTTCGTCACGGTGCCGAGCGCGAGTTCCGCGTTCGCCAGCGTCGCTTCGGCCGCCGCAAGCGACTGGCCCGTGACGTCGGGGACGGTGACCGGAGCCGGGCCGCTCGACACGAGCACTTCGACGCCGCTGCCGAGCTGCTCGACCGTCCCGGCCGGCGGGTTGGTGGCGATCACCTTGCCCGTGGTGACGGTGGTGCTGGCCTGCTTTGTCACATGCGGCTTGAAGCCGGCCTTGCGGAGCTTCTTCAGCGCTTCCTGTTCGCTCAGGCCATCGACGTCGGTGACCGGCGCGCTCGCGGGCCCGCCGGAGACGATCAGGGTCACGCGCGAGCCGCTGTCCACGCGCTTGCCCGCTTCAGGCGACTGGGAGATCACGAGGCCGGTGGGCACCGTGGAGCTCGTCTGCAGCTGGGGCACCGGGTTCAGGCCCGCCCGGCGCAGGATGCCGTCGGCGGTCTGTTCGGTCTGGCCGGTCACGTCGGGGACGCCGACCTTGCCTTTGCCCCCGAGCAGCAGCACCGCGGCCACGACCACGGCCAGCGCGACGAGCGTGCCGGCCACCCACCAGAGCCAGCGGCGGGAGCCCTTCTCGCGGTCCTCGGGCGGGCGCTCCTCGCCGTAGGCGAGCGGGGCCGCCAGCATGACCCCGGTCGGCGGGTCGTACGGCGGCGGCGGGTGGCCGTCGGACCGCGGCGCCGCCGGGGAGTCGCTCGCGCTCGGCTTCCAGGGCGGCGATCAGCTCGTCGTCGTCGGCGTACCGTTCGATCGGGTCCTTGGCGAGCGCGCGCAGCACCACGGCGTCGAGCGAGTGCCGGCAGCGCCGGGTTGAGCTCGCTCGGCGGACGCGGCGCAGCGGAGACCTGCTTGAAGGCGATCGCGACCGCCGTCTCGCCCTCGAACGGCACGACGCCGGTCAGCAGCTCGTAGAGGATCACCCCGACCGAGTAGATGTCGGAGGCCGCGCTCACCGCGTAGCCCTGCGCCTGCTCCGGGGAGAGGTACTGCGCGGTGCCCATGATCGAGCCGGTCAGGGTCATGTCGGAGGCGCCGGCGCGGGCGATGCCGAAGTCGGTCACGCGCGCGCGGCCCTCCTCGTCGAGGATCACGTTGTGCGGCTTCAGGTCGCGGTGGATGACGCCGCGGCGGTGTGCGAAGCGTGCCGCGCGCAGGATCTGGATCACCGTGTCGATCGCGAGCACCGGGTCCAGCGGGCCCGTTTCCCGGACGAGCGCCTTCAGCGAGCGGCCCGCCACGTACTCCATCGCGATGTAGTAGGTGCCGTTCCACTCGCCGCGGTCGAAGATGCCGACGATGTTCGGATGCGAGAGCGCGGCGGCGCTCGACGCCTCGCGCTTGAAGCGCTCGACGAACTCCTGGTCTTCGGCGAAGTGGTGGTGAAGCACCTTGACCGCCACCTCGCGCCCGAGCAGCTGGTCGTGCGCAAGGTAGACATCGGCCATCCCGCCCGAGCCGAGCCGGGAGAGCACGCGGTAGCGGCCGTCTATGAGTGTCTCTGGCTCAATCACGGAGCAGCTGTTCCATCACCTGGCGGGCGACCGGGGCGGCGAACGCGGCGCCCTGGCCGGGCACGTGCGCGAGCGTCACCGCGATCGCGACCTTCGGGTTCGACGCCGGGGCGAACGCGATGAACCAGACGTTGTTGATCGCGGTCCCGATCTGGGTCTCGGCGGTGCCGGTCTTGCCGGCGACCTGGACACCGGAGATCTGCGCGCTCGTGCCGGTGCCTTCTTTCACCACCGCTTCCATCATCGTCCGCACGTCGGAGGCAGTCGAGCTCTTCATGACGACGGACTGGACGCTCGGCTTGATGCGTCGTCACCGTCTGGCCTTCGGAGTTGACGATGCGGCTGGCGAGGTGCGGCGTCATCAGGGTCCCGCCGTCGGCGACCGCCGCCGCGACCTCGGCCATCTGCAGCGGGACCACCGCAAGTTTGTCCTGGCCGATCGACATGCGGCCGAGGTCGACTTTGGGGCTCAGCGGCGAGACGAGCCGGTTGCCTTCGTAGGAGCCGCTGACCGACATTTCGCCCGCCGGGTAGTCGAGCTGCGGCCGGCGGTCGAAGCCGAAGCGGTTCATGTAGCGGGTCATCGTGGCCCGGCCGACTTTCTCCCCGACCTGGGCCCACACCGTGTTCACCGACTTCGCGAGCGCCTCGGTCAGCGTGATTTCGCCGAGGCTCTCGTTTTCGTCGTTCTGCAGCGGCACTCCCGAGATCACGACTCGGTTGCGTCCCGAGACGACGGATTGCGGGCGTGAACTTCCCGCTGTCGATCGCCGCCGTCGCGGTCACGACCTTGAACGTCGAGCCCGGCGCGTAGCCGAACTGGGTCGCGCGGTTGATGAGCGGGGCGGAGCTGTCGCGTGCCAGCCGTTCGTAGCCGGCGTTCGTTTTCAGCTGGTTCGGGTTGAAGCTCGGCGAGGAGGCCATCACGGTGACCGCGCCGGTGCGCGGTTCCAGCGCGACGACCGCGCCCTGGTGTTCGCCCAGCGCCTGGACGGCGACGCGCTGTGCCTTCGGGTCGAGCGAGGTGACCACCTTCTGGCCTCGCGGCCGGTGACCTTGAAGCTGGTCGAGGATCGCCTGCAGCCCGGTGTCGGTCTGGCCGTTCAGGGCGCTCGAGCGGAAGTGCTCCACGCCCGTGCTGCCGAGGTTCGTGAAGTAGTAGCCGATCGTGTTCGCGAACAGGCTGCCGGTCGGATAGCTGCGTTCGTAGACGCCTTCGGCGCGGCGCAGGCTGCGCGCCAGCACCGTCCCGTCGGCGGCCACGATCGGGCCGCGGTCGATGTGCTGCTGCTCGAGCACCGAGCGCCTGTTCAGCGCGTTGTTGCGCAGCGAGGAGGCTTCGAAGATCGTCCAGCGCGAGGTGAACGCGACGAGCAGCGCGAAGAGCAGGACGACGAGTCCGTACAGCCGGACGATCGGGCGGTTCATGTTGTCCTTGCCCGTTCACTCATTCGAGCTGGTCGAGTTCGAGGCTGCGGATCAGGGACGCGGCCTTGCCTTCCGAGCGCAGGGTGTGGTCGAGCAGCGTGCTGCGCTGGTGGGCGCTGAGCGTGGACGCGCTCACGCCCGAGACGTAGCGGCTGCTGTAGAGGTTGAGGTTGCCCGGGAGCGTGAACGGGACCCCTTGGTAGAGGGTGACGAGCCCTCTCCGGTTGGTGCCGATGAAGTACACCGACTGCATCGCGAGCAGCCCGCCGGCGACCACGAGGGCGAGCACCGCGAGCACCGCCGCGGCGAAGCCGGCGCGGCGCGCCGAGACGCGGCGGCGCCGGCGCGGCGGGCGCCGGGCTGCGCGGCCGGCGCTTGGCGACCGGGACGGCGCCGGGCTCGGCCTGGGCGAGCGGCGGCCGCGGCGGACCCGACCGCCGGCACCCCGGTCAGGGTCGGTTCGTCGCCGTCGGCGGCGAGGGCGGCCTCGCCGACCTCCTCGAGACGGAGCAGGACCACGGTGATGTTGTCGCGCCCGCCCGCGCGGTTGGCCTCGGCGATCAGCATCTCGCCGGCGTCGCGCAGCCGGGGCGTCGCGTTCAGGACCTCGGCGATCCTCTCCTCCGGCACCATCGTCGTGAGGCCGTCGCTGCAGATCAGGTAGACGTCGCCGGCGCGGCCCTTGAACGACCGCGTGTCGACCTCGACGGTGCCCTCGATCCCGAGCGCGCGGGTGATGACCGAGCGCTGGGGGTGCTCGATCGCTTCCTCGGGCGTGAGCCGGCCCTGGCGCATGAGCTCGTCCACGAGCGAGTGGTCGTCGGTGAGCCGCAGCAGGCGGCCGTCGCGCAGGCAGTACGCACGGCTGTCCCCGACGTGGGCGATCGCGACGTCGCGCTCGCCGACGTACACCGCCGTCAGCGTGGTGCCCATGCCCGCCTGCTCGGCGTTCGCGTGCGACAGCTCGTGGATGCGGGAGTTCGCGGCCTGGGCCAGCCCGGCGAGCTCGAGCTCCGGCTCCCCGGCGTCCGGGAGCCCGCCCTGGAAGGCCTCGACCGCGAGCTTCGAGGCGACCTCGCCGGCTTGCGCGCCGCCCATCCCGTCGGCGACGACGAAGAGCGGCGAGCGGACCATCAGCGCGTCCTCGTTGGCGCGGCGCTGGCGGCCGGTGTCGCTGCCGGAGTACTGCTCTGCGACCCTCAGCAACTCAATCGACCTCGAAGGCGAATTCGCTGTCGCCGATGCGCACGCGGTCGCCGGGATGCAGCGGGCGTGGCGTCTGCAGGAGCTCCTCGTTCAGATAGGTGCCGTTGGTGGAGCCGAGGTCTTCGACGACAACGCTGTTGCCCTGCTCGTAGATGCGGGCGTGCCGCGAGGAGGCGAACGGGTCCTCGAGGCGGATCTCGGCGGAGTCGCCGCGCCCGAGGATCAGGTCGCCGTCGAGGTCGTAGATCATGCCCGGTTCGTGGCCGGGCGCCCGCTCGACCACCAGCCGCGGCGCGCGCGAGACGTAGTCGACGGCTCCGAGCGTCGAGGCCGAGTACATGCCCGTCGCGTCCGGCGCGGGGGGCGCGAACGCCTGGCGGCCGTTCGCCGAGCCGCCGAGGTCGCGGCGCGAGCTGCGCGCGACCCACAGCAGGAACAGGTAGAGCACGGCCAGGAACCCGAACTTGAGCGCGACCGATACGGGGTCGAGGCTGTTCATGCCAGCTCGAAGACCGCCTCGGTCGAGCCGAACTCGAGGCGCTCGCCGCCCCGCAGCGGCTCGCGCCCGTGCACGGCCAGGCCGTTCACCAGCACGCCGTTGGTCGAGCCGAGGTCTTCGACCTCCCACCCGTCGGGGGTGGGGCGGAGCTCCGCGTGGCGGCGCGAGATGCCGCTGTCCTCGAGCACCACGTCGCAGTCGCGGCTGCGCCCGACGGTCCCGCCGCCGGGGGGCAGGAGCAGCCGCCGGCTGCCGATCGCGAGGAACGCCCGCTGGGGGCGCGCGAGCTGCGCCGCTTCGAGCGGCCCGCGGACGCGGTCGGAGGTGCTGTAGATCATCGTCTTGCCGTGCTGGTCGTCGGCCGGGGCGGCGGCTCTGGCGCCGCCCTGGGGGGCCTCGCCCTCACTCTGACCCTCCGGGCGGACCAACTTCGCCTGGATCCCGAACTCCCCCAGCGAGAGCCGGTCGTCGGTGCTGAAGAACACCCGCACGCCCCCGGCCAGGATCAGGTTTTCGCGGCGCGCGTGCTCGAGCAGGTAGCCGCAGAGCTCGTCGATGACCTCCGTTTCGACCCCGTCGTAGCGCTCGCGGTCCTCGGGGGACAGCCACACCACGTATTCGTTCGGCGCGTACACGCGGGACACCGAGACCGTCCTGTGCGCGTCCATCTCCCGAACCAGCTTGCGCGCGAGTTCCATCGGGCGCACCTCGGAGCGGAACGCTCGCCCGAACGAGCCCTCCACGAGTCTCGCGATCGTGTTCTCGACGCTCTTGAACAGGTTCATCGGCAACAGGTGGCGGGCCGCGGCGGGGGCGGGCCTGGGGCCCATGCTACGCGGGTGGGCGGGCACTCGCGCCCGGCGGGCGCCCCGGGGGCCGCGCGCGGGGAACCCCGCGGCGGGGAGCCGGACAGGGGCTAGACCGGGCCTCGCAGGGCTCGCGCCCCGACGGCGATCAGCCCACCGAGGACCGCGCCGAGGACCGCGCCGCGCGGGAGCGGGTGCCCGCCGGCGGACAGCCCCGCGTCGACTGCGGGGGCGGCGATCGTCAGGGCGGCGGCCCATACGGCGGCTGCGGCGACGTCAAGGGTGGCGCGCGAGCCGCGCACGATCCACGGCAGCAGCACCGCGCCGACGCCCCACAGCAGCGCGCCGAGGGCCGCGCCCGGGCTCAGCATCGGCCCGACGACGTGCGTGACGGCTCCCGTGAGCGAGCCTTCCCAGAGCGCCCGCGGCGGCACCCCGGCCGGCGGGCCCAGCCAGAGCCGGCGGCGCGAGCACGGGCTCGGCGAGCAGCAGCCACCAGTAACCCAGGGCCCCGAGCAGGAAGCGCTGGCTCCAGCGGCGCGCCTGGCCCGCCACGGCGGGAAAGGAGGCCGCGAGGCCGGCGAGACCGAGGACGGGCGCGAGCAGGCCCGCGAGGTAGAGAGCAGGGACGTGGCCCGAAAGGCGCTCGGAGGGGATCGCAGCCAGCGGCACGAGCGCCACCGCGAGGATCACCGCGAAGCCGGCGCGCCCGGTCGCGCAGAGCCAGACCATCGCCGCGAGCGCGAGCGCGGCCCACAGCGTGCGAGGCAGACCGGGCGACTCGCCCGGCACGAGCACCCCGTCGAGGGCGGGCGCCGCGACGCGGCTCGGCTGCGGGAGCGGCGGCCTCGGCGCGGCGGGGAAGGCGCTGCGCGGCGCCGCGCTCGCGCCGGGCGGCCTGGGGCAGCGTGTCCGACGGGGCCTCCTCGAGGGCGCATCGGAGCGCGTCGCGCAGGTCGGCCAGCTCCCCCCGGTCGCGCGGGTCGGGCGCGAGCGCCGTGTCGAGGGCGGCCGTGAGGCGCCGCGGCAGGTCGCGCCGGCGCCTGGCGAGTGGGTCGAGCCGGGTGCCGATCCGGCGCGCGGTCGCGGCGGGGGTCGCACCGCGCACCGGGTTCACGCCCGACAGCGCCTCGTAGAGCACGAGCGCAAGGGCGTAGAGGTCGGCCTGCTCGCCGACCTCGCGTCCCTCGCTCTGCTCGGGCGCCATGTAGGCGAGCGTCCCGAGCACGTCGCCGGTGCGGGTCAGCGCGTCCTCCTCGGCGATGCTCGCGCCGCCGAAATCCGTGAGCTTGGCGGCCGGTCCGGGGCCGCCCTCGCCGTCGGGTACGAGCACGTTCTGAGGCTTGATGTCGCGGTGGATGACGCCCCGCTCGTGCGCGTGCTCGAGCGCGTCGGCCAGGGCGAGGCCGATCAGCAGCGAGCGTTCGTCGTCGAGCTCATCCGAGCGGATCAGATCGCCGAGCGTGCAGCCGGGAACGAGCTCGGAGATCAGGTAGAAGGCCTCGCCGAGCGGGCACGCCTCGTACAGCGCCACGATCGCCGGGTGCGACAGGCGTGCGGTCGCGTGCGCCTCGCGCGCCGCGCGATCGCCGTCACCGTCCGGCCCGAGCCAGATCCGCTTGACCGCGACGTCGCGCTGCAGCAGCTCGTCGTGCGCGCGCCACACGACTCCGAACCCGCCGGCGCCGAGACGGTCGATCAGGCGGTAGCGGCCGAGCAGCAGCTGCTCGTCGGAATCGGCGGCCCACCCACCCTGCGCGTCCCGGCGCCGGGTCGGATCCTCGCGGCGGTTGTCGTGCGCGACGATCGGCGCGCGGCGCGCCGGGTCGGCGACCGGTTCAGCTCGCGCGTCGGAGCTCTGGACGAGGGTGTGCGGCGACTCCACCGGCTCCCGCGTTCGCCGCGCCCGAGCGCGCTCCTGCGCGGGCGAGGCAGGAACCACCGCGATGAGGGAGAAGTTGCAGGATCGTCGGGAGGAGTCCAGCAGTCCAGGCCTGCAGTCATACTGAGGCCCTTCACAGGACCTGCAAAGGAGCGAAGGCTTTTGTCGTTCTTCGATGATGGCGAGGACACTGCTCCTCGGCCATCTACACGAGCACCGCGGCCGCGAGGCGGCGGCAGCGGGGGCGGCGCTCCGAAACAGCCGCGCCCGCGGCGCAGCTCCGGCGGGCCCTCCGGATACGACCAGCACACGCTGATGATCCGCCGGCGCGTGGCGGCCGGCGCCGCGGTCGTCGTCCTGATCATCATCGTCCTGATCGTCAACGGCTGCCTGAAATCCCAGAAGCAGCAATCGCTGAAGGACTACAACCACGCGGTCAGCGAAATCGCGCGCGAATCCGACACGCAGGTCTCGAAGCCGTTCTTCACCGCGCTCTCGGGCGCCGCGGGCAAGTCCGCGATCGACGTGCAGGTGCAGGTCAACCAGCTCCGCGTCGAAGCCGAGAAGCTCGCGTCCCGCGCCAAGGGCCTGAGCGTTCCAGGCGAAATGTCGGGCGCGCAGCAGAACCTGCTGCTCACGATGAACTTCCGCGTCGAAGGGATCACCAAGATCGCGGCGCTGCTCCCAGCCGCGCTCGGCGGGCAGGGCAAGTCGGTGGACCCGCGGATCGCCGGCGACATGGAGATCTTCCTGGCCTCCGACGTGGTCTACTCGCAGCGCGTCGCGCCGCTGATCCAGCAGGCCCTGACCGCGAACGGGATCCACCAGAGCACGCAGCCGTCGCGCTTCCTGCCGAACCTCGGCTGGCTCGAACCGGCCACCGTCGAAGCGAGGCTGGGCGGCAAGTCGACCACAGGCGAAAACGCCGCGGTCGCTCCGGGCACCCACGGCAGCGCGCTGATCGGGACGGCCGTCGGCACCACGACCCTCCAGCCCGAACCGACGCTCAACCACGTCCCCGGCGGCGGCAGCCCCACCTTCACGGTGACGGTCGAAAACACCGGGGAAAGCCAGGAGAACAACGTGAAGGTCGGCGTGACGGTGACGGCGGCGGGCAAGCAGCTCACCGGCTCGCACGTGATCAACTCCACGCAGCCGGGCAGCAAGGCGAACGTCGAAATCCCGATCACCGGCGTGCCGCTCGGGGTGGCCTCGAAGATCCAGGTGAACGTCGAACCCGTGCCGGGCGAGACGAACAACGAAAACAACAAGAGCACCTACCTGGCGCTGTTCGGCGAATGACGAGAGGGTCGGCCGGCGCTCCATGCCGGCCTCTGGCGCCCTCGCCAGCGGCTAACTTGTGGCGATGGCCGCATCGGTGACGGACACCCAGGGGATCATCGCGATCGCGGCCGGGGCGGCGGCGATCGTCGCGCTGATCGCGTGCGGCCTGCTGGCGATCCGGCTGCGGCGGCTGCGCCAGGCGCAGCGCATGCTGATCGGCGCGACCGGCGAACAGGACGTGATCGCCCACGCCGCGAGCATGCAAGAGGCGTTCGAAAGCCTGCGCGACTACGTCGAAGAGACGGCGCTGCGGCTGGACGGCCGCCTCGCATCGGCCGAGGCGGAGCTGCGGGGGACGATCTCCCACCGCGCGCTCGTCCGCTACGACGCCTACAACGAGCTCTCGGGACAGCAGTCGATGTCGATCGCCCTGCTCGACGACGAACGGTCCGGGATCGTGCTGTCGTGCATCCACCACCGCGACCAGGCGCGCGTCTACGGCAAGCGCGTGCTCGAGGGCCGCGGCGAACTCGAGCTCTCGCCCGAGGAGGCCGAGGCGGTGCGCGTGGCCCTGTCGGGAGCGGGCGGCGTCGCGGTCGAGGGCCAGGCGGGTGAGCGGGGAGGCTGAGGACGGCCGGCGAAGGCGCGTCGCCTTCCTCGGACCGGCCGGGACCTTCAGCGAGGAGGCGCTCCTGAGCGGCGCCGCCGAGGGCGCGGTCGAGCCGGTGCCCGTCCCGAGCATCCCGGAGGCGGTGTCGGCGCTGCGCGAGGGCCGTGTGGAGCTGGCGCTCGTCCCGATCGAGAACTCGCTGGAGGGGTCGATCAACGTCACGCTCGACCTGCTCGCCGCACAGGCCGGGGCCGTCCGGATCGCGGCCGAGTCGGTGCTGGGCGTGCGCCATTGCCTGATCGCTGCGCGCGAGATCGAGCTCGCGGAGATCGGCACGGTCGTCTCGCACCCGCAGGTGCCCGGGCAGTGCACGCGCTTTCTGCGCGCGGAGCTGCCACGGGCGAGCATCCAGGCCGCCGCCTCGACCGCCGAGGCCGTGCGGAGCGTGGTGGCGGCGGACGACGGCGCGAGCGCCGCGCTCGGGACCGCGCTCGCCGCTGAGATCTACGGCGGCGTCGTGCTGCGCGACGGGGTCGAGGACCGAGACGACAACCAGACGCGGTTCGTGTGGCTCGCGCGCGCGCAGGACGACGGCGCCCTGCCGCCGCTGCGCGGCGGACCCGGCGGCGAGCCCCGCACGGCGATCGTGTTCTGGGGGTCCGGCGCCAGGCACGCCGGCTGGCTCGTGCGGTGTCTCGACGAGTTCGCGACGCGCGAGATCAACCTGCACAAGATCGAGTCGCGACCGCGCCGCGAGCAGCTCGGCGACTACATGTTCTTCCTCGAGCTCGCCGGCGACGAGCACGACGATGGCGTGGCGGCCGCGCTGGAAGGGCTGCGCGGCCTCTGCGAACGGGTCCTCGTGCTCGGCTCCTACCGGACCGCGCCCGGCAGGGCCGCGCCGCTCGAGGACGCCGCAGGGGCGCCGCAGGGGCCGCCCTGAGCGAGGGACGAGCGGAGGGCCGGCCGGTGCTCCATGCCGGCCTCCGAGGCCGCAGTTTGGGCGCGTGGGGGCGCCCGCGCCCGCTACACTGCGGCGCGGAATCATGGAGAGCGCAGTCCCACCAGAGCCGGTGGGGTCCGTGTCGCCAAGCGAGCACCCGCGGCACGGGCCTGAGTCCTCGCCGCGCGCGGCGATGGGCGGGAGGGTGCTCGTCCTGAACGCGACGTTCGAGCCGATCAACGTCTGCACCGTCCGGCGCGCCGTCGTGCTGCTCCTCAAGGACAAGGCCGAGCTGATCGAGCGCGGCGCGTGGCAGCTCCACTCGGAGAGCTCGACGCTGGCGCGCCCCGTCGTGATCCGCCTGGTCACCTACGTGAAGGTCCCGCGCGACGCCCATCGGCGCAAGATCACCCGGCGCGCGGTGTTCGCCCGTGACAGCTGGACCTGCCAGTACTGCGGCTCGCGCTCCAATCTGACGGTCGACCACGTCATCCCGCGCTCGAAGGGCGGCTCATCGAGCTGGGAGAACATCGTCGCCTCCTGCGCTCCGTGCAACCGCCGCAAGGCGGACCGGCTGCCGCGCCAGGCGGGGATGCACCCGCGCAAGCCGCCCCGCACGCCGCGCGCGGAGATCTTCATCCACGTCGCGAGCCCGACGATCCCGCAGGCCTGGCTCCAGTACCTGCCCCAGGCAGCCTAGGCCGGAGACGTGAGCGCCCCGCGGCTGCGGAGCGCCCGCGGCGATGACGCCCCGCGTTTGGCGGAGCTGTGGTCGGCCTCCCGCCGGACCGCTGCCGGCATACCACCGGCTGCACACGACGACGAGGAGGTCCGCGCCTGGATCGGCGAGCTCGTCGGCGACCGAGAGGTCTGGGTCGCCGTCGATGAAGGGGACCGGCCGGACGCCATGATGGTGCTACGCGACGAATGGATCGAGCAGCTGTATGTCGCGCCCGGGCGCCAGGGACGAGGGCTCGGCACCGGGCTCATCGATCTGGCGCAGGGGAGCCGCCAGTCGCTCGCGCTCTGGACGTTCGAGGCGAACGCGGGCGCGCGGCGTTTCTACGAGGCCCGTGGCTTCCGGCCCTCCGGTGAGACGAGCTCCGAGAACGAGGAGCAGGCACCAGCGCTCTGCTACCGCTGGTCGCGGCGGACGAACGGCCCTCAACGACGAAGGGCGCCTTCGCGGGGCGCCCTTCGCCTACTGCTGTGACTGGAAAGACCGAGGACGGCCCAAACGAGGCCGGAGGGACCAGTTCCGGCAGCCGTCTCGGGGTGTCCCGGGTTGGATTCCGCTAGGCGGACCAGCCTCCCGACCTACCGGCCGGTCACCTCCAGGGTCCCGCAAATACGTTCAGACGACGTTTGGACCACCTCCTTTCTCTGGTCTGGCCAGAGTAGCGGACGTGGGCGACGGGGGCCGGGGACGCCGCGGCCGGAGTCCGGCAGTCGCGGGATCGCCTGAGGCCGGCATGGAGCGACGGCCGATCCGCCCCACGCTCAGTGGACGATGACGCCGAACTCCTCGGCGTAGGTCCCGCCGGGGTTGCCTTCGCCGAGCGACTCCGGCACGGCGGGCGTGATGCCGATCCCGGTTTCGGTGTAGCGCGATTCGAGGATGTTCGCGAGGTGCCCCGGCGAGGCGACCCACGCTTCGACGATCGCCTGCGGCGTGGCGAGCGAGTAGGTGCCCCAGGCGAGGTTCTCCCCGATCACATAGCCGACGGTCGAGTTCGGGATGTAGCCGGTGGCTTTGATGCGGTCGACCGGGGTCTCGCCGCTGGGCGAGACGTGGGCGAAGTAGTCGTCGGCCACGAGTTCCGAGCAGTGCCCTTCGGCGGCGGCTTCGAGTTGCGCGCTGGCGACGAGGGGCGCAAGCGAGTGTTCGGCCCGAACCCGGTTGATCAGGCACAGCACCGAGGCGCGGATGGCCGGCTGGTCTTCGGGCGTGGGCGTCAGGCCCGTGTCCTGGCAGGGCGTCGCGAGGACGGCGGCGATCGACGCGGCCGCGGAGGAGGCGCTGCCGGCCTTGCGGCTCGCCAGCCGCTGCTGGCGTTCGCGTTCGCGGGCGGCGAGCCGGTTCGCGCGCGCCTGTTCGCGGGCCGCGCGCGCGGTTCGCGCGGGCCTGTTCGCGGGCCGCGCGGCGCTTGGCGCGCGCTTCCTCGCGGGCGGCGTGACGCCTGCGCGCGCGCTTCGACGCGGGTGGCGTGGCGCTGGGCCGCGAGCTGGTGACGTTCGGCGTGGTTGCGCCCGTTGCCGTGGCGGGCGACGGCCGGTCCGGCGGCGGGCCCGAGGGCGAAGAGGAGGGTGAGAGGAGGGTTGCTGGGAGCAGCTTGGGGAGATCGCGCACCCTCTCGCTTTCGGTCGCACGTTGCGGCTATCTGAGTCCGAGGGGACGAAACTGGACGCTTTGGAGACGTCAGGCTTCGGACCGCGCCGGCGGGTCGCAGCGGGCCCGCGCGACGGAGTCTCAGGCCTCGGCGTCAGGCGCTGCGGCAGGGGCACCCGAGCCGTCGCCGTCGGGCGATGCGGCGGGCTCGGCGGAGCCCTCCTCCTCGCCCGTGTCGACGACGAGCGCGACGGCGCTCACGAGGTCGTCGTCCTTCAGGTTCATCACCCTCACCCCGGTCGCCGAGCGGCCCTGCTGGGAGATGCCGCCGGCGGCGGTGCGTTGCACCATCCCGCCGACGCTGATGAAGACGAGCTCCTGGTGGTCGCGCACGACGAGCGCGCCGGCGAGCGCGCCCTTTTTCTCCGTGAGCCCGATCGTCTTCACGCCTTTGGCGCCGCGGTTGGTCTTGCGGTACTGGTCGATCCGAGTGCGCTTGCCGTAGCCGTTCTCGGTCACGACGAGCAGGTCCATGTCGTCGCGCGCGACGTCCATCGCGATCACCTGGCCGTCCTTGCCGACGTCCATCCCCCGCACGCCCGTCGTGTCGCGTCCCATGGCGCGCGCATCGGACTCCGCGAAGCGCACCGTCAGCCCGGCCTTGGAGACCATGATGATCTCCTCCTCGGGGTCGACGGCCCGGACGGCGAGCAGCTCGTCGTCGTCGCGGATGTTGATCGCGATGATGCCGTCCGCTTTGATCGGCGTGTTGTAGGTCGCGAGCTCGGTCTTCTTCACGGTCCCGTTGCGCGTCGCGAAGACGAGGTATTTCGTCTCGGCGAATTCGCGCGTGGAGACGACGGCCTGGATCCGCTCGCCCTCGCGCAGCGGCAGGATGTTGACGAGAGCACGCCCCTTCGCGGTGCGCTGCGCCTCGGGCAGCTCGTAGACCTTCGAGCGGTAGACCTTGCCGCGGTTGGAGAAGAACAGCAGGTAGTCGTGCGAGGAGGTCACGAAGAGGTGCTCGATGAAGTCGCCGTCCTTCATGTCCATCCCCGTGACACCGCGGCCGCCGCGCTGCTGCTGGCGGTAGGTGGCGAGCGGCAGAGACTTGATGTAGCCGCTCTGCGTGATCGTGATCACCATCTGCTGGTCGGCGATCAGGTCCTCGATGTCGATCTCGTCCTCGGAGTGGCTGATCTCCGTTCGGCGCTCGTCGCCGAAGCGCTCGGCGATCTCCGTGAGCTCCTCCTTGATCACGGAGAGCACGCGCGTCTCGTCGCCGAGGATCGCGCGCAGCTCGGCGATCCGCTCGGTCACATCGGCGTGCTCCTGTTTGATCCCGTCGGCCTCGAGCGCGGTCAGCTGCGAGAGGCGCAGGTCGAGGATCGCGCTCGCCTGGATGACGCTCAGCTCGAAGCGCTCGACGAGCTGCTCGCGTGCGGCGTCGCGGTCGCGCGAGGCGCGGATCAGCTCGATGATCGCGTCGAGGTGGTCCAGCGCCGTGAGGAGTCCCTCGAGGATGTGGGCGCGGGCCTCCTTTTCGGAGAGCTCGTGCTTCGTGCGCCGGACGATCACTTCGCGCTGGTGCGCGACGTAGTTGTGGATCACCGCGCGCAGGTCCAGCGTGCGCGGCACGTTGTCGACGAGCGCGACCATGTTCACGCCGAACGTGGTCTGCATCGGCGTGTGCTTGTAGAGCTTGTTGAGCACGACCTTGGGGATCGCGTCGCGCTTGAGCTCGATCACCAGGCGCATCCCGCGCTTGTCCGAGTGGTCCTCGATGTTGGCGATCTCGGTGATGCGCCCGTCTTTGACGAGGTCGGCGATCTTCTGGATCAGACCGCCGTCGCCGCCCTTCTTGACCATGAACGGCAGCTCGGTGACGACAATCGCCTCTTTGCCCTGCTTGAGCGGCTCGATGTGCGCGCGCGCCTGCAGGCGGACGCGCCCGCGGCCGGTCTCGTAGGCGTCGCGGATGCCGGCGCGGCCGAGGATCACTCCGCCGGTCGGGAAGTCAGGGCCCTTGATGTGCTTCATCAGGCCGTCGACCTCGATGTCCGGGTCGTCGATGTAGGCGATCGTCGCGTCGATCACCTCGCGGAGGTTGTGCGGCGGGATGTTCGTCGCCATGCCGACGGCGATCCCGGATGAGCCGTTGACGAGCAGGTTGGGGAACCGCGAGGGAAGGACGAGCGGTTCCTGCTTTTTGCCGTCGTAGTTCGGCGCGAAGTCGACGGTGTCCATGTCGAGGTCGCGCAGCATCTCGGTCGCGATGCGGGCGAGGCGGGCCTCGGTGTAGCGCATGGCGGCTGCCGGGTCGTCGTCGATCGAGCCGAAGTTGCCCTGGCCGTCCACGAGCTCGTTGCGCATCGAGAAGTCCTGGGCCATGCGGACGAGCGTGTCGTAGATCGCGGAGTCGCCGTGGGGGTGGTACTTGCCCATCACCTCGCCGACGATCAGCGCGCACTTGGAGTAGGAGCGGGTCGGGCCGAGGCCGAGCTCGTTCATCGCGTAGAGCACGCGCCGGTGCACCGGCTTCAGCCCGTCGCGCACGTCGGGCAGGGCGCGGCCGACGATGACCGACATCGCGTAGTCGAGGTACGCGGTGCGCATCTCCTCCTCGAGCGCGCGGGGTTCGATGTGCCCGCCGCCGATGACGTCAGCTGATGCCATCAGTCGGTCAGCTCCTCACGAAGGGCGCGCCGATGAGCGGCGCGAGGGTCAAGGAGATCAAGGACGCACCGAGCGTCGCGTACTTCGTACGCGAGCGAGGGAGGACGCGGATATCCGCCGGCCATCGCGCCGCTCATCACACGTCGAGGTTCGCGACGGCACGCGCGTTCTCTTCGATGAATTCGCGGCGCGGCTCGACCTGGTCGCCCATCAGCTTCGAGAAGATCCGGTCCGCGGCGGCGGCGTCCTCGAGCGTCACCTGTGCGAGCACGCGCGTCGAGGGCGACATCGTGGTTTCGCCGAGCTGGTCGGCGTTCATCTCGCCGAGCCCCTTGAAGCGCTGGACGTTCGCGCCTTTGCGCGCGACCGTCAGCACGGCTGCGTGAAGGTCCTCGAACGACAGCGCGGTCTCTGCGGCGTCCCCGAGCCTCACCTCGAACGCGGGCGTCCCGGCGAGCTCGATCAGCTGGACGTGCACCTTCACGAGCTGGCGGTACTCGTGCGATTCGAACAGCGCGCGTTTGATCCGGTGCGTGCGCGCGAAGCCCGTGCTCGCCTCGATCGCCTTGACGCGGATCTCGACCGGGTCCTCCTCGACGAGCGACGTCTCGTGCGTCTCGCCCTCGGCGCCCTTGCGGTTCAGGACCTTGATCGCCTCCTCGACGGTCGTGACCTCCTCGCCCAGCAGCGAGGACTCCTCGAGGAACTGGACGACGTCGTGACCGTGCTGCCCGCGCAGGGCGAGGGCCCAGCCTTCGTACTGCTTCAGCAGCCGGGTGAAGCGCTGCCAGCGCGCGTCGGTCAGCTTGAACTGCTTGCCGTAGCGGTCGAAGACCGTGATCTTCTCCCACTTGTCGGTGAGGAGGATCTCTTCCAGTTCGGACTCCTTCTCGATGTAGCGCTCGCGCGAACCCTGTTTGAGCTTGTAGAGCGGCGGCTTGGCGATGTAGACGTAGCCTTCCTCGATCAGCTCTTTCATCTCGCGGAACAGGAGCGTGAGGGCGAGGGTCCTGATGTGGGCGCCGTCGACATCGGCGTCGGTCATCAGGATCACCTTGTGGTAGCGCGCGTTCTCGATGTTGAACTCGTCGCGGACGCCCGTCCCGATCGCGGTGATCAGCGCCTGGATCTCGACGTTCTGCAGCACCTTGTCGATCCGCGACTTCTCGACGTTGAGGATCTTGCCCCGCAGCGGCAGCACGGCCTGGGTGTTGCGGTCGCGCCCCTGCTTGGCCGAGCCGCCGGCGGAGTCGCCCTCGACCACGAACAGCTCCGCGAGCGCCGGGTCCTTGACCGAGCAGTCGGCGAGCTTGCCCGGGAGCGTCGAGTTCTCCAGCGCCGACTTGCGGCGCGTGAGGTCGCGAGCCTTGCGGGCGGCCTCACGGGCCCGCTGCGCCTGCACGGCCTTGTTGATCACCGCGCGGGCCTCGCTCGGGTTCTCCTCGAGGAACTCGCCGAGGCCCGTGTTCACGATCGCCTCGACGAAGCCGGCCATGCCGGGGTTGCCGAGCTTGGTCTTGGTCTGGCCCTCGAACTGGGGGTCTGAGAGCTTGACCGAGACGACGGCCGTGAGCCCCTCGCGGACGTCCTCGCCCGAGAGGTTGTCCTCTTTCTCCTTGAGCAGGCCGTGGTCACGCGCGTACTTGTTGAGCGTGCGCGTGAGCGCCGAGCGGAAGCCGCTGAGATGGGAGCCGCCCTCGCGCGTGTTGATGTTGTTGGCGAACGAGTGCACCGACTCCTGGTAGGAGGAGTTCCACTGCAGGGCGACCTCGGCCGCGCCCTCCTCGGACTCGCCCGCGAAGAAGATCACCTTGCGGTGGACGGTGTCCTTGTTCTCGTTGAGGTAGACGACGAAGTCCTCGATCCCGCCCTCGTACTGGAAGGTCGCGGAGTGGCCTTCGCCGCGCTCGTCGACGATCGAGATCTTCAGCCCCCGGGTCAGGAAGGCGGTCTCGCGCAGGCGCTCTTCGAGCGTGCTGAAGTCGAAGTCGAGCGACTCGAAGATGTCTGCGTCCGGCAGGAAGGTCACGGTCGTGCCCGTGGGGTCCCCCTTGGCGAGCTTCTCGCCTGTCTGCAGCGGGCCGAGCGGTGCGCCGCGCGAGTACTCCTGTGAGAACACGTGCCCGTCGCGGCGAACCTCGACCAGCAGCTGTTCGGAGAGCGCGTTGACCACGGACACGCCGACGCCGTGGAGGCCGCCGGAGACCTTGTAGCCGCCGCCCTCGCCGAACTTGCCGCCGGAGTGCAGCACGGTCAGCACGACTTCGACGGCGGGTTTGCCCTCCTTCTCCATCATCGCGACGGGGATGCCGCGCCCGTTGTCGGTCTCGGTCACGGAGTTGTCCGGGTGGATCGTCACCGAGACCTCCGAGCAGAAGCCCGCGAGGGCCTCGTCGACCGAGTTGTCGACGAGCTCGTAGACGAGATGGTGCAGGCCCATCACACCGGTCGAGCCGATGTACATGCCGGGTCGCTTGCGGACCGCCTCGAGACCCTCGAGGACGGTGATGTCCTGGGCGTCGTAGTCGGCGGAGCCGCCCGATCCGTTCGCGGCGGCCTGCGTGTCGTGTTTGCGGGAGCCCTTGTCGGGGCTGTCGCTACCTGATGCCAATGGCCCTCCGATGGCGTGGAAACGCCCCGGATCCCGGGGCGCTACGACCACGGCGTGGGGCGGTTTGAATACGCCTGTAAGGATAGCAGGGCGGGGGGTCGGATCCGGCCCCGAAATCGGTCTAAATCCCTGCAAAATCCCCGTAAACACGGGGGATTGCCGGCTCCGCGCCGAGGCGGCGCCGGTCAGCCGGTGCGGCAGCGCAGCTCGCGGATGATCTCGGCTCCGAGAAGCTCGTTCAGGCGCGGGATCACCTCGCCCGCCAGCAGCTCGAGCTCGGCGGCCCAGACGGCTGCCTCGCAGGCGACCGTCAGGACCCCGTCGCGCTCGCTCACCGGGCGGGCCGCGGCGGCGATCGCGGGGCCCGCCGCCCGCGGCCACACCTCCTGTACGCGCGCGAGCGGGGTGCTCGGCGCGAGGGAGGCGGTGAGCTGCGTCAGCGCGCTCGCGAGCGGCCTCGGCGCGGGTCGCGTCATGCCGCCGCCGCCTCCTGCAGGACGCTGCCGGGCGCGATCGCGATGCGCGTGACCGAGGCGGCCGCGCCGCCCGGCACGTGCCCGAGGTCGGTCGTGGCGATCACGCTCTGCCCCCCGCTCGAGAGCTCGCCCGCGAGGAGCTCGCGGCGGCCGGCGTCGAGCTCGCTCATGACGTCGTCGAGGAGCATCAGCGGCATCGCGCCGCGCTCGGCGCCGAGCACCGCGCGCTCGGCGAGCAGGAGGGCGAGCAGCGCGAGGCGCTGCTCGCCCTGCGAGCCGTAGACGCGAAGCTCGCGACCGTCGCGCAGCATCGCCAGCTCATCGCGGTGGGGTCCGTGCCCGGAGAAGCCGCGCTCGAGGTCGCTGTCGAGCCGCGATGCGAGTTCGGCGACGAACGTGTCCACGTCCTCGGCGGCAGATCTAGGCCTGTACTCGAGGGTGAGAGTGCCGGTCAGGCCGAGGTCCTCGCCGCGCTTCGTGAAGGGCTCGGCGAGCAGCGTCCGCCGCCTGCGCACGGTCGGCCTGAAGGGCCAGCCCCGAAGAGGCCAGCTCGCGATCCCAGGTCGCGAGCGCCGAGCTCGCGCTGCGGCCCGCTCGGATCCTCGCAAGCAGCGCGTTGCGCTGTGCCAGCACCCGCGAGTAGCGCCGGCGGGTCTCCGCGCGCGCGCGGCCACAGCGCGGCCACGAACTGATCGAGGTGGGCCCGGCGGACCGCCGGCGGGCCCTTCAACAGCTCGAGGCGCTCGGGGAGGAAGACGCTGATCAGCGGCCGCACCGGCACGTCGAGCAGGCGCTCGACGGGGGCGCCGTCGCAGGTCATCCGCTTCTCGGCGGGCCGGCCCGGCGCAGGGGAGGAGTAGCCGACCGCGAGCTCGTGCGCGCGGCCCTCGTCCTCGAGCGAGACCTCGACCCTCGTCGCGTCGCTGCCGAAGCGCACCAGCTCACGGTCGCTGCGCGTGCGCGGCGAGCGGCCCGTGCAGCCGAAGTAGATCGCCTCGAGCAGGTTCGACTTGCCGGCGCCGTTGGGGCCGTGGACGACGGTCAGCCCGGAGCCGAGCCGCGCCTGCGCGCGCGCGTAGGTGCGGAAGTCGCGCATCTGCACGCCGAGGACGAGCACTTCTCACCGGGGGCCGGCGCCGGCCACGAGGTCACACGTTGAGCCGGATGGGCATGATCAGGTAGACGAAGTCGCCGGTTTCCGGCGATTCGATCAGCCCGGGACGCAGCGGGCTGATCAGCTTCAGCACCAGCTCGTCGGTGTCGATGCTCTCGAGGCCGTCGCGCAGGAACTCGGGGTTGAAGCCGATCTCGAACAGCTCGCCGTGATACGGGACGGGGATCTCCTCGCGTGCCTCGCCGACGTCCGGGGTCTGCGCCGAGACGGCGAGCGTGCCCTCGCTGAAGCTGAGCCGCAACGGCGCGTTCTTCTGCGCCAGGAGGCTGATCCGGCGCACGACGTCGGTGAGCTCCGGGCTGGAGAGGCGCAGCTCGTGCTCGACGGACTCGGGAAGCAGCTGGCGGTAGTTCGGGAACTGGCCGTCGATCAGCCGCGAGGAGAGCACGATGCCGCCGACCTCGAAGATCGCCTGGTTCTGGCCGACGCTCACGGCCACCTCGTCCGCGCCGGTCTGCTGCTCGATCCGCGCCAGCTCCTGGAGCGCTCGCGCCGGCACGTTCGCCTCGAGCGAGCCCTCGAGCGGCGGCTCGAGGGCCGTCTCCTTCACGGACAGCCGGTAGGAGTCGGTCGCGACCATCCGCAGCTCGCCGCCGGAGGCGGAGATCAGGATCCCGGTGAGGACGGGGCGCGTCTCGTCGCGAGAGGCGGAGCGCGCCACGCGGGAGATGGTTTCCACGAACGCGTCGGCCGGCAGCCTGACGCGGGAGTCCCCGCCCGGCTCCGGCAGCGACGGGAAGTCCTCGGCGCGCAGCGTGCGCAGATGGAACGTGGTGGCACCGCAGATCAGCTCGACGTCCTGCTCGGCGCTGCGGAGCTCCATCGTGAGGTCCTCGGCGGGCAGCGAGCGCGCGACGTCCAGCAGGAGCCGCGCCGGCAGCACGGCCGCGCCGGGGCGCGCGACCTCAGCGTTCAGCGGCATGCGCAGGCCGATCTCCATGTCGGTCGCGAGCAGCTCGGGGGTGCCGTCTGCCGGAGCGGAGATCATGACCCCGGAGAGCGCCTGCACCGCGCTGCGCGTCGACGCCACCCGCGAAGCGGTCTGCAGCTGGTTCAACAGCTCCGAGGAGGACAGGGAGATCTTCATCCGTCTGACTTCCTAGGAGAGTGATGAGTAGGGGCTGTGGACATGTGGATCGTCAATGCCGGCGGGCGTTTCGCGGCAGGGACGGTGGAAAGCGCTGTGGAGCGGAGTGTGGAAGTCTCTCAGGCGATGCGGTCGGGCGCGGCGAAGGGCGCTCACGGCAGCTTCTCTCCCAGGTCGGTGAACAGCTTCTCCACAGCCTGGCGTGAGTCGGCGTCGGAGGAGATCCGGCTGCTGGCACGCCGGCAGGCGTGCAGGACCGTGGTGTGGTCGCGGCCGCCGAACTCCCGCCCGATCGCGGGCAGGGACGCGCCGGTGAGCTCGCGCGAGAGGTACATCGCGAGCTGCCGCGGCCATGCGATGCGCGAGGAGCGCCCGCTCGAGAGGAGCTCCTCGGCGGAGATCCCGAAGTGCCGGCAGGTGGC
The DNA here is from genome assembly GCA_963779065.1 of uncultured Solirubrobacteraceae bacterium. GTDB lineage: Bacteria > Actinomycetota > Thermoleophilia > Solirubrobacterales > Solirubrobacteraceae > Palsa-744. The sequence continues at coordinate 2,309,165 of CAVZWQ010000003.1, forward strand.
GGCCTGGATCTCGCCGATCGTGTGGCGCGAGGCGCCGGGGCTCGGCGTGCGCGGGTAGAGGTTTCCGAGCACCTCGGTCGCGAGGTCTGCGGTCAGCGGCCGGCCGGTGAGCGAGCTGAACGCGACGACGCGGATCAGGGCGCCCTCGAGCGTGCGCACGTTGCTCTCGACGTGCTCGGCGATCGCCTCGAGCGCGGAGTCCTCGGCGAGCTCGATGCCGTCGTGCTGGGCGCGCTTGCGCAGGATCGCAAGGCGCGTCGTCAGGTCGGGCGGCCTGATGTCGGCGACGAGGCCGGACTCGAAGCGCTCGCGCAGCCGGTCCTCGAGCGCCTGCAGGTCGCGGGGCGGGCGGTCGGATGTGAGCACGACCTGGCGCCCGCCGTCGTGCAGCGCGTTGAAGGTGTGGAAGAACTCCTCCTCGGTGCGCGTCTTGCGCTCGAGGAACTGGACGTCGTCGACGAGCAGCACGTCGACGTCGCGGAAGCGGGCCTTGAACGACTCGGTGCTGCGCTCGCCGAGCGCTCCGAGGAACTCGTTGGTGAAGGCCTCGCCGGTCGTGACGCGCACGACGATCTCCGGGTCGTGTGCGATCAGCAGGTTGGCGATCGACGAGAGCAGGTGGGTCTTGCCGACGCCGGGGGGCCCGCATATGAAGAGGGGGTTGTACGCCTGCGCCGGCATCTCGGCGACGGTGAGCGCCGCCGCGTGCGCGAGCCGGTTGCAGTCGCCGATCACGAACTGGTCGAACGTGAGCTTGGGGTTGCCCAGCGGCCCCTCCCGCGGCGTGCCGCGCGGCCGGCCGGGCCTCCGCCTCGCAGCGCGGGCGGGCCTCCGCGGGGAGCGGGTGCGGCTGCGCCCGCCGGGCGCAGCTCGACGGTGGCGTGCGGCCCGAGGACGAGCTCGACGGCGTCCTCGATCACGCGCCCGAAACGCCCGCGGATCCAGCGACAGGTCTGCGGCGGCGCTTCGATCACGAGACGCTCGCCGACCACCTCGGCGGGGCGCAGATCGCTCAGCCAGAGGCGGTAGGTCGGCTCGTCCACGACGTCCATGAGCTGCGCTTGCACGCGCGACCATATGTGCTCGAGCTCGTCGCTCACGGCAGCGTCGATCCGCCCCTCCCAGGGTGTGTCGTGGACTATCGAAGAGGGGGCCCCGCCACCCGCGGGCCCGGTCGCGGCGACTATACCCAACGGGGTCGCAGCGGCTCCGCGGGGTCTCGCAATTGGCGAGAAAATTCGGGGCCGCTCGGGCGCGCCTATACTGACTGGCGCCAGGAGCCGCCCCGGCGCGGCAGGGCACCCCCGATCGAGCCGGGCACCGAGCCGCGGCCCCCATGGAGAGACAGAGATGAAGCGCACCTACCAGCCGAAGAAGCGCAAGCGTGCCCGCGTGCACGGGTTCCGCGCGCGGATGAGCTCACGCGCCGGGCGCGTGACGCTCAAGCGCCGGCGCGACAAGGGACGCAAGCGGCTGTCGGCGTGACGGCGGCCGGCGGCGCGGCGGACGGCGGATGAGAGCGGTGAGACCGAGCCGCAGCGGCCGCCTGTCGCGCAGCGCCGAGTTCGAGCGCGTCTACCGCCACGGCCGCTCGACCGCGAACCGCCAGCTGGTCCTCTACAGCTTCCCGAACCCCGCCGCCGAGCGGCCCCGCGTGGGCCTGTCGGTGTCACGGAAGGTCGGCGGCGCAGTGCAGCGCAACAAGGTCAAGCGGCTGCTGCGCGAGGCGTTCGCCCGCAGCGAGCCCGGCCTGCGACCCGGGCACGATGTGGTGGTCGTCGCGCGGCCCGGACGCGCTCGAGCTCGCCGAACGCGAGGGGCTGGCCGGCCTCGACGCGGCGCTCACCGAACTGCTCGGCAAGGCCGGCCTCAGCGAGGGGTCCGCGCAGGACGGCGGGATCGCGGCCGAGGAGCTCCCGGCGCCGGCGGACGGCTCGGGCGGATGAGCGCCCAGGCGCCCGCCGGGGATGGCTCGCACGGCCCGATGGACCTGCTGCGGCGGGGCGCCCGGGCTGTTGTGGTGGCGCCGATTGTCGTCTACCAGCGGCTGATCTCGCCGGCGATCCCGCGGCGCTGCAAGTACGAGCCCACGTGCTCCCGTTACGCGATCGAAGCGGTGCGGGAGTACGGCATACTTAGAGGTCTGGTGCTCGCGGGGTGGCGCCTGCTGAGGTGCAACCCCTGGAGTTACGGCGGGTACGATCCGGTCGAGGCCCAGCGAGTGTTCAGGACCTGTTCCCACGCGAAGAGCTGAGCCGGGCGCTCGGGGCGCCCGCCGCCGTGCGGCGCCCGCCGCCCGGTCCCCCGCAAAACCGAGCCGAGACCGCTAGAGCATGCCACCCATCGCAAACGTGATCGAGAGCGCCTTCTCGCCGCTGATCACGCTGTTCGAAGAAATCATGGTGTTCATCCATGAACACATCTTCACGAGCAGCTGGGGGATGGCGATCGTGGGGCTCACGATCCTCGTGCGCGCCGTGCTCGTGCCGCTGACGTTCCGGCAGCTGAAGTCGATGCAGGAGATGCAGCGCCTGGCTCCGCAGATCAACGCGCTGAAAGAGAAGTACAAGGAGGACAAACAGCGCCAGCAGCAGGAGCTGATGAAATTCTACCAAGAGAACAAAATCAATCCCTTGGCATCCTGCCTGCCGCTGCTGCTGCAACTGCCGGTGTTCGTCTCGCTGTTCTACATGCTGCGCACCGACCTGAAGAAGCACATCTGCGGCACTCAGCTGGTCGAATACTTCAACCGGCACCCCGCCGAAGCCGCGAAGTACCACGCGGGCCTGCACGCGACCTCGGTCGTCGCACCTGCCGACGAAGTTCATCGAATCGACGCCCTGCGAGAAGGTCGCCCCGGGGTCGGCGAAATTCCTCTTCATCCCCGACATCACGAACAAGGCGACGGGCGTCGCGCTGATCGTCCTGATCGCCCTCTACATCGGCTCGCAGCTCGCCTCGACGCTGATCGCGACCGCGACCGCGGACGCCAACCAGCGCCGGCTGATGCTGCTGCTGCCGATCGTGTTCGTCGTGATCCTCTACCGCTACCCGGCCGGCCTGCTGGTCTACTGGATCACGACGAACCTCTGGACGATCGGCCAGCAGTACCTGATCAAACGACATCTGGGCCCGGTGGCGAAACCCGACGGCCAGCCGCCGCCCGGAAGCGCGAACGGGAAGGCGGACAAGAAGGAGGTCGCCCCGCCCAAGCCGGAGCCGGTGGCGGCAGCTGCGGCTACGAGCCCGTCGGGCAGCGCGCCCTCGAGCTCCGTCGCCGCCCCCGCGGCCCCCGCGCAAGAAGAAGAAACGATCCGGGAGGCGCCGATGACCGAGGATGGACGCGACGGCGAGCTCGAGCCCGTCGAGGCGCTCGAGGACCTGCTCGAGGAGATCGTCGAGGACCTCCAGCTCGACGCGAGCGTCGAGGTGGAGGAGCGCGACGGCGTCCTGACCGGGCGCCTCGAGGGGGAGAACGTCGGCCTGTTCATCGGCCGTCACGGCCAGACGATCGACGCGGTGCAGCACCTGGCGCAGCGGATCGTCTTCCCCGAGGGCCCCTCGCCGATCCGTGTCGTGATCGACGCGAACGGCTACCGCGAGCGCCGCGCCGAGGCTCTGCGCGGGGAGGCCGACGATGCCGCGGACCAGGCGATCAGCACGGGCCGCTCGGTCGAGCTCGATCCCCTGCCCGCGTCCGAGCGCCGCGATCGTCCACGAATACCTGCGCGAGCGCGATGACGTCGAAACGCACAGCGAGGGCGACGAACCGGACCGCTACCTCGTGATCTCGCCGCTCTCGCGCGGCAGCGAATAGACGGCGCGCCGGGGCGTTTCACATGAAACGGTCGGCGCGCGAGGCGTTTCACGTGAAAACCTCACGCTCGACTTGAGCCTGTGGATTCGCCGCCGATCGACCCCGCAGCCGGTCTCGCGCCCCTCGCGGACCGATATGGGCTGACCGCACCGGCGGCGCAGCGCGCTGGCGACCCTGCTCGGACGGCTCGCGGCGGACGAGCGCGCTCCGACGAGCATCTCGGGCGCGCCGGATGCGCTCGACAGGCACATCGCCGACTCGCTCGTCGGGCCTCGACCTGCCCGCCGTACGCGAGGCCGCGCGTGGCGGCCGACCTCGGCTCCGGAGCCGGCCTTCCAGGCCTCGTCCTCGCGGCCGCGCTTCCCGGGCTGCGGATGCATCTGGTGGAGGCGCAGCAGAGCAAGTGCGCCTACATCGCAGCGCTCGTCGCCGCGATGGAGCTCGGGCAACGCCCGCGTCGTCTGCCGGCGGGCGGAGTCCTGGGAGGAGGGGCTGGGCGCGCACGACCTCGTCGTGGCGCGCGCGCTCGCCGCGCAGCCGGTCGTGCTCGAGTACGCGGCGCCGCTGCTGGCTCTCGGCGGGAAGCTCGTCGAATGGCGCGGCGCGCGCGATCCGCGAGGAGGAGGCGCGCGCGGCGCGTGCGGCCTCCGAGCTCGGGCTCCGGCCCGTCGAGGTCCTCGCCGTCGTCCCGTTCCCGGGCGCGCGCTCGCGGCACCTCCACGTGTTCGAGAAGATCGCGCCCACCCCCGGCGCGGGTTCCCGCGCCGCGAGGGCGTCGCCGCTCGGCGCCCGCTCGGCGGCTGACGGCACGCGGACTGGGCCGCGGCCGGTCTTGCCCCGCACCCTTTCCCCTGGTGCGTCGAGTCGCCCGCAGTTTGCGGCGCGGGCGCCCCGGCCGTCCCCGTACGTCGCTAGCGTCTCGGCCTGATGAGCAAGGTCTACGCGGTCGCGAACCAGAAGGGCGGCGTCGGCAAGACGACGACCGCCGTCAACGTCGCCGCCTGCATCGCCGAGGCGGGCTACGAGACGCTGCTGGTCGACGTCGACCCGCAGGCCAACGCGACCGTCGGCCTCGGCATCGATCGCGCCACGCGCCCCGGCGTCTACGAGGTCCTGGCCGGCGAGGCCGACGCGCCGCGGACGCGCTCGTCGCGACCCCCGTCGCCGGCCTGCGCGCGATCCCCGCCGGCCCCGGGCTGGCCGGCGCCAACATCGAGCTGCCGCGCATCGACGGCTTCGAGCAGCGCCTGCGCGAGGCGCTCGAGCCGGTGCGCGAGCGCTTCGAGTACGTGCTGCTGGACTGCCCGCCGTCGCTCGGGCCGCTCACGGTGTGCGCGCTCGTGGCCGCCGACAAGGTGATCGTCCCCGTGCAGACCGAGTACTTCGCGCTCGAGGGCCTGGCCGGGCTGCTCGAGACGCTCACGCTCGTGCAGCGCGAGCTCAACCCGCGGCTGACGATCGCGGGGATGCTGCTGACGATGCACGACGGCCGCACGCGGCTCGGACAGGACGTCGAGCGGGAGGTCCGCGCGCATTTCCCCGATCTCGTCTTCGACACCGTGATCCCGCGGAACGTGAGGGTCGGCGAGGCGCCCAGCCACGGGCTGCCCGTCACGCATCACGACCCCCACAGCGCCGGGGCAGAGGCGTACTTCGAACTCGCCAAGGAGGTGGCTGCACGTGGCTAGGCCGGCGCCCGGCATGGGCCGGGGACTGAGCGCGATCCTGTCGGTCGACCGAGGACCAGGAGCCGGCGAGGAGCTGCGCGAGCTGCCGCTCGACCTGATCGTCCCGAACCCGCGGCAGCCGCGCCGCGAGTTCGACGCCGGAGGCGCTGCAGGCGCTGGCGGGCTCGTTCGGCGAGCAGGGGGTGCTCCAGCCGGTGCTCGTGCGCCCGCGTGCGGGCGGCACCTACGAGCTCGTCGCCGGCGAGCGGCGCTGGCGAGCGGCGCGGCTCGCCGGCCTCGAGCGGATCCCGGCGCTCGTCCGCGAGCGCGAGGACGCGGCGGCGATCGAAGCGGCGCTGATCGAGAACATGGCGCGCGAGGACCTCAACCCGATCGAGGAGGCGCGCGCCTGCGCGGCGCTCGTCGAGGAGCTCGGGCTGACGCGCCAGGAGATCGGCCGGCGCGTCGGGCGCAGCCGCGTCGCGGTGAGCAACCTGGTGCGGCTGCTCGATCTGCCCGACGAGGTGATCGACCTGCTCCAGAGCGGGGCGCTCACGCGAGGGCCACGGCCGGGCGCTGCTGCTGGCCGAGGACCACGGCGCGCGGCGGGCGCTCGCGCGCGAAGCCGCCGGGCGCGGCTGGTCGGTCCGCGCGACCGAAGAGCGCGCGCGGGCGAGCAACGAGCCCGCCGGGACGCCGCGCCCGGCGCGGCGCGGCGCCGCACCCCGACCAGGAGCAGGCGGCGGACGAGATCGCCCAGGCGCTGAGCGGCGCGCTCGGCGCGGAGGTCCGGGTCCGCGCGGCCGGCGGCGGCTACCGCGCCGAGCTCGCGTTCGCCTCGCCCGAGGAGGCGATCGAGCTGGCGCGGCGGATCCGGCCGCGCGCGGTCGTCGTAGCCCTGGTTCGGGCGCAACCGCCGGTTGCGCTCACGGGGTACGATGCGCAACGATGAGTTGCGTACCGGTGCGGCGGCGCGCGTTCGTGTGAGTCCCACCGAGCGCGACCGGGACGAGATCTGGCGAGCGGTCGCCGAGCCGTCCCGGCTACGGATCCTGAACGCGCTGCTCGCGCGCCGGGAGGCGACGCAGACGAGCCTCGCCGAGAGCTGCCGCTGACCCGCCAGGCGGTTGCCAAGCATCTCGCGGCGCTGGAGCGCGCCGGGCTCGTCACCGCGTCTCCCGTGGGCCGCGAGACGCGCTACGCCGTCAGCGCCGGGAAGCTGCGCGAGGCGACGAGCGCGATGGCCGAGCAGGCCGCGATCTGGAGGCGCCGGCTGCGCGCGATCGAGCGGCAGGTGAGCGCTCCGCGGCCGCGCGCTCGCCGAGCCGGTGACCGGACGCGCGGCGCTAGGATGAGCCGTTCCTCGCGGGCGATTAGCTCAGCCGGTTAGAGCGCTTCTCTGATAAGGAAGAGGTCCCTGGTTCGAGTCCAGGATCGCCCACTCGCGGTGGACCGGCCTGCGCCGCGCGCGAGGTCCGCCCGCCTCCGCGCGCCTCGCCGGCTACGCGGTCGAGCTGGGAACGCCCTCGCCGTACAGCGCCCCCCGGTCCAGGTCGGCGACCGAGGTGTTCCCGGTCAGCGCCAGCGCGACGTCGATGTCGGCCCTGATACGTCTCAGCATGCGCCGCACGCCCGCTTCGCCCGGGCGGCCACCGCCCAGGCCCAGGCGCGCCCGATCAGCACCGCCCGCGCGCCGAGCGCGAGCATCTTCACGACATCCAGCCCGGTGCGCACGCCGCCGTCGACGAGCACCTCGGCCTCGCCGCCGACCGCGTCGACCACCTCGGGCAGCGCGCGAACCGTCGAGGGCACCGAGTCGAGCTGGCGCCCGCCGTGGTTGGAGACGACGATCCCGTCGACGCCGGCCTCGACCGCCCGCCGCGCGTCCTCGGCGTCGAGCACCCCCTTCACGAGCAGGCGCCCGTCCCAGTGCTCGCGCACCCAGGCGATGTCGTCCCAGGTCACGCTGGGGTCGAACTGCGCGTCGACCCAGGTCCTTGAACGCGTCCGGGGTGCTGCGCGTCCGGGACGGCCTTCTCGAGGTTGCCGAACGTGAGCGGCTTGCCGCCGAGCGCCGACCTCCCGCACCCAGCGCGGGATGCGAGACGAGGTCGAGCCCGCGCCGCAGCCTGCGCCAGCGCGCGGCCCGCGCCGTCGATCCCGTTGCGGGTGTCGCGGTGGCGCGCGCCGACCACCGCCAGGTCGATCGTCAGCACGAGCACGGGCGAGCCGACCGCCCGCGCGCGCGCCATCAGGTCCTCGGCATAGCCGCGGTCGCGCATCACGTAGAGCTGAAACCAGGGCGGCGTCGGGGTCGCGCGCGGCGACCTCCTCGATGCCCGCAGATCGAGACCGTCGACTCGACGAACGGGATCCCGGCGCCTGCGGCCGCCCGCGCCGCCTGCGCCTCGGCCCGCGGCGCGAACATGCCCGCAAGGCCGACCGGCGCGAGGATCACCGGCATCGCCAGCTGCTGGCCGAGCGACCTCCGTCGACGGCTCGCGCCCCGAGACGTCACGCATCACGCCGCTGACGCAGCAGCAGCCGCTCAGGTCGCCGACGTTGGCGCGCATCGTCGCCTCCTCGTAGGCGCCGCCGTCGATGTAGTCGAACAGCTGGCGCGGCAGCCGCCGGCGGGCGAGCTCGCGGTAGTCCCGCGGCGTCGCGGGCGCGAGGCCGAGCGGGCGATCGGGCGAGAGCCGCACGCCGGCCAGCCTACACCCGCCGGCGTGCGCGCGAGGCCGCGGCAGGCGTCGGACCCGCCGCGCTGCCCGGCGTCAGTGTGCGGAGACGGGCGGTGACGCCGTTCGAAGCGCAGGCCGCCGTAGCCGATGCGGGCGATCAGGCGCGCGAGCACCGCGCCCACGACCAGGTAGACGATCAGGGCGATGCCCCAGTCCACGAGTGATTTCGCGCTTGGGGTGGCCGGAGAACGTGATCAGCCCGGTGAACGACGCCGGCGAAGAAGTTGGCGCCTTCGTGGATGCCTTTGACGATCGTGTTGCGAGGCGTTCGCGTCGACCAGCACCAGCACGATCGCGAGCCCGATCAGCAGCGCGATCAGCACGGCGATCGTCATCACGAGCCGCGCGAGCGACGAGCACGCCCGAGCCGAACGCGCCCGCCGTCGCCGCGCCGGCGTCGCGGGTGCGCCACGCGCCCCGGCGCCGGCGCGGTCGACAGGCGCCGCCCGGCTTCGGCGACGGGGCGCGTCCGCCCGCCGCGGTGGCCGCCTTCGCGCCGCTCGCGGCGCGCTCTCGGCCGGCGGCACGGCGCGCAGCCGTCTGCCCGTGCCGCGTCGTCTGCCCGGCGCCGGCACCTTCCTGCGCGGCGCTTCGCGTTCGTTCCCTGCGGCGAAGCAGTCTCATTCTCGACACCGTCCTTCCATCCGGCTCGTCGACGCCCAGAAGGGGTCATCGACGGGCTACCCGGGCGCCGTGGGGCTAAGCCCGCGGTCAGGGCTCTGACAGGCGCGTGCGAAGGCCGGCGCGGCGCGAGCGCCGCCGAGGCGCCGGCGGGCCCCGCCGCAGCGGCGGGGCCTCGCATGCGGACCGGCTTCAGCTCGGCTGCGGGACGATCCGGATGTAGGGCCTCGGGGACTCCCAGCGTCGCGGGAAGATCTCCTTCGCCTCATCGTTGGAGACCGAGCCGGCGATGATCACGTCTTCGCCGTGCTTCCAGTGCGCCGGCGTCGCGACCTTGTGCTTGGCGGTGAGCTGGAGCGAGTCGATCACCCGCAGCACCTCGTCGAAGTTGCGGCCGGTCGTCATCGGGTAGACGAGGATCAGCTTGATCTTCTTGTCGGGGCCGATCACGAAGACGTTGCGGACGGTCTGGTTGTCGGCCGGGGTGCGCGCCCCGGCGTCGCCCGAGGTGTCCGCCGGCAGCATCCCGTAGAGCTTCGAGACGTTGAAGTCGGCGTCGCCGATGATCGGGTAGTTGGGCGCGGTGCCCTGGGTCTCCTCGATGTCCTTCGCCCAGTCGCTCGTGCTTGTCGATCGGGTCGACCGACAGCCCGATGATCTTCACGCCGCGGCGGTCGAACTCCGGCTTGATCTTGGCCATGTAGCCGAGCTCGGTCGTGCAGACCGGGGTGAAGTCCTTGGGGTGCGAGAACAGGACCGCCCACGAGTCGCCGATCCAGTCGTGGAAGTTGATCGTGCCCTCCGTGGTCTGCGGCCTCGAAGTCGGGGGCCGTGTCGTTGATGTATAGGGCCATCTGAGATCTGCTCCTGTCGTCGTGCCCTGCGCCGCGCCGGCGGCGGGCGCCAAATTCCCTAGTAGCCTATCCACTTTCAGGGGTTTCTCCGGGGGCGACGCAGTACGCTCCCGGACGTGATCGTCGTCACCGGCCGCGTGCAGATCCCGGAGCGGCACCGCGAGCGCTTTCTCGAGGTCGCGACCGCGATGTGCGCGGCCTCGCGCGCGACGACGGCTGCCTCGGCTACCGGGTCTACGAGGACGCCGAGCAGCCCGGCCGCTTCGTCTTCATCGAGGAGTGGCGGGACGACGAGGCGCTGCAGGCGCACTTCCGCGAACCGCACACGGGCGCCTTCATGGCCGAGCTGCCCGGGACTGCTCGGCGAGGCGCCCGACGCGCTCTTCCACACGGTCACCGCGACGCGGCGGCTCGATCCCGCGCGCGGGCTCGTCGACGCCGGCTAGCTCCTCGCGTCAGGCGCGCGGCCGCACGCGGCGGGAGCCCGCGCGGCGATCCGCCACCGCCGCCGCGGCCACGCGGCGGGCGGAGCCCCTCGAAGGCCCCGCCGCACCCGTGCGTCTCAGACGATGCCGCTCGGCGTGCCGCGCGTGCCCGGTTCCTGCACCGGGTAGGAGTTCGGCGGCAGGGTGACCGGCGCGGGTTTGCAGCCTTTTTCTTCGCTGGCCGAGATCGTGACTTTCGGGAGTTTCGGCCGTTTTTGAAGGTCGGCGGGGCAGCGAAGTTGAACGCGCTCGTCAGATCGCCGGTCGTTTCGCGCCGCCACTCGCTGAGGTTCGGCACTTCCACGCCGAACGCGTCTCGAGGAAGCGAAGCATCGAGGTGTGGTCGAAGGTGTCCGAGGCGACGAGCCCGCCGCGGCTGAAGGGCGAGACGACGAGCATCGGGACGCGGAAGCCGAGCCCGATCGGCCCGTCGATCGCCGCCCGCGTCGTTCGTGATGTCGGGCACCGTCAGGTACTCGCCGGGCGTGCCCGGCGGCGCGGCCGGGGGAGCGACGTGGTCGAAGAAGCCGCCGTTCTCGTCCCAGGTGATGAAGAGCGCCGTTTTTTCCCAGGTCGTTTTGTGGTGCATGAGCAGTTTGAGCAGGTCCGCCACGACCTCTCGCCGACCTTCGCGCTCGAGTTGCCCGGGTGCTCGGTTTCCGCGGCGCGAGATGTTGATCCAGGAGACCTGCGGGCAGTTCGCCTGGTTGAGGTCGTGCTTGAAGTCTTCGGGTAGACTGTTGTCGAACGCGAGCTGTCGCAAGCGTCGGGTTGGTCTTGTAGTTTTTGAAGTACAGCAGCGGGTTGTCCTCGAGGCCGAGGATGTCCCGTTGTAGATCTTCCAGCAGATCCCCGCGGAGCTGAGCGCCTCGGGCATCGTCTGCCACGTGAACGTGCCCAGTTCGCGGGACGCCTGTTCTCGATCGTCTCGACGAGCGGGCCGCCGTTTTTGCCGTTCGGGGTCGATCGTCGCGCTCATCGAGTACAGGCGGTTCGGGTCTGTCGGCCCGAGCACCGAGCAGTGGTAGTGGTCGCAGAGCGTGAACGCGTTCGCGAGCGCCCGGTAGAAGGGATGTCCTGCTTCTCGTAGTAGCCCATCGTCGCCGCGCCCGGCTTCCATGCCGTCGGATTCGAGGTGGGTGCGCACGGAGTCGTCCATCGCGCCGCTGTCCCAGCTTTGTGCTGGGGCAGCCAGCTGTGGGTGATGTCCGGGAAGCACTGGGCGACGCCGTTGGTTTCGAGGTGGAAGGGCAGCAGCTTCCCTTCGAAGCCTTCGGCTTCGTAGCCTTCCTGTTCGTAGACCGATTTCGGCGCCCGGGTCCCGAAGCCCTCGACGCCGCTGTAGGTGCCGAAGTAGTGGTCGAACGAGCGGTTCTCCTGGATCAGGATGATCACGTGCTCGATGTCCGAAAGTTTGCCCGAGCGGCGGCGGCGCTTTGGCCGCTTGCCGAGCTGCACCAGCGGGTCGCTGCTCAGCGCGACGGCGCCCGCCGCGATACCCGCCTGCAGCATCTGCCGGCGCGTCAGTCCCGAATCCATCCCTGATTCCCTCCTTCTGTTGCGCCGCTCCCTCGGATGGCGACGGGCCGGCTCGATACTTCCCGCTCGCCGTCCCCCGTCGTGTGAAGGAGACGATAACCGCAAGTCCGGCTTCAAGCGACTGTCGCGGCGAGTCAGCCGGGTGCAGCGCGGCGTCCCTGACGCGCTCGCCCTTGGGGTCGAACAGCGGCTCGCGCGCGACCTCGCCGGCGACCCAGCCGCCGAAGATGTCGACCTCGACCGCGCGTGCCGAGCGCGAGCTCGGCCGGCAGGTAGGCGTAGGCGATCGAGCGCTCGACGCGTGTAGCCGTAGCCGCCGCTCGTCACGCGGCCCGACGATCTCGCCGTCGACGCGCACCGGCTCGTTGCCGAGCGCCACCGAGCGCGGGTCGTCGAGCACCAGGCAGCGCAGCCGCCGCGCCGGCTCGCTCGGCGCCGGCCGGCCCGAGCGCCTCGCGCGCCGATGAAGCCGCCCTCGCTGCTTCACGCAGAAGCCGAGCCCCGCCTCGTAGGGCGTCTCGTCGGGGGTGATGTCGGCGGCCCACACGCGGTAGCCCTTCTCCAGGCGCAGCGAGTCGATCGCCCGGTAGCCGCCGGCGACGAGGCCGTGCTCGCGGCCCGCCTCCCACAGCGTGCGCCACAGCCCGGCGCCGTACTCGGTCGGGCAGTAGAGCTCCCAGCCGAGCTCGCCGACGAACGTCACGCGCAGCGCGCGGACCGGGACGTCGCCGACGGTGATCTCGCGCATCCGCATGTAGGGGAAGTCGAGCGGGTCGGGCGGTCAGCGGCGCGAGGATCTCGCGCGCGCGCGGGCCCCACAGCGCGAAGCACGCCCAGCGCGCGGTGACGTCGGTGCAGCGCACGCTGCCGTCGCGCGGGCGCGTGGCGGCGGATCCAGCTGAGGTCGTGGTTGCCGAACGCGGTGCCCGGTGACGATCGAGAACAGCTCCTCCTCGACCCGCGTGACGGTGAAGTCGCACTCGATCCCGCCGCGGCGGTTGAGCATCTGCGTGTAGGTGATCGCGCCCGACCTCGCGCGCGACGCGGTTGTCGCAGAGCCGCTTCGAGGAAGCCGGCGGCGCCCGGGCCGGCGACCTCGAGCTTGGCGAACGAGGACTCGTCGAACAGGCCCGCCCGCTCGCGCGTGCGCGCGGTGCTCGGCGCCGATCGCCGGCGACCAGTGCATCCCCGCCCAGCCGCGCGGGCGCAGCGACTCGTCGCCGCCGGCGGCGTTGGACTCGTACCAGTTGACGCGCTCCCAGCCGGACTTCTCGCCGAACGCCGCGCCGTGCTCGGCGTGCCAGGGGTAGGCGCTGGAGGTGCGCAGCGGCCGGCCGGCCTGGCGCTCGTGGCCGGGGTAGCGGATGTCGTAGTAGGTCTCGTAGACCTCCCTGGCGCGCTTGAGCGTGTAGGAGGGCGAGCGGTAGTGCGGCCCGAAGCGGCGGATGTCCATCTCCCACAGGTCGATCGCCGGCTCGCCCGTCGAGGATCCACTCGGCCATCGCCTTGCCGATCCCGCCCGCGCCGGCGAGGCCGTGCGCGCAGAAGCCCGCGGCGACGAAGAAGCCCGCGACCTCGCTCTCGCCGAGGCAGAACTCGTTGTCGGGCGTGAACGCCTCGGGGCCGTTGATCAGCCGCGTGACGGTGATCTCGTCCATCACCGGCACGCGCCGGCGCGAGTTCTCCGCGATCTCCTCGAAGCGCGGCCAGTCCTCTTCGAGCAGGCGGCCGTTGAAGTCCGGCCGGGATCGCGTCGAGCAGGTGCTCGTCGAGCGCCCACGGCGCCGACTCGCGCTCGTAGCCGCCCATCACCAGGCCGCCGCCCTCCTCGCGGAAGTAGATCAGCAGGTCGGGGTCGCGCAGCGTCGGCAGGTGACTCGCCCGGGCGCCCGCGCTCGCGGAACGGCTGGGTGACGAGGTACTCGTGGGCGAACGGCACGATCGGCACCCGCACGCCGGCCATGCGCCCGATCTCCGCCGCGAACATGCCGCCGGCGTTGACGACGACCTCGGCCTCGATCGGGCCCCACTCGGTCTGCACGCCCGCACGCGCCGCGCCCCGTCGCCGCACGTCGATCGCCGTCACGCGCGTGTGGGTGAAGATCGCGCGCCGCCCGCCCGCGCGCCGTCGGCGAGCGCGTAGGTCAGCAGCGAGGGTCGAGGTAGCCGTCGGTCGGCAGGTAGGAGCCGCAGCGCACGCCGTCGGTGCTCCATCAGCGGGAACAGCTCCCGGGCCTGCTCGGGCGAGATCAGCTCGAGCGGCAGGCCGAAGGTGCGCGCCCAGGCGACCTGGCGCAGCACCTCCTGCTCGCGCTCGGGGGTGCAGGCGAGGCGGATCCCGCCGCACTCCACCCAGCCGCAGTCGAGCGTGCGGTAGAGCTCGACCGAGTCCATCATCATGCCGCGTCAGCGGCAGGCTCGAGCGCAGCTGGCCGACGAGGCCGGCGGAGTGGAACGTCGAGCCGCTGGTCAGCTCGTTGCGGTCGAGCAGCACGACGTCGCGCTCGCCGAGCTGCGCGAGGTGGTAGGCGATCGAGGTGCCGCCGACGCCGCCGCCGATGATCACGACGCGCGCGCGGTCGGGCAGCTCGCGGGGCGGACCATCGCCTCAGCCCCCGCCGCCGCCAGCCAGCGCTCGAAGCTCGGGCCCGCGATCGCCGCCCGCAGCCGCTCGAAGTGCCGCTCGGCGTAGCCGTCGAAGTCGAAGTCGAGTCGGAGACGCCGCCTGCACGACGCCCCACGCGGCCTCGCGCACGTCGGAGAGCACCCGCATCAGCTGCAGCGCGCGCGCGCTGCGCGCGCGCGGGCGCCTCGCCGTGGTAGGCGCTCAGCAGGCGCTCCTCGCGGCCTCGTCGAAGTCGTTGTTGACAGCCAGGTTGCCGAGGTCGAAGCAGGGGTGGCCCATCCCCGCGTACTCCCAGTCGACGATCATCACGCCGTCCGCCGTCGCGCGCGCGGATGAGTTGCCGGGAGCAGGTCGTTGTGGCACGGACGCAGCCGCCCGCCCGGCAGCGCCGCGGCGATCCGCCGCGGCGATCGCCAGCGCCTGCGCGTAGCCGCGCGGCAGCGCTGCCACCGCGCGCGCGCGATGATCCGCGCGTAGTCGTCGAGCAGGTCGGGCACCCAGAAGCGTCGCGGCAGCGCACGCGCGAGTCGTGGAAGGCGCGCAGCGCCGCGCGCGATCTCCTCGGCCCGCGCCGCGAGCTCTGCGCCGCGCCAGCGGCTCGCAGGCCACGAAGCGCGTCACGAGGCCGCCCTCGAAGCTCGCCGCGACCTCGGGCGCGATCCCCAGCCCGGCGGCGGCGGCGTTCGCCAGCGCGCTCGGCCTCGCGGCTCGATCCCGAGCAGCTCGGTGTCCTTGCCGTGCAGGCGCAGCACGTACTCCCGCCGCCGAGCGCGCACGCGGAAGTTGCGGTTGGTGATGCCGCCCTCAAGCGGCGCCGGCTCGCCGCCGACGGGACCCAGCGAGGGCTCGAGGCCGTGCAGGATGTCGTTCAGCTCACCCACCGCTCCGACTCACCGTTGCTCGATAAGGCACACAACCTATACCTTCAAATGCGATGACCGGCGTGGAGGCGCCGGGCGGTCCCGGGCCGAGCGTCCGGCGCGCGCGAGCTGATCGCGCGCAGCCGATCTGGAGGCGGCGCCCGCGCGCGGTCGCGGGGGCGTCGTGCGCACGCCGACGATCGCCTGCCCGGACCTCGCCCGGCGCGCGGCGGCGAGGTCGCGCTGAAGGCCGAGTGCCTGCAGGCGACGGGCTCGTTCAAGCTGCGCGGCGCGCTCAGCCGGGTCGCCGCCCTCGGCGCCGCGCGGCGGCGGGGCTGGTCACGGCCAGCGCCGGCAACCACGCCCGCGCCGTCGCGCAGGCTGCGCGGCTGCGGGGGTCGGGCTGCGACGTGTTCATGCCGCGTGACGCGCCCGTCTCGAAGGTCGCTGGCGGCCGAGGCGCTCGGGCGCCCGTGTGCGCCTCGAGGGCGCCTCGGTGGACGAGGCGCTCGAGCAGGCGCTGCGCCGCGCGCAGGAGCGGGCGCCGCGCTTCGTGCATCCCTTCGACGACATCGACGTGATCGCGGGGCAGGGGACGCTCGGGCTGGAGCTGCTCGAGGACGTGCCCGACCTGGCCCGGGTGGTCGTCCCGGTCGGCGGCGGCGGCCTGGCCAGCGGGATCGGCATCGCGCTGCGGCGCGCCGCGGCGGGTCGAGCTGGTCGGCGTGCAGGCCGCGCGCCTGCGCTCCCTACGCGGCGCCGCTCGGCCGAGCGGGCGCGGTCCGCGCCGGCGAGCGCGGCGACGATCGCCGACGGCGTCGCGATCAAGCGCCCGGGCACGCTCACCCTGCCGCTGCTGCGGCGAGCTGCTCGACGAGCTGCTGACCGTCAGCGAGGAGGAGATCGCCGACGCGATGGTGTTCCTCGCCGAGCACGCGAAGCTCGTCGCCGAGGGCGCCGGCGCGGTCGCCGTGGCGGCGCTGATGAGCGGCGCGCTCGGCCCGGTCGAGGGCACCACGGTCGCGGTCGTCTCGGGCGGCAACGTCGACAGCGGGCTGCTCGCCTCGCTGCTGCTGCGCCACGAAACCGAGGAGGGGCGGCGCGTGCGGATCTTCACCCGCGTGCCCGACCGACCCGGCGGCCTCGCGGAGCTGCTTGGCCTGGTCGCGACCGCGCGCGCCAACGTCGTCAGCGTCGAGCACGTGCGCGAAGCCGTGCCCCTGCACGTCCGCGAGACGGGCGTCGAGCTGACGCTCGAGACGCGCGGGCCGCGGGCACACCGAGGAGGTGCTCGGGGCGCTCGCCGCAGGGCGGCTACGAGGCCGGCTGGCGTAGCGACCGGCAGAGCGGCCCGCCGCGCGCGACGAACTCGCCGCCAGCGCTCGCGCGTGCGCGCCAGCCGCTCGCGCTCGCGCCGAGCGCGGGGCGCGACGGTCCGCCCGGGCGCCAGCAGGGCGGCGGCCTGCTCGACGCTCGCGAACAGCCCGGCGCCGACGCCGCGAGCATCGCCGCCCCGAGCACGGTCGCGTCGGGGCGGCCGACCGCCAGCGGGAGGCCCAGCGGCGTCGGCCTGGATCTGCAGCAGCGTCTCGTCGTTGGTCAGCCCGCCGTCGACCCGCAGCGTCGCGACCGGCACCGCCGCCGCCATCGCCTCGACGATGTCGGCGACCCGCCAGGCGATTCCCTCGAGCGCCGCACGCGCCACATGCGCCGGGCCGCACGCCGCCGTGCAGGCCGGCGATCACGCCGCGGGCGCCGGGCTGCCACCACGGCGAGCCGAGCCCGGCGAGCGCGGGCAGGACCATCACCCCGGCGCTGTCCGGCACCGGCGCCGCCAGCGCCGCCAGCGCGGGCGCGTCCGCCGCGAGGCCGAGCCCGCCGCCAGCCACTCGAGCAGCGCCCCGGCCGTGAACACGCCGCCGTCGAGCGCGTGGGCGACGGCGCCGATCGCGCCGTCCGTCGCCGGGGCCGCCCAGGCGACCGTCGGCAGCAGCCCGTCCACGCGGCCCGGCCGCCGGTCCGGCCGAGCACGAACACGCCGGTGCCGTAGGTCGCCTTCACCTCGCCCGGGCGCGACCGCCCCCGACCCGCGAGGGCGGCCTGCTGGTCGACGAGCTGCGCGCTCAGCGGCGAGCTCCAGCGGCCAGCGCTCGCTGCGCAGCTCGCCGAGCCCGCCGAAGGTCGGGCCGACGCGCGGGCAGCCAACTCGCGGCGCGAGCGCCGAAGGCCGACAGCAGCTGCTCGTCCCAGTCGCGCCCGCCGAGGGCCAGCAGCTGGGTGCGCGAGGCCGTCGAGAGGTCGGTGGCGAAGCGCCCCCGAGGCGCTCGGCGAGGAACGCGTCGACCGTGCCGAGCCGCAGCGTCCGCGCTCGGGCGCGCCGCGACTCACGCGCTCGTCGTCGCGAGCAGCCAGGCGAGCTTGCCCGCCGAGAAGTAGGGGTCGAGCGGCAGCCCCGAGCGCTCGAGCGACCGCGCGGCGTCGATCTCCTCGAGCAGCTCCTCCTGGCGCTTGTCCTGCCAGACGATCATCGGGGTCAGCGCCCGGCCGTCGCGGCGTCCCAGGCGAGCACCGACTCGCCCTGGTGGGCGAGCCCGGCCGCCAGCGACCTCGCGTCCGCCGGCGGCCTCGAGCACCTCGGCGACGGCCTCGACGACGGCCTCGAGCACTCCTCGGGGTCCTGCTCGACGCGGCCCGGCCGCGGGATGGCTCGATCGCCACGGCTCTGCGCGCCTCGGCGACGCGGCGCAGGCGAGGTCGAAGAGCGCCGCCTTGACGGCCGTCGTGCCCTCGTCGATGCCGAGCAGCAGCTGGCTCGCGCACCCGGGCTGCTCGCCTGGCCGGGCTCCCGCCGCGCCCGGCGGTGGCGCGCGGCCCGCGCGCCACCAGGCGGCGCGCCGGCGCGCCCGCGCGGGCGGCGCGGGACCGGCAGCGGCCGCGCGCGGCCCGAGCCCGGATCGCGCCCTCGCGCGAGCATCGCGGCGACGTGCTCGCCGATCGCCAGCGAGGCGGTCAGGCCCGGTCGAGCGGATCGCGCCGCGTGGACCAGCGCCGGGCATCCGCGCGGAGTCGATCACGTAGTTGACGCCACGGCCGGCCGGGCGCAGCCCCGCGTAGGCGCCGATCGGCTCGGCGCCCTCAGCGCCGGATAGACCGCGCCGACGCCTTCTCGAGGATCAGCTCCGCGGCATCGGCCTCGACCGACCAGTCGCGCTTGTCGTCCGGTCGCGCGCGGTCGGGCCGGCGATCACGTGGCCGTCGAGGGTCGGGAACACGAGCACGCCCTTGCCCGAGCGCGGAGGGCACCGGCAGCAGGATCTCGGTCGAGCGCGCCGCCGGCGGGCGGCGCGAAGACCAGGAACTCGCCCTTGCGAGGGTAGACCTCGAACGGCGCGTCGCCGGCCAGCCGCGCGACTCGTCGGCGTGCAGGCCCGGCGCAGTTGACGACCGCCCGGGCCCGCAGCTCGCCCGCCGCCCGCGAGCTCGACGGCGACCCGCCGCCCCTCGGCCGCGCGAGCGCCGCCAACAGGCGCGCCGAGCCGCACATCGCGCCCCGCCGCGGCGCGGCCGCGGCGAGCGCCTGCACGAAGGCGACCGGGTCGGTGATCGACTCGCCGGGCACGAGCAGCGAGCCGCTCGGCGCTGCAGGCTCGACCTCGACGCCGTTGACCCGCGGCGTTCGCGGCCAGCGCGCGCGACCGTCGCGCGCTCCTCGTCCTCGCGCGGGCGCAGCCGCGCGCCGCAGCGCAGACGGCGACGCCGAGCTCCGCGCAGCAGCTCGTCGCGCAGCTCGGCGGCGCGCAGGATCAGCTCGGTCTCGAGCTCGCCCGGCGAGCGAGTCGAAGCCGGTGTGCAGGATCCCCGAGTTGGTGCCGCTGGCGCCCAGCGCGAGGCCCTCCTCGCCTCGAGCAGCGTCGCCGCACCCGCGGCGCGTCAGGGCGTGCACGACGCGCACCCGACGACGCCGCCACCGATGACGGCGACCTGTGCGTCGAGGATCTCACAGCACTCGAGTTGGTTGGCGGTCATCGTCGAGCCGCTCGTGTAGTGCCCTCTGCGTCGTTGCCGACGCCATGTCACATGCCGAACACGGCACCTCTCCGGCGGTGGCGTGCGGGGACATCGCGGTGCAGCGGCGGCCCCGCGCCGCCCGCGGCCGCGGCTACGAGGCGCGCTGCGAGTAGCATCGGGCATGCAGATCGGCCCTTCGAGATCGAGCGCTTCTACGAGCGCTGGGAGTTCAGCGCAGAGCTGATGCTCTCGAGCAGCGACTGCGAGTCGCGCGCGGTGGCGGAGCTGCTCGAGCTCGAGCCCGATGCGCGCGAGCGGCTGCTCGCGCTGCGGCTCGGCTACACCGAAGTGCCCGGCTCGCCCGAGCTGCGCGCGGCGGTCGCCGCCACCTACGAGCGCTCGGGCCCGAGGACGTGCTGACGCTGGCGGCCGCCGAGGAGGGGATCTTCCTCGCCTACCACGCGCTGCTGGCGCCGGGCGAGCACGCCGTCGTGGAGGCGCCCTGCTACGGCTCGGCGGTCGAGCTGGCGCGCAGCACGGCGCCGAGGTGACGCCTGTGGCAGCGCCGCTACGAGGACGGCTGGGCCTACGACCTCGACGAGCTCGAACGGCTGCTGCGCCCGGACACCCGGCTCGTCTACGTCAACAGCCCGCACAACCCGACCGGCAGCCAGATGCCGCCGCGGAGCTGCGACGCGCTCGTCGAGCTGCTCGCCGAGCGCGGCGCCGTGCTCTTCAGCGACGAGGTCTACCGCGGCCTCGAGCACGACGAGGCGGAGCGGCTGCCCGCCGCGTGCGACCTCTACGAGCGGGCGCTCTCGCTGAGCACCGTCTCGAAGTCCTACGGGCTGCCGGGTCTGCGGATCGGCTGGCTCGCCTGCCGCGACCCCGCGCTGCTCGGCAGCATGCGCGAGCTGAAGCTCTACACGACGATCTGCTCGAGCGCCCCGAGCGAACTGCTCGTCGCGCTCGCGCTGCGCCACGCCGAGCGGCTGATCGGCGAGGCAGCCGCGCGCTCGTGCTCGAGAACCTGCCGCTGCTCGACGGCGTTCCTCGCGCGCCGCGCGCGAGCTGCTCGAGTGGGTCCGCCCGAGCGCCGGGCCGATCGGCTTCCCGCGCGTGCGCGGCGATCGCGACGTGCGCGCATGGTGCGAGCGGATCGCCGCCGAGGCCGGCGTGCTGCTGCTCCCCGGGCACGTCTACGACGAGCCGCGCCACGTGCGCGTGGGCTACGGCCGCGCCGAGCCTCGCGCGAGGCGCTCGCGCGCCTCGACGACCTGCCTGAGCCACCACGTCTGCACCACAGCGACGCCGGTGCTGATCGTCCACGCCGACGAGCGCGCGCGGCTGACGCTCAGAGCACCTTCGAGAGGAACGCCCGCGTGCGCTCGTGGCGCGGGTTCGCGAGCACCTCGGCGGGCGGCCCTGCCTCGACGACGACGCCGTCGTCCATGAACACGACCTTGTCGGCGACCTCGCGCGCGAAGCCCATCTCGTGGGTGACGACGACCATCGTCATGCCGTCGCGCGGCGAGCTGCCGCATCACGTCGAGCACGTCGCCGACGAGCTCGGGGTCGAGCGCCGAGGTCGGCTCGTCGAACAGCATCAGCTTCGGCTCCATCGCCAGCGCCCGCGCGATCGCCACGCGCTGCTGCTGGCCGCCGGAGAGCTGCGCGGGGTAGGCGTCGAGCTTGTCGGCGAGGCCGACGCGCTCGAGCAGCTCGCGCGCCCGCGCTCGCGCCTGCTCGCGCGGCACGTGCTTGACGTGGATCGGCGCGCAGGTGACGTTCTCAGCGCGGTCATGTGCCCGAACAGGTTGAAGTGCTGGAAGACCATGCCGATCTCGGCGCGCTTGCGGGCGACCTCCGATTCGCGCAGCTCGTGGAGCTTGTCGCCGACCTGGCGGTAGCCGACGAGCTCGCCGTCGACCGACAGCCGGCCGGCGTTGATCTTCTCGAGGTGGTTGATGCAGCGCAGGAACGTCGACTTGCCCGAGCCGGAGGGCCCGAGCAGGCACATCACCTCGCCGGGCGCGACCTCGAGGTCGATGCCCTTGCAGCACCTCGATGCGGCCGAAGCGCTTGTGCACGCCCTCGGCCTTCACCATCGGCGTCGCTCATCGGTGCTCGCGCCTCCGTCGGCCTGCTCGGGCGCGGAACGCAGCACGCCGCGCAGATCCGCTGCAGCGGCGTCGCGCCTGCTCGCGCGAGGAGCCGCGCCCGTAGTGGCGCTCGAGGTAGTACTGGCCGACGTAGAGGACGCTCGTGCACGCGCAGGTACCAGATGCTCGCGACGATCAGCAGCGGGATCGTCTTGAAGTTCGACCGAGTAGATCGTCTGCGCCGCGTAGAGCAGGTCGGCGACGGCGATCACGCTGACCAGCGAGGTCGTCTTGAGCATCGAGATCGTCTCGTTGCCGGTCGGCGGGATGATCACGCGCATCGCCTGCGGCAGCACGATCCGCCGCATCGTCTGCAGGCGCGTCATGCCGAGCGACTGCGCCGCGTCGGTCTGGCCCTCGTCGACGGAGATGATCCCCGCGCGCACGATCTCGGCCATGTAGGCGCCCTCGTTCAGCCCGAGCCCGAGGATCGCCGCCGTGAACGGCGTGATCAGCGTGTTCGCGTCGGCGTGGACGAACGCGGGCCCGAACGGGATGCCCGAGGGCGATCTTCGGGTAGAGCGCGGCGATGTTGTACCAGAAGAGCAGCTGCACGAGCACGGGCGTGCCGCGGAAGAACCAGATGTAGAGCCAGCTCGCCGCCCGAGACGAGCGGGTTCGGCGACAGCCGCATCACCGCGAGCAGCACGCCCAGCGCGATCCCGATCGCCATCGCGATCACGGTCAGCTCGAGCGTGACGCCGCAGCCCTTCGAGGATCCGTTCGTCGAACAGGTATTCGCCGACGACGTCCCATTCGAAGCGCGGGTTGGTCGCGACCGAGTGGACGATCGCGACGGCCAGCACGAGGACGATCGCCGCCGCGATCCAGCGCCCCGGGCGCCGGACCGGGACGGCCCGGATCTCCTCGGGCCGCCCCGTCTGCATCGGTGACCTCGGCGGAGGACACCGCTCACCGCCTCAGCTGGTCGCGCCGTTGATCTGTCGGGTTCGGTGATCGCGCCGTCCTGGATCCCCCACTTTTCGAGGATCTGCCTTGTACTTGCCGTTCGCGATCAGCTCCTTCAGCGCGGCGAGCATCGGCTGTGGCCAGCCCGCTGTTCTTCGGGATCGCGAGGCCGTAGGGGGCGAACGCGTAGGTCTTGCCGACGAGCTTGAACTGGCCGTTGGACTGCTTGATCTGGTAGGCGACGACCGGCGAGTCGGCCATGCCGACTTCCGCGCGGCCGCTGGCGATCGCGAGGTTGACCGCGTTCTGGCCCGGGAAGCTGAGCACGGTCACGGCCTTCTTGCCTTCTTTCGTGCACTTCTTGCTCTGCGCTTCGGATTCTTCCTGCTCGACCGTGCCCTTCTCGACGCCGACCGTCTTGCCGCAGAGGTCCTTCAGGTCGTTCGACGCCCGGGTTCGGCCGGCTCTTCGCGTAGAAGGAGATGCCGGCGTTGAAGTAGGTCGACGAAGTCGACCGTCTTCTCGCGTTCCTTGGTGTCGGTGAACGAGGAGGCGCCGAGGTCGTAGCGGCCGGCCGCGAGGCCCGGGATGATCGTTTCGAAGTTGGCGTTGATGAATTTCGCTTTCAGGCCCATCGACTCCGGCGAGCGCCGTCACCAGGTCGGGGTCCATGCCGATGATCGTGTGGCCGTCGGGGGCGATGAACTCGTTCGGCGCGTACTGCGCTTCGGTCGCGACGTCGAGCGTGCCTTTCGATTTGATCGCCGCCGGAACCTGCGCGGCGATCGAGGCCGACGGTGCCGCTCGCGGTCGTCGAGCGTGGCGGTCGTCGAGTCGTCTGGTGCTGGAGCTGCTGCTCCCGCAGCCGGCGAGCGCGAGTACCACCAGTACCGGCGCGCCGATGCGGGCGAGGAGCTTGATCATCGAAACCAAACCTCCTGAGGGTTGGGCCAGGGCCGAGCGGCCGAGGCCGCGAAAGTATAGGTCCGACGAGCGACCTATGCAGCGCCAGCCGCGGCGCGTCCGCTGCGCCGGACGGTGTCCAGCCGCGCTAAGGGATCGGCCCCGCCGTGCCGATGAGGGGCTCGTGACCAACTTCGCCCGCACGCCGGCCCGCGCCGCCGCCTCCACCGCCGCCTCGTCCCGCCGTTCCTGCTCGCCTCGCTCGCGCTGATCGCCTGCTGCGGCGTGCCTCTGCGCGCTCCCGCGCGGCGCCGTCGTCGACCGAAGTCGGCAGGAACCCAGGTCGGCGTTCAGCCGCGGACGCGGCACCGTCGAGCCTCAGCTTCCCCTCGGCGAAGCTTCAGCAACGAAGACGGCAACGCCGTCGTCGGCGGCAGCGGGCGTGTACGCCGTCTACTGGGACCCGGGTGCCTGGTTCCACCACGAATGGGTGAGCAACATCGACGGCTTCCTCCAGAAGCTCGGCGCGAGCGGCGGCGAATACGGAACGATCTTCTCCACGCTCTCGCAGTACCGCGACCGCTCGAACGCCGGCGGCGGCGACCGCTACGTCTTCAAGGGCGCCTACTCCGACACCGCGCCCTACCCGGCCGGGAAATGCACCGACCCGGAACCGCTGGAATTCGGTCAGCGATCACGTGCCTCACCGACGCCCAGCTCCGCGAACAGCTGCAGAGCTTCATCGCCTCCCACGGACGCCGAAGGGGATGAACGCGATCTACTACGTGCTGACACCCCCCGGCGTGGCGGTCTGCCTGGACGAAGCCTCGACGAACTGCTCGGACTTCAAACTGAGCCGACAGAACGAACGCGGAAGGCGATCGCGAAAGCGCGAGCTACGAAAACAGCTTCTGCAGCTACCACGGCGCGATCAACCCCGAAAAAGCCGCCCAGGGGGACGCGCAACACGGTCCTCTACGCCGCGATCCCCTGGACGGCCGGCTACGAGGGCCACCCCTGGGACTTCGCTCCCGGGGCGTGCAACGCAGGCCAGGCCTACGACTGCCAGGACGGCGGCTGGAACCCGGAAAACGGTGAAGAGAAATTCGAGATAGTCCAAGCGCCGATGAGCACGAGCGGAAGTGGAACAGTTCGAAAAGGGCACGCCCGAAGAAAAAGAAGCGATCGAAAACGCGCGCCGCCTCAAAGGCCCGCACATCGAGGAGCCCAACCAGGAAGGACGAGGCGAAGAAGGCGACTACGCGCCGGCCTGTCGGACGTGATCGTCAACCAGATCGCCGAGGAGCAGGCGAACATCGTCACCGACCCGCTGCTGAACTCGCTGGCAGAACCCGGTCACCGGCAGCGAGGCCACCGATGAATGCCGGAACGTCTTCGCCTCGACCGCCGCGCCGAGCAAGGTCGGCGGCAGCGTCCAGGCGGACCCCGAACACGGAAGCGGGCTCCCTCTCCAACGAGGAAGTCGCGGGCAGCAGCTACTACATCAACAACGTCATCAACAACGGCGCACTGCACACGAACGCACTGCGTCGGCGGCGTGGGACTCGTTCCGCGTTTCACCTCGCCCAACCCGGTGAACGCCGGTGAAATCGTGGGCTTCGACGGCATGGAGTCGACGGTCAGCGAGTCGAAGCCGCCGTCTTCGGCCCGAGCGGCCCGCCGACGCACCACCTACGCCACCTTCAAATGGAACTTCGGCGACGGCACGCCCGAAGTCACAGGCTACGCGCCCGGCGCGCCCCGTCTGCGAAGCGCCCTGGCTGAGCCCCTGCGCCGGCGAGCGTGTTCCACACCTACACCTACGGCGGCACCTACACGGTGACGCTGACGGTCACGGACGTCGGCGGCAACGTCGTCGAGCGTCACGCATGAACGTGACGGTCGACGGCCCGCCGCCCCCGCCGCCCGCGCCGCCCGCGGCCGGCTCGGGCCGCGGCGGCTCGGCGACCGCCGGCGGCTCGGCTCCGGCTCGGGCTCCGGCAAAGGCGCCGGCGTCCGCCGCGCCGCCCGTCGGCCGCCGCGCGCGGTCATCTCCCGCTCGCTGAAGACGCGCTGCAAGAAGGGCGTCGCGGTCGCGCTACTCCGTCAACGAGCAGGTCACCGGCCACTTCGAGGTGCTGATCTCACGCACGCTGGCCAGAAGCTGAAGATCGCGCGGCACGCCGCGACCGGCCTGCCCGGCCGGCACCGCCGCCCGAGCTCGTGATCGGCAAAGCGATCCTCGTGACCACCAAGGGCGGTCACAGCACGTGCACGATGAAGCTCTCCAAGAAGCGCCGCCAAGCGTCTGCGCCACGCGCACAAGCGTGCCGCTGATGCTGCGGCTGATCGTGCGCAACGCCGCCTCGAGCCCCAGAGCACGACGGTCATCAGCTCGGCCACGCTGACCGGCTGAGTCCCGCTAGCGGCAGCGTGCCGGCCGCGCTCAGGCGGCGGAGTCCTTTTCGCCGCGCCGCCGCCGCGCCTTGGCGCTGAACACGAAGTGCCAGAGGCCGGCGAGCAGCACATAGCCGAAGACGATCGAGACGACCGAGATCGACCGCGAGGGCCGTGTTGTTGCCGGCCGCCGATTCGCCGTCGAGCGCCGAGCGGCAGCGCGATGCAGCAGGCTGGCAGGGCGCCATCGCGGGCGCTAGAGGCCCGGCTAGTGGCGCACGACGAAGCCGCTGTTGTTCACGCCCGTGACCTGCCAGCGGGAGGCGTAGACGCCGCTGCGCCCGGCGGTGTCGAACAGGATCCCGTCGACGTACATGTAGGTGTGGCCGGCGTTGGCGTAGACGGTGATGTAGCGGCCCGGGCCCGGGTGCGCCCCAGCTCTCGAGTTCGCCCGAGGTCTCGGGCTGGCCGAGCAGCCCGCCCGCGGCGAGCGCGTAGCTGACCGAGCCCGAGCAGTCGTAGGCGTTGTCGATGAAGGACGCGTGGCCGCCGCCGAAGACGTAGGGGAAGTCGGCGATCTCGTTGGCGCCCGCGACCACCTTCTGGACGGCTTCGGGGACGTTCGGCGGGGATCGGGATCGTGCCGTTGCCGCCGATCGACTCGCCGCCCGGCACCGGCGTCAGGCGTGCGTGGCGCGCCTGTCTTGGCGCGTCTGTTCGACGGCCTGCATCTGCTGGAGCTCGGCCTTCACTTCGGCGTCCGAGGGCGCTCCCGCCGCGACGACGGCTTCGCCGGCCTTGACCGGGGCCGCCGCGGCCGCGTGGTGGGCGGAGGCGGGCGCCGGGAAGCTGTTGGCTTCCTGCGGGTCGGCGACCATCCTGCGCGGCCGCCGGGCGCGCCGTGGCGCCGGTGCCCACGGTCGGGCCCGGCCTGGATCCCGCCGCCGGTGGCCGGGTGGCCGCCCGATTCGCCGCCCTTGCCGGCGCCGCACGCGGCCAGCGCCACGCATGCCGACGACGGCCGCCAGCCGGCGCCCACGCTCTGCCGGGAGCCCTCATCGAGGACAGGCTAGCGTTCGCAACCGCGTGGATACGTGCCGCTAACCTGTTGCGATGCCTGAGGAAGCCAGCGCGGTGGAGCTGCGGCCACACGTTCGCCTGATCCACGGCATGCGCCGGCCGGCCAACTGGCTGCAGCTGGTGCGCTTCGGCCTCGTCGGCGGGCTCGGCTTCATCGTCAACCTCGCCGTCTACACGCTGTTCGTGCACGGCGTCGGGCGTCGACTACCGCGTCGCCTCGGTGGTCGCCTGGATCGTCGCGGTCGCGAACAACTTCTTCTGGAACCGGCACTGGACCTTCGACGCGCGCGAGGGCGTCGCGCACCACCAGGCGATGCGCTTCCTGCTCGTGGCCCTCGTCACCGAGGCGATCAGCCTCGCCCTGCTGACCGTGCTCGTCGAGGCCGGCGGGCTGCACGAAGGTCCCGGCCCAGGCGATCGCGGTCGCCGCGGCGACGCCGCTCAGCTTCCTCGGCAACAAGCTCTGGAGCTTCAAGGCCCGCGGCCTGACGGCCGGCCGCGGGCACCCGCTCGGGCGGCGCCGGCGGCCGCCAGAGGGCCCGATGATCCGGACCTATACTCTGACCTCGGCCCCTTCCGGAGGATCCTCGTGCAGGAGATGGTGATCTACGGCGTCAGCTTCGACATGGTTGGCAAGCAGCCGATCGTGCTCTTGAAGACCGTCGACGGCAACAAGTTCCTGCCGATCTGGATCGGCCATCCGGAGGCCGCCTCGATCCTGATGAAGCTCCAGGGCGCCGGCACGCCGCGGCCGATGACCCACGACCTGCTGTGCGACATCCTCGGCGAGCTCGACGTGAAATGCACGCAGGTCTCGGTCACCGAGCTGCGCGAGAACACCTTCTTCGCCTCGATCACCCTCAGCGTCGCCGGGCGCGAGCTCGAGATCGACTCCCGTCCCAGCGACGCGATCGCCCTCGCCGTCCGCTCGGGCGCCCCGATCTACGCCGCCGAGGAGGTCATCTCCGAGTCGGCGATCGAGTTCGAGCACGACGTCGAGGAGTCCGAGGACGTCGTCGAGAAGTTCAAGGAGTTCCTGGACCAGGTCTCGCCCGGAGGACTTCGCCGCCGGCGACTCAGCTGAGCGGCGCGTAGCCGGCGCAGCGTCGCGGTCAGCGCTGCCGCTAGCGCGTGAAGGCGCTCTCCAGCATCCGCCCGACCAGCTCGTCGAAGGAGATCCCGGCCGCGTCGGCCGCCTGCGGGAGCAGGCTCGTCTCGGTCATGCCCGGGACGACGTTGGCCTCGAGCACCCACAGCTCGGCCGTCTCGTGGTCGACCATCAGGTCGACGCGCGCGAAGCCGTGGCAGCCGAGCAGCTCGTAGACCTCGACCGCGAGCTCGCTGGGCCCGGCCGGTGATCTCGGCGGGCAGCTCGGCCGGGCAGACGAAGGTCGTCATGCCGATCCCGTAGCGCGACTCGTAGTCGTAGAAGCCCTCTTCGCGCGGCACCGCCTCGACGATCGGCAGCGCCCGCGGGCGCGTCTCCGGGCCCGCGCCGCCCGGCGCCGAGCACCGAGACGGCGAGGTCGCGGCCGCTGCACGTGGCGCTCGAGCAGCACCGTGCCGTCGTAGGAGAACGCGCCCGACCATCGCGCCGGGCAGCTCGGAGCTCGAGCTGGCGAACTTGACGCCGAGCGCGGAGCCGCCGCGGGCCGGCTTGACGACCATCGGGAAGCCGAGCTGCGCGCTCGATGCTCGGGCAGCGCGGCGCCCGCGCCCAGGTCGCGGATCGCGGCTCTGGCGCAGCGATTGGAACTCGGGCGTCGGGATCCCGGCCTCGCGCATCAGGTGCTTGGCGAGCACCTTGTCGGTGCCGCGCACGCAGGCCGGCGGGCGGGGAGCCGGTGTAGGGGAGCCCGAGCGCCTCCATCAGCGACTGGACCGTCCCGTCCTCGCCCTGCGGGCCGTGCAGCGCGATGAACACCGCGTCCGGGCGCAGCTCGATCAGCCGCTCCACGAGGTCGGAGCCGACGTCGATGCCGGAGACCTCGTGCCCGAGCCCCTGCAGGGCGTCCTCGACCTGGGCGCCCGAGCGCAGCGACACGGCGCGCTCGAGCGAGCTGCCGCCCTTCAGCACGGCGACCCGGCGGGACGCCGTCATCGATCCTGGCGTGCGGCGTCCCCGCTCGCCGTCTCCGCGGCGGGGCAGCGCGACCACGTCGGCGAGCCCCTCGGGGTCCTCGCGGACGGCCGGCTCCCCGGCCTGCTCCGGGCGCCCGCGCCGGCGGCGGGCGGGCCGCTCAGCGAGCCCGAGCAGGCCGAGCTGCGCGCGAGATCGCGCGCCCGATGCGGCGGATGCCCTCGCGGATGTCGGGCTCGGGGATGCCGGCGAAGTTCAGGCGCATCGAGGACGCGCCGCTGCGGCCGTCCATGTAGGCGGCGCGGCCGGGCACGAACGCGACCCCCTCGGTGCGGGCCAGCGCCAGCAGGTCGGTGGTGTCGATGCGCTCGTCGAGCGTCGCCCACACGAAGAGCCCGCCCTCCGGGCGCGTCCAGGCCGCGCCGGGGCCGAAGTGCTCCGCGAGCGCCTCGAGCATCACGTCGCGCCGCTCCCGGTAGAGGTCGCGGAGACGCTCGACGTGCCGCAGCCACGCGCGTCGCCGTCGGCGAAGTAGGCGGCCACGAACATCTGGGTCACGGGCGAGGAGCAGAGGTCGGCGCCCTGTTTGCAGAGGTTGAGCTTCTCGAGCACCGGACGCGGCGCCACCGCCCAGCCGAGGCGCAGCCCGGGCGAGAGGATCTTCGAGAAGGTCCCGAGGTAGATGACGAGATCGGAGGCGCTGTCGCGCCCGACGGCGGCGGCGTCAAGCGAGTAGAGCGTCGGCAGCGGCTCGCCCTCGTAGCGGAGCAGGCCGTAGGGGTTGTCCTCGAGCACGAGCAGCTCGCGCTCGCGGGCGACCTCGACCAGCCGCCGGCGCCGCGCGAGCGACATCGTCACGCCCCCCGGGTTCTGGAAGTTGGGGATCGTGTAGATGAACTTGGGGCGGCGCCCTTCGGCCGGCGAGCCGGTCGAGGGTCTCCTCGAGCGCGTCGATCGGCATCCCGTCGGCGTCCATCTCGATCTGCACGACGTCGGCCTCGTAGGCGCTGAAGCTCGGCACCGCGCCGGGGTAGGTGGGCGCCTCGGCGACGATCACGTCGCCCGGGTCGATCAGCGTCTTGCAGACCAGGTCGATCACCTGCTGCCCGCCGGTCGTCACGATCACCTCGGCTGGGTCGACCATGGTGCCCTCGGCGGCCATCACCTCGCGCGATGCACTCGGCGGTCGCCGCCATGCCCTCGGTCGGGCCCGTACTGCAGGGCGCGCGCCGTGTCCCGCGAGACCTCGGCCATCAGCCGCTCGTAGAGCTCCGGCGGGAAGGTCGAGGTGTCGGGCAGCCCGCCCGCGAGCGAGATCACGTCAGGGCGCTCGGTCAGCGCCATCATCTCGCGCATCGCCGAGCTCTTCATGCCGCGCGTGCGTGTCGCGAACAGCGCCTCGTAGCGCGCCAGCTCGTGCGCTGTGGGGCGCGTGCCGCGCCCGCCGGGAGTGCCAGATCGCTCCATTTCCCACCTGCTCCATTCGCCGCTCGGCGGCCGCCACCTGGGATGGCAACCGTCCACCCGGGGCAGTCGTCTATCGTCCTGCCGATCCGGTGGCCGCACCGGGACGGTAGCGCAACGCGAACGCGCGATGAACGGCCTCTTCTTCTACATCGGACTCGGCATCGGGCTGGCCGCGGCCTGCGGGCTGCGCCCGTTCCTGCCGGTGCTGCTCGCCGGCGCTCTCGGCTCCGCGAACGCGCTCGGAGTCGACTTCCCGGCCGGCAGCTACCACTTCCTCGAGGCCGAGCTGGTGGCTGCTCGCCGTCGCCGTCACGTTCGCGCTCGCGTGGGCAGCTGCAGCTGCTGCTCAAGCTGTCCCCGTTCTACGACCCCGTGGCGCGCGAGCCGCAGGCGCGACCCGCTTGCCGCGGCGCTGGCGGGTCTTGCCTACGGCGCCGGCGCGGTGCTCTTCGCGGGCACCCTCGCCGCCCACGGAGACGCGCCGTGGGCGGGGGCGCTCGGCGGTCTCGCGGCGGTCGGCCTCGCGCAGCGTGTGTCCGGGCCGGTGATGTGGGGCGCGCGCCGCCGGCTCACCGACACCTCCGCGCGGGAAGCGCTGACGCTGTACCTCGACGGGGCGGCGCTGCTCGTCGCGGCGCTCGTGTGCGCTCTGCACCCGCTCGGCTACGTCGTCGTGGCCGCCCTGCTCTGGCTGCTGCTACGGCGCCGCTCGCGCGCGGGCGAGAAGTACGCGGGCCTGCGCATCCTCGGCCGTTAGTGCCCGCCAAGCCGCCCAAGCTCGTGCTGTGCGTCATCGACGCGATGGCGCCGGAGATGCTCGAGCGCACGATCGCCGCCGGCACCGCGCCGGTGCTCGAGCGCCTCGTGCGCGACGGGACGCTACATCCCCGACTGCGTCGCCGCCTTCCCGTCGGTGACCCCCGTCTGCGCCGCCTCGATCGTCACCGGCTGCGGCCAGGACCAGCACCGGATCCCGGCGATGAACTGGTACCACCGCGAGGAGGAGCGCTACGTCGAGTACGGGTCGAGCTTCCGGGCCGCCCAGCGCTTCGGCATCACCAGGCAGCTCACGGACACCGTCTACAACATGAACCGCGCGCACCTCTCGGCGCGAGACGCTGACCGTCTTCGAGTCGCTCGACGACGCCGAGGTCCGCACGGCCGGAACGACGTACCTGATGTACCGCGGCCGCCACCGCCACGAGCCGGTCCGCGACAGCGCCCTCTCGCGCGTCGCCGCGGCGCTGATGCCGCATCCGGTGATGGGTCCGCGCGAGCTGTTCTACGCCGACATCTTCGCCTCGCGGCGCACGCCCTGCCGCTCGGGGCTGGGCATGCCCGGGATACGCGACCGCCATTCCGGCTGCGTCTCGGAGTTCATGGTCGAGCACGACCTGTTCGACTTCCTGCTGCTCTCGCTGCCCGACAACGACTGGCATTCCCACAAGCGCGGCCCCGAGGGCCAGCTCCAATCGCTCGCGCAGGCCGACCAGCAGCTTGCCCGCGTCGCGAACGCGGCCGGCGGCCTCGACGACTTCCTCGACGAGCACGCGCTGATCGTCATGGCCGACCACTCCCAGGCTCCCGTCGAGCGACGTCATCTGGCTGCAGGACGAGCTCTCCGAGCTGGGCGTGCTCGGCCCGTCGCGGCCGGCTCGCGGGGACCGGGCGGCGGCGCGGGCCGAGGCCGTGGAACCGCGGATCGCCGTGTGCCCCTCGCAGCGCGCGGCGATGGTCTACGCGCTGCACGAGGCCGAGCGCGACGCGATGCGGGCGTCGGTCGCCGCGATCGCGCTGGCGCTCGACGGCGTCGATCTCGTGATGTGGCTCGAGCGCGACGCGCACGACCGCCCGCGCGAGGCGGTCATCGCGAGCTCCGAGCGCGGCGAGCTGCGCTTCGCCCCGGGCGGCCCGACGCGCGACCCGCGGGGCGCGCAGCTGGCACGTCGGGGGAGAGCCGGCGGTCCTCGGCGCGGAGGTCCGCGACGGCGTCATGCTCAGCCCCGACTACCCCGACGCGCTCGCCCGCGTCTGGTCGGCGCTGATGTGCCCGACCTCCGGCGAGGTCCTGCTGTCGGCGGCGCCGCGGCTGGGAGTTCGCCGACTGGGGCCGCCAGGCGCACGTCGGAGGGGGCAGCCACGGCTCGCTGCACGCCAGCGACTCGCTCGGCGCACTCGTGATCCACGGCGCGAAGCTCCCGGACCCCCCGCCCGCGCAGTGGGCGATCCGCGACGTGGCCGCGGTCGCGCTGTCGCACTTCGGGCTCCCGGCGGCCGCCGCTTGACGGCCGCGCCCGCCCGCCGCCCGCCGCGCAGGGGCGCGCGCCGCCAGGGCGTCCCGTACATTCGGATCATGCGCCGCGCGACGCCGCTGCTCGCATGCCTGGCCTGCTGCCTGGCGCCCGCCGCCGCGCGCGCGCAGGCACCGGGCACCGCGACGGCCCCGTCGCGCATCGCGACCGGCGCGCCGCTGAGCGCGCGGGGACCGCTCGGCGCCCCGGCGAGCACGGACACGGCCTACTCGGTCGGGTCCGCCGCGTCGGTGCGCTCCGCCGCCTCGACGAGCCGCAGCGTTCCCAACCCCGAAGCGCCGATCCCGGTGCCGCCCTCGAACGTGCCTCCCGCCGGCCGCCGCCTGTCTGCGAACCAGGTGCTCGCGATCGCCGAACGGCTCCCGAAGGTCCGCGCCGCGCGCGCCGAATACCCGGGCTCCTACGGCGGCGCCTACCTGAAGCCCGCCTTCCACTGGCAGGTCAGCTACTTCTCGAAGAACGGCAAGAAGGAGATCGCGCAGGTCCAGATCGACGACCTGTCCGGGCGCGTGCTCGAACAGTGGACGGGGTTCCAGGTCGCGTGGACGATGGCGCGCGGCTACCCGGGCGCGTTCGGCAGCCACGTCAACGCGCTGTATCTGTGGCTGCCGCTGTGCGTGCTGTTCTTCGCCGCCGTTCTTCGACTTCCGCCGGCCGCTGACGCTGCTGCACCTCGACCTGCTGGTGCTGCTGTCGTTCTCGATCTCGCTGGCGCTGTTCAACCACGCCCACATCTACGGCTCGGTGCCGCTCGTCTACCCGCCGCTGCTGTACCTGCTGGCGCGGATGCTCGCGCTGCTGCGAAGGCCGCGCCGTGCCGCGCGACCGGACGGCGCTCACCGGGAGCGCCGGCTGCACCTGCTGGTGCCGGTGCCGGTGCTGGCGGTCGCGGTCGTCTTCCTGATCGGCTTCCGCGTGGCGCTCAACGTCACGGACTCGAACGTGGTCGACGTGGGCTACGCCGGGCGTGATCGGCGCCGAGCGCACCGTCGACGGCAAGCCGATGTACGGCGGCTGGCCCAGCGACAACGAACACGGCGACACCTACGGCCCGTTCAACTACGAGGCCTACGTGCCCTTCCAGCAGACCTTCGGCTGGGGCGGCACGTGGGACGACCTGCCCGCCGCCCACGCGGCGGCGATCTTCTTCGACCTGCTCTCGGTCGGGCTGCTGTTCCTGATCGGCCGGCGGATTGCGCGGACCGACGCTCGGGGTCGCGCTCGCCTACGCCTGGGTCTCCTATCCCGTTCACGCTCTTCGCGCTCGAGAGCAACAGCAACGACACGCTCGTCGGCGCCATGGTGCTGGCGGCGCTGCTGGCCGCCACCTACCGCTCGACGTTCGCCGCCGGCGGCGCGCGGCGCGATGGCCGCGCTGGCGGGGCTGACCAAGTTCGCGCCGCTGGCGATCGCGCCGCTGCTCGCGACCGACGCGCTGCGGGCCGCGCCGCGCCGGCGCCGCCCGCTCGTGCTGCGTCGCGTTCCTCGCGGGCTTCCTCGGCGATCGGGGCGCTGTCGGTGTGGCCGGCGCTCGCGCACGACTCGCTGAAGACGATCTGGGATCGGACGATCGAATACCAGTCGAACCGCGGCTCGCCGTTCTCGGTCTGGGGGCTCTACGGCTGGAAGACCGCGCAGCACGTGCGTCGAGGGCGCGGCGCTCGGGCTCGCGATCGTGCTCGCGCTCGTGCCGCGGCGCAACGACCTGGTCGGGCTGGCGGCGGGCTGCGCGGCGATCCTGATCGGCGTCCAGCTCGCGGTCGAACACTGGTTCTACCTCTACATCCCCTGGTTCTTCCCGCTCGTGATGGTCGCCCTGCTCGGGCGCTACGCGACGGCCCCCGTCAGGGAGCGGAGGGACGCGGCATCAGCAGCTGCTCGATCGAGTCAGCCCGAAGCCGTGCTGAGCAGCTGATCAGCACCCCCATCAGCCACGGGTCCTCCTGCGAGGTCTCGAAGCGGACCGGCATCTGGGTCAGCAGCGACTCGATCGCCTGCTCGCGCTTGACCCCGATCACGCCGCCGCGCGGCCCGGTCATGCCGACGTCGGTGATGTAGGCGGTCCCGCCCGGGAGCACGCGCGCGTCGGCCGTCGGCACGTGCGTGTGGGTGCCGACCACGGCGGTCACACGGCCGTCGAGGTGCCAGCCCATCGCGACCTTCTCAGAGGTCGCCTCGGCGTGCACGTCGACGAGCACGTGGTCGACGTCGCCCAGCGCGCCGAGGGCCGCCTCGATCTCGGTGAAGGCCGAGCGCCCCGCGCGCAGGTAGAGGTTGCCGCTGATGTTGACCACGCCCGAGCCGGAGCCCGTCGTGCTCGACGACCGTCGTGCCGCGGCCGGGCTGGCTGCGCAGGAAGTTCGCGGGCCTGACGATCCGGTCGTGGCTGTCCAGGTACGGGTAGATCTCCCGGCGGTGATAGGTGTGGTTCCCGAGCGTGATCGCGTCGACGCCGGCAGCGAACAGCTGGTCGGCGTTCTTGGGCGTGATCCCGAGCCCGCCCGCCACGTTCTCGCCGTTGACGACGACGAAGGTCGGGTCGTGGCGCTCGCGCAGCACCGGCAGGCAGTCGAGCAGCGTTTCGCGCCCGATGCCGCCGACGATGTCGCCGACGAACAGGATCCGCGCGGGCGCTGCCGCAGGCGCGGGGCCGGCGGGGTTCGATTCGACCGCCTGGGCCTCAGCCATACTCTGGCGATGGTGGCTCGGAGGTGAGGTGGTTACCCGGGAGAGCCCGTCGCGCCGAGGCCCGCTGAGTCGGCGCCGCCCGAGCCCGAGGAGGAGCGGCTCGCCGGCACCGAGGACGAGACGCCGGTCGAGCCGCCGCGCGCCGTCGTCCCGCGGTGGGTCCAGCTCGTCCTGCTGCCGATCGCGATCGTCGCCGCTCTGGGCGCTCGCGAAAGCGGCCGGCAAAGTCCTGCTGCTGTTCATCATCGCCGGGCTCATCGCGCTGATCCTGAATCCCGCGGTGGCGCTTGCTGCATCGGGAGCGCGTCCCGCGCGGTCTCGCCGTCCTTGCGGTGTACCTCGCATTCTTCCTGACGCTCGCGGGCATCGGGTTCCTGCTCGCGAACCCTATCTCCCATCAGGTGCAGAGGTTCACGAACAACCTCCCGAAACTCGAACGGGAAGCCAACAAACAGCTCGTCAGCTTCGAAAAGCAGCTCAACGAAAGCGGGCTGCACGTGAAGATCGTCAAACCGGGCAAAACCGCGGTCCAGAGCGTCTTCGACAAATTCGGGAAAAGCGCCGGGAAATTCGCCTCGTTCGGGACGGCGCTCTGGCGACCGAAATCGCGAACGCGATCTTCAACCTCGTGCTGATCTTCGTGCTCTCGGTCTACATGCTCCTCTACGGGCCCCAGATCGGCTCGCTGGTGCGAAGACTCATGCCCACGGGCGACGGCTCGAAGGCCGACGACTACCCCGCGCTCGTGCAGAGGGCGGTGTCGCGCTACGTCGGCGGCCAGCTCCTGTTCAGCGTGATCATGGGCCTGTCGGCCGGCCTGTCCCTCTACATCTTCGGGGTGCTCGGGATCTTCCCGGACGGCAAGAAGTACGCGGTCGCGTTCGGCGTCTTCTACGGCTTCGCGGAGCTGATCCCCTACATCGGGCCGATCCTCGGCGCCGATCCCGCCGGTGCTCGTCGCGCTGTTCACCGAACCGATCAGCGCGCTCTGGCTCGTGCTCCTGTTCATCGGCCTGCAGCAGGTCGAGGGCCACGTGGTCGCCCCGCAGCTGTTCGGCCACACGCTGCGCATCAACCCGCTGCTGGTGATCTTCGCGCTGCTGTTCGGTCTCGAGGTGCACGGGATCATCGGCGCGCTCGTCGCGCTGCCGATCCTCTCCGTGCTGCGGGAGACGGCCATGTACCTCAGGCGTCACGTCACGTTCGAGCCCTGGGCTGAGGGCAAGCGCGAGCTGCTGTGAGCGCCGCGCTGCGCGTCGAGGCGCTCGGGCAAGCGCTTCGGCGAGCCTGGTCGCGCTCGAGGACGTCAGCTTCGAGCTCGCCCCGGGCGAGCTGCTGGGGCTCGCTGGGGCCGAACGGCGCGGGGAAGACGACGCTGCTCTCGGCGATCGCCGGCGTGCAGGCGCCGTCGAGCGGCACCGTGAGCCTTCCTCCCGCGCGAGGTCGGCTGGGCCCCGCAGCAGACAGCGCTCTACGGGAAGCTGACGGTCGCCGAGAACCTCGAGCTGTTCGCCCGCCTCGCGCACGTCGCCGAACCGCGCACGGCTGTCGCCGCGATGCTCGAGCAGACCGGCCTGACCGAGCGCGCCGGCGAGCAGCTCGCGCGCCTCTCGGGTGGCAACCGCCAGCGCGTCAACGTCGCCGCCGGCCTGCTCGGCGATCCGCCCGTGCTGGCGCTCGACGAGCCCTCGGCGTCGCTGGACCCCGCGCAGCGCGAGCGCCTGTGGACGTTCGTGAAGGGGCTCACGGCGACGGGACGAGCGGTGATCTTCTCGACCCACAACCCGGCCGAGGTCCAGCGTCACGCCGACCGGCTGCTCGTCCTCGACGGCGGGCGGCTGTGCTTCGACGGCACGAGCCCGGAGCTGCTCGCTCGCGCGGGCGCCCACGAGAGCAGACCTCGAACACGCCCTGGTCTCGTTCCTCGAGCGCGGGAGCGGTGCAACGGCATGAGGGCGATGCTGCGCAAGGACCTCCTGATCCTGGCGCGCTCGCGGCTGCTCGTCGCCGTGCTCGTGCTCTATCCGGTGGTGATCGCGCTGCTGATCGGCTTCGCGATCTCGCGCGCGCCGTCGCGCCCGCGCGTGGCGATCGTCGACGAAACGGCCCCGGGCGAGACGGTCCAGGTCGGCGGCCGCAGGGTGCAGGTGGGCGAATACGCCCACCAGCTCTTCAGCAACGTCGAACCGGTCCCCGTGAGCTCGCGCGCGGAGGCGCGGCGCCAGGTCTCGGACGGCAAGGTGCTCGCCGCGGTCGTGATCCCCTCCGACATCGCGGCCCGGGTCTCCTCCGGGACCTCGCAGGGGCAGGTCGAAGTCCTCTACAACGGGGACGCGCTCGAGCAGTCGCTCGTGCGCGCGCAGCTGCGCTCGGCGCTCGCCGAAGCGAACCTCGGCTTCTCCAAGCAGATCCAGCAGGCTGCGGCCGAGGCGATCGACGCGCTGGTGCGCGGCGGCAGCCTCGGCACGCTCGGCGCGCCCTCGAACCTGATCGGCCTGGAGCAGATCCCGGGCGAACTGCGCCGCGTGATCGCCCGCACCCCGCCCGGCCACGACCGCGAAGCGCTCGAAAGGGTCGCGCGCTTCGCCGACTTCGCGGCGGCGAACCTCGGCGTGAGCAAGCGCGTGCTGGCGAGCGTCGGCCAGCCGATCGCGATCCACACCGAGCTCGTCCACGGCCGCCGCACGCCGCTGGACAGCTTCGCCGTCGTGGTCGCGGTTGCGGTCTCGCTGATGTTCCTCGGCGTTCTGCTCGCAGCCGGCGGGATCGCGCTCGAGCGCGAGGAGCACGTGCTGGCGAGGCTCGTGCGGGGCCTCGTCTCGCGCGGGGCGCTGCTCGTCGAGAAGGTGGGCCTGGCGGCGACCTGCTCGTTCCTCGTCGCGCTCGCGATGCTCGCCGGCGTCGGGATCTTCGTCTCGCTCGACTGGGGCCGCTTCCCGCAGTGGCTCTTGGCGCTGGCGTGCGGCGCGCTGGCGTTCGCCGCGCTCGGGACCGCGATCGGCACGCTCGCGCGCGACGCGCGGGCGGCGTCGATGATCGCGTTCCTGGTCCTGCTGCCGCTGATCTTCCTCGCCCTCGTCCCGGCGGGCGCAGTGGGGCACACCTTCTACGACGTGATCTCCGTGATCTCGTTCGTGTTCCCGTTCAAGGCCGCGCTGCAGGCGCTCGACGCGGCCGTCAACGGCGCGTCCCCGTCGCTCGGCGCCGCGGTCGCGCACCTGCTCGTCCTGACCGTGCTGTTCGCGGTGCTGGCGCGCGTGGGGCTCCGCCGCGCGCTCTGAGGCTCGCGTCTACCCTGAGGGAGATGGCCTTTCCACAGACCCGCATGCGCAGGCTGCGCGCGAGCGCCGGGCTGCGCGGGCTGGTGCGCGAGACCGACCTGCGCCCCGGCGCGCTGATCCTGCCGCTGTTCGTGGTCGAGTCCGAGTCGGCCCGCGGGCCGATCGCAGCGATGCCGGGCGTCGAGCGCCTGACCGTCGGCGAGGCCGTCGCGGAGGCCCGCAGCGCCGCGGAGCTGGGCGTCGCGGCGGTGATGCTGTTCGGCATCCCCGCCGAGAAGGACGAGCAGGGTTCGGGCGCGTGGGACGAGGAGGGCGCGGTGCAGCTCGCGGCCGGCGCGATCAAGCGCGAGCTGCCGCAGCTGCTGGTGCTCACCGACGTCTGCCTGTGCGAGTACACGACCCACGGCCACTGCGGGGTGATCCGGATGGATGCCGACCCACCCGCCGTCGACAACGACGCGACGCTCGAGCTGCTCGCCCGCACCGCCGTCAGCCACGCCCGCGCGGGCGCCGACATCGTCGCCCCCTCGGACATGATGGACGGCCGCGTCGGCGCGATCCGCGCGGAGCTCGACGGCGAGGGCTTCGCCGACGTGCCGATCCTCGCCTACTCCGCGAAGTTCGCCTCCGCGTTCTACGGCCCGTTCCGCGAGGCGGCCGGCTCGGCGCCCGCGTTCGGGGACCGGCGCTCCTACCAGATGGATCCGGCCAACGGGCGCGAGGCGGTCCGAGAGGCGCTGCTCGACGTCCAGGAGGGCGCCGACATGGTGATGGTCAAGCCGGCGCTCGCCTACGGCGACCTGATCAGGGCCGTCAAGGAGGCGACCGGGATGCCGGTGGCGGCCTACAACGTCAGCGGCGAGTATGCGATGGTCAAGGCAGCTGCGGCGGCCGGTCACATCGACGAGCGCGCGACGGTGCTCGAGATCCTCACCTCGCTGCGCCGGGCCGGAGCGGACACGATCATCACCTACCACGCAAAGGACGCCGCGGGATGGCTAGCCGAGGAGAACTGATCAGCGAGGACGCCGACGCGCGGCGCGCGGCGGCTGCGACACCGAAGATCCGCTCGCGCAAGGACGGCGCGGCGGTCCCGCTCGACGACGTCGACCGGCGCCTGCTGAACCTGATGCAGGGCAGCTTCCCGATCGCGGTGCGCCCCTACCAGCACGTCGCCTCGCCTCGCCGAGATCCCCGAGCAGGAGGCGATGGCCCGCGTCCGGCGGCTGCTGGAGCAGCGCATCATCCGCCAGGTCACCCCGATCTTCGACACCCGGGCGCTCGGCTACTCCTCGATGCTGGTGGCCGCGAAGGTGGACCCGGAGCACCCCCACCGCGCGGCGCAGGTCATCAACGAGCACCCCGGCGTCTCGCACAACTACCTGCGCAACCACGAGTTCAACCTCTGGTTCACGATCGCCACCGAGCCCGACTCCGCGCTCGGGCTCGAAGGGACGCTCGATGTGCTCGCGCGCGAGTCGGGCGCCGAATCGGTGCGCCAGCTGCCGACGCTCAAGCTCTTCAAGATCCGGATGGACCTCGAGATGGAGGCGGGCACGGACGCGCTCGCCAGCGCCGCCGCGGAGGCGACGCGAGCCCGTCGAGCTCGAGCCGCAGCCCTACGACGAGCGCGACATCGCGGTGATCCGCGCGCTGCAGGGCGACATGCCCGTGGTGGAGGAGCCCTATGCCCCGGCGGCCGCCGAGCTCGGACTCGAGCAGGCGGCGCTGCTCGACCACCTCGCCGGGATGCAGGAGCGCGGCCTGCTGCGGCGCGTCGCCGCGATCCTCTTCCACCGCCGCGCCGGGTTCTCGGCGAACGGCATGGGCGTCTGGAAGGTGCCGGAGGAGCAGATCCTCGACGTCGGCTGCCGGATGGCCGCCGTGCGTGGGATCTCGCACTGCTACCAGCGCCCGACCTACCCCGACTGGCCCTACTCGGTCTTCACGATGGCCCACGGGCGCTCGAAGGAGGAGTGCGACGCGATCCTCGACGCGATCTCCGAGCAGACGGGGATCTCCGAGCGGGCGACGCTCTACTCCTCGACCGAGTTCAAGAAGATCCGGCTGCTCTACTTCACGGACGAGTTCAAGGACTGGGAGCGCAGGCACGCTTGAGCGGGCCCCGGTGATGGCCTCGCTCACCGACAGCCGGTCGGCCGAGCTGTACAGGCGGGCCCTCGCGCGCCTGCCCGGCGGCGTCAACTCGCCGGTGCGCGCGATGCGCGCGATCGGCCGCGACCCGTCTGTTCGTCGAGCGCGGCGAGGGGGCGGAGCTGATCGACGTCGACGGCAACCGCTTCGTCGACTACGTCTGCTCGTGGGGGCCGCTGATCCTGGGCCACGCCCACCCGGCGGTCGTGGAGGCCGTCGCGGCCGCGGCAGCCCGCGGCACGAGCTTCGGAGCCCCGACGGCCGGGGAGGTCGATCTGGCCGAGGAGGTGTGCGCGCGGTTCTCGGCGGTGGAGATGATCCGCATGACCTCCTCGGGAACCGAGGCGTCGATGACCGCCGTCCGCCTCGCCCGCGCCGCCACCGGACGGGAGAAGATCGTCAAGTTCGCAGGCGCCTACCACGGCCACGTCGACGGGCTGCTGGCCGAGGCCGGCTCGGGCCTCGCCACCCACGCCCTGCCCGCGAGCCCGGGCGTGACGTCGGCGTCCGCGGGCGGACACGGTCGTCGTGCCCTGGAACGACGAGCAGGCGCTGCGCGCCGCCGTCGCCGAGCACGCGCCGGCCGCGATCATCGCGGAGCCGATGCCCGCCAACATGGGGCTGGTCCCCGCGAGCCTCGGGTTCCTCGAGCTCCTGCGCGAGCAGGCCTCCGGCAGCGGCGCGCTGCTGATCCTCGACGAGGTGATCTCCGGCTTCCGTGTCGCCCGCGGCGGCGCCCAGGAGCTGACGGGGGTGCTCGCCGACATCACGGTCATGGGCAAGGTGATCGGCGGCGGGCTCCCGGCCGCGGCGCTCGGCGGCTCGGTCGAGCTGATGAGGATGCTCGCCCCGGCGGGCGAGGTCTACCAGGCGGGGACGCTCTCGGGCAACCCGCTGGCCGTCGCGGCAGGGCTCGCGACGCTGCACGAGCTCGACGAGACGGCCTACCTGCGCCTCGCGGGCTACACCGAGCGGCTCGCTTCGGGCCTCGCCGAGACCGCGGCGCGCGCCGGGGTGCCGGTGCAGGTGCAGAGCGCGCCGGGCCTGCTGACGGTGTTCTTCAGCGAGCGCCCGGTCGACGAGCTTCGAGGAGGCGCAGGCGTGCGACCTGGAGGCCCACGCGGCCTGGTGCCGCGAGCTGCTGGGGCGCGGGGTCTACCCGCCGCCGTCGCAGTTCGAGGCCTGGTTCCCGTCGCTCGCGCACGGCGAGGAGCAGCTCGAGCGCACGCTGCTC
Source organism: uncultured Solirubrobacteraceae bacterium (assembly GCA_963779065.1). GTDB lineage: Bacteria > Actinomycetota > Thermoleophilia > Solirubrobacterales > Solirubrobacteraceae > Palsa-744. The sequence goes on from CAVZWQ010000003.1 coordinate 2,351,053, forward strand.
GCGGCGGAGGCGGCGTTCGCCGCCGTCGCCGCACGGGTGCGAGGCATGAGCGAGGTGGTGCGCCTGAGCGGCGGGGGGGTCGCGCGGCTGCGGGAGCTGCTGCGCGACGGAGGCGGACTGATGAGCGAGCTGCTCGGCGAGCCCTCGCCTGACGGTGCCAACGGCGCCGTCAGCCCGGCCTCGCTCGCGGCGGCGGGACCGCGCGCCGCCGGGCGGCGCGAGGAATACGAGCTGCTCGTGGAGGCGATCTACGAGGGCTACCTGCTGCACTACGGCAGCCCGCGCCTGATCGAGGCGCCGGAAGCCGACCTCGGCCTGCTGGCGGGGGACCGGCTCTACGCGATCGGCCTGGCGCGCCTCGTCGAGCTGGGCGACACGCTCGCGGTGGCCGAGCTCGCCGACACGATCACGCTGAGCGCCCTCGCGCACGGCTCCGGGCGGCCCGAGCTCGCCGAGGCCGCCTGGGAGGCCGGGGCGACCGCCGTGGGCTGGGGTTCCACGCCCGCGCACCGGCGCGCCAAGGAGATGCTGCTCGGGGACGATCCGCAGGCGCTAGATGCGATGCGCACATGCGTGCGCAGCGTCCCGGCGTCCGCGCTGAAACGCGCCTCGATATTGTTCGGCGAGCAGTGGCTGACCGGCGCCTCAAGCACAAGTCCAAATACACCCTCGACCGCGGCATTCCCGGCGCATTCGAGGGCGAGACGATCACCAGGCGCCGCTTCATGGTCGGCGGCGCCAACGCCGCGGGCGCAATCGCCGCCGGCGCCTTCGTGCTGCCGGCGCTCGGCTTCGCGATCGGGCCGATCTTCAAAAGCACGCCGCGTCCGCTGGGAAGCCGTGGGCCCGGAGACGATGTTCACGGAGTTCAACTACGTCCCGGTCATCCTGACCGTGAACCCCACCATCGGCGAGGCCGGCAAGACGACGGTCTACGTGCGCAAGTTCAACGCCGCGATCGACACCGACCCCTACGACAAGGGCACGCTCTACATCGCGATCTCGACGCGCTGCGCGCACCTCGGCTGCCCGGTGCGGTGGGTCGACGCCGCCGAGCGCTTCATCTGCCCGTGCCACGGCGGCGTCTACGACCTGCTCGGCCGCCGCGTCGGCGGCCCGCCCGGTGCGGCCGCTCGACCGCTTCTACACGCGCGTGAACAGCGAAGGCCAGGTCGAACTCGGCCCGCGCTTCTCGCGTCAACAGCGAGCTGCGGCGCTTCTCGCCGCGCGACCCGGGCGAGCCGCTCGACGGCATCGGCCAGTACCTCTACCCGTCCCGCCCCGGCGCGCAGAAACTCTAGGAACCGCCCGCGATGCCCAAACTTCCCGCCCCGCCGCTTCCGGCCGCGCTGAAGCCTGCGCCTCCGCCGCCCGGCGACCCGAACGGCAAGCGGACCCCGCTCGACCACGCGGCCGAGGCCGGCACGACCGTCGTCGACTGGGTCGACGAGCGCACCTCGCTCAGCGGCGCCGGCGCGCTGGCTGATGTTCCGCAAGGTGCCGCAGGGGACGAACTGGTTCTACACGCTCGGCTCGGCGACGATGTTCGCCTTCCTCTCCCAGGCCGTCACGGGCGTGTTCCTGGCGATGTACTACCGCCCCGATCCGTCCGGCGGCGCCTACGAATCGATCCGCTACGTGACCAACGACGTGTTCCTCGGCCAGTTCGTGCGCGGGATGCACAAATGGGGCTCGAGCGTGATGGTGATCCTCGTGTTCCTGCACATGGGGCGCACGTTCTTCTTCGGCGCGTACAAGTACCCGCGCGAGCTCAACTGGGTGATCGGCGTCGTGCTGCTGATCCTGACGATGACGATGTCGTTCACCGGCTACCTGCTGCCGTTCGACCAGCGCGCGTACTGGGCGACGATCGTCGGCGTCAACATCAACGGCACCGGCCCGCTGATCGGCCCGTATCTCAGCGACTTCCTGCGCGGCGGCTCGGAATTCGGGGCGACGACGCTGTCCCGCTTCTATGCGATCCACATGCTGCTCGTGCCCGGCGCGATCATCGCGCTGATCGGCGCGCACCTGTACCTCGTCACGAAGCTCGGCACCACGGCACCGCCGTGGCAGAAGGCCGAGGTCGCTCCCGAGCTTCGCGAGGAGGAGGTCTAGCGCCGTGAACCAGCGCGAGAAGGAGGAGTACCTCCGCGAGTACGCGATCCTGAAGGCGAAAGGCAAGCCGTTCTTCCCCTACGCGGTCGCGAAGGACGCGATCATGGCCTGCGTCGTGATGGCCGTGATCATCACGATGTCGCTCGTGCTCGGGGCCGAGCTCGGCTCGAAGGCGAACCCGACCACGACCACCTACGTGCCGCGGCCGGAGTGGTACTTCTTCTTCCTGTTCGAGCTCCTGCGCGTGATCAAGCCGCCCGCGCTGGTCCAGCTCGCGACGATCGGCGTCCCGACGATCTGCATGATCCTGCTGTTCCTGCTGCCGTTCTACGACCGCGGACCCGAGCGCCGGCCCGAGCGCCGGCCGGTCGCCACGATCACCGGCATCTTCGTGATCGGCGCGATGGCCTTCCTGACCTACCAGGGCGCCAACGCCGGCTCGCCGACGACGATCGAACTGAAGACCCCGCAGCGGATCATCAACGCGGGCGGGGCGACCCTGTCCGAATACGAAGCGGGCAAGAAGGGCGTCGCGCAGTCCGGCTGCCTGGCGTGCCACAAGATCGGCGAGAACGGCAACGCGGGGCCGGGACCGAACCTGACGAAGATCGCCGACCGGCTCCCGCGCCAGGCGATCGCCCGCACGCTGGTCAACCCGACGGCGCCGATGCCCTCGTTCAAGAACCTGCCGCCCGAAAAGTTCCAGCACATCGTCGCCTTCCTCTCGCAGCTCAAGTAGGGCCCCGATGGCCGCCCGTCCAGGAGACGGCAGCGGGACCCTCCAGGCGGGTCAGGTGCGTGCGATGTTCGACCGCATCGCGGGCATCTACGACCTGATGAACTCGGCCATGACGGCCGGGCTCCACCACCGCTGGAGGGCTCGGGCCGCCGACCTCGCCCGGGTCGGTCCCGGCGACAGCGCGCTCGACGTCGCGTGCGGGACCGGCGACCTGGCGCTCGCGCTCGCCGCCCGCGTGTCGCCCGGCGGCGAGGTGCTCGGCTGCGACTTCTCCGAGGCGATGCTCGACCGCGCCCGCACGAAGGCCGCGGCGCGCGAGGATGACGGCTCGCCGGCCCGCGTCCGCTTCGAATGGGCCGACGCGCTGGCGCTGCCCTACGACGACGGCACCTTCGACGCGGCGACGGTCGGCTTCGGGGCGCGCAACTTCGAGGACCTCGGCCGCGGGCTGCGCGAGATGGCCCGCGTCGTGCGGCCCGGCGGCCGGGTCGTGGTGCTCGAGATCACGACGCCGACGCGGCCGCCGCTGGCGCAGTTCTACGGCCTCTGGTTCGACCGCCTGGTGCCGGTGCTGGGGGAGGGGGCCGCGGGCGTCGAGCGCCTCGCGGCCCGCATCCGCGGCGGCGAGGACGCCGGCGCGGGAGCGATCGCCGACGCCTACACATACCTGCCGAACTCGGTCAAGCGCTTCCCGGGCCCGGCCGAGCTCGCCGGCGAGCTTGCGGCGGCGGGTCTCGTCGAAGTCTCCTACCTGCTCACCGCCGGGGGGATCGTCGCGATCCACTCCGGGACCGTCGCGGGCGGCGCAGATCCCGCAGCGGGGCACCCCGTGGCGGGGCAGGCACGTGAGCGCGGTCGGCCAGCCTGCCGCGGGCGCGCGGCTGGACGGCGACGGCGTCGGGGCGATCCTCGAGCGCGGCGGCCCGCCGCTGCGGGAGCTGATGGCGCGCACCGAGCGCCACCTCGAGCGTGTCACCATCGAGGCCGGCGCGCCCCTCGCGGCGCACGCCAACGCGACGGTCGCCGCGGGAGGCAAGCGCCTGCGGCCCGCTGCTCGTCGTGCTCGCGGCCCAGTCGGCGGGCGGGCCGGCGCTCGTGCCGGACGGCGAGGAGCGGCTCGTCAGGGCCGCGGTCGCGGTCGAGCTGGTCCACTCGGCGACGCTGGTGCACGACGACGTGATCGACGGCGCGCAGCTGCGGCGCGGGCGCCCCACGGTCGCCGCGGCCGCCGGGCGCGGCGCGGCTGTCGCGACCGGCGACCTGCTGTTCTCCCGCGCGTTCGCCGAGCTCGCCCGCAACGACGACGCCGCCCAGCTGCAGGCGCTCTCGCAGGCGAGCTCCGCGCTCGCCGAAGGCGAGCTGCTGCAGCGCGAGGACGCCTACGCCGCGCACGTCGCGGTCGAGCGCTACCTGCGCCGCTGCGAGCTGAAGACGGCCGCCCTGTTCGAGGCCGCGTGCAGGCTGGGCGCGCTGACCGCGGCTCGCGGCTCGCTCGAGCTGGCCGGCGCGCTCGGTGGCTTCGCCCGCCAGATCGGGCTCGCCTTCCAGCTGCTCGACGACGTGCTCGACGTCTCCGGGCCCGGTGGAGCGGACCGGCAAGTCCCGCGGCACCGACCTGCTCGACGGCACGGTCACCCTGCCCTTCATCCTCGCCCGCGAACGCGATGAGAGCCTCGCCGAGGTGCGCCTGGACCGGCTCGGCGGCCCGCGCGAGGCGGAAGCGCTCTGCGATCGCATCGCCGCGACCGGCGCGCTCGACGAGGCGCGCGAGCGCGCGCTGGGGCTCGTCGCGGAAGCGAAGGCGTCGCTGCCGGCGATCCTGCCCGGCGGGCGCTCGGAGTTGTTGGAGCTGGTCGCCGACGCGGTCGTCGAGCGGTATCGGTGAGGCCCGGCGGGCGCGCCTAGAAGTCGCTGGGGAGGATCAGGTCCGCCTCGAGGGCGCGCGCGAAGAACTCGATTTCCTCGGACATGTTCGCGTGCGTCATCCGGCGCAGGTCGCCGAGCAGCGCGCTCGATCCGCGGTCGAGCTCGTCGTCGAGCCGTTCCACGGCCGCCTGGTCGAAGACGCCCTCGCGGCGCGACTCGCACTCCGGGCAGCGCAGCACGATCCGCCAGTGCCGCGGGCCTTCCTCGGACCAGTCGAGCGGGTAGACAAGCTCGCCGGCGCAGTGGAAGCAGACGTGCAGCTGGCCGGGGGCGCCGGCCGCCTGGGAAGTCTGTCCCTGCTCGCCCGAGACGACCTCGACCTGGTCGGAGGCCGGAAGCGGCAGGCGCTCCTGGATATCGGGTTCTTTCTCGGAGTCCATAACTTGTCCCTGTCCACATCGACCCCTGAGGCGACGGCCTTTAGCCTGCGTTCGACCTTCGGCGCGGTGGTAGGTTCACCAGTCCCATGCCCAGATCGCTCCGTCCGATCGGCCACGAGGATCGGCTGAGCCTCGTAGACCACCTCGATGAGCTGCGCACGCGTCTGTTCATCTGCGCGGGTGTCCTCGCGGTGGCATTCGCGTTCTGCTTCTGGCAGAACCACGCACTGCTGCGGATCATCAACAAACCCCTGCTCACCCAGACGCGCAAACAGGTCGCGAAAGGCGAGGGGACCGTCGGGCAGGCCGTCCTCGCCCAGCAGGCGATCAAGGCGGTCGCGCGCGACACGAGCCGCGCGCTCGAAGTCCTGGCCGTGCCCTCGAGCGGGCTCCCCGCCCACACGCGCGCGCAGCTCGCACCCGCTGAGCGTGCAGCTGCGCCGCGACATCGCGCGGCTGCCCAAGAAAGCCGAAGGCGACAAGCCGGTCACGCTGACGGTGGGCGAACCGTTCACGACCACGATCACGGTCGCCTTCTACTTCGCGCTCGTCATCTCGCTGCCCGTGATCCTCTACGAGCTGTTCGCGTTCGTGCTGCCCGCGATGAGCCCCGTCGAGCGCCGCGCCGTGATCCCGCTGCTGCTCGCGATCCCCGGGCTGTTCGCCGCGGGGGTCGTGTTCGGCTACTTCATCGTGCTGCCGGCGGCGGTGCGCTTCTTCGTCAACTTCAACGCGGGGGAGTTCAACAACCTCGTCCAGGCGAACCAGTTCTACAAATTCGCCGCCACGATCCTGCTCGCGATGGGGGTCGTCTTCCAGGTCCCGGTCGTCGTCATCAGCCTCACGCGCATGGAGATCGTGACGGTGGCGCAGCTGCGCCACGCGCGCCGCTACGCGCTCGTCGGCTGCGCGGCGGTCGCGGCGTTCCTGCCCGGCGACTTCATCACGCTGCTGCTCGAGACGGCACCGCTGTATCTGCTCTACGAGGCGAGTATCCTGCTGGCAGCGGGTCTCGACCGCAGAAAGCGCCGTCGGGAACGCACAGCCGGCAACGGGGACGTGAGAGAGACCGCGGGCGAGCCCGCGCCCGCGCCGGAGGACCCTGGGGAGCCGACCGTGCAGCAGATAATCGACCACACCGACGACACTCTGAGCTGATGCTGTTCGACCTGCGAGGACGCGGCCGCCGCAACACGGTGCGCGTGATCTACATCGGGCTCGCCGTCCTGCTCGGCGTCGGCCTCGTCGGCTTCGGCGTCGGCGGCGGCTTCGGCGGGGGCGGCATCCTCAACTCGGCCGGCAACAACGAAGGGGCCGGCGGGGCGAGCTTCTCGAGCAAGATCGCGAAGTACGAAAAGGTCACCAAGAAGGAACCGAGCAACATCTCGGCCTGGGAAAACCTCGCCAAGAACCTGCTCCACGAAGCCGGCAACGAAGGCAACCTGACGAGCACCGGGCGCCCCGAACGCGAAGGGCAAGGAACTGTACCGGCGCGCCTCCCAGGCCTGGCTCGGCCTACCTGGCGCTGAACCCGCACACGCCGAACGCCGAACTCGCGCAGCTCGTGTACGGGATCTACGGCGAAGAAGGCCTGAACGAACCCGCGAAGGCGGTGCAGGCGCTGAACATCATCGTCACCAAGCGCGAAACCGCCTCCTACTACGCGCAGCTCGCCGAGTACGCCTACAGAGCCGGCAACAACGGCCTCGGCGACCTGGCCTCGGCGAAGGCCGTCAAGCTCGCGCCGGCCGCCGAACGCGCGCGGCTGAAGAACGAGCTCGCGGAAGTCAGGAAGTTCCCGCACGGCGGGCAGATCTACACGACCACCACGAACGGCAAGGTCTACAAAATCCGCAAAGCGCCGAACGGCGGCTACACCGCCGTCGGCGCGCCGACGCCGATCCCGACGACCAGCACCTCGACGGGGACGACGACCGGCACGACGACCGGCAAAAAATAGGGCGCCGGCGGTGGAGGGTGGGCCGGCGGCCGGTGAGGCCGAGTACACGGCGCGGCTCCTGATCGCCTGCCCGGACCGCCCCGGGATCGTCGCGGCCGTCTCGGGCTTCCTGTTCGAGCGCGACGCGAACATCGTCTCCTCGCACCAGTACTCCTCGGACCCGAGTGGCGGGCGCTTCTTCATGCGCACCGAGTTCTTCCTGCCCTCCGGCGAGGACCGCGGCGCGCTCGTCCGCGGCCTTCGAGGAGCAGGTCGCAGCGCGGTTCGGGATGGAGTGGACGCTGCGCTGGTGGGGCGAGCGGCAGCGCACCGCGATCCTCGTCTCCCGCCAGGACCACTGCCTGCTCGACCTGATCTGGCGCCGGCGCCGCGGCGAGCTGGAGACAGAGATCGTCGCCGTCGTCTCGAACCATCCCGATCTGGAGCCGGAGGCCGCCGCGGCCGGGATCCCGTTCCACCACGTGCCCGTGCCCGACGGCGCCAAGGAGCGCGGCCGAGGCGCGAATGCTCGAGCTGCTGGCGGGGCGGGCGGAGCTGCTCGTGCTGGCGCGCTACATGCAGGTCCTCAGCGGCGGGTTCCTCTCCCGCGTCGGGATGCCCGCGATCAACATCCATCACTCGTTCCTGCCGGCCTTCGCCGGCGCCGACCCCTACCGGCGCGCCCACGACCGCGGCGTCAAGCTGATCGGCGCCACCGCCCATTACGTCACCGAGGAGCTCGACGACGGGCCGATCATCGATCAGGACGTGCTGCGCGTCGACCACCGCTCCTCCGCCCAGGAGCTGGCGCGCATGGGCCGCGACGTCGAGCGCCTGGTGCTCTCGCGCGCCGTCGCGCGGCATCTGGAAGACCGCGTCCTGGTGGACGGCCGCCGGACGGTCGTGTTCTAGGAGGGAGGTCGGCGGCGCTCCGTGCCGGCCTGGCGGAGGCTCGCGGCTCGGCCGGGCGCGACGCTTCGGCCCGGCCGCCGAGCCGCCGCGGATGGCTAGACTCTTGAGCCCGAGCGGGGCTCGCCGATGCGAGCGGCCGCTCGTCCCCTTCGCGGGCCGTTAGCTCAATTGGCAGAGCAGGGGCCTCTTAAGCCCAAGGTTGCTGGTTCGATTCCAGCACGGCCCATTCGCCCGGACGCGCTCAGCCCGCGTCTCCGGGGCGCCCGGTGAGGACCTCCCCTCCCGGCGCCTCGCCCGCGGATTCCTCGTCGGGCCGCGCACGGAAACGGCTACGACGGCGATCGCGAGATAGAGGAAGGCGGCGACGCGGGGCACCGGGATCGCGACGCCGTCGCTCCGAGCTGCAGCCCGAGGCGCGGTGGCGCGTGTGACCGCGCTGAGCTCGTGCTCGGTGATCTCCGGCTTGAGCAGCCGGTCCGCAGCGCCATCGGGATCCCGCGACAGTACAGCCCGTTCCGGGCGGCCCGGCACGGGGGCGCTGCCAGGCGGTGCGGCTACGCTGGGACCGTGCCGGCGCCCGCGACAGACCCGCCCGACGCCCTCGTCCTCGGCGGCGGCGGGGTGCTCGGCGAGGCGTGGATGACCGCGGTGCTCGCGGGCGTTGCGGCCGGCGGCGGCTTCGATGCGCGCGGTGCCGGGCGCTTCCTCGGCACCTCCGCCGGCTCGATCGTCGCGGCCTCGCTCGCTGCCGGGATCGACCCGGCCAGCCGGCTGGAGCTGGACGGGCACCAGGCCGATGCGCCCCCGGCCGGCGCCGGAGTGGCCTGTCGGGGAGGCGGAGGAAGGCGAGCGCGCGTGGCTCACGGGCCCGCTCGCGGCCGCCCTCGAGCTCGGCGGCTCGGCCGCGGCGCCGATCGCCTCGCTCGCCCACAGCTCGACCAGGGGCGGGGGCGCCGTGCTGCGCCGCGCGATGCTGCGCCGCGTGCCCGATGGAACGCGCTCGCTCGCGCCGCTCGGGCGGATCGTCGCGCTCGCCTCGCCGGGCTTCGACGGCCGGCTGCTCGTCTCCGCCGTGGACCTCGGGAGCGGGCGGCGGGTCATCTTCGGCGCCCCCGACGCCCCGCGCGCGACCGTCGCGCAGGCGGTGATGGCCTCCTGCGCGATCCCCGGCTTCTTCGCGCCGATCGAGATCGGCGGGCGGCGCTACGTGGACGGGGGGGCGTGGAGCCCGACGAACATGGACGCGCTCTCCGTGCAGCGCGGCGAACGCGTGCTGTGCCTGAACCCGACCGGCTCGCTGCGCCCGGGCCGCGAATCGCTCGCCGGCGTGTTCGGTCCCCTGTCGCGAACCGCGGTGGCCTCCGAGGCGCTCGCGCTGCGCCACCGCGGGGCGAGCGTGCAGACCGTCAACCCCGACGCCGCCAGCGCGGAGGCGATGGGCGTGAACCTGATGAGCCGCAGCCGCCGCGGCGCGGTGATGGCGGCCGGCCACGCACAGGGGCTGGCGCTCGCCGCGTCGAGCGGGGCGCGAGCGGCGTAGCCCGGTGGACGCTGCGCGACGGGCTGCCCATCCTGTCCTTCGCCTCCGACGCCGAGTGGCGTGCCTGGCTGGAGCGCCACCACGCGAGTGCCGCGGGCGTGTGGATCTCGATCGCGAAGAAGGGGACCGGCGTCGACAGCGTGCGCTACCCGGAGGTCCTCGAGCACGCGATCTGCTTCGGCTGGATCGACGGCCGGCGCGAGCGCCTGGACGAGGAGCGCTTCCTTCAGCGCTTCACGCCGCGCCGGCCGCGCAGCCCGTGGTCGAAGATCAACCGCGAGAAGGCGGAGCGGCTGGCGCAGGAGGGGCTGATGGCACCGGCGGGGCACGAGGAGGTGCGCCGCGCCAAGGAGGACGGCCGCTGGGAGCGGGCCTATGCCTCGCAGCGGACGGCGGCGGTGCCGGAGGACCTGCAGCGCGAGCTCGACGCGCAGCCCCGCGGCCGCGGCCGCGTTCGCAGGGCTGAGCTCGCAGAACCGCTACTCGATCCTCTACCGGCTCGACCAGGCGCGCCGGGACGAGACGCGGGCGCGGCGCCTCGCCGAGTACGTGCGCATGCTCGAGGCGGGCGAGACCCACCACCCGCAGTAGGAGCTCAGGCGGCCAGCGCCTGCTCGGGCCGCTCGGCGGCCCGCTGCGGGCGGCGCGAGAACCGGACGCCCGCGTCCTCGAGCGGCCCGTGGCGCAGCAGCCGCACGTCGACGCGGGTAGTTCTGGTTCAGGCGCCACGGCGTCACCGTGCCCTGGCGGGGGAAGCTGTCCATCGAGCGCTGCACGTAGCCGGAGGCGAGGTCGAGGAAGGGCTGCGTGGGCTGTGAGGGGTCCGGCGCGAGCGGGGTCACGACGTCATAGCCGTGGCTGCGCATGTGGCCCAGGAGCCGGCAGACGTATTCGCTTACGAGGTCGGCCTTCAGCGTCCACGACGCGTTCGTGTAGCCCACGGCGAAGGCGAAGTTCGGGACGCCGCTCAGCATCATCCCCTTGTAGCCGACGGTTTCGGCGAGGTCGACCGCGCGGCCGTCGACGGCGAGCTCGATGCCGCCGAACGCGAGCAGGTTGAGCCCAGTCGCCGTGATCACGATGTCCGCGTCCAGGCGTCGCCCGTCGGTCGAGCAGCAGGCCGCCCTCGGTGAAGCTGTCGATCGCGCCGGTCACGACGGAGGCATCGCCGGAGGAGATCGCCGCGAACAGGTCGCCGTCGGGAACCAGGCACATGCGCTGGTCCCAGGGGTCGTAGGCCGGGTTGAAGTGGGTGTCGACGTCGTAGCCCTCCGGGAGCTGGCGCTGGGTCGCGCGGCGCAGCAGCCGCCTCATGAGCCCCGGGCGCTTGCGGCTGAGGGTGAAGAGCCCGAGCGCCATCAGCGCGTTCTTCCAGCGCACGAACCCGTAGGCGGCGCGCGATGGGCAGCCAGCGGCGCGCGAGCTCGGCGAGCGGGTCGCGTCCCGGCAGCGACAGCACGTAGCTGGGCGAGCGCTGGAGCATCGTCACGTGCTCCGCGGTGCCCGCCATCGCCGGCACCAGCGTGACCGCCGTCGCGCCGCTGCCGATCACGACGACGCGCTTGCCGGCGTAGTCGAGGTCCTCGGGCCAGTGCTGGGGGTGGACGACCGTGCCGCGGAAGCTCTCGATGCCCTCGAAGCGTGGCGTGTAGGGCTCGTCGTAGCTGTAGTAGCCCGTGCAGCCGAACAGGAACGCGCAGGTGACCGTGCTGCGGGCCCCGTCCGGGCCTTCCAGCTCGACGCTCCATTGCGCGCGCTCAGTGGACCACTCGGCGCGCAGCACCTTGGTCTGCAGGCGGATCCGGTCCGAGAGCGCGTTCTCGGTCGCGGCCTCGCGGATGTAGCTGCGGATCGAGGGGCCGTCGGCGAGCGCCTGCGGTTCCTCCCAGGGCTTGAAGCAGTAGCCGAGCGTGAACATGTCGGAGTCCGAGCGGATGCCGGGGTAGCGGAACAGGTCCCAGGTCCCGCCGATCGCATCCCGGGCCTCCACGATCAGGAAGCTCTGCTCGGGGCGGTTGCGCCGCAGATGGCAGGCGGCGCCGATCCCCGAGAGTCCGCCGCCGACGATCAGGACGTCGACGTGCTCCTCGACGGGACGCAGGCGCGTGTCGGTCTCGGGGCTCGCCACCCGCGAGACCTTATCAACACCCTGTCGAAACTGTCAACACATAGTTGATCGACGGGTCGCGCGGAGCTATAGTCGCGCTGTCGATGGCCGCGCAACCGTCACCCAGCGCCGCTCCGGCCCGCGGCCGGCGCGCCGCGCGCGTGAGCGCGCAGGAGCGCGAGGCCGCGATCCTCGAGACCGCGGAGCGACTGCTGGAGGAGCGCTCGGTGCAGGACATCTCCGTCGACGACCTGGCGCGCGGCGCTGGCATCTCGCGCCCGAGCTTCTACTTCTACTTCCCCTCCAAGGAGGCCGTCTTCCTCACGCTGATCGACCGCCTCGTCGAGCAGGCCGAGGGCGGCCGCGAGGTGATCGACCGGATCCACGAGGACCCCGCCGCGCGCTGGCGCGAAGGGCTGCAGATCTTCTTCGACATCTTCGGTTCGCATCGCGCCGTCGTGCGCGCGGGTGCAGAGCTGAGGGCGGTCAACGCCGAGGCCCGCGAGCTGTGGTCCGGCGTCATGGAGAAGTGGGTCGGCTACGCCGCCGGCGCGATCGAAGCCGAGCGCGAACGCGGCGCCGCTCCGCCCGGCGTCGATGCGCGCCGGCTCGCGATCGCGCTCGTCTCGATGAACGAGCGGGTCCAGTACGCGACCTTCGCGGCCGAGCCGCCGTCGCTCCCCGACGACGCGGTGATGGACGTGCTGCTCGAGGTCTGGCTGAAGTCGGTCTACGGCGAGACCGGGCTGCTGTAAGCGCAGGCGGCGCCGGCGTGGCCTAGGCCGACGCGGACGGCGCCGCGACGCCGCCGATCAGCGTCTGCTGGCCGGCCTCGGTCCAGATCACCTGCTCGCGGCCCGGTCCGACGCCGATCAGGGCCACCGGCGCGCCGACCTGCTCGGCGACGAAGTCGAGGTACTCGCGCGCGGCCTGGGGGAGGTCCGACATCGAGCGGCACTCGCCGAGGTCCTCCTTCCAGCCGGGCAGCTCCGTGAGCTCCGCTTTGGTGTGGTGGAGCACCGTCTGGTGGTAGGGGAAGTCCTCGAACTCCGCGCCGTCGGAGCCGCGGTAGCCGGTGCAGACCTTGACCCGGTCGAGCCCCGAGAGCACGTCGAGCTTCGTGATCACGAGCGCGTCCATCGTGTTCAGGCGCACGGCGTAGCGCAGCGCGACGAGGTCCAGCCAGCCCGTGCGGCGCGGGCGCCCGGTGGTCGTCCCGAACTCGCCGCCGCGGGTGCGGATCGCCTCGCCCATCTCTTCGTGGAGCTCGCTCGGGAACGGGCCGGCGCCGACGCGCGTCGTGTACGCCTTCGAGATCCCCCACACCTCGTCGATCGCTTTCGGCCCGATCCCGGTGCCGACGCACGCCGCGCCCGAGAGCGGGTTCGAGGAGGTGACGAACGGATAGGTGCCGTGGTCGATGTCGAGCATCGCGCCCTGCGCTCCCTCGAGGATCACCGTCTGGCCCTCGTCGAGCATCTCCCACATCAGCTTGCTGGTGTCGGCGATGTGCTGCTCGAGGCGGTGGCCGTAGACCAGGTAGTCCTCGGTCATCTGGCGCAGGTCGAGCGCGGGGTCCTTCTCGTACGGGCGCAGCGACAGCCGCTTGGGCTCCATCGCGGCGACGATCTTCTTCTTGAGGATCTTCTCGTCGAGCAGGTCCTGCACGCGGATCCCGAGGCGCGCCGCCTTGTCGGCGTAGCACGGCCCGATGCCGCGCCGCGTGGTGCCGATCTGAAGGCTTCCGAGCTTGGCCTCGCCGGCCGAGTCGAGCAGCAGGTGGTAGGGCATGATCAGGTGAGCGTTGGCCGAGATCCGCAGGCCGCTGACGTCCACGCGCTTCGCGCGCAGCCCGTCGAGCTCCTCGATCAGGACGCGCGGGTCGATCACGACGCCGTTGCCGATCACGCAGCGCTTGCCCGGGTACAGGATCCCCGAGGGGATCAGGTGGAGCTTCCACTCCTCGTCCCCGCGCACGATCGTGTGGCCGGCGTTGTTGCCGCCCTGGAAGCGCACGACCGCGTCGCCGTGCTCGGCGAGCAGGTCGGTGATCTTCCCCTTGCCCTCGTCGCCCCACTGGGCGCCGACTATGACTATGCCCGGCATAGGCAGTGGAGTTTAGGGACGCGGCGCCCGGCTCCCGGCCCGGCCGGGGAGCAGCCGGAGCCGCTAGGTGCGCCCGCGGGGTTCGACGCCCGCGGGCTCGGCGGAGGCGGCTGTCCCGGCCCTGAACTCGCGCCGCCGGTCGGTCGCCGAACAGCGGGATCGGCTCGCCGCAGATCTCGACCAGCCGCGAGACCGTGCGCGCGCCGAGCCGATCGCTCAGTTCGTCGGGCATCAGGTTGCTCGTCGTCACGATCGCCCGTTCGGACTCGTAGCGCGCGTTCACGATCGAGTAGAGCTGCTCGAGCACCCAGTCGGTCTGGTTCTCGGCCCCGAGGTCGTCGATGTGCAGGAGGTCGACCGCGGCGAGGCGGTCGAGCAGGTCGATCAGGCCGCCGGGCGACTCGAGCGACTCGCGCAGCAGGTTCAGCAGGCGCGGCAGCGAGTAGATCGCCACCGAGCGCCCGGCGTCGAGTGCCTCCTTGGAGACGAGCATCGCGAGCGTCGTCTTGCCGGTGCCGACGTCCCCGACGATCCACAGGCCGCGGCCCGCGTCGAGGTTGCCCTGGATCGCGCGCACGTAGGAGCGCACGAGCTGGATCTGGTCGGGCGCGGAGCGCGCGAGGTCGCTGACCGGGGGCCGCTCGAAGGACACGCCGCGGTAGCGGCGCGGAATCCGGCCCTCGAGGCTGCGCGTGCGCGCCGCCGCGATCCGCCCGGCGCGGCACTCGCAGTCGCGTGCCGTGTTCGTCGCCTCGTCGACGAGGAAGCCGCTGCCGTCGCAGATCCCGAGCGGGCACCTGCCGGCGCCGGCACCGTCGTCGCGGCCGCCCGCGCGCGCCTCGCCGCGGAGGTCCTGGATCGCGGGCGACTCCTCGGGGAAGCGCTCGAACGGCGGCCCGCTCACTGCGCGTAGCGTTCGCCGGCGTAGTTCATGAACTTCGGGTACTCCTTCTGGAAGGTGAGCGTGACGTCGCCGACCGCGCCGTTGCGATGCTTGGCGATGATCAGGTCGGCCTCGCCGGGCCGCTCGCTCTCCTCCTTCGCGTAGTACTCCTCGCGGTAGATGAACATCACGAGGTCGGAGTCCTGCTCGAGGTTCCCGGACTCGCGCAGGTCGGAGAGCATCGGCTTCTTGTCGGGCCGGCTCTCGACCGCGCGGCTCAGCTGCGAGAGCGCGATCACCGGCACGCCGAGCTCGCGCGCGAGGATCTTCAGGCCGCGGCTCAGCTCGCCGACGGCGGTGACGCGGCTGTCGTAGCGGCTGTCGGTCCGCATCAGCTGCAGGTAGTCGATGATGATCAGCCCGAGCCCGTTCTCGCACTGGCTGTGCAGGCGGCGCGCCTTGGCGCGGATCTCGAGCAGCCCGACGTCGGAGGAGTCGTCGACCCACAGCGGCGCGTCCGCGAGCCGCTGCGAGGCGCTGAGGATCTTCGGCCACCGCTGCTCGGCGACGCGTCCCTTGCGCAGCTCCTCGCCCTTGATGCGCGCCTGCGAGGCGACGAAGCGCTGGGCGAGCTCCGCCTCGGCCATCTCCAGGGAGAACAGCGCGACCGGCCGGTCGTGCTCGACCGCGGCGTTCTCGGCGATGTTGCAGACGAGCGCGCTCTTGCCCATCGCGGGACGCGCGGCGATGATGATCAGGTTGCCCGGGCTGGAAGCCGCCGGTGATCTCGTCGAGGTCCTTGAAGCCCGAGGGCGTGCCGGTCAGCGACGTGCCTTCGATCGAGAGGCGGTGAAGCTTGTCGAGCTCGTCGTGCAGCACGTCCTCGATCGCCCGGAAGTCCTGCTGGCGGTCGTCGCGGGCGACCTCGAGCATCGCCTTCTCCGCCTGCTCGACGAGCTCGCGCGGCGCCGCCTCGTGGCCGAAGACGCTCTCCTGGATCAGGTAGGTGCTGTTCAGCAGCCGCCGCAGCAGCGCGTTCTCGCGCACGATCTGCGCATAGCGGCGGGCGTGCCCGGCGGCCGGGACGACGCCCGAGAGTTCGTCGACGGACGCCTGCCCGCCGATGTCCTCGAGCTTGCCCATCCTGCGCAGGCGGTCGGTGACCGTGAGCACGTCGACCGGCTCGCTCTCGTTGTACAGCGCGAGCATCGCCTCGTAGATGACGGCATGGCGCTCGCGGTAGAAGTCCTCGGCGCGCAGCCCCTCCTCGATCACGAGCGCGTACAGCGAGCGGTCCGAGAGCAGGATCGCCCCGAGCACCGACTGCTCGGCGTCGAGGTTGTGCGGCGGCGTGATGACCCCCGTGGGCGGGCCGGCCGTGCCGTTCGCTGTCGATACCGCGCTCATCCGTCGGGCGAGTTTAGGGTCGCGGCTCCGAGCGCCCGGGGGCGGTTTCCGCAAATGCGGGACGAAAGATCGCGCGGCGTGGGCACGAACAGATGTTCGCACCCGCGCACGACGTCACGCCGCGCGGGCGGACCGTTCGCGAAGAGGGTCGCCGGGAGCTATTTCTTGGCGACGACCATGGTCTTGACCGTGGCCTGCACGCCGTCTACGACGTCCACGACGACCATGTAGGTGCCGACGTTCTTGATCGGCTCGGGGAGGTGCACGCCCCGTTTGTCGATCCGCAGCCCGCGGGCTTCGCGGATCGCGCTCGCGATGTCCTGCGAGGTGACCGAGCCGAACAGGCGCCCGTCGGCGCCGGCCTGCTGCGGGATCGTCAGCACGGTGCGGTTGAGGAGGTTGACGTTCTCCTGGGCTTTCTCGACCGCCTCGCGCGCGGCCCGCTCCTCCGCGGCCTGGCGCTGGCGGACCGTCTCGATCGCGCCCTTCGTCGCCGGCTGGGCGAGCCTGCGCGGGATCAGGTAGTTGCGCAGGTAGCCCTTCGAGACGTCGATCACCGCGCCGCGCTCGCCGAGCTCCTCGACGTCTTTGAGCAGGATCGCCTCGGGCATCCTCGTCTCGCTCCGCGTCCGGCGCTAGTCGCGGTCGCGATCGCGACCGCGGCCTCGCGGTCCGTCCTCACGGCCGCCCTCGTTGACGTACGGCAGCAGCGCCAGCTCACGCGCGCGCTTGACCGCGCGGGCGATCTGGACCTGGTGGCGGCGGCAGGAGCCGGTGATCCGGCGCGAGCGGATCTTCCCCTTCTCGGAGATGAACTTCCGCAGCGACGCGACGTCCTTGTAGTCGACCTGGTCGACCTTGTCGCGACAGTGCTGGCAGGGCTTGCGGCGCCCGCTTCCGGGCCCGCCCCGCTTGTCGCGCCGGCGGACCGGCTTCCCGCGTCCGCGCGCCTTAGCCATCGAAATGCTCCGTGCTGTCAGACAAAAATGCTCCTAGCTGCTCTAAAAGGGAATGTCCTCGTCGGAGGCGGCGCCTCCGGCCGGTGCGGTCTGGAAATCCCCTTCGTCGACTGGGATGTCACTGCCCTTGGAGCCCCCGTTGCCCGAGAATCCGCCTCCGCCGGAGGGTTCATCGCGCGAGCCCAGGAACTGCACCGAGTCGGCAATGATATCGATCGTCTGCCGTTTCGCGCCGTCCTGCGTCTCCCACTCGCGCCAGTCGAGCCGCCCGTCGATCGCCACGGGGCGTCCCTTGGACAGGTAGCGCGCCGCGTTCTCGCCCTGCGCGCCCCAGACCTTGACGTTGAAGTAGTTGGGCTTGTCGATCCATTCGCCCGTGCCCTGGTCCTTGCGGCGGGAGTTGACGGCGACGCGAAGCTCGCAGACGGAGGTGCCGCTTGGAAGCGAGCGCAGTTCGGGGTCGGTCGTGAGGTTTCCGGTCAGGATGACCCTGTTGATGTTGGTGCCGGCCACGGCTCCATTCCTTTCGTTGCTCTGAGCCCTGCGAGTCTAGAGATGCCTGCGGGCAGCGCCGCTCGCCGGATCCCGCTCATTGCGAGGAACGGCGCGACCGCGGCGAGGTGCGGAACACCTCGTCCCAGTAGGGCGCGCTGATCCCGAAGCCCTTCGTGTCGTCCTGGAAGTGGTGGCGCATGTGGCGCTCGCGCAGCATCCGGCCGAGCCGGCCGTGCGGACGGAAGTGGTGCAGGTAGTAGTGCATCATGTCGTAGACCAGGTAGCCCGCGAAGAAGCCGGCGCTGATCCCGGGCGCGTACTCGTGGCCGGCGATCAGCCAGATCAGCCCGAACACCGCGGCCCCCAGGGGGATGCTGACGGCCGGCGGCATCACGAGCCGCATCGGGTCGTTCGGGTGGTCGTGGTGGACGCCGTGGATGATCCAGTGGAAGCGCGCGCCGAGCCCGTCCTCGGGCTCGAAGTGGAAGACGATGCGGTGCAGCCAGTACTCGAACAGGGTCCAGATCGCGTAGCCGATCGCGAACAGCCCGATCGCAAGCGCCAGGCTCGTCAGCGACAGGCCCCACGCGAACAGCAGGGCGATCGCCGGCAGGAAGATCAGGATCGGCACCGCCGGATGCACCCGCGAGAGCGCGTCCAGCACCCGGGACTCGAACATCGGCGGGGAGGAGCGCAGGACGTCGGTGCGCCTGACCGTCCCGTCTTTCATGTCCTCCCGCCAGTCCATCTGCGGGCAGATGTTATTACGACAATGGCGAGGTCAGGGGATGCGACGGTGCTCCTGCGGACAGGGTCCGTTCGCGAGGTGGGCGGGATGCCGGGAGGCAGCTAGGCGCTCTCGGAGGGCCCGGGAGCCGTCTCGGCCTCGGCGGCGGGAGCCTCCGTGGCGGGAGCGTCCTCGGCGGGGGCCTCGGCGGCGGGGACCTCGGCGGCGGGAGCCTCGGCGGGCGTGCTCTCGGCCGGAGCGGGGGCGGCTGCCTCGGGCGCGGGGGCCGCGGCGTCTGCCTCGGGAGCGTCGGCGCGGCGCTGGCCCGTCATCTCCGGCGGGTCCGGTGTCCCGGGTGCAAGCTTGATGATGCGGTGACGGATCACCCCGTCGGTGATCCGCAGCGTCCTGTCCAGGCTGTCGAGCAGCGCGGTCTGGGAGACGTGGAACTGCAGCAGGTGGTAGTCCGCGTTCGCCTTGCGGTCGATCGGGTAGGCCAGCGCGCGCTCGCCCCAGTCGTCCTGGCGGACCAGCTCGCCCTGCGCGTTGATCGCCGCGACGGCGTCGGCGACGATCTTGGCGCGGGCCGACTCCTCGGCCTGCGGGTCGAGCAGCAGCATCAGGTCGTATGTGGGCGCGGGCAGCGTCATGTGCAGCGGACAAGAGTAGCGGGTCCGGGCATCCGGGCCGGCGGTGAGGAGGGGGCGCCGGGCCGGCAGAGCGGTCGCGGGCGCCCTATGGCTGCTCGTCCCGCCCGGGTGCGACCACGTGCGCCTCGTATGCGTAGACGACCGCCTGCACGCGGTCGCGGAGCCCGAGCTTGGAGAGCACCCGGGCGACGTGCGTCTTGACGGTTGTGGTCGACACCACGAGCTCGTCCGCGATCTCGGCATTCGAGAGGCCCCGGGCGATCAGGCGCAGGATCTCGAGCTCCCGAGCGGTCAGCTCTTCCAGCCCCGGCGCGGGCCGCCGTGCGGGGCGATGGTCGCGCACGAAGGCCTCGATCAGGCGACGTGTCACCGGGGGAGCCAGCAGCGAGTCGCCCTGCGCGACAACGCGGATGCCCGCGACGAGCTCCTCGGGCGGGATGTCCTTCAGGAGGAACCCGCTCGCCCCTGCGCACAGCGCGTCGAACACGTACTCGTCCAGGTCGAACGTCGTCAGCATCAGCACGCGGGGCGCCGCCGCGCCGGCCTGCACGATGCGCCGCGTCGCCTCGAGGCCGTCCATCCCCGGCATGCGGATGTCCATCAGCACGATGTCGGGCCGCGCCCGGCGGACGGCCTCGACGGCATCGGCACCGTCGCCTGCCTCCGCGATCACCTGCATGTCCCTCTCGGCGTCGAGGATCATCCGAAAGCCGGCCCGCACCAGCGCCTGATCATCCGCGATCAACACGCCGAGGCTCACGCTGCGAGCACCGTCGCGAACGGGAGCTGGACGCGTATGTCCAAGCGCCGGCGCCGCGCTCCGAGCTCGAAGCTGCCGCCGTAGAGGGCGACCCGTTCATGGATCGACCGCAGCTCCTCGGCGGCCCCGGGCGCGGAGCACTCGGCCTGCACCTGCAGCCGAAGCCTGTCGGGCTCGAAGCCGACGTCGACTTCGGCGCGCGTCGCGCCGTGGCCGCCCGCACACGCGAGGACCGCCTCGACGATCCGATAGCCGACGAGATCCATCCCGGGCGTCAGCCCCGTCGGCTCCCCGTGTGTGCGCAGTTCGCACCGCAGGCCCCCCTCGACGCCGGCGGCGGCCAGAGCGGGGAGCTGAGCCAGGCCCGGCTGGGGCGCAAGCGCTCGCGGGTCCTCCTCCCGTCTCAGCACGCCGAGGAGCCGGCGCATGTCGGCGAGGGTCTGGCGCCCGGTCTGCTCGACCGTGCGGATGGACTCGCGGGCACGTTCCGGATCCGAGCGCAGAAGCCGGCGGGCGCCCGCCGCCCCGATCACCATCGCGCTCACGCTGTGAGCGACTATGTCCTGCAGCTCGGCCCCGATCCGCAACCGCTCCTGCGCGACGGCGGCCCGCTCGCGCTCCGCCTGCTCGCGTTCCGTCTGCGCCGCAAGCGCGCGGAACGCGTCCGCACGGCGGGTGCGCTCGCGCACCAGTCGCCCGATCGCCCAGGGTGCCACGAGCACGAGCACCGTCGGGCCCAGCACCGCCGAGGCGCCCGATTCGATTTCGAGGATGAATCCGGCAAACAGGGCCGCGCCGAGGAGCAGGGCCGATAGTGCCGCGCGCAGCTCGAGCCAGGCGCCGGCCGAGTAGGAGAGCAAGGCGAGCGCGAGCAGCACGCCGGCGCCGCTGGTCGAGCCGAGCTCGCCGCCGAGGTGCGACTGGGCCGCGGCGATACCCGTCGCGGTCACGAGCGCGACCCCCGGGCGGCGGCGGCGGAACGCGACGGCCGCGACGAGCAGCGCGCTCGCCAGCGCCGTGACGAGCAGGTGCGCGCCGCGGATCTCGCGCGAGGTCAGACATTCGATCTCCAGGAGAAGCCCGATCGCGAGCGCCACCAGCACGTCGCCTCGAGCCGGCTCGAGGCTCGCGACGCGTGCCCGCAGACCCCTCACGGCGCTGTCTCCGCGTGCAGGGGCAGTCGCGCGCGGACGACGAACCCGCCGCCGCCCGCAGCGCCGGCTTGGACGCTGCCCCCGTGCAGTGCCGCCCGTTCGCGCATCCCGGCGATGCCGTGGCCGCCGGGTGCCCCGTCGTTCGCGGGTCCCCGTCCATCGTCGAGCACCTCGAGCTCGAGCGCGCCGGGCGCCCAGCAGACGGTGACGGTCGCGCGGGCCGGACCCGCGTGCTTGATCGCGTTCGTCAACGCCTCCTGAACGATACGGAAGGCGCACAGGTCGAGCGCGGCCGGGACAGGTACGGCATCCCCCTCGACGTGAAGCTCCGCGGGCAGGCCGGCGGCACGCGTGCGCGTCAGCAGCTGCTCGGCGTCGGCGAGCCCGGGCTGGGGCGAGAGAGCGTGCGGATCGGCGTGATCGCCGAGCACGCCGAGCAGTCGCCGCATCTCCGCCAGCGCGTCGCGCCCGGCGCGCTCGACCGAGGCCAGCGACGCCGCCGCGGCCACCGGATCGGAGGCCATCACGGTCCGCGCGCCGCCCGCCTGGATCACCATCACGGAGACGCTGTGAGCGATCACGTCGTGCAGCTCACGCGCGACGCGCGCACGCTCGCCGAAGGCCGCCGAGCGCGTCCGCTGGTCGCGTTCGGCGTCCAGCTGCTCGACGCGGTCGCGCTCGGCACTCTCCCCGGCATGGCGCTCGCGGACGACGCGGCCCAGCGACCAGGGCAGGAGCGCCAGGAACGCGACGGGAAACACGCTCGCCGAGACGCTCGGTTCGGCGATCACGACGACAGCGAGCACGCCGAGGAGCCCGAGCGCCAGCGCGGGCCAGGCCTTGCGCTCGGGCAGAAAGGCGCCGGCGGCGTAGAAGAGGGCTGCGACGGCGGCGAGCGCGCCCACGCTGTGCTGCGTGAGGCGCCCGCCGGCGGCCTCCTGCACCGCGAGCACCACGACGACTGTCAGAATCGCCGCAAGCGGCCGGCGCCGGCGCGCCAGGATCGCGGCTGCCAGCGCGAAGCCGGCGAGCGCTGCGGGAACCGGATGGCGCAGCGACGGTGTCAGCGCGATCTGCAGCTCGGTTGCCGCGAGCAGCGCGAGGGCGAGCAGCGCGTCGAGTGCGACCGGACCGGCCCTCGGCAGGAAGGTCGCGCGCGTGCGCCACTCCATGCGTGCACGCTAACGCCGCCGGCCGGCCGCGGCGTCCTCACCGGTGATGATCGGCCCTCCTCCCCGAGGATGACGCGCAGGCGCGCCGGCGTCCGTCCTCAGGCCGGTTGAAGATCGCTCGCCAGGCCGACGACAGCGCTCCGGGCCGCGCCTAGGGTCTCCGTCACGACAGATCCCGACGCCAAGGAGCCATCATGAACACCAGGCGCATCGCGCCTCTCACCGGCATCGCCTTCGTGGTCCTGTTCTTCGCGAGCTTCGCGGCGAGCAGCGTCCCGAACAACACCGCATCCGATCAGGCGTGGGTCGCGGCGTACGCGACGCATTCCAAGCAGGCCGGTCACCTCGCGACAGGCATCCTGCTCGTGCTGGCCGGGCTCTGTCTGATGGCCTTCCTGACCCAGCTGTGGAACGCCGCCGCGGCCCGGTCTCGCCAGGCGTTGAGTCCGCTGCCGGTCGCCGCGGCGGGGGTTGCGGCGGCATCGGTGGCCGCCGGCGGCATGGCCATGGCGGCTGCGGCGGGAAGCTCGCTGCTCTTCTCGCAGCCGGTTCCCGGGGCGGAGGAGCTGCGCCTCTCCAACGACCTCGGCTTCGCGCTCGTGGGCGTCGCCGGGATGCTCGCGGCGTCACTGAGCGTCGCGACCGTGAGCGCACAGGCGCGCCGCGCCGGTGTGTTCGGCGCGCGCCTACGCGGCTTCAGCGTCCTTGTCGCGGTGGTGCTCCTCGGCTCGATCGCCTTCCTCCCGATGCTGGTGCTCCCGCTCTGGGTCGCAACCGTGTCGGTGAGCCTGCGCCGCGGCGAGCTCGGCTCGCTTGCTCCCGCTCGCGGCGGCGCGCCGGAGCCGTCGCTGCCCGGCGCGTGACATCCGCGGGTTGCTGTTCGGGCCGGCACATGTGCCGGCCCGCGCCGCCGCACATGTGCGGCGGCGGGGACGGCCGCATGCGGCCGTCCCGGTCGGGCCGCATGCGGCCCGACCCTCGAGGGAGAAGATGCCCGGCCCGGCCTCTACGCCGACGCCCGCGTGCGTCCCTTTGCGCGGATGTCCGCGAGCTGATCGTCGATCCAGTCGCCCGGGTCGCGCGAGGTCACGATCTCGACCAGGCCGGTGCGCCGCCGCCGCCGCTCGGCGATGCTCATCGTCAGCGCGGCGTGGATCGAGTCGGCCAGCTCCTGGATGTCGAACGGGTTGACCGAGAGCGAGTACTCGCCGAGCTCCTCGTGCGCGCCGGTGTTCTCGGAGAGGATCGAGACCCCCTCGCGCTCGTTGACGATCGGGCCCTCCTTGGCGACCAGGTTCATGCCGTCGAACATCGCGTTGACGAGCAGCACGTCGTAGTGCTTGTACGCGGCCATCGCCTCGTCGAGGTCGTCGCGCAGCTTGAGCTGGATCGGCATCCAGTCGGGCGTGCCGTGGCGGTGGTTGACCACTGCGACGAGCGCCTCGATCCGCTCGAGGTACTCCGCGTACTGGGGCACGTCGGTCCGCGACGGCATCATCTGCGCGATGAAAGTGACGCGCTCGGTGAACTCCGGGTGCTGCTCGAGGAAGAGGTCGAACGCGGAGAAGCCGCGCAGCACGTTCTTCGAGAGGTCGGCGCGGTCCACGCGCAGGATCAGGAAGTCGCGGCGCCTGCGCAGCAGGTCGTGCTCGAAGTCGGCGACGCGCTGCCCGGCCGCGATCTGCCGCGTGGCCTCGTGGTCGATCGGCAGCGGGTACGCGCGCACCCATATCTCGCGGCCGGCGAACCGCACGATGCCCTGGCCGAAGTCGACCTCCAGATCCATCAGGTCGCGGCAGCACTGCAGGAAGTTGTGGCGGTAGGAGCGGGTGTGGAAGCCGATGATGTCGTTGGCCAGCAGGCCGGCGAAGATCTCCTCGCGGATCCGCGTCGGCAGCACCCGCCACGCGTCCGGCTGGGTCCACGGGATGTGGATGAAGTGGTGAAGGAACGCGTCCGGACGCGCACGGCGGACGAGGTCCGGGAGGGTGTAGAGGTGGTAGTCGTGGACCATCACGACCGGCTCCTCTTCACCCTCGATCTGCTCGACGACGGCCCGCGCCAGATCCTCGTTGACGACGTTGTAGCCGAACTCGAAGGCCTCGATCTCCTCGCGGCGGATGTCCGGCGCGTTCGACAGGTCCCACAGGTAATGCTGGATGAACCACAGCATCGGGTTCGCGAAGACGTTGTAGAAGCGGTCGTAGGCGTCGGGGTCGCTCACGACGAGCCGCACCTGGTATTCCCCGCCGGCCGGCGAGCGCACCGGGAACGAGCGCCCGCCGTTCTCGTTGGAGACCGCGGCGTCGTGCTCGTTCATCGCCGAGGCGATCCAGACGACCTCGCGGTGCGAGGCGAGCCCGGTGAGCGCGGTGACGAGGCCGCCGGAGCCGCGCTGCACCTCGCCTCCGGCGTGGAAGGTGACAGGCCCGCGGTTGCTGACCAGCACGAGCGGAGTCCGCTGTGCCGGCACGGCCGTCAGGCCTCCTGCAGCGAGTTGAAGATGCGCAGGTAGTCGCGCAGGTAGCGGGGCGTCAGGAAATGCGCGCGCACGTGCTCCTTGCCCGCGCGCCCCAGCCTGCGTCCCAACTCGGGGTCGCGCAGGATCTCGAGCGAGCGCTGGGCGCACTGCTCCACGGTCGAGACGAGGAACCCGGACACCCCGTCCTCGATCTGCAGGGGGATGCCGCCGACGTCGCCGCCGATGAACGGCCGGCCCTTCCAGATCGCCTCGGAGACCGTCAGCCCGAAGCCCTCGCGCGTGGACTTCTGGATCACCACGTCGGCGTATGACTGGAAGGCGTTGACCTCGATCGCCCCGACGTTGTTGAAGTTGTTGAGGATGTGAACGTCGGGGTCGCCGTCGGCGTGGGCGATCGTCGCGTTGAAGAAGTCCCATCCCTCGGGGTCGTCGCTGGCCATCGAGCCCACGAGCGCCAGCTGCACCTCGGGCATCTCCTCCTTGACCTGCCGGTAGGCGTCGATCACGCCGAGCGGGTCCTTCCACGGGTCGAAGCGCGAGACCTGGCACACGAGCGGCCGGTCGACGTCGATCCCGAACTGTCCGCAGACGAACGCCGCGTCCTCGGGCGAGAGCGCCATGTTCTTCGGCGTCAGAGGGTCGATCGCCGGCGGCACGACGTTGACGTGCCCCTTCATCCCCTGCGGCACGTACTGCGGGGTGTGGAACAGCGACTCGGGGTAGTCCTCGATGTAGGGGAGCAGCTGGGAGATCGTGTCGGGGTTCGGCGTGGAGAGGTCGATGTGGCAGCGCCAGAGCCAGCCCTTGGACTTCTCGGGCACCAGCTTGTAAAGGCCGGCGGGCTGCGGGTCGTGCACCAGGCAGACGTCCCACCCGTCGCTCAGCTCGCGGGCGTTCATCTCGTTGAAGCGCCGCCAGGTCGCCCACTGCTCGGAGTCGAGGTCCTGGGGCGCCCCCTGCAGGGCGTTGTGCATCAGCTTCGTCGCGTTGAAGAACTCTTCGCGACCGTAGATCACATGCCACTCGCAGTCCAGCCCCACGTCGCGCATCAGCGGCACGAGCGTGTAGAGGATCTCGGAGACCCCGCCGCCGAACGCGGTGGCGGACACGTGCACGACCCGCTTGCCCTGGAGGGGCTCGGCGAGCTCGCGGATCTCGGCGATCAGCTCCCGCCCGCAGATGTGCGTGTAGTCCGCGAGCGTCTTGTTGGCTACGGCGACGGGCTGGAGCACGCGGCGGCACGATATCTGAACGCGTAGCGGCAAACTCCGGCACCCGGCTGCCCGGGCCGGCATGGAGCGCCGGCCCGGCCTTCCCGGGCGGCATCGAGCGCCGCCCCGGTCTCTTTGGTCTGTCGACGCGGGCCGTGCGCCGGTCTAAGGTTGTCCCGCATGCTGAACGGGCGCCTCTACCGTGCGGCCTTCCTGCCGTTCCTGCTCGCCCTGGCCGTCGCCGCTTTCGCGCTGGGCAGCCAGCCGATGCCGCGAACCACCACGCTCGCCCCCGACGCGTTCGAAGGCGGCCGCGCGTTCTCGGAATCGCAGAGCCTCGCGCAGCGCTTCGGCGAACGCCGCCCGGGGAGCACGGGTGACAACGGCCTGGCGCGCTACGTGGCCGAGACCTTCCGAGGGCTCGGCAGCACCGCGGGCGGCGGGTTCACGGTGCACGTGCTCCACACCGAAGGCCAGACGATCGACGGCGAGCGGCGCCTGGCGACGATCGTCGCCGAGCGCCCCGGCTCGACGCCGGCCTCGCCGATCCTGATCGTCGCCCACCGCGACGCCGCGAAGCCGGGCTCGCAGGCCGAGATGTCCGCGACCGCGGCGCTGCTCGAGCTGGCGCGGGTGTTCGCCGCGCGCGAGACGAAGCGCACGATCGTGCTGGTCTCCACCAGCGGCGGCAGCGGCGGCGACGCAGGGGCGCAGACCCTGCTCTCGGATCTCGAAGCCGCCGGAGTGCACGGCCCGTTCGACGGCGCGATCGTGCTCGGCGACCTCGCGGCCGCGAGCCTTCGCAGGCCGATCGTCGTGCCGTACTCCGACGGCCTCGGCGCCGCGCCGCTCGAACTCTCGCGGACCGTCTCCGACGCGATCCACCGCGAGTCGGGCTGGGACCCCGGCGCCCCGAGCACGTTCGGGCAACTCGCCCACCTGGCGTTCCCGCTGGCGGCGGGAGAACAGGGCGTGCTGAACGCCGGGGGGCTGCCCGCCGTGCTCGTGCAGGCGAGCGGCGAACGCGGTCCGGAGCCCTCCGAGCGCGTCGCCGCCGGGCGCCTGGAAGGGCTGGGACGCGGCGTGCTGAGCGCGGTGGACGCGCTCGACGTCGCCCCCGACATCGCGACCGGCCTGCAGAGCGGGGTCGTGATCCAGCGCAAGACGATGCCCGCATGGGCCTTGCGCCTGCTGATCGGAACGCTGCTGCTGCCGCCGCTCGTGGCGGCAGCCGACGGGCTCGCCCGGCTGCGCCGCCGTCGCAGGCGGGTCGGCGCCTGGACGCTCTGGACGCTGGCGTGCGCCCTGCCGTTCCTGTGCTGCGCGGTCTTCTGCCGGCTGCTCGGCGCGCTCGGGATCATCGGCGTCGCGCCCTCGGTGCCCGTCCCGGACGGTGCTCTGCCGCTCAACCTGCCGGCGATCACAGCGCTCGTGGCGGCCGCGCTCATCTTCGCGATGGCGTGGCTGCTGCTGGGGGCGCTGCTGCGCCGGCTCGGCATCGCCGAGCCCGTGTTCAGGCCGGACGGGGATACCGCCGGGCTGCCGCCCCTGATGCTGCTCTCGGGGCTCGCGTGCCTCGTATGGCTGGGGAACCCGTACACGGCGCTGCTGCTCCTCGTCGCGGTCCACGCGTGGCTGCTGATCGCCGCGCCGGAGCTGCGCCCCCGCCGGAGCATCGCGCTCGGGCTCGTCGCGCTCGGGCTCGCGCCGCTGGCGCTGCTGATCGCCTTCTACGCCCACCAGCTCGGCTACGGCCCGGGCCGCACGGCCTGGGAGGCCGTCCAGCTCGTGGCGGGCGGCCACGTCGGGTTCGGCTCGGCGCTGCTGTGGAGCATCGCGTTCGGCTGTGCCACCGCGGTCGCGCTGGTCGCGGCGCGCTCACCCCAGGAGCCCGGCCTCGCCGAGCCGGACGAGCGCGTCGAGATCACGATCAGGGGGCCGCTCAGCTACGCCGGCCCGGGCTCGCTCGGGGGTACGGAGTCGGCTCTGCGACGATAGGGGGGCGGTGAGCGAGTTCCCGATCACCTCCGCGCCGCCTCCGGGCGCGCCTGGCCGTGCGCCGCTCGCGCTCCTCGCGGGCGTTCCGCGCCCTGGCGGTGCTGCTGATCGTCGCGGGCGCGCTCGCGGTCGCCGACGGGATCGTCACGCTCGTCTGGCAGGAGCCGGTTTCGGCGCTGATCGCGAAACTGCGCCAGGACAGCCTGAAAGGGGAGCTTGGGAAGCTCGAGGCCGCGCCGCCGAAGCCCGCCGAGCAACGCGCCCTGGCCGGCATCGCCGACGAGCGCGAGAGGATCGCCTATCTGGCCGCGTCGCTGCAGCGCGAAGCCGCCGAGGGCAGCCCGGTCGGCAAGATCTCGATCCCGAGCATCGGCGCGCGCTTCGTGATGGTCAACGGCACCGGCACCTCCGA
This sequence comes from uncultured Solirubrobacteraceae bacterium, assembly GCA_963779065.1. Classification (GTDB taxonomy): domain Bacteria; phylum Actinomycetota; class Thermoleophilia; order Solirubrobacterales; family Solirubrobacteraceae; genus Palsa-744. The sequence goes on from CAVZWQ010000003.1 coordinate 2,379,130, forward strand.
CCTCGAGAGCGGCCCCGGGCTCTACCGCGCGACGACGTTCCCGGGCATCGCCGGGACGACGCTGATCGCGGGACACCGCACCACCTACCTCGCGCCGTTCCGCCACATCGACGCGCTGCGCCCCGGCCAGCAGATCAAGCTCGAAATGCCCTACGGGCGCTTCCTCTACACGGTCGTCGGGCACCGCGTCGTCGCGCCCACCGACGTGAAGGCCGCGACCGCCGACGTCGGCTACAGCCGCGTCGTCCTCTCCGCCTGCACCCCGCTCTTCTCGGCGGAAAAACGCCTGCTCGTGTTCGGGCGGCTCACGCGCGCCGAACCGCTCGGCGCCGGGCGCTACCTGACGGGCGGCCAGGTGGCGCGGCCCCTGGTCTACCCGCTGCAGCCGGCCGCGCGGCACCAGCTACCACCGGTGCTCGTATCCCTCGGCCCGTACTACGTCTCCCCGGCCGTCTAGCAGCCGCGCCCCGGGCAGCCCCTCCCGCACCTCCCCGATCCAGGTGACGCCGGCATCGCCGGCGCCGGCAAGGGCCGCCTCCAGCTCGTCGCGGCGGGCGGGCGGCGCGCAGAAGCACAGCTCGTAGTCTTCGCCGCCGGCGGCGCCGAGCGCCGCGGGGCTCAGGTCGAGGCGCTCTGCGACGGCGGCGACCCCGGGCGCGAGCGGCAGCAGATCGGCCTGCAGCGCGAGCGCGACGCCGCTTGCCACGCCGAGCGCGGCGGCGTCGGCGGCGAGACCGTCCGATACGTCGATCGCCGCGCTCGCTCCGGCGCGGGCGAGCGCCCTCCCCTCCGCCAGCCGCGGGAACGGCCGCCGCGCACGCTCGAAGCCGGGCTCCGCGCCGGGCCCGAGCGGGGCCCTGCCGTCCATCACCGCAAGCGCCGCCGCCGCGGCCCCCAGCGCGCCCGTCACCCCGACCAGATCTCCCGGCTGCGCGCCGTCGCGGGCGAGCGGGCGCTCCCCCTTCGCGAACCACCCCGTCACGGCCACCGAGACGAACAGCGCGGGCGCGGACACCACGTCGCCGCCTGCGATCGCGGTCCCGGTTTCGAGCGCGAGCTCGTCGGCCGCGAGCGCGAGCGCGAGCGCCTCGCGCTCGTCGAAGCCCGGCGGCAGGCCCAGCGCGAGGAACGCCTCGCCGGGCGCCGCCCCGACCGCGGCGAGATCGGACAGCGCCCCGGCGAGCGCGCGATGACCGATCTCCTCAGGAGTCGCCCAGCCGGCGCCGAGCCGGAAGTGCACACCCTCGACCATCGTGTCGATCGAGGTCGCGCACAGCTCGCCCCCCGCTCGCACGACCGCCGCGTCGTCCCCGATTCCCAGCAGCAGCCGCGGCGCGGCTGCGGGGCTGCGCAGCGCAGCCGCGATCGAATCGATCAGGGAGCGCTCAGCGATGCCGGTAGACGATCCGTGCCCGGTCCAGATCGTATGGAGACAGCTCGCAGCGCACCCGGTCGCCCGGCAGGATCCTGATGCGGAAGCGCCGCATCTTGCCGGCCACGTGCCCGAGCACGACGTGATCGTTGTCGAGCTTCACGCGGAACATCGCGTTCGGCAGGGCCTCGATCACCTCGCCCTCGAATTCGACCTTGTCCTCCTTCGCCACGCTGGGTCCCCTATCTGGCCTGTGCCTGTTGGTGGGGTGCGCGCGCCCCGGTGCCGGTCTGCAGCTCGCTTTTCACGTCCATCAAACTACCAGCGCGCCGCGGGCGCGGTTGGCTCCGAGGCCGGCACGGAGCGCCGGCCGATCTGCCCGAGGCCGGCACGGAGCGCCGGCCGATCTCATTTCGGTACCGCGCCGCCCGTCTTTTCGATCGCGGGCGTTTCGGCGGCCGGCGGGCGGCGGGCCTTTCGGGGCGGCCTGCGGGGCCGGCTTCGGCCCCTTCGGCTGCTTCGGCTTGGCCTTCTTGCCGCGATTCCGAGGCTTCGTTCTGCTTTGCCAGCGCCTGCCCGGTCGCCGCGTACTTGCCGTAGAAGGGCTTGAATTCGATCCCGTTGTTTTCTTCGTGCAGCGGCGCGCACGGGTGACCTTCGGTGACCGGCGCCATGTAGGCGTGCCAGATTTCCGCGGGCAGGTAGCCGCCCTGCTGGGGCTCGCCGTGGACGTCGGTCATCGACACGCGGCGGGTGGGGTAGCCCATCCAGACGACGGTCGAGTATTCGCTGTTGAAGCCGTCGAGCCACGCGTCGATCAGTTCGCTCGTCGTGCCGGTCTTGGCGGCGGTCGGGCAGTTGATCGCGGAGCGCCCGGCGGTGCCGCTCTGGACGTTCTCGTGCAGGATCCGCGTCTCTTCGCCGGTGACCCCTTCGCTCAGCACCTTGACGCGGTGGGGCTTGCCCCAGCTCGTGTCGACCCGGCCGTTCGGGAACACGACCTTCGTGATCGCGATCGGGCTGTTGCGCCAGCCGCCGTCTGCGAGCGTCGCGTAGACGTTCGCCATCTCGAGCGGGGTCACGCCGAGTTTGAGCCCTCCGAGCGCCTCGGCGGCGAAGCTTTCGAGCGGGCTCACGACGCCCATCTTGTGGGCCATTTCGGTGACGGTTTCCTCGCCGAGGTCGGCGGCGAGCTGCGCGTAGACGGTGTTGTCGGATTTGAGCGTCGCCGCCACGAGGTTGATCGCGCCGTTCTGCTCGCCGCCGAAGGTTTTGACTTCGTAGGTCGGGTACTGCGGCAGCCAGCCCGGCGAGAGCGTGTGCGAGTCGTAGATCGTGCTGTTGGGGTCCACGCCGCGCGAGAGCGCGTCGGCGAGCACGATCGCCTTGAACGTCGAGCCCGGCTGGCGGTGGCCGTCGGCGGCGAGGTTGTACTGCGACTTCTCGTAGCTCTCGGACTCCGCCATCGCCTCGATGTCGCCGTTGGCGGGGTTGATCGTGACGATCGCCGACGCCGGGTCTTCCGGCTGGTTGAGCACTTCGGAGATCGCTTTGCGCGCGAGCCCCTGCATTTTGAGGTTGATCGTCGTGTAGACCCGCAGCCCGCCCTGCGCGACCGTCTCGCGCCCGTAGCGCCGGTCGAGCAGCTGGTGGACGTATTCGAAGAAGAAGTCCTCGCGGCGCTGGGAGTAGAAGGTCCCGTGTTCGATTTCCAGCGGCGCGTGTTCGGCCTGCGTGGCCTGCGCGTGGGAGATGTAGTGCAGTTCGGCCATCTTGCCGAGCACCTCGTTGCGGCGCCTGCGGGCTTCGCGCGGGTTGCCGAACGGGTTGTACTGGGACGGCGCCTGGGGCAGGCCGGCCAGCAGCGCAGCCTGCTGGAGGTCGAGCTGGGCAGCCGGCTTGTTGAAGAAGATCCGCGCCGCGGCCTGTACGCCGACCGCCGTCTGCCCTCCGACCGTGCCGTAGGGGACGCTGTTGAGGTATTCGGTGAGGATGAAGCGCTTGGAGTGTTCTTTCTCGTAGTCGAGCGCCATCTTGGCCTCGATGATCTTCTGCTTGAACGTGCGCTTGTCGGCGCCCAGATAGAGGTTGCGCATCAGCTGCATCGTGATCGTGGAGGCGCCCTGGAGGGTTTCGCCGCTCAGCGCGTCCTTGACCGCCGCGCGGAAGATGCCCGTGTAGTCGACGCCGTGGTGTTTGTAGAAGCGCTGGTCCTCGATCGCGACGGTCGCGTCGCTGAGGTTGGACGGGATCGCGTTCCAGCCGACGGGCGTGCGCAGCTCGTCCGACTGGATGAAGCCGAGCCGGGTCCCGTCGGAGGCGAACACCTGGGAGGAGCCGCCGGTCACGAGCGGGTGCAGGCGGCTCGGCGGCGTCGCCGACGCGGCGACGTTGAGCACGTAGGCGACGCCCACGATCACGGCTACGATCACGGCCGTGATGACCGTGCCGCCCGCGATCAGGGCGAAGCGTGCGCCGCCGCTCCCGTGATTGCGGCGCCGGCGCTGTCGTGCTAGTCGGGACATCGGGCCGGTTCCGAGGTTACCGCGCCGCGGCCCGGCGGTTGCGCACTTGCAAGCCGCCGTCTCTAGGCTCGAACACAGCATGAACCCCGACACGGCCGAGATCGCGATCCCCGGGCGGGCGGGCGCCCATCCCGGCGCCGAGGCGCCGCCGGGGCGTGCCGGCGCGGCCCGCGCGGCGCTCGAGCGGTTGCGCGCCGACCCGTGGCGATCCGCGGCGATCCGCGACAGCTGGCGGGCGCTGTGGAGCTCGCGCCTGCTCGTCTGGGCGACGGGCGTCGGCACGGTGGCCGCGCTCGGCTTCGGTCCGACCCGCAAAGCGTTCAACCCGCCGGGCATGACGCGCGGCTTCGGGTGGCTCGGCGACCTGCTCGCGGCCCCGGCCGCCCGCTGGGACTCGGCTTGGTACCTCGTGATCGCGCGCTACGGCTACCGCCCCGACCTCGGCCACTTCACCGCCGCCCGCACAGCGTTCTTCCCGCTGTACCCGCTCGGCGTGCGCGCGTTTGGCTGGCTGGGGAGCCCGCCGGTGCTGGCGGGCGTGCTGATCTCGCTCGGCGCCCTCGCGCTGGCGCTCTACGGCATCCATCGCCTGGCCGCGCTCGAGCTCGGCTCGCTCGAGGCAGCTCGGCTCGCAGTGCTCGCGACGGCCTTCGCGCCGATGGCCTTCTTCCTGTCCGCCGTCTACTCCGAGTCCCTCTACCTCGCGCTGTCGGTGGGCGTCTTCTGGAGCGCGCGCCAAGGGCGCTGGGCGGCGGCGGGAGTCCTCGGCGGCCTCGCGGCCGCGACCCGCAGCACGGGGCTCCTGCTCCTGCTCCCGGCCCTCGCGCTGTACCTCTACGGGCCGCGCCGCGACCGTGTGCCCGATCGGGACGGCGCCCGCCGGCTCGCGCCGCGCTACCGGCTGCGCGCCGACGCGCTGTGGCTCGCGCTGATCCCGGCTGCGGTTGCGCTGTTCTCGCTCTGGCTGGGTCTCTCCGGCGGCGACGCGCTCGCGCCGTTCCGCTCCCAGCAGATCTGGGGGCGGCACTTCGCCGGCCCGTACGTCGCGGTCTGGGACGGCCTGCGCGCCGCATTCGAGGGCGCCCGCCAGCTGCTCTCGTTCCAGCGCGCGCACGTGTACTTCCCGGCCGCTCCCGGTAGCCCGACCGTCGCCGCCTCGCACAACCTGATGCTGCTCGCCTTCCTGGCGGCGGCCGTCCCCGTGGTGGTGCTCGTCCTGCGCCGGCTGCCGCTGGCCTACGGCCTCTACGTGCTGGCCGCGCTGGCGCTGCCGCTCTCCTACCCCGTCGCGGGACAGCCGCTGATGTCGCTGCCGCGCTTCCTGCTCGTGCTGTTCCCGCTGCACCTCGCGCTCGGGGCGTGGCTCGCCGAGCACCGGCGCGCGCGGCTCCCGGTGCTGGGCGCCTCGGCCGTGCTGATGGTCGTCTTCGGCGCGCAGTTCGCGACCTGGCACTGGGTCGCGTGAAAACGAGCCCGCCCACCCCAGGCGAGGCGAGCCCGGGCGAGGGCCTCGAGCGGGCGGGCGCTCCGCTCGCGCCTGTCGCCGCGCCGGCGGCGGCCGAGCCCCTGGAGGGAGACCGGTCCGCCTCGCCGCTGCCGGGCTGGCCGTGGTGGTCGGCCTTCGTCGCGCTGCTCGGCGCGTTCGTGCTGACCGCGATCGGCGCGCTCGCGGTCGACCTGCCCGCCGTCGCCTTCGGCGTCGAAATCACGAGCTCGCACACCCCGCCGGGCCTGACGATCGCCGACACCTTCGTCCAGGACCTCGCGTTCGTCGCTGCGCCGCTGATCTGCGCGCACTGGTTCGGCCGCGCCGTGCGCGCCTGGCAGTTCGGACTGCGGCGGCCGGGGGTCGGATGGAGCTCGGCGGCGATGATGGTGCTCGCGCTGATCGTCGCGTTCATCCTGCTCAACGCCGGCTGGTCGCAGCTCGTGAACCCGGGCAAAGAGAAACTGCTCGAACAGCTCGGCACCGAAGAAAGCACGCTGCTGCTGGTGCTGAGCGCGGGCCTGACGTGCGTGGTCGCGCCGATGTGCGAGGAGTTCCTCTTCCGCGGCTACATCTTCACCGCGCTCAGGAGCTGGGGGCTGCTGCCCGCGGCGATCGCCGACGGGCTGCTGTTCGGCGGCGTCCACGTCAGCTCGGCGCCCGCGCTCGACCTGCTCCCGCTCGCGGCGCTCGGCTTCGGGCTGTGCCTCCTGTACCGCTACAGCGGCTCGCTCTACCCCGGGATGGGCGCCCACGCCTGAACAACTCGCTGGCCTTCGCGAGCCTCGCCCACTGGAGCTGGCTCGGCGGGCTCGCGCTGATCGCGGCCTCGCTGGCGGGGGTGACCAGCGTCATCGCGACCTGCAAGCGCGTGGGGCTGATCGTCCCGGGGCGGCGCCCGGAGGCAGGACTCGCCGGTCCGGCAGCGTAGGATCGTTGCCATGAGAACGATCTGCCGCTCCGCTGCCGTCTGCGCGACGCTCGCGCTGCTCCCCGCCCTGCCGAGCGCCGCCGCGGCGAACGGCGCCTCCCCGCCGGCCCCGGCGGTGCCGGCGCCAGTCGCTCCCGCGCCGGCTCCGGCGCGGGCAAGATCCAGATCGAGCTGCAGAAAGTGGGCGGCAGCCCGCTGTTCGCCGTCGCCGGCAGGCGCTTCGTCGTGCGCGGGATCGTGATCCCGTACGTCGCCGGCCAGAAGGTCAAGGTCAGCTTCTACCGCGACGGCGGCAAGGTGGGCGTGGAGACGGTCTCGGTGCTGCCGGTGGGCAACGGCGCGGGCCAGTTCCACCTCGGCTTCACCAGCCACTTCGCCGGGCTCGTGCAGGCGCGCGCGGCTCACTACGCGACGCCGCAGCAGGCGGCCTTCGGCGGCCGCTCGCGCAGCGTCAGGGTCGTCAACACCAACCTCGGCCCCGGCTCCTCGGGGGCGTCGGTGCGCCTGCTGCAGTCCGAGCTCTGGAACCTGCACTACGTCGTGCCGCTGAGCGGCGTCTTCGACGAAGCCACGGGCCGCGCGCTGATCGCCTACCGCAAGATGAACAACCTGAACCGGATCGCATACTCGGGCAGCGAAGTGTTCGCGCGCCTGGCCCACGGGCTCGGCACCTTCCACGTCGCCTACCGCCACGACGGGCGCCATGTCGAGGCCAACCTGACCAAACAGGTCCTCGCCGAGATCGAACCCGGGGGGCGCGTGCACGCGATCTACACGATGAGCTCGGGCAAGCCCTCGACGCCCACCGTCATCGGGCGTTTCAGCGTCTACTCCAAGACTCCGGGCACGAACACCGAGGGCATGGTCGACTCCAACTACTTCATCCGCGGCTACGCGATCCACGGCTACGCCGAAGTCCCGACCTACGCCGCGAGCCACGGCTGCCTGCGCGTGCCGATCCCGAACGCCGCGGCGATCTACTCGTGGGTGCAGTACGGGACGCCCGTCGACGTCTACAACGAAGGCGGCGGCGGCAGCACGCACGCGCGGGGCAACGCCGGCCCCTAGCGAGCGTCAGGCCGGCTAGGTGCGCACGCGGATCACGCGCGCCAGGTAGCCCAGCACGAAGCCGAACACGAGCAGCACGAACAGCAGCCGCAGCCCGCGCTCGCCCCACTGGCTGGAGCTGATGCCGGCGACGGGGGAGCTCGCTTCTTCGGCGATTTCGTCGACGGTGCGACGGAAGCCGCTCTCGGAGGACTTCTTCTGCGCCGGCTTGCCCTGCGACCTGCGCGGGATTGGCGTTGAGCGCTTCCTGCTGCTGCCCGGAGGCCGTGCTGGTCTGGTTCAGCGGCGAAGAGCAGGAAGGAGAGCATCGCGATCAGGCAGATGCCGATCGAGACCGTCCGGATGGCTTTGACGGCGAAGAGGCTCACGTCCGGTAAGGATCGGCGTTCCGGCGACGGTAGATTAGGAGCGCCGGTGAGCGTGCTGGACGCACATACGAACGACCTGGGGGCCGAGCACCGGCGCCTCGTCGCCGAGCTGCGCGAGCACGCGCTCGTGATCGGGCGCGTGACCCTCACGAGCGGGCGCGAGGCCGAGTACTACGTCGACGCCAAGCGCGCGATCCTGCGCCCTGCCGGGTTCTCCGCGCTCGGCGCGCTGCTCGCCGCGCAGCTCGCCGCATGGGGCGCGACCGCCGTGGGCGGCATGACGATGGGCGCGGACCCGGTGGCATGCGCGGCGCTGGCGCGCGCCGGGTCGTGGGGCGCGGCCGGCGGCGCCAAGGCGTTCTTCGTGCGCAAGGACGCCAAGACGCACGGGCTGCAGCGCCGGGTCGAGGGTCCCCTGCTCGACGACGCGGACCGCTGCGTCGTCGTCGAGGACGTCACGACGACCGGCGGCTCCGCGCTCGCGGCGATCGCGGCGCTGCAGGAGGAGGGTCGCGTGATCTGCGGCGTCGTGACCGTGCTCGACCGGCTCGCCGGCGCGGCGGAGGCGATCGAAGCGGCGGCGGCGGCGCCCTACCGCGCCCTGACCACGATCGACGACATATACCCGGACCGCCCGGACCGGACGTGAGCGCGGGCGACGGGTCCCCGGCCGAGATCCGCGCGGCGACGCCGGCGGACATCGGCGTGCTCATGACGATGATCCGCGAGCTCGCCGCCTACGAGCGGCTCGCGGACCAGCTGCGCGCCACCGAGCAGCTGCTCGATCGCGCGCTGTTCGGCGACCCTCCTTCAGCCGAGGCGCTGATCGCGGAACGCGCCGGCGAGCCGATCGGCTACGCGCTCTACTTCCGCACGTTCTCGACGTTCCTCGCGATTCAGGGGATCTGGCTCGAGGACCTCTACGTGCGCCCGGAGCACCGCAAGGGCGGCGCGGGGCGGGCGCTGCTCGCGGCGGTCGCCGCGAGGTTGCGCGAGGGCGGCGGCGAGCGCCTGGAATGGGCCGCGCTCGACTGGAACGAGCTGGCGCTCGGCTTCTACCGCAGCCTCGGCGCGCGCACGATGAGCGACTGGATCACGCACCGGCTCGCCGGCGAGGATCTCGCGCGCCTGGCGTCCGAGGCGCCGCCGGTCGCCGCGCCACCGCGCCGGTAGCCTTCTTCACCCCGAGCCGTCTCGAGCGGCCGCGCCCTCGTAGTCCAATGGATAAGACGACCGCCTCCTAAGCGGTAGATCCAGGTTCGACTCCTGGCGGGGGCACTACGCGGGAAATGCCTGCTCGTTGAGAGTTTCCGTGATCACGGCACCGGCGCAAGCTGCGGATGCATCGCTGCGCGCGGGACAGTGACCGCGGAGCGCCGGACGCCGCATCTCCCCCTAACCCTCGCAAAGATGCACAATGCTGACCGAAGTTTGGCATCTGGTACGATCTCGCGCCGAGTAGGGACATCTCGTCGAGGGGCCGAGCGGGGGCGTGAGGCTGGTCAGCATGATGCTGGGGCCGGTGAGGATGATCGCGGGTGGTGCGGTGCCGAGATGCTGCCGCGCCTTTCTTCGAGCGCTGGTGGCGTTCTCGCTGGCCGCACTCGTGGTTCCTGCAGCCGCGGCCGCGCTGCCCAGCGGCGACATCACAAGTGTTGCGGGCGGCGGGAGCCGCACCCCTGAAAACGGCGTGCCCGCGCTCGAAGCCTTCCTCCCGGGGAGTCTGCTTGCGGTCGATCAGGCCGGCGACACGTTCTACGCCGACGAAGTAGGCAATTCGCAGTTCGATGTGCTCGAGGTCCCCGCGACGTCGGGGACCCACTACGGGATCTCGATGAACGCCGGCGACGTCTACACGATCGCGGGGCTGCCCTTCCAGGCAACCTCGCAGCAGACGGGCGACGGCGGGCCGGCGATCGAAGCCGAGCTCGACGGCGGGCAGACCGCGAGCCTGGCGGTCGATTCCTCGGGGGATCTGTTCATCACGGACATCACGCCCGGCTCCAACGGCGGTTCGGTGAGAGAGATCCCCGCCTCATCAGGCACGCAGTTCGGCGTCGCGATGACGGCCGATCACATCTACACAGTCGCGGGGACCGGAATCGAAGAACCCCTCACCGAAGGGGGCGCTGCCTCGAAATCGGCGCTCGTGGGCTTCCTGACGCTGGCCGCGGATCCAAGCGGAGACCTGTTCATCGCCGACGAAGGCAAAGGCGAAAGCTACATGTTGCAAGAGGTCCCGGCCGCGAGCGGCACGCACTACGGGGTCAAAATGACGGCCGACCATCTCTACACGATCGACAGCGGCTTCGTGTTCGCCGCGGGGCCGATGGTCGACGGGGCGGGCGACGTTTTCTTCCGCTCAGGCACGATCGCGAACGAAGGCGTCTACGAGTTCGCGGCGATCAGCGGGACGCAGTTCGGCATCCCGATGGCCGCGAATCAGACCTATCGCATCGGCGGGCGCGGGTTCGCCGGCGAAGGCTCATCCGAAACCCTCTTCCCGCAGTTCGAGAACTTCGCCCTCGACGGCGCCGGCGACCTGTTCATCGCCGAAGACGGCCGTGCAAAAAGCGGCGGGGAACCGGACTCGAGCGGGCTGGTAAAGGAGCTGCCCTCCACGTCCGGGACCCACTACGGAGTGCCGATGACGGCCGGCAACGTCTACCGAATCGCCGGGAAGGGCGAATCCGGCTACGAAGGCGATGGCGGCCCGGCGCCCGAAGCCCGCCTCGGGGCGTTCCTGGGCGTGCTCGGGCTCGACGCCACGAACGACATCCTCATCGAAGACGGCGACAACAACCGCGTCAGGGAGATCGTCGGCGAAGCGACGGCCTCGCTGCAGATCAGCGGCACGGTCAGCTCCGAAACCGAAGGGAGACGATCGCCGGTCGAAGGTGCGCTCGTGGAGGCCTGCGCGATCGGCGGATCGTGCACGGTGAACGACACGACGGACAGCAACGGCGCCTATTCGCTGACGGCCCCCGGCCCGGGCAAGTACGTCGTCAGCGCCTACCCGTCGCCGAGGGTCAATTCCGGTCTGGCGAGCGGATCGACCGAACCGCTCTCCCTGACCGGATCGACGACCGGGGTCAACGTCACCCTCGCGAGCCAGACGCCCACGCCGAACGGCGAGACGATCAACGGGCAGAGCGGTACCGTCCCGTTCCTGAATTGGGCCAGCCCGACCGAACTGAGCGTCGAAGGCTGCCCGAACGGGGTGACCTACGTATCCGTCACGGGCCGCGACTTCTACACGGACGAATTCACGGGTGTCTTCGGCGCGCTCAGGGAATCACCCGAAGGCTCCGGCTCGTACTCCGCGACGCTGCCGCCGCTGTACCCGCTCCACGGAAACACGCAGTTCGTCACCTACAACGAATGCCCGCCGCCGTCGGCCCTGATACCGGCTTCCGGCTCGGCCGCGGGAGGAACGCCGGTCGAGATCTCCGGCAGCGGCTTCAGCGGAGCAACGGGCGTGCTGTTCGGCTCGACGCCGGCGACGAGCTTCTCAGTGCTTTCAGATTCGATGATCGACGCCGTCGCTCCCCCCGGCACCGGCGCGGTGCAGGTGAAGGTGCTCACCCCGGAAGGTGAAATCTCCTCGTCGGAACTGGGCGAATACACGTATGCCGCGGTCGGCTCGGTCACTCCCGAAGGCGGGAGCAAGGCCGGCGGTGAGCAGGTGACGATCACCGGCAGTGGGCTGGGCGGCGTCGACGCCGTCTACTTCGGAGCCAATCCCGCCACCGAAGTCGAAGTGATTTCCGAAACGGAACTGAAAGCGGTGACTCCTCCGGGAGAAGGCACGGTCGAAGTGAACATCATCTCGGAAGAAGGTGGCGAAGCCGAGGCCGGCCACTACGGCTATGAAGGCGCAGCGGCGGCTCATACCGCCATGAGGGCGGCTGTCGGCGCCACGCTGCGCTCCGCGCCGCCTTCGGGCGCGACGAACCTGCGTGCGGGCCCGCTGTCCAAGGGTGCCGGCTCGCTCACCCAGGGTCTGCGCCCCGACCAGGCGCTTCTGGATGCGCGCGCCTGGCTGCTGGGGATGTTCAAAGACTGCAATGTTCCTCAGGCGCTGCAGGACGATATCTGGAACGCGATCAAGAGCACGGCGGACACACCCGACCACTTCGTGGACCACTGGGTCAGTCCTGGCGGGGGAGCGAAGGGCGGCTTGCAGTCGCTGCTCGGGCCGTTGATCGGAGGCCCAGGTGCCCAGGCGGCGGCCAATGCAGCGGCCGGGGCGCTGACGGGCGGCTCCAAGGGCGGGGGCGGCCCCAACATCTCCGAGATCCTGGCGGCCCTTGACTGTATGGGGAAAAAACTGCCTCCTCCGCCGAAGGCGAAGCCGCCCGGGGGCAAAGGTGGCAAGGGGCGCTCGACGCGCAAAGGAGGGCGTGGCAACGGAAAGAGCGACCCCTCGGGGAGCGTGCAGGACAGGAACGGCAACCCGATCGCAGGGGCCACCGCGACCCTCGAACGCTCAGATTCCGAAGAAGGCCCGTTCTCGGCGCCGCTGTCCGGCAGCCCGATCATGGAACCGTCGGAAAACCCGCAGACGACCGACGCGGGCGGGCAGTTCATGTGGGAGGTCGTCCCCGGCTACTACAAGGTGAAGGCGGAAAAGACGGGCTGCTTCGCGCCCGGAGAACCGTCGCAGCCCGCGGTCTCGACCCCAGCGCTGGTCGTGCCGCCGCCGCGGGTGGCGCTCGTGCTGGAAATGAGCTGCTCGGGCGAACCGCCGCCGGCCCAGCCGACGGTTACGGGGCTGAGCATCGTGAGCGGTCCCGCCGGCGGCGGCACCGAAGTCGACGTGTCGGGGAGCGGTTTCACGAAGACGACGACAGTGGCCTTCGGGACGACCCCGGCCGCGGCGGTTGTCGTCCTCTCGCCCGGAATGCTGCGCGTCACCGCTCCGGCGGGGACGGGCACTCAGGACATCCGTACCTCGACGGCCGGCGGACAGAGCGCGACGAGCGCCGCCGACCAGTTCACCTATCTCGCGGTGCCCCAGGTGAGCGGCCTGACCCCGGCGAGCGGACCGCTGCAGGGCGGGACCGCGGTGCACGTGCGGGGCGCCGGGTTCGAACAGAGCACGCAGGTCTCCTTCGGCGGGCAGCAGGCCGTCTTCACGACGTTCGTCTCGAGCGAGGAACTCGTCGCGGTCGCGCCTGGCGGGACCGGCACCGTCGACGTCACCGCAACGAGCGCGGGAGGTACAAGCGCGACCGGCTCGGCCGATCGGTTCACGTTCGAGCCCCCGACGCTCAGTGCGATCAGCCCGTCCAGCGGCCGTGCTGCCGGCGGCACCGTGGTGACGCTCACTGGCAGCGGCTTCGCCGGCGCGAGCGCCGTCAAGTTCGGCTCGAGCGCAGCGCAGAGCTTCGAAGTCCAGTCCGACTCCTCGATCACGGCCGTCGCCCCAGCGAAAAAGCCCGGCAGCGCGCCGATCACGGTCACCGTCGGCGGCGTTACGAGTTTGAAGGTGAAGCTCGACGTGTTCCGCTACCTGCCCGAATCTCCGCCCGAACTCGGCCGCTGCGCCAAGGTCGCCAAGGGCGCCGGAAAGTACGGCTCCGGCTGCGCGGTGCACCAGAGCGCCGGCAGCTTCGAATGGATGCCCGAAGCGATCAAGCGCGGCTTCAGCTCGAGCGGCGGCAAGAGCGTGCTCGAAACGGTCGGCAAAACCCAGATCGTCTGCAGCGCCACGCAGACCTCCGGCGAATACAGTGGCTCGAAGCAGGTTGCGAACGTCACTCTCACACTCACTGGCTGCGAAATGAGAGGGGCGCGCTGCTCGAGCGCCGGCGCCGGTGAAGGCGAAGTCAGGATCGAGGCTCTGGAAGGCATGCTCGGCTGGAACGTCGAAGAACAGAACGCCGTGGCGCTGGACCTGTTCGCGGTCGGCAAAGCCGCGCGCCTCCTCGATGCCAGCTGCGGTGCGACCTCGGTTTCGATCGACGGCTCGCTCCTTGCGCCGATTACACCCGTGAACGCGATGTCGACTGCGTTCAAGCTGACCTACAGGGCGACCAAGGGCAAGCAGAAGCCCGAACACCTCCAAGGCGAAGCGGGCGGCGCGCTCGAACTCTCGCTCGCCGCCGGCCCCTTCCAGCAAGCCGGCCTCTCGATTCAGTCGACCACCAGCACCGAAGAAGCGACACGCTACGGCAACGCCCTCACCGGCGAAGAACCGCTCGAGATCAACACGGTGGTCTAGGGGCGGCTGGGCGCGCTCCCGTGCGACGGCCGATATCTCCGGCGACCCGCGGGATACGGTAGATGCAAGCGGCCGTACAGGCCGGTCGAGTCGTTCCCAGCGCTCATCGGCGAGAAGTCGATGAGCCGACCGTAGGGTGGTCTCGCCCGTCCCGCCGCCAGCGGTAGATCCAGGTTCGACTCCTGGCGGGGGCATCCACGGGGCGGGACGCCTGCGATGATCGCGCCGTGGCCGATCCGTTCGCTGCGCTGCACGGGCGCCCGCGCGTCGAGTTGACGGGGCCGCCGACGCCGCTGGAGCATGCGCCTCGCTTGAGCCGGGAGCTTGGGGTCGAGGTGTGGCTGAAGCGCGACGACGTCGGTGCGCTCGGGCTGATGGGCAACAAGGTCCGCAAGCTCGAGTTCACTCTCGGCGAGGCCCTTGCCCAGGGCGCGGAGTCCGTGGTCACGCTCGGCGCGCCGCAGTCGAATCACGCCCGGGCGACGGCTGCGGCGGCCGCGAGGCTCGGGTTGCACGCCGTCCTCGTGATGGGCGGGGAGCGGCCTGCCGGACCGCCGAGCGGGAACCTCCTGCTCGACGCCCTGTTCGGAGCGGAGGTCATCTTCGCCGGCACGGAGGAGTGGGCGCAGCTCGCCGAGCGGGGTGAAGGACGTTGCCGAGCAGCGCGCGGGCGCCTACACGCTGCCCGCGGGCGGCTCCTCGCCGGTGGGGGCGCTGGGGTTCGTCGCGGCCTACTCCGAGCTGCTGGGGCAGCTCGACGAAATGGGCCTGAAGCCGCGGGAGGTCTACCACGCCTCGACTTCGGGCGGGACGCACGCGGGCCTCATGGCCGGTCATGCGCTCGCCCGCCGGCGGCCCCGCGGCCGGTCGGCTTCGACGTCGGGCAGATCGTCCCCGACGCTGCGCGGCCTGGTCGCCTGGCTCGCGAACGAGGCAGGCGGACTGTTGGGCGCCGATGTCGCTCTCACCGACGAGGACGCCCGGCTCGATCTCTCGCAGCTCGGCGACGGTTACGGCGCGTTCACGCCGGGCGGCATCGAAGCGATCGGGCTGCTCGCCCGGACCGAGGGCGTCGCTCCTGGACCCTGTCTACAGCGCCAAGGGAATGGCGGGCCTGGTGGCGGATGCCAGGGCAGGCCGGGTCGAGGGCCCGGTCGTGTTCTGGCACACGGGCGGCGGCCCGTCGCTGTTCGCGGCGGGCTGGGGCGAGCGGCTGCTCGCGTCCCCCTGACGCGGGCGGGCCGGCGAGTCAGTCGAGGTTGTCGATGATCTCGTTCGCCCGCCACCACTGCTCGGGCGGCATCACGAGGTAGATGTCGCCGCGGCCGAAGCGGTCGAGCGGGTGGTCGGCGGCGCACGCCGCATCGACCCTCGCGCCGCGCAGGTGGTCGCGCCAGGCCAGCGCCGTCGTCTGCTCCTCGAAGGTGCTGACCGTCTCCCAGTTCTCGAGCCGCGGGTCCGCTATCGACACCGGCGGCTTCCTTCCGGCGCGGCGCCTCGACGGCCGGCGGAGTGGCATGTCCACAGACTTTCAGGTTCGACTGCGGGCGGCGGCGCACGCCGCTCCCGTGCCCGGCGTCCAGGCGCGGGGGGTGCACAGCTCAAGTTAGACGCCCTAGGCGCACGGCCGGCGCCTGATTTTGCGTGCCTGCCGCACCCCTCCTCGGGCCCTCTGGCGCGTTCGGAGCCGCGCCGCGCCCGCGCGCATCCATCAGGCACGTGTCCAGACCCCCGGGGTGCACCGCTCAAGTTAGGGCGCGGACCGATCGATAGGCCCGCAGAAGCGCGCTTCACGCAGCGCGCAGGGAGCCTCGACAGACGACCATGCCCGACACCCCAGACGCCGCGCCCGAGCCCGCCGCCGCCGGCAACCCCGCCGAGCAGCCGGTCCACATCCACGCGCTCGCCGCGGCCGATGGAAACGGCGCCGGCCCCGGCGCCTCGCCGGAGCCCGCCGCGTCCGTCGAGGACGCGGACCCGGGCTCGCGCTGGTCGCTGTCCAACATCTCCTGGCCGCGCCTGGCGATCGCGCTGCGTCGTGCTCGCTCGCCGGCGCTGTCGCCAGCGTCCTCGGCGCCCGCGCGGTCGCCCGCTCGAATGCCGACAGCGCGCGGACCGCTTTCGCGCACGCCTCGGCCGGCACCGCCGGCGCCGTCAAGCTCGCTCTCGCCCACCAGGACGGGGTGCTCACGGCCTCGGGCACATACCTCTCGAAGAACCCGCAGGGCAGCGCCGCCGAATTCAAGAGCTGGTCCGGCTGGGCGCGCCTGATGCACAACCACCCCGAGCTCGAAGCGCTCAGCCTGATCGCACTCGTGCGGGCGCCCGAACTCGCCGCCTTCCACGCGCACGTCGCCGGGGTGCCCTACAAGCCGCCGGCCGCGACGAGCACCACGTCGACCACGGGCGCGAAGATCGCAACCGCGCCGGTCGCGCCGAAGCTGACGCCGAACGGACGCAGCTTCGAATGCCTGCCGATCGGCACGGTCGGGCGCACCGCCGCCTCGCAGCCCGCGGGGAGCTTCGACGTGTGCTCGTCCAACCACGCCCTGCTCGCGACGCGCGACAGCGGCCAGAGCCTCTACAACGGCGTCGCGGCGGCCGGGGGCGGCCAGGCGCTCGAAATCCTCACGCCGATCTACCGCAGCAACGTGCTCCCGCGCAGCGACGTCGGGCGCCGTGCGGCCTTCGCCGGCTGGGTCCGCGAGGTGCTCGCGCCCACCGTGCTCCTGTCGGAGTCGATGGGCGGCCTGCCCGAAGGCGCCGCGCGCCTGCGCCACCACGCCGGCGCTGCCAACGACGTCTACACCTACGGGACCCCGCCCGCGGAACCGATCGTCACCACCACCTCCTTCCACGGCGGCTGGTCGCTGAAGACCTTCGCGCCCACGCCCTCGGAGGCGGTCGGCGACCACGGCGACGCGATCGCCCTGCTGGTCACCGGGCTGCTCGCCAGCGTCCTCGCCGGCGCGCTCGTGCTCGGGCTGCGCCGTCCCGGCGCCCAGGCCGCGCCCGTCGTGATCCCCGTCGGCGGCGCCCCCCGCCCCGCGCGAAGACCTCTACGACCACTCACCGGCCTGCCCAACCGCGGCCTCACGCTCGACCGCGCCGAGCGCATGCTCGCCCGCGCCGGGCGCAACTCGTCGATCATGGTCGGCGCGCTGTTCGTCGACATCGACTGGTTCAAGGACGTCAACGAGAAGCTCGGCCAGGAGGCCGGCGACCAGCTCCTGAAGATCGTCGCCGAACGCCTCGAGAACACCGTTCGCACGCACGACACCGTCGGGCGCTACGGCGGCGACGAGTTCGTCGATCATCGTCGAATCGCCGGTCCGCGGCATGCGCCTGGACTCGCTCGCGCGGCGCATCATCGAGTCGCTGCACAAGCCGGTCGAGATCGAGGGCTTCGGCCCGAGCTTCTTCCTGACGGCGAGCATCGGCGTCGCCTTCGGCCGCTACGCGACCCCCGACGACCTGCTCCGCGACGCCCACATGGCCCTGTTCGCGGCCAAGGCCGCCGGCAAGGACCGCTACACGCTCTTCAACGCCAACATGCGCTCGATCATCGAGGGCCGGGGCGTGCTCGAGGTCGAGCTCAACACGGCGCTCCAGGACGAGCAGTTCTCGCTGCTCTACCAGCCGGTCTACGAGCTGTCCTCGCAGCCGCGTGGTCGCGCTCGAGGCGCTGCTGCGCTGGGAGCACCCGACCAAGGGCGAGGTCTCGCCCGCCGAGTTCATCCCGCTCGCCGAGGAGAGCGGCCTGATCGTCCCGATCGGCCGCTGGGCGCTCGAACAGGCCTGCGTCGCAGGCCGCCGCCTGGAACGTCGCCGGCCACCGCGTCGCGGTCGCCGTCAAGGTCTCGGCCAAGCAGCTCAACCGCGAGGGCTTCGCGACCGACGTCCTGCGGGCGCTGCAGCAGTCGGGCCTCGAGCCCTCGCTGCTGCGCGCTCGAGATCGCCGAGAGCACCGTGATGGAGGACAAGGAGGCCGCGGGCGCCGCGCCTCGAGCGCGCTGAAGGCGCTCGGCGTGCGGATCGCGATCGACGACTTCGGCAGCGGCTACGCCTACCGCGCCGACCTGCAGCAGATGCCGATCGACTTCCTCAAGGTGGACCGCGGCTCGCTCGACGCCGGCGAAGACGAGGACTACCGGAGCTGGCTGCTCGAGGCGATCCTCGTGTTCGGCCGCGACCTCTCCCTGACCGTGATCGCCAAGGGCGTCGAGAGCCAGGACCAGGTGGACGCGCTGCAGGCGATGGGCTGCACGATGGCGCAGGGCTTCTTCCTCGGCGAGCCTGTCGCCGCGGAGGGCGTCGGCGGCCTGTTCGCCGTCCCGGCGGCCGCCGTGGCGCCGGGGATCACCGCGATGGGCGATCCGTCCGTCGCCGAGTCGCAGTAGCGGCCCGCTCGCGCTCACAGCAGCCGGGCGAGCCAGATCTGGTGCAGGACGTCGTAGCTCTCGCGCTCGAACGCCGTGCGCGTCGAGCACCTCGCCGACCCGCGCGAGCATCCGCTCGCGGTCGGCGTCCGGCAGCGTCGCGACCCAGCTGAAGCTCGCCACCAGCGCGAGCAGCCGCGTCGCGGTCGAGCTCGCGGCGCGAGGTGACCTTGGTCTCGCGCACGGGCCCGAAGGCCGGCGTCCTCCTCGAGCGCGGCAGCGGGGCCGCGCGCGTCGAAGGCCGGGTGCTCGGGGCGCATCTCGTTGATGATCTCGCCCGAGCTCGCGGCTCCAGGGCTCGTCGATCGCGGGCACCGTGCGCAGGATCGCGACGCCGCCGCCGCGGCCGCAGCACGCGCTTGATCTCGGGCATCGCGAGGCGCTCGTCGAACCAGTGGAAGGCGTCGGCCGCGAACACGGCGCGCACGCTGCCGTCCGGCAGCGGGATCTCCTCGGCGCGACCCGGCGCGCACGCGCTCCGCTCCGATCGCGGCGGCGAGCAGCTCGCGCGTCGCGTCGAGCGGCTCGACGGCCGTCAGGTCGAGGCCGGCCGTCGAGCAGCGCCTCCGAGAGCTGGCCGGTGCCCGCGCCGAGCTCGAGCACCGGCGCGCCGGCGTCGAGCTCGAGCTGCGCGACGAGCGCGTCCGCCACCAGCGCGTCGTAGCGGGGGCGCGCGCGGTCATAGCCGGCGGCGTCGGCGAAGCCGCCGACCAGCGGGTGCAGGTCCGTCGGCGCTCCTCCGCCGCCATCGCCGCCGATCTTCGCAGACGCGGCGCTGCGCGGGCTGCGGTGATCCGCTGCGGCGCCTGCGCCGTAGTAAGCGGCCGAATGGACTCGAAACCCGAACCGACCCGAAGGGGGACGACAGATGAGCTCACAGACACAGCCGAGCAGGCGCGCGAGCGACGGGACGCCGAGCAACGACGCGGCTCGGCTTCCTGAAGGGCGCCGCCGCGGCCGGCGCGGGCGCCGCCGGCCTCGGCGCGCTGGGGCCCGCCGCCGGCGTTCGCCGAAGAAGCGCCGCACGGCCCGACCAAGGGCGACGTCGCGATCCTGAAGGCGGCGCAGATCGCCGAGGCGCTGGCGGTGACGACCTACTCCAACATCATCAGCACGGCGCCGTTCTTCAAGAACCTCGCATCCGACGACCAGGGCTACCTGAAGGCCGCGCTGCAGGAGGAGATGTCCCACTTCCTGCTCGAGGAAAGCCTGACCCGCAAGCCGGCCGGGTTCACGACCTTCTACTACCCGAAGAAGATGTTCGCCGACGCCCAGACGACGCTGAACACGCTGGTCACGCTGGAGGACGCGTTCATCGCCGCCTACCTGGTCGGCGTGCGGGAGTTCAGCACGCGCGGACCTGCGCGTGACCGCGGCGCGCATCATGGGCATCGAGTCCGACCACCGCACGCTCGCGCGCGTCGTCGCGCCCGGGCGTGGCCAACTCCGACGGCGGGCCCGATCGAGGCCGTCACCGGGATCCAGAAGCAGGCCGAGTCGGTGGACCCGCCCAACAACAACGGCTACGAGCGGACGCTCGGGCCTGAAGAACATCGGCCAGGCCGTCGAAGCGCTGCTGCCGTTCGCGGAACCGAAGGCGGCCGAAAAAGCCGGCTTCGACGCGACCAAGCCCTACAAGTTCCAGCCGTTCACGCCGACGCTGCCCGGGCACGCTGGGCGCGTTCCACTCGGTCAAGGGCTGAGCCGGCGCCGCGCTGCCCAGGCGCACGCGCCCCCGCTGCCGCCGGCTGTAGGGTTGCCGACGAGCAGGCCGGCGGGCGCAGGGCGCCCGCCGGGACGATCGGGAGAGCATGAGCCGACGGCTTGCACCGCTCCCGCTGCTGGCGGTCGCCGGCGCCATGGCTGCTGGCGGGCTGCGGAGGCGGCGGCTTCGAGCACCACCACGAAATCCGCACCGGCGGCGGCGAGCCACGTCGACGAGCGGCGTCGCCCGCGAACCTCCAGAAGGCGGTCGCGGAATGCCATCACCTGATCGAAAGCCAGACAGCCCTCTCCGGCGAGCGCCAAAGCGAAGCTCTCGAAGCCTGCGACAAGGCGGCGCAAAGGCGACACGCAGGCGGTCAAGCAGGCGGCGCGGCGAAGTGTGCGAAGAAGTCGTCGAGAAGGCGACCTCGCTGCCGAGCGCGGCGAAGGAAACGGCACTCGCGGCCTGCAAGAAGTAAGGGCCGCGAAGCTGCCGGGCCGGCGCATGCGCCGGCTCGCAGGGTCGGCACATGTGCCGACCCCAGGGGCCGCACATGTGCGGCCCCTGGAGCCGGCGATCACGGCCCACCCGCCCGCATGCGCCCGACCGAACAGCATCGCCTCCGCTATTTCGCGGCGATCCCTTCCAGGTACGGGACCAGCGCCGCGTAGAACGCGTTGCCTTCGATGTTCCCGCCCGGGTCGGCCGCGGCCGGGTCGTTGTGCGCGTATTCGCGATTCCTTGTCGATCAGCGTCAGGTTTTCCGGCCGGGATCCCCGACTGTTCGGCCAGCACTTCGGCCGCCGTCAGCACGCTGCCGCCGCCGAACAGTTTGTCCAGTTCGGTGCTGATCGCCAGGATCTTCAGCGACGCCGGCAGTTCGTGGCCGTGGATCGCGTGCTCGCCCAGCACTTCCTGCGCCGGGTTCGCGTTGCCGTCGGCGACCGCGCCGGTGTCGATCGTGAGCCGTTCGGGGAAGTACCACTCGTCGCCGTCGGCGTGGTTGAAGCCGGTGCCCGCGAGCATTTCCGCGTAGCGGTGCAGCGGCGAGATGCGCCCCTTCGCCGTTCCAGCGTGAAGAGCCCGTCTTCGTTGGCCGTTTCGCTGAGGCCGGTGCCGGCGTGCACCTGCGCGGCGGCAGGTTCGGCGGCGAGCTGCCGACGTTGACCCCGAAGCCGAACTCGGCTTCGTTGGTGACCGGGATCAGTTCGCCTTTTTCGTTGTTCGGCTTCAGGTTCGACGGCAGCAGCGGGAAGCGCCTCGGCCAGCGAGGCTTCGTTCGGGCGCCTGTGATGACGCCCATCGCGCCGAGCGTCGAGAACAGGCCGAGGAACGGCGACGCCGATCCCGCCGAAGGCGAGCCACGGCGACTTGCCTCTGGAGTTTGGTCAGCGCTTCTTCGGCCTGTGCCTTGCGTGATCGGGGTCGGGCCGCTGCCGCCGTCGTCGTAGACGAGACCCGAGAGGCCGTCGGCGCCCGGCGAGCCCGCGAAGTCCCAGGTCGCGTATGCGGTGACGACCGAGCCGCCGAGCGAGTGGCCCGCGAGCACGACCTTGCCGCCGAGGCCTTTCGCCGATTCGATCACCGTGTGCAGGTCTTCGACCGCGACGTTCATGCCCCATTCTTCGGCGAAGGCGACTTCTTCGCCGGGATGACGAAGCCCATGTGCGGCTTTCTCGGCGGCTTTCGGTCAGGTAGCCGAGGTAGTAGTGGAAGAGTTCCTGCGGGCGTCGCGGTGCCGCGCTTGGCCTTCGCGATGCAGGACTGGTCCTCGAGCAGGTTCTCGCGCCGTTCGACCGACCAGACCTGCCAGCCGGGGAGCTTTTCGACGAGCGACTTGGCGAACGGCACGATGTAGGCGCGCGCCGCCGGAGGTGCCGGGCTCGAACACGAGCACGTTCTTGGCCGTTCCTCGAGCCGACCTTGATCACGCCGACCTGGTTCAGGTCGAGGCCGTGTTTCAGGCGCACGCCTTTCAGCGTGAACGAGCTGGGCGTTCCGGGCGCGGTCGGCGCCGGCATCCACACCCGCTTGACCTGCATCGCTGGCGGCCGCTCCGCCCGCGGCCGCGGCGCAGACCAGCCGCCGCGATCGCCGCCGCCAGGAACAGCCGTCCCGTCCGCGCTCCGAACGCTCCCATCCCTTGCTCCCCTCCTCAGGCCCTCTCCTCCCGGGCGTAGCGCCCGGACACCGCCTCAGACCGTAACCGAACGAACGTTCGGCCTGCAACGGCCCTGCCGTCGGCTCCGAGTCCTTCCGTCCTGCTCGCCGTCCTCCGCGTCGTAGAGCGACTCGCCCGCGAGCTCGCGCCCGCCGCCGTCGTACAGCTTGATGTCGAGCAGGTCCTGGCGGTAGTCGTCGGGTGCGATCAGCGTGAAGCGCTCGTCGACGAGCGCGCACTGGTCGACCGCGAGGCCGGCCAGCTCGGCGGTGACGGTCGCGCCGCCGGAGACCAGCGGGCGGCCCCAGACGAGCGTCATCGCCGCCACGGCGCCGTTCTCGCCGCGCCAGCTGCCGATCACCTCGTCGCAGAGGTCCAGCCGCCAGTCGGGGTTGCGCTCGGCGGTGTCGCCGGTGAAGTCGACGTAGGCCATGAAGTCGCTCGGCTCGCCGTCCTCGCCGCCGGGCAGGTAGCGGACGTAGCCGAACAGCTCGTAGCCGCCGCTCGTCGGCGCGGTCGCCGGCACGTAGGTGCGCCCGTGCCAGGT
The DNA here is from genome assembly GCA_963779065.1 of uncultured Solirubrobacteraceae bacterium. GTDB lineage: Bacteria > Actinomycetota > Thermoleophilia > Solirubrobacterales > Solirubrobacteraceae > Palsa-744. Next base: position 2,401,958 of record CAVZWQ010000003.1, read on the forward strand.
GCGGTCGGGGAACCAGGCGAGGCCTTCCGGCTGCGCCGATGTCCTCGGGCGCGCCGTCGAGCGCGAGCGCCGCCGCGAGGAACTCCTCGCGCAGCCGCTGCTCCCAGCGGCCGTAGGGGAGCGTGTCCTGCGGCGGCTCCGCGGCGAAGCGGGGGACGAGGCGGTCCTCGGGGGGCATCGGCGGGGAGCCTAGCCGCCGGCGGCCGGGCGCAGCTCCAGCTACGCCTCGCGGAGCAGCCTCGCGGCGTCCTCGGGCGCGACGATGTTGAGGTTCAGGTCGGTCGAGAGCTCGAGCCCCGCGAGGTGGGTCAGCCGCGGCATCACGTCGATCCGCCAGCAGAACTGATCGGCGCCGCGCGGCGCCGTCCTGACCCACATGTTCAGCGGCGGGTTCGCGCCGAGCCGGCGCGCCAGCCGCTGCAGCCCCTCGTGCAGCAGCGCCGCACCGCTCGGGCCGTCCTCCTCGAAGCGCGGGCGCGGCACGCGCGGGGCCAGCATCAGCTGGAAGGGCAGCCGCGAGGCGAACGGCGCCAGCAGGACGGCCTCGTCGTCGATCGCCACGACGCGCTCGCCGCGTCGCACCTCCTCGGCGACCAGGTCGCCGAGCAGGCTCTGGCCCATCGTCCGCGTCGTGTAGGCGGCCGAGCGCTCGCGCTCGCGCGCGACGGCGGCGGGGACGAAGTCCAGCGCGTAGAGCTGGGCGTGGGTGTGCGGCAGCGACGCGCCCGCCTCGCGGCGCTCGTTGACGATCAGCTGCACGTAGGCGCTGTCGGCGTGGGCGCGCATCCGCTCGCGCCACACCTCGACCGCGGCGGCCGCCTGCGCGGCGGGCAGGTCGGCCAGCGAGAGCACGGACTGCGGGCCGTTGATCGACCACCTCGTGCGCGCCCGGTCGCGGGCAGCGTCACGAACAGCTCCGGGGCGCCGCGCCCGCGCGCCGCCGGCTCGGCTTCGAGCGCGGGAGGCGCGCTCGCCGGCCGCTGGGCTTCGAGCGCGGGGTAGAGGTTCGGGCACGACCCGCACCGTCCAGCCCGGGGAGTCCGGCGGCCCGCCGCCCGGGCGCACCGCGTAGAGCTCCGGCGGCGTGCGGTCCTCGTGGCCCTCCGCGAACGGGTCCTGCTCGGGGTCGATCGGCTCGGCGGGCGCGCAGCGCGGCTCGCCGCCCGGGCGCCGGCTGCGCTCGCCGGCGACGATCGTGCGGTGCCCGCGAGAGCGGGTCGATGCGCAGCTCGGGCATCGGCTCAGGCCCCCATCGCGTAGCGCCGGACGTCACGTTCGAGCTTGGCGGCGTCGGGATAGGGGCCCTGGTGGATGTACATGCTCCCCGCGCGGGTCGATGAACACGGTGACCGGCGTGAAGCTCGAGTCGGTGATCGCAGCGCCGGCCTGCCCGCTCGCGTCGTAGTAGCTCGGGTAGGGGACGGGGAACGAGCGCAGGAACGACTCGGCGCGCCCCCTTCGAGGCGTCGCCGGAGTCGATCCCGACGAACGCGACTTCGCGCCCGCGGCGCACCGAGACCTGCTGGAAGGCGCCGAACTCGGCCCGGCACGGCTCGCACCACGAGGCCCACTTGTTGATCACGACCGGCGTCCCGCGGAGCGCCGCCAGCCGCCCGCGCAGCGCGCCCAGCCCGCCGGGCAGGAGCTGTGCCGCGCGGGCGTGGAGCGCCGCGAGCTGGGGCGGCGAGCCGCGCAGGCGGGCCTGCATCTCGGCGGGCGTGAGCCGCGAGGGCTGGCCGCCCGAGCCGCCCCCGAGCTCGAGCAGCCCGACGATCAGCAGTGCGGCGATCCCGGCTGTCACGGCGAGCAGTGCCAGGCGCGTCGGCGTCACGCGGCACAGCCTCGCAGATGGCGCATCCCGCACCGCCCCCAAGGCGCGGGCGCTCGTGCATCCGTCCTCCCCGCCGGCCGGCAGCCTTGGTTCCCGCCCCGCCGTGCTATATCCTGAGCTCACGTAGAAAGCCGGGGCGCAGAGGGTCTCCGGCTGGTGCGCCACACGGGCGCAGTTTCCTTCGAGCCGCGTCGAAGTCACCTTCCCAGCGGCTCTGTCTCGAAGTCCAGAGCCTTCTATGGCCGAGTCCACCTCAGTGGCCCTCGCAGCCACGACCATCCCGAGTTCCGCGGAGATCGCGCGAGCTGAGAAGTTCGTGCGCGAGCGCTTCCTGCACGACGGCGAGGACCCCGCCGTCGCGCTCGCGCCCGGCACCCCTCGCCGCCGCGCGCTCGACGAGGCGCTCGCCGAGCTGGCCGAGGACCCCAAGGCCAAACAGCCCTCGACCGGCTGGCGGCGCGAGTTCTCGCTGCTGCTGGGGCTCGAGCGGCTGATGTCCGACGAGGAGCCGAAGCTCGCCGACGGGACCGTGCTCTCCGCGCACCAGGTCGACGCGCTGTCCGGCACGCTGACCGCCCTGCTCGCCGAGTCCCAGCGCAGCGCGCCCAACGGCCGCGTCGCCGCCTCGGCCTCACCCGAGCTGCTCGCCTCAGCCGACATCCTCGGCCCCGACGAGCCTCCGCCCGCCGACGAGCCCGCCCCCGCCGAGGCGGCCTCCGAGGAGGACGAGGAGGAGCCCGAGGACGACGAGGACGAGCTGGAGGACGAGGAGGACGACGAGGAGGACGACGAGCTCGGCCCGGTGACCCGCGCGGCGCCCGACGAGGACGACGAGGACGAGGAGGACGAGGACGAGGACGACGAGCTCGCGGCCGACGACGACGCCGAGGCGGCGGCCGAGGAGGCCGCGGCGGAATCCGACGAGGAGCCGCGCGACTGGGTCGACGAGGACGACGAAGAGGAGGTGCTCGGCGAGCAGCCCGAGGACCCCAACGCCGCCAAGCGCTTCTGGTTCGAGCACGCGACGGGCGCCGGCAAGACCGTCGCCGCGCTCGGCTTCGTCGAGGCGACGCAGACCGGCGGCGTGCTGATCCTCACCCACCGGCGCAACCTCGTCGACCAGTTCCTCGGCGAGCTGCGCGACCGCGGCTACTCCAAGCGCATCAGCAAACCGCTCCTGCAGGGCGAGGACCCGGGCAAGGGTCCGGTGACCGTCGAGACCTACCAGTGGTTCGTGCGCAACGCCGGCAAGATCTCGAGCGCCTACACGATCGTGATCTGCGACGAGGCGCACACCGCGCTCGGCGAGAAGACCAGCGGCGCGATCCGCAACTGGACGGGGCCGATCTTCATCGGCATGACGGCGACGGGCGCGCTGATCGCCCGCCACGTCACCGATCTCTTCCCGACCCAGACCTCGCGCTTCGACCTCGCGCTCGCCGCGCGGCGCGGCGTGATCGCGCCGCTGCGCTGCGTGCGCATCTCGCCCGGGCGTCGGCGTGCGGACGATCGCCAAGGTGCCGCTGCGCCGAGGCGAGATCGACACCGAGTTCGACCAGGACGAGCTCGCGAAACTGCTCGACCAGCAGCCGTTCAACATCGCGGTCGCGAACCTCTACAAGACCCGCTTCAACGGCGTCCCCGGCGTCGTCTACGCCGCCGGCGTGCAGCACGCCTACAACCTCGCCGAGGCCTTCCGCGCCGAGGGCCTGAAGGCGCAGGCCGTCTCCGGCGAAACCCCGAAGCGCGAACTCGTCGACATCCTCGCCCGCTACGAGCGCGGCGACATCGACGTGCTGATCAACGCGCAGCTGCTCGCCGAGGGCTGGAACAGCCCGCGCGCGACGGTCTGCGTGCACCTCGCCCCGACCGCCTCCAAGCGCATCTACCAGCAGCGCGTCGGGCGCGTCACGCGCCGGCACCCCGGCAAGGAGGCGGGGCTGGTGGTCGACTTCGTCCACCCCGCCACCAAGCACGACGACCCCGTCGTCACGCTGCACTCGCTGCTCGACCGCGACGTCTACCGCGGCGGCGCGATCGTCGTCGGCCCCGTGCGCCGCGGGCGCGGGCGCCGGATGCGGGTCGAGCGCCGGGTGCTGCCGGTCTGCGCGGAGGAGGAGCGCCGGTTCGCGGTCTTCGAGCGCGAGCTGTGGCGGATCGCCGTCGAGCACCTCGACTACGGCGAGCAGCACCTGTGGGCGGCGCTGGCCGGCGCGCGCGTCGCGCCGAACGGCTGGCGCCGCGCCCGCGCGATGCTCCACTTCGACCGCACGGGCGAGCTCAAGGGCCGCTTCCTGATCACCGCGGTCAAGCGCAACAAGAACCCCCAGCTGCGCCTGCGCGCGCTCGCCGACATCGCCGCGCTGCGCGACCCCGACGCCTTCGACGAGGCGATCGACATCATCGGCACCTGGCCGCGGGAGGAGCGCAAGGAGGCGACCAAGATCATGCTGCGCGCGCTCGTCGAGCGGCGCATCGGGCGCCGCGACCAGGCCAACGCCTGGATCTGGCGGCTCGCCGAGTACACGCGCGACGTGCACGAGGAGTACGCCGTGCAGCGCTGGCCCGAGACCAAGCGCCTGCTGGGCCTGCTCGTCAACTCCGCCGGCGGCGCGCACGCGCGCAACGCGCGACGGCTGATTCACGCCGCCCGCAAGCAGGACCGCCGGCTCGCGGCGGCGCTGCTCGCCGCCGCGCTCGCGCACACGCCGGAGGCCGAGGAGGCGCTGCGCGGCGCCCGCACGCGCATGGCGCGCAAGCCGCCTGCGCTGGCGCGGGAACTGCTGCGCAACTTCCCCAAGCGCCGGGCGCGCAACGCGCGGCGCCGGCGCAAGGGCGCGAAGGCCCCCGGCCAGGCCGTCGAGGCGTCGGCCAACGGCGGCGTGCCGGCCGAGGCGGGCGCCGCGGCCGCGGAGAATCGGACCCCGCCCGCCCAGGCCGCGGCCGGGAACGCGGACGGCGAGGCCCCGGTGGCAACGGCGCGCGCGGGAAGGCGGACGCGAAGACGGACCGCGACGGCGGCGACGGGAACGGCGCGGGCGGGCGCACACGCAGGAGGCGCAGCGGAGCGCGCGGACGCAGCGACGGCGACGAGGAGCGGCAGGTCGCGTAGCGAGTGCGGCGGGGAGCGCGCTCCCCGCCCGAGCGGGCCGCCGGCGCTTCAGCCTTCGCTGGGCGCGCCGCCGATCGCGTCGGACAGGCGCCGCGAGAGCCGCGACTCGCGCTCGTAGCGCTGCCGCGCCCTGCGCATGCGCTCGCCGCCGTCCGCGTAGCGGCGCCGCGCCCACGGCGAGCCGGGGCGGGCGAGCCGCACGGCTCCGAACAGTCCCACCGGCAGCAGGAACACGCCGACGGCGCCGAGCACGATCCGGCCCTTCATGATCGCGACCACCGCCGCGGCCAGCGAGGCGGCGATCACGGCGCTCACCGTGAGGGCCGAGCCCGGGTCGTCGAGTTCGAACGGCCGCACGCCGATCACGACGAGGGCGCCGACGGTCGCGACCACCGCGACGGCGTCGAGCGAGCTGCGCCCCTCCTCGCGCCAGTAGACGTCTTCCATCCGCGTCCAGAGCGCGAACTCGTCGAGGGTGAACCCGGCCCCGACTCCGAACGCCGCCGCGACGATCCCGCCCCACGGCTCGCCCAGGTGCAGGCCGAGGCCGAGGAAGCCGGCGCCCAGCATCAGGAAGATGCCCCATACGAAGTGGTGCAGGTGCATGCCGCCGGAGGTCTCGACGCCGCCCGGCCACCAGGTGAACCGGCGCGTCATGCGGGCGCTCGTGCGGATCGCGAGGAACGCGATCAGCATCGCCGCCAGGCACACGAAGGCGTGCTGGCGGCCGTGGTCGGCCACCACGAGGTCGTAGATGTGGCGGATCGGGAACACGCTCGCCATCGGTTCACTCATCGACCGCCCGGCCTCCAGGGTTGATCGCGCCCCCGATTCTCGCGCCGCGCGGCCGCGCGCGCGGTCAGCCCGCGGACCGCAGGTGCACCTCGCCGGAGCCGAGCGCGGTGCGCCCGCCGGCGTCGAGCGCGACCACCAGGCGCCCGTCGCCGTCGATGCCCTGCGCGACACCGCTCCCCTCGGGGCCCGGCGCCCGGCGGCCCCCAGGCGATCCTCCTTCCCTTCAGGGCGTCGCGCTCCGCCCAGGCGGCCAGCGTCACGGCGGGCTCCTGCGCGACTCGCGCTTCGAGCGCCCGGAGCAGGCCGGCGAGCAGCGGCTCCACCGCCCCCGGGTCGAGGCCGAGTGTCGCCGCCGTGTCCCGCAGCTCCGCGGGCAGCGCGTCCAGCTCCACCGCCACGTTGAGCCCGATCCCGAGCACCGCCCAGCTGTCTCGGGGCCCGCCCATCCGCGCCTCGATCAGGATCCCGGCGAGCTTCGCGAGCCCTCGCCGCGCGCGAGCACGATGTCGTTCGGCCACTTGATCAGAGCGCGCGTGCGCTGCTCGGCGCCCGGCGCCGCGTCGAGCGCGTCGCAGACGGCGACGGCGCAGGACAGCGGCAGCAGCCGGGGGGCCGGGCGCAGGACGAGCGAGGCCAGCAGCGAGCTGCCGGGCGGGGCCGACCACCGCCGCCCCTGCCGGCCGCGCCCCGCGGTCTGCTCGGAGGCCGTCACAAGCGAGCCGTGCGGGGCGCCGCCGGCGGCCAGCTCGCGCGCCCGCTCGTTGGTCGAGTCGGTCAGCCTGAGGTGCAGCCGGGGGGTTCCCAGCCCGCCGCGTCTCAGGCGAGGGGTTCACCGGGCGCGACCAGGACCTCGTCGAGGCGCCCGGCGCCGAGCACCTCGGCGGCCGAGCCCCGGTTCACCGCCAGCGCGAGCATCCCGAGCCCGTCTTTGTAGAGCAGCAGCCCGCCCGGGTGCACGTCCGCGAAGGTGCGAGCGAAGGTCGCGTGGTGGCGGCGGCCTCCCGTGTGCACCCAGACCTCGTCCCCGATGCTCAGCCCGAGCTCGGCCATCTGCTCGGTCTGCCCGTCGAGGATCAGGTTGCCGAACGTGTCCGAGTGCAGCACGTGCAGCTCCAGGCCGGCTGTCGGTCATCACCGCGACGGAGATGTGCAGCCGCCGGAGGCTCGTCGACCTCGAGCGGCTCGCCGAGCGCGGCGAGCGGCACGCCCGCGGCGAGCGCGCCTGCGACCGGCGCGAAGATGTCCCGCCCGTGGAAGGTCGGCGACACCGGCTCCAGGCGCTCGGGCGAGCCCTCCACGTCGACCGCCTCCGCGACGCCGCCCAGTCGTTCGCAGACCGGCATCAGCAGGCCGTTGTCCGGGCCGACCAGGAGCCGGCCCTCCTCGACGGTGCGAACGGCGATCGCGCGCCGGCCGCGCGCGCCGCTCGTGCCGACGCCCGGGTCCACGACCGCGAGGATGATCGCGTCGGGCAGGTAGGGGAGCGTGGCGCGCAGCACGATCGCGCCCGTGTGCACGTCGTGGCGGGGGAGCGAGTGGGTCAGGTCGATCACGCGCGCCTCGGCGCAGCGCCTGGCGATGACCGCGTGGCAGACGCCGACGAACTCGTTGCCGAGGCCGTAGTCGGAGAGGAAAGTGATGACCGGGGATGTCATGGCTCTGACTGGTTATCAGCCGCGTCGGCCAGCAGCGCGTCGAGCACGCCCTGCACGTCGTGGCGCTCGGCCTCGACGTGGGGCTCGAGGCCGGCCTCCCGCAGCGACGTCGCTCGTCACCGGGCCGATCGAGACCAGCCTGCTGCCCGGCCGGATCGCCTGCGCGCCCCCGGCCGCCGCGAGGAAGTTGCGCACGGTCGAGGATGAGGTGAAGGTGATGTAGTCGGCGCCGAGGGCGGCCTCGAGCACGGCCGGGGGCGGGGCCTCGGCGACGGTCTCGTACAGCTCGAGCACGTCGACCTCGACCCCGCGCTCCGCGAGCGCGGCCGGCAGGACGTCGCGCCCCTGCGAGGCCCGCGCGATCAGCGCGCGGCGCACCGGGCGCTCGGCGAGCTCGGCGTCGAGCGCCTCGACGAGGCCCTCGGCGACGGCGCGCTCGGGCACGATGTCGGCGTGGATGCCGTGCGAGCGCAGCGCCTCGGCGGTGCTCTCGCCGATCGCCGCGATGCGGGCGCCCGCCAGCGCGCGCGCGTCGCGCGGCGGCTCGGAGGCGGCGAGCCGCTCGAACAGGCCGTGCGCGCCGTTCGCGCTCGTGACGCAGATCAGCTCGTAGGGCGAGGGGTCGAGGGCGGGGCCGGGCAGCGCCCGCACCGCGATCGCGGGCGCCTGCACCACGCGCGCGCCGAGCTCGGCCAGCGAGCGCGCGAGGCCGCTCGCCTGCGCGCGCGCCCTGGTCACCGCCACCGTCCTGCCCGCGAGCGGGCGCGCGGGCAGCCACGAGAGCTCGCCGGACAGCGCCGCGACCGCGCCGATCACCGTCACCGACGGCGGGCGGACGCCGGCCTCGCGCGCGAGGCCGGCGATCGTCGCGAGCGTGCCGGTGACCGTGCGCTGCCCGGGGAGCGTGCCGGCTTCGATCACCGCCGCGGGCTCCTCGCCCGGGCGCCCGGCGTTCGATCAGCCCGGCGGCGATCGCCGGCAGCGCGGAGACGCCCATGTAGAAGACGAGCGTCCCGGGGAACGCGGCAAGGGCCTGCCAGTCGATCTCGTCGCCCTCCTCCTGCCCCCGGGCGCCGTCGCGGGTGTGGCCGGTGACGAGCGCGACGGCCGTCGAGAGCCCCCGGTGGGTGACCGGGATCCCGGCGTAGGCCGGCGCCGCGAGCCCCGCGGTCATGCCGGGCACGACCTCGAAGGGCACGCCCGCCTCGCGCAGCGTCAGGGCCTCCTCGCCGCCGCGGCCGAACACGAACGGGTCCCCGCCCTTCAGGCGCACCACGCGTCCTGCCGGCGAGCGCGTGCTCGAGCATCAGCGCTTCGGTCTCGGCCTGCGGGACCTGCGGCCCGCCGCCCTCCTTGCCGACGAACACCAGCTCGGCGTCGGCGCGGGCGCCGTCGAGCGCGCCCGGGCCGACGAGCCGGTCGTAGAGGATCACGTCGGCGGTCGCGATCGTCTCCAGCGCGCGGGCGCTCAGCAGGCCGGGATCGCCGGGCCCGGCGCCGACGAGGTACACGCGCCCGGGGGCGCCGTCCTCAGCCGCCATCGCCGGCCTGCGCGACCTCGCGCGCCCCCTCCAAGAGCTCCTGCGCCCCGACCGCACGCAGCCGCGCCGCGACGAGCTCGCCCAGCGCCTCCGGCTCATCGTGCGCGCCCGCCTGCTCGTCGAGCGCCCAGGCCGAGCCGTCGGGCAGCCCGACCCAGCCGCGGAGCAGCAGGTCCTCCCCGCGCGTCTGTGCGTGCGCGCCGAGCGCCGTGTGGCAGTCGGCGCCGAGGGCGCGCGCGAGCGCCCGCTCGGCGCGCAGCGCCGCAAGCGCCGCCGCGTCGGTGATGCGCTCCGCGGCCTCGCCGGCGCGCCTCGTCGTCCGCCGCGCCCCTGCAGCGCGAGCGCGCCCTGGCCCGGCGCGGGCACGAAGCGCTCGGGGTCCAGCAGGGCGCTCGCCTCGGCCTCGCGCCCGAGCCGCTGGAGGCCCGCACGCGCGAGCACGATCGCGTCGAGGCCGCTCGGCGGGGGCCGCGAGCTTCGCCAGCCGCGTGTCGACGTTGCCGCGCACCGGCACGACCTCGAGGTCCGGACGCGCGCTGCGAAGCTGCGCGACGCGGCGCAGGCTGCTCGTGCCCACGCGCGCCCCCGGCGCGAGCGCCGCGAGGCCGCCGGCGCCGCAGAGCGCGTCCTCGGCGCCCGCGCGCTCGGGCGCTCCGAGCAGCGCGAGGCCGGGCGCGAGCTCGCCCGGGAGGTCCTTGGCCGAGTGCACGGCGAGGTCGATGTCGCCCTCGAGCAGCGCGCGCTCGAGCCCGTCCACCCAGCGCGACTTGTCCTCGGCGCCCGCCGCCCGCGTCGCCCCCGGTCGAGAGCGGGACGATCTCCGCGCCGCCGAGCATCGCGGCGACGAGCTCCGCCTGCGCCAGCGCGAGCGCGCTGCGGCGGGTTCCCAGCCGCATCAGCGCGAGGCGCCGGGACGGAGCCCGCGCATCTACTTGCGCCGGGCGGGCGCCGAGCGGCGCCGCTCGAGGTCGTGGACCTCGGCCAGCCCGCCGGCCTGCTCGCCTGGGCGCCTCGCCCTGCTGCTCGGAGGCCCCGTCCTCGCGGAGCCCGAACAGCTCGCGCACGAGCTCGAGGCTCGCGTGCCCGCCGGCGCCGCCGCGCTCGTCCTCGAGGCCCGCGCAGCCGGATCGTCGGCTCGTGCAGCAGCCGCGCCATCACCGCGCGGGCGATCGCCTCCACGCGGACGAGGTCGCGCTCGGTGGCGCCCTCCCAGCGGCCGGCGTTCTCGGCGAGCACCTGCTCGACGATGTCGTTGCCGTGCTCGCGCAGCGCGGCGATCGTGGGCAGGGCGTCGAGCTGGCCGAGCCAGCGGGCGAAGCGGCGGATCTCCTCCTCGACGATCTCGTGCGCGCGCGGCGCCTCCTCGGCGCGCTGGCTGAGGTTGCGCGCGATGACCGCCTGCAGGTCGTCGATGTCGTAGAGCGTGACGCCCTCGCAGCTCGGTGCAGGCGGGGTCGACGTCGCGGGGGACCGCGATGTCGATCAGCAGCAGCGGCCGGCCTTCGCGCTGGGACATCACCAGCTCGAGCTCCTCGCGCCCGACGATCGGGTGCGGCGAGGCCGTCGAGGACAGCACGATGTCGGCCGCGAGCAGCTGATCCGGCAGTTTCTCGAGCCCGACGACCGTGCCGCCGAAGCGTTCGGCGAGGCTCAGCGCGCGGTCGGCGTGGCGGTTGGCGACGAAGATCGTCCCCGCGCCCTGCTCGGCCAGCGCACGGGCGGTCAGCTCGCTCGTCTCGCCGGCGCCGAGGATCACGACGTGGCGCGACTTCAGCTCGCCGAGCACGCTCTGCGCGAGATCGACCGCGACCGACGGCACGCTCACGCGGCTGGCTCCGATCGCCGTCTCCGAGCGCACCCGCTTGCCGGTGCGGAGCGCCGCGGCGAACAGCCGGTTGGTCAGCGGCCCGCTCGCACCGGCCTTGATCGCGGCCTCGTGCGCGCGGCGGACCTGCCCCTGGATCTCGGCCTCGCCGACGATCATCGACTCGAGACCCGCGGTGACCTTGTAGAGCTGGCGCGCGGCGTCGCAGTTGCGAGGTGAGTAGATCGCCTCGGCGAGCTCGGTCGGGCGGATCCCGGCGCGGCGCGCCAGCAGCCCGAGCACTTCCGACTCGGCCTGGACGGGGTCGCCCACCACGAGGTAGACCTCGGTGCGGTTGCAGGTCGAGATCACGACCGCCTCGCGGACCTCCGGCGCAGAGACGGCGGCGTGCGCGAACTCGCCCGCCTCGCTCTCGCTGAACGCGAGCCGTTCGCGCAGCGAGACCGGGGCGGTCTTGTGCGAGATCCCGAGCGCCAGCAGCTCGCTCACGTGTGCCCCTTCATGGGGTATGCCTGTGCCGGCCCCTTCTCGCCCGCGCCCGTCTCGGCGGCTTCCCGGCGGTCGAGCTCCGCGAGCAGCTCGCCGAGCTCGCGCTCGGTGCGGCTCATGCGCACGGCCATGATCGCCACGTAGACGAGCACCAGCGCGAGCAGCACGATGTAGGCGCCCGCAACGTACTTGCCGGCCTCGTGCAGAGGCAGCGCGGGGCTGTCGGCGATCAGCGCGGTCATCCGGCGGTCCTCGCGGGGGCGCGGCGCACAGGCGGCGCCGTCGGAGCCGCGCTGCGCGCCGGTGCGCGCCCGCCGCCGGCGCCTTCCTCCTCGCCCGCCAGGCGGCGGCGCAGCGCCCGCACCTGCGCGCGGGTGTGCTTGGCGGTCAGCTCGTATTTGCAGAGCGTCGCGTAGAGCAGCGAGATCGCCACCAGCGAGACGAGGAACGTGAGCGCCATCGAGCCGGGGAGGTTCGAGGTGCTGCCGAGCACCCGCGGGTGCAGGAAGGCGGTCGACATCCGCACGGCGATGAAGTTGAGCGGCACGAAGGCGCCCGCCGTGATCGCGAAGACCGAGGCGTAGCGGGCCTGGCGCTCGGGGTCCTCGATCGCGAAGCGCAGCGGCTGGTAGGTCGCGTAGAGCAGGAAGACGATCAGGAACGAGACCAGCGTCGGCTCGTCCCAGACCCACCAGTGGCCCCACGAGCCCTTTGCCCAGATCGAGCCGGTGATCAGCGTCGCCAGGCCGAAGATCAGGGCCATGTGGATCGCGACGTAGGAGCGGTAGTCCCAGCGCGCGTCGCGCGTGCGCAGGTGCACGATCGCCAGGATCCCGCCCAGCACGAACCCGCACAGCGAGACGATCGCGAGCGGGACGTGGACGTAGAAGATCTTCTGCAGGAAGCCCTGTTCGGCTTCGAGCGGCGCGTAGAAGAACACGAGCGTCAGCGCCGCGGTCATCGCCACGACGGTCGAAATGCTCAGCGCGCGCAGGCCTTTGCCGTACATGGTGGGCTAGTCCTCGAGAAGGAAGTCGAACAGGGCGAAGGCGATCAGCCCGAACAACAGATCATAGACCCCGAGCGTCACCAGCCAGCGGGCCGCGGGGGCGCCGCGGTGGGCGCTCACGAGCAGCGGCTCGGTCGCGCGGGCGGCGCCGATCACGATCGGCACGAACAGCGGCAGCGCCAGCAGCGGGCCCAGGAGATCCCGCGCGCGGGTCTGGACCGCCAGCGCGGCGACGAGCGTGCCGATCACCGCCACGCCGATGTCGGCGAGCGCGAGCGTCGCGATCAGCCCCGGCAGCGCCGGGCCGATCGGCGCGCCCAGCAGCAGGATCGAGAACGCGGGCACGGCGATCAGCTCGAGCACGACGAGGTAGGCGAGCAGCGTCAGCGCCTTTGCGAACAGCAGCGCGCTGCGGTCCACGGGGGCGAGCAGGAAGCCGTCGAACCCGCCCTGCTCGGCGTCGGCGACGAACAGGCGGTTGACGCCGAGGATCGCCGCGAACAGCAGCGTCACCCACAGGATCCCGGCGGCGAGGTCGCCTTCGACGCTGCCGCGGTTCAGGGCGAAGTGGAAGACGACGAACGTGCTGAGCGCGAACAGCGACATCCCCGGGACCGACTCGAGCGTGCGCAGCTCGACCAGCAGCTCCTTGCGAAGGAGCGCTCCGACTGTGCGTCCGAGCCCGACCTGGGCGGCCTCGGGCGCCCGCTTGGCCTGCGCGCCCGTCCGGCTCTCGCCGACCGTCGCGCTCACCGGTAGAGCTCCGTGATCTCGGCGGGGCCGAGCGAGGACGCCTCCGCAAGCAGGGCGGGGCGCCCGCCGCGCAGGCCGAGCACGACATCGGCCTCGGCCAGCCCGCCGCCGGGGTCGTGGCTGCAGACGACGCGCGTGCGCCCGCCCGCCGGCCCGATCAGCGGCGCGACGAGCTCGACCGCGGCGGGGTCGAGGTTCGCGTAGGGCTCGTCGAGCAGCAGCAGCTCGGGTTCGTGCAGGACCGTCCGGGCGATCGCGACGCGCTGGACCATGCCCCTCGACAGCGTGCGCAGCGGCTCGTCGGCGCGCCGCGACATCTGCACGGAGTCGAGCAGCTCCTCAACCCGCGCCTCGCCGCTGCCGTGCAGCCGCGCGTGGTAGCGCAGGTTCTCGCGGGCCGTGAGCTCGCGGTACAGCAGCGGCTCGTGCGCGAGCAGCCCGATCCGGCCGCGGACCGCCCACGCCTCGTCCGGCAGCGCCCGGCCGAGCACCGCGACGCGGCCTTCGTGGGGGCGCAGCAGCGTCGCGAGCACGCGCAGGAGCGTCGTCTTGCCCGCTCCGTTGGGGCCGAACACGACCAGCGTCTGCCCGGCCCGGAGCGTCACGTCGACGCCGCTGAGGGCATCGCGTTCGCCGTACCGGCGCACGACGCCGCTCAGCTCGAGGGCGGCGTTCTCGGGCGGGAAGCTCACCTGCGAAGCCTAGACCGATGAAGCGTGTCCCAGCGGGCCCCGGCGCGGAGCGCCGGGCGCCTAGCTGAGCGCCGGCTCGTGTGCCCGCTGTGCCGCGGCGATCAGCTCGCGGACGGCCTGCTTCGTCTCCTGACCGCAGCAGCTCGATCGGGTCGGGCTCGCCGTTCACGATCCCCTCGAAGAACTCCTTGCGGTCCTGGTAGGTCGGCGAGCGTGCCCTTCGCCCAGCCGCGGACCTCGTTGAGCAGCACCGCCAGGCGCGCGTAGGGCTCGCCGTAGGCCGCGGCGATCTCGCGCTTGATCCGCTTCGCGAGCGCCGGCGAGGCGCCGGCCGTCGAGATCGCGATCGCCAGCGGCCCGGTGCGCACGATCGCGGGCAGGATGAAGTTGCACAGCGGCGGCACGTCGACGACGTTCACCAGCATCGCCCGGCGCTCCGCGTCGTCGTACACAGCGATGTTGACGTCGGTGTCGCTGGTCGCCGCGATCACCATGAAGACGCCCTCGAGGTCCGCGGCGCCGGCGTACTCGCGGCGCTCCCAGCGGATCGAGCCCTCGGCCGCCAGCTCCTGGAGCGCGGGCTCGGCCTCGGGGGCGATCAGCGTCACCTCGCCGTCGCAGGCGAGCAGGCCCTCGACCTTCTCGAGCCCGATCTCGCCGCCCCCGACGACCACGCAGCGCCGCCCGCTGAGCTTCAGGCAGGCGATGTAGAAGGGGGTGTCGAGCATCCCCTGCACGCAGCTCTGGTCGCAGATCCCCTTGCGGAGCTGGCAGACGCACTCCTTGCCGGCGTAGGCCTGGGCGGGCATGGTTGAAGGGTAGTAGGACGGCGGCCCGCGGCTGGGCTCACGCACGCCGAGGGCTGGCCCGACCTACTGCGGAAGCCCGCGCCCGAACGCTCGCGCGAGCAGGCGCGCGAGCGGTACGAGCCCGGCGCGCCACGCGCGCTCGCGGTCGGCCTCGCGCTCGGAGCGCAGCCGTGCGACGGCGCTCGCCGCGCGGGTCGTCGTGGCGTCGTACGGGGACCACCACATGCCGCGCGCACGCGGCGGGTCCCACGTGATCAGCTTCTCCTGCGCGCAGGCGCGCAGCCCGGCCTCGCCGAGCGTGCGGCCGAGCCCGCCGCCGGCCGCGGCGCCCCACGGCCCGCGCGAGACCGTCGGCCCCGGGAGGTGGTCGTTCATCCAGACCATCCCGGCGCGCAGCTCGCGGGCGATGCGCGTGCCCCTGTAACGGTCGGCGGTCCAGACCGAGGCGCCGAGGCTGTAGTCGCTGTCGTTGGCGCGCGCGATCGCCTCGTCCTCGGACTCGACGGCGTGCACGCAGAGCACCGGCCCGTCGATCGGCTCGCTTTCGATCCGCGCGCCCGCCGGGACGCCGCTCAGAACCGTCGGGGCGTAGAACGCGCCGTGGGCGGCGATCGGACCGTCGACCGGTCCGCCGCAGTGCCTGCGCGCGCCGGCGCCGACGGCGTCTTCGACGAGCGCGTGCACCCGGCGCCGCCGGGCCTCGGAGGCGAGCGGGCCGACCTGGGTGCGCTCGTCGGCGGGATCGCCCACGCGCAGCCGCTGGGCCCCGCGCACGAGCGCCGCGAGGAACGGCTCGTAGCGCTCGCGCACCACGTAGACGCGCTCGACCGAGCCGCGCGCCTGCCCGGCGCCGGCGCAGCCCGCCCAGAGCGCGCCGGCGACGGCGCGCGGCAGGTCGGCGTCGGCGAGCACGAGCATCGCGTCCTTGCCGCCCAGCTCGACGGTGACCTCCTTCTCCCGCGAGACGCACGCGCTGGCCACCGCGCGCCCGACGACGGGCGAGCCCGTGAAGAGGATCTTGCGCGCGCTCGACTCGGCGAGCGCGATGCCGGTCTCGGGCCCGCCGTGCACGATCCGCACGAGGCCCTCCGGAAGCCCCGCCCGCGTCAGCACGCGCAGGATCCGCTCGCCCGCGAGAGCGGCGCGCACCGCCGGCTTGAAGATCACGCCGTTGCCCGCGAGCAGCGCCCCGGCGATCTGGCCGAGCGGCTGCGCGAACGGGGCGCTGCCCGCGCCGATCACGGCGACGACGCCGTAGGGCTCGTATGCGATCCGCGCGCGCTTGGCGAGCGAGAGCGTGCGGCTGACGCGGACGCCCCGCGTACCGAGGACGCCTGCGCCCTCGTCCGCGATCCAGGCGAGCGCGTCGATCGCCGCCAGCAGCTCGAGCGCCGCGACGTCCGCGCGGGGACGGCCCTGCTCGGCGACGAGCACGCCGGCGAGCTCGTCGAAGTCGTCGATCACCGCCTGCGCCATGCGGCGCATGTAGCGCGCACGGTCGGCGACCCGCAGCAGCGCCCACAGCGGCTGGACCTTCGCCACCGCGGCGACGACGTCGCCCACGCGCTGCGGCGGCGTCACCTCGACGCTTCCGAGCTCCGCGCCGGTCGCGGGGTTCAGAGCGCTCTGGCGCGGGCGGGTCTGCTCGCCGGTGCTGGCCATCGAGGAGCGATTATCGCTGGTCGGAGCCCCGCTCCCGGCGAATCCGCTCCAGACCTCGCCGCGAGCTCGGCCTCGGCCTCGTCCGGTCTGTAGAAGCGCTCGCCCGCGACGCGCCTCGGGGGCGAGCTCCTGCGGACCGACGTGCCCCGGCAGCCGGTGGGGGTTCTCGTAGCCGCCGCGGTCCTGTCCCGGCCTCGGTCCGGACCGCAGCCACGCCGGCGCCGGCTGCGGCGCCGTGCTCGCGCACGTGGGCCTGGGCCGCCCCGAGCGCGCGGCCGGCCGCGTCGGACTTCGGCGCGAGGGACAGGTAGATGGCGGCCTGGGCGAGCGCGTAGCGGGCCTCGGGCAGTCCGACGTGCTCGACCGCGGCCGCGGCCGCGGTCGCGACCGACAGCGCCGCCGGGTCGGCGTTGCCGATGTCCTCGGAGGCGAGGATCACCATCCGCCGCACGATGAAACGCGGGTCCTCCCCGCCCTCCAGCATCACGGCGAGGTAGTAGAGCGAGGCGTCCGGGTCCGAGCCGCGGGTCGCCTTGATCCAGGCGGAGGCGTAGTCGTAGTGGCGGTCGCCCTGTTTGTCGTAGAGGACGGCGCGCCGTTGCAGCGCGTCCTCGACGCGCGGCGAGCGAGACCTGCTGCTCGCCGTTCTCGGCGGCGGTCTCGCCGGCCAGCTCGAGCGCGTTCAGCGCCGTCCGCGCGTCGCCTTCGCTGCGCAGGGCCAGGAAGCGCAGGGCATCCTCGGCGACCGGCAGGGCCGATTGTCCCGCGCCGGCCGCGCGCGCGAGCACGAGCTCGACCTCCTCGGGGGTGAGCTGTGCGAGCGCGTAGACGCGCAGCCGGGAGAGCAGGGCGCCGTTGATCTCGAACGCCGGGTTCTCGGTCGTCGCGCCGATCAGCGTCACGAGCCCTTCCTCCACCGCCGGCAGCAGCGCGTCCTGCTGGGCCTTGTTGAAGCGGTGGATCTCGTCGAGGAAGAGGACCGTCGGTCGGCCTCCGCCGTCGAGCCGGTGGCGGGCGCGCTCGATCACCGCTCGCACCTCGGGCCGGCCGGCGGCGACGGCGCTCAGCTCCTCGAACGCCGCGCCGGAGCTCTCGGCGACGATCCGCGCCAGCGTGGTCTTCCCGGACCCGGGCGGCCCGTAGAGGACCATCGAGTGGGGCCGGCCCTGCTCGATCGCGGTGCGCAGCGCCGAGCCCTCGCCCAGGAGGTGCGACTGGCCCACGAAGTCGGCCAGGCTGCGGGGGCGAATGCGCGCCGCGAGCGGCTGGGACGCGGCGCCGGCGCGGCCCGCAGGCGGATTGGCCTCGTCGCCGAAGAGGGTATCCACCTGTATCAGTATGTCCTGCACGCTCCCGACCGGTGTCCAGAATCTCGCGGAAGGTGGCACTGCGGCACCGTCGAAGGTGTAGATTCGGACAAGAAGTCGAGGAGCAGGGTGAGGATCGAGAACATCGCAAATGAGGAGTCCCGCGAGGGATGAGCTTCACCACCGCCGAGGCGCGACCGGCTGCTGAGACGCTGGATTTCCTGGACGCAGGTGGCGATGTCGCGGCACGCTCGCCGCTTCAGCTCTTCTGGCGCCGCTTCCGCCGCGACCGTGTCGTCGGTCGTCGCGGGCGGTGTCGTCATCACGCTGATCGTGATCGCGATCCTCGCGCCGCTGTTCGTGTCGATCCTCGGGCTGCCCGGGCCGAACGTCGAGAACCTCAACCTCACCGACTCGTTCGGCTCGCCGCTCGGCCCGACCACCGCGCACCCGTTCGGGGTGGACCAGCTCGGCGAGGACGTCGCCTCGCGCGTGATCTACGGCACGCGGGTGTCGCTCGAGGTGGGCATCATCGGCACCGCGATCTCGACCTTCATCGGCGTCAGCGTCGGCCTGTTCGCCGGCTTCTACAGAGGGTGGGTCGACACCCTGCTCTCGCGCACCGTCGACGTCGTGCTCTCGATCCCGATCCTGCTGCTCGGCATCGGGATCGGCGCCGCGTGCTCGGTGAAGGGCTGCATCAGCGGCACGATCCAGCCCGGGATCGGCGTGATCATCTTCCTGATCGCGTTCGCCACCTGGCCCTACATGGCGAGGATCGTGCGCGGGCTCGTCCTGTCGCTGCGCGAGCGCGAGTTCGTCGAGGCCTCGCGCGGGCTCGGGGCGTCCAACTGGCGCATCATGCTGCGCGAGATCCTGCCCAACCTGACCGCGCCGATCATCGTCTACGCGACGCTGCAGATCCCGACCAACATCCTGATCGAGGCGGCGCTCTCGTTCCTCGGCGTCGGGATCCGCCCGCCGACCGCGAGCTGGGGGCAGATGATCGCCTCGGCGACGCCGATCTTCAACACGGCCTGGTGGTACATGGTCTTCCCCGGCGTCGCGCTGCTGATCACGGTGCTGGCTTTCAATCTTCTGGGCGACGGGCTTAGAGACGCCTTGAACCCGAGGAGCGCCTGATGAGGGCGTTCGACACACAACAACAGGAGGCGACTCGATGAGGTCGATCAGAACGGCTGTTGCTCTGGCAGCCGTAGCCCTGCTGGCAGTGCTGCTGTCGGCGTGCGGCTCGAGCAGCTCGAGCAGCCAGTACCAGCTCGGGTGGCTCGGAAGTTGTCGGAACCAACGGTTTCGCGAGCCCAGCGACGCAGTCGCTCGAAGGCAAAAAGGGCGGCACGCTGGAAGTCCTCCAGGAAGGTGATTTCGAACACCTGGACCCGGGGATCGCCTACTACTCGGTCGACTACATGGTCGTGTTCGCGACGCAGCGTCCGCTGTACTCGAACAAGCCCAACACGGCCTCCTCGGCGAGCCCGGACATGGCTTCCGGCCCGCCGGAAATCTCCTCCGACAACAAGACGATCACGGTGCACCTGCGCGAAGGCGTGAAGTTCAGCCCGCCGGTGAACCGTGAAGTGACGGCCGAAGACGTCGCCTACGCGTTCCAGCGCGCGACCAACCCGAACGTCGCCAACCCGTACGTCGGCGCGTACTTCAAATCCATCGAAGGCGAGCCCGAAGCCGAAAAAGACGGCGGCAAGACCCCCATCAAGGGGATCACGACGCCGAACAAGCACACGATCGTCTTCAAACTCACCGAACCGAAGGCGCAGTTCGTGGCAGCGGCGCTCGTGATGCCGATCTCCGCGGCGGTGCCGAAGGAATACGCCGAAAAATACGACAAGAACAAGCCGTCGAACTACGCGGCGTATGAGGTCGCGACCGGCCCGTACATGATCAAGAACGACAGCTCGGGCAAGGTGCTCGGCGTCGGCTACTTCCCGGGCAAGTCGCTCACGCTCGTTCGCAACCCGAACTGGAACGCGAGCACCGACATCCGCCCGGGTTACCTGAACGAAGTCCAGATCAAGATCGGTGGCGACAACGCGGTCATCGGCCGCCAGGTTCTGGAAGGCGGCAACGTCGTCCAGAGCGAACCGCCGACGCAGGCGAACATCAAGCTCGCGGCAGAAAAGTACAAGAGCCAGATGATGATCTCGCCGGGCGCCGGCAGCCACTACATCGGCGTCAACAACAAGTCCGGACCGTTCAAGAACGAAAACCTCCGCAAGGCTCTGTGGGCGGCGCTCGACCGCACCGCGATGGACAAGGCCCGCGGTGGCACGCTCGTCACGAACGTGATGACGCACTGGCTGTATCCGTCGAACGACCCCGTGTGGAACGAAGTCATCGGCTTCAACGCCGCGGGCGGGATCAACGGTCCGAAGTTCGACTTCAACGAACACCCCGAAGGCGACATGCAGGTCGCAACCGAATACATGAAGAAGGCGGGTTACCCGTCGGGCAAGTACACGGGCAGCGAAACCGTGACCATCGTCGGGTCCAAGGGCCCGCCGGCCGAACAGGACGCGGAAATCGTCAACTCGACGCTCAAGAGCCTGGGCTTCAACACGAAGTTCACCCTCGTCGAAACGTCGACCATGTACGCGAAGTACTGCAACGTCCCGAAAGAAGAAATCGACGTCTGCCCGAGCGTCGGGTGGATCGCCGACTTCGCCGACCCGCAGACGATCCTCAACATCACGTTCAACGGAAAGCTGATCGTGCCGACGGGGAACGTCAACTGGAGCCAGGCCAACGACCCCGAACTGAACAAAAAGATGACCGAAGCCGAAAGCACGAACGGGAAGGGCGCTCGCGCGAAGGCTTGGGGTGAAATCGACACGAAACTCGTCGAAAAAGCCATCGCCGTTCCGTTCGACTGGGACAAGCAGGGCAACCTCATGGGCAAGAACGTCCACGGCGTCGGGCAGCTGTGGAACGTCGGGTCCTGGGACTACAGCTGGACGTCGCTGAAGTAGGCGCGATGCAGCTGGGCTGAAGCGCTCATCGGGCTCCGCCTCCCTGACGGGGGGCGGGGCCCGGGCGTTCGGCCGACGGACCTGCCAATGAGCCACCCTTCGAGCAACCCGACCTACGAGCGCAGATGACCGCCTATGTGATCAGGCGCGTCCTGTGGGGCATCGCCCTGCTGGTGATCGTCTGTGCGCTCACCTTCATCCTCTTCCGCGTCCTGCCGACCGGCAACCCCGCCGTGCTGCGCGCCGGGCGCGACCCGCAGCCCCACCTGATCAAAGAAATCGAACGGGTGCTGGGGCTCGACAAGTCCCTGCCGACCCAGTTCTGGGACTACCTCAAGGGCGTCTTCCTCCACTTCAACTTCGGCTACTCCTACTACTCGCAGCAGTCGGTTCTCGCGCTGATCAAGGAACGGATCCCGGCAACCGCCTCGCTCGCGATCGGCGCGGCAGTGATCTGGGTCGTCGCCGGCCTCTCGGTCGGGATCATCTCGGCGCTCAAACCCCGCAGCCTGTGGGACCGCACCGCGATGGGCACCGCGCTGGTGCTGATCTCGGCGCCGGAATTCTGGCTCGCGCTGATCGCGCTGCTGCTCTTCTCCGAAGACATCGGGAAATTCAAGATCCTGCCGGGCGCCGGCAGCTACGTGCCGCTCAGCCAGGACCCCTGGAAATGGTTCACCTCGCTGATCATGCCGTGGTTCGTGCTGGCCGCGGGGAGCGCGGCCGTCTTCGCCAGGCTGATGCGAGGCAGCCTGATCGAGACGATGAAAGAGGACTACATCCGCACGGCCCGGGCCAAGGGGCTGACCGAGCAGCGAGCGGTGCGACAGGGCGTGCGCTCGGCGATCAACCCGATCGTCACGCTGCTCGCGCTGGAAGTCGGGGTGCTGCTCGGCGGCGCCGTCCTGGTCGAGACCGTCTTCAACATCCCGGGGGTCGGCCGCCTGGCCTACAACGCGATCGTGCACGCGGACTTCGAAGTCGTCCAGGGCACGGTGCTGCTGGCCTCTATGTTCATCATCATCGCCAACATCGTCGCCGACATCGCCTACGCGTATCTCGATCCGAGGGTCAGATACTCGTGAGCGCGGCCGAGCCGGCAACCGTCCCGGAGCCGCCGGCGAGCGGCGAGCCGCTGCTGCGTGTCGAGGACCTGCGCGTCGAGTTCCCGAGCGAAGACGGCCTGGTCCACGCCGTCGACGGCATCACCTACCAGGTGTTCCCGGGCAAGACACTCGGGATCGTCGGCGAGTCCGGCTCGGGCAAGACCGTCTCCTCGCTGACGACCCTCGGCCTGACGCGCCTGCAGGGCGCGCACGTCTCGGGGCGGATCCTGTTCGAGGGCCGCGACCTCGTCGCGCTCTCCGACGGCGAGCTGCGCGCGATTCGCGGCAACGACATCGCGATGATCTTCCAGGACCCGCTCTCGGCTCTGCACCCGCTCTACAGCGTCGGCAAGCAGCTCGTCGAGACGATGCAGGCGCACACCGGCCTCTCCAGGAAGCAGGCCAAGGCGCGTGCGATCGAGCTGCTCTCGCTGGTCGGGATCCCGGACCCGCAGCGGCGCATCGACGCCTACCCGCACGAGTACTCGGGCGGCATGCGCCAGCGCGCGATGATCGCGATGGCGCTCGCGAACGAGCCCAAGCTGCTGATCGCCGACGAGCCCACGACCGCGCTCGACGTGACGGTCCAGGCGCAGATCCTGGCCCTGATGGAACGGCTGCAGCGCGAGCTCGGGATGGCGATCATCATCATCACCCACGACCTCGGCGTCGTCGCCGAGATGGCCGACGACATCGCCGTGATGTACGCGGGCCGGATCGTCGAGACGGCCGTCGCCGACGCCGTGTTCTCGAACCCGGAGCATCCCTACACGTGGGGGCTTCTGAAGTCGATCCCGCGCCTGGAGAGCGACCGCTCGGAGATGCTCGTGCCGATCCCGGGGACGCCGCCGTCGCTGATCAGCCCGCCCTCGGGCTGCCACTTCCACCCCCGCTGCGCCTACGCGCAGCCCGACCACTCGCGCATCGACCCGGCGCTCGAGCCGGTGCCGGGCGACCCGGGCCACTACGTCGCGTGCCTGCTCGAACCCGAGATGCGCCGCAAGCTCTGGTCGGAGCTCCAGGGGGGCGCCGGCCCGCAGGAGGCGATCGCCGCGGCCGGTCTCGAGGAAACCGCACCGGGGCTCGAGGAAACCGCCGGCTGATGGGCGACCCGGAGGTCCAGCTCGCACCCGACCAGGGCTCCTCGGCCGACACGGCGCAGGGCGGCGACGACGGCGCGCTGATCCAGGTGCGCAACCTCGTCAAGCACTTCCCGATCACCCGCGGCGTGTTCCTCCAGAAACAGGTCGGGGCCGTGCAGGCGGTCGACGGCGTCAGCTTCGACGTGCGGCGCGGCGAGACGCTCGGGATCGTCGGCGAGACCGGCTCCGGCAAGAGCACGACCGCGCGGCTCGTGACGCGCCTGCTCGACCCGACCTCGGGCGAGATCCGCTTCGACGGCCAGGACATCTCGAAGATCAAAGGCAAGCGCCTGAAGGCGGTCCGGCGCGAGATGCAGATGATCTTCCAGGACCCCTACTCGTCGCTGAACCCGCGCAAGACGATCGGGTCGATCATCGCCGAGCCGTTCGTGATCCACGGCCTGCTGCCCGGCAAGGGCGAGCGGCGCAAGGCGGTCCAGGAGCTGCTCGAGACCGTCGGGCTGAACCCCGAGCACTACAACCGCTACCCGCACGAGTTCTCCGGCGGCCAGCGCCAGCGCATCGGCGTGGCGCGCGCGCTGGCGCTGAAACCGAAGCTGCTGATCGCGGACGAGCCCGTCTCGGCGCTCGACGTCTCGATCCAGGCCCAGGTGCTCAACCTGCTCCGCGAGCTGCAGCGCGAGTTCGGGTTGACGCTGATCTTCATCGCCCACGACCTGTCGGTCGTGCGGCACATGTGCGACCGCGTCGCGGTGATGTACCTCGGCCGCTTCGTCGAGGTCGGCGACGCCGACGACCTCTACAGCTTCCCGCGCCACCCGTACACCGGCGCGCTGCTGTCGGCGGTGCCCGTCGCCGACCCCTCGCGCCACGGCGGCGCGCGGCGGCTTCTCACCGGCGACGTGCCGAGCCCGGCGGACCCGCCGAAGGCCTGCCGCTTCCACACCCGCTGCCCGAAGGCGCAGGAGCTGTGCTCGATCGAGGACCCGCCCCTGGAGGAAAAGCCCGTGCCCGCCTCGGTCGCCGAGTTCGCCTCACCCGGCCCGGGCCTGCTCACCGCCTGTCACTTCCCGCTCACGCCCGAGGAGGTCGACGAGATCGGCCTCCCCTCGCGCGGGCCGGGCTCCGAATCCCCCGCCGACGGTTGACGGCGGTGGGCGTGCCCGATCCCGGCGCGGGCGCCGAGGCGACCGCGCTGCTTCAGGACCTGATCCGGTTCGACACGGTCAACCCGCCCGGGAAAGAGCGCGCCGCGCAGGAGCACCTGGCCGCCCATCTCGCCGCCGCCGGATTCGAGTGCGAGCTGCTCGGCGCCGAGCCGGAGCGTCCGAACCTGCTGGCCAGGCTGCGCGCGCCCGAGGGCTCCCCGCCGGGGCCGACGCTCTGCTACCTGGGCCACGTGGACACGGTGCTCGCCGACGCGGGCGAGTGGACCCACGATCCGTGGTCCGGCGACCTCGCCGACGGCTTCGTGTGGGGGCGCGGCGCGCTCGACATGAAGTCGCAGGTCGCCGCGGAGATCGCGGCCGCCGCCTCGCTCGGGCGCTCCGGCTGGCGCCCGGCGCGTGGCGAGCTGCTGATCGCGGCGGTCGTCGACGAGGAGACCGGCGGCGCGCTGGGGGCCCAGTGGCTGACCGAGACCCATCCCGAGAAGGCGCGCTGCGACCTGCTGATCAACGAGGGCGGCGGGTCGGTCTTCGAGTACGCCGGCCGGCGCTGCTACGGCGTCTGCTGCGCCGAGAAGGGGGTCTTCCGCTTCACGATCTCGACGTCGGGCGTCGCCGGCCACGCCTCGATGCCCGCGATGGGCGAGAACGCGCTGCTGAAGATGGGACCGCTGCTGGAGCGCTTCGCGGCCGCGGGCGGGCGGGCTCGGTACCGGCCCACCGACGAGCCGCTCGCCTTCCTGGCGGGAATCGGCGAGGACCCGGCCGACCCGGCCGGCTCGATCGCGCGCCTGCGCGCCGCCGACCCGCGCCTGGCGGTGTTCTTCGAGCCGATGCTCGGCGTGACGTTCACGCCGACGCGGATCAGCGCCTCCGAGAAGGTCAACGTGATCCCGAGCCGCGCCGAGCTGAAGGTCGACTGCCGCGTCCCGCCGGGGCTCGGCGCGGAGGAGGTCCGGGAGGACGTGGCCGCCGTCCTCGGTCCGGAAGAGGGGTGGCGCCTCGACTTCAGCGAGGAGGTGGTCGGCAACCGCTCGCCCGTCGCGAGCGAGCTGATGGAGACGATCTCCGCCTGGATCGCCGAGCGCGACCCCGGCGCCGCGACCGTGCCGGTGGTGCTGCCGGGCTTCACCGACTCCCGCCACTTCCGCGCCGCGTTCCCGGACTGCGTCGCCTACGGGTTCTTCCCGCACCGCCACCAGTCGCTGCTGGAGAGCGCGCCGCTCGTGCACGGCGCCGACGAGCGCATCGACGTTCGCGACCTCGCGTTCGCGACCGAGATGTTCGGCGACCTCGCGCGCAGCGTCCTCGGCTGAGCGCGGTCCCGCACCCCGGAGGCTCCGCAGCGGCCCGCAAACCTCCCCAAAGCCCCGCAAAGTGCGCTCTCGACAGGCGCTTCGGAAAGCCGCATAATCGAACTCGGATGCCAAGGACGGTACGTCGAACGCTGGAGGGCGAGCAGTGAGCAAGGAAGCAACGAGCACGGCTGGAGGAGCGCCCACCGCGCAGACGACCGCGACGCACACCCCGGGGTCGTCGAGCGCACACGGCAGCGCCGCCGCCACCGCGACCGGGCAGGGCGCCGGTCGCACAGCGGCCGAACGGACGGCGGCCGAGCGGGCGGCGCTGGCCAAGGCCCGCTCCGTCGCGCACACGACGGCCACCACCGTGGAACCGGTGCACAACTCCCTGGCGACCGAAATCCAGAACTTCGCGACGAACTGGGAGCCCGTCATCGCGATCCTCTTCTTCGTCGCCCTGATCGCGGTGATGTGGCGCACGCTGAAGGTGATGCCGCGCGATCAAGCCGCAGCGCATCAAGCCGGCCTCGAAGCAGCAGGTGTCGTTCGCGGACATCGCGGGCGTCGACGAGGCGAAGGCCGAGCTGCAGGAGATCGTCGACTTCCTGCGCGACCCGAAGGAGTTCCACAAGCTCGGCGCAACGGTGCCGAAGGGGATCCTGCTGCACGGCCCACCGGGCACCGGCAAGACGCTGCTCGCAAAGGCCGTCGCGGCCGAGTCGGGCGCGGAGTTCTTCGCCCAGTCCGCCGCCTCGTTCGTCGAGATGTTCGCCGGGCTCGGCGCGGCGCGCATCAGGCGCCTGT
Organism: uncultured Solirubrobacteraceae bacterium; assembly: GCA_963779065.1. Lineage (GTDB taxonomy): Bacteria > Actinomycetota > Thermoleophilia > Solirubrobacterales > Solirubrobacteraceae > Palsa-744. The sequence continues at coordinate 2,427,923 of CAVZWQ010000003.1, forward strand.
TCGACGTCGCGCGCAAGCACGAACCCGCGATCATCTTCATCGACGAGCTCGACGCCGTCGGCGGGCGCCGCGGCGCCGACATCTCGGGCGAGAAGGACCAGACGCTGAACCAGCTGCTCGTCGAGATGGACGGCTTCGACTCGAGCGGGCGCGTCGTCGTGATCGCCGCCTCGAACCTGCTCGAGAAGCTCGACCCGGCGCTGCTGCGCCCCGGGCGCTTCGACCGCCAGGTGTTCGTGGTCCCGCCCGACGTGAAAGGGCGCCTGGGCGTGCTGCAGGTCCACACCCGCAACAAGCCGATGGGCGACGTCGACCTGGAGCTGATCGCCCAGCAGACCAGCGGCCTGGCGGGGGCGGATCTCGCGAACATCTGCAACGAGGCCGCGATCTTCGCGGCGCGGCGGCGCAGCAAGGTGATCGAGGCGCGCGACTTCGACGGGGCGATCGAGCGCGTGATCGCAGGCGTCCAGTCCAAGCGCGTGCTGAACCGCCACGAGAAGCGCGTCGTGGCCTACCACGAGGCGGGCCATGCGCTGTGCGGCGAGCTGCTGCCCTCGGTGGACCGCGTCCACCGCATCTCGATCGTGCCGCGCGGGCGCGCCCTCGGCTACACGCTGAACCTCCCCGCCGAGGACCGCTACCTGAAGACCCGCGAGGAGCTGCTCGACTACATGACGGTCCTGCTGGGCGGGCGCGTGGCCGAGCAGATCGTCTTCGGGGCGATCACGACGGGCGCCTCGGACGACCTCAAGCGAGTCGCCGACATCTCGCACTCGATGGTCCACGACTACGCGATGGGCACGGCCGGCGTGGGGCGCTCGCCCGACGGCGACGTGCGGCTCTCGGAGACCACGTTGCGGATCCGCGACGAGGAGCGCCAGGACCTGATCGAGGAAGCGCGCCGCGCGGCTCAGAAGCTCGTGCTCGCGCACCGCACGCAGCTCGACCTGCTGGCCGGCGAGCTGCTCGAGCACGAGGTCCTCGAGCGCGACGCGATCGAGACGATCATGCGCGGGGTGCCCCGGCTCGAGCGCCAGCCGGGCATCGGCCTGCGCGTGGTCGCGGCCGCCGAGGCGCAGGCCGCGCCTCCGGTCCCGGGGGCGATCCCGGTCCGCGAGCCATCCTCGGAGGACGGCGCCGAGCGGCTATAGACTGCCGCTCGTGCTCAGCCGCATCGACCACATCGGCGTCGCCGTGGAGGAGCTCGAGCCGGCGCTCGAGCTGTACCGCGACGCGCTCTCGCTCGAGCTGGTCCACCGCGAGGTCGTGACCGAGCAGGGCGTCGAGGCGGTGCTGCTCGACGTCGGCGAGAACCACGTCGAGCTGCTGGCGCCGCTCGGCCCCGACACGCCGGTCGGCAAGTTCCTCGAGCGGCAGGGCCCCGGGCTGCACCACGTCGCCTACCAGGTGAGCGACATCGAGGCGACCCTGCAGGCGCTGTCGGCGGCGGGCATGCGCCTGATCGACGAGCAGCCGCGCACCGGCATCCGCAACTCGCGCGTGGCGTTCGTGCACCCGCGCTCGACGGGCGGGGTGCTGACCGAGATCGTCCAACCAGCGGAGGTTCACTGATGGCATCGAGCTCTCGTCTGAGCATCGGCTTCCAGGGCGGCCAGGTGCTGGCCGTGAGGCTGTCCGACACGCAGCTCAAGGACCTGGTGAAGGCTCTCGGGACCCAGGGCTGGCATGAGGTCGAGAGCGAGGACGGCCCGGTGCGCCTGGACCTCGGGCAGGTCGTCTACGTGACCTCGGAGTCCGAGGAGCCGAAGGTCGGCTTCGGCTAGCCAGCCGCGCTCTCCCGAGTGTTCCGCCAGGACCTGAACGTCGAGGAGCGCCTGCTCCTGCTGGCGCGCACGCGCGGCCACACGCCCTCGGCCGAGCGCGCCGTCGCGCTGCTCTCCCGGCTCGGCGAGCACAGCGCGGTGTGGCTCGCCATCGGCGCCGCCGGCGGCGCTGGCCCAGCGCGGCCGCGCGGCCGAGTGGCGGCGTGCTCGCCGTACGGTGATCGGCGTCTACGCGGTCAACACGGCGATCAAGTTCGCCGTCCGGCGCCCGCGTCCGCAGATCCCCGGGCTGCCGCCTCTGCAGGGCACGACGACCGGGCTGAGCTTCCCATCCGCGCACGCGGCGACGTCGTTCGCCGGGGCGCTCGCATACCACCGCCTCGGACTGCCCGCGGCGCCGCTCTACGGACTCGCCGGGGGGATGGCGGCCTCGCGCGTCTACCTGGGTGTCCACTACCCGTCGGACATCGTCGCGGGCGCGCTGCTCGGTACCGCGCTCGCCGCCGTGGCCACGCGATGAGCACGCGCATCGGCATCGTCGGCATGCCGAACGCGGGCAAGTCGTCGCTGTTCAACGCGCTCACGAAGGCGGGCGCGGAGGCCGCGAACTACCCCTTCACGACGATCGAGCCGAACGTCGCGGTGGTGCCGGTCCGCGACCGCCGCCTGGAGCAGGTGGCGGCGACCGTCGGCGCCTCGGAGATCGTCTGGGACACGATCGACTTCCACGACATCGCCGGGCTCGTCGCCGGCGCGCACAAAGGTGAGGGGCTCGGCAACAAGTTCCTCGCCAACATCCGCGAGACCGACGCGATCGTGCACGTCGTGCGCGCGCATGCCGACGAGAACGTGATCCACCCCGAGGGCAACGTCGACGTGCTGCGCGATGTCGAGACGATCGAGGCCGAGCTCGTCCTCGCCGACCTCGATCAGGCCGAAAGGCGCGTCGATCGCGTCGCCAAACAGGCGCGCGGCGGCGACAAGGCGGCCGCCGCGGAGGAGGCCTGGCTGCGGGAGGTGATCTCCGAGCTCCAGGCGGGCCGCCCCGTGCGCGGGGTGCCGGCGCCCGAGGAGGCCCCGCACGCAGCCCGCGACCTCGGCTCGCTGACCGCCAAGCCCGTGCTGTTCGTCGCCAACGTCGACGAGGGCTCCGAGGAGGTGCCGGCGCTCCTCGCCGAGCACGCGGCCGCTCAGGGCGCGCGCGCTGTCGCGGTGTCCTCGCGGATCGAGTCCGAGCTCTCCGAGCTCGACGAGGAGGAGGCCGCGGCGATGCGCGCCGAGCTCAGCACCGGCGGCGAGGGCGGTCCGACGCCGCTCGAGCGCGTCGTCCAGGAGGCGTTCGCGCTGCTGGAGCTGCTCGCGTTCTTCACCGCCGGCGAGGCCAAGCCGGCGCAATCCTGGCACCTGCGCCGCGGCCTTTCGGTGTGGCACGCCGCGGGCGAGATCCACACCGACATCCAGCAGGGCTTCGTCCGCGCCGAGGTGATCTCCTGGCAGGAGCTCGTGGACGCGGGCGGCTACTCCGGGGCACGCGAGCGTGGCACGCTGCGCATCGAGGGCCGCGACTACACGATCGCCGACGGCGACGTGATCACCGTCAAGTTCACGCCTTAGGCCGGGCTCGTGCCCGACCGCCGCGGGGCCGTGCAGTCAGGCATGGAGCGCCGGGCTCACTTCTAGACGCCGAGCTTCGCGAGCCGCTCGGAGAGGCGGCGCATGCCGTTGGCCGCCGCGGCCTCGGCCCCGCCCGCGAAGTCGGTCGGCCGGTCGGCGGGCAGCGGCACATCGACGCTCTGCAGGGTCGCGATCTCCTTGAAGGTGCGCAGCAGCGCGTCGTGCTCGCGCAGCGTCTGCGCCGTGCGGGGGCTCATCTCGCCGCGGTCGCGCCGCACGCGGTTCTCCGCCGCTGCGGCCGCGCCGAGCAGGTCCTCGAGCGGGCCGTAGCGGCGCAGCAGCTCGGCCGCCGTCTTGGCGCCGATCCCGGGCGCCCCGGGCAGCCCGTCGGAAGGATCGCCGCGCAGCGCGATGAAGTCGGGCACGAGCTCGGGCGCGACGCCGTATCGCTCGCGGACCTGATCGGGGCCGATCAGGCCGTGGCGGCCGCCCTTCAGCATCTCGACCACAGACACGCGCTCGGAGACGGCGCCGTAGAGGTCGCGGTCGCCGGTGAGCAGCAGCGCGGTCCCGCCCGCGTCCGCCTCGCTGCGCGCCAGCGAGAACATCACGTCGTCGGCCTCCAGCGAATCGGTGCCGGCCACGGTCCATCCCATCCCTTCGAGCAGCGCCGGGCGCGCGGCGCCACTGCTCGGCCAGCTCGGGCGGCATCGGCTCGCGATGCGCGTGGTAGGGCGGATACAGCGCGACGCGGTAGGCGGCCTCCTCGGCGCCCGTGCAGGCGACGACAGCGCGGGGGCTCTGCACCGGACCCGCGCCGGCCGGCGGGTCGATCAGCGCCAGCAGCGCGTTGACGGTGCCCAGCAGCGCGTTGACCGGCCGCCCGTCACCGTCGACGATCGATTTCGGCAGCGCGAAGAACGAGCGGTAGAGCAGCCAGGGGGTGTCGGCGAGCAGCAACGGCGCGGGCACCGGTGCAGCGTACGGGGTGCGACGGGTGCGGCCCGCGCTCTCAGCGCTCGACCATCCAGCACATTTCCGTCCACGCGAGGCGACTGGCGCCTTCGTAGAGCGGATGCGGGAGGTCGATGGTCGCGTGCGCGCCCGTGACGAGCACCGTCGCCGAGGAGACCGCGCGACTGTCGGCGCGCAGGACCTCGCGCGCTCCGTGGCGGCGCAGCAGCGCGGTCAGCCGCGAGTCCCAGCGGCGCGCGCAGTCGTGGCCCCGCAGTCGAGCGTCCAGCACGGCGCACGCCGCGGCCCCGTTGCGCTGCAGCTCCGCCGAGATGAAGTTGCCGGCGGCGCGCCGGACCCACGCGATCTGCGCCGGAGTGCCCGTCGAGTGCGCACCCGCCGCCGGGGCGAGCGCCAGCGCGGCCAGGACGCCGGCGATCAGGACGCTGGGCACGCGCGGGCGCATGCGGGTGCGTTCGTACGCGGGATGGGAGCCCTTTAGCGGGCGCCCTGCTGCTGGCCGGATGTTCGAACGATCACCCGCCGAGCGCTCGGCGCGCCGGGCACGCGCCCGCGCGATGCGAGCGCCGGGCGCGTGGAGGCCGGCGGCGGGTGGGGCGCGTGGCCCCACTCTCCGCCGGCCGACGGCGCTCGCGCCGAGCCTCCGTCCTTGGGCGCGCTCGCCTACCGGAGGTTTGCCCAGCTTTGAGCGCCTTGCATCGCGCACGGGCGCCGAACAGCCCGCATTTTGCGCGCTTTTCAGCTGCCGGGCGCGGTGCCGCCGCCGGTGACGACGGCCGAGGCGGAGCCGCCGCTCGGCGGCGCTACGCCGCCTGAGTTCTGCGGCGCCGGCGGCGGGTTCGGCGAGCTGCCCGTGAGCGGGCCGAACAGCCGCGCGCGGCCGCTGTGGTCGGGCTCGGGACGCAGCGCCGTCCCGGTGCGCACGTAGAAGTACTCCCAGGTGCTGTCGAGGCCGAGGCGCCCCGCGAGCGTCGCGCCGCTCACGATCGAGGCGGCCGCTGTGCCGAGCACGCGGGCGACCAGGACGCGCGGGGAGACGCCGCGCCTGACGACTTCGACGCCGTGGAACTGCCCCCGGTAGAGGCCGCGCAGGCGCTTCGCCGCCGTCGCGAACGGGATTTCGGCTTTCCAGCGCGCGGCGGCGCCTTCATAGGAGTCGGCGACGCCGAGGAGCCACGGCTCCGGTTCGGCGCCCGGGAAGCCGTCCTGGACGGACTCGGTCATGCCGCCCGAGCTGGCGAAGAAGTACGTGATCGCCGCGTGCCCGCCGTAGGTCACGATCTGCCCGGCGGTGGCTGCGACCGCGGCGTTGGTGGCCGCCGTTTCGGCGGCGGCGCCGCGGTAGACCTGCGAGCGCGTGTCGGAGTAGACGTCGAAGCGCGAGCCGCCGGCGTGGTCGGTCAGCGCGTAGGTGCGGCTCGCGACGGCCTGCGCCTCGAGCGCCGCGGCCGGCCAGCTCGGGGGCATCTCGGCGGCGAGAACGCCGCGCACGTAGCGCTCGAGCGGGATCTTCTTGACCTTGGAGCCGATCAGCACCTTCACGACAGCCTTCGCGGGCGCCGACCCGAGCGCGGTGCCGGTGAAGTAGTGGGCGAGGATCTGCTGGTAGCCGAATCCGTGGCGGGCGTAGCCCAGGGCGCCGTCCTGGCTCATCCCGACGCCGTGGCCGTTGCCGGTGCCTTCGATCACGAGCGTCTGCGAGGGCGGCGGAGGCGGCGCCGCTGCCTGCGCCGGCGCGGGGAGCGAACTGGGCGACCGCGAGCAGGACGGCGGGCAGCGCGCCGAGCGCGCGGGCCGCGCCCAGGGGGGCACGCCGGCCCCCGCGGACGCCGGCTGGGCGGTGGTAGGTTGGCCTCATGCGGGGCATCTGCTCACTACAGAACACGTCAGTGGGCAGGCAAGCGCGGTCAGGATCGGAGGTCCCATGCTTTTGCACTCGTCGCGAGGAACCACGCCGTTGAGGGCTGCAGGATGGCTGTCGAGGTGAGCACGGACGCGCGGGAGCGCGAGGTCCTCGACGCGGTCCCCAAGGAGCTCTTCATCGGCGGGAGCTGGCGCGAAGCGCGGGGCGGCGCCCGTCTCGGCGTCGAGGATCCGGCGACCGGCGAGCAGCTCGTCGAGGTCGCGGACGCCTCGCCCGAGGATGCGCTGGACGCGCTCGGGGCGGCGGCGGGCGTGCAGGCCGAGTGGGCACAGAGCGCGCCGCGCGACCGCGGCGAGATCCTGCGCGCGGCATACGAGAAGATCGTCGCGAGGGCGGACGAGCTGGCGCTCCTGATGACGCTCGAGATGGGCAAGTCGGTGACCGAGTCGAAGGCCGAGATCTCCTACGCGGCCGAGTTCTTCCGCTGGTTCTCGGAGGAGGCGGTGCGCATACACGGCCGCTACATGGTCAACACCACCGGCAAAGGCCGGATCATGACCATGCGCCAGCCGGTCGGTCCCTGCGTGTTCGTCACGCCCTGGAACTTCCCGACCGCGATGGGCACGCGCAAGATCGCGCCGGCTGTAGCGGCCGGCTGCACGATGGTCGTGAAGCCCGCGCAGCAGACGCCGCTGTCGATGCTGGCGCTCGCCCAGATCCTCGAGGAGTCGGGTCTGCCCGGCGGCGTGCTGAACGTGATCACCGCCAAGCGCTCGGGCGATGTCATCGAACCGCTGCTGAAGGACCCGCGCACGCGCAAGCTGTCGTTCACCGGCTCGACCGAGGTCGGCAAGCGGCTGATCGAGCAGTCCGCCGAGCAGGTCCTGCGGATGTCGATGGAGCTCGGCGGCAACGCGCCGTTCCTCGTCTTCGAGGACGCCGACCTCGACGCCGCGGTCGAGGGCGCGATGCTCGCGAAGATGCGCAACGTCGGCGAGGCCTGCACGGCCGCGAACCGCTTCCACGTGCACGAGTCGCTCGCCGAGGAGTTCTCCCAGCGGCTCGCCGAGCGGATGCGCGCGCTGAAGGTCGGCCGCGGGACAGACCCGGGCGTAGACGTGGGCCCCCTGATCGACGCCACACAGCGCGAGAAGGTCCAGGAGCTGGTCGGCGACGCGGTCCAGCGCGGCGCGAAGGCGCTCGTCGGCGGACAGCCCGGCGACGGCCCCGGCTACTTCTACGAGCCGACCGTGCTCGCCGCCGTGCCCGACGACGCCCGGCTGATGACCGAGGAGATCTTCGGGCCGGTGGCGCCGGTCGCGGCGTTCTCCACCGAGGAGCAGGCGCTCGACGCCGCCAACAGGACGGAGTACGGGCTCGTCGCCTACGCCTACACGCGGGACCTGGAACGGGCGCTGCGGCGTGGCCGAGGGCCTGGAGAGCGGGCATGGTCGGGCTCAACCAGGGCGTGGTCTCGAACCCGGCGGCGCCGTTCGGCGGCGTGAAGCAGTCCGGGTTCGGGCGCGAGGGCGGCTTCGAGGGGATCGAGGAGTACCTCGAGACGAAGTACGTGGCGATCGCGCTATAGGCGGGAGAGCAGATGGGCAGGGCACAGCTGGATCAGCCGCGATACCGGGCTGGCGCGGGACGAGCCCCGACTCTCAATGCTTGCAACATTGAGACGGGCTCGGATTCCACGAGCTCCCGGGCGTCACGGAGAGGGCGGAACCCCAGCGTGATCGGGCGACGATAGGGCAGATCCGACGCTCAGGATGTTTCCAGTTATTTGACTTCCAGCCCGGGCACGTGCAAAGCTCCGTCTTGCCCCGCAACCGTGGCGCCTGAGCCACTGAGGAATTGGAGGAAGTATGGGTCACTGGAGCCGACGACGCATCCCTGCGTGCCTGGCCGCCCTGCTTTTGGCCGCTGCAGTGGCGTTCCTGGCAACCCACGCCGGCAATGGTGCGAACGCGGCGGGCGGGATACCGCCTTCCGCCAGCGCTCTGAGCCACTACTCGGTATTCGGGCGGGCAGCTGGGGCGTCCGACGCGCTGCCTACGGCGAACCTGATTCAGGCTCGGCCTGTCGCCGAAGGAACGTTGACGCGACGTGTATCCCAGAGCGCCTCGGACGGCGAGTGGGCAACGCTCGACGGAGACCAGCTGTGCGTCATCGTGCGATCGTCCAACCCCTCGGACGGACTTCCTGCCACGAACCGGTCCTGCGCCAGCGCGAGCGAACTCGAAGCGCAGCACCAGCTCCTCCTGCAGCTGTCCGTCGTCGGATCGACCTCGAGCACGCCGCCGGCACCGGGTACCGCGAACCTGATCACCGGGCTGGCTCCGGACGGGGTGGCCTCCGTCACGCTGGCGTTCGCGGACGGCACAGAACAATCCCTGCCCGTCAGAGAAAACGGCTTCATGGACCATCTGGACTCACCCAAGAGCTTTCGGCACCTGACGTGGATCAGCCCGGCCGGCACCACCCTGAGCGGGCAGTAAGGAGGCCCCAAATGCCACATTTTGCACATCGCACAGAGCCTTGTCGCCGCGCGCCCTTAGTGGCCGCTTGCCTGTTGGTCACACTCGCAGTCGCGTCAGCAAACTCCTACGCAAGTAGTAGCTTCCACTCCTTCTGCGCAGGGAATCGCGCGTCACACGGTCACTGTTATGGACCCGAAAAAAGGCCGCTGTTCGACGAAAACAAATCGACGAACGGCGGCTGGTCATGGGTCTGGGTCTGGAACGAACGATACGGCGCGGACGCGAGCGAATGCAGGGTCGGCAACTGCACAGCTCAAGCCGCCGTCGAAGGAGAGGCAAAAGGTCAAGAGGAGATGCAGAACACCGCCGGCGGCACGTACTACTTCACGCCGGAATGGTACGGCGAATAGGGCGGCGCTATCGCCAGCCGATCCACCGGATGAAGCCGTGCAGAATCGAGTGCGGCGGCAGGGAGCCGCGCCCTCCCATCATCCCTTCAACAGCTCACGCAGGAACCCAGTAGTCGCCTTCCAGGTTCAGCCACAGGGCGCGGATCGCGTGCGTGATCGCGCGTATCGTCGCGAAGGTCGCGAAGAACTAGCGTCGCGAAGGTCGCGAAGAACGAGCCGGTCGAGAGCAGGCGGCGCTCACCGCGCCGGTCCGACCCGAAGTGCTTCTCGTACGTCGCGGCGACCTCGCGGCGACGTTCGGCTTCCTGCTGCACGCCCCGAACCTATTGCCCGGGGCTCCGCGTCCGGATCCCGTGCGCTCCCGCCGTGCGGGGCTTTCCGCGACCGCCGTAGCGGGCGTTACGCCAAAACGTCCTACGCGCTCGCCCAGCCTTGGCCACCGCACCCCAAAACCCTGTCGCAACCCTGACGAACCTTGCGCGTTCTACAAGCGAAGGCAGTTGTACACCCTGTCTAAACGCGAGTTCAAGTGAGCTGACGATGGGAAGCGACACCCCCCCGCAGGACCCCGCCGTGTTCGCCTCAGCAGTCGTGCGAGCTGTCGACGAGATCGACACCAGCACCGAGGAGGAGCGCGACGAGCTGCTCTGCGCGCTCCTGTGCGCGGCCTGGGGCAGCATCCACGCCCAGAACCAGTAGCCGACGACCCGTGCGCGCGGCGCTGGGACCGCCCGGCGCCGCGAGCGGACCCGCGTGCCACAGCGACCCGCCCCGCTCAGCGGCTCAGCCGCCGAGCGCCACCAGGTCGTCCAGCAGCCGCCCGTAGGACCCGAGCAGGATCGACAGGTGCCCCTCGCCGTCGAGAAGGCGCGGCTGCGCGCCGGCGACGTGCGCGGCCAGCCAGCGGCCGTGCGAGTACGGCACGAAGCGGTCCTCGGAGCCCTGCCAGACAGCGACCGGCGTCGCGATGCGATCCAGCGGGAAGCCCCAGTCGCCGACGAACGCCAGATCGTCGTCGAACCAGCCCCAGATGTCCTCTTCCAGCCCGCCGTGGAAGAGCGCGGCGAGATACTCGGCGAACTCGCCGCTCGCCGCGTCCCGGTCGACGGGCGACATCAGCTGCCCGAGCGACGCGCCGATCTCGGCTCCGCCGGCGGCGAGGATGCCGGGCCGCTCGGCGCGAAGGAACCGCTCCAGCTCGTCCGCGCCGGCTTCGGCGGCGCCGAACTCGGCCAGGTTCTCCTCGCCCATCCCCGCCAGCCAGTCCAGCCCGGCGGCGTCGCGCGGCGCGACCCCCGCCAGCGTCGCCGCCGCACGCGTGCGCTCCGGGAGCAGCGCGGCGCACGCGAGCGCGTGCGGCCCGCCGCCCGACCAGCCGACCGTCAGGAAGTCCTCGACCCCCAGCTCCGAGCAGACCGCCTCGACGTCCTCGACACAGTCGGCCACGCGGCGCCCGGCCCGGCGCTCGGAGCGCCCATAGCCGGGTCGCGAGTAGGCGATGTGGCGCAGGCCGCGCTCGGCGCCGAGCTCGACGAGCGGCGGGTACAGCAGACCAGCCGACGGGGTGCCGACGTGGAACAGCAGCGGCCGGCCCCCGGGCGGCCCGGCGATCTCGACGTCGAGCCTGCGCCCGTCCGAGGTTTCCACCTGCAGCCTCTCCACACGGCAAATCCTCGCAGGCGCGCCTGCGCCTCCGCCGCAGGGACGACTGCGGCGGAGGCTAGAGTCAGTCGCCGATGAGACCCCGCACACGCATCGCTCTCCTGCTCGCCGCGCTCGCGGCGCTCGCGCTCGCGCTCGCCGGGTGCGGCGGATCGTCCTCGGGCAACGGCATCGAATCGAAATCCCCCCAGGAGATCCTCGAAGCGAGCAAAGCCGCCGCCTCGACCGCCACCTCGGTGCACATCCAGGGCACGATCGTCACGGGCGGCAAGCCGATCTCGCTCGACATGGAACTGCTCAGGGGCAAGGGCGGGAAGGGCACGATCTCCCAGGAAGGCTTCACGATCCAGATCGTGCAGACGGGCGGCGCCGTCTACATCAACGGCAGCGCCGCCTTCTACAAGCACGTCTCCGGCTCCGCCGCCGCGACGCTGCTGCAGGGCAAATGGCTGAAGGCGCCCGCCAACAGCGGCGAACTCGCCTCGCTCGCCGAGCTCACGGATCTCGGCAAGCTGATCGACACCGCGCTCGCGGGGCACGGCAAGGTGACAAAGGGCGGAACGACGACGATCGAAGGCCAGAAGGCCGTGGAACTGAAAGACGCCACCAAAGGTGGCACGCTGTTCGTCGCCACGACGGGCAAGCCGTACCCGCTTCAGATCAGCAAATCCGGCTCGGAAAGCGGCAAGGTCGTCTTCAAGCACTGGGACCAGCCGGTCACGCTGGAAGCCCCGAAGAACGCAATCGACATCGGCGCGCTACAGAAAGGCGGCTGATCAGCCGATTCATCCGTATGTCTACGAGCGCTGAGACCGGATCAAGGCTGCTCGCCTACGCGTCGAGTCCGTCGTTGACACGCGGGGCGAGCCTGGAGTCGGTCAAGGATGCGGGAGTTCTCGGTGAACGGCGTGATGCAGGAAAGCCCGGTGCGACGGCTTCAGGGCCGGCCGCACGGCGATCCCCTGCCCGCTCCCGGACGGCGGCCTCGCAGGGGTGGGGCGATGTCTTCTAGCGGCGCCGCGGGACGGCGCTCCGAGCCCGGCAGCGGGGGCAAGACGCCTCTCGGCGGCCCCGGCCGCCGCGCGCTGCCCGCGATGATCGCGGGCCTGGCCGTCGGCCTGGCGGCGATCGCCGGCCTCGCTCTGAGCGGCGCGGACGCCGCCGCCGCCGCGCTGCGCCGTCGCGCTCGGGCTCGGCGCGCTCGCGGTCGGCTGGGGTTTCGGGGAGCGCGGGATGGCGTCGCTGGAAGCCGAAGTCGAGACCAGCACGAGCGAGCTCAAACGCGCCCTCTCCGAGCTCGAGATCGCCCAGGCCGAGACGGTCCAGCGCCTTTCGATGGCGGTCGAGTTCCGCGACGAGGACACCGGCGCGCACATCGAGCGCATCGGCCGCTTCTCCGTGCTGCTGGCCGAACACATCGGGATGGACGCGGACTTCTGCGAGCGGCTGCGCCACGCGGCGCCTCTGCACGACGTCGGCAAGGTCGCGATCCCCGACGCGATCCTGCTGAAGCCGGGCCCGCTCACGCCGGAGGAGCGCGCGATCGTCGAGACCCACGCCGAGGAGGGGCACCGCCTCGTTCGCGGCTCGTCCTCCTCGATCCTCGACATGGCGGCGACGATCGCCCTCAGCCACCAGGAGAAGTGGGACGGCAGCGGCTACCCGCGCGGCCTGAAGGGCGAGGCGATCCCGATCGAGGGCCGCATCGTCGCCGTGGCCGACGTCTTCGACGCGCTCACCAGCGACCGCGTCTATCGCAAGGCGTTCTCGGTCGACGAGGCGATCGGGATGATGCGCGAACAGCGCGGCCGCCACTTCGACCCGGTTCTGCTCGACGCGTTCATGGAAGTGCTCGGCCGCTCCGGCCCGGACGCGCGCGAGGAGCTTCGCCGCGACCCCGACGCGCTGGTCGAGTCGACGCTGGAGACCTTCGCGACCGCGCTCGAACGCGGCGACGCCGAGATGGCCGAGGGCGCGATCGCGACCGCCATCGAGGACGGCATCACGCCGACCACGCTCCACGCCGAGGTGATCGGCCCCTCGCTGCGCCGGCTCGACGTGCTCTCCGCCGGGGGCGAACTCTCGGCCGACACCGAGCACCGCGCCAACACGATCGTGCGCCGTGTGCTGGCCACCCTCTACCGCTACATGACGGGCGGCACCGAGCCGACCCGCGAGCTGGTCCTGCTCGCCGGGGTCAAAGGCGACGAGCACACGCTCGGCCTGCAGATGGTCCACGACCAGCTCGCCGCCGCCGGCTACCAGACGGTCTTCGACACGGACCTCGACGGCGGGCGCCTGCTGGAGCTCGTCGAGAGCCGCGGTCCCGACCTCATCGTCCTCGGCGCGACCGCCGCGGGCGAGGACGGGGTCGACGCCGCGCTGCGCGAGCTGCGCGCGGCGCACCCGGGCGTGCCGATCGTCCTCTCGGGTCCCGCGGTCGGCGGCAGCCTGCCGCGCGAGCGCGGCGGCATGCGCGTGCTCGAGCGCATCGACCAGTCCGTCGAGGCGGTCGAAGAGCTCCTGAGCGCCGCCGCTGCCGCTGCCTAGGCGATCGCCGCGTGCACCGGCGCCCGCAGCACGGTGAGCTAGAGTCGCGCCGGTGAGCAAGCGCGCGATCGTGACCGGCGGTGCCGGCTTCATCGGCTCGCACGTCGCCGACGCGCTGTTGGCCGACGGCTACGAGGTGTTCGTGGTCGACGACCTCTCCGCGGGCGCCGCGGAGCGCGTGCCCGCGGAGGCGGAGCTGATCGAGCTCGACATCGTCGAGGAGCGCGCGCTGCGCGACCTGTTCGACCGCGTCGCGCCGCAGGCCGTCTACCACCTCGCCGCGCAGGCGAGCGTGGTCGCCTCCGTGCAGGACCCCGGGCGCGACTGCGACGTCAACGTGCGGGGCACGCTGAACGTGCTCGAGGCCGCCGGCGCCCACGGCGCGCCGGTCGTGTTCACCTCGACGGGCGGCGCGCTCTACGGCGACGAGGCGCCGCGGCCGACGCCGGAGGACCGGATCCCCGCGCCGCTGTCGCCGTACGGCGCCTCGAAGTGGGCGGCCGAGTCCTACGTGCGAACCTGGGCGCTCTCGTCCGGGATCCCGCACACCGTCACCCGGCTCGGCAACGTCTACGGCCCGCGCCAGAGCCCGCACGGCGAGGCCGGGGTCGTTGCGATCTTCACCGGCGCGATCAACGAGGGCCGCGTGCCGAAGCTCTACGGGCACGGCAAGCCGACGCGGGACTACATCTACGTCGCAGACGTCGTCTCCGCGCTGATCAGAGCCACCGGCACCGCCGGCGTCTTCAACGTCGCCACGGCGACCGAAACCGACGTGATCTCGATCTGGCGCGGCCTGTCCGCGACGGCGGGCGTCGAGATCGAGCCGGAGCTCGCCGATCTGCGGCCGGGAGAGCTGCAGCACAGCTGCCTGGACATCTCGCGCGCCCGGGCCGAGCTCGGCTGGAGCCCGAAGGTCGGCATCGAGGAGGGGCTCGCGATGACCTACCGCGCCCTGAGCGGCGAATTCGCCGCCGGCTGAGCGCTCGGCTGCAAGCGCCCGCCCAGCCCTGCGGCCGGCCCGCCGCCGCGCCGAGGCAAACACATGAGCCCGATGCGCGGGGCCGTCCTCGCGGCCCTGACGAGCGCGACGTTGCTGGCGAACGCCGCGGCGGCCGGCGCACTGGCCGACCAGCCCGGCGGCGTCGCCGCTCCGGTCTCGCCGCAGGCGGGCGGGAGCCAGTTCGGCGTGCCCGCGAGCGTCGCGCGCCCCGAGCTCTCCTACCTGACGCTGCCGTCGACCGCGACGGCCGGGCGCCCGCCGCGGATCGTGCTCGAACTCGTGGAGCCGCACACCGCGAGCGTGTTCCTGCGCGTGCTCATGATCGACCTGCACAGCCGCCGCACGGTGCTGACCGCCCAGATGGGATGGGTGCCCACCTCCCACCGCTTCGCGGTCGTGTGGCCGCACGGCGCGCAGATCGGAGCCGGGACCTACAGGGTCACGGTGAGCTCCCACGACCGCCACAACGGGAACATCATCCGCAACGCCCGCATCTCCGGCGAGGCGACCATCACCGTCACCGCGCCGCCCGTCGAGGCCGTCGCCCGCGCCCGAAGCCGGCGTGCCCACGCCCGCGCAGACGCGTCGCCGACGGCGCCGTGTTCCCCGTGCGCGGGCCCCACAACTTCGGCAACGCCGAAAACCGCTTCGGCGCGCCCCGCGCCGGCCACATCCACCAGGGCCAGGACGTGCTGACCGCCGAAGGGACGCCCGATGTCGTGCCGCTGGCCGGGACGATCACGACGACCGCGAACCAGGCCGAAGGCGCCGGCTACTACGTGGTCGAGCACACGCTGATCGGCTTCGACTTCATGTTCGCCCACTGCGAGGCCGGCTCGTTCGCCGTCGCCAAAGGCCAGGCGGTCGCCGCCGGCCAGCAGATCTGCCTGGCGGGCCAGACGGGCGACGCGACGGCCCCGCACCTTCACTTCGAGATGTGGGTCGGCGGCTGGCAGGCCGCAGGAGGGCACCCGATCGACCCGCTGCCATATCTGGAAGCCTGGGAAAGAGCCGGGTCATAGGACCCCGCCGGGCGGGCGGGGGTCGTGGGACGGCGCTCGCGCCGCCGCCCGCGGGCGAGGCGACTCGGTAGCATCGACGCGCGCGGCGAGATAGCTCAGCTGGTAGAGCACACGACTGAAAATCGTGGTGTCCCCGGTTCGAATCCGGGTCTCGCCATCGCCCGCGCGCGCAGATCAGACTTTTGTGTTGCTCGGGCCCGGTTCGGCGTTGCCCTGCGCGAGGATCGCCCCCCGGATGCCGAAGTACGCACCGACGAGCGCGGCGATCACGCCCGAGACCGCGCCGATGGCGGTGGTGACGTCGGCGGCGTTCTTGTAGTGCAGGACCGCGACCACGAACACCGCGACGATCGCCGCGAGGCCGGTGATCACGACGATCGCGGCCCAGGGCGGTTCCGGCTTCTTGGGTTCGCGGCGGCGGCGGCGGCGTGCCCGATCCTTGCGTGCTCGGCGTCGCTTCCGGCTGGCTCGTGATGGACATCTCAAACCCCCTTGTTGTCATCGACCCGGCCAGCGTAGCCCGATCCCGGCTGCCCGAACAGGTCCAATTCTGGACAGGGCTCGGCCCACGAGGCGGTTCGGAGCGCCACGCGCGCGACGAGCGAGCCGCGCCCAGCGCAGGATGCCTCGCCGGCGGATCTTCCTTCCTGATCCGCCGCCGTGTCGCAACCGCGGCGCGATCGTTGTCCAGCCGGTCGGCGAAGGCGCGGGCGCGATCGCCCTAAGCTGAGGCAGGCGGCCGTCAGCGGCTGCTTCACGAGCGACGAGGAGGACCAGATGGCAACGGAGACGGCAGTGCAGCTCGACCGCGAGCGCGTGCGCAGCATGATCGAGCGCGAGGCGGCGCGGCTCGACGAGCGCACGCGCGGCAGCGCGGAGATGTACGAGCGCGCGCGTCGCTCGCTCTCCGGCGGCGTCGCGTCCAGCTACCAGGCGCGCGACCCGTGGCCGATCTATCTCGACCGCGGCGAGGGGCCCGTCGTCCACGACGTCGACGGCAACCGCATGTGGGACTTCCACAACGGCTTCGGCTCGATGGTCCAGGGCCACGCGCACCCGGCGATCGTCCGCGCGGTGCGCGAGCGCGTCGCGCGAGGGGACGCACTTCGCCGCGACGACCGAGGACGGCGTGCTCGTCGCCGAGGAGCTGCAGCGGCGCTGGGGCCTCGCGCGCTGGCGCTTCTTGAACTCGGGCTCCGAGGCGACGATGGACGCGATCCGGATCGCGCGCGGCTACACCGGGCGCGATGACGATCGTGAAGATCTTCGGCTCCTACCACGGCCACCACGACGCGGTGATGGTCTCGATCGGCGTCGAATACGACAAGATCGGCGACCGCGAGAACTACGCCTCGCTGCCCTACGGCGCCGGGATCCCGAAGGAGGTCGCCGACCTCACGATCCCCGTGCCGTTCAACGACGCCGGCGCGATGGAGCGGCGCATCGAGAAGCTCGACTCCGAAGGCCGCAAGCCGGCCTGCGTGATCATGGAGGCGGCGATGATGAACCTCGGGGTGGTGCTGCCCGAGGACGGCTACCTGCAGGCGGTGCGCGAGCTCACCGAGCGCCACGGGATCGTCCTGATCTTCGACGAGGTCAAGACCGGGCTCGCGATCGCGGCCGGCGGCGCGACCGAGCGCTTCGGCGTGAAGCCGGACCTCGTCACGCTGGCGAAGACGCTCGGCGGCGGGCTGCCCTCGGCGGCCGTCGGCGGCAGCGAGGAGGTGATGCGCGTCGTCGAGGACGGGACCGTCTACCAGGTGGGCACCTACAACGGCAACCCGCTGTGCATGGCGGCCGCCCGGGCGAGCCTCGCCGAGGTGCTGACGCCCGAGGCCTACGCGCACATGGACGCGCTGAACGACCGCATCGTCGACGGGCTGCCAGGGCGTGATCGACCGCTACGGGCTGTCCGGCTACGCGGTCGGCATCGGCGCGAAGGGCTGCGTCACGTTCTCGCCGACGAAGATCGTCGACTACGAAACGTTCAAGGCCAACCAGGACGTCGAGGTGACCGAACTCGCGTGGCTGTACAACATGAACCGCGGCATCTTCATGACGCCGGGGCGCGAGGAGGAGTGGACGCTGTCGGTGACGCACACCGACGAGGCGATCGACGCGTACGTCCAGGTCTTCGACGAACTGGCGGCCGAGCTGACGGCCTGATTCCCTTTGATTTTTGTGGTGTCACGCGCGGCGGGCGCCGCCGCGCGGTGCCGCCATGCGCGGTGATGCGCCGTACCGGCCCCGGCCAACCTTTTCCCGGCCGCGGCGTTTCATCGGCATGGCCTCGATCGTGGTCTCAGGAGATGTGCTGCGGCGCCCGCGCGGCGGCAACCTCGCGGCGCATCTGCAGTACCTGATCGGCCTGCGCAAGCTGGGTCACGAGGTGACCTACCTCGAGGAGCGGGGGCTGCCTCACGAGGACATCGGCGACGGCCACGTTGTCCCGCGCGAAGGGATCGTGCTGCTCGGCGATCTGCTGCGTCGCTGCCGCGTCGACATCCCGCTCGTGTGGGTCGACGCGGACGCCGGCCTGGTCGGGGGGATGATCTGGCAGCAGCTCCGGCGGCGCCTGCGCGAGGCCGACCTGCTGCTCGACATCGGCGGGCACTGCTTCCTCGAGGAGCGCGCCCTTCCGCGCCGCCGTGCCCTGGTCGACATCGAGCCGCGCCCGGACCTGCGCGGCCTCGGGCCCAGGGCACGGCAGGCCGACCACGACCTCTACTTCTCGAACCGCCGCGATCCCGACGAGCTGGGAGCGGCCGAGTGGCTCCCGACGATCCCGCCGGTCGTGCCACGTCTCTGGTACGGGCCGCCGGCGCGGGCCGAGCTGCCGCTCAAGGTGCTCGTCGGACGCGGCACAGCGCAGGGCGGCCTCGGCTCCGCCCGGGACCAGGACCCGGCCCTCGAGCAGCTGCTGGCGCTGCCCGCACGGCTGACCCCGCGTCCCTGGACGGCGCTCCCGGACGACGGCTCAGAGCTGGCGCAGCAGCTCGCCGGCGCCGGCTGGAGCGTGCGGGCCGAGGCCGCCGTCGATGCATCGCTCTCGGCCCACCGCGCGCAGCTGATCGGCTCCCAGGCGTGCCTGAGCTTCCACCGCGACGCCGACGACGGCGTCTGGTTCAGCGCGCACGACGCCTCGTTCCTCGCCGCCGGGCGCCCGCTGATCGCCGGCGACCGCGACCACGAGTGCTGGCTGCCGACGGGCACAGGGCTGCTCACCTTCTCCGACCTCGACGGCGCGGTGGAAGCCGTCGAGCTCGTCGGCCGCGAGCTGCCGCGCCACTCGGCGGGCGCGCGCGACGTGGCCGAGCGCGTCTTCCACTTCAGGGTCGTGCTGCCGAGCCTGCTCGCGCAGGCGCTGCCCCGGCACCTGCAGGCCGTCGCCTGAGGGGCCGCCTCCCCGGCCCGGGCCGGCACGGCGCGCGGGTTTTCGCTGCGCGGGTGCGTCAGCCGCCCAGCGCGCGGCGCACGGCGCCCGCCGTCGGCGCGAGCTCGTCGGGCAGCCGCTCCAGCAGCGTCAGCCACGAAGGCTTCACCGCGGCCGCCTGCCGCACCAGCTCGACGCCGCGCTCCACGTCCTGCGCGGCGACTCCGAGCCCGGCCCAGAACGTGAGCTCGTCGGCTTCGGGCGCGAGCTCCGCGGCGGCCGCGTAGAGCTGCGTGGCGCGGGCATGCTCGCCCTCGGCGGCCAGCTCGTCGGCCTCGCCGGCCATCTCGTAGGCGCGGGCGAGACGAACGACCCGCTGCAGCTCCCCGAGCGGGTCCGCGTGGTCCTCGACGCGCACGTCGAAGCGCGTGCGCCAGGGCTCGCCCGTGGCGGGCACGACGAGCAGCGCCGCCGACTGGCGCCCGCGCACGTCGCCGCCCTCGTCCTCGGCGGCCAGCAGGGCGGCCAGCAGGCGGGCGGCGAGGTCGCCCTCGGCCGCGCGGTAGGCGCTCGCCATCGCGGCGGGCACGGTGTCGCGGGCCATCATGTTCGCCTGGCAGGCGAAGCCCTCGCCGACGACCTCTCCCGCGAAGGGGATGCAGCCCTCGCCGGTGTGCGCGGCCGATCCGCCCTCGGCGTCCACGACGCCGAGCTGCCGGTAGCGCGCCTGCTCGTCGTTCGCCAGCACGGCCGTGATCGCGCCGCCCGCGTCGAGCCCCGACGGCGAGGCGCTCGAGCGCGTTCGGGCCGTGGGCGACCTCCGCGACCGACTGCGTCGCGACCGCGCCGACCCCCGGGCGCGCCCAGGAGACGACGCTGCCGACCGAGAACCAGTGCGACTGCACCGCGACGCCGAGCTCACCGGTCGCGGAGTCGCGCGCGACGATCGAGTAGGTGCCGTTGCGCATCGCTGAATGATCGCATCGCCGCATGGGTAGGGTGGGCGCAGATGGGCGAGGCGACGAAGCCGGCCGGCGAGGGGGCAGGCGACGCTCGCCGCGGCCGGCGCGGCCGGGGACGGGCCGCCGAAGGTCAGCGACGAGCTCGAACGCTGGCTGAAGGGCGACAGCCCGGAAGACCGTCGGGGGGCTGATCGAACTCTTCGAGGAGAAGAGCTTCGCGCTGCTGTTCGTGCTGCTGCTCGGCGTGCCCGCGCTGCCGCTCCCGACCGGCGGGGTGACCCACGTCTTCGAGGTCCTCGCGGTCCTGCTCGCCGCGCAGCTGGTCGTCGGCCGGCACGAAATCTGGGTGCCGCGTCGCTGGTGCGAGCTGGAGCTCGCAGGGGAGAAACAGCAGAAGTTCCTCGAAGGGCTGATGAAGCTGATCCGCAAACTCGAGCGCTTCTCCAAACCCCGCTTCCGCTTCCTGTTCAACAGCCGCCTGTCGAACTCGGTCTTCGGGTTGGTGGTGATCGCCGGCTCGGTCGGCGCGTTCCTGGCGCCGCCCTTCACCGGCCTCGACACCCTGCCCGCACTCGGCGTCGTGCTCGTCTCGCTCGGGGTGCTGCTGGAAGACATCATCGTCGTCGCCGTCGGCGTCGCCGTCATCAGCGCGGGCGTCGTCCTCGAGATCGTGCTGGGCAAGGCCGCGGTCGGCGGCGTGAAAAAACTCCTCTAGGCTGAGCCCCATGGCGGCTCCCTGGCCGACTCTGCCCCTCGAGCAGTGGCGCGAGAGCTGCGACACGCTCCACGCGCACACGCAGGTGCTGGGCAAGCTCGCCGTCGCGCTCGCCCCGCCCGAGCCCCAGCTCCAGCACGCCGCGCTGCGCCTCAGCGCCCGTGGCTGGGAGACGCTGCCGCTGCCCGCGCCCGACGGCTCCGGCGCGTTCACGGCGATCCTCGACCTGCGCGCGCACGAGGCCGTGATCGAGCACACCGACGGGCGCTCAGCGCGTGTGGCCCTGCCGGGCCGCGCGGTCGGCGCGGTCACCCGCGAGCTGCTCGCGGCCGCCCGCGAGCTGGCCGGCCCGTTCGAGATCAACGCCACCCCGCAGGAGGTGGATTGGACCGAGCCGCTCGACGAAGACGCGACCCACGCCACCTACGAGCCGGCGCACGTCGAGCGCTACTTCGCCGCGGCCACCCGCGCGGCGCTCGTGCTCGCCGCGTTCCGCGCCCCCTACCGCGGCCGCGCGACGCCGGTCAACGCCTGGTGGGGCTCCTTCGACCTCGCCGTGAACCTGTTCTCCGGCGAACCGGCCGAGCCGCCTTCGCAGGACTTCATCATGCGCAACGCGATGGACGCGCAGGAGGTCGCCGTCGGCTGGTGGCCCGGCGACGCGCGCTACGAACGCGCCGCGTTCTACGCCTACGCCCACCCGGCCCCGGACGGCTTCGCGAGCGCGCAGCTCGAGCCCCCGGCCGCGCGCTGGGAGGGCGATCTCGGCGAGTACGTGCTCGACTGGGACGACGTCTGCACGAGCCCCGACCCGCACGGCACGGCGCTCGCATTCGCGCGCTCGGCCTTCCGCCACGCCTGCTCGGTGTGCCAGTGGGACGGGGCCCTCGCGGCGACGGCCGACGGCGATCCGCCGCCGGTCGCCTAGACGCCGCGGCTCAACCCGGCGGGCGGCTCTCGGCAGCCGTCGCCGGCGCGCGCTCGTAGGTCGCGGCCAGCGCCGCGCTGCCCAGCGCGGCCGCCGCGGAGATGTAGAAGACGGCGGCGTAGCCGGCGAGCGCGGCGGTCGCGCCGGCGATCGGGCCGCCGAGCCCGACGCCGATGTCGAAGAAGGCGGTGAACGCGCCGAACGCCGAGCCGCGGTCCTCCTCGTCGCCGTCGGCGACGACCATCAGGGCCAGCGAGGGGAACAGCATCGAGAAGCCGACTCCCACGATCAGCGCGCCCACCAGCGCGAGCTGCAGCGAGTGCGCGGCCGCGATCACGGTGAGGCCCGTGGCCTCGAGCAGCGCCGCCGCCGTCGCGGTCGGCCGAGCGCCGGCGCGGTCCGGCACGTGGCTGAGCGCGACGCGGCTCGCGAACACCGCGACGGCGAACGCCGTGAAGACCGCGGCGCCGCCGCCCACGCCGCGCTCCTTCAGGGCCAGGACGACGAAGCCGGCGAGCGCGGCGTAGCCGACGTTCGCGAGCGCCAGCGCCGCGCCGGGGCGCCGCGCCGCGTGCGGGAACAGCGCCGTGCGTTTCGGCGGCGGGAGCGCTCCGCGGTCCACCGGCTCGGGCAGGCGCGAGGCGATCAGCGCTGCCGGCCGCCGGCAGCGCGGCCGTCAGGACGAACACGGCGTCGTAGCCCGCGCCCGAGCGCAGCAGCTCGCCGGCGACCGGCCCGAGCGAGAGCCCGCCCCAGACGGCCAGGCCGAACAGCCCGAGCGCGAGTCCGCGTTTGTCCTCCGGCGCGAGATCGACGGCCCAGGTCGCGCCGGCGGTGTAGACCGAGCCCTCGCCGGCGCCCACGACGAAGCGTGCGGCGACGAGCGTCGGCACGCTGTCGGAGAGCAGGTAGAGCACTCCGCCCAGCGCCATCGCGGAGGCTCCCACGACGAGCACGATGCGCCGGCCGCGCCGGTCGGACTGGCGCCCTGCGAGCGGCCTGCAGATGACCGAGGTGACGGCGAACGAGCCGACCACGATCCCGACCGCGACGTCACCGGCGCCGAGCGGCCCGCGCACGTAGGTCGGCAGCACCGGGAGCGTCGCCCCGATCGCCACGAAGCAGAGCAGCGCGCTGGCGAACAGCCCGGCCGAGGCCCACACGCCGGGATGCAGCGTGACCGGCCCCAGCCGGCGGGGCTCGGGCGGCTCGGAGGCGGGTGGCGGCGGGACGCCCATGGGGCGGGAGAGGGTATGGGAACGCGCCGGCGCGCGGGGGGCGCGACTGGCCAGGCGGCCAGGGCCGGCGAACGGACAGGCGTGCGTCAAATGGGGCCGTCGGCCGCCCGGCGGCAGGCCGCGCGGCGCGCTCGCCTAGGCCGGTTGGCGCGGAGTCGCGTCGAGCACGGATACGATCGCGAGCTGCGGCGCATCATCGCTCGCGGCGCGTGAGACGGCGCGCGCCGCTAGGGATGCTGCGAGCCAGAGGAACGAGATCCACCCCCCGTTGCCGAGCTGCGCGCCCGCCAGGCATGACCGACGAGTAAGCGTCATCTACGATCGCTCACGCAGGGGGTCGCATCGATCCGAGATGGCGGACCCCACGCCCCGAGCCGCAGGGTCCAGACGCGTCCAGAGGCAGTCTCGCTCGTGCCGGCCGTCGGTCAGTCCCGCGTGACGGTCTGGCTCAACCCGGCGTGCGGTGGCTCGGCCGTGTACGCTCCCCCGCCATCGCCGAGCCCCGCGTCACGCCGCGGGCCGACCGAGCTCGTGAGCGGGTTCTATGCTCGACGGAGGGCCCGCCAGGCGGTTGCATCGTCTCCTCGCTGCAGGCGCCCGGAACCCCAGCCGGGCGCCGGCTCGGTCGAAGTGATGAACGGCGCCGGGGATCTCCTCGCCACAGTCACCTCGGTTCGAGGCCGCTTCGCGGTGGTACCGCTCGCCCCCGGCACGTACTCGGCTCGTGGGACCTTCCTCGAAGCCACGATCAACGAAGGTCCATCCGACGTCGCTCGCACTCGGTCGTGATTCCAGTCGGGGCGCACCGTCCGTGAGGACTTCGTCCTCGGCATCCCGTAGTCGCGCGCTCGCCTACAGGCCTTCATCTTCGACCACTCGGCCTTGTGCGCCCGCTTCGCCGCCTGGTAGTCGAGCAGCGCCTGCGGCGAGTCCACGTCGCCGAGCGTCGGGTGTGCCGGCACGAGGCTCCTCGGCCTTCGCGACCTTGTAGCGCTTGGCGAGCACCGAGCCCAGCGCCTTGACCTTCATCTCCCCGAAGCCCGGCAGCCCTTCGAGGTTCGCGCGCAGCTGCTTGCCGTCCTTCGCGCCGGCCCACACCTGCGCCGCGTCCCCGCCGTACTCGTCGCGGATGTGCGCGGCGAGGGAGTGCACCCGTTCGGCCATTTTCCCGGGGAAGCGGTGGATCGCCGGTTTCTCGCGGAACACCGGATCGAGGTCGACCTTCGCGAGCTTCTTCGGGTCGAGCGTGCCGACGCGCTCCTTGATCGCCAGCGGACCCGAGAACGCCTTCTGCACGGTGACCTGCTGGTCCAGCGCGAAGCCGATCAGGAGCGCCATCGGGTCCTTCGCGATCAGCTTGTTGGCCTCGTCGGAGTCGGTGAAGTAGAGGCGCTCGGGCATCGGCTCGATCCTATCCCGACCGCGAGCCCCCGTCGTGACCCCACGACTCGGTGCTCGCGCCGGCCGGCTCGGCCGCGTCCCGGCGTTCGCCGACGCTGCGAGCGTAGGCGCGAAGGAACTCTTCAGAGGAGACGCCCTCGAGGCCGGCGCGCGTCGTGTAGCGCTCCATGAAGCTCGCGATCATGTCGCAGACCTCCCGCACGATCGCGTCCTGCTCCGCGGCGCCGCGCTCGATCCGGAAGATGTGCTCGAAGGTGCGGTCCCACAACCGCACGATCAGACCCGCGCCGAAGTGCGGCCCCTCCTCGATGAACCCCGCGCCGCGCGTCGCGGCGTGCAGCGAGGCCGCCATGCGCGCGTCGAGCTGGCGCACGCGGTCCTGCACCGCCGCGTTGAGCCGCGTGCCGAACCAGGCCGGGATGCCCTCCGGGTGGCTCTGGTGGTGGTGCAGGTGGGCCATCGCGACGGCCTCGGTCATCGAGCGGAACGTGACCCACTCCAGCTCGAGCAGGGCGGCTTCGACCGCGTCTTCGATCTGCCCCAGCGCGTGGTCGAGGTAGGCGGCGATGATCGCGTCCATGTCCTCGAAGTAGCGGTAGATCGTCGCCACGGGGATGCCCGTGTGCGCGGCGAGCGAGCGCGTCGAGAGGTTCTCCACGCCTTCGGAGGCGATCAGCTCGTTCGCCCCGAGCAGGATCGCCTCGACCCGCTCGCGGCTGCGTTTC
Source organism: uncultured Solirubrobacteraceae bacterium (assembly GCA_963779065.1). Lineage (GTDB taxonomy): Bacteria > Actinomycetota > Thermoleophilia > Solirubrobacterales > Solirubrobacteraceae > Palsa-744. The sequence continues at coordinate 2,452,632 of CAVZWQ010000003.1, forward strand.
TGGACCGGCTCGCGCCTCGCCATCAGGTTCCATCCCCTGTCGTTGTCGCGGCCGGCGTCCCGGCCGTCCTCGCGACCGGCGTCCCGGTCGCTTCAGCGCTCGCCCTCGGCATCGCGGGAGTCTTTCCCGCCGTCGCCGTCACCACTCGCGCTCGCCGCAGCGTAGAGCACCGCCTGCGTCCGCGCCACGAGGGCGACCGCCTCGTCCGGCGGAAGCAGCTCGGGATGGTGCAGCGGGCGCGGCTCGAATCCGGGCGCCCCGTCCAGCCCGACGAACGCCATCGCCAGCGGCGCGTGCGCGCCGAAGAACGAGAAGTCGTCCGAGCCGCACGAGCGCCATTCGGGCGCGATCTCCAAGCCCGGCCCGCGGCAGCAGCTCGCCGCGCCCGAGCCGCGATCGCGGGGTCGTTGACGAGCGGCGGCTCGCCGGCCGTCAGCGCCACCGAGCCGCGGCAGCCGTGGGCCTGTGCGACGCCCTCGACGACCACGGACGGCGAGCTCGCGCAGGGCCTCGCGGTCCTCGCTGCGGTGCGCCCGCAGCGCCCCGCGGGCGCGCGCCTGGGCGGGGATCACGTTCTCGGCGCTGCCGGCCTCGAGCACGCCGATCGTCACCGTCGCCGGGTGCAGCGGATCGACTCGCCGGCCGGCCGCGGCATGGAGCGCGAGCACCGCCTCGCAGAGCGCGAGCACCGGGTCGCGTCCGAGGTGCGGGTAGGCGCCGTGGGTGGGCTCCCCGTCGATCACGATCTCGATCGCGTCGCACGAGGCGTTCACGGGGCCCGCGTCCACGGCGACCGCCCCCCATGGCAGCTCGGGATGGACGTGGGCGGCGAGCACGGCGCGCGGGGCGAGCTCCGCCGAGCGCCTGCTCGGCGATCATCTGCGCCCCGGAGGGGTAGGCCTCCTCGGAGGGCTGGAAGATCGCCAGCAGCGGGGCCGGGAGGCGGTCGGCGAGGCTCGCCGCGGCGCGCATCAGCGCGACGAGGGCGGCGAGGTGGACGTCGTGCCCGCAGGCGTGCATCGTCGCGCCCGTCGCGCTGAAGGCCGCGCCGGTGCGCTCGGCGATCGGCAGCCCGTCGAGCTCGGCGCGGAGCGCGACCGGCGCGCCGCCCGCGCCGACGCGCGCGAGCAGGCCCGTGCCGGCGACCGGCTCGGCGGGCACCGGCAGCTCCGCCGCGACGGCCGCGGCCGTGCGGTGCTCGGCGTGCGCGAGCTCGGGGTCGGCGTGCAGGCGCCGGCGCAGCTCGACGGCTCCCGGGAGCTGCGCGTCGAGCGCGTGCAGCAGCTCGTCGAGCACGGCGGCTCAGTAGGCCTCCGCGTAGCGCAGGCAGCGCTGCTCGGCCGGCAGCTCCGCGACGAGCGCCAGCTCCGCGCGCTTGACCGCGACGAAGGCCTCGTACAGCGGCTCGCCGAGCGCCGCGCGCAGGACGCGGTCCTCGGCCAGCGCGGCGAGCGCCTCGTCGAGCGTCGCGGGCAGCGCGCCCACGCCGTAGCGTCGCGCGTCCTCCTCGTCGAGCGAGGAGGGGTCGCGGTCGAGGATCGGCGGCGCCGGCATCCCGGCGGCGATCCCGTCGAGGCCCGCGGCGAGGATCGCGCCGAGCGCGAGATGGGGGTTGGCGGCGGCGTCCGCCGCGCGGTACTCGAGGCGCATCTGGCTCGCCGCGATCGCGCCGCCGAGCGTCGTCAGCGGCGGGATCCGCAGCAGCGTCTCGCGGTTGCGCTCGCCGAGGCAGACGGCGCCCGCGCTCCAGCGGTGCGGGCGCAGGCGCTCGCCCGAGACGGGGCTCGGCGCGCGTCAGGGCGCTCAGCGCGGATGCGTGCGCGAGGATCCCCGCCGCGAAGCTGCCGCCGAGCTCGCTCAGCGCGCCGGGACGCGAGGAGTCGTGCAGCAGCGGCGCGCCCGGCCGCGTCGTGGAGGCTGATGTGGACGTGCACGCCGTTGCCCGCCTCGGCCGGGTCCAGCAGCGGCACGAAGCGTCGCTCGCATCCCCTCGCGCCGGGCGACCTCGCGCACGACCTCGCGCGTCACGACCGCCCGGTCGGCGGCCTGCGCGGCCGGGGCGGCGGCGACCGGGCACCTCGAACTGCCGGCTCGCGAACTCGGGGAAGAACCGCTCGGGCTCCACGTCGGCCTCGACGAGCGCCCCCATCAGCTCGCTCGCGAACGGTTCCGCCGCGCGCTGGGCGGCGAGCGAGAACGGCAGCTCCGCGCGCTCGTCGGTCGAGCAGCTGGAACTCGTGCTCGAAGCTCGCCTGCGCGGTCGGCGCCCGCGCGCTCCTGCAGCTCGCCGAGCACGCGGTCGAGGAAGGCCCGCGGGCAGCAGGCCCACGGCCGCCCGTCGAGCTCGACGATGTCGCACAGCATCAGCTCGAACGGGCTCGCGCCCGGAGCGGCGCCGACCCGCGTGCGCGTCTGCGGGTCGGGCAGCAGGCGCAGGTCGCCGGTCGAGCCGAACGGGCTCGGTTCCGCCAGCGGGCCCAGCGGCGTGAGCGCGTGGTTGGCGGGCACCCAGCCGATGCCGCTCGCGAGCGGCTCCTCGAGCTCGGAGGCGAGCACGGCGCGCCCGCGGACGATCGCGCCCAGATCGCAGACGACCAGCGAGACGAGCTCCGCCGCGCTCACGCGGCCTGCCCGGCGATCGTGCCGTTGTCCCACAGACGCTCCTCGAGCCCGAGCGCCGCGGCCGCCTCGCGCAGCGCCGCCGCGTCCTCGCTGGCGACGGCCGCGATCACGCCGCCGGCCGGCTTGTCGGGGCGCGCGATCGCCGCCGCGAGCCGCTCCTCGGGCTGCAGGTGCACGCCGTGGTCGCCGAGCGCCGGGTAGGTGTCGGCGACCGCGTAGAGCCGCCCGCCCGGCCCCTCGGTGCGGGCGACGATGCAGGCGAAGTGACCGACGTCCCAGTCGGGCGGCGGGCCGTCGAGCTCGCCGTCGTAGAGGTAGCCGAGCAGCTGCGGCCGCCGTCGGGCGCCCGCCCCACAGGTGATGGGTGGCGAGGTTGGCGACGAGCGTGACCGGGCGCTCGCAGCCCGGCGGCGGCGTCGAAGAACCCGCGCAGGCGCTCCGCCGTCCACGGTCCCGCGTAGGCGAGCGCCTCGACCGCGCCCGCGGAGAGCTCGGCGATCGCCTGCGCGACGCCGGCGGCGGTCGTGCCGGAGATCTCGGGGTCCTCGATCGTGGGGATCTCGAGGCGGTAGTCCCTGCGCCCGGTCTCGCCCGCGGGCAGCGTGCCCGCGGTCGCGCGCGAGCGAGACGATGCTGCCGGCGGCGAGCGCGACCGCGTCCTGGTCGAGCGGCTCGCCCGCCGCGGTCTGCTCGAGGCCGGCCGCGTTCAGCGCCAGCGCGCCGCAGAACGCGCCGCAGAGGTCGTCGCGCTGGGGCAGCTCGCGCGCGTGGCGCTCGAGCAGCGCGCGGGCGCCGGGGAGCAGGACGCTCTCCAGCGGAGCCACGCGCGCCACGCTCAGTCCTCCGTGACCCGGGGCGCGTAGCGGTGGTGGAGCATCAGCGCGTTGCCGTCGGGGTCGGCGAAGAACGCCATGTGGCAGACGCCGGTGTCGAGCGTGTCGGCGCCGAAGGTCACGCCGCGCGCTTCCAGCGCCTCGCGCGCGGCGGCGACGTCGTCGACGTGCAGCGCGAGCGGGTTGGGGTTGCGGTTGTGCTCGAGGCCCATCGTCTCGGCGTCGTACAGGCTGATCGTGAGGTTGCCCGTCTCGAACTCGGAGTAGTTGCGCTCCGGGATACCAGACCGAGCGCCGCAGGCCGAGCGTCTCGCCGTAGAACGCCGCGGCGGCCTCCAGGTCTTTGGTCGGCATGCCGACGAAATCCACGCCGCCTACGAACTCTCCGCCCGCGTTCATCGCTCCTCCTCATCCTCCAAATCAAAAAAATGACCAAGCGCCCCTGCTTGATAGCACGTAGGCTTGCGGCGTGCAGACGCCAAGCGGAAAGGACGCGAGCATGAGCTGGGACTTCTCCACCGATCCGGACTTCCAGCAGGAGCTCGACTGGATGGCCGCGCTCGTCCGCGAGGAGATCTGGCCGCTCGAGTCGATCTGGCACGAGCTCGGCATCGACGGCCTGCTCGCGCGCGCTCGCGCCGGTCCAGGAGCAGGTCAAGGAGCGCGGCCTGTGGGCCGCCCACCTGCCGCCCGAGCTCGGCGGCCAGGGCATGGGCCAGGTGCGCCTCGGCCTCATGCACGAGATCCTCGGCACCTCGCCGATCGCGCCGCTCGCGTTCGGCAACGCCGCGCCGGACTCGGGCAACTCCGAGATCCTCGCGCTCGCCGGCACGCCCGAGCAGAAGGACCGCTGGCTGCACCCGCTGCTGGCCGGCGACCTGCGCAGCGCCTTCAGCATGACCGAGCCGCACACGCCCGGCTCGGACCCGACGCAGCTCGCCACGCGCGCGAGCAGAGACGGCGAGGACTGGGTGATCGAAGGGCCGCAAGTGGTTCTCCTCGAACGCCTCGATCGCCGACTTCCTGATCGTGATGGCGGTCACCAACCCCGAGGCCCGTCCCTCGCAGCGCGCCTCGATGTTCATCGTCCCGGTCGACACCCCGGGCGTCGAGATCCTGCGCGACGTGCCGACGATGGAGCACCCGTGGGAGGCGTTCGGCACCTACGGCGGCCACGCCGAAATCGCCTACGAGAGCGTGCGCGTGCCGGCCGAGGCCCTGCTCGGCGGCGAGGGCGAGGGCTTCATCCTCGCCCAGCACCGCCTCGTCCCCGGGCGCATCCACCACTGCATGCGCTGGCTCGGCGTCGCCCGCCGCGCCTTCGACATGATGTGCGAGCGCGCCACCTACCGGCACGCCCACGGCTCGGTGCTCGCCGACAAGCAGACGGTGCAGAACTGGATCGCCGACAGCGCGGCGGAGATGCAGGCGGCGCGCCTGATGACGCTGCACGCGGCGTGGAAGATGGACACGCAGGGCGCCTCGGCCGCTCGCACGGAGGTCGCGCTGATCAAGTTCTTCGGCGCGAAGGTCCTGCACGACGTCGTCGACCGCGCGCTGCAGCTGCACGGCTCGCTCGGCTACTCGACCGACCTGCCGCTCGAGCAGATGTACCGCTTCGCGCGCGCCGCGCGGATCTACGACGGGCCCGACGAGGTGCACCGCCAGTCGGTCGCGAGGAAGGTCCTCGCCGGCTACCAGCCGCCCCCCGACGGCGTCCCCACCGAGCACCTGCCGACGCGCCGCGCGCTGGCCCGCGAGCGCTTCGCCGAGCTGCTGGAGACGGTCACCGCCAACGACTAGCTGCGCGCGCTCCGTCGCCCGCGCTTCTAGGCTGGGGGCGATGGCAGCGGGCGCACAGTCCAGGCCGGCGTCGCTTCGACCCGGCCGCTTTCGCAGAGCTTCACCTTCACCGCGCGCGAGCTCGCCGCCGACGGCGCGCGTCTCGCTCTCCTACGCGCTCGGCGAGGAGCTCTCGTTCACCGAGCGGCTGGCCCTGCCCGTTCCCGCGCCCCTGGACGCGGAGGCGATCGCGCGGCGCGGACGGGCTGCTCTCGCTGCTGCACTGGGTCGCCGGCGTCAGCTACTTCAAGGCGGCGCTCCCGCCCGCCGTGGCGTTCGCCACCGGCGCCGCCCGGCCCCGCCGCCGCGCGGCTGCTCGAGGCGCTCTACTCCGAGGGGCTCGGCGAGCTCGCGTACACGAACCGTCTGCCGGCGCTGCCGCGCCCGCGCTTCGGCGCGGGGCCGGCTCGCGCGGGACCGCCGGCGAGCGCCGGCCCGCCGGCCGAGCCGATCCGCGCGCTCGTCCCGGTCGGGGGCGGCAAGGACTCCGCCGTCGCGATCGAGGTCCTGCGCCGCTCGGGCGCCGAGGCCGCTCTGTTCTCGATCGGCGACGCCGCCGCCGATCGCGCGCACCGCCGAGGCCGCCGGCCTGCCGCGCCTGGTCGCCACGCGCCGCTCGACCCGCTGCTCTTCGAGTGCAACGCCGCCGGGCGCGATCAACGGCCACGTGCCGATCACGGCGATCGTCACGTGCGTCGCCCTGCTGACGGCGGCGCTGAACGGCTTCGACACGGTCGCGATGGCGAACGAGCGCTCGGCCTCGGCCGGCAACCTCAGCTGGGACGGGGTGGAGATCAACCACCAGTTCAGCAAGAGCCTCGCGGCCGAGCGGCTGCTCGCAGCCGCGGTCGCCGAGAGCGGCGCGAGCGTGCGCCAGCTCTCGGTGCTGCGCCCGGCCTCCGAGCTCGCGATCGCACGCGCCTTCGCGGGCATGGAGCGCTACCACGGCGCCTTCACGAGCTGCAACGCGATCTTCCGCCTCGACCCGGCCCTGCGGGCCTCCTCCTGGTGCCGCGACTGCCCGAAGTGCCGGTTCGTGTTCCTCGCGCTGGCGCCCTTCAGCGCGCCCGAGCACCTGCGCCGAGATCTTCGGCGCCGACCTGCTCGCTGACGAGGCCCAGTACGAGGGCTTCGCGCTGCTCGCGGCGAGCGGCGGGCACAAGCCGTTCGAGTGCGTCGGCGAGGAGCAGGAGAGCCTCGCCGCGATGAGGATGCTGGCGGCAGGACCCGCGCTGGCGCGAGCACGCGGTCGTGCGCCGGCTCGCCGACGAGGTGCTGCCCGCACATCCGCTGCCCGCGGGCGACCCCGCCGCCGTGCTGGCGCTGAGCGACGAGCACGACCTGCCGCCCGGCCTGCTGGACGACGCTGCGTGCGGTTCTCGGAGCTTGACGGAGCGCGGATCGGCGTCTGGGGCGCCGGCCGCGAGATCTCCTCGCTTCGCGGCGCAGGCTGCGGCGGCGGCTGCCGCGGGCGGCGATCGCGGTCGCGGCGTTCGACGAGCCGCCGCCCGCCGAGCGCGTCGCGGAGCTGCTCGGCGCCGAGGGCGTGCGCACCGTGCGGCGCCGCCGACGCGCGTCGCCGCGCTCGCCGGGTGCGACGTCGTGGTCCGCTCGCCGGGGGTCTCGATCCACCGCCCCGAGCTCGCGGCGCTGCGGAGCGCGGGCGTCGCCGGTCACGACCGCCACCTCGCTGTGGCTGGCCGAGCGCGGCGGGCAGCGGCGTGCTCGGCGTCACCGGCACGAAGGGCAAGAGCACGACGGCCGCGCTCGCCTGCCATCTGGCGCGCGCCGCCGGGCGCGCCGGCCGAGCTGGCGGGCAACATCGGGCGCCCCGCGCTCGATCTGCTCGATGCCGATCCGGATGCGCTCGCCGTCGTCGAGCTCTCGAGCTACCACCTCGCCGACCTCGCCGTCGGCCCCGAGGTCGCGATCGTGACCAACCTGTTCGCCGAGCACGCCGACTGGCACGGCTCCGAGCAGGCCTACCGGGACGACAAGCTGCGCATCCTGGCGCTGCCCGGCGTGCGCGAGGTCGTCCTGCCGGCCCGCCAGCCGGAGCTCGCTGGGCGCCGCGACGACGGCGCAGCGGCGGCTGTTCGGCGAGCCCGGCGGGCTGGGACGTCGCTGCCCGCGGGGATCGCCCGCGCGGCGTGCTGCGCCTCGCAAGCCGCGGCGCTGCCGCTGCCGGGCGAGCACAACGCGCTGAACCTCTGCGCCGCGCTCGCCGGCGCTGGAGGCGGCCGGGGTCGAGGCCGGCGAGCTGCCGGGCGCGCTGGCGGGCTTCCAGGGGCTCGAGCACCGCCTGCAGACGGTCGCCGAGCGCGACGGCGTACCTGGGTCGACGACAGCATCTCGACGACCCCCGAGTCGGCGCTGGCGGCGCTGGCGAGCTTCCCGGGCCGCCCGCTCGTGCTGCTCGGCGGCGGTCAGGACCGCGGCCAGGACTACGCGGCGCTCGGCCGCGAGCTCGCCCGCGCTGGGCGCACTCGTGATCGGCATGCCGAGCACCGGTCCGCGGCTGCTCGCAGGACGCGCGCGCCGCCGGCGCTGCCGGCGACGGACGCGCTCGCGGCCGAGGACCTCGCCGAGGCGGTCGCCCTCGCGCGCGGCGCGGCGCCGCCCGGCGCGGTCGTGCTGCTCTCCCCCGCCGCCCCGAGCTATGACCGCTTCCGGGACTTCGAGGAGCGCGGCGCGCGCTTCGCGGAGCTCGTGCGAGCGCAGCTAGGCGCGGCGGCGGTCGAACAGAACCGGCGCCGCGCGCCCCGGTGGGCGCGCGACGCCGGTCTGCGTCACCTGGCTAAGCCGCTGCCCCTACGGGCACAGCGGGTTGGTCGGCACGTTTTCGCAGGGGTTCGGCATCGTTTCCTGCGGTCCCGGCGCCGGCTGTGTTTTGGCTTTGCGGAAGATCACCGATTCTTCCGAGAGCTGTTCGACGTAGCCCAACGCGCCCGCGCCGTTGGCCGGGGGCGGCGTCGTGGTGTTCTGGCAGCCCCAGGCTTCTTCGATGTTTTTCGGGCCACGTGGTCGAGCTGCCGACGAACGTGTTGCCGCTCACGCAGTTGTTGTCAGACGTGAATTTCCTGTAGCGGGAAGAACCCGCCCTGCAGCGTGATCTGGCTGTTGTATTTGTTGCTGCCGTGCGTACCGTTGTTTTCGAACGTGTTGTTCGCGATCTTGTTCCCCGCGAGCTGGAAGTAGATCGTTTGGTGCAGACTGGCCTTTTTCTTCGTCTTCTTTGACTTCTTGGCGTTGCATTCGCGCGGCGGGAACGGGTTCGGGTACTCGAAGCCGAGCACGCCGTTGTTGACGTTGTTCGTGATGCGTGTTTTCGGTCGACTTCGTCCGCCATCACGCCCGGGAGCTCGACGCCGACGCCCCACGGGGCGACTTCGGTCGACGGGTTCGCCGGGAGCTTCGAGGTTGTTGTTTTCGGTGACCAGGTTTTTCCTGTAGATCGTGCACCGCGCGATGTTCGTCGACGTGAAGAGGTGGTACGGCTTCTTCTTGACGGTTTCTTCGCGTCGCACATGCCGTTCGACGGCGGCGGCCCGTCACCGGGGTTTTCCCCGTTCGGCACGATGCCGGCCGCGTTGTTGCGGAACGTCGATTTTTCGATCACGAGGCGACCGCCCGAGTTCGAGCCCGAGTAGCCGACCGCGTTGTCTTCGATCGTGGCGTCGTTGACGCAGCGCTTTGCATTCCCAGCATGCGCCGATGTAGATGCCCGAGTCGTTGTAGCCGGAGGCGTAGATGTGTTCCCAGGACCCTTCCTTCTCGTTGCTGGGCGAAGATCCCGTAGCCGCCGTTGAGGCTCGTGTCGTACGCGGTCAGGTACTTGCCCCACCAGCCGTGCGCGGCCTCCTTTTCCGAGCCCGTCGCCGCCGGTCCACCAGAACGCGTTGCCGTTGGGACCGTCGGGGGTGGCGCGGTCGTAGTTGCGCGCGGTCATGTTTTCGATCTACACGTTGTTGGCTTTTTCGACCAGGATCCCGTTGCTCCCGTTGGGCGCAGGTTTGCTCTGCCCGTCGAGGATCACGGTGTTGCGGTTCATGCCGCGGATGTGGATGCCCGCGTGTGCGGCGGTGACCTTGACTTCTTCGTCGTAGACGCCCGGTTCGACCAGGATCCAGTCGTACTCGTTCGCCGCGGTCGCGTTGACGGCGGCCTGGATCGTCGTGAAGTAGGCCACGTTCGACGGAAGCGGCCCTTCGGGCGGAGCCGACTGGCTCACGATGAACACGTGCTCGACGCCTTTGTGCGCCATCGCGCCGGTCGCGAAGACCAGCAACGCGGCGAGGCTCGCCAGAGCTGCGATCGAGATGCGCACACCTCGCCTCGCAAGGACACTACGTTTCGACGGCATATTTGCCCTCCCCTCCAGTGTGTACCGCGGAGGCCACACACGGGGAGGACGAGCGGGGTTCCCTCCAGCGTCCTCCAACGCGCGAACCCACTCCGCCTCGCCGACGAGGCGCACTGCCGCAGTCGCCGGCTTTCTGCCCGGCGCACGCGGGAGTGTAGCCACCGAGGGTGCCTGCAGACAAGCCCCCTCGCGCTGGTCGTACGTTCGTGCGACGCCGCGCCCTAGGAGGATTTCGTGTCCGGCCGGCCCTTCCGATCCGCGCTGTCGGCCGCCGGGCGGCGCCTCCGCGCCCTCAGGCGGCGCCGTCGGGAGCGAGCTCGGGTCGGCCGAGGCCGCCGCCCGGTTCTCCTCCTTGACCGCCAGCCAGATCTCCTCGCGGTAGATCGAGACGCCGTCGGGCGCGCTGATCCCGAGCCGCACGGTGTGGCCGCTGACGCCCATCACCTCGATCAGGATGTCCTCGCCGATGACGACGCGTTCTCCGGGGCGTCGCGTGAGGATCAGCACACGGCCGATTATGAAGCACGCGCCGGTGGCCTCGCCAGCCGGGCGCCGTTTCAGGCTCGGCGATGCTGCGCGGCTGCGCTCAGGCGGCGTCGGCCGGCGCCGCCCTCGGCCTGGGGCGGCGGCGAGCTCGAACAGCGGCGCCTGCAGCTCCGCGCCCTCCGCTTCGTTGAGCACCTGGAAGCCGCGCCCCTCGTGGATCACGAGCGGGGCGCGCAGGTTGGCGGTGGTCTCGAGCGGGTTCGGTGTCGCGCGCACGGTCACGTAGACGCTCGGCCTTCGAGAGGTCCTCGATCCCGATCGCGGCGAGCTCGTCCTCGCCGAGCTCGAGCGCGAAGTCGGGGAAGAACAGCTGCGGGCCCGACGACCGGCAGCGCGAGGGCCGGGTCCTCGACGCAGTGCAGCCACAGGAAGCCGCGTCCCGGGGTTGCGGTCGAGCAGCGCCCAGCGGCGCCCGCCGAGCCCGATCAGCCCGTTGGGGAACTCGATGACCTCCTCGCTCGGGGACCTCGACGGTGCCGAAGCGGACGCTCTCGAAGGTGATGGACATGGTGCTCTCCTTGATCTCTCAGTGCAGGAAGTTCAGCAGCGATTCCTGGACGATGTTCGCCCCGGCGTGCAGGGCCGCCTTGTAGGCGGCCTGCTGGTTGGAGTACTCGATCGTGGCCTTCGCGAAGTCGGTGTTGTAGGTGTTCGACAGGGCTTTTTCGATCGAACCTTCCAGCGATTCGATCCGCGCGGCGGCGGCCTGGAGCTGGTCGGTGGCGCTGCCGGACAGCGCCTGCAGCTGGGTGAGGCCTTCCATGCCTTCGTCGAGCGCTTTCAGGTCCGTCGCCGCACGACTGCCTTGCGCGCTTCGGCCGTGCCTTCGTTGAGGTGCTGCTGGATCGTGCGCAGCACGTCGAGCAGCTTGCCGTCGCCGGACGCCTTGCCGTTGCCGAGCACCGAGGAGAGGTCGGTGCTGACGGTCACCGTCGCTGCCGGGACCGATCGCGCGCGCGATCGTTTCGGCGTTGCCCTTGAATTCGTCGCTTTCGCCGAGCGCGTAGGGCGCAGTCGAGGTCGGCGTGCCGGAGAAGAGGTACTGGCCCGGCGTACTTGATGTTGGCGTCCTGCTTGACGGTTTCGGTGAGCTGGCCGACCACGGTCGCGAGGTTGCTTGAGGTCGCCTGGCGTTGTTCGTGCCGTTGCCGGCCTGCAGCATGCAGTTCGCGCACGCGCTGGAGCACGGTGTTCATGTTCGCCATCGCGCCGCCGGCGGTGCTGCGTCCAGGAGATGCCGTCGCTGACGCTCGAGGCGTAGGAGCTGAGGCCGTCGAGCTGGCTCTGCAGGTCGATCGTGCGGCTCGCCCCGTAGGGGTTGTCGGAGGGCTCGAGGATCGAGTGCCCCGAGGACAGTTCCGCCGCGCTGCGCTGCAGCTTGGCCAGCGCCGAGTTCAGGTCGTTCAGGGTCGCGCCGGTCAGCATCGCGCCGGTGATGCGGTTGCTCATCGCTACAGCCCCGCCCTTCCGGTGTGCTCGATCAGCGTTTCGAGCATCTCGTCCATCGCCGTGAGCGTGCGCGCCGAGGCCTGGTAGCCGCGCTGGAAGCTGATCAGGTTGGTCATTTCTTCGTCGAGCGAGACGCCCGAGACGCTCTGGCGCTGGTTGCCGATCGCGGTCAGCGTGGTCTGCAGGTTCGCCTGTTCGTTCTGGGCCCCGCTGACGCGGCTGCCGACCAGCCCGATCAGCGCCGGAGTAGCTCTGTTCGGCCGCCCCGCCGCGCAGGCCGGCGATCGCGAGCGCCACGTCGTTGCCGCCGGGCGCTTCGGTCGAGGAGGTCTGCACTTCGGAGGCGTTCACGGCGACCGCGAGCGTCGCCGCGGTGGTGCCGGTGAAGAACGGCGTGGAGGTGTGCAGCGCGTTGACGGTCGAGGCGACCGACGGCGGCGACGGCGTCGAGTTCGGTCTGGAAGGTCGTCAGCGGCCCGGCCGGGCCCGTCAGCGCGAGCAGCGCGCCGAGCTGGCCGCCGGCGGCGCTCGTCAGCGTCTGCGGCCAGTTGACGGTCGTGCCTTCGACCAGCGGTTTGGCCGCGTCGCCGAAGGCGATCGTGTCGGTGCCGTCGGCCTGCTTGGTGACCGTCACCTGCGCCAGCGAGGAGAGCTTGTCGATCAGCAGGTCGCGGCGGTCGAGCATGTCGTTGGGCGGCTGGCGGGCCTGTTCGGCCTGCTTGATCTGGTCGTTGAGCTGGGCGATCTGGTTCGCGTAGTCGGCGACTTCGCCGGCCGCGGCGGTGCGCGCTTCGTACTGCTGGTTGGCCTGTGCGGAGATCGTCGAGAGCTGACGCGTTGAGCTGGTTGAAGGCGGTCGCGAGGCGCTGTCCGGCGGCGACCACGCCCTCCTTCGCGGCTGCGCTCGTGGGGGAGTTGGCGAGGCTCGATCCACGCGCTCCAGAAGTTCGAGAGCTGGCTGGCGATGCCCGTCGCAGGACGGCTCGTTGAACGCGCTCTGCGCCTGTTCGAGCTCTTCGGCCTGCGTCGCCGGCCGCGCTCGAGCGCGCTGTTCTGCGCGCGGTACTGGGCGTCGAGGTAGGCGTTGCGGATGCGGGTGTAGGTCTCGACCGTGACGCCGGTGCCGAGCTGCGCGCCCTGGCCCGTGATCGCCGAGAGCGCGGGCATCGGGATCGCCTGGTTGGTCTCGAGCACCGCGACCTGGCGCGAGTAGCCTTCGGTGTTCGCGTTGGCGATGTTGTGGCCGGTGACGTCCATCGCCTGCTGCTCGGCGAGCAGCCCGCTCAGCGCCGTCTGGAGTCCCTGGAGCGTCGGGATCGACATCGGCTAGGCGCTCAGGTCCAGGACGTGCAGGCCGCCGTGGGGGCGCCCGCGCGTGATCGGTGTCGAGGTGCCGCGCGTGTCGTAGCCGCTGACCCCGTCGAGCGCGAGCATCGCCATCAGGTGATCGAGGAAGCCGAGCTCGATCTGCATGATCGCCCGGTTGCGTCGAGTGCTCGCGCTGGAGCTCGTGCAGCAGCCCCTGCAGCTCGGCGCTGCGCGCGCTCGGCGAGCTCGGCCTCCGCGGGGCTCATCAGCGCCAGCAGCTCCTGGAGCGTCACGGTCTCGTGCGGGCTACGCCGAGGCGCTCGCCGCAGCGGGCCAGCAGCGCCGTGCGCTCCTCCTCGAGGAGCTGGCGGCGGCCCATCTCGCCGCGCAGGATGCCGGCGAGGCGGACGACCGCCTGCACGTCGCGCGCGCGGATCGCGGCGCCCTGCTCGAGCACGACGCCGAGGAGGCCGCGCGCCGAGGCGATCTGGGCGTCGAGGTGGGCGATGATCTCCTCGCCGAGGCCCTCGCCCGTGCGTTCTGCCGCCGCCGGCAAGATGCTGCTCATGGGTGCGCACCGCCCGTGAGGCCGGCTTCGACGCCGCCCGAGGGCGCCGCGGTGCCCGCGGCGCCGTGCGGGGACGCGCCCGCGGTGCCTCCGCAGCCCCTTCGTGAGCTCCGCCGCCAGCCCGAGGCCGCCGCCGTTGACGACCCCGTCCGCGAGGGCGCCCGGAAGCATGCTCGAGAGCACGCCCGCTCGCGCCACCGGAGCTGCCTTCCTGGCCTTCTCCTTCGCCGGCGGGTGCGGTCGTTTCGGTCAGCGAGCTCGCAAGCTGCTGAACGAGCAGGCGTTCGAACTCGAGCCCGAGCGCGTACTCGCGCTGCACCTGCGCGGAGCCGTTGCGGACCCACGCCGGCTCTGAGAGCTGCGCCGAGGGACGCCCGCGCGCCCCGCTCCGACCGGTTCCGAGCCGGGCGCGCTCATGCCCTCAGCTGGTTCGCGATCGCCATCATCTGGCTCTCGGTCTGGATCGCCGTGCTGTTCATCTGGAAGGCGCGCTGGGCGGTCATCATCGTCGCCATGTCGCGCCCGAGGTCGACGTTGGAGTCCTCGAGCGCGCCCTGGTGGACGCGCCCGCCCGACGCCGCGCGGACCGCGCCGCTGGCGGCGTTCGGCGCGAGCAGAGCGCCGCCTTCGGGGGTCAGGTGGTCGGGCGCGGTGACCGTGACGAGCGAGATCTGCCCGAGCCGTTTGCCCTGCGCCGCGACGGTGCCGTCGGAGCCGATCCGCAGTTCCGAGGCGTCGACGCCGGCCGGGACTTTGATCGGCGGGCTCGAGCAGGTTGCCGGCCGCGTCGGAGATCTCGCCGTTCGCGTTCAGCTGCAGCGCGCCGTTGCGCGTCAGGACGGTGCTGCCGCCGGGGCGGCGCAGCTGCAGGAAGCCCTCGCCTTCGATCGCCAGGTCCAGCGGGTTGCCGGTTTCCTTCAGCGCGCCCTGGGTCGAGCTGCGCCCGAGGATCCGCGCCGCGGCGCCCGCGCCGGCGGTGGTTTCGGTGCCGGCCTTGTCGACCCGGTTGTAGAGCAGGTCTTCGAAGCCGACGCGCTCGGACTTGTAGCCGTCCGTGTTGACGTTCGCGAGGTCGTTGCTGACGGCGTCGAGCTGCAACTGCTGCGCCGCCATGCCTGCTGCCGCGGAGAAGAGACCTTCGAGCATGCGCCCGTTCAAACCTCTGTATCGATCGAGGGAGCCCGGAGGCCCGGGCACGGAGACGAGCCCGGCGATCCGTGCCTTGCCTCCTGGTGATCGGCAGCGCGCGAGCGCGACTTGAGCGCCGGGCGGCGCGCTTCAGCGGCGCGGCGCTCAGCCGCCGGCGCCGAGCGAGCCGACCTGCGTGGAGGCCTGCTGCAGCGTCTGGCCGATCGCCTGGATCGCCTGCTGGCCGGACTGGAAGCTGCGCAGCGAGGAGATCATCTCGACCATCACGTTCGCCGCGTCGACGCCCGGAGCTCTCCAGCGCGCCCTGGCGGACGGTTCCTGCGGCTTTGCCCGCGGCCGTGCCGGTGTAGAGGTTCTGGCCCTGCTTTTCGACGCCCGTCAGTTCGAAGATACCCGACGGAGCCCGGGCCGAGCGTGCCCTGAGCGGGGACTTTGACC
Organism: uncultured Solirubrobacteraceae bacterium; assembly: GCA_963779065.1. Classification (GTDB taxonomy): domain Bacteria; phylum Actinomycetota; class Thermoleophilia; order Solirubrobacterales; family Solirubrobacteraceae; genus Palsa-744. The sequence continues at coordinate 2,467,750 of CAVZWQ010000003.1, forward strand.
TGCGCGCCCGGCTGGGCTCAGGACCGGGTTGCCGTTGGCGTCGGTGAGGATCCCCGCCGCCGAGGCGGTGAACTGCCCGTTGCGGGTGTAGCGGACCCCCTGGGCCGTGCGCACGGCGAAGAAGCCGTGGCCCTCGATCGCGAAGTCGAGCGGTTCGCCCGGTTTCCGTGATCGCGGCCGGCGTGAGGTCGGTGAAGGTCCTGCCGAGCGCGACGCCTTCGTCGGCGGAGCCGACCGGGCACGCCGCCGCGCGTGTTGGCCAGCAGCACGTCGCCGAAGCTGTGCTGCGGGGAGGAGTCCGCCTTGTAGCCGGGGGTGGTGGCGTTGGACAGGTCGTTGGCGAGCTGGTCCTGGCGGGTCTGCTCGGCGACCATGCCCGAGGCGGCGATGAAGAGACCGACGTCCATCTAGTCGTCGTCTTCGGCCGGTGCGGCGGCTTTCTTTAGCTCCTGCGCGCCGCGGGGCGCCCGCGCAACGGCGGCGTGCAGGCCTCGCGGCGCCCTAGCCGACGGCGCTGAAGAGCGCGCACTCGTCTTCGAGGTGCTCGTAGAGGCGGCGGCGCAGCTGCGAGTGGATCTGCGAGACGCGGCTCTCGGAGACGCCCAGCCGCTCGCCGATCTCGCGCAGGGTGCGATCCTCCACGTAGAGCAGCACGGCGATTTCGCGCTCTTGGCGGCTGAGCAGCGCGAACGCCTCGCGGAAGCGCGACTTCGCTTCGCTTCGCTCGGCGCTCGTCACCGGGTCGCAGTCGCGGTCCTCGCTCTCGAGCGTGTCGATGCGCTCGACGGTCGCGCTCTCGTCCGAGCGCACGATGCGGTTCAGCGAGGAGATCTCCGCCAGCGCCACCTGGTCCATCCTGCGCGTGAGCTCGAGCGGCGTCATCCCCACCGCGGCGGCGAGCTCGTCGCGGTCGGGCTGGCGCTCGTGCATCGCGAGGAAGCTCGCGGCGCGCGTCGTTGATGGCGCGCTCGTCGCGGCGCAGCGAGCGCGGCGCCCAGTCGTGGCGGCGAAGCTCGTCCAGCACCGCGCCCTGGATCCGGGTCCACGCGTACTGCTCGAGCGTCGCGCCGCGCGCCGGGTCGTAGCGGTCGATCGAGCGGATCAGCGCCTCCAGCCCGCAGGACAGGAAGTCCTCGACCTCGCACTGCGGCGGCACCTCGCGCACCTTGCGGTAGACGATGTAGCGGACCATCGGCAGGAACATGAAGATCAGCCGGTCGCGCAGCTGCTTCTCGCCCGTGCGCTGGTAGCGCTGCCAGATCGCGAGCACCTCATCAGAGCTGGCTCGCGCGCCCCGCCCAGCCCCCTGGTTGGTTGTCTGCATTCTCCCTGCCCCGCTGTCTCGCCCCGGTGAGGGAGCCCACCCCGCTCACCCGCCGAAGCCCCGGTTGTCAACTCGAACGGCACTTGATTTCGCCTCCGTCGCAGAAACCCCTCCCCGCCCCGGCCAACGTTCCCCTGCGCGCGTCCGCGCGAGGGGCGCACGGGCGCCGCGCCGTCTGAAAGCGGGCGCGACCGGGTAGTCACATGCCAGACGCCAGCGCTCCCCTGACGCCTGACGCAGGCCCCGAGGAGGGGGCGCGCCCGCACGCAATGCGGTGAGCAGCCGGAGGATCGGCTTAAAGTTTTCGTGGACGGCGTCGATCACACCTTCAGACAGCAAACGCGAGGCGGCCCAGGGAACGGACCGCTCGAGCCGTTTTCAGGGAGAAAACGCATGATGAGCTCGCCGTCTGCACCACCCACAGATCCGAGCGCCACTGAGGGCGCCCCCGACGACCGCGGCGAGCCGCGGGCGATCGACCTCACGCACGGCGGCCCGCCGGCCGAGCTGCTCGACCAGATGGCCCGGGCGGACGAGATCAACACCCGGCTGCGCCTCCGCGGCCGCGAGATCGCGTTCGCGCTCAGCGCCGACGGCGGCTCGCTGCAGATCGAGCTGCGCGACGACTCCGGGCGGGTCCTGCGCACCCTGTCCCTCTCCGAGGCGATCGACCTCGCCGAAGGCGGGTCGCTCCCCGACTAGCGATGTCGACCGGGTCCGTCAGCAGCAGCGGCACCACGCCGATCTCGGTCACGCGGCCTCGCCTCGGGGCTGGACACGTCCTCGATCATCAAAGCGCTGCTCGAAGCCGAACGGCAGCCGATCGCCCACCTCACCAACCAGCAGGAAAAGCTCTCGGGCCAGCAGAGCCAGCTGCAGGCGCTCAAGTCGAGCCTGCTCTCGCTGGGCTTCGCGGCCGAAGAATTCGTTCTCCCCTCGCTGTTCGAAGGCGTCCAGAGCGTCAGCTCGAGCGAACCGGCGCGCGTGAGCGCCACGATCACCGGCGGCGCCGGTGTCGGCGGCTACCAGCTCGAAGTCACCCAGCTCGCGAACTCCGCGCAGCGCACGTTCGCGTTCGCGAGCCCCGCCGCGGAAGACACGGTCACGATCGACGGCCGGGAATACACGCTCAAAGCGGGCGCCACCGCCAAGGAACTGGCCGGCAAGATCAACGCCGACAGCAAAGGCACCGTCTACGCCGCCGTCGAGGGCAAAGAAGAAACGATCGTCCTCTCCAGCCGCACGACCGGCGCCACCGGCGGCGAATTCATCAAAGTCAGCGACCCGGGCGGCGTGCTGAGCGAAAAGGAAGGCACGGCCAAGGAAGGGAAGAACGCGGAATACAAGCTCGACGGCGTCGCCGGCTCCTCGGGGTCGAACACCGTCACCGAAGCGATCGCGGGGGTCAGCCTCACGTTCTCGGCGCTCACCAGCGCCGGGCCGGTCACGATCGCCGTGCAGCCCCCGGCGCCGAACCTGAAGGCGATCGAAGCGAAGCTCGAATCTTTCGTCAACGCCTACAACAAGACGGTCGAAGAAGTCGAGAAGCAGCTCACGACCAAGACGCTCGAACACCCCGCGAGCGCGAGCGAACTCAGCGTCGGCTCGCTGTTCGGCGACACCGAACTGACGAACGTCCTCACCCACATGCGCCAGGCGATGTACGAAGCGATCAAAGGGCTGCCCGAAGGAATGGCGAGCCCGCTCGACCTCGGCATCAGCACGGGCGCCGGGAGCGGCGGGACCTCGTCGCAGTCGTCGCTGTCGGGGCTCCTGAAGCTGAACACCACGACGCTCGCGAAGGCGATCGCCGAACACCCGAGCGAAGCCGGCACGATGATGCAGCAGTGGTCGCTGAGCTTCGCCAAGGTCGTCCAGCAACGCGTCCGGGGCCGGCGGCTCGCTGGAAACCCGGATCAACGGCGAGGAAAGCCAGATCCGCGAAATGAAGCTCCGCGTCTCGACGATGAGCCAGATGCTGCTCGTGCGCCAGAAAGCGCTCGAACAGACCTACGCGCAGCTCGAAACGATCATCTCGCGCAACAGCACGCAGAGCTCCTGGCTCACGAGCCAGTCCGCGCAGCTCGCGAAAACCGGTGGGTAGCGCCCGGGCCTAAACCTTCGCGCCGCCGCGCCGATCAAGGGAGGGTCGATGAGCAACGTGGCGGCATCACCGCAGGCCTACCGTCGCGAGGCGGTCATGGCGGCCTCGCGGGGACAACTGGTGGTGATGCTCTACGACGGCGCGCGGCGCTTCCTGCGCCAGGCCGCCGCCGCGATGCGCGCGCGCGAAATCGAGCGCTCCCACACCACGCTGCGGCGGGCCGAGCTGATCGTGGGCCACCTCGACGGCACGCTCGACTACGAGCAGGGCGAGCTCCCGCAGCACCTGCACTCGCTCTACGCCTTCTGCCTGCGGCACCTCAACGAGGGGCGCATGGCGCTCGACCCCTCGAAGCTCGACGAGGTCTGCGACCTGCTCGGGGAGCTGCGCGACGCGTGGGCCCAGATCGTGGCGGAGGGCGCGTGAGCGCATCCGGCGAGGGTCGCGAGCTCGCGCGCTACGAGGCGATCGCCGCGCACGCCGAGCTCGAACTCGAGCTCGCGGGTCACGGCCGGCTGACCGAGCTGGAGGGGCTCGCGGGAAGGTGGGACGAGCTGATCGCCGGACTGCCCGAGCGCCCGCCCGCCGCCGCCGCGCCGGTGCTGGCGCGCGCCCGGCTGATACACGAGCGCACGCGGATCGAGCTGCTGCGGCTGCGCGACGGGCTCCTGCGCGACCTCGCAGGCGCGGCGCAGGCGAAACGCACGGCCGACGGCTACGCGGGCGCCGGCGGCGCACCGAACGCGCCCGCGCTCGACCGCAGCGCCTAGCAGCACTCGCCGCCCTGCGGCCGGCCGGAAACGCAATCGCGCCGTCACGGTGCCGGCGGCCCTAAAGATCTGGCGCGCGCGGCCGATCACTCCGGACGCGATGTCCCTCGTCGACCCGACTCAGCAGCTGTTGGAGGCGGCGATGCGCGGTTCCTGGCTGCGCCAGACCGCGCTGACGAACAACATCGCCAACGCGGACACGCCGAACTACCGCCCGCAGGAAGTCAATTTCGAGTCGACGCTGCAGGCCGCGGTCGAAGGCGGCGTCTCGCCGGCCGAAGTCGAATTCTCCGCCCACGAAGTCGCGGGCGAAGCCGGCCCCAACGGAGCCGGCGTCAGCATCGACCAGGAATCGGCGCGGCTGGCCGAAAACGGCCTCGACTACGAGGCGCTGACGCAGATCGCCGGCACCCGCAACGCGATCGTCAAATCCGCGATCGGGATCCTGTGATGGGGCTCTTCGACGCGATCGGGATCGCCGGCAGCGGGCTCACCGCGGAGCGCATCCGCATGGACGTCACGGCCGAGAACCTGGCCAACGCCGACACGACGAAAGGCGCGAACGGGCAGCCCTACCGGCGCCAGTCGGTCCTCCTCGCCCAGAGCGGGACCCCTGGCTTCAGCGGCGCGCTGTCGGGCGCCATGCAGGAAGCGACGGGCGCGGTGCCCCCGGGCGGCGTCACGGTCGCGGGGATCGTCTCCGACGCGACCCCGAACCGCCGCGTCTACGACCCCTCCAACCCCGAAGCCGACGCGCAGGGCTACGTGAGCATGCCGAACGTGGACACGGTGACGGAAATGACCGACCTGATCTCCGAGCAGCAGTCCTACCAGGCGAACGTGACCGCGATGCAGACCTCGAAGTCGATGTTCACCTCCACGCTGGGCCTGCTGAAGTGATCGTGCCCCCGATCGGAGGCCTCGCCGGCACGCTTGGCAACGCCGGCGCCAACATCGCCGGCGGGCAGGCCGGCGAAGCGCCGGTCGCCCCCGCCGGCGCGGAAGGCGGCCTCGCGCAGGCCGGCCGGGACCGAAGGCGCCGCAGCCGGCAGGCGGCGGCACGCCCAGCTTCGGCAGCGCCCTGACGGAAGCGATCTCCTCGCTGGAGACGGGCCAGGCGAACGCCGTCCTCCGCCTCCCAGGCGCTCGCCACCGGCACGGTCAGCAACCCCGAGGCGGCGGTCGCGACCGTCGAGGACGCGGCGCTCGAGATGCAGCTCGCCGCCCAGATCCGCTCCAAGGCCACGGAAGCCGCCCAGACGATCTTCAACACACAGGTCTGATCGGTGCCGAACGTCGGAGCACTCGCGTCCCGGCTGACAACGCGCGGCTGGCTCGTCGTCGGCGGCGCCGCGGTCGCCGGGATCCTCTTCATCTACCTGTTCCTGCACATGGTCTCGGCGCCGAGCTACACGCTGCTGGTGAGCGGCGTGGATCCGGCGCAGACAGGCAAGATGACGAGCGCGCTCAGCGCGCACGGCGTCAGCTACCAGCTGCAGAACAACGGCACGGCGATCGCGGTGCAGAACAACCAGACCGCCGAGGCGCGCGTCGCGCTGGCCGGCGCCGGGCTGCTCGGGAACTCCCAGCCGGGCTGGGAACTGTTCAACAAACAGAGCCTCGGCGAAAGCAACTTCCAGCAGCAGGTGACCTACCAGCGCGCGCTGCAGGGCCAGCTCGAAGCGACGATCAACAGCGTGCAGGGCGTCTCCGGGGCGCAGGTCGAGCTCGTGCTGCCCGAGCGCCCAGAACCAGATCTTCGGCGAAGGCCAGAGCGCCGCCTCGGCGGCGGTGCTGCTGTCCGGGACCTCGATCCTCGACCCGAGCTCGGTCCGCGGGATCGCCCAGCTCGTCGCCTCCAGCGTCCCCGGCCTCCAGCTGAGCAAAGTCACGATCACGGGCGCCTCGGGGCAGCTCTTGTGGCCCTCCTCCGCGGGCGGCTCGGGCGGCAGCGGCGGCAGCAGCCTGCAGGAAGCCGAGCAGCGCTACGACCAGGCGACCGCAGGCGAACCTGCAGGCGATGCTCGCCCAGACGCTCGGACCGGGCAAGGCCCAGGTGCTCGTCTACGCGAACATGAACGTCGACCAGACCACGAAGGAATCGCTCGAATACGCCAAGGCCGGCACGCCGCTGCAGCAGACCAAATCGCTCGAGACGCTGACCGGCAACGGCAGCGGCGCGGCGGCGACGGGCACGGCGAACCTCCCGGCCGCCGCCCAGAGCGGCGGCAAGTCGAACTACAAGAAAGAAACGAGCACGCCAGCAGAACGGCGTCTCGAAGACCGTCACCCACTCGACGGTCGCGCCCGGCACGGTCGAAAGCCAGCACGTCTCGGTGCTGCTCGACCACTCCGTCCCGGCCTCGGCGGTCCCGGCGATCAAGGAAGCGGTCACGAACGCCGCGGGGATCAACGCCAAGCGCGGCGACACGATCTCGATCGGCCAGATCGCGTTCGCGAAAGGCGGTGCGACGGGCGCTCCGGCCTCCGGCGGGATGATCGGGCTACGCGAAGTACGTCGCTGCTGGCGATCGCCGCAGCCGTGTTCCTGTTCTTCACCACGCGCTCGCTGCGCAAGCGCGAGCAGGAGACGATCCCCGAGCCGCGCTGGCTGCGCGAGCTCGAGGCGCCGGTGCGGCTGTCCGAGCTCGAGCGCGAGATGGCGCCCGCCCGGGCGAGCTGACGGCCTCCGTCGGCAACGGCAACGGCAACGGCGCGCGCGGCGGGCGACGAGATCCGGCGCCAGGTCGAGCAGCTCGCCGACAGCGACCCCGACCGGGTGGCCCAGCAGGTGCGCAGCTGGATCCAGGAGGGCTAGCGGCGGATGGCCGCAGAGCCGCGTCCCCAGGTCGTGCCGGCCGAACCCCGGCCGGTCCTCTCCGAGGGCCTGACCGAAGAGCTGCCCGCCGTCCAGGAGGTCTCAGGCGCGCGCAAGGCGGCCGTCCTGATGGCCGGGCTCGGCTCCGAGCGCGCCGCGAACGTCCTCGCAGCGGCTGCGCGAGGAGGAGATCGAGAGCCTCTCGACCGGAGATGGCCCGGCTGCGCCCGGTCGGCGCCGAGACGACCGACTCGGTCTTCAGCGAGATGGCCGCCGCCGGTGCTGCGGCGGCCGGCGCCGAAGGTGGGATCGAGTTCGCGCGCGAGGTGATCGAACGCGCGCTCGGGCCGGAGCGGGCGGCCGAGCTGCTGGGCAAGATCGCCGGCCCGCCCGAGACGCGCCCGTTCGAGTTCCTGCGCCGGGTTCCGGTCGAGCGGATCGCGACGCTGCTGCGCAGCGAGTCCCACCAGATGATCGCGCTGGTGCTCGCGAACCTCCCGACCAACCTGTCGGCCGCCGTGCTCGGCAAGCTGCCCGAGGCGATGCAGCCCGACGTCGCGCTGCGGATCGCGCGCATGGGCGAGACCACGGCTGCCGTGATCGAGCAGCTCGAGCACGCGCTGCGCCAGCGCCTGAACGCGCTCGAGCGACCGCGAGTACGCGGTTGCCGGCGGCACCAAGACGCTGGCCGGGATCCTCAACCACGCCGACCGCGCGCTCGAGCGCAACGTGCTCGACAACCTCGCCAGCTCCGACAGCGAGCTGGCGGAGAAGGTGCGCGGCATGCTGTTCGTGTTCGAGGACCTCGTCAAGCTCGAAGAGCGGGCCGTGCAGCAGGTGCTCCGGGAGGTCGACCAGAAGGACCTCGTGCTGGCGCTGCGGGGCGCGCCCGAGGAGGTCAAGGAGGTCGTCCTCGCGAACATGTCCGAGCGCGGCGCGGCGATGCTCAAGGAGGAGATGGAGATCCAGCCTCCGCAGCGCAAGAGCGACATCGACGCCGCCCAGAGCCGGATCGTGGCCGTCGTGCGGCGCCTCGAGGAAGCGGGCACGATCGTGATCGCCTCCGACGAGGAGGGGGAGGAGGGCGAGGCTGTTGTCTGACTCGGCCGTGAGCTTCCCGCTCGAGCCGCTGGAGCCGTCGGAGCCGCCGCCGCGGGATGCCGCCGAGCGCCTGCTCGCGCAGGCGCAAGCTCGAGGCACGGGAGATCCGCGAGCAGGCCAGGGCCGAGGGGTTCGAGCAGGGCCGCACCGCCGGGCTCCAGGAGGGCCGAGCGGAGATCGAGGCCGCGGCGCGCGCGCTCGCAGAGGCGGCGCAGGCCGTGGTCGAGGTGCGCGATCAGACGGTGCGAGGCGGTCGAACGCGACGCGGTCGAGCTGGGGCTTCAGATCGCCGGCAAGATCCTCCCGGCAGCGCTGCTCGCGCGCCCCGAGGTCGTCGCCTACGCGGTGCAGGGCGCGCTGCGCCGGGTCAGCGGCCAGCGCACGCTCTCGGTCCTCGTCAGCCCGGATGACCTCGAGACGGTGCGCGTCGGCGCTCGGCGAGCAGCAGCAGCCGGGCACGGCGCGAGCTGTTCGAGCTCCAGGGCGACCCGCAGGTCCGCCGCGGCGGCGCGATCGTGCGCACCGACCGACGGCGAGGTCGACGCGCAGGTCTCGACGCAGCTCGAACGCGCCGCGGAGGTCGCCTTCGCCGAGCTCGGCGAACGGCGCGAGCGAAGTGAGCGCGGCCGCGCCCGGGACGCTCCTGCGCCGCGCGGCGCGCGCGATCGACGAAGCCGACCTCGCTCGCCGTCACGGCTACGTCAGCAACCTGATCGGCCTGATCATCGAGGTCACGGGACTGCAGGCCGAGATCGGCGAGGTGTGCCTCGTGGAAGGCGGCCGCGGCGAGGACGGCGCGCCCGGCCGTGCCCGCCGAGGTCGTCGGGTTCCGCGAGGGCCGCACGCTGCTGATGCCGCTCGGCGAGCTGCACGGCATCGGCCCCGGCACGCGCGTGCTCGCGAGCGGGGCCCCCTTCCGGATCGCCGTCGGCGACGACCTCCTCGGCCGCATCGTCGACGGGCTCGGGCGCCCCGACGACGGCCTCCCGGCGCCGTCCGGCGCGCCGCGCTCGACGATCGCCGCGCCGCCCGCCGCCCTGTCGCGCCCGCGGATCCGCGAGCGCGTCGGGCTCGGGGTGCGCGCGCTCGACGCGCTCGTGCCCTGCGGGCGCGGCCAGCGCCTCGGGATCTTCGCCGGGCTCCGGCGTCGGGAAGTCCTCGCTGCTGGGCATGATCGCGCGCTCGACGAGCGCGTCGATCAACGTGATCGCCCTGGTCGGCGAGCGCGGCCGCGAGGTGCGGGAGTTCATCGAGCGCGACCTGGGCGACGCGCTCTCGCGCTCGGTCGTCGTCGTGGCGACCTCCGACCAGCCCGCCCTGGTCCGCATCAAGGCGGCCTTCACGGCCACCACGATCGCGGAGCACTTCCGCGACCAGGGCCACGACGTGATGCTGATGATGGACTCGGTCACGCGCTTCGCCATGGCCCAGCGAGAGGTGGGTCTCGCGATCGGCGAGCCGCCCGCGACGCGCGGCTACACGCCGAGCGTCTTCGCCCTGCTTCCCCGGCTCCTGGAGCGCGCGGGGACGAGCGCCGACGGCTCGATCACCGCGCTCTACACGGTGCTCGTCGACGGCGACGACATGAACGAGCCGATCGCCGACGCGGCGCGCTCGATCCTCGACGGCCACGTCGTGCTGACGCGCTCGCTCGCGCACGCGGGCCACTACCCCGCGATCGACGTGCTGCAGAGCGTCTCGAGGCTCACGGGCGAGATCGTCGAGCCGAGCGTCGTCGAGGCGGGCCAGCGGCTGCGCGCCGCGCTCGCCGTCCCTGCGCGAGAAGGAAGACCTCGTCGCGATCGGCGCCTACCAGCACGGCACCGACCGCGCTGCTCGACGCCGCGCTCGCGCACCGCGCGGCGATCGACTCCTTCCTGCGCCAGCCGGTCGAGGAGCGCAGCGATCCGGCCGAAGCCGACGCGCGGCTGCTGTCGCTCTCGGACTCCCTCGCCCACGCGCTCGAGCGCGAGGAGGACATACCGGACGCCGAGGAGGTGCCGCGAGGGCCGCGGCGCGCCCGGAGCTCTCCGCGCCGACCGTCCCCGCGCTCCCTCCGCTCGGGCTCAACATCTGAGCTGAGAGATCGATGCGAGGGCTAAAGAACGCTCCGCCGGCGCCGATTAACAGGCCGTGACCGGACCCTCGTTCCGTTTCCGTCTGGAGCGCGTCCGCGCCGTGCGCGAACGCAAGGAGAAGCTCGCCCAAGCAGGAGCTGGCGCGTTCGATGTCGCGTCTCAGCGACACGCGAGCCGAGCTGCGCAGCGCCGAGGCAGAGCGTCGAACGCGCGCGCGCCGAGCAGCTCGACGCGAGCGCCGCGACCCGGTCGGTCGGCGGCGCCGAGCTGCAGGCGCGCCAGGCCTTCCTCGAGCGCGTCGAGGCCGACCGCACCCACCGCGCTCAGGACGTGCGACGCAGCGAGGCCGAGGTCGCCGACCGCGGCGAGAAGCTCGTCGTCGCGGCCACCGAGCACGAGATGCTCAATCGCCTCCGCGAGCGCCGCCGCAGCGAGCACGAGCTCGAGGCGGCGCGGCACGAGAGCAAGCTGATCGACGAGATGGCCGCCGGCGCGGACGGGCAGGAGCGTGGCGTGAGCACGCAGGCGATCGGAGCCCCCGGCGAAGTGAGCCCCCCGGCGAGCTCGAAGCCGCCGCGCGCGTCCGTGCGCTGCAGACGATGATCGCCCGCACCGAAGGGGCCTCCGACGGCGCGGTGCACGCCGCCGCGACCCCGACCGCCACCGCTTCCGCAGCCACGAGCGGCACTTCATTCGCCGGCGCGCTCCAGGCCGCGAGCGCCTCGGCGGCGGGCGCGGAGCCAGTACGACACCCTGATCGAACAGGCCGCGGCGCGCAACGGCGTCGATCCGGCCGTCCTGCACGGGCTGATCCAGCAGGAGTCGGGCTTCGACCCCTCGGCGCAGAGCAGCGCCGGTGCGATGGGCCTGACCCAGCTGATGCCCGGCACAGCCTCCTCGCTCGGCGTCGCGAACCCGCTCGACCCCGCGGAATCGATCGAAGGCGGCGCGCGCTACCTGGCGCAGCAGCTCTCGCGCTTCGGCGGCAACACCGCGGACGCGCTGGCCGCCTACAACGCCGGCCCGGGCGCCGTGCAGCAGTACGGCGGCGTCCCGCCCTACGCCGAAACCCAGTCCTACGTCCAGAAGGTGCTCGGCTACGCCGAAGGCTACCGCCGCGAACACCCCGCCGGCGCGGGAGGGATCGCATGAGCATCGCACCCGCTCTGCCGGGTGGGGGGCTCCGGTCTCCCCGCCGCCGCCCGCGAGCGGCGCCCCGCCCGGAGCGCCACCGGGCGCGCCGCCCTTCGGGGGCGCGCTCGAAAGCGAGATGGCCCGGACCGCACGAGCGGAAGGCCAGAAGAGAAGCCCCGGCAGCGAGACCGGGGGCCGACCGCCGGAGAGCGACACCGGCCACGGCCGCCGCAAGGACCAAAGCGCCACGAGCGTCGCGGCGTCCGCGGGCGCGCTCGCCGCGCCCGCGCAGGCGCCGTCCGCCGCCGAAGCCAAGGGCGCGGTCTCGGGCGACAGCCGCCGCGCCCGGCCCGGCGAAGTCCGAGGAGCCCGCTCCGAGCGCCCCGCCCGCGCCTGCTGCGAGCCCGGGCGCCGCCCCGGCGCCGGCCCCGGAGCCGTCCGGCGCGAGCGCGGAGCCCGAACCGGCCGCCGGCGCTCCGGCGCCCGCGGACTCCGCCGCGGCGACGACTGCCGCGCAGGCCGAGGTTGCGCCGCCCGCTCCGGCGTCCGCGCCGCGCTCCGTGCCCGCGCCGCTGCGGCTCCGCGCCCGCGGCGGACCTCGCCGCTGAACAGGGCAAGGAAGCCGCCGCGCCCGCCCCGCGCGCCGGCGAGCAGCGGGACCGCACGAGATCGCGCAGGGCCGCTCCCCCGAGGACGCAGGCGTGGGCGTGCTCGCGAAGGCGCAGCGCGAGCCGGCGCGCGGCGCCGCGGAAGCGCTGCCCGCGCAGGACGCCGCCGAAGCGCCGAGCTCAAAGGAAGGCCCCCGCGGCGGCGCCGCAGCGACCCAGGGGACGGACGGCGCGGCGACTCCCTCGCCGGCGCCCCCGCAGCCCGCCGATCGTCCCGGGACGGGCGTGCCGCAGCACGTGCCGCAGGCGGCCGGCGGCTCCGAGGACCTCTCGCGTCAGCAGAGCGGAGGCGAGCAGCGGCGCCCCGAGGAACGCCTCGCAGATGGCGTCAGGCGCCCGGCCGTGCCCGCCGGCCACGAGAGGACCGGCTCCGCGAGCGCTCCCTCCTCGCGCGGCACCGACCTGGAGACGGGCGCGCCGGGCCCGGCAGCGGCCGGGGGCAGCGGTCCCGCCGGCGCGCAGGACGGCGCGGTCGCGCCAGCGCCTTCGGTGCAGCCCGCGCCCGCAGGCGCTGCGAACGCGCCGCAGCTCACAGCGAGGGCGGAACTCGGGGAGATGATCGACGCGATCCACGCCACGATCGAGCTGGCGGCGCGGCGTGGCGCGACCCAGGCGCGGATCGCGCTGCAGCCGGAAGAGCTCGGCGAGATCCGGATCCACCTCAGCCAGAGCACCGAAGGGATCGTCGCGCGCCTGACGGCTGCGACGCCTGCGGCGGCCCAGGCGCTGGCGGCCGGGCGGGGCGAGCTGCACCAGTCGCTGAGCTCGCTCGGAGCGACCCTGCTGCAGCTCGACATCGGGATGTTCGAAGGCCGCGAAGGGCGCCGGCAGGAGATCGCCGGCGAACCCGCCTCGAGGCGCCTCGGGGCTGCGCCGACCGAAGAGGACGAGAGCATTGCGCCAGCCGAGGGCGCGACCCCGGCCGCAGCGAGCGGCGGCGCGCTGGGCGCGCTCGTCGACGTGCTCGCCTGACACCAGCCGAAAGGAACACGACGCCATGACCACGACACCCACCGCCACCGCCGCAGTCGCAGCAGCCGAAGCGGCATCCGGCGGCCAGGGCTCCGCGGCCGTCTCGAACCCGAACGGGACGCTCGGCCAGAACGACTTCCTGAAGCTGATGATCGCCCAGCTGCAGGCGCAGAACCCGCTCGATCCTGCGAACACGAACGAATTCATGGGCGAGCTCGCCCAGTTCACCCAGGTCGAGCAGCTCACGAACCTCGGCCAGCGCGAACGAGCTCTCGAGCGCCGTGTCGCTGATCGGCCGAACCGTCGTCTACTCGACGCCGAACGGCGGGCGCGGCACGGGCGAAGTGACGAGCGCGCAGTCGAGCGCGTCCGGGACGACCGTGACCGTCGAAGGCGTGCCCGCGATCCCGCTGACCGCGATCACCGAAGTCAAGTGAGCCCTGTCGAGAACAACCCCGCGCTGATCCCGCCCGGCAACGTCGGCAAGGTCGGCGGCACCCCCGGCGTGGGCGGCGCGGGCCGCCCTGGCGCGACGCCGCCCGGGCAGGCGCCCGGCAGGTCGTTCGCCGCCGAGCTTCGCGACGCGTCCGCGCCGAGCGCGCTGCGCTTCTCCAAGCACGCGCTCGAACGCGCTCCAGCGCCGCGGGCATCGAGCTCGACGCGGCGACGATGCAAAGGCTTGACGAGGGGGTGGCGCGCGCTGCAGGCAAGGGCTCGCGCGACTCGCTCGTCCTCGTGGACGGCACCGCGTTCGTGGTGTCGGTCCGCAACAACACCGTCATCACGGCGGTGGGAACCGAACACATGAAGGACAACGTGTTCACCAACATCGACAGCGCGGTGATCGCATGACGGTCGCAGCGTCTCCGAACCAGGGCTGGACCTCATCGAGGAAGCCCAGAAAGGCAGGGCAGCCGAGATGATGGCTGGGATGTATGCCGCGATCAGCGGCTTGGATGCGAACCAGGCGATGCTCAACGACACCGCCGCCAACCTCGCGAACGTGAACACCGTGGGCTACAAGGCCTCGAGCGTCACGTTCGCCGACTCCCTCACGCAGGTGATCCGCGGCGCCTCGGCGCCGACGAGCACCACGGGCGGGTCGAACCCGGTCCAGATCGGGCTGGGAGTGCAGATCGACGCGACCCGCAACGAAATGACCGAGGGCGCCTTCCAGACGACCGGGAACCCGCTGGATGTCGCGATCCAGGGTGCGGGCTTCCTGCGCGTCGGCCAGGGCGAACCGCCCGGCCAAACCGCCGTACACGGGCGGGATCCCGGCGAAGATCATGTACACGCGCGCCGGCGACCTGTCGACGAACACGCTGGGCTTCCTCACCACGCAGTCGGGCGACTACGTCGTCGGCCGCAACGCGGTGGCGAAAGAAGGCGAAACCGAAACGACCTACGCGCCCGGGGACCGAAGACAGCTACATCCGGGTGCCGCCGGGCTCGACGAACGTGTCGATCGGCATGGACGGCTCCGTCGGCTACACCGACAACAACCCCGAAGACAAAACCTTCGGGCAGCACGTCGTCGCCGGCTACCTCTCGCTCGCGACGTTCGCGAACGAAGCCGGCCTCGAACGGATCGGCGGCTCGCTGTGGGGAACCACGGCGAACTCCGGCACGCCGATCGTCGGCACGCCCAACACCGTCGGCTTCGGCGCGACGGTGGGCGGCGAGCTCGAGATGTCCAACGTCGACCTCGCCACCGAGATGACGAAGATGATCACCGCCGAGCGCGGCTACCAGGCCAACTCGCGCACGATCACCGTCGCGGACACGATGCTGGAAACGCTCGTCTCGATGCACTAGTGAGCCGAGGGCCGGCCGGCGCCCATGCCGGCCGGCCCTCTAGGCTCCTGAGCGAGAGGAGGTAGCGCCACACGCGACTCCGAGGAGCTCGGGCGGGACGGCGGCGAGGAAGGTTCGCCGTCCCGGCCCGAGGCTAGACTGACCACAAGGGAGAACGAGCATGATCACGCTCCGCCGGCTCGGCCACAGCGACGAGCCGTTCCAACTGAATCCGGACATGATCGTGACCGTCGAGTCGACGCCGGACACGGTCATCACACTCGCCACCGGCGCGAAGGTCGTCGTATGCGAAACGCCCGAGGAGGTCGCCGAGGCGGTCCGGGGCTACCGCGCCGAAGTGCTCGGCGACGCGATGCGCAGGCGCCGGCCGGACCGGCCGCCGAGGGCGGGTGGGACCTCCCAGAGCGCCCACCGCGAGGGGCCGCACCTCACCGCCGTCGAGGACCCGGGCGTGCCGCCGGCGGGCTGAGCCGGCTGCAATTTTCCTGTCACGCGGGCCTCGGTTCGCGCAGTGGCCCCGGCAGGACTGAAGAAATGCCCGCAGCCGCCGATGTGGGTTGCAATGAAGGCTGCAACGGCGATCGGAATAGGAGTGGCCTTCGGGTCACTGCTGCTGAGCTCGATGATGGACGGGACGAGCCCGGCCTCGTTCATCAACATCCCAGCGATGATGATCATCCTCGGCGGCACCGCCGGGGTCACGCTCGCGAGCGTCGGGATGACCTCGATGAAGCGCGTTCCGAGCCTCTACAAGCTCGTCATCTCGGCTGAACCGCCCGACATGCGCGGCCAGCACGACAGGCTCGTGGCGCTGGCCGACAAGGCGCGCCGCGAGGGCCTGCTGGCGCTCGACGCGCAGCTCGGCGACATCGACGACGCCTTCACCCGCAACGCCCTGCAGCTCGTCGTCGACGGAACCGACCCGGAGATGGTCCACGCGATCCTCGAGGCCGAGGTCGACGGCATGACGGCCCGCCACGAGGCCGGCGCGGCGCCGTTCGAGAAGGCCGGCGGCTTCGCGCCGACGATGGGCATCATCGGCACGGTCCTCGGGCTCGTGCACGTGCTGCAGAACCTCGTCCGCCCCCTCGACGCTCGGCCCGTCGATCTCCGCCGCCTTCATCGCGACGCTGATGGGGGTCGGGGCGGCCAACGTGATCTTCCTGCCGATCGCCAACCGCCTGAAGGCGATCTCCGGCGAAGAGATGGAACTGCGCATGATGACGATCGAGGGGATCCTCTCGATCCAGGCCGGCGACAACCCGCGCCTGGTCTCGGAAAAGCTGATGTCCTACGTGCCGCCGGCCGAGCGCGAGGCGGACGAGGCCCACGGCGCGGCCGGCGTCGCCGCCGAAGCCCAGGCGGCCTAGGATGGCCCGCAGGCACGGAGGCGGCCGCCGGCGCGGAGGCGCGGCGCAGCACGAGGAGAGCAACGAGCGCTGGCTGCTGACCTACGCCGACATGATCACGCTGCTGATGGCGCTGTTCATGGTGCTGTTCTCGATCTCCTCCGTGAACATCTCCAAGTGGGTCGACGCTGCAGACGCTCGCTGCAGGCGGCCTTCTCGGGCAACATCCTGCCGGGGGGCAAAGCGATCGCCGAACCCGGGCGCCAGCGCGAACGCGAGCCACGCGCCGTCGAGCATCGACGTGCAGGCGATCGTGCCGGTCACCGCCAACACCGCGAGCACGCTGCAGAGCAGCAGCACGCACGCGGGCAGCCGGCGAGCAGCCGCCGCGACCCAGGCCGCCGTCCGAACACCAGGCGCGAACTCTTCGCCCAGATCAAGCACGAGATCGACGCGTACGCCCGGGCTCACGGCTTCGCGCAGAAAGTCCAGACCGTCGATCGAAGCCGCGCGGCCTCGTGATCCGGGTGCTCACCGACGATCTGCTCTTCGCCTCCGGCGCAGGCGACGCTGAGCCCGCGCTCGGACCTCGCTGCTCGGCGAGATCGCCCAGCTGCTGAACCTCGCCGGCGAACACCCGGTCAACGTCGAGGGGAACACCGACAACGTGCCGATCCACTCCGCGCGTACCCGAGCAACTGGGAGCTCTCGACCGCGCGCGCGAGCACGGTCGTGCGCTTCCTCTCCGAACACGGCGTCAGCGCCGGCGCGGCTGACCGCGACCGGCTACGCCGACCAGCACCCGATCGCAAGCGACGCGACGCCCGGCGGGACGCGCGCGCAACCGAAGGGTCGAGATTGTGCGTGCAACGCGTCGATACAGGCCGAAGGAACCCTAGGTACAAGACGACTCGAACCATGCTGAAGAACAAGAAGCTGATGCTGGCCCTGGCGCTGCCGATCGTGCTGTTCGTCGGATACACGATGACCAAGCCCAAGCCGGTGCCCAAGGAGAAGGTCAAGGGCACGATCTATCGTGATGCCCAAGGAATTCCTGCTGAACCTGCGCGACGGCCGCTACGCGAAGGTCGCGATCGCGCTCGACCTCGCGCCCGGCCAGAGCGACGGCGCGACGGCGGAGGCGGGCTCGTCGGGCTCAGGCGAATCGGCCGCCGGCACGCTGCCCGGAGGAACCGATGGTGCGTGAAATCGTGACCGACGTGATCACCGACCAGGACGGAGCAGTCGCTGGTAAGCGACAGCGGCCGGCGCAGCATCGCAGAAGGAGATCGCCGCCGCGATCCGAAAGCAGACGGACGTGAAAGTCGAAACGGTGCTGATCCCGGACCTGACGGTCCAATAGGAGGGGCCGTGGCCGAGACGATCGAGTACGAGGAGTTCGAGGCGGCGCAGGACGACGGCTCCGCGCCGGCGCCAGCGGGCGTGCCCGTGGGTGCGCCGACATCAGCCGCCTGAGCGAGATCCCGATGGAGCTGAGCGTCGAGATCGGGCGCACGCGCACATGACCGTCGGCGAGACGCTCGAGCTGCGCGTCGGCTCCGTCGTCGCGCTCGGGCCGCCAGGCCGGGCGAGCCCGTCGACCTGCTCGTCAACGGCTCGCCGATCGCCCGCGGCGAGGTCGTCGTCGTGGACGAGCGTACGGTCTGCGCATCACCGAGATCCTCGACGCCCGCCAGGCAGTCGCTGGCAGCAGCGGCGGGCGCGGAGCGCCGCCGGCGGGCGAGCCACGGCGGCCGGCAGGAGCGCCGGCCGGCCGGCGACGGGCGGCGCCGAGGCCTGAGACGACGATGGCGGCGAGCCAGAGCGGCGAGGCCCGCGAGCCGGGCCGAGGCGCAGGACGCCGCGCGTCATCGCAGGTGGACCGACGCTGCGCCCGGTCGACTTCTCGCAGCCGACCAAGTTCACGACCGACACTGCGCCGCCGGATCGCGGCCGCCCTGGCCCCGCTCAGCGAGTCGCTCTCGCTGGCGCTCTCGGCTCAGCTGAAGGCCGAGGTCGCGATCGAGCTCGGCGAGATCACGCAGAACACCTGGGCCGCGGCGCAGGCCGGCCTCGCCGCCGACGCCGTCGCCGTGGGCGTGCAGGCCGACACGCCGCCGCACGGCATGCTGCTCAGCGTCGAGCTGGCGCTCGTGCTGCAGGCGCTGGAATGCCTGCTCGGCGGCAAGGCCGCCCAGGCTCCGCGCCGAGCGCCACCTGACGCGAGATCGACTGGGCGCTGGCGCGCGGCGTGCTCGACACGGTCGTCGGCGAGCTCTCTGAGGCCTGGGCCGAGCTGGGCGGCCGGCCGCTGACCCGCGGCGAGCTCGACCTCGAGGGCGACGCGGAGCATCGACGTCGCGCCCGGCGAACCGACGCTGTCGGTGACGCTTGCGCAGCACGCATCGACGGCTGCTCCTCCGCGATGTGCCTGCTGCTGCCCTGGAGCGCGGTCGCAGCCGATCGCGCGTCCCGCGCGGGCCTCGCAGGCCGGCGCCGGGCGCGCCGGTCGCGGCGGCGCTGCGCGAGGGCCTGTCGGTCGCGCAGGTGCTGCTGCGCGCCGAGATCGGCTCGGTGCAGATGCCGATCGAGCAGATGCTGGCGATCGTGCCCGGGTCGGTCGTGGCGCTCGGCGAGCGCTCCGAGCAGGGCGTGCGGCTGTTCGCCGAGGAGGTCTCCGTCGGCCGCGGGCGCCCCGGCCGCAGCGGGACGCGCAAGGCGATCAAGATCCAGGCGGTCGACGACGCGCCCGTGCGGGCGGCGACCTACGCCAGCCTCGGCCGTGCCGAGCTCGATCGCGCGCGGGCGCACCTCGGCGCCGCCGGCGACGGCTCCTCGCCCGCGATCCTGCGCAGCATCTTCGTCCGCGTGTGGGCCGAGCTCGGCCGCACGCACATGGCGCTCGGCGGCGCGCTCGAGCTGGCGCCCGGCGCCGTCGTCGAGCTCGACCAGGCGGCCGAGCGAGCCGGTCGAGCTGTTCGCCAACGGCGCTGTGCTTCGCCAGCGGCAGCCTCGTCGTCGGCGCGCGACGGCGGCTGGGGCGTCAGCGTCGAGCAGCTTATGTAGCTCAAGACTCGGGGACCCGGGCCGATAACCCGGGCGACTCTTCCTCGGAGTCGCCCTCGATGACGAAGTCGAACCCGCTCTACCGTGCGGCCGCGACGGCGGCCGCGGCTACTGGCGCCTGCCTGCTCGCTGTTCGCGTGCCCGGGCGTCGCTGCCGCGGCGGGGAGCGGGCACGCCGAAGGCCGCGGCGAAAACACGCCGCTGAACCTCGGCTCATCGGCGAGCAGCACCCATTCGAGCGGCTCCGGGGCGAGCATCGTGCGCACGATCGTGGGCCTCGCGATCGTGATCGCCGTGATCTGGGGGCTGTCGTGGATCCTGCGCCAGGTCAAGGCGCGGCGCGGATCCGCAGCGCGCCGAGCACCGGCCTTACGAGCATCGCGGCGCTGCCGCTGAGCTCGGGCCGCTCGGTGCACCTCGTCCGGGCCGGGAGCGACTACCTGCTGCTCGGGAGCGCCGAGCACGGCGTCGTGCCGATCCACCGCTACTCCGAGGAGGAAGCGCGCGAGGCGGGCCTGCTCGACGTGATCGATGTCCAGCCGCGACCGCGGCGGGCGCTGCTGCGCCCGCCGTCCGGCGGTCCCGGCGCTGCGGGCGGCTCGGGGTCGGACCCGGGCCACGACCCGATGGAGCATGCCCTCGCCCGGGCCCGGCTCGAGCCTGCTCGACAAGCTGCGTGAACTGACGGTGCGCCGTTGAACGTCAACTCGAGCAACGCCGTCCAGATCCTGCTGCTGATCGGCGGGCTCACGCTCGTCCCGGCGATCCTGTTCACGGTCACCGGCTTCAGCCGCATCCTGATCGTGCTCGGCTTCATCCGCACGGCGATCGGCACGACCAACGCGCCGCCGAACCAGGTGCTCGTCGGGATCGCCCTGTTCCTGACGATCTTCGTGATGTCGCCGACGATCAGCGCGATCAAGAAGGTCGCGGTCGAACCGCTCGAGGGCCATCAGATCAGCACCACGCAGGCGCTCGAACGAGCCGAGGTGCCGATGCGCCAGTTCATGTTCCGCCAGACGCGGACCGCGGACATCGAGCTGTTCATCAACCTGGCGCACGACAAGCAGCCGAAGACGCGCGCGGAAGTGCCGACCGAGGTCCTGATCCCCGCCTTCATCGTCTCCGAGCTGAAGACCGCCTTCCAGATCGGCTTCTTGATCTTCCTGCCGTTCCTGATCATCGACCTGATCGTCTCCTCGACGCTGATGAGCATGGGGATGATCATGCTGCCGCCGACGTTCATATCGCTGCCCTTCAAGGTGCTGCTGTTCGTGCTCGTCGACGGCTGGGAGCCTCGTCATCGAGTCGCTGGTGGAGAGCTTCCACTGATGGCCGCCCGGGCGAGACGAACGCCGCGGAGGGCGGCGATGAACCAGGACACGGTCGTCAACCTGGCAACCCAGGCGATGGGCCTGGCGCTGAAGGTCGCGGGCCCGCTGCTGCTCGTCGCGCTCGTCGTCGGCGTGCTCGTCAGCGTCTTCCAGGCCGTCACCCAGATCCAGGAGCAGAGCCTCAGCCTGGTGCCGAAGATCGTCGGCGGTCGCGGTCGTGATCGTCGTGCTCGGCCCGTGGATGCTCGGCCAGCTCGTCTCCTACACGGCCGAGCTCTTCAACTCGATCCCGACGATGGTGGGCGCGTGAACCACCTGCTGAGCCAGCTCGCCGGCAACCAGCTCGGCGGCTTCATCCTCGTCCTCGCGCGTGTGACGCCGCTGTTCCTGCTCGCGCCGATCTTCTCCTCTGCGCTGATCCCGCGCGGTCGTCAAGGGCGTCATCGCGGTCGGCATCTCGGTCGGGCTGACGCCGATCGCGATGCACGGCCAGCACATTCCGAGCGACCCGCTGCAGGTCGCCGGGCTCGTGATGGAGGGGCTGCTCGTCGGCACGAGCTTCGCCTTCGCGCTGGCCGTGCTGATGGCGGCCGTCGAGTCCGCCGGCTCCTTGATCGACGTCGTCTCGGGCTTCTCCTACGGCGAGCTGATCAACCCGCTCTCCGGGGACCAGAGCGCGGTGATGTCGCGCTTCTACTCGCTGTTCGGGACGATGATCTTCCTCGTCATCGGCGGCGACGCCTGGACGCTCCGCGGCCTCGGCCGGACCTTCGAGCTCGTGCCGCTGACCGAAGCGCCGCGGCTCGGCTCGATCGTCGGCGGCGCCGAGCAGGCCTTCTCGACGATCTTCGCCTCGGCGCTCGAGATCGGCGCCCCGGTCCTCGCGGCGCTGCTGATCACCGACGTGGCCTTCGGCGTCGTCTCCCGGGTCGTGCCGCAGATGAACATCTTCGCCGTCGGCTTCCCGACCAAGGTCGCGGTCGCGATGCTCGTCGTGGCGGCCTCGCTGCCGTTCGTCTCGGGCTGGATCTCCGGCCAGCTGTCCGAAAGCGTTGGTGCGGCGCTGGGCGCGCTGCACGTGGCATAGGCGATGGCACGCGAGGAGCGCACAGAGAAGGCAACGCCGCGGCACCGCAAACGCGCGCGCGACCGGGGGCAGGTTGCGCGCAGCGCCGACCTCAGCGGCTCGCTCGTGCTCGTCGCCGGGCTGCTCGTCGTGAGCTTCACGGCCCCGCAGATCGCCGCGGCGGGAGCGGCGAGCTTCCGCGCGATCCTCGGCCAGATCTCGCGGCCGGCGCGAGCGACGAGCGCCGCGGGCCTCTCGGAACTGATGCACATCGCGCTGCAGACGATCGAGGTGACGGTGCTGCCGATCGCAGGCGCGTGCGTCGCGGCCGCTGTGATCGGCGGCGTGGCCCAGGTCGGCGGGCGCCCGACCCTGCATTCGCTGCAAACCCGACTTCCGGCGCATCAACCCGGTCAACGGGATGCGCAACCTGCTCGGGCCGAACCTCGCTCTTCGAGGCGCTCAAGTCGGTCGTCAAGGTCGCCGTCGTGGGGCTCGTCGCCGCGCTGGCGATCCTGCCCGGGATGAAGAGCCTCGCCTCGATCGTCGGCGTCACGCCCGGCGCGCTCGCCGGGATCGCCGGCCACACGGCCCTCGGCGTGGCCCAGCGCGCGGCGCTCGCCTACGTCGCGATCGGGCTGATCGACTACGGCTGGAAGCGCTGGCGCCACGAGCGCCAGCTGCGGATGACCAAGCAGGAGCTGCGCGACGAGCTCCGCCAGTACGGGGTCTCCGCCGAGGTCAAAGCCGCGCTGCGCCGCCGCCAGATGCAGCTCGCGAGGGCGCGCATGATGGCGGCCGTCCCCGACGCCGACGTGGTCGTCACGAACCCGACGCACTTCGCCGTCGCGCTGAGCTACGACGGGAGTCGCACGGCGCCCGAGGTGGTCGCCAAGGGCCAGGACCTGATCGCGGCGCAGATCAGGCGGATCGCGCAGGAGAACGACGTCCCGGTCGTCAGCGACCCGCCGCTCGCGCGCGCGCTGCACAGCTCGACCGAGGTCGGCCAGCTGATCCCTGAGGAGCTCTACGCGGCCGTCGCGAGGGTGCTCGCGTTCGTCTACCGCACGGCCGGGCGCCAGGGCGCGAGGAGGGCCTCGTGAGCGAAAGCTTCCTGAAGCGGGCGCTCGCGCACACGGACATGCTCGCCGCCCTGTCGGTGGTGCTGGTCGTGACGATGCTCGTCGTGCCGCTGCCGCCGGCGCTGCTCGACCTGCTGATCACGATCAACATCTCCGCCGCGCTGACGATCGTCGTGGCGACGATGTACCAGAGCCGGTCGCTGGACTTCGCGTCGTTCCCGAGCCTGCTGCTGCTCACGACGATGTTCCGGCTGGCGATCAACGTCTCGGTGACGCGGCTCATCCTCACGACGGGGGACGCGGGCTCGGTCGTGAAGTCGTTCGGCGAGTTCGTCGTCGGCGGCAACGTGATCGTCGGCCTGGTGATCTTCCTGATCCTGATCGTGATCCAGTTCGTCGTCGTCACGAACGGCGCCGGCCGCGTGGCCGAGGTCGGCGCGCGCTTCACGCTCGACGCGATGCCCGGCAAGCAGATGGCGATCGACGCGGACCTGAACGCCGGGCTGATCACCGACGAGCAGGCGCGCGCGCGGCGCGCCGAGATCTCCAGCGAGGCCGACTTCTACGGCGCGATGGACGGTGCATCGAAGTTCGTCAAAGGCGACGCCCTTGCGGCCGTGATCATCGTGTTCATCAACCTGGTCGGCGGCATCATCGTCGGCGTCGCCCAGCACGGCATGAGCTTCGAAGAGGCCGCCCACCAGTTCTCGCTGCTGACGGTCGGCGACGGCCTGGCGGCCCAGATCCCGGCGCTGCTGATCTCGGTCGCGACGGGGATCATCGTCACGCGCGCAGCCTCCGACAAGGACCTCGGCTCGGACATCGCGAGCCAGATCCTCAAACAGCGCAAGGCGCCGATGGTGGCGGCGGCGGCGATCGGGGGCTTCGCGCTGATCCCGGGGCTGCCGAAGCTGCCGTTCCTGTTCATCGCCGCGATCTTCGGCGCGATCGCCTGGGCGGTGCGCAACGGCATGCCCGGCGCCGAGACGGAGAAGGAGGATCTGAAAGCCGCCCGCTCTCACGCCGGCGAGCGAGCCGATCTCCGAGGTCGGCGTGGACGCGCTCGAGCTGGCGATCGGCTTCGGGCTCGTGCCGCTGGTCGACGGCGCCTCGGGCGGGTCGGGGGAGCGGGCACGCATCGCTGCTGCGCCGGGTGAGCATGGTGCGCCGCCAGATCGCGACCGAACTCGGCATCGTGATCCCGCGGGTGCGCATCCACGACGAGCTCGGGATGGAGTCGCACGAGTACGTGATCAAGATCCGCGGCTCGGAGGTGACCCGCGGGCGCATCATGCCGGGGCACCTGCTGGCCATGAACCCGGGCGACGCGCTCGGGTCGCTGAGCGGGATCCCGACGCGCGAGCCCGCGTTCGGGCTGGAGGCGGTGTGGGTGCACGAGTCCGGTCGCGCCGAGGCCGAGTCGCTCGGCTACACGGTCGTCGATCCCGAGTCGGTGATCGTGACCCACCTGACCGAGACGATCCGCTCGCACGCGGCGGAACTGCTCAGCCGCCAGGACGTGCGCGCGCTGCTCGACCGCCTCAAGGAGACGAACGCAGCCGTCGTCGACGAGGTCGTGCCGGAGATGCTCTCGCTCGGCGAGATCCAGCGCGTGCTGCAATCGCTTCTTGCAGAGGGGGTGCCGATCCGCGACCTGGGCACGATCGTGGAGGCGATCGGCGACAAGGCTCGAACAACACGAGACACGAGCCTTCTTTCGGAGTACGCTCGCCAGGCGCTGGGCCGGGCGATCACGGCTCCCCACCTGGACGAGCAGTTGCGTCTGCAAGCGATAACCCTTGACCCGGCGATCGAGCAGGAGGTCTCGACCTCGATCACCCAGACCACCGACGGGGAGTACCTCGCGATGGAGCCGAGCCGCGCGCCAGGCGATCGTGACCGCGCTGCGCGCGCAGGTCGAGCACGCGACCGCGCGCGGCGCGCGGCCGGTGCTGCTGTGCTCGGCGCGCATCCGCCGCCACCTGCGCAGGCTGATCGCGCAGGCCCAGCCGCACCTCGCCGTGTGCTCCTACAACGAGATCGCTCCCGGCGTCGATGTCGAAACGGTCGGGGTGATCCACGCGTGAGCACGCCGGGTGAGCTGCTCGGAGCGCTGGGTCGCGAGGCCAAAGCCCGGCTCGGCAACGGGCGCGGCAGCTCCTCGACGCGGGTCTACCGGGGCCGCACGGTCGAGGAGCTGATCCCCCGGATCGAGCGCGAGCTCGGGTCCGACGCGATCGTCGTCCGCCGCCGCGAAGGTCTCACCGGCGGGGTGCTGGGGTTCTTCCAGCACCCGTGGGTCGAGATCGAGGCGTGCCCGGGACTCCCAGCGTCGACCTCTACGACGAGGCGGAGGACGTCCAGCCGCCGCAGCCGGCGGGCCCGCCTGCCGCCGCGCAGGACGCCGCGGGCGCTCCACCCGTGCCCGCTGCCACGGGCGCTCCCGCCGGGCCGGTGAGCTCGGTGCTGCCGCGCAGCGCGCCGCTCCCGCGGCCCTACGGCGGGGCACCGGAGCCCGCCGCTGCGCCGCTCCCCACACCTGTCCCGCCCGCGCCGCCGGCCGGGGAGGAGCTCTTCGAGCAGCCCGGGGGGAGCGCGTACGTGACCGCCCACCTTGCGGCACTCGCCCGTACGACGCCCGCCGAGCTGCGAGCGCAGACGGCCACGGCGCCGCCGCGCGCCGCGGCGCACGGCTCGCCCGTGACGTTCGCGATCCCGGCTCCGCCGGGTCCCTCCGCCGCGCGCACCCCGCCGCCGCCGCCGCCCGTGCCGCCGGAGCCGCGCGAGCGCCCGCCGCTGGAGCTTCGCGAGCTGATCCCCGAGCAGCGCGGACGCCCGCCTGCGCCGATCGCTCCCGCGCCTGCGGACTGGCCGGCGCGCGCCGCGCTCGAGCGGCGGACCGTGCAGCCGGGCTCGCACACGCGCGCCCGCGCCGGCGTCGAGAAGGGCCTTGCCCGTTACGGCATCGGCGAGGCGCTCGCCGGCGAGCTGATCGACACCGCGATGGCGCACGTGCTGCCGCTCGCACCTCGTGCAGGCCTGGCCGCGGCGGTCCGCACCACGCTCGCCCAGCGCATCCCCGTCGCGCCCGCCGCTGGGCGCCGACGGCGCCTCGATCGTGCTGGTCGGCGCCGGCGGCGCCGGCAAGACGACCTGCTGCGCGGCGCTGCTGTCCGCCTACCGCGGGGCGAGCACGCTGTCCGCCTCGTTCGCGACGCTGGTCCACGAGGAGGACGGCGCCGGACGGCCCGAGTGGCGGCTGCTGATGAGCCCGCAGCTGCTGAAGCCGGCGCCGGTCGAGACGGCACGCGCCGTACGGGCGCTGCGGCGCGCCCGCTCCGGCGGCCTCGCGGTGCTCGACACGCCGCGCGTCTCGCCGGCCGACAGGCGCGCGATCCGCGGACTGGGGCGGCTGCTGGCCCAGCTCGACCCCGACCGCGTGCTGCTCGCGCTGCCGGCCACGCTCGGGCGCGCGGCGGCCGCGCAGCTGCTTGGGCGCGCTGGGGCCGCTGAAGGCCGACGCGCTGGTCGTGACGCACGCCGACGAGACCGACCAGATCGGGGTCGCGATCGAGGCTGCCTGCCGCTTCGGCCTCGCACCGGAGTACATGCTCTCCCACGCCCGCGGCGGCGGCTGGCAGCTGCGCCGCCTCGAGCCCGCGGGGCTGGCCGCGATGGTGCTGCCGTGAAGATCCTGCGCTCGAAGCAGCCCGCCGCGGAGCCGGTGACCCTGCCGCAGGTCTCCGACCTGGTCCACGTCGCTGTTCGCGGCGCTGGCTGGATCCCCGCGAAGGTGCTGGAGCGCGGTCCCGACTCGCTCGTGCTCGCGGTCACGGTGCGAACGCGCAAGCTGACGCCCGAGCAGCTCGAGAAGCTGATCGTCGAGTTCTCGAGCCCCCGCGGCAGGGTGAGGCTGCGCGGGACCGTGGCCAGCCAGGACCCCGCGAGCCCCGAGGTGCTTACGCTCACCGCGCCGCGCTCGGTGGAGGTGCTCCAGGAACGGGAGTACGTTCGCATCCGCTCCGCGCGCCCGGTGCTCGTCTACTCGGCGCGCGAGGGGCTGAGGATCCAGAGCTTCACGGTCGACGTCAGCGGCGGCGGCCTGCTGCTCGCCGGCCCCGACACGCTGGCGGTCGGCGAGGAGCTGACCTTCCAGCTCACGCTCACCCCCGGCGTCACGCCGGTCTCGGGCAAGGGCCGCGTCGTGCGCGTCGACCCGCAGGGCCGCCGGGCGGTCGAGTTCGAGTCGATCAGCGACCTCGACCGCAGGCGCCTCGTGCGCTTCATCTTCGAGTGCCAGCGCACCGAACGACGCCGTGGCCTGGAGGGAGACGACCGTGGCTGACGCCGAGGCGACCCTCGAGGCCCCCGAGGACGAGCCCGGAGCGGAGCTCGAGCCGGCCGCGCTCGAGCGCGCGCCCGAGGCGGCGCCCGAGGCGCCCGCCGCCCCCCCGAAGGCCAAGGAGCCGCGCAAGCCCCGCAAGGGCAAGGCCAGGGACGAGGAGGCTCCCGCCGGCGACGGCCCGAGCGTCGCCGGCCATCCGCGGGCCGCCCGCTCGGTGGCGCGCGCGAAGAGCTGGGCGGCGCTGGGCGGCTTCCTGCTCGGGGGTTACCTCTCGCTGCCGACCAACACCGTCGCGAGCGCCGGCGTGCGCGCGATCGCCGCCGGTCTCGTCTGCTACGTCGCGGTCTGGGCGGGCGCCGTGTTCTTCTGGCGGCGGATGGTGATGCTGGAGATCAAGGCCCGCGAGCAGGAGCTCGTGGCCGCCGTGGAGGAGGTGCGCTCACGCAATCAGGCGGCCGCTGCCCAGGGGGCGCAGGCGGCCGCCCGCGCGCAGGCGGCGGCGCAGCTCGCCGACGGCCAGCCGGGGGCTCGCCGCTAACGGGGGCGTCGCATGGACCCTCTGCATCCGATCATCTACGGTCCGTCGATGCCCTCCAGGCGCGTGCCGCCGGTGGAGCGGCTGCCGCGTGTCTCGCGGGAGGGCGACCGGCCCGGGCGGGAGCCCCCGGAGCGGCGCGAGGGGCAGGAGCCAGGCGCCTTCCCGCGGCGAGGACCAGGACGGCGAGGGGCACATCGACGTGCGCGTGTAGCGCCCCGCGGCGCCTGCACGACGGCGCCCGCCCGCAGGAGCTGCGGCGCGGAGGCAGAAATGAGGCCAGTCGGAGGCGTTCGCCCCTCAAGTTTCCCTACGCGCAGCCGATACGTTCGCGTGGACCGACATGGAGTCGGTCCTGGGACCGATCAACCAACGTCATCAAGGAGATGAACGAATGGCCCTGACGATCAACACCAACCTCGAGGCGATGAACGCCGTCGAGGAACCTGAACACCACCGAGAGCAGCCTCGCTTCGGCGATGCAGCACCTGTCCTCGGGTCTTCGCATCAACTCGGCCGGCGACGACGTCGCGGGCTACGCCATCAGCCAGCGCCTGCAGGCGCAGGTCAACGGCCTCAACCAGGCGACGCTGAACAGCCAGGACGCGATCTCGCTCTCGCAGACCGCTCAGGGCTCGCTCAACGACGTCGAGCAGATGCTCCAGCGCGTCCGCGAGCTGGCCGTGCAGTACGCGAACGGCACGACCTCGGAAGCCGACAAGGAATCGATCGAAAAAGAGAGCGAACAGCTCAAAGAAGAGATCAAGCGCGTCGGTGAATCGACCAAGTTCAACGGCGTCGAACTCCTCAAGGGCGGTGCCGCGATCAAGTTCCAGGTCGGCGCCGACGAAAAAGAAACGATCGAAGTCAAAGCGACCGAACTCGAAAAAGACGTCGAAAAAGTCTCGATCAAAGAAATCAAGACGATCGACGAAGCGATCGGCAAAGTCGCGACTGCTGCTGGTGAATTCGGTGCGGTGCAGAACCGCATCCAGTACACGATCAGCAACCTGGAAGTGTACTCGCAGAACCTCTCCTCGGCGGTCAGTGGGATCGTCGACGTGAACATGGCCACCGAAATGACCAACTTCACGAAGAACCAGGTCCTGCAGCAGGCCGGCGTCTCGATTCTGGCTCAGGCGAACCAGATCCCCAACGCGGTCCTGAAGCTCCTCCAGTAGTCACATCTTCCTCAGCGGTGGCGCTTTCGGGCGCCACCGCTGAAGTGAAGCCTCCGAGGCGATCCCCGGCCCTGCGGCCGGTTGCCGTCGCGGGGGACCACAACGCTTCGGGCGGCCCAACGGCCGGCGGAAGCCACATACCGCCGATTCATCGAGGGAACGGTGGTCGAGCGCGCGGCGACGGCCGCGCGCTCTCCTTTTAAGCCCCGCGCGACGGCCGCCCGCTCTGCCTTCTGGCACACCTCGCTCCGCTCAACCGTGCCGCCCACCTGCCGATTACCTGACCGATGTCCATCGAAACGACGCTCGCGCGCGTCGACGTCATCCGCCAGGCGCTCGCGGACCCGGCGAAGCTGGTCGGCTCCGGCGTGCAGGCGACCGGCGGTACCGAAGCGCCCACGGCGGCGCCCGGCTCGAGGTTCGCCACGGCGCTGGCGCAGGCGGGGGCGGCCGAAACCGCCCAGCCGGCGCTCACCGGCCGGCTCGGCACCGGGCGTGCTCTCACCCGTCTCGAGCTACGCCACGACCCCCGGTATGGCCGGAATCCAGCCGGGCGCGGGCGGCGCCGGCGAACGCGTCCTCTCCGCCGCCGAGAGCCAGGTCGGCCAGAGCGAGCAGCCGCCAGGCTCGAACGAATCCCCTGCGATCGCCGAATACCGCGCCGCGACCGCCGGCGCCGAGCCGGGGGCTCCCTGGTGCGCCTACTTCGTCTCCTGGGCGGCGCGCCAGGCGGGCGAGCCGATCGGCCCGGGCGGCCAGGGGCTCGGGTCGGTCTCCGAGATCTGGTCCTGGGCCCAGAGCACAGGGCGCGCGGTCCAGAACGGCCCCGGGGTCGTGCCGCGGCCGGGCGATCTGATCGTCTTCGGCGACCAGCACGTCGGGATCGTGCGCGAAGTGCTGCCCGACGGGCGCATCGCGACCGTCGAGGGCAACTACGAAAACCGCGTCGCCGCGAACGTCCGCTCAGCCGGTGAAGCCACCGGCTACGTCAGCATGTCCTGAGAGGGCGGGGCCCGCGCTCCGTGCCGGCCTCAGCGAGGAACCGGCCGGGGCTCCGTGCCGGCCTCGGCCTAGCGCTCGCCCATGCCGCGCCGCCACAGCGTCACGTACCAGATCGCCACGGCGACCAGCACGGCCACGGGGAGCACGAGGGTCAGCACGGCTGCCGTCTCGAACGCTGAGGCGAGGACCGTCACGATGCCCGTCATTTCGCATGACCTCCTAGTGGCCGCTCGCGAGCCGAGGTTCCGTCGTGGTCGGCGCCGCGAGCCAGCGGTGGACGTTGATCAGGACAAGGATGAGGAAGGTGACCGAGCCCGGCACCCACATGACGCCTGCCGCCACCTGCTGGTCGGCCAGCGCACCGATGCCGCCGGGCCGCGCCGTCAGCTGCGCGTAGTGGGAGTAGAGGGGGCTCGGGGCGACGGCGAGCGCCACGGCGAGCGCCCAGCTCACGGTCATACCGGCGACCGCGAAGAGGGCACGGCCGGCGTCAGTGAGCGGAGCGTGCAGCGGGGGAGAGGGGATCAGGTGCTTGAAGAACAGCACGGCCACAGCGAGGAACAGCCCGTGCTCGACGATGTGGACCGCTTCTGATTCGAGCGTCGCGTCGAACAGCGCGGGCACGTGCCAGCCCAGCAGCACGACCGTGAACAGCGTGAGCGCGCCGGCCGGGCTGCCGGCGGCTCGCGCGGCGCCGCGCAGCGGCGCGGCTGCGCTTCCCTGGACCAGGCCGCGCGCGAGCGGGCGCCGACAGGCCGAGGGGGAAGGCCCGCCACAGCCGCACCCACGGCCGCGCGAGCACGAACAGAGGCGCCGCGACGAGCATCAGCAGCACGTGCTGGACCATGTGGACCCAGAAGAGCTCGTCGCTGTAGGCGTCGATCGGCGAGGCGAGCGCGATCACGAGCACCGCGACCGCCGAGTAGAAGGCGCCGTCGCGCACGCGCTGGGCGCGCGCGGCGCGCGCGGGCGTGACCGTCCGGCTCGAGCCGAGCGCGTACATGACGGCGAGCAGCGCGGTCGTGGCAACCGCCGGGTCCAGCGACCAGTCGGCGAGCCACGTCCGGGCTGCGAGCGCGCCCGCCACGGCTAGAGGAGGTAGAGCACTACGTACATCAGCAGGCCGATCGCCGCCAGGAAGCTCCAGTAGAAGACCGCCGCGTCGAGCCCCGGGGAGATCAGACGGTCCGGGTCCTTGATGTCGCCCTCGGAGGAGGCCGGTTCTCGGCGGGCGCGCAGCTCGCTCGCCAAGTGCGTCTCGAGCCAGTACATCGTGGCCAGGGCGGCGATCAGGTAGAAGGCCGTCCAGGCGCAGAAGACGCTCGCGAAGGCGCCGTCGGTCGGGCCGAATTTCTGGACCGTGTACGCGACGCACTGGACGGCGATCGCCGCCAGCCCGCACGCAAGGCCGACCGCGGCGGCCACCGTCCAGGAGCGCTCTTTGCGCTTCGCCCTGCGCCCCGCCGCGATCATCGCGAGGGCGCTCAGCAGCGTCAGCGCCGCGAAGACGGCGCCGAGCGCCTGATCGGGTTTGACATGTGCCGGCTTCCATTCGCCGTGCACGTTCAGCGAGCGCAGGTAGAAGTAGGCGAACACGAAGGACAGGAAGAAGAAGACCGTCGCGCCCGCGAGCAGCCGCGAGGCGACCGACAGCGCCCGCGCGCCGACGTCCGGCGGCTCGGGCGGGATCTCGATGCCGTGCTGCACCGCCGGGACCTGCAGGCCGAGGGGCTTCTCTTCGTGCGGCAGCGCCATCGCTCAGCCTCCCGCGCCGGCGCCGGCAGCGCTCGGCCCGCCGAGCGCAAGCGGCGGCGTGCCGTAGTCGTAGGGGTCGGAGTCGAACACCGGGATCTGCTCGAAGTTGTTGACGGGAACCGGGGTCGGAACCTGCCACTCGATCGACTTCGAGCGCCACGGGTTCTCCGCAGCCTTCTCTCTCACGAAGATCAGCGAGTACACGGCGTTGAAGAGGAAGATCAGCATCGAGAAGCCGAGCACGAAGGCCGAGATCGACACCCACACGTTGAGCGTGTGGAACTTGGGTTCGTAGAAGTTCACCCGACGCGGCATGCCCTCCATGCCGAGCACGAACAGCGGCAGGAAGGTGGAGTTGAACGCGATGAACATCAGCCAGAAGTGCACCTTGCCGAGTTTCTGGTTGAAGTTCAGCCCGAGCATCTTCGGGACCCAGTAGTAGATCGCCGCGAAGAACGCGAAGATCAGCCCGCCCATGATCGTGTAGTGGAAGTGGGCCATCACGAAGAAGCTCCCGTGCGTGGTCGTGTCGCTGGGCGTGTCGGAGAGGAACACCCCCGAGAGCCCGCCGATCAGGAAGTTGAACGCCCAGGCCAGGCAGAAAAGCATCGGCACGGTGAACGAGATCCGCGCCTCGCCAGAGGGTGCCCATGAAGCACAGGAAGATGAAGCCGGTGGGCAGCGAGATGATCTCGGTCGAGAGCATGTAGAACGGGCGCAGGTCGGCGTTGATCCCGCTGACGAAGAGGTGGTGCTGCCAGACGAAGAAGCTGAGCAGGGAGACGCCGAGCATCCCCGCGATCGCGAGCCTGTAGCCCCACAGCGGCTTGCGGGTGAACACCGGCAGCAGCTCGAGCACCACGCCGAAGCCCGGCAGGGCGAGGATGTAGACCTCCGGGTGCCCGAAGAACCAGAACAGGTTCTGGAACAGGTAGGAGCTCCCGCCGCCGGCGGGGATGAAGAAGCTCGTCCCGATCGTCCTGTCCAGCGCCGCCATCGCGAGCGTCGCGATCAGCATCGGCGCCGCGAGCACCATCAGCACCGAAGTCGCGAACGTCGCCCACACGAAGATCGGCAGCCGCGACCAGGTCAGACCCGGCGCGCGCATGGTGATGATCGTCGCCATCATGTTCAGCCCGAGCAGCGTCATCGAGATGCCCACCAGCGCGAAGAAGATGATGTAGGAGTCCATCCCCATCACGGCCTGGTCGTTGAGCGGCTCGTAGCCGGTCCAGCCGGTCGGGAAGCCGCCGAAGAAGACGGTCGAGACGAGGATGAAGCCGGCCGCCATCAGCAGCCAGAAGGTGAGCGCCTCGATGCGGGGGAAGGCCATCCGGCGGGCGCCGATCATGATCGGCACGAAGTAGTTCGCGAACGGCCCCAGGATCCCTGAGGTCATCATCCCCATCATCATCGCCCCGTGCATGCCGACCAGCGAGATGTACTGGTTGGAGCCCGCGAAGGTGGGCTGGCTGTGCAGCAGCTCGGTGCGGATCAGCATCGCGTTGAGCCCGCCCACGAAGAAGAACAGCCCGATCCCGCAGAGGTACTGGATCCCCACGACCTTGTGGTCGGTGCAGAGCCCGAAGTAGCGGCCGATCCCCTGCTCCTCCTTCTCGCGCAGCGACGGCGGGCGCCCGAGCAGGCGCGAGACGGGGTAGTTGGCGAAGCCGAGCCCGACGAGGAAGCCGATCACGCCGAACAGGTAGGCGAGCAGCAGCGCGACGTCGTTTTCGTCGATGTCGTCGGTGTATTCGAAGCTTTTCGTGTCGGTGATCAGGTGGCCGATCCACCAGCCGAGGTAGTAGCCGCCGACGCCGAGTACGACCGCGGAGAGGAGGTTGAACCCGACCAGGCGCCGCCACAGCGGACGGGTCGGCCGCTCGGGCGCGGTGCTCGTGGTCGCGGTGCTCATTCGCCTCTCCTCGAGAGGTTCGGGGGTGTACGTCGGCGCGTACTTCGGGAGCTGCTTGGTCACAGGCGCGAAGAAGCGCCGCTGTTCGGCGATCCACCGTTCGAAAGCCGGGCCGCTGACGACGTGACCGTGGTCGAACATGCCGCCGTGCCAGATGCCGCAGAGCTCGGCGCAGTGGACTTCGAAGGTCTGGATCTTCGTCGGCTTGACGAAGGCGACGTTGTCGACGTGGGGGTTCGCGTCGGCCTTCACCCCGAGCTGGTAGGCCCAGAAGGAGTGGATCACGTCGAGCGAGGTGACGTGCAGTTCGACCATCGTGTTCACCGGCAGCTCGAGGTGGGTCGTCTCGACCCCGCCGTAGGTCGGGTAGCGGTAGGTGAACGCCCACTGCTGCGCGATCACCTGCACGGGCAGCTTCGGCCCGGAGGGCTTCGTCAGCGGCGTCGGGCCGTTCCCCGAGCCGGCGCCGTAGCCCTGCTCGAGGCGGACGGTCCCGTACACGGCGAGCGAGAGCACCAGCACGGACGTCGAGACGATCCAGAAGGTCTGCAGGCCCGAGTGCCCGCGCAGGGGCGGCCCTTCCAGTGCGCCCCCGGGCGCCTGGCGGAACGCGATCACCGCGTAGATCAGGTAGATGACGACGAGCAGCAGCACCGGCGTCGCCATCGCGAGCAGGACGGTGTTGTCGGTCACCTGGCCGGAGGCGGCGTCGCTGCCGTTGCCGGGCGGGAGGTCCGGGCCGAGCAGGATCGCGACCAGCGGCGTCGCGATCAGCGACGCGACGATCCAGATCGTCAGGAAGCGGCGCAGATGGTTGGGGCCCGCCTCCGCCGCCGGGCGGCGGGGCGTCTGCCGGGGGCGCGCTAGACGACATTGATGTAGCCGTCCATGTAGCCGAGGGTCTGCATCGGCCCGCCGAAGCCGAAGTACGTGCCGGCCGCGCAGGGCACGAAGCACTGCCAGCGGTAGCGGCCCTTCTTGCCGGTGCGGAAGGTGATTTCGATCGTCCGGTGCGCCATCGTCGCCGGGTCGCACGGGCCGTATTCGCACTGGTTCTTGGCTTCTTCCGGCACGCCCGGGAGCGGCGCGAAGACGCCCAGCCCGGGGATCACGAACGTGTGCGAGGCTTCTTCGGCTTCGATGTGGTTGATGCGGCTTGCCGTCGACCATCTCGACGCCGCCGCTCGTGCCCTGGACCTGCGCGAGGAACGGGTTGCGAAGGCCCGAGTCGCCGTCGAACTGGTAGATCGTCACGTGCACGAGCGAGTGCGCGGGAACCTGGTAGATCGTGCTCCGTTCCCACTGCCCGCCGCGGCGGACGAGGTAGCCGACCCAGTCGGGGTGCGACGGGCTCATCTGTGGCCCGACGGCGGCGTCGGTCTGGAGCGTCAGGTTGCGCGTGGGTCCGAGCGCGGACGGCGCGGGCGTCGCGGCGACGGTCTTCGGCACGTCGGTGGCCCACAGCCCGACGTACAGCGCGATCAGAACCCCGATCGCGGCGACGGCGAGCGATGACCACGACCAGCTTGGCCGCTGTGTGGTTCCCGCCACTGTCCTCCCCAGACACCCGATGCCTCCCGTCCGACGCCCTTGCAGACCGATCCTAATTCCTCGAAGCTCAGAAAAGCAATGCCTTCGTGAAAGAATTCTCGCGATACGGAGTCAGAAATCGAGCGTGGTGCGGACTGCGTGCGCTGTCCGGTCCCGTCCGAGCCGCCCCCGCGGGACAACGCGGATACGATCAGCGCTTGGCCTCCACGAGCACAGATCAGCCCGCACGCGTCCCCGAGAAGCCCACGCTCGACGGCCTGGAGAGGAAGTGGAGCGAGGCCTGGGAGCGCGACGGCACCTACGCCTTCGACCGCTCCGCGCCGCGCGAGCGCATCTACGCGATCGACACGCCGCCGCCGACCGTCAGCGGCTCGCTGCACGTCGGGCACGTCTTCTCCTACACCCACACCGACGCGGTCGCCCGCTACCAGCGGATGCGCGGGCGCGAGGTCTTCTACCCGATGGGCTGGGACGACAACGGGCTGCCGACCGAGCGCCGCGTGCAGAACCACTACGGCGTGCGCTGCGACCCCGCGGTCGCCTACGACCCCGGCTTCGAGCCGCCCGGAGACGCCCTCCGAGAAGGAACCGGTCTCGATCTCGCGGCCGAACTTCGTCGAGCTGTGCCTGCGGCTGACCGAGACCGACGAGCGCGCGTTCGAAGCGCTCTGGCGGACGCTCGGCCTCTCGGTCGACTGGTCGATGACCTACACGACGATCGGCCCGGTCGCCCAGCGCGTCTCGCAGCGCTCGTTCCTGGCGCTGCTCGAGCGCGGCGAGGCCTACCAGCTCGAGGCCCCGACGCTCTGGGACGTGGACTTCCAGACGGCGGTCGCGCAGGCCGAGCTCGAGGACCGCGAGCGGCCCGGCGCGATGCACCGGGTGCGCTTCGGCGACCGCCGACGGTGGAGATCCAGCGCGCCGATCCTGATCGACACGACGCGCCCGGAGCTGATCGCGGCCTGCGTGGCGCTGCTCGCGCATCCCGACGACGAGCGCCACGCCGCGCTCGTCGGGGCGCATGCGACGACGCCGCTGTTCGGCACCAGCGTGCCGGTGCTCAGCCACCCGCTCGTGGAGCGCGACAAGGGCACCGGCCTCGTGATGGTGTGCACCTTCGGCGACCTGACCGACGTGACCTGGTGGCGCGAGCTGAGCCTCCCGGTGCGGGCGATCCTCGGCCCCGACGGGCGCCTCGTGCCGCGTGCCGTGGGGGAGCGAGGGCTGGGAGTCGGTGGACGTCGAGCGCGCGCGCGCGAGCTACGCGGAGCTGAGCGGGCAGACGGTCAACCAGGCGCGCCGGCGCATGGTCGAGCTGCTCGAGGCGTCGGGAGACCTGATCGGCGAGCCGCAGCCGGTGACCCGCGCGGTGAAGTTCTACGAGAAGGGCGACCGCCCGATCGAGATCATCACCAGCCGGCAGTGGTTCATCCGCACGATCGAGCACCAGCAGACCCTGATCGAGGCGGGCCGCGAGCTGAGCTGGCACCCCCCCTTCATGCGCGCGCGCTACGAGGACTGGGTCAACGGCCTGAACGGCGACTGGGCGGTCAGCCGCCAGCGCTTCTTCGGGGTGCCGTTCCCGGTCTGGTACCCGCTCGACGAGCAGGGCGGCATCGTCCACGACCGCCCGATCGCGGCTGATCCGGAGCGCCTGCCGGTCGATCCCTCGACCGACGTGCCGCCCGGGTACGAGCCCGGGCAGCGCGGGCAGCCGGGCGGCTTCGCCGGCGACCCCGACGTGATGGACACGTGGGCGACGTCCTCGCTGACGCCGCAGATCGCCGCCCGCGCCGGCGAGGACCAGGAGCTCTACGAGCTGGTCTTCCCGATGCAGCTGCGCCCGCAGGCCCACGACATCATCCGCACCTGGCTGTTCACGACCGTGCTGCGCTCGGAGCTCGACGAGGGCCGGCTGCCGTGGAGCGACGCCGCGATCTCCGGATGGGTGCTCGACCCGGACCGCAAGAAGATGTCGAAGTCCAAGGGCAACGTCGTCACGCCGATGCACCTGCTCGAGGAGCACGGCGCCGACGCCGTCCGCTACTGGGCGGCGAGCGGGCGCCCCGGCACCGACACTGCCTTCGAGGCGCAGCAGATGAAGGTCGGCCGCAAGCTCGCCGTGAAGCTGCTGAACGCGTCGAAGTTCGCGCTCGCCGACCTGCCCGGCGCCGCGACGGCGCTCGCCGCGCCGCTGGACCGGGCGATGATCGCGCGCCTTGCGCGCCTCTCCGCCGAGGCCGGGGAGAGCTTCGACGGCTACGACTACGCCCGCGCCCTGCAGCACACCGAGGAGCTGTTCTGGTGGTACTGCGACTACTACCTGGAGCTCGTCAAGGGGCGGCGCTACTCGCCGGACGCCGAGGTCGCGGCGGGCGTGAGCCGCGCGCTGCGGGTCTCGCTGTCGTGCTTCCAGCGCCTGTTCGCGCCGTTCCTGCCGTTCGTCTGCGAGGAGGTGTGGTCGTGGTGGCAGGAGGGGTCGATCCACCGCGCGCCGTGGCCCGAGGCGGCCGAGCTGGCCGACGAGGCCGGGCGGCGAGCGCCTCGAACGCGAGGAGCTCGCGCTGGAGGTCGCGGCTGACGTCCTGCGCGAGGTGCGCAAGGCCAAGTCCGACGCCAAGCGGCCGATGCGCGCGCCGGTCGCGCGGGTCGTGGTCCACGACACGCCCGAGCGCCTCGAGGCGCTGGAGCTCGGCGCCGGCGACCTGCGCCAGGCCGGCTCGATCGAGGCGCTCGAGAGGGTCGAGGCCGAGGAGGCGTCCGTCGCCGTCGAGCTGGCCGAGGACGGGTAGGGTCCACCGCGTGGAGCGGACGCTGATCGAAGAGCTGCCCGAGCGGATCGGGCAGCGGGTGACGGTGCGCGGCTGGGTGAACGCCCTGCGCGACCAGAAGCGCGTGCAGTTCGTGATCCTGCGCGACGAAACCGGCATGGCCCAGCTCGTCCTCGGCAAGGACGAGCGAGCCGAGCGAGCTCAACGACGCGATCTCGGCCCTGACGGCCGAGTCCGCGGTCACGGTCACCGGCGAGGTGGTCGGCGACGAGCGCGTCAAGCTCGGCGGGCTCGAGCTGCGCATCGAGTCGCTCGAGGTCGACTCGCTCGCCGAGCCCGAGCTGCCGATCGCCGAGGACTCCGCGCTCGACAAGCGGATCGACTGGCGCTACCTCGACCTGCGCCGCCCCGACCGCAAACTGATCTTCGAGGTGCAGACCCGGATCGAGCAGGCGATGCGCGAGTTCTGGCGCGAGGAGGGGTTCGTCGAGCTGCACTCCCCGAAGCTGATGGGCTCGGCCAGCGAGTCCGGCGCCGAGCTGTTCCACGTCGACTACTTCGAGACCGACGCCTACCTCGCGCAGTCGCCGCAGTTCTACAAGCAGATGGCGATGGCGGCCGGCTTCGGCAAGGTGTTCGAGATCGGGCCGGTGTTCCGCGCGAACCCGTCGTTCACCTCGCGCCACGACACCGAGTTCACGAGCGTCGACATGGAGCTGTCCTGGATCGACTCGCACGAGGACGTGATGGCGGTGGAGGAGCGCTGGCTGGCACAGGTGCTCGCCGCCGTCGCGGAGACGCACGGCGAGCGGATCTCCGAGACGTTCGGCGCCGAGGTGGTCGTCCCGTCGCTGCCGTTCCCGCGCGTCACCCTCGAGGAGGCGAAGGAGCTGCTGCGCGAGGCCGGGCACGAGCCGCCCGGGGCGGGGCACGACCTCGATCCGCCCGCGGAGCGCAGGCTCTCCGAGCTGATCGCCGAGCGCGACGGGAACGAGTTCGTGTTCGTGACCGACTACCCGGCCTCGGTGCGCGCCTTCTACCACATGCGCCACGACGAGGACCCGGCTCTGACGAAGAGCTTCGACCTGCTCTGGCGTGGCATCGAGCTGACGACGGGGGCCCAGCGCGAGCACCGCTACGAGCGGCTCGTCGCGCAGGCCGAGGAGCGCGGCGTCGAGGTCGAGCTCGATCCAGTACTACCTGGACTTCTTCCGCTACGGCGCTCCGCCCCACGGCGGCTTCGGCTTCGGCCTCACGCGCCTGCTGATGCAGATGCTCGCCCAGGACAACGTGCGCGAGGTCACGTTCCTGTACCGGGGCCCGCACCGGCTGACGCCCTAGAAGGGATCCCGCCCCCCTCCGCCGATGGCCCGCGTCCTGCTGTCGATCCCGATGCTCGACGGCTGCCTGGACGCGCTGGCCTCGCACGAGGTGGTCGAGGGACCGCCGGGATCCGACGCCGGCGCCGAGGGGCTGCTGTGCGCGCCCGTCATGCCGGTCGGTGCCGAGGCGATCGCGGCGATGCCCGCGCTGCGGGCGATCGCGGTCGCGGGCGCCGGCACCGACGCGATCGACCTGGAGGCGGCGCGGGCGCGCGGGGTCGAGGTCCTGACCGCCGGCGAGGCGCTCGTCGAGACGACCGCGGACCTCGCCTTCGCCCTGATCCTCGCGGCTGCGCGGCTGACCGGGGAGGCCGAGTCGCGTCCTGCGCGCGGGCGGCTGGCACGGCTGGGGCTTCATGGAGACCTTCGGCCGCGACGTCTCGGGCGCGACGCTGGGCCTGGTCGGCTACGGCGCGATCGGCCGCGCCGTCGCGCGGCGGGCCGGCGGCTTCGGGATGGACGTGCTCCACCACACCCGCACGCCGACCGGCGAGCCGGGTTGGCGCGCGGAGCTCGATGCCCTGCTCGCCGACAGCGACATCGTCAGCCTGCACGTGCCGCTGAGCGACTCGACGCGGGGACTGATCGACGCGCGGAGAATCGATCTGATCGGCCCGTCAGGCGTGCTCGTGAACACGGCGCGCGGCGCGGTCGTCGACGAACTCGCGCTCGCGGCGGCGCTGCAGGAGGGCCGGCTGCTGGCGGCAGGGCTCGACGTCTACGCGCACGAGCCGCACGTCGCGCCGGAGCTGCTCGCGGCGCCCAGGGCGGTCCTGCTCCCGCACATCGGCTCGGCGACCGAGCGCACGCGCCGCGCGATGCTGCGCCTCGCCGCCGAGCGCCTTGCGGCCTTCCTCGGCGTCTGACCAGCACGCGCGCAGCGCCCTGTCTGCAGCCGTGTTCCCGGCCGCGCCGGCGCGTGGTGTGAGAAACACGGACCCACGCGAGTGAGAAACACAGGCTGCGCGGGGCTCGGCGGAATGCCACTCTGATTCACCACGCGACCGCGTGGGTTGGGGGACCTGCCTCGAAGCTGACAATCGAGATCGCACCGGCGGGAGCCAGCATGGAATGCGGGCGCTCGCCGGCGCCTGAGACCCCGATTTGACAAAGAGGGAAAGGATCGGAGAAACAGATGAAAGGAACGAGGTTCGTTGGCGCCGGTGTGCTGGCGCTCGCATCATGCTCGTCGCGCTGCCCGGCAGCGCGCTCGCGGCGAAAACGCTCGTGCTGAGCTCGGAAGGGACTCCCGTGGCCAACGGAAGCGCTGGCGACGAGGGACTGCAGCTCGGCAGCTGCTCGATCGTCAACGTCGGCACGGTTCTCGAAAACAAAGTCTCGAAGGTACGTCTCATCGAGACCTCGACCGAAGAAGCGGAATGCCCGGCCGGCGAAACCATCTCGGGCAAAATCGATGAAGCCGAACTGAAGTCGAGCGGCAAGTCGGCGCTGAAGGGGACGATCACGATCACCAAAGCAGCGGGACCGTGCGTCTACACCTTCACCAAGTGGAAGTCGTCGTTCGAAGTGCCCGGGTTCGTCTTCATGAAAGGCGAAGCCGCAGGCAAGCTGAACAAGGAACTGAGCAACAAAGAAAAGGGCGTGTGCGAAAAGAAGCTCACCCGCACATGGTTCTCGACAGCGACGAACGAAGCCTTCGGCGAACCGTTCGAAGACGCGATCGGCTCCTGAGGGCCCTCGCGTCTGAAGGTGTGAACGCAGTCAGCGACCCCGGGGCCGGCTCCGGCCGGCCCCGGGCGCCTGACAGGGAGGCCCGTCTAGGGGCCGCTACCAGCAGGGCTGGAACCGCGTGCCGTTGAGCGCGAGGTTGAAGCGAGCGCCGACGATGCCGGCGGCTTCGTCGGCGGCGCAGAAGCGCTTCGTGCTCAGCTTGTACTCGGCGTTGATCGACCGGCTTGCCGGCGTGCAGGTAGGGCGCGAAGTCGCCGCATTCGGAGTACTGGTTGCACTGCTCGGTGAGGACGCCGTCGAAGCTCGGCTCCATCGCCGCGGCCTGTTCGCCGTCGTTCTTCTGCAGCACCGCCATCCCGAGGCCGTGCACGGCTTCGGCCGACCCAGAGGTTGTAGGCGAGCTGCTGCGCGGCGGTGATCGGGAAGCCGCTGTTGTTGGAGAACGCTTCGATGTTGTCGGGCTCGACCGCGTCGAAGCCCTTTTCGGCGCACATGCGAAAGCGCGCCGCCATGATCGGCTCGACGATTTCGGCTCGGCGGATGTCGATCCAGCGCTCGCCCGGCCAGCCGTTGGTGCGCCCGAGCACCGACTTCGGGGAAGGAGCTGTAGTCGGGCCGGAAGTTCTCGGCGGTGCCCGACGTCGACGTAGCAGACGACGTGCTTGCCGCTCGCGTGCAGCGAGGCGACTTCGGCGGCCGTCGTTTCGAAGCCGTCGACGTCGTAGACGGCCGCGGGCACCGTCGTCTTCAGCTTGCCCTGGAGCTGCCAGTAGAAGGTCGGGCGGGCCGGTGGCTGCCACCACGCGCCGGCCGCCGCCGGCAGCGCCGAGCAGCAGGGCGGCGACGGTCGCGACCAGCAGGCCTCGGCGTCCCCTCGGCATCGCCCGATCGTACTGCCGCGGCGGCCGCGGCGAGCCGCCCGCGGCCGTCCGCACCTGTCTCTAACTTCAGGCCCATGCTGGTCTGCGAGCTCATCGACGGCGCCGAGGTCGAGCAGGTGCTGCTCGTCAAGGAGGCCGAGGTCCGCCGCCGCCGCGACGGCGGCGACTACCTGCGTCTGACGCTGGGCGACCGCACCGGCTCGGTCGCGTGCATGGTCTGGGAGGAGCTCGCCGAGGTCGCCGAGCTGGCCCGCGCCGGCGATGTCGTGTCCGTCTCCGGCCGCTACGTCGTGCACCCGCGCTTCGGCCCGCAGATCAACCTCCGCCGGCTCGGCCCCGCGGAGCCGGGCAGCTACGACCCGCGCGACCTGCTCGACGGCCCCGCGCGGCCGGTCGAGCAGATGGAAGCGGAGATCGCGGAGCTCCTCGCCACCGTCCAGCAGCCGCACCTGCGCGAGCTGCTGCGGCGCGTGCTCGGCGCGGGCTCGCCGCTGTGGGAGCGCTACCGCGAGGCGCCGGCCGCCAAGCACTACCACCAGGCCTACCGCCACGGGCTGCTCGAGCACTGCCTCGGCGTCGCGCAGG
Organism: uncultured Solirubrobacteraceae bacterium; assembly: GCA_963779065.1. Taxonomy (GTDB): domain Bacteria; phylum Actinomycetota; class Thermoleophilia; order Solirubrobacterales; family Solirubrobacteraceae; genus Palsa-744. Next base: position 2,510,029 of record CAVZWQ010000003.1, read on the forward strand.
CCGTCAGCGCGATCAGCGCGACCTTCGGGGGAGTCGATCGCGACGTCGCGGTCACGGGCGCCCTGCTCCACGACATCGGCAAGATCGAGGCCTACACGGACGCCACCGCCGCGATCGACCTCAGCGACGCCGGCCGCCTCCACGGCGAGATCGCGCTCGGCTACTACCTGATCCGGCGCACTGATCGAGGACATCGACGGGTTCCCCGAGGAGCTCGCACAGGCCGTCGGTCACATCATCCTCTCCCATCACGGCTCGCTCGAGCACGGCAGCCCCGTCGTGCCCTGCACGCGCGAGGCGACGCTCGTCCACATGGTCGACAACCTCGGCGGCCGGCTCGGCAGCTTCGACCGGCTCGAGAAGGAGCTCGCGCCGGGCAGCCGCTGGTCGCGCTTCGACCGCGCGATCGGCTCGGGCGCCTTTTTCATCGGGCGCCTCGGCGAAGAGCCGCGCGAGGCCGCGCCGAGCCGCGAAGCGGCCTGAAACGCCGCAAATAGCGGGGCCGCCTGCCCGCCGCTGGCGCGCTCCTCTCGTCCCCGGCTTCTATCTTTGACAGCCGATGGCAAAGGACACCGAGAAGCTGATCCGCCAGCTGTCGCTGATCTCCTACCTGATGGCCGAGCGGCGCCCGGTCACCGCCCTGGAGATCCGGCGCGACGTCGAGGGCTACAGCGGCATGAACGAGGACGCCTTCGCGCGGCGCTTCTACGCGGACCGCTCCGAGCTCGAGTCGCTGCGGATCCAGCTCACGGTCGAGCGCCCCGCCGACGGGGCCGCCGAGCAGGAGAACTACTCGCTGCGGCCCGAGAACTTCCACCTGCCCCCGATCGCCTTCACGGACAAAGAGCTCGCCGCGCTGCAGACCGCGCTCAGCCTTCTCGACGGCGAATTCGCCTACGCGGAGCCGCTGCGGCTCGCGCTGCAGCAGATCACGTGGGGCCGTCCGAGCCCGCTGCGCGCGCCCGAGCAGCGCTCGGTCGCGCTCGGCATCACCGCGTCGGCCGGAGGCCACGAGCTCTCGGCGCGGCTGGCGAAGGTCGAGACCGCGATCTTCCGCCACAAGACGATCGTGTTCGACTACTACACGATGGGTCGCGACGAGACCTCGCCGCGCAAGGTCGACCCGTACCACCTGCTGTTCCAGGGCGGCCAGTTCTACCTGCTCGGCTACTCGCACGAGCGCGAGGCGATCCGCGTGTTCCGGCTGTCGCGGATCCAGGGCAAGGTCTCCTACGCGACGAAGGCGGAGCACGACTTCCACCGTCCCGGCGACTTCGACCCCCGCGCCTACGCCAACCGCGCCGACTGGCAGCTCGGCGAGGAGCTGCGGCGAGGCGCGGATCCTGATCTCCGAGCGGATCGCCTGGCAGACTCGAACGTCACTTCGGGCGCTACGGGCGAGGTGCTGGACCCGGCCGAGCTCGACGGCGAGTCCCCCGAAGGGCACGAGCTGGCCGAGGGACTGGGGCCTTTCGAGGAGGGCGACGTGCTGTTCCTGACGAGATACTCGGACCCGCGCAGCCTCGTCTCCTGGGTTCTCGGGCTCGGCGTCAACGCGCGCCTGACGGGCCCGCCGGAGCTGACCGCCGAGCTGCGCGAGCGGCTCGAGCGCCTGCGCGAGCTGCACGAGGAGGAGCCGCCCGCAGCGCGCCGCAAGCGCACCGGCGCCCGCATCGAAGGGCGAGGCCGTCAAGCGATCCCGGCGCGGCGAGGGCGAGGAGGGCCGGCCCGAGGCCGCGATCCGCCCGGAGCGCTTCGCGCGGCTCGTCACGCTGGCGAGCATCCTGATCGACGCCGGCCGCCGCGGCGAGCGCGTGCCGGTCGCCGACATCCGCGAGCGCCTGCAGCTGAGCGACGAGGAGCTGCGCGAGGACGTGAGCGTCCTCAACGTCGTCAACTTCGGGGGCGGCTCCTACGTCCTCTACGCCGAGATCAACGAGGAGACCGGCGAGATCGAGGTCGACCCCGAGCCCTACAGCGACAACTTCGATCGCCCCGCCCGGCTGCTGCCGGTCGAGGCGAAGGCGCTCGTCGCCGCGATCGACCTGATCGGCGAGCACATCCCGGAGGGCTCGCTCACATCCGCGCGCAAGAAGATCGTCGCCGCGCTCGGCGAGGACCCGATGGAGCAGGGGCTGCAGGTCGCGCCGCCGGCCGGGGACGACTCCGACGTCGCGCGCACGATCTCGAAGGCGATCACCGGCCGGCGCCTGATCGAGCTCGAGTACTACAAGGAGAACGAGGACGAGATCTCCTCGCGCAAGGTCGAGCCCTACGCGCTGACGAACGGGCGCGAGGGCTGGTACGTGGCCTGCTTCGATCCCGACCGCGACGGCGTGCGCCACTTCCGCCTGGACCGCATCAAGAAAGCATCCGTCAGCGACGAGCGCTTCCGGCCGCGCCCGGAGGTCGATCCGGCCGCTGAGGTCGACGGCTGGCTGCGGACCGGCGAGGTCGAGGCCTCGCGCAGCGCTCGTGTGTGGGTCTCGCCCGAGCGCGCTCGCTGGGCGCGCGAGGCCGGCGCGTCGTCGAGGAGCGCTCCGACGGCTCGGTGATCGTCGAGCTGAGCTTCGCGGGCGTCGACTGGCTCGTGCGCGAGATCCTGCGCGAAGCCGGCGACGCGGCGGTGCTCGAGCCGCAGGACGCCCGCGAGGCGGTGCGGGCCGCTGTCGCCCGCCTGAACGACTCCGGCATCGCGCTCGCAGGCGTCTAGGCTGGCGGCTCGGCCGGCGCTCCGTGCCGGCCTCGGGCGCGGCCGGCGTTCGGTGCCGGCCCCGGGGCGCCGCGTGCGCTTCGGCGCGAGCGCTCGCAGCAGGGCGCGCGCGAGCGCCCGGTCCCGCTGAGCCGCAGCGCGGAGACGTCGGCCGCGGGCCCGATCGCGGCGCTCCACGCGTCGGCGTCCCCGGCGATCCTCGCCGCGGCCTCGCCCGGGGGCGCATCGGCCAGCGGCGCGCAGACGCCGGCACGGATGTCGAGGCAGCCAACAGCGCTCGCGTCCCGGCTCGGCGAGCACAGCTCGACGGCGGCGTCGGGCAGGGGCGGACGGAGATCGAGCAGCAACGGCAGCTGGCGCAGCAGCGCCTCCGTGTCGACGCGCTCCTCGTGGCGCGGCTGCGCTCCAAGCGCGTCGCAGTCCCCACCGGGCCGAGCGCGGCCGCCACGGGAATCAGCTCGCGCCCGGCGTCCGTCAGCTCGATCTCGACCCTCGGCGGCATCTCCCGGTAGCGGGACCGCGTGATCAGCCCGCCCCCGCCATGCGCTGCAGATAGCGGTCGAGCAAGCCCGCGCTGACACCCGCGAGACGGGCGCGGAGCGAGGAGAGGCGCATCCGGCCCGGCGCCAGCTCGGCGGCGATGGCGAGCGTCCAGCTGTCGCCGGCGACGGCCAGCGCGCGGGCCAGCGGGGTCCACTGCCGGTGCGCCGAGGATTCCGGGGCGCTCCGGGCGCCGGCCTGGCGCACCGTCGCAGCCGTCTCGGGCGGGATTGGCATGGCATTCAGGGTAGTTCCATATTTCCGACTTTCCACCCTCGCGAGCCGATTGTCTCCGATCTCTGCAGCGGCCCGGGGCTCCCGCCGCGGCAGCGCGCAGGGGATAATCGCGGCGATGTCAGAGCGGGCAGGGCAGGGGCGATGAGCCGCCGCGATCAGATCCGGATGAGCGAGGCCGAGGCGGCCGCGTTCCTCGCGGAGGAGCGAACCCTCACCTGCGCGACGCAGGGCCCGCGCGGCTGGCCCCACCTGATGCCGCTCTGGTACGTGCTCCGCGAGCCGGACGCCGGCGCCCGGGCCGCGCCTGTGGGCCTGGACGTACGCCTCCTCGCAGAAGGTGCGCAACCTCGAGCGCGACCCGCGGGCGACCGTGCAGGTCGAGGCCGGCGAGTCATACGAGCAGCTGCGCGGCGTGATGCTGGAGTGCGAGGTCAGCCTGCACCGCGAGCTCGAGCGCCGTCAGGGCGCTGGGCCTCGAGATCTTCCGCCGCTACGCCGTCCCCGCGCGGGCAGCCGCCGGTCGCCGAGCTGCCCCCCGAGGTGGCCGCGATGGTCGAGCGCCAGGCCGCCAAGCGCGTGGCGCTCGAGTTCGTCGAGCTCCGCCGGGCCAGCTGGGACCACCGCAAGCTCGGCGGCGTCTACTAGCGGCGCGGCTCGCGCGCGAGCGCCTGCGGCGAGCGGCTCCCGCCGGCGTCAGCCGATCGCGGTGATCCGCCAGCGCGAGCCTTCCTTGGCGAGCGTGACGCTGCGGATCTGTTTTTTGCCGCCGTAGACGCTCTTGACCTGGGCTGTCGCCTTGTCGCCTTCGACCTTGACGGATTCGACCGTCAGTTCGGTGTTGTCGATCTCCGCGAGCCGGTTTTTGACGGCCGCTTCGCAGCCTTTGAGCCCGCCGAGCTTGGCCACGATCGGCGCCGCGAGGTCGCGTTCGCAGATCTTCTTCTGTTCGCTGGAGGTGATGTCCGACTGCAGGTTGGCGATCGTCTGCGCCGCTTCGTGTTCGGCCCCTTTGAAGCCGGCCGTCGAGGTCGTCGTGCCGCAGGCCGTCGCGCCGAGGGCGCAGAGCAGCAGGCAGGCGAGGGCGGAGGCGCGGCGCATGGGCCGCGAAGGCTAGTGGTTTCGCTCGTCGTCGCGGCGGTACCCGAGCCGCGCCGAGATGCGGTCGGCCGTGGAGACGAGGTGGGGGCCGAGCGCGTCGACCAGCTCCTCCAGCGCGATCATCGAGCTCGGCGCCGTGAGGTTGACGGCGGCGACGACGTCGCGGGCCTCGTTGCGCACCGGGGCGGCGATCGCGTAGCAGGCCGGCTGCGAACTCCTCGTCGTCGACGGCGAAGCCGGCGTCGCGGATCTTCTCGAGCTCGTCCTTGAGCTTCTTCTTGGAGGTGATCGTCTTCGGGCCCTGTTTGGAGGGCTTGATCTCGGCGAGCGTGTCGCGCAGCTGGCTGTCCGGCAGGTGGGCGAGCAGCATCTTGCCCATCGCGGTGCAGTACGCGGGCACGCGCGAGCCCGCCTGCAGGGACGAGGTCGGCCTGGTTCTGGCCGCGGCGGAAGCTGCGGGCCCGGTCCACGAAGAGCACCTCGGTCCCGTCGAGCACGCCGAGGCTGGCGGTGTAGGAGGTGCGCTGGCGCAGCTCCTCGAGGTAGGGGCGCGCGTGCTCGCGCAGGCCCGTGGAGTTGAGCGCCGACATGCCGAGGTCGGTGACGCGCAGGCCGAGCCGGTACTTGCGCGAGGCGCCCTGCTCGAGGTATCCGAGCGCGACGAGCGTGATCACGTAGCGGTGCGTCGTCGAGCGGCTCATGCCGAGCTCGTCGGCGATGTCCGCGATCCCGAGCACGGGCCGCGCGGGGGTGAAGCAGCCGAGGATCGCGAGGCCGCGCTCGAGCGATTGCGAGTAGCGCGGCTCCCGCAGGCTCGGTATCGACCAAGCCGGCTCCTGCTCTCCGCTCCGCTTCGCTGCGGCTTTTTGTTCTCGGCATGTGGGGTGTCGCTCCCGGTTTTCGGCGCTCGGACTTCACGTCTCAAGCGGTTGTCGAGGGTCTCGGATGATAGATGGAAATATCGGCTGATCGGGTTAAGACTGCCGAAGAAATAGCTCCTGCAGAACTTCGTATGGCACGCCACCGACGTGGACCGGCGGGCGGGCGCCGGTCCTCGCTAGGGTTCTCAGCCGATGGAGCCGCTGAAGGGACTGATCCTGTCAGGAGGCAAGGGCACGCGCCTGCGCCCGATCACGCACACGAGCGCCAAGCAGCTCGTCCCGGTCGCGAACAAGCCGGTCCTCTTCTACGGCATCGAGGCGATGGCGGAGGCCGGGATCGAGGAGATCGGGATCATCATCGCGCCCGAGACCGGCCCGGAGATCGAAGCAGGCCGCGGGCGACGGCTCGCAGTTCGGCGTGCGCATCACCTACGTCGTCCAGGACGAGCCCCTCGGCCTCGCCCACGCCGTGCTGACCGCCGAGCCCTTCCTCGGCACGAGCCCGTTCGTGATGTACCTCGGCGACAACCTCCTGCAGGGCGGCATCACCGACCTGGTGGCGGCGTTCCGCGAGCACGGACCGGACGCGCTGATCCTGCTGACGCCGGTGCCCGACCCCGAGAACTACGGCGTCGCCGAGCTGGAGGAGGGCGGCGCGGACGGTTCGCCGGGTCCGGTCAGGCGGCTCGTCGAGAAGCCGCCCGAGCCGGCGACGGACCTCGCGCTCGTCGGCGTCTACATGTTCACGGCCGGGATCCACGACGCGGCGCGCGCGATCGAGCCCTCGGCTCGCGGCGAGCTGGAGATCACCGACGCGATCCAGCACCTGGTCGACAACGGGCTGCGCGTCGAGCCGCACATCGTCCGGGGCTGGTGGAAGGACACGGGCCGCCTCGAGGACATGCTCGAGGCCAACCGCCTGATCCTCGACAACCTGGTCGCGCAGCGTCGAGGGCGAGCTGATCGACTCCCAGGTGGACGGGCGCGTCGTCGTCGAGGCCGGGCGCGCGCCTCGAGCGCACGCGCGTACGCGGCCCCGCGGTGATCGGCGCCGGTGCCGTGCTCGACGACTGCTACGTCGGCCCGTACACCGCGATCGGCGAGCGGCTGCCGGATCACCGGCACGCCGAGGTCGAGCACTCGATCCTGCTCGCGGGCTGCACGGTCTGCGACCTCGACGGGCGCATGGAGTCCTCGCTGCTGGGACGCAACGTCACCGTGCGCCGCGGCGAGCGCCAGCCGCGCGCGTACCGGTTCATGGTCGGCGACAACTCCGACATCTCGATCCTGTGAGGGTGCTGGTCACAGGGGCGCTGCGGGATGCTCGGGCACGACGTCGCCCGCGCGGGCGAGCGCGCCGGGCACGAGCTCGTGCTCGTCGACCTGCCCGAGCTCGACATCACCGACGAGGCCGCCGTCGCGGCGCTGCTCGGGGAGCTCGAGGCCCGCCCGGGCGGGCTCGACGGCGTCGTCAACTGCGCGGCGTGGACCGACGTCGACGGCGCCGAGGAGAAGGCCGACGCGGCGCGCGCCGTGAACGCGACGGGCGCGGGCGTGCTCGCGCGCGGCGCCGCGGCTGCCGGCGTACCGCTCGTCCACGTCTCGACCGACTACGTCTTCGACGGCACCGCGCCGCTCGACGAGGCCGGCAGGCCGCGGGCCTACCTCGAGCGCGACCCGACCGGCGCCGCAGTCCGTCTACGGCATCACGAAGCTCGAAGGCGAGCAGCAGGTGCTCGCCGCCTCGCCGCAGGCACGCCGTCGCGCGCACGGCCTGGCTCTACGGCGTCGGACGGCGCGAACTTCCCGGCGACGATGCTGCGCCTCGCCGCGGAGCGCGACGCCGTGCAGGTCGTCACCGACCAGGTCGGCTCGCCCGACGTGGTCGGGCCATCTCGCGCCCGCCCTGCTCGGGCTGCTGGAGCGGGGCGTGAGCGGGCTCGTGCACCTCACCGGCGGCGGGCACGTCTCCTGGAACGGCTTCGCGCAGGAGATCTTCCGCCAGGCCGAGGTGGACTGCCGGCGTCGAGCCGACCACGAGCGAGCAGTTCAAGCGGCCGGCGCCGCGGCCGGCCTGGTCGGCGCTCGAGACCGAACGCGACGACGTGCTGCCGCTGCCGCCCTGGCAGGACGGGCTGGCGGGGTACCTCGCGGCGCGCGCTGGGATGATGCGGGCATGAACGGCACGATCAGGGCCCACAGGAGCGGGCAATGAGGCTGCTCGTCTGCGGCGGCGCCGGCTTCATCGGCTCCACCTTCGCGCGCCAGCGGCTGCTCGAGCACGGCGACGAGGTGACGGTCTACGACAAGCTCACCTACGCCGGCCGGGAGGAGAACCTCGAGGAGGTGGCAGGCCGGCCCGGCTTCAGGTTCGTCAGGGGCGCGATCGAGGATCCGGCCACGCTCGCGGCGACGCTCGACGAGCTGCGCCCGGACGCGATCGTCAACTTCGCCGCCGAGACCCACGTCGACCGCTCGATCGCCGAGCCGGACGCGTTCGTCAAGACGCACGCGGTCGGCACCTACGTGCTGCTCGGAGGCGGCGCGCGAGCGCGAGCTGCGCTACCTGCAGGTCTCCACCGACGAGGTCTACGGCTCGATCGAGGAGGGCACCTTCACCGAGGAGAGCCCGCTGCGGCCCTCCTCGCCCTACTCGGCGACCAAGACCGGCGCGGACCTGCTCGTGCAGAGCTACTTCCACACCTACGGGCTGCCCGTGACGATCTGCCGAGGCTCGAACAACTACGGCCCCTACCAGTACCCCGAGAAGCTGATCCCGCTGATGATCCTCAACGCCCTGCACGGCGACCCGCTGCCCGTCTACGGCGACGGCATGCAGGTCCGCAACTGGATCCACGCGACGGGACTTCGCGCGCGCGATCGGCCACGTGCTCGAGCACGGGCAGCTCGGCGAGGTCTACAACGCCGGCGGGCCCGACGAGGAGGCGAACATCGAGGTCGTCGAGAAGGATCATCGAGCTCACCGGAGCCTCGGAGTCCCAGATCGAGCACGTCGCCGACCGCCCCGGGCACGACCGGCGCTACTCGCTGTCCTCGGAGAAGGTGCGCGCGCTCGGCTGGGAGCCCGGGGTGCGCTTCGAGGAGGGGCTCGCGGAGACCGTCGCGTGGTACCGCGACAACGAGTCGTGGTGGGGCCCGATCCGCTCGGGCGAGTACCGCGCCTACTACGAGCGCCAGTACGGGCAGGCCCTGCAGAGCTAGACGCGTCTCGCGCGCCGCGCCCGTTCGGCGCGGAAACGATCATCTAGGCTCGAACGGTGAGCTCGCTGCCGTTCTCTCCCGCTGTCGCCGTCGTGGTTCGAAGCGGCCTTCGGCGAGCCGACGCCGGCGCAGCGTGAGGCCTGGCCCGCGATCGCGCGCGGACAGCACGTGCTGGTCTCGGCGCCGACCGGCTCGGGCAAGACGCTGGCGGCCTTCCTGTCGGCGCTGGACCGGCTGAGCTCCGGCGGGCAGGCGGGACGACGCGGCGAGCGGCGCACGAGCGTGCTCTACGTCAGCCCCCTGAAGGCGCTCGCCTACGACATCGAGCGCAACCTGCGCGCGCCGCTGCGGGGCATCGGGGCCGAGGACGTGACGGTCGCCATCCGCACCGGCGACACGCCGCAGAAGGAGCGCGCGGCGATGGCGCGCCGCCCGCCGGACATCCTCGTCACGACGCCCGAGTCCCTGTACCTGATCCTGACCTCCCAGGCGCGCGAGATGCTGGACGCGCGTCCACACGGTGATCGTCGACGAGATCCACGCCGTCGCGCACTCCAAGCGCGGCGCGCATCTCGCGCTGACGCTCGAGCGCCTGGAGGAGCTCGTCCGCACGAACGGCCGGCCTGCCCGCCGGCGGCTCGGCCTTCCAGCGGATCGGCCTCAGCGCGACGCAGAACCCGCTCGAGGAGATCGGGCGCTTCCTCGCCGGTCCCGGACGCGAGGTCACGATCGTCGACGCGGGCGCGCGCAAGCCGCTCGACCTGCGGATCGAGGTGCCGGTCGAGTCGATGACCGAGCCGGGCGGACCGCCGCCGGCCCGAGGGGTCGGACCCGCTGGACCCCGGAGCGGGCTCGACGCCATCGCCGGCGGCGAGGCGACGCGCGCGTCGATCTGGCCCGCGATCTACCCGGAGCTGCTGCGGCTGGTGCGCGAGCACACCTCGACGATCGTCTTCGTCAACAACCGGCGGTCGGCCGAGCGCGTCGCGCTGCGCCTGAACGAGCTCGCGGCGAAGGAGCTGGAGGACGAGGACGGGGACGCCGGGCCGGCGTCCGCGTGGAGATCGCCCGCGCGCATCACGGCTCGCTCGCGCGCGAGGAGCGCACGAAGGTGGAGGAGCTGCTGAAGGCCGGCGGCGCTGCCGTGCCTGGTCGCGACCTCCTCGCTCGAGCTGGGGATCGACATGGGCGCCGTCGATCTCGTCCTGCAGATCGAGTCGCCGAAGTCGGTCGCGCGCGGGCTGCAGCGCATCGGCCGCGCCGGGCACGGCGTGGGCGAGGTGAGCCGGGGGCGGATCTTCCCCAAGTTCCGGGGCGACCTGCTCGAGTGCGCGGTGGTCGCGCGGCGGATGCGCGAGGGCGCGATCGAGCCGACCGTGGTGCCGCGCAACGCCCTCGACGTGCTCGCGCAGCAGATCGTCGCGATCGCCGTCTCGGCCGATCCGGACGGGATCGCCGTGGACGAGCTGCACGCCCTCGTCCGGCGCACCCACTCCTACGCCGAGCTGTCCCGGGACCTGCTCGAGAACGTGCTCGACATGCTCGACGGCCGCTACCCCTCGCGGGAGTTCGGCGAGCTGCGCGCGCGTGTCGTGTGGGACCGCGTCAGCGGCGTGGTGCGGGCCCGCAAGGGCTCGCGGCAGCTCGCGATCGCGAACGCCGGCACGATCCCCGACCGCGGGCTCTACTCCGTGACGCTGCCCGACGGCCGGCGTGTCGGCGAGCTCGACGAGGAGATGGTCTACGAGGCGCGCCCGGGCCAGGTCTTCCTGCTCGGCGCCTCCACGTGGCGGATCGAGGAGATCACCCGCGACCGCGTCACGGTCACGCCCGCCCCCGGCGCGCCCGGCGCAGTGCCGTTCTGGAAGGGCGACTCGGTCGGCCGCCCGAAGGAGCTCGGCGCCGCGATCGGCGAGTTCTCGCGCTGGGCGGTGGAGCAGGACGAGGAGACGCTCGAGCGCGACTTCGACCTCGACCGCCGTGCGGCGCAGAACCTGCTCGCCTACCTGCGCGAGCAGCAGGCTGCCACGCGCGTGCTGCCGAGCGAGCAGACGCTCGTGCTCGAGCGCTTCCGCGACGAGATCGGCGACTGGCGGCTGTGCCTGCTCTCGCCGTTCGGGGGGCGCGTGCACGCGGCCTGGGGGCTCGCGCTGAGCGCGCGCATGCACGAGCGCTTCGGGATCGACGCCGACCCGATCTGGACCGACGACGGCATCATCATGCACCTGCCCGACCTCGACGCCGAGGACGCGGAGTCGCTTGCCGTCGGCCGCGGAGCTCCTGCTGATCGAGCCCGACGAGGTCGAGCAGGCGGTCGTCGGCGAGCTCGGCGGCTCGGCCCTGTTCGGCGCGCGCTTCCGCGAGAACGCCGCCCGCGCGCTGCTGATCCCGCGCGCCTACCCGGGCAAACGCACGCCGCTCTGGCAGCAGCGCCTGAAGGCGCAGAACCTGCTCGAGGTCGCGCGCCGCTACGAGGACTTCCCGATCGTGCTCGAGACCTACAGGGAGTGCCTGCGCGACGTGCTCGACCTGCCCGGCCTGAAGCAGATCCTGCGCGCGCTGCACGCACGGGAGATCTCGCTCGTCGAGGTCGAGACGCAGAGCGCCTCGCCGTTCGCCTCCTCCTTGCTCTTCGACTACGTCGCGACCTACATGTACGAGGGCGACACGCCGACCGCCGAGCGGCGGGCCGCGGCGCTCTCGCTGGACCGCGACCTGCTGCGCGAGCTGCTCGGGCAGGAGGAGCTGCGCGAGCTGATCGATCCCGGCGCCCTGGAGCGCGTCGAGGAGGACCTGCAGTGCCGCTCGGAGATGACGCGCGCGACCGATCGCGACAGCCTGCACGACGTGCTGCGCAGGATCGGCGACCTGAACCGCGCGGAGGTCGCCGAGCGCGTGTTCGCGGGCGTCGACGCCGGCGCGCTGATCGAGGCGCTGGTGCGCGAGCGGCGGGCCGTCGAGCTGCGGGTCGGAGGCGAGCGGCGTCTGATCGCGGCCGACGAGGCCGGCCTGTACCGCGACGCGCTCGGCGCGGCGCCCCCGGGCGGCCTGCCGGAGGCGTTCCTCGCCGACGTGCCCGACGCGCTGCGGGAGCTCGTCGCGCGCTACGCCGCGACGCACGGGCCGTTCTGCCGCGGAGGACGTGCGGGAGCGCTACGGCGTCGACGCGAGCGCGGTCCTGCGCGAGCTCGAGCGCGACGGCGCGATCGTGCGCGGCGAGATCCGGCCCGGAGGCACCGCGCGCGACTGGTGCGACACCGAGGTGCTGCGCCGCCTGCGCCGCGCTTCGCTCGCCGCGCTGCGCAAGGAGATCGAGCCGGCCGACCAGCGCCGGCTCGCCGCGTTCCTGCCCTCGTGGCAGGGCGTGGACCGCCACACGCAGGGCCGGCGCCGGCATCGACCGCCTGCGCGAGGTGCTCGTGCCGCTGCAGGGCCTCGCGCTGCCGGTCGAGACCTGGGAGCGCGACGTGCTGCCGCGGCGCACCGGCGCGTACTCCCAGACCTGGCTCGACGCGCTCTGCGCCAGCGGCGAGCTGGTGTGGGTCGGCGCGGGCGCGCTCGGGCGCAGCGGCCGCGTGGCGCTCTACTTCCGCGACGACGCCGCGGCGATCGGGCCGCCGGCCGCAGCGCGGCTCGGCCGAGGCGCCCGACATCTGCAGAGCACGATCTGATCCGCGCCCGCCTCGGGCAGGGGCCGGCCTTCTTCACGGACCTGCTCGCGGAGCTGGACGGAGCGCCGGAGGCGCTGCGCGAGGCGCTGTGGGATCTCGTCTGGGCCGGTGAGGTGACGAACGACGCCTGGGCGCCGCTGCGGGCTCCGCGCCTCGCGCTGGCGCGGGGCGAGGGCGCCGGACGGCACGCGGCCGGCGGGCGCCGCGCCGGGCGCTCGCGCTTCGCCGCGCGGCGCAGCACGGGCGCCCCGTCGCAGGTGCAGGGCCGCTGGTCGCTGACGCGGCGGTGTTCGGCGGCGAGCCCGACGCGGCCGGCGCGCCCGAGCGCCGGCGTACGATCGCCGAGCTGCTGCTCGAGCGTTACGGGATCGTGACTCGCGAGCAGGTGCTCGCCGAGGGCATCAAGGGCGGCTTCGCGATGCTGTACGACACCTTCGCGCGGCTGGAGACGCTCGGCATCTGCCGGCGCGGGTACTTCATCGAGGGCATGGGCGGGGCGCAGTTCGCGCTGCCCGGGCGCCGTCGAGCGCCTGCGCGCGGCGCCGCTGCGCGAGCGGCGAGGGTCCGTCGACGCTCGTGCTGGCCGCCGCCGACCCCGCCCAGCCCTTCGGGGCGGCGCTGCCGTGGCCGAAGCGCGACGGGCTCGAGCGGCGCCCGGCGCGCGTCGCGGGGGCCTATGTGGTGACCGTCGAGGAGCAGCCCGTGCTCTACGTCGAGCGTGGCGGGCGGGGCCTGATCACGCTGCCGAGACCCCGGCCACCGACCCGCCGCCGCTCGCGCAGCGACCTCGTCGAGGTCGCCCTGGCCGCACTGGCCGACGCGGTCCGCAGCGGGCGCGTGGGCAAGCTCGCGCTGGAGCGGATCGACGGCGAGCCGGCGATCTCCTCGGCGTTCGTCGGAGCGCTCACCGAGCTCGGCTTCCAGACCGGGCCGCGCCGCCTCACGCTGAGCGCCTAGCGCCGCCCCGCGCGGGTCTCCGCGAGCGGATCTTCGCGCCTTGCAGGGCGCCTGCGGAGCCCGCAGCGCATTGTCTGTCGGACGCTTCGGCTGCGACGGAGACACGAGTGGAAGTATTGGAACGAGTGTGTACGTTGAACCCCGCCGAGGGGGTTGAGAGAGTTGGCAGGCGCGGTCAAATCCATTACGTTGGAACTATGAGGATGGCTGGTACGCGGCAACAACTCGCGCCGATGTACCGCCGGCTGCCTCACGGCCCCAGCGGGATGGCCCGGGACGAGGTGGAACGCAACCAGCGCAGCCGCCTCTACGGCGCGATGATCGAGGCGGTCGCGCGCAACGGCTACGAGGCGCACGACCGTCGCCCACGTGATCGCGCTGGCCGGCGTCTCGCAGGCGCGCGTTCTACGAACTGTTCGGGAACAAGGAAGAGTGCTTCCTCGGAACCTATGACGTGATGATCGCCCAGGCGCGCGCGACGGCTGCTGCAGGCCTGGCTCTCCGAGCACGGCTGGGAGAACCGCATGCACTCCTCCTGCCAGAGCCTGCTCGGGCGGCCTCGCGCGCGCGCCGAAGGGGCCGCGCCTGGTGCTCGTCGACTCGCTCGGCATCGGGCCGCGCGCCCGCGAACGGATGCAGCTCGCCGGGCTGGTGTTCGAGCGCATCGTCGCGACCGCGTTCTCGCTCGCGCCGGAGGAGGTCTGCTACCCGCAGCTGACGCCGCGGGTCGTCGTGACCGGCGTGCGCAACATCGTCTTCAACCGGCTGCTCGAGCGCCGCCACCGCGAGCTCGCCGAGCTCTCGGACGAAGTGCTCGACTGGATCGAGGCCTACCGGATGCCGCCGGGCACGCGCCTGCGGACGCTCACGCTCGCGCGCCCGCCGCACCTGCCGCCGATGCCGGCCGCGTTCCTGACGCGCGACGACAAGCGCGCACGGGTGCTGGGCTCGGTCGTGCACCTGACGCTGGACGAAGGCTACGCGGCTCTCACCGATCCCCAGATCGCGCAGTTCGCCGGGGTCTCGACGGAGGCCTTCCACCGCCAGTTCCGCAACAAGGAGGAGTGCTTCCTCGCGGTCCTCGACGAATTCGTCTCCGAAACGCTCGACGTGCGTGCGCCCGGCGATGGAGGGCGCCGACAGCTGGGAGGAGGGCGCGTGCCGTGCGATGGAGGCGTTCGTGTCGCATCTCGTCGCCCACCAGGCGCTGCTGCGGATCGCGTTCATCAACCTGTTCGAAGTCGGGCCGGCGATGATCGGGCGCATGACCCGCTCGGTCGCCGACTTCACCGAGATGCTCACCGAGCAGGCGCCCGCGCCGGTCCGCGCGCCGCAGATCGCCCAGGAGGCCGTGACGGGCGCGGTGTGGGGCGTGATCTCGACCTTCGTGACGAACAACCGGCTCTCACGGCTGCCCTCGCTCGTCGACCACCTGGCCTTCACCGTGCTCGCGCCGTACGTCGGCCCGCGCGCCGCCGTCGAGGCGCTGCTCGACGCCCTCCAGCGCCGGCAGCCCGCGGCCTGACGCCGGCAGCGCTCACGCGCCGGTCCGCACGCTCTGCGAAGGTGGAGCGGTGAGCAGCGAGACGCAGCAGCGCCGCCCGCGGCGCGTGGGCCACAAGGGCGCGGCGCACATCGAGCCGGGCAACACGCTCGCGAGCTTCGACGCGGCCCGCCTGGCCACGGGGTCGACATGATCGAGCTCGACGTCCTCAGCGAGAAGGAGGACGGCAGCGGCCGCCTCGCTCGTGGCCCACGACTACGAGGACGCGCACCGCCGCAGCCCGATCACCTTCGAGGAGGCGCTCGCGCACCTGGCGGGTCCCGGCTTCGAGGGCATCGAGCTGGACGTGGACGTGAAGCTGCCGGGCTATGAGATGCGCGTCGTCGCGGCGCTGCGCGAGCACGGGCTCGTCGAGCGCACCCTGATCAGCGGCATGTTCACGGACGGCCTCGCTCAGATCCGCGCCGCCGAGCCCGGGCTGCGGCTCGGCTGGTCGGTGCCGCGCGTGCGCCGCGACTACACGACCGACATGCTCACCGCGATCCCCGCGCTGGCGATCCTCACGCGGCTACCGCGCGATGCTGCCGCGGCAGAGCGCGGGCGGCGCTCCGCGACGGCCGCTTCGACGCGATCATGGCGCACTGGCGTGTCGTGACGCCCGCGCTCGTGCGCGCCGTGCGAGAAGGCGGCGGCGAGCTATACGTCTGGACGGTCGACGATGCCCGCAAGATCGAGAAGCTGACCGCGATGGGCGTCGACGGCATCATCACGAACGACCCGCGGCTGTTCGGACCGCGGACCGCCGCGGAACCAGAGGCGCCGCCAGGGCGCTAGTGCTGACGGCAATGGGCCGCGGGCCCGTGCAGCCGAGGTCTCATCGAGCCTCAGCCGATTGAGCAGGTGGCGGCGCTGTAATCCGGCGGGTCCGCGCCGGCGACGCTCTTGTGCCCGGTCCCGGTGGGGCGGCTGATCGACTGGATCACCGAGGAGCCGCGACGCCACTGGTATTCGACGACGCCGCGGAGTTCGACGGCGGGCTTGCCGGGCCGCGGCACGAGCTGGAAGCTGCGGCCGCCCTGGCGTACGCCGCCCGCCGGGTCCGACGAAGACGAAGCTCGGCGAGCTCGCGCTCGAGAGGTCGGCCCAGTGCTTGGTCGTGACGTTCATGTACTGCAGCCGGAACCGCATGTACATCTTGTCGTGCGGGTGCCTGTCGCCGGGCATCGAGCCGCGCACGCCGACCGTGTTGGGCTGGTCGGCCGGGCTGCAGACGTCGATCGTCGCCCACAGTTCGCGGGAGCGCAGCAGCGCTTTCATCAGCGCCGTTTCGCTGCCGGGATGAGGCGCCGGCGAAGTCGCGGCGGCGGCGGCGAAGGGGGCGATCGCGGCGGCCGCGAGGACGGCGGCCACGGCCGGTAGGTGCTTGCCTGGAGACATGGTGTGAACATACATTCGAACCCAGTCGGCCCTCCCCGGTTGCGGCGCGCCGTTGTGGTATTCCTGCGGCGTGAGCACGCGCCCAGGCGACGTCGTCGAGCTGCTCGGGCGCGTGCCCGTGTTCTCGACGCTGGAGCGCGACGATCTCGAGCGCATCGCGCAGGTCTCCGTGCCGCGCGACGTTCGAGTCCGGGCAGGCGGTGTTCCGCGAGGGCGACGCGAGCGACACCTGCTACGTCGTGCGAGAGGGCCACGCGCGCGCGATCCGCACCCACGCCGACGGGCGCACGATCACCCTCGCGACGTTCGGCCCGGGCGACATCTTCGGCGAGCTCGCGATGTTCGAGGACGAGCTCCGCTCGGCGACCGTGGAGGCGGTCGGGGAGGTGAGCGTGATCGGCGTCCTCGGGCCCGACATGAGACGGCTCATGAGCGAGCACTCCGACATCGCGATGAAGCTTGCGGTGGCGCTCGGCCGGCGGCTGCGCGAGACCAACGAGAGGCTCTCGCGGCAGTCCTTCCAGACCGTCCAGAGCCGCGTCGCCGTCGTGCTCGGCGAGCTCGTCGAGCAGGCCGTCGCCGAAGGCCGCGACGGGCACAACGTGCTCGTGACCGCGACCCAGGCCGACCTCGCGCAGCTCGCGGGCTCCTCGCGCGAGTCGGCGAGCCGCTTCCTCGCCGTGCTCGAGCGCGCCGGCGTGATCTCCCAGGGACGGGGCCGTCTCGTGGTCCACGACCCCGAGGCGCTGAAGCAGTATGTCTTCTGAGGAGCGCCACGACGGCGCCCGCCCGTCGCGGGCGCAGGCGCGCGAGTTCTCGGCCGGCGGGGTGGTCGTGAGAGGGGAGGAGATGGTGGTGATCGTCCCGACCCGCCGCGCCGCCGACGGCTCGCGCGTGCTCGCGCTGCCGAAGGGCCACGTCGACCCGGGCGAGACGCCGGTGCAGGCGGCGCAGCGCGAGGTTCGCGAGGAGACCGGCATCGTCGCGGAGCCGGTGCGGGAGCTGGGCGAGACGCGGTACTGGTACCGGCGTGGGGGGAGGACGATCGGCAAGGAAGTCCAGTTCTTCCTGTTCCGCCACACCGGCGGGGACATCGCCGATCACGACGACGAGGTCGAAGAGGTGCGCTGGATCCCGATCGAGGACGCCGAGCGCGAGCTCAGCCACGCGGCCGAGCGGGAGATCGTCGGCGTTGCGATGGCCTACCTGGCCGAAGACCGATAGCCTGCGCCCCGTGCAGGTCCTGAACTTCTACTCGACGATCTTCGCGGACGAGCTCAAGCGCGGCCGCAAGACGGCGACGATCCGGCTCGGGGACAAGTCCGGCAAGTACCGCAAGAACCAGCTCGTGCTGGTCACGATCGGCTACCAGTACTCCCCGCGCCAGCGCATCTTCGAAGCGGTCATCGACCAGGTCGAGGTCATGCGCCTGGCGGATCTCTCGCCGCGCGACATCAAGCACGACAACCCCGAGTTCCGCCGCCACGAGGAGCTGATCAACTTCCTCGAACAGATCTACGGCCGCTCGGTCTCGCCCGAAGACGTGGTCACGGTCGTGCGCTTCTCGCAGATCCTGGATACGCCCTCGGCGATGACCGAGGCGATCAAGGGCTTCGGCGGCGCGCAGAACTAGCTTCGGGTCCCCGCTGGGCGATCTTTTGCCGGCGAAGGCCGGTATTTCCCCGAATCTTCTATATATTCAGTCTGTAGTTGGCACTCTCCCCCCGAGAGTGCCAAAGAGTGCGGGTCCGTCCTGTTTATCTGGCGGGCCCTTGGAAGCAGACTTCTAGACGGAGGTTCCAGAACATGAAGCTCAAGCCCCTGGGCGATCGTCTGATCGTGCGGGCGATCGAGGAGGAGGAGACCACGGCCAGCGGGCTCGTGCTCCCCGACACCGCCAAGGAGAAGCCGCAGAAGGGCAAGGTCCTCGCCGCAGGCGACGGCAAGCTCGACGACGGCGGCAAGCGCATCCCGCTGGACGTCAAGGAGGGCGACGAGGTCCTCTACAGCAAGTACGGCGGCACCGAGATCAAGATCGACGGCGAGGAACTGCTCGTGCTCCGCGAGTCCGACGTTCTCGCCAAGGTCGCGTAAGGAGAAGAACTAGGAATGGCACACAAGGAGCTCAAGTACGACGCGGACGCGCGCAAGGCCCTCGAGGCCGGCGTCGACGCCGTCGCCAACGCGGTCAAGGTCACGCTCGGCCCGAAGGGCCGCTACGTGGTCCTCGACAAGAAGTTCGGCGCGCCGACGATCACCAACGACGGCGTCACGATCGCCCGTGAGATCGAAGTCGAGGACGTCTTCGAGAACCAGGGCGCACAGCTCGTGCGCGAGGTCGCCACGGCGACCAACGACGTCGCCGGCGACGGCACCACGACGGCGACCGTGCTGGCCCAGGCGATCGTCCGCCAGGGCCTGAAGAACGTCGCCGCCGGGGCCAACCCGCTGGCGCTGAAGCGCGGCATCGAGAAGGCCGTCGACGAGGTCGTCGGCAACATCTCGAGCCAGTCCAAGGAGGTCTCCGGCAAGGACCAGATCGCCCGCGTGGCGACGATCTCCGCCGGCGACGAGGAGATCGGCGACGTGATCGCCGACGCGATCGAGAAGGTCGGCAAGGACGGCGTCGTGAACGTCGAGGAGGGCCAGACGTTCGGCATGGACCTCGAGTTCACCGAGGGCATGCAGTTCGACAAGGGCTACATCTCGCCGTACATGGTCACCGACCAGGACCGCATGGAGGGTGTCCTCGAGGACCCCTACATCCTGATCGCCAACCAGAAGATCGGCTCGGTTCGCGACATCCTGCCGATCCTCGAGCAGGTGATCCAGTCGGGCAAGTCGATCCTGATCATCGCGGAGGACGTCGAGGGCGAGACGCTCGCGACGCTCGTGGTCAACAAGCTGCGCGGGACGTTCACCGGCGTGGCCGTGAAGGCTCCCGGCTTCGGCGACCGCCGCAAGCGCATGCTGGAGGACATCGCGATCCTCACCGGCGGCGAGGTGATCACCGAGGAGATGGGCCTGAAGCTGGAGAACACCCAGCTCACCCAGCTCGGTCGCGCCCGCCGTGTCGTCGTCACCAAGGACACCACGACGATCGTCGACGGTGCCGGTGACAGCGCGGCGATCAAAGGCCGCATCAACCAGATCAAAAACGAGGTCGAGAACACCGACTCCGACTTCGACCGCGAAAAGCTGCAGGAAAGGCTCGCGAAGCTCTCCGGCGGTGTCGCGGTCGTGAAGGTCGGCGCGGCCACCGAGACCGAGATGAAGGAGAAGAAGCACCGCGTCGAGGACGCCCTGCAGGCGACCCGTGCGGCGCTCGAGGAGGGCATCGTGCCCGGCGGCGGCGTCGCGCTGCTGCAGGCCTCCTCCGCCGTCTCGGTTGACGCGAACGGCGCCTCGGCGGACGGCTCGGACGACGAGCGCACCGGTGCCCGGATCGTGCTCCGCGCGCTGGAGGAGCCGCTCCGGCAGCTCGCCGAGAACGCGGGCCTCGAGGGCTCGGTCGTCGTCAACGACGTCCGCAAGGCCAAGAAAGGCCACGGCCTGAACGCGGCGACGAACGAGATCGTCGACCTCGTCGCGGAAGGGATCATCGACCCGGCGATGGTGACGCGCTCCGCGCTGCAGAACGCGGCGTCGATCGCCAAGAACATCCTCACGACCGAGGCGATCGTCGCCGAGGTCCCGGAGAAGGAAGCCGCGGGCGCCGGCGGCGGCATGCCCGACATGAGCGGCATGATGTAAGGAAGGGCGGCCTGTTTCAGGCCTAAGCCGGGTTCGCCCGGCTGCCGATGTTGTTGCGAGGGCCCGGCCGGATGCCGGGTCCTCGCTTTTCCGGGTCCCTCCGGCTGCCCGGGACGCTCCTGACCCCGGCGCGCCCGGCGTCGCGAATGGCCGTGGCCGCGCCTCGCGGTGGCGTCCGCTCCGCGCGCCGATTACTGCGCCGGCGTCTCCGACTACCCGGCTCGCGCTCCGCAAACGGACAAACGGTGGGTTGCAGCGCCTTCCGGTGTTGCCGAGCGGCGTCGGAGGGCGCCGCCGCGCGCGCTCGCGCTCGCCGCGGTTGACGCTCCGCGCGACCCGTTGGCAGGCTCGTCCCGCTCTTCGCCGCCGGCCACTGAGAGAAAGGGCCGGTGGGCGGAGGGTGGGAGAGATGCCGGGCCGCCACGGCTCACGGCCGGGGCGGGCTTCCGGCCAAATCACAAGGGCTCCGGGCACCCCGGGGCCAGTTGGAGGTCATCTGTCAATGTCACGCATCAAGTTGACGCTCGTGGCCGCTGTGGTCGCGGCGGTCGCGTTCGCGGCCTCGTCCGCAGCCGCGTCGGCGCACCAGTACAAGGTCGAAGGGACACCTGTGAGTTCGTCGACGAACCTGAAGGCGGCGAGCTTCACGGGCAAATACGTCCTCGTAGGCAAACCGTTCCTGGTCGCCGTGCACATCGAATGCACCAAAGTGCACGAGGCGGGCACGGTCAACTCCGGTGGCGCCGGTACGGCGACGCTGCGAATTCAGCTGCTGCACGGCCAGCGAAACCGGCCAACTGCACGAGCGAAAGAGCCGATCGTGACCGAAGTGAACACGAACCTTCTGAGTGGGCTCGAAGATCGCGTTCTCACCGAAAGGCCGCGCCTTCACGACGGTCACGCTCGAAGGGGCTTCGTGCTCGCTGAAAGAACCGTTCTCCGTCACCGGGACGCAGAACTGCGCCCTCCCGGGTGGCGAAACCGAAGCGGTCGCGCACGAACTGGAATGCCTCCACGACCGGCAGCAAACTCGAAGCGGGCGGCAAGCCTGCGACGTTCGAAGGCACGGTCAGCGGGCTGGAACTCGAAAGCGGCCTGAAATGGAGCGCCGAATAGGCTCCGGCGCAGTCGAGCGCTGTCTCGCTGAGGACGATAGGCGAGGCGCGCAACGCATCGGTGCCCGGCCGGGGCCGCCCGCCAGCGGTCCCGGCCGGCCGGGCAGACAGGCTCGCAGCGCGCCGGCGGTCGGGTCCCGCCAGGCTCCGCCGCTCCGGCTCCGCGGCCGATCCGGTGCCCGCCCCTCCGAGTCAGAAACACCGCTTGTGGGTCTGGCGGCCCTCGTCCATTCTGCAGACTGCGACGAGTAGTTGGGACGCTGTACGCTACCCAGCGAAGCTGTAGCCGCGGAGCGGAGCACTCCCTCGCCGGCTGCGCTACGGCTGCGGGACGCCGGCGCCGGGACGCAGGATCGAGGAAGAGGGAGAGCAGATATGAGGGACGCGGCGCGCAGGCACTTCAAGGCCTCGACCGTCGTTGCGGTCGTGGCGCTCGTGCTCGCGATGGCCGGGCGGCGCGTGGGCCGCCAAGAAGTACGTGATCACGTCGAGCGCGCAGATCAAGCCTCGGTCCTCAAGCAGCTCAAGGCGCCGGCGGTCCCAGGGGGGCCGACGGGAGCCAACGGGCCGCAGGGCGCGGCCGGGGCCGCAGGGTGCCCAGGGGCCGCCAGGCGAAGAGGGCGCGGCCGGCAAAGGAAGGCAAGGAAGGCAAAGAAGGCAAAGAAGGCAAAGAAGGCAAAGAAGGCAAACCCGGCCAGACGGGCTTCACGGAAACGCTTCCCGCCGGCAAGACCGAGACCGGCACGTGGGCCGTGAACGCGCCTACGCGCCGCGGCTGAAGAGATCGCACTGGCGCCGATCTCCTTCTCGATACCCGCGAGCGGGGAAGGCGAGGCGGTCTATCTCGACCAGACCGAAACCGCGGCGAAAGCGGGCACGGGCGGGTGCACCGGCACGGCGGCCGCTCCAACAGCGCCGAGCGGGCAAGCTCTGCATCTACACCGAAGAAGAAGAAATCGAAAAACCGTCGGGCCTCCCGAAACCGGTCTTCGACGAAGAACTGGACGTCTTCGGCAAGCCGGGAGCTTCCTCGAGTTCCCGGTCAGAAAGGCGGCAAGGCGTTCGGCCCGCGGCAGCTGGGCCGTGACGGGCTAGAGACGCGGGGCGTGGCCAGGATGGCGTCGGCAAGGAGCAACGCTCAGCTCGGTCCAGCCCCGCGCGGTGGAGCCGATGCCGTGGCCGCCGTCCGGGCTCGCCCTCGGGCTCGCGCGCGGCTCTCCTGGCGCTCCTCGCGGCGCCCGCAGCAGCGAGCGCGAGCCTGGAATGGCTCGGCCCGAAGGTGGGCGAATTCCCCACCGGCCAGCTGAAATCAAGCTCGAACGGCAACCCGGGGGGGCTCGCCGTGAACCGCGACCACCGGCGATCTCTACGAGGCCGACGGCGCGCACACCAGGGTCCTGCGCTTCGACAAAGAAGGCAGGTTCCTCGAGGGCTGGGGCTGGGGCGTCGGCAACGGCGAAGCGAAGTTCGAGCGCTGCGGCCCGGAAGGCAGAAGCCCGCTCTATCCCACGTGCCCCGGGCGCGAAGACCGCGAAGGAGCGGTCTCCCCGGAACAGGACCGGGCAGTTCAAGGACCCCGAAGGCATCGCGGTGGACCAGGCGACCGGCGACGTGTTCGTGCGGACGCCGAGTCGCGAACCCCGACGTGATACAGGAGTTCAGCGCGACCGGTGAATTCGAGCACGCGCTTCGGCGCCTCGGGAACGCAAGCCGGCGGAGAACAGATCGGAACACTTCAGCCGCCGGCGCATCGCGCGTCGACGGCGCAGGCAACGTGTACATCGTCGACAACGGCGAAGCCCACGGCGCACGCGTCGATGCGAGTTCGAACCGGAACCCGACAGGCAAATACACGTACAAGCGGCGACCTGTTCACGAAAACGCTTCGGCATCGTGGAATACCTCTCGATCGACGAACGCGGGCCACTTCTATCTCGACGACGGCCTCGAAAATCTACCGCTTCGAAAGCGCGACCGCGACGCGCCGTCCTGGCAGACGACAGCGCCGGAAACCGAAGCGGAGACCGTCGATCCCGCGACCGGCGAAGTCATCTACTACTCGATCAAAGAAGGCAGTTCCACACGATAACGCCGGTCGGGCACGAAGAAGTCGTCGACGACGTTCCAGCGGCGCCGCAGACGAGGCCAACGCTATATCAGGCGCGTTCAACCCGGACGCAGAGCCTGCCGAGGCCACCCGCCGGGACCTTCTACGTCGACGAACAGCTCGAACCGGCGGCAGCAAAACCAGCCGCCGCGGCCTGATCTTCGCGCCGTCGGCGAAATTCCCGCCCACCGTCGACGGCGAGTCGTCCGCGGCGTCGGCGCGACGTTCGCGACCTGCGAGGCGAAGATCGACCCGAAGGGCTTCGACACCCACTACCGGTTCGAGTACGGCACCGAAGGGCCATGCGCGAGCGAGCCCACTGCACCGAAGCCCCCGCCGGAGCGGGCGCCGACGAGGGGCCGGCAGAGCGATGCGACGGTCAGCGCGCCGCTGTGCGCATCTCGCGCCGGCCACCACCTACTACTTCCGCGTGGTCGCCGAAAACGCGTTCGGGGTCGGCGGAAGGCGACCGGGCGAAGACCGCACCTTCACGCACCTTCGCGCCGCTCGAACGGGGCTGCCGGACGGACGCGCCTACGAGCTCGTCTCGCCGGCCGAAAAGCACGGCGGCGAGGTGCTCCCGGCGCGAGCCCGAATTCAGCAGCTGCCACCAGTGCGAACCCGGGCTCAACTCGATCAAGATGCCGGAGCAGAGCGCCCCGGACGGCGAATCGATCGTCTACGAGGGCTTCCCGTTCTTCCCGGCGACCGAAGGCGAACGGGGAGCGCTCAAGGAAAACGAGTACCGCGCCGCGCAGGACCGCACCGGCTGGCAGACGAAGAGACCTCAGCCCGGAACTGCGAGACCGCACGGGAACCGGGTACAGCGGCGTTCACCGGCGATCTCGCCCGCGCGTGATGCAGGAGAACGAAGTGCCTCTTGCGCGAAGCGGCGCTGCCCGAACGGGCTACGAAGAGCTCTACGCGCGCGAAGCGGACGGCACGCTGACACCGCTCGATCCAGGAACTGCTCGAACCGCTTGCCCCGAACACGCCTGCGAGCTCGAATACGCAGGTGGCTCAGCCGACCTCGCCACGATCGTGTTCGAAGCCAACGAGCCGCTGACCGCCGCGACCGCGTTCGCGCCGACGGCACCGCGGTGAGCGGGCGCGGAACGCGACCTGTACGAGTGCGGCTCGGCGGGGCGCTGCGCCTCGTCAACGTGCTGCCCGGGCAACGCTTCCGCCGCCCCCGGGTCGGTGGTCGGCTCCGGCAAGCTGCTCGCGCGCGGGGACGGGCGAATCGGCGCCCCGACCGCAGCAACGCCGTCTCGGCCGACGGCTCGCGGATGTTCTGGACGGATCTCGAAAACGGCCGGCTCTACATCCGCGAAGACGGCAGAACGACGCGCGAAGTCGCCCATCACGGGCGCTGCAAGGAGCAGCGTGCCGCCGAGCGAACGCGTGTGCTTCGTCACCGCGAACACCGACGGCACGCGGGTGCTGCTGAGCGACGGCACCGTCTACGACACGACCACCGAACCGGCGGTCAAGATCTTCGACCTCACGAAAGCACCACGGCTTCAGGGCATCGCGGGCGGCGAGCGACGACCTGTCGCGGATCTACTTCGTCGACACGGAGGTCATCGCACCCGCAGCAGGGGCCGACTGCACACAGCCGCACAGGCCGGCAGCCGAACCTCTACGAATACGAGGCGGCAGCCGGCGCGGTGCGCTTCATCGCGACGCTCGCGCCCAAAGACAACCACCACGGTCCCGACCCCGTGTCGGCACCTGGGTCGCCGCGCCCTCGGACCGCATGGCCCAGGTGACGCCCGACGGGCGCTACCTGGCGTTCGACTCGGTCGCGCCGCTCACCGGATACGACAACAACGTCACGAGCGGCCGAACGCGTGCGCGCCCGAAGACGAGTCACGGCATGCGGCGAGGTCTTCGAGTACGACGCGCTGGCGAAGCACGCTCACCTGCGTCTCCTGCAACCCGACCGGGCTGCGCCCGGCGGGCCCCTCGACGCTGTCGCTGCTGCAGCCGGTCGTCTCGCGCTACCCGCAGCCGCACAACCTGACCCCGCACGGGCGCGCTGTTCTTCGACAGCTTCGACGCGCTGACGCGCCGGCGACCACTCGCCCGGCGTCGAGAACGTCTACGAGTACGAGCACGACGGCCAGGGAACGGCTGCACTGCGCGGCCGGCTGCTGTCCACTGCTCTCATCGGGCCGCGGCACGCTTCGACGCGAGCTTCCTCGGCGCCGACGAATCCGGCGAAGAACGTGTTCTTCACGACCCGCCAGCAGCTGCTGCCCGAAGACGACCGCGACGAACTCGTCGACCTCTACGACGCGCGCGAAGGCGGAGGGTTCTCGAACCGCACCGTCGCCGCCCGCGCCGTGCTCGGGCGAAGCGTGCCGGCCCGCCCGGCGCCGGCGCCGGCCGCGCCCCGCGCCGGCGAGCTCGACCTTCTTCGGGCCCGGGCAACCTCGCAACGCCTCGCCCAGAGCTCGGTGCAGCACGACGCGACGATCCGACGCAATGCCGCCACGGGAATGCACGCGAAGCGATGCCCGAAGGGCAAGGTCCGCAAGCACGGCAAGTGCGTGAAGGCGCCAAGCACGGGCCAAGAGAGCGTCGCACGTCGACCGCGCACCGGAGACGAGCGGTGCGATGAGACGCCGGCGCTCTGCTCTGACCTGCTCGCGCGCTCGGGCTGCTGCGCGTCCCGGCCGCGCTCGGGTCGCCCGGGCATCGTGCCCGGGAGCTTCCACGCCGAAGCCGTCAACCGCGACGGCACGGTCGACATGCATCGCCGGGTCGCATCCCTACGAGTTCAAGGTCGAGCTTCGAAATCAACCACGACGCGGCAGACGTCCCCGAAGGGAGCGCCCGCACCGTCGTGGTCGACGGTTCCCGCCCGGGTTCGTCGGCAACCCGACCGCCGACGCCGCGCTGCGACCGCCAGGACTTCGACGGCGAAATCGCCAACTGCCCGCCGGACACGCAGATCGGCACGTTCAGGCGCCAGGTGATCGAACGCACGGGACGTGCTCGGACCCGCAGGGGGCGCTCTACAACCTCGTCCCGACCGCCGGGGTCGGCGGCCTCGTTCGGCTTCCAGGCCGCCGGCTTCAACGTGATCGAGAACGCCTCGCTGGTCCCCGGCGGCGCGGGCGGCTACCGCGTCGCGGTCGACTGCCCAACGTGCCGCAAGAACGACCTGCCTGAAGCGCGCACGAGACGATCTGGGGCGTGCCCGCCGACCCGAGCCACGACGCCGAACGCGAATGCATCACTCGACACGTCCAGCACGTGAACGCCCTGCTCCGATCGAACAGAGCCGCGGCGCCGTTCCTGACGCTGCCGACGAACTGCGAACCGCAGCTCCCGGCGCAGCTCGAAGTCGCCTTCAACGAGGCGCCGACGGAATTCTTCGGCGAACAGCGAGCGCAGCCGCAGCTGGCGGCGTGCGAAGTGCTCGACTTCGGCCCGACGATCGCGGTGCAGCCCGGAAACGAGCGCCGCCGCGACCGCGACCGGCCTCCACGTGGACCTCCACATGCCGCAGGAGGAAACGCGCCGAAGGCCTCGCCGAGGCCGACCTGAAGGACGCCGTCGTGACCCTGCCCGAAGGGATGGTCGTCAACCCCTCCTCGGCGAACGGGCTCGCGGGCTGCAGCTCCGCGCAGATCGGCCTCGGCACGCACGGCTCCGCCGCAGTGCCCGGCGGCGTCGCAGATCGGCACGGTGGAAGTCGACACGCCGCTGCTCGATCATCCGCTGCCCGGGCGCGGTCTACATCGCCTCCCAGGGCGACAACCCGTTCCACAGCCTGATCGCGACTCGTACAGTCGTGCGTCGAGTCGACCCGGCAAACGGACGGCATCGTCGTCAAGCTCGCCGGTCACGTCGAACCGGACCCCGTCACGGGCCAGCTGACGACGACGCTTCGACGCAAACCCGCAGTTCCCGTTCGAGGACTTCAAGCTCGACTTCATCGGTGGCGACCGGGCGCCGCTGATCACGCCCGACACGTGCGGCACCGAGGCACGACGACCGACCAGCTCACCCCGTGGACGACGCCCGAAGGCGGCGTCGCGACCCCGCGGACACGTTCCCGATCGACTCCGGGCCGCGAGGCGGGCCGTGCGTCGCAGCCCCGGCCCAGGAGCCGCACGCCCCGGGCTTCGAAGCGGGCACGACCTACCCCATCGCCGGCCACTACAGCCCGTTCGTCCTGAAGCTCACCGCGGGAACAGGCGCACAGCAGATCCGCGGCCTCGAAGTGACCCTGCCGCCCGGCCTCACCGGCAGCCTCGCGGGCGTCGCGCAGATGCTCCGACGCCCAGATCGCCGCCGCGCAGACGCCCGGGCGAACCGGCGCGCGGAGCAGGCCGGCCCCGTCGTGCCCGAGCTCCTCGGAAATCGGGACGGTCGACGTCGCCGCCGGCGCCGGGAGCCGGCCGGTCCACGTGCTCGGGCACGCGTACCTCGCCGGGCCCTACGAGGGGGCGCCGTTCTCGCTCGCGATCATCACGCCGGCGCGTCGCCGGGCCGTTCGACCTCGGCGTCGTCGTCGTGCGCTCCGCCCTCTACATCGACCCCGCAGACCGCGCAGGTCACGGTCAGATCCGACCCGATCCCGACGATCCTCGACGGCATCCCGCTCGATGTCCGCTCGATCGTCGTCGAACATCGAGCCGCAGCCACTTCACCCTCAACCCGACCAGCTGCGAACGGATGGCCATCACCGGGCTCGAGGCCTCGCTCGCTCGGCGCGGTGGCGCCGCTGTCCGACCCCTTCCAGGTCGGGGGCTGCGCGGGGCTGCCGTTCAAGCCGAGCGTTCACGGCTGAGCGACGCCAGCGCAGACGAGCAAAGTCAACGGCGCCAGCTTCGTCGGTGAAGGTGACGCAGCAGGCGGGCGAAGCGAACATCCACAAGGTCCTGCTGCAGCTGCCCAAGCAGCTGCCGTCGCGGCTGACGACGATCCAGAAAGCCTGCACCGAAGCGCAGTTCGCCTCCAAGCCCGAAGCCGCCGGCTGCCCGGAAGGCGTCGATCGTCGGCTTCGCGCAAGGCCGTGACGCCGCTGCTCGACGCGCCGCTGGAAGGGCCGGGCTACCTGGTCTCCCACGGCGGCGCGGCCTTCCCGGACGTCGTGTTCCTGCTCGAGGGCGAAGGCGTCCACATCGAACTGGTCGGGCACACCGACATCAAAAAGGGCATCACCTACTCGCGCTTCGAAACGGTCCCGACGCGCCGATCAGCTCGTTCGAAGCGAGCCTGCCAGAGGGACCGCACTCGGCGCTGGGTGCGTTCGGCGATCTCTGCGCCGAGCCGCTCCTCGCGCCGACGACGATCATCGGCCAGAACGGAGCCGCCTTCAAGCAGGCCACCAGGATCGCCGTCACCGGGTGCCCGAAACCGACGCTCAGGGTCACCCGCGCGAAGGCCACCCGCCATGGCGTGCAGGTGTCCGTCGCGACGTCGCACGCCGGCACCCTCGTGCTGAGCGGCGGCGCGTTCAAGACGCTCCGAAGAGCGCTCGCCGCCGGGCACGCACACGCTGTCCGCGCACCTCTCGAGCGCCGGCATGCGCGGCCCGCAAGCACCGCGGCCGCGCGCGGCTCGCGGCTCAGCGTCGAAAACGCCGGGGGCTCAGTCGTCAGGACGGCAACAGTCACGCTCTGACCCCGCGTCCACGACCGGACCGCGAGGAGACACAGCCGTCACCCCGGCCGGGCGGTCACGGGAGGGCGACAGCACGCGCCGGGCGCCTCTGCACGGTGTTTCTGACGTCGGAAACAAGCCTTGATAGCGCCTCACCCCGGGGTTACGTTCGCCGCCGACATCACAACCACGGAACTGGCAGGGGGAGTAATCAATGACGGGACTGAAGTCGAAGCGGCGTTCACGCGTCGCGAAGCACAAGATGGTTGCGCTGTGCGCGCTCGCGGTGTTGCTGGCGTGCCTTGTGAGCGCCTCCTCGGCACTCGCCGTCGAACATCACCCGACGGGTGATTACGCAAAGTTCAAAGACTGTCCCTTGAGCAACGCGGCCACCGAATTCTGTCTCTTCGCACAGACGGAAAGCGGCGAAGTCGTGATCGGCAAAAAAGCGGTGCCGATCGTGAACCCGATCACGCTTCAGGGCGGTCTGCACGAAGTCTCCGAAGAAAACCTCGAATTCATCGCTGCGGAAGACGGCAACACCCTGTCGAAATCACCGCAGCCGGTGCCCGGCGGCCTGCTCGGGATCATGGCGCCGAGCTTCCTGCCGAAATTCCTGCGGGAACAGTTCGAAAGAATTCATCAACAAAGGCATCACGGGCGTGACGGCGACGACCGAACTCGCGGGCCCGGCCAAAGCGGTCGGCGTCCACCTGAACAACCTGGTCGAAGCCGAAGGCACCGCACTGGAGCTGCCGGTGAAGATCAAACTGGACAACCCGTTCCTCGGCAGCAAATGCTTCGTGGGCTCGAACTCGCATCCGATCGTCATCGATCTGACGACGGGCACCACGAGCCCGCCGCCGCCGAACACGCCGATCTCGGGCAAAGTCGGCGAAGTGAAATTCGAAGACGAATTCACGATCGTCCACATCACGAACAACTCGCTCGTGAACAACTCGTTCGCGGCACCCGACCTCTGAAGGTTGCGGTGGGCTCTTCTCCTTCCTGATCGACCCCGCCGTCAACGCAGAGCTCGAACTCCCCTCCGCCGCGGGCAAGAACACAGCGATCCTGAACGGAACGCTGAGCCAGGCGGTGGCAGAAGCGGTGAAGGCCAGCGAATAGCGCAGTCGGCTGAACCGCCTTCCACGGCCCACACCAGGAGCAGGAGGGCCCGCCGGCCAAGCCGGCGGGCCCTGCTTCGTGTGAAGGCGCTCGGGACCGCACCCGCAGCGGAGCGCGGGCCCGTGGTCCGGACGAGGAGTGGAGGCGGTCGAAGATCCCCGCCGCCGGGCGAGTTCAAGGCGACACGCGGAAGAACCAAGCCGGTTGCACACAGCGGATCGCGCGTCAGCGGCGATTATCCGGAAGCGGAACCGGAACGGGAGTCGGAAACGGCTACCGGGCTATTCGACCGCGCTCACGTCGCGGGGCCCCTCGCCGACGTACTTCGCCGTCGGGCGGATCAGCTTCGCCTCGCGCTTCTGCTCGAGGATGTGCGCCGACCAGCCGGCGACCCGCGCGCAGGTGAACATCGGGGTGAACAGATCGGCCGGTACTTCGGCGAGATCGAGGATCACGGCCGACCAGAACTCGACGTTCGTCGCGAGCACGCGGTCGGGGCGGCGCGCCTGGAGCTCGGCGAGCGCGGCTTTCTCCAGAGCCTCGGCGGCTTCGAAGCGCGGCGAGCCCAGTTCCGCGGCAGGTGCGCCGCAGCACGCGCGCGCGCGGGTCTTCGGCGCGGTAGATGCGGTGGCCGAAGCCCATCAGGCGATCGCCGCGGTCGAGGGCGTCGGAGACCCACTTCTCGGCGTCCCCGGTCTGTTCGACTTCCTCGAGCATCTTCAGGACGCGCGAGGGCGCGCCGCCGTGCAGCGGCCCGGACAGCGCGCCGACGGCTCCGGACAGGGCGGCGGCCACGTCGGCGCCCGTGGAGGCGATCACGCGGGCGGTGAAGGTGGACGCGTTCATGCCGTGCTCGGCCGCCGAGATCCAGTAGGCGTCGATCGCCTTCACGTGGTCCGGGTTGGCCTCGCCGCGCCAGCGGATCAGGAAGCGCTCGGGGATCGTGCGGCCCTGGTCGATCTCCTCCTGCGGCACCGGCGGCTGGCCGGCCTCGCGGGCCGATTGGGCGACGAAGGAGAGCGCCATCACCGACGCGCGCGCGAGGTTGTCGCGGGCCTCCTCGTCGGTGATGTCGATCAGCTGCCCGAAGCCCCACTCCGGGGCCAGCATCGCGAGCGCGGACTGCACGTCGACGCGGTGGTCGCCGGAGCGGACCGTCAGGGCGTGCGGTTCGGCCGGGGGCAGGCCTGGCTTGAAGCGGCCGTCCACCAGCAGGCCCCAGACCTGCTCGTAGGGGACCGCGCCGACCAGGCTCTCGATGTCCACGCCGCGGTAGCGCAGCGCGCCGCCCTCTTTGTCGGGCTCCGCGATCTCCGTGGCGAAGGCGACTACTCCTTCGAGGCCCGACTGGACCTCGGGTGACTGAACCGCGCTCATGGCACTCGCTTTCTGAGCTTGATGCTTGACGGGGGATGCTGCCTTGTGGGCAGGCACATATCGTCGCAGGAATGGCCGCCCCGGGCCGGCATGGAGCGCCGCCGGTCCGCCCGGGCCGGCATGGAGCGCCGCCCGGTCCCGCAACAGTAGGCTGAAGCCCCCCGCCGGAGCGAGGCGGCGCCAACGACGCGCGAGACGAGGAGGGATGATGTCCGACGACGATCTGATGTTCCGCGGGGCTGTCGAGCTGGCGGCGATGGTGCGCGCGGGGGAGGTCTCCTCGCGGGAGCTGGTCGAGCTCTCCCTCCAGCGGATCGAGGAGCTGAACCCGGCCCTGAACGCGTTCGTCGAGGTCGACGAGGAGGGCGCGCTGGCCGCCGCGGACCGCGTCGGAGCCGGCGACGAGCGCCCGTTCGCGGGAGTGCCCGTGGCGGTCAAGAACAACCGGCCGGTCAAGGGGATGCGCCTGACCTACGGCTGCCGGCTGATGGAGGCGTACGTCGCCGACTACGACCACAACGTGACGCGCCGCCTGCGCGACGCGGGCTTCGTGATCGTCGGCACCACCACGCTGCCCGAGTACGGCATCCTGCCCGTCTCCGAGGCGCGGATCTTCGGGCCGACCCGGAACCCCTGGGACCTCGAACGCACGCCCGGCGGGTCCTCGGGCGGCGCCGCGGCCGCGGTGGCCGCCGGCATGGTGCCGGTCGCGCACGGCAACGACGGCGGCGGCTCGATCAGGATCCCCGCCGCGTGCTGCGGCCTCGTCGGCCTGAAGCCGAGCCGCGGCCGGATCTCGGTGTCCCCGGAGCTCGGCGACTCCTCGCTGGGGATCGACGGGATGCTCACGCGCACCGTCGCCGACACCGCCGCGATCCTCGACGTGCTCGCCGGCTACGAGCCGGGCGACGCGACCTGGGCGCCGCCGCCCTCGCGGCCCTTCGCGGAGGCCGCGACGGCGTGACCCGGGTCGCATGCGCATCGCCTTCAGCAAGCAGACCCCGAGCCCCGACGCGACGCTCGATCCGATCGCGGCGCGCGGCGCCGACGAGGCGGCCGAGCTGCTGCGCTCGCTCGGCCACGAGGTCGTCGAGGTCGATCCGCCCTGGCGCGAGGACGGCCTCTCGGAGCTGTTCGGGATGGTCTTCTCCTCGCAGATCGCGCTGTCGATCGGCTACTCGGCGAACGTCTCCGGCAAGGGCGTCGAAGGCGTCTCGGCCGAGGACATGGAGCCGATGAGCTGGGCGATCTTCTCGATGATCCGCAAACTCGGCACGCTCGAGCAGCAGGCGGCCGTGGTGCAGGCTGCAGGCCTTCGCCCGCCGGCTCGTCGCCTGGCTGGCCGACTACGACGCGCTGCTCACCCCGGCGCTGGCCGAGCGCCCGCTGCCGCTGGGCACGCTCGACACCGCGGCCGAGGACCCGATGTCCACCTTCACCCGCTCCGGCCTGTTCACGCCGTTCACGCCGGTCTTCAACGCGACCGGCCAGCCGGGGATCTCGCTGCCGCTGTACGAGGGCGAGGACGGGCTGCCCCTCGGCGTGCAGATCGTCGGCCGCCCCGCCGGCGAGGAGCGGCTGCTGGCGCTGGCGAGCCAGCTCGAAGAGGCCCGGCCGTGGGCCGAGCGGCGCGCGCCCGTCGGCGAGTGGGTCTTGACGGCGCTCAGCCGGCGGCGTCGGCGCTCAGGCAGCGGCTTCGAGCACCGCCGCCATGCGCTGGGGCACCACGCCGAGCGCCCCCACGTCGGCCGTGCCGCGCGCCGAGACCATCGAGACCTCCATCAGCTCGGCCTCGTCCCAGGTCGCGAACGCGCGCTCTCCCGCCGCCGCCTCGAGCAGCCGCAGCGCGCGCGAGACGATCGGCGTCGGCACGTGCACGCAGCGGACGGTTGCGGCCGCAGCGCCCGCAGCACCGTCGCGACGATCTCGCTGTGGCTGAGCGTCTCGGGTCCGGCGAGCTCGTAGCGGCGGTGGCGCTGCCCGTTCTCCCCGGATGCGGCTTCGCGCAGGCTCGCGACGACGCAGTCGGCGACGTCCTCGGCCCAGATCGGCTGGAAGCGCGCCTCGCCGCGCCCGGTCACCGGCATCACCGGCAGCAGCGCGAGGCGTTCGAGCAGCGTCAGCCACGGGTCGCCGGGGGCGTAGACGATCGACGGCGCGAAGACGACCGAGTGCAGGTCGGCCTCGACCACGGCCTGCTCGGCGAGCGCCTTCGCGCGCAGCGTCGCGGGTGCGGTTGTGGGTGGAGGCGCCGAGCGCCGAGAAGAACACGAAGCGCTCGACGCCCTGGCGCTCGGCGGCCTCGACCATGCGCCAGGTGGCGATCCCGTCGAGCTCCTCGATCGAGCCGCGCGGCTGGTCGCGGATCGCCGCCGCGAGGTGCACGACGGTGTCCACGCCGCGCAGGGCGTTGCGGAACGACGGCGGGTCGGTGAGGTCGCCGAGGGCGATCTGGACGCGCACGCGCTGCGTCCCGAGCCGGCGGGGATCGCGCACCAGGCAGCGCACCTGGGTCCCTTCGGCCAGCAGCCGGCGCAGCAGCGTCGAGCCGACGAGGCCGGTCGCACCCGTCATGAGCAGCATGATTCGTACAATATGCCCCTCTCGACGAAGAGCCCCCCGAAAACGAGTAGAAAGAAGCGAATGGCCTACGTAATCGCCGAGCCGTGCATCGGCACCAAGGACAACTCCTGTGTCGAGGTCTGCCCCGTCGACTGCATCCACCCGACGCCAGACGAGCCCGGCTACGACGCGGCCGAGATGCTCTACATCGACCCCGAGGAGTGCATCGACTGCGACGCCTGCGTCGAGGCGTGCCCCGTCGACGCCTGCTTCGCCGAGGACCAGCTCCCGCCGGAGTGGCAGAAGTACACGCAGATCAACGCCGACTACTTCCGCAACGAGGGCGGCGCGGCGGCGGCCGGCTGAGCGGCGCCGCGGCGCTCGGGCCCGAGCCCGCGGCCTGCCGCCGCCTCCGCGGCCTCGCCGGCGCCGGAGGCCTTCACGAGCGCGGAGCCCTGCGCCGAGCGCAGGTAGAGCACCGAGCGCGCGACGCGCCGGCCGTGGACGAGGCCCGCGTCGCGCAGCACGGCCAGGTGCTGGGAGACGCCGCCGGCGGTGAGCCCGAGCTCGCCCGCGAGTTCGGTCGTCGTGCGCGGTGAGTCGAGCGCGTTCAGCAGCATCGCGCGGGTGCGCCCGACGAGCCGCTCCAGCGCCTCCGGCGGGCTCGGCGCCTCCTCCGGGCTCCAGAGCATCCCGACCCCGCGCGCCGGGTAGACGACCGTGGGCTGCCAGGGCTCCAGCGTGAGCGTCGTGACCTTCGGCCACACGAAGACGCTCGGCACGCAGCAGCAGCCCGCGCTCGTCGACGTCGAGCGAGCCTTCGCAGCTCCCCGGGATGCTGCAGCACGCCCTCGCGCCAGCTCACGCCGTCGGCGAGATCGCAGAACAGGCGCGCGGTGCCGCCGTCGGCGATCTGGCGCGAGCGGTAGAGAACGTCGTGCTCGAGCAGCGAGCGCATGCGCGGCCAGTTCTCGGCGTGACAGCGCGCCCAGTACTCGCGCATCAGCTCGGCGAGCGCCTCGATCGCCTTGCGCGGCTCGCTCAGGAACGGCTCGAGCACGGCCGGCATCGGTGCGCCCTCGTACGCGTAGCGGACCTCGGCCGCGATCTGCTCGTCCGGCGTCGCGAGCATCGTCTGCAGCTCGTCCTCGAACTCGACCAGCGGGGTGCTGGGCGGCGGGTTGACGAAGTCGGGGTTGTACTCCGGCGCGCTCTGCAGCGCGAACAGCGGCGCGAGATCGAGGTCCGCGACGCGGGGCAGCGCCTGTTCGATCCACGGCAGGTGCAGAGCCGCGGCGGCGGGGTCGCGCAGCGCCTTGGCGCTGCGCGTCATCTCCCACATCGGCGAGATCGCGAACCGGACCCTGGTCAGGGCCTCGGTGTCAAAGCGGGCTTCGATCATGCGCTCGATGCTCGCCGAAATGCGGCACCGGAACGCGAACCATTTAGTCCAGTCTAAATGCGTTGGGACGCTCGTCCGGGATAGGCGATGGTGAGGCATGAACATGAGCCATCACCTCACATCGCAGTTCGCCGACCGAGCGCCAGCGCGATCTCCGTGGCCGGAGGCGCGCCGCGGGCGCGCACGGGCCTGCGCGGGCCGCGCGCGCGTCTGCGCGCGGCTCGGATCAGCGCGTTCCGGGGCATCTTCGCCTGGCGGGCGCGGCTTCGCCACGCCCGCCGGGCCGGAGCGCCTCGGCTGCTAGGTTCCACGCCGGCGCCCGCGGCGGACTCGGCTCGTCCCGCGGCGCACGCACGCGGGAGGCTGCGCTGCGGGCGGTGGGCCGCCGTGCAGGCGGTCGCGCGCCGCAGTGCCCGGCATCGGCGGCGCGCTGCCGTGTAGGAGGGGTGCAGCACGTCGAAGACCGGCAGGTCCGGGATCGCCTCGGCGAGCTGTCTACGCAGCGCCGCCGAGTCGAAGCTGTGCGACTGCGGGGCGACCGGGTTGACGGTGAGCGCGAGCAGCTCGATCGGCCGCAGCACGCGCAGCTCGATGCCGGCGCGGGCGTAGTGCTCGACGCCGCGGTCGGAGAGGAACAGGCGGGTCGGGATCGGACGACGACGACTTTCAGCGGCGCGCCCGCGCGGCGCACCTGGGGCACGAGACCGTCCGAGGAAGCGCTGCGGCAGCGCGCCGGCGACCAGCAGCAGGGTCGGCCCGCCGGCCGCGCGCACGCGCTCGCCGATGTCCGCGGGCTCGGCGGTCAGAACGAAGCGCTCCGGTAGAACGAGGCGGCTCGCCGTCCTCGCCCGCGAGCGCGCTCACGCCGCGGCGCGAGCGCCGCGGCCAGCTCCCGGGCGCGCGCGTCTTCGCCGGCCGTGCCGAGCGCCGGGAGCCGCACGAGCGCGACGGCCTCGACCGTGCGCGCGACGACCTCGCCGGGGTCCTCGCTGAGGATCGCGCCCGTGGACATCACGAGGCCGTCGGAGACCTCGGGCGAGGAGGCCGCGCGCCGGTCGATGGCGCCGTCGATCACGACGCTGCTCGGCGCCGTGGGCGAGCATCGAGTCGCGCGACCGCGCGCGTGTCGGCGGCCGCCGACGGGCCGGCGATCTCGACCGTGCCGGCGCCGTTCAGGCGCGCGAGCAGCACCTCGCCCATCGGGGTGCGCACGCCGGTGCGCTCGAGCAGCTCGTGCGGGATCCCGCTCGCGCGCAGCAGGCCGTCGGTGGTCGCCACGAGATCGCCCGCGGCCAGCACGACGAGCGGCTTCTCGATGCGGAAGTCGATCACGTCGTGGCGCTCGCCGTCGCGCCCGACCGAGGTCACGCCGACCGGTTCGCGCGCCGCGCGCGAGCTCGCCGAGCAGGGCGTTCAGCGTGACGGTCTTGCCGGTGTTCTTCGCGAGCCCGACCAGCGCCAGCCGCGGCGCCGCGGCGGTCAGCTCGCGCGAGCTTCAACGGCTCAGCCGCCCGCCGGGACCCGGTCGCCCGCGACGCCGGGCGGCGAGCTCGCGGACGATGAACGTCGCCAGGTGATGCGGGTAGGTGCCCTTGGAGAAGCCGGCGTCGTAGCCGAGCTCCTTCGCCAGCTCGTTCGACACGCGCGGGCCGCCGCAGGCGAGGATCAGCTGGCTGCGCCTGCCCTCGGCCTCGACCATCTCGACGAGCTCGGTCAGGTTCTGCACGTGCAGGTTCTGCTGCGTGACCGTCTGCGAGACGAGGATCGCGTCGGCGCCGACCTCGATCGCCTTGCTGAGCAGCACGCTGTTGGGGACCTGGCTGCCGAGGTTGTAGGTCTCGAAGGAGTGGTAGCCCTCGAGGCCGTGGTGGCCGTGGTAGCCCTTGAGGTTGAGCATCGCGTCGATGCCCGACGCTGTGCGTGTCCGAGCCGGTGCTCGCGCCGACGACGACGATCGCGCCGGCCGAGGTTGCGCTCGGCGAAGCGCTCGATCTCGTCCTCGCTCATGTACTCGATGTCGAAGCCCTCGCCCTGCAGCGCGGCGAAGTCGACGCTCTGGACGCATGCGCCCGTACATGACGAAGTAGGTGTACCCCTCGGTCAGCTCCTCGTAGTGGACGACCTCGGGCTCCTCGAAGCCCATCTTCGCCGCCAGCTCCAGCGCGGCCTTGCGGGCCGCCAGCGAGTAGGGGACGGGCAGCGTGAAGCTCATCTGGACGAGCCCGTCGCCGAGGTGGTCGGCGTAGGGCCGGACCGCGTGCAGGTCGACCTCCCTAGGCAACGCCGGCCTCCGCCGCGGCGCGGCGCTCATCAGCTCGACGACCGGGTTGAAGTAGCCCTCGCCGGTCGCGACGATGCCCTCGATGCCGCGGCCCTCGTCGATCCGGCGGCTGACGTCGCCGAACGTCGCCTGCTCGATCGCCGCGAACAGGCCCGATCTCGGCGATCCGCTCGAGCAGCTCGTGGGCGCCGGCGAGCACCTCCTGCGCGCGCGTCTGGATGATCCCGCCGGGCTTGAACTCGATCTCCTCGCCGAGGTCGCGGGCGGTGTTGAAGACGTAGTCGACGTTCTGCAGCCCGAGCACGCGGTCGTGGATGTGCGGCGTGAAGATGCCCTCGGTCGGCACGCCGATCGTCTGGATGCCCTGCGCGGTGGCGATCGTGACGAGGTTGAAGAGCGTGTCGGCGGCGTGCGTGCGGAACAGGTTCCCGTCCATGTGCCGGGTCGGGGGCATGTACTTGACGGGGCAGTCGGGGAACAGCTCGCGCGTGAGCTGCGCCTGGGCCCACTCGTAGAGCAGCCCGTTCGTGACCGGGACGTCGATCTCGAACGCGTCGCCGAGCCCGATCTGCGCGGTCGGGCACGCCCGAGTCGCGCGCGAGCTGGTGGTTGATGAACTGCGAGGCGGTGACCGACGGCGCCGCCTCGATCGCCGTCGGCGGTGCGCAGGTAGTTGTCCTCGCCGGTGTTGATCGTGACGCCGAACCAGCCGTTGATCATGCGCGAGACGCGCTGGTCGATCAGCCCGCGCACGATGTTGATGTCGCGGTAGAGGATCCCGTAGAGGGCGTCGTTGACCATGTTGTCGAAGCCCTCCCACGCGCCCATCGCCGCGATCTCCGACATGCACAGGCCCGAGCAGAAGCTGGAGAGCCGGATGTAGCGGCCGTGCTCCTCGGACCACTCGTCCATCGCCTCGCGCATGATCCGGAAGTTCGCCTGGGTCGCGAAGGTGCCGCCGTAGCCCTCGGTCGTCGGTCCGTAGGGGACGTAGTCGAGCAGGCTCTGGGCGGTCGAGCGGATCACGGCGACGATGTCGCCGCCGGCCTGCGCGACGGCCTTCGCGTGGACGACGTCCTCGTAGACGTCGCCGGTCGCAGTCAGCACGTAGCGCAGCGTGCCGTCGCGGTCGCCCGAGCCGCTCGCGCATCGCGGCGCGCTCCTCGAAGCGCCCCGCGATCCCGCTCGAGGTTCGCCCGGCACTGCTCGGTGACACGCTCGCGGATCGCACGCCTCCTCCGCGCGCTCGAGCTCGCATCAGGTCGAGCTCGCCCGCGCTGACCGCCTCGGCGATCTGCTGGGGCGTGCGCGACGTCGGCCACCATCGCGTTGCCGAGCCAGTAGGCGACGCCGCGGTCGAGGCCGCCGCGCTCGTGGACGTGGTCGACGAGCACGTTGGGCAGCGGCACCTCCAGCTCGTCGGCGCCGTCCACGCCGAGCAGGCGCGTCACGCTGCGCTCGACCGAGACGGTCGTCCTGCCCGCGATCTGCTCGGCGACGTCGTCGGCGATGCGGCGCGCGGCCTGGCGGCAGGCCTCGACGACGCCCGGGTCGAGACCCAGCTTCGAGCGCGCTCACTTGAGGTCCCTCACGATCGGGAAGGGGATCACCTCGCGCAGCGAGTCGCGTTCGGTGAGGATCATCACCAGGCGGTCGACGCCCATGCCGCCACCGGCGGTCGGCGAGTAGCCGTACTCGATCGCGCGCGCGTATTCCTCGTCGTTCGGGTGCGGCACGTCCGCGTCGTCGATCATGCGCCGCTTGCGCTGGTCGACGAAGCGCTGCCACTGGTCGACCGGGTCGTTCAGCTCGGTGTCGCCGCTGACGAGCTCGATGCCGCCGATCACCGCGTCGAAGTGTTCGGCGAGCTCCGGGTGCTCGGGGTGGCGGCCGCGTGATCGGGAACGGCTCGAGCGGGAAGTCGAAGACGTGCGTCGGCTGGTTGATCGTGGACTCGATCTTCTCCGAGTAGATGTCGGCGACGACCTCGGCCCAGGTGGCCTGCGGGTCCATCGGCTCGTCGAGGACCTCCGCGAGCTGCTCGCGCGTGGACTCCATGAAGTCGAGCCCGAAGCGTTCCATGATCAGCTCGCGCATCGTGACGCGCTTCCAGGGCTTGGCGAGGTCGATGTCCTCGCCGTTTCGCTTGATCTTCGTCCGCCCGAGCGCCTTCTGCGCCACGTCGCGGAACATTTCTTCGGTCACCGTCGCCACGTCGTTGTAATCGGAGTAGGCGCACATGAACTCGATGATCGTGAACTCGGGCGAGTGCTTGTGGGAGATGCCCTCGTTGCGGAACACCTTGCCCATGTCGTAGACGTTCTCCATGCCGCCGACGATCAAGCGGTTGAGGAACAGCTCGACGGAGATGCGCAGGTAGAGGTCGCGGTCGAGCGCGTTGTGGTGGGTCGTGAAGGGCCGCGAGCCGGCGCCGCCGGCGAGCGACTGCAGGGCGGGCGTTTCGACCTCGACGAAGTCGCGCTCGGCCAGCCATTCGCGGATCGCGAGGATGATCTTGTTGCGCGTGATGAAGAGGTCGCGCGTCTCCTGGTTGGCGATCAGGTCGAGCTCGCGGTAGCGGTAGCGCGTGCCCGTGTCGCCGAGCCCGTGGTGCTTGTCCGGCGGCGGGACGCAGCGACTTGGTGAGCAGCGTGACCTCCTGCGGCTCGAGCGCCAGCTCGCCCCGCATCGTCACGTACACGCATCCGTCGACGCTGACGATGTCGCCGATGTCGAGGTTCAGGATGCGCGCTCGTACGCCTCCTCGCCGAGCGTGTCGGCGTGGAGCACGATCTGGATCGAGCCCGACAGGTCGCGCAGGTCGAGGAAGGCGCGCTTGCCGTGACCGCGCCGCGAGATCAGCCGCCCGGCGACGACGTAGCGCATCTCGGGGTGCGCTCCCTGCTCGAGCTCGGCGGGCACGTGCGCGGCGAGGACGTCGGCGATCTTGGTGCGCTTGCCCCAGAGCGTCACCGGGGGGTAGGGGTCGATCCCTTCCGCCCGCAGCCGTTCCATCTTGGCGCGGCGTTCGTCGAATTCGAGCCACTTCGGCGGCGTCGGCGACGGGCTGCACCTCCTCCTGCCGTGCCCCTTCTGGGGTGCTCCTGCTCTGATGTGGACATCTCGCGAAGGACGATCCTTTAGTCGGCGGGTTGTTGTCAAGGACGCTCGCGGTCTCTTAACGCGCGGGCGAGCGACGGGCGGTCGCGCCCGAAGCTGCGGAGTAGGGCATGTCGCGCGCGTCGCCGGCCCGGTCAGGCCATCGGCAGCGACATGCCCACGGGTTTCCTGGCCTCGGCCGGAGCGGGCGCGGCGGGCGCGACCTCGACGAGGGGCAGGGTGGGCAGCGGCGAGATCGCGATGACGCCGCGCGCGAGCTGGCGGATCGCCTGCGCGGCGGGGTCGTCGGGGTCCTCGATCGCGAGCGGGATGCCGGCGTCGGCCTGCTCGCGCAGCGGCATCGTCAGCGGCACCTTGCCGAGCATCGGCACGTCGAGCTCGTCGGCGAGCTCCTGGCCGCCGCCCTCGCCGAAGATCTGGAAGCGCTCGCCGCCCGGCGTCGTGAAGCCGGACATGTTCTCGACGACGCCCGCGATCTCGAGCGAGACCTTCTCGGCCATCTGGGCCGCGCGGCGGGCGACCTTCTGCGCGGTCGGCTGAGGCGTCGTGACGATCAGGAAGCGGGCCTGCGGCAGCAGCTGGGCGAGCGTCATCGAGACGTCGCCGGTGCCCGGGGGCAGGTCGACGAGCAGGTAGTCGAGCGCGCCCCATTCGACGTCCTGGAGGAACTGGGTGAGCGCCTTGTGGAGCATCGGCCCGCGCCAGACGACGGCGGCGTCCTCCTCGACGAAGAAGCCGATCGACATGACCCTCACGCCGTGCGCCTCCAGCGGGATGATCTTGCGCTGCGGCGAGACGTCCGGGCGCGTCGCGCCGAGCCCGTACATGCGCGGGATCGAGTAGCCCCAGACGTCGGCGTCGAGCACGCCGACGCGCTTGCCCTCGGCGGTCAGCGCCGCGGCGAGGTTCGCGGTCAGCGTCGACTTGCCGACGCCGCCCTTGCCGGAGCCGATGCAGATCACGTTCGCGACCTGCGCGAGCGCGCCGGCCGGCAGCGGGCCGCCGCGGCCGAGCTTCTGCTGCAGCGCGGCCTTCTGCTCGTCGCTCAGCACGTCGAAGAAGACGTTCACGTGAGAGACGCCCTCGAGCTTCGTCGACGGCGTCGGCGACGGCCGTCTGGAAGTGGCCCTTGATCGGGCAGCCCGGCGTCGTCAGCGAGACCGTCACGTCGACGACCCCGTTGGGGCTCGCCTCGATCGAGCGCACCATGTCCAGCTCGACGATCGAGCGGTGCAGCTCGGGGTCGATCACGACCTCGAGCGCCTTGAGGATCTCGTCGCGCGTGGGCATCGGCTCTCCATTGTACGAGGGGCCGGGCCCGCGGCGTACCCTCGCCCCGGTCAGGCGCCCACGCCCGCCTGCACCAGCGCCCTCTCGGTGTCGGAGTACATGTCCATCCGCAGGTAGGAGCCGTCGCGGAAGGTCCACACCTGGGCGAACACCATGGAGACGTCCAGTCCGGTGGCCTTCGAGCGGCCGTGCTGGCGCAGGATCGCGACGACCTTCTCGCCAGCCTCGTGGAGGCTCTCGACCTCGAGCCCCCAGTCCTCCCAGGCCGAGGTCCAGTCGGACAGGAAACGAAGCATGCCCGCCCTGCCCTCGTAGAACGGCTGCTCCGGCCAGCCGGCCATGTTCGTCATGTCCCAGACGAACCCGGGGCCGACGAGGCTCGCGTCAGGCGCGCCGAGCCCTTTGAAGCGCTCGTAGGCCGCCCTCAGGATCTCGACGTTGCTCACCCCCACGCGGACGAGTATCCCGCGCCGGCGAGTCGGCGCGCACGCGCCCTCGCGTCGAACCCGGCAGATCACCCAAATCAAAAAAAATGACCCCCGGGCAGTGGGGGCCGCCCGGGGGTCGAGGGAGGAGAGGGTGCTACTACTGCCGGCGGGATATGAGGCCGGCAGACTCTCCCGCGTCGGTCCCTCTCCGGACCGGGCGGGGTAAGCGGTTGGCTAGACCAGGCTCAGGATCCGCTCCTGGACCTGGTTGGCGAGCTCCGGCACGCGGTCGCTGAGCTCGCTGCCGTTCTTGGCGATCGCGTCGCGGCGCTTCTCGATGTCGCGGACGGCGTCGTTGACCGTGCGCTCCACGTTCTTGCGGCGCTGGCGCAGTTCGCGCTCGACGCGCACGCGGGTTTTGCGGACCTCGCGCTCGAGGCGTTTGCGGGCGGTCGCGCCGCGGCGCTCGAATTTGCGCAGCTGGGCCTGGGCCTTGCTGGGCGAGGAGTAGGTCGAGACCGTGTCGCTGACGGAGGTCACGACGCGTTCGCGGGCGATCAGCGCGGCACCGACCGGGATCAGGACGGCGCGCTCGGCGTAGTCGCCGACGACGCCGGCGCTCTCGCGGGCGGCTTTCTGGCTGTCGCGCACGGCGGCCTCGGTCTGGTTGGTCGCGCGGGTGCGGCTGGCCTTCGCGCGGGTCGCTTTGGCTTTGGTGGCGCTGCTGCGGCGCGTAGCGGCTTTGCGCCGGTTTGCGGGCGGCTTTGGCGCGGGTTTTGGAAGTGGTGGGGGCGGTGGGCATCTTGGTGCGATCTCCTATGTCCTCCTCGCCGGGTGCGAGGTACGGGTCTGTGGGCTTGTTGTTCGCCTCTACCCGTTTGGCTGGGTGGGCGAACATCTGTTTGTAACCCGTTCGCGAAAGATCGTTACAGCGAGATCCTATCAGGCCGTGAAGAGCCCGTAACCACGGGGGTCTCGCGCGGGCCGACTTGTAACACGTGGAACGTGCGTTCGATCCGGCGCCGAACGCGCTCAGGCTGCCGCGGGCGTCATCCGGGCGGTCCAGCGCTCCGGCTGTTCGAGCTCCTCGGTGCTCGGCAGCGCCTCGGGCCCGGACCAGACGAGCGCCAGCGCCTGCGGGCCGCCGCTCGCGACGACGGCGTCGCAGAAGCGTCTGCCCGGTCTCGTACTGGCGCATCTTCAGCTCGAGGCCGAGCAGCCGCTCGAGCACGCGCCAGGGCAGGCCGCGCTGGGTGCGCCGCCGCGTCATCGCGGCCCGCAGCCGCGGCAGCGAGGGCAGCACCTCGGCGCCGACGGCGTCCATCACGTGCTCGGCGTGACCCTCGATCAGGGACATCGTCGCCTGCATCCGCTCGACCAGGCGCCAGCGGTCCTCGCCGAGCGTGAGCCGCAGCAGCTCGCCGCGCCGCGCGCGGTCGAGCATGTCGCGCAGCTCGCCCGGATCGGGGAGGCGCGGCAGCCATCCGGGCCCGGACGCCGCCGGCGCCCGGACTGCTTCTCCGCCGAGCCGCCGTCTGCGCCGAGCGCGACCTGCAGCCCCGTCGAGCAGCTCGCTCAGCATCCCGCCGACGTGCTCCCGCAGCCACGGCGCCCCGGAGAACTGGACCGCGTGCGTGATCTCGTGGATCGTCACCCACAGCATCAGCTCCTCGCCGTCCAGCTCGAGGTTGCGCCGCCGCCTGGCCGAGGTTGGGCGCGAGCAGCAGCAGGCGCGGCGGCACGCCCGGGTCGAGCAGCGAGACGTCGTACTGGCCGAGCACGCGCTGGGAGAGCATCCCCGTCAGCGCGCCGACCTGGGCGCCGAGCAGCAGGCCCGAGACCGAGCGCAGCGGGCCCGCCATGCAGCCCGCCCTGCTCGCCGAGGCGCTCGCTGAGCGGAGCGAGCATCGGGCGCATCGTCTGCAGGTTCGCCGCGATCCACGACGGGCGGTCGACGAGCTCCAGGGGCGGCAGCTCGCCGCTCAGCGGCAGCCCGCTGTAGGCGGAGACGCGGGTGGCGAAGTCGTGCGCGCGGGGCTCGACGGCCTCCGCTCGCACGCCGGCGTCGAGCGTCCCGGGGCCGCCCGCGCCGGCGACCAGCTCGCCGATCCGCTGGGCGGCTGCACCAATCGATCGGGTCCATCCACAGAGCGTAGCCCGGCGCCGCCGTCCCGAGGCCTGGGCGCCGCGCGGGCGATCCGCGCGTATCCTTGGAACGTGCCCGCCTCGAGGATCGCCGCTGCCCCGACCCGCGGCCCGGCCGGCGGCTGGCTCGCGCGCGTGGCGCTTCATGAAGCGGCCCGAGGTGCGCGACGTGCTCGCCTGGCTGCGCCTGCTGGTCGATCCGCAGGACGCCGCCGCCGTCGTGCGCGCGCTCGCGCGTCCGCCGATCGGGCTGCGCCAGGTCGACCTCGCGCGCGTGATCCAGGTCGCCACGGCGGCGCAA
Source organism: uncultured Solirubrobacteraceae bacterium (assembly GCA_963779065.1). Taxonomy (GTDB): domain Bacteria; phylum Actinomycetota; class Thermoleophilia; order Solirubrobacterales; family Solirubrobacteraceae; genus Palsa-744. The sequence continues at coordinate 2,554,920 of CAVZWQ010000003.1, forward strand.
GCTCGACCTCGTCGTGGGGCTCGCCGCGGCCACCGAGTCGCCGCAGGTGCCGCCGGAGGCGCGCGAGCGCATCCAGCGCTTCGTCGAGCTGCACCGCGAGGCGAGCGCCGAGCTGGACGTCTCTGCCCCCCGACGTGTTCCTCGCGCGGCTGATCGAGCGGCTCGGGGCGGCCGGGCGCTCGGCCTCGCTGCTCGCCCCCGACGAGATCGAGGAGCGGCGCGAGAGCATGCGACGCCTGGTCGCGATGGCGGGCGAGCTCGCCGCGCCCGGCGCCGCGCAGGCAGGCGGACGGGCCGCGCGCGCGAGCTGGCACGCCATCTCGCGACCGTGCTCCCGCAGGCCGACCTCGAGCTCCAGGACGACGCGCTCGAGTCGGAGGCGCAGGAGCCGCCGCCCGCCGCCGGGGAGTCCGCCGCCGCCGAGCCGCCCGAGGAGGACGAGGCGGCGGCGCGGCTGCGGGAGATCGCCGCGCTGCTCCGCGAGGAGCTGCTCGAGGGCGTCGAGCGGATCGGCGGGCGTCTCGGCGAGCTGCGCCTCGACACCGACCTCGACATCTCCCACGGCGTGGTTCGCTACCTCGAGCTGCTGAAGGTCGCGGCGCTGATGCAGCGGCCCGCCGGGCGAGAGCCTCGCCGAGGCCCTCTCGGACGTCAACGCCCGCCTGCTGGCCGCCGCGACGCCGCTGCAGCGGGAGATCCTCGAGACCTCGACGCTCGACGAGAGCCTGCTCGCCGCCGAGCGCGGCACGGCGGGCGCGCCGCCGATCGGCTTGCGCGAGGAGCTCTCGCTCGGGCGCCTTCCTGCCCCGCCGCGGCGAGGGCCTTGCGATGTCGGCGTCGGACATCGAGACCTACCGCGTCTGCCCGCTGCGCTACAAGTTCGCGCGCGTCCTGCGGATCCCCACCGAGCAGACGATCCACCAGCGCTTCGGGATCGTGGTCCACCAGGTGCTCGAGCGCCATCACACCGACGGGCGGCCCGGAGCTCGGCGAGCTGCTCGGCCTCCTCGACACGGGGTGGCGGCGGGCCGGGCTCGGCAGCGACGGCTACGAGGGCGAGCTGCTCGAGAAGGCGCGCGCCGCGCTGATCCGCTACCACGAGCGCCTGCAGGAGCACGGATCCGAGCCGGTCTGGTTCGAGCGCCCGTTCTCCTTCAGCCTCGGCCCGCACCAGCTGCGCGGGCGCGTCGACCGCGTCGACCGGCTGCCGGCGGCGGAGGGGCGGGCGGGTGGGATCCCCGACTACGAGCTGATCGACTACAAGACCTCGCGCCCGAAGAGCGCCGAGCAGCTGCGCGACGACGTCCAGCTCTCGCTCTACGCGCTCGCCGCGCGCGAGGACTGGCACCTCGAGTCCTCGCGCCAGGCCTACTACTACGTGCTCGACGACGAGATCGTCCCCGTCCCGTGCGAGGACCGCGACCCGGACGCCGTCCGGGAGATCGTGCTCGAGGTCGGCGCGGGCATCCTGGCGCAGGACTTCGAGCCCACGCCGTCGCCGGCGGCCTGCTCGATGTGCGACTACCGGATCGTCTGTCCGGCGCCGAGGGCTGCGCGCTCCTAGCGCTCGGGCCCGCGCTGGCGCAGAAAGCGCTGGAATTCGCGCGCGATCGCGTCGCCCGAGGGCACGTCCGCGGGCGAAGCCTCCTCGTCGCTCTCTGCAGCCTGCTCGAGCCGCTCGACGAAGGCCTGGATGTCCGGGTCGCTCTGCACCGCCAGGCCGACCTGGCGCTCGTAGTCGCCGGCCGCCGACTCCAGCTCGGAGGCGTCGACGGAGACCCCGACGAGCAGTTCCATGCGCCGCAGCAGCGCCAGCGCCGCCTTCGGGTTGGTCGCCGCGGCGACGTAGTGGGGCACGGCCGCCCACAGGCTCGCGGCGGGCAGGCCGGCGTCGGCGCACGCGGCGTGCAGGACGCCGACGATCCCGGTCGGGCCCTCGTAGACCGAGGAGGAGATGCCGAGCCGGTCCAGCAGCGCCGGGTCGGAGGCGTGGCCGGTCATCGCCACCGGGCGCGTGTGCGGGACGTCGCCGAGCAGCGCGCCCGAGTGAGACGACGACCTGGACGCCGAGCGCTTCGGCGAGATCGACCAGGTGCGCGCTGAACGAGCGCCAGCGCATCGAGGGCTCGACGCCCTGCACGAGCACGAGGTCGCGCGGCGCCCGCGGCGCGCTCGCCTCGAAGATCTCGACGCTCGGCCACGTCGATCTCCCGCCGCTCGCGCCCGTCCAGCTTGATCGTCGGGCGATTGGCCTGGAAGTCGTAGAAGTCCTCGGAGTCGATCCGCGCGAAGCGCTTGGCGCCGAGCGAGGCGGCGAGGAACGAGACCGCGCTCGAGGCGGCGTCGCCGGCGTCGTTCCAGCCCTGGAACGCGCACACCATCGCCGGGGCGCGCAGGCCGTCGGGACGGCGGTCCCAGATCAGCGGTTGCATCCGAATCACCGTACATCATGCGCCGATCGCCGCTGCCGGCACCAACGACCCGGCGGCCCGTCAGACGGTCGCCACGCTGCGCGCCTCCGAGCACGTCGAGGGCGTGTTCGCGTGCACGCGCAAGGAGCGCCAGATCAGCCGCGCCGGCACGCCGTTCCTGACGCTCGAGCTGCGCGACAGCACCGGCTCGATCGTCGGCTCGCGCGTTCCGCGACGCCGACGTGCTGGCCGGGCGCTTCGAGCGCGGCGAGCTCGTCCGCGTCGCCGGCCGCGTCGCCCGCTTCCGCGAGCAGCTCCAGATCGACATCGACGCAGATCGCCCGCGCCGAGGGCGCCGAGGCGGATCCGGCGCGCTTCCTGCCGAGCAGCCGGCGCGACCTCGACGAGCTGGAAGGGTTCCTCGAGCACCTCGCCCGGGAGGTCTACGACCCGGCGCTGCGGGCCCTGCTCGACGGGCTGCTGGGCGACGCCGAGCTGCGGCGCCGGCTGCGCCTCGCCCCGTGCTCGCTGCCCGCGGGACCGTCCGGGGCACGTCGCCGGCTCGGCGCATCACGCCTATCTCGGCGGCCTGCTCGAGCACACCGTCGCCGTCGCGACGATGGCGATCGAGCTGTGCACGATGCATCCGCGACTCGACCGCGACATGCTGCTCACCGCGGCGCTCGTGCACGACCTCGGCAAGACCCGCGAGTTCACCTACGGGGCCGAGATCGGCCGCACCCGCGAGGGGGAGCTGCTCGGCCACGTCGAGCTCGGCCTGCGGTTGATCGCCTCCCGCGTCCCGCGGCAGCTCGGCGCCGAGCGCCGGCTGGAGCTCGAGCACTGCGTGCTCTGCCACCACGGCGCCGACCAGGCGCCGGGCGCGCGCTTCGGCTCGGCCGAGGCGCTCGCGCTCTACCGGCTGAACGCGCTGGACGCGAGCGTCAAGGGGGCCGTGGAGCACGGGCTGGCGCCGGTCACCGGGCTGACAGTCCTGTCAAGCGGCGCTTTCCCGGTGCCGATACAGACAGCGATGGGCGACAGCGCCATGCCAACCATTGCGTCGCAGCGGGAGCGGGAGGCCAGGGAAGCCGTCGAACGCCCCGAGCAGCTCACGGGCGAGCCGGCCGCGCAGGGCGCCTCGCAGACGGCCGAGGGTGCTCCGCAGAGCGCCGAGGGCGCCTCGGGGAGCGCCGAGCCGCCCGCCGAGCACGCGCCGCAGGGGCCGGATGAGACCGGCGGCGGCCCGGACGACCGCCGCGCGGCGTCGCGCCACCACGGCCGCGGCGGCGACGCGGGCCTCTATCCGCCCAAGAACCCCGGGCGCTCGACGCGGATGATCGGCGAGGTCGTCGTCGACCTCGGGTTCGCCGACGCCGAGACGGTCGAGGAGGCGGTCACGGCCGCCCGCGCGCAGGGCCGCCCGACCGGTCTCGTGCTCGTCGAGCGGGGCATCCTGCGCCACGACCAGCTCGCCCGCGTCGTCGCCGAGCGCTTCGGACTCGATTTCGTCGACCTCTCCGTCTACGACCTCGACATGGGCGCCGTCAACCTGATCAGCGTCGAGGCGGCCAAGCGCTACCAGGCGGTCCCGGTCGGATACACCGACGACGGCGCGCTCGTCCTGGCGATGGCCAACCCGACGAACGTCCTGACGATCGACGACATCGGCATGATGACCGGCCGCCGGATCCGGCCGGCCGCGGCCTCGGTCGAGGACCTGCAACCTGCTGCTCCAGCGCCTCGCGCGCATGGACGAGTCGATCGAAGACCTCGCCGAGGAGGAGCGGAGGAGGGCGAGGAGGGCGCCGCGAGCCTGCTCGTCGACGAGGCCGACAACGACGCCCCGATCATCAAGCTGGTCCACTCGATCGTCGCGCAGGCGATCCAGCAGGGCGCCTCCGACATCCACGTCAACCCCGAGGAGGGCGACACCCGCGTCCTGTTCCGCGTCGACGGCGTGCTCGCGCCCGCCGCGACCGTGAAGCGCAAGATGGCCGCCGGCGTCGTCTCGCGCATCAAGATCCTCGCCGACCTCGACATCTCCGAGCGCCGCGTCCCGCAGGACGGGCGCTTCGCGCTGACCGTCGACGGCCGCCGCGTCGACATCCGCGTCGTGACGCTGCCCACTGGTCTACGGCGAGGGCGCCGTGCTGCGCATCCTCGACAAGAGCGTCGTCGTCGACGGCCTCGAGTCGCTCGGCATGCAGCCCGCTGAGCTCGAGCGCTTCCGCGCCGCCGATCCAGCGCCCGAACGGCGCCGTCCTGGTCACCGGGCCGACCGGCTCCGGGAAGTCGACCACGCTCTACGCCGCGCTGCACGTCGTCAACGACGGCGACGCGCAGCGTGCTGACGATCGAGGACCCGGTCGAGCAGCGGATCCCGGGCATCAAGCAGATGCAGATCGCCCCCAAGGCCGGGATCACCTTCGACGTCGGGCTGCGCTCGATGCTGCGCGCCGACCCCGACGTGATCATGGTCGGCGAGATCCGCGACCGCGAGACCGCTCACATCGCGGTGGAGGCGGCGCTGACGGGGCACCTGGTCCTCTCCACGCTGCACACCCGCGACGCCCCGAGCGCGCTCGGGCGCCTGATCGACATGGGCATCGAGCCCTTCCTGGTCTCCTCCGCGGTGGACTGCATCGTCGCCCAGCGCCTCGTGCGCGCGCTGTGCCAGCACTGCAAGCAGCCCCAGAAGGTGCCGGACTCCGTGCTCGACGAGTACGGGCTGGCCGGCGCCGAACCGTTCGAGCCCGTCGGCTGCTCGCGCTGCTCGGGCAGCGGCTACCGCGGCCGCGTCGGCCTGTACGAGGTGATGACGGTCAGCGAACGGATCCGAACGCTGATCCTCGAGCGCGCCTCGGTCGACGACATGGTCGCGGTGGCCCTCGAGGAAGGCATGAAGCGCCTGCGCGACGACGGCATCCAGAAGGTGCGCGAAGGCTTGACCTCGATCGCCGAGGTCGAACGCATGACCACGAGCCTCCTGTAGCGGACAGGCCTGCCGTCGTGCGCCGCGATAGGCTTCGTCCAGACCGGACGCTGCGGCCCTGAACGGTGCGCCGAGCCGGTCCTAGACATGTCCCGTCTGGCACTGAGTGGGGCAGGGCCACGCGAGCACGCCTGGCATGAGCGCCTGCTCCCGAGCCGCCGCCGACTGCTGCTGGCGCTGTGCGGCCGCGCGCACGCCTCGCGCCGTCGCGCGGCCGCTCACGCGCGCGCCACCACCGCGCCACACCGCTGCGCACCGGCGCTGCCGCGCCGCGCGGCTGCCCTGTGTTCCCGGCCGACAACCCGATCAACGAGGAAGTCGCGAAGCTGCCGGCCAGCCCCAACTCGCAGGCCTACGTCGAAAGCATCGGCCTGGAAGCGCACCTGCACCCGGACTTCGGCAACAACCCGGGCTACGGGATCCCGTTCGAGGTGGTCTCCTCCGAACAGCCGAAGGTGCCGGTCAAGTTCACGGCCTACGGCAGCGAATCGGACCCGGGGCCCTACCCGATTCCCCCGGACGCCGCGATCGAGGGCGGCGGCAAGCGCGGGCGCGGCGACAAGCACGTGCTGGTCGTGCAGGAAGGGACCTGCATGCTCTACGAGCTCTACAAAGCGGCGCGCAAGGGCGCAGGCTGGAAGGCGTCTTCGGGCGCCGTGTTCAACCTGCGCAGCAACGCGCTGCGCCCCGAAGGCTGGACCTCCGCGGATGCGGCCGGGCTGCCGATCTTCCCGCTGCTCGCGCGCTACCAGGAGGTCAGCGAAGGCGCGATCGAACACGCCCTGCGGGTCACCGTGCCGCGCACCCAGCGGGGCTACATCCACCCGGCGACGCACTTCGCCTCGAGCAGCACCGACCCCTCACTGCCTCCGATGGGACTGCGCCTGCGGCTGAAGGCGAGCTACAGCCTCGCCGGCTTCAGCGGCCAGGCCCTGGTGATCCTCCAGGCGCTCAAGCGCTACGGCCTGATCGTCGCGGACAACGGCTCGCCCTGGTACGTCACCGGGGCGCCGTCGCCGGGCTGGGACGAAGCCAGCCTGAACACGCTGAAGCAGGTGCCGGGCTCGGCCTTCGAAGCGGTCGAAACCGGACCGATCATCCACTGACGCGCACGCACACACGCGACGCCGCGCGGCGCGATTCCGCGAGGCGGGCGCCTAGGCCTGGTGCGTGGGCTCGGCCGGAGCCGGCTGAGCCTGCTGAGCCTGCTGCGGCTGCGCCGGCTGCTGCGCCGGAGGGCCTTCGTTCAGAGCCGGCTGCTTGTTGGCCTCGCCGCTGATGGAGTCCTTGAACTCCCTCATGCCCGAGCCCAGCGAGCGGCCGATCTCCGGTAGGCGCTTGGCGCCGAAGACCAGCAGCAGGATCACGACCAGGAAAGCGATGTGAAGTGGGTTATCCAGTCCCATCTGCGTTCAGTCTAGGTCATTCGCCCCGCGAGCGAGCGATCTGAGAGGACGAGCCCGCGCCGGGCTGCTCTGCCTGGCGCGGCTCGGCCAGCGCGCGGCGCACCAGCTGGACGGCGACGAGCACCATCAGCGCCGCAAACGCGTCGCGCAGCGCGCGCCCCGACAGCAGGTTGGCGAGCGCGACGCCGGCCGCGGCGCCGGCCACCGACAGCAGCCCCAGCACGAGCGCGTCCTGCCGGCACACGTTGCCGTAGCGGTCGTTGCGCAGCGTGCCCACGACGGCGACGGGCACGATCGCCAGCAGCGAGGTCGCCTCGGCGTGGTGCTGGTCGAGGCCGAGGAAGAACACGAGGCCGGGCACGAACAGCACACCGCCGCCGACGCCGAGCAGCCCGGCGATCACGCCGCCGGCGAGGCCGATGAGGATCGCGCCGATCACCTGAGCACCAGCTCCACCGCGCTTGCCACCAGCACGGCTGCGAACATCAGCGCGATCGCCCGTCCGGGCACGCGCTGGGCGAGCCAGGCGCCGATCACGACCCCGCCGACGGCGGGGATGCCGACGAGCGCCGCGTCGCCGGGGCGGACGTTCCCGTAGAGCCCCCCGACGGCCGCCGCGAAGGCGGCGATCAGCGCGATCGCCGCCAGCGAGGTCGCGGTCGCCATGCGCTCTTCGTAGCCGAGCCAGAGCATCAGCAGCGGCACGATCACGGTGCCGCCGCCGACGCCGAACAGGCCGCTGAACAGACCTGCCAGCGTGCCGATCACGCCGAGCTTGAGCGTCCGCGCGTCGAGGCCGGGGCGCCGTGGGCGGGCACTTGCACCAGTCGGCGGGGAGGGCGGGCCGATCATCAAGCGCGGCATACTAGACCCGTGTCGCCAGCCGCAACGCTCGTCGAGGCGCTCGGGCCGATCCGCTCCGAGCCTTCCCGCGCGGCGGATCCTGCTGGACATCGACGGCACGCTCGCGCCGATCGTCCGGCACGCCGACGACGCGCACGTTCCGGAGGCCACGCGCGCGGTCCTGATCGAGGTCTCCCGCCGCTACAAGGTGGTCGGCTTGCATCAGCGGGCGCCGCGCCGCCACGGCCCGCCAGATCGTCGCGATCGGCACGATCGCCTACGTCGGCAACCACGGCGGCGAGCTGCTGCGCCCCGGCGCGACGCGCCCGGAGGTCGATCCGGAGCTCGAGGCGTGGGCCGAGCGCGTCAGGGACTTCGCGGCGCGCGCCGACAGCGCCGAGCGCCAGCGCCTTCGCGTCCGCCGCGAGGACAAGGGTGCGATCGCCGCCTTCCACTGGCGCGGGGCGCCCGACGAGGAGGCCGCCGAGCAGGCGGTGCGCGAGATCGCGGCGCAGGCCGAGGGCGAGGGCTTCGCGGTGCACTGGGGACGCAAGGTGCTCGAGGTGCGCCCGCCGGTGGCCTTCGACAAGGGGCTCGGCATCGACGCCCTGCTCGGCGGCGACGTGGTCGCGGCGGCCGTCTACGTGGGGGACGACACGACCGACCTCGACGCCTTCCGCGCGCTGCGCGCGCCTGCGAGGATGCGGGGGAGCTCGAGACAGCGCTGTGCGTCGCGGTCGCCTCGGACGAAGCGCCGCCCGAGCTCGCCCGCGAGGCGGACCTGACCGTGGACGGGCCGGGCGGGCGTGCGGGGGCTGCTCGAGGCGCTGCTGTAGCGCCGTGCGGTTCGTCGACTTCCTCAGGACGACCGTGCTGCTCAGCGCCGGGGCGGCAACGGCGCTGGCGGTCGTGACGGTGCTGGCCGGGGCGGCGTCCTCGGATCAGACGCTCGTGCTCGTTTCCGCGGGATGGTGGGTGGTCGCGACCGTCGCCGGCCTGCGCCTCGGGCCGGCGCGCGGCGACGAGCCCGCCGATCGCGCGGCTGCTGGCGACGGCGAAGGCGAGCACCTCACTGCCCGAGCAGCACCCGAGCGCGATCCTGCTGAACCGGCTCTGGCCGCTGCTCATCTTCACGCTGCTCGCGGGCGGGCTCGCGTTCCTGGCGCCGCAGATCCCGGGGATCGCGGCGGGCTTCGCGATCATCTGGGCGCTCGCCTGGCGCCGCCAGGACGCGGCCGTGGCGGCGATCGAGGAGCGCGACGGCGCCAGCTTCTACGTGCGCAGGACCTCGCCGCTGCGGCCGATGTCGCTGCTGCGCACCCCGGGCTTCAAAGCCAGCCGTGCCGAGAACGTGAACGGGGCCGTGACCTGAGATGCCCGCCCGCGGATGCCGGGCGAGGCGTCCTGATCGTCTCGCTCGGCTCGACGACGGGCCTGCGCGAGGCCGACGAGGAGCTGGCCGGCTCCCTGCGCCGAGCGGGCGCGAGCGTCGAGCTGGCGGTGGCGCGAGCGCCCGCGACAGGTGCGCACGCTCGCGCTGACCGACCTGCTCTGGGCGCGCGCAGCGCGCGAGGCGGCGCGCGCGGCGCTTCGCGAGGACCCGCAGAGGGCGATCGTCTACTCGACGACGACCGCGGCGCTGCTCTGGCCGCGGCCGGGCGCGATCCGCTTCGACGCGCCGGCCGCGGGCAACCGGCCCGGCCGCCACGGGATCTGGCAGCGCCCGCTGGAGCGCCGGCGGCTCGCCGCAGGCGCCGCTGCTGCTGCCGCTGAGCGACGGGCGCGCTCGAGGAGGCCGGACCGCGTTTCGCGGCCGGCGCGGGCGCGCTCGTCCTGCCGCTGCCGGTCGAGCCCTCCGGCGCGCCCGCCCCGGAGCGCGACATCGCGGCGATCACCTACGCGGGCAACCCGCGCAAGAAGGGACTCGACCGCGTGCTCGCGGCGTGGCGCGCCGTGCGCGGCGAGGCCGCAGGCGAGCTCGTCGTCGCCGGCGCCTCGCCGGGAGAGCTGCGGGCCGCCGGCGTCGAGCTGGCGGGCGAGCCGGGCGTCCGCGACGCCGGGCGCCTGCCGCGCGAGGAGTACCGGGCGCTCCTGCGCCGGGCGCGCGTGTTCGTGACCGCGCCGCGCCGGGAGGACTACGGGCAGGCGCAGCTGGAGGCGCTCGCCGACGGCTGCCTGCTCGCGACGACGCCGGCCCCCGGGCCCTACGCGGCGCTGGCGATCGCGCGGCGGCTCGACCCGCGGCTCGTCGACGAGGACCTCGCGGCGGCGCTCGCGGCGGCGCTCGCGCATCCCGAGCCCGCGGCGCTACGCGGCGCGCGCGCGGGACGAGCTCGAGCCGCTCAGCGCCGCGGCGCTCGACGCACGCGTGGCCGCCGAGCTCCTGCCCGCGGCTAGCGCGCGCGCGTAGCTCCGCCCAGGGCCGCGTGTTGGCGACCTGGGCGGCCGTCAGCCACGCGCGGCGGGCGGTCGCGATGCCCCAGCGCATGTTCGCGAGCGTGCCTGTGCGGTGCGCGTCGGAGTCGATCACGATCATCACGCCGGCCCGCGCGGCGGCACGGGCGTGGACTTCGGAGAGGTCGCGGCGGTCGGGGTTGCCGTTGATCTCGAGCATCGTGCCCGTGCGGGCCGCGGCCGCGAACACGGCCTCGAGGTCGACCGCGTAGGGGTCGCGCCCCTCGATCTTGCGCCCGGTCGGGTGCCCGATCGCCCGCACCAGGGGGTGCTCGATCGCGGCGATCATGCGCTCGGTCATCGCCTGCTCGCCGATCCCGAAGGAGGTGTGGACGCTGGCGATCACCCAGTCCAGGCGGGCCAGCAGCTCGTCCTCGTAGTCGAGCGAGCCGTCGGGCAGGATGTTGACCTCGCAGCCCGCCAGCAGCTCGATGCCCTCGACGCGCTCGTTCGCCTCGGCGATCAGCTCGATCTGGCGTTCGAGCTGCTCGGGCGAGACGGCGTCGCCGAAGCCGTGGCTCGCGGAGTGGTCGGTGATCGCGAGGTACTCGTAGCCGCGCTCGCGGGCGGCGCGGCCCATCTCCTCGATCGTGTAGCGGCCGTCGGAGGCGATCGTGTGGCTGTGCAGGTCGCCGCGGATGTCCGCGAGCTCGACAGCTCCGGCAGGCCGCCGGGCTTCGCGGCCGCCTCCAGCTCGCCGCGGTCCTCGCGCAGCTCGGGCTCGATGTAGGCGAGGCCGAGGCGCTCGTAGACCTCGTGCTCGGTCGCGTACGGCTGCGGCTCTCCTCCGCGTCGCGTCGTCGAGGATCCCGTACTCGGAGACGTGCAGGCCCGCGCCGCACGGCCGCCTCGCGCAGCGCCGCGTTGTGCGCGCCCGGAGCCGGTGAAGTGCTGGAGCAGGCTGCCGAGGGCGGCGGGCGTCGCCGATCCGCAGGTCGACGCCGACGCCGGCGTGGGTGCGGGCGCGCGCGCCCGGCGGGGCCCGAGGAGCTGACGCTCTCGATCTCCTCGAGGCCTTCGAGCCGCTCGACCAGCGCGGCGGGGTCGTCGCTCGCCGCGACGATGTCGATGTCCTTGACGGAGTCCGCGCAGCGGCGGATCGAGCCGGCCAGCTGGACCTCGACGCTCCTCGCCGGCGCCGTCGAGCAGCCCGGCGACGATCGCGTCGCCGATCTCCCGCGCGCGCGGGAGCAGGACGCGCCCTGAGCGGTCGGCCGGCTGGGCCTCGGCGCGCTCGATCGCGCCCAGCACGCTCTGCTCGAACTTGGGGCCGAGGCCCTTGACCGTGCGCAGGCGCTCGCCTTCGGCGGCCTGGCGCGAGCGCCTGGAGCGAGTCGATCCCCAGCTCGGAGTAGAGCAGGCGCGCCCGCTTCGGCCCGAGGCCCGGCAGGCGCGTGAGGGCGACGAGGCCGGCCGGGAACTTGGCCCGCAGCTTCTCCGCGGCCGGGATCGAGCCCGTCTCGGTGAGCGCGACGATCTTCTCCTGCAGCGTGCTGCCGATGCCCGGGATCTCGGTGGCGCGGCCCTGCAGCGCCAGCGAGGCGACCGATGCCGACGCGTCGCGCACGGCCTTGGCGGCGGTGCGGTAGGCGGCGACACGGTGGACGATCGCCCCGTCGAGCTCGTAGAGGTCGCCGAGCTCGGAGAGCGCGTCGGCGATCTCGGCGTTGGTCGGGGCTGTCCGGGCGGCCTTCGGCTCGGGTTTGGCGGTCTTCGGGCTCGGCACCCGATCAGCCTAGGACCAAGAGGCGGGCGGGGCCGTCTCGAACGAGCGGCCGTCCCGGGCGGGTCCGGTCGCCCGGACGCTCTAGGGTACGCGCACCCATGCCCGGCGAGCCCTGGCTGATCCTCCCCACATACAACGAGGCCGAGAACATCGAGGCGATCATGAACGCCGCGGCCGACGGTGCTGTCCACGGCGGCCCCCGAGGGCTTCCGGATCCTCGTGGTGGACGACGGCTCCCCCGACGGCACGGGCGACATCGCCGACGCGATGGCCGGCGCGGCACGACTGGGCGCGGGTGCTGCACCGCACCGAGAAGGGCGGCATCGGCCCCGCCTATCTGGCCGGCTTCGCGCACGCGCTGGGCGAGGGCGCCGGCTACGTGATGGAGATGGACTCCGACTTCTCGCACGATCCGGCCGATCTCGCGCGCCTGCTCGAGGCCGCGCGCGGCGACGCCGACCTCGCGCTCGGCTCGCGCTACGTGCCCGGCGGCGGCGTCACCGACTGGGGCCTTCTGCGGCGCTTCATCAGCGAGGGCGGCTCGACCTACGCGCGGATCGTGCTCGGCCTGAAGATCCGCGACCTGACCGGCGGCTTCAAGTGCTTCCGCCGCGAGGTGCTCGAGGCGATCGACTTCGAGACCGTGCGCTCGCGCGGCTACGCGTTCCAGGTCGAGCTGACCTACCGGGCCGTCCAGCAGGGCTTCCGGGTCGTGGAGGTGCCGATCACCTTCCGCGACCGCGAGCACGGCACGAGCAAGATGTCCTGGCGGATCGCCGCCGAGGCGATGTGGCTCGTGCCGATGCTGCGCTTCGGCTGAGCTCGCCCGGGCCCGCGCGAGGGGTGCGCCTTGAGTTTGGATCGCGCCGCGCCGATGCAGATATGAGAGATGGATTCATCGGCGTACGCGTTCGCCCACGGCGTCAGGCACACACGTGCGACGCTCGCGGAGTGGCAGCGGCGCCCGGGGGCCGTGGTCGGCCGCTGGGCGGCCGGCTCTGCGCTCGCCGCCGCCGGGCTGCTGGCCGCGGTCTGGCTGATCGCGACGCTCGACAGCGGCTACACGCCGCGTCATCGAACTGCAGCCCCCCGTTCGTCGTCGGCGACGACGGCGACGTCCTGCACGTGCTGCGCAACAACTTCCTCGTGCTCGCGCTGCACGCGATGGCCTGCGTCGCGGGCTTCATCGCCGGCGCGTCGCTGCCGCTCCAGGCCGAGCACCACCACGGCGTCTCGCGCTGGCTGCACGAGCACGGCGGGCGGATCGCGATCGCCTTCGTCGTCGTGCGCGACGACGTTCTCGCTGAGCGCCCAGGCCTATCTGATCGGGCACACGCTGGCCGGGATCTCGAACTTCCTGCACGTCTCGCCCGGCCTGCTGCTGCTGGGCGTGCTGCCGCACGCGATCCCCGAGCTGGTGGCGCTGTTCCTGCCGCTCGCGGCGTGGATCATCGCCAGCCGGCGCGGGGAGTGGGACCAGCTGCTGGCGGCGACGCTCGTAACGGTGATGATCGCGGTGCCCGTGCTCGTCGCGGCCGCGTTCATCGAGGTCTACGTCTCCCCGCACTTGTTCGTCGCGCTCACGCACATCCAGCCCCCGATCGTGCGCCACTGGGAAGGCGGGCTCGTCACGGTGCGCTGACCGCGCCCGCGGCTGTGATAATCGGGCCGCGATGGCCTACGACGAGGATCTCGCCAACCGCGTCCGCGAGGCGCTCGGCGACCGAGGACGGCGTCGTCGAGAAGAAGATGTTCGGCGGGCTCGCCTTCCTGATCGGCGGCAACATGGCCGTCAGCGCGAGCGGCCAGGGCGGGCTGCTGCTGCGCTGCGACCCGGCCGAGACCGACGCGCTCGTCGCCCGGGAGCACGCGTCGCGCTTTCAGATGCGCGGGCGCGAGATGGACGGCTGGCTGCGCATCGCGCCGGAGGGGGTCGCGGCGCAGCCGGACCTCGAGCGCTGGGTCGCGATCGGAGCCGCGTATGCGCGCTCGCTGCCGGCGAAGGGCTAGGGCCCGGCTCGTTTCTGCGGCTGGCTGCGGGGTGAGCGGGCGGCCCCGGAAAGGGTCCCTTCATTTTGTATAGTGGGTAGTGACCAGCGAGCTAGAGGAGACCCGATGGCAGGCAGCCTTCCCCAGATCACCGACAACAACTTCGACGCCGAGGTGCTCGACGCCGACAAGCCCGTGCTCGTCGACTTCTGGGCTCCGTGGTGCGGTCCCTGCCGCGTGGTCGCCCCCGTGCTGGAGGAGATCCAGTCCGAGCGCGAGGACCTCAAGATCGTCAAGCTCGACATCGACGAGAACCCGCAGACCGCCGCGCGCTTCCAGGTCCTCTCGATCCCGACGATGATCCTCTTCAAGGGCGGCCAGCCGGTGAAGACGGTGATCGGGGCCTACCCGAAGAAGAAGCTCGAGCAGGAGCTCGAGCCGGCGCTCGCGCCCGCCTAGAGCGACTCGTCTTGCTGTCGGACCGGCACGTGCCAGTCCGCGGTCGGGCGCATGCGCCCGCCGGACGGCGGCGCATGCGCCGCCGTCAAGGTCGCCATGTGCGACCCCTGGGGTCGGCACGTGGCCGACCTCAGCTCGGCCGTTCACTCGCGCGATGCCGATCGTGAGCTCGAAGCCTTCGATCGCGGCCGTCTCGCTGTAGGGCCGCTCGCGCCGGCGCAGCGCCGTCCTCGCGCGCCGATCCGCGCCGCCAGCGCGAGCGTCTCTTCCGAGAGGTAGTCGCGCTGCTCGCGCGCGGCCTCGAGCAGCACCGGGTCGCCGTCGAGGTCCAGCTCGATCCGGTCCTCGACCGCGAGGCCGGCGTTCTTGCGCGCGTTCTGGACCGCGTGGACGACCTCGCGCCCGCGGCCCTCCTGGCGGAGCGCCTCGTCGATCTCCAGATCGAGGGCCACGGCGTGCGAGCCCTCGCGCTCGACGGCGTAGCCCTCGGGCGGGCGCAGCGTGAGGATCACGTCCTCGGCTGAGAGCGCGTGCTCGCGGCCCGACACCGAGATCCCGATCTCCCCGCCGTCGCGCACCGCTTCGGCCACGCGCGAGGGGTCGAGCGCGGCGATCGCGTCCGCGGCCAGCGGCATCTCCTTGCCGAACATGGGGCCGAGGCTGCGGTAGTTCGCCTTCACCTCGTAGCTGCCGAGCTCGTCGGCCGCGGCGACGAACCTGATCCGCGCGACGTTCAGCTCCTCGCGGACGATCTCGGCGAGGCCTTCGATCGCCTCGCGCTCGCGGCCCGCGGCGACCACGACCGCCTCGGCGAGCGGCTGGCGGACCTTGATCTTCGCCTTGCCGCGGGCGCCGAGGCCGAGCCGCACCGTCTCGCGCGCCAGCTCCATCGCCGCTTCGAGCTCCGGCTCGCGGGCGCCGACGTCCTCCGGCGCCGGGAAGTCGCACAGGTGCACGCTCGCGAGCTCGCCGTCGAGGTTGTCGTAGATCTCGTCCGCGATGAACGGGCACAGGGGCGCGAGCATCTTCGCGACCGCCAGCAGGCAGGAGCGCAGCGTCGCGAACGCGGCCGGCTCGCCGTCCCAGAACCGCCGCCGCGAGCGCCGCACGTACCAGTTCGACAGCTCGTCGACGAGCTCGCCGATCGCGCGCCCCGCGCTCGTGGCGTCATAGGCGTCGAGGCGCTCGGCGACGAGCTCCGCGGTCGCGGCGGTGCGCGACAGCGCCCAGCGGTCGAGCTCGTCCGCCGGCGCGGCGCTCGCCGGCGCGTCACGCAGCTGCCCGGCGCCGGCTCGCGCGTACAGCGCGTAGAAGTAGTAGGTCGACCAGAGCTGCTTGAGGAACAGCCGCACGCCCTCGCCGATCGTCTCGACCGAGAAGCGGTAGCCGTCCCACGGCTGCTTGGAGGTGAAGAAGTACCAGCGGAACGCGTCGGCGCCATAGCGCTCGAGCACCTCCCACGGCTCGACCGCGTTGCCGCGCGACTTCGACATCTTCTGCCCGTGCTCGTCGAGGATCAGCCCGAGGCAGACGACGTTGCGGTACGGCGCGGGGCGCCCGAGCAGCGTCGCAACCGCCAGCAGCGAGTAGAACCAGCCGCGCGTCTGGTCCTGCGCCTCGCAGATGAAGTCCGCCGGGTAGGAGGACTCGAACGTGTCCTCGTGCTGGAACGGGAAGTGGTGCTGGGCGAAGGGCATCGAGCCCGAGTCGAACCAGACGTCGATCACCTCCGGGACGCGGCGCATCGTTCCCTCGCACCCGGGCTCGGTGCAGGCGAAGGAGACCTCGTCCACGAACGGGCGGTGGTGGTCGGAGAGCTCCTCGCCGGAGCGCTCCGAGAGCTCGCCGAAGGAGCCCACGACGTGGACGTGGCCCTGCCTCGCAGCGCCACACCGGCAGCGGCGTGCCCCAGTAGCGCTCGCGCGAGAGCGCCCAGTCGACGTTGTTGCGAAGCCAGTCGCCGAAACGTCCCTCCTTGACGTGCGGCGGATGCCAGGCGACCGTCTCGTTCCCCGCCAGGAGCTCGTCGCGCAGCTGCGAGGTCGCGATGTACCACGACGGTTTGGCGTAGTAGATCAGCGCGTTCTGCGAGCGCCAGCAGTGCGGGTAGGCGTGCTCGTACTCCTCGGCCCGCAGCAGCAGGCCGCGGCGCTCCAGGTGCGTCGATCAGCTCCTGCGCGACGCTCGTCGTCCTTCACGTAGCGCCCCGCGAAGGAGGTGCCGTCGTGACTGCGAACACGCTCGTCGAAGGTCCCGTCGGGCCGCACCGGGTTCAGCAGCGTCGCGGGGTCCGACGGATCGAAGATCCCCGCCTCCGCGGTCACGCGGTAGTCGTCCTCGCCGAACGCCGGCGCGAGATGAACGATGCCGGTGCCGTCGCCGGTGGTGACGAACTCGTCGGCGAGGATCGGGTAGGTCCCGCTCGCGCCCAGGTCGAAGACGGGTCCCTCGTAGCCGCCGAAGCGCTCGCGCAGCTCCGCGCCGGTGTAGCGCTCGAGCACCTCCGCGTCCTCGCCGAGCACGGCCGCGACACGGTCGGCGGCGAGCACGTAGCGCTCCCCATCGACGCGGGCGGTCGCGTACTCGGCGCTCGGCGAGACGGCCACGGCGACGTTGCCCGGAAGCGTCCACGGCGTCGTCGTCCAGATCAGCAGCCGCTCGTCGGAGCCCGCGACCTTCAGCTTCACGTACACGCTCGGGTCCACGACGTCCCGGTAGCCGAGCGCGACCTCGTGCGATGAGAGCGTCGTCTCGCAGCGCGGGCAGTACGGGACGACCTTGCGCCCCTCGTAGAGCAGCCCCCGCTCGTGGATCTGCGCCAGCGCCCACCAGACCGACTCGATGTAGCTCTCGTCCAGGGTGCGGTAGGCGTGCTCGAGGTCGAGCCAGAAGCCGATCCGCTCGGTCAAGCGGTCCCACTCGGTCAGGTAGGAGAAGACCGATTCGCGGCAGCGCTCGTTGAAGCGGCCGATCCCGTACTCCTCGATCTCGGACTTCGATTTGATCCCGAGCTCCTGTTCGACGGCGATCTCGACCGGCAGGCCGTGGCAGTCCCAGCCGCCCTTGCGCTCGACGCGGTAGCCCCGCATCGTCTGAAAGCGCGGATAGATGTCCTTGAACACGCGCGAGAGCACGTGGTGGGAGCCCGGGGGACCGTTGGCGGTGGGCGGGCCCTCATAGAAGCCCCACCTCTCGGACCCCTCGCGCGCCTCCAGGGAGGCCTTGAACACGTCGCGCTCGCGCCAGCGCTCCAGGACCTCGAGCTCCATCTCGGGCAGCTCGCGGCGAGGGTCCACCTCGCGGTCCGGGATCAGGGGGCTCTCAGCGCTCACGGCCGCGCAATTCTAGGTGCGCGACCCCGGTCAACCCGCTTCGGCGCGGATCGGCGCGGCGGTCACGGCACCGACGGCCGGCGGACGAACAGCGGCGCCAGGCTCCCGGCGCGCGGATCGGCCGAGCCGCCGAGCGGGCGCAGCCCGAGCGCGTGCTCGATCGTGGCGAGCACGCCGTAGTGGTCGACCGGCTGCGCGGCGCGGGCGCCGCGCGCGACGCCCGGGCCCGCGACGATCGTGGCGATGTGCCCGCCGCGGGCGGCGCCGCAGCAGCCCGTGTCGAGCGTGCCCTCGTCCCAGGTCAGCACGAGGAAGCCGCGCGGCCCCAGCTCGCGCAGAAGCGCCGGCACCGTCCTCGCGAGGAAGCGGTCGGCGCTCTGCAGCGAGCAGTCGTGGGCGTCGTCGCAGAGGTTGGGGCTGATGAACGAGTAGTCGGGCAGCGTCCCCGCGCGCAGGTCCGAGGCAAGCTCGGTGAACGGGACGATCCGCCGGCAGCGGGCCGGGTTCGAGGCGATGTCGTCGTAGTAGGCGAAGGGGTCGTGCTTCTTCGCGTAGGCGCCGGCGCTCGCGCCGAGGAAGCAGGGGTGGGGGAGGTCCTCCATGTAGGCCTTCCAGGAGCGCCCGGCCGCTTCGAGCTCATCCACGATGTTCGCAGCAGAGACGCTGCACGAGGTGCAGTCGCTTTCGATGCCGTGCGTCGAGCCGCTCGTCAGCGCCAGGTAGTTCGGCAGCGAGGGGTGCGTGATCGCGTAGCTCTGTGTCGCCAGGCCGTAGCGCGCCGCGAGCGAGTTCACGTACGGCGCCAACGGGTTGCCGATCACTTCCGGGAACTCGGCGTTCTCGATCACGAGGATCACGACGTGCGAGCGCGCCGACGCGGGCAGCGACGACGCGGGGCCGACGGCGAGCGGGCTCCCGGCCTTCGTGTTCCCGCACCCCGCCGCTGCCAGCGCGAGCGGGCCAGCGCTGCGAGCGCTGCGAGCAGGCGGGGACGGCGGGCCGGCGGACGGGGGCTCATGGGGTGATCGTCGCAAGTCCGGATCGCCGAGGCACCTGCGTCCACCGGCGGGGCCGGAGGGGCGGACCTAGGATTGACGCGATGCGGCTGCGTCTCTACCACCATCGTGACGGCGCCAGGGTCGCCTACCGCGAGGCCGGCGCGGGCCCGGCGCTCGCGCTGCTGCATTCCGGGCTGCTCTCCCACAAGGAGTGGGAACCGGCGGTCGGCCAGCTCGCCGACCGCTTCCGGGTCGTCCTCCCCGACCTGCCCCTGCACGGCGACTCCGAGCAGCGCCCCCGCCACCCCTACACGCGCGACTGGTTCGCCGAGGTGATGGCGGGCTTCTCGGCCGAGGTGCTCGGCCCGCGGCCGCTGGTGGCGGGGCACGACGCCGGCGCGGAGATCCTCCTGCGCGCGATCGAGCTCGGCTGGCTCTCGCCGTCCCGGCTCGTGCTGATGCCCAACCGCCTGCACGTCCCGCCCGCACGCGGCGGGACCCGGGCTGCGATCCAGATCACGGCGCGCGCCGCCGCCGTGCCGGGCCTGGACGTGATGCTCTCCTACGCGGCGGCCGCGGTCTTCCGCCCGCAGCGCGGGATCGCGCTCAGCGCGCGCGCCAACCCCGCCGCGGCCGACCTCTTCCGCCAGGCGTTCGCCGACGTGCCGGGCAACTCGAACCTCGCGCGCTCGTGGTCGAAGGCCGCCCGCGACTGGCCGCGCGGCGCGCAGCGCCAGCTGCTCGACCTGTACCCCAAGCTGGACATGCCGGTGCTGCTGCTGTGGGCCGACCGCGATCACATGCACCCGCTCGCCGCGGCCGAAGAGGCGCTCGAGCTGCTTCCCCGCGCGCAGCTCCGGGTCCTCCCGAGCACGGGCTTCCTGATGGCCTACGACGACCCGGTCGGCCTCGCCCGCGAGCTGGTCGCGTTCTGCGGCTGAGGCCGCGGGCGGCCCGGCACGCGGGTCTGGATAGGGTTCTGAGGAGTGGCTCGCGCCGCGCCCCGGCGCGCATGCGCGATGGCCACACCCCCGATCAGGAGTGAAGATGCCGAAAGAAAAAGAGCTGTGGGGCGGTGAGACGAGCAAGGCCGTCGAGAACTTCCCGATCTCCGGCGAGACCGTCCCCGTCGAGGTGATCCACTGGCTGGCGCGTCTGAAGGGCGCCGCCGCCGCCGTCAACGGCGAGCTCGGCCTGCTGCCGAAGGCCAAAGCCCGCGCGATCGAGCGCGCCGCGAACGAGATCGCCGCCGGCAAGCACGACTCCCAGTTCCCGATCGACGTGTTCCAGACGGGCTCGGGCACGTCCTCGAACATGAACGCCAACGAGGTGATCGCGACGCTCGCGGGGCGTGCACGCCAACGACCACGTCAACTACGGCCAGTCCTCCAACGACGTGTTCCCCTCCGCGGTCCACCTCGCCGCGCTGGACGTCGCCCAGAACGAGCTCCTGCCTGCGCTCAAGCAGCTCGAACGCGCCTTCGCGCGCAAGTCGAGGAGCTTCCAGAACATCGTCAAGTCCGGGCGCACGCACCTGATGGATGCCGTTCCGGTCACGCTCGGCCAGGAGTTCGGCGGCTACGCCGCGCAGATCGCCCTCGGGATCGAGCGCGTGCAGACGGCGCTCGTGCACGTCGGGCAGATCCCGCTCGGGGGCACCGCGACAGGGACCGGCCTGAACACGCACCCGCGCTTCGCCGAGCGCGTGCGCGGCCGGCTGCGCAAGGAGTCGGGGCTGAAGCAGATCGGCGCCCCGCTGGACCCCTTCGAGGCGCAGGCCAACCGCGACGCGCTCGTCGAGCTCTCCGGCGCGCTGAAGGTGATCGCCGTCTCGCTGACGAAGATCGCGGGCGACCTCGCGCTGATGGGCTCGGGCCCGCGCGCCGGCATCGGCGAGATCTTCCTGCCGGAGCTCCAGAAGGGCTCCTCGATCATGCCCGGCAAGGTCAACCCGGTGATCCCGGAGGTCGTGCTGCAGGTCTGCGCGCAGGTGATCGGCAACGACACCGCGATCACGGTCGGCGGCCTGCAGGGCCAGTTCGAGCTCAACGTGCGCATCCCGCTGATCGCGCGCAACCTGCTCCAGTCGCTGCGCCTGCTCAGCTCGACCTCCGTCGTGTTCGCGGAGAAGTGCGTCGACGGCATCAGGCCCAACAAGGCCGGCACCGAAGCCTCGGCGGGGGCGACGCTGGCCGTCGCGACGGCGCTGAACGGCGCGATCGGCTACGACCGCGCGACGGAGATCGTCAAAGAGGCGACCGCCTCGGGCCGCCCGCTGCGCGAGGTCGCGCTGGCGAAGGGCGTCGACGCGAAGCTCTACGACGAAACGATCGACCTGCGCAGGATCGCGGCCGGGAACAAGGCCTAGGGTCCGCGAGTTCGGCTATCCGGTGTCGCGGGCGGCTTATGATGGCCGCCCGTGGTGCCGGGTCGCCCTCCTGATCCACGACGCGTTCCTGCTGCTCGCCGCGGGCGCCCTGCACGACCTCTTCTTCGTGGTCGCGCTGGTCGTCGGCCTCGGCCTCTGGCTCCTGCCCACGATCGTGGCGCTGGCGCGCGGAGCCAAGCGGACGACCGCGGTCATCATCATCAACCTTCTGCTCGCCTGGACGGTGATCGGGTGGATCGTTGCCCTGGTGATGGCGTTCGCCTCCGGGCGTGAGCGCGCCTAGCCCCGGCGGCAGCGCCTCTCCGAACGCCGCCCGGCGCGGCCGGGCTGGACGATCGATCCATGCCGGCGACCACAGCGATTAGACTCGCCGACAGGACGGCTCGACGTTCCGAAGGGGGAGCACATCTCCAGGACGAGACAGGCGCTTGCAGTGTTGCTCGCGGCGGGGCTGAGCCGGGGCTACCTCGGCTGCGAGCGCGAGCGCCGGCAGCCTCTACATCAGCAACCTCAACGGCGGCAACGTCTTCCAGTTCGGCGTCGGAGCGGGCGGGCTGCTCTCGCCGCTGACGCCGGAGATGGTCCCCGCGGAAGCGACCGCGGTGTCCGTCGCGGTCAGTCCCGACGGGACGAGCGTCTACGTGGTCAACCGCGGAACGGGGAAGGTCGGCCAGTACACGGCCGGCCCGGCGGCGCGCTGACACCGAAGTCGCCCGCGACGGTCGCGGCCGGGGTCGCACCCGAAGGGATCGCCGTCTCCCCCGACGGGGGCAGCGTGTATGTCGCCAACAGCGGCGGCAGCAACGTCTCGCAGTACGACGTCGGCGCCGGGGGCTGCTCACGTCGAAGAGCGTCCCGGCCGTCGCGAGCGGCGGCCACCCCGACGGCGTCGCCGTCAGCCCCGACGGCAAGAGCGTCTATGTCATCTGCGCGGCGACCGAAAGCGTCTACGAGTACGACGTCGGTCCCGGCGGGGCGCTCTCGCCCAAGGCCTCGGGACCGGTGCCGACCCGCGAAGCGCCCTCGGGCATCGCGATCAGTCCCGATGGGACCAGCGTCTACGTCGCCGACTACGAAAACGAACACGAAGTCTCGCCGGGGGTGTTCGAAGCCGGCCACGTCGCCGAGTACAGCGTCGGCGCGGGTGGGGCGCTGACTCCGAAGTCGCCGGCCTTCGTCGCGGCCGGCGAAGGTGCATCCGGCGTCGCGGTGAGCCCGGACGGCTCCAGCGTCTACGTCGCGAACGACACGGCGCCGGCGGACCAAGGCGTCTCGCAGTACAGCGTCGGCCCGGGGGGCGTGCTCTCGCCCAAGTCACCCGCGTTCGCTCCTGGGAGCCTGGGGCCCGCCGGGATCGTCCTCAGCCCCGACGGGCGCTCGGCCTACATGACGGACACGGGCCCCGGACCGACGCCGGGCGCGGTTTCCCAGTACGACGTCGGCGCGGGCGGCGCGCTGACGCCGAAGTCGCCCGCGTCGGTCGAAGGGGGTCTGTATCCGTTCGGGATCGCGACCACGCCCGACCAGGGGCCGACCGCCGCGTTCACCGCGGCGCCGGGCGCGGCGGGCTGCGGCGAGCAGCTTCAACGCCGCCGCCTCGAGCGATCCCGACGGGACCGTGACGAGCTACGCGTGGCGGTTCGGCGACGGTTCGAGCGCCGTGACGGGGACGCCCGCTGCGAGCCACGTCTATGCGGCCCCCGGCAGCTACACAGTCACGCTCCAGGTCACCGACAACGCCGGCTGCTCGGCCACGTTCCTGTTCACCGGTCAGACGGCCTACTGCAACGCCGGCGCTCGCGCGATCGCAGGCGCGGTCGTGAGCGTGCCACCCCGGGAATGTCGCGCTGCTCCGGCCCGAAGTCGGGCACTTCCACCAGTCCGCTTCGCGTTGGCGCGAGGCGGGGAGAGGCAGCAGGCGGATCCCCGTCGGAACCACCTTCTCGTTCGTCCTCAAGCGAGAGCGCCACCGCGAAACTGGCGTTCGCCCGCCTGGCCGGCGGCAGGAAGGTGGGGCGCGCCTGCGTGGCCCCGAACCGGCGCAACCGGCACCACGGCGCATGCCGGCGGGCCATCCCCGCCGGAGCGATCGCCGCCACCGGGCACGCGGGTCTCAACAAGATCAGCTTCAAGGGCCGGGTCGCGTCGACCAGGAAGTTGAAGCCCGGCACCTACAAGGTGACCGTCGTCGCGACCAACGCCGCCGGCCGGTCCAGCGCGCTCTCGCTGACGTTCACGATCGTCGCGTCGCGAGCGCGGGGCTAGCGCCGGATCAGTCCGCCGGCAGGGTCCTGTAGAGCGCTCCGACCGCCGCCGGCCGCCGGCTTTGCCTTCCCGGAGTAGGTGAACAGGCCCTTCTGGTTGAGCCCTTCGATCAGCCGCAGGTGCTTGATCACGCGGTGGATCGAGCCGCCGCTGAAGGTCGGCGTGAGCGGGTAGTCGCGCAGCACCCAGACGAACATCGCGGTCAGCGACGGGTCGGCGGCGTAGACCTGGATGTGGTTCTTCAGCAGGGCCGCCTGGAAGGCGTAGCTGCCGGGCGCTCCGGGCTTGTTGAGCGTGTTCGATTCGGCGCCGAACTCGCTGATCACGAGCACCTTGCCGGCGAACGTCTTCGCCATCTGGGACAGCCGTGCGCGCATGCGCGCGGCGAGCTGCGCCTGGCTGTCGTGGGGGTGTTCGTACCAGCCCGTGTAGTCGGTCTCCGCGACGGCGTCGACTTCGGAGTAGAGCGCGCCCGCGCGGGTCGGGGGGTCGCGTCCCCAGACGTCGACGGCGACCATCCGGCCCGGGTCGTGGGCGTGCAGCCAGCGCGCCGAGTCCTGCACGTAGCGCACCTCAGCCGCGTCGCGGCCGTTGCGCGCGATCTCGTCCACGAGGTTCCACGCGAAGATCGAGGGGTGCAGCGCGGCGTCGGTCGCGGTCGTGCGCACCTGCTGCTCGGCTTCGGCCTCCAGGCGCGGCGTCGTCGAGTACCACATGGCCGCACCTTCGACCGGCCCAACGCCCTGCCAGACGAGCATCCCGGCGGCGTCGAGGCGTTCCAGCAGCGCCGGGTCGAGCGGGTGCTGCGCGCGCACGGCGTTGGCGCCGATCGCCTTCAGGTCGGCGACGATGCCGTCCTGGTCGGCCGGGGTGAGCGCGTCGCCGTGGCCGGGGACATCCTCCTGGACGGTCGCGCCGTGGAGTCGCAGCCGCTGCCCGTTCAGGAACAGGTCCTGGCCGTGCCAGGTGATCTGGCGCAGCCCGACCCGCGCGGCGTAGGTGCTCTCGCCCGGCACCGCGAGCTGCAGGTCGTAGAGGTTCGGCGCCGCCGGCGACCACAGCGCCGGGGCGGGCACGGCCGCCGTCGCGGTCGCCGTGGCGGTGGCGCCGGCCGGGACCGTGACGGCGCCGAATGCCAGGGGCACCGTCTGGCTGCCGTGCGCGAGCGAGCCTTCGGGTCTGATCGTCCGTGTGGCTCCGTAGTTGCGGACCTGCACGCTCACGCTGACGTCCGCCTGGGCACCGGCGAGCGTCGTTTCGATCGCCGGCGCCGCGAGGTCGCTCGCGCCGAGCGGGCGCACATCCACCTCGCCGTCGAGCCCGCCCCAGTTGAACCAGGTGCGGTGGAAGCCTTCTTCGGCCTGGCGCTGCGGAGAGCGCCAGTCCACCCGCACGACGATCGCGTGCGCGCCCGCCGCGAGCGCCGTCTGCATCGCGAACGGCAGGTAGGAGCCGCGGTGGGTGCCGAGCAGCTTCCCGTCGACGAACACTTCGGCGCGGTAGTTGGCCGAGTGGAAGTCCAGCTCGTAGCGGCCGGTCGCGGGCGCCTGGAACGCGGTCCGGTACCAGGCGACCGAGCCCAGGTAGTTGCGCCCCCCTGCGCGGCCGCTGTAGGGGGTCGGGTTCACGACGTTCGGGACGCTGACGGTGGTGCCCGTGAAGCTTCCGCGGGCCCAGCCGTGCGCCAGGCCCGTGTTCGCCGCGTCGCGGCGCAGCGTCCACTGCGTCAGCGGCGTGCGCGCGCCCGGGCCTTCGAAGATCAGCGACTGGCGCGGGGGCGCTTCGGCGGCCGCCACCGAGGTCGCGAAGGCGGCGCACGCGATCACGGTCGCGATGGCGGGCTTGAGGAGGTGGGAGAGCACGGTGTCGCGGAAGCCGCTCACGGACCTGGGGTTCTCCCGGGCCGCCCGCTTCTCCTGCACTAACAGCGGCAAGGGCCGATCAGAGCGGCGCCGCCGCCGTCGCGCCCGCGCCTGCAGACTCGCTCTCCGCGGCGCCTTCGAGCAGCCGGTCGAGCACCAGCAGCGCGCCGGCCTTCGAAAGCGGTTCGTTGAGGTTCCCGCACTTGGGCGACTGCACGCAGGAGGGGCACCCGCTCGCGCAGCCGCAACCGGCGATCAGCCGCCGCGCGTCCTCGCACAGCTCCTCGAAGCGCACGAAGGCGGTGCGGGCGATGCCGATCCCGCCCGGGTGCCCGTCGTAGAGGAAGATCGTCGGCACCCCCGTCTGCGGGTGCACGTTCGTCGAGAGCCCGCCGATGTCCCAGCGGTCGCACATCGCGATCAGCGGCAGCACAGCGATCTGAGCGTGCTCCGTGGCGTGCAGCGACCCCAGCAGCTGCTCCATCGAGACGCGCTCGGCGAGCTCGCCGGCATCGAGCTCGAACCACAGCGCCTGCGTCTGGAAGCTGGTCGGCGGCAGCTCCAGCGCGAACAGGTCGAGCTGGGAGTGGTCGGCCAGGCGCCGGCGCTGGTAGGCGAGCACGGTCTCGGTGACGCTCACCTCGCCGAACGACAGCCGCACCCCGAGCGTCTCGCGCCGGTCGAGCAGCCCCACGATCTCGGTGTCCGTGATGCGCTTGGGCTGCGTGTACCAGTCGCCATTGAAAGGGGAGACGAGCGCGCGCCTGCGCTCGAGGTCGAGCTCGCGCACCTCATAGGAGCGCCCGAGGTGCATGTAGACCGCGCCCTCGTGGATCGTCGAGTGGGCGCGCGCAGCCTCGGTCGTGCCGATCAGCTCCCCCGAGGAGACGTCGACGATCGCGAAGCTCTCGGGCGAGGCCGAGCGCAGCGAGACCTCGGCCGCCGGGTAGGAGCCGGGCCGGCGGGGCACGTAGCTGGTGCCCGCAACGCCCTCGCGCCGGCGCAGCTCGCCCGCGCTCTCCAGCAGCTCCGCGGCCGCCTCCCAGCGCGGGCCGAGGAACTCGGCATCCGCCCGCGAGAGCGGGCCCTCGTGGGCCGCGCAGAGCAGGTGCCGGCGGTAGATCAGCGGCGACTCGTGGTCGAGGATCGCGGCCTCGACGGGGCGGTCGAGGAACTCGTCCGGGTGCCGGCAGAAGAACTGGTCCAGCGCGTCCTCGCCCGCCAGGAACACCGCCAGGCCGTGGCCGCGTCGCCCGGCGCGGCCCCACATCTGACGCAGCGAGGCGACCGTCCCGGGGAACGTCACGACGAGCGCGCCGTCGAGCTCGCCGATGTCGATGCCCAGCTCGAGCGCGTCGGTCGTGACGATCGCGCGCAGCTCGCCGCGCATCAGGCGCTGCTCGAGCTCGCGCCGCTGCTGGGGCGTGTAGCCCGCGCGGTAGGGCGCGACGAGCTCCGCCAGCTCCGGATCATCGGCCGCGAGGTCGTCGCGGACGAGCCGGCTCAGCACCTCGACGCCCTTGCGCGACTTCATGAAGCAGATCATCCGGGTGGGTGGGCTCGTTCGAACGAGCCCCGCGAGCAGCTCGGCGGCCTCGCCGAGCGCCGAGCGCCGAGCGCCGCTGGCCTCGTCGGTGAGCGGCGGGTTCCAGATCGCGATCTTGCGCTCCGGGGCCGGTGAGGCGTCGCGGTCGACGAGCGCGAAATCCCCGAGCCCGGTCAGGCGCTCGGCGAGCTCGACCGGGTTGGCGATCGTCGCCGAGGCCATCAGCACCCGCGGCGAGGTGCCGTAGGCGGCGGCGATCCTGAGCAGGCGGCGCAGCACGTTGGCGACGTGCGACCCGAACACCCCGCGGTAGACGTGCGCCTCGTCCACCACCACGACGGCGAGGTTCGCGAACAGGTCCGCCCACGCGGCGTGGTTCGGCAGGATGCCGACGTGGAGCATGTCGGGGTTCGTGAGCACGATGTTCGCGCGCCGGCGGATGTCCGCGCGCGCCTCGCGCGGCGTGTCCCCGTCGTAGATCGCCGGGCGGACGTGCCGGGTGAGGCCGAAGGCGGCCAGCGCCCGCGCCTGGTCCTGCGCGAGCGCCTTCGTCGGATACAGGTAGATCGCGCGCGCCCGGCTGTCCCGGCAGAGCACGTCGAGCGTCGGCAGGTTGAAGCACATCGACTTGCCCGAGGCGGTGCCGGTCGTGACGATCGTGGGGCGTGCCCAGGCCTCTGCGATCGCTTCCGTCTGGTGCTCGTAGAGGCGCTCGACGCCCAGGTTCGCGAGGGCGGAGAGCAGCCTCGGGTCGAGCCCGGGCGGCGTCTCCCCGTAGCGGGCCTGTCCCGGTCCTTCGCGCGCCTCCCGCACCAGCCGCCCGTCCGCGCGGCCCGCTTCCAGCATCGCGCTCCAGGGCTGTTCTTTCAGGGCGGCCGGCAAGGACTTGAGATAGTAGAGGCGATGCCGACCGCCCCCGCACCGGACCGCGGCGAACTGCGCACCTTCCACCATTCTTCCTACCCGCCGGAGCGGATCGCCGCCTGCAAGCGCGAGAGCGCGACGGTCTGCCTGCCCGCGCGCGAATGCGCGAGCACGGTCGGCGAGGTCGTCGCGGCGCTCGTGCCGCTGCGCGAGCAGGGCGCGATCGACGAGATCCTCGTCGTCGACGCCGCATCGAGGGACGGCACCGCCGAGGTCGCGGCGGCGGCGGGGGCGAGCGTCGTCCAGGAGGCCGAGCTGATGCCGTCCTTCGGCCCCGTGCTCGGCAAGGGCGACGCGATGTGGCGGGCGCTCGGCGCGTGCGGGGGCGAGCTCGTGTGCTTCCTGGACGCGGACACCGAAGGTTTCTCGGCCCACTTCGCCGCGGGCCTTCTCGGCGCGCTCGTGTGCGAGCCCGGGGTGAGTCTCGCCAAGGCGCTTCTACCGCCGGCCGATCGGCGCGGCGGGCGAGGGCGGCGGGCGCGTCAACCACCTCGTGGCCCGGCCTGCGCTCGAGCTGTTCTACCCGGCGCTCTCCGGCGTGCGCCAGCCGCTGGCCGGCGAGGTCGCCGCGCGGCGCGAGCTGCTCGAGCGGCTCCCGTTCGCGACCGGCTACGGCGTCGAGATCGCGATGCTGATCGACGCCTGGCGTGCGGTGGGCCTGGACGGGCTCGCCCAGGTCGATCTCGACGAGCACCGCAATCCGCACAAGACCCTCGCCGAGCTCGAGCCGATGGCGCGCACGGTGCTCGCGACCCTCGCCGCCAGGCTCGTCGCCGACGGGCGCCTCGACGCCGCCCCGGAGGGCCCCGTCGAACGTCCCGCTCCGGCTTCGCTGGCGGAGGCGGCGCACCCCATGGCGGGGCCCCGGTGACCGAGGGCGCTTCGGGGGTGCGCTGCCTGTACCTCGACCTCGACGGCACGCTCCTCGGCCGCGGCGCCTCGCTGCTCCACGACGGCGAGGGCAACGTCACGATCGAGGGGGTGCGCGCGATCCAGGCCTGCCTGCGCGCGGACGTGGAGATCGTCCTGATGTCCGGACGCCGCCAGGCGCAGGTCAAAGAGGACGCCCGCCTGTTCGGCCAGAGCGCCTACATCTACGAGGCCGGCGCCTGCCTGGTGATCGAGGGCGAGGAGCACTGGCTCACAGGCGGGATGGTGCCCGGGGAGCTCACGATCGCCGAGCAGATCGAGCAGACCGGCGCCCCCGCGCTGCTGCTCGAGACCTACCGCGGGCGCCTGGAGTACCACGAGCCGTGGCACCTGAACCGCGAGGTCTCGCACCTCTTCCGCGGCCTGGTCGACGCGTTCGAGGCCGACGAGCTGCTCGCCGGCGAAGGGCACGATCAGCTCCGCCTGGTCGACAACGGCGTCGTCAACCGCCGCTCGCCCGACCTCGCGGCGCTCCCGCACGTGCGCGGCTACCACCTGGTGCCGAAGGGGGCCTCGAAGGCCGCCGCCGTCGCGCTGCACATGCAGATCCGCGGCTACTCCCCCGAGACAGGCCTTCGCGGTCGGCGACTCGCGCGAGGACCTCGCCTGCGCCGCGCACGTCGGCAGCTTCTGGCTCGTCTCCAACGCGGTCGCGCGCGATCCCTCGATGCGGGAGGCGATCGCCGGGATGGGCAACGTGCGCGTGGCCGAGGCGGGCCACGGCCCCGGCGTCTACGAGGCCGTCGTCAGCACCTTGATGGGCTAGGAGCCGCCGAGACGCCGCCACAGCCGCCGCCAGAAGCCCGGCCGCGGGCGCCGGCGCCAGAGCGCGGGCGGCGGAACGGTGGTGCGGACCAGCGCGACCCACTCCTGGAGCGGCAGCTCGCCCGAGATCAGGCGGCCGAGCGCCCCGGTGACGGGCGCACGGATGCCCGCGGCCTCGAGCGTCCGCGCCAGCAGCGGCACGGTCTCGAGCGCCTCGACCGCCTGGCCGACGCGCTGGGGGATCTCGGCGGCGGGGAGCCCGCCGGCCAGCAGCTCGCCGGCCCGCCGGTTGCGGCTTTCGGGCGCGAGCGCCGTGGCGACCAGGTCTCCCGCGCCGGCCAGCCCGATCATCGACTCGGGGCGCGCGCCGAGCGTCTCCGCGTAGCGCCAGACCTCGGCGAAGATGTGCCCGGCGGCAGCGCCGGCCGCGTTCAGGCCCTGCGCTTCTGTCGCCCCGGCGGCGAGCGCAGCGGCGTTCTTGGCCGCCCCGGCCAGCTCGACCCCGACCGGGTCGTTGGACTGCTCGCACACGACGCCGGCGCGGTTGAAGATCTGCGCGAGCGCGCGGGCGAGGTCCTCGTCGAGTGACGCGGCGACCAGCGCGGCGCCGTCGCGCACCATCTCGCGCGCGTGCGCGGGGCCGCCCAGGCAGGCCACCCGATGGGCGCCGAAGCGTTCGCTCAGCACGATCGTCGGAGGCGTGCCCGAGGGAGGAACGAGGCCCTTCGCCACGGGGACGATCGCCGTGCGCGCGCCGAGGCCGACCGCGACGAGCGTGTCGATCGCCTCGCCGATCGTCTGCGAAGGCACGGCCAGGAACACGTAGTCGGCGCGCGCGGCGCCCGCCGAGGAGGGCTCGACGCGCAGCCCCGCGGGGAGCTCCACGCCCGGCAGGTAGGCGGCGTTCTCACGCGCGCTCTCCAGCGTCTGCGCCTGCTCGGGGGTGCGGGTCTGGAGCGTCGTGCGAAGCCCGCCGCGGTCGAGCATCACGGCCAGCGCGGTCCCGAACGAGCCGGCCCCGACGACGGTCGCCCGGCGCGGTCCGGGACGCGTCCTGAGCGTTCCCGCTGGCCGAGCGGCCTGGGTCGCAGTAGGCTCGGGCTCGTCCATCCATGCCCGAGCCTACTGATCGAAACGCCCCGTCCGGGACCTGGCGCAACTGGGCCGGCGACCAGCGGTGCGCGCCCGCGCGGCTCAGCTCGCCGGGGAGCGTCGAGGAGCTCTCGCAGACGGTCGGCCAGGCCGCCGCGGACGGTCTGCGGGTTCGGGTCGCCGGGGCCGGGCACTCCTTCAGCGACATCGCCCTGACCGACGGCGCGATGCTCGCGCTCGGCCGTATGAACCGCGTGCTCGACGCCGACCGCGCCACGGGGCTCGTCAAGGTGCAGGCCGGGATCACCATCCACGAGCTGAGCGCCGAGCTCGACGGCTACGGCCTCGCGATGGAGAACCTCGGCGACATCGACGTGCAGAGCATCGCCGGGGCGATCTCGACCGCCACGCACGGCACCGGCGCGCGCCTGCGCAACATCTCCTCGCAGGTGGCGGAGCTGACGCTCGTGCTCGCGGACGGCTCCACGCTCGCTCTGCTCGGAGGATCGCGAGCCGGAGGTGTTCCGCGCTGCGCGCGTCGGCCTCGGCTCGCTCGGAGCGCTCGCCGAGGTGACGTTGCGCTGCGTGCCCGCCTTCACGCTGCGCGGCGTCGACGAGCCGGCCCCTCTGGCCGGCGTGCTCTCCTCGTTCGAGCAGCGCGCGCTCGCCAACGACCACTTCGAGTTCTTCGTGTTCCCGCACGCCGATGTGGCGCTGACGCGGACCAACAACCGCACGGACGCGCCGCCGCGGCCGCGCGGTCGCGCGAACGCGTACGCGAACGACATCCTCCTCACCAACCACGCGTTCGGGGCTCTCTGCCGCCTCGGGCGCCGCTTCCCGGGCCGGATACCGCAGCTCAACCGGCTGGTCACCAAGCTCGCCGGCAGCTCGACGCGCGTGGAAAGCTCGGCGGCGATCTTCGCGAGCCCGCGACTCGTCCGCTTCACGGAGATGGAGTACGCGTTGCCGCGCGAGCGCACGGCGCAGGCCGTCGAAGAGCTCCTCGCGCTGATCCCGCGCGAAGGCTTCCGGGTGCCGTTCCCGATCGAGGTCCGGACGGTGGCGAGCGACGACGCGATGCTCAGCACCGCCGGCGGCCGCGACAGCGGCTTCGTTGCGGTGCACATGTTCGAGGGGATGGAGTGGGAGCCGTACTTCCGCGCCGTCGAGGCGCTGATGGACCGCTTCGAGGGTCGCCCGCACTGGGGCAAGCGCCACTTCCAGACGGCGGCGACCCTGCGCGGGCGCTACCCCGAGTGGGACGCCTTCCAGCGCGTGCGCGCGCGGCTCGACCCGCACGGCGTCTTCGCCAACGACTGGACCGAGCGCGTGCTCGGTCCCGTGGGGATGCCCGCGCCGCCGCCGGCGCCGATGGCGGGGCACGCCCCGCTGCGGGGGACGGGCGGGTGAGCGCGCCGGCGGCGCCCGCGCTGGTACCGGCCGCCTCGGCCTACGAGCGGCTCGAGCGGGCGACCGCCGAGCTGACGGCGCCCTTCGCGCTCGTCGACCTCGACGCGCTGGAGGACAACGCGCGCGACATGGAACGGCGCGCCGGCGGCAAGCCGATCCGGCTCGCCAGCAAGTCGGTCCGCTGCCGCACGCTGCAGGAGCGCGTGCTGGCGCGGGGCGGCTTCCACGGCACGATGGCCTTCACGCTGCCCGAGGCGCTGTGGCTCGCCGCGGAGGGCACCAGCGATGTTCTCGTCGCCTACCCGACCGCCGACGCGGAGGCGCTGCGCGAGCTGGCGTCGGGCGGCGCCGACGTGACGGTGATGGTCGATTCTGCCGAGGGCCTGCGGCTGATCGACCGCGCGCTGGACGGCGCGCCGGGCCGGATCTCGGTCTGCCTGGACATCGACGCCGGCTGGCGCGCGGCGGGCGGGCGCATCCGGGTCGGGGCGCGCCGCTCACCCGTGCGCAGCCCGGAGGATGCCGCGGCGCTGACACGCGAGGTACTCGCGCGCGAGCACCTCGCGCTGGCGCGGGATCATGGCCTACGAGGCCCAGATCGCCGGCGTGGGGGACGCGCCGCCGAGGCAGCCCGCTGCGGGCGCGTGCGATCCAGCGCCATGCAGGCGCGCTCGGCGCGCGAGCTCGCGGGGCGCCGGGGCGCGATCGTGGCCGCCGTGGCGGAGGTGCTGGCGCGCGGCCGGCGCGCCGCCCCTGCGCTTCGTCAACGGCGGCGGGACCGGCAGCCTGCACGGGACGGCCGCGGAGGCCGCCGTCACGGAGCTCGCGGCGGGCTCAGGCCTGTACGGGCCGACCCTCTTCGACGCCTACCGAGCGTTCTCGCCCGCGGCCGGCGGCCCTGTTCGCGCTGCCGGTCGTGCGCCGGCCGGGCCGCGGCGTCGTGACCGCGCTGGGCGGCGGCTACCTCGCCTCCGGGCCCGCGGACGCCGCGAGGCTGCCGCGCCCGTACCTGCCCGCCGGGCTGCGCCTGGACGGCCAGGAGGGGGCGGGCGAGGTGCAGACGCCGCTGCTCGGCGACGCCGCGGAGCGAGCTCGCGCTCGGCGACCGCGTCTACTTCCGCCACGCCAAGGCCGGCGAGCTGTGCGAGCGCTTCGAGCGTCCTGCACCTGATCGAGGGCGAGCGGGTCGTCGAGCAGGCGCCGACCTATCGCGGCGAGGGGCGGTGCTTCCTGTGAGGAGAGAGCGCCTGGAGGAGGTGCTGCGGGAGGTCGTCGAGACGCTCGCCCCGCTGGAGCGGACGCCGTGCTCGCCGGGCGAGCGCGAGGCGGCCGAATGGCTGGCCGCGCGGCTGCGCGCCGTCGAAGGGGTATCCGTCGCGCTCGAGGACGAGCCGTCCTGGGGCACGTTCCCGCCGAACGCCACGCTCGTCGGCGTGCTGGGGATCGCGGCCGCCGCAGCGGCGTTCCGCGGGCGCCGCGCCGCCGCCGTGGCGCTCGCGTTCGGCTGCGTCGGAGGGCTGCTCGACGAGGCCCAGAACGGGCCCGCGGATCCTGCGCCGGGCGATCCGCCGGCGCCGGCGCACGGTCAACGTCGTGGCGCGCGCGGGCGACCAGGAGGCGATCGAGACGCTCGTCGTGCTCGCGCACCACGACGCGCCGCAGACCGGCCTGCTGTTCGACCAGACGCTGCTCAGGCGCGCGTGGGAACGCAACCCGGAGCGGCTGGGGCGGGCGAAAACGCCGCTGCCGCAGTGGTGGGCGGGGCTGGCTTCGCCCACCTGCGCGCTGCTGAGCGCGCTCATCCGCCGCCGCGAGCCGGCCGCGGCCGGGCTCGTGCTGGGGACCCTGGCGACGGCGGCCGTCGTCGACCTGTGGCGCGGCCAGACGGTCCAGGGCGCCAACGACAACCTCTCCGGTGTGGCGGCGCTCGTCGCGCTCGCCGAGATGCTCGCCGCCGAGCGCCCGCAGGGGCTGCGGGTGATGCTCGTCTCCTGCGGAGCCGAGGAGACGCTGCAGGACGGGATCCGCGCCTTCATGGCCCGCCACGGCGCATCGCTGCCGCCGCAGAGCACGACCTTCCTGAACCTGGACACAGTCGGCTCGCCGCACCTGATCATGCTCGAGGCGGAGGGGCCGATCTGGATGGAGCACTACAAGGGCGCCTGGCTGCGCGATCTCCTCGCGGCGCACGCCGAGCGCCTGGAGATCCCGCTCGAGCGGGGCTTCCGCGCCCGCGCCTCGACCGACTCGGTGATCCCGAGCAGGGCCGGCTACCCGACCGCGACCCTCGTGTCGATCACCGACTGGCGCGCGCCGGCCAACTACCACCTGCCGAGCGACATCCCCGCGAACCTCGACTACCGGACCGTCGGCGGCGGCCACCCGGCTCGTCGAGAGCGTGGTGCGAGAGCTGGCCGCCAGGGGCGCCGGCGAGCAGGAGGCGGCCTCTCCCCTACGCTCGTAGGGAGATGCCCGAGGGCGACACGATCCACCGCGCGGCGGCCCGGATCCGCCAGGCGTTCGAGGGGCGTGCCCCCGAGCTGATCGAGACCCCGCAGCCGCGCCATCGCCACGACCGCTGGCCGGAGAAGCTCGGGGGCCGGACCCTCAGCGCGGTGGACGCGGTCGGAAAGCACCTGCTGCTGCGCTTCGAGGGCGGCCTGACGCTGCACTCGCACCTGCGCATGACCGGCCGCTGGTCGGTCCGGCGCGAAGGCACGAGCGCGCGCGGCGCCAGGCGCCACGCATGGCTCGTGCTGGCGGGCGGGGGCTGGGAAGCCGTCCAGTACGGCGGCCCGGTGCTCGAGCTGATGAGCGACTCCCGGGCCCGGAGCGACCCGCGGCTCGCCCTGCTCGGCCCCGACGTGATCGGCGAGGGCTTCGACGAGCGCACGTTCCTGCGGCGGCTGCGCGAAGACGACCCGACGCGGCCGATCGGCGACGCGCTGCTGGACCAGCGCACGATCGCCGGCATCGGCAACATGTGGAAGGCGGAGTGCTGCTGGGCAGCGGAGCTCGACCCGTGGCGCGAGACGGCGCAGGTCGCTGACTCCCAGGTGCTCGCGGCGGTCGCCTTCGCCCGCGAGGAGATGACCCGTTCGGCCCGCGACGGCGCGCACACCCGCCCCCACGCCGTCTACCGGCAGGAGGGCCGGCCCTGCCCGCGCTGCGGGACTGCGATCCGCGTGCGGGGGCAGTGGGAGAACAACCGCGTCACCTTCTGGTGCCCGGGCTGCCAGGTCTGACGGGTCTCAGACGACCCCGGCCAGGCGTTCGCCGGCCTCGCGCAGCGTGCCCGCGCCCCGCGCGCGCAGCACGAGCTGCAGGTCCAGGATGCGCAGGTCGAACTCGTTGAGCTCGAGGTGCGCGGCCACCGCGTAGCACGGGACGCCGTTCTGCCTGGCGAGCGTCGCGACCTCGAAGGCGGCGCTGCCCGCCAGCGTCCGCTCGGAGAGCGCGGGGACGGCGACGATCACCGCTCGCGAGGCGAGCATCCGGGCGTGGAAGCCGGCCCGCTCGAGCAGCGCCGCGGCGCCGCGATCCCCGACGTCGCTCGGCAGCTCGACCGCATCGGGCTGCGGGGCGCCGCCCGCGACGAGGCCTTCCCCGAGCGCTGCGGCGACGCCGGCGGCGGTCGAGCCGCGCCGAGAACGGCTCGCAGGCGAGCAGCGCATGGCGGCGGATCGCAGGGTTGCGGGCGGGCACGATCCGGCATCCTTCCAGCAATGACGCCCCCGTCCGAGCACGAGATCGTCGAGGTGGCCGGGAGGGAAGTGAGGGTGAGCAACCCGGGCAAGCTGTACTTCCCGGCCGTCAAGCTCACGAAGCTGGACCTCGTGAACTACTACGTCGAGTGTGAGGAGGCGGTCGTGCGCGGGCTGCGCGAGCGCCCGACGGTGATGAAGCGCTGGGTGGACGGGGTGGAGGGCAAGCCGTTCTTCCAGAAGCGGGTGCCCGACAGCGCCCCCGAGTGGCTCGAGACCGCGACGGTCACCTTCCCGAGCGGACGCCACGCCCGCGAGCTCGTGCCGAACGACGCCGCGCACCTCGTCTGGGGGGTCAACCTCGGCGTGATCGACTGGAACCCGTGGCCGGTGCGCCGGGCCGACCTGGACAAGCCCGACGAGCTGCGCGTGGACCTCGACCCCGGCCCCGGCGTGCCGTTCGAGGAGGTGCGGGAGGTGGCGCTCGGGGTGCGCGAGGTGCTCGACGAGCACGGGCTGCTCGGGTTCCCGAAGACCTCGGGCTCGCGCGGGATCCACATCTACGTGCGCGTGGTGCCCGAGCACGGCTTCGAAGAAGTCCGCCGTGCGGCGCTCGCCCTCGCGCGGGAGGTCGAGCGGCGCATGCCCGGCCGCGCCACGAGCAAGTGGTGGAAGGAGGAACGCGAAGGCGTCTTCATCGACTACAACCAGAACGCGCGCGATCGCACCGTCGCGTCGGTCTACTCGGTGCGAGCGGTGGCCGACGCGCGCGTCTCGTGCGCGCTGGAATGGGACGAGGTCGCGGCGGTCGAGCCCGGCGAGCTGACGCTGCTGACGGTCCCGGCCCGGCTGCGCGAGCGCGGCGACCCGGGCGCGACGATCGACGAGCACGCCGGCAGCCTCGACGCCCTGCTCGAGCTCGCGGCGCGCGACGAGCGCGAGGGGCTCGGGGACGCACCGTGGCCGCCGCACTTCCGAAAGCAGAAAGGCGAGCCCAAGCGCGTGCAGCCGAGCCGCGCCAAAGGCGCACGTCAGAAAGCGGGCAAAACGTGAGCCTGCCGTTCGCGCCGCCGCTCCAGCCGGAGCTCGCGCTGTCGCGCAAGCAGCTCCCCGAGGGAGACGAGTACTGCTACGAGATCAAGCTCGACGGCTTCCGCTGCCTGGCGTTCGTCGACGGCGAGGAGATCTACCTGCAGTCCCGCAACGGCCGCCCGCTGGGGCGCTACTTCCCCGAGCTCGTGCTGCCGCCGGGCCGCTACGTCCTCGACGGGGAGATCGTGGTGCGCGACGCCGCGGGCCGCGAGGACTTCGACGCGCTCGGCCAGCGCATCCACCCGGCGCAGTCGCGAATCGAACGTCTCGCCGGCGAGACGCCGGCCGTCTATGTCGCGTTCGACCTGCTCGCGCGCGAGGACGAGAGCCTGCTCGAAAGGCCGTTCAGCGAGCGCCGCGCCGCGCTGGAGGAGCTGCTCGCGGGCAAGCCCTTCGCCGCCTCCCCGGTCGAGCTGATGCCGACCGCCGGCAGCGCCGCCGAGGCCGAGGTCTGGCTGCAGGGCGCCGAGGGCGCGATCGCCAAGGAACGCGATGCCCCCTACCGCCCGGGCGAGCGCAAGGGGATGTTCAAGGTCAAGCGGGTGCGCACGATCGACGCCGTCGTCGTCGGCTGGCGCCCGGGCAAGGCGGCGGGGACGGTCGGCGCGCTGATCCTCGGTCTCTACGACGGCGAGGAGCTGCGCGTCGTCGGGCACTGCTCGGGGCTCACGGCGAAGGAGAAGGAGCGGCTCGTCTCCTTCCTGAAACCGTACGAGACGGGCGAGCGCGGCTCGGGCGAGCAGAGCCGCTGGAGCGCGGGCCGGGACCTCGAGTGGGTGGGCCTGCGGCCCGAGCTGGTCGTCGAGATCGACTTCGATCACGTCTCGGCGGGGCGCATCCGCCACGGCGCCAAGCTGCGGCGCTGGCGCGAGGACAAGCCCGCGCGCGAGTGCACCTACGATCAGCTGCAGGCCTGAGCCGGGCGGATAGCATCGGGTGCGATGAGTGCCCAGAACGCGACCGTCGCGGAGGAGGAGTACCTGCAGATCCTCTTCTGGCTGCAGGAGGCGGGGTTGCCGATGACCGGCGCGAACATCGCGCGCGCGATGCAGCTCTCGGCCCCGACCGTGCACGAGATGATCGGCCGCCTCGAGCGCGACGGCTACATCACGCGCGGCGCGGACCGGGCGATCGCGTTCACCGCGAGCGGCGAGGAGCACGCCGAGGGCATCGTCCGCCGCCACCGGTTGATCGAGCGCTTCCTGACCGACGTTCTCGGCGTGCCCTGGGATGAGGTGCACGAGGAGGCGGAGCGCCTGGAGCACGCGATGTCCCCGGTGCTCGAGGAACGCATGCTGGCGGCGATCGGCGATGCCAAGACGTGCCCCCACGGGCATCCGATCGCGGCCGGCTCGCGGCTCGCGGGCGTGCCGCTGGCCGACGTGGAAGTCGGGGCGGACGTGAGGGTGCTGCGCTTCGAGAACGAGGCCGAGGATCTCCTGCACTACCTCAAGGCCTCCGGCCTCGAGCCGGGCCTGGAGGGCACGCTCGCCGAGCGCGACGACGCGAAGGTGGTGCTGCGGGCGGCGGACGGCGCGATCGTCGCTGTCACCACGAGCGTCGCCGAGACGGTCTCGGTGATCGCCGACCCCTCGCCGCCGCCGCGAACCGCGCTGCCCGAGCAGCTCGTGCTGGGCGCAGCGCTACGGGCGCTGAGCGCTTTCCGGTCCGATAGCCGGCGCGAGGCGGCGTCCTCCCTCGCTCGTGTGCAGAGCACACTTCGCTCGGTGCGTCCTTGCCTCGCTTGGCTCTCGAACCGGAAAGGCGCTGTGGCTCAGCGGTTTCCTTACAGCGACCGGTACGCCTCGGCCAGCCGCTGCACGCCGGTCTCGATCTGCTCGGGCGTCACGCCCGAGTAGGCCAGGCGAAGCGTGTTCTCGCCGCCCTCCAGCAGGAAGTCGGTGCCCTTCACGAACGCGACGCCCCGCTCGGCGGCGGCGTCGAAGAGACGGTGCACATCGGTCCCCGCGGGCAGCGTCAGCCACATGAAGTAGCCGCCCTGCGGCGCGACGAACTCGGCCTCCGGCAGCTCGCGCCGCAGCGCGTCCGCCAGCGTCTGCGCGCGCTCGGCGAGAGCGCGCTTGACGGTGTCGATCGAGCTGTCGATCTTGCCGGAGGCGCAGAACTCGTAGACCAGCGACTCCGAGACCATGTTCGGCGAGATGTAGGTGTTGGTGGCGTTCTTGATCAGCGCCGCGATCAACTCGGGCGGGCCGACGAGGTAGCCGACGCGCACGCCCGGGCAGACGGTCTTGGTGAACGACGACGCGTACACGACGCGGCTGCCGTCGATCGAGAGCATCGTGGGCACCGGCTCGCCGCTGAAGCGCAGCTCTGCGTACGGGTCGTCCTCCAGGATCAGGAAGTCGTGCTCCGCTGCCAGCGCGAGCAGCTCTTCGCGCTTGGGGAGCGAGAGCGTGTAGCCCGCGGGGTTCTGGAAGTTGGGGATGATGTGGGCGAGCTTCGGCCTCGCGCCGCCGCCGAGCAGCGTGCGCAGGGCGGCCGTGTCGATCCCGTCGGCCTCGAGCGCCACGGGATGGAGCTGGGCGCCGCGCTGGCGCAGGCCGAGCAGCGTGCGGTCGTAGGTCGGGCTCTCGACGACGACCTCGTCGCCGGCGTGGACGACGTGGTCGAACAGGAACGCGTCGGCCTGCAGCGAGCCGTTGGTGACCAGCACGCGCTCCGGCTCGACGCCGTGCTTGGCGGCGATCCAGGCCCGCAGGCGCGGGTAGCCGACCGCGGTCCCGTAGGCCGTCGTGCCTTCGGGGTCGCTCTCGAAGGCGCGCACCGCGGCCTCCTTGAGGCCATCCACGTCGATGATGTCGAGCGACGGCACGCCGCGGGCGAAGGAGATTGTCGGTCCGGTGGTCGTAGGCATAGCGGCGTAGCTTAGGCGTCCGAGGAGCTCGTCGTACTCATGGGTCAGCTCCCGGCCCGAACGCTCGAGACGTTCGCGGAAGCGCAGCAGCTCGGCCGGTCCCGGGCCGGGACGGCCCGGGCTGCCGACGGCGGCCGCGCCCGAGCCCGCGGACGCGCCGGGGCCCTCGCGCCGGGCGGGGCCCGGGGGCGGGGTGCGTGCGCTCGGCGGCGCGCCGGCGCGCCGCACCCCGAGCCGCGCTCCGCCCGGCGGGGGCGGGGGCGTCGCCACGGCACGCGGTGTCGGGGCGGGTTGCGCGGCCAGGCTCGGCACGCCGGCGGGGGAGGGGGGCGCCGGGCGGGCGGGCGGCCGCTCGACGGACTCGTCGACGATGCGCCCGAAGTCCGTCTGCGGCGGCGGCGCGGCCGCGTACGGGTCCTCTTGCGGCGGCGCGGCGGCGGGCGGTTGCGCGTCCGCCGGAGACGCGTCGTGCGAGGAGATCGCCTTGACCGCCCCTTCCAGCTCGCCGAGCTTGCGCTCGAGCTCGTTCAGCGTGCGTGCCAGCTCCTGCTCGTCCATCGGGTCAAGCGTATCGGCCGCCATCGGCGTTTCTTATCGAGTGGATCGGCCGGCGCTCCGTGCCGGCCTCGGTGGATCGGCCGGCTCCGTGCCGGCCTCGGTGGTGGCCGGCGCTCCGTGCCGGCCTCAGAGGCTCAGGCGGCGGAGACCGACGCGCCGCCGAGGACCTCGACGGCGATGGCGGCCGTTTCGGTCGGGGTGCGGCCGACCCGCACGCCCTTGCCTTCGAGCGCCTGTGCCTTCGCGGCGGCGGTGCCGGAGGAGCCGGAGACCATCGCCCCGGCGTGACCCATCTGCTTGCCGGCCGGAGCGGTGAAGCCCGCGATGTAGGCGACGACGGGCTTGGTCATGTTCTCGGCGATGTAGTCGGCGGCCTCCTCCTCGGCCGAGCCGCCGATCTCGCCGGAGAGCACGACCAGCTCGGTCTCGCCGTCGGCCTCGAACAGCTCGAGGATGTCGACGAAGGACGAGCCCGGCACCGGGTCGCCGCCGATGCCGACGATCGAGCTGCAGCCGAAGCCGGCCTGGGCGATCTCGTTGCCGATCTGGTAGGTCAGCGTGCCCGAGCGCGAGACGACGCCGACGTTGCCCTGCTTGAAGAAAGAGGCCGGGATGATGCCGACGTTGGCCTTGCCGGGGGACAGGATCCCCGGGCAGTTCGGCCCCACCAGGCGGGTCCCCGGATGATCGCGCTGAAGCGTGTTGTAGACGCGCAGCTCGTCATGGGCGGGGATGCCCTCGGTGATCGCGATCACCAACTCGACGCCCGCCGCGGCCGCCTCGAGGATCGCGTCGGCGGCGAAACGGGGCGGGACGAAGATCATCGCCGTGTTCGGCTGCACCTCGGCGGCGGCCTGCTCCCAGCTGTCGAAGACGGGGATCCCCTCGACGTCCTGGCCGCCCTTGCCCGGCGTGACGCCGCCGACCACGTTGGTGCCGTAGCGGCGGTTGTTGAGGGTGTGGAAGCTGCCCTCGCGGCCGGTGATCCCGGCCACGCAGAGGCGCGTGCCCTCGTCGACGAGGACCGACATCAGGCGGCCGCCCCGACGGCGCGCCCGGATGCGAGCGCCACGACCTTCTCGGCGGCCTCGTCCATCGTCGCGGCCGGGTAGACGTTGGGCAGCGCGGCCTCGCGCAGCAGCTTGCGGCCCTGCTCGTCGTTGGTGCCGTCGAGGCGCACGACGAACGGGATCGCTTTGCCGCGCTCGTCGAGCTGGCCGAACGCGGCGATCAGCCCTTCGGCCACTTCGTCGCAGCGGGTGATGCCGCCGAAGATGTTGAACAGCACGGCCTTGACCGCGTCGTTGGCCAGGATCAGCTCGACGGCGCCGCGGATCTTCTCCGCGTTC
Organism: uncultured Solirubrobacteraceae bacterium; assembly: GCA_963779065.1. Classification (GTDB taxonomy): domain Bacteria; phylum Actinomycetota; class Thermoleophilia; order Solirubrobacterales; family Solirubrobacteraceae; genus Palsa-744. The sequence goes on from CAVZWQ010000003.1 coordinate 2,596,300, forward strand.
GAGCCGCCGCCGGCGTCCAGGAAGTTGGCGGGGCGCCCGCCCGCCTGGGCGACGACGTCGAGCGTGGACATGACGAGCCCGGCGCCGTTGCCGAGGATCCCGATGTCGCCGTCGAGCTTGACGTACTGGACGCCCTCTTCCTTGGCGCGGCGCTCGAGCGGGTCTTCGTTCTCGCTGTCGGAGAGCGACTGGTTCTCGGGGTGGCGGTAGAGCGCGTTCCCGTCGAGCGAGACCTTCGAGTCCAGCGCGCGTACCTCGCGCTCCGGCGTGACGATCAGCGGGTTGATCTCGGTCAGCGTCGCGTCCTCCTGCAGCCACACCTCGTACAGGGCGACGAGCGCGTCGGCCACGCCCTCGACGACGTCGGCGTCCACGCCCCCGTCGCGGGCGATCTGCAGCGCCTGCTCGCGCGAGAGCCCGGCCAGCGGGTCGACGTGGCTGCGGATCAGCTTCTCGGGGGTCTTCTCGGCCACCTCTTCGATGTCCACGCCGCCCTCGACGCTGAACATCACGAGCGGCTTCTTGGCCGCGCGGTCGAGGAGCACCGAGGCGTAGTACTCGGAGGCGATGTCAGAGGCGTGCTCGATCCAGACCGTGTGGACCGTGTGGCCCTTGATGTCCATGCCGAGGATGTTGCCCGCGTGCTCGCGCACCGCGGCCTCGTCGGCGGCGAGCTTCACGCCGCCGGCCTTGCCGCGCCCGCCGATCAGAACCTGGGCCTTGACCACCACCGGGTAGCCGACCTCGGCCGCCGCCGCGACGGCGCCCTCGACAGAGTCGACGGCCTTCCCGGAGGAGACCCGCAGTCCGTGACGGGCGAACAGCTCCTTGCCTTGGTACTCCAGCAGGTCCATTTGCGGCGCGGGACTCTAACGCAAGATCGCGCCCGGCGCGATGCGCCCGCACCGTGCTCCGGCTCGCAAGCGCGGCATAATGCCCGCGCGATGCCCCCGATCCCCAAGAACGTCACATTTGTCACCTTCGATGTCTACGGCACCCTCATCGACTGGGAGACGGGCATCCTCGACGCCTTCTCCAAGGAGGCCGCCAGAGACGGGATGGAGATCGACCGCGCCACGCTGATCCCGATGTTCCACGAGATCGAGCGCGAAATCGAGAGCGGCTCCTACGAGCTGTACGCCGAGGTGCTGCGCCGCACGGCGCTCGAGATCGCGAAACGGCTCGAGTGGCCGCTCGAGCCCTCCCGCTCGGGGTTCCTGCCGGACTCGGTGCAGCGCTGGGCTCCGTTCAAGGAGACCAACACGCAGCTGCAGAAGCTCTCCAAGAAGTACAAACTCGGGCTGCTCTCGAACATCGACGACAAGCTCCTCGGCCAGACGCGGCGGCACATCCCGACCGACTTCGACCTGGTCGTGACCGCCCAGCAGGTGCGCTCCTACAAGCCCGAGCCCCCTCACTTCACCGAGTGCGCCAGGCGCATCGGCGGCAAGCGCGGCTGGGTCCACGTCGCCGCGAGCTACTACCACGACGTCCTGCCGTGCCTCAAACAGCGGGTCCCGGTGATCTGGGTCAACCGCAACAAGGAGACGCTCGAGCCGTCGGCCAAAAAGCCCACCGCCGAAGTCGCCAACCTCAAAGAGGCCGCGAAGCTCCTCGGCGTGAGCTGATCCGGTGCGGGCGCGCGCCCTGCACCCGGATGTCATCGCAGTCACGAGCGCGCTTCTGCAGGTCAACTGCGTGCTGCTGCGCGGCCTCACCGAGAGCGGCGGCGCTGCCGGGGCCGGCGAGCAGATCCTCCAAATAAAAAAAATCGACCCGCGCGCGGCGGCCGGCGCCGAGACCTTCGTCGTCGATTCGCCCGTCCTGCCCGAAGAGCTCGAGATGCTGCCCTCCCTGCTCGGCCAGGCCGGCTGGCCCGCCCCCAGCGGCCTTCTTGCCACCCATGCCGACTGGGACCACGTGCTCGCGCCGCTCGCCTTCCCCGGCGCCGCGCTCGGGGTCGCCGAGAGCAGCGCCCGGCGGCTCGCGGCCGAGCCCGGCGCCGCCCAGCGCGAACTGCGCTCCTTCGACGAAGAGCTGTACCTCGTGCGCGAGCGCCCGCTCGCCCTCGGCTCGCCCCAGGCGCTGCCCGTGCCGGGGCATCTCGAGATCGGCGCGCGCCGCTTGGAGCTGCATCCCACCGGCGGGCACACGAGCGACGGGATGGCGATCGCCGCGCCCTGGGCGGGCGTGCTGATCACCGGGGACTACCTCTCGGAGATCGAGATCCCGATGCTGAACGAGGGGGGCGCCGTCGAGGAGTACCTGGCGACGCTCGAGCGGTTGCGCCCGCTGCTCGGATCAGCCGAGCACATCGTCCCGGGGCACGGCCCGGTCCTCGACGCCGCGCGTGCCGAGCAGGTGCTCGACGAGGACCTCGCCTACCTGCGGGCGCTCGCCGAGCGCGGCCAGGACGCGCAGCTGCCCGAGGGACGGCGCTCGCGCGAAATGCGCGCGGTCCACGCGCGCAACGTCGCCCAGCTCGGCGCCTAGCTCTCCTCGCCCACGATCGTCGCGATCGGGGCGCCCGCCTGGATCGGCGCGCCCTCCTCGATCGGCAGCGCGGTGATCTTGCCCGCCTTGTGGGCGGTGATCTCGTTCTCCATCTTCATCGCCTCGATGATGCAGAGCAGCTGGCCCTCGGCGACCGTGTCGCCCTCTTTGACGAGCACCTTCCACATGTTCCCCTGCAGCGGCGCCTCGAGGACATCGGGCCCGCCCGCCCCGCCGGCGGACTTGCGCTCGCTGCGCTTCGGGGACTTCGCGGCCGCCGGCGCCGTGCCGTTCGACGCCGCGACCCCGCCGCCCGCGAAGGGCGGTCCGACCACGCGCACGTCGAAGCGCTTGCCGGAGACCTCGACCTCGTAGGTCTGCTCGACCTTCTCGGCCTCCTCGGCGTCGGCGGGCTTCGCGTCCTTTCCGAAGGCGAGCGTCTTCAGCCACGCCTTGTCCTCCAAGCAGGTCCTTGCAGGTGCTGCCGCGTTTCCAGTCCTCGGTTTCGAGCAGCGCCTTGTGGAACGGGATCAGCGTCTTCAGGCCCTCGATCTCGTATTCGCCGAGCGCGCGCAGCATCCGCTGCGTGGCCTGCTCGCGGTCCGCGTCCCAGACGATCAGCTTCGCGACCATCGGGTCGTACATCGGCGAGACTTCGCCGCCTTCGGCGACGCCCGAGTCGACCCGCACGCCCGGGCCCGTGGGCTCGCGGTAGCGGCCGATCTTGCCGGGGGCGGGGGCGAAGTTCTTGGAGGCGTCCTCGGCGTTGATGCGGCACTCGATCGCGTGGCCGCGCAGCTCCACGTCCGCCTGCGCGTAGGACAGTTCCTCGCCGGCGGCCGCGCGGATCCCCTCCTTGACGATGTCGATCCCCGTCGTCATCTCGGTGACGCAGTGCTCGACCTGCACGCGCGTGTTCATCTCCAGGAAGAAGTACTCGGGCTCGCCTGCATCGGCCTCGTGGGTGGAGAAGAGGCCCTCGATCGTGCCCGCGCCCACGTAGTCGACGGCCTTCGCTGCATCCACGCCGATCTTGCCGATGCGCTCGCGGATCTGCGGGTCGACCACCCATTCCGGCGCCGGGGACTCCTCGATCACCTTCTGGTGGCGGCGCTGGATCGAGCAGTCGCGCTCGCCGAGGTGGATCACGTTGCCGTGCCGGTCGGCGAGCACCTGCACCTCGACGTGGCGCGGATCGTGCAGGTAGCGCTCGAGGTAGACCGTCGGGTCCGAGAAGAACTTCTCGCCTTCGCGGCTCGAGCCCTCGAACGCGCCCTCCAGCTCGTCCTCGCTCAGAGCGACGCGGAAGCCCTTGCCGCCACCGCCGCCGGCCGCCTTGACCGCGACCGGGAAGCCGATCTCGTCCTTGGCGATGCGCAGGGCGTCGGCCACGGTCGCGACCGGCTCGGTCGTGCCCGGGACGATCGGCACCCCCGCCGCCTTCATCAGCTCTCTGGCCCTGGTCTTCGACCCCATCGCCTCGATCGCGCTCGCCGGGGGGCCGATGAACACGATGCCGGCGTCCTCGCAGGCCTGCGCGAACGGCGCGTTCTCGGCGAGGAAGCCGTAGCCCGGGTGGATCGCCTGGGCGCCCGAGCGGGCTGCCGCGTCGAGGATCTTCTCGATGCTCAGGTAGTTCTCGGCGGCCGGGCCCTCGCCGAGGTTGTAGGCCTCGCCGGCGCGCTGCACGTGCGGCGCGTCGCGGTCCAGCTCGGAGTAGACGGCGACGCTCGCGATGCCCATCTCCTCGAGGGCGCGGGCGATCCTGATCGCGATCTCGCCGCGGTTGGCGATCAATACCTTCTCGAACATCGGCCGCGGAAGCTTAGCGGATCGCTTCGCGACGGTCCGGCGCTCAGGCGAGGACCGGCTGGGCGATCATCCCGGCGGCGACGGTGGCGTTGGTCGCCTCGTCGATCAGGATGAAGCTGCCGGTGCGGCGGTTGCGGCTGTAGGGGTCGAAGGCGATGGGCGCGCTGGTGCGCAGGCGCACGCGCGCGATGTCGTTCAGCCCGAGCTCTGTGGGCGCGTCGATGCGCTGCAGGGTGTGGGTGTCGAGCATGTCCTCGATGCCGTCGACGATCGCCATCACCGACCTCGAGGTGTGCTTGAGCGCGTAGCGCGCCCCCGGGCGCATCAGGTCGGCGTTCATCCAGCAGAGGTCGGCCTCGAACTGCTGCGCGACCTCGGGGGCCTCCTCGCGGGTGGCAGATCAGCTCGCCTCGCGAGATGTCCAGCTCGTCCTCGAGGCGCAGCGTCAGCGACATCGGCGCGGTCGCTTCGTCGAGCTCGCCCTCGAAGGTGTCGATCGCGGCGATGCGCGTGCGGGGCGCCGGGGAATGACTCCCGACGATCGCGACCTCGTCGCCGCGGCGCAGCGCGCCGCTCGCGAGCTGCCCGGCGTAGCCGCGGTAGTCCGAGCCGTTGCCGTTCGCCGGGCGGATCACCCACTGGACGGGGAAGCGCGCGGGCTTGGCGCCGGGGTGGTCGTAGGCGACCTCGACCTGCTCCAGGTGCTCCAGCAGGACGGGGCCCTCGTACCAGGGCATCGCCTCCGAGCGGTGCACGACGTTGTCGCCGTCGAGCGCCGACAACGGGATGTAGGTGACGGCGCCGACCCCCGGCAGCCTGGCTGCGTAGGTCTCGAAGTCGGCGACGAGCTCCTCGTAGCGCTCCTGCGAGTGCTCGACGAGGTCCATCTTGTTGATCGCGACGACCATCTCGGGGATCCCGAGCAGCGCGCTGATGAAGGCGTGGCGCTTGGACTGCTCGAGCACGCCGCGGCGGGCGTCGATCAGCACGACCGACACGTCGGCGGTCGAGGCGCCCGTGACCATGTTGCGGGTGTACTGCTGGTGGCCGGGGCAGTCGGCGATGATGAAGCGCCGCCTGGCCGTGGCGAAGTAGCGGTAGGCGACGTCGATCGTGATCCCCTGCTCGCGCTCGGCGCGCAGGCCGTCGGTGAGCAGGGCGAGGTCGAGCGTGCCGAGGCCGCCGCGGCGCTCGGAGGCCTGCGCGACCTGCGCGAGCTGGTCCTCGAAGACCTGCTTGGAGTCGAACAGCAGGCGCCCGATCAGGGTGCTCTTGCCGTCGTCGACCGAGCCGGCCGTCGTGAAGCGGAGCAGGTCGAGGGTCATCGCGGCGTATTGGTCTGGAGAATCTCGGCCGGCGCTCCATGCAGCCGGCGCGAGGGACGCGCGCGCCGGCGCGGCGCCCAGGCGGGCGCGCGCGGGCACTAGAAGTACCCGGCCTTCTTGCGGTCCTCCATCGCGGCCTCCGAGACGCGGTCGTCGGCGCGCGTCTCGCCCCGCTCGGTGACCGTCGTCGCGGCGATCTCGAGCACGACCTCCTCCAGCGTGGCGGCGGCCGAGCGCACGCCGCCGGTGCAGCTCATGTCGCCGACCGTGCGGTAGCGGACGGTCTCCTCGAAGACCTCCTCGCCCTCGATCAGCTCGGCGAACGGGCTCATCGCGTAGAGCATCCCGTCGCGCTTGAAGACCTCGCGGCGGTGGGCGAAGTAGATCGAGGGGATCTCGAGCCCCTCGGCGTCGATGTACTCCCAGACGTCGAGCTCGGTCCAGTTCGAGAGCGGGAACACGCGCACGTGCTCGCCCTTGTGGATGCGCCCGTTGTAGAGGTTCCAGAGCTCGGGGCGCTGGTCCTTCGGGTCCCACTGGCCGAAGCTGTCGCGGAAGGACATGATCCGCTCCTTGGCCCGGGCGCGCTCCTCGTCGCGCCGCGCGCCGCCGAAGGCGGCGTCGAAGCCGTGCTCGGAGATCGCGTCGAGCAGCGTCACGGTCTGCAGCCGGTTGCGGGAGGCCCGCGGGCCGGTCTCCTCGACGACGCGGCCCTTGTCGATCGACTCCTGCACGCTCGCGACGATCAGGCGCTCGCCCAGCTCGGCGACGCGGCGGTCGCGGAACTCGATCACCTCGGGGAAGTTGTGGCCCGTGTCGACGTGCATCAGCGGGAACGGGAACGGGGCCGGGCGGAACGCCTTCTCGGCCAGCCGCAGCAGCACGATCGAGTCCTTGCCGCCGCTGAACAGCAGCACCGGGCGCTCGAATTCGGCGGCGACCTCGCGCATCACGTGGATCGCCTCGGACTCGAGCGCGCGCAGGTGGCTGAGCTGGGGGCGCGTGGCGACGCTCACTGCGGCTCCACGACCTCGACGTGCAAACCGCACTCGGTCTTGTCGGTGCCCGCCCAGCGGCCCTCGCGGCCGCTGCCCGGCTGGGTGCAGGGCGCGCAGCCGATCGACTCGTAGCCCTGGTCGTGCAGCGGGTTGTACGGGAGGTCGCGCTCGTGGATGCGCCGCCACAGGTCCTTGTCGGTCCAGTGCGCCAGCGGGTTGTACTTCCACAGGCCGCGCTTCTCGTCGCGTTCGATCGGCAGCGGTCTCGGCCCGGGTCGGGCCCTGCTCGCGGCGGATCCCGGTGATCCAGCCGTCGGCGCCGCCGAGCGCGCGCTCGAGCGCGGCGACCTTCGCGACCGAGCAGCAGTGCTCGGGCCCGCTCCACGGCTTGTCCGGGCTCGAGGCGTCGAAGACCTCGATCTCGACGCCGTAGCGCTGCTCGAAGGCGCGCCAGGTCTGCATCGTCTCCTCGAACAGCACGCCGGTGTCGATCGTGACGACGCGGACCGCCGAGCCGGTGCCCTGGTCGAGGCGCAGCAGCTCGTCGATCAGGACCGACTCCTCCTTCTGGAAGGAGCACAGCAGCACCGCGCCGCTGCCGTGGCGGGCGGCCTCGCGCAGCGTGTGCGTGAGGCTCAGCGCGGGGTCGAGCCCGGTCTCGCTCTGGGGTTGGGTGCTCTGCACTGGTGGCATGGTCTCCGGCCTCTCGTCGTTTCCTGTCCCCGTCATCGCTGCCCGTCGTACCGGCATCGGAGCGCCGGCCGGCCCTTTCGCTCAAACCGCGCACTCGCCCTCGCCGCGGATCACTTCGAACGGCACGTCGCGGTTCCAGTCGATGAACGTGTTCATCGACTCCAGGGAGAAGTCGACGGGCATCGACAGCTCCTTGACCTGCTCCTCCAGCGCGCCGGTACCGACACGCTCGGCGTAGGCGCCCCACGTCTCTCCCTCCTCTCGGTCCTCCTCATAGTGGCGTATCCAGCGCTCGATCGCGTCCGGTACGCGCTTTGAGGGGAGGCGCAGCTTCAGGCGCGTCCCGAACTGGACGTCGCCGCCTTCGAAGACTCCGCCGACGTAGCGGGATGTACGCCGGGATCGTGTGATCGCCCACTTTGATCGACGCTCCGGTGAAGCCGATGCTCCCGACGTGGTGCTGGCCGCAGCCGTTCGGGCAGCCGCTGATCTTGATGTGGATCTGGCGCGTCAGCTCGTCCTCGAGCTGCATCTGCTCGATCCGCTCCTGCACCGCCTCGTTGAGGCCCATCGAGCTGGTGATGCCGAGCTTGCACGAGTCGGTGCCCGGGCACGAGACCACGTCGTTGACCTCGCGCGCGCCCGCGCCGCCGAGGCCGAGCGCCGACAGCGCGCGCCAGAGGTCGTAGACGCACTCCTCGCGCACCCAGCGCAGCACGAAGTTCTGCTGCACGGTCGTGCGGGCGTAGCCGCCGGCGTAGGCGCGCATGATCGCCGCCAGCCCGCGGAACTGCTCGGGGGTCAGATCGCCGCGCGTCACCTTGACCTCGACCGTCACGAAGCCCTCCTGCTTCTGGGGGCGCACGTTCGCGGCGCGGAAGCGCTCGAACTCGCTGGAGTCGCCGTTCGGGCTGCCGTAGCTCGGCGGGGCCGCGGGTGCGGCCTCGCGCTCGTCGTCGAGGAACAGCCGGTGCTCGATCGAGAAGTCGCGTTCGGCGACCCAGTCGCCCTTCAGCTCCTCCTCGACCTGCTTGCGCAGCTCCTCGATCCCGTACTTGTCGACGAAGACCTTGATGCGGGCGCGGGCGCGGTTGACGCGCAGCCACTCCTGGCGGTCGAAGATCCGCATCACGGCCTCGGTGATCTTCAGGTACTCGCCGTTGTCGAGCTCGAGGAAGTCGTAGAGCACCTGCGCTATGCGCGGCATGATCGAGGTGCCGCCGCCGACGAGCATCTCGACGCCGCGGACCTCGCGCGCCGTCGATCTCCCGGACACGGGCGCGGAACGCGACGTCGTGGATCTCCGAGATCGCGCGGTCGGCGGGGCTGCCGTCGAAGGAGGTCTTGACCTTGCGGGGCATGCCCTGGCGTGGTCGGGTGGCGCACGAAGTAGCGCACGTATGCGCCGGCGTAGGGGGTGAGGTCGAACAGCTCGTCCGCCGCGACGCCGGCCCAGGGGTCGCCGGTCACGTTGCGCATCGTGTTGCCGCAGCCCTCGCGGCTGGAGAGCCCAGACTCGCCGAGCTCGCGGATCAGCTTCTCGGCTTCCGGGCAGCGGGACGTGGTGCATCTGGATGTTCTGCCGCGTCGTGATGTGGCCCTTGCGCAGAGGCACGTACTTCTCGACGACGTCCGCGAACGCCTCCATCTGCTCGGGCGTGACGCCGCCGAACGGGAGCTTCACGCGGATCATCTGCACGTCGGGCTGGCGCTGCCCGTAGACGCCCTGCTTGAGGCGGAACTTGATGAACTCGTCTTCCTCGGTCTGGCCGTCGAGGAATTTCGTCGCCTCGGTCTTGAAGTCGTCGTACTCCCGCTGGAGGATCGGGATGATGTGCCCCGGGACGTTCTGCAGGACCTCGGGATCCTCGAGCGTTCCACGTGCGGCGGGGACAGACACTGGCTCCATCGGTTTGCAGACCTCCTGGTCCGGGCGCGGGGCCCGGGCTGGTTGGGTTCCGGGGACGGTGGACGAGACTTTAGGGGCTAAAGCCTAGCGGCTTTCAGGTATTTATCCAGGGGTCCGGGAGATCCGTCTCGGACTCCCGGGAGACGCCCTCGATGCGGGCCGCGCGGACCCAGCCGGCGAGCTCCTCGGCGGCGGCGAGCATGCACCGGCGCGGTGGCGCGCATGAAGCGCTCCAGCGCGGCGACGACAGCAGCGGCCTCCTCCGGGGAGGCGGACGGCGCGATCAGCTCGAAGTGGGGGCGGCGGTTCGGCATCCGGGGCATTGTGACGGAGGCGTGGCGCGCGGCGTGCGCCGGCGGCTCAGGTGGAGCCTTTGAACGACCAGTTCCAGCTGAGGTCTTCCTTCGGGTTCGTCCGCGCTCGCGCTCCCGTCGAAGGTGACGCCGTCGGACGAGGTGCTTCACGAGCGCGCTCGGCCCGAAGCTGACGAGGTCGCCTGTGAGCAGAGTCTCGCCGGGACGAGGCTCGACCGTGCCCGCGCCATCGCCCTCGCCTTTGCGACAGCCCGAGAACGTGACTTTGATACGGCCGGGAAGCCGAACGGGACGTCGATGTCGTACGTGACCTCCGGTGTTCCGATTCTCCGAGGACGCGAAGGGGGATTTTTCGAAGAGTGGTACGCCTTCTTTGCCGGTCACGGTGCATGCGACGAGCGCCGTGCCGGAGGCGGTGACCGTCGACTTCGCTGGAGGACGGCTCGAGAATCGAGCGAGCCCTCGGGGCCTTCGGGGATGCGTACGAAGTGTCGTCGTCCCGACCATTCGAGGAGTTCGCCGCCGCGTTCGTCGCGGCCTTCGAACGTGCCGGTGATCGTCTCGATCAGCGATTCGGTCTTCTGCTTCCAGGTGTCTTCGGCGACGCCGGCCTTGGAGGTCGCCTTCAAGGTTGCCGACGCGAGACGACCTTTGCCGGCGTTCGTGACGCTGTAGGAGGTGCTGAGCGGGTTGCCCTCGCTGCCGCCGCGGGCGTGAAGGTCGCGTTCTGCTGGGCGCTGAGCGTCCACGATCGCGGCCGCCGGCAGCGCCGCCGCCGCTCGCTTCGGTGCGGCTCTTGAACGTGCCGATCTGGCCCTTCTGCAGCTTCAGCGCTTTCGGAGATGCCGGTTCGAAGTGCGACCGTCGCGCATTCGTTCGGCTGTCAGCCAGATGCGATTCCTGGGTGCGGAGCTGGGAGGTCGCCTTCTGGATCTCGGCGGCGAACTCCTTGTCGGCCTCGCGCCTGCGCCTTGTGGGCGACTTCGATCTCGGCCGCGATCAGTTCGGCCGGGTCGACGCCCGCCATCGTGAGCATCACGTCGACGACGGCCGGCGGCGGCGTGCTGCTCGCCGAGAGCGCAGGTCGATGTGCGCTTCGCCGATGTAGGTCGTAGTCGACGGTGATCGGTCCGAATGCTGTTTTGGAGCCGCCGAAGGATCCGGTGAGCGCGTAGACGTGCTTGATGTCGTAGCAGTCGAGCTTGGCGTCGTCGCCGGTCTGCGCTTTGATGGTCGTTTCGCCGCTGATCTTGAAGGCCCTGGGCCATCACGAGCTTCGCGCCTTCGCTGACCTTGAAGCTCGCTTCCAGTTCGCTCTGGCCGTGGCCTTCGACCTTCCCTTCTGCCGTCGGGCAGCTGGCGAGCTTGATCGACCCGTCGCCGCAGCTGCGCAGGTCCACGCGAGACGTTAATCCCTTTGCCTTTGATGTCGATGCCGAGCTTGATCGCGCCGCTTCAGCGATGCCGAGGTCGACGGTGGCCGTCGCCGACTTTGATGCTGCGTCTTCGCGGCCGCGGGAGTCGTCCGCGGCCGTTCGAGGCGCCGACAGGCCGCCGTCGCTGGCGAAGCGCGATCGGCCGACGCTCGGCAGCTGCGCCGCGCCGTGCGCGAGCTGTTCGCCCTTGGCGAGCCCCGACCGCGACGGCCTTTTCGAGGTCCGCACGGGCGTGGGCGGCCGACCCGACCCGAGCAGCTGCGTGAGCGATTGCGAGCGCCGCCCGCGGCGATCGCGCGTGCTGCCGAGTCGCAAGGTGGAGCGCCGTCGCGACGAGCGTCGGCCTGCGGGCTCGTGCGCGTCGCGGGCAGCGAATGGCTGACGCAGATCGTGCGCTTGCCGATCCGCAGGCGCGCCTGCCCCGGCTTGCAGGCGACGGGCTGCTCTTCTTCTGCTTCTTCTTCTTCGCGGCGGCGCGCCGGACGGACCGTGTGCGACGGCGGGCACGGGCGAGACGGTGGCTGCCAGGCGCGCAGACGAGCGCCGCCGTCACCGCCGCTGCAAGCCACCTGAGTCGCCTCATCGCCGCTTCCCCCCGGATTCGAGATTCCCGAGGTTCGCATTCTGACCGACGCTCGGCGACCGCGGTCGCCCGGCTGGACGGGCGTCGCGAGCGCGCGCTACAGCGGGATGTTGCCGTGCTTGCGCTTCGGCCCGGCTTCGCGCTTGGTCTGCAGCGTGTGCAGCGCGGTGATCAGCTTCGGGCGCGTCTCGTGCGGGACGATCACGTCGTCGATGTAGCCGCGCTCGGCCGCCGTGTAGGGGTTGGCGAAGCGCGCCTTGTAGTCCTCCATCAGCTTCGCGCGGCGCTCCTCGCGGCGTCGGGCTGCCGGCGATGTCGCGGCGGTAGATGATGTTGACCGCGCCCTCGGGGCCCATCACCGCGACCTCGGAGGTCGGCCAGGCGAAGTTGAAGTCGGCCAGCATGTGCTTGGAGGCCATGACGTCGTAGGCGCCGCCGTAGGCCTTGCGCGTGATCACCGTCAGCTTGGGCACGGTCGCCTCGGTGAACGCGTAGAGCAGCTTGGCGCCGTGGCGGATGATCCCGCCCCACTCCTGGCTCGTGCCCGGCAGGAAGCCCGGCACGTCGACGAACGTGAGCAGCGGGATGTTGAAGGCGTCGCAGGTGCGCACGAAGCGGGCCGCCTTCGCCGAGGCGTCGATGTCGAGCACGCCCGCGAGCTGGTTGGGCTGGTTGCCGACGACGCCGATCGTGAAGCCGTCCAGGCGCGAGAAGCCGCAGATGATGTTCTTGGCGTGGTGCTCGTGCACCTCGAAGAACTCGCCGTCGTCGACGATGTGGCGCACGACGTCGCGCATGTCGTAGGGCTTGTTCGGGTTGTCCGGGACGACGTGGTCGAGCTCCGGGTCCATGCGCTGCGGGTCGTCGCTCGGCGCCACGCGCGGGACCGTCTGCATGTTGTTCTGGGGCAGGAAGCTGATCAGGTAGCGGCAGTCCTCCAGGCACGCGTCCTCGTCCTCGGAGGCGAAGTGCGCGACGCCCGACTTGGTGTTGTGCGACATCGCGCCGCCGAGCTCCTCGAAGCCCACCTCCTCGCCGGTGACCGTCTTGATCACGTCGGGGCCCGTGATGAACATGTGCGAGGTCTCCTTCACCATGAAGATGAAGTCGGTGATCGCGGGCGAGTAGACGGCGCCGCCCGCGCACGGGCCCATGATCAGGCTGATCTGGGGGATCACGCCGGAGCAGCGGACGTTGCGCACGAACACGTCGCCGTAGGCGCCGAGCGAGACGACCCCCTCCTGGATGCGCGCGCCGCCGGAGTCGTTGATGCCGATCACGGGGCAGCCGATCTTGGCCGCCAGGTCCATGATCTTGACCATCTTCTCGCCCATCACCTCGCCGAGCGAGCCGCCGAAGACGGTGAAGTCCTGGCTGAAGACGCAGACGGTGCGGCCGTCGATCGTGCCGTGGCCGGTCACGACGGCGTCGCCCCACGGCCGGTTCTTCTGCATGTCGAAGTCGTAGGTGCGGTGGCGCACGAACGTGTCGAGCTCCTGGAAGGAGCCCGGGTCGAGCAGCTTCTCGATCCGCTCGCGCGCCGTGTACTTGCCGCGCGCGTGCTGCTTCTCCTCGGCCTCCGGCGCGGAGTGCAGCGCCGCCTCGCGCAGCTCGTGGAGCTGCTCGAGCTTCTCCTCGTAGGTCTCGGGCGCCTTCTGGCGCGGCGGCTTGCGGTGCCCGCTGCGCGAGGTCGCCAGCAGGGCGGCGTCGGCCTGGCGGTCGTGTGAGCTGCTCGACATCGGCGCGGGATGTTAGCCGCAGCGCCGTTTCGATCGGGCCGCGGCTGCCGCGACCGTGCGCGCCCGGCGTGCGGGGCGCCGGTCGCGCGGCGCCGCTAGGAGCGCGAGAACGGCCGGTGGTGCGCGGAGCCCGAGCCGGTCGAGGACCGCCGTCAGCACGGCCTCGACCTCCTCGGCGGCGACCTCCTCGGCCGCGCGGAGCTCGGCGGCGAGATCCTCGACCGGCGTGCGGCGCCGGGCTGCTCCGAGCGCTCGCCGTCGTCACCGCGCCGGGCTCCGGCGCCATCGGCTCGTCGGCTGCTCGCCTGCCGGCTCGGGCTCGGCGGCGATCTCGGAGCTCGCGCGACTCGTCGCTGCCGGTGCCGGCCTCGAGCTCGCCTCGGCGCCTCGGCAGCCGGCGCGTCCGAGCTCGGTCTCGCGGTCGTCGGGCTCTCGAGCGCCGCGCCGCCCGCTCGGACTCGTCGCCCGCGGGCTCGGGCTCGCCGAGCGCCGCGAGGTCGGCGTGTCCGGTCTCGCTCCCGCGCTCGTCGGGCTCGGCGATGCCTCGGCCTCGGCCGCGAGCGCGTCACTGCGGGCTGGCCCTCCGCCTCCGCGCCCGGGTCGCCGGGATCGACGTCGCGCCGGCGTCGTCGGCGTCCGTCGCTCGTCCGGCGCCGGCTCCTCGAGTCGCGAGCGTTCTCCGCCCGTCCGCGCCGGCGTCCGAACAGGCGCGCGAAGAGGCCCCGCTTCGGCGGCTCGGGCTCCGCGAGCTCCTGTCTCCGGGGCGTCGGCTCGTCGCGGAGCTCGGCTCTTCGGCCTCGGCGCTCTGCGCGGCCCAGTCGAGCAGCCCGTCCGGCTCGGGCGGCGGGCCGTCGAGCGCTTCGGCCGCGCGCAGGTCGCTCTCGATCGCCGGGCCGGTGCATGACGCGCGCGCGGCCAGCCGGCGGCGCGTCGGGCCGCCTCGGTCGCGGGCGCCGGCTTGCGCTCGGCGACCGGCTCGGGGACATCGTGTCGGGCAGCTCGGCCGTGGAGGTCTCGACGATCGCGTGCTCCGCGGGCTCGGGCGCGGCCTGGCCGGACTCGGTCGCGCCGGGCGTCTCGTCGGCGCGGCCTCGGCTTCGGCGCCGCTGCGCGGTGCGTCTCGTGCTCGCTCGCCGCCGGGCCTGCGGCTCCGGGCTCTCCACCGTCGCCGCCGGCGGGGCGTCGGGCCCCGGCTGTGCCTCGCCGTCGGCGAGCTGCCCGGCCGGCAGCTCGCGCACGACAGTCAGCGTGACGCGCGTCCCCCAGCCGGACGGCGTGATCTCGACGGTGCCGGTCGTCCCCTCCGCCTCCCATTCGACGAGGTTCTCCGGCTCGGTCCGCGTGATCCTGATCTCGCCCAGCTCGCCGAGGTGGCGCGCGAGCGATTCCGGGTCGCTGAGCTCGGTCCAGAGCTCGGGCGGGGACTTGACGAGCGTGCGCTGAACCTCTGAGCTGATCATCGACCCCCCTTTCGAGCGTCGCGGGCCTACTCCTTCCGCTGGAGGCGGATGCAGGCGGATTCGCGCCCGAGCGCGCGGGCGGCGCTAGACGGCGGTCGCCGAGGCCTTCACGAGCCCGCGCTCGTGGAGCTGCTCGGCGATCTGCACGGCGTTCGTGGCGGCGCCCTTGCGGAGGTTGTCCGAGACGATCCACAGGTCGAGCGCCCGCTCGTTGCCGGGGTCGCGGCGGATCCGGCCGACGAACACCTCGTCGCGGCCGGCGGCGTGGATCGGCATCGGGTAGACGCCCTCGCCGGGGTCGTCGAGGACGACGACGCCCGGAGCGGCGCGCAGCAGCTCGCGGGCTTCCTCGGCGGAGAGCGGGCGGGCGGTCTGCACGTTGACGGCCTCGGAGTGGCCGGTCTCGACCGGCACCCGCACGCAGGTCGCGCTGATCGCGATCTCGCTGTCGCCGAGGATCTTGCGCGTCTCGTTCATCAGCTTGCGCTCCTCGTCGGTGTGGTCGTCGCCGGCGGCGAAGCTGCCGGCCTGGGGCAGCGCGTTGAACGCGATCTGGTGCGCGTAGGCGCTCGGCGCTGCGATCTCCTGCTCGTGCAGCAGCGCGTGGGACTGGTCGAGCAGCTCGTCGACGGCCGCGCGGCCGGTCCCGGAGACGGCCTGGTAGGTGCAGATCACGAGCCGCTCGATGCCGGCGGCGTCGTACAGCGGCTTCAGCGCGACGACCATCTGCATCGTCGAGCAGTTCGGGTTGGCGATGATGCCCTCGTGCGCGGCAGCGCGTCGGGGTTGACCTCGGCGACGACCAGCGGGACGCGATCCTCCATGCGCCAGCGCGAGGAGTTGTCGATCACGGTCGCCCCGGCGGCGGCGAAGCGCGGCGCCCACTCGCCCGAGGTGGAGCCGCCGGCCGAGAACAGCGCCAGGTCGAAGCCCTGGATCGACTCGTCGTCCAGCCCGCGCACGGTCAGCGGCCCGTCCGGGCCCTCGATCGTGCGCCCCACGGAGCGCTCGGACGCGAACGGGACGATCTCGCGAGGCCGGGAACCCGCGCTCGCCGAGCAGCCGCAGCATCAGCGTGCCGACCTGCCCGGTCGCGCCGACGACCGCCACCCTGTATCCGTCGCTCATGTCCTCAGGGTACAGCTAGGAGTCGCGTGCGCTGTCGGGGTCGGTCGGTGCACGAGCTCGCGCAGGAGTCTGCGCCCCGGCGGCGTGGGCCTCTTGCGATGAGTTCTGGCGAGGATTCAGAGTTGGGTGGAGACGGTGAGAGAGGAGCGAAGCGAGATGGCGAAGGTGCTCGGCAGGGATCACGATCTCGCTGGACGGCTACATCACGGGGCCGAACGACGGCCCGGGCGCGGTCTGGGCGACGGCGGCGAGCGGCTGCACGAATGGGTGTTCGGGCGGCCGCTGGCGCTACGAGGACGCAGTCGCGCGGGGAGCCGGAGGCCGAGGACGCGGCCTGGATGGACGAGGTCGACCTGGCGGACTCGGCGCGGTCGTCGTGCGGGCGCAACACCTACGAGGCGGCCGCGCCACTGGGGCGGGCGCAGCGCCTGGGGGGTGCCCGTGTTCGTGGTCACGCACCGCACGCAGGAGGCAGCCGCCGAGCGAGGACTTCGACGTTCGTCGAGGGCGCGGCAGCAGGCGGTCGCGCGGCGCCGTCGAGGCGGCTGGCGGGCGAGGACGTGCACGTGATGGGCGGCGGACAGGTGATCCGCGAGGCGCTGCGCGGCTGGGCTGCGTCGACGAGCTGACGCTGATCGTCGCTCCCGCTCGTGCTCGGCGCGGCAAGCGCCTGTTCGAAGGCTTCGACGGGAGATCGTCGGCTTCGAGCAGCTGGGCGCGCGCCAGTCGCGGTTCGCGACGTTCCTGGACTACCGCGTCGAGCGATGACCGCGCCGCGCGGGCGCCCAGCACGCCGCGCGCTCAGCAGCTGACGACGAGGTCGACCCCGCCGAACGCCGTTTTTTCTTCTTCGGTGATGGCGGTCTTGACGATGAGCTGGTTGGGGAATTCATTGCGTTCGACGTAGACGGCCGTGGCCGGGCCTTCGTTCAGGCTCGCCGAGACCCCGCATTTGCTGATGTCGCGGTTGAACGTGAAGATGCGGCCTTTCGCATCGCCGGCGACGTTCGTGACCCCGCTGGCGGCGACGAGCCCGGCGCTCGTGAATTCGGCCCACAGCGTGACGGCGGGCGCGCCCGGGGCGCCCGGGGTGGCGGGGCCGGCCGGGCCCTGGGCGCCCGTCGCACCGTGCGGGCCGGCGGGACCCGGTCTGGTTCCAGCCGACGAGTTGCTGGCCGCTTGGGGCACTTCTTGCGCCGCACTTCACGCAGCTTCACGGTTGCCCTGCCTGCTGACGCACGCTTGGAGCCTCCACGCCGCAGGCGAAGCCGCCCGTGGCCGCCAGCGCGCCGCCGCTGAGGGCGAGCACGAGCGCGAGCGTCGCGGCCACGTTCGCGTAGCGTCAGATGTCCTGCGATCCGTTTCATGGTCTCCCCCGGGGGTTGTCGGACGTCGATTGCGACGGCGGGTGCAGCGCTCACGGCAGGATCGTGAAGCTCAGCGAGCGCGCCAGGGCTTTGGGCCCGTGGCTGTCGCGGGCCGTCGACGGTCGCGGTGTAGTTGCCGGGCGTCAGCTTCGTCGTGCGCGAGAGGCGGCCCTGGAAGCCGACCTTGTCGAGGCCTGCGTGACCCGGGACGGCGAGGCTGCCGGCCGGCACGAAGCGCTTGCAGCGGGGCTTGGCGCTGTTGCGCCGGCTGGGCGCGACGCAGCTCGCCGTGGCGCGCCGGCCCGGCAGGACACGCATGAAGGTGAGCGACAAGTTGGCGGCCGCATTGAGCGTGAAGGCGAAGGTCGTGCCGACGGGCGCGCTGCTGATGTGCGGCAGCGCCGAGCCCAGGCGCCATCTGCTCGGCGGACTCCTGGAAGCCGGTGACTACGAGCGGGCGTCCCGGCCCGGATCCTCGCCCGCCGGGTGGCGGCGGAGCCCGGCCGGCCCGCGACCGGCGCCACGAAGGTGTACCTGTCGGCGGCGACGGTTTCGCTCGTGGAGTGCTGGTTGCTGACGTGGACGTCGACGGCCCCGCGCCCGACGCCGGCGTGGTGGCGGTGATGTGTTCGCCGGACAGGTCGACGCTGAACGTCGTGGCGGGATGCGAGCCGAACACGACGTTGACCGCGGAGTCCAGATATTTGCCGGTGATCGTCACCGTCTGCCCGCCGGCGGTGCTGCCCGAGGCGGGCGAGACGGAGGTGACGACCGGGGTGAGTTCGACCTGGGCGTCGAGCAGCACGAGGCGGCCTTCGGTGTCCGGCGTCGCGCCCTGGGCTTCGCCTTCTCCAACGACCGAGTTCCAGAACAGGACTTCCGTGCCAGGGACGGCGGCGTAGCCGACAGCACTACCTAGTCCAGGTCCAGGCCGATCAGGTCCCCGGCGGAGATCGCGAGTTCGGTGGAGTTGGGTTCACCCTGGATGTTGGCAGCGGCCGCGCTCGTCCCCGCGCCCCCCAGCGGCCGCCGGACGCCGGTTCGAGCACGCGCAACGCAAGCGGTCCGTTCTGTCCACTCACCCGCCAGCTCGTGATCACCCCGGAGGCCGGGCGCCACATCCGGGTAGGCCGACGTGTGCTGCGCGAGCGTGAAGGCGGCGTGTGCATTCGAACTGACAGGTGAAGGTGGTCAAGGGTTCGGCTCGACGGGATTTCGCCGGTCCGAGCGTCACGGTGTCGCGCCCGCAGACGATGCGCACAGCAGCAGAGCTGACGAGCGCGGCGAGTGCCGCCGCTCTTCCCCGAGCTCATGATCGCGGAACGTATCAGCCGCGTGCGCCGTCGCGACCAGCCGTCCGGCGAAGACCTAGCGAGGGTGCGTCGACTGCTGGCCCAAGTCGGCCCCCGCCGACTACGACGAAGCCCTGGCCTGGCTCGCCTTCTAGGGCTTGATCGTCATGAAGAGGATCGTCAGCAGCACGAGCCCGGACGCAAGCGAGCCGACGACGTTGAGCCGCCGCGTCAGCGCCGCGTACTCCTCGCCGGGAGTGAACTCGCCCTCCCCGTTCCAGCTCTCGAGGTCGCGCGCGACCGCGGCTTCGGCTCGTTTCGAGGCGGGCATCAGCACGGAGCCGACGAGCCCGCCGATCACGATCACCGCGCCCAGTCCCCACTGGACGAAGAACTCGCCCCAGTGGTGGCCGTCGCTCGCCAGGAAGATGCCGGCTCCGACGATGACGACCAGCGACGGGTTGAGGATGAAGCGCGAGACCGCCACTTCGATCCGGTGCAGCACGGGCAGGCTGCGGGGGTCGCGTTTGGATGCCACCACGAACACGACGGGCAGCGCGAAGGTCCAGCCGAAGGCGATCACCACGGCCATGATGTGGACCGCCGTGACGACGTCGTAGCCGGTCACTGCGAGAACGAGCACGGGCGGGAAGACTAATGGTCGGCCCCCGGCCGCGAGATCGTCCGCGGCTGACGGGCGAGCGGCGCGGCCGGGGCGCCGGCGGACGCCTCAGGCGCCCGTCTGCGCGGTCATGAAGTAGATCGTCAGCAGCACCAGCGCGGCCGCGACGTAACCGACGATCGAGACCTGCCGGCGCAGCGCGAGGTACTCCGCGCTGAAGCGCACCTCGCCGTCCCCCGAGGCCGCGACGTCGCGCTCGGCGAGCTCGCCGAGTTTTCGCTCGCGGGGCGCGAAGAACGCGCCGCCGAGGGCACCGAGCACGATGATCACCGCAAGGCCCCACTGCACGTAGAAGTCGCTCCAGACTTCGAGTTTGCTCGCGAGGTAGATGCCGCACAGCAGCGCCAGCGCCAGGAACGGCGAGATCACGAACTTGCCGACGGAGTCCTGGATCCGATGGAAGCCGGGCATCGCGCGCGGCTCTTTCTTGAGCCCGACGGCGTACATCACCGGGTAGGCGAAGGTCACCCCGAACGCGATGACGATCGAGGCGATGTGCGCGGCGAGGACGAAGGTGTAGAAGGTGACGGCGATGACCATGGGGAGGAGTACCCGGCGCGCGCGTGTTCTCCTGCCTGGGCGACCGGCCGCGACCGCCTGCCTGCGCACGCTCAGAACGTCGGCGCGTACTTCCCGAACACGTCCTGCATCGCGCCGCAGACCTCGCCCAGCGAGCAGCGGTCCTTGAGCGCCTGGCGGATCGCGGGCAGGAGGTTCTCGCTGCCGCGCGCGGTCTCGCGCAGTTCCTCCAGGCGCTTGTCGGCCAGCGTCTGGTCGCGGCTCGCCTTGAACTGCTTCAGCCGCTCGACCTGCTCGCGCTCGGACTCGGGGTCGACACGCAGCAGGTCCGGGACCTCGAGGTCCTCCTCCTCGAACGCGTTCACGCCGACGACGATGTCCTGTTTGATGCGATAGCGCTCCTGGTAGCCCCAGGCCGACTCGTCGATCTCGCCGGTGATGAACTCGATCGCGTTGACCGAGCCGCCGAGCGAGTCGACCTTCGCGATCAGCTTCGATGCGCGCTCTTCGATCTCGTCGGTCAGCGACTCGACGAAGTAGGAGCCGGCGAACGGGTCCACGGTGTCGGCCGCGCCCGACTCGCTGGCGAGGATCTGCTGGGTGCGAAGCGCGATTTTCGCGGCCCGCTCGGTGGGCAGGGCCAGTGCCTCGTCGAAGCCGTTGGTGTGCAGCGACTGCGTGCCGCCGCAGACGGCTGCGAACCCCTGCAGCGCGACGCGCACGATGTTGTTCTCGGGCTGCTGGGCCGTCAGCGTCACCCCGCCGGTCTGCGTGTGGAAGCGCAGCATCGTCGACTTCGGGTTCTTCGCCCCGAAGCGCTCGCTCATGATGTGCGCCCACATCCGCCGCGCCGCGCGGAACTTCGCGACCTCCTGGAAGACGTTGTTGTGGCCGTTGAAGAAGAACGCGAGCCGCGGCGCGAAGTCGTCGACGTCGAGGCCCTTGTCGATCGCCGCCTGCACGTAGGCGATCCCCGAGGAGAGCGTGAAGGCGACCTCCTGGACCGCGGAGCACCCCTTCTCGCGGAAGTGGTAGCCGGAGATCGAGATCGTGTTCCACCTCGGCACCCGCTCGTTGCAGTACTGGAACAGGTCGGTCGTGAGGCGCATCGTGGGCTCGGGCGGGTAGATGTAGTTGCCGCGCGCGATGTACTCCTTCAGCACGTCGTTCTGCGTCGTCCCGCGCAGCTGCTCGCTCGGCACGCCCTGCTCCTCGCCCACCAGCTCGTAGAGCAGCAGCAGGCAGGCGGCGGGAGCGTTGATCGTCATCGAGGTCGAGACCTCCTCGAGGGGGATCCCGTCGAAGGCGGTGCGCATGTCGTCGATCGTGTCGATCGCGACCCCGGTGCGCCCGACCTCGCCGAGGCAGCGCGGGTTGTCGGAGTCCAGCCCGAGCTGGGTCGGCAGGTCGAAGGCCATCGAGAGACCGGTCGAGCCCTTGGAGATCAGATAGCGGTAGCGCTCGTTGGACTCCTTGGCGGAGGCGTAGCCGGCGTACTGGCGCATCGTCCAGGTCTGCTTGCGGTACATCTCGCGGTGCACGCCGCGCGTGTACGGGAACGAGCCCGGATCGCCGAGGTCGAGGTCGGCCGGCAGGTCCGACTCGTCGTAGAGGGGCTCGATCTCGATCCCCGAGTCGGTGAAGCGCCGGGGGTCGTCGGGTCCGACGATCGGCGCGACCGAGAGGTCGTCGGGATCCTCGCCGTCCACGGGGCGAATCGGTGCGGTGGCCATGATCCGGATGATATGGACCGGGGAGATCAAGTCGTGTGGTCGGCCGGGGCTCCATGCCGGCGTTGGAGTCCCCGCGGGCGCCTCGCCGGGGCTCGCAAGAACGCTGGCCGGGCGGGTCCGCCGGGCATTTCGCGGGTATTGTGCGACTGATGGCGACCTGTCTGGTGACCGGGGGGGCAGGCTTTCTCGGATCCCATCTCTGCGACGAGCTGCTGGCTCGCGGCAACCGTGTGATCTGCGTGGACAACCTCGAGACGGGGTCGCTCGCGAACATCGCGCACATCCGGGACCCCGAGCGCTTCAGCCACCTGGGCATCGACATCATCGAGCCGTACTTCGTCGAGGAGCCGGTGGACTTCGTCTACCACCTCGCCTCGCCGGCCTCGCCGATCGACTACCTGCGCCTGCCGCTGCACACGCTCAAGGTCGGCTCTTACGGCACGCACCACACGCTCGGGCTCGCGAAGGCCAAGCGCGCGCGGTTCCTGATCGCCTCGACCAGCGAGGTCTACGGCGACCCGCTCGAGCACCCGCAGTCGGAGGAGTACTGGGGGCACGTCAACCCGATCGGGCCGCGCGGTGTCTACGACGAGGCCAAGCGCTACGCCGAGGCGCTGACGATGGCCTACCACCGCCAGCAGGGCGTCGACACGGCGATCGTGCGGATCTTCAACACCTACGGCTCGCGGATGCGACCCCACGACGGCCGCGCGATCCCGACGTTCCTGCGCCAGGCGCTGGCCAACCGCCCGCTGACGGTGTTCGGCAACGGCAGCCAGACGCGCTCGTTCTGCTACGTGAGCGATCTGATCAGGGGGATCATCAGCCTGGCGGAGTCCGGTTATCATGACCCCGTGAACATCGGAAACCCTGACGAGTTCACGCTGCTGGAACTGGCGGAGACCGTGCGCGAGCTGACCGGCTCGAGCTCGGAGATCGTGTTCGAGGCGCTGCCGGTCGACGACCCGAAGCAGCGGCGCCCCAACATCGCGCTCGCCCAGAAGCTGCTCGACTGGTCCCCGGAGGTGCCGCTGCGAGAGGGGCTGAGGCGGACGATCGAGGACTCCGGCGTCGAGGTTCTCGTCGGAGGTGGCTCTCGCTGATCTCCGCACGCCCCGGTTCCCGCGTCCAGTCCGCTGGACGGAACCGCTCCGTCTACCCGCAAAAGGTGTTGTGAGCAGCGAGATGGGAACACGTTTGTCGGGAACGTCGAGTCCCCCCGCGCCGCGCGCCAAGCCGCCGGCCGCGCCACCGCGCCGCACCCCGCCGATCGTGGCGAACCGGCCGGCCTCCGGCCCGCCGTCGGACCGCGACGTGCGGGCCCGGCGCCCGACCGCCTTCAGCTTCCTGCTGCGGTTCTCCACGCTGCGCCGCGCCGCGCGGGTGGCGGCGCTGCTCGCGCTCGACTTCGCCGGCGTCTCGCTGGCGATCTTCACCGCGCTGCTGCTCAAGGAAGCCGTGCACGGCACGGTCGACGCCACGAACGCCCTGCACGGCACCGAAGCGTTCGTGCCGTTCTGCTACCTGCTGACGGCGCTGCTGTTCGCCAACGCGGGCCTCTACGCCGAGCGCGGCATGCGCCCGGGGATGACACGGATCGTGGGGTCGCTGTTCGAGGTCGCGCTGGTCGCGCTGATCTTCGCGGTCGTCAACGGCGAACACTTCTCGAGCTACTACCTCTTCTACGGGTCGCTCGTGTTCGCGGTCTTCTACGTGTCCGCGTTCCGCGCCGCGTACGACCGCGTGACGTTGATGCTGCTGCGGGCGGCCGGGTTCCAGCGCCGCGCCGTGCTCGTCGGCCGGGGACGCCAGATCGCCGACGTCGCCCACGCCCTCGCCGACGCCCCGCACTCCTCGATCGAGATCGTCGGCTTCCTCTCGCCGGCGCCGCTGCCGGACAACGGCCTGCGCTCGCTCGGCACGCTCGCGGACCTGGAGCGCGTCCTCGGCTCGGCGCGCGTCGACGAGGTGATCATCACCGACCCCGACTTCCCCCAGGAGACGGCCGTCGAGCTCGTCGACCAGTGCCACCGGCGCGGGATCCGGGTGCGCCTGGCGCCCTCGACGATGGAGATCCTGATCCACCGCTCCGAGTTCGTCCCCGGGCAGTCCGTGCCGCTCTTCGAGCTCGGGCCGCCCGCGTTCGAGGGCATCGACTTCGCGCTGAAGCGGACTTTCGACGTCGTGGGGGCGACGCTCCTGCTGATCGTGCTGAGCCCGCTGCTGATCGCACTGACACTCGCGGTCGCCGTCAGCTCGCGCGGCCCGATCCTGTTCCGCTCGATGCGCCGGGGTATCGGCCAGCGGCCGTTCCCGTGCCTGAAGTTCCGCACCATGCACACCGACGCGGAGGAGCGCCAGGCCGACCTCGAAGAGCTCAACGAGGCTTCGGGCGCCCTGTTCAAGATCCGCGACGACCCGCGGCTGACCCCGGTCGGGCGCTTCCTGCGCCGCTTCTCCCTCGACGAGCTGCCACAGCTCATCAACGTGCTGCGCGGCGAGATGTCGCTGGTCGGTCCGCGGCCGCTGCCCGAACGCGACTACGCGATGCTCGAGGACTGGCACCGCAAGCGCTACCTCGTGCTGCCGGGCATCACCGGGCTCTGGCAGGTCTCCGGGCGCTCGGAGCTCGACTTCGACGACCTCGTGCACCTCGATTTCCTCTACCTCGAGCGCTGGTCGCTCGCGCTCGACCTGACGATCCTGCTGAAGACGATCCCCGCCGTGATCTCGCGTCGGGGCGCCTACTGAGCCGCTAAGGGGCTTCGAACCCCTCGGCGGGGTTGGGGCGCAGCGAGCGCGCGGGGCGCTCTGTCGGCTTGGCCCCGGCGGCCGCGCGCGCATAGACCTCCCACGTCGCCCGCGCGGCGTCCTCCCAGCTCCAGCGCGGCGGCGGCGGCGCCGGGCGCGCGGCGCTCTGCGCGGCCTCGATCAGCGCCGTCATGTCGCCGGCCGGCACGAACGTCGCCCGATCGCCGAGCACCTCGCGCAGGGCAGGCCCTTCGGCCGCGGCCACGGGCGTCCCGCAGGCGAGTGCCTCGACCGCCGGCAGGCCGAAGCCCGCCTGCTCGCGGGAGACGACCAGGGCGCGGGCGCCGGTATAGAGGGCCGCGAGCTCCCCGTCGGCGACCTCGCCGGTCAGGATCACGCCGGGCAGCTCGCGGGCCCACTGGCTGGTCGCGCCGACGAGCACCAGCGGCAGCTCGCGGGGTGCCGCGGCGAGTTCGGCGATGTGGCTGCTGGGGTCGGGGTGCTGGAGGCTCCCGACCCACATCAGGTAGTCGCCCGGCAGGCCGCAGCGGTCACGCGCGTCGCGGACCTCGCGCTCCCCGCGGGGGTACATCGCGGCGTCCGCGGCCTCGCCGATCACGGCCACGCGCGAGGGGTCGAGCCGCAGGTGGTCGACCGCGTCCGCGGCGACAGCCTCGGTCGGCACGATCACGCACGCGGCGCGCTGGAGGGCGAGGGGGCGCAGCCGCTGGCGCAGGCTGGTGCGCAGGCGCTCGCTGGGCCGCTTCTGCATGTTCAGGTCATGCACCGTGACGACCATCGGGCACGGGCTGTGCAGCATCGCGCCGTCGATCCAGGGCGTGTGGAAGACGTCGGTGTCGCGCGCTCTGAGCGCCCGCGAGGGGCGGTTGGTGTCGAGCACCTCGTCGTTCGCCGCGGCGGTGTCGCGAAGGGCCCGCAGGATGCAGCGCGCGTAACGCCCGACGCCGTCGCGATCGACCGCAGGACGGCTGTCCAACGCGACCTTCATCGACCCCGGCGGGACCCTCTGGTGGTCTGCACTCGCTCCCCAACCCTCACAGCCCCCAACATAATCGCTGCGAGAAGGCGTAGATAGCTTTGACAGCTTCTCTGCAGGTATGAGCGCTTCCCCGTTCACGCTCGCTGCAAACCTTTCGGGCCGCGCCGCGAGCGCCGCCGCGGGGCTCTAGGCTCGCCCGGCGATGCCGTCGCGGTCCTACCACGAAGAGCTCTGGCGGGAGATCCCGCCGGGGCTCGAACCCGAGCACTTCGCGCTGCGCCTTCGTTTCCTGCTCGCCGAGATGCCGCGGGCGACTCGCGTGCTGGACCTCGGGTGCGGGGAGGGCGCGTTCGCGGCCGAGCTGATCCGCGCCGGCGCGGAGGTGCTGGCGGTGGACGTCGCCGAGGAGCCGCTGCGGCGGGCGCGCGCCCGGACCCCGGGACTGCGCACGCAGCTGATCGACGGCGAAGGCGAATGGGACATCGCCGACGCCAGCTTCGACGTGGTGTGGGCCGGCGAGGTCATCGAGCACGTCGCCGACACCGCGCGCTGGCTCTCGGAGCTGCGCCGCGTGCTGCGCTCGGGCGGGCGGCTGCTCCTGACGACGCCGGCGCTGGGTCGCGTCCAGCTGCTCTCAGCCGCGCTCTCGCAGCGGGCGTTCGCGCAGCGCTTCGACCCGCAGGGCGATCACCTGCGCCACTACGATCGCGCGACGCTGGGCGCGCTCATCGCTTCGTTCGGCTTCGAGCGGCTTTCCGTGCGGCACGCCGCTGGGCCGCCCGGTGCGCGGCGGCTCTTGCTCGCAAGCGCCGTGCGCTCGCGGTTTTGACCGCGGCTTCCTGCTGGGCGAGCGCGCGCAGCGCCTGCACGTAGTCGTCGTAGGTCTGGACCGCTTCGGGGTGCCCCGCCGTGAGCGCTTCGGGCGAGATCGAGGCCGGGTCGAGGTAGATGCCGGCGCGGAGCTCCTGGACTGCGGCCTTCGGGTCGCCCGCGAGGTCGAAGCGGCCCAGGGCGAGCCAGGTGCGGGGGTTCGAGGGCTGCAGCCGCACCGCACGCTCGAGCGTGGCGCGGGCCTCGGTCCGCTGGCCGATCGTTTCCTGAACGCTCGCGAGCGCGAACAGCGCTTCGACTGACAGCGGGTCGCGCGAGACGGCGCTGCGAGCCGCCGCGGTCGCCGCGCGTCGGATCGCGGGCGACCAGCCCAGCGCGCTGTCACGCGCATCTTCGGAGCGCTGCGGCTGCCACTGGGTCCAGGCGATCAGGAGCGCCGTGACGACGATCGCGACCGCCGCGGCGATGCGCGCCGGCCCCGGGTTTCCGATCGCCTCGCGCAGTCCCTGTCGCGAGAGCGGCGCGACGCCGTTCGAGCGAGCCGAACGCGGCACCACCGCCGGATCGAGGAGCGGTCCGCGGCCCGCGAGCCAGCCGGCGCACAGCAGCGCCGCGAGAGCCGTCCCGGGGACGTACCAGGTCCAGTCCACCGCCGAGTGGATGCCGAAGAGCACGACCATGCACACCAGGGTGAGCAGGCCGATCCGCTCCGGGCCGTAGCGGCGGATCCTGCCGCGCGGCAGCGGCTCCCACGCGGGCCGGGCCCCGGCGCGCAGCTCGCCCCAGCTTCGCCAGCGGCGGTTGAAGGGGTGGGTCGGGCGCCCGGCCGCCGCCATCCAGGTGCCGAGCAGCAGCAGCGCCAGCACGAGACCGACGACCCCGAGGTCGGCCATCGTCTGCACGACGAAGCCGTGCGCGTGTTTCACCGGCAGCGGGCCGGTCCGGTAGCGCAGGCGCGCGACTTCGTAGCCGCCCGCACCGGCGCCGAGCGCCGGATGCGCCTTGAAGACCTTCAGCGCCTCGTCCCAGTACTGCGCGCGCACGCTCGCGATCGCCGTCAGGCGCCCGGGCGTGTTCGGGACCTTTGCGTGCGTGTCGGTGAGGGCGTGGTAGGCGTGCGAGATCGTGCCCGTGAAGCCCCTGTGGCTCGTGGCGAGCGCGCCGAGGAACGCCAGCACGAGCACGGCGAGCATCGCCCCGAGCGCGATGCCGGCGCGGCGGCGGGTCAGCGCGGTCGGCGCGCGACGCCCCGTCACGAACGTGACCCCGATCCCCACCGCCGTCAGCAGCACGATCATCGCGAGCACGAGCGCGCCGAGCTCGTGCCCGGCCGAGGTCGCTTCGGCGATCGGCACCTTTTCGGAGCTGAGCGCGTGGTTGGAGAAGTCCCATGCCGCGATCGCGGCGGCGGCGACGGCGCCGGTCAGCAGCACCGCCGCTCCGCGCAGGCGCAGGGGAACGAGGCAGAACCACAGCACGAGCGCGGCGGCGAGGGCCACCAGCGCCCCGCGCGAGTACGCGAGCAGCAGCGTCAGCAGCAGCACGCCCATCGCGGGGTAGGCGAGCGCGCTCAGCAGCGCGTGCCCGGCACGCCGCGCGCCGAGCCACATGCAGCCCATCGCGCCCATCGCGGCGGTCAGGCCGAGCGCGTTCCAGTAGCCGTACGGTTCGTACAGGCGCGCGAACAGGTTCGCTTCCGTGAAGTGGTTCGGCAGGCTCTTCGCGAGCAGCGCGTACCCGCAGATCACGACCGAGGCGAGCGTGATGCCGCCGAGCAGCGTGGGCCAGCGGCGGGGCATCATGCGCGCCAGCGCGCCGGCTGCCGCGAACACCGCCGCGTAGCAGAGCAGCCTCCCGGCGTCGCGCCAGCTCCCGTCAGGCTGCACCGACCAGACGACCGACACGGCGCTCAGGAGCGCGAAGGCGAGCAGCAGCACGGCCGGCCAGAGCCCGTAGATGCGGCTCGGCTGCCGCCGCACGAGCACCGCCGCGGCGATCACCATCGCCGAGGCGAGCGTGAGCCCGAGCTCGACGTTGGTCAGCGTTTCGAGGTTCAGCCCTCCCTGGGCATAGAAGGCGAGCAGGCAGAGCAGCGCCGCAACGCAGATCGTGCCGATCCACATCCCCTGGCCGACGAGTCGACCCGACCCTGCGGGCGCGCGCCGGCGCAAGCCGCCCAGCGCGGGCGCGGGCGTCAGCGGCGGCGCGACCCCGAGGGCGGGAGCGGGAGCCGGTTGGGAGGCCCGCCCGGGGCTCTCAGTCGGCGCGCCCACCGCGAATCCGCTTGCGCCCGATGTTGGCGCAGTAGGCGATCAGGCAGGCGAGCAGGAAGGCGAGCAGCACGAGCAGCGGCGTCGGCAGGGTGCTGAGCGCCGAGGCGACGTCGGCGTGCACGACCCCGGGATGGACGGAACCGCCGCCGACCTCGACCGGTGCCGAGCCCGAGCGGGCCGCGAGGGCGATCGACTTCTGCTCGGCGGGCGTGGCCTGGACGGGCCCTGACAGCCCCGCGCTCGGTTCGCCGCCGGACGCGTGTTTGCCGCTCGCCGCAGCGCCCTGCGCCTGGCGGATCAGCTGGCCGCATTCGCTGTACTCTTCGGTCGTCGCGCTGATCTCTTTCAGCGCTTTGGCGTAGGCGCTCGGGGGGAAGCCGGCGAGCGACTTGCCTTCGGCGCAAAGCCTGATGATCTTGTGGCCGACGTCGTCTGCGCGGGCCGGAGCGGCCGCCAGCAGGAGTGCGAGCAGAACACCGGCGCATGGCGCGAGGCGTCTGTGCGGGCGGGGGATTCTCATAGCTCGATCTTTCGGACGCTATCAGCGGCTGCGGGCGAGCCCGAGCGTCGCCAGAGCCGCCGAAAAGCCCTCCGCCCACGCCTCGTAGGTGTAGGCGCGGACGTCCTCTGCCCCCCTAACACCCATTCGCTCTCGAAGCTGCGGATCGTCCGCCAGGCGGCCGATCGCGGCCGCGAGCGCGGGCGAGCGGCCCGCAGGCACGATCAGCCCGTTCTCGCCGTCGCGGACGAGGCCGCCCGCGGCGGCGCCGACGGCGTCGGAGGCGATCACGGCAAGTCGCCGGTTCATCGCCTCGTTCACTACCAGGCCCCAGGGCTCTCGAAACCGTCTCGTGGCGATCGACGGCACGACGAGCACCTCACAGGCGGCATAGACGTCGCGCAGCCGCTCCCGCCCGATCGCGCCCAGCGACAGCGATCCCGAGGGTCCCTCCGCGCCACCGGCCAGCACCAGCGCGATCTCGGGCCGCCCCGCGGACGCCCGGCGCCAGGCGTCCGCGAGCACCGCGACGCCCTTCTCCGGCGCGTCGCGCCCGACGAACAGGAAGCGGGTCCGGGCCCCGTCCGGCCAGCCGCCGGACTCGGGTCGCCCGGCAGGCCCGCTCCAGAAGGTGTTGTCCACCGCCTGCGGCGCGACGTGCACGTTGCGCGCCCCCCGGGCGCGCACGTAGGCACTCACGTGCGGCCCGTAGGTGACGACGGCGTCGGCGGAGGCATACAGGCGTCGCAGCGGCAGGTAGCTGAGCGCGTGGGCGGCACTGCGCGGGTGCGCCCAGAGCGACGCCCAGAGGATCACCGGCAGCCGTGCGCGGCGCGCTCCGGCCCAGCCGGCGAGCAGCTCCGCGCGCCCGGCCGTCGAGCACACCACCGCGCGGTGGCGCCCGCTCGCGGCGAGCGAGGCCAGCTCGCGCGTGCCGGCGCGCACCGCCGGGAACGGGAGCGCCGCCGGCTCGCCCGGCCCGCCGTGCAGCGAACGCCCGCCGAACAGCGCGACCTCGACCTGCTCGCGCTCGTGAAGGGCGCGCAGCGCGCCGAGGCGGTACTCGGGGACGTTGCCTGTGATGAAGAGCAGCGGCTTCAAGCGAGCGCCTGCCGGTAGGCGGCAAGCGTCTGCTGCCCGCACCGCTCCCAGGTGAAGTGCCCGGCGACGGTGGCGCGCGCCCGCTGGCCCGCCTCGCGCAGGCGGTGCGGGTCGGAGAGCAGCTCGTCGATGCGCTGCGTCAGCCGCTCGATGTCGCCCGGCGGCACGAGCACCATGCCGTCGCCGGCCGCGGCGATCTCCTCCGGCCCGGGCTCGCCGCGGCAGCCGATCGCCGGCACCCCGGCGGCCATCGCCTCGATGTAGGCGACGCCGAAGGCCTCGTCGGTGGAGGGCATCACGAACAGCGTGCTGGCGCGCGCTGTCTCGATCGCCTCGGCGGGCGCCAGCTGGCCGAGGAAGTCCACCCGCTCGGAGATCTCCAGACGGGCGGCCAGGCCTTCCAGGGCGGTCCGCTCCGGGCCGTCGCCGATCACCCGGTAGCGCAGCCGCGGGTGGCGGTCGCCGAGCACCGCGAGCGCCCTCAGCACGTCGCCGTGGCGCTTGCGCGCGACGAGGTGGGCGACCGTCACGAGGCTCCTCTCGCCCTCCGGGGGCCGCGGCCGCTGCCCTCCCGGCAGGTCGGCGCCGAGGTGAACGACGCGCGTCTCGCGCGCGCCGTGCTGCGTGCTCAGCTCGGCGATGCCCTGGCTGTTGGCGAGCACCAACCGCGCCGCGCCGAGGCCGCGCGCGACCGCGGACGCGCCTGCGCGGCTGCGGCGGGCGGTGTAGAGCACGTCGCCGCCGTGGACCGAGACGACCAGCGGCACGCCGGCGCGCGCGCGGCGGACCGCGTCGCCTGCGGGCACGGCGTTGTGTGCGTGCACGAGCTCGTAGGGGAACGAACGGCGGAGCCGCCGCAGCGCGACGGCGAGCGCGGGCGCGGCCCACGCACCCCAGCGCGGGTAGGCGCGGTCGCGCGGCGGGGAGACATACGGCACGTAATCGATCCTCAGGCCGTCGTGGACCTGGCGGCGCGGCTCGGCGAGCCGGCTTCGCAGCTCCCGCCCGGCCGCGGCGGGGCCCTCGGCGAGGCTCGCACGCGGCGGCACCAGCCGGTGCAGGACGAGCACCCGCACCTCGGCGCCGGCTTCGCGCGCGGCGAGCGCCTGGCGGTGCGCCCAGACGCCGAGCACGGGGTCGTGGCGGCTCGGGTAGAACTCGGCCACGACCGCGACGCGCACCGGCCGGCTGTCAGCGGAGGCGTTCACCAGTGCGTGTGCGTCGCCAGCGTCCGCTGCGCCTCGGCGGCCGTGATGTGGGCGCGGCCCTCCAGGAACGCGGCTCCCTCCGCGACCGCCTGCTCGCGCGGGTACGCATCCCCGGCAGGGGCCGCGCGATGGCGGATCGCGACCGCGTCGAGGACCCCGCAGCGCCAGCCGTGCTCGCGGGCGAGCGCCGCCCAGTGCATGTCGAGCCCCCATCCCATGCGCAGCTCCGGGAACGGCAGAAGCACGTCGAAGCTCGCGGCCGCGAAGGCCGTCACGGGGCCGATCTCGACGAAGCTCGTCTCGCGCACCACGCTCCCGGGGCGCCGGCGCGTGACCTCCCACGCCGCATGCGAGTGCAGGCGGTGGGCGGGCTGTGCGAGCGTGAGCGAGAAGCGCTCGCAGAGGAAGAGGAAGCGGTCGAGGAACCCGCGCGGCAGCTCGACGTCGTCGTCCACGACGAGCAGCCAGTCGTGCCCCGCGGCGGGGTGCTCGGCGAGCAGCCGGTTGAGGTTCTCGAACTTGCCGGCGCCGGCTGCCGGTGCCGTGGCCAGCGTGACCTCGTGACGGGAGCGACGGAGCTCCGCCGCGATGGCCCGCCCGAGCGGCTCCCGCTCGGGCCGCTGGACGCTGAGCGCGAGCACGCTGCGGCGCGGCGGCGAGCGGCGGGCGGCACGCTCCAGCCGGACGGTGCGGCCCGTGAGCAGCTCGCCCGCCGCGGCGAGCTCGTCGGCGGCGCTGCGGCGCAGGGTGTCGAGGCCTCCGACCGTGCCGCTCTGCCCTGAGAGGAAAGACGGTTCCCCCGCGGGAGGGGCGACGCCCCGTGGCGCGGGTCCGGAGCCGCGTTCGGAGAGCGCCTGCCGCGCCCGGCCCGCGCTGTGCGCGGCCATCGTCAGGCCCGCGGGGCAGGCGCGGCGCACCACGTGCCCGAGGCAGCCGGCGAGCGTGACGAGCTCGGAGCCGAGGGACGGCGCGGCGCCGCGGCGGGCGTCGAAGCGGCGCGCGGCCCGCCCGCGCGCCCAGGACGCGCGCGAAAGCGCGCGCAGCCGGGCGTCCTCGCCCGCGCGCCTGTGCTCGACGCACGCGCCCGCGACGTAGAGCGCGCCGCCCGAGCCGGCGGCCGCCGCCCGTTCCTGCCACTCCTGCTCGTCGCCGGCGCCGCCGAGCGCCGGGTCGAACGGGCCGACCCGCTCGAGCGCCGACCGGCGGATCGCCATGTTCGCCCCCCATGCGAAGCGGGCTGGTCCGTCCTGCTCGCCGAGGTCGAGCGTCGTGACCGGCGGCTGCTCGCGCCCACACGTGTGCGGCGCGGGTCCCTCCAGCGCGGCGGTGATGCGCCCCGCGAAGACGTCGGTGTCCGGATGCGCGGCGGCGGCGCGGGCGAGCGCCGCGAGCCAGCCCGGGCAGACGCGGACGTCGTCATCGAGGAACGCGACGAGCGCGCCGGAGGTGTGCGCGACGCCGGTGTTGCGCGCTGCGTTCAGGCCGGCGCCTTCGACGGCCACGTAGCGCGCGCCGTGGAGCCCGGTGAGCAGCCGCGCCTCCTCGGAGGGCTCGCCGTCCTCGACCACGAGCACCTCGGCGCCCCCGCGCGCGGCTTCGGCGCGCAGCGACGAAAGCGCCACGTCGAGATAGGGCAGACGCTCGCGCGTCGGGATCACTACTGAGACCGCGGCGTCCATGACAGCCAGAGAGTCTAGGTTTGAGGTGAGCGATGGTCCTGTTCCTGCACAACCGCTATCGCACGACGGGTGGCGAGGAGCGGGTCGTGGAGGACCTGCTCGCGCTCGTCCGCGAGCGCCTGGGCGAGGACGCGGAGCTGCTCGCACGCGACTCGGCGGGCATGCGCTCCGGCAAGGCGGCGCTCGGCCTGCTCCGCGGCGGGCTCGGCGAGCGCGAGGTCGCAGCGGCGGTGCGACGCAGCGGGGCGCGTCTCGTGCACGCGCACAACCTGCTGCCCGGGTTCGGGTGGCGGGCGCTCGCCGCCGCCAGGGCCGCGGGCGCCCGGGTGGTGCTTCACCTTCATCAGTACCGGCTGGTGTGCGCCGTCGGCGTGTGCTTCACCGAGGGCGCCGACTGCACCCGCTGCCACGCCCGCAGCACCCTCCCCGGCGTGGTTCACAACTGCCGCGGGAGCCGCGCCGAGGCGCTCGCCTACGCGGCCTCGCTGTCGCTGTGGCAGCGGCGCGTGGCGGCGCTCGCCGATGTCGTCGTCGTGCCCAGCCGCTTCGCCGAGGACCGTCTGCGCGAGCTGGGCGCGCCGCTGCCCGCCGGCGGCGTGCGCGTGCTGGCCCCGCCGGTCGCGCCCGCAGGCGAGCGCGCGGAGGGGTCGCAGCGCCCGTACGCGCTCGTCGTCTCCAGGCTCGCCCCCGAGAAGGGTGTCGACGTCGCGATCGAGGCCTGCAGGCGCGCGGAGATGCCGCTCGTCGTGGCGGGGGACGGCCCGGAGCGCGAGCGCCTGCGCGCGCTGGCGGCCGGGTCGGAGGTGCGCTTCGAGGGGCGCGTCGAGCGCGGGCGCCTGGCGGAGCTGCGCGCCGCGGCGGCGATCGCACTCGTGCCGTCGCGCTCGGCTGAGACGTTCGGCATCGCGGCGGCGGAGGCGATGGCCGCGGGCCTGCCGGTCGCGGGGAGCCGTGCCGGCGCGCTCGGGGAGCTGCTCGATGCCGACGCGCTCGTGCCCCCAGGCGACGCCGCCGCCCTGGCCGAGGCGATCGCGCGGCTGGCCGGCGACCGCGCGGTGGGGGAGGAGGGGCGGCGCAGGGTCGCAGCCGTTTGCGCGCCGGAGAAGGTGGCGGACGCGCTCTCATCCATCTACGAGCAGGCGCTCGCCGGTCCCGGCGCGGGCGCCTGAGCCGGCCGGCATGCGGGACGGCGCGCGCGCACTGATCACGGGCATCTCCGGCCAGGACGGCTCGTTCCTGGCTGAGATGCTGCTCGACAAGGGCTATGAGGTGACCGGCATGCAGCGCTCCGGCGCCGGCTCGCTCGGCGCGAGCGAGCATCTGCGCGGGCGCATCGGGCTCGTCGAGGGCGAGCTGCTCGAGCCGGCTTCGCTGCGGGCCGCGATCGACTCCGTGCGGCCCACCGAGCTCTACCACCTCGCCGCGCCCTCGTTCGTGCCGGCTTCGTGGGAGGACCCCGCGCGTGCCACCGCCGCGATCGCCGGGGCGACCGGCGCGGTGCTGCAGGCGGTGCGGGACCTCGACCCGTCGATCCGGGTGTTCGTGGCCTCATCGGGGGCGATCTTCGGCGGGTCGGGCGAGAGCCCCCAGAACGAGCTCACGCCCCCGCGACCGGTGAATCCGTACGCGATCGCGAAGCTGGCCGCCCACCAGCTCGTCGGGGCGATGCGCGAGCACCACGGCCTGCATGCCAGCTCGGCGATCGTCTACAACCACGACTCGGAGCGCCGCCCCGAGCACTTCGTCACGCGGCGCGTCACACGCGGCGCGGCCGCGATCGCGCTGGGCCTGGAGAGCGAGCTGTCGCTGGGCTCCCTGGAGGCCGTGCGGGACTGGTCCTTCGCGGGCGACGTCGTGCGCGGCGCCTGGATGATGCTGCAGCAGCCGCAGGGCGATGACTTCGTGCTCGCCAGCGGCGTCGGCCACACGGTCGCGGAGCTCGTGAGCGTCGCCTTCGCGTGCGTCGAGCTCGACCCCGAGCGCCACGTGCGGGTGGACGCGTCGCTCGTGCGGGCGGCAGAGGGCACGCCGAACGTCGGCGACGCGTCGAAGGCGAGGCGCGAGCTGGGCTGGGCAGCGGAGCTCTCCTTCGAGGCGCTGATCGAGCGCATGGTGCGGGCGGACCTGCGCTCGCTCGAGGCGCTCGCGCGCTCCTAGCCGAGCGTCCCGGCGAGCCCCTACACTGGCCCTCTGTTGCGCAAGATCGGTGTCATCGGCCTGGGCTATGTCGGCCTGCCGCTAGCCGTGTCGTTCGCCCGCGAGGGCTGCGAGGTGATCGGGGTCGACGTGGACGCGCGCAAGGTCGAGGCGATCGAGGGCGCGCGCAGCTACATCGAGGACGTGAGCGCCGAGGAGCTCGCCGAGGTCTCCGAGCGGCTGCGCGTGGGGACCCGCTACGCGCCGCTGGCCGAGGCGGAGGCGGTGCTGATCTGCGTGCCGACGCCGCTGAGCCGCAACCGGGAGCCCGACCTCGGCCCGCTCGTGGAGGCCGGCCGCGCGCTCGCAGGCGTGCTGCGCGCGGGCCAGCTGGTCGTGCTCGAGTCGACCACCTATCCGGGCACGACGCGCGAGCGGCTGCTGCCGCTGCTCGAGGAGTCCGGGCTCTCGGCGGGCCGCGACTTCCACCTCGCGTTCTCGCCCGAGCGCGTGGACCCCGGCCGCACCGACTTCACGATGCGCAACACGCCGAAGGTCGTCGGCGGCCTCACGCGAGGCAGTGCGCCCGAGCGGGCCGCGGAGCTCTACGAGATCGTCTGCGACGAGATCGTCGCGCGTGTCGAGCCCCGAGGCGGCGGAGCTCACGAAGCTGCTGGAGAACGTGTTCCGCTCGGTGAACATCGCGCTCGTCAACGAACTGGCGATGCTGACCGACCGCATGGGCATCGACGTCTGGGAGGTCGTCGACGCGGCCGCGACCAAGCCGTACGGGTTCATGCGCTTCGAGCCGGGCCCGGGGATGGGCGGCCACTGCATGCCGGTCGACCCCTTCTACCTGTGCTGGCGGGCGCGCGAGTTCGACATGACGACCGAGTTCGTCGAGCTGGCGGGCAAGATCAACCAGCAGATGCCCTACCACTGCGTCGCCAAGGCGCAGCGCGCGCTGAACGACCGCGGGCTCGCGGTCAAAGGCGCCCGCATCGCGATCGTCGGCGTGAGCTACAAGCCGGGCGTCGGCGACATCCGCGAATCGCCGGCCCTGAAGATCATCGCGCTGCTGCGCGAGCTGGGGGCGGAGGTCGGCTACCACGACCCCCACGTGCCCGAGCTGCCCGAGCTGGGCCTCTCCGAGCACGCCCGTTCGAGCAGGCGATCGCCGACGCCGACCTGGCGGTGATCGTCACCGCCCATCCCGGCGTCGACCACGAGGAGATCGTCCGCCGCGCGCGGCTCGTCGTCGACCTGCGCGGCGTCACGCGCTCCGCCGGCGCAGCCGCGAACGTCGTGAAGCTGTGAGCGGCCTCGAGCCGGGCTCGGTCGCGTTCGGGGACCGCGGTCCGGCGCTCGGCGCGGACGTGAGCATCGGCGAGGACGTGACGTTCGGCGCCTACGTGGTGGTCCACGACGGGACCGTGATCGGCGCGGAGTGCGTGATCGGCGACCACGCCGTGCTCGGCCGCGGCCCGCGGCTGGCCTCGCACTCGGCCGCCGCCGGGCGTGGCCTTCGGGGCGCTGGAGCTGGAGCCCGGGGTCACGATCGGCGCCGGTGACGGTCGTCTTCGCGGGCACGAGGATCGGCTCGGGCGCGATCGTCGGCGAGCAGGCCTACGTCCGCGAGCGCGCCGCGATCGGCGCCGGCACGGTCGTCGGCCGCGGCAGCGTGGTCGACAACGACGTCCCGGTCGGCGAGCGCGTGCGCATCCAGACCAACGTCTACCTCGCCGCCGGCAGCGTGGTCGAGGACGACGTGTTCGTGGGGCCGGGGGTCGTCACGAGCAACGACGACACGATGGGGCGCCACCCCGCCGGCGCCGGGCCTCGGGGGGCGACGCTCAGGCGGGCGTGCCGGGTGGGCGCCGGCGCCGTGCTCGTGCCCGGGGTCGAGATCGGGACGGAGGCGTTCGTCGCGGCGGGCGCCGTCGTCACGAAGGACGTGCCGCCGCGGGCGGTCGTGATGGGCGTGCCGGCGCGCGTCGTGCGCGAGGTCGGCGAGGAGGACCTGCTGGAGCGGTGGCGGTAGCCGCGCTCGTGTAGAACGATGGGGTGAGGGCGCGCACCCTGATCCTCGGAGCGCTCGCGGCGGGCGCCTACGCCCGTCTGCTGCGCGAGCCGGTCCTCACCTGGGGCGCGACGGCAGCGGAGGCCGCGGGCGCCCTGCCCGGCGACGAGCTGCTCCCGGCGCCCGACGGCCAGGCGACGCGTGCGGTCTGGATCGACGCCCCGGCGTCGGACGTGTGGCCGTGGCTCGCGCAGATGGGCCCGGCGCCGCGCGGCGGCGCCTACACCTACGACTGGATCGAGAACCTGCTCGGGCTGAACATGCACAGCGCCCGGGAGGTGCTGGAGGAGTTCCAGCACCCCGCCGTCGGCGATGAGATCGGGTTGGGTCCGAACCGCATGCTGCTGGAGCTCGTCGATCCGCCGCACGCCCTCGCCTGGCGCTCGAGCGACGGCAACTGGGTGTGGCTGTTCAACCTGAGGGAGGACGCAGGCCGGACGCGGCTGATCAGCCGCAACCGCTTCCGCCTGCCGGCGCTGAAGGACAAGCTCGGGATGCTGCCGATGGAGCCGGCTTCGCTCGTGATGGAGCGGCGGATGCTGCTCGGGATCAAGCAGCGGGCGGAGGGCCTGGCCGCCGGCTAACCCGCCCGCAGCGCCGCGACCACCTGGTCCGCCTGCTCCCGCGTGAGCAGCGGGCTCATCGGGATCGCGAGGTGCGTGCGCGCCGCGTACTCCGTCGCCGGCAGGTCGAGCCCGTCACCCCAGCGGCGCATCGCCTCCTGGCGGTGGACCGGGACCCGGTAGTAGGGCTTGCAGCCGATCTCCGCGGCGCGCAGCGAGGCTTCGGCTTTCTCGACCTGGGCGTCGCCGATCACGTAGAGGTGCCAGGCGGGCGAGGAGCCGCTCGCGGGGACGGGCAGTTTGACGAGCTCACCGAGGCCCGCCTCCTCGTAGTGGGTCCCGGCGCGGCGGCGGCCGTCGGCGAAGGCGTCGAGATGGGGGAGCTGCACGCGCAGGATCGCCGCCTGCAGCTCGTCGAGGCGCGAGTTGTAGCCGATCTCCTCGTAGGTGACCTTGTCGTGCGAGCCGTGGAAGCGCAGCACGCGCACCCGCTCTGCCAGCTCCGCGTCGCCGGTCGTGATCGCGCCACCGTCGCCGAAGGCGCCGAGGTTCTTCGACGGGAAGAACGAGAAGGTGGCGATCGTGCCGAGCGAGCCCGGCCGCCCGGCCGGCGCGGTGGAGCCCGCGGCCTGCGCGGCGTCCTCGAGCACCGGTACGCCGAGCGCCTCGATCTCGGCGATCGGGGCGACGTTGCCGAACAGGTGGACGGCGATCACGGCCTTCGTCTTCGGCGTGAGCGCCGCCTTCACGGTCTCGGCGGTCACGCAGTAGGTGTCGGGGTCGATGTCGCAGAACACGGGCGTCGCGCCGGTCGCCGGGATCGCCTCGGCGGAGGCGTAGAACGTGAACGAAGGCACGACGACCTCGTCGCCGGGCCCCACGCCGAGCGCCCGCAGCGCGACCGTGATCGCCTCGGTGCCGTTGGCGACGCCCACCGCGTTCGCGGCGCCGCAATAGGCGGCGAACTCGTCCTCGAACGCGGCGACCTCGGGGCCGAGGATGTACTGCTCGCTGTCGAGCACGCGGGTCACCGCTGCCCGCAGCTCCTCGCGCAGCGGCTCCAGGGGGCGGGACGTCTCGAACAGCGGCACGCCCATCGTCACGAGCCCTTCGCGAGCAGGTCCGTGTCGCCGGCGGTCAGGGGCTTGCGCTCGGCCATCGCGCCGGAGCCTATAGACCGCCGCCGACCCCGCGGGCGCCCGACCCGGCGCCCTTCGCGCCCCCCGACCGCCCGTTCGGCGAGGCTCCGCCAGAGCTGGAATCGGCGCGGCGCGCGCCGCGCTTGCCGGCGCCGCGCCGGCTCGCGGGGGCGGGCGAGCCCTCCGTCGCGCGCCGCTCGCGCATCCAGCGCACGGTGTCGGCGATGCCGTCCTCGACCTCGATGCGCGCCTGCCAGCCGAGCAGCTCGCGCGCCTTCTCGACCGAGGGCCAGCGGCGCTGCACGTCGACCGTGAACGTCGGGAGATGCTCGAGCTCGAAGCGCGCCGGATCCTCCCCGCACGCCTCCCAGATCACGCGCGCGATCTCCGCGACGGTCATCTCGCGCGACGCCGAGATGTTGAAGTCCTCGTTCAGGCCGGCGGGCGAGCCCATCGCGGTGACGATGCCGTCTGCGATGTCGTCGACGTGCGTGAGGGTCCGCGTCTGCTCGCCGGAGCCGAAGATCTGCAGGGGGTGCTGGCCGTTCAGGACCTTCTCGATCAGGTCGGGGACGGCGTGCGCGATGCCCGGCTCCGCGTCGGGGACCTCGCCGGGACCGTACGCGTTGAAGGGCCGGCAGATCGTGAAGGGAAGGCCGTGCTCGTCGTGGGCGGCGCGGCAGTAGACCTCGCCCGTCAGCTTGGAGAAGCCGTAGGCCGACTCCGGCACCGGGCAGCTCGGCAGGTAGGCCTCCGTCGTCGGGTACTCCTCCGCGCGCTCGAAGACCATCGAGGAGGAGACGTAGACGAAGCGCTCGACCTGCTCGTCGAGCGCGGCCCGCACGACGGCGTTGTAGAGGGCGTTGTTCACCTCGGTGAGCGTGTGCGGGAGCTTGTGGAAGTTCGCGATCCCGCCCACGATCGCCGCGAGGTGGATCACCTGCTCGCAGCCGTGCGTCGCCTCGCGGGCCTGCGCGAGGTCCCGCAGGTCGCCGGTGTGGACCTCGCAGCCCTCGCGCATCCACTGCGGCGCGAGGCGCTGATCGGAGACCCGCACCTCGTAGGAGGGGTCCGAGAGCAGGCGCCGGACCACCGCGGCGCCGATCGTGCCGGCGCCGCCGGTGACGAGCACCCGGCTCATCGCGGCGGGACCTCCGCCGCGGCGCCGGCGAGCGCGACCAGCTCTGAGGCGTATCCGAAGACCTGCGCGGCGCCCCAGCAGTCCCACGGGTCCACGACGAGGCAGTTCGGACCAGCGAGCTCGGCGATCGCCGCGAGCGTCGCCGGGTCGCGGAAATCGGAGTGGTTGGCGGCAACGACCACGGCGTCGGCGCCGGCCAGCGCCTCGCTCAGCGCGGCCGTCGGCGTCGCGACGTGCGGGTCGTGCGCGACGACGTCGGCCAGCTCGCGCTCCAGCAGCCTCACGAGCTTGTGCGCGAGCGAGTCGCGCTCGTCGTCGGTGTCGGCCTTGAAGGCGAGCCCGAGCACCGCGACGTGGCGGTCGGCCAGCGAGCCCAGCCGGCGCTTGATCCCCTCGACGAGGAACAGCGGGACCGACTCGTTGACGCGGGATACGGCGAGCAGCATGCCGGGGGCGGCGGAGCGCTCCTCGGAGAAGGTGAAGTCCTTGCGCAGGCATGTCCCGGCCGTCAAGCCGGGCTGCGCGATGCCCCCGCGCGGGTAGTCGCGGTTGATCAGGTCGATCACCTCGAACACGTTCGCGCCCGTGCGCTCGCAATCCATCATCAGCAGGTTCGGCAGCGCGAAGTTCGTGTAGCGCAGGATGTTCGCCCAGATCTTCGCGAGCTCGGCCTGCACCGGCGTGGTCTGGACGATCGGCGCGTCGAAGACGCCGAACAGCTCGGCCGCCACATCCCCGGAGCGCGGCCCGACTCCGCCGATGATGCACGGCAGCGTGTCGATCTCCGCGAGGAAGCGCCCCGCGGCGATCCGCTCCGGCGCGTGCGAGACGAACACCTCCTCGCCGATCTGAAAGCCGCGATGCTTGCGCAGGTAGCCGGCGACGAACTCGGTCGTGCCCGGCGCGATCGTGGAGCGCAGGATCAGCGAGTGGCCCTCCTCGAGCACGCCCAGCAGGTCGTCGAGGGCCGAGCGGATGTCGCGCATGTCGATCTCGATGTGGGA
This sequence comes from uncultured Solirubrobacteraceae bacterium, assembly GCA_963779065.1. GTDB lineage: Bacteria > Actinomycetota > Thermoleophilia > Solirubrobacterales > Solirubrobacteraceae > Palsa-744. The sequence goes on from CAVZWQ010000003.1 coordinate 2,637,188, forward strand.
GAAGGAGGGGGTGCCCAGCGTGATGACGAGCTGGCGCGCCCGCGCCGCCTCGGCGACCGAGGAGGTGAGGGAGAGCCGCTCCGATGCGTGCACCCTGTCCAGCAGCTCCTGCGCACCGGTCTCCTCGAAGGGCATCCGGCCCTCGCGCACGGCCTCGAGCCGCCGCGGGTCGTTGTCCACGCCGATCACGCGCAGGCCGCGGTCGGCGAACGACAGGGCCAGCGGCAGGCCGACACGGCCAAGCCCGACGACCGCCACCTCGGCGCTGCTCTGCGGGACGCTCATCCGAGCCTTGAGGTTAGCGGCGCCGCGGTGTGGGATCCCCGCCCGCCCGGCGGAGGATGCCATGCCTCGGCCCCGGCGTCAGCGCCCGGCGCGCTCGCGCACGTGGCCCGCGTACTGGGCCGCGAACGCCGCGATGAAGCGCGGGTTGTAGCGGGCGTAGCGCCGCCAGAGCCGCCGCGGCTCGCGCACGAGCCGGTAGGCCCACTCCAGTCCCGCGCGCTGCATCCAGGGCGGCGCCTGGCGCACGAGCCCCGCGTGGAAGTCGAACGCCGCCCCTACGCCGGCCAGCAGCGGGGCGGCGAGACGCGGGCGCATCTCGTGCATCCAGCGCTCCTGCTTGGGCTGGCCGGTACCGACCCACACGACAGCGGCCCCCGACGCGTCGATCCGCCGCGCGAGCGTCCTCGCGCTCCTCGTCGGTGAGCGGCCTGAAGGGCGGCGAGTAGGACCCCGCGATCGGCAGGCCGGGGAAGCGCTCCCGCAGCCGCGCCTGCAGCAGCGCGAGCGCCTCCGGCGTGCGCCCGCCGTAGAGGTAGATCGGGATCTCGCGCTCCGCCGCGCGTGCGCAGAACGCGGCCATCAGGTCCGGCCCGTAGACCCGCGTCGCCCGCCTGTGGCCGAGCGCCTTCAGGGCCCACACGAGCGGCTGTCCGTCCGGCACCGCGAGCGTCGCGGCCCGCACGGCGGCGGCCGTCTCGGGTTCCTCGCGCGCGCTCATCACGAGGTTCACGGCGGCCGCCGTGATGTAGCCGCGCTGGCCGGAGGCGATCATCGCCTCCATCCACGCGACGACCTCCTCGTAGTCGCTGACCGCGAGGGGCACGCCGAGCACCTCGGCGCGCTCGGGCAGGGTCGGCGATCCGTCGCCTGAGAGGGAGACTGCGCGCTCGGCTTCGATTTCGTGAAGATACCTCGCCCCGTGGCGATCGACCCCGACTTCTGGCGCGCGCCGGCGCGTGCTCGTGACGGGCCACACGGGGTTCAAGGGGGCGTGGCTGTCGCTGTGGCTCGGCGCCCTCGGCGCCGAGGTCGCGGGCCTCGCGCCGCCCGCGCCGCCGCGTTCCCTCTACGAGCTGGCGGGTGCCGGCCAGGGGGTCGAAGAGCACGCCGTCGACGTGCGCGACGGCGCGGGTGTCGCCGCCGCGCTCGCCGCGGCACGCCCGGAGGTCGTGATCCACCTCGCGGGCCAGCCGCTCGTGCGGCGCTCGCTCCGCGACCCGGCGGGCACCTACGAGGTCAACGTGATGGGCACCGTCAACCTGCTCGAGGCGGTGCGCAGCGCCGGCGCGCCCGTGCGGGCCGTGGTGGTCGTCACCTCGGACAAGTGCTACGAGAACAGCGCCGCGCGGCGGCCGTCCCTTCGCCGAGGACGACCCGCTCGGGGGGAGCGACCCGTACTCGAGCTCGAAGGCGTGCGCGGAGCTCGTCGCCTCCGCCTACCGCCGCTCGTTCGGTCCGCTCGGCGGCGGCGCGCGCCTCGCGACCGCCCGCGCCGGCAACGTGATCGGCGGTGGCGACCGCGGCGAGGACCGGCTCCTGCCGGACGCGCTGCGCGCCGTCGAGGAGGGCAGGCCGCTGCGCGTGCGCAACGCCGGGGCGGTGCGCCCCTGGCAGCACGTCCTGAACCCACTCGCCGGCTACCTCCTGCTCGCGCAGGAGCTGTGCCGCTCCGAGTGGGCGGAGCGCGCCTGGAACTTCGGCCCCGCTGCCGGGGAAGCCCGGCCGGTCGGCTGGATCGCGGCGCGGCTCGCCGAGCTGTGGCAGGGCGAGCTGAGCTGGGTCTCGGACGAGACGCCGCAGCCGCCCGAGGCGGCGCACCTCCTGCTCGACTCGGGAGCCGCCGAGCGGGAGCTGGGATGGCGTCCGCCGTGGGGCCTGGAGGACGCGCTGGAGCGGACGGTGGAATGGCACCGCCGCGAGCGCGCCGGCGAGGACATGCGCGTGAGCACGCTGGCCCAGATCGACGCCTTCGCGGCGGCGCTGGACGGTTGATCTAGGAGGTCGGAGACATCCGCGCCGGAAGCGCGCGCGCGTTTCCCCCGCATCTGCCGGGACTCGCTGCGCGGGGGGTCTGCCGGAGTTGCGCGGCCGCGCCCCGGCCGTAGCCTCGGCGCCATGAGCCCGGCGGCGCTTCGCACATACCGCGCAGAGCGGCTGCTCGAGCGCGACTTCCACGCGCTGCGAGCGAGCGTGCTCGCGATCGTCGCCGCGCGTCTGCGCGCCGCAGGGGGCTCGCTCGACCGCGCGGATCTCGAGGCCTGCTACGCGACGGCCTGGCAGGGGCTCTACGGCGCCACGGTGCGCGGGCAGACGATCGAGAACCCCGCCGCCTGGCTGGCGCTCGTCACCTACCGGCGCGCGATCGAGGAGCTGCGCGCGGCGCGCCGGAGCGAGGCCGCGCTGGACCCGGGCGCCGCGGTCGAGCCCGACGTCGACGCGGAGCTGGACGCGCGAGCCCGGCTGCGCCAGCTGCTCGAGGGGATGCGCTGCCGGCTCGACCTCCGCGAGCGCGAAGCGGCGGCGCTGTGCTACCTGCACGGCTACTCGCGCGCCGAGGCCGCCAGGCACATGGGCATCAGCGAGATCCGGATGCGCAAGCTGATGGAGGGCCGGGGGGCCGGGCGGGCTGGGGTCTCGCAGAAGATCGGCGCCCTCGTGCGAGACGATCGGCGCGGGCGAGTTCTGCAGCGAGCAGGAGTCGCTGATCCGCGCCCTCGCGTTCGGGATGCTCGACCCGGGCGGCGAGCGCCACGGCGTCGCCGTCGCGCACCTGCGGGCGTGTCCGGCCTGCCGGCGGCGCGTCGCCTCGCTGCGCGGTCTGGCCGTCGCGCTGCCGCCGGTGCTGACGCTGCCCGGCGCGGGGAAGCTGGGCCTCGCGGCGCTCGCGGCGGGCGCCGCTCACACGGGACGGGCCGTTGCTCCGGTCTCCGCGAGCGGCTCGGCCCCGCTCGGCGTCTCGGCGGCCGCTGGCAGCGGCGCGGCCGGCGGCGGGTGGGCGCTCGGCGGCGGCGGGCTGGCGGCGAAGCTCGCGGCCGGCTGCCTGCTCGCGCTCGGGGTGGGTGCCGGCTGCGTGGCCCTCGAGCACTCCGGCGGCCATCGCGGCGCCCACCGGGCCCCGCCGCCGGCGCGGCGGCTCGCGCCTGCCCTTCCCGTCCGTGCGGCACCAGCCGGAGCCGCGCTGCCGAACGCACCGAGCACCGCGCCGGCGCGCATCGGGTGTCGCCGCGCGCCCACCCGCGCTCGCGCAGGCGCGGAGCCGCGAGTTCACGCCGGAGCAGGCGCCGCGGCGGCACCGGTGCCGGCTCGGGGCGTCGCCCGCGCCGGCGCGGCTCGCGGTGGCGACGCCGCGCCTCCCGGCAGCGGCCGGGGCGGCGGAACGCGAGTTCGGGCCGGGCTAGCTTCTCGCGCTGCGAGCCCGTGCCGTGCGGCTAGCCCTGCGGGAAGACCTTCGTCAGCTTGTGAAGGGCGAGCGGGTTGCCCCGCGGGCGCAGCCGGCCGGTCGCAACGGCGCGCAGCGGGTTCAGCCGCTGGCCGACGATGTCGGCCCAGTCCTGCCAGGCGATCCGCAGGCGCAGGTCCGGGTCCTCGGCCGCGCCTTCGGCGACGCTGCTCGACCCGTTGTCGACGCGCAGGTGCCACGTGCCCACGTCCGGATCGGTGAACTCCCACTGGAAGACCGCCGGGCGCCGCAGGCCGTGGTCGGGGTTGACCGTCCGGCGGACCGTGTCGAACATCAGGGCGACCGTCTCAGGGTCGCGCTTCGTCGGCCCTTCGCGCACGCCGAGGACGTTCGCTTTCGCGAGCGCCCGGCCCCGCTGTGAGAGCTCGAGCGGTGTGAGGCCGGGCGGCAGCAGCGGCGGCCCCGGCAGCGACTCGACGGGCAGCCCGGCCGAGCGCAGCTTGGTGGTCATCGAGGTCACGCCCTCCACTCCGACCTCGTCGAAGCTCGACCCGAACGTGGTGATGTAGCGCTCGTCCCAGCCGGGCGGCATCAGCACCTGGGCGGTGTAGCGCGTGACATCGCGCAGCAGCTCGGCGACCGCCTTCGGGACGCCGACGGGGTCTTCGCGGTTCAGATCCGCGAGCAGCTTCACGCCGAAGCCGATGTGACGCTGCTCGTCGGCGGCGATGTTCTGCATCCCCTCGCGGAAGGCGGGGAGCTGGTCCCGGCGCTCCAGGTAGCTGCAGATGAAGTGCTGGCCCGGCTGCGCGAGCGAGGCCTCGATGACCACGTGGTAGAGCGTCACGGCCGCCGCGAGCTTCGCGGGCGAGCGGTCCCTGCGCAGCTCATCGGCCATCGTGTCGAGCCGGTCGAAGATCTTGCGGAAGCCGGGTGTGAGCTGCGGGCGGATCGCCTGCAACCCGCCGGCGGCCGTGCCGTCGCCGATCCCGCACACCTCCTGCATGAAGCGCTTGAAGAACACCGCGTGCCGCGCCTCGTCCACCTGCTGGGTGGTCAGGAAGTACTTCTGCTCCTCCAGCGGCGCGGCGTCGATGTAGGGGGACAGGTTGTCGGCGACGGCGTCCTCGCCCCAGAAGAACAGGCAGTAGTTCCAGATCGCCGCCTGGCGCTCGAAGTCCGTGAAGTCCTCGCGCCACTGTCGCGCGTCCTCGGTGAAGTCGAGCTCGGTCGCCTTCCAGTTCCCGCGCTCCCAGCGCGCGTAGAGGTCCTCGTAGGAGATCGCGTCGGTGGGGAGTGAGCCGAGGTCTGGGGTCGGAGCGGTCGTGCTGGCCATACGTCTCCTCTGTACGAGGTTGGGATAATGGACGCTATCGAAATAGCGTTCGCTCTGTCAAGTAAGATGGGGCGATGGCAGGCACGCCGGCAAGCGCACGCATGACGCGCGAGCAGAGCCGCGCCCAGACGCGCGAGCGTCTGCTGGACGCCGCTCGCAGCGTGTTCGCCCGCAGCGGCTTCCACGGCGCCTCGGTGGAGGAGATCGCCTCGGAGGCCGGTTACTCGACCGGCGCGCTCTACTCGAACTTCGAGGGCAAGGAGGACCTGTTCCTGGAGCTGATGGGACGAGAGGTCACGAAGCACGGCGAGGAAATCGCCGCTGCGGTGCGCGAGCGCGCCTCGATCTCCGAGCGCGCCGCCGGCGGCGCCAGGCAGTGGATGGCGATGATCGAGCGCGAGTCCGAGACGCTGCTGCTGTTCACCGAGTTCTGGGCCTATGGCGTCAGGGACGAGCAGATGCGCGCGCACGTCGCCGCCTGCTTCGCCGAGACGCGCCGGCTTCTGACGGGGCTGATCGCCGAGGGCGCGCGCGACTTCGACCTCGAGCTGACGATCCCCGCCGAGCACCTCGCCGTCGCGATCGACGCGCTGGCTGACGGCATCGCGCGCCAGAAGCTCGCCGACCCCGGCGCGGTGCCGGATGAGCTGATGGGCGACGTGCTGGGGCTGCTGCTGGCGGCTGTCACGCGCCCCGCGGGAGGCAGAGCGCGGCGTAGTGAAGAGTGAAGGCGCGCCGGGCGAGCGCCGGCGCGACGCTCTCGGTGCCGGCGCGCACGGCCCACTTCGCCGTCGCCGCGCCCCGCGCCAGGCGGCCGTCCGCGAAGAAGCGGTGAACGTCGAGCGGCAGCGGATCCTGCAGCTCGGCGGCGACGCGTCAGCCCGGCGTCCTGCGCGATGCCGCGCGCCGCCTCGCGCGAGAGCCGCTGGAGGTGGCCGATCTCCTCGGCGTGGACGCGCTTGGACGCGCGCCGTGCCGAGACGTTGTCCTCGAGCGGCACCTCGAAGACGACCGCGTGGCACACGCGCGCGACCTCCGCCAGCAGCGCGGGCGGGTCGGGAACGTGCTCGAGCACGTGCGAGAGGATCCCGAGCTCGCGGGAGCGGTCTCCGAGCGGCAGGCGCACGCCGTCGAACAGGCCCACCTCTGCGCCCGGGAGCGCCCGCCGGGCGATCTCGGCGGCCGGCTCTGAGATCTCGAGCCCCGAGAGGACCCCGCCGAAGCCGCGCCGGCGCAGCTCGCAGAGCAGCGCGCCGTCCCCGCACCCGACGTCGAGCGTCGTCGCGGGGGCGATCCCCGCACGGCGGCACAGCGCGACCACGTGGTCGGCCTTCCCGACCGCGCTCAGCGCGCGCCAGCGCGCGTACGTGTCCGCCTCCGGACCGCGATGCGAATACGCGCGCTCGTAGAAGCCGATGAGCCCGGCGGAGTCCTCCACCCCTGTGATTATCGTTCCAAGCCAGATGACCGCCAAGCTCACGGCGCCGCTGCGCGCGGCGCCCGCGACGGTCGCGTGCCTCGCGGCGATCGCCCTCTGCGTCGTCTGGGCGACCGACCAGGCGGGTTACCCGCTGACCCACTGGGCGCCCGGCGGCCTCGTCCTGCTCGCGCTGCTCGGGATCGCAGCCGTCGCCCTGCGCGGCCGCCCCCGCCCGCCCGTCGCCGTGCTCGTGGCGGTCGGCGGCGCTCGCCGCCTACACGGCGTTCAGCTATCTCTCGATCTCCTGGGCCGCCTCCCCGGGAGACGCTTTCGAAGGGGCGGACCGCACGCTGCTCTACCTGCTCGTGTTCGCGCCTGTTCGCGTGGTGGCCCCAGCGCGGCACGACCGCCGCGGTGCTGCTGGTGGTCTGGACCCTCTGCATCGCCGGCCTGGCGCTGTACGTGCTGCTCCACCTCGCCGGCGCCTCGCCGGCGACCCTCGCCTCGGCGATCCCCGGGGGGCGGCTCGAGTTCCCGACCGGCTACCCGAACGCGAACGCGGCCGAGTGGCTGATGGCCTTCTGGCCGGCGCTGCTGCTCGCCCGCGAGCGCCGGCTGCCCTGGGCCCTGCGCGGCCTGCTCGCAGGCTCGGCGGTGCTGCTCGCGGAGGTCGCCCTGCTCAGCCAGAGCCGCGGCTCGCTCTACGCGACGCCGATCACGGCCGCGCTCGTGTTCGCGCTGCTGCCCGGCCGGACGCGGACGTTCGCCCTGCTCGTGCCCGTCGCGGCCGGCGTGGCCGTGGCGGCGCCGGCGGTGCTGCGGGTGGGCGACCATCTGCGCGCGGGCGAAGTCGTGCCATCGCGCGTGCACGACGCCCGCACGGCCACGCTCCTGGCGGCGCTCGTCGTGACGCTCGTGGTCGCGCGCCGGCGCGGCGCTCGAGGCGCGGCGCGCCGGACGCGCGCCGGGCGGGCAGGGTCTCCTGCACCGGCTGACGGCGCGCCGCGGCGATCCTCGCGCTGGTGGCGGTCCTCGCCGGCGGGCTCGCGGCGGCCGGAAACCCGGTCACGCGGGTCGGAAAAAGCCTGGCACAGCTTCAAGGGCGGGTACGGCGATCGGCGGCGGGAACCGGCTGCTCAGCGGGCTCGGCAGCAACCGTTACGACTTCTTCCGGGTCGCGCTCGACGAATTCCGCGCGCATCCCGCCGGCGGGATCGGAGCCGACAACTTCCAGCAGCAGTACCTGCGCCACGGGCACAGCAGCGAGACGCCGCGCTACCCGCACAGCGTCGAGCTGCGCACCCTCTCCCAGACCGGGGTGATCGGGTCGCTGCTCGCGCTCGTGGGGCTCGGCGCGGCGCTCGTGGCCGCGATGCGCGCGGCGCGCTCGCCCGACCGCCTGGGCGCCGGCGTCGCCGCCGCCGCCCTCGCGGGCTTCGGCTACTGGGCGATCCATGGCTCGGTCGACTGGTTCTGGGAGTTCGCGGGCCTCGGCGCGCCCGCGTTCGCGATGCTCGGGCTCGCCTGCGCGCTGGCCCCGCGCGGCGCGCGCGCCGTCGCCCGGCGCGACGGCGGGGGGCGCGCGGAGCAGGCACGGGACGACGAGGGCCCTGCGGACGCCGCGGCAGAGCGCGGGCCCGTCGCCGGCGCCGACGCGCCCGACGCCAGCGCGGCTGCGCCGGCCCCCGCGGCCGAGCCGTCCTCGCCGTCAGGAGCTGCGCCCGGCCCCCGCAGCGCCAGGCGCCCGGCGGTGATCGCGGCGACGATCCTCGCCGCGGCAGTCTTCCTCGCCGCCGCGCTCGCGCTGCTCGGGCCCTGGCTGAGCGGGCTCGAGGTCGAGCAGGCAGCGCGGATCTGGACCCGCTCGCCCGGCACCGCCTACGCGCGCCTGGAAGACGCCGCCGGGCTGGACCCGCTGAGCGCGCAGCCGAACCTCGTCGCGGGCTCGATCGCTCTGCGCCGCGGCGAACTCGCCCGCGGCGACCGCGAATTCGAGCGCGCTCTCTCGCGCTCTCCGGACGACGCCTACGCGACCCTCGAGCGCGGCGCGATCGCCTCGACCCGCGGAGAACGGGCCCGCGCGCTCGCGCTGCTCACGCGGGCCGCCGCGCTGAACCCCCGCGACCCGCTGACAAGGCAGGCGCTGGACATCGCCAGGCGCGGCGGGCGCGTCGACGTGCAGCGCCTGAACCAGGTGATTCTGCTCCAAGCCGAACAGCTCGCGTGAGCCGCCATCCGCCCGGACTGATACATCCGGGGGATGCGGATCGTGCCGCCAGAAAAGGCCCGAACATCCGAAATCAGCCTCGACAGGCCGATCCGGCTTCGGTAGCTTTATGTCCATCTCGTCGATTCGCCGCTGCTCGGGCGGGGGGCAGGTTCGACTGCCAACCGAGACACGGTGAGTCCACTCGAGTGGCACGGACAGGGAGCTTTTTGCTCCGGCCGATGAAGGGAACCCACGGTAGGGATCTATGCCTAGGCAACGCTTGACCACGATCGTCGCGCTGATGGCGCTTGGGTCATGCTGCGCGCTTGCGCCGGCGGCTTCGGCGTCGAGCACCCTGCTGAGCGGCTACGGAGGTCCCGGCCAGGGAAACCAGGCGATCCTCGGCTCGACGCTGATCGGCGGCTCGGGCGGCAGCGGCGGAGGAGGAGGCGCGACGAGCGCGGGCTCCGCGCCGCAGGCCGTCTCGATCGAAGCTGCGCCGGCGCCGCGCGCCACGCCGCGAACCAGCGGGGGCGGCGCAAGCGGTGCCCCGCGCGGCCAAGCGCGGCACCAGCGCGCCACCGGGACGGGCACTTCGGCCGGCGCGACGGCGCCGTCGAAGCCGGTCGTGGTGCGTCCGGCGAGCGCCCCGGCGCTCGGGCTCTCCGGCACCGATATCGCCTACGTGGTGCTCGGATTTCTCGTCTTGGTGCTGACCGCCGTCGTCACCGTGCTGCTCACGCGCGGCGACAGGCCGGCGCAGGGGGGCCGGGGAGAGACAGACATCCGCTAAAGGGAAGGGACGCAGGACCCGAGTAGTCACTGAAGGCGGAATCCCCGGGCAGTCAATGGACCGCGCGCGCGTAACTCAACAGACGACATCGAGCACCATCTCGCTGCGCAGCGAGCTGGCTCACGACGCCCCGACCCCGAGGACGCTGCGCCGCGGCACCTTCCACGGGCCCCTGCAGTGGGCGCTCGAGGGTTCCGGCTGGGGCATCGTGCGCCCGATCGTGCGACTTCGTGATGGTGTGGCTGGCGCTGGTGATCGCGCTCGGCGGCATTCGGCAGCCTGTTCGGGATCAACGAACTCCGCGCCCCGCTGCTGCTGATGCCGTTCCTGGTGGTGATGCTCTTCTACCTGCGCGGCCTCTACCGCACCAAGCTCCGCACGCAGGTCCTCGACGGCATCGTGCCGGTGATCAGCGGCATCTCCGTGGCGGCGATGGCCGTCGCGGTGCTCGGCCTCGCCCTGAATCACGAAGTGCCCGAACAGGGGCAGTGGATCCGGGCCTGGTTCTACGCCCTCGTGGGCGTCGGCCTCGGCCGCACCGCCGCTCGCCCTCGCCCAGCGCCGCGCGCGCGCCAAGCGGCTGATCGGCAAGCCCGTGCTGATCATGGGCGCCGGCGTCGTCGGCGCGCAGGTCGCGCGCCGGCTGGAGAACCACCCCGAGTACGGCCTGGCGCCGGTCGGCTTCCTCGATGAGGACCCGCGCTCGGTCGCGGAGGTCGGCGGCCGCGAGGTGCCGGTGCTGGGCACGATCGACGACCTCGAGGAGGCCGTCGAACGGACCGGCGTGAAGTACCTGATCGTCGCCTTCTCATCCGTCGCGGACGCCCGCGTCAGCCGGCTGATCCCGCGCTGCCAGGAGCTCGGCGTCGACGTGTCGGTCGTGCCGCGCATGTTCGACCTGATCAACGACCGCGTCGGCTACGACACCGTCGGCGGGCTGCCGCTGCTCTCGTTCACGGCCGTCGACCCGAAGGGCATGCAGTTCACGGTCAAGCACGCGCTCGACCGCGTGCTCGCGATGATGCTTCTGATCATCCTCTCGCCGGTGCTCCTGCTCGTCGCGCTGGCGGTGAAGCTCTCGAGCCCGGGGCCGATCTTCTTCAAGCAGCGCCGCGTCGGCCGCGACGGCCGGGTCTTCGACTTCTACAAGTTCCGCTCGATGCGCGAAGCCGTCCAGGGCGAGCTGATCGAGGAGGACGACACCGCGCTGGACTTCCTGCTCGCGGGCGACATCGCGCCGGGCGGCGTGGAGGGCCAGGACCGGCGGACCGCCGTCGGGCGCTTCCTGCGCAGCAGCTCGATCGACGAGCTCCCGCAGCTCTTCAACGTGCTGCGCGGCGACATGAGCCTCGTCGGGCCGCGGCCGGAGCGTCCCGAGTTCGTCGAACTGTTCCGCAACGACATCATCCGCTACGGCGACCGCCACCGCGTCAAGTCGGGGATCACCGGCTGGGCCCAGGTCCACGGCCTGCGCGGGCAGACCTCGCTGGCCGAGCGGGTCGAGTGGGACAACTACTACATCGCCCACTGGTCGCTCGGGCTCGACTTGAAGATCCTCGCGCTGACGCTGGTCGCGCTCTTCCGCAACGCGGAATAGGTGGAGGGAGAGCGGGGGGTCGGCCGGCGCTCCGTGCCGGCCTCCGGCTCAGATGCTTCGCGTGGCCGCGCGCGAGGGCCCGGTCCAGTACTGGAAGACGCGCACGCGCAGGCCGTGGGTCCCGAGCTGCGAGGGCAGCGGGATCGAGTAGCGGTTGAAGCGGTCCTGCGTGAACAGCGCCCGGTAGCGGAGGTGCGTCCCCTGGAAGGCTTCGAGCTCCATGAAGTCGCCGACCGGACCGTTGCCCGCGGCGATCAGGTGGGCACCATGACGGGAGAGGCGAAGGGTCACGCGGCTGTACGGGCCGAACGGACGGTCGAACGCTTCGCTGAGCGCGGGGTAGGAGGGCTTGCGGGAGCCGCCGGTCGTGACCGAGCCGAAATCTTCGCCCCGGGAGTCCTCGAGCTTGTAGACCATCGCGGCCGCCAGGTACGGGGCGCGCGCCATCTCGCGAATCGAGTCGCGCAGGTTCAGGGCCTGGGTCTGGCGTGTCACGCAGGCCTGTTCCTGCTCGGTCCGGCGCCGTGGCCAGCAACTGGTCCACCCGAACTCGTCGAGCCACAGGGGCTTGCTGTCGCCGTTTGCGATCTGGGCTTCGTGGATCGAGCGGATCGAGGCCAGGGTGAGGTTGTAGTAGTGGACCGAGAGCCCGTCGTAGTAGCCCTTGATGCCGGCCGCGTAGAGGGCGCGCAGGAAGTTGCCGTTCGAGCCGACGAGCGAGCCTGCGAGCACAAGCACGCCCGGGTTCGCCGCCTTCACCGCCGGATAGGCGGCGCGCACGACCGCGGCGTAGTTCTGGGCCTTGTTCGGCCCGGCGAAATAGTCTTCGTTGGACTGGTCGGGCTCGTTCCAGACCTCGATCGCCGTGATCTTGGTGCCGTAGCGTGCGACGAGCGCGTTCAGGAACGCCGCGTAGGTCGCGGCGTTGCGGGGCGGCCAGGACCCGGCGCCGTCCGAGTTCCCCGACGCGCAGCCGGCTCGCGCGGCGGGCGGTGCCGAGGAGGCCCAGCACGGCGTGCTCGCCACCGTGGCGACGACCTTGATGCCGGCCGCCGAGGCGTCTTCCAGCAGGCGGTCGGCGCGCGCGAGCGCGCGCGGGTCGAGCGTGGGTCCGTTGGGCTCGAACAGCGACCACGGGAAGTCGACGCGCACGACGCGCGCGTGCATCTTCGACGCGATCTGGATCACGTGGTCGGTCGCCGCGGGCGAGGACAGGGCGCCGAGCCCGGGGATGTTGACGCCGCCGAGCGGGCCCGTGGCGGCGTGCGCGCTCGCCGCGGAGGCCGCCAGCGCTGCCACCGCGAGCAGCGCGGCGAGCCTGCGGTGCGCTCGATGCATGCCCGACACGATAATGGCGGCCCTAAAGGACAGGCGAAGGTTGGACGGTTCTCGCACGGCCGTGCGATGCCGCCGCGCTCTGCTCCGGCGCGCGGCTAGGGTGCGTCTCGCATGCCCCGGCACTGGATCTGGATCCAGGTCGCGATCGTCGTCTTCGTCCTGATCGGGATGATCATCGCGATCGTCAGGCTCGCCTGAACGCGCGCGCCACGCGCGAGCGCAGGCCCTCGCGCGCCGCCTGCGGCGGGCGCGCAGGGCACGGGGCCTCCCTCGAGGATCGCGGCCGGGACCTCCTCGGTCAGCCATCCGAGCAGCTCGCCGAAGCCGGCCTGGCGCACCTCGGCCGCGATCGACGGCGGCCGGTTGCCGGCGTCGTGGGAGTCAGAGGTGACGTTGTGGGCGAGCTCCTCGCGCAGCAGCGCCAGCGCGAACCGGCGCGCCTGGGAGCCGAAGCGGCCGGCGAGCGAGCCGGCCGTCAGCGACATCAGCACGCCGTCGTCGGCGAGCCTGCTCACGATCGAGGGGTCGCGGTGGATCGCCGGGCAGCGCTCGGGGTGCGCGAGCACGACGCGGTGCCCGTCCCAGAGAAGCCCCTGCACCGTCGTCACGAGCCCGCTCGCAACGGTGGCGAACGGCGGCTCGATCAGCAGCCACTCGCCGCCGCCGAGCGACAGCGCCCCGATCCCTGACGCGTCGGTCTCGGCCAGGTAGCTGACGGCGATCTCGGCGCCGGGGCGGACGTCGAGCTCGAGTTGCTCGCGCGCGAGCGCCGCCCGCACCGTCGAGAGCGCGGCACCGATCGTCTGCGGGTCGTTGGGGTAGCGCGAGTTGACGTGCGGGGTGGCGACGACGGTCTCGATCCCCGCCTGCAGCGCCCGCCTTGCCATCGCCAGCGAGCCCTCGATATCCGGGGGGCCGTCGTCGATGCCGGGCAGCAGGTGGCAGTGCAGGTCGATCATGTGCTCGTTTCGAGACCCTAAAGATCCGCTCGGCCCATTCCCGCCGATTCGGGCGGCTGGTACTCTCGCTCGGCGAAGGCGCAAGGCCGGAGACAGCGTCACGGATGGCAGGGGTGGATTCTGGATGGAGATGAAGGTCTCACAGCGCCGCATGAGGGGTCTGCGGGCGGTCCTCGCCGCGGCAACGCTGGCGGCGCTTCTGCTCGCCGTCGCCGCCTCGGCGCACCTCGCCGCGGCGTCGGGCGCGACGCTGCTGCCCAACCTGGTCGCCGACCCGCCCGACACGCAGTCGATCGCGACCGACACCTCGACAGGGACGCCGCGCCTGCTGCTGCGCTTCAACGGCTACCTGCACAACAAGGGCCCCGGCGCCGTCGACTTCCGCGGCTCGCGCGAAGCCCCGAAAGTCAGCCAGAAAACGACTGAAGAAGTCGAAAAAGCGCGCGAAAAAGAAGCACCGCTGCCGCAGAAAGTCGAAGAAGAACTCGCGATCCCGCCGATGAAAACCTTCCAGCGGCTGTTCACGACGAACGCGGAAGAAAAAAACATCGAACGGGCCCATGTCGACGAACCGAGCAGCGGGGAACTGATCTACTCGAGCGGCCGACGGGCACCACCACTGGCACCTGCAGAAGATCGCGCGCTACTCGCTCTGGAACGCGAGCAAGACGGCCGAAGTCGCGCCCGCCCAGAAGGTCGGGTTCTGCCTCGACGACAGCCAGCACGTCGAAACGTCGATCGGGCCCTCCAGCGCCGTCTACGCGGACAACGTCGCCCCGTTCCGCGAATTCTGCCAGCGCTACCGGCCCAACGCGACGAGCCTCTTCGAGGGCATCTCGGTCGGCTGGCGCGACGTCTACGACTCCTCGCTCGCCTTCCAGTGGGTCGAAATCTCGAACGTGCTGCCGGGCGAATACTGGCTGCGCGAGGACGTCAACCCGCTCGGGTTCGTGCAGGAAACCGGCGGCGAAAACGTGCCCGTCTACTCGACCACGGCGACGGTCGTGCCGGGCTTCGACGCACAGCCGCAGGCGACCGAAACGCCGGCCGGCGTGGCGAAGACGATCACGCTCACCTCCAAAGCCTTCAAAGACACCAACAAACCGACCTACAAGATCGTCTCGGGCCCGGCGCACGGCAGCCTCGGCACGATCAACAGCGAAGGCAAGGTCACCTACACCCCGACCGCCGGCTTCAGCGGGCCCGGACTCCTTCACCTTCTCGGCCTCCGACGCATCGAGCAGCTTCCCCGAACATCCGCAGGTCGCCACCGTCTCGGTCGAAGTCACCTCCTCGACCCAGCCGGCGGTCTCGATCGAAGGCGCGCCCGCGAGCATGCAGGCCGGCTCGAGCGTGCAGCTCTCCGCGAAAGTCGTCAACGACTCGCCGACCGTCACCTGGGGGGCGAGCGCCGGCACGATCACCACGGAAGGCAGATACACGGCGCCCGAATCGGTGCCGGCGGGCGGCACCGTCACGGTCACGGCGACGACGAGCAAAGGCGCCAAAGCCGAAAAGACGATCGAAATCACGCCCCCGGGCGGGACCAAAGGCCTGCTCGTCGGCGACGCCACTGCGACCTACACCGTCGGCGACCAGACCACCGCGGGACGCGAGGAAGCGTTCCAGTTCACGGCGAAAACGACGGGCAAAGTCGAAGAACTGCTGTTCCGCACGAACGCCACGGCCAACACGGGCCTGACCGGCGTGGTGCTGGCTGTGTTCGCCGAAAACGCCGGCAAACCGGGCGCGGTGCTCGGCCAGGGGACGGCCTCCGGGACGCCCGCGGTCAGCTCCTGGATCAAAGTCTCCGGCCTGTCGGTGTCCGTGACCGCGGGGACGAAATACTGGCTCGTCGCGCTGCCGACGGGCTCGGGCAAGCTGCATTACAACGCCGCCGTCGGCTCCGGCGGCGCGGGCAACGTCGAGAGCACGGCCGGCGGCATGAGCACGGCGACCGCCCAGACGTCCTGGGAAACCTTCAACCAGGGCCCGGTCGGCTTCCAGGCCAACGGCACCGTCGGCGAAGCGCCGGCGAGCGTGACGATCGAAGGCGCGCCGGCGAGCATGACGACGGGCTCCTCGGTCCAGCTGACGGCGAAAGTGAGCAACGACTCGCCGACCGTGACGTGGGGCGCGAGCGCGGGGACGATCACGAGCCGAAGGCAAGTACACGGCGCCCGAATCGGTGCCGGCGGGCGGCAAGGTGACGATCACCGCGACGACGAGCAAAGGCGCGAAAGCGGAAAAGACGATCGAAATCACCGCGCCGGTGCCGAGCGTGGCGATCGAAGGCGCGCCGGCGAGCATGACGACGGGCTCCTCGGTTCAGCTGACGGCGAAAGTGAGCGAACGACTCGCCGACCGTGACGTGGGGCGCGAGCGCGGGGACGATCACGAGCGAAGGCAAGTACACGGCGCCCGAATCGGTGCCGGCGGGCGGCAAGGTCACGATCACCGCCACCACGAGCAAAGGCGCGAAAGCGGAAAAGACGATCGAAATCACCGCGCCGGTTCCGAGCGTGGCGATCGAAGGCGCGCCGGCGAGCATGACGACGGGCTCCTCGGTTCAGCTGACGGCGAAAGTGAGCAACGACTCGCCGACCGTGACGTGGGGCGCGAGCGCGGGGACGATCACGACCGAAGGCAAGTACACGGCGCCCGAATCGGTGCCGGCGGGCGGCAAGGTCACGGTCACCGCGACGACGAGCAAAGGCGCGAAAGCCGAAAAGACGATCGAAATCACGCCGCCGGCCGGCACCAAAGGCCTGCTCGTGGGCGACGCCACCGCGACCTACACGGTCTCCGACCAGACGACCGCGGGGCGTGAGGAAGCCTTCCAGTTCACCGCCCAGTCGAGCGGCACCGTCGAAGAACTCCAGTTCCGCACCAACGCGACCGCGAACACCGGCGTGACCGGCGTGGTGCTCGCGGTGTTCGCCGAAAACGCGGGCAAACCGGGCGAAGTGCTGGGGAGCGGGACGGCGTCCGGCACGCCCGCCGTCAGCTCCTGGATCAAGGTCACCGGGCGTTTCGGTGCCGGTGACCAGCGGCACGAAGTACTGGCTCGTCGCGCTGCCGCTCGGCTCCGGCAAATTGCACTACAACGCGGCGAAGAGCTCGGGCGGGACGGGCAACGTCGAGAGCACGGCGACGGGGATGACCAAAGCGACGGCGCAGACCTCCTGGGAAAGCTACGGCCAGGGGCCGGTCGGCTTCCAGGCGAACGGCGCGATCTCCGGCGCGAGGCGGCGGTCGCGGCCCGCGCGGCCGCCGCGACGCGTCGCCGCGAAGCCCGCCGGACGCGATCGCTCTGGCCGGCCCGCAGGTCGTGACCTCGGGCACGGGCGCGCAGCTCACCGCGATCGTCGACGGAGCCGCGGGCCGGTGAGGTGGGCCGCGAGCGCCGGCCAGATCTCCTCCGGCGGGTTGTTCCTCGCCCCGCGCGTGGACCGGCCCACCGCCGTGACGATCGCGGCCGACGCGCCCGGCGCGCGCGGGCAGAGCCTGCGCGTGACGGTCGAGCCGGTCCCCGCCGCTGCGGCCGCGCGCCGCGCCGGCCGCCGCGAGCGTGAGCGCGACCGGGACCGGCGCGCGGCGGGCAGGCGCTCGGCTCGCTCTCGGCGATCATCCTCAACCGCGAACTGGTGATCACCACCGCGGCCGGGCGCGCCGGCATCCTCACGATCACCGCCCACGCCGGGCACCGCCTGCTCGGCAGCTGCTCGAACGCCACGCTCGCCGGCGTGGGGGTCACGTGCCGGCTGCCGCTGCGCGGCGCCGCCCGCAACGCGGATCTGCACGTCAGCGCCGTGCTGCGCTCGGGTCACCGCGTGCTCGGCGCGCGGCGCGTCTCAGGCGTGGCGGTGCCGACGATGCGGATGCTCGCGCGGCTGCCGGGCATCAAAGGCGGGGTCAGTGCGGCCTTCGCCTACATCTGCAGCCCGTCGTTGCGACTCGGTGGGCCGGGCGCGATCGCCTCGCTGCCGTAGCCGATGTCACCTGATCGGACAAATGTCATGCAGACGTGCTTCCCTCGGCGCCTCGCGGTCCCGTAGCCTGTGCTGGCTGTGACGTCACGGATGGCGCCAGCGCTCCGTGGCGGGCGAGTGCTGCTCGTCGCTCTCGGCCGTCGTGCCGCGGCGTCGCGCTGCTCGGCTCGTCCGGCCCGCTGCACTGGCGCGCGCCCCGGAAGCGATCGGCTGCCGCATCTGGTAGCGGAACCGCTGGACGGGTTCGAAATCCAGCCGAATCGCGTCGAATCTGGGCGAACACGCCACCTGCTGCTCCGATTCAACGGCTACATCCACAACAAGGGGCCCGGGCGCGGTCGACTTCCGCGGCAATCGCGCCGGAGCCGCCGACAGATCGAACAGACAAAAGATGGAAGCGATCGAACGCGCGGATAGAAAAACGCGAACCCTCGACGCGCCGAACAGGAAGCGGAACTCGCCAACCCGCCGATGACGACGACCCAGCGGCTGTTCACCACGAACAAAGAAGAAACGAACTCCAACCGCGCGCACGTACGAAGAACCGAGCAGCCGGCAAGCTGATCTACTCGAGCGCGGACGGGCACAACCACTGGCACCTGCAGCAAATCGCGAAGCTACTCGCTCTGGAACGCGGGCAAGACGGCCGAAGTCGCCCGGCTCAGAAGGTCGGCTTCTGCCTGGACGACAGCGAAGGGCAGCATCGCGAAACCGGCATCGGCCCGTCCAAGCCCGCCTACTCCGACGAAACCGGCCGCAAATTCTGCAAGAATGGGAACCGCAGACGACTGAAGTGTGGGAGGGCATCTCGCCCGGGTGGCGCGACCACTACGGCAGCTAACTGGCCTGCAGTGGGTCGACATCTCCAACGTCGCAGCCCGGCGAATACAGGCTCCGCGAGGAAGTCGACCCGACATCGGGTTCGTCGAAGAAAGCGGCAAGAGAACAACCGCCGTCGTACACGCGCCGGTGACGATCCCCGGCTACGTCGCGCAGCCGTAAGCGCCGTCACGGAAGACAGGCGTGGCCAAGGCGCCGCTCGCGATCGAAGCGTCGACAGCGCTGAGCGAATGCGCGCCGAAGTCGGCGCCGAAGATTCGAAGATCGTCAGCGGACCGTCGCACGGCACGCTCGGGACGCGGTGAGCGGCGGCACAACGTCACCTACACGCCCGAACGCGGGCTTCAGCGGCACCGACTCGTTTGAATTCCGGCGCGCGAAGAACAACAGCGAATTCCCCGAAGCACCCGTCAGTGGCGACCGTGACTATCGACGGTCGGCAAAGCGCGGCCCAGCCCGGCCTGGAAGATCCACGAGCGCGCCCCCTCGGGACTCGTCGTCGGCACGAGCGGGACGCTCGAAGCCCGAGCCAGGAACGACAGCGAGCGGCGATCGAATGGAGCGCGAGCGGCGGTGCCTCGGTCAAAGCCGAAGGGTTCGACGGCGAACGGGCGTCGCTCACGGCGCCGTCGCGCGCCAGGCACGATCAAGGTCACCGCGACGCTCAGCCGACCGACGAAGCTGTCTCGGCGAGCACGAACGTCCCGTCGCCGCGCCGCCGCCGACCGAACCGGCGCCCCGCGGTGCCCGCCGCTCGTGACCACGGCGCCGGCGGGGCGGCGTCCAGGGCGTGACGTTGCCGGCAAGCCTCCGGCCGCTGCTGTCGCGTCCCGCGCGCGATGCTCTTCGGTCCCGCCGGGTCGTGAGCACGACGACGTCGGGGTCGCGGGCCGTCATCCGGCCTGAGCCCTGCCGCGCAAGCACGTGCTCGGCGCCTGCGCGAGCTCACGCCTGCCAGAGGCGCACGTTCACCTGCCGCATCAAGCTGCCGCCGAAGCTCTCACACGAGCCGGCACATCGCGATCGTCGCCACCTGAGGAGGCGGGAGCCGACGAACTGCTTCACGAGCACGCTCGCCGCGCGCGAGATCCCGCAGATGAAGATGGTGCCGGCCGGCGCTGCGGCTCGAACGCGCGCGCGCGCGCTGCCGCCGTCACGGGTCTTCTGGTGCAGCCCGCGGTCGATGGTCGTGCCGACGCTCGCCTACGAATCGAGCGACGCGTCAGCTCGCCCCGCCGTGCCCTCACGGCCGCGGCGACTCGCTCGGTGACCGGCTCCGGCAGCGCCTCGACGGCGCGCTTGGCCCGGTAGCGCAGCACGCGCGGCGCGAGCTCGGCGCGCGTCGCCGCCCAGCGGCGGTTGCGCGCGATCAGCCCGCCCCAGGTGATCGTGTCCTCGCCGTCGGCGAAGCGCAGCTTGTACTCGTGCGTCCCGACGCCGAGGTCCATCCGGCGCTCCCCCGGCCGATCGCGTCCTCGATCGCCGCGAGGATCGTGAGCATCGAGGGCTTCAGCGCGGCGTGCTCCTCCGACCAGCCGCCGTTCCAGTACTTGATCTCGCTGGCCCGCGGCGATGAAGAGCTGCGACGGAGATCGGCTCGCCGTCGATCTCGGCGACCCACAGCCGCAGGCGGTCGGGTCCGAGCGCCGCCGCGGCGTCCGCGATCAGCTCCGGGACGCCCGCGGCGCGCGAGCCCCGACTCGCCGCGCTCGCTCCAGCGCTCCGCGGTGCAGCGCGAGCAGCGCCGCCAGGCCGTCGGCGACCTCGCCCGGCTCGCGCAGCATCCGCACCGCGCCGCCGCCCGACTCGAGTTTGCGCCTCATGCGGCGCATCTGCGAGCGGAAGTTCGCCGAGCGGCCCGCCATCCAGCCCTCGAAGCCGCCCTCCTCCGGCAGCGTCACCGAGGGCGCCGGCAGCGCGGAGTTGCGGTAGCGCGCGAGCCGCGCCCGGCCCGCCGCGCCCGAGGCGAGCAGGCGCCGCGTCCAGCGCGACGACTCGGGGACGGCCTCGAAGGCGATCAGGTCGGGCCGCGGCCGCATCGAGGAGATCGCGCCGCGGATCGCCGTCCGCCGCCTCGCGCTCGCGTGCCCGGCAGGCACAGGACGTCCACGCGGTCGGAGATCTGCGGCGCCCAGGAACCGCACGTCCACGCGCCCGCGCGGGCCGCGGCCCGCGAACCAGGGCGCGAGCGCCACGAGCGTCTCGCCGTCGCGCACCGCGACGATCCGCAGCTCGCTCTCCTCGGGCGCCATGTGGCGCCACCACGGCAGCATCCAGCCGGGGGCGCAGAGCGGCAGGGAGGCCTCCTGCGCGAGCTCGTCCCAGGCCGGCGGCGAGCGCCGCGGCCGACACGAGATCGTCGATGACTTCAGCGCGCGCCATCCGGATATGATCGCGCCGCGGGCGGCATCGGACCGCGAGGCGACGCGGCGAGGAGGTCGGGATGTTCAAATCGATCGTGGTGGGAACCGACGGCTCGGACACGGCCGGGCAGGCCGTGCGGCAGGCCGTCGACCTGGCGAAGGACATCGGAGCGAAGGTCGAGCTGGTCAGCGCGTACGAGCCGGTCTCCTCCCAGCGCCTCTCCGAGGAACGCCGCCAGGCGCCCGAGGACCTGCAGTGGACGATCAACCCGCGCGAGGACGTCGACGCGACCCTCGAGGCGGCGGCCGAGGTGGCGCGCGCGGCCGGCGTCGAGGTCAGCATCTACGCGCGCCAGGGCGACCCGGCCGACGCGATCCTCGACGTCGCCGAGGAGCAGGAGGCCGACCTGATCGTCGTCGGCAACAAGGGCATGACCGGCGCGAAGCGGTTCCTGCTCGGCTCCGTACCGAACAAGGTGTCCCATCACGCGCCCTGCTCGGTGCTGATCATCCGCACGACCTGACCGGGTCCGGGGGAGCGCGGCTCTAGAAGCCGGCGAGCCGGGGACGCATGCTGCGCAGCCGCTGAGCCGCGATCCAGCCGTCGTCGCGGAGCCGGCGCAGACGTCCGGCCTCGGCGACGTTGAAACGGCGGGCGCGGCGCCGGCGATCTGCCAGGTCGCGGCGCAGTCCGCTCGTGCGCCCGCGCAGGATCTCCCCGGCCGTGCGGCGCATGCTGAGGCCCTTCTCGGCGGGCAGGTGCCACAGGCCGAGCGACACGGCGTCGGCGACGGGAACCGCCTGGCTGCGCTTGCCGGTCGTGATGCGCCTCGCGACCGCCGAGAGGTCGGCGAAGCGGATCATCCCGAGCGCCCCGGCCAGCGAGAGGATCTGCTCCTCGGTCGGCAGCCCCTTGCCTTCGCCGGCGAGCTGCGTGTCGAGGCGCTCGCACGTCGAGACGAGGTCGCGCAAGCGTCGCCACGGTGCCGGTCAGGAGCTCCCCGCCGACCCACGGCGGCGTCTGGACGTCGGCGCCCATCTCCCGTGCCAGCTCGCCGATCCCGTTGCGCGTGCGGCCGTGCGCGTCGAAGCCGACGGTGTCCCAGTCGGGCGGGTACTCGATGTAGATGCAGCCGACCTCGCCGTCGCGGGGAGCGGCGGCGAACACCGCGCGGGCTCGGCCCAGACGCAGTCGAGGTCGGTCAGCCAGAGCCGGCGGGCGGGGTCGAGCCCCTCCGAGGCCGTCACGATCGCGTCGAGCACGTAGCGGGAGGAGACGTAGATCTCGGTGCCCTCACGCGGCCGGTGCTCGTAGGGCGCGTGCACGACCCGTGCGCCCAGCGCCTCGATCTGCTCGAGCAGGGCTTCGCCGCGGTGCCCGAGGAGGGAGCGGTCCGTGACGTTGGTGGCGAGCACGAGCTCGCAGTCGACGTCGCGGTAGGCCAGCGAGGCGACCTGCGTCAGCGCGCACTCCAGGTAGCGCTGGGCAACCTGGGCAGCGGAGCTCGCCGCGCGCACGCTCGGGTAGTAGAAGCCCTCCTCGGGCTCGTGGACGTACAGGTACTGGACGACGATCGGTGTCGAGTGCATCGCTGTGTTCGTTTTCGTCGGGCCGCCGTGAGACCTTTAGCGGCGCCGTCCCGGGGGGAGTCGCAGCTCAGCCGGAGTCCGGGCGGATGCGGCCGCGCAGCCGGCGCCCGGCCTCGGGGACGAGGTAGCGGAAGACCGGCAGCGGGTCGGAGGGCTCCCACATCGAGTGCGCCGCAACCGGCGCCGCGGCGAGAGCATCCAGCAGCGGGCCCGGGCCACCGGCCCAGCCCGCGGCGAGGTCGCGGTTCAGCCACTGGAAACGCGCTCCGATCCGCGCCGCCGCCGGCCCCGACCCGTTCCAGGGGTCGAGCCCGAGCGCGTCGCGGGCCCAGATCGCGGGCACGTTGACCCCGGCGCGCACGGCGAGCGCCATCGAGCCATAGAAGCGGCCGTTGAAGTCGGTGATCCACGGCCGGCCCTCCGGCGTCGCGGAACAGCTCGACCTGGGCGAGGCCGATCCAGCCGAGCTCGCGTGCCAGCCGCGCGACCGCGCCGGAGAGCTCCGCGTCGGTCGCGACGACCCGGCCGAGCACGGTGTCGCCGGCGCCGGGGGGCCAGGTCCGCTCGGCCTCCTGGTGGAACTCGGCGAGCATCTCCCCGTCGCGGCCGATCGACGATCACGGCCGCACCCATCGTGCCGC
The DNA here is from genome assembly GCA_963779065.1 of uncultured Solirubrobacteraceae bacterium. Lineage (GTDB taxonomy): Bacteria > Actinomycetota > Thermoleophilia > Solirubrobacterales > Solirubrobacteraceae > Palsa-744. Next base: position 2,659,951 of record CAVZWQ010000003.1, read on the forward strand.
GCAGGGGCGTCTGCAGCAGCGGTTCGCCGCCTTCGGCGAGCGTCCGCTCGACCAGCTCGCGCGCCTGCAGCGGGCTGTCGAACAGGGCCGTGTCGAAGCGGTGCGGGACGTGGTTGCGGGCCTTCACGACCACCGGCCCCGACCACTGCGCGAGCGAGGCCTCGTCGGCGGGCACGGTGTGGGGCATCGGCACGCCGGCCGCCGTGGCGGCCCCGAACAGGTCGAGCTTGTCGAACGTGCGCCGCACGACCTCGTAGGAGGCGTAGGGCCACACCGCCGGGGCGATCTCCTCGCGCCGGCGCGAGAGCGCCAGCAGCCCGCCTTCGTAGGAGCAGAAGACGATGTCGTAGCCCCGCTCGCCGACCGCGCGGGCGATGTCAGCCACGAACCCGTCCTCGTCCTCGGCGCATTCCCGTATGACGTGATGCGCGCCGGCGTGCCGCGAGAGGCTCGCGAAGCTGGGCGCCGGGGCGCCGGTGCCGACCTCGAATCCGGCGGCCGTCAGCGCCCGGACAGCCACGAGGGTCGCCCGGTCACGTCCCTGGTCGACGAGGAGGGCGCGCATCGCGTCGAGAGAGCTTAGGGCCTGTCAAGTCCGCGCTGCGATCCTCGTCCAGCAGCCGCGAGCCGTCCCGGGCGCCCTGGATAATGGCTTCACATGAAGATCGTGAGCGTGATGACCACGGATTCCAGCGGCGGCGCCGAGTTCGCCGCGCTGGAGATGCTCGAGGCGCTGCGCCAGCGCGGCAACGAGACCGTGATGCTCACCGACCAGCCCGGGATCGGGCGCGACACGGGCGTCGCCGTCCGGCCGCTGGAGATCGGACCGAAGCTCTCGACGGGCAGCTGGCCCGGCCTGCTGCTGCGCTGGCCGCGGCTGCTGCGGCGGCTGCGCGCGGCGCTCGAGGCCGAGGCGCCCTACGACGTGCTGCTGGTCCACTACAAGAAGGAGCAGCTGATGGCGCGCGGCCTGCCCCCCGAGCTGAGCCGCACGGTCGTGTGGTCGGAGTGGGGCCCGGTGCCCTACCCGCTGCGGAAGGGGCTGCCGCGGCGGGCCTACCTGCGCGCCGCCGAGCGCGTGCCGCTCGTGATGGCGGTCTCGGAGGGGACCAAGCGCTCCGTACCGAGGTCGGCGTGGAGGAGGCGAAGGTGGTCGTCGTGCCGAACGTCCTGCGAACCGATGAAATCCGCTTCAGCGAGGAGGGGCGCCGGCGCGTCCGCGCGGAGCTGGGGATCCCTCAGGACGCCTTCGTGGTCGGCTGCATCTCCCGGTTCCACCACAAGAAGCGCAACGACGTCGTGGTCCGCGCGGTCATCGCCCTGCAGGACCCGCGCGCGCACCTGCTGCTCGCGGGCGACGGCGAAACGGAAGCGGAACTGCGCGAGCTGGCGGAGCCGCTCGGCGAGCGCGCCCACTTCATCCCGACGCCGGGCCGCGAGGTGCCCGACGTGCTCTCGGCCTTCGACGTGTCGGTGTTCTGCCCGAGCCCGACCGAGGGCGCGCCGCGCGCGGTGATCCTCGGCATGCTCGCGAGCCGTCCCTGCCTGTCGACGGGCGCCGAGGGCGTGTCGGACATGATCACGCCGGAGATCGGCGGCATCGCGAGCCCGGAGAACGATCCCGAGTCGCTGCGCGCGCTGCTGGTCCGCTATCTCGAGGATCCGGGCCGCGCGGCGCGCGAGGGTGCGGCCGCGCGGGCGCACGCCGAGAGCAAGTACGCGGCGCCGGTCGTCGCCGAGCTGATCGAGGGGCTGTTCGACGAGGCGATCGCGAAGAGCGATCCCGCCCACCAGCCGGCCGTCAGCGGCTGATGAACGAAGCGCAGCCGCGCCGGCTGCTGATGATCGAGCAGGGGGGGCGCGGAGGCGTCGCGGACTACACGGGCGCGCTCGTGCAGGCGCTCGCGGCGCGCGGCTGGCGGATCGAGCTGGCGACCGCCGACGATCACCTCTACGAGCACGCTGGACGGGTGTCAGCACGAGTGGCGTGTTCCACTACGTGCGGGCCGGCACGCGGCTGGGGGACGCGCTCGCCTCCTGGCGCCTGAAACGGCCGGCGAACGGGCTGCTGTTCCTGCTCGCCCTGCCGCGGCTGGGACTGATGGCGCGGCGAAGCGACGTGGTCCACACGCAGGGCTGGGAGATCCCCCAGCTGAGCGTGCCGGCGCTCGCGGCGCTGCGGCTCGCCGGGCGGCCCGTCGTGCAGACCGCGCACGGCACGTTCGAGCGCACGACCCGCGCGCGGCGCACGCGCGCGCTGATCCGCAAACTGCAGGGCGCACTGACCGCGCGGACGATCGTCCACACGGAGGCCGATCTCGCGCGGCTCGCCCCCGACATCGCCCGGCGCGCCGTCGTGATCCCCCACGGCGAGTACGGCGGGCTGGCGCGCACCGGGGGCGAGGCGGACCGGGATGCCGCGCGCGCCGCGCTCGGGGTCGGCGCCGGACGCCCACGTGACGCTGATGTTCGGGCAGCTGCGCACCGACAAGGGGCTCGGCGACCTGCTCGCGGCGCTGCGGGCGCTGCCGCGGCTGCACCTGCTGATCGGCGGCCAGGAGGCCGGCGCGCTGGCCGAGAACCGCGAGGCCCTCGCCGACCCCGCGCTGGCCGGGCGGGTCACGATCCGCGAGGGCTTCCTCGACATGGCCGAGGCGGCGCGGCTGTTCGCCGCCTCGGACACGGTCGCGCTGCCCTACCAGGTGGCCAGCCAGAGCGGCGTGCTGCTGCTGGCCTACGGCTTCCGGCGCCCGGTCGTCGTGTACCCGGTGGGCGGCATGGCCGAGGCGGTGATCGACGGCGAGACCGGGTGGGTCTGCGCCCGTCCCGACGCAGCCGCGCTCGCCGACGCGCTGTCCGCCGCGATCGAGGCCGGGCGCGGAGGAGTGCCTGCGGCGCGGCGAGGCCGGCGCGCGGCTCGCCGACGAGCGCTACTCGTGGAGCGCGATCGCGGCCCGCACCGAGGAGGTCTACGAGGAGGCGCTGGCGGATGGCCGCTGAGCTCGCGAGGAGCGCGAGGCTGCTGCTCGGGCCCGACGCGCCGCCCGGCGCCGAGCGGCTTCGGGCGGTGCGCGCCGCTCTGCGCCCGCGTCCGGTGCCCTCCGCGCCCGTGCGCTTCGCCCAGCGCGTGCAGCGCAAGCTGGGACGGCTCGAGTACGAGCAGGCGGTCGCCGAGCCGCTGATGGCCGCGCGCCGCGAGGCGCTCGGCGAGCGCGCCCCCGGGCCGCCGCGGTTCCTCGTTCGCATGGACGAGTTCCCCCACTACATGGCCTGGGACGAGCCCGAGCGCTACGGCACGAGCGCCTACCTGCGCTTCCACGAGCTGATGCACGAGGCCGGGGTGCCGTACCTGGTCGCGGTGCTGCCGCGCGTCTCGAACGCGTCGCTCGACCCGGCCGGGACGCGCTGGCGAGAGCTGCAGGAAGACGAGCGCGCGCTGCTGGCGAGAATGCCTTCGGAGGGGGTCACCTACGGGCTGCACGGCCTCGACCACCGCACGCGCCACGCCTCGCCACGGCGCCACTCCGAGCTGTGCGGGCTGAGCGTCGCCGAGACCGAGGCGCTGCTCGCCACCGCGCTTTCCGAGCTCGAGCCGTCCGGCATCCGCCCGCGCGTCTTCGTGCCGCCGTACAACCGTTTCGACGCGCGCGCAGTACCCCGTGCTGGCGCGCGAGTTCGACGTCGTCTGCGGCGGGTCCCGAGACGGTCGGCCTGCTCGGCTTCCAGCGCACCCCCGTGTGGCGCGGCGAGGCGGTGTACCTGCCCGCCTATCACCCTCTCTACGGCCATGCGGGCGAGGTCCTGGGCGGGGCCTCGCGCCTGATCGAGGCGCAGGCGGCGCTGTGGGCGCCGATCGTGCTGCACTGGGGCTGGGAGGCCGACGAGGGCTTCTCGGAGCTGCGACGCCTGCTGGCTGCGATCGCTCCGTACGCGGCCAGTTGGGAGGACTTCCTCGCCGAGGTCGACGCGAGCCGCCTCGCCGCCTGAGCCCGAGCCGCGGGATCTCCTGATCGCAGCCGCGGCAGCCGGTCGCCGGGCACCGTCTCTTGCTGCTCGTATGCTTCGGTGCGTGTCCGCACCGTCAAGGCCAGCGCGCTCGGGCCCCGGTGAAGCGCGCCGTCATCCTGGCCGGCGGGGAGGGCACCCGTCTGCGCCCCTACACGACGGTCCTGCCCAAGCCGCTGATGCCGATCGGCGACCGTCCGGTGCTCGACATCGTCGTGCGCCAGCTCAAGGCGCACGGCTTCGAGCACATCACGATGGCGACCGGCTACCTGGCGGAGCTGATCGAGGCCTTCTTCCGCGACGGCGAGAGCTACGGGGTCAAGATCGACTACTTCCGCGAGCGCGAACCGCTGGGGACGGTGGGCGCGCTGGCCCTGATCGACGGGATCGGCGACGACGACGTGCTCGTGATGAACGGCGACGTGCTCACCGACATCGACTACGGGGCGCTGCTGGCGCGCCACGCCGCCTCGCGATGCGGCGGCGACGATCGCGACCAAGAAGCGCCACATCCAGGTCTCGCTGGGCGTCCTGCGCTTCGGCGACGACGGCGACCCGACGCGGCTGACCGGTTACGACGAGAAGCCGGAGATCGACTACATCGCCTCGATGGGCGTCTACTGCTTCGCGCCGCGGGCGCTGAGCGCACATCGTTCCGAACGAGCGGCTCGACTTCCCCGACCTGATCCTGCGTCTGATCGCCGACGGCGACATCGTCCGCTCCTGGCTGAGCGACGACTACTGGCTCGACATCGGGCGCCACGACGACTACGAGCAGGCGCAGGAGGAGTTCGCCTCCGTGCGCGACCGGCTGATACCCGGGGGATAGCCGGCGGCGCCTAGGCCAGCGCCGCCCGCACCGCCCCGACCACGATCTCGACCTCCTCGGCCGTCGTGCTCGAGCTGAGCGGAAGCGCGCAGTGGCGCGCCGGCGGCCTCGGTGGCCGCCGGCAGCCCGTCGGCTGGCGTGTAGCCGCCGTAGTCCGTGAAGCTGTGCAGCGCCGGGTACCAGGTCGTCTGGATCCCGGCGTCTTTGAGCTGGTCGCGGAAGCGGTCGCGGCGCTCGCGGTCGGCGACCAGCACCGGGAACGCGAAGTGAGAGGAGCGCTCGACCGCCTCCTCGTCGAAGCAGAGCTCGAGGCCGTCGATGCCGGCGAGCTGCTCGCGGTAGGCGCGAACGGTCTCGCGGCGCGCGCTGAGAGCGCCCGGCAGGCGCTGCAGGCGGCTCAGTCCGAGCGCCGCGCGCGGCTCGTCCATGCGGTAGTTGAAGCCGATGTCGACGATGTCGTAGGCGGGGTCGTGGCCGCGGTGGCGGTCCCACGTGCTGCTGGTCAGCGCGTGCGAGCGCAGCAGCCGCACGCGCTCGGCGTGCTCGCGCGGCCGCGCAGCTCACCATCCCGCCCTCGCCGACGCAGAGCTGCTTCTTGGAGAAGAAGCTGAACGCGCCCAGCTCGCCGACCGTCCCGACCTGGCGCCCGTCCTCGTCGACGGTGGCGCCGATCGCCTGGGCGCAGTCCTCGATCAGCACGAGCCCGTGCTCGTCGCACAGCGACCGCAGCTCCGCGACCGCGGCGGGATAGCCGCAGAAGTGGACCGCGATGACGGCCTTCGTCCGCGGGGTGATGCGGCTCGCGACGTCCGCCGGGTCGAGGACGAACTCGCGTGGCGAGACGACGTCGCAGAGCACCGGTGTCGCGCCGACGTAGCGGACCGCCGATGCGCTCGCCACGAAGGTGAACGCGGGCACGATCACCTCGTCGCCCGGCCCGAGCCCGGCCGCGAGGCATGCGAGGTGGAGCGCCGCGGTGCCGGAGGAGACCGTGACCGCGTGCTCGGTGCCGACGTACTCGGCGAGCGCCTGCTCGAAGGCGGCGATGCGCGGGCCCATCGTCAGCCAGCCGGACTCGAGGCAGTCGAGCACGGCCTGCACGTCCTGCTCGGGGACCGCGATGTCGGTGAGGGGGACGCGCCACTCGCTCATCGCTGCACCGCCTCGGCCAGCGCGGTCACGACCCTGTCCTGGTCGTCGCCCGTCATGTGGGGGTAGAAGGGCAGCGTCAGCTCGGTGCGCGACGCCAGCTCGGTGATCGGCAGCGAAACCCCGGGATAGCGCTCGCGGTAGGCCGTGAAGCGGTGGATCGAGGGGTAGAAGATGCTGGTCTGGATGCCGCGCTCGCGCAGGCGGGCCGAGACCTCGCCCTGGCGGCCGTCCTCCTCGAGCATGATCGGGATCACGTACGCGGAGGATGTGTGGACCTCCTCGTCGGTGAACGGGACGACGATGCCCTCGACCTGGGAGAGCAGCGAGCGGTAGCGCAGCGTCAGCTCGCGGCGGCGCTCGATTTCCTTCTCCAGGCGACCCATGCGCGAGAGCAGCAGCGCCGAGCGCGGCTCGTCGAGGCGGTAGTTGAAGCCGAGCCCCACGACGTCATAGGTGTCGGTGCGGCCGCTGTGGCGATCCCAGGTTCCGCTCGTCATGCAGTGCGAGCGATGCGAGCGCACGTGCGCGGCGACCTCGTCGCTGTCGGTGCACAGCAGCCCGCCCTCGCCGACCGAGAGCACCTTGTTCGAGAAGAAGCTGAACGCGCCCGCGAGCCCCCAGGTGCCGAGCTTGCGGCCGTGCAGCGTCGCGCTCGGGGCGTGGGCGACGTCCTCGATCAGCGCGATGCCGTGGCGGTCGCAGATCTCCTTCATCCGGTCCGCGGCGGCGGCGTAGCCCGCGTAGTGGACGATGCAGACCGCCTTGGTCCGCGGCGTGATGCGACGCTCGACGTCGTCCGGGTCGAGGCTCGGCACCTCCCGCGAGACGATCTCCGCGAACACCGGGTCGGCACCGCAGTAGATCGCCGCCGTGGCGGTCGCCGCGAACGTGAACGCCGGCACGATGACCTCGTCGCCGGGGCCGACCCCGGCGGCGAGATAGGCCAGGTGCAGCGCGGCGGTGCAGCTCGAGACGGCGACCGCGTGCTTCGCGCCCAGGTGCTCCGCGAACACGCGCTCGAACTCCGCCGTGCGGGGTCCGAGCGTCAGCCAGCCCGAGCGCAGGGTCTCGGCGACCGCCTCCAGGTCCTGCGGCTGGAGCTGCAGGTCGAAGAGCGGAAGCTCCGGGAAGGTCTCCGTGGACGCCACGGCCTAGACCATCCTCACGGGATGTTCTTGTAGCGCGGGTCGTACGGGTCGCCGAAGCGCCCGTCGTCGAGCGCCTGCATGATCTCGGCGATCCCGTCGGGCACGGTCATCAGCGTCTCGAAGCCGAGCTCCGCCTTGATCTTGTCGAAGCTGACCTTGTAGTCGCGCGGGTCCTCGTCCTTCTTGACGAAGGTGACGTGGCCCTTGTCGGTCTGCTTGCCGATCTCCTCGACGATGTCGAGCTTGCGGTAGTTCTCGCCCGAGCGGCCGGCGTTGAAGACGTTGCCGCCGACCTTCTCGACGGGCGCTTCGAGCACGGTGCGCACCGCGCGCCCGGCGTCGCCGACGTGGATGTAGGGGCGCCAGAACTGCTCGCCGAACACTTCCAGCTCCTTGTCGGCCCACAGTTCGCGGGTGAACTCGTTGACGGTGAGGTCGAAGCGCATCCGCCGGCCGACGCCGTAGACGGTCGCGAAGCGCAGGCAGGTGGGGGCCATGCCGTTGCTGCCGCCGCCCAGGATCAGCTTCTCCATCCCGACCTTCTGCTCGGCGTAGAGCGAGACGGGGCGCAGCTCGCCCTCCTCGGTGATCGGGACGGTCGGGTCGGCCATGCGGCCGTAGTTCGAGCAGGTCGAGGCGAACACCAGGCGCTGCACGCCGGCCGCTCTTGGCGTCGGCGACGAGCGCCTCCGTCGCCTTGACGTTGACGTCGTCGGATTCCTCGGGGTCGCGGGCGCACGCGGGGTCGCCGACGATCGCCGCGAGGTGGACGACAGCCTCGGCGCCATCGAGCGCACGGGCCCGGGCGCCGGCGTCGCGGACGTCGCCGCGGACCACCTCGATGCCGGCCTGCTCCTGCTCGGCGGCGATGTCCTCCTGGCCGTGCAGCAGGGAGTCGAGCACACGCACCTCACGGCCGTGCTCGAGCAGCTCGTTGGCGAGCAGGGAGCCGATGTAGCCGCTGCCGCCGGTGATCAAGGTCTTGCCCACGTCTGCTTCCTCTCGTCTCGTTTCGGTGTCCTCGCCGCGGCGGGCAGCGCCCGCGCAGGGCCGCGCGCCACCGCGGAGCTGGGCTTCGCAATGGTATAGCCGCTATCGGCAAGCCCGGATCAGGCCTTGAGGAAGGCTGATCGAGTGCTGACAGCGCGAGCCCGCCGGGACCGTGGGCTGAAGTGCCGGCCTGGCGGCGCCGATGGGGAGGTATCGTGACCTCGCCCGAAGAATGAGCGCGCGCAGATGCCGACCCTAGCCCGAGACGCCACTCGCCAGCGCGCGGCTTCCGACATCGCGATGCAGGTGACGGTCCGCGTGCTGAACCTCGCGCTGGGCGTCTTCGTCACCGCGCTGCTGGTGCGGACCCTCGGCACCGTCGGCTACGGCGAATGGGCCACGACTCTGATCGTGCTGGGCCTGATCGCCTACTTCATGAACTTCGGCATGGAGGAAGTGGCGCTCAGAGAAGCCGCCAAAGCGCCCGAGATCGAGAACGAGTGGATCGGCGCCGCGATCCTGATGCGCCTGCTGCTGCTCGGGCCGGTGATGATCTCGGCCTACGTAGCCCTGCTGCTGCTCCCGCACACCGAAGACATGCTGATCGCGGGCGCGATCCTGATCGTCGCCATGCCCTTCGGCGGCTTCGGCGCCCTGGGCCTGCTCTTCCGGCTGCGCGTGGACAACCGCGTTCCGATGCTGGTGATGACGCTGCGCAGCATCCTGTGGGGCATCGCGGTCGTCTTCATCCACAAAGACGGCGGTGGGCTGATCGCGTTTGCGATCGGGATGGTCACGACGAACATGGTCGGGTCGATCGTGCAGATGACCGCGGCGATCAAAATCGCCGATACCTGGCCGCGCCCGAACAAGAAGCACCTGCGCACGCTCGCGAAGGTCGCCCTGCCGATCGGGATCTCAGGCGTGCTGATCGCGGCCTACGCGCGTATCGACGGGCTGCTCGTCTACGCGATCGCGGGCGCCCACGAAGCCGGTCTCTACAACGCGATCTACAACGTGCTCGACCAGTCGCACTTCATTCCGATCTCGATCCTCACCACGCTCGCGCCGGTTCTCGCCGCCGCCTGGCCGCACAACCGGGAGCGGCTCCTGCGGACCGCGCGCATGATCGTCGAGCTGCTCTCGATCGCCTCCTTCGGGGCGCTCGCTGTGGCGATCGTCGCCAGCGAACAGATCGTGCGGCTCGTGTTCGGCGCCGAATTCGTCGAGGGCGCCCCGGCACTGCCCGTCCTCGGTGGCGCGTTCATCCTGATCTGCTACGGCTACCTGAACGGCAACCTGCTGCTCGTGCTCGGCAAACAGAAGCTGATGCTGCGCATCAGCCTCGTGGCGCTCGTCGTCAACCTGGCGGGCAACGCCGTGGCGATCCCGCTCTTCGGCTTCATGGGCGCCGCGTGGATGACCGTCCTGACGGAGGCGGTCGTGCTGGTGCAGACGACGAGGCTGCTGGCCCGCGAGCTCCCCGGCGAGACGTTCGAGTTCGGCCGTGTCGTGCGCACCGGCGTCGCCGCCGTCGTGCTCGGGCTGGTGCTGGGCGCCATGGAGATCGCGGGCGCGCCGCTTGGCGCGCTGCTCGGGGCCGCGTGTGTGCTCTACCCCGCGCTGCTGGTCGTACTGCGGGCGTTCGGGCCGGACGACCTCCGCGTGCTCATGCGGCGCGGCGCGCCGGCCTGAGCCCGGCGCGGAGCGCCGGGCTCAGCGCCCCGTCAAATCAGCTCGCGCATCCGCGCCGCGAGCGCCGGGAACTGCCTGCGCGCGTCGTAGTGGCGCTCGACGCGCTCGCGGACGACGCTCCGGAGCCCCTCGCGGCGGGTGCCGTCGGCCAGCAGAGCCTCGATCGCCTCCCGCAGGGCGCGCACGTCGCCGTGCGGAACGACCGTCCCGGCACGGCCCTCGTCGAGCATCTCGGGGATCGCGCCGACGTCCGAGGACACCGCGGGCGTCCCGCAGGCCATCGCCTCGAGCAGCACCCACGGGTTCGTGTCGCCGTAGGTGGGCAGCACGAGGAGGTCGGCCTGCTGGTAGAGCCGGCGCAGCTCGGGTGAGGCGTGGCCGAGGCGGTGCACCGTCACGCCCTCGGCGTGCGGCACGTCCGCCGGCGTGACGACGTCGAGATCGACCTCGGTTCCGATCCGTCCCTCCAGTGCCGCCAGCAGGTCGAAGCCGCCCTTCTCGGCGAAGCGCCCGCCGACGAACAGCACCCGCGGGCGCTCGCGCGGCTCGCGCGGCGCCGGGTACCAGCGCTCGAGGTCGATCCCGGGATGGTGCTCGATCACGTTCGCGCGCGGCTCCTCGGCGACGATGCCCCGCCGCGCCCAGCCGGTCCAGGCGACGACGAGCGCGGCGCCGCGCAGCGAGCGGCGCTCGAGCGCGACGCTCGGACCCGTCTGATGCGCGCCGCCGCGCGTCGCGCGTCCACGCCGGCATCTGCGACCAGTCGCGGACCGAGGCGTCCACCGACAGCACGACGGGGACCCGGCGCATGATGCGCCGCGCGAACAGGGCGATCGACTGCGTGTGCAGGTAGAGCAGGTCGGGCCGCTCGGCTCGCAGCAGCTCATCCAGCCGCCGGCGCGCCCGCAGCGACTGCACGGCGTGCCAGCGCAGCGTGCGCGGGTCCAGGCCGCGCTCGGCGAGCACGGGCACCGGCCGGTACGCGGCGGCCCGGGACAGGCGCCCCATCTCGCCGAGCCCCTCGAAGCGGGCGTGGATCGAGGGCTCGGCGTCCAGCCCCGCGCGCAGCGCGTCCCCGATCTGGCTCTGCCCGAGGATGTGGCTGCCGAGGTTGCCCTCGTTGAAGATCAGGAGTCGCAGCTCGGAGCGGCTCAGCTCGGGTCACCGCCTTCGCGCGGCGGCCGCGGCGGGCGGCTCCACCTGTCGGGCTGCGCGCAGTCGTCCCAGCCCGTGATCGAGGGATCCTGCATGGCGGCCGGATCGTCGAGGATCAGGCGCTCGTGCACCCGCGCGAGCGCCTCGTGCAGCTCGTCGGGGTTGTCGAAGTCGCGCGGATCGAGGGCCTCGGAGTACTCGACCCGGATCCGCGATCCCTCACGGCTGACGCGCTGCGGCAGGACCAGCGCGTCGGTTTCGCACGCCAGCCTCGCCGTGCCGTCGACGAGCATCACCGGCTTGCCGAGGAACTGCGTCTCGTGCGGGCCCGGCAGGTCGAAGTAGATCGTCGTGAGCTCCCCCCGCCGAAGCAGCTCGGCGAGGATCTCGTAGCCGCCGCGCTTGCGTACGACCGGCATCGAGGGCAGGCCGATGCGCCAGCGTGCCGTGAACCGGCCCCAGCTGTCGTGGCTGGGCGCTTCGTAGTACCAGTCCCCCATCACGACGTACTGCACGATGCCCAGCTCCTCCAGGGCGAGGCTGACGCTGAAGAAGGGCCCGACGTGCGCGCCGCTCACGATCACGCCTCGATCCGAGTTGCACGCGTCGAGCAGCCGCTCTCGCGAGACGCCCTCGATCTTGGGCGCCCGCCACGGCTGCCAGAAGAGGGCCGCCCAGGCTTCCGCCTCGACGAGCCGCCGCTCGGCGAGCTCCTCGAGCTCCCCCTCGCGTTCGGTGCCGGTCACGATCGCGCGCATCGTCGCGAGCGCTCGCTCGCGCGCGTCTGGATCGTGGCGCCAGCGCCTGTGCGCTTTGCGTTCCGCGCGGGCGAGGACGAGCGAGGTCGGTATCGGGCGCCGCAGCAGCGTCGAGGTCCCGAGCCTGACCCGCAGGGGTGCGGGCGGCATCTTGCCCTTGGGCACAAGCTCGACGCCCTCCGGCAGGCCGGCAAGTAGTTCGTCGCGCACGATCGTTCTCATCGGCGGGTTCCGCCCAGCGCTGGACCCCTCGTTCGAGCCGGTCGGACGCCGAGCGCCGGAAGGCCCCGCTTCGGCGGCTAGCGTACAGCCCCCCGTGAAGGTCCTGTTCATCTCCACCTTCTACCCGCCCGTGGCCCTCGGCGGCTACGAGGTCGAGTGTGCCGGCGTCGCCGAGCGGCTGTCCGAGCGCCACGAGGTCAGGGTCCTGACGAGCTCGGCGCGCCGCAGCGGCGCGGGCACGGAGCCTGACGTGCTGCGGGAGCTCACGCTGCTCACCCCGGACGCGCGCGGCGCGCTGCGCGCCCCCGCGGCGGCCCTCGGCGGCGGTGGCGGCGGCGCGGCGAGCGCTCGCCTGGCAGCCCGATCTCGTCTACGCCTGGAACTGCTCCTCGATTCCGCACGCCGCGGTGCGCGTGATCGCCGACAGCGGCGTCCCGCTGGCGTTCCGCATCTGCGAGCACTGGTTCGGGGGTCTCTTCACGGGCGACCAGTACATGCGCGAGCTGCTTGCCGCGAAACGCGCCCCCGCCCGGCAGGCGTGGGCCGCCGGCTGCAGGGCGCTGAACCGCCTGCCGGCGCTGCGGCTCGACCCGCTCGCGCCGGTCAGGGCGGCGATCTCGTGGAACTCGCAGGCGCTCGAGCGGATGGTCACGACGCCCTCGTTCGTGCGGCCGCAGCTCGAGCGGGTGGGCCACTCCGTGCCCCGCTACGGCGATCTCTACGCCGCGGTCGAGCGCGCCCCGGCTCCGGTCCCGGAGATCGTGTTCCTGGGGCGGGTCACGTCTTACAAGGGGCTGGGCGTGGCGATCGAGGCGCTGGCGCTGCTGCGCGAAGGAGCGCATCCGGAGGCCCGCCTCGTCGTGATCGGGCCGGAGGACCGCGCCTACGGCGAGCAGATGCGCAGGCTCGCCGCGAAGCTGGGCGTGGCCGAGGCAGTCAGCTGGGAGGGCCAGCGCACGCCGGAGCAGTCGGCGGCCGCGCTGGCGCGCGCCCACGCCCTGATCGTGCCGTCGGTCTGGGACGAGCCGTTCCCGCTGGTGACGATCGAGGGGGCGCTCGCCGCGAGTGCCGCTCGTCGCCTCCGACGTGGGCGGGATCGGCGAGGGCATGCACGACGAGGAGCACGCGCTGCTGTTCGGCCGTGGCGACGCGCAGGGCGCGGCCGCCGCGCTCGCGCGCGTGCTCGAGGACGCCGAGGGCACCGCCGCGCGGGTCGAGCGGGCCCGCGCGCGCGCCCAGCAGTTCCGGATCGGCCCCTATCTGGAGGAGCAGGAACGGTTCGTGCTCGACGCGTTCGAGGCGCTCTCGCCCGCGCGGGCCTAGCACCGTTGCAGGTTGGCCTGCGATCGCCGGCCCTGGGGTAGGTACCATCCGTGCTCACCGATCCCCGCGGTGCAAGGACGGCACCCGTGCGGCGGCGCCCTCAAGCAGAGCCCGGCGCACGACGATAGGAGTGATGTCGTGAGAACTGTGGCCTGCAGCGGAACGTCGCACCCCGTGCAAGACTCCGCGAAACCCGTCTCCGAGGTCCCCCGATGAGAGCCGAAAACCGCTTCGAGCCGCTCGGTGAGAGCAACTCGGTCTCCACTGCGCTGGAGATCCTGCGCCGGCGCTGGCCGATCGCGCTCGGCATCGTGCTGGTCTGCACCGTGCTCTCGGTCGTCCAGCAGAAGCGCTCGGCCCCCACCTACAAGGCCACCGCGCAGGTCGCCTTCCAGAGCTCGACGATCGCCGGCGAAGCGCTCCAGTTCGGCTCCTCCGGCACCGAACCCCAGCGCGAAGCCGACACGCAGGTCACGATCGCGCACTCGCCCGAAGTCGCGCAGGCCGTGCGCACCCAGCTCGGCGGGCGAAATCGGCGCGGCGGAACTGCTCGGCATGGTCGGGATCGAAGCCGCGCCCAACGCCGACGTGCTCAACATCACCGCATCGGCGGGCGACCCGCGCGAGGCGGCGCGGATCGCGAACGCCTTCGCCAACCAATACATCACCTTCCGCGCCAACTCGCAGCTGACCGCGATCGACGCAGCCAAAAACCAGCTCCAGCAGCAGCTCTCGACGACCACGCCCGGCACCGCGAACGCGGCCACCCTGGAACAGCAGATCCAGCGCCTCACGCAGGCTCGCGCGGTCGTCGGCTCGGGCGCCGACATCATCGGCCGCGCTACGCCTCCCGGCTCGCCGTCGGGGATGCACACGTCGACCGCGGTCATCATCGGGCTGCTGATCGGGGTGGCGCTCGCATTCACCCTGCTGTTCCTGCTCGAGTCGCTCGACCGGCGCATCAAGACCGTCGACGAGTTCGAACGCGAGTACCGGCTCTCGGCGCTCACCGTCGTCCCGCAGTCCTCGATGGGGCCACCCCGCGCCGACGAACGCGGCGAGCTGCTCGAGCCCTACCGGATCCTGCGCAGCGCGCTCGAATTCGCCGCGGTCACGCGCGCGATGGACACGCTGCTCGTGACGAGCGCCGTTCCCGGCGAGGGCAAGACGACGGTGTCGGTAGACCTCGCGCAGGCGATCGCGCTCACGAAACGCCCTGTCGTGCTGCTCGAGCTCGACCTGCGCATGCCGACCTTCACGCGTCACTTCGGGCTCGACCCGCGGCGCGGGCTGACGACCGCGCTGCTGCGCGGCGAGCCGCCCGTCGGCCTGCTCGCCGAGCCGCTGCCCGGGCTCCCGAACCTGTCGGTGCTGCCCTCCGGGCCGCTCCCGCACAACCCGGCCGAGCTCCTGGCGAGCCCGGTGATCGGCGAGATCATCACCGAACTCGGCAACGGCGGCGAGACGATGGTGATCATCGACGCGCCGCCGCTGAACCCTGTCGCCGACGCGCAGATCCTGCTCAACAGCTCCTCGATCCAGGCCACGCTGCTGGTCGCACGACTGAACAAAACGACCCGCGACGAGGTCCGCCGCGCGCGCGGCATCCTCGACCGCCACATGGTCGAGCCGGTCGGCCTCGTGATCACCGGCATGCGCGACGGCGGCCGCTACTCCTACTCGGCCTACGGCGAGAACGCGGGCACCGTCGAGGTGAGCGCCGACAAACTCCAGCGGCGGCGTGAGCGCGACCGCGAGCGCGAGCGCGGCACCGCGAAAAACCGCGAACCCGTCTAGGCCCTCCCAGCGTCATGCCCTGGCGCCTGAACCTGCGCGCGATCGACGGCCGTGAAGCGCTGACGGCCGCCATCGCGAGCGCCGCGACCGCGCTGATCATCGTCGTCGCGCACCGCAAGCTTTCCCCCACGCTCGCGCTGTGCGCCCCGCTGGTGCTGGCGCTCGTCGTGTTGGTGCTGATGCGCCCGCTGCTCGCCGTCAGCATCGCCGCTGCTCGCGCCGATCCTGCTCGAGGGCGCGAGCTTCGGGCTGCTCACCTCGGTGGCGCACGTCTACGACCCGCTCTACAAGCGCCTCACGCCCGTCGACGCCCTGGTCGCGCTCGCCGTCGATCTCGGTGGCGCTCGACATGCTGCGCGACCGGCGCCCGCTGCGATATCCGCGCGAGCTGCGCTTCCCGCACCTCCTGCTCCTGCTGGGGATGCTGTGCGGGATCGCGGTGGGCAAAAACGCGGGCTCCTCCGGGCTGAAGTCGCTGGTCCTGGCGGAGAACCTCCTCGCCTACCTGCTGATCGTGCCCATCGCGGTCGCCAACCTGAGGGTCGAGCCCGAGCGCCTGAAGCTGCTCGTCGGCGGCCTCTTCGCCGTGGCGATCTTCAAGGCGTTCGTCGGGCTGGTCGAGATCGGCGCCCACAAGGGCGTCTCGATCGAGGGCAGCGCGAACCTCACCTACTACGAACCGACGGCCAACTGGGTGATCATGCTGGCGCTGCTGGGGATCGTCGCCGCGATGCTCGCACGGCTGCGCCCGCCGCGGTGGATGCTGCTCGGGACGCCGCTGCTGATCGCGTCGCCTGGTGCTCTCCTACCGGCGCTCGTTCTGGATCGCCGCCGTGCTGGGGCTGCTGCTCGTGCTGCTGCTGGCGCTCTCGCCGGTCGGACGGCGCCTGCTCGTGCCGACGGCGCTGCTGCTGGCGGCCGGGATCTGGCTGCTCGGCTCGATCAACTTCCAGTCGCAGTCGCCGATCGTCAAGCGCGTCGCCTCGCTCTCGCCGACCAGCCTCACCACGAACGTCGAAGACCGCTACCGCATCGACGAGCGCGCCAACGTGTGGGGCGAGCTCAAGGAAAAACCCATCACTGGCCTGGGCATCAACGTGTCCTGGAACTCGAGCAAGCGCCCGCTGCCGATCGAACACGAAGAAGCACGCGAGTACGTGCACTTCGCGGCGCTGTGGTGGTGGATGAAGATGGGGATCCTCGGGCTGCTCGCCTACCTCGCGCTCCTGATCGCGACCGCGAGGATCGCCTGGCGCGTGTGGCGAGAGCGGACGGAGACGATCTTCAGGGCCTTCGGGCTCGCGTCGCTGTGCGGCGTCGCCGGGCTGCGTGGTCGCCGAGACGACGGCGACGTTCACGGCCGCCGAACTTCGCTTCACGATCGTGCTCGCGATCCAGATCGGGCTGCTGGCGCTGATCGCCTCGCTTCCGGCGCCCGAGCCGCGAGGAGCCCGAGCCGGACGCGCTCGCGCGCGCCTGAGGCTCAGGCGCCCGGCGCGAGCAGCGCGGCGAGCGCCTCGATCGAGTAGCGCTCCATCGCCAGCTCGCGCCCGCGCGCGCCGATCTCGGGCGCGCCCTGCCGCGAGCAGCGTCACGAGCGCCGCGGCGAAGGCGCCGGCGCCGTCCGCCAGCACGCAGTCGCTGCCGTCGCTGACCGCGAGCCCCGCCGCCGCCCGCGGCGTGGCGAGGACCGGCAGGCCGTAGGCGAGGGCCTCGACGAACTTCAGCGGCGTGCCGCCGCCCTGCAGCAGCGGCACGACCGCGCAGCGGGCGCCCGCGTAGGCGTCGGCGAGGCGCTCGACGAAGCCCATGGGCTCGACGCGCTCGTCCCCGCCGCCGGGCAGCTCGAGGTTCGACGCCGACCAGCCGCAGCCGCGCCTCGCGGCAGCCGCTCCCAGACGAGCGGCATGACCTCCTCGAGCAGGAACCGGAGGCCGTTGCGGTTGGGCTCGTAGGCGAAGTTCGCGACGAACACCGCGCGCGGCTCTGCGGAGCGGAGCGACGGGCTCGATCGCCGCCACGTCGACGACGTTCGGCACGTAGCGCAGGTGTGCTCCGGGGCACAGCTCCGCGCGCGGCCGCCAGCTCCGCGTCGCTGACCATCCAGGACTCGCTCGCGCGGCTCAGGAGCCCGCGCTCGAAGCGCCGCAGCGCCCGCACCGAGCCCTCCGCGCGGGACAGCTCGCCGCGGAAGCCCGACTCGAGGTTGTGGGCGTTGTAGACCACCGGGCGCCGGCGCGAGAGCCCCCGCAGCGCCGCGGCCGCGATCGGCCCGTCGGCGATCACGCGCCCGCGGCCGGGCGCCGCGGCGAGATCGCGCGGCCGCCGCGGCGAGCTCGGGGGAGACGCCGCGCGCGAAGCCTGCGGGGGTTCCGGACGCCCGCGCGCGGGCGTAGGCGAGGGCACGGCGGGCTCCCCGCCAGGCGACGACCTCGTGCAGCTCGATCCCGGGGATCGAGCGGAAGGCCGCGTCGGGCGCGGCGCCCTCGAAGCGCGCGTAGAGCAGCGTCAGCCCCTCCCCGGCCGCGGCCAGCGCCCGCGCGATGCCGTAGGTGCGCATCGTCTGTCCCGAGCGCAGGACCGGCGTGTGGGTCGTGACGAGCAGGTCCCTCATCGCGACGGAAGCGCCTCGATCGCGTTCGCGATCTCGCGCAGGCGCTCGTCCCAGGAGTGCGAGGCGGCGGCCGCGGAGCGCGCGGCGCGCCGCGCAGGGCTGTCCTGTGCGAGCTCGCGTTCCAGGGCGGCGCGGAAGCGAGGCCGCGTCGGGCTCGCTCGCGACCTCCTCCACGCCGGCGAGCGCGGGCAGCGGCGTCGCGACGACGGGCAGGCCGGCGGCGAGGTACTCGTAGACCTTCATCGGGAAGATGCTGTCGGTGAGCTCGCTGCGCACATAGGGGATCAGGCCGGCGTCGGCGCCGCGCAGCACGGCGGGCAGCTCCTCGTAGGCGCGCGGGCCGAGCAGGTGCACGTTCGGCTCGGCCGCGAGGGCCGAGACGTCGGTCGTCGGGTCGCCGAGGCCCACCGGCCCGACCAGCGCGAGCGACCAGTCGCGGCGGGCGCGGGCGAGCTCGACGAGCAGCGGGATGTCGAGCTTGACGGCCGAGATCGCGCCGGTGAACACGAGCCGCGGGGAGGGCAGGGCCGCGATCGCCGGGTCCGGGTCCCGGGCGGGGTCGAGCGCCGTCGCGAACAGCTCGGTGTCGGCGACGTTCGGCGCTTCGAGCACGTTCCCCGACAGCCGGCGCATGCGCCGCGCGAGCTCGGGCGCGCTCGCGAGCACGAGGTCGGCGCGGCCGGCGAAGCGCTCCTCGGCGGCGCGGAAGCTGGCCGTGTCGATGCGCTCGTGCGCGGAGATGTCATCGACGCAGTGGTAGACCACGAGCGAGGGCGCGAGCGCCTCGAGCAGCACCTCCGCCTGCGGCACGTAGGACCACAGCCACGGTTCGCGCATCCCGAGCTCGCGGGCGGCGCGCGACACGAGCGCCGGCAGCAGGCGGCGGTTGACCGCCTCGGCGGCGGCGTTGCCGTGCAGCGGCAGCACGAGCGGCGAGAGCACGTCGAGCCCGTCACGCCTGCGGGGCCCCCGCAGACCCCGAGCGCAGCCGCCGCGCGATGCGCCGCAGGTCGCGGCCGGCGAGCTGCGGGCGGCGCAGCCCGAGCGACTCGACGAACAGCACGCGGTTCGCAGCCGCCAGGCGGGCCATCAGGTGGTGCTGGTTGGTCCACAGCTCGGTGTCCCAGTCGGCGAACCCGACGCACACGATGTCGCGCCCCTGAAGGGCGCCCGGCAGCTCCATCGGCCGCATGATCGCTCACGGTCCGGGCGCCCCGCACCTCGCCTTGTAGTCTCGGGGTGGTGCAGCCAGGTGGCCACTCGGCGGCAGCCCCTCTGCTGCGAGGAGCTGCGCGAGCGCTTCCCGCGCGTCGCGGTCGTCCACGACTGGCTGACGATCCCCGGGGGCTCCGAGCAGGTCGTGATGGAGCTGCTCGAGATGTTCCCCGGCGCCGAGCTGTTCACCTCGGTCTACGACCCGCAGCCATGGCCCGCGCAGATCACCTCGCGCCCGGTCCACGCCTCGTTCCTCAACCGGCTTCCGGGCGCGACGCGCCACTACCCGAAGCTGCTGCCGCTGATGAACCGTGCCTTCCGCTCCTTCGACCTGTCCGGCTTCGACCTGGTGCTCTCGAGCAGCCACGCCTGCGCGAAGAACGTGCGCAGGCCGCCGGGCGCGCTGCACGTCTGCTACTGCCACACGCCGATGCGCTACGCCTGGGAGGAGGGGTTCCTCGACGGCGAGGCCGTACCGCGCGGCGCGCGGCTGGCTGCTGCCGCCGCTGCTCGCGCGCCTGCGCCGCCAGGACCTCGCCGGAGCGGCCGGCGTCGACGTGTTCGTGGCGAACTCGGCCCACGTCGCCGAGCGGATCCGCCGCTACTACGGCCGCGAGGCCGAGGTCGTCCACCCGCCGGTGCACGTCGAGCACTACCTCGGCGATCGAGCGCCGGCCCGAGGACTACTACCTGGCGTTCGGGCGCGTCGTCCCCTACAAGCGGGTCGACCTCGCCGTCGCCGCGTGCGCGGCGCGCGGCGCGCGGCTGAAGGTCGCCGGCGACGGGCGGGCTCTCGATGCCGTGCGCGCGCAGGCGGGCGGCGCGGAGGGCATCGAGTTCCTCGGCAAGGTCGTCCGACGGCGAGCGCGACGCGCTCCTTGCCGGCGCGCGGGCGCTGCTGTTCCCGGGCGAGGAGGACTTCGGGATCGTGCCGGTCGAGGCCCAGGCGGCGGGCGCGCCGGTGATCGCCTACGGCGTCGGCGGCGCGCTCGAGACCGTCCAGGACGGGCGTCACGGGGGCGCTGTTCGCCGAGCAGGACGCGGCCGGGCTGGCGGGCGCGATCGAGCGCTTCGAGGCGATGGCCCTCGAGGAGCGTGCGATCCGCGAGAACGCCGCGAGCTTCTCGCGCGAGCGCTTCCGCGGGGAGCTCGCGGGCGTGATCGCGGGCGCTGCGCGGGATGTAGGCTCGCAGCATGCAGGAGGTCCTTCCCGGCGTCCTTCACTGGACTGCCAAGCACCCGAAGCTCGGGATCGTCGTCTCCTCCTACTGGATGCCGGCCGCGGGCGTGCTGTTCGACCCGCTCGTGCCCGGCGAGGGGATCGAGGCCTTCGGCACGGAGCCGCCGCGGGCGATCCTCCTGTCCAACCGCCACCACCTGCGCGAGTCGGCGCGCTTCGTGGACCGCTTCGGGTGCACGGTTCACTGCAACAGCGCCGGCCTGCACGAGTTCGAGGGCGGCGGCGTCGAGGTCGAGGGCTTCGAGATCGGCGAGCACCTGCCCGGCGGCGTCGTGGCGGCGGAGATGGACGCGATCTGCCCGGACGACACCGCGCTGCAGCTGCCCGAGCAGCGCGCGCTGGTGCTCGCCGACGGCGTCGTGCGCGGTGGCGAGTACGGCGCGGGCGGCCCGCTCGGCTTCGTGCCCGACAAGCTGATGGACGATCCGGAGCAGACGCGCCGGGGGCTGCTCGCGTCGTGCGCGAGGCTGCTGGAGGAGCTCGACTTCGACTCTCTGCTGCTCGCCCACGGCGGGCCCGTGATCGGCGACGGACGGGCGCTGCTGGAGGATCTCGTCGCCTGCGGCGGGCGCACCGCGTTCGAGATGTAGCTCGCATGCGCATCCTCGTCACCGGCGCGAGCGGCTTCATCGGCGGGGTCGTGTGCCGGCGGGCGATCGAGCGCGGCCACGAGGTCACGGCGCTCGTGCGCCGCCCCGGCTCCGAGCCCCCGGGGACCGTGGCGGTGACCGGAGACCTCGGCCCCGAGGGCGGCCTGAAGGACGCGGTCGCGCAGGCGCGGCCGGATTGCGTCGTGCACCTGGCCGCGGAGATCGCCTCGCAGCGCGACCCCAAGAAGGTCGCGGAGGTCAACGTCGAAGGCACGCGCCGCCTGCTCGACGCCTGCCGGCCGCCCTCGCTCCCGAGGCCGGCATGGAGCGCCGGCCAGCCCCTCCGAGGCCGGCATGGAGCGCCGGCCGAGCCCCGAGGCCGGCATGGAGCGCCGGCCGACTCGCTTCGTCTTCTCCTCGACGGTCGTGACGGGCGACCCCCACGGCGCGCTGCTGACCGAGGACAGCAGCCTTCCCGTCGAGACCCCGTACGGGCGCTCCAAGCAGGAGGGCGAGCGCATGGTGCTCGAGAGCGGACTACCAGCGGTCGTGATCCGTCCTTCTCACGTCTATGGCCCCGGCGGCTGGTACGGCGAGGAGCTCGTGCCGCGGCTGCGCCAGCCCGGGCGCTTCGCCGTGATCGGAAGCGGCGCGAACCTGTGGGACGTGGTGCACGTCGAGGACGTCGCGGCGGCGATCCTGCTCGCGGTCGCCGACGACACCGCCGACGGGCGCGTCTACCACGTCGCCGACGACGAGCCGATCACCTACTACGACTTCATGGCGCTCACGGCCTCCGAGCTGGGCGTCGGGCGCCCGCGGCGGATTCCGGCGCCGGTCGCCCGCCTCGTCGCCGGCGGCAACGCGGTCGACGCGGTGGTGCGCTCGGCGCGCTCGTCGAACGCCCGCATCAAGAGCGAGCTCGGCTGGGAGCCGCAGTTCCCGACGGCGCGCGAGGGCGTGCCGGACGCGGTGGCGCGGTTGATCGCCGCCTCGGCCGTGTCCTGAGGCGAGGAGGGTCGCCTGGCGCTCCGTGCCGGGCTCAGGGGAAGGGTCGCCCGGCGCTCCGTGCCGGGCTCAGGCGAACGCGCGCTCGGCCTCGTCGGTGACGTGGCGGGCGATCGCCAGCGAGGACGTCGCGGCCGGCGAGGGAGCGTTGCGGACGTGGAGCGCGCGCTCGGTGTGCGAGAAGACGAAGTCGTCGACGAGCTTGCCGTCGCGGGCGAGCGCCTGGGCGCGCACGCCCGCGAACGACGGCTCGACGTCGGCTGCCTGCAGCTCGGGGACGTAGCGCGCGGCGGCACGCACGAAGGCCGAGCGCAGCGCCGCATGGCTCAGCTCGGTGATCCCGGTCCGCCACCAGCGCGCCAGCATCCGCCAGGTGCCCGGCCAGGCGAGCGTGTCGGCGAGGTCGCGGGGGCGCACGCGCCCGAGCCGGTAGGCGTCGCGCGCGCCGGCCATGAGCGCGGTCGGCCCGACGAGGACATCGCCGTCGATGTGCTTGGTCAGGTGTACGCCGAGGAACGGGAGCGACGGATCGGGCACGGGGTAGATGAGCGAGCGGACGAGCTCGCGCCGCTCCGGCCGCAGGCGCAGGTAGGCGCCGCGGAAGGGCACTATGCGCGGGTCGGGGTCCGCGCCGGCGGAGACGGCCAGCCGGTCCGCCCAGGCGCCCGCGCAGAAGATCGCGTTGCGAGCCTCGATGACGCCGCGCGAGTGGCTGAGACGCAGCGCGCGGCCGTTCACAGCGACGCCGAGGACCTCGCAGCCGGTCGCGATCGTCCCGCCCGCCTCCTGCACGTCGCCGGCGTAGGCGCGCGCCACCGAGGAGAAGTCGGCGATGCCCGTCCCGGGGGAGTGCAGCCCGTCGATCCCGCGGGCGTGCGGCTCGAGCTCGGCGATGCCGTCGGCGTCGATGCGCCGAAGGCCGGGGACGCCGTTGGCGCGCCCGCGGCGCTCGAGCTCGTCGAGGCGCTCCAGCTCCGAGCGGTCGGTCGCGACGATCACCTTGCCGCAGCGCTCGCTGGCGATGCCCTTGTTGTTCGCAGTACTCGTACATCTCGCGCGCACCGGCGACGCACAGCTGCGCCTTCAGCGATCCGGGCACGTAGTAGACGCCGGCGTGGATCACGCCCGAGTTGTGCCCCGTCTGGTGGGTGCCCAGCTCGGACTCGCGCTCGAGCACGCACACCGATGCCTGCGGGCGTCGCGCGGTCAGCTCCCTCGCGACAGCGAGCCCGAGGATGCCGCCGCCGACGACGGCGATGTCGCACTGCTCGGCGGGGACTGGGCTCATCCCGTTCGTGATCGGCATCCGCGGCTGAATGGTTGATTCACGGCGTGTGCCGTTGTGAATCAACCATTTCGGCCGGCTTTGGCCGCGGCGCCGGGACCGCCGGGGGCGGTCGCGGCCGCCGCGTCGAGCAGGCCCGCGCCATAGAGCCGTTCGTCGCCGCCGCCGCCGAGCTTGCGCGCGGTGGCGCTCAGCCGTGCCGTGATCTGCGCCGGAGTCGGGTGCTTGCCGAGCACGCCGCTCGCGATCACGAGCGCGGCCACCGCCGAGACATGCGGGGTCGCCATCGAGGTGCCTTCGTAGCCGCCCGGGATCCCGAAACGCGAGACCGACCCGCCCGTGAAGGTGACCTGGAAGACGTCGCGCCCGGGGGCTTCGGGGTTGCAGTTGGGGTCGCCGGGGAGATTGGCGTCCGGACCGCCGCCGGGTGCCACGAGCGTCAGGCCCGAGCCGTCGTTGGAGTAGGCGGCCAGGCAGCCCCGCTCGGTCGTGGCGCCGACAGAGACCACGTCGGGGGCGTGCGCGGGATAGGCGATGGCGGCGTGGCCCTCGTTGCCGGCCGCCGCGACCACGAGCACGCGGTGGCGGTGGGCGTAGCGCAGCGCTTCGATCAGCTCGGGGATGTCGGCGGCCGTGACCCCGGGCGAGAACTCGAGGCTGAGGTTGATGATCTGGGCGCCGTGGTCGACGGCGAAGCGAACGCCCTGGGCGATCGTCGAGGCTTCGCCTTCGCCCTGGGTGTCGAGCACGCGCACCGGCATGATCTTCGCCCCGTAGGCGATGCCGGTCAGCCCGTAGGTGTTGTTGGTCCCCTCGGCGATCACGCCGGCGACGAACGTGCCGTGGCCGTTGCGGTCGTTCGGGTAGGCGTCGTGGCCGACGAAGTCGTAGCCCTTGACGAACTGGAAGCGGCCGAAGTCGGGCGAGCGGCGGAAGCGGCCGCGGTTGGCATACGCGACGCCGGTGTCGAGCACGGCGACCGTCACGCCGGTGCCGCCGGGTCGCCCGTCGGCGATCAGGTTCGACCACGCTTCGGGCGCCCCGATCCCGAACGGCCCGACGAGGTTCCATTGCAGTTCCTGCCAGCCGCCGGGGGTCGTGCCGTTGCCCTCGTCGTCCGGGACGAAGGTCCCGGAGGTGCGGGCGCGGAAGTCGGGCACCGCCCACAGCACATCGCGCTGGCGGCGGAGCCGCCGCAGCGCGCGGTGGATGTCTTCTCCGCGCCGCACGCGCATCACGACCGTGCGTTCCGCCGCCGGGCGCGCGGCGCTCGCCGCGAGCGCCGTGACCCCGCGTTCACGGCTGCCGAACCGGACGACGACGCGGTCGGCGGCGTAGGAGGCGGCGTCCGCCCTGGCCGGGCGCGTGCAGCGCCAGGGCCGCGCCGAGCGCCAGGCACACGGCCACGGCCGCCGTCCTCGCGCGGTGGGCACGGACGTCGGCGGGGCGGACGGGGGTGGACGGGAGAGCGGGCGCGGGGGGCATTCTTTCCGATAATGATGATGTGCCGGCTGCGGCTCCGAGCCGGGCGGCGCGAGCAGGCCGATGAGCGACCGCTTCTTCCCACGCGAGGACTACTTCATGCGCCTTGCGCTGCGCGAGGCCGACCTTGCTCTTCAACACGACGACGTGCCGATCGGCGCGGTCATCGTGCGCGACGGCGAGGTCATCGCGGCCGGGCACAACGAGCGTGAGCTGCGCCAGGACCCGACCGCGCACGCCGAGGTGCTCGCCCTGCGCGAGGCCGCGCGCCACGACGGCACGCTGGCGGATCCTCGACGCGGTGCTCTACGTGACGCTCGAGCCGTGCGCGATGTGCGCGGGCGCGCTCGTGCTCGCGCGCCTGCCGCGGGTCGTGTACGGAGCGCGCGATCCCAAGGCAGGGGCGTGCGGAAGCGTGCTGGACGTGCTCGGCGAGCCGCGCCTGAACCACCGTCCGGTGGTGGCCGGCGGGCTGCTCGCCGACGAGTGCGGCGCGCTGCTGAGCGCGTTCTTCGCCGCCCGGCGCTAGGTCGTCGCGGCGGCTCGACATTCCGGCAAGCGAGTGCGTTAGGGTTTCGGAACGCCTAATCCCGGGCTGTGCCCGGGAGCGGGGGGCCCGAGTCGTTGGGGCGAGTCCCGCGGTAATCCGCGGGAGGCGAGTTTCTCGCTAGCCCGTCAGCTAACCCCGCAGGCCGACCAAGAGAGGCAGATGCCGACAACGAGGCGCGTCCGCGCGCGCATCGCCATTTTCCAGTTGATCGCCGCGCTGGCCGCCCTGGCCTTCGCGCACGGTGCCGGGGCCGCCAGCATCGGCGGCACGGCGGCGCCCGGAACCGAAACCGTGAGCTCGGAGCCCTCGGGGCCCGTGACGCCCGCCGCGACGGGCGGGAGCTCGCCGACGGCGCCCGCCGCGGTTCCGAGCGCACCGGTCTTCAGCTGCCAGCCCCTACCCGATGGGCCCGAAAGGCTGGGTCTTCCCGCTCTACCCGCTCTCGCGCGTCGCCCCGCGCGGCTGGTGGTCGCTCGACCAGGGCGTCGATCTCGGCGGGACCGCCAACCAGTGCGGCTCGAAGCTGGTCGAGCTCGCGGTGGCCTCCGGCACGATCGTCCACGAGGGCCTCGAAGGCTTCGGCCGCTACGCCCCGGTGCTGCTGGTCGAAAGCGGGCCCGACGCGGGCCGCTACGTCTACTACGGCCACGCGGCGCCCGCGCTCGTCCCGGTCGGCACGAAGGTCAGCGCCGGGCAGCCGATCGCCGACCTCGGCTGCGGGCAGGTCGGCATCTCCGACGCCCCCCACCTCGAGATCGGGATCGCCCCCGCCGGTGCCAAGAGCCCGCTCGACATGCCGTCCTTCGGCCAGACCTCGCACGAGGCGCTCTCGAACCTGATGTCGGGCTACAAGGCCGCGGTCGCGGCGGCGCAGGCCAAGGCCGCGGCGAAGCGGGCGGCGGCGCGCAAGGCAGCGGCAATGCCCCACCGCTGATCGCTCTTCGCTGCGGCGGGTCGATCATCTAGCCTTGGTGCCCACCCACCCGGAGGGGTGGCAGAGCGGTTGAATGCGGCGGTCTCGAAAACCGTTTCAGGGGTTTAACCTCTGACGAGGGTTCGAATCCCTCCCCCTCCGCCATACGTGCGCAGATCGAAACAGGCCGGCAGGAAGCGAGCCAAAGCTTTCTGACCGGCCCGTTTCTGCAGCGACCGCCGCTTGGTGTCGTCACGCAGGCTCTCGGTCAAGAGGACGTGACGCTCGGTCGGCCCTGAGCAGGCAAGGCGCTGCTCGCCGCTCACACGCAGAGGTTGACGCCTTCGCGCTCGACCGTGTTCGCGTCTTCGTTGCCGGCGCGGTCGCGCGCCCGCACCACGAAGAACCAGCTCTCGCTCGAGGCCAGCTTCGGCGTGTCGAAGCTCGTCGCGCCGCGCTTCGTGACGTAGGTCGGCTGCGAGAAGTTCTCGCCGCCGGGCTGGGTCGCCTCATAGACGGCGTAGACGATCGCCTTCTGCTTCGTGCGGTTGTCGCTCGCCGCTTCCCAGCTCAGGTGGTAGCTGGTCGAGATCCCGGGCCCGACCGGCCCGGGGACGCAGGTCGTGGCGGAGGCCAGGCCAGCGAACTGCGGCGGGGTCTGGTCGCGGACGCGGGCCTGCGCTGCGGGGCTGAAGCAGGCTGCCGCCGCCACGGGCCGCGCAGAGGGCCCACTGACTCAGGCGCGCCACGTCACGCCGCTGCGTTGAAACGGGGACCGGCTGCATCGTGATTCCTCCCCTCGGGATCGCTCCCGGCCGAGTCTACGCCGACCGTGCTCCGGCTCGAACCGACGAGCGCCCGCAATCTGCGCGTGACCCCTTTGCGGCGGCGGCATCTTGGCCGTATGATTTGACGCCGCGGAACGAAGTCCGCAATGGAGGCTCCACCGGGCACCTGGAGGGGTGCCGGAGCCGGCCGGGGGACCCGGTTTGGAGACAGATGGATCGAGGACAGGCCTCCTTTGAGGCCTAGGAGAATGATCAAACGTGCCCTGCTCGCGGGGCTGGTCGTGACGGCCGCGGCTCTCGCCGCGTCGGTGGCTCCTGCGCTGGCGACGCCGGTTCTGTCGATCGAATCGCCGGTCTCGGGGACGGTCACGAACGAAACCCATCCGACGATCGCGGGGGTCTCGAGCGACACCGAAGACGCGATCACGGTCGTGGTCCTGAAAGAAGGGTCCTTCTACGAGAGCGCCACCGCGGAACCGAGCGCGAGCAACCAGTGGTCGGTGCAGCTGCCGACGCCCCTCGAAGATGGCGAATACTCCGTCTTCGCGGAACAGACCGAAGTCGGGGAAACCGGTAGGAGCGGCTCCGTCAGCTTCACGGTCAAAGCGCAGCTCCGGAGGTGACGCTGAAAGGGGTGCCCTCGCCCTCCGAAGACAGGACACCCTCGTTCAGCGGGAGCGCGAGCGAACACTCGACGGTGACCGTCCGGGTCTTCGCCGGCCCCACGCAGGTGGCCGAAGTGCACGCGGCGGGCACGGGCGGGCCCTGGAGCTCGGAACCCCTCTCCACACCGCTCTCCGACGGCGAATACACGGCCGTTGCCGAACAGGAAAGCGAATTCGGGGATGGCCCCGGGACGAGCGGGGCGATCCACTTCCGCGTCGAAACGCCGGCGCCGAAAGTCTCGCTGGGCTCGATCGCCACCCCCAGCAACGACACGACGCCGTCCTTCACCGGCACGGCGAGCGAAAGCACGCCCGTGATCGTCCGCATCTACTCCGGGGGGTCGGCCAAAGGCGAACAGAAGGCCCAGGCGGAAGCGACGGGAACCGGCGGCGTCTGGAGCTCCGCCGCCGCCGGCCCTCCACTCGTTGAAGGCACCTATACCGCGGTCGCCGAACAGGCCGGGGCGTTCGCCAACGGGACCGGCCACAGCGGAGAAGTCCACTTCAGGGTCATCACCGCCCCGCCCCGCCTGACCCTCAATCCGGTCAAAAGTCCCTCCAATGTCCGGTCGCCGAGGTTCTCCGGCACGACCAACGAAGGCGGGACAGTGACGGTGCACGTCATGGAAGGTGCCGTCCAGGTCGCCTCCGCCACAGGGGACCCCTCGGGCGAAACGTGGACAAGCGGGTCCGTGCCGGAACTGCCCGCGGGCGAACACACCTACACCGTCTTCGCGACCCAGCCGAGCGTCCTCGGCAACCCGGCGTACGAAGGCCGTAGCGCCGAAGTCGCCTACACGCTGGACACGCTGCCGCCGGTGGTCACGATCGCGCCGATCGCCTCGCCCTCCCCTACCGAGAAGCCCACCTTCAGCGGGACCGCCAGCGACGCGGGGGCCGTGACGCTCACGATCAAGAGGGGATCCACGCAGGTGGAAAAGCAAACGGTTCCCGTCAGTGGCGGCAAATGGGCCGCGAAACCGAGCTCGCTGCCGGCGACGAAAGCGACCTATGTCGCGACGGCGAGCCCAGTCCAGCTCGATCGGCAACGAATCCGGCGCCGCAATCCTGGTGTTCACGGTCGATCCGAACGCCCCGACCGTAACGATGTCGCCGATCAAAGCGCAGATCGATACCCCCACGCCGACGTTCACCGGCACCGCCACCGACACGACCCACGTGCACGTCGCGATCTGCAGGGAGCCGGCGCTGTCGTGCGAACCCGGGCAGGGGCAGCCTGAAGCGGAATCGTCGGGAGGCGGAGCGTGGTCGGCGACCGTCGCCGAAGCTCTGGAAGACGGCGAATACGAGGCGCTCGCATGGCAGAAGACGGAAGCCGGCTCCGTCGGCGCGGGGGTTCCTCAGAACTTCACGATCGACACCGTCGCCCCCGTCGTCGCGATCGCCGCGCCCGGCCCGGGCGCGACCGTCAGCGGGTCGTCCGTCTCGTTCCACGGCACGTCCGGAACCGCCGCGCACGACCTGCAGGCGGTGACCCTGCAGCTGTTCGCGGGGGCGCCCGCCACGGGCAGCGCTCTGCAGACGGTCACGGTGACGGCGAGCGGCGGAACGTGGTCGGCCACGCTCGCCGGCGCTGGCGCCCGGCAGGTACACCGTGCGCGCCACCCAGAGTGACGAGGCCGGCAACGTCGGCGCCAGCGAACGCTCGTTCACTGACATCACCACCGCGCCGCCCGCCGGTGGTCCGGCCGCCGGCTTCAGCTGGTTCCCGGCCCATCCCCACACGGGCGAACCGGTGACGCTCGTGTCGACCTCGACCGACGCCGGTGAGCCCGATCACGGGCTACGCCTGGAACCTGCTCGGACCGGCGTTCGTGAGCCGGCGCGCCGAGGCGGACGACCACGTTCACCACTGCCGGGAGCCATCGCGTCCAGCTGCGCGTGACCGACGGGGCCGGGCTGTCGAGCGTCTCCTCGCAGGAGATCCCCGTCAGCTTCCCGCTGATGCGGCCGTTCCCGACGGTGCGGATCGTCACGGTGCGCTCGGGCAGACGCCTGCGATTGAAGGTGCTGAGCGTCGAAGCGCCCGCAGGGGCGACGGTCGCGGTCGCCTGCAACGGCAAGGGCTGCCCCGTGCGCGCGCTCTCGCGGGCCGTCACCCGGCCGAAGGGAAGGTCCACCGGGCTGCCGGTGCTCACCTTCCCGCGGCTGCAGCGCGTGCTGCCGGCCGGCGTCGCGCTCGAAATCAGGGTGGAGCAGCCAGGGAGGATCGGCAAGTACACGCGCTTCGCGGTGCGCAGGGGCAGGCTGCCGCTGCGCGCCGACGCGTGCGTGAACTCGACGGAACCGAGGGCGGTGCCGTGCGTCGGCTGACCCGCGCTGCCGTGCCACGGCTGAGCGCGGTCGCGCTCGCCGCTACGTGCGCGTTCGCGCTGGGCGCTGCGAGCGCCGCGGCGGCCCAACCGATCCTGCAGATCACGGCCCCGACAGCAGGCTCCTACACCGCGCGAAGCCCCTCCGATCGTCGGGGCACTCGAACCGGACGACGCCGAATGGTGCAGCGGTGACCGTGAGGATCTACGCCGGCATCCTCTCGCCGAAGGGGTACCCGCCCAGGTGCTCTCGCTCCCGGAATCAGACATCTGCACCAACTGGCAGGCACGCCCGGGCCGCTCACGGGAGAGGACGGCCCATACACGGTGGTGGCCGAAGAGAAGTACGAAGGCTCGACAGAAGGCACGGTCAAGAGCCCGCCCGTCACTTTCACGCTCGACACGACTGCCCCTGCCCCGGCGATCTCCTCTCCCGCATCCGGCTCGACCTACTTGACCGGCTCGATTCCGGTGAGCGGTCACGCCGGTACCGCCCCGGGCGATCAGGGCAACGTGCGAATCCTGGTCTTCGCCGGCTCCGACCTCACCGCTTCGCCCGATCGAGTCCGTCGAAACGGCCGCGACCGGCGGCTCCTGGTCGGGCACCCTCGCGGGCCTCGCCCCGGGCAGCTACACGCTCCGGGCCCAGCAGACCGACGCGGCCGGCAACGCCGGCGTGAGCGCGCCGGTGCCGATCACGGTCCTCGCGACCCCGCCCCCTCCGCCCCCGAGCGCCTCCTTCACGTGGTTCCCCGAACAGCCGCGCGTGGGCGAAACCGTCACGCTCGTCTCCAGCGCGACGGACGCGACCTCGCCGATCACCGCGTTCGCCTGGGGTCTGACACGCGACCGAACCGTTCCATCCCGGCCGCTCCACGACGACGACCACCTTCGCCACCGCGGGCGCCCACGCCGTGCGCCTGCAGGTCACCGACGCGGCGGGCCGCTCGGCCACGGCCACGCAGACGATCGTGGTGCACCACCAGGTCGCGACGCTGATGGAACCGTTCCCGATCGTGAGGATCGCCGGACGTGAGACGGCAGGCGGCGTCAGGCTGACGCTCGTCACGGTGTCCGCGCCGGTCTCGGCGCGCGTGACGGTGCGGCTGCGCGGCACGGGTGTGCGCTCGACCTCCCAGAGCCGCGTCGCGACCGCCACAAGGCAGTCGGGCTCCCCCGGCATCGCCGTGCTCTCGTTCCCGCGCTTCGCGCGCTCGCTCGGGGCCGGCGTCCGTGCTGGAAATCCGCGTCACCAAAGCGGGCCAGATCGGCAAGCTGACGCGGTTCATGCCGCGACGTGGGAAGCTCCCCAGAAGGACCGACAGCTGCCTGAGCACGGGAGAAAAGCCGATCGTCTGCCCAGCCTCATGAGCACCCACCACCTCGACCGACGCCGGGTCCGTCCGCTCGGGCAGGGCTTCGAGCCGCGCCGGGTCGCGATCTCGTGCGGTGCGATCGTCCTCGTCTTCGCGATCGCGTTCGGCGTCGGCCACATGCGCCGCTCCGCCGGCGCGGTGGCCGAACGCACGCCGCCGCCGCTGCCCGCTGTGGCGAACCCGGTGCCCGCGGCACTCGCCTCGGCCCCGGCGATCAAGCTCGCGGTCGTCCGCCGCCCGCCGCCGGCGCCGAAGCAGACCGCGCCCGCCAAGAGCTCGCAGCCCGCGGCGAGCCCCACGGTCACGCCCGTCGCGCCCGTCACCTCGGCCCCGACGCCCACGCCCGACGCCGGCGCCCGCGGCCCCGACCGTGACGCCCGCGCCTGCGCCGGTGCAGAGCAAACCCGCGCCGGCGGCCACGCCCTCGCCCGCCCCTCACTCCTCCGGCGGCTCGGGCTCCAGCTCGGGCTCGGGGACCTCCTTCGAAAGCTCGGGCTGAGCATGGACGCACCGGCACGCGTGGTGCATCCGCTGATCGTCGTCGCGCTCGTGCTCGCGGCGGTCTTCGGCTACCTCGCGGGCAGCCACCGCGTCTCCTCCTCCTCGGGCCAGGGCGCGGCCGGACCGGCACGAGTCGCGACCGCCCCCGGGCTGCTGCTCGAATACCCGGTCGGGTGGGAGCGGTCGAGCACGCCGAAGTCGATCCCCGGCCTCGAGCTGAAGGAAGCGATCACGCTCTCGCCCCACGGCGAAAGCGCCTCGGGCCTGCTGAGCGGGCTGCTTCCGGCGGGCGAACCGGCGCCGCTTCCGGCGAGCTTCCTCGAACGCCTCAGCGCCACGCCGCACGCCGAAGTGGTCTCGCTCGTCTCGGCTCAGGCCTACCGCTACAGCGACATCGGCCTGCCGGGCTACCAAGGGGTCTTCGACCTGTACGCGATCCCCTCCGGCGCGGGCACGCGCCTGATCGCGTGCTTCGCCCCGCAGCACATGACGGCCGCGGGCCAGGCGTGCGAGCGCATCGTCGCCAACGTCACGCTCACGGGGACCGCGGCGCTCACGCTGACGCCGTCGGCGACGTACGCCGGGGCGCTCGCGCCCGTCGTCTCGGCGCTGGACGCGGCGCGGCTGGCGGCGCGCAAGCAGCTCGGAGAAAGCGCGTCGGCCGCCTCCGTGGTCGGACCGGCGCGCTCGCTCGCGGCGCGCTACGAGCAGGCGGCCGGGACGATCTCGAAGCTCGAAGCGCCGGCGCCCGCGGCGGCGGCGCAGGTCGAGCTCTCGCAGGCGCTCAGCGCCGCGAGCAAGGCGTACGGCGAGCTCGCCGCCGCCGCCGAAACGGAAGGCGTCTCGGCCTACGACGCGGCCCGCTCTCGCGTGACGGGGGCCGAGCGCGCCGTGGACCGGGCGCTCGAGAGCCTCGTGCTCGTCGGCTACGGGCCGCGCTTAGAACATCCGTCCGCGCCCCTGTCACGAGGCTGACAGCGACGTAGCATCGACGGGCCATGCCGACTCCGTCGCAACCCCTCCTGCGGCGTGAGGACGAGCGTACCGTCAGGCGGCCGGGCCCCGGCCGCCGCGGGGCGCCCGACCCGCGGCACGGCGGATCCCGTACCCGGGACCCGGCGCAGGCGGAGGCGCGGAGACGCATCCCCGCCCGCGACCGGGTCCCGTGGCACGAGGCTCCGAACAGCTTCCTCCGCTACCTGCCGCTCGCGCTGCTGGCCACGCTCAGCGTCACCGTCGTGCCCGCCCTGGCGGCGAACGCGCTCGTGCCGCCTCACGGCGTGGCCGGAGCGATCGGCGCGGTCGGCACGGCCGCGGCGCTCTCGCTCGCGATCGCGGCCCTCGAGGCGTGGGCGTGGAGGCGCGTCCACGGCGCGCGGGGCGTGGCCTACTCCGAGCTGATGCTCTGGGGCTTCGCCCGCCGGCTGTGGGCCGAGCACCAGCTCAAACGGGTCGGCACCACCTACCGGGTCGCCGTCGGCGAGGACGGGACCGTGCGGGTCGAGCTGCTCGAAGGGCTGAGCCACCTGCTCGAGGTCCGCAACCCCTACACCTACGGCCACTGCCGGCGCGTCGCGCGGCACGCCGAACGCATCGCCCGCGCGATGCGGCTCGGACCGGCCGAGATCGCCCAGATCCGCACGGCGGCGCTCGTGCACGACGTCGGCAAGGTCTACACGCCGACCGAGATCCTGCACAAGCAGGGGCCGCTGGACGACGAGGAGTTCGAGATCGTCAAGCGGCACGCCGCCGACGGCGCCGACATGCTCGCGCCGGTCCGCGACGCGGAGCTGGCGTCGATCGTCCGCCACCACCACGAGCGGGTCGACGGCAGCGGCTACCCCGACGGGCTCCTCGGACCCGACATCCCGCTCGGCTCCCACATCATCGCCGTCGCCGACACATTCGACGCGATCACCTCCCACCGCCCGTACCGGCGCGCGCGCAGCCAGCGCGATGCGCTGGCGGTGCTCGAAGCAGAGCGCGGCAGGCTGCTCGACGCGAGGGCGGTGGACGCGTTCCTGCACAGCTGCTCGCCGCGGCGCTCGATCGCCTCGGTCTCGCTGGCGGGGGCGCTCACCGCGCGCGTCGCAGCGGCGCTCCAGCTGCTCCCCGGAGGCCTGCTGGGTGGCGCGTCGCTCGCCGGCGTCCTGCCGGCCGTCGGCGCGGCCGGCGTGCTGGCCCTCGCGCCGGACGCGCGCTACGAACGGGCGGCGCAGGCCGCGGGCGCGCAGTCGCCGGCGCTGCAGGCGGGCTTCCCCGGAGAACTCCAGGCGCAGGGCGCCGCGCCCGCCGCGGGCACGGGTGGCCCCGCCGCCGCCGGGCGCCCGCGAGCGGGCACCGGGCCGGTGCGCCGTCAGGCGTCGGGCGTGCGTCCCGGCGGGACGGTCCTCGTGACGCCCGGAGCCGGCACGCAGGGCGTGCACGCCCGGCGCGAGCCCGGTCGCGCGGCGCGCAGGGCACGCCGCCGGTCTCGGTGGGGAAGATCGAAGCACCGCCGGTCGGGGTTCCCGAGCCGCCGGGGGTCCCGCCTGTGGAAGTGCCGGCGGTCAAGGTGCCGCCCGTCGAAGTGCCCGCGGTGGAAGTGCCGCCGGCGAAGGTCCCGCCGCTCAGCACGCCGTCGGTGACGACGCCGCAGGTGAGCGCCGGGGCGGTGACGGTGCCGAGCGTGACCGTGCCGGGCGTGACGGTCCAGGTGCCCGCGACACCGGGAGTGAAAGTGCCGTGAGAAGGTGGTGCCGCCAGGCGTCAGGCTCCCGGGCGCGCGAGTGCCCGGCAGCTGACGCTCAGGCGGCTGCCCGCGCCGGCCGCTCGGGGTGACGGGCCTCGCGGCCGGCGGTGCGGGCATCGCGCTCGGCGCGGTGGGTGGGGCAGTACACGCCCCTGATGTGACCGTTGGCGAGCCCGAAGGCCAGCCATTGCTCGCCGCGCCAGGCGAAGCGGAAGAAGCAGTTCCCGGGGGTCTCGGTGCGCGCCAGCTCGCGCTCCCAAACCGCGTGGACGACGGCGGCCGGGACGACGGCGGCGCAGGAGCAGCCGCCGGACATGTAGCCGGAGGAGACGCAGCGCAGCGGCCGGTCCTCGTGCTGGACGCGCAGGCGGG
This sequence comes from uncultured Solirubrobacteraceae bacterium, assembly GCA_963779065.1. Classification (GTDB taxonomy): domain Bacteria; phylum Actinomycetota; class Thermoleophilia; order Solirubrobacterales; family Solirubrobacteraceae; genus Palsa-744. The sequence goes on from CAVZWQ010000003.1 coordinate 2,694,688, forward strand.
AGAGCGTGTTCATCTCGACGACGACGCCGTGACGCTCGAGGTGGCGCGCGGGACGCGTCCTCGATTCGTGTGCGTGCGTGCCGTGCATGTCGCGCTCCTTGTGGTGTCCGTTGTTCTCGAGAGGGCTCATGTCGTTCTTTCGGGGCATCTCGGCTGCCCTTTTCGGGCAACCTGTGTCGTACCTTTCGGACGACAGGGGAGCTCCTGAGGAGAAACGCGCCGGATGTTGGACGGCTGTTGGACGGCCGCGCGCGGGTCTTTTTTTGTTTTTGGGGTTCTTCACGCGTGGCGTGCGGACGCGCGTGGGCGTCACCGCAACGAGCGCGGCGGGAGCGGCTGTCGTGCGCGCAGGGGCCGGCGGGGCGGGGTGGGTCCGCCCGGGTCCGGCTGTGCGGCGCTCAGACCTTGACGGTGGCCCGGGTGCCGGCGCGGCGTTCGGTGCTGGCGTTCAGACGGCGCAGCAGCTCGCGCTCGCGTTCGGCCGCGGAGCGCGTCATGGCGCTCGCCAGCTCGACGCTTCCGCGCTGGACCGTCCAGTAGCCGGTCGGCGTCTGCTTGATCGTCAGTTTGGGGGGTTGCATCAACGGCGTCCTTGTCGTTGGTGACGGGGGGAGAGGCGTTACGGCGCACTTTCGGCCCTACCCACCGCGAGCTGTAGTCAAACGCCGATTTCTCGGCGGATCGAGGTCAGCCGGCGCGCCCGCCGGTGGCACCGCGGGCGAGCGCTCGTCCGATCGTGAGCGGGTGGCTGAGCGCGGTCGTCACGCGCCCGGCCAGCGAGGTCGGATCGTGCGCGACGCCGAGCTGGCGCAGCAGCGTCATCTGGTCGAAGTAGACGCGCTCGCAGACGATGCGCTCGCCCTCGAAGATGAAGAAGGCGGTCATGCGCGCGCGGAACGAGCGGCCCGTCGGCGGCAGCGAGCGCAGCGGGCCGAGGTGCGTGCCGAGCAGGTCGAACTCGACGATCACCGCGTCGTCGGCGTGGCGCAGCGAGATCAGCTCGTTGCGCTGGTCGGGGAAGGCGCGGCGGGTCTCCGCGAAGTAGCCGCGCACGGCGCTCTCGCCGTCGTAGACGTCGCCGGTCGGGATGATCTCGTAGCGGGGGTGCGAGAAGGTGCCGATCGTGGTGTCGAAGTCGTGGACGTTCTCCGACTCCATGTGCTCGCGCACGAGCGCCTCACGGCGCGCGCGCAGCTCGCTGGTCGGGCACCTCGGTCACGCCCGACTTCTACCACGCCGCGGCACTCAGCCGCCGAGGCGCACGCCCCAGGTGGCCGCCGTGCTCTCGCCGGGCTCCAGGCGGATCAGCCCCTCGCCGCTGCGGAACGCGTCCGGCGGCGCAGGTCATCGGCTCGAGCCCGAGGCCGGTGCGGCGGCGCTCCGGCGCGAGCGTGTCGCCGGTGAACACCTCCAGGAACTCGTAGGCGTCGTCGACCCACAGCTCGACCGTCGCGCCGTCGCTGCCGGTCAGGCGCGCCGTCGCACGGCCCTCCCAGTCGCGCTGCAGGCCGGTGAACGGGCAGTCGATCTCGCTGGCGGCGAGCTCGCGCCCGGCGCGGAAGTCGAGCGGGCCGCCGTCGACCTCGGCGCGCCCGCAGGGGAGCTGGCGCTCGGGGTCGGTCAGGATCACGACCTCCGCGGGCAGCTCCAGGCGGCAGGCGTCGATCGTGCCGCTCCCCGGCGAGAGGTAGGGGTGCTGGCCCGCGCCGTACGGGCACGCTGCCGGCGCCGGCGTTGCGGGCGCGCTGGGTGACCGTCAGGCCCTCGTCGGAGAGCGCGTACTCGACCGAGGCCTCGAGGTCGAACGGGTAGCCCGGCCGCGGGTGGATCGCGCGCCGCGACCACGACGCGGTCGGCCTCGCGCTCGACGGCGCGCCAGGGCAGCCAGCGGAGCAGGCCGTGGATCGCGTTGCGCTTCTCCGGCTCGTTGAGCTCGAGCTGGTGGCTCTGCCCGTCGAACTCGTAGCTGCCGTCGCCGAGCCGGTTCGGCCAGGGCACCAGCACGGCGCCGTGGGCGCCGTCGCAGATCTTCTCGAGCGGGTAGGGCTCGAGCACGTCGCGCGCGCCGTGCGCGTAGGAGCGGATCCCGCCGCCGACCTCGACGATGCTCGCGCGCTGCTCGCCGTGGACGATCTCGAACTGCTCGCCGGAGGGCGGCGCGGGCATGCGAGGAGGTTACCCGCGCGGCGGGCGCCGATACTCAGCTGCGGCGACCGCCCGTGCCGCGCCGCAGCCGGTGCACGCGGCGCAGCTCCTCGACCGCGTCGTCGTAGCCGCCCAGCGGGTCGCTCGCGCGGCTGCCGAGCAGGTCCGGCTGGATGCGCCGGCGCACGAGCTCGCCCGCGATCGCGTCGACCCGCAGCGCTTCGGTGCCCGGGCGCGAGGTCACGATGCGCTCGAGCGTGCGGCCGTGGAAGAGCAGGCCGACGCCGTCGTCGAGCGCCCAGCCGCCGGGGAGCGAGCCGTCGCGCAGGTGCGAGAGCCACACCGGCAGGCGCTCGGGCTCGCCGTCGGCGTGGACGCTCAGCGAGCCCTCGAGCAGGCCGAGGCCCTCGAGCGCCTCCGGCGGGCCGCTGGAGCGCGTGAGCCCCCACTGGAACCAGCACATCGCGCCCGCGCTCAGGCCCGCCAGCACGGTGCCGCGTTCCCACGCCTCGATCAGCAGCGTGTCGAGCTCGTGCGCGCGCCAGATCGCGAGCAGGTTGCGCATCGAGCCGCCGCCGACGTAGAGGATGTCCTGCTCGCGCGAGGAGCTCGCGCAGCGGCCGCTTGGTCTCGCGCAGCCGGAACAGAGAGAGGTGCTCGGGGACGCAGGTGCGCCCGTGGAAGCGGGCTTTGAACGCGTTGATCTGCGGCGTCGTGTCGCCGGAGGCCGTCGGCAGGAACAGGATGCGCGGTTCGCGCGCGCGCGACAGCGAGAGCACGAAGTCGTCGAGCAGCGGGTTCGCCGGCTCCATCGTGAAGCCGCCGCCGCCCATCGCGAAGATCGTGCGCTCCTCGGGCGCGACCGGCTCCGGCGGCGCCGCGCCGGGCGCGCTCATGCCGCGACCTGCTGCTCGCGCTCGGCGCGTCCGCGACGGGGCCCGGCCGGGGCGCGCGTGCGGCGCACGGCCCCGGCCGGGCGCCCGGCGGCACCCAGGTAGTCGACCTCCAGCGCGGCCTCGCGCACGCGCGCGCCCGCGCCGCTCGACGAGGAACGCCCGGCCGTCGGGGCGCGAGCTGACGGCCCGCTCGAGGCAGGTGCCGCGGAAGTGCAGGCCGACGCCGTCCTCGACGGCGAAGCCGGCCTTCATGCCCTCCGCGACGGCGCGGTGGTACTCCTCGCGGCGCGCCGGCTCCGCGTCGTAGTGCACGCAGTTGGAGTACGGCAGCAGGCCGAGCCCGCGCACCGGGCGCGGCGCGCCGTGGAAGGCGCTCAGCGCCTGCTCGAACCAGCACAGCGAGCCCGCCGAGGGCCCGCACACGACGATCCCGCGCCGCCATGCCCGCCGCAGGATCGAGTCGAGCCCATGTGCGCGCCACGCGCCGAGCATGCTCACCATGTTGCCACCGCCGACGTAGATCAGGTCCTGCGAGAGCAGATGTGCGGCGAGGTCGTCCTCGACGCCGCCGGTGCCCTGGTCGCGGCGGAAGAGCGAGACGTGGCTCGCCTCGCAGGACGGGGGAGAAGCGCCGGTAGAAGCGCACGACGTAGTGGTCGGCGTCGCCGGAGGCGGTCGGCAGGAAGCAGACGCGCGGACGGGGCGCGTCCAGCAGCGAGAGGATGTAGTCGTCGAGCAGCGAGCCTTCTCGCTCCATCGAGAAGCCGCCGCCGCCCAGGGCGACGATCTGAGGGGCTCGGGCCGGCATGGCTGCGCTCCGTTCGTTGCTCTTGACCGCCTTGGAGCCTGCCGTCGCGGGCGCGCCCGGCGACATGGACCGCCGTCGGAGATTTCGCGGGCGCGCTCGGACAGCAGCACCAGCGGGGGGTTCGGAGTCCGCCGGCGGGCGCCTAGAGTCTCCGGCGTGAACAGGAGCCCGCCCGCCCGAGGCAGAGACGCCGGACGAGCGCGATCTCGCTGCGCGGGGTCCACAAGCGCTTCGGCGAGATCACCGCGGTGGACGGCCTCGAGCTCGAGGTGCCCGCGGGCATCTGCTTCGGGCTCCTGGGTCCGAACGGCGCCGGCAAGTCGACGACGATGCGGATGCTGACCGCGCAGGCGCTGGCGGACGAGGGCGAGATCGAGGTGCTCGGCTACACGCTGCCGCGGGAATCCAAGCAGGCGCGCCTGGAGATGGGGGTGGTGCCGCAGCTCGACAACCTCGACGTCGAGCTCACCTGCCGGCAGATCCTCCTTGTGTTCTCGCGCCTCTACCGCGTCCCGCGCGCCGAACGCGACGCGGCCGTGGACCGCGCCCTGCACATCGCCAACCTGCGCCCGCGCGCGGACACGATCGTGCGCGAGCTCTCCGGCGGGATGCGCCGGCGCCTGCTCGTCGCGCGCGGGCTGATCCACCGCCCGCGCCTGGTCCTGCTCGACGAGCCGACGGTCGGCCTCGACCCGCAGATCCGCCAGGAGCTGTGGTCGCTGATCGACGGCCTGCGCGCGGAGGGCGTGACCGTGCTGATGAGCACCCACTACATCGAGGAGGCCGAGCGGCTGGCCGACACCGTGGCGGTGATGTCGGCCGGGAAAGTGATCGCCGAAGGCACGCCGGCCGAGCTGGTGGCCGAGCCACGCGGGCGAGCGCGTGCTGGAAGTCTACGGCGCGCCCGCGCGCCTGGCCGAGGTCAGCTCGCTCGCGGCCGAGCGCGGCTGGGAGAGCCGGCGCAGCGGCCCGGCCGTGGCGATCCTGCGCGCCGAGTCGCTCGACGGCGAGGCGCCCGAGGGCGTGGTGCGCCCGGCGAACCTCGAAGACGCCTTCGTGGCGCTGACCGGAGAGGAGATCGAATGAGCGCGGCAGACGTCGCACCGCCGCGGATCGAGGCGGCGCGCGTGCGCGTCGGGCGCCTGGAACCGGCGGCGCTCGCGGGCGTGATGAGCCGCGACATCTCGATCTTCGGGCGCTACTGGAAGGCGACGACCTTCTCCTCGATCGTGCAGCCGACGATCTACCTGCTCGCGTTCGGCCTCGGCATCCGCTCGTTCATCCCGCAGATCGCCGCACGTCAGCTACGTCGCGTACGTCGCGACGGGCGTCGTCGCGACGGCGATCCTCTTCTCCTCGGCGTTCCCGGGCATGTTCAACACGTTCGTGCGCTGGCAGTTCCAGCGCACCTACGACGCGATGCTCGCCGCGCCGGTCGACGTCGAAGAGCTGATCACCGCCGAGGTGCTGTGGGTCTCGATCCGCGCCGGCGTCTACGGCATGGCGCCGCTGTTCGTCGGCTTCTTCTTCGGGCTGGAACCGGAGTGGGGGATGCTGCTCGTGCCGCTCATCGGCTTCGTGACCGGGCTTCGGCTTCTGCTCGCTTCGGCGTCGCGATCGCCGCCGTCGCCAAGACGATCGACAACTTCAACTACGTCACGAGCGCGGTGCTGACGCCGATGTTCCTCGTCGCCGGGACCTTCTTCCCGGTCGAAAAGCTGCCGGGCGGCGTCCGCGAGATCGCCTACATCAACCCGCTCTACCACTGCGTGCAGCTCGTCCGCGACGCCTGCTTCGGCGAACTCGCACTCGGGCGACCTCGGCCACGCCGCGGTGCTGATCGCCTTCGCGCTGCTGATGTGGCGCCTCGCGGTCTCCCAGCTCGGCCGCCGCCTGATCGACTGATTTGTCTTTGCGGGCTCGGCCGGCGCTCCGTGCCGGCCTCGGAGGGTCGGCCGGCGCTCCGTGCCGGCCTCTGCCGCGCCCATCACGGGTGCCAGGGGCGCGTGATCCGCGACGCTGCTTCTCCCTCTCCATCTCAGGAACCTCTGAGGTTCGGCCAAGGCCGCTCACACCGCGCGCGCGCGAGCCTGCACGGCCATGAGCTCCACTTCCGCCACCGCCGCCGCCCCCGCCGTCCCCGGCCTGCGCTCCGAGCGCGCCCGCCGCCTCGCCCTGCGCGCGCCGCGCCCCGAGCTGCTCGGCCTGCTGGTGCTCGCCGCGGTGCTGAACCTCTGGGCGCTCAGCCGCAACGGCTGGGCCAACGACTACTACAGCGCCGCCGTGCGCTCGATGAGCGCGAGCTGGCACAACTTCCTGTTCGCCTCGCTGGACCCGAGCGGCGTGATGACCGTGGACAAGCCGCCGCTGGCGCTGTGGGTCGAGGCGCTCTCGGTGCGGGTCTTCGGCTACCACCCGCTCAGCATGCTCGTGCCGCAGGCGCTGATGGGCGTCGCCGCGGTCGGGCTGACCTACGACCTTGTCCGCCGCCGCTTCGGGCGCCTCGGCGGCACCGTCGCCGGCCTCGCGCTCGCGCTGACGCCGGTCACGGTCGCGATCTTCCGTTACAACCAGCCCGACGCGCTGCTCGTGCTCTGCTCGGTCGCGGCGCTCTGGTTCACGGTGCGCGGGCTCGAGGACGGCCGCACGCGCTGGCTGGTGCTCGCGGGCGTCTGCGTCGGCCTCGGCTTCGAGACCAAGATGCTCGTCGCGCTCGTCGTCGTGCCCGGGATCGCGGCCGCGTGGCTCTGGTGCGCGCCGGGCGCGCGCTCGCGGCTTCGCACCGCGGGCCAGCTGCTCGCCGGCGGCGCGGCGATGACGCTGGTGGGCGGCGCCTGGCCGCTGCTCGTCGAACTGACGCCCGCCTCGCAGCGGCCGTGGATCTCGGGGACGAGCGACAACCGCGTGCTCTCGCTGATCTTCGAATACAACGGCGTCGGCCGCGTCGACGGACAGGCCGGCGGGCCGGGCGGCGTCGGAGGCAACCAGTTCGGCGGCTCGACCGGCCCGCTGCGCCTGCTCAACTCGGCGCTCGGCGGACAGGGCGGGTGGCTGCTCGGCTTCGCCGCCGTGAGCGCGCTCGCGCTTCTCTTCGCAAGCCGCCTGCGCCGCGCCGACGCGCGCACGGGCTGGCTGCTCGCCGTCGGCGGCGCGTTCGCCACGACCGCCGTCCTGTTCAGCTTCGCGAGCGGCATCTTCCACCCCTACTACGTCTCGCTGCTCGCCCCGTTCGCCGCCGCGCTCTTCGGCGCCGGGCTCGCGCACTTCGTCTCCGGCCGCGAGCGCGGGCGCGTCTTCGCCCCGCTGGCGGTCGCTGCGGGGGTCGCCGCCGAGCTCGCCGTCCTCGGCGACTACTCGGGGCAGCTGCGCTGGCTCGTGCCCGCGCTGATCGCGCTCGGCGGTCTCGCCGCCGTGGTCCTCGCCGCCGCGGACGCGCGGGCCTGGCGGCTCGGCGCCGCGCTGCTCGCCGCCGGCGTGCTGCTCGCTCGGCCCGGCGGTGTGGGCCGTGGACACGCTCGGGCGCTCGCTGAACGGGACCTTCCCCGAAGGCGGCCCGGGCACCGTGGCGGGCGCCGGCTTCGGCCCCGGCGGCCTCGGGCGGCCGGGCGCGCGCGGCGGCTTCCCGCCCGGCGCGGGCGCGGGCTCGTTCGCGGCTCCCGCCGGCCCCGCAGGCGCGTTCGCAGGCCCCGGCGGCTTCCCTGGTGCGGGCGGCTCCTCAGCGGGCTTCGCGCCCCCGGCGGCGCCGGCTCCGGCTCGCGTGCGGGCGCGGGCGGCGGCGGCGCGCCGGGCGGCTTCGGGCGCTCGGTCAGCTCCCAGATCCTCGCCTACGTCGAGGCACATGGCGGCGGCACGATCGCGGTCTCCAGCCAGTCCAGCGCCGCCGGCGCGATCACCTCCGACGGCGCCGCCGTGGCGGGCATCGGCGGCTTCTCCGGCCGCGAGAGCAGCGTGCCGGTGAGCTGGCTGGCCCAGGAGGTGCGTGCGGGCAAGATCCGCTGGGTGCTCGACGAAGAAGGCTCGTCTACGGGCGCGACGGCGCGATCCCCCGGAGCGGCCGGCGCGGGCGCGCTCGGCGCCTCGGGCTCCGGCGCATCGCCGCTCGCGGGCGGCTCCACGCGCGGCCTCGCCACGCGGCCCGGCGACTCGCGCGCGGGCTCGCGCAAGGCGATCGCCGCAGCGGCGAAAGCCTGCGTCCGCGTGAGCGTCGGCGGCTCGGGAGCGTCGTCGTCGAGTTCCTCAGCGGGCACGCTCTACGACTGCCAGGGCCGCGCCGCGGCGCTCGAAGCAAGCGCTTCCTAGCAACCACCGGACAAAACCGGTCGTTTCCCGGACCCACGGCCGTTTTCCGGGCCACCCTTGGATGTATGGTGGTGTCCGAGGAGGCGAATAGCGTCCTCGGATGCCTGGATGCGCGAGGGGGCGCCGGGCCAGGGAAGGACAATTCCGGCTCTCGTCTAATACGGCCGTCTAGGCCCGCAACTTTTGCGGGTCCTCGTGAGTCATTAGTGGTAGAGAGTCATAGGGGTAGAAGGTGTCTGTCCGGTTCAGGAGGAGGTTGGCATGATGTCGCGTGCACGGGTGTGGTTGCTGATGATGGTCTGCGGGCTCGTGCTCGCCGTCGCGCTGCCGGCGGCAGCGCAGGCGATCGGCATCGAAAAGTTCGTCGCCACGAACTGCGAAGAAGAAGAATGCGGCGAGGAAACAGTCGCCACCAAATCCGGCCCGTTCGAATTCACGTTCAACGAGCCGAAGCCGATCGCGACTGAAAAAGAAAAGGAAGAACTGATCGCCGAAGGCTTCACGCAGGCCGGGGGCCGCGTGCCGTTCGGCGTGACCGACTTCCTGGTCGCGAGCATCCCCGGAACCAAATACCCCGAAAAGATCCCGGCCGCGGCGACCACCCACATCCGGACCGACGTCGGCTCCGGGCCTCGCGACCAACCCCTTCGCCGTCCCACTCTGCTCGAAGACGAACTTCGAAGGCGGTGCCGGTGCGTCGCCCCTCGCGGCTGCGGGACTCTTCGCAGCTCCCAACGCGGAATGCGAAGAAAGCGAAATCGGCGTTCAGCAGGCCACGATCTACACGGGTTCCATCGTCGAAAAAACGGGCTTCGGCGACGTGCCGGTCGAAGGCCTCGTCTACGACCTCGAAACGACGGAAGACGAAACGATGCGCCCCGGCGGCCCGCACCTCGCCGCGCTGTACGGCGTCGCGGTCAAACTGCCGAAATTCCTCACGGAAGCCGAGCTGAAAGCACACTTCGAAAAAGAACCGCTTCCCGAAGGCCCCGGCAGCCCGGCCGAAAAAAAAGCCGACGCGAAGAAGTCCTGATCAAAAACCAGTGGTACTCGCACTCGCTGATCAAAGGCAACGTCGAATGGGGCAAAGAAGCCAAAGGCACGGCTGAAGCCGACTACCACGACTACTTCGAAATCGAATCGGCCGCGGAACCGCCGCTGCTGCGCTCGCGCCTGACGTTCTTCGGCCAGAACGGCAACGGCGCCTTCATCACGAACGCGACCAGCTGCCCGGGTCACCTCACGACGAGCCTGACGCTCGAAGGCCCGGCGCTCGTCGGCCCCGAAGCCGGCAAAGTCGGATCCACACGGTCCTCGTTCACGACGCCGACCGGGCTGACGGGCTGCAACCTGCTCGAATTCCCGATCAACTTCGGCTTCCACCCGTCCACGACGACGACTGACTCAGCCGAACGAATTCACGGCGGAAGCGTCGATCGCGCACGAACCCGAAAGCGAACGACGTCTCGCAGGTCAAACAGGCCAAATTCGTACTGCCGGCCGGTATGACGCTCAACCCGTCGGCTGCGCACGGCCTGGAAGCCTGCAAACCGAGCCAGGCACACGAAATCGAAGGCACCGAAAAATTCACCGAAGAATTCGGTGTCGGGTGTCCGGCCGGCTCGCAGATCGCCACCGTGTCGCTCAACGTGCCGACGCTGCCCGACGGCTCGCTGACAGGGGCCGCCTACCTGGGTGGGCCCGAGTCGGGACCGATCACCAAACCGCCGTTCACGATGTACGTGGTGGCGAACTCCGCCAAGTACGGCGTTTCCGTGCGCCTCGTCGCGCACGTGAGCCCCGACCTGGCTACCGGGCAGGTGACAACGACGTTCAGCAGCCCGCCCGAACAGCCGTTCACGAGCCTTGCGATCAACTTCAACCGCAACGTTCTGGCGCCCGTCGCGAACCCGCTGCTGTGCGGCGAAGCGAAAGGCGTGGCGGTGTTCGAACCGACATCCGCGCCGGGCAGCCTCAAAACCGATCCGTTCGGCGAGACGATCACCGGCTGCAACTCCAGCCCGCCGCCGTTCAAACCGGCCCAGTCGACCCAGAACAGCAACGGCAACGCCGGTGCGAGCACGAACTTCACGTTCAACCTCGCCCGCAACGACGGCGAACAGTACGTCAGCTCGGTCAAGACGGAGCTGCCGCCGGGTCTCGTCGGCAAGATCTCGATCGCCGAACGCTGCCAGGAAGCGGCCGCGTACAGCGAAACCGCCGCCTGCCCGGCCACGAGCCAGATCGGTACGGCCACGGTGCTCGCGGGCTCCGGCAGCCAGCCGTTCTCGTTCAGCGGGCCCGGTCTACCTGACCGGTCCGTACCAGGGCTCGCCGTACGGCCTGTCGATCAAGGTTCCGGCGGTCGCCGGGCCCTTCAACTTCGGCACGGTCGTGACCCGCGCCGGGATCACCGTCGACCCGTTCACCTCCCAGGTGATCGTCGAAAGCACGCTGCCGAGGATCCGCAACGGCGTGCCGCTGCGCATCAGGAACATCAGCGTGGCGGTGAACAAGCCCGGGTTCATGATCAACCCGACCAACTGCAGCGCGTTCCAGACCGTCTCGACGGTCGGGAGCTTCACGACGCTGGAGCCGGGCGGAGCGACGGGCAGCGCGATCGCGCAGTCGCCGTTCCAGGTCGCGAACTGCAGCGCCCTGAAATTCGCGCCGAAGTTCAAGGCGAGCTCGAGCGCGAAGACCTCGCGTACCAACGGAGCCTCGCTGGTGACCGAAGTCACGCAGTCGCCGGGCCAGGCGAACATCAAATCCGTCAAGGTCCAGCTGCCGCGCTCGCTGCCCTCGAGGCTGACGACGCTGCAGAAAGCGTGCACCGAAGCAGGTGTTCGCGGTCAACCCGCTGCGATGCCCGAGCGGTGCGTTCGTGGGCGGCGCGGTGGTGCAGACCCCGACGCTGCCTCAGCCGCTGCGCGGCCCGGCGATCCTGGTCTCGCACGCCGGCGCGGCGTTCCCCGACCTCGACCTCGTGGTCGAAGACCCGAACCACCTCCGGGTGATCCTGGTCGGTAACACCAACATCAAAAACAGCATCACCACCACGACGTTCGCCTCGACGCCCGACGTTCCGGTCTCGAGCGTCCGCGTCGAACTGCCGATCGGCTCGCACAGCGCGCTGGCGGCGTTCGGGAACATCTGCGCCAAATCGCTGGTCATGCCGACCACGATGACCGCGCAGAACGGCAAGACGTTCAAACAGAACACGATCATCAACGTGGGCGGGTGCCCCGTCGAGATCGTCGGCCGCAAGGTGGTGGGCAACTTCGTCTACATCACGGCACGGGTGCCGGCGGCGGGCCGCGTCAGCGTGAGCGGCATCTACCTCCGCACGACGACGAAGAAGGCCAAGAAAGCGCACCAGAACATCACGCTGAAGGTGCCGCTGAGCAGCTCGGGCCGAAGCAAAAAGCCGCTGACGGTCCACGTCCGCGTCGGGTTCGTGCCCAAGAAGGGCAAGCACTCGACCGCGACCACCAAGGTCACGTTCCACTGAGCTGAGGGGGCGCGGGCTTCGGCTCGCGCCCCGTTCAGCGTTCGGTCTCCGGCGGCGCCCGTCGCCGGAGACCGCTGTTTGCCGTCGCCCGGCAGCGCGACGCGAGCCCTGCGCGCGCCCCGTCTGCGCAGGTCTGAGTAGGAATGTGACGGCTCGCGCGCGCCCTTGTCACAGCCGCCCGCCGATGCCGTAAATTGGGGGTATGGATGTCGTCTCAGGTACGGATACCTCGGCGTCCGGGGGCGTGGAGCGGGTCCTCGCGGGGATCCGGCGGCTGACGGCGCTCGCCGACGGCGGCGCGGACGCCGACGCGATCTTCCGCGCGCTCGCGCGCGAGCTGCTCGAGACGCCCGGCGCGGAGGAGGTGCACATCCACCACCTCGCCCGCAACGGGGCGCCCGACGACCTCGTCGACGTCTACCTGTTCGAGGCCGAGGGCCGGGTCAGCTACCTGTCGCCGCGCGCCGAGCGTCCTCCCGGCGTCAGCTGGGTCGCCCGCACGCGCCGCAGCTTCCTGGCGGCCGACGCCGAGGAATTCGCTGCCAGCGTGCCGCGGCTGACCGCGACCGGCGAGATGAGCTGCGTCCTGCTGCTGCCGGTCGTCGAGCGCGCCGAGGTCGAGGCCGTCGTGCTGCTGGTACGGCGCGTCGCGGCGATCTACGAGCCGGGCGCGGTCGACCTCGCACGCACCCTCGTCGAGCAGGGCGCGACGGCGCTCGCCCTCGTGCGGGCGCGCTCCGAGGCCGGAACCGACGCCGTCACGGGCTGCATGAACCACCGCGCGATGCGCCGCCGGCTCGATGAGGAGATCGGCCGCGCGATGCGCACCGGCGGCCCGCTCTCGTGCCTGCTGATCGACCTCGACGACTTCAAGATCGTCAACGACCAGCACGGCCACCCGGCCGGCGACGCGATGCTGCGCGAGGTCGTGCGCGCGCTCGTGGGCGAGTTCCGCGCGTTCGACCGCGTCGCCCGCTACGGCGGCGACGAGTTCGTGGTGATCCTCCCCAACGCGGACCTGGAGAGCGCGGCCGCGGCCGCCAGCAGGGCGCTCGAGCGCCTGCGCGGGCTGCCCTCCTACGCAGGCGGCGAAGGGGTCTCGGCGTCGATCGGCGTCGCGCAGTGGCAGCCGCCGATGAGCACCGACGAGCTGCTGGGCGCCTGCGACGCCGCGCTGCTGCGCTCCAAGCGCCAGGGCAAGGGCCGCGTCACCCGCGCGGGCGCCGCGCCGCGCTGAGCGCCCGCCGCCGATCGCACCCGTCCGCGACCGCCTCCGCACCCGGATCGCGCTCGCGACTCTGCGAGACTGCGAGCCGATCAGACCAACGGCGAGCTTCGGGAGTCGTGATGCCGCGCAACAGCTTTGGAGCCAAGGACTCGCTGCGGGTCGGCGACCGTGATTACGAGATCTTCCGGCTCGACGCGCTGCAGCAGCGCTTCGACGTGGCGCGGCTGCCGTTCTCGCTGAAGGTCCTGCTCGAGAACCTGCTGCGCACCGAGGGCAACGGCTCGGTCGAGGCAGCCGACATCGAGGCGCTCGCGAGCTGGGACGCGAAGGCCGAGCCGAGCAAGGAGATCGCGTTCACGCCCGCGCGCGTGCTGATGCAGGACTTCACGGGCGTCCCGGCGGTCGTCGACCTCGCCGCGATGCGCGACGCGATGGCGGAGATGGGCGGGGACCCGGCGAAGATCAACCCGCTGGCGCCCGCGGAGCTCGTGATCGACCACTCGGTGCAGGTCGACGCGTTCGGCACCCGCGAGGCCTTCCGCTTCAACGCCGAGCGCGAGTTCGAGCGCAACCAGGAGCGCTACGCCTTCCTGCGCTGGGGACAGGGCGCCTTCGACGACTTCGCGGTCGTCCCGCCCGACACCGGCATCGTCCATCAGGTCAACATCGAGTACCTGGCGAGAGTCGTGTTCCCGCGCGAGAACGGCTCCGGACTCAGCGCAGGCCTACCCCGACACGCTGGTCGGAACCGATTCCCACACCACGATGGTCAACGGCCTCGGCGTGCTCGGCTGGGGCGTGGGGGGCATCGAGGCCGAGGCCGCGATGCTCGGCCAGCCGATGTCGATGCTGATCCCGCAGGTGCTGGGCGTCCAGCTCACCGGCGAGCTGCCCGAGGGCACGACCGCGACCGACCTCGTCCTGACGGTCACAGAGCTCCTTCGCTCCCGCGGCGTCGTGGGGATGTTCGTCGAGTTCTACGGCCCGGGCGTCGGTGCGCTGCCGATCGCCGACCGCGCGACGATCGGCAACATGTCGCCGGAGTTCGGCTCCACGTGCGCGATCTTCCCGATCGACGCCGAGACGATCCGCTACCTCGAGCTGACCGGCCGCCCCGCGGAGCAGATCGCGCTGGTCGAGGCCTACGCGCGCGAGCAGGGGCTCTGGCACGACGAGCACGCCGAGGAGCCGACGTTCAGCGACACGCTGGAGCTCGACCTGGCGACGGTGGAGCCGAGCCTCGCCGGGCCGAAGCGCCCGCAGGACCGTGTCGCGCTGAGCGAGGCCCAGGACGCGTTCCGCCGCTCGCTCGAGGACTACATGCCCGACGACGGCGACCTCGCCGACCCGGAGGACGAGGCGGTTGCCGAGTCCTACCCGGCCTCGGACCCGCCCGCCGCCGGCACCCCCGGCCACGGGCCCGTGCTCGGCGTGGAGGCGCCCCAGCTCCCGCCCGCGGGCGCCGTCGGCACGCTGCCGCACAACGGCACCGCGCAGGCCGTCGAGCTCGAGGGCGAGAGCTTCGAGGTCGACCACGGGCACGTCGTGATCGCCGCGATCACGAGCTGCACGAACACCTCGAACCCCTCGGTGATGGTCGGCGCGGGGATCCTTGCCCGCAACGCGGTCGAGCGGGGGCTCCACTCGAAGCCATGGGTGAAGACGTCGCTCGCGCCGGGCTCGAAGGTCGTCACGGAGTACCTCGACCGCGCCGGTCTCACAGAGCCGCTCGAAGCCCTCGGCTTCAACCTCGTCGGGTACGGATGCACGACGTGCATCGGGAACTCGGGGCCGCTGCCCGAGCCGATCTCCGAGGCGGTCTCCGAGGGCGACCTCGCGGTCGTCTCGGTGCTCTCCGGCAACCGCAACTTCGAGGGCCGCATCAACCCGGACGTGAAGATGAACTACCTCGCCTCGCCGCCGCTGTGCGTCGCCTACGCGCTCGCCGGCACGATGGACATCGACATCGTGCACGACCCGATCGGGCGCGACGCGGACGGCGAGGACGTCTACCTGCGCGACATCTGGCCCTCGGAGAAGGAGGTCGCCGAGACGGTCGGCGCGGCCGTCCAGTCAGACATGTTCAGGCGCAGCTACGGCGAGGTCTTCGCCGGCGACGAGCGCTGGAACGGGCTGCCCGTTCCCGAGCGGCGAGCGCTTCGCCTGGGACGCGGACTCGACCTACGTCGCCCTGCCGCCCTACTTCCAGGACATGCCTGCCGAGCCTGAGCCGCTCAGCGACATCGAGGGAGCGCGCGTGCTCGCGCTGCTCGGCGACAGCGTCACCACCGACCACATCTCGCCCGCGGGGGCGATCAAGCGCGACAGCCCGGCGGGGAGCTACCTGCAGGAACAGGGCGTCGAGCCGCGCGACTTCAACTCCTACGGCTCGCGCCGCGGCAACCACGAGGTGATGATGCGCGGGACCTTCGCGAACATCCGCCTGCGCAACCTGATCGGCGGGGGCGAGAAGCTGCCCGAAGGCGGCTTCACGCGCTGGTTCGGCGCCGGCGGAGGGGCGGGACCCGATCCGATGCCGATCTACGACGCCGCCATGCGCTACCTCGCCGACGGCACCGACCTGGTCGTGCTGGCCGGGCGCGAGTACGGATCGGGCTCCTCGCGCGACTGGGCGGCGAAGGGCACGAAGCTGCTCGGCGTGAGGGCCGTGATCGCCCAGAGCTTCGAGCGCATCCACCGCTCGAACCTGGTCGGCATGGGCGTGCTGCCGTTGCAGTTCGCCGACGGCGAGAGCGCCGAGACGCTCGGCCTGACCGGAGAGGAGACGATCTCGATCTCCGGCCTGGCGGAGGCGATGGCCGATGGCGGGGCGCCGCCGCGCGAGGTCCGCGTACGGGCCGAGCGCGAGGGCGCGGAGCCCGTCGAGTTCTCGGCCCGCGTGCGCATCGACACCCCGCGCGAGGCCGACTACTTCCGGCACGGCGGCATCCTCCAGTTCGTGCTGCGCGGCCTGCTGGCCGCATGAGCCCCGCGCCGAGAAAACCAGCCCGCCGGACGAGCCGGCGCGCCGCCAAGGCGACCGTGCCGCCGCTTCTGCGCGAGCTGCTCACGGTTCCCGGCCCCTCCGGCTACGAGCAGGCGGCGGCCGCCGCCTGGCTCGAGTACGCCCGCCCGTTCGCGGAGGGCGAGACAGACCGGGTCGGCACGCCGCTCGCCCGCGTCGCCCCCCGCAAAGGCGCGCGCGGCAAGGCACCGCGGCTCGTCTTCATGGGCCACATCGACGAGATCGGGCTGATCGTCACCCATATCGACGACGACGGCTATCTGTGGTTCGGCGAAGTCGGCGGCTGGGACCCGCAGATCCTCGTCGGGCAGCGCGTCGTGCTGCAGACCCGCAGCGGCCCCGTCCCGGGCGTGGTCGGCAAGAAGCCGATCCACCTGCTGCGCGGCGAGGAGCGCAAGAAGGTCGCAGAGGTCCGCGAGATGCACATCGACATCGGCGCGCGCGACGGTGACCAAGCGCGAGAGATGGTGCGGATCGGGGACGTCGCGGTGATCGACGCCGACCCCGTCGAGCTGCCGAACGGCCGCCTCGCATCGCGTGCGCTGGACAACCGCATCGGCTCGTACGTCGCGCTCGAGGCCGCGCGCCTCGTCGCGCAGAAGGGCGGCAGCGCGTGGGAGGTCGTCGCCGTCGCGGCCGCGCAGGAGGAGACGACCTTCGGCGGCTCGCGCACGAGCGCCTTCTCGCTCGAGCCGGACGCCGCGATCGTGCTCGACGTGACCCACGCCACCGATGCGCCCGGCATCGAGGTGAAGTCCGCCGGCGCACATCCGCTCGGCTCGGGGGCGACGATCGGGCGCGGCTCGTTCCTGAACCCGGCCGTGTTCGAGCTGCTTCACGACACGGCCGAGGCCGAGAAGATCCCCTTCACCGTCGAGGCCACGGGGCGCCAGACCGGCACCGACGCCGACGCCGTGCACCTCAGCCGTGGCGGCGTCGCGACCGGGCTGGTCAGCGTGCCCGTGCGCTACATGCACTCACCGGTCGAACTCGTCGACCTCGCCGACATCGACGCAGCCGCGCGCCTGCTCGCGGGCTTCGCCGCGCGGCTGACCGCGCGCACGAGCTTCCCGCGCTAGGCGCAGGCGCGAGAAGCCGCTCGGCGTGTCAGGCGGCTTCGAGCTCGGTCATCGGGACGATCTCGTACGCCTCACCCGGCGCGCATCCGATGACCATCATCCGCAGGCCCTCGGGGCCCGCGTAGACCTTGCGCTTCGTCTCCGCCGCCACGCGGATCAGCATGTCGCCGTCCATCTCCACGCGCTCGCCTTCGATGTCCATCCAGCCCGACCCCGACAGAACGGCGAAGACCTCCTCCTGCCCGCTGTCTGCGTGGTCGTGTTCGGGATAGCCCTCGTAGCCCGCAGGCATCTGGATCACCTGCAAGCCCGAAAGCCGTCACCCCGAGCTCGGCACGCGCCTTGATGAAGCCGCCCCCGAAACCAGCCTGCATCTCTCCTATGCGCTTCGCTGTGTAGTCAGCCATGCCGAGGACCCTAGCCGACGGGCATCAGCAGTGCGAGCTGGCGCGACTGCGCGAGCACGGTCCCGTCGGCAGCCCAGATCACGCCGTCCTCCTCGAAGAAGCCCTGCGCGAGCAGCTTGGAGGACATCTGGGCGTAGCAGAGCTGGTTGGTCGCCCGGTCCTGGGGACGGGGGAGGGCCTGGCGGAAGTGGACCGTGAGGTCGATCGTCGGCGCGGCCGCCGGCGCGCCGGTCGCCATGAACGGGGTCGGGATCAGCGCGTCGGTGTAGAAGGCGACCGACAGCGCGTCGGTCGCGCGCTCCTCGGCGAGGCCGACCCACGCGCCGAGCTCCATCGGGCGGCGCTCGCCGGTCAGCGGCCGGCCCTGGAAGCGCGGCTGCATGACGAGGTGCTCGGTGAACTGCGGCGCGCCGAAATGGCGCGCGGTGCCCGCCCGGCGTTCGACATCGGGCCCCTCGACGTCCGGCATCGGCAGGTCGTTGATCTCGGGCGCCTCCCACGGCACGGAGAACGCGGCGAGAACGAGGGCCATCAGCCGGCCGTCCTGCTCCATGCGCGCCGAGAGCGTGCTCAGCGAGCGTCCTGCGCGCTCGATCGCCGTGCGGATCACGACGGGGCCGGGCTCGGGAGCGCGGGCGTAGTGGATCGTCAGCGAGCGCGGCGCTCGCTGCTCTTCGGCCACGGTCTCGATCAGCGCCCGCAGCAGCATCGCGGCCAGGTAGCCGCCGTGCGGCCCGCGCCCGGCGACCCAGCCGTCGGCCACCGCGGCGTCGAACACCGCGAGCTCGCCGGTGCGCTCGCGCAGCGAGACCGCGGTGTCCGCGCTCGAAGGGGTGGGCGGCGGCCCATCTGCGGGCTCGCCGGCGCCCGCGGGCTCAGCCACGCACGAGCCGCTTGTAGGTGATCCGGTGCGGCCGGTCCGCAGCGTCGCCGAGCAGCTCGCGGCGGTGCTCCTCGTAGGCCTCGAAGTTGCCCTCGAACCAAGTCACCTGCGAGTCGCCCTCGAACGCGAGCACGTGGGTGGCGATGCGGTCGAGGAACCAGCGGTCGTGCGAGATCACGACCGCGCAGCCGGGGAATTCGAGCAGCGCGTTCTCGAGCGCGCGCAAGCGTGTCGACGTCGAGGTCGTTCGTGGGCTCGTCGAGCAGCAGCAGGTTCCCGCCGCTGCGCAGGAGCTTCGCGAGGTGCACGCGGTTGCGCTCGCCGCCCGAGAGCGAGCCGGTCTTGGCCTGCTGGTCGGAGCCTTTGAAGTTGAAGCCGGCCGTGTACTGGCGGGAGTTGACCTCGCGGTCGCCGACCTTGATGTGCTCGAAGCCTTCGGAGATCTCCTCCCAGACCGTCTTGTTCGGATCCAGCGCGTCGCGCGACTGGTCGACGTAGGCGAGCTGCACGGTCTCGCCGAGCTCGATCTTGCCCGAGTCGGGGGCTTCCTCGCCGGTGATCATGCGGAACAGCGTGGTCTTGCCCGCGCCGTTGGCGCCGATGACCCCGACGATCCCGGCGCGCGGCAGGTCGAACGAGAGCGACTCGATCAGCAGCCGCTCGCCGAAGCCCTTCGAGACAGGTCGGTCGCGGTGAGCACCTTCTCGCCGAGGCGCGGCCCGGGCGGGATGTGGATCTGGACGTCCTCGAGCTTGACGTTGCGCTCTTCGGCGATGAGCTCCTCGTAGCGGGCGAGGCGCGCCTTGGACTTGGTGCGTTTGCCCTTCGGGTTCGTGCGGACCCATTCGAGCTCGGCGGCGATCGTGCGCTCGCGCGCCTTCTCCGAGCGCTCTTCCTGGGCCAGGCGCGCCTGCTTCTGCTCCAGCCAGCTCGAGTAGTTGCCCTCGTAGGGGATGCCGCGGCCGCGGTCGAGCTCGAGGATCCAGCCCGCGACGTTGTCCAGGAAGTAGCGGTCGTGGGTGACGGCGACGATCGTGCCCTTGTACTCGGCGAGGTGCTGCTCGAGCCAGGCGACCGACTCGGCGTCGAGGTGGTTCGTGGGCTCGTCGAGCAGCAGCAGGTCGGGCGCCCGCAGCAGCAGCCGGCAGAGCGCGACGCGGCGGCGCTCGCCGCCGGAGAGCTTCGCGACGTCCGCGTCGCCAGGGGGCAGGCGCAGCGCGTCCATCGCGTAGTCGAGCTGCGTGTCGAGGTTCCATGCGTCGGCAGCTTCGATCTGCGCCTGGATGCGCCCGAACTCCTCGGCGTTCTCCTCGGAGTAGTTCGCGGCCAGCTCGTTGAAGCGGTCCAGCAGGGCCTTCGTCTCGGCGACGCCGTCCTCGACGTTGCCGCGCACGTCCTTGGACTCGTCGAGGTGCGGCTCCTGCTCGAGCATCCCGACGGTCGCGCCGGGCGCCAGCTGGGCCTCGCCGCGGAACTCCTGGTCGACCCCGGCCATGATCCGCAGGAGCGTCGACTTGCCGGCGCCGTTGTAGCCCAGGACGCCGATCTTGGCCCCCGGGTAGAAGGCGAGCGTGACGTTGTCCAGGACCGTCTTGTCGGGCGGGTGCACCTTCGAGAGGCGGTGCATCGTGAAGATGTACTGAGAGGACATCGGCACGCAGGATAGGACGTCCCGTTCGTCGCTAACGTTGTCGGGTCATGCCCACGACGGTCCTCGACATCGAGCAGCACCTGCTCCTGCTGGAGCTCGAGGCCCCGTTCGACAAGCGCGACGTCCAGCTCGCCAGGCGCCGGATGGCGAAGCGCTGGCACCCCGACGTCGCCCCCGCCGGCCGCCAGTTCGAGCACGAGCGCCATCTGAAGGCGATCAACGAGGCGGCGGACCAGCTCGAGCGCATCGCCGAAAGCTCGCGCGGCGGGAAAGTCTCGAAAAACGCGGTTCGCGCGAGCGCCGCGGCGGCGCGCCGCGAGCGCGAAGAGGCCGGCCGCCGGGCCTACGAAGCCGAGCAGCGCGCCCGTGCCGCGGCCAAGGAGAAAGCCGAACACGACCCCTTCGGAGCGCGCGTTCCCGACCACTCGGTCGTGCACCGCTACGCGCGCTGCGTCTCCTACCCGGAGTGGGGCGTCGGGACAGTGGCGGGCATCTACTTCTCCAACGACGACGAGAGCGGCGAGGAGGTGCAGCAGTGGGCGCGCGTGAAATTCGCGCACGGCATCCGCACGGTGCCCGCCGGGAGCCTCAAATTCGTCGACTTCTCCAAGCCGGACCCCGCAGAGGAGCGCGTCGAGCGCTTCCTGATCGCCGCCCAGCGCGCGATGGCCGAAGGCGAGTACGACCTCGCCGCTCAACGGCTGATCTACGCGCGCGATGCCGAGCCGCGCAACGTCGCCGTGCTGCGGCTGATGACGCTGGCCTTCTGGCAGGCGGGCAAGCTCGACGCCGCCGCCCGCGCGGTCCGCGACTGGGCGCGCGTCGACGGCGCGCGCCCCGCTGCGCATCGCTTCGCGGCGCGCATCTACGAAGACATGGGCGCGGTCGACCTCGCCGAGGAGGCCGCGGACCGCGCCGCGCAGCGCGGCCCGGCCGACGCGGGCGCATGGGAGCGGCTCGGGCGGCTGCGGCTCACGCTGCTGGACCGGGAGGGCGCGCTCGACGCCCTGCGCCGCGCCAGCAAGCTCGGCGCCGGCGGCGAGGTGCCAGAGCCTCATCGCGCAGGCGCTCGCGCTCGAGCCGCGGCCGGTCTCCCAGAGCGCCTGAGCGCGGCCTACGCGCGCTAGAGGATGTTCACGGCGCGCGAGACGATCAGCCCGATCGTCACGAGCGAGACGATCGACTGGATGCCCATGATCGACTTCGCGATCGGCGTCAGCGGCATCGTGTCGGTCGGCGAGAAGGCAGCCGCGTTCGTCAGCGAGACGTAGAGGTAGTCGATGAACTTCGGCCGCCAGTCGCGCGGCTCGATCGTGTCGTCGCGCCATCTGCGGGAACAGGAAGTCCGGCGGCGCCGTCGCGGCCCGCGGCGCGCTTTCCCGGCCCGCCGCGGTCGAGCTCCCAGTACCAGAGGCCGAAGATCATGAAGTTCGTCAGCCAGATCACGGTGCCGGACCCGACGAGCAGCCGTGCCGCCCCCTTCGTGCTGCTCGACGTTGTGGTGCAGCAGGTAGTGCGTCAGCGCGCCCAGCGAGTAGATGTTCGCGGCGCTGACGAACGCGATCAGGCCGATCGCCGCGCCGGCGGCGACCGCGGTGCTCGCCCTCGAGCTCGCGCGGCGTGGCGAAGAACATCCCGATCAGCAGCAGCGCCCTCGACGCTCGGCACGAGCCAGGTCGGGCCCACGGTGAGCCGCTCGGAGTAGGTGAGCTGCAGGATGATCGCCGCGAGGATCGTCGCCTGGACGGGCCAGAAGCGCTCGCTGTCGCCCGGCGGCGGGTACGGGCGCCGGCCTTGCGCGATCGGAGCTGGCGGCGGCGCTTCGTAGGCCACCGACAGAGCGTATGGGCACGTCCGGAGGGCTCCCCGCCGCCGGCGCGCCGACCGGTAGCCTGATCTGAGGATGGGGATCGAGAACCCGGTTCATCTGCTGTTCCTAGGGGCTGTCGCGCTGCTGGTGCTCGGCCCGAAACGCCTGCCCGACCTGGCGAAAGCGCTCGGCAACGGCATCCGCGAGTTCCGTGAGTCGATCTCCGACGGGGAAGACGGGGAGAAACCGGTCTCTCCGAACGGGGCCGCACCGCAGCCGGCCGCCGCCACGAACGGAGTAGCCGGTGCCGCCCCGCAGCCGCCCGTTCCCGAGCAGCCGTCCCCCGAGAGCGGCGGCGCCTCCGCCGCCCCCCCGGCTCCGCCGTCCGAGGACTGATCGCCGCCTCGCCCTCGCCCTCGGGGATCGGGTACGGTTCCCGTGTGGGGGCACGGTTCCGAATGTCGGCATCGGCGCTGGCTGCGGTTCTGGCACTCGCGGGCGGCGGTGTGCTCGCGCAGCCGGCGGCGGCGAAGACGCCCGCGGCCTGCCGCGGCGCCTTGGGCGGCGCGGAAGCTGAACGGCCGCCGGCGCAGCTGCCGGGCACGCTCGAAGCACAGGTGCTCGCCGGCTACGCCGTGTTCGCGCGCCCGCAGCTCCCCTCCGACTTGCCGCCCCCACTCAACACCGCCGGCCTGTCGCTCGAATTCCGGATGGCGAGCTACTACGCGGGCGAGATCCGCCAGCTGATGGTCCTGCCGAACGGCCGCCGCTACCTTGCCGTGCCCGGCTTCCTGCGCACGTTCCCCGTGCCGCCGGCGATCTGCCTGCCGAAGCCGCTGCGCAAGCACCGCGCGGAACTCGTCGAGGAAGAAACGCGCCGGCGCACGCAGCCCGCCTACTGCGTCGTCGAACTCGGCTCCAGACGCCCCTTCGGCGGGGGCGAATGCACGCTCTTCGGCGAAGTGCCCGAGGAGCAGGCGCTCTTCTCCGCGGGCTTCGGCCTCGGCTCGGCAACGGTGGTCTCGATCGTTCCGAACGGAGTGAGCGCCGTCCGGGTCGTCTATCCGCACGGGCCCACGGTGACCGCGGCGGTCAGCGACAACGCGTTCCTCCTGAGCGTGCCCCTGTCGATACGGCGCGAGCAGCGCAAGTTCCAACGGCAGATGGAGCGCGTGCACATCCCCAGGCATCCGAGCAGGGCGGCGGTGCACGCGCTGCAGAGGGTGTTCGCGCGGATCCAGCGCCACCTCCAGGCCCAGACGGAGCCGCTACGGGTCGAATGGCTCGGTCCCGGCAGCTCGATCGTGAAGCTCATCGCACGGCCGAAGAACGCCGACGGCCAGCTCCTCTTCATCGCTTAGCAGTTGCGATCCGGCGTGAGCGCTAGGTTCGCCCGATGCGCCTGATCGTGGCCCGCTGCCAGGTCGCCTACGCCGGACGGCTCTCGACGGTCCTGCCCGAGGCCGTGCGGCTGCTGATGGTCGGGCCCGACGGGACGTTCATGGTGTGGGCCGACGGCGGCGGGGTCAAACCGCTGAACTGGATGACGCCGCCGAACGTGCTCGAAGAGCTGCGCGCCGAGGACGGCGCGCTCACGGGCCTCGTCGTGCGCCGGCTGAAGGGCGAGGACCGGCTCGAGATCGCGGTCGCGGAGGTGCTCTCGGACGCCGAGCACGCGCTCGACACCGAGCTCGGCCTCGAGAAGGAGGGCATCGAGCGCGAACTGCAGGAGCTGCTGGCAGGCGCGCCCGGATGGTGCGGGGAGGGCCTGCGCCTCGTGCGCCGCGAGTGGCCCACCGACATCGGCCCCGTCGACCTGATGTGCCGCGACGACGAGGACGAGTGGATCGCCGTTGAGATCAAGCGGATCGGGACGATCGACGCCGTGGAGCAGCTGACCCGCTACCTCGAGCGCATCCGCCTGGACCCCGCGATGGGAAGCTGCCGCGGCGTGCTCGCCGCGCAGACGATCAAGCCGCAGGCCGTCGTGCTTGCCGAGTCGCGCGGGATCGACTGCGTCGAGGTCGACATCGCGGTGCTGCGCGGCGAACGCGAGCCCGACCTGACGCTGTTCGCGGCCTGAGGCGCTCCGCGCCGTCCCGGGGTGCCGGGTAGTCTGGCGCGCGGCAACGAGACCGAAGGAGCCGCGATGAGCGCCGAGCAGCAGACCGCCGAGCAGACCGCCGTCCTCACCGAGAAGCGCGGCAACGTGCTGCTCATCACCCTCAACCGTCCCGAGGTGCGCAACGCGGTCAACGCGGCGCTTGCGGAAGGCGTCGGCAAGGCGCTCGACGAGCTCGACGCCGACGAGGAGCTGTCGGTCGGCGTGCTGACCGGCACGGGCGGCTTCTTCTGCGCCGGCATGGACCTCGGCGCGTTCGTGAAGGGCGAGTCGCCCTGGTACGGCGACCGCGGTTTCGCCGGCATCGCCCAGCGCGCCTCGGAGAAGCCGCTGATCGCCGCGATCGAGGGCTTCGCCGTCGCCGGCGGGATGGAGATCGCGCTCGCGTGCGATCTGATCGTCGCCGCTCAGGGGGCGAAGCTCGGCATCCCCGAGGTCAAGCGCTCGCTGGTCGCCGCCGGCGGCGCGCTGCTGCGCCTGCCGCGCCGGATGCCCTACCACGTCGTGATGGAGCTGGCGCTGACCGGCGACCCGTTCCCGGCCGAGCGCTTCCACGAGCTCGGGCTGGTCAACCGGATCGCCGAGCCCGGCAGCGCCGTGGACGTCGCGCTGGAGCTGGCCGCGACACTCGCCAAGAACGGGCCGCTGGGACTGCGCGCCGCCAAGAAGATCCTCCAGGAGCAGTGGGACTGGAGCACCGAGGAGATGTGGGGCAAGCAGGGCGAGATCGCGGGGCCGGTGATGGCCTCCGAAGACGCCAAGGAGGGGGCGAGCGCGTTCAAGGAGAAGCGCGAGCCGGTTTGGAAAGGGCGCTGACGGTGCGCTAGCCCTGCGCGCGCTTCTTGCGCCTGCGCTGGGCCAGGATCAGCTTGAACCGCCGCCAGAAGGCGCCCATCAGCGCTCGCCCGGGGTCTTGCGCGGGTACTGCGAGATCGGCTGGCGCAGGTCGATCGCGGTCCTGACGATGCGGCTCTGTTCGGCCGCGTGGGCGGCGGGGTAGCCCTCGCCGGGGCTCGCGCGCTCGGGCCGCCCGACGTAGCCGAAGTGGATGTCGGGCGCCATGATCTGCATCAGCCTCGGGAACATGTGCGCGCGGGCGCCCATGTTGCGCGGCTCCTCCTGGACCCACAGCACCTCGCGCAGGTTCGGGTAGCGCGCCATCAGCGCAAGCAGCTGGCCTTCGGGGAAGGGGTAGAGCAGCTCGACGCGCGCGACCGCAAGACCGCCGTGCGAGGCGCGCTCGGGGTGCCCGACGAGGTCGTAGTAGATCTTGCCCGTGCAGAGCACGAGCCGCGTCACCTGGGCGTCGTCGATGCCCGGCTCGGCCAGCACCGGCTCGAAGCGGGTGCCCTCCGCCATCTCGGCGACCGCGCTCGCCGCCTGCGGCAGGCGCAGCAGCGACTTCGGCGTCATCACGATCAGCGGCCGCTGCTTGGCGATCTTCGCCTGGCGGCGAAGCAGGTGGAAGTACTGCGCGGGCGTGGTCGGGCTGGCCACGCGGATGTTGCCCTCGGCGGCGAGTGCGAGGAAGCGCTCCAGCCGGGCCGAGCTGTGCTCGGGGCCCGAGCCCTCGTAGCCGTGCGGGAGCAGCAGCGTCAGCCGCGAGGTCTGGCCCCACTTCGCCAGGCCGGAGACGATGAACTGGTCGATGATCACCTGCGCGCCGTTGACGAAGTCGCCGAACTGCGCCTCCCACAGCACGAGCGTCTCCGGCGCCTCCTGGCTGTAGCCGTACTCGAAGCCCATGCAGGCGAGCTCGGAGAGCGGGCTGTTGTGGAGCTCCAGCGGCGCGAGCGCGTCCGGCAGGTTCTGGATCGGGCAGACGGTCTGGCCGGTCTTGGCGTCGTGCAGCACCATGTGGCGCTGGCTGAACGTCCCGCGCTCGGTGTCCTGGCCGGTGAGCCGCAGCGGCGTGCCTTCGGTCAGCAGCGTGGCGAACGCGAGCGCCTCGGCGTGCGCCCAGTCGATCTCGTGCTCGCCCGCCCCGGCGGCGAGCGCCTCGCGGCGGCGGTCGAGCTGTTTGACGAGCTTCGGGTGCACCGTGAAGCCCTCGGGGACGCGCAGGAGCTGCGCGCCGAGGTCGCGCAGCCGCTCGGCGGGCACCGCCGTCTCGACGTCGGGGCTCGGCGAGCGGTCGAGCTGGTACTCGCCGGTCGAGTGCTTGCCGCCGTGCTCGGCGACCTCCGCGATCTTCGACTTCAGCCGCTGGTGCAGGAGCGTGAGGTTGTCCCAGACCTCCTGGTCCTGTTTCTCGACCTCCGCCTGGGTGACGACGCCGTCGGCCACGAGCCGTTCGCCCCAGATTTCCGTGACGCGCTTCTTGCCCTTGATCTTGGCGTAGACCTCAGGCTGGGTGTAGGCGGGCTCGTCGGACTCGTTGTGTCCGAAGCGGCGGTAGCCGATCAGGTCGATCAGGACGTCGTGGCCGAACTCCTGGCGGAAGGCGAAGGCCAGCCGCACCGCGCTGACGCAGGCGGGCACGTCGTCGGCGTTGACGTGGATGATCGGGACGTCGAAGCCCTTCGCGAGGTCGGAGGCCCAGCGCGTCGAGCGGGCGTCGTCGGGGTCGGTCGTGAAGCCGACCTGGTTGTTCATGATCAGGTGGACCGTGCCGCCGACCTTGTAGCCGTCGAGCGCCTGCAGGTTCAGCGTCTCCGGGACCACGCCCTGGCCCGGGAACGAAGCGTCGCCGTGGATCACGATCGGGACCGCGGCGTTCGTGTCCTGGTGGGCATGGGGGCCGCGCGCGCGAGGTCTGGGCGGCCCTGGTCGCGCCCTCGACCACAGCGGAGACGAACTCGAGGTGGCTGGGGTTCGACTCGAGGTTCACGCGGATCGTGCCGCCGTCAGGGAGCTGGTAGGTGCCCTGCGTCCCGTGGTGGTACTTCACGTCGCCGGTGCCGCCCTGGGGGATCGTCGTCACCACCTCGAGCGTGGAGGCGCCCTCGAACTCGGCGAAGATCGTGTCGTATGCGCGGCCGAGGTTGTGGGCGAGCACGTTCAGCCGGCCGCGGTGGGCCATCCCGACGACGACCTCCTGGCCGCCGTGGGCGGCGGAGAGCTGGATCAGCTCGTCGAGCATCGGCACGGTCATGTCCAGGCCCTCGATCGAGAACTGGTGCTGGCCGAGGTAGGCCTTGTGCATGAAGCGCTCGAGCGCGTCGACCTCGACGAGCCGCTTGAGCAGCGTGCGGCGCTCGTCGTTGGTCAGCTCGTGGCGGAACGAGCCCGACTCGATGTGCTCGCGCAGCCACACGCGCTGGCGGTGGGAGGCGATGTGCTCGATCTCGTACGCGATCGTCCCGCAGTAGGTCTCGCGCAGGTGCGGCAGCGCGTCGGCGAGCGTCGCGCCCGGGACGTACATCTGGAAGAGGTGGGCTGGGATCCGCGCCTGCAGCTCCGGCGTCAAGCCCGAGCGCCTCCGGATCGAGCCCGGGGTCGCCCTCGGGTTCCGAGCCGAGCGGGTCCAGGCGCGCCGCGAGGTGACCGTGGCTTCGGACGCGCCCGACGTACGTGGTCGCGGCCTGCACCGCCTGCAGCATCTCCTCGCCGGCCGGCGCGGCGGCCGGAGCGCTCGCGGCGGCGGCCGCTGCGGCCGCCGGGGCGGGCTGCGCGGGGGCGGCACCGAGCGGGACGCCGATGTCCTCGAAGACCGCCTCGTAGAAGCCGTGCTCGCCCTGGAGGTGCTCCTCGACGAGCGCCAGGAAGCGCCCCGACTCCGCGCCCTGGATGACGCGGTGGTCGTAGGTCGAGGTCATCGTCATGACCTTCTCGGCGCCGATCGTCGCGCCGATCGCGCCGAGGCCGGGCGGGTAGGCGATCGAGCCGGTCGCGACGATCGTGCCCGCTCCCGTCATCAGCCGCGGGACGGAGGCGATCGTGCCGATCCCGCCGGGGTTCGTGAGGGTGATGTTCGCGCCGACGAGGTCGTCCGCCGTGAGCGTGTTCGTGCGCGCCTTCTCGACCAGCGCGTCGTAGGCGTCGAGGAAGGCGGCGAAGCCGAGCTTGCCGGCGTCGGTGATCACGGGCACCATCAGCGTTCGCGAGCCGTCCTTCTTCTCCACGTCGACCGCGAGGCCGAGGTTCACGCGACCGTCGACGATGCGATGCGGCTTGCCGTCGATCTCCTCGAAGTGGTTGGTCATCACCTGCATCTCCTCGGCCGCGCGCGCGATCGCGTAGGCGATGAGGTGGGTGAAGGAGACCTTGCGCGGGCCCGCCTTGAGCTCGCGGCGGCGACCGTCGAGCGTCGTGACCGTGATCGTCCTGAAGCTCGTCGCGGTCGGGATCGAGCGCGACAGCTCCATGTAGCGCGCGAGCGCCGCCGCGCCGCCGCGCATCGGCTGCGCCTCGCCGGCGCCTGCCGCGGGCGCTGCGCTCGCCGCGCCGTTCCCGCCGGCGGCGCCGAGCACATCGGACTTCGTGATGCGCCCGCCGCGGCCGCTGCCCTCGACCTTGGCCAGGTCCACGCCCTCCGCAGCCGCCGCGCGGGCCGCCACCGGCGAGACGCTGGTGCCGTCCGGCGCCTGGGCAGGCGCCGCGGCCGGCGCGCTCTCGGCGCCGCCATCCGTGACCTCGGCCGCCGGTGCGGGCGCGCCCGCGCCGAGCGCGATGCGCGCGATCACCTGGCCGACGGTGACGGTGTCGCCCTCGGCTGCGAGGATCTCGCTGACGGTGCCGGTCGCGGGGGAGGGCAGCTCGAGGTCGACCTTGTCGGTGGAGATCTCGACGATCGTGTCGTTGGCCTTGATCGGGTCGCCCACCTTGGCGTGCCATTCGAGGATCGTCCCCTCGCTGACCGACTCGCCCGCGCCGGGGGTGACGACGTCGACGGTCCCGGACGCCTCCTCGGGCTGCGCCTGCGGGGGCGCCTCGGCGGGCGGAGCGGCCGTGGCTGCCCCGTTGCCCTCGCTGCTCGGGGGCGCGGCCTGCGCGGTGCCGTTGCCGTTGCCTTCCTGGGCGGAGGCCCCAGGGGCGGGGCCGGAGCCGACGGCGATCCGCGCGATCACCTGCCCGACGGTGACCGTGTCGCCTTCGGCGACGAGGATCTCGGTGACGGTGCCGGTTGCGGGAGAGGGGAGCTCGACGTCGACCTTGTCGGTGGAGATCTCGACGATCGTGGCGTCGACCTTGATCTGCTCACCGACCTTGACGTGCCATTCGAGGACCGTGCCCTCGGTGACCGACTCTCCCGCCGCGGGGGTCACGACGTCCACGATCTGCTGGGTCGTCGTGTCAGTGGCCATTGATCTACAACTCTAGCGTTCTGCGCTCGGGCGCGGAGCGCTTGCAAAATGGGAATTTTTTTGGGTATCGGAGGGTCGCGACACCCTGCGTCAGACGCCCTCCGGGGGCTCTTCGGAGGCCCGGCCCTCCCTGACGAACTCGTAGCTGCCGAAGAACGGCCCGATCCCCCCGAGCACCGCCACGGCGACGGCCAAGCGCAGCGAGACCACGCGCATGCGCGCAGCCGCCAGGCAGGCGAGCGACATGAAGATCCACATCAGGCCGTGGGTCAGGCCGAGGACGAACGTCTCGGGCTGCGGCCCGCCGAGCGCGAACGCGCACAGCAGCAGCGCGAGGTACACGCAGGAATGTGTGAAAGAGAGCGCCCTCAGCCGGGTGAAGGTCAGCGGTCCGACGCCCGCGCGCTGCGTGCTCACATCGCCAGCCAGCGGGCCATCCGCGGCAGCGCCTCCCCGGCCTCCGCGGGCCAGTCGTCGATGTCCGCGGGCCACCAGGCGTACGCGTCGTGCTCGTGATCCGGGGTGACCCGCTCGTCGGCCCCCTCGGCGAGCCAGGCCTGGCCCACGAACATCACGAGCTGGTGCGGCAGGCGCAGCAGCGCCTCGCCCTGGACGCGCTCGGGCTCGACCGCCCACTCCTCCTCGAGCTCGCGCACGAGCGTGTCGGCCGGGCTCTCGCCGACGTCGACGGCGCCGCCCGCGCCGAGCGCCCAGCGCCCCGCCCACGAGGACACCCAGGGGGCGCGGCGCCCCGCGAGCCAGCGGCCGTCGGCCGCGCGCGTCACGCAGAGCGCGGCGAGGCTGTGTGAGGCGTCGCCGGCGACCAGCCTCAGCGCCCACCGCAGCGGTTGCAGCTCGATCGAGATCCCGCTCGCGTCCTGGCTGTAGTCGACCAGGCGGGCCGCCAGGCCGTCGTGGCTCGGCGAGCCGCGGTCCTGAAGGCCCCGGATCGCCTCGTCGGCGGCCTCCGTCTTCTCGGCCGAGGGCTCGTAGTGCTCGGACAGCCAGCGCGCCTTGATCTGTGCCATCTCCCAGGGCCCGCGCGCGAGGATCTCGGGGGCCTGGCTGCTCTGCTCAACCGTCTCGCTCACAGCCCCGGAGCATAGACTCGCGGCCGTGAGCAGCGGCCGGCGAAAGCACTGGGGGTGGGGCCGCGAGGACCAGCAGCCGAGCGCCGAGCAGGCACGCGCCTCCGTCCCGGCGCTCTCCGAGCGCCTCGGGCTCGAGCTCGGAGAGCCCGAGCAGCCCGCCCCGCTCGCCGACGTGCGGCTCGCGCCGCCCCGCGTCGCGATCCCGCCCGAGCTGGCCGGGATCTGCTCTGCCGAGGTCCACGAGCGCGCCTCGCACGCGCTCGGCAAGTCCTACGTCGACGTCGTGCGCGGCTTCCGCGGCGACTTCGAGCACCCACCCGACTTCGTCGCCCGCCCGCGCGGCGAGCAGGACGTCGAGCGGCTGCTGGAGTGGTGCTCGGCCGCGAACGTCGCGGCGATCCCCTACGGGGGCGGCACGTCGGTCGTCGGCGGCGTCACGCCGCAGCCCGGACCGGGTCAGAACGGGGCGATCTCGATCGACCTCGCCGCGCTCGACGGCCTGCTCGAGCTCGACGAGGTGTCCCGCTCGGCGCGGATCGGCGCCGGCACGACCGGCCCGGCGCTGGAGGCGGCGCTCGGCGAGCACGGGCTCACCCTCCGGCACTTCCCCCAGTCCTTCGAGCTGGCGACGCTGGGCGGCTGGATCGCGACTCGCGCCGCCGGTCACTTCGCGACGGTCTGGACGCACATCGAGGATTTCCTGGAGGCCGCGCGCGCGATCACGCCGGTGGGCGTCTGGGAGTCCCGGCGCCTGCCCGGCTCGGGTGCCGGCCCCAGCCCGGATCGCCTGCTCGCCGGCTCGGAGGGGATCCTCGGCGTGATCACGAGCGCATGGGTGCGTGTCCAGCCCCGCCCCGAGCACCGCGCGTCGGCCGGGGTCCGCTTTCCGGACTTCGCGGGCGGTGCCGAGTGCGTGCGGGCGATCTCGCAGTCCGGTCTGAACCCCTCCAACTGCCGCCTGCTGGACGCCGGCGAGGCCAAGCTGACGATGGCGGGCGACGGCAGCCACGCGTTGCTGGTGCTCGGCTTCGAGTCGACCGACCATCCTGTCGAGGACGCGCTCGAGCGCGCGCTCGAGATCTGCGCCGAGCACGGCGGAGCGCCGGCGCCCCGCCGGGCGGGGGGAGGCGACGCCGTCGGATCGTGGCGCAGCGCGTTCCTCGGCGCTCCCTACGCGCGCGACCTGCTCGTGGCGCTCGGCGTGATCAGCGAGACGTTCGAGACCGCGATCACCTGGGAGCGCTTCCCGCACTTTCACGAGCAGGTCATGGGCACGGCGCGCGAGGCGCTGCGCGAGGTCTGCGGCGAGGGTGGGCGCGTGTTCTGCCGCTTCACCCACGTCTACCCCGACGGCCCGGCGCCCTACTTCACGATCCTCGCGCCGGGGCGGCGCGGCGAGGAGGTCGAGCAGTGGCAGGCGGTCAAGCGCGCCGTCTCGGACGTGCTGATCGAGCAGGGCGCGACGATCACCCACCACCATGCGGTCGGCCGCGACCACCGCCCCTGGTACGACCGTCAGCGCCCCGAGCCGTTCGCGGCCGCGCTGAGGGCCGCGAAGACCGCCGTCGATCCCGCCGGCGTGCTGAACCCGGGCGTGCTCCTGGAGCCGCAGCCGTGAAGGTCGCCGTGCTCGGGCCGGGCGGCGTCGGGGGCCTGCTCGCCGCGGCGCTCGACCGCGACGGCCACGAGGTGATCGTCGTCGCGCAGGAATCGACGGCCGCGGTCATCGCCTCGCGCGGCATCGCCGTCAACAGCGTCAAATTCGGCGAGCTGGTGGCGCGGCCGCGGGCGGTGACGAAGCTCGAGGAGCCCGTCGACGCGCTGCTCGTCGCGACCAAGGCGCTCGGTCTCGAGGAGGCGCTCGAGCGGATCGAGGTCGAGCCCGCGCTCGTGCTGCCGCTGCTCAACGGGCTCGACCACCTCGCCGTGCTGAGGCGGCGGTTCGCCTCGGACACGGTGCTGGCGGGGTCGATCCGCGTCGAGGCAGACCGGCCCGAGCCCGGGGTCGTGGTCCACACGAGCCCGTTCCTGCTCGTCACCATGGCGGGCGCCGCGCCGGCCGCGGGGGCGATGCGCGAGCTCGCGGGCGCCCTCGAGCACGCCGGTGTGCCGTCGAAGGTCCTCGACTCCGAAGCCGACGTGATGTGGTCGAAGCTCGTGCGGCTCAACGCGCTCGCGTGCACGACCAGCGCCTACGACAAGCTGCTCGGCGAGATCCGCTCGACGCCGGAGCTGCGCGCCGACCTCGTCGCCACGATGGAGGAGGCGGCCGCCGCCGGGCGCGCGGAGGGCGCCGACGTGGATGCCGAAAGCGCGATCGCAGAGCTCGACCGCGCGCACGACACGCTCGGCAGCTCGATGCAGCGCGACATCGCGGCGGGACGGACCCCGAGCTCGATGCGATCCCCGGATCGGTGATGCGTGCCGCAGCGCGGCACGGGCTCCCCTACCCGACGATCGAGCGGCTCGTGACGATCATCGCCGCACGCGCGGGAATCGACCCGCCCGCCGTCTAGCGCGCCGGCTCGGCCGCCGCGGCGGCGAGAGGCGGGCATGGCCGGGCGGCTCAGATTTCGCGCGTCTCGGGCGCGAGGCCCGGCACGGACCGGGAGGCGACGGCCTCGACGATCTCCTCCTCGGCCTCCACCTGGCCCTCGTCGTGCTCGGCGTCGCAGAGCACGCGGAAGTTGCCGGTCACGCCGCTGTCGCACTGGATCGTGATGCCGGGCAGGACCTCCTCGCCCTCCTCGAACCCGAGCCGCTCCATGTCGAAGTGCGAGAGCCCGATGCCGTAGGCCGTGTGGGTCGGGTTCTCGCGGTCGTGCGCGGCGATCGCCATCGCGAATCGCTCGAGGTTCTTGGCGATCTTGCCCGTGTCCGCCATGTTCAGAGAGTACCCGCCCACCCCCGCTGCAGCCGGTCGCGGGCGCCCGCCGAGGAGTACGATCGCGTGCGTGGTGCTCTACACGTGCACCGACGGCAAGTCCTTCGGAGAGCTGCCCGGCCCGCTCGACGCCTTCGCGCACCCCTGCGGCAAGGCGGCGGTCGCGCTCGACAAGGCCGGCCACACCTACGAGCTCGAGAAGGTCAAAGGCGGGACGCTGAAGATCTGGACGCTGCCCTCCCGCGCCAAGGACCGCGCGGAGATCGAGCAGCTGAGCGGCCAGCGCGGGGTTCCGATCCTCGTCCTCGACGACGGCGCGGTGGTCACCGGGTCCGGCGAGATCGTGAAGTGGGCGCGCGAGAACGCGCCCGCCGCCGGCTGAGCGCCGCCTCCGCGTCGCAAGCAGCCCGGCAGGCGGCTCAGCCGCGGCGAGCGTCCCAGTAGGCCTCCGCCTCGGACTCCATCGCCGCGAGGCGGGTGTAGTAGTCGGGGAACTCGTTCAGGTGCGCCCGCGCGATCTTCGCCGTGGTCGCCACGTCGTCATCGGTGACGTTGGTCTCCGGATCGTGGGTGCCGTGCTCGAGCTCGACGTCCATCCCCATCCGGAACTGGTCGACGTCGAAGGACGACGCCGACCAGTCGATCCCGATCTGCTCGCCGGCGGCGCGCGCCTGCTCGGCGGTGAAGTGCGCTGTCTCGCCCATGCCTCGTCCCGCCCTGGCCCTGGCCTCGGCTCGTGCCTACGCAGCCGTCACGCCGGCGGGGACGACCTCTGCGAACTTGACCGTGTCGATGAACTGCCGGAAGCGCGCGAGCTTGCCGTCGCGGATCTCCCAGACGTGGACGACCGGCACGTCCAGCGCCTTGCCGGTTGCCTTGCCCGTGCCCGTGTAGCGGACGACCGCCGCGACGGTTGCGCCGGATCCGATCAGCTCCTCGGGTGTGATCGCAAAGCCCTCGACGTCCTCTGTGATCGGGCCGAAGACGTTCTGCGCAACGGCGTCGCGGCCGTGGTACAGGCCCCCGTATGGCATGCCCTCGGCCTCGAACCATTCGATGTCGTCGGCGAATGCTCCGAGCACGGCGGGGACATCGCCTCGGCCGAACGCCCCGTAGATGTCCTTGACGAACTCGACGTTCTGCTCACTCATGGCTCCCCCTTCGTCGGCGCAGTGGAGCCCTGACCGTACTCGAAGGTCGGGTCTCGCGGGGCGCGCACCCCAGACAGTCGAGTTCAGCGTGCCCCCAGCCCCGTAGCGGCCGCGGCTTCGGCCCGCTGGAGATAGATCTCCATTCGACTGACTTGCGTGCCCCGGAATCTGAACGCGATGTAGAGGGTGCTCGCGACCTCGACGCCGCTGCCGGTTCCACGCATCCGTAGGTCGCACGTCGCCAGAACATGGTCGCCGCTCTCCTCCAACGCGCTCACCGCGACCTGTACCGGCTCGATTGCGTCCGGCGCGAGCCACTTTCGGATGGCTTCCCTCCCCCGCAAGGTCCCGAACTGATCGACCCTCTGGACCTCGGCGTCGACAGCGAACATATCCGCCGCGCGATCGTGGTCGCCTTCCATCACGGCCGCGATGCCGGCTCTGATCAGCTCGCAGCGTGTCGCTGGCATCCAGAGGAGTATCTCGCCTTCGTTTCCGGAACAAGAGCGGCCGGCTGTCGGCCGGGGCCGCTGTGTCGAAGACGATGAAGTCTCGAGCGTCCTCTAGCCCGTGGCGTGCGGTTTCTCGATGATCTCGATCCGGTACCCGTCGGGGTCTCTGACGAAGCACAGCAGCGAGCCGCCCTCGCGGACGGAATACGGCGGCTTCTCGGGCTCGATTCCCTGTTCGGCGAGCTTCGACAGCGCGCCGTGGATGTCCTCGGTCGTGATCGCGATGTGCCCGTAGCCGGTGCCGATCTCGTACGAGTCGACGCCGAAGTTGTAGGTCAGCTCCAGGCGCGGCATGTCGCCGTCGCCCGGCTGGTTCATGAACACGTTCACGGCCTCGTCTTTGATCGGCAGCCTGCCGACCTCCTGGAAGCCCAGGGCTTCGTAGAAGGCGACGGAGCGGTCGATGTCGGTGATGCGGTAGCAGGTGTGGATGAGAGCCATGGGCGCGAGTCTACGCCGAGGCGTCCCGGGCGCGCTCTCTGCGAAGCTCCCGGCATGGAAGGCATTCGCGTCCGCGAGGCCGTCCCGGCGGACCTCGACGCGCTGATGGGTCTCTACGAGCAGCTGACGGGGCCGCGGGAGGAGCCGGCGCCCGAGCCGCGGCCGGACGCGGGCGAGGTGATCGCGCAGATCATCGGCGACCCCGCACGCAGCCTGCTGGTCGCCGAGCTCGACGGGCGGGTGGTCGGCACGGTGGATGTGCTGATCGCCCCGAATCTCACCCACGACGCCCAGCCGTGGGCGCTCGTCGAGAACGTGGTCGTAGCCGAGGGCGCACGGCGGCGCGGGGTGGGCCGGGCGCTGATGCTGCGCGCGATCGAGCTCGCCCGCGAGGCCCGCTGTTACAAGGTCAACCTGATCTCGGGCAACGAGCGCACGGGCGCGCACGACTTCTACCGGAGCCTCGGCTTCGAGGCGATCGGGCAGGGCTTCAAGACGTACCTGCTCGCGCGCGAGCAGGCCTGAGGGCCCGCCGCGCGCGCGGCTGAGCCGGCGGGATGTGCGCGATCCCCGCCGGCTCGCCCCGGCCGCTCAGATGCGGCCGGCCGTCTCGCGGCGCCCGTTCGAGCGCTCGCGCTTGACGTCGTACATCGCGCGGTCGGCCCTCGCGAGCAGCGTCTCGGAGTCGACCTCCGAGCCGCGCGACCAGGACACCCCGACGCTGGCCCTCACTTCGGCTGCGTGCGCGACGGCGCCCGCGGCCGCGGAGACCGCGAGCCGGTCCGCCAGGCGCCGCGCCGTCAGCTCGTCCATGTCCGGACACAGGACCAGGAACTCGTCGCCGCCGAGCCTGCCGACGAGGTCGCCCGTGCGCACGCTCGCGCGCAGGTGGCCCGCGACGACGCGCAGGAGCTCGTCGCCGGCGGCGTGGCCGTGCTCGTCGTTGACCTCCTTGAAGCCGTCGAGGTCGATGAACAGCAGCGCGCGCTGCTCGTCGGGTTCCGCGCCGCCGATGCTCTGCTCGAGCGCGCGCGTGATCGCGGCGCGGTTCAGGCAGCCGGTCAGTTCGTCGTGGCTGGCGCGCCGGCGGAGCTCCTCGCGCATCGCGATGCTGTCGCTCACGTCCACGAGGCACGCGATCGCCCCGCTGACCTCGCCGTCCTCGTGGGTCAGGGCCCGCAGGCTGACCTGGCAGTGCCGTGCGCCGCCGTCCGGCCTGCCGGTGACGGCGACCTCCACCTCGGCGTCGACGCCTTCGCCGAGCAGCGCGGCGAAGGCCTCCTCGATCAGCAGGCGGTCCGCCGGTTCGACGTTCGCGAGCTGCTGGGAAGCCGTTTCCGCGCGGGCCGTGCCGAGGATCTCGTGCAGGCGGTCGTTGGTGTAGACGATCTGCATCTCGCCGTCGACCTGCATCAGCCCGACGGGGACGGTTTCGGCGAGGCGGTCGAGGAGCTGCTCGCGGGCGCGCAGGTCCTCGTGGGCGGCCATCTCCTCGGTGATGTCGACCATCTCGCAGATGACGACCTCGTGTCCGGGGTCGGCGAGCAGGTTGTGGTTGGTGACCTCGAACCAGACCCAGTCCCCGGCCTTGGTCTGCAGGCGCTGGCGCACGCGGCGCGCCGGCCCCGGTCGCGCGAGCATCTGCATCCAGTTGTCGATCGCCAGCGCATGGTCGTCGGGGTGCACGAACTCGAGCGAGCGGTGGCCCAGCATCTCCTCCGCGTCCCAGCCGAGGATCTGCTGGATCGCCTCGTCGACGTGGACGAGGAAGCTGAGCTCGTTCTTGTGGATCGTCGCGAAGCGCGGCCGCTGCAGGACCGGTTCGGATTCGATCGGCTCGGCGGCAGCGAGCGGGTCGGAGGAGGCGAGCAGCGTGAAGACGACGCCGTGGCGCTCGCGCAGGTCGAGCGCGTAGAGGATCACCTCGTCATAGCCCTGGGGGTGGATGGTGCAGCGGCTGGCACCGAAGTTCAGCGCGCGGTCCCAGTTCTCCAGCACGGCTTCGCGGTCCTCGGTGCCGATCAGGTCCAGGCCGGAGCGGCCCGAGAGGACCGTGTGCTCGCCGAGCCCGATCGACTCCGGCATCGGCACGTAGATCCCTGCGGAGGTCATCGCCCCGACGGCCGCCTGCGGGTAGACCGCGAGAAGCGACCGCAGAGTCTGCTCCAGCGCGCCGGCGTTCGCGTGGACTTCGCCGGTCGCCTCGAAGACCTTTCCGTCCAGCTCCTGGCGGCTCGCTCTCGGGGCGCTGCGGCGCTGTGGCGTTGTCGCTGATCCGCTCGCTCTGCATGTCCTCTTGCCGGTCTGGGGGTGAGGCTGTGCTCGTCATCCATCGGCCGCCGGACGGCGGCGCTGAGAGGTTTCGGCTCGGGTGGACGTTTCGCCATCGGCCGGGTGCGGCGCGGACAAGCCGGTGATTCCGCTCTATAGAGCGGAAACGAACAGGTGGAACGCGCTCAGCCGGCGCTGCGGCGCCGCAGGCGCCAGATGTGCTCCATCGGCCAGCGCCGCGCCCATTCGCGGTCCTCGACGGAGCGGTAGCTGCTCTCGGCATCAGCCGGCGGGCGCAGCTCGATCAGGTCCTCGATCTCCAGCCCGTTGCGGCGGAAAAGCCCGATCCACTCGCCGTAGGGGAGCTGGAAGGCGATCGGCTCGCCGGGTTCCTCGAAGCGGCGGATTCCCTCCCAGTAGTCCACGGCAAGGGTCTCTCCCGGGTGCTCGGCGCCGGGCGGCCACGCCACCTCGACGATCGGGGAGAGCGCCGAGAACGCGAACAGGCCCCCCGGGCGCAGCAGCCGCGCGGCCTCGGGCACGCTCAGATGCGGGTCGGTGAACGTCATGGCGCCGAAGTCGCAGAACACGACGTCGAAGCTCTCCGCCGGCAGCCCGGTGGACTCCGCGTTCGCGTGGACGAGCGGGAACTCGACGCCGGCCGCGGCCATCAGCTCGCGTGCGTGATCGAGCTGCCGGGCCGAGTTGTCGAGGCCCGTGAGCCGCCCGCCCTGGCCTGCGAGCGCGATCGCCCACTGCGCCGCGCCGCAGCCGAGCTCCAGGACATCGAGCCCGGCGACGTCGCCGAGCACCTGCAGCTCGGACTCGGGGATCTGCCAGACACCCCAGGCCGTGCCGCCGGACTTGTCGAGCTGGGCGCCGTGCTTGGCCTGGTACTCGTCGGACTGCTCGTCCCAGACGCGCCGGTTGAGTGCGGCGTGGTCGCTGAGCTCCTCGTCTGCCACCGGGCGAGCTTAGTCTCGCCGCCGATGCCGTGCACGACGGCGCGAACCGGCGTTCGCTGAAGTCCGACAGCTAGGATCGACGCGCTGTGGGACGGGGGCCGAACATGGCTGGCGTGCGGTTTCTGCTGTCGCTGCGGTCGTTGCCGCCGAGGGTCGCCTTGTTCATGTTCCGCGCGCAGCGGCGCGCCGTCCGCGCAGGCGACGAGTTCACGGTCGCGTCCGCGATCCGCCCCGCCGAGCTGGCGACGCTGCTGCGCCTGGCGCGCGGTCGTCTGGCCGTGACGGAGCTCGGCACGGGAACCGCGGTCAGCGCGATCGCCCTCGCACTCGCGGATCCGCGCCGCCACGTGGTGACGTGCGATCCATGCGTGCGCCCGGAGCGCGAGGCCTACCTGGCGCTGGCCGGACGATCCGCGCGCGGGCGCATCGAGTTCCGGGCGCAACGAGACAGCGACGGACCGCGGGCCGGCGATGAAGTCGAGCTGCTGTTCGTCGACTCCGAGCACTTCCGCGAGTCGGTCCTGGACGCGTTTCAGGCTTGGCGCGGCTGCCTCGCGCGAGGGCGCGCTCGTCGCCTTTCACGACTACGACCATCCCGCCTACCCGGGCGTGCGGGAGGCCGTCCGCGAGCTCGGCCTCGAGGGGAGCGCCGCGGGCGGGATCTTCGTCGCGCCGATGGGAAGCCGTGCGCTCCCCCGCCTCTAGACTGCCGGGGGTGCGAACCTTGATCGTCGGCCACGGGGGGCGGGAGAGCGCGCTCGCCACCCGCATGGCCGAACACTCGGAGCTGCACGCGGTGGTCGGGCACGAGAACCCGACGATCGTGACGCGCTGCGCGCAGTCCGGCGGCGGCTTCGTGGTCGGCGACGTGTGCGACCC
Source organism: uncultured Solirubrobacteraceae bacterium (assembly GCA_963779065.1). Lineage (GTDB taxonomy): Bacteria > Actinomycetota > Thermoleophilia > Solirubrobacterales > Solirubrobacteraceae > Palsa-744. Next base: position 2,733,992 of record CAVZWQ010000003.1, read on the forward strand.
GGCGCTCGTCGCCGCCTTCGCTCGCGAGCGCGAGATCGACATCGCGATGGTCAGCTCCGACGAGCCGCTCGCCGCGGGGGTGGTCGACGCGCTGCTCGTACAGGGCACGCGCGTCGTCGGGCCCACCCGCGCGGGCTCGGAGATCGAGTGGAACAAGGTCTTCGCCCGCGCGCTGCTGGCGGACGTCGCCCCCGAGGCGGTGCCGCGCCTGCACGTCGTGCGCGACGAGGCCGAGCTGCAGAGCGCCCTGGCGGACTTCGGCGCGACCCCCGTGGCGGTCAAGCCGGCCGGCCTGACCGGCGGCAAGGGCGTCAAGGTGATGGGTCCGCATCTGGCCGATCACGAGGCGGCGCGCGAGTACGCGCTCGAGCTGCTGCGCCGCGGCGGCGCAGGCGAGTCGGTGCTGATCGAGGAGCGCATCGACGGCGCCGAGTTCACGATCCAGGCGATCAGCGACGGGCGCACCGTCGTGTTCCCGAACTCGACCTACGACTACCCGTACCGCTTCGACGGCGACGAGGGGCCAGGGACCGGAGGGATGGGATCGCTCTCGCTGGCCTCGCCGACGCTCCCGTTCATGACCCCCGAGCACTACCGCGAGGCGTGCTCGATCATCGCCGCGGTGATCGAGCGGCTCCGTTCGTACGGCCGCCATTTCACGGGCGTCATGAACTCCGGGTTCTTCGCCACCGCCTCGGGCGTCAAGGTGATCGAGTTCAACGCCCGCTTCGGCGACCCGGAGTGCATGAACATCATGAGCCTCTTCGACGGCTCGTGGACCGAGGTCATGCAGCGGATCTGCGACGGGACGCTGTCCGACGCCGATGTGCCGCTGCGCGACGAGGCCTCGCTCGTGCTCTACCTCGTCTCCCCGGACTACGCCCTGCGTCCGGGCGGCCCATACGAGTTCCCGCTCGACGTCGCCGCGATCGAGGCGGACGGTTGCCGCGTCTTCTTCTCCTCGGCGGTCGAGGCCGGGGGTGGGCTGGACTCCGTCTACCGCACGGTCGGCACCTCGCGCGCCGTGGCGCTCGCGACCACGGCGCCGGCACTCGAGGACGCGCGCGAGCGGCTGCAGGGCTGGGCCTCACGGGTGCCGACGCTGGAGTGGCGGCGGGACGTCGGCGACACCGGCTACCTCGAGGGCCTGACGAGGCTCGTCGCGCCCGCCGCGGCGGGCGCCGGCTGAGGGCCCCGTCGTGCAAGGATGGCCTGAGTGATCGTCGAGCGCTCCATGCACCCGCAGTTCGTCTCGAACACGTTCCTCGTCGCCGACGGCGAGGGCGGCCCGGCCTTCTTCGTGGATGCGGGCGGGCCGGTCGAGCCGCTGATCGAGGCGGCCGAGCGGCGCGGGCTGGAGCCGACGCATGTGCTGCTCACCCACCACCACTACGACCACGTCTGCGAGGTCGACAAGCTGAAAGAGCGCTGGCCCGAGCTGGAGGTGCTCGTCAGCGAGCGCGAGCGCGAGGCGCTCGGCGATGACGCGGCCGGCTACGGCACGATCGACGCCGGCGAGACGAGGGAGTTCGGCACGCTGAGCGTGCGGCCGCTGCGCACGCCGGGCCACACCGGCGGCATGCTCTCCTTCCTCGTCGCGGACGGCTCGGGGCAGCAGGCCGTGTTCACAGGCGACACGCTCTTCAAGGACTCCGTCGGCGGCGTCAAAGCGCCCGGCCACACCACCTACACCGACCTTCGCGACTCGATCATGGGCACGCTGATGGAACTCCCGCCCGGCACGGTCATCCACCCCGGGCACGCCGACGACACGAGCGTCGGGCGCGAGTGGGACGAGAACGCGTTCATCCGCGTCTGGCGCGGGCTCGACCCCGAGGGGTCCGAGCCGTGCAGGGCGCTCGGCGAGCCCGCGACGCTGATCCTGCTCGGCGCCGACTACGACGGCGGCACCAAGGCCTGGATCCGCTGGCCGGACGGGGCCGACGACATCGTGCCGGGGTCGAAAGTCGAGCGCGGCGGCTGAGCCCGAGGCCCGAGCGGGACCTCGCCTCCTAGGATTGGGTGGCCATGTCACGCGACGAGAACGAGAAGATCCCGACCTCGCGCGTGCGGCGCACGGCGACCGTCGCCACGCTGGCGGCGAGCGAGGCCGTCAAGCAGTTCGGCACGCGGGCCGCGAACGTGACCCGCGACGAGGACGCCGCGGTGGAGGCGATGTCGCGCCGGCAGCTCGAGACCGCGAAGCAGATCGTCGCGGTGCTCGGGACGATGAAGGGCGCCGCGATGAAGCTCGGGCAGGTGATGTCGTTCCTCGACGTCGGGCTCGTGCCGGAGGAGCATCGCGAGGAGTTCCAAGCCGAGCTGGCCAAGCTGCGCGACGCCGCGCCGACGGTCTCGTTCAAGCAGATGCGCAAGGTGATCGAGGAGGATCTCGAAGACGACCTCGAGGAGTTCTTCAGCGAGTTCGACCCCGAGCCGATCGCCGCCGCCTCGATCGGCCAGGTCTACCGCGCGCGGCTGGCGAGCGACGGCCGTGAGGTCGCGGTCAAGGTCCAGTACCCGGGCGTGGCCGGCGCGGTGCGGGCCGACATGCAGAACCTGGACATGATCATGCGGCTGCTCAAGCGCATGGCGCCCGGGCCTCGACGTGAAGGCGGTGACGAAGGAGATCCGCGAGCGCATCGAGGAGGAGCTCGACTACGAGCTCGAGGCGCAGAACCAGCGTGCTCTCGCACGGATCTTCGCGGGGCACCCCTTCATCGTCGTGCCGGGGGTCGTCAGCTCGCTCTCCCGCGAGCGGGTGCTCGTGAGCGACTACGTGACCGGCGTGGGCTTCGAGACGCTCAAGGAGGGCACGCCTGAGCGAGCGCGATCGCCTGGGCGAGATCGTGTTCCGCTTCTTCCTGGGCTGCCTGTACCGCCACCACCAGTTCTCGGGCGACCCGCACCCGGGCAACTTCCTGCTGCTCGAGGACGGGCGCGTGGCCTTCCTCGACTTCGGCCTGTTCAAGCGCATGGACGCCACCGCCGTGGAGCTCGAGCTGGCATGCCAGCGGGCGGTCGTCGAGGAAGACCCGGCGACGCTGCACCGGCTGCTGGCGGGATCCGGCTTCCTGCCGGACCCGGACAGGGTCGACCCGGAGAGCCTGCTGGAGTTCATCCGCGACGCGATCTGGTGGTACACGACGGCGGATCGGGTCGTGGAGCTGACTCCGCAGATCGCGACGAAGGTGATGATCGAGAGCTCGGACCCGCGCTCGAGCCACTTCCGCGAGATGCGCCACCAGGACATGCGCCCCGAGCATCTCTTCGGCCGGCGCATGGAGATGCTGACGCTGGCCGTGCTCTCGCAGCTTCGCGCGCGCGCCAACTGGCACCGGGTCGCGCGGGAGTGGATGTACGGCGACGAGCCCGTCACCGAGCTCGGGCGCGAAGAGACCGACTTCTACCGCCGCGCGGGCGTTCCAAACGCCGGCTGACCACGCGCTTCGGGATAATCCCCGCATGGATCTCGGCCGGGCTCGCAAGATCCTCAACGTCGCCGACAGCGCGTTCATCTCGATGGACGACGAGGCGCGCATCACCTACTGGAACATCCGCGCCGAAGAGACGTTCGGCTGGACCCGCGAGCAGGCGGTCGGGCGCAACGCGATCGAGCTGATCGTCCCCGAGCGCTTCCGCGAGGCGCTGCGCGCGGGCTTCCGCCGCTTCAAAGCGGGCGGCGAGACGCCGTTGCTCGACCGCCGCTCCGAGCAGCTCGCGCTGCGGGCGGACGGCAGCGAGTTCCCCGTCGAAATGATCGTCTCGGCCCTCGAAGAGGAGGGGACCTACTCCTTTCACGCCTTCCTGACCGACATCTCCGAGCGGCGCGCGCGCGAGCGCGAGCGCCAGCGGCTGCTGGCCGAGCTGGAGCACGCGCTTCAGGGCACCGAGCAGCGCCTGCAGGCGATCGTCGACTCGCTCGTGGAGGCGATCACGATCCGCGCGCCCGACGACCGCCTGATCTACGCGAACCGCGCCGCGCTCGAGCGCATGGGCCTCTCCTCCGTCGCCGAGCTCGCGGCCGCCGACCCCCGCGCGCTGATGGGCGGCCACGAGGTGACGACCGAGGACGGCAGGGACGTGAGGATGGAAGACCTGCCCTCGGTGCGCCTGCTGCGCGGGGAGGAGGAGCCCGAGCCGATGCTCCTGCGCACCGTCGAGAAGGCGACCGGGGACGAGCGCTGGGTGCTGTTGAAGGCGGCCGCCGTCCGCGACGAGGAGGGCGCGATCGACTCGGCGGTGACGATCATCGAGGACGTCACCGCGAGCAAGCGGCTGCAGCTGCGCAGCGAGTTCCTCGCGCGCGCGGGAACGCTGCTGGCCTCGTCGCTGGACTACGCGCAGACGCTGCAGAACGTCGCCGGGCTCGCCGTGCCCCGGCTCGCCGACTGGTGCGGCGTCGACCTGATCGACGAGGAAGGGCGCCGGGAGCCCGTCGCCGTCGCGCACGTCGACCCGTCGCGGGTGGAGCTCGCGGCGCGGCTGCGCGAATACGAACCCGAGGAGATGCAGCCCGATCGCGGGATCGGGAGGGTGATCGCGACCGGCGAGCCGACGCTCTACAACGAGATCAGCGAGGAGCTGCTGCGCGCCACAGCGGTGGACGAGCGCCACCTCGAGCTGCTGCGCGAGGTCGGGCTGCGCGCCGCCCTGCTCGTGCCGATGAAGATCCGGGGCAGGACGATCGGGACGATCTCGCTCGTGAGCGCGGAATCGGGCCGCACATTCGACGAGGGCGACGTCGAGTTCGCCGAACAGATCGCCGAGCGCGCGGCGCTCGCCGTGGAGAACGCGCGGCTCTACAGCGAACGCGCCGGCATCGCGAGGACGCTGCAGGCGAGCCTGCTGCCCGAAGCCCTGCCCGAGCTGCCCGATTGGGAGCTCGCCGCGATGTACCGCCCGGCCGCCCAGGAGGGTGAGGTCGGCGGCGACTTCTACGACGTCTGGGAGGCCGGCGGCGACTGGCTGATGATGATCGGGGACGTCACGGGGAAGGGGGTCCGTGCCGCCGCGGTGACCTCGCTGGTCCGCCACAGCGCCTGGACCGCCTCGGAATTCGACACCCGACCCGCGCACCTGCTCGAACGCGTCAACGCGGCGCTGCGGCGGCGGCCCTCGCTGTCGGTATGCACCGCCCTGTGCCTGCGCGTCTCCGGCTGGACGTGTGACGGTCGCATCCGGCGGGCATCCGCTGCCATGGCTGCTCGCCGAGGACGGCGTCCGCGAGATCGGGGCGCACGGGACGCTGCTCGGTGCCTTCGCGGGGGCGCAGTGGCCCGAAGAGAGCTACGAGCTCGCCCCGGGCGAGTCGCTGGTCGCGATCACCGACGGCGTCACCGACACGCTCGGCGCCGAGGACGAGCGCTTCGGGACCGCGCGCCTGCGAGCGCTGCTCGACGGCCTGCGTGGCTCCTCGCCGATGGCGATCCGCGAACGGGTGATCGCCGAGCTCGAACGTTTCCAGGTCGGCGTCCAGGCGGACGACACCGCGATGCTCGCGATGCGCCGGGCCGCCGGCGATCGCGGCGGACGCGCCGGCCGCGCGGACCGCCGAGCCGGTGGTGAGGGCGTAGCGATGGCGATCGCGAGGCCGCTGCAGGTCGAGTCCAGCCACGAAGGCGAGCGCGTGCGCCTGACGTTGACCGGAGAGCTCGACATCGCGACGGTCCCGCGGCTGGAGGATGCGGTCGAGGCCGCCCTCGCGACCGGCCCGCGCTGTCTGCTCGTCGACCTGCGGCCGCTCGGTTTCCTCGACTCCTCGGGGCTGCGCCAGTTCATCGTGCTCGCCGACCGCGCGCGCGAGGAGGGCTTCGAGCTGCTGCTGGTGCGCCCGGCCAAGACCGTGCTCGCGATCTTCCAGATCACGCGCGCCGAGGAGAACCTGCCCTTCGTCGACGAGCCGCCGGCGTGAGCGCGCAGGAGGCAGCGGACCCGGGCGGGGGCTCCTCGCTGCGGCTCGATCTCGAGCGCGACATCCGCGCCCCGGCGATCGCCCGCTCGGCGGTCGCCGAGCAGCTCCTGGCGCTCGGCGTCGACGGCTCGTTCGGCCAGACCGTCGTGCTGCTCGTCTCCGAGGTGGTCTCGAACGCGGTGCGCCACTCCAACGGCCCCGACGACGCCCTGATCTCGCTGGATGCGACGGTCACCGAGCGCGCCGTGCGCGTCGCCGTGACCGACGCCGGCGCGGGGTTCACGCCCCGGCCCCGCGACCCGGAGCGCCTCGGGGAAGGCTACGGCCTCTACCTGGTCGAGAAAGCGTCGAGCGCGTGGGGCGTGGACAGCGAGGGCGGCACGACCGTCTGGTTCGAGCTCGTCCGCGAGGGCTAGAGCACCTGGATCTGGAAGAGGCTCGTCGTCCCCGGCCGTCCTGAGGGGAGCCCGGCGGTGATGCCGACGCGCTGGCCGCGTGAGCACCAGCCGAGTTCGACGACGCGGCGCGCGGCGTCGGCGATCAGCGCCTCGGTGGTCTCGTGCCGCGGCATCGAGGCGGCCTGCACGCCCCACATCAGCCCGCACCGCCGGACCGTCTCCCGGCCCGGCGAGAGCGCGTAGATCGGGACCGTCGGCCGGTGCGCCGAGACCAGGCGCGCTGAGCGCCCCGACAGGGTCGGGATCACGAGCGCGTCGAGACCGAGCTCGCGCGCGGCGTCGCAGAGGGCGTGGGCGATCGTGTACGCGGGGTCCGAGGAGGTCCGTCGCACGCGCGTCTCGTTCCAGCGCTCGTACGGCGCGATCGACTCGGCCTGTTCGGCGACGGCCGCCATCATCGCCACCGCCTCCACCGGGTAGGCCCCGATCGCGGTCTCCTGGGAGAGCATCACCGCGTCGGTGCCGTCGAGGATCGCGTTGGCGACGTCGGCCACCTCGGCGCGCGTGGGGCGCGAGGAGCTGACCATCGAGTCGAGCATCTGCGTGGCCGTGATCGACGGCCGCGCCGCCCAGCCGGCCAGCTCGATCAGCTGCTTCTGCACCAGCGGCACCTGCGCGATCGGCAGCTCGATGCCGAGGTCCCCGCGCGCGACCATCACGCAGTCCGCCGCACCGATGATCTCCTCGGCCAGTTCGACGGCCTGCGGCTTCTCGATCTTCGCGATCAGCGGCAGGCGCGTGTGCTCGCGCACCGTGGTGATGTCGCTGGGCGAGCGCACGAACGAGAGCGCCACCATGTCCACCCCGATCGACTCGCCGTGGTCGAGCAGCCTCAGATCCTCCTCGGGAACGGCGGGCAGGCCGTCCACCGGCCCCGGGATGTTCAGGCCCTGGCGCGAGGCGACCGCGCCGCCGACCTCGATCTCGGTGTCGATCTCGCAATCCGCGGAGCGCACCGCGGTGACGCGCAGGCGCACGGAGCCGTCCGCGAGGTAGAGGATCGAGTCCTCCTCGACGGTGTCCGCGAGGCCCGCCCAGGAGATGCTCATGCGCCGGGCGTCCCCGGGCATGTCGCCGTCGCCGCAGACGATCGTGAGCCGTTCGCCGGCCGTCAGCTCGACGACGTCCTCGGTCAGCGGGCCGATCCGGAGCTTCGGTCCCGGCAGGTCCTGGAGGATCGCCACAGGCCGCCCTGCGCGCCCCGCCGCGTCGCGCACGCGCCGGACCGTCTCGGCGTGCTCGTCGAGCGTGCCATGCGAGTAGTTCAGCCGCGCGACGTCCATACCGGCCTCGACCAGACGCAGCAGCGTGTCCGGCTCGCGCGAGGCGGGACCGATGGTGGCGACGATCTTGGTGCGGCGCATGCCTGGACGGTATCGAGCAGCGGACCGGAAACCGGGGGCTAGCATCGAGTCGTGCCGAGACCGACCCGTCCGATGCCGCGCGCGGGCTCTCCCGCCCGCATCCACCACTTCGGCGGGGGCCACGAGCAGGCCACCGTCCTGGCGGTGCACGAAGGCGGCCGCCGGCTCGAGGTGCGCGACGAGAGCGGCGCGACCCGGGAGTTCGTGCTCAACCCGGCGACGGCCCGCTTCCTGCCCGCGGGAAGCGCCCAGGGCGAGCGCCTGGAACTGCTCGCAGACGGCTGAGGAGCTCCTCCGCCTAGGGCACCGGCACGTCCGGGAACCACTCCGCGCAATGCGCGCGGAGCGTCTCGCGGACCCACTGACGCTCGGCCGGGCTCGCCATCCGCAGCCGCCCGAGCAGCTCGCGCTGGCCCGAGGTCGGGACGCCTGCCACGGTCCAGCTCACGGCGAGGCGCTCGAACAGCAGCTCGAAGGCGCGCTGCTCTGCATCCTCGCGCGACAGCCCGGCCTCGCGCGCGGCCCCCAGCTCCCGCCGCGAGCCCGCGCTCAGCGCGCCCCGCAGCAGCAGCACGGAGCCCTCACCGTCCGCGTACTCGGTGTGGGGTGCCCGCCCGTCCGCCCGCGCCGCTTTCGCCTCGCCGGCCGCGCGGCGGCGCGAGCGCTTGCCCACGCTAGGCCGGCGCGTCGGCGGCGCGCAGCAGCGCGCCGCGCACGTCCCCGGTGAGCGGCTTGGCGTGACCGGGCCAGGCCGCCGCAGGCTCCATCTCGGCGAGCTTGCGCATGCTCGCGCGCGCCTGCTCGGTGTCGTAGTTGTAGACCGGGAACGGCACGTGCGGCTCGGAGTCGCGCCCCCAGATGTCCAGCGTGTAGAAGCAGTCGCTCACCAGCGCGAGGCGGTCGGACTCGCGCCACAGGCCGATCTGGCCGGGCGCGTGGCCCGGCAGATCGATCACCTTGAAGCCGGCGAGGACGTCGCCCTCGCTCACGGTGCCCGCGATCGAGACCGGGCCGCCGTCCCAGGCGTAGCGGTGCATCAGCCGCTGGACCTGGCGGTGCGGCGTCGGGATCCCCGCAAGGCCCTCGGGCCAGTAGCGGAAGCCGCCGCTGCCTTCCGCGTCGATCACCTCGTCGGGGTGGCAGTAGACCGGGCGCGCCGAGGGCCGGCGCGGTGCCGCGGTGATCGGTGTGGCCATGCCCGAGGACGATGCGCTTGATGCCGCCCCGCCGCGCGCCCGCTCGCGCCACGGCACGCGTCATCGTGCGCGCGCCGGCGTCGAACAGCGTCACTCCGTCCTCATCCTCGATCAGATAGACGTTGCAGCGCGCGGGCTGTCCCTGGACGACCCACACGCCCTCCGCGACCAGCTCCGCGTCCCCCGCCAGCAGGCCGTCGGTGAGCTTCGTCTTGACGTTGAACGCGCGCGTCATGCGCTGTTCGGCGGGCGAGTCCTGGGACGGCATCAGGCCCATCTGGCGGGCAACGGTCATGTTGTCGGTGAACGCGTCGTTGGCGGCGATCAGGCCGTCGCGCACGGTCACGAGGTCGAACCCTTCGAGGTCGATCGGGCTGCCGTTCGGCGCGACGCCGCCGAGCATGCCCGGCCCGGCGAAGGTCCCGCGCAGGCGCCACTGCACGCCGCAGCGTTCGCCCTCCGTCGTCGTGGAGACGACCTCCATGCTCAGATCGGGAACGGCCTGCATCAGCTCGCCCAGGAAGCCCCTCACCCCGTCCGGTGCGATCACGTCGGCGCGTCCGCGCACGTAGTCACGCGCGCCCGGCGTCCACAGCGACACGGCCTCGTCGAGGTCGCGCCGGTCGATCGCCTCGAAGTAGCGCCTTGCGATGCTCTCGGCCTTGCTCCCCGAGATCCGTTTGCGCGTCGCGGCCGCCTGCTGGATGTTCGCGGCAACCTCCTGGACCTTCGTGCTCGCCTCGCTGTCCTTGTCCCGCGCGGCCATCCCGCCTCCTTTACGCCGACGAAGGGCCGTAGTCTAGTCTCCGCGGGTGCCAGAAACGGGTAGCCGGCGCGAGGTCGGGAGGGGCGAAAGGATCCTGCCGGGTGTTTACCGCCTGCGGCTGCCCCTGCCGTGGCCGGGAGTCCCGCATTGCAACGCCTGGGCCCTGTCGGCCGGCGACGGCTTCGTGCTCGTGGACACCGGCGTCCACGACGAGCATTCGATCAGCCACCTCGAACGCGCGCTCGAGATGTGCGGGCTGCGGCTCCAGGACGCCAAGCTCGTCGTCTGCACCCACGCGCACTCCGATCACTGCGGGCAGGCCGTTCCCATCACCGAGCGCGCGGAATGCGAGCTGTGGATGCACCCCAGCCACGAGCTCATGAACCGCCTCGTCGAAGACCCCGATGCGGTGCTGGCGCGGCGGCTCGAGGTCGCGCGCCAGAGCGGCGTGCCCGAGGAGCCGCTGCGCCGCTACGCGGCCGAGCGCGGCAGCTCCGATCCGCTCATCGTCGGGCCCCTGAAGGCCGACCGCGATCTCCTGGAGGGGGTCACGCTGCTCACCGACCTCGGTGAGTGGGTGACCTACGAGACGCCCGGGCACGCGCCCTCGCACGTCTGCCTGTTCCAGCCCGAGCGGCGGCTGCTGATCTCCGGCGACCATCTGCTCGGGCGGATCTCGCTCTACTTCGAGTACGGCTACTCGGCGGACCCCGTCGGCGAGTTCCTGCACTCGCTCGAGGTCGTCGAGCGCCTGGGCGCGCGGCTCTGCCTGGCCGGACACGGGCGCACGTTCACCGACGTGCACGCGCACATCCACGGCAACCGGGCGCTTGTCGAGGAGCACCTCTACAAGGTTCTGCAGGCGCTCGCCGGCACCGAGCTGACGGCGTTCGACGTCGTCGGCGCGGTCTACGGCGACTCGCTCTCCCAGCAGAACGGGCAGTGGCTGCTCTCGCAGACGCTCGGCTACCTGACACACCTGGAGAAGACGGGGGCCGCCAGGCGCATACCCGGAGAGCCCGAGCGCTGGTCGGCATAATTCTCTGATGCGCATCGACGAGCTCCTGCGCTCGGACGGCCCGGTCTTCTCGTTCGAGTTCTTCCCCCCGAAGACGCCCCAGGGAGAGGAGAACCTGTACGCCGCGCTCGCGGAGCTGCGACCCCTGGAGCCGGCCTTCGTCTCGGTCACCTACGGCGCGGGGGGCTCCACGCGCGACAAGACGATCGAGATCGTCAAGCGCCTGAAGGACGAGTGGGGACTGGAGGCGATGGCGCACTTCACGTGCGTCGGCGCGACCGTCCCGGAGCTGCGCGCGACGCTCGACGAGCTGCGCGACGCGGGGATCGAGAACGTGCTCGCGCTGCGCGGGGACCCGCCCGCGGGCGAGACCGAGTGGACCAAGACCGAGGGTGGCCTCGAGTACTCGCGCGAGCTCGTCGAGCTGATCGCCGCCGACTACCCGTTCGCGATCGGCGCCGCGTGCTTCCCCGAGACGCACATCCACGCCACGAGCGCCGAGGACGACCTGCGCCACCTGGGCGAGAAGGTGAGCGCCGGCGTGGACTTCCTGATCACCCAGTTGTTCTTCGACAACTCGTTCTACTTCGACTTCGTCGCCCGCGCTCGCGCCGCGGGGGTCACGGCGCCGATCATCCCGGGCATCATGCCGATCACGCGGGTCGGGCAGGTCGAGAAAATGGCTGATATGTGCGGCTCGGCGATCCCTGAGCCGCTGCGCCGCGAGCTGCACGCCCGCGAGGACGACGCGGAGGCCGTGCTCGACTTCGGCGTCGCCTACGCGACGCTGCAGTGCTCGGAGCTGCTTGCCGCCGGCGCCCCCGGGATCCACTTCTACACGCTGAACCGCTCCCCCGCCACGCGCGCGATCCTGAGCGCGCTGAAGCTCGCCCGGCCGTGGGAGAAGGCCGTCTACCCGGGTTCGATCTCGAGTCCCTCGGCTACGCGGGGCGAGCCGTCGGCGGCTTCGTAGCGCACGTCGACCGAGTCGTCCTGGCGGTAGGTGCCGACGCCCCAGGCGCCCAGCAGCCAGCGCCAGCCGCTGATCCTGTCCTTGCGCAGCTCGCGCTCGAACACGAGCGCGCCTTCGCGCACGTTGTAGTCGACCCCGGCCTGCTGGGGCACGCCGTTGAGGTAGACCTCATAGGAGCCGCGCACGTCGCGCGGCAGCTTCACGCGGGAGCTGGCCATGGCCCGCTCATCGTGGCATCTCCTCGCTCGGCGGTGCCGTGCGGCGCATGATCTGGGGCCCTTCGGCGAGAGCGCGCTCGTGTGCGGCGGCGATCATCTCGCAGGCCTCCTCCGGCGTCTCGACGCGGTGCACCAGCGCCATGTCGTCGTCGTCGATGTAGCCGTACGCGAGCGGGAAGTCCCGCAGCCAGGCGATCATCGCCTCCCAGTCGCCGTCGCCGAGCAGGATCGCCGGGAAATGGCGGATCGTCTGCGTCTGGATCAGCGTCAGCATCTCGAACAGCTCGTCGAGGGTGCCGTAACCGCCCGGGCAGATCACGAACGCGCTCGCGTAGCGCACGAACATGACCTTGCGGGCGAAGAAGTGCTCGAAGCGCAGCGAGATGTCCAGATAGGCGTTCGGCTCCTGCTCGCGGGGGAGAGCGATGTTGCACCCGATCGACAGCGCGCCGGCTTCCTGCGCGCCACGGTTGGCGGCCTCCATCAGGCCCGGCCCGCCCCCCGTGATGACGGCGAAGCCGGCGCGGCCGAGCGCCGCGCCGAGGGCGCGGGCGAGCTCGTAGTGCGGGTGGCCGGCGGGCGTGCGAGCCGAGCCGAACACCGTGACCGCGCGCTCGACGCGGGAAAGGGCGCGGAAGCCGGCCGCGAACTCTTCGGCGATGTCGCGCACGCGGTCCGCGTCGGCCGCGCGGACCTCCGGCGCCTCGCCGTCGAGCCAGAGCAGCAGCTCCTCGTCCAGCGTGGGCCGGCGCATGCCGCGGTCGTGCCGGCTCTTGTGCCGGGGGCGATCCTCCTCGGCCATCGCGCAGCAGGGTAGATGGTCAACCATCTCGGGCGAGACGCCGTCCGGCGGCGTACCCTGCCCCTCCATGAGCGCCGCGCGCCCCCTCGAGGACGAGATCGCCTACACCGTCAGGCGCTCGGCGCGTGCGCGCCGCGTGCGGGTGAACGTCCACGCCCACTCCGGCGTCGAGGTCGTGCTCCCCGCGCGGGCAGCCGAGCGCGAAGCGGCGGCGGCGATCGTGGAGCTGCGTCCCTGGATCGAGCGGCGCCTGGCCGAGGCGCGCGAGGCGATGGCGGCCGTTGCCGGACGGGCCGGCACCCTGCCCTACCTCGACGAGACGCTGCGGCTCGTGCCCGAGCGCGGCCGCACGCGCGCCCACCGCCGCGGTGCCGAGCTGCTCGTCCCGGGCGGCGACGCGCGTCCCGCGCTCGAGCGCTGGTACCGGCGCCGGGCCCGTGTGGAGATCGCGCCCCGCCTGGACCGGGCGAGCGCCCTGGCCGGCCTCGCCTACACCGGGCTCGACATCCGGGGTCAGCGCACGCGCTGGGCCTCGTGCTCCTCGCGGGGCAGGATGAGCTTCAACTGGCGGCTGCTGCTCGCGCCCGAACGGGTGCTCGAATACGTGGTCTGGCACGAGGTCTGCCACCTCTCCGTGCTCGACCACTCGCCGCGCTTCTGGGCGCTGCTCGCGCGCCACCGGCCGAGCTGGCGCGAGGAGCGGGCGTGGCTGAGCGCGCACGGCGCCACGCTCGTGCTGTAGCCGCGTGCGCTAGGAGAGCGACGGGCCGAGCAGCCGGGTGGCGATCAGGCGCGAGTCCGCGAGCGCCGCGTCGCGGTGCGCGTGGGCTTCGAGATAGCCCGGGTCGCTCGCCATCTCGAGGAAGCGCTGGGCCGAGGGGTATTCGACGAGGAGCGCCATGTCCCACTCGCCCTCGGGCCCGATCACGACGTGCCGGGCCTCCGCGGCGGTCAGCATGCGCCCGCCGACTTTGGCGAGGTAGGGCGCGGCCTCCACGCCATAGCGTTCGTATGCCTCACGCCCGCTCAGCCCAGCGTCGGGATCGCCGGCCTGCTCCTTGAAGCGGAGCAGGTTCAGCATCACGACCGGCTCGTCGGCCGGCATCGACTGCAGGTGCTGCAGCTGGCTCTCAGTGGGGAATATCGACACCGTGTAAGTATCCTACCCCGGCCCCCGGGTCCGGCGTCGAGCGCGGCCGCTAGCGCTGCTCGATCGGCACGTAGTCCAGATCGCGCTCGCCGGTGTAGATCTGCCGCGGGCGAGCGATCTTCTGCTCGGAGTCCGCGACCATCTCCTTCCACTGCGCGATCCAGCCGCTCGTGCGGCCGATCGCGAACATCACCGGGAACATCGCGACGGGGAGGCCGAGCGCCTCGTAGATCAGGCCCGAGTAGAAGTCGACGTTGGGGTACAGCTTGCGCGAGGTGAAGTAGTCGTCGTCGAGCGCGCGCTTCTCGAGCTCTGTCGCGACGTCCAGCAGGGGGCTCTTGCCACGCACCTCGAAGACGGCGTCGAGGTGTTTGCGGATGATCCGCGCGCGCGGGTCGTAGTTCTTGTAGACGCGGTGGCCGAAGCCCATCAGGCGCTCGTTGCCGGCCTTCACGCCCTCCAGGAAGTCCGGGATGTTCTCGACCTTCTCGATCCGCGCGAGCATCCGCAGGGCGGCCTCGTTGGCGCCGCCGTGCAGCGGGCCGTAGAGCGCGGCCACCCCGGCGGCGACGGCCGTGTACGGGTCGACCTGTGTGGAGCCGACGCCCCGGACGGCGCTCGTCGAGGCGTTCTGTTCGTGGTCGGCGTGCAGGATGAACAGCACGTCCAGCGCACGTTCCAGGCGAGGATCGGGCTCGTATTTGAGCTCGGTCATCTTGTACATCATCCCCAGGAAGTTGCCCGCGTAGTTCAGGTCGTTGTCCGGGTAGACGTAGGGCTGGCCCATGTTGTGGCGGAAGGCGAAGGCGGCGAGCGTCGGCATCTTGGCGAGCAGGCGGATGATCTGGATCGCCCGTATGCGCTCGTCGTGGATCTTGTTCGCGTCGGGGTAGAAGGTCGAGAGGGCCCCGACCGACGCCACCAGCATGCCCATCGGGTTCGCGTCGTAGCGGAACCCCTGCATGAAGTCCTTGACGTTCTCGTGGACGAAGGTGTGGATCGTGATCTCGTCGATCCAGCCCTGCAGCTCGGTCGCGTCGGGCAGACGGCCGTTGATCAGCAGGTAGGCGACCTCGAGGTATGTGGAGTGCTCGCAGAGCTGCTCGATCGGGTAACCGCGGTGCTGGAGGATCCCCGCGTCGCCGTCGATGTAGGTGATCGAGCTGCGGCACGAGGCCGTGTTCATGAACGCCGGGTCGTAGGAGAGCAGCCCGAATTCGTCCGGGTCCACCTTGATCTGGCGCAGTTCGGTCGCGCGGACCGTGCCGTCCTCGATCGGGAGCTCGTAGGTCTGCCCGGTGCGGCTGTCGGTGACCGTGAGCACGTCGCCGCCCGGGCGGCCGTCCGTCTGCGCGTCGCTGCTGCCCGCCTGGGTCTCGGTGCTCATGGGCCTCTCCTTCCGGCTTGGGTGCTCTGCACCCGATTATGGGGCATGCGAGGCGAGGCTCCCAGCGCTCGTCGGGTGCGGCGAGCGGCCGAGGCTCAAACGCGGGGCCCGTGGCGCATCACGGTGGCGACGCGCACGCGAGGGGGCGAGAGCGGGGCGGAGCCCGCGTGAGGCCCTCTGCGGGGCGGGGTGGGCCAGCGGCGCGGGCGGTGGGGGTGGCGCGGCCGCGGCCGCGGGCCGATGCCGCCGTCCTCATCCATGAAGCCCTCGGGCGTCTGCTTCACCGCCCAGCGCACGATCAGGAACAGCGCGACGATCGGGATCTTCAGGAAGACCATCAGCCAGAGGAAGGTCCACGCGTCCACGGTGGCCCATCATATACCCGGGGAAACCCCCGATCACCACGGGGGGGAACTACGGATGCGCGCGAAGCGGCCGCGCGTCGTCTGCCGCAGCGGGTCAGTCCCGCAGGGCCAGCGCGTCGCCGCGGAACTGCGTCATCGCATGGAGCTCGGAGATCCGAGCGACGATCTCCCGCCCTTCCAGGCGTTCGACCCGTTCGGTGCCGAACTCCTCGACGTTGAACGACGCGAGCACGCTCGCGTGCGCCATCGCGCGGCGCAGCAGCTCGTCGCTGAGCGGCTCGTCCGGGTGCGCGGCGATGTAGCCGACGAAGCCCCCGGCGAACGTGTCGCCGGCCCCGGTCGGGTCGATGACCGTCTCCAGGGGGTAGGCGGGGAGCGCGAAGAAGCTCTCGCGCGTGACCAGCGCCGCGCCGTACTCGCCCTGCTTGGCGACGACGACGCTGGGGCCGCGGCCCGGGCTGCCGGACTGCGGGGACCACGCGAGGATCTCGCGGGCAGCGGCGATGAGGTTCGGCTTGCCGGTGAGCTGGCGCAACTCGGCGTCGTTGAGGATCACGCAGTCGACCTCGGAGATCGCCGCCACGAGCGAATCGCGCGCGATGTCGATCCAGAGGTTCATCGAGTCGAGCGCGACGAAGCGCGCGCCGGGGAGCTGGGCGCGGACCTGGCGCTGCAGGTCGGGCTGGATGTTGGCGAGGAAGAGCACATCGCTGGCGAGCGCCGCCTCGGTGAGCTTGGGCTGGAAGCCCTCGAACACGCCGAGCTGGGTGTCGATCGTCTCCCGCGAGTTGAGATCCCAGCCGTACTCGCCCTGCCAGAAGAAGGTGCGTCCGCCGGGGACGCGCTCGATCCCGTCCACGTCCACGCCGCGCCGCGCCATCACGGAGATCTGCTCCTCCCCGAAGTCCTCGCCGACCGGCCCCACGACGCAGACGTCCTCGAAGAACGAGGCCGCGAGCGCGAAGTGGACCGCGGCGCCGCCGAGCATGCGCTCGCGCTCGCCGAACGGCGTCTTGACGGTGTCGTAGGCGATCGAGCCGACCACGGTGATGGACATGGGCGCGCACCTTAGAGCACCCGCTGGGCGCGCCGCGGGCCGGAGAGGCGGCGCGCTCGCCGCGCGCGATAGCCTCGGGTCCGATGCGAGCGATCCAGATGACCGAGTTCGGGGGCCCGGAGGTCCTGCGCCTTGCCGATCTGCCCCGGCCCGAGCCCGGGGCGGGCGAACTGCTGATCCGCGTCGCCCGGGCGGGACTGAACTTCGCCGACACCCACACCCGGACGAACTCCTATGTCCAGAAGGCCACGCTTCCGCTCGTCCCCGGCGGAGAGGTCGCCGGCACGCTGGAGGAGACCGGTGAGCGCGTCGTGGCACTCGTCGGCAGCGGCGGCTACGCCGAGTACGCGGCCGCGCCGCGCGAGCGGATCTTCCCGATCCCCGACGGGATCGACGACGGCACGGCACTCGCGCTCGTGATCCAGGGGACGACCGCCTGGCACCTGCTTCGCACCGCGGGACGGCTCGCAGACGGCGAGAGCGTCGTCGTGCACTCCGCGGCCGGGGGCGTCGGCTCGCTCGCGACCCAGCTCGCGGTCGCGTTCGGCGCGGGGCGCGTGATCGCGAGCGCCTCCAGCGAGGAGCGGCGCGACCTCGCCCGCGCGCTGGGGGCCGACGCCGCCGTCGATCCCGACGCCGAGGGCCTGACCGAGCGCCTCATCGAGGCCAACGAGGGGCGCGAGCTGGACCTCGTGCTCGAGTCCTACGGCGGCGCCGTGTTCGACGCCTCGATCAAGGCGCTCGCCCCGTTCGGCCGCATCGTCGTCAACGGCATCTCGACGCGAGAGCAGAACGACGTGCGCACGGGATCGCTGCTGCGCCACTCGCGCGCGGTGATCGGCTTCTGGCTCTTCCACACGCTCGAACGCCCCGGGTCCGAGGCCGGCACGGAGGGGCCGACCCTCCCCAGCTTCGCCGGCGCGCTCGCCGACCTCTTCGAGCGGACGCTCGCCGGCGAGCTGCGCCCGATCGTGGGCGAGACCTATCCACTCGAGCAGGCGCCGCAGGCGCAGATCGACCTGCGCGAGCGGCGCACGACCGGCAAGCTGCTCCTAGACCCCACGAGATGACCACATGACTGCGACCTTCGCCGAGCTCGGGCTGTCCGAGGCCACACTGCAGGCGCTCCGCGACGTCGGCTACGAGGCGCCGAGCCCGATCCAGGAGCAGGCGATCCCCGCGCTGCTCGAGGGCCGCGACGTGATCGGCCAGGCACAGACGGGCACCGGCAAGACGGCCGCGTTCGGCCTGCCGATCATGGAATACGTGGACCCCTCCGAGCAGACGGTCCAGGCGCTCGTGCTCACACCGACACGCGAGCTCTGCATCCAGGTCACCCAGGCGCTGCGGGCCTACGGCGCTCGCAAGGGCGTGGACGTGGTGGCGGTCTTCGGCGGCGCGCCGATCCGCACCCAGCAGGCCCAGCTGCGCGCCGGAGGGCACGTGGTCGTGGGCACCGTCGGGCGCGTGCTGGACCTGATCTCGCGCCACTCGCTGATGCTGACCGACACCCGCTTCGTCGTTCTGGACGAGGCCGACGAGATGCTCGACCTCGGCTTCCTCGAGGACGTCGAGAGGATCCTCGCCCTGACTCCTTCGAGCCGCCAGACGGCGCTGTTCAGCGCCACGATGCCGCCGCCGATCCGCAAACTGGCCGACCGCTACATGTACGACCCGCAGATCATCCAGGTCGAGGCGGCGACGCTCACGATCGACACCGTCGCGCAGTTCCAGCTCCCGGTCGAGACGAAGCACAAGGCGGAGATGCTCGTCGAGGTGCTGAGCGCGGAGAAACCCGACCAGGCGATCGTCTTCGTGCGCACGAAGATCCGCTGCCGACCAGCTCTACCGGACGCTGCGCGACCGCGGGATGAACGTGCGCGCGCTGCACGGCGACATGACCCAGGGCGCGCGCGACGGCGTGATGCTCGCCTTCAAGGGCGGGCGGGTGCCGATCCTCGTGGCCACCGACGTGGCGGCGCGCGGGCTGGACATCTCGACGGTCACGCACGTCATCAACTACGACGTGCCGACCAGCCCGGACACCTACGTGCACCGCATCGGGCGCACCGGGCGGGTGGGGCGCACGGGCCGCGCGATCACGTTCGTGGAGAACCGCCAGAAGCGCGAGCTCGAGGCGATCGAACGGCACATCGGCACGAGCATCGCCAAGTGGGAGAAGGGTGCGCAGGCCACACCCACGCCGGTCAAGGAGCGCCCGCGCCGGCACTCCAAGCCGAGGATCGCCCGGCGCGACGAGGACGAGCCGTACGTGAAGCTGGTGCTCGGCGGCGGGCGCGCCTCGGGGCTGAAGGTCGCCGACATCGTCTCGGTCGTGACCTCGAAGGCGGGGCTCGACGGCGAGGCGGTGCGCGACGTCCTGGTGCTGGACCGCTTCTCCTTCCTCTCGGTGCCCGAGGGGGAGGTGGACCGCGTGGTCGAGGCCGTTGACGGCGAGCGCCTCGACGGCCACGTCCTGAGCCTCGAGCGCGCGCCGGTACAGTAGGCGCCATGTCCACAGCCACCATGCAGACCACCGAGGGGCCGATCGTCTTCGAGCTGTTCGACGAGGACGCGCCGAAGACCGTCGAGAACTTCCGCAAGCTCGCCGGCGAAGGCTTCTACGACGGGCTCACCTTCCACCGCGTGATCAAGGACTTCATGATCCAGGGCGGCTGCCCTCAGGGCACCGGCACGGGCGGCCCCGGCTACACCTTCGAGGACGAGATCAACGCGCACAAGGTGGTGCGCGGCGCGCTCGCGATGGCGAACGCCGGACCGAACACGAACGGTTCGCAGTTCTTCATCGTGACGACCGGCGCGGCCCCCTGGCTCGACGGCAAGCACACCGTGTTCGGCCAGGTGACCGAGGGCATGGACGTGGTGGACCGGCTCGAGGGCGTCGAGACCGACGGCGCGGACCGCCCGCAGGAGCCGATCGGGATCAGCTCGATCGAGCTCGCGGAGTAGAGACCTCTCTTCCTGCTTCTTTTGGGGAGGGCCGCATGCGGCCCTCCCGGGAGCGGCACATGTGCCGCTCCCACTCCTCGGCGCATGCGCCGAGGAGCCGACCGGCGCATGCGCCGGTCGGAACAGCAGGAACGTCAGTGGTGGTGCTCGTGTCCGCGCACGGTCCGCCACGACTGCCAGGTGATGCGAAGGATCACCGCGCAGATCGCAAGGCCGATCAGCGGGTCGAGCACCGGCACGCCGACGGCGACGGCCAGCGCCGAGGCGATCACGGCGAGGCTCACGTAGGCGTCCGCGCGGGCGTGTTCGCCGTCGGCGATCAGCGCCGGGCTGTCCAGGCGCCGCCCCGCGCGCAGCCGGATCCGCGCCGCGACCCGGTTGCCCGCGTAGCCCAGCGCCCCTGCGCCCGCGAGTGCCCACAGCGCGCCGGGGGAGCTCGGGTGGATCAGCCGGCTGACCGCCTCGACGCCCGCCACGCACGCGCTCACGAAGATCGCCGCGACGACCGCGAGCCCGGCGAGCCGCTCCGCCCGCTCCGAGCGCAGCGCGAACGCCGCCGCCAGCGGCACCGCCGTCAGCGCGTCGCCGAAGTTGTGGATCAGGTCCGCCAGCAGCGCGACGCTTCCGCTCGCGGCGAAGACGACCGTCTGACCCGCCGCCGTGAGGCCGAGCACGGCCAGTGAGAGCGCGACGGCCCTGATCCCCTCGCGCGAGCGCTTGATGCTCTCGTCCACGAGCCCGTGGGAGTGGGCGTGCCCGTGCTCGTTGTGGTGCGCACGCGCTTGCTCGTGCGGGGTGGCCGGGCGCAGCGGCTGCGAGATTCGCGGCGCGGTCAGGTGGCGGTGGGCGCCGCCGTAGGCATGCGTGTGCACGCGGCGGCCGTGGCGGTGCGTGCGCTCCGCGTTCCCGGTCTGCATGCCGAGAGGTTAGGCCGCTCCGGCCAGGGGGGCGCGCCGCGCCCGGGCGCTGGACGGGCGAGCCGCCGCGCGCGCCCCGGGCCGCTTCGTCGGAGTAACCTTCCGCGCAAGGGTCGAACGAGCAGGGGAGGGCCAGATGGCCACTGTCGAGCAGCAGGTGCCTGAGTCTGAGAGCGGCGCAGCGAACGGAGCCACTCCGATCATCGGCGGGATCCCCGTCGAGAACCCGGCCACGGGCGAGACGATCGCGACCGTCCCCGACATGAGCGCCGAGCAGGTCGCCGAGATGGCCGCCCGCGCCCGCGCCGCGCAGCCCGAGTGGGAGGCCTACGGCTTCGAGGGGCGCGCCCGCGTGATGCTGCGCGCGCAGAAGTGGGTGATGGACAACGCCGCCCGCGTCGTCGAGACGATCGTCTCCGAGACCGGCAAGACCTTCGAGGACGCCGAGCTGGCCGAGATCGGCTACGCCGGCAACGCCTTCGGCTTCTGGGCGAAGCACGGCCCCGTCCTACCTCGAGGACGAGCACATCAAGTCCAGCCAGGTCCTGGTCAAGGGCAAGAAGCTGATCAACCGCTTCCGCCCGCTCGGCCTGGTCGGGGTGATCGGCCCTTGGAACTACCCGCTGACCAACTCGTTCGGCGACTGCATCCCGGCGCTGATGGCCGGCAACAGCGTGATCCTCAAGCCGTCGGAGATCACGCCGCTGACCTCGATGCTGCTCGCCGAGGGCATGCGCGAGTGCGGCCTGCCCGAGAACGTGCTGCAGATCGCCACGGGCCGCGGCGAGACCGGGGCCGCGCTGGTCGAGCACGTCGACATGATCATGTTCACCGGCTCGACGAAGACCGGGCGCAAGGTCGCCGAAGCCGCCGCGCGGCGGCTGATCCCGTCCTCGCTCGAGCTCGGCGGCAAGGACCCGATGATCGTGCTCTCCGATGCGGACGTCGAGCGGGCGGCGAACTTCGCCACCTACTACTCGATGCAGAACGCCGGCCAGACCTGCATCTCGATCGAGCGGGTCTACGTCGAGGAGCCCGTCTACGACGAGTTCGTGGCGAAAGTGTCCGAGAAAGTGCGCGAGCTGCGCGTCGGCAAGCCGGAAGGGCCCGGCTCGGTCGAGGTGGGCGCGATCACCTTCCCGCCGCAGCTCGACACGATCAAGGCCCACGTCGACGACGCGGTGCAGAAGGGCGCCCGCATCCTCGCGGGCGGCAGCCAGGCGCCGGGAGCCGGCCGCTTCTTCGAACCGACCGTGCTCGTGGACGTCGACCACACGATGAAGTGCATGACCGAGGAGACCTTCGGCCCGACGCTGCCGATCATGAAGGTGCGCGACGCCGACGAGGCGGTCCGGCTCTCCAACGACTCCAACTACGGTCTCGGGGCTTCGGTGTTCTCGCGCGACGCCGAGCGCGGCGAGCAGATCGCCCGCCGCATCCACGCGGGCGCGGCCAACGTCAACGACGCGATGATCAACTACACGGTGCTCGAGCTGCCGATGGGCGGAGCCAAGGAGTCCGGGCTCGGAACGCGCCACGGCGCGGGTGGAATCCGCAAGTACTGCTCCCAGCAGGCGATCGTCGTGACCGGCAAAATGGCCATGAAGAAGGAAGTCTTCATGTACCCGTACAAGTCGCGCACGTCGAAGATGCTGGCCGGGTTCTTCAAGTTCATGTACGGGCGCGGGAAGCGCGCCTGACGGAGCGCCGGGCAGCGGAGCAGGCCGGCCGCGCATGTCGACGCGCTCCGGCCCGCCTACGAACTGTGAGCGGGGTCCTCGCCCTCGACCACGTCCAGATCGCGGCCCCGCCGGGATGCGAGCCGGCCGCGCGCCGTTTCTTCGGCGAGCTGCTCGGGCTCGCCGAGGTGGAGAAGCCGGCGCCGCTGCGAGCGCGCGGCGGCGTGTGGTTCGCCCTGCGCGACGGCCGCCAGCTGCACATCGGCGTGGAGCAGGACTTCTCGCCCGCGCGCAAGGCGCACCCGGCCTTCGCAATCGCCGGCCGCGACGAGCTCGACGCGCTCGCCGAGCGCCTGTCCGCCGCCGGGGCGCCCGTGCGCTGGGACGAGACCCTGCCGGTGCGCCGCTTCTACACGGAGGACCCGTGGGGGAACCGGATCGAGCTGCTCGCGCCCGCCGGCGGCTAGGCCGCGGCGTCCTCGCGCAGCCTCACGCCCAGCAGCGCTTCGAGCTCGGGGATCGTCGTCTCCGCGCTCGTGTGGTGGATCGTCGCCATGCCGAGCTCCTCGGCCGGTGTGAGGTTGAAGGGGAGGTCGTCGACGTAGACCGCGTCCTCGGGTTTCACCCCCGCGCGCTCGGCGCCCAGCTCGTACATCCGCACGGCTGGCTTGCGGATCCCCTCTTCGGCCGAGATCACGACGCCGTCGAAGAGCTCGTCGAAGAGGTCGTGGGGGTAGCGGTGCACGCCCCAGGAGTTCGAGATCAGCCCCGTGCGGACGCCGGCGTTCTTGGCGAGCCGCACGGCGTGGACCATCGGCCCGTCGGGCTCGACGCCGGCGAAGAGGCCGTCGATCAGCCCGTCGGGCTCGACCTCGAGCATCGGCGCGAAGCGCTGCTCGAATGCTCGCCTCGTCGAGGTTGCCGGTCTCCAGCGCGACCAGCAGCTTGCGCGCCTCCGGGTCGGTCCGGAAGCGGCCGAGCAGCAGCTTCGGGTCGATCTCGGCTTTCAGGCAGTAGTCGTGGAAGGAGGCGAACAGGTTCGTCGTCAGCACGCCGCCCCAGTCGATCAGCAGCGCCGAGCGCTCAGGAGCCATGGGCCACCGCCTCGGCCTGGCGGGCGAGCTCCAGCACGCCCTCGCCGAACGCCTTCAGGTAGGGGTCGTCGGTCGTGCCGGCGATCGCGCGCTTGTAGTTGCCCTCCATGAACACGATGCTCTTCCACAGCGCGAGCGTGGTGTACCAGCGGATGTTGCGCATCGAGCGTCCGGAGCGCTCCTCGTAGCGGGCGATCAGCTCGCTGCGAGTCGGGAAGCCCTCCGCGCGGGTGACGTTGCCGAGGTCGCCGCGCAGCCCCTCGACGGGGTCGTCGGGGTCGGTCCAGAACATGCACAGGTAGCCGAGATCCGCGAGCGGGTCGCCGATCGTCGCCATCTCCCAGTCGAGCACCGCCGCCAGGTGCGCCGGCGCTTGCGCGCGGTAGATCGTGTTGCCGAGGCGGAAGTCGCCGTGCACGATCGTCGCCGGGGGCGACTCCGGCAGGTTGTCGGCCAGCCACTGCCCGACGCTCTCCACGGCCGGGATATCGCGGGTCTTGTTGTGCTCCCAGAGCCCGCCGAAGCGGCGCAGCTGGCGTTCGAGGTAGCCGGTCGGTTTGCCGAAGTCCTCGAGGCCGGCGGCCCGCCAGTCGACCGCGTGGATCTCCACCAGAGCGTCGATCAGCTCCTCGGCGATCAGCCTCCGCTCGGGCGGCGTGTCGAGGGCGGCGGGCACGCTCGCCACGATCACGTCGCCCTCGATCCGCTCCATCACGTAGAACGGCGCGCCGATGACCTGTTCGTCGTCTCCGACCGCGAGCACCGCCGGCACGCGCGCCGGCGTGTCCGCAAGGGCGCGCAGCAGCCGCGCCTCGCGAAGCACGTCGTGGGCGCTCGGCGGCAGGGGCGGCCGGGGCGGGCGGCGCAGAACGTACTCCTCGCCGCCCCGCTCGACCAGATAGGTCACGTTGGAGTGCCCCTCGCCGATCGGGCTCGCGCGCACCTCGCCCTCGCCGAGGCCGTGCTCGTCGAGGAAGGACTCCAGCGGCTCGAGCACGAGCAGCGGCGGACGGCTGTTAGCCTGGCCCTCTTCCGCCGTGCGGACGATGTCGTCTGGCGCGACTGGTGCGCTCACGGACGGGAACCTATAGCCACCGCAACCTTCTCTGCGCTGAGGTGTCTCAATCGACCATGCCCAGATTCCGCTCCGCTCACATTCCCCCTCCTCGCCGGCCTTCTGGCGGCCGTGCTGGCCCTCCCCGCCGGCGCCGCCGCCTCGCAGAGCCAGACCACGTACTTCGAGGCCGGCTCGACTCTCCTTGAAAGCCACGACCAGGCGAAGGTCTTCTCCCAGATGCAGGCGCTGGGCGTCAAAGCGCTGCGCGTCGAGCTCTCATGGTCCTCGGTCGTGCCCTCCGCGGGCAGCGCCACGAAGCCGGCGTTCGACGCCACCAACCCAGCCTCCTACAACTGGGCTCTCTACGCGCCCGTGCTGGCGCGGGCGCAGAGCCTCGGCTGGCCCGTGCTGCTGACGGTGACCTCGCCGGTCCCCCGCTGGGCGACCTCCAACAAGAAGGCGCCGTACGTCACGCGCCCCGACCAGCAGGACTTCCAGGAATTCATGACCGCCGTCGGCGCGCGAGTTCGGCTCGCAGGTCTCCGTCTACTCGATCTGGAACGAGCCCAACCACCCCGCGTTCCTGCAGCCGCAGTGGACCTCCAGCGGCACGCCGGCCTCGCCCCGCATCTACCGCGGGCTCTTCCAGGCCGGCTACGCAGGCCTCGTCGCGGGCGGCCTCGCGCACCCGAAGGTGCTCTTCGGCGAGACCGCGCCGACTGGCTTCGACGCGGTCAACCCCCACCGCGAAGGCGCGCGGGCGCTGCTGCACGACGTCGCGCCGCTCGCGTTCCTGCGCGAAGCGCTGTGCCTGAACGCCCACTACCGGCCGGCGGGCTCGTGCGGGAAGCTGCAGATGAGCGGCTACGCGCACCACGCCTACACCAAGGCGGTCAACCCGCACTGGGTCAGCTCGAAACGCGACGACGTCACGATCGGCTCGCTCTCGCGGCTGTCGTTCGCCCTCGACCGCGCGGCTGCGGCGCACGCGATCCCCTCGCACCTGCCGATCTACCTGACCGAGTTCGGCGTCCAGAGCTTCCCCAACCGCGAACTGGGCGTCACGGTCTCCAAGCAGGCTGAATACGACGCGATCGCCGAACACATCGCGTGGTCGAACCCGCGCGTGACGGCCTTCTCTCAGTACCTGCTCAAGGACGACCCGCTCGGCGGCAAACCGGGCTCGAGCGTCGCCGGCGGCGCGGTCGGCTTCCAGACCGGGCTCGAGTACGTGAGCGGGAAGGCCAAGCCGCTCTACCTGGCCTGGCCCGTTCCCCTGACGGTCAGCCGCACGCACGGCGGCTACTCGCTCTGGGGGCTCGTGCGCCCGGCGAGCGGCTCGACGAAGGTCACCGTGCTGGTGCAGCGCAAAGGCTCGCGCTCCTGGCGGGTCCTGAAGACGGTGAGCACCAACAGCCGTGGCTACTGGGCGCTCAGCTCGCACACCGCCGGCGCGGCCTGGCGGGTGCGCTGGAAGAGCCCGCAGGGCAAGAACTACGAAGGCCCGCCGGTTCACGCCTACTGAGCAGGTCGGCCGGCGCTCCATGCCGGCCTCGGAGGAAGGTCGGCCGGCGTTCCATGCCGGCCGGCGAGGGGAGAGGGGTCGTAGGGCGGCTCGGCGCGCGGGCCGCCCTACGATTGCTTCATGCCCGAGCTGCCCGAGGTCGAGATCACCGCGCGCCTCTTGGATCGCGCGCTCGCGGGCCGGCGCGTCGACTCCGCGCTCGCGCCGGGCATCAACGCGCTGAAGACGTATGACCCGCCGCTGAGCGCGCTGGAGGGACGCACGATCGCGGGCGTGCGGCGCCGGGGCAAGAACCTGATCGTCGACTTCGACGCCGAGGCGGCACGGAGCGTCTCGCGCTCCTGATCCATCTGATGTCGGCGGGTCGGCTGCAGCTGTTCGACAAGCCGGCCGGCCCGCGCGACCGCACCTCCCGGCTGCTCGTGCGCATCGAGCCCCTGCCGGGAGAGGAGGAGCGCCCCGAGCTGCGCCTGCGCGAGTTCGGCTCCAAGCAGGCCGCCTGGGTGAAGCTGCTGGCGGCCGGCGCGCTGGCGGACGACGAGGCGCTCGCGAAGCTCGGCCCCGAGGCGTGGCCGGAGCCCGGTAGCGCCGCTGAGCTGCGCGAGCTGCTCGACGCGCCGCGCCCGCTCCACAGCCTGCTGCGCGACCAGCGCACGATCGCCGGCATCGGGCGCTCCTGGGTCGACGAGATCCTCTGGGAGGCGCGACTCTCCCCCTACAAGCGCGGCGCCGACCTCGACGCCGAGGAGGCCGCCGCGCTGCGCGAGGCGATCGTCGCGACGCTCGGCCGCGCGCTCGAGCACTACGAGCAGACGGTCTCGCTCCCGATCCCCGACAAGCTGCCGATGCCGCTGAAGGTCCACCGCCACGAGGGCGAGCCCTGTCCGCGCTGCGGGGAGACGCTGCGGGCCGTGCACTTCGAGGACTACGTCGTCGCCTACTGCCCGCGTGAGCAGACCGACGGGCGGGTGCTCAAGGACCGGCGGCTCTCGAGGCTCCTGAAGTAGGCGCCGGCGCGGGTTGTGACGCGCTGGTTGTCGGTGCCCCCGAGGGGGTCGACAGAGCCGGGTTGTTCGGATACGTTGGCCCGGATTTGCGCGCCGCGCGGAGGCCGCGGCGCAGGACAGGGCGGAGTGAAATCCAAGACGACGAAGGGCCTCTTCACCTACACCCCGTAGCGGCCGCGTGCGTGGCCCGACCCGTCCCTCTCGGGCCGGGGCCACGCACCCGCGTCGTCGGGGAGACGCGTTGCGACAGCACCATGAGAACGCGCGCCGGCGTCCGAGGTTGGACGGGGCGCAAGATGTGGCCGCATGTGCCGTTGAGGCGTAGCCTTTCCCGGAGGGACCTGGCCAGGTGGCGCCTAGCGGGCCTTCAGCCCCAGCGGAGCGGGTTCGACTCCCGCCAGGTCCACTGCCCCGAGTGCTTTCCTTCGTCAACCCGCCGGGCGTCCATCAACCCGGCAGACAACGGCTGGCGCAGCCCGCCCTTCGGGCGCCGCTGCGCCGCCGAGAGGAGCAAGCATGAGGATCACTCGAAGCACCCTCGAAACCACCAAGGGTCCCGCCGACTGGTTCACGGGCGACGTGTACGTCGACACCGCAGCCGAGGTCGCCGAGCCGTATCGGCTCGCCGCCGCGAACGTCCACTTCACCCCCGGTGCCCGGACGGCATGGCACACCCACCCGGTCGGCCAGACGATCTTCGTGCTGGAGGGCGTCGGGCGCTGCCAGCGCCGCGGCGGCCCGGTCGAGGAGATCCGGCCGGGCGACCGTGTCTTCTTCGAGCCCGGCGAGGAGCACTGGCACGGCGCCGCTCCGGACCGCCTGATGACCCACATGGCCATGCAGCAGGTCGACGAGCAGGGCAGCGCGGTTGTGTGGGGCGAGCACGTCACCGACGCGGAGTACGGTGCGGAGGGGCGCTAGCGGGCATGGAGATCATCGAGCTCAACAACGGCGTTCACCTGCCGGCGCTCGGCCTCGGAGGCGGTCTCCTCTCGGGGCTCGCTGCTCTCGTGGCCTTGCCCCCGGTTAGCATCGAGAGGCGATGAGGCCCAACCGCTCGATCCCCGAGCCGATCGCGATCCCGGTGCTCACGGTGCCGGACGTGCGGGCGGCCGTTGCGTGGCTCGGCGCCGCGTTCGGCTTCGAGGAGCGGTTGCGGATCGGCGAGGGCCATCGGGCCCAGCTCTCGGTTCCGGGCGGCGGCGCCTTGATCGTCGCCGAGGTGCGTCCAGACACGCGCGTCCCGACCCCCGGCGCGAGCGCGCACTCGGTGCTCGTGCGTGTCGGCGACGCCAACGGCCATTGCGAGCGGGCCCGTGCCGAGGGCGCGCGGATCCTGATGGAGCCGACGGACTTCGAGTACGGCGAGCGCCAGTACGCGGCCGAGGATCCGTTCGGCCACCGCTGGACCTTCTCCGAGACGCTCACGGATGTCGATCCTGCGGACTGGGGCGGCGAGCTGATCGCCTGAGCGGTGGTCGGCATTCAGTCCCGACTGCCGGAATCCGGGTGTAGGATCTCGCGCATGGGGTTGAGGGGCCGGCTTCGATGTGCTGCCGTTCTCGGCGCAGCCGCGATCGCCTGCGTACCGGCGCCGACCGCGTCCGGCGCGGTGCTGCGCCCGGTCCGCATGCACGTCGCCGCCGCGTACGACCCGTTCCAGCCGGTGACGATCGCGTTCCCGCCGCCCGGCGGGCTTCCGCACGGGGGGTACTACTACGCGGCGGCCGTGCGGGGACCAACCCTTGCCGGCGGCGATTGCGCGGTCTCGAGCGACATGGCGCGGACGCCATACGGGTACCCGCGCGCCCGCCATTGGGTGACGCTCACGCTCTATCCAGCCGCTTCGACGTCGGGGCAGTGGTGCCAGGCGGACTACGCCGCGGCCGTGTACGCGGTTCCGCATCCGCCGCGCTGCGACGCGCGGACGCCCTGCGCGAGCCGCTCGGGCTATGAATGCGCCGGCACCCCGCCGGGGTGCGTGTCCGGCGTGCTGCCGTTCGAAGCCGGCGGCACCCTTCCGAAGCCGGTCGACCGCACGGCGCGGATCGTCGCGCGCTTCACGTTGCGCTTCCCCCAGGGCTCGCCGTCGGTGCCCGCCGAAGCACGCGCGGGGCTCTTGGCGGCGGCCGAGTCCGAAGCGTCGCGAAACGGCGACCCCCATCCGACCCAGATCGAGGCGGTCAAGACCACGCTGGGCGCGGCCTGGAGCCTGAGTGGCGGGTCGGCGGGCGCCCAGGTCGGCGCGGAGCCGATCTACCTCGTCGCGATGCGGGGGCAGTTCAGCTGTGCCACCTGCAGTGTTCCGCACGGAGTCGCCGGGACTCCCGGCGGCACGGTAATGACCCTCGAGCTCCCGGTGAGCACCGGCGGATCCGGGCGCGGGTTCCCCGTCCGCTACCCGGACCTCGGGCTGCTGGGCGTCCCGGTGCAGCTGGGCTAGGCGACCCGCGCGTCGGCGCGAAGCGGGCTGCCGCCGCCGCTACCCGTCCGCCTCTCGCCTGCGCGAGACGGCCCGGGGGGAAGCCCGCGTTCACGCGACGGACGCCGCCGTGGGAGCGTTGAGCCTTCGAGGCTCAGCGCGCGCAGATCACGCCGCCGATGAGTTTGGCCCGCGATCGCGGTCATAGAGTGTGCGCGCCCCGAGATCGTCCCCAGTGATGAGCCTCATCGGCGACCCTCGACGACGATGGAGGTTTCGATGAACACCCTCAGCTACACCGCCATCGCCTCGCTCGACGGCTTCATCGAGGACGAGCACGGCAACTTCGACTGGGCGTCCCCGGGCACCGACGTGCACGCCTTCGTCAACCAGCTGGAGCGCCCCGTCGGCCTCTACCTCTACGGGCGGCGCCTGTACGAGACGATGGTCTACTGGGAGACGCAGGATGGGGAGTCGGCGGTGACCCGCGAGTACGCGCAGATCTGGCGTGCCGCGAGCAAGGTCGTCTTCTCGCGCTCCCTGCAGGAGGCCTCGAGCGCGAGGACCACGATCGAGCGTGAGCTGACCGCCGATGTGATCCGCCGCCTCAAGGAGTCCTCGCCCACCGAGCTCTCGATCGGAGGCGCCGAGCTCGGGGGGCAGGCCTTCGCCGCGGGGCTCGTCGACGAGCTGCGACTCCTTGTGGCGCCCGTGATCGTCGGCGCCGGGAAGCCCGCCCTCCCGGCAGGCATCCACTCCAAGCTGCAGCTGAGCGACACGCGCACGTTCCCGAACGGCTTCGTCTACGTCAGCTATCGCGTTCAGGCCTGACCCCGGCGCCACCGCGCTCCAGCCGGCCCCCATCCGCCGGCCACGGGGCTGGCGCGAAGCCGCGAGCTCGGCGTGCAAGTGTGGCGTCTGCCACGAGTCCGCGGGGGAGCGTCTGTTACCGTCGTCTGCAGCGGTCGAGACCTTCGGCCGCGAGGTCAGCTCGCTTGAGTCCCGCGTCGTGCGGTTCGGGTCAGCCAGTCCTTCCGAATCGCAGGCGCCAGCGGGCGCCGTCAGGAGCAACACATGTCAAAGCAGTCCTTCGCCGATCTCGGCGTGTCCGGCGCCGTGCAGAGCGCGCTGTCGCGTCGCGGTATCACGGCGCCTTTCCCGATCCAGTCGCTCGTCCTCGAGGACGTGCTCGCCGGCCGGGATGTCCTCGTCAAGGCCCCCACGGGGTCGGGCAAGACCCTCGCCTTCGGCATCCCGCTCGTGGAGCGCCTCGATGCGCAGAGCGCGTCCCCGGCCGGTCTCGTGCTGGCGCCGACACGCGAGCTTGCCGCTCAGATCGTGGCCGAGCTCACCGATCTCGCCGCCGCAAAAGGCCTGCGCGTCGCCGCGGTTTACGGCGGCGTCGGCATCACGGCGCAGGCGAGCCGCGCGAAGCGGGCGCACATCCTCGTCGCCACGCCCGGCCGGCTCGAGGATCTGCTCGCGCGCCGGGCGATCTCCCTCGGGCGCGTGCGGATGCTCGTCCTGGACGAGGCCGACCGGATGCTCGACATGGGCTTCCGGCCCGCGATCGACCGCATCGTCGGCCAGTGCCCGGCGGAACGTCAGACGCTGTTCTTCTCCGCAACGCTGGACGGCCTCGCCGGTGGCGTCGCCGGCCGCTACACCTCAGATGCGCTCGTGCACGAGCAGCAGGGACCGTCCGCCCCGAAAGCGGCGCTCGTCGAGCACCGGTTCGTCCCGATCAAGGACGAGCAGCGCCTCGAGGCGCTCACCGAGCAGCTCGACGCCGCCGGGGACAGGACGATCGTGTTCGTCCGCACCAAGAGAGGCGCGGACCGCCTCGTCAAGCGCCTCGACGCCCGTGGACACGAGGCGGTTGCGATCCACGGCAACAAGTCCCAGAACCAGCGCGATCGAGCCCTCGCCCGGTTCCAGTCGGGTCGCGTCGAAACGCTGGTCGCAACCGATGTCGCGGCGCGGGGGATCGACATCGAAGGGGTCTCGCACGTGATCAACTTCGACCCGCCCGCTGACCATCACACCTACATCCATCGCATCGGGCGGACCGGGCGAGCGGGCAATCCCGGTGTGGGGGTCACGCTCGTCGGGGCCGCGGAGCACCACGAGATGCGCCAGCTGGCGCGGCGGCTCGGTCTCGACCACGGCCTCGGCTCCGGGGAGCGCCGCGGCCAGCCTGCCGGCCGGTCTTCGCGCAGGCCGCCTCGCCGCCGTCGCACCCCGACCGCCGGCTGAGGTGCGGCTACGTCGCGGCCAGGGTGCTCAGGGCAACGGCGCATCGACGGTCGTCTCGACGCGCGGTTGCCACCGCTAGCATCGGCGCCATGATCGAACCCGGTGACAAAGCCCCCGACTTCGCCCTCCCCGACCAGGACGGGCGCGAGGTCAAGCGCGGCGATTTCGCCGGGCAGATGCTGGTCCTCTACTTCTACCCGAAGGCCGCCACGCCGGGCTGCACGACGCAGGCGTGCGGGGTGCGCGACCACCTCGCCGACTACTCGGGCGCGGGAGCCGCCGTCCTCGGCGTCTCGCCCGACCCGGTCAAGAAGGTCAAGTCCTTCCACGAAAAGGAGGGCTTGAACTTCTCGCTGCTGGCCGACGAGGATCACGCCGTGGCCGACGCGTACGGGGTCTGGGTCGAGAAGTCGATGTACGGCAAGAAGTACTTCGGCAACGAGCGCACGACCTTCGTGATCGGCCCCGACGGCGTCGTCGCGAACGTGCTGCGCAAGGTCAAGCCCGCAGAGCACGACGAACGCGTGCTCGCGGCGCTCCGCGAGGCCGCTCCTCCCGTCCTCTGAACGGCCTCGTACCGTTGCGTGAGCGCGGCGGTCAGGGCCCTGACGCCCCGCGCTCAGGCCGTCATCGAGGCGTTAAGGATTTGTTAGGGTTCCGCCCGCCGCGGCTCGGCCGTGGGTGCCCGGGAAGGGGGTCGGCTTTGGAGGGTCGCCAGCAGTCCGGGCTTCATGCTCTCAAAGCACTCTCGCGGGGGGCCGCAGGGGTCCGCCCGCGGACGAAAGGATCCACATGAAGCGCTGGACACGTCAAGCATCCCTGCGACGGGGGCTCTCGCCGCCGCCGTAGCGGTCAGCTCACTGCTCGCGATCGGGGCCGCTCCTGCGGCGTCCGGCGCGGCGACCATGCCGACCCTCAATGTGTCGGTCACGAAGACGACGATCACCGCCTCCGGCTCGACGGTCTCCGGTGCCGTCAATGTCGTCACGACCGCCGCGAAGGGCCTGAAGGAACCGGCTGTGATCCTGTTCCTGTTGAAGCCCGGAGTGACGCCCGCCGAATTCGAAGCGTTCGCGAAATCGAAGGCGTTCTCCGACCCCAACAACGCGGACAAACTCGGCTCGATCGTCTTCGACGAGGAAGGCGTGCCCGGGGGCACCAGCGAAGCGCAGACCGTGCTCGCGCCCGGCACCTACATCCTGCTCAACGCCGAAGGCGAAAGCCCGACCAGCCCGCCGCACTCGGTTCTCACGGTCACGGCCGCTCCGGCTCCCGCCGCGCTGCCGGCCGCACAGGCCGTCGAGAAGACGATCGAGTTCGGCTTCCGCGGCCCGACCACGCTGAAAGTCGGCGAGGTCGTGCGGTTCGAAAACGAAGGCTTCCTCGTTCACATGAACGTCGCCTTCCCCGTCAAGAGCAAGCGCGCCGCCGCCCAGGCGGTCCGCCTGATGAAGGAAGGCAAGGAAAAGAAGCTCTCCAAGCTGATCAGCGGCCGGCCCTTCAGCTTCTACGGCCCGCTCGGCTCCGGTGCCTTCCAGCAGGAGACGATCACGCAGAAGCCCGGCTGGTACGTCCAGGTCTGCTTCATGGCCACGCAGGACGGCCGCGTCCACACCTCGCTCGGTATGGAGCGCGCCTTCCACATCGTCAAGTAGCGGGAGTCCAGGAGGTCGGTCGGCGCTCCGTGCCGACCTCCGGCCAGCGTCCGCCGCCGCGCCGGAGGGCCGGCGGCGGGCGCGCCGTGAGGCCGGCTCAGCGGATCAGCGAGTCCATCCGCGTCGCGCGGATCGTCTCGCGCAGCGTCTCGAGCGCGCCGTGTCGCGGGCGCCAGCCGAGCTCTTTGCGCGCCTTCGCCGTGTTCATGATCACCGGCTCGCGGAAAGCCGCGATCCACTGGGCCTGGGCCGGCAGGAAGCCGAGCCGCGAGACGGCCTCGGCGGCGGCGTCGACCGCGAGCTCGGGCAGCGGGATCGAGTACCAGCCGAGCTCCTCGGCGAGCTGGCGCACCGTCAGCTCTCCCGGTCCGGCCAGGTTGTAGACGCCCGGCTTGCCGCGGCCGAGCGTCGCCGATCGCATCGCCGTGGCGACGTCGTCGTGGTGGACGAGCTGGAAGGGGACGCCCGGGTCCGGCAGCACCGGTCGCAGGATCGGGACGCCCTCGAGCAGGCTCAGCACCGGCCCGGGCAGCCGGTCGGAGACCTGCGTGTAGGGCAGGCTGTCGATCAGCAGCGGCGCCTGCGGACCCGCCACGATGCAGGGCCGGAACACGTACGCCTTCGTGCGCGAGCCGTAGAGCGAGTCGGCGAGCAGCGCCTCGACCTCGGCCTTCTGCGCCGAGTAGTAATGGGCCGAGGTGCCACGCGCGGGGACGTCCTCGGTCAGCGGCTGCGGGTTGTCGCCGTGGAAGCCGTACGCCGCCACCGAAGAGGCGTAGATCAGGCGTTTCACGCCCGCGGCGGCCGCGGCCTCGAACACGTTGCGCGAGCCGTCGAGGTTGACGCGGCGGCTCTGGCGCGCGCCGCCCATGATCATGAAGGCGAGGTGGATCACGACGTCCGCGTCTTCCACCAGGCGGCTGACCTTGCGCCGGTCGAGCACGTCGCCGCGCCGGTAGACGACCTTCTTCCAGCCGCGCTCGGACGGGTCGAACGGGCGCCTTGCCATGCCGAGGATCTCGCCGACGTCGCGCGAGCGCTCGAGCGCCGCGACGACCGCCTGGCCCATCTCCCCCGTCGGGCCTGTGACCGCGACCGTCAGCGGACGGGGCCGTCGCGCTTTCGCGGGGGAGGCCATACGCCGTTTCTATCGCATCGACGGCCGGTCCGTCTCGGGCGCGGGGCGGCGGCGCTAGATTCATCGCGATGAGTGGAGCCGATGTTGGCACCGCCGTCTCGGTGTTCCTGGCCAGCGCGGTCGAGTGCGTCGAGGCGCTGACGATCGTGCTGGCGGTCGGCTCGACCCGCAGCTGGCGCTCTGCGCTGGCCGGCGTCGGGGTCGCGCTGCTGGCGCTGGCCGCCGCCGTCGCCGTGATCGGCGGCGGGCTGTCGGCGCTTCCCGTCGACGCCGTGCGGGTCGCGGTCGGGCTGTTCCTGCTCGCCTTCGGCGGCCACTGGCTGCGCAAGGCGGTGCTCCGCGAGGCCGGCCGCAAGGCGATGCGCGACGAGGATGTCGCCTTCGAGCACGAGCGCGAGGCCGCGCGCGCGGCCGGTCTGGCGCAGCCCGGGTGGGATGCGTACTCGTTCTCGATCGCCGCGAAAGGGGTGTTGATCGAGGGGCTCGAGGTGGCCCTGATCGTCGTGACGCTCGGCGCCGCCCGCGGGCGCACCGGTCTCGCCGCGGCGGCCGCGGTGATCGCGGCCCTCGTCGTCGCCCTCGTCGGCGTTGCGGCGCGCCACCCGCTCTCGCGTGTCCCGGAGAACACCCTCAAGTTCGCAGTCGGCGTGCTGCTGAGCGCGTACGGGATCTTCTGGACGGCGGAGGGCGCGGGGCTCAGCTGGCCCGGAGGGGACGCGTTCCTGCTCGTGCTCGTCGTCGGCGGTGCTCGCCTGCTCGCTCGCCGCGGTGCACGTGCTGCGCCGCCGCGAGCCCGCGCGAGCGCCCGCGGGCGACTGAAGGCGGTGCTGCTGGGCATCGCCCACGCGCGCGAAGCGCTCGAACAGGCGTGGCCGCCGTTCGTCCTCGTCGCCGGGCTGCTCCTGCTGGGAGAGCTCGCCGGCGCGGACGGGCTGTTCGAGGCCGCCGCCTCGCGGCTCGTGGGCATGCCCGCCGGGCCGGCCACGGCGGGTGTCGCGGCGCTCGCGACCGTGGCGATCAACAACCTGCCGGCCGCCGTGCTGATGTCCTCGACGGGCGGCCTCCACGCGCAGGCGCTGCTGATCGGGCTGAACGCCGGACCCAATCTCTTTGTCACGGGCTCGCTGGCGGTCCTTCTGTGGTGGCGGGCGGCGCGAGCCGCCGGGGCCCGGCCCGCGGCGCTGGCGTACTGCCGCCAGGGCGTGCTCCTCGCGCCTGCGGCGATCCTCGCGGCGCTGCTCGCCGCCGGGCTGCTGTGAGGAGTCCGGCCGCGGCGAGAGGCGCCTCCCGTACATTGGAGACGTGCTCGCGACTTCGCTCGGACAGAGCCTCAGCTCGTTCTTCGACGCCGTCGGCCAGTTCTTCTCCGACCTGGCGGCCGTCCACTGGCCGGCGCTGCTGATCGGGCTGCTGTTCTTCGGCGCCAACCTGACGATCCGCTCGCGCGCGTTCTTCAACAGCCTGCGCGCCGCCTACCCCTCGGTCAGCTTCGAATGGCGGCGGATCTGGGGCGCCTACGTCGCGGCCGTCGGCTTCAACAACGTCGTGCCCGCGCGCGGCGGCGACGTCATCAAGCTGTTCCTGACGAAGTCCTCGATCCCGGGCTCGCGCTACCCGACGGTCGCGAGCGCGTTCTTCGTCGAGTCGGTGTTCGACGCCTGCGCCGGGGTCCTGGTGCTCGTCTACGCCTTCACGCAGGGGATCTTCCCGAAGCCGCCCGACTTCGCGAAGCTGAGCTCGTTCGACATCTCGTTCTTCGCGGTGCACTTCCGCTTCACGCTGTTCCTGATCACGCTGCTCGCGGTGATCGCGATCGTGGCCTACGCCCTGCTGTCGGTGCGTGCGCGCGCGTTCTGGCTCGGGTGCGCCAGGGGCTCACGATCCTCACGGACAAACGGCGCTACCTGCGCGAGGTCGCAGCGCTGCAGGCGGTCGCCTGGGGCTGCCGGTTCGCTGGCTTCTGGTTCCTGCTCGAAGCGTTCCGCGTCGGCGGCTCGGTGCAGAACGTGCTGCTCGTGTTCGCCTGCGGGCAGGTCGCCGGCGCCGTCCCCTTCACGCCGGGCGGAGCCGGCGTGCAGCAGGCGCTGCTCGTGAAGGTCTTCTCCTCCAAAGCCGGCGCGACGGTCGTCGCGGCCTACTCGGTGGGCCAGCAGATCGCGATCGCGGCGTTCACCGCCCTGGCCGGTCTGGCAGCCGTGATCTTCATCTTCCGCTTCCGCTCCTTCAAAGAAGTGATCACCGCCGGGCGCGCCTCCCAGCAGGCCGAGAAGCAGGCCGAGCGGGAAGGGCAGCCTCGCGCCCGAGGATCCGTCGGCCCCCGCCGAGCCGCGCGCGCCGGGCGCGCCGCGCGGCCGCGTTCATTACTGAAGGCCCTCGCGCGCCTCTCGGACGAGCGCGACCGCCTCGGGGAAGACGCGTGCGATCACGGTGCGGATCTGCTCTGCCTGGGCCTCGGCGTTGCCCTGGACGTTCACGCGCGATACCGCAGCGACAGTCATGTCGACGGCGAGCTTGATCGCGTTGTCGGCCCACGCCAGCCGCTGGCTGCCCTGCATCTGCTCGGCGAACTCGGCGAGGCGGCGCTGGATCTCCTCCGGGTCGCCGAACATGTCTCCGAGACCTCCACCTTCCATGCCCAGATCATAGACTGCCCTGCTCGATGCCCAGCACAGCTGAGATCCGCGAAGAGACAGAGCGCGAGCTCGACCGGCGCAAGCGTCTGGCGGTGCCGGCGTTCGCCGGCGGGTTCCTGTACCTGCTCAGCGCGATCGTCATCACCTCGACGCTGAACGGGCTGCCCACGGTCGGCCCGCTCCAGGGCCTGACTCCGACGGTCGCAGGGGGTCTCGGAACCCGGCGACGAGCCCGCGCGCGCCCGAGGTCAAATACATCTCGCACCACGCATTCTCGTTCATCGCCGGGAGCGTGCTGGCGGCGGTCGCGATCATCGCGCTGATGCTGGTGCTGCTGCTCCTGTTCGACGCGGGCCGGTTCCGCCGTCCCGAGAGCTGGGCCCCGGCGAGGATCCTCGTGCTCGCCGGCGGGGTCGCGGTCGCCGTCGCGAGCGTCGCGCACGAGGTCGTCTACGCGGTGGAGACCCACAACTTCGCCACCGGCCACGACTTCTCCCGCCACGCGGTCGAACAGGCGCTCACCAAGAGCGCCTCCAACCAGATCGTCGCCTACCTGTCGCTGCTCGCCGGGCTCGCACTCGTCGTGGGGATGATCGTCGTGATGCTGAACTCGCTGCGCACCGGCCTGCTCCCGCGCTGGATGGCGTTCCTCGGCATGTTCAGCGCGTTGCTGATCCTGCTCCCGAACATCGGCCCCACGCTGCAGCTGATCCCCGCGTTCTGGCTCGTGATGATGGGCATGCTGCTGAGCGGCAAATGGCCCGGCGGCGACCCGCCGGCCTGGGAGGCGGGAGAGGCGCGACCCTGGCCGAGCCGCGCGCAGATGCAGGCCGAACGGGCCGGCCGGGCCGGCAAGCCGGCGGCCGTCGCGGCCGGGAACGGCGACGCCGCCCCGGCGCCGACGCAGCCCTCGCCTTCGGCGTCCGCGCGCAAGCGCCGCAAGCGCGGCCGCGGCTGACGGCAGCGCTGCACGCGCGGTGTCCGCATTCGGACCCGCGGACATCTTCCGGAAAGCCGTGCGATTGGCCGCCTGTGCGGCTGGGTAGCTATGTGGCATAGGGAACGAGGGAGGGCTCCGCTGGGGTGCCCGGCCTCGCTCGCATTGCGATCGAAGGAGTCATCGATGGCGGCTACTGCCCCGATCCAACGCGACCCGACGGCCGGCACGACGGCTCGCGTCGAACCTCCCGTCGCCGGCTTCAAGATCGCCGATCCCGCGCCGCTCGGGCTCGCCGGGTTCGCGATGACGACGTTCGTGCTCTCGATGTTCAACGCCAACCTCGTGAGCGAAAAGGGCACGCCCGTGGTCCTCGGACTCGCCCTCGCCTACGGCGGCATCGTCCAGCTGCTCGCCGGCATGTGGGAGTTCCGCAACGGCAACACGTTCGGCGCCGTCGCGTTCTCCTCGTTCGGCGCGTTCTGGATCTCCTTCTGGGCGCTCAACGTCTTCTACGCCAAGGACATCACCGGCAACGTCGGCCACGCGATCGGCCTGTACCTGTGGGCGTGGGCGATCTTCACCGCGTACATGACCGTCGCCGCGCTGCGCGTGAGCGCTGCGGTGCTGCTCGTGTTCGTGCTGCTGACCGCGACCTTCGTGCTGCTGGCGATCGGCGCCGTCGGGCGCCCACGAAACCGTCACCCACTGGGGCGGCTACATCGGGCTCGCGACCGCCATCGCGGCTTGGTACGCCTCGTTCGCGGCCGTCGTCAACTCGACGTTCGCGCGCACGGTGCTGCCCGTGGTCCCGCTCAACGTCGGGCGCGGCGGGGCTGCGGCTGTAGAGTCCCGGCGATGAGCGTCGAAGATCGCGCGGCGTCAGGGGAGGAGCTCGACCGAGAGCTCGCGGGACTGCTCGACGTCGAGCGCTTCCCCCCGCCGGCGGCGTTCGCCGAGCATGCGCTGCTGAAAGATCCGGCGGTGTACGAGCGGGCCGCCGCCGATCCGCAGGCCTGGTGGGTCGAGCAGGCCGAGCAGCTGCACTGGTTCAGCCCGTGGGAGCAGGTGCTCGACGACTCGAACCCGCCGTTCTACGAGTGGTTCACCGGGGGGAAGCTGAACGTCTCCTACAACTGCCTCGACCGTCATGTCGAGGCGGGCCGGGGCGAGCGCATCGCCTACCACTGGCGCGGGGAGGACGGCACCGAGCGCGACATCACCTACTCCGAGCTGCTCGCCGAGGTCAAGCGCTTCGCCAGCGCGCTGAAGGAGCTCGGCGTCGGCAAGGGCGACGTGGTCGGGATCTACCTGCCGATGATCCCCGAGGTGGTCGTCGCGATGCTCGCCTGCGCGCGCATCGGCGCCCCGCACAACGTCGTGTTCGGCGGGCTTCTCCGCCGAGGCGGTCCGCGAGCGGATGGAGTTCTCCGAGGCGAAGGCCCTGATCACGGCTGACGGGGCCTCGCGCAAGGGCTCGACGGCGCCCGTGAAGGCGCGCGTCGACGAGGTGATGGGGGATCTCGCGACGCTCGAGACGATCGTGGTCGTGCGCAGCAAGGGCCTCGACTGCGAGATGAAGGAGGGGCGCGATCACTTCTACGACGAGATCCTGGCCGCGGCCGATCCGGAGTGCCCGGCGGAGGAGCTCGACGCCGAGCACCCCCTCTACATCCTCTACACCTCCGGCTCGACCGCGAAGCCGAAGGGCATCCTGCACACCACCGGCGGCTACCTGACCGGGGTGTCGGCCACCCACCGCTACGTGTTCGATCTGAAGCCGGAGAGCGACGTGTACTGGTGCGCGGCCGACGTCGGCTGGGTCACCGGCCACTCCTACATCGTCTACGGGCCGCTGTGCAACGGCGCCACATCGGTGATGTGGGAGGGAGCGCCGGACTACCCCGCACAAGGGCATCTGGTGGGAGATCGTCGAGCGCTACGGCGTCACGATCCTCTACTGCGCCCCGACCGCGATCCGCGCCTGCATCAAGTGGGGGGCGGAGTGGCCGGGCAAACACGACCTCAACAGCCTGCGGCTGCTCGGCTCGGTGGGCGAGCCGATCAACCCGAAGGCCTGGCTCTGGTACCACAAGGTGATCGGGGGCGAACGCTGCCCGATCGTCGACACCTGGTGGCAGACCGAGACGGGCGCGATCATGATCACCCCGCTGCCCGGGATCACCGAGACGAAGCCGGGCTCGGCCACGCAGCCGTTCCCCGGCGTGTTCGCCGAGGTCCGCGACGAGTCGACGGGCGAGCGCGTCGAGCGCGGGCAGGGCCTGCTCGTGCTGACACAGCCGTGGCCCTCGATGCTGCGCACCCTCTACAAGGAGGAGGACCGCTTCGTCGAGACCTACTTCAAGCGCTTCGGGGGAGAGACCTACCTGGTCGGCGACGCCGCCCGCCAGGACGAGGACGGCTACTTCTGGGTGATCGGGCGCATCGACGACGTCGTCAACGTCTCCGGGCACCGTCTCTCGACCGCGGAGGTCGAGTCGGCGATCGTCGCCCACGCCGACGTCGCCGAGGCCGCCGTGATCGGTCAGCACGACGAAGACACCGGCCAGGCGATCGTCGCCTTCGTGACGCTGCAGGCCGAGATCCAGGGTGACGACGGAACCGTCGAAGGGATCCGCGAGACCGTCGCTGTGCGGATCGGCAAGTTCGCCCGCCCCAAGCGGATCATCTGGGCCGAGGACCTCCCGAAGACCCGCTCCGGCAAGATCATGCGCCGCCTGCTGCGCGACATCGCCGAGGGCCGAGCGCTCGGCGACGTCACCACGCTGCGCGACCCGACGGTCATGGAGCAGCTCGAGGGCAAGGTCTCCGAGCTGCAGTCGCAGGAAAGCTAGCCGGCGGGCCCTTCCCGCCCGCCGGCACTCGAAACATCGTGCAACAAACGCTGCACGGCTAAAGTCGCGCCCGCTCCTACGCGATAGGGGACGCAGCAGCTCGTAGAAAAAAACGAGCCACGGAGGGGGCGGAGACAGCTTCCCCGCGTGCTCCCGACAAAGGCACTCTCGCCGTGAGGCGAGGTCGCAAAGCCAGGGGTCTCCCCGCGAGACAGCCCAGCTACCGAAGGAGATCGACATGCACTCCAGCCCTCGCCGGGCGGCCGGAAGGCTCCTGCTCGCGCTTGGCATCCTCTCGCTGCTGGCGCTGATCCCGAGCGCCGCTTCGGCGCGCACGTCACCGCGGCGGCCACGCCCACTCCTCTTCGTTCAGCGCCGCCCTGCGGTCCGCCTCCAGGCGCGCCCACGGCGCCGACCGCCGCCTCGTCCACCAGGCCCGCGCGCTGCGGGGCTGCCTGCGCACCGGCGGCGCCTGCACCCGCCTTCACCAGAACGTCGAGCGCGCCGGTCGCGCGTTCACCGCCGCCGAGCGCAACCTCGCCTCGAAGGCGCGCCGCTCGAGCCGCCCGGGCGCCTCCAGCTCGGCGGTCGCCCGCCCGCCCGCGCTCGCGGTCAGCGGCTACAAGCTCGACTGGTCCCGCGTCGTGCGCTCCACGGGCTACGTGCTCGTCAGCGCGGTCCCCGGACAGCCGTACCACTTCAGCTACGTGCGCGGCCGCTCGGCGACGCCGCCGCCGGTGCCCGGGCACGACCGTCAGCTACGCGGTGCGCGCCGCGGCGAGCTCCTCGCACTGGTCGAACATCGTCAAGATCACCTACCCCGCCGCGCCGCCCGCGCCGACGCCGACGCCGCCCGCCGGCCCGCCGGCCGAAGAACTGAACCTCAAGGCCGCACCGGCGCTGCACGTCTCAGGGCAGACGCTGCAGTGGAACCTCGTCGCCAACGTCACGGCGTACATCCTGATGACGAAGGTGCCGGGTCAGCCCGAAGCGTTCACCGCCGTCAGCGGCACCTCGACGACGCCGCCCGGCCGTCGCCGGCAAGACCGTCACCTACTCGGTCCGCACCGCCGTCGACGGCAGCGAATGGGCGCCTCCGGTGACGATCTCCTACCCGGCGGCCCTCCCGCGCCCAAAGAACCGGCCCCCGCGCCGAAAGAAAGCGGCTTCTCGGTGATCGGCACCGAAGGGTTCCAGCCCGGCATCAACTCCGGCACCAACCCGCAGGACTACACCGGGACCCAGATCCTGGGCGCGAAGATCGTCCGCATCTCGATGTCGATCGGCGCGCCGGCCTCGGCGTGGGAATCGATCGTCTCCAACTACGCCGCGAAAGGCGTCAGGATCGCGCCGCTGGCCTCGCTTCTACGGGCGCGCTCCCGACGGCGGCCGAAGCGCAGAACCTGGCCAGCTGGGCCAAGGCCTACGGCCCCGGCGGCACCTTCTGGGCCAAACGCTCCGACGGCAACCTCGCCTTCCAGACGATCGAGTTCGGCAACGAGACCTCCTACGGCTACCAGTACGGCGACAACGCGGGCACGCCCTCCTACCAGGCGCGGGCCCAGACCTACGCCGTGCGCCTGAAGGAAGCCGCCGAAGCGATCGGCGCGAGCGGCGTCAAGGTCGGGGTGCTGGCCGTCGCCGACGACCCTTCGGGCAACTGGATGAACGGCATGTTCCAGGCGGTGCCGAACCTCGGCAACTACGTCTCGGGCTGGGTCACCCACCCGTACGGGACCTCCGGCAAAGGCAAGATCCTGGGCGTGCTGACGCAGACCGCCGCCCACGGCGCCCCGTCGAACATCCCGATCGACATCACCGAGTGGGGGCTGTCGACCGACAACGGCGTCTGCGTGTACGAAAACTACGGCCTGAACCCGTGCATGACCTACGCCGAAGCTGGCCGAACAGCTCAAGAAGAGCGTTGCCGAAATCAAATCGCTCACCGGCAACCGCCTGCAGCTCTTCCTGCTCTACCAGGTGCGCGATCAGCTGGTGGCCGGGGCGAGCAACGACCGCGAGGCGTACTTCGGGCTGCTCCAGCACGAAGACCAGCCCAAGGGCGCTTTCACCACCGCGGTGCAGGAACTCCTCGCGCTCTAGCGCGCAAGGCCTCATGCGACGGCGCCCGTGGCTGCGAGCGGCCGCGGGCGCCGCGTCGTGTGGGGCCCGCGGTCGCCTGGTGCCGGGCCGCGGGGCGCTAGCGACCGACGAGCAGTTCGCTGCTCGGGCTGCCGCTCAGCCTGAGCAGTTCGCGCGCCGAGACGGCGGTCGGACGCGCCGCGACGAATCGCGTGACCGCGAAGGCTTCGTTCTTGCGAGCCGCGACGAGCCGGAACCCGCGCGGCGCCTGCAGCGGCGCATACGGCGCCGAGGGCGCGCCGTAGGTGTGACGGGTGCGCAGGACCGGGAAGGCGATTTCGCGGGCGAGGAGCGTGCTCTGGCGCACTTCGTGCAGCGGCCCGAGGTAGACCGACAGCGGGGAGCCGCCGAACCGTTCCACGACGATCACCCGCGGCTGCAGCGGCGCGGGCAGAGCCTGCGCCGCGCCGCGCCAGTCGTCGCGCTGGTAGCCGGGCAGGAGGTTCGTCGCCACGATCACGCGCGAGCCCGATCGCGCACAGCGCCGCGCCGAGCGCCGCGCCGAGGCGCCCGGCTCCGGCGCAACCGAGGCCGATCGCGACGAGGACCGCGAAGGGCACCCACGCCGCGATCACGTTGCGCCCGTCGAACACGTCGATCAGATGCCCGCCCGCCAGCACGAGCGGGATCCCGACGCCGGCCGCCGCCACGATCGCGGCATCGCGGGCGCGGTCGCGCTCGGCGTCGCGGGCGCGCGTGAGCACCAGCCAGATCGCGGCCAGCGCGAGCAGCGTGCTGAGCGCGGCAGTCCCGACCTGCCCGGGCGAGTAGAGCCCGACGAGGAACTGCTTGCCGGTCTCGCCGACGCGGTTGACCAGCGAGGATTCTTCGATCCAGCTGGCTTTGCCCGAGTTGCGCTGGTCGATCGCCAGCGGGAGCAGCGCGATCCCGACCACCGCGACGGCGGCGACCGGCCAGAGCAGCCGGCGCCATCCGAGCCGGCGCATCAGGATCAGCGCCTCCGGGATGAACAGGAAGGCGGCGAAGTAGTGCGTGAGCAGCGCGAGCACCGAGAAGGCGCCCCACCAGGCCAGGCTGCGGCCGTCGCGCCGTGCCATCGCGCGCTCGAAGAACAGGAACGCCGCCGCGCAGAACATGATCAGCAGCCCGTACGCGCGTGCCTCCTGCGAGTAGTAGTACATCGCCGGGCTCACGACGGCCAGCGCCGCGGCCCAGCCGGCGACGCGGTCTGAGACCTCGCGCCCGCAGGCCCACACGAGCGGGATCGTG
This sequence comes from uncultured Solirubrobacteraceae bacterium, assembly GCA_963779065.1. Classification (GTDB taxonomy): domain Bacteria; phylum Actinomycetota; class Thermoleophilia; order Solirubrobacterales; family Solirubrobacteraceae; genus Palsa-744. The sequence goes on from CAVZWQ010000003.1 coordinate 2,778,177, forward strand.
ATCGTGCCGGCGAGCGCAGAGAGCGTGCGGAAGCCGATCGGGCCGTTCCCGAAGATCCGTGTCCAGACCCACGCGAGCGAGTAGTAGAGCGGCGGCGTCGACTCGCTGGAGGAGAGGTGCGAGATCATCGCGCCGAAGCTGCGGTGCACGAGCGCGATCGTGATCGCCTCATCGCCCCAGATCGACTGCACGTCGAGCGTGCCGAACCGCAGCGCCGCGCCGGCAACCGTCAGCGCGATCGCGACCTGGATCGCCGAGGGGCGCCAGCCCGCGCGGGTCTCCGGCGCGCCGGCCGCCCGCGGCGGGGGCGTCTCGGCGCGTGCGCTCATCGCCATGCGGAGAAGGATAGGTTCGGCTGCGGAGGCGTTGGACAAATCGCGGAGAGCCGGCCGGCGCTTCGTGGCGGCCTCCTAGGGGAGATCCCTTACAAACGCGGGCCCGAGCGGTGCCATGATTTGTGGCATGTCCACCGAGGCCGCCACCGTGCGCAGCCCACCGCGCGGCCGGGCGCCGCTCCGGCGGCGGCCGGACGAAGGCCTGTTCGGCGGCGTGTGCGCCGGCGTCGCGGCGCGGCTGGACCTCAACGTCCGTTTCGTGCGCGTGATGGCCGCGCTGCTCGGCGGCGTCGGCGGCATCGGCCTCGCCGTCTACGCGCTGGCCTGGGCACTCGTCCCTGTCGCCCCCGAGAGCCAGGGCTGCGCCCGGCGCCGGGGGGCCTGGCGCGAGGCGCTGATGATCATCTTCGGCGTCGTCGCCGCCCAGTGGGCGCTGCGCCGTCTGGGACTCGGGCTGGGGCAGTCCGTCTTCTGGCCGGCGGTGGTCGGCGTCTGCGGGCTCGCGCTGGTGTGGCGGCCGACTGTGGGGCCGGGGCCCGCGCCGGCCGGCTCGCTCCGCGGCCGCGGCTCGCTGCGCGGGCTGCTGCGCGCCCTCGCGCGCCTCGATGGGCCGCGGGTGATGCTCGGCGTGCTGATGGTGGCGTTCGCGGTCGCCGCGCTGCTGCATTCCTTCTCGGTCGCGCACACCCTCGGGCGGGCGCTCGGCGCCGTCGCGATCGTCGCCGGCGTGTTCGGCGCGCTGATCGTGCCCTGGTTCGTGAGCCTGGCGCGCAACCTCGGCTCCGAGCGCGCCGCGCGCATCCGCGAGCAGGAGCGTGCGGAGGTCGCAGCCCACCTCCACGACTCGGTCCTGCAGACCCTCGCCCTGATCCAGAAGCGCTCGGGCGAGCCGCAGGAGGTCGCCGCCCTCGCCCGCCGCCAGGAGCGCGAGCTGCGCAGCTGGCTGCACGAGGGCCGGGCCGCGCCGGGCACCGACACCGTGGCCTCGCGCCCTGCGCCAGGCCGCGGCCGAGGTCGAGGAGCTCCACCGGATGCCGATCGAGGTCGTCACGGTCGGCGACAAGCCGCTGGACGCCTCGCTCGAAGCGCTCGTGCTCGCCGCGCGCGAGGCGATGACCAACGCGGCCAAGTTCTCGGGCAGCAGCCGCGTCGACCTGTTCGCCGAGGTCGGCGACGACGGCGTGGAGGTGTTCGTCCGCGACCGCGGGGTCGGCTTCGACACCCAGGCCGTTCCGCCGGACCGGCGCGGGCTGCGCGACTCGATCCAGGGGCGCATGGAGCGCCACCGCGGGCTCGCCCGCGTGCGCAGCCGGCCCGGCGAGGGCACCGAGGTCGAGCTGCTGCTCGGCGCGGCATGAGCGCCCGCCCGCGGGTCGTGATCGTCGACGACCACCGCCTCTTCAGGGCGGGGGTCAAGGCCGAGCTGGGGGAGCTCGTCGAGGTGGTCGGCGACGCCGGCACGGTCGAGGAGGCCGTCGCGACGATCGCCGAGCGCTCGCCCGATGTGGTGCTGCTGGACGTGCACATGCCCGCCGGGGGCGGGGAGGAGGTGATCCGGCGCTCCGCGGGCGCCGAGCCGGCGCCGCGCTTCTTGGCGCTGTCGGTCTCCGACGCCGCGGAGGACGTGATCGCGGTGATCCGGGCGGGAGCGCGCGGCTACGTCACGAAGACGATCTCCGGCCCGGAGCTGGCCGAGGCCGTCGAGCGGGTCGCCGAAGGCGACGCCGTCTTCTCACCCCGCCTGGCCGGCTTCGTGCTCGACGCCTTCGCCGTGGCGGGCGAGGGCGCGCCGCCGGAGCCGGGCACCGACCGCGAGCTCGACCAGCTCACGCCGCGGGAGCGCGAGGTGCTGCGGCACATCGCCCGGGGCTACATGTACAAGGAGATCGCGCGGACGCTCGGGATCTCCTCCAAGACGGTCGAGGCTCACGTCTCGGCCGTGCTGCGCAAGCTGCAGCTCTCCAGCCGCCACGAGCTCAGCCGGTGGGCGGTGCAGCGGCGGCTCGTCGACTTCGACGGCTGACGCCTACTATTACGTGTGACGATATAACGTCGCACGTAGGTCGCTGTTCCACTAGGGGAAATCCCCGATTGCGCGAGCAGGCCGCGGCGGCGACAGTTCTCTCGATCTCGGATCCCGGAAGGAGTCGAATGCCCCCCAACGCAGAGCCCCGCGACGACGGATCGCCCGCCGCGGCGATCGAGACGCGCGGCCTGACCAAGCGCTTCGGCGATCGCACCGCGATCGACGGCGTCGACCTGTCGGTGCCGCGCGGCTGCGCGTTCGGGTTCCTCGGCCCGAACGGCGCGGGGAAGACGACCTTGATCCGCACGCTGCTGGGGCTCACCCACGCGAGCGCCGGGCTCGATGTCGCTGCTCGGCCTGCCGGTGCCCGCGCGGCGCGTCGAGGCGCTGCGGCGCGTCGGCGCGATCGTCGAGGAGCCCCGCTTCCACATGCACCTGTCCGGGCGCGAGAACCTGCGCGTGGTGGCGGCCGCCCGCGGCCCGGAGGTCCGTTCGCGGATCGAGCCGGCGCTGGCGCGGGTCGGCCTCACCACGCGTGGCGGCGACCGCGTCGCGAAGTACTCCATGGGCATGCGCCAGCGCCTCGGCGTCGCGCGCTGCCTGCTCGCCGACCCGCAGCTGCTGATCCTCGACGAGCCGACCAACGGGCTCGACCCGGCCGGCATCCAGGAGTTCCGCGAGATGATCCGCGCGATGGTCGAGCAGGAGGGGCGGACCGTGTTCGTCTCCTCGCACCTGCTCGACGAGGTCGAAAAGACCTGCGACGCGGCCGCGATCGTCGATCGCGGCAAGGTCATCACGCAGGGCCCCGTCGCCGAGCTGGCGGGCGGCGGCGCGCCCGGGCGAGCTGATCCTCGGCGTCGACGACCCCGACCGCGCGCTGCGCCTGCTGGAGGGCAGCGAGCTGGTCGTCTCGGTGCGCCGCAGCGACGAGGGCGTGCGCGCGGTGCTCTCGGCCCAGGCCGCCGACCCCGGCGCCGCCGCGGCGCGCCTGAACGCGGCGCTCGTCGCGGCGGGGATCGCCGTGATGCGCCTCGAGCCGGTCCGCCACAGCCTCGAGCAGCGGTTCCTGGAGATCACGACGCGGCTGGAAACGGCCGACGAGGAGGTGGCGGCATGAGCGCCGCGGTCGAAGGCCGGCACGGCGCGCGGGCGGCTTCCCGATCGCCAGATGGTCGGCGCCGACTTCCTGAAGCTGCGCAAGCGCCGCGGCACGCTCGCCTGGTCGCTGCTCCTGGCGCTCGTGCCGCTGCTGCTCTACTTCATCGTCGGCGCCGCGCAGCACTCCTCGAACCCGGCCGAACACGCGGCCTGCCGGGGGCATCAGCGGGTTACCAGGACGCGCTGCGCATCCTCGCCGTGTTCTTCGGGCCGCTCGCTGCGATCCTGATCGGCACGGACGCCGGCGCCGGCGACGTCAGCGCGGGCGTGTTCCGCGACCTGGTCGTCACGGGCCGCTCGCGGCTGGCGCTGTTCGCCTCGCGCGTGCCGGCCGCGATCGCGCTCACCTGGCTGGTCGCGCTGGTCGGCTACGCCGTGCTCGCGATCGGCGTCTACGCGCTCGCCGACGGCGCGCCGACGCCGGACGCGGCGTCGATGCTGAACGGCCTCGGGTTCACGCTGCTCTCGACGGGGGTGATCTGCGCCGTGGCGGTCGGCTTCTCCTCGCTGACGGCCTCGAAGCCCGCGGCGCTGGTCGTGCTGATCGGCTGGCAGCTCGTCGCGAGCCCGATCCTGACCAACATCAGCTCGCTCGGCAGCTCGCGCGAGCTGGTGCTGCGCGAAGCGATCGACCACTTCAGCCCGGTGGGCCTCGGCGACCGGGCGCGGCCGCGGCGGCTCAGACCGTGACGCTCAGCCCCGGCACGGCGGTGCTCGTGATCGCCGGTCTGGCTGGCCGTGTTCCTGGTCCTGGGTGCGTGGCGCACGCGCACGATGGACGCATGAGCGCCGGGGAAGGCGCGGAGCGCGACGGCCGGGACGGTCGGCGCTCTGACATGCAACCTGATCTGCCCCGGGAAGCGCGCTCGGCGCAGACCGGTACCCTCGTCCGAATGGAGGACACCGAGCAGCGGAGCGAGATCGTCGCCGCGGAGGACCTGTCCCGCCGCTACGGCGAGGGCGAAGCCGCCGTCGACGCGCTCGCCGGCGTCACGGTCTCGTTCCCGGAACAGCGCTTCGCCGCGATCATGGGGCCGTCCGGCTCGGGCAAGTCGACGCTGATGCACAACCTCGCCGGCCTCGACCGCCCGACATCGGGCAGCGTGAGGCTCGCCGGCGTCGAGCTGACCGACCTCGACGACCGCGCGCTGACGCAAGCTGCGCCGCGACCGCGTCGGCTTCATCTTCCAGACGTTCAACCTGCTGCCCGTGCTCGACGCCGAAGAGAACATCCTGCTGCCGCTGTCGATCGCGGGACGCGAGCATCGACCGCGAGTGGTTCGACACGCTGGTCGCACGCCGTCGGGATCGGCGACCGGCTCAAGCACCGTCCCGCACGAGCTCTCGGGCGGCCAGCAGCAGCGCGTCGCCGTCGCCCGCGCGCTCGTCTCGCGGCCGTCGGTCGTGTTCGCAGACGAGCCCTCGGGCAACCTCGACTCGAAATCCTCCGACGACGTGCTCGGCCTGCTGCGCCAGGCGGTCGACGAGTTCGAGCAGACGGTCGTGATGGTGACCCACGACGCGCACGCGGCGTCGTTCGCCGACCGCCTGCTGCTGCTCGCGGACGGGCGCATAGTCCACGACGGGGAGGCGGTCAGCACCGAGCGGACGCTCGACCTGATGAAGGCGCTCGGCTGATGTTCCGGCTCGTGTGGCGCGGCATGGTGCAGCGCAAGCTGCGCGTGACGCTGACGGCGATCGCGATCGTGCTCGGCGTCGCGCTGATGGCCGGCACCTACATCCTCACGGACACGATCAACAACTCGTTCGCCCAGATCTTCCAGACGGCGAGCAAAGGCCACGACGTCGTCGTGACGCCGACGCAGATCCTCGGCCGGCGGGTACGGGCCGAAGTCTCCCCGGTCACCCAGGAGATGCTCGAAACCGTGCGGCGCACGCCCGGCGTGGCCGAAGCGGCAGGCGCGATCTTCACGCCCGGGCACGATCCTCGACACGAAGCGCAAACGCGTCACCAGCCCGAACGCGCCCGCCTTCATCGGCTCGGTCCAGCCGCCGCGCTTCGAGTCGTTCAAGCCGGTGCGGGGCGGCTTTCCCACGAACACCTCGCAGGTGGCGATCGACGAAGCGACCGCGAAACGCGGGAACCTCCACATCGGCCAGCAGCTGATCGTCGCCGGCACGAGCGCGACCGGCCGCTACACGATCGTCGGCATCCTGCGCTTCGGCGGCGGGCGCCTCGTTCGGCGGCGCCGGCGCGGCGCTGCTGGTCCCCTCCGAGGCGCAGCGCCTGCTCGGCGAGATCGGCCGCTACGACCAGATCAACGTCGCCGCGAAGCCGGGGGTCACACCCGGGCAGCTGCGCGACCGGATCCGGCCGGAGCTGCCGTCGGTCGTCGACGTGCGCACCGGCGCCGAACAGGCCAAGAAGGACACGACCGACCTCGAATCCAACCTCGGCTTCCTGCGCACCTTCCTGCTGATCTTCGCCTACGTGGCGCTGCTCGTCGGCGCCTTCATCATCTTCAACACGTTCTCGATCACGGTCGCGCAGCGCACGCGCGAGTTCGGCCTGCTGCGGACGCTCGGCGGCTCGCGCGCGCAGATCCTGCAGTCGGTCTTCTACGAAGGCCTGCTGCTCGGCCTGATCGGCGGCGGGCTCGGCCTGCTCGCCGGGATCGGCATGGCGCCGGCGCTGAACGAGCTCTTCAAGGCGTTCGGCGCGGAACTGCCGGACTCCGGCACCGTCCTTGCGACCCGGACGGTGGTCGTCTCGCTGCTCGCCGGCGTGCTCGTCACGCTGCTCGCCGGCCTGCCCCCGGCGCTGCGCGCGACGCGCGTGCCGCCGATCGCGGCGATGCGCGAGGGGGTGCAGATCCCGCCGCGTCCGCTGCCGACCCGCCGGCGGCTGATCCTGACCTACCTCGCCTACCTCTGGTGGTCGCCGTGCTGATCGCGGTCGGCGCGGCGGGCGTCGGCATCGTCCTGTTCGTGATCCTCGCGATCCGCGGCCTGCGGCTGTACCTCCGCCTGCGGCGCGGGGGCGAGCGGCCCGAGAAGCGCTACCGCGTGGTGCCGGCGCTCGGCCACGCGCTCGGTTCGCTCGTGCGCTGGCGCGGCATCACCGGCCGCCTGGCCGAGGAGAACTCGATCCGCCAGCCCGGGCGCACGCTCGTCACGGCGATGTCGCTGACCGTCGGGCTCGCGCTGGTCGCCTTCGTGGCGGTGCTCGCCGCCGGCTTCAAGGCCACGATCGACCACGCCGTCGACCAGTCGTTCGCCGGCAACCTGATCGTCGAGAACTCCCAGTCAGGCAACGAACAGGGGATCCCGCCGGGTGTCGCCGGCGCCGTGCGCAACGTGCACGGGGTCGGCAACGTGACCGCCGTGGCGTTCACGGTCGGCCGTCTGAAGGGCCAGTCGAGCAACCAGACGGTGACCGCCATCGAACCCGAATCGTTCGCCAAGGCCTACCGGATCGAATGGAAGCAGGGCTCGAACGCGACGCTCTCCGAACTGGATGAAAGCGGCGCGATCGTCACCGAAGAATTCAGCAAAGCGCACCACGTGAAGGTCGGCTCGAGCTTCACGCTGCTCACCCCCACCGCCCAGCACGTGACGCTGCAGGTGCGCGGCATCATCAGGGAAAACGCGGGTCTGCTGAAGGGCGTGACAGTCGCGCGCGGCCTTGCCGCGAACCATTTCGGCCAGCGCGAAGACGCGGTCGTGTTCGTCAGCTACGCGCCCGGCGCCTCCAACGCACAGGTGCAGCCGGCCGTCGACAGGGTCCTGACCGCGCAGTACCCGCAGACCCGCTCGCGGACGTCGGCGCAGTTCAAGCAGGATCTCGCAGGCCAGGTCAACAGCCTTCTCACGCTGATCTACGTGCTGCTCGCGCTGTCGGTGATCGTGTCGCTGTTCGGGATCGTGAACACGCTGATCCTGTCGATCTACGAGCGCACCAAGGAGCTGGGCATGATGCGCGCGATCGGCACGAGCAGGCGTCAGATCAGGCAGATGATCCGCTACGAGTCGGTGATCACCGCCATGATCGGGGGCGTGCTCGGGCTCGTTGTCGGCGTGGTCGGCGCGGTGCTGACGACGACGTTCGCGCTACCCGGCTCCGGCTACGTGCAGTCGATCCCGTACGGGACGCTGGTCGTGCTGCTCGTCGTCGCGGCGCTGGCGGGGGTGCTCGCCGCCCAGGCGCCGGCTCGCCGCGCGGCGCGCCTGGACATGCTCCGGGCGATCTCGACCGAGTAGAGAGCCCGCGCGCTCTACCGGCGTGCCCGGGGCCGCCGGGCCGTGCCGCGCCCCGGCGATAAGCTGCGCCCCGATGGCCGCGCCGGCGACTCCCGAGACCGACCCCGAGCTCCAGAAGGCGAGCTGGGATCTCGATCCGCTGGTCGCGGGCGAGGGACGCGAGGGGGTCGGAGCGGCGCATGGCCGAGGCGCTCGAGCGCTCGAAGGCCTTCGCCGAGCGCCACGCGGGCAAGCTCGGCGAGCTCGACCACGCCGGGCTCGCGGCGGCGATGGGCGAGCTGGCCGACATCACCGAGCTCGCGGGGCGCGCGGGCTACTACGCCGCGCTGCGCTTCTCGACCGACACCGCGGACCCCGCCACCGGCGCGCTGATGCAGTGGGTGCAGGAGCAGGAGACCGCGATCCAGACCACGCTGCTGTTCTTCGAGCTGGAGTGGGCGGCGCTTTCGGACGAGCGCGCCGAGGAGCTGCTCGCCGGAGAAGGCCTCGACTTCGCGCGCCACCACCTGCGCAACGTGCGCCGCTACCGCGAGCACCTGCTCTCCGAGCCCGAGGAGCGGATCGTCACCGAGAAGTCGCTGACGGGGGCGAGCGCCTGGAGGCGGCTGTTCGAGGAGCTGACCTCGGTGATCGAGGTCGAGCTGCCGCCGGCGGAGGAATGCCGCCGAGTCCCCGCGCGTGCCGCTCGAAGTCGCGCTCAGCCGCCTGCAGGACGCCGACCGCGAGGTCGGCGCACCACCGCGGAGGGCGTGACGGCCGCGCTCGCGCCGGGGCTGCGCACCCGCGCCTATCTCTTCAACACGCTGCTCGCCGACAAGGCCACCGAAGACCGCCTGCGCCGCTATCCGAGACCTGGCTGGCGGCGCGCAACCTCTCCAACGAGGCGAGCGACGAGTCGGTGCAGGCGCTGATCGGAGCGGTGCGCGCCCGCTATGAGATCCCGCGCCGCTGGTACCGGCTGAAGGCGCGGCTGCTGGGGCTGGAGCGCCTCGCCGACTACGACCGTCTGGCTTCGGTGAGCGAGGACGAGGCGGCCCGTTTCTCCTACGGCGAGGCCCGGGAGATCGTGCTGGACTGCTACTCGGGCTTCTCGCCCGAACTGGGCGCGCTCGTCAGGCGCTTCTTCGACGAGCAGCGGATCGACGCGCCCGTGCGCCCGGCCAAGCGCGGCGGCGCGTTCTGCGCCGGCACCGTTCCCTCGGAGTTCCCGTACGTGCTGCTCAACTACACGTCGCGGCGCCGCGACGTGCTGACGCTCGCGCACGAGCTGGGCCACGGCGTGCACTTCGCGCTCGCCGCCCGGCAGGGGATCTTCCACCAGTCCACGCCGCTGACGCTCGCCGAGACGGCCTCGGTCTTCGGCGAGACGATCGTGTTCGGCAGGCTGCTCGAACAGGACACCTCGCCCGCGTCGCAGCTCGCGCTGCTCGCGGAGAACCTCGAGGACACGATCGCCACCGTGTTCCGACAGGTCGCGATGAACCGCTTCGAGGACCTGGTTCACACCGAGCGCCGCGAGCAGGGCGAGCTGTCGGTCGAGCGCTTCGGAGAGCTGTGGGCCGAGAGCCAGGAGGAGCTGCTCGGCGACTCCGTCGAGGTCACCGACGGCTACCGCAGCTGGTGGTCCTACATCCCGCACTTCATCGGCAGCCCGGGCTACGTCTACGCCTACGCCTACGGCCAGCTGCTGGCGCTGTCCGTCTACGAGCGCTACGAACAGCTCGGCGACGAGCTGGTCCCGAGCTACCTCGCAGATGCTCGCCGCGGGCGGCTCGAAAAGCCCGGAGGAGGTCGCCGCGATCGTCGGCATCGACCTATCCGACCCCGGCTTCTGGGACGCGGGGCTCGACCTCGTCGAGCGCCAGCTCACGCAGGCCGAAGAGGCCGCCGAGCGCTCCGGCCGGCTCTAGGCTGCGCCTGCCCCGGCCGGCTGCTGTTCCAAGCGCGCGGTCCGGGGCTAGAGGAGCCCGAGCGCCGAGCCGGTGTGACGCACCAGGTCGAACAGCGGCTGGGGCACGATCCCGAACACGACCGTCGCGGCGCCGGCGAGGACAGCCACGAACACGATCTCGGGCTGGCGGTCGCGCGCGAGCGGAAGCCCTCGGCGTCGAGCTCGCTGGAGCCGCCCGCCACCGCGGGCAGCCCGCCGGGGCCTTCCGCTCCCGGCCTGGCGACCGGGGCGCCGGGCCGCCGACTCGCGCATCCACATCGCGGCGATCACCGGCAGGTAGTAGCCGAGCGAGATCATCGAGCCGATCACGATCACGATCCCGAGCCACGCGTAGCCGCCTTCGACGCTCGCCTGGATCAGGTAGATCTTGCCGATCAGCCCCGCGGTCGCCGGGATACCCGCGAGACCGAGCATCGACAGCGTCAGCGGCCAGGCGAGCAGCGGCCGCTCGCGCCCGAGCCCGGAGACGGCGGAGATCGAGTCGCCGAGACCGGTCTCGCGCTCGCGCGCCACGATCACGGCGAACGCGGCGATGTTCATCACGAGGTAGACGATCAGGTAGAGCACGGTCGCCTGCACGCCGATGCTCGTCGCCACGACGACCCCGGCGAGCATGTAGCCCGCCTGCCCGACCGAGGAGTAGGCGAGCATCCGCTTCAGCGAGGATTGGCCGAGCGCGCCGACGTTGCCGACCACGATCGTGATCGTGGCGAGCGCGGCGAGCGCGGGGCCCCAGCTCGCGTGCGCTTCGATCAGAGCGACGTCGAAGAAGCGGATGAAGGCGCCGAGCGCCGCGACCTTCGTCGTCACCGCCATGAACGCGGTCACCGGCGTCGGCGCCCCCTCGTAGACGTCGGGGGTCCACTGGTGGAAGGGCGCGATCGAGGCCTTGAAGGCGAGCCCGGCGACGCAGAGCGCGATCCCCGTGAGCGTGCAGCACGTCGGTGGCGAGGCCGCCGACGCGAGAGCTTCGCCGCGATCCCCGCGTAGTCGGTCTGGCCGGTCGCGCCGTAGATCAGCGCCAGCCCGTAGAGCAGCGTCGCCGAGCCGACCGAGCCGACGATCAGGTACTTCAGCCCCGACTCCAGCGAGTGCTCGCGGCGCATTTCGACCGCGCACAGCACGTACAGCGGGATCGAGAGAAGCTCGAGGCCGGTGAACAGCGGCGACCGTGTTCTGCGCCGCGACGAGCATCACCATCCCGCCGAGCGAGCCGAGCAGCAGCGCGTGGAACTCGCCGTGCGCGGCTTCGCGCGCGGCGTTCGAGCGCCACGCCAGCAGCACCGTGCAGGCGCCGCCGGCGATCAGCACGAGCGTCAGCACCTGCGTCAGCGGGTCGATCCGCAGGGCGCCGGAGATCAGCGAGGCGCGATCGCCCCACTTCCAGAGCGTCAGCCCGAGCGTCGCGGCGAGGACGCCGAGCGTCGAGCGCGGGGACGAGCTGGCGCGCGGACCCAGCGGCTTCCGACGAGGCCGACGAGCAGCACGATCGCCGCGCCGCCGAGCAGCGCGATCAGGGGGGAGAGCATGGCCCAGTCGATGTGCGGGCCTTTGAGGTGGGTGGTGGCGAGGAGGGCGGTCACTGGGAGGCGTCGCTTCGATCGTGCCGCGAGCTCGAATGCTGCGCGGGGCGGCGTCGAGCTCCTGCGGATGTCCGGCGTGCGCGCGAAGACGGTGACAGGCGACGCGCCCGTGCGTCGAACGCGGCCGCCGGCCACCGCTCCCTTCACCGACGCTTCGCTGCGGTGCAGCGCCAGCTGCGGGTACACCGCCATGAACACGATCACCGCGACGATCGGCACCAGCACCAGCCCGTCGCGCAGCGTGATCTCGCGCGACTCGACCGTCTTGCCGACGCGGTTGTGCATCGCGCGGATGAACAGCCGCAGCGCGTAGACGCTCGCCATCACGACGCCGGTGAACGCGATGATCGCGATCGCGAGCTTGGCTTTGAAGACGCCGAGCAGGATCAGGAACTCGCCGACGAAGTTCGCCGAGCCCGGCATCGCGAGCGTGGCGAGCGCGACGATCAGGAAGATGCTCGCGAAGACCGGCGCGCGGAACGCGATCCCGCCCATGTCGCGGATGTCTTCTGAGCCGCCCGCGCGCCGCGCGAGCAGCGCGGAGATGAACAGCAGCGGCGCCACGACGATCGCGTGGTTGACCATCTGCAGCAGCGCCCCCTGGGCGCCCTGCGAGTTCAGCGCGAAGATGCCGAGCGTGATGAAGCCGAGCTGCGCGACGGAGGAATAGCCGGCGATCAGGCGCACGTCGGTCTGCGTGAAGGCCTGCATCGAGCCGTAGACGATCGAGAGCAGGCCGATCAGGAGCATCAGCGTCTGGAAGTGCGCGGAGGCGCGCGGGAACAGCGTCAGCACGATCGCGAGGAAGCCGTAGGCGCCCACCTTCGAGAGCACCCCGGAGAAGACCATCAGCACCTCGACCGGCATCGCGCGGTAGCCGTCGGGCATCCAGCCGTGCAGGGGGAAGGCGGGCATCTTCACGAGGAACGCGGCCGCGAACAGCAGGAAGATCCACTCCTGGGAGCCGGTCGAGAGCGGCGCGTGCTGCAGTGCGGTGAAGGCGAAGTCGAGGTGGCCGCCGTTCTGCTGCGCCGCGAGCACGCCGGTCGCGACAGCGCCCGCGAGCATCAGCAGCGAGCCCACCAGCGTGTAGATGACGAGCTTCGTCGTCGCGCGCACGCGGGTCGAGCCCTCCGGGTCGCGCCCCCAGCCCCCGATCAGGAAGTAGAACGGGATCAGCATCAGGTCGAAGAACGCGACGAACAGGATCAGGTCCTGCGCGAGGAACGCCCCGAGCACGGCGGACTCGGCGAGCATCAGGTGGAAGTAGAACGTCCGCGCTCGCTCCGGCGGACCCGCGGGGCGCAGGTTGCTCGCCAGCACGGCGGCGGCGAACAGCAGCCCGGTCATCGCGACCAGCAGGACGTTCAGGCCGCGTGGCCGCGAGCTTGTAGTGGATCCCGAGCGAGGAGATCCACATCGTGTTGGTGACGTCCTGTATACCGCCGCCCGGCTTGTAGGCCGCGAGCATCCAGATCGCGAGCCCGAACGTCGCGAGCGCTCCGAGCAGGGCCGCGACCCCGGCGCTGGAGAGCGGGCGGCGCACCTCGCCGCCGGGAGCGGTCGCCGGCGTGGCGGTGCGCCCAGTCCGGCGGGGCGGCAGCAGCGCGCCGAGCAGACCCGCGGCGAGCGGCAGCCAGATCACGATCGAGAGGTTGGGCATTCGTCAGATCAGCTCTGGAGCAGGAAGTAGAAGCCGATGGCGGCGACGCCCAGCACCAGCAGCGCGGCGTAGTAGCGGACGAAGCCGCTCTGGACGGCTCGGACCGCGGCCGAGGACGCGCGCACGATCCCGATGGTCCCGCCCACGAGCGTCTCGTCCACCACGCGCGGCTCGAAGACGTTGCGCGCGAAGCTCGCGACGGCCAGCGTGGGGCGCACGACGAGCACGTCGATCAGCTCGTCGAAGTACCACTTGTTGACGAACAGGGTGTACAGCGCGTGGAACCTCGCGCGCACGCGCTCGGCGGTCCCCGGCGCCTTGACCCAGACCCGGTAGGCGATCGCGATCCCCGCGAGCCCGAGCACCGTGCCGAGGATCAGCCCGAACACGAGCAGGCCGTCCTTCGTGTGGACCGTGTAGAGGCTCGAGCCGGCGAAGGTCGGTTCGAGGAACTTCGTGACGACGTCGTCGACTTCGGGGATCTGCACGAGCCCGGCGCCGATCGCTCCGAGTGCGAGCAGCGTCATCGAGACCTTCATCGGGAGCGACCGCTCGGCGATCGCGTGATGAGGGCCCGGGAAGCCGACGCCGGTGTCCTCGACCTCACCCGTCGCCGGGTTCGTCGGGTGCTCGGCGTGATGCAGGTGGCCGGATTCGAGCTCGCGCGCCTCGGGCACGGGGTCGCCGTAGAACGCGCGGAAGATCATCCGGAACGTGTAGATCGCCGTGAGGAAAGCGCTGATGTAGCCGATCACGTACAGCGCCCAGTGCCACCCGCCGAGCTCGCCGGTCACGAGCAGGATCTCGTCCTTGGAGAAGAACCCGGAGAAGGGCGGGATGCCTGAGAGCGCGAGGCCGCCGATCACGAAGCAGCCGAACGTGAACGGCAGCGCCTTGCGGAAGCCGCCCATGCGGTCGAGCGACTGCTCGCCGGCCATCGCGCCGATGATCGAGCCCGCGCCCATGAACAGCAGCGCCTTGAAGAAGGCGTGGGTCATCAGGTGGAACAGCCCCGCGGCGTAGGCCCCGACGGAGACGCCCATGATCATGTAGCCGATCTGCGACATCGTCGAGTAGGCGATCACGCGCTTGATGTCGGTCTGCGAGAGGGCGATCGTGCCTGCGACGAACAGCGTCGCGCAGCCGGCGACCGCGCCGACGTCCTGAGCGGCGGGCGCGAGTTCGAACAGCGGGTGCATGCGCGCGATCAGGTACACGCCCGCCGTGACCATCGTCGCGGCGTGGATCAGCGCGCTGACGGGCGTCGGTCCTTCCATCGCGTCGGGCAACCAGGTGTGCAGCGGGATCTGCGCGGACTTGGCGAACGCGCCGACGAGCAGCAGGATGCACCCGGCCGTCAGGTCGCCGTCGCCGTGCGGGCCGAACGCGCCGTGCGCGGTCGCGCTGAACGTGCCGAGCATTTCCAGCGTGCCCGTGTGCTTGAAGATGAAGTAGGTGCCGAGCACCAGGCCGACGTCGCCGACGACGTTGATCACGAACGCCTTCAGCCCCGCGTTCGTCGCCGTCCGGCGCCGGTACCAGAACGAGATCAGCAGGTAGGAGGCCGCGCCGACGAACGCCCAGCCGACGATCAGCAGCAGGAAGTTCCCCGCGAGCACGAGGAGCAGCATCGAGAAGACGAAGAAGTTGAGGTACGCGAAGAAGCGGTCGAACCCCTCGTCTTCTTCCATGTAGGCGATCGCGTAGAGGTGGATCAGCGTCGAGATCCCGGTGACGATCAGGATCATCCAGACCGACAGCGGGTCGACGAGGATCGACATCTTGGCGTCGATGCCGACCGTGGAGGCGTAGTTGTAGAGCGAGGAGACGAGCTGGCGGTGCTGCGGGTCGTGGCCCTGGAGCGAGATCAGCGTCGCGACTGCCGCCGCGAAGGACAGCCCGATCGCCGCCGTCGCGATCCACCCCGCCGTGTTGCGTTTGAGCAGGCGGAAGCCGAAGCCGCTGATCAGCGTCCCGGCGAGCGGGAACACCAGCACGAGCCAGCCCCAGGTCGTCGTGCTCATCCCTGCAGCTCCCGCAGCTCATCGACGTCGATCGGCAGGCGGCGGCGGTAGATCGCGACGATCAGCCCGAGCCCGATCGTGACCTCGCACGCCGCGACGGTCATCACGATGACCGCGAGGATCTGCCCGTCGCCGTTGCCCCACATCCGCGCGAAGGCGATCAGCGCGAGGTTGCCGCCGTTGAGCATCAGCTCGAGGCAGAGCAGGACCACGAGCGGGTTGCGGCGCGTCATGACGCCGACGGCTCCGAGCGCGAAGACGATCGCCGAGACGGCGAGGTACCAGGCGATCGTCATCGCAGCGGGCTCCCGATGCCCTCGACCATGCTGCCGGTGCTGGCCGGTGTCGCCACGTCGAGCGGCGCGCGCGAGGGGATCTCGTCGTCCTCGAGGCCGCGGCGGCGGCGTGCCAGCACGACCGCGCCGACGGCCGCGACCAGCAGCAGGAACGAGGCGACCTCGAACACGAGCAGGAAGCGAGTGAGGAGCAGGTTGCCGATGTAGGCGGGCGTGCCGTAGGCCTTCGGCCCGGGCACGTATCCGGCGCCGTGCGTGTCGACCGCCGCGAGGCCGGTGCCGAGCAGCGCGATCAGCAGCTCGACCAGGAGCGCCCCCGCGAGCAGCAGCGCCGCCGAGGCGCAGCGCCGCACCGGCCGGGCCGGTGGACGCGCCGCCGGCCGGGCCGGCCCGCAGCCGCTCGCCGATGCCTTCGCCTTCGCCTCCGACGTATGCGACGACGAACACGTAGAGCACCATCACCGCGCCCGCGTAGACGACCACCTGCACGGCGGCGACGAACTCGGCGCGCAGCAGCAGGAACAGAACGGCCAGGGAGACGAGGTGGGCGACGAGCGCGAGCACGCTGTAGAACGGGTTGCGCAGCATCACGACGCCGATCGCGCCGGCGATCGCGCCGATCGCGCCGATGAAGAACAGGACGGCGCTCATCTCGCCGCCCTCCGGGCGGCGCTCCCGAGCGGGTCGCCGGCCGTCCCGGCCGGCCTGATCGGACCTCCGGTCCTCATCTCATTCGCCCTCCTTGCGCAGCGGCGCGCGTTCGAGCGGCTCGGCCAGCAGCATCTCCTTGGTGAAGATCAGGTCCGTGCGGTCGTAGTCGGAGAGCTCGTACTCGTGGCCCATCGTGATCGCGTCGAACGGGCAGGCGACCTCGCAGTAGCCGCAGAAGATGCAGCGCGAGAGGTTGATCTCGTACACCGCGGCGTAGCGCTCGCCGGCCGAGATGCGGTTCTCGGGGGTGTTCTCGGCCGCCACCACGCGGATGCAGTCCGACGGGCATGCCGCCGCGCACAGCGAGCAGCCCACGCACTTCTCGAGGCCGGTGTCCTCGAACTTGTGGAGCTTGTGACGGCCGCGGAAGCGCGGGTAGACGGGCGTCTTCTGCTCGGGGTACTGGACCGTCGTCGGCGTCTCGCGGAAGCGCCCGAACGTCGTGCCGAGCCCGCGCAGCGTCTCGACGAACGTGCGCCAGGCGGAGCGCGCCGGCCCCGGTGCGGGTGTGCGCGTGACCTCGATCACGTCCTCGCCCGGGCTCCAGGCTTCGACTTTCAGAGCCGGCGCGGACATCAGTGCGTCGCCGTCACGAGGATCGCGGTCACCAGGGCGTTGAGCGTCGCGAGGGGCAGGAGCACCTTCCACCCGAACGCCATCAGCTGGTCGTAGCGCAGGCGCGGCAGGGTGGCGCGCACCCAGATGAACAGGAACGTGACCAGGGCCATCTTGCCGAGCACGACGAAGGGGTCGACCCATCCGGGAGGGTGGATGCCGAACGGCAGCAGCCAGCCGCCGAGGAACACCGTCGTCACGATGCCCGAGACGACGACGACGTTGAGGTACTCGGCGAAGTAGTAGGAGGCGAAGCGACCGCCGCCGAACTCGGTGTTGTAGCCGCCGACGAGCTCGGCGTCGGCCTCCGTCAGATCGAACGGCGCGCGGTTGGTCTCAGCGAAGCTCGCGACGAGGAAGATCAAGAAGCCCATGAACTGCGGGACGAGGTACCACATGCCTTTCTGCGCGTTGACGATGCCCGTGAGCGACAGCGTCTGGGCCGTGATGATCACCCCGACGAGCGCGAGCCCCTGGGAGACCTCGTAGGAGATCAGCTGCGCCGCCCCGCGCATGGCGCCGAGGAACGAGTACTTCGAGCCCGGAGGACCAGCCGCCGAGCATGATCCCGTAGAAGGCGATGCCGCTCATCGCGAACAGGTAGAGCGGGCCGATCGAGACGTCGATGCCGTACAGCCCGACCTTCGTGCCGAAGATGTCCTGCACGTCGCCGAACGGGATGATCGCGAGCGCCATCACGGCCGTGACGATCGAGATGATCGGCGCGATCACGAACAGCAAGCCGATCGAGGTGGAAGGGCGGAACTGCTCCTTCGTCAGCAGCTTGAGGATGTCGGCGAGCGGCTGCAGGGCGCCGTAGGGACCCGACCCGGTTGGGGCCGTAGCGGCTCTGGAAGCGGCCCAGGAGCTTGCGCTCGGCCAGCAGCACGATCGGCACCAGCTGCAGGCCGACCGCGAAGATCACGATCGACTTCAGGATCTGGATCCACCAGGGCTCGTAGTAGCCGACGAGGGCGATCACGGCGCGACGGGCTCCTCGGAGGCCGGCGCGGTCGCGGACTCGTTCGGGTGCAGGAAGGCGAGCGACGGCGAGTACTCGACCTCGGGCGCGTCCCAGACGGAGCGGAAGCCCGCCACTTCGCGTTGTTCGGTCAACGTCGCGGGGTCATCCCCGAACTCGATCAGCTCGGGCGCGGCCTCGCCGGGAGCGGTGCCGGCGGGGAAGCTCTGAGCCGCGTCGCGCTCCTGCCAGCGCACCCCGCGGCCGCCGATCTCCTCGAGCGTGAGGCCGGCGTAGAACGGGACCGCGTCGAAGAGGAGCTGCGAGGCCATCGCCCCGTTCAGCACGTCGAGGTCGACCCCCAGGCGCAGCGCCAGCTCGGAGATGACGCGCCACCCGGCGCGCACCTCGCCGACGCGGGCGATCGCGGGGCGCAGCCGCTGCAGGCGCCCGTCGGGATGCACGATCGTCCCCTCCTTCTCGGCGTAGACCTCGGCTGGGAACACGATGTCGGCGTGCTCGGCGATGCCCTCGGTCAGGAAGGAGGCGTGCGCGACGACCGTGCTGGCAGAGGCCATGGCGTGGCGCCACAGCTCGGCGTCGGGCAGGTCGGCCGTGGGATCGGAGTCGAGCAGGTAGAGCGCCTGCAGCTCGCCGGCGGCAAGTCGCTCGGCGATCGCATGCGCGTCGAGGCCGTGCGCCGATGTGTCTGCGAACCCGGGGCCCGCGTTCGGGAGCACGCCCGCCTCGCGCAGGCCGCGGCCGTTGGCGGCGGCGGGGATCTCGAGCAGGCCCGCACCGTCGATCTCGGCGATCCCCAGGCGGGCGGCGATCTGCAGCAGGGCCGCGGCCCCGGCCGCTCCGTTGGGACCGGAGGTGAGGCGCTCGCCGAAGACGATCACGACCTCGCGCGGGCGCTGCTGCTCGTCCTCGCCGCGCAGGAGCGCGGCCAGCCCGGAGAGCGCGGCCGGGTCGGTCCCCGCGATGGCCGCGAGCCGGTCGACCTCGGCGCGATCGGGCGAGTCCGCGAGCGACGCCGCGAGCCCCGCTGCGAACGCCGGGCCGGCGCCCGGGCCGAAGCGCACCGACAGCGCGGCGGACGGCTCGAGCGAGCTCGCCGCCGGCATCGCGAGGCCCAGCTTCAGCCCGCGGCGGCGGATCCCCTTGCGCAGGCGCAGGTCGAGGATCGGCGCGTCGTTGACGGGGTCGGCGGCGAGCACGAGCACCGCGTCCGCGAACTCGAGGTCCGAGACCCGCGCCTGCAGGCGCGGGTCGCCGAGCGCGCGGTGTAGGCCGATCGGCAGTTTGCCGCCGCGGCGCGAATCCACGTGTGGCGAGGCGAGCGCCTCGCGCATCAGCCGCGAGAGCAGGAGCCCCTCCTCGCTGGTCGCACCGCCGCCGGCGATCGCGCCCGTGGCGGCGCCCGCGCGGGCGAGCGCGGGTCGCGGCCTCGTTCAGCGCGCGCTCCCAGGGGACGGGGCGGAGCTGGCCGCCGTCGCGCAGCAGCGGCTCGGTGACGCGCTCGTCGACGTGGAAGGACTGGTAGGCGAAGCGGCCCTTGTCGCACAGCCAGCCGTCGTCGACCTCGGCGTTGTCACGCGCGAGCACCCGCAGCGCGCGCTCGTCGCGCACCGTGACCGTGACGTTGCACTGCGCGGGGCAGAAGGTGCAGACCGAGCCCGACCCCTCGATGTCCCAGGGCCGCGCCCGGAACCGGTACGCGCGCGAGGTGAGGGCGCCGACCGGGCACAGCTCGACGATGTTGCCGCTGAAGGGCGCGACGTAGGGGTGCCCGTCGAAGGTCGCCACGTAGGAGTGCGCCCCGCGCTCGAGCAGCACGAGCTGGTAGTCCTCGGCCACCTCCTGGGAGAAGCGCACGCAGCGGTAGCAGAGGATGCAGCGCTCGCGGTCGATCGCGATCAGGGGCGAGAGCTCGAGCGGCTTGACGAAGTGGCGCTTGGGCTCGATGAACCGCGAGATCCCGCCGCCCCAGCCGAAGGTGATGTCCTGCAGCGGGCACTCGCCGCCCTTGTCGCAGACCGGGCAGTCGAGCGGGTGGTTGATCAGCAGGAACTCGACCACCGCCTGCTGCGCGGTCTTGACGCGCTCGGTCTGGGTGTGGACGGTCATGCCGTCCTTGACGGGCGTCGAGCAGCCCGTCTGGAGCTTCGGGATGCCCTCGATCTCGACCAGGCACATGCGGCAGGCGCCGACGGGGTTGCCGAGCTTCGGCTCGTAGCAGAACACCGGGATCTCGACGTCGCCGAGCTTGGCCGCGTCGACGAGCATCGTGTTCTCCGGCGCCTGCACCTCGACGCCGTCGATGGTGAAGGTGATGGTCTGCGGCGCGGCCTCGGCATCAGATGGCTCCTCCACAGGCTCCGCCTTTCTGGGTGCCGGGTTCTCCGCGGTGGGCGCCTGGCGCCTGGTCGCCCTTGGCCCGTTCCGAGCACGTCCGGGTCGCCTCCGAACGCGCCCTGGGCGGCGAGCGCGAGCTCGTCGCCGCCGGCGTCCCCCAGACCCTGCTCGATGCGCGCGCGCTCCATGTGCGCTTCGAACTCCTCGCGGAACTTGGCGATCATCGAGCCGATCGGCATCGCCATCGCGTCGCCCAGCACGCACAGGCAGTTGCCGATGATGTGCTCCTGGACCGAGGCCATGATCTCGAGGTCGACCGGGGTCGCGAGGCCGGCGTCGATCCGTTCGAGCATCTTCACCGTCCAGTTCGTGCCCTCGCGGCAGGGGGTGCACTTCCCGCACGACTCGTGGCGGTAGAACTTCGCGGTCTTCATCGCGACGTCGATGATCGGCGTCGAGTCGTCGACGACGATGATCGCGCCCGAGCCGAGCATCGAGCCGGCTTTGCCGAGCGAGTCGAAGTCGTAGGGCACGTCGAGGTCCTCGGCGGTCAGCACGGGGGAGGAGGAGCCGCCCGGGAACCAGCACTTGATGGCGCGGCCTTCCGGCGGGCCGCCGGCCAGCCCGTAGATGATCTCGCGCGAGGGGATGCCGAGCTCGATCTCGTAGTTGCCGGGGCGCTGGACGTGCCCGGAGATCGACACGAGCTTGGTGCCGGTCGAGGTCGCGACGCCGAGCTTCGCGTACTCCTCGCCGCCCATGCGGATGATCGTCGGGACCGTGGAGAGGGTCTCGACGTTGTTGATCAGCGTCGGCCCCTGGTAGAGGCCCTGGTTGGCGGGGAACGGCGGCTTCAGGCGCGGGTTGCCGCGCTTGCCTTCCAGCGAGTCGAGCAGTCCCGTCTCCTCGCCGCAGATGTAGGCGCCGGCGCCGCGGTGCACGACGAGCGACAGCGAATGCGAGGAGCCGAGGATGTTCTCGCCGATGTAGCCGGCGTCGCGTGCTTCTTCGAGGGCCGCGTCGAGCAGGTCGGCCTGGAGCACGTACTCGCCGCGGATGTAGATGAACGAGCGGTTCGCGCCGGCGGCGTAGGAGGCGATGATCATCCCCTCGATCAGCGTGTGCGGCGTCTTCTGCATCAGTTCGCGGTCCTTGAACGTCCCCGGCTCGGACTCGTCGGCGTTGCAGACGAGGTACTTGTCCATCGAGCCCTTCGGCAGGAACGAGACCTTCTTGCCCATCGCGAAGCCGGCGCCGCCGCGCCCGCGCAGGCCCGAGGCTTCCAGCTGCGCGAGGACCTCGCCGGGATCCATCGCGAGCGCCCTGCGCAGCGACTCGTAGCCGCCGCGGCGCTCGTAGACCTCGCGCGTGTTCAGCCCCGGCTCGTCGATGTCGGCGAGCAGCAGCTGCGGAGAGGACGGCGGCGCGGCCATCAGCTCTTGTCCTCCTCGTGGTGCTCGGGCTCGGGCTCCAGCGGCGCCGTGCTCTCGCCGCGGTCCTCGTCGGCGACGTCGCCGAACGCGGCACGTCCGGCCGGGATCTCGGGGTCGTTGGGCGGGATCGTGAGCGGGTGCACGGGGTGCTCGGGGAACTCGCGGCTGTTGGCGTTCGGGTCGGCGACGAGGCGGCGGGCGAGCTGCTTGGAGGGCAGCACGTCGCGCCCGGCGCGCAGGTCCTCCAGCAGCGCCGGCAGGTCCTCGGGGGTGAGCGGGCCCGACGTAGACGCCGTCGACGGAGGCCATCGGCGCGATGTCGCAGGCGCCGAGGCACTCGAAGGAGCGCACGCTCACCTCCGCGTCGCCGTCGACCGCCCGCAGCGCGGACTCGTACAGGGCGTCGGCGCCGCGAAGCGAGCAGGAGATGTTGGTGCAGACGTAGATCGCTGTGGCGCCCGGCCGGCTCGGTCTCGAGCATGTCGTAGAAGCTCGCCACCGACTCGAGGTAGGCCGGCGTGACCCGCATCACGCAGGCGACCTGCTCGATCGCCTCGGGCGAGCACCAGCCGTGCACGTGCTGGGCGGCCGCGAGCGCGGGCAGCGCGGCGGAGCGGCGGTCGGGGTAGTTGGCCATGTGCGCCTCGATCTCGGCGCGCAGCGATGCCGGCACCTCGACGGCCTCGGGGTCCGGGACCGTCGGCCGGCTCCTTCTCGAGGTCGGCCGCGCGGTCCCACCCCGGCACGCGCCTGCCGTGCTCGAAGCGAGGCACGTGCGGCGGGCTGCCGTAGGCGCCCTCCAGCTCCAGTTCGCGGATCAGCCGCTCGGCTCCGCCCGGGCCGCTCACCGGTCGATGCCTCCGAGGATCGGATCGAGCATCGCGACGGTGGCGATCATGTCCGCGATGTAGTTGCCCTTGACCATGTGGGAGAGCGCCTGCAGGTTGACGAAGGAGGGATCGCGCATGTGCACGCGCGCGGGCTTGGACGAGCCGTCGGAGCGCACGAAGCAGGCGAGCTCCCCGCGCGGCGACTCGATCGGGTGGTAGACCTCGCCCGGCGGCACGCGGAAGCCCTCGGTCACGAGCTTGAAGTGGTGGATCAGCGCCTCCATCGAGGTCGCCAGCTCGTGGCGCGGCGGCAGCGCGATCTTGCGGTCCTCGCGTGATGTGGGGTCCCTCGGGCAGGCCGTCGAGCGCCTGCTCGACGATCTTGACCGACTCGTAGATCTCGGCGAGCCGGACCGCGTAGCGGTCGTAGTTGTCGCCGACGGTGCCGACCGGGATCTTGAAGTCGAAGTCCTCGTAGGAGCTGTAAGGGGCCGCCTTGCGCAGGTCCCAGGGGTTGCCGGCCGCGCGCAGCAGCGGCCCTGTCACGCCGAGGGCGAGCAGCGTCTCGGCATCCAGCGGGCACGTACCGCGCAGGCGCTGCAGCACGATCTCGTTCGAGTTGAGGATCGCGCCGTACTCGTCCGCGCGCGCGGGCATCACCTTCAGGAACTCGCGCACCTTGCGCTCGAAGCCGGGCGGGATGTCCTCGATCACGCCGCCGACCTGGAAGTAGCGGGTGTGCATGCGCGCTCCCGAGGACATCTCGAACAGGTCGAGGATCATCTCCCGCTCGCGCAGGCAGTAGAGGAAGATCGAGACCGCGCCGAGGTCGAGCGCGCTCGTGCCGAGCCAGATCAGGTGCGAGGCGATGCGGTTGAGCTCGAGGTGGATCACGCGCAGGTACTGGGCGCGCGCCGGGCACCTCGGCCTCGAGCAGCGTCTCGACCGCGCCGACGTAGGCCATCGCGTTGAAGTAGTAGGCGAGGTAGTCCATGCGCTCGACGACCGGGATCACCTTCCAGTAGGACTTGTCCTCGGCCGTCTTCTCGATGCCGGTGTGGACGTAGCCGATCACCGGTTTGATGTCGCGCACGATCTCGCTCTGCAGCGTCACCAGCAGGCGCAGCACGCCGTGCGTCGCCGGGTGGTGCGGGCCGAAGTTGAGCGTCAGCAGCTCCTCGGTCGCCTCCACGCCCGGGATGTCGAGCGGCTGCTCGAGCTGCTCGAGCGTGACGCTCTGCTCGCGCCGGCGGTACTCGGAGAGGCCGCCCGGCTGGGCCGGGCTGCCGTTGCCCTCGCTCACTCGCGCCCTCCAGCCATTTGCGCTCGTCGCGGGTGAAGATCACCGGTTCGCCGCCGATCGGGAAGTCGCGGCGCTGCGGGTGGCCCTCGTAGTCCTCGGGCATCAGGATCCGGCGCAGGTCGGGGTGGCCGCGGAAGACGACGCCGAACATGTCGTAGATCTCGCGCTCCTGGTGGTCGGCCGTCGGCCATTCCGGGCGTCACCGAGTCGAGCTCCGGGCTCTCGACGGAGACCCGGAGCTTCACCGTCACGCGGTCCACGCGCGCCATGTCGAGCAGCTCGTAGTGCACGCCCAGGCGCGGCTCCTCGGGGTGGTAGTCGACGCCGTGCACGCTCGCGAGGAACGCGTAGCCGCAGCCGCGCAGCTCGCCCAGCACCTCGCGCACGGCCGCGGGATCGATCACGAGCGTGGCGCGGTCGCGGAAGTAGACGGTTTCGAGGACGGGACTTCCCAGCTCCTGTGCGAGCAGCTCCAGGCCCGTCGCATCGGGCATCTAGGGCGCCTCCTCGGTGCCGACCGCGTCGTAGCGGGTCGCGCCAGCCCTCCGGCGGGTTGGACTGCACCAGGTCGCGGAGCTTCAGCACGCCGTGCATCAGGGCCTCGGGGCGCGGCGGGCAGCCCGGCACGTGGACGTCGATCGGCATGAACTTGTCCGCCGGCACGAGCGCGTAGTTGTTGAAGACGCCCATCGAGCTGCAGCACGCGCCCATCGAGATCGCCCACTTCGGCTCGAGCATCTGGTCGTAGAGCCTGCGGATGATCGGCGCCATCTTGATCGAGACGCGGCCCGCCAGGATGATCAGGTCCGCCTGCCGCGGCGAGGCGCGGAAGGCCTCGAAGCCGAAGCGGGCGATGTCCATGCGCGGCCCGGCCGCGTGGAACTGCTCCATCGCGCAGCACGCGAGCCCGAAGGCGAGCGGGAAGAACGAGTTGCCGCGCGCCCAGGCGACGGCCGAGTCGAGCGTCGTCGTCAGGACGCGCTCTTCGACGTAGCGTTCGAGCTCCTCGCCCTCGAGGTGCGCGGGACGGTTCGGCCCTTCGATGTCGGCGCCGCGCAGCAGCTGATGGGCGTTGAGGTCGCGGACCCGCAGCCCATCGGGGTCGACGCGCGCTCCCGTTTCACCTCCACTCCAATGCCCCCCGCCGCCACACGTAGACGAAGGCGACGAACAGCAGCACGATGAACACGATCGTCTCGGCCAGCGCGAAGCTCCCGTAGGCGCGCAGCTCGACCGCGATCGGGTAGAGGAACACGACCTCGATGTCGAACAGGATGAACAGCATCGCGATCAGGTAGAAGCTGATCCCGAAGCGCATCCCGCGCTTGACCTCGGACGGCAGGCCGCACTCGTAGGGGTCCTGCTTGTGCGGCGTCACGCGGCGCGGGCCGATGACGGAGTTCAGCACGGCGAACGCTCCGCCTACGGCCCCGCCGAGCACCAAGAAGACGATCGCGGGGAGATAGGTCCGCAGCACCGGTCGCTGTTATATCACCCTTGTGGCAGAGTGTTACATAGTGACGATCGGCTCGAAATCAGCGCATGGATGAGGCGGTCAGAGCGGGGTGCCTGGCCGTCGCCGCGCTCAACCTCGTGCCCGGGCTGCTCGGCCTGCTGGTGTTCTACCTCGGCGACATGAGCAGCGCCCTCGTGCGCTGGTTCTGGGTGCTGCTGCGCGTGGGGCAGGGGGCGGCGCTGGCGCTCGCGATCGCGGTCGGCTCGCTCGCCGCCGCCGGGCACTACTCCAACGAAAGCCTCTTCTACCTGTACGCGCTGCTGCCGCTCGCGATCGGCTTCATCGCCGAGCAGCTCAGGGTCGCCTCCGCGCAGACCGTGCTCGACCACCGCGGCCTCGAGGGCTCGCAGGCGGTCGCGGCGCTGCCCGAGGCCGAGCAGCACCAGCTCGTCGCCGCGATCATGCGCCGCGAGTGCGGCGTGATGGCCGCCTCGGCGCTCGTGGTGGTGTTCCTGGCGCTGCGGGCGGCGAGCACGGCGCACGGGTTCTGAGGAGCTCGTGGAGACGGATGGGACCAGGCCGGCGCTCCATGCCGGCCTGGGCCGGCGCTCCGTCCCGGCCTCGGGCACACGGTTTCTGAGCGCCCGGCGCCTCCCCGGACCGCCACAGGCGCCCCAGGTCGGCCACGGCGAACGCGGACCCCACGCGTTCGCGGCTCCTCTCTCTATATATTCCCCCCGCATGAAGGCCGCCGTCATGCTGCTGGTCCTGTTCGCGTGCGCCGCGATCCTCGGCGCCTGCGGGTCGCAGGGCGTCTCGGTCTCCAAGAGCAGCCAGTACTACCGCGGCGCGGTGCTGTTCCGCGACCACTGCTCCGGCTGCCACACGCTCAGCGCCGTCGGCGCCCAGGGCTCGGCGACGAGCATCGCCAACCGCATCCCGACGAACGGGCCCAACTTCAACATCCGCAAGGAGAACGCGGAACAGGTCCTCTACGCGATCCGCAACGGCGGCTTCTCCGGCGCGATCATGCCCGAGAACATCGTCGTCGGCAAAGAAGCCGAAGAAGTCGCGCAGTTCCTCGCCGCCTACTCCGGCAAGAAGAGCCAGACCGTCCCGTCGGTGAACATCCCGCCCGAAGGACCGACGCCCGCCGCCACGACGAGCAACGAAGCGGCCAAGACGGAAACGAAGACCGCTCCGGCCAAGCCGGCCGCCGGCGGCAAGACCGGCACCACCAACACCACCGGCAAATGAGGCCGGCATGGAGCGCCGGCCCAGGCCGGCATGAAGCGCCGGCTGGTCCCATCCGTCTCCGCGGTTCGTCGGAACCCGCGCGCCACATAGACGCCTGAGGCGGAGCCGGTGCTCGACCTGAGGCTGATCCGCGAGGACCCCGACGGGGTGCGCGCCGCGCTCGCGCGCCGCGGCGAGCAGGCGGCGGCCGGACTCGACCGCGTGATCGAGCTCGATCGCCGCCGCCGCGAGCTGCTTCCCGAGCTCGAGGGGCTGCGCGCCGAGCAGAACGCCGCCAACGAGCGCATCCGCGGCGCCGCCGACGAGGACGCGCGCAAGGCCGAGATCGAGGCGATGCGCGCCGTGGCCTCCCGCGCGAAGGAGCTCGAGCGGCGAGCTCGCGCAGGTCGAGGGCGAGCTGCAGGCGGCGCTGGCCCCGCTCCCCAACCTCCCCGACCCGAGCGCCGCGCCCGGACCCGAGGACGAGCTGGTCAGAGAGGTCGGCGCGGTGCCGGAGCTCGGCTTCGAGCCGCGCGACCACCTCGAGCTGGCCGGCGAGATGATCGACACCGAGCGCGCCGCGCGGCTGTCGGGCTCGCGCTTCGCCTATCTGCGCGGCGCGCTCGTGATGGTCGAGCTGGCGCTCGTCCGCTGGGCGCTCGAGAAGGTGCAGGGCCACGGCTTCGAACCGGTGATCCCGCCGGTGCTGGTGCGCGAACGGGCGCTCTACGGCACGGGGTTCCTGCCCGACACCGAGCAGCAGATCTACGCCCTGCCCGAGGAGGAGCTGTTCCTCGTCGGCACCTCGGAGGTCGCGCTCGCCTCGCTGCACGACGAGGAGATCCTCGACGCCGAGCACCTGCCGCGCCGCTACGCGGGCTTCTCGCCCTGCTTCCGGCGCGAGGCCGGCGCCGCCGGGCGCGACACGCGCGGCATCTTCCGCGTGCACCAGTTCGACAAGGTCGAGATGTTCAGCTTCATCGAGCCCGAGCGCTCCGGCGACGAGCACGAGCGGATCCTCGCCATCGAGGAGGAGATCCTCCAGGAGCTCGGCCTTCCCTACCGGGTGGTGAACATCGCGGTCACGGACCTCGGCAACTCGGCGGCGAAGAAGTACGACTGCGAGGCGTGGATCCCGAGCCAGGGCCGCTACCGCGAGCTGACGTCCTGCTCGAACACGACCGACTACCAGGCGCGGCGCCTGAACATCCGCATGCGGGCCGAGAAGCGCACCCGCGTCCTGCACACGCTCAACGGCACTGCCGTCGCGGTCGGGCGCACGATCGTCGCGCTGCTGGAGAACGGCCAGCGCGAGGACGGCAGCGTCGCGCTGCCGGCCTGCCTGACTCCGTACGGGGCGCCGGCGGAGCTGCCCGCCGCGGGCTGAGCGCGCGGCGCGACTGTAGGCTGCACGCGACCGGCGGCACCACGGCCGCCGCGCGAAACGCAGAGGGGGAACACCGATGTCAGGAAGATGGAAGGCGCTCGCGGCTGCCGCGGGCGTATCGGCGACGCTGGCCGGGGCCGGCACCTTCGCCGCCGGCGCGCCCGCGTCGCGGGCGACCGCGGCAGGCACGCAGAGCTGTGGCAACCACGCCGTGACGATCGAAATCAAGGAAGCGAACCAGCCGACCCGCAAGCTGAAAGTGCAGACCAAGAACGTCAAGGCCTCCGGGTTCAGCTGCAAAGCTGCCTTCAAGTTCCTGGATGCCCTGTACAGGAACTCCACGCACGGCACGCCCGAACACTTCAAATGCAAGGCCGGCAAGGCGAAGGAGCCCAAGGGCTACTTCCCGGAGGTCTGCACGCACGGCTCGAAGAAGATCGAATACGGCGCGCAGGGCGGCTGAGCGCTCAGCGGATCGTGAACGCGATCGAGCGCGAAGCGCCGGAGAGCCGGCGTGAGCGTGAGGCGGTAGAGACCCTTCGGCAGGCGCGCGCGTCCCGGAGAGGCGCCTGACGTTGCGGCCCGCGGCGGCGGCGACCGTCGCCGTGCGGCCGACCGCCAGCCAGCGCGTGCGCCCGTGGAGGCGCACGCGGCGCATCAGCGTCGACCCGCACCTTCGAGGGCACGTTGATCACGAAGGCGAAGGCGATGCTCCGCGCCGTCGCGCGGTGGCGGCTCAGCGCGGTGAGCGCCGGGGCGGTCAGCGCGAGGGCGGTGAGCCGGACGGTCGGGGGCGCGGAGACGGCGGGCGCCGGCGGCGCGACGGGCGCGGTGGCGCTGCGTTCGGCCCCGCCGCCGCCGGTCGCGGCCGCTGCTTCGGGGCGCCGCGCTTTCGTGCTGTCCGGGCACGAAGCCGAGCACGCCGTTCGGGGTGCCGACGCCGGTCGGGCCGTCGTAGCCGGGGGCGGCGAGGCAGGCGAGCGCGCCGGAGCACGACGCGGCCGCCGCAGTCGCCGGTTCGCAGCGCGAGACGCCTTCTGCGTTGATAGCCGGCCCCGCATTCGCCGTTGGAGCCGGTCGTGACGTCGCGCAGCGTGCCGGGCGCGTTGCGCTGGTTTTCAGTACAGCGTCTGGGCCGGGTAGCCGACGCCGTGGGCGCCGCCCGCCAGCGCGAACACCGGCCGCGATCAGGGGCGAGGCGAGGCTCGTGCCGCCGTACTGGCACCACGGGTGCCCGCTGTATTTCCCGGGGCATTCGGCGCCGTGGCTCGTCGGAGTCGGTGATCGCGATGCCCGTGTAGGGGTCGGCGTCCGCTGCGACGTCGGCGACGGCGCGTTTGGTCCCGCATCCCACCGCGCTCCAGTCGCTCGCCTGCTGCTGCCAGGGCGGCGCGGTGAGCGCGGTGCTGCAACCGCCGCCGGCTGCGCCGCTGCCGTTCCACACGGTCTCTGACCAGCCGCCCGCGCCGAGCGCGCAGATGGGTGCCGCCGACCGCGACGACGCGAGGAGACGAGGCGGGGTAGTTGGCGCTCCTGAGCGCCGCGAGTTCGCCGGCGAATTCTTCGCGTTCTTTTTCGGTCAGTTCTTCTTCGAGCGCGTTCACGGAGATCCAGTTGCGGAAGCCGTCGTCCCCCGCGGAAGCGGTGACGACGAGGCCCGGCCGGTTGAACTGGCTGGCGCTGTCAGCAGCGGGGCTGATTTCCGCGTCCGAGCCGCCGAAGGAGTTCGAGATCTCGGTGGCGCCCATCGCGGCGGCCCTCGCCTCGGCGGCTTCGAGGTCGGCGAAGGACGTGCTGTTCGCCTCGACCAGCAGGATCTTGCAGCTCTGGCAGGTGGCGTGGACGGTCTCGATGTCGAGCGAGATCTCGGCTCCCCAACCGATCGCTTCTGCGGCGAGTTCTCGCTGCGATTCGCTCGCGCTTTTCTGCGCTTCCGTGAGTTCTTTGAGTCGTTTTCGGGAACGGCATTGCCGAGGCGCCGAGCTGCCGGCTCTGGTTGACCTTGCGGAAGCAGCCTTCTTCGGCGGTGCAGAGCGGGAGGCCGAATTCTTCGCTGTAGACGCTGCAGGTCGGCTTCGGCCCGCGGGTCGTTGTACGCGTCGACGAGCGCGACCGTCTGCGGGCCGGGTGCGCTCGGCGGGCAGCGCGTAGGCGGAGTGGAGGTCCTGCGGGCGCAGACCGAAGCCCTGTTCGGCGGGCGAGAGCGCCGGGCCGAGCGCGTGCCGCCGTCGCCGAGACCATCGGGTGGGTGCGGGCGCGCGCCGCGGCCGTCAGCGGCACGAGCTGGAGCGCCTGGCAGGTGGCGTGGCCGGGCTGCGGCGGCCCGCAGGAGGCGCGCACGCCGTAGTCGGATGCCGGGAGCGGCGCCACCGTTTCGGTGGCGGCGGCTGCGGCGGGCAGCGCCGCGCAGAGGCACAGCGCGAGTGCGAGCGGCAGGGGGATCTTGGACAGGGGCGAGCGCATTCTCTGTGAGAGCCTTCTATCTGCTCGGCAGCGCCGGCTGCGCTGCTTGAGCCGGCGGGCGCCCGGCTGGACGCCGGGCGGCGCGCGTGCACGGGTCACCGGATCGTCACAACCTGGTCACGGCCGCGTCACCCACGGCCGGGAGCGCCGCGGGGAAGATCGTCACCGGACGACGGCGCGAGTCGGGCAGCGGGCGAGCGCGGCGCACCGCGGGTGGGTGGGACATCCATCAGGCGCCGTCGCGCCGCGCCTGCAGAGCGCAGCGGGCGGGGCGGGAGCGGCCTTCCCGTCCCGTCCGTCACTACGCTGACAGCGAGATGTCGCCGCCCAGCTTCCTGCTCGCTCCAGGAGCCGCCGCCGCGGCGCGTCGGGCGGTCGCGGTCGCCTTCGTCTCGGTCGCGCTCTGCACGCTGATCATCGACCCGCTCGGCCACATCGCGCCGATCGCCTCGCTGAGCGTCGTCTACATCCCGGCCGTCCTGATCGTCTCGGTCATCTGGGGCGGCGGGCTCGGGTTCCTGACGGCCGTGCTGAGCGCGGCGCGCCTTCAACTTCTTCCACCTGCCCCCGACCGGCCACTTCACGATCCGCGACTCGCGCAACTGGGTCGCGCTGATCACGTTCCTGGTCGTCGCGGTGCTCGCGAGCTGGGTCGCCGAGATCGTCCGCGCGCGCACGCGCGACGCGCAGGAGCGCCGGCGCGAGGCGGACCTCGCCGCCGAGATGGCGCGCCTGCTGCTGCGCGGGAACAGCCTCGACGAGGCGCTGCGCACCGCCGCGGCGCGCCTCGCGCAGACGCTTCGAGCTGAGCTCGGCGGCGATCGAGATGGAGGCGCGCGACGGCGACGAGCGGCACGATCGCGTTCCCGCTGCGCGAGGGCAGCGCGCGGATCGGCACGCTGCTGGTCGGCGCCGACACGCTCGGAGGCGAACCTGCGGCGCCTGCAGGAGCGCGTGGTGCCCGCGCTGGAGGCGCTGCTGAGCGCCGCGCTGGAGCGCGAGCGGCTGCTCGGCGGCACGGTCGAGACCGCCGCGCTGCGGCGCGCCGACATCGATCAAGACCGCGCTGCTGCGGGCCGTCTCGCACGATCTGCGCTCGCCCCTGACCGCGATCTCGGCCGCCGGCGAGGCGCTCGGCTCGCCCTCGCTGTCCGAGGCCGAGCGCGTCGAGATGGCGTCGGTGATCCAGCAGGAGACGCAGCGCCTCTCGCGGCTCGTGGACAACCTGCTCGACCTCTCGAGGCTCGAAGCCGGCGCCGCGGAGCCGCGCCGCGAGTGGGTCTCGGTCGACGAGCTGATCCGCGCGTCGGTCGCCGAGGTCGGCGCGCCGCCGGAGGACTTCTCGCTGTCGATCGACCCGGACCTGCCGTTCGTGCGGCTCGACGCCGTGCAGATGGAGCGCGCGTTCGTCAACGTGATGGAGAACGCCCGCCGGCATTCCGGCGGGCATCCGGTCATCGGTGCGGGCCCGGGCGGTGCGGAGCCTCGGATCGGCGCGCCGCAGCCGCGGCCGACGCGGACGGAGGCGCGCCGGCGGCGCGCTCGCGCGCGCGGGGACCGCGTGATCGTCCGCATCGTCGACCGCGGGCCCGGCATCCCGCCTGCGCAGCTCGAGCGCGTGTTCCAGCCCTTCTACCGCGCCGGGACGCCCGGGCGGCGAGCACCGCGGCTCGGGGCTCGGGCTCGCGATCGCGCGCGGCTTCACGGAGTCCAACGGCGGGACGCTGCACGTCGAGTCGCTGCCCGGGCAGGGCGCGACGTTCGTGTTCGAACTGCCGCTCGCCGACGCCGCCGTCGCGGCAGCGGCGCGACGGTGCGCGGACGCGGCGAGCGCCGCCGGCGGCGAGCGGGCGCCGGGCCGCGCAATCCGAGCCGGACCGGTGAGCGCGCGGGCGCCGACGCGGCCCCGCGGCCGCGGATCCTCGTCGTCGACGACGAGCCGCAGATCGTGCGCGCGCTGAAAGTCGTGCTGCGCGAGGCCGGCTTCGACGCCTCCGCGGCGGAAACCTCGGCCGAGGCGCTCGACGCCGCCGCCGTGCGCCCGCCGGAGGCGGCGATCATCGACCTGGTGCTGCCGGACGGCGACGGCATCGAGCTGACGCGCAGGCTGCGCGAGTGGAGCGAGATGCCGATCCTCGTGCTCTCGGCCGTGGGCGAGGAGAGCCAGAAGGTGCGGGCGCTCGAGGCCGGCGCCGACGACTACGTCACCAAGCCGTTCGGCACCCGCGAGCTGATCGCGCGCCTGCAGGCGGCGCTGCGGCGCGCCGGGCGCGGCGAGGAGGAGCCGACGATCGCCGTCGACGGGCTGGAGATCGACCTCGCCGCGCGCGTCGTGCGCCGCGACGGCGAGCCCGTCCATCTGACCCCGATCGAGTTCGACCTGCTGCGCGCGCTGGCGCGCAACCGCGGCCGCCTGATGACCCACCGCAAGCTGCTCGTCGATGTGTGGGGGCCGGAGTACGTCGACGACATCCAGCCGCTGCGCACCCACATCGCGCGGCTGCGCGCGAAGATCGAGCCCGAGCGCGCACGGGGCGGGCGCTGCGGGCGGGCGCTCAGTACATCCTCACCGAGCCGGGCGTCGGCTACCGCTTCGCGGACTGAGACGCCGGCCGCGGCTCCCGCGGCGTGTACCGGACCGGTCGGGCGATCGCCACGGACGCCGTAGCGGGCGGGTCGGCGAGCCTGCCGGCGATGCTCCGTTGCCGTCACGAAATCGTTATGGCCGCGCGCCGGTTCGTGATGCGGCCGTCACGCACCGCGGTCCAGACTGACGGCCATGGACATCGTCGCAATCGCTCTCGGGATCATCGCCTTCGCGGTGCTCTTCGTCCTGATCGAGGGGATCGACCGGATATGAGCGGCGCGGACGTCTTCGGGCTCGTCGTCTCGGTCGCTCGTGATCGCCTACCTCTTCTACGCGCTGATCCGCGGGGAGAAGCTCTGAGATGACCTTCTCCGGCTGGGCGACGATCTTCGTGCTTCGCCATCATCCTGACCGCGCTGGCGTTCCCGCTCGGCAGCTACATGGCGAAGGTCTACACGGGCCAGCGCGTGCTGCTCTCGCCGGTCCTCGGCGGCGCCGAGCGCCTCATCTACCGCGATCCTGCGCGTCGACCCCGAGGCGCCAGCAGGACTGGAAGCAGTACGCGAAGAGCCTCGATCGATCTTCTCGCTCGCCGGCTGGCTGCTGCTGTACCTGATCCTGCGCACGCAGACGCTCTGGGACTTCACCGGCCTGAACCCGCAGCACTTCAAATCCGGCACCTGGGACCTGACGTTCAACACGACCTCGTCGTTCCTGACGAACACCAACTGGCAGTACTACGGCGGCGAGACGACGCTCAGCTACTTCAGCCAGATGGTCGGGGCTGACGGTGCAGAACTTCCTCTCGGCCGGCGTCGGGATCATCGTCGCGGTGGCGCTCGTGCGCGGCATCGTCGGGCGCACGCGGCAAGAGCCTCGGCAACTTCTGGCACGACATCGTGCGCACGGTGCTCTACGTGCTGCTGCCGATCAGCATCATCGGCGCGCTCATCCTGCTCTCGCAGGGCGTGATCCAGAACTTCGCGAGCTACCTGACCGCCCACACGCTCACCGGCGTGACGCAGTCGATCGCGATGGGACCCGTCGCCTCGCAGGAGGCGATCAAGGAGCTCGGCACCAACGGCGGCGGCTTCTTCAACGTCAACTCCGCGCACCCGTTCGAGAACCCGACG
Source organism: uncultured Solirubrobacteraceae bacterium (assembly GCA_963779065.1). Taxonomy (GTDB): domain Bacteria; phylum Actinomycetota; class Thermoleophilia; order Solirubrobacterales; family Solirubrobacteraceae; genus Palsa-744. The sequence continues at coordinate 2,811,910 of CAVZWQ010000003.1, forward strand.
GCGTTCACCAACTTCTTCGAGATGCTGCTCGTGCTGATCATCCCCGCGGCGCTGATCTTCATGTACGGGCGCATGACCGGCAACCGCCGCCAGGGCTACGCGGTCTACGGCGTCGTGATGTTCATGTTCCTCGGCGCGGTGATCGTCGCCTACATCGCCGAGGCGCACGGCTCGCCCGCGCAGCACGCCGCGGGCATCCACACGCACGCGATCGCGGGCTCCGGCGGCGGCAACCTCGAAGGCAAGGAGCAGCGCTTCGGGATCGCCGGCTCCGCGCTCTTCGACGTCGTCACGACCGTCACCTCCTGCGGCGCGGTCAACAGCGCGATCGAGTCCTACACCGGCATCGGCGGCGCCGTGCCGTTCGCCAACCTGTCCGCCTCCGAGGTGATCTTCGGCGGCGTCGGCACCGGCCTGTACTCGATCCTCCTCTACGTCCTGCTGGCCGTCTTCATCGGCGGGCTGATGGTCGGCCGCACGCCCGAGTGGCTCGGCAAGAAGCTCGAGGCGAGGGAGATCAAGCTCGCGGGCCTCGCGATCCTGATCACGCCGCTGGCCGCCCTGTTCTGCACCGCGATGGGCGTCGCGACCAGCGCCGGCGCGCAAGTCGATCTCCGAAGGGGCGACGGTCGACAGGCGGGCGGGCACACGCCGCAGGGCTTCTCCGAGACCTTCTACGCCTACCTCTCGCAGGCCAACAACAACGGCTCGGCGTTCGCCGGCTACACCGGCTACATCCAGCCGAACGCCGGCAACGCGGGCGCTCACGGCGTCACCTTCGCCGACCTGCTCGGCGGCTTCGACATGCTCGTCGCCCGCTACGGGCCGATCCTGCTCACGCTCGCCGTCGCCGGCGCGCTCGCCGGCAAGCGCTTCACCCCCGCCGGGCTCGGCACGATGCGCACCGACAACACCACGTTCTCGGTGCTGCTGATCGGCGTGATCGTCCTCGTCGGCGCGCTCACTTTCTTCCCCGCCCTGCTGCTCGGACCGATCGTCCAGGGCCTGACCGGACACCTCTACTGACATGCGCCGCGACATCGTCACATCCCTCATCGCGATCGTCTTCTTCACGCTGCTGCTCGGGATCGCCTACCCGCTCGTGATCACGGGCGTCGGCCAGGTCGCCTTCCCCGGCAACGCCAACGGCCAGAAGGTCTACGTGAACGGCAAGCTCGTCGGCTCGAAGAGCATCGGGCAGAGCTTCAGGCGGCCGGTGATCGGCAAGAACGGCAAGCCCGAGGAAAAGGAAGAAGAAGTCGTCACCGAAGCCGACCCGCGCTACTTCCAGTCGCGCCCCTCGGCGACCGAAGGCGGCGAATACAACGCGGCCGCGAGCACGTTCTCCAACCGCGGCCCGAACAGCACAAGCACCAAGGAAGCCGACGAAGAAAACCTCAAGGCCTACCTCGAACTCGAGCAGCCCTACGACCCCGGCCTGACCGCGGCGAAGGTCCCGGTCGACGCCGTCAACACCTCGGCTCGAACCTCGACCCCGACATCTCGCAGGCCAACGCGCGGATCCAGGCGCATCGCGTCGCCGCCGTGCGCCGCCTGCCGCTCGCGACCGTTGACTGCCTGTCTCGAAGTACACGAGCGAGCCGCGGGCTCGGCTTCGTCTCGGCGAACCGGCCGTCAACGTGCTCGAGCTCAACCTCGCCCTCGACCGTCTGAAAGCAGCCTGACCATGTCCGCACCAGCACCCACCGCCCCCGAGGCCGGCGCCCGTCGCCGCCCCGCACGAGCGCCGCGCGATCTCGCTGTTCCAGCGCGACATCGTCGTGCGCGCGCTGATCGACAGCATCAAGAAGCTCGACCCGCGCGTGCAGATCCGCAACCCGGTGATGTTCGTCGTCGAGATCGGCTCCGTGATCACGACCTTCACCTGGCTCAAACAGGTCTTCGGCGGCAAGCCGCTCGGCGGCGGCAGCGAGCCGGCCTGGTACACGTTCGTGATCTCGCTGTGGCTGTGGCTGACGGTGATCTTCGCCAACATGGCCGAGGCCTTCGCCGAGGGCCGCGGCCGCGCGCAGGCCGACACGCTGCGCTCGATGCGCAAGGAGACCGTCGCGCGGCTCGTCGACGGCGCCACCAAGCCCGCCTCCGAGCTCGTCCGCGGCGACGTCGTCGTGGTCGAGGCCGGCGAGCTGATCCCCGGCGACGGCACCGTGATCGAGGGCATCGCGACGGTCGACGAGTCGGCGATCACCGGCGAGTCGGCGCCCGTGATCCGCGAGTCCGGCGGCGACCGCAGCGCGGTGACGGGCGGCACGCGAGTCACCTCCGACCGCGATCGTCGTCGAGATCACGCAGGAACCGGGCCAGTCGTTCCTGGACCGCATGATCGGCCTCGTCGAGGGCGCCGAGCGGCGCAAGACGCCCAACGAGATCGCGCTGAACATCCTGCTCGCGGCGCTGACGCTGATCTTCGTGATCGTCGTCGCGACGCTGCGGCCGTTCGGGCTGTTCGCAGGTACGACGATCTCGGAGACCACGCTGATCGCCCTTCTGGTCGCCCTGATCCCGACGACGATCGGCGCGCTGCTGTCCGCGATCGGCATCGCCGGCATCGACCGGCTCGTGCGCCGCAACGTGCTCGCGCTCTCCGGCCGCGCCGTCGAGGCCTCCGGCGACGTCGACGTGCTGCTGCTCGACAAGACCGGCACGATCACGATCGGCAACCGGCTCGCGAGCGAGTTCATCCCGATGCCCGGCGTGCGCCGAGTCCGAGCTCGCCGAAGCGGCGCAGCTGTCTTCGCTCGCCGACGAGACGCCCGAGGGGCGCTCGATCGTCGTGCTTGCCAAGCAGTACGGCATCCGCGAGCACGACATGGCCTCGATCCAGGCCGAGTTCATCCCGTTCACGGCGCAGACGCGCATGAGCGGGGTCGACTACGACGGCCAGCAGCTGCGCAAGGGCGCCGGCGACTCGATCATCGAGATGGTGGTCCGCGAAGGCGGCTCGCCGCCGCCGGAGCTCCAGCGGGAGCTCGACCGCATCGGCAGCGAAGGCGGCACGCCGCTCGCCGTCGCGCGCAACAACCAGGTGCTCGGCGTCATCTACCTCAAGGACACGATCAAGGAGGGCATGAAGGCCCGCTTCGACCAGCTGCGCGCGATGGGCATCAAAACCGTGATGGTCACGGGCGACAACAAGCTCACCGCGGCGAAGATCGCCGAAGAGTCGGGCGTCGACGACTTCCTCGCCGAAGCCACCCCGGAGCGCAAGCTCGCGCTGATCCGCGAGGAGCAGTCCGAGGGGCGGCTCGTCGCGATGACCGGCGACGGCACCAACGACGCGCCCGGCGCTCGCCCAGGCCGACGTCGGCGTGGCGATGAACACCGGCACGCAGGCCGCGCGCGAGGCGGGCAACATGGTCGATCTCGACTCCAACCCGACGAAGCTGATCGAGATCGTCGAGGTCGGCAAGCAGCTGCTGATCACGCGCGGGGCGCTGACGACCTTCTCGATCGCCAACGACGTCGCCAAGTACTTCGCGATCCTGCCCGCGATCTTCATCACCACCTGGGCGGCGGCCGGCGAAAAGGAAGGCCCGCTTGCGGTGCTCAACGTGATGAACCTCGGCAGCGCCGCGCTCGGCGATCGTCTCGGCGATCATCTTCAACGCGATCGTGATCCCGCTGCTGATCCCGATCGCGCTGCGCGGCGTGCGCCTACCGGCCGATCGGCGCGAGCGCGCTGCTGCGGCGCAACCTCCTGATCTACGGCCTCGGCGGAATCATCGCGCCGTTCATCGGCATCAAGCTGATCGACCTGATCATCCACAACCTGCTCGGCGCCTAGCACGTCCGAGGCGCCGCGCCGGCTGCGCCTGCTGGTTTGCGACGACGAGCCGCAGGTTCGCAGGGCGCTGAGGGTCGTACTGCACGAGGCGGGCTTCGAGGTCGAGGAGGCCGAGACCCTGGCAGGTGCTCGGCAGGCGGTGGCGCGCCGCCCGCCGGACGGAGCGATCGTCGATGTGATGCTCCCCGACGGGAGCGGGATCGAGCTTTGCCGCGAGCTGCGTGCCTGGAGCCGGATGCCGATCGTCGTCCTCTCCGGGATCGACGAAGAGGAGCAGAAGGTCCTGGCGCTCGAAGCCGGCGCCGACGACTACGTGACCAAGCCGTTCGCGTCCGGGGAGCTGGTCGCGAGGCTGCACGCGGTTTTCCGCCGCACCGAGGACGGCGAGGAGACGACGATCCTCGTGGGCGGTCTCGCGGTCGACCTCCCGGGTCACCGCGTCTCGCTCGACGGCCGCCCGGTGCGACTCACGCCCACCGAGTTCAACCTGCTCGCGCTGCTCGCACGCAACCACGGACGGCTGCTGAGCAGCCACGATCTCCTGCGGGAGGTCTGGGGCGAAGGTCACGTCCGCGACGTGCCGCTGCTGCGAACGCACATCGCCAACGTCCGTCACAAGCTCGAGCGCGGACGCCGTGGCGCGGAGGCGCTGATCAGCACCGAGCCCGGCGTCGGCTACCGCTTCGGGGAATGAGCCGCCGCCCCCTCCCCGGGCGGTGCCTGCGACGGGGTGGGACGTCGCCACGCAGGAGCGGCGCCGAGCGGGTCGAAGCCCTGTCGGGGTGAGCTGACCAGCGGGTACCTCTAGCTGCCCGCCGAGCGGGCCACGGCGCCGGACGGACCCGAGGCGTCCGCTGAGAGCGCCTAGGCGCTCGGTCCGCCGTGCGCAGCCTCGAGATGGATCTGGGCCTCTGCGATGCTCTGCTGCCGGGCACCGCAGCGCGCGCACGTCCAGGTCACGGCGCGGTCCGGCTCGCGGCCGTGCCGGCGGGCCCGCCTCGTGCGCGGTCCCGCGGGCGCGATGGCCCACGAAGGGGGAGTGACTGACCAGACCTGAGCCGCCCGGCGCCCGCGCGCCTCGCCGCAGAGCGGGTATCGTTGACCGCGGTGAGCCGGGAAGCCTGGTCGGCGGCGCTTGACGCTGCCGAGACCAGAGATGCGCTTCCGACACAAACCCTTCCTTCACGGCCCGCGCCGGCGGCTCAGCGCCGGCGTCGTCTTGCCCTCAGCCTGGCGGCGAGAGGGGCTCCGCACCAATCTCTGGCTGGTGCCGACTGCCGAGATCCTGCTCGCCGGCGCCCTGTTCGCCGGTACGTACGCGATCGACCGGGCGGCCTACAACGGCACGCTTCACCTGCCGTCATTCGTGATCAGCGGCAGCCCCGACGCGGCGCGGCAGATCCTGACTGCGATCGCCGCAGCGGTGATCACGGTCGTCACGCTCGTCTTCTCGATCACGATCGTCACGCTGACCCTCGCCTCGACGCAGTTCGGCCCGCGCATGCTGCGCAACTTCATCCGCGACCGGATCACGCAGGTGACGCTCGGGAGCTTCGTCGCGACCTTCGTCTACGCGGTCCTGGCGCTCGTCTCGATCGGGCCGTCGAGCCACGGCGAATTCGTCCCGCATCTGTCGGTGACGGTCACCATGGTCCTGGTGGTTCTCGACGTGATCGTGCTCGTCGTCTTCATCGACCACATCGCGCGATCGATCCAGCTTCCACAGGTGATCGCGAGCATCGCCGGCGACCTCGCCCGGGCCGTCGAGAGCGAGGCCGCCGCGCCGGCCTGGGACAGGCCGAAGACAGGCCCCTCGCTCTCCGAGCTGGTTGTCCGCTTGGACGAGGACAGCGCGGTCGTGCGCGCGCCGCGCAGCGGCTACCTGCAGTTCGTGCGCGTCGAGCGCCTGATGGGCGTGGCGGCGCGGAGCGGCGCGGTGATCCGCCTCCTGTACCGGCCCGGGCACTTCGTCGTCGAGGGCGAGCCGCTCGCTGAGGTCTGGCCGGGGGCTGCGGCGGGCGAGGTCGCGCGGACGCTTGGCGGAGCGCATGCGACCGGACCCCACCGGACGCTCACCCAGGATGTGTCATTCGCCGTCGACCAGCTCGTCGAGATCGCGATACGGGCGCTCTCTCCCGCGGTCAACGACACCTTCACGGCGATCGCGTGCATCGACTGGCTCGGCGACGCGATGTGCAAGATCGCTGCCGGCTGGACTCCGCACGACGTCCACCGCGACGCGACCGGCCGGGTCCGGGTGATCACCCGGACGATCTCGTTCGAGCGCCTGGTCGAGCGCGCGCACGACAAGATCCGGCAGGCGAGCCGGGGCATGCCCGCGGTGATGATCCGCCAGCTCGACGGGCTCGCCAAGGTCACCTCGTACACGGTCTCCGCCGATCAGCGCCAGGTGCTGCTCGGGCAGGGCGCGATGATCCTGCGATCGGCCGAGGAGTCTGTCCCCGAGCCCTCCGATCGCGAGGATGTGCGCCGCCGCCATGCCGCGCTGGAAGCGGCCGCGGAGGCGTGCGGCGCGCAGCAACGGGCAGTGACGGCGGCGCTCGGCGTGAGCGGTCCCGGGTGAGCGGACCGCAGCCGGTCTGTGCCTGCTAGGCGGTGAGCTCGAGCGCCACGGTGGCGCGGCGGGCGGCGTGCCAGAGGCCGTCGTGCTCGGAGGTGAGATACAGGGGGCTCGTGCCGTCGGTGAGCAGTCGCTGCGCGAGCGCAACACCGGCGGGGGCCACCTGCCGTTCGCTGCGCAGCGCGCGCGAGAGCTCGAGCAGCGCAGCGCGAGCGGCCCTGATCTCGCGTGTCGCCATCGGAGGCACCGCGCTCAGCCGCAGCTCGCGGCCCTCCGCGATGCTGACGGCCTCGTCGAAGCTGTCCGCGAGCGCGCGCCTGTAGGAACGCCTCGTGAGCCGCCGCCCGCGCAGGGCGAGCTCCGCGCTCGAGGCGGGGTCGGCTCCGTCCGCGAGCATGCGGTCGAGGCGGCCCCTGCGGACGAGCGTGCGCAGCCGCACGCCGACGGTCAGGCCCGTCTCGGCGTCGTCGCGGAAGCCGGGGGCTGTCTGGAAGTGGGGGGAAAGTGAAGAAGCCATGCGGGTTCTCCTCGGTCGGGTGATTCGCTTGCCCCGATTGTTCCGGCGACGGCGTGAAGCGCCCGTGACGATCCCTGCGCCTCCCATAACGATCTCGTGAAGGTGGCGATCGGGCCTCAGGGGGGCTGTTCGAACGCCCCGGCCAGCTCGACCCGACGGCCGGGCAGCGGACCGCCGCCGCGAACGACCATGAGGGCCGCGGCCGCTGGCGCGGCGCGGCGCTCAGGCCGCGGCGGGCGACTCGACGGGCGCGGCGGGCTCCTCGCGGCTGCGCGCGGCGATCCAGCGGATCCCGGGCGTGTCGGTGACGCCGTGCAGCACGATCGAGACGAACACGGCGAGTGCGGCGAGGTTGAAGATCCGCTCACCCGAGCGGACGTGGTGGGCGAGGATCAGGATCGAGAAGGTCATCGTCGCGACGCCCTTCGGCCCGAACCAGGCCATGAACGCCTTCGCAGCCCGGCCGAAGCCGGTGCCGGCCAGCGCCAGCCACACAGCGAGCGGCCGTGCCAGCAGGAAGGTGCCCGCGACGAGCGCGACGGCCGCCCATCCGTCGGCGAACAGCGCGTGGATCGTGAGCAGCGATCCGAACACGGTGAAGATCCCGAGCTTGACGATCTCGACGACCTCCTCCATGCGGTCGGCGAAGCAGTCGCGCAGGTCGGGCCGGCGGATGCCGATCACGATCGCCGCCACGAACACGGCGATGAAGCCGTTGCCGCGCGGGGAGATGATCGTGAGGCCGTAGGTCGCGAACGCCAGGCCGAGCCCGTAGAGCGCCCGCTGGTGAGCTGGGATCGCGTGCGCCCCGCTGTCCTCGCGCCGGAGCAGGAGCGAGCCGATCAGGCCGCAGGCGAGGCCATAGGCCAGGCCGAGCCCGACGTCCTGGAGGACGAACTTCCACCACACGAAGCCGCTCCGACCTGCTTCGAGGGCCGCCGCGAAGGTGAGCACCGCGGGCAGCGCGAGCCCATCGTTCAGACCCGACTCGAGGTTCAGCGAGTGGCGGATCACGCGGGGCACGCGCAGGTCGGTGACCACTCCCGAGGACAGCACAGGGTCCGTGGGCGAAAGAAGCGCGCCGAGCAGGAAGGACTCGGTCCAGCTCAGGCCGACGACCCATCGAGCGAGCAGCGCGACGACGACCGCCGTGACGGGCATCGCGACGGCCAGCTTGCGCACGGGCAGCTGCCAGTGGCGCTGGAGCACCTCGGCATCGACCTCGAGCCCGTCTCGGAAGAGGATCACGATCAGAGCGACAGTGGCCAGGTCCGTGACGAAGCCCGACTGGGCGTCGAAGCTCAGGACTTCAAGCCCGCCCTTGCCGAGCACGAACCCAGCGAGCACGAAGACGGCCGCGAGTGAGAGCACGCTGCGCCGTGCCAGCCCCGACAGCAGTGCGCCGGCGATCAGCAGCCCGCCCAAGACCGCCGCCACCGTCTGGAAGGAGGTCACGGCCCCAGCCTCGCAGAGAGCCCAGCGGCAGCCGGGCCGGCGGACGCGCCGAGCCTCATGAGAGCAGGAACGCGACCGCCAGCGCGAGGTAGGCCGTGAGCAGCACGGCACCGCGCCGGCGCGTCGAGACACCGCCGAACGTCACCGCGGCCGCCAGCCAGCCGGCGCAGATCAGGGCGGCCAGCTCGTAGCCGTTGAAGACGAGCGGCATCCGGCCCGGGCCGATCACGATCGAGGCCAGCGCGACGAGCGGCGCCAGCAGCAGGCCGACCTGCGCGGCGGAGCCGACGGCGATGCTCAGGCCGAGATCCATCTGGTCGTTCGTGGCCGCGACGACGGCGACGTAGTGCTCGGCCGCGTTGCCGACGATCGCCACGACGATCGCGCCGATGAAGAACTGCGAGAGGCCGAGCTGATGCGAGGTGTGAACGACCGAGCCGACGAGCGTGTCGCTCGCGACCGCGACCAGTACGGCGGCGAGTGCGAGCACGATCCCCGCGCGCCGGCGCGACCACGCGGGCTGCGCCTCCGCGGCCGGCCCGGTGAACGCTTCGGCCTGCGTGCGCAGCGACCTGCGCAGCCCGCGGGTGTAGACCGCGATCAGCGCGAGCGAGACCGCGATCGTGGCCACCCAGGCGGCGTCGCTGCCGGAGATCCGCCCGATCCCAACGCGCGGCAGGCTGCCGCCGTTGGCAAGCAGCACGAGCGAGGGCACGAGCAGCGCGGTCGTGCCGAGGAGCAGCACGATGTCCAGCGAGCGCGCTGCCTCGACGTGGAAGTGCTGCTCGGCCCGCCGCCAGCCGCCGGCGAGCATCGCGGCTCCGAGCACGAGCAGCGCGTTCCCCATCACCGACCCGACGAGCGAGGCCTTGACGACCTCGTGCAGCCCGTCGGCGAGCGCGAACAGGGCGATGATCAGCTCGGGCGCGTTGCCGAAGGTCACGTTCAGCAGCCCGGCGACACCGGGGCCCGAATGCTCCGCGAGCTGCTCCGTGGCCTCTCCCATCAGCGCCGCGGCGGGCACGACTGCGACCGCCGAGACGGCGAACACGCTCGCCGCCGGCGCGTCGAGGAGGTCGAGCGCGAGCGCCACCGGGACGAGCCCGAGCAGGTAGTAGACCGGCCCGCACCGCCAGAACCCTAGAAGGCGCGGGGGACCGCGGTCACCGGCGAGACGACCTCGTGAAGGACGCGGCTCAGGCCGGGCGGCGCTGCGCGCCAGACACGGGGCGATCGCGGTGCGGGCGCAGCCGGCGGACGACGGCCGCGAGCGAGAGCCCGCGCCGGGGACGCGGCGAAACCGGTCGCGGCGACAGCGCCCATGCCGGCAGCGTCAGCGACCAAGCGGGGGCCGCGGCGCTGCTGCGGGGGTCTCTGTCGCGTGGGGCCTGCATGAGCCGTTGAATTCGCCGTTCGTGCGGAACGCTCCTCCTATCGGCTTTGACTACCCGTTCACAAAGCGATCACACGGGTCACGGACGACGGTACGAGCGCTTGCGCCCGGCCAGGACGGCGAGGGCGTCCGGTAGCGTCCGCTGCGAGCGAGATGGCAGACGGCCGGGGTCACCTGAAGGTCTTCATCGGCATGGCGCCCGGGGTCGGCAAGACCTACCGCATGCTGCAGGAGGGGCGCGCCGAAGCCGAGAGCGGCCGCGACACGGTGATCGGGTACCTCGAGCCCCACGGACGCGCGGAGACGGTCGCCCAGGCAGAGGGGCTGGAGATCGTCCCCCGGCGCCAGGTGGCGTACCGCGGCACGCCGCTGGAGGAGATGGACCTGCCGGCGGTGCTGGCGCGGGCGCCGGAGCTGTGCCTGATCGACGAGCTCGCGCACACCAACGCGCCCGGGCTCGAGCACGAGAAGCGCTACGAGGACGTGCGCGACGTGCTCGACGCGGGCATCGACGTCTACTCGACGATCAACGTCCAGCACCTGGAGAGCCTCAACGACCAGGTCGCGCGCCTGACGGGGACGACCGTGCGCGAGACGATCCCGGACGCGATCCTCTCGGCTGCCGACGAGGTGGTGCTGATCGACCTGACGCCCGAGGCGCTGATCGCGCGGCTGCGCGCGGGGAAGGTCTACCGCCCCGAGCGGGTGCCGGCCGCCCTGAACAACTTCTTCAAGATCGAGAACCTGGCTGCGCTTCGCGAGACAGCGCTGCGGCAGGTCGCCGAGGACGTCGAGGTCAAGCGGTTCGAGCGCGAGACGCCCGTCGCCGTCCGGCGCGACGAGGAGGGACGGCCCGCGGCCGACGAGCGCGCCCCCCAGGCGATCTCCGAGCGCCTGCTCGCGATCGTCACGCTCGACCGCGAGTCCGAGCACGTCGTCCGCCGCGCGTGGCGCTCGGCCCAGCGCCTGGACGCGGAGCTCGACGTCCTGATCGTCCGCCCGCCGGGGCGCGAGCCGAGCGCCGAGGACCGCGCCCGGCTCGAGTCGCTGCGGCGGCTGACATCGATGCTGGGCGCGCGGCTGCGGATCGAGGAGGGCGACGACGCGGCAGCGGTCGCCGTCGACGTCGCACGCTCGCTCGGGAGCACCTACGTGCTGATCGGCGCGCCGCCCGCGCGCCGTGGCCTCGCGCGGTTGCGGCCGGGCGGCGAGTCGCTGCTCATGCGGCTGCTGGAGGGCCTGCCGGGGGTGGACGTGCGGATCGTCGCCGACCCGTCGCTGCGGCGGCCGGCCCCGGCCGATAAAGACCTCCTCAAGACGGGAGGAACGGCCCCCGAGGGCGCCGAAGGCGCAGATGACCGCGCGTGAGGGTCTGTGGCGGTCCGTTTCTCGACACTCTCACGAAGGCCCGCATAAAGATCACTAACATCGCGCAACCTCGGCCCGCGACCCCTTGTTCCAGACCGCGACATGAAGAGCTCCACACAGAACCCCCCGCAGGATCGCCGCCCTCCTCGCGCTCGCGCTCGCCGTGACGCTGCTGTTCGTGCCCAGCGCGCTCGGCGGCGCCGCCAAGGGCCCCGCGCGCGCACGCATCGTCCTCCTACCTGACCGGCGTCGGCGACGAGCAGACGCAGATGTTCACGAACCCGCTGTGGCAGCAGCTGCACACGAAGATCGTGCGCTACATCGCCCCCTGGGACGCCGCGAACCGCGGCGACGAGCTCGGCTCGCGCCCGCAACTGGATCGTGCAGGCCGAAGCCGCCCACCAGCAGATCCTCGTCGCCTTCTACCACTCCGAGCACACGCCGACGAAGATGCCGAGCGTCTCCAGCTACCAGAAGGCGGTCGCGAAATTCGTCAAGGACTTCCCGCACGTGCGCCAGTACCAGTCGTGGAACGAGGCGAACCGCGGCAACGTCAGGCGCGCGTTCTCGAGCCCCTCGGCCGGCGCGTCCGCCCGCTACTACCAGGCGCTGAAGCGCGTCTGCAAGGGCTGCACCGTGATCGGGCTGGACGTGCTCGACGCGTCCACGATCAACGCGACGCTGCGCTACATCTCCGAGTTCAAGCGCGAAGTCGTGCACCTGCACACCGTGATGCCGACGATCTGGGGCCTTCACAACTACTCGGACCTGAACCGGCTGGAAAGCTGGCGCACGCGTGAACTCAGCAAGGCGTTCGGCGGCCAGGTGTGGCTGACCGAGACCGGCGGGATCGTGCAGTTCAAGCCCTCGTTCCTGAACAGGAACGGCTCTGGGCTCTCGCGCGCGAGCAGGGTCCTCAAGTACATGTTCTCGCGTCGCCGCCGGCGAACTCGCACATCAAGCGCCTCTACATCTACAACTGGATCGGCGGCAACAGCGGCACCCGCTTCGACGCAGGGCTGATGAACGCTCACGGACAGCCGCGGCCCGGCTACCTGGTGGTCTGCAAACAGCTCCACGGCGCCAAGTGCGCCGTCTCGACGGCGAGGAACTAGCCGCCTCGGCGCCGACAGCGCTCGGCGTGCGTGCGCCGGGCGCCTCGGCGTGAGGCCGGGCCCGTCGCCACGCTCGCGCCGCCAGAGCCACATCGCGCCCAGCGCGACCACGCCCGCGAGCCCGCAGTACAGCGTGAGCCGCGTGAGCGGGTAGCGCACACCGTCGTGCAGGGGGAGATCGAGCGCCGTGTGGTCCCCTGCTTTGACGATGCTCAAGAGCCCCTGGTGGTCGATGCCGAGCGCCGTCGGGCCGAGCGCCGCGAACAGCGCCCAGGCGAGCGCCGCCAGCACGCCCGCGCCGAGCGCGGCGGTGGTCAGCCGTAGCCGCGGCGTGGCGGCGGCCGCGAGCACGACCGCGCCCGCGACGGCCAGCAGGAACGGCCAGACGCCGGCCCAGCCGCGTCCCGCGCCGAGGGCGGTTGCGATCGTGGGCTGGAATTCGCCCTTGCTGAGCAGGCGCGTCCAGACGACGGTCTCGTTCTCATAGCCGACGAGCGGGTGGGTGATCGTCACGATCGTCCAAGCCGCGATCGAGATCCCGGCGAGCGCGACCGTCGGGCCGGGCCAGCGGCGCAGCGCCAGCCCCAGCGGGCAGGCAAGGAACGGCAGCAGCGTGATCATGAAGCGCGGCCCGGGCGCGCCGCCGCCGAAGGGCAGGTAGTAGCCCGAGTTGTAGATCGCGTAGCAGGCGCAGACGCCGCCGATCGTCAGCGCCTCGGCGCGCCGGCCGCGCCGGTAGAGCAGCACCGTGCCGAGCGCGCCCATGAGGAGGATCGGCGAGAGCGTGAGCAGGCCGCGCGAGTCGAGCAGCAGCGTGACGAACACGCGCGGGCTGGGCGCCGAGATGCCGAAGAAGCCGCGGTGCTGCTGGGGGATGTTGGAGTAGGCCAGGTGCGTCCAGGAGTTGAACGCGGCGTGGTTGTAGAGCAGCAGGGGCACGATCCCGACGATGCCGCCGAGCGCGTAGACGCCGGCACGCCCGGCGATCGCGGCCGGGCGCAGCGAGTCCGGGCGCGACAGCGCGTAGAGCCCGAGCACGACTGCGACGAACGCCAGCGGGTACTCCGAGGTGATCGCATAGCCGACGGCCAGGCCGGCGGCGCCCAGCAGCAGCGGGCGGGGCGGCCCGTCGCGCTCTCGCAGCAGCAGCGCGAACGCGGCGAAGCCGAGCATCGCCGAGAAGACGTGCGAGAACAGCAGCGTCGAGAACGGCAGCACCATCGTCCCCAGTCCGAGCGCGATCGCCGCGGCCGCCCCGTAGCCGGGCTCGAAGCGCTCGGCCACGCGCCAGACCAGCAGCACCAGCAGGAACGCCGGCAGCACGCTGCCCCACCAGCCGACGAAGTCGATCATCTCGTCTTCGCCGCGCAGCGCCGGCGAGGAGCGCGCGACGCGGGGCGCCTGCAGCACGGTCAGCGTCTCGTAGAACGGGAGCGAGAACAGCGCGAGCCCCGGCGCCCGGGCCGAGTACCAGTGGCCCCGGTAATAGGCCTTGTCTTTGGTCGGGTAGGGGCCCTGGTCGATCGTCGTGCGCCCGGCGTCGAGCGCGCGGATCAGGTCGTAGTGCGAGGTCTGGTTGTCGGACCAGTTCTGCAGCATCAGGCCGGAGGCGAGCCCGGTGAGCAGGATCGCGCCAAGCGCGAGGCGCCCGCGGCGCTCGCGCGGCAGCAGCCGCGCCGGCCCCCGCCGTCTTGGCGGCGTCGTCGCGCCGTTCGCGTCCTCGCTCGGCGCGCCCATCAGTCGCTGCCGTGCAGCGCCGCCGGCCCCGGCCCGATCTCGTAGATCACGCTGTCAGGGGCGACTCGGCGCGTGATGCCGAGGCCCGCGATCGGTTTCGCCGCCGCGGCGGCCGGGTCGGGCGGCTCGGGATGGGCGAAGCCGTGCTCCGGCGGCAGTTCCTCGATCGGGGTCGACGTGCAGCACGACCGTCTTGATGCCGTACCAGCGCAGCTTCTCGACGCTCGCCTTGTCGGGGAAGTCGTGCATGCCGCCGCGCAGGTCGTCGACGGCGGGCATGTCGAATGTGCTGTTGCCGATCGGGATCTTGTAGAAGCCGTCGGTCGAGAAGTACTGCCAGATGCGGTCGTGCGCGCCGTCGGTGGGCAGGTCCAGCCGCGGTCCCGGCAGCCCGGTTTCGGCCCTCGCCGGCTGCGGCACCCGCGGGTGGCCGAGATGCCCGGCCCCTTCGCCGACGAGGCCGATCAGCAGAACGCCGCCCGCGATCGCCGGCAGCGCCGTGGCAAGGCGCGGGCGGCTGCGGAGCCGCCCGGCGAGCGGTCGCAGGCGCTCGATCAGCCACTGCGCACCGGCGCCCGCGAGCAGCGCGTAGAAGAGGGTCCCCAGCGTGAACACCCGGCCGGGCACGCGCACTCCGTTCCAGCCGGGGGCGTAGTCGAAGAGCAGGCGATACGGGTACCCGGCGCCCGTCAGCCCGAGCCCCAGCGCGAGCACCGAGCACGTCACCACGCCCGCGAGCAGCCCGAGGCGCAATCGTCTCGTCATCGGCGAGCCGCCGACGCCGAGCACCCCGAGCACGGCGAGCACGAGGATCAGCCCGCCGGGGAAGAAGACGTCCTCGTTCTTGGAGTGGACGTGTTCGCGCGCGCCCGAGGTGACGCCGCCCCAGACGCGGTTCTCCGAGGAGGCCGAGAGCAGCGCGGCGGGGCCAGAGGAGTAGTTCTCGACTTCCCTGATCGTGCGCTTCGCCGTGGGGTAGATGTGCGAGACCCGCAGGTAGGGGCGCGCCTGGTAGATCGTGATCGCCCCCAGCGCGGCCACGCCGACGGCGGTGAAGATCGCGAGCCGGCGCGTGATCGCGAACGGACGCTGCGCCGCGCCACCAGGCGAGGGCGAGCAGGACCGCGAGCACAGCCAGCAGGTAGGCGTACTGCATGCCGAGCGTGAAGCCGAGGCTGACCTGCCAGGCCGAGACGAGCCAGCCCGCGAGCACGAGCCATCCCGAGCCTCGCCGGTAGCCGCGGAGCAGCAGGAACAGCGCCAGCGGGATCCCGCCGGAGGAGATCACGTGCAGGTGGCCGGCCTCGGTGACCCGGTAGGGCGCGTAGGCGAAGGCGAGCCCGGCTGCGGCCGAGCCGAGCCGTCCGAGCCCGAGCTCGCGAGCGAGCAGGTACGCGCCGACGAAGCACAGCGAGTACGCGAAGAGGAAGAGCAGGTTGTAGCGGACGAGCGCCGCGACGGTGCCGGATCCGATCAGGGCCGTCGGGTCCGTAGCCGAGCAGCGAATCCGAGAAGGCGAGGCTCAGGGGATGGGGGTAGAAGGCGTTGGCGTCGAAGAGGTGCAGGGGGTTGTGGAGCATCGCGTGCCCGACCCAGGCGATCTCCCATGACGTGCGCACCGGATCGCCGAGATCCGGCGCGATGCGGCTCGGCATGTGCAGCACGAGCGGCCAGGTCGTGAGGATCGCGAGCACGACGGCCCCGAGGCAGACGAGCGCGATCTCGCGGGCGCCGAGCGACGGCGAGGGCGCCCAGCGCCGCGCGGACGCGCCCGGCCCATCGGCGCCGGGAGCGTGTTCGGCTGTCCGTTCCGCGCCGGGCCCCGCGGGCCCGGCGCCCTCGGGGGGCGTATCGTCGAGCCCCTCGGCCGGGCTGCTCGGGGGGCTCGGCAGACCGGTGCTCACGAGGGGCGGTTTTCGGTGCGCACTCGGATCGGCGCAGCATACGTGAGCCGCCTGAGCCATTGCGGCGCATCGGCACGGGCGGCCTTGTCAGGAACGCACGCCGCTGTTTGCGCAACACTGCTCAGTCGTGAAGGTTCTCGTGGTGGGCACAGGAGGCGTTGGCGCGGCGTTCGCCGCGATCGCCCAGCGCCGCGACGTCTTCGAGCAGGTCGTGCTCGCGGACGTGTCGCTCGAGCGCGCGCGGGCGGCCGCGGAGCGCTTCTGCGAACCCGACCGGTTCACGGCCGAGCGCGTCGACGCCTCGGACCTGCGCGATCTGGCCGAGCTGATCTCGCGCGCGCGCCCCGACGCCGTGCTGAACGCGTGCGACCCGCGCTTCAACGAGCCGATCTTCGACGCCTGCTACGAGGCGCGCGTCACCTACCTCGACATGGCGATGACGCTGTCGCGCCCGCACCCGCAGCGCCCCCACGAGGAGCCGGGCGAGAAGCTCGGCGACTACCAGCTCGCGCGCGAGGCGGAGTGGCGCGAGGCGGGCCTGCTCGCGCTGGTCGGGATCGGCGTCGAGCCCGGGCTGTCGGACATCTTCGCCCGCCACGCCGCCGACGAGCTGTTCTCGGAGATCCGCGAAGTCGGGGTCCGCGACGGCGCCGACCTGGTCGTCGAGGGCTACGACTTCGCGCCGACGTTCTCGATCTGGACGACGATCGAGGAGTGCCTGAACCCGCCGCTGATCTGGGAGCGCGAGCGCGGCTTCTACACGACGGCGCCGTTCTCCGAGCCCGAGGTCTTCGAGTTCCCCGAGGGGATCGGCCCGGTCGAATGCGTGAACGTCGAGCACGAGGAGGTCGTGCTGATCCCGCGCTGGGTGGAGTGCGAGCGGGTGACGTTCAAGTACGGGCTCGGGCGGGAGTTCATCGACGTGCTCTCGACGCTGCACAAACTCGGGCCTCGACTCGACCGAGCCGGTCGAGGTGCGGGGCACGCCCGGTGTCGCCGCGCGACGTCGTGGCGGCCGTGCTGCCGGACCCCGCCACGCTCGGCGAGCGCATGAGCGGGCGCACCTGCGCCGGGCACGTGGGTGACCGGCACCGGCAAGGACGGCGCAGCCGCGCTCGACCTACCTCTACCACCTCGCCGACAACGAGACGACGATGCGCGAGTACGGCAGCCAGGCGGTCGTGTGGCAGACCGCGGTCAACCCCGCGGTGGCGCTCGAGCTGCTCGACCGCGGCGAGTGGAAGGGCACGGGCGTGCTGGGGCCCGAGGCGTTCCCGGCGCAGCCGTTCCTGGACCTGCTCGCCGCGTACGGCGCGCCGCACGGCGTGCTCGAGCTCGACGCCCTGAGCACGCCGTGCTGACGCGGCGCCCGCGCCGGCCGCGCGGCGGCCGGCGGCGGGCTCACGGCATCAGGGCGGACGTCCGGCGGGGCCGGCTGCTCGGGCTCGTCTGCCTCGGGCGTCAGCAGTGCTCGCCGTGAGGTGACGTGTTCGCGGCCCATGAGGTGCGTCGGCGCCCGCTCGACAGGCGCGTCGAGCAGGCCCAGCGGGGCCGTTTCGGTCTTGCGCGAGAAGAACGGGCCGAAGTAGAAGCGCGAGACGAACGCGAGCACGAGGCCGACGATCATCCCGATCCCGCCGAACCACAGCGGCAGCGTGAGCCCGAGGTACTGTTTGCCTTCCGCGTTTTCCTTGTGGCCGTAGTGGATGATCGCGTAGATGCCGATCGCGTACATGATCACGCCGCCGAGGAGCGGCAGCAGGCCGACGAGGATGAACTTGCGCGCGCTGTCGAAGATTTCGCGCCGGTAGTAGACGAGCGACGCGAAGCCGGTCGAGCCGTAGTAGAAGCACACCGGGATGCCGAGCGCGACGACCGCGAGTTCGAGCACGGTTTCCGAGATCAGGATCAGCGGCACCGCGACGATCACCGACAGGATCCCGAAGCCCCACGTCGAGACGGTCGGCGTGAGGAAGCGCGGGTGGACCCTGCCGATGACCGAGGGGATCGCGCCCCACTTGGCCATCGACAGCGTCGTGCGGGCGGTCGGCAGGATCGTCGTCTGCGTCGAGGCCGCGGCCGAGGTGAGCACGGCGACGATCAGGAACCGCACCCCGACCGACCCGAGGACGCCTTTGCCCAGCGCGTGAAGCACGTCGCTGGCGTTTTCTTCGTTGGAGATGAACGCGGTGCCGTGGTAGGACTGCGCGCCCGCCGAGACGAGCAGGTAGATCGCGACGAGCAGCAGCGTGGAGACCACCGCCGCGCGTCCGGGTCCCTCGTTGGAGTCCTCGGACTCCTCGTTGACGGCGACGCCGGAGTCCCATCCCCAGTAGATGAAGATGCCCAGCAGCATCGCCACGACGAGGTCGCCGAAGTTCATCGCGAACGGGTTGAACCAGTCGGCCTGCGGCTTGATCGAGTGCGCGGCCGCGTTGCCCGAGTAGACGTCGATCAGGGCGACGACCGCGAAGATCATCAGCATCACGAACTCGAAGCCGAGCAGCAGCTGCTGGATGCGCGCGGAGAGCTCGATGCCGCGGTGGCAGATCCACGTCATCAGCCAGATCCACAGGATGCAGCCGACGAGCGCCAGCGCCCATGTGGGTTTCCGCCCAGTGCCATTCGAAGAGCAGGAAGGTGTACGTCGCGGCGACGTAGCCGAGCGAGGCCATCACGAGCAGGTCGGCGAGGAAGATCGCCCAGCCGTTGACCCAGCCGAACGTCGGCCCGAACGCGCGCGTCGTCCACGCGAACGTCGTGCCGGAGTCGGGGTCGGCCTTGTTCAGGTAGCGGTAGCCGAGCGAGATCAGCAGCATCGGTACGAACGACGCGAGCAGCACGGCCGGGCGCGTGCACCCCGACGCCCTTGTCGGCGACGATGAAGCCGAGCGTCGCCGCGAGCGAGTACGCCGGCGCCGTCGAGGCCACGCCGATGACGATGTTCGAGACGTAGCCGATCGCGTTCTTCTTGAGCCCCTTGTTCTCGACCTGCCCGGTCGCGGGCGCTCCTGCTACCCCTACTGCGGCCGCCTCGGTTGCCATCGACGCTCCTCTCCTCCAGCCGGACAGTTGTCTGCGCCTCGGCGACAAGCTTACGCCGCTCGGCAGGACGACCTGCAAGTGGCAACTGTCCCAAAAGGAGCACGGCGACCTGTACATGCCGTACAAGGCTGCACGGCCGATTTGCCCACGATGCCCCTTGAGTGGCGAAGGTCACGGGGATATGGTTGTCCTGAGTGTCTAGCCGCGCAGCTCGGCGAGATCCGGGCTCGGGCGACGGTCGAACGCCGAAAGGAGCGATGCGATGGCCGGCAGCGAGGTGAACGCAGGCGACGAGCGGACGCCGCGTGCGGCACCGGTACGAGCTGGGCGCCCGGCCCCGACGGCCCGGCGCTCGTCGAGGACCCCGACCGCCTGCAGCGAGCTGGCGCGGCGGAACCTGTGGATGCACTTCACGCGCATGGGCTCCTACGACGAGCACCACTCGGTGCCCGTGATCGTGCAGGGGCGAGGGCTGCTACGTCTACGACGAGCACGGCAAGCGCTACCTCGACGGCCTCTCCGCGCTCTACTGCGTCAACGCGGGCCACGGCCGCGCCGAGATCGGCGCAGGCGGCGGCCGCGCAGGCCGAGCAGCTCGGCTTCTACACGAACTGGAGCTACGCGCACCCGCCGGCGATCGAGCTCGCCGCGCGCGTCGCCGGGCTCGCGCCCGGGCAACCTCAACCGCGTCTTCTTCACCTCCGGCGGCTCGGAGGCGGTCGAGTCGGCCTGGAAGCTCGCGAAGGCCTACCACCGCGCGCGCGGCGAGATGAACCGCTACAAGCTCGTCTCGCGCAACCTCGCCTACCACGGCGTCTCGATGGGCGCGCTCGACGGCGACCGGGCTGCCGCCGCTGCGCGAGCCGTTCGAGCCGCTGACGCCCGGCGGCGTGCACGTGCCGAACACGAACTCCTACCGCTGGAAAGAGGACCGCGACCCGCTGTGGGCCGCCGACGCGATCGAGGAGGCGATCGAATTCGAGGGCCCCGACACGGTCGCGGCGGTGATCCTCGAGCCGGTCCAGAACGGCGGCGGCTGCTTCACGCCGCAGGACGGCTACTTCCAGCGCGTGCGCGAGATCTGCGACCGCCACGGCGTGCTGCTGATCTCCGACGAGGTGATCTGCTCGTGGGGCCGGCTCGGGCACTGGTTCGGCTGCGAACGCTACGGCTACCAGCCGGACATGATCACGACCGCCAAGGGCATCAGCTCCGCCTACGCGCCGCTCGGCGCGGTGATCGCGGGCGACCACATCGCCGAGCCGTTCCTGCACGGCACGGCGTCCTTCGCCCACGGCTTCACCTTCGGCGGGCACCCCGTCGCCTGCGCGGTCGGGCTCGCGAACATCGAAGTGCTCGAGCGCGAGGACCTGCCGGGCAACGTGCGCGCGAACGAGGGCGCTCTTCAGGGAGATGCTCGACGGGCTGCGCGACCTGCCGATCGTCGGCGACGTGCGCGGCGCCGGCTACTTCCACGCGATCGAGCTGGTCAAGGACAAAGAGACCAAGGAGACCTTCGACGACGACGAATCGGAGAAGCTGCTGCGCGGCTTCCTCTCCGGCGAGCTCTACCGGCGCGGGCTGATCTGCCGCACCGACGACCGCGGCGACCCGATCGTCCAGCTCTCGCCGCCGCTGATCGCCGGGCCGCGAGCAGTTCGAGGAGATCGTCGGCGGTGCTGCGGCCGGTGCTCACCGAGGCCGGCGAACGGATGGAGTCATGGAGCTCACTGTCGAGAGCCTGATCGGCGAGCTCGGGCTCGAGCTGATCAGCGGCCGAGTCCTCGGCGCACGCGCACGTCCGCTGGGTCCACAGCACCGAGCTGGCCGACCCGACGCCCTGGCTGAAAGGCGGCGAGATGCTGCTCACGACGGGCCTGCAGCTCGAGACCCCGAAGGTGCAGCGCGAGTACCTCGAGCGGCTCGTCGAGCACGACATCGCGGCGCTCGGGTTCGGCACCGGCTTCCGCCACCGCAAGCGTCCCGGCGGCGCTCGTCGAAGGCCGCGCGCAGAGCGCGACTTCCCGCTGTTCGAGGTGCCCTACGAGCTGCCGTTCATCGCGATCACCGAGCGCGCGTTCGCGCGGCTGCTCGACGAACGCTACGAGCTGCTGCAGCGCAACATGGTCGGCGACCTGCTGGCCGAGGCGCTCAGCGGGCACCTCTACCCCGAGGACCTGCAGGCGCGCCTGCAGCCGTTCGGGATCGGCGAGCGGATCGCCGTGCTGGCCTTCGCGCTCGAGGACGCGAGCTCGGCGGCCGGCGGCGGTCGAAGCGCTGCTCGACGGCGAGCGGGCCGGGAACCTCGTCGCGATCCGCGGCGGCCTGGTCTGCGCGGTGGTCGACGCGGCCGAGGGACGCCCGGGCGCCGAACCGGTCGCGCTGGCCGCGCGCGTGCGCGCCGCGCTCGCTGCCGCGCTTCGGCGAGGTGCGCGCCGCGGCCAGCCGCCCGGGGCCGACGCACTCGCTGCGCATGAGCTTCCACGAGGCGCGCTGCGCGCTCGAGGCCGTGCGGCTGCGCAACGGCAGCGCGCCCGAGGTCGCGACCTACGAGGACCTCGGCGCCTTCCAGCTGCTGCTCTCGCTCCAGGACGAGGAGGCGCTGAGCTCCTACTGCCGCAGCGTGCTCGGGCCGATCGAACAGGGCGAGGGCGACTACGGTGACGAGCTGGTGCGCTCGCTCGACGTCTTCATCGAGAACAACGGCCACTGGGAGAAGGCGGCGGCGGCGCTCTACTGCCACCGCCACACGCTGCGCTACCGGATCCGCCGCATCGAACAGCTCACCGGGCGCAGCTTCTCGAGCGCGCGCGACCGGATCGAGTTCTGGCTGGCGCTGCAGGGGAAGGGAGCTGGCGCGGCGATGAGGATCGGCGTACCGACCGAGATCAAGACCGACGAGTACCGCGTCGCGATCACGCCGGCCGGCGTGCGCGAGCTGACCTCGCGCGGGCACGACGTGCTGCGTCGCAGGCCGGCGCCGGAGACGGCAGCGCGATGAGCGACGAGCAGTTCCGCGACCAGGGGGCGACGATCGTCGCCGACGCGGACGCGGTGTTCGACGAGCGCCGAGCTGATCCTCGAGGTCAAGGAGCCCCAGCCCGAGGAGGTCGCGCGCCTGCGCCCCGAGCACACGCTCTTCACCTACCTGCACCTGGCCGCCGAGCCGGAGCTGGCCCGCGGGCTGATGGCCTCGGGCGCGACGTGCATCGCCTACGAGACGGTCGAGGACGCGGCCGGGCGGCTGCCGCTGCTCGCGCCGATGAGCGAGGTCGCGGGCAAGATCGCGACGCAGGCCGGGCGCGTTCATGCTCGAGAAGCCGCTCGGCGGGCGCGGCATCCTGCTCGGCGGCGTGCCCGGCGTCGCGGCCGCGACCGTGCTCGTGATCGGCGGCGGCGTCGTCGGGCATGAACGCGGCCTTCATCGCGATCGGCATGGAAGCGGACGTGTTCGTCTTCGACCGCTCGATCGACCGCCTGCGCGAGCTCGACAGTCGCGTTCAACGGCCGCGCCTCGACGGTCTACTCCTCGACGCTGGCGATCGAGCAGATGCTGCCCGCCGCCGACCTCGTGATCGGCGCGGTGCTGATCCACGGCGGGCGCGCGCCGCACGTGATCACGCCGCGAGCAGCTGAAGCTGATGAAGCCGCCACGCGGTGCTCGTCGACGTCTCGATCGACCAGGGCGGCTGCTTCGAGACCTCGCGCCCCACGACCCACTCGGACCCGACCTACGAGGTGGACGGCA
The DNA here is from genome assembly GCA_963779065.1 of uncultured Solirubrobacteraceae bacterium. Taxonomy (GTDB): domain Bacteria; phylum Actinomycetota; class Thermoleophilia; order Solirubrobacterales; family Solirubrobacteraceae; genus Palsa-744. Next base: position 2,834,578 of record CAVZWQ010000003.1, read on the forward strand.
TCACGCACTACTGCGTGACGAACATGCCGGGCGCCGTGCCGATCACCTCGACCTACGCGCTCACGAACGCGACGCTGCCGTACGTGATCGAGCTCGCCGAGCGCGGCGTGGACGAGGCGCTGCGCGAGCAGCCCGGGCCTGCGCAAGGGGCTGAACGTGAGCGAAGGCGAGATCATGCACCCGGCGGTCGCCGAGGCGCTCGAGCTGCCGGCCGGCGCGTGAGCGGCCGGCCGCGCATCCGGCGCAGGACAATCACCCCGATCCGACGCGAGGGAGAGACATGAGCAGCTACGCAGTGATCAACCCGGCCACCGACGAGGTCGTCAAGGAGTACCCGGAGATCTCCGACGCCGAGCTGAGGGACGCGATCGCCCGCGCCGACGACGGCCTACCGCGCGTGGAGCGCCGGCTCGACCGTCGCGGAGCGGGCCGAGCTCGTCCGGGCCGTCGGGAGGCTCCACGGCGAGCGCAGCCAGGCGCTCGGCGAGATCATCGTCCGCGAGATGGGCAAGCCGATCGAGCAGGCCGTCGGCGAGGTCGAGTTCGCCGGCGCCATCTACGAGTTCTACGCCGAGAACGCCGAGAGCCTGATGGCCGACGAGCCGATCCAGCTGCTCGGCGGCGAGGGCACCGCGATCGTGCGCCGCAGCGCCTACGGCGTGCTGCTCGGGATCATGCCCTGGAACTACCCCTACTACCAGGTCGCGCGCTTCGCCGGGCCGAACCACATCATCGGCAACACGCTCCTGCTCAAACACGCCCCCCAGTGCCCCGAATCGGCGGCGGCGATCGCGCAGATCTTCAAGGACGCCGGGTACCCCGAGGGCTGCTACGAGAACATCTACGCCACCAACGAGCAGATCGAGTGGGTGATCGCCGACCCGCGCGTCCGCGGCGTCTCGGTGACGGGCTCCGAGCGGGCCGGCGCCGCGGTCGCTGCAGATCGCCGGACGCAACCTCAAGAAGGTGGTGCTCGAGCTCGGCGGCTCCGACCCGTTCATCCTGCTCGGCACCGACGACGTCGCCGGCGGTCGCCGAGCAGGCCGCCGAAGCGCGCCTGGAGAACGCCGGCCAGGCGTGCAACGCGGCCAAGCGCTTCATCGTCCTCGACAGCCTCTACGACGAGTTCCTCGAGCAGCTCAAGGGCCGGCTGAGCGGCGCCAAGACGGGCGACCCGACCGCCGAGGGAACGGCGATCGGGCCGCTCTCCTCCAAGACCGCCGCGGACCGGCTCGACGATCAGGTCAAACGGGCCGTCGCGGCCGGCGCCGAGGTCGTGATCGGCGGCAAGCGCGACGGCAACTTCTACGAGCCCACGATCCTCACCGGCATCAAACCCGGCGACGACGCCTCCCAGGAAGAGTTCTTCGGACCGGTCGCACAGGTCTACAAGGTCTCCTCCGAGGAGGAGGCGGTCGCAGCTCGCGAACGACACGCAGTTCGGGCTCGGGTCCTATCTGATGACGAACGACCCCGAGCAGGCGGCGCGGGTCGCAGACCGGATCGAGGCCGGGATGGTCTACGTCAACATCGTCGGGGCGGACAGCCCCGAGCTGCCGTTCGGCGGGTTCAAGCGCTCCGGCTTCGGGCGCGAGCTCGGCCGCTACGGCGCCGACGAGTTCGTCAACAAGAAGCTGATCCGGAGCGCGTAGATCCCAGAGACCGGGAGGCCGGGGCGGTTCCCTCGCCGCGGCGCCTGAGCTAACGTCGCGCGCCATGGTCAAGCGCGACGGGGATGTCGTCGAGCCCAGCGAGCCCAGCGAGGAGGAGTCGCGCGCCGATCTGCGCGAGCACTACGACGTGCTGCTCGTGCGCGCGCCGAACCCCGGGCCGCTGACGCTGAGCGGGACCAACAGCTGGGTCGTGGGGCGCGATCCCGCCTGGGTGGTCGACCCCGGGCCGGCGATCGACGAGCACCTCGAGGCGCTGTACGAGGCGATCGACGAGCGCGGCGGTCTCGGCGGCGCGGTCCTCACCCACGACCACCAGGACCACTCCGAGGCGGCGCGCACCCTCACCGGCCGTTACGGGGCGCCGCTCGCCGGCGGCCGCGGCGCCGTCGACATCGCGCTCGCCGAAGGGGCGCGCATCGGTCCCGTTCACGGCCGTCGCGACGCCCGGTCACGCGGCCGACCACTTCGCGCTGGTGGGCGGAGGGCGCGTGCTTCACCGGCGACGCGGTGCTCGGGACCGGGAGCGTGTTCATCAGCCCCTATCCCGGGCGCGATGGCCGGGCTACCTGCTCGCGCTCACGCGGCTGCGGCTGCGCGAGGACTTCAACGTGCTCTGCCCCGGCCACGGGCCGCCCGTCTGGGACGCCCAGAGCAAGCTCGAACAGTACGCGGCACACCGCATCGACCGCGAGAACCACCTGATCATGGCGCTCGCCGAAGGGCATCGGACGATCAGCGAGCTGCTCGACACGGTCTGGTGGGACGTGCCCGCGCAGCTGCGCCCGGTCGCCGAGGCGACGCTCGCCGCGCACCTCGACAAGCTCGAGGAAGAGCAGGCGCTGCCGCCCGGCGTCGAGCGGCCCGCGCTTCGAACGGACCGAGTGGTGAGCCGCCGAGGACCGAAGCGCGCGAGCCGGCGAGCGCGCCGGACCTCGGCCGCTCGACTCGCCGTTCCCGCCGATCGCCGACTACGGCTTCCTCTCGGACTGCCACACCGGCGCGCTCGTCGCCTCCGACGGCTCGATCGAGTGGATGTGCCTGCCCCACTTCGACTCGCCCTCGGTGTTCGGCGCGATGCTCGACCGCGGCGCCGGCAGCTGGCGCGTCGGGCCCGTACGGCGCTCTACGTCCCGGCCGGGCGCCGCTACATCCCGGGCACCAACATGATCGAGACGACCTGGATGACGCCGCAGGGCTGGGTGCGGGTGCTCGACGCGCTGACGATCGGCGCCTGGCACGACAACAAGCACGGCTCGAGCCACACCCGCCCGCCGACCGACTACGACGCCGACCACCTGCTCGTGCGGGTGATCGAATGCATCCAGGGCATGGTGCAGGTGGAGATCGTCTGCGAGCCGATGCTCGACTACGGCGCGACGCCGGCGAGCTGGTCGATCGTGGAGACGGGAGAGGAGGGCGTCTGCCGATGGACGCGACCGGCACCCGTGAGGACGCGCCGGCGGAGCGCCGGCGACGAGCGACGGCGCCCAGACGGCATCGCCTTCCGCCTGTTCAGCGACATCCGCATGGGCATCGAGGGCAACCGCGCGCACGGGCGCCACACGCTGAAGGAGGGCGAGCGGCGCTTCTGCGCGCTCTCCTGGACGGAGGGCGCTGGGCGGGCCCGCACACGGTCGACGGAGGCCCAGGAGCACCTCGAACGGACCGCCCACTTCTGGCGCAACTGGCTGGCCGAAGGCAACTACCCCGACCATCCGTGGCGCTACTACCTGCAGCGCTCGGCGCTCGACGCTGAAGGGGCTCACCTTCATGCCGACCGGGGCGCTCGTCGCCGCGCCCGACGACCTCGCTGCCGGAGACGCCGCGGGGCGAACGCAACTGGGACTACCGCTACTGCTGGATGCGCGACGCGTCGTTCACGCTCTGGGGGCTGCACGCGCTCGGCCTCGACTGGGAGGCCGACGACTTCATCCAGTACGTCGCCGACCTCGAGCGCAACGAGCGACGGCTCGCTGCAGATCATGTACGGGATCAGGGGCCAGAAGGACCTCGAGGAGTCGACGCTCGACCACCTCAAGGGCTACGAGGGCGCGCGGCCGGTGCGGGTCGGCAACGGCGCCTACGCCCAGCGCCAGAACGACGTCTACGGCGCCGTGCTCGACTCGGTCTACCTGCACTCCAAGAACCGCGACCACATCCCCGAGCGGCTGTGGCCGGTGCTCGAGGACCAGGTCGAATGCGCCGCGCGCGTCTGGCGCGAGCCCGACCAGGGGATCTGGGAGGCGCGCGGCGAGCCGCGCCACTACGTCTCCTCGAAGCTGATGTGCTGGGTCGCGCTGGACCGCGGCGCGCGGCTGGCCGAACGGCGCGGCCAGGAAGAGCTGGCCGAGCGCTGGCAGGCGCTCGCCGACGAGATCAAGCGCCGACATCCTCGCGAACGGGGGTCGACTCGCGCGGCGTCTTCCGCCAGCACTACGAGACCGACGCGCTCGACGCCTCGACGCTGCTGATCCCGCTGGTGCGGTTCCTGCCGCCCGACGACGAGCGCGTGCGCGCGACCGTGAGGGCGATCAAAGAGGAGCTGACCGAAGGCGGGCTCGTGCTGCGCTACCGCACCGAGGCGACCGACGACGGGCTGCACGGGCGAGGAGGGGACGTTCCTGATCTGCTCGTTCTGGCTCGTCTCGGCGCTGTCGGAGATCGGCGAGGCGCGCGAAGCCGAGCACCTCTGCGAGCGGCTGCTCTCCTACGCCTCGCCGCTGGATCTCTACGGCGAGGAGCTCGAGGCCTCCTCGGGCCGCCACCTCGGCAACTACCCGCAGGCCTTCACCCACCTCGCCCTGATCAACGCGGTCACCCACGTGATCGCCGACCAGCAGGGGAGCTAGGCGGGTCAGCCCTCCGCGTCGTACCCCGCCTCGCCCGGGAGCAGGATCCGGGCGACCTCGCCCTCCATCACGACGCGCGGCTCGACCGGCAGCACCTCCCTGCCGCGGGCGTGGTCCAGCAGCGCGCTCACCGTCGGGAACTCGCCGAGCTGCTCGAGGTGCTTGATCGTCGGGAAGACGAGCAGGATCTCGCCCCGCTCGTGGGCGTCGAGCGCGCGCCTGCGGCGAGAACCAGCCGAGGTCCACGCACTCCTGCGCCGTCGATCGCCGGCTCCTGGCCCTCGGGCAGCGTGGCGAGGAAGAAGTGGGTGTCGAAGCGGATCGTGACCATCGCCGGCGTGATCCAGCGCGAGAACTTCACGAGCTCGTCCGGGCCGGCGAGCTCGACCGAGGCCTCCTCCTGCAGCTCGCGGACGGCGGCGAGCCGGTGCGCGCCGTCGCCGTCGCCCTCCTCGCGCGTCGACCGCGCCGCCCGGGAACACCCACACGCCGCCCATGAAGCGGGCCTCGGGCGTGCGCTTGACGAGCAGCAGCTCGAGCGCCTCGGAGCCGCCGCGGAGCAGGATCACGCTGGCCGCCTGGCGGGGCCGCACGGGCGGCCCGGTGTTCAGCTCCTCGCCCGGTCCCGGACGCTCCGATGCGCGCATCGGCTGACCCTACATGTCGGTAACCTTGGCCGCATGGCCAAGACGACCCGCGAGCGCCCGGCAATGAGCGCGACGGAGACGCTCCAGCGCTGGATCTGCGAGTCCTGCGGCTTCATCTACGACCCCGAGGAAGGCGACCCCGACGGCGGCATCCCGCCCGGGACCCCCTTCGAGGAGATCCCGGACACCTGGTTCTGCCCGGTGTGCGGCGCGCGCAAGCGCGACTTCACCCTCTACGAGGACTAGAGACGCGCCGTCGGGCGCCGCCCGTAGGCTCCCTGCGTGACCGAGCTGCTCGACCGCCCGCTGCGCCCCGCCGCGGGCGCGGAGTGGGACGAGCTGCTCGCGCCTCGACGCCGAGCGCGTCTGGCACCCGTACGGCGCGCTCCCGGCGGCGATGCCGTCGCTGCCCGTCGTCTCGGCGCGAGGGGGTGCGCCTGCGGCTCGCGGACGGCCGCGAGCTGATCGACGGCATGGCCTCCTGGTGGTGTGCGATCCACGGCTACGGCCATCCGGCGCTCGACGCGGCGGTGCGCGATCAGCTCGGGCGGATGGCCCACGTGATGTTCGGCGGCCTCACGCACGAGCCCGCGGTGCGGCTCGCGCAGCGGCTCACGGAGCTGGCGCCCGGCGGCCTCGAGCGCGTGTTCTTCGCCGACTCGGGCTCGGTCGTCGGTCGAGGTCGCGATCAAGCTCGCGGTGCAGTACCAGCGCGCGCGCGGCGAGGCCGGGGCGCACCCGCCTGATGACCGTGCGGGGCGGCTACCACGGCGACACGACCGGTGCGATGGCGGTCTGCGACCCGGTCGGCGGGATGCACGCGATGTTCGCCGGCGTGCTCGCGCGAGCACGTCTTCGCCGCGCGCCCGCCGGACGGCTTCGATGCGCCGCTCGACTGAGGGCTGGGCCGCGGAGGTCCGGACGCTGGCGGCCGAGCACGCCGGCGAGCTGGCGGCCGTGATCGCCGAGCCGGTCGTGCAGGGCGCGGGCGGCATGCGCTTCCACTCGCCCGAGTGCGTGCGGCTGCTGCGCGAGGTCTGCGACGAGCACGGCATGCTGCTGATCCTCGACGAGATCGCGACCGGCTTCGGGCGCTCGGGCGAGATGTTCGCGTGCGAGCACGCGGGCGTCGTGCCCGACGTGATGTGCGTCGGCAAGGCGCTCACCGGCGGCTACATGACGCTCGCCGCGACGCTCTGCACCGAGGAGGTCGCCGCGACGGTCTCCGCGGGGGAGGGGGGCGGCCTGATGCACGGGCCGACGTTCATGGCCAACCCGCTGGCGTGCGCGGTCGCGCTGGCCTCGCTGGGGCTGCTCGACGACGAGGGCTGGCGCGGGCGGGTGGCCGCGATCGAGCGGGGGCTGCGCGAAGGTCTCGCGCCCGCGCGCGAGATGCCCGGGGTGCGCGACGTGCGAGTGCTCGGCGCGATCGGCGTGATCGAGCTCGACGACCCCGTCGACCTCGCGGCCGCCACGGCCGCCGCCGTCGAGCACGGCGTCTGGCTGCGGCCGTTCCGCGAGCTCGTCTACGCGATGCCGCCCTACGCGATCGGCGCCGGGGAGCTGGAGACCGCTGACTGCGGCGATGCTCGCCGCGGCCCGCGCCGGCGTGGGCTGAGCGGTCCGCCCCGGGCTGCGAGACCTGCGCCCCCAGCGCGGGCCGGGGGTCAGGCCGCTGACGCCGTGGCGAGCCACTCGCGCCAGGGCAGCGTCGCGCCCGCGCGCGCCAGCTGCGCCGGGTCCGGGCCGCCCACGAACGGCAGCGTCGCCACCTCGACGTCGCCGAGCCGCGGCGATCGTCTCGCGGTTGGAACGCTCGATCTCGCTCGGCTGCTCCGGCCACGGGGTGAGCACGACGGCACGCACATCCAACCCGGCCGAGCGGGCCGCCTCGAGCGTGAGGAGCGTGTGGCTGATCGTCCCGAGCCCGGGTCTCGCCGCCACGACGAGAGGCAGCGCGAGGGCGGCGGCCAGGTCACGCACGGTCCACGCGCCCGCGATCGGGACGAGCAGGCCGCCGACCCCCTCGACCACGAGCGGCCCCCGCGCCGGAGAGCGTCGCGTGCACGCGCGCGAGCAGCTCCGCGGGGTCGATCGGCCTGCCTTCGAGCTCAGCGGCGAGATGCGGCGAGGCGGCGGGGCCGAAGCGCAGCGCGCTGACCTCCTCGGCGCGCGTCCCGGCGGCGCGCGCGAGCAGCTCGTCGTCGGCGGGCCAGCCGCTCTGCGCGGGCTCCCCGATCCCGGTCAGCACGGGCTTGGACGCGCGAACGTCCTCGCCGGCGGTGCGCATCGCCGCGAGCAGGCAGGCGCTCAGCACCGTCTTGCCGGCTTCTGTGTCGGTTCCCGTGACGAACAGGCCGCGCAAGGGCGCGCGCCGCGGTCAGGCCGCGCGTTCGAAGTCGAACAGCTCGGTCGGCGCGCCGGCCTCGGCCTGCTCGAGCGCCAGCTCGATCTCGGCCTGCGATCCGGCGCGGCGCCTCCGCCGCGGCGTGCGCCGGCGTGCTGGTCGAAGAGGACGCCGGCCGCGCCGGCAGGGCGCTCGCCGTCGAACGGCGTGCCGCCGGTCTCGTCCTGCGCGGGCGTGGCCGCGAGCCGTTCGGCCCGGCCGAGGGCGGTCTCGATCTCGGCCAGTTCCTCGGCGGGATCGGGGGGCGGGGCGGGGAGCCTCTCGGGCTCGATCCCGGCTCGCCGCGCGGCGAGCGCGAGCGTCGCGGCGGCATCGCGCAGCTCGCCCGGGGTGTGGGACGCCATCGTGGTCAGGCGCAGGCGCGAGGTCCCCTCGGGGACCGTCGGGGGGCGGATCGCCTGCGCGAAGACGCCCAGCTCGAGCGCGTGCTGGCAGAAGCGCAGCGCGGCGCGCTCCTCGCCGGCGATCAGCGGGACGATGTGCATCTCGCTCTCCGCGACGGGGAAGCCCTCCTCGGCGAGCGCGCGCCGCAGCGTGCGGGCGTTGGAGCGCAGCCTGGCGACGCGGTGCGGGCGTTCGACTCAGCAGCTCGAGCGCCGCGAGCGCGCCCGCGACCTGCGGCGGTGCGGGGGCGCGTGGAGAAGATGAACGGCCGCGCGGTGTTGATCAGGTACTCGACGATCTCACGGCTCGCGCACGCGTAGGCGCCGTAGGAGCCCAGCGCCTTGCCGAGGGTCCCGATCACGACGTCCACCTCGCCCTCCAGCCCGGCGGCGGCGACGGCCCCGCGGCCGTCTGGCCCGACGTTGCCCGTCGCGTGCGCCTCGTCTACGACGAGCCGCGCGCCGTAGATCTGGGCGAGCTCGACGAGATGCGCGAGCGGGGCGATGTCCCCGTCCATCGAGAACACCGAGTCCGTCACGATCAGCCGGCCGCCTCGCTGCTCGTCGTGGCGGCGCAGGCACCAGTCGAGGTGCTCGACGTCGCGGTGGCGGTACACGACCGTCTCGGCGCGCGAGAGCCGGCAGCCGTCGACGATCGAAGCGTGGTTGAGCTCGTCCGAGAAGACCGTGTCGCCGGCGCCGGCGAGCGCACCGATCACGCCGAGGTTCGCCAGGTACCCGGACCCGAACAGCAGGCAGGACTCGGTCCCCTCGAAGTCGGCGAGGCGCTCCTCGAGGCGCCGGTGGATCGTCATCGTCCCCGACACGAGCCGCGACGCCCCGGCGCCGACGCCCCAGCGCCGCGCCGCCTCGGCGGCCGCCTCGCGCACGCGCGGGTGGTCGGCCAGCCCGAGGTAGTTGTTGGAGCACAGCAGCAGCACCGGTCGGCCGTCGAGCAGCACCGTGGGCCCCTGGGGGCCCGAGATCATCCGCAGCCGCCGCGAGAGGCCGAGACGCTCCAACTCCGCAAGGCGCTCGGCGATCTCGCTCATCGGCCCTAGCCCACCGGCACCGTGTCGGGCTGGCGGCCGTCGCCCTCGGGGCGCTGGGCGCGGCGCTTCGCTCTGAAGCGCAGCTGCTTGGAGGGGTCCCAGAGCCTGATCGCGAGCTCCGCCGCCGGTGGCGGAGAGATCAGCTCCTCGATCACGTCGGGCGTCTCGCCCTCCAACCAGCCGGTGCGGTTGTCCGGGCGCGGGTTGGCCGCGTTGTCGGGCTGGCGGGCGACGTTCAGGCCGAGCTCCTCGAACATCTCGCGGTCGGCCTCCGGCTCGCTCCCCAGCGTGGTGAGGAAGTTGCCCATCATCACCCCGTTGATCCCGGCCTTGACGGCCAGCCGCTGCAGCTCGCCGAGGTTCTCGACGCGGCCGCCGCACAGCCTGAACAGCGCGCCCGGCAGGATCAGCCGGAAGATCGCGATCCACTTGACCGCCTCCCAGGGGTCCATGAAGTCGCGGTCGCCGAACTTGGTGCCCGGACGCGGGTTGAGCATGTTGATCGGGACGCTGGTCGGGTCGATCTCGGCCAGCTCGAAGGCCATCTCGACGCGCTGCTCGCGCGACTCGCCCAGGTTCAGGATCCCGCCCACGCACGTCTCCAGGCCGGCCTCGCGCACCGCCCTGATCGTGCGCAGCCGGCCCTCGTAGCGGACCGTGCTCGTGACCTCGTCGTAGTAGCTGGAGGCGGTCTCGACGTTGTGGTGCACGCGCTGCACGCCGGCCTCGCGCAGCTTCTGCGCCCGCTCGGCTGAGATGTGGCCGACGGAGGCGCAGCGCTTCAGGTTCGTCCGCTCCGCGACCAGCCGCACCCCCTGCAGGTACTTCTCGAAGTCGCGCTTGGAGAGGCCCTGGCCCTGCGTGACCATGCAGAACCGGTGCGCGCCGGCCGCCTCGGCGGCGCGGGCATGTTCGAGGATCTGCTCCGGCTCCATCATCGCGTGCATCGGCGTGTCCGCCTCGGCGAAGCGGGACTGCGCGCAGAAGCCGCAGTCCTCGGCGCAGCCGCCGGACTTGGCGTTGACCAGCGAGCACATGTCGGTCGAGTCGGCGAAGCGCTCGACGCGCGCCTTCCAGGCGCGTTCGATCAGGGCTTCGATCTGCCCGTGGTCCTCGAGCTCGCCCAGACGAAGGGCCTCCTCGCGGGTGATCAGCGGGGGCATGACGGAAACGTACGGGCCGCGGCGGACGGGTCCCGGGGGTTACGGACACCCGCCGCGCGGTGGCGCGCGCGTGCGCGCGAGGGCCTGCGCCCGGGAGCCCGGCTCCCGAGGCCCTAGCGCCCCTGCCAGCGCGCCGGACGGCGCTCGGCGAACGCGCGCATCCCCTCGCGCATGTCCGCCGAGGCGAAGGACGCGCGGCGCAGCTCGATCAGCTCCTGCTCGACGTCCTCGGCGAGCTCCCCCTCGGCTGCGAGCAGGGCCGCGATCACGCGCTTGTTCCCGGTCTGCGAGAGCGGCGCGTTGCCCGCCAGCTCGGCCGCCACCTCGAGCGCACGGGCATCGAGATCCCCGGCGGCCGCGACGCGCGTCACGAGGCCCCATTGCAGCGCCGTGCCGGCGTCGATGTAGCTGCCGAGCAGGAACAGCTCCCGCGTCCGGGCCGCGCCGATCGCGTCGATGAAGCGGCGCAGGCCGGTGTGGGAGTAGACGAGCCCGAGCTTCGCGGGGGGCATGCCGAGCTTGATGCCCTCCTGCGCCACGCGCAGGTCGCAGGCGAGCGCCAGCTCGAGCCCGCCGCCGATCGTGTGGCCGGGGAGGACCGCGAGCGTCGGCCAGGGGAAGGCCTCGAGCGCGTCGATCGCTTCGGTGAAGGGATGCGCGACGAGCGCCTCGGCGCGCTCTTCGAACTCCTCGTCGGGGATCTCGCCGATGTCGTAGCCGGCCGAGAACATGCCGTGGGCGCCAGTGATCATCACGCAGCGGCGCTCGCGCGTCCGGCGCGGCCAGCCGCTCGAGCGTGGCGCTGATCGCGTCGAGGATCGGATGGTCGAGCGCGTTGCGCTTCGCCGGGTTCGAGATCGTCAGGCGGACGACCCCGGCGGCCGGCTCGTCGATCAGGAGCTTGCCGTCGGCGAGCTGCTCTGCGGGCGTGGAGGCTGACACCGGCGGACAGGGTACCGGGCCCGGTGCCCGCGCCCGGAGCCGCGATGTCATCCCGCCGCCCTAGTCGAGCACGACGAGGGTGTCGCCCTCGTTGACGGCCTGGCCCTCCTCGACGACGATCTCGCTCACAGTTCCCGCGTCCTCGGCTTCGACCGGCATCTCCATCTTCATCGACTCGAGGATCGCCACGGTGTCGCCCTCCTCGATGGTGTCGCCGACGGCGCACTCGATTTTCCATACGGTCCCGGTGATATGAGCCTCGATGTCGGTCATCTGCCCTCCTCGCGCTGTCGCGGTCGCCTGGGTGGGGACAATAGAGAGCCCCAACGACGGCGCGCGCGACGGCGCCGGCGTCCGCGCCCGGCGCAGCCGGTTGCGGTGATCGTCGCCGCGCGCGACGAGGGCGAGCGGATCGCCGCGACGCTGGCGGCGCTCGCGCAGGCCTTCCCGGCGGCCGCGCTGTTCCTCGCCGACGACGGCTCGCGCGACGGGACGGCCAGGCTCGCGAGCGCCGCAGGCGCGAGCGTGGCGGCGACCGGGAGCGCGGCGCGGCAAGGGCGAGGCCGTCACGGCGGCCGCGCGGCGCGCGCTCTCGGAGTCCCCCGGCGAGCCCTCCGACGTGTTCCTGCTCTGCGATGGCGACCTCGGGCCGTCGGCGGGGCAGCTCGGCCCGCTGGCCGAAGCGGTCGCCGCGGGCGAGTGCGAGCTCGCGGTGGCGGAGTTCGCACGGCGCGTGGGGGGCGGGTTCGGGATCGCGCTCGGTTTCGCGGGCTGGGCGATCCGGCGCCGCTGCGGTCTGCGCGCGCGAGCGCCGATCTCCGGCCAGCGGGCGCTCGACCGCGCGACACTCGAACGGGTGCTGCCGCTCGCGCACGGGTTCGGCATGGAGGTGGGGATGACGATCGACGCCGTCCGCGGGGGCGCGCGCGTCGCCGAGATCGAGCTGGCGCTGTCCCACCGGGCGACGGGCAGGACCGCCGGTGGGTTCCTGCACCGGGCGCGCCAGCTCGTCGACTTCGCGCGCGCGTACGCGCGACGGAGATAGGGTGCAGTCGATGGGAGAAGCGAGAGGCGTAACCGATCGCGCCGGCGGAGGTAGACCGAGCAGATGAGTGATCTTGCCCCGATGCGCGAGCAGGTCTACACGGACCCTCGTCCCAAGGAGCACTTCGACAGGTTCCACGAGCGCGCGCGCACGCACGAACCGAACTTCGTCTACGAGATCGTGCGGGTGATCACCTCCCTGTACGCCTACACCTTCCTGCGCGCGCGGGCGATCGCGGTCGAGAACGTGCCCGGCAAAGGCGCGGTGATCCTCGCCCCCAACCACTTCTCGTTCATGGACCACTTCCTGATGGGGTGCTACATCCGGCGCAAGGTGCGCTTCATGGCGAAGTCGCAGCTGTTCAAGCCGCCGATGGAGTGGATCTACTCCCCCGGCGGCGTGTTCCCGGTGCGCCGCGGCGCCCGCGACGGGGAGGTCTTCATAACCGCGCAGGCGATCCTCGCCCGCGGCGGTGCGATCACGATGTACTGCGAGGGCGGGCGCTCGCGCACCGGCAAACTCTCCGAGAAGGCGAAGCCGGGCATCGGCCGCCTGGCGCTCGAGACCGGCGCGCCGGTGGTACCGATCGCGATCCACGGCTCCTCGAAGGTGCGCAACTGGAAGCGGCTGCAGTTCCCGAAGGTGACGATCCAGTACGGGGAGCCGATGCGCTGGGAGGCGATCGAGAACTCCACGCGCGAGCAGCAGCAGGCGGTCGCCGATCAGGTCCTCACGGAGATCCGCCGCCTGTACGGAGGGCTCGACGAGTACGGCCGGCGCGGCATCATGCGCCGCCTTCGCGAGCAGCGCCGGGCCCGCCGCCGCGCGCCCGAGGGCGCCGCGGTGGCATGAACGCAGGCAAGCTCGAAGTCGGGGCTGTCGTCAGGCGGGTCTGGTCGATCTACGTCGACCAGGCACCGGTGCTGATGCCCGCGGCGGCGGTCGTGTTCGTGTTCACGGGGATCGTCTCGGCGGTCCTCGTGCGGTCCGGCCCGGGTCTCACCCTGATCGGCGAGTTCATCGGGCTCGTGGCGATCGCGATCTTTACGGGGATGGTGGTCGAGCTCGTCGCCGATGTGCAGGACGGCCGTCGCGACGCGACCCCCCGCCGGCTGCTGCAGGCGGTGGGGCCGGTGCTCGGGCAGATAATCCTGATCGCCGTCGTGGTGGCGATCCTCGTCGCCTTCGGCCTGTTCCTCGTCGTCGTCCCCGGACTCATCCTGCTCACGATCTGGGCCGTCGCGGTCCCTGTCGTGGTGATCGAGAAGCCGCCCGGGTTCGGTGCCCTGGGTCGCAGCAGGGAGCTCGTACGCGGCAACGGCTGGCAGGTCTTCGGGGTCATCGTGATCCTCTACTTCGTCGTCCTGATCGTCTCCGTGGCGCTCGAGGCCGCGGCGAGCTCGGCCGGCACCGGCGTCGGGATCGTCGTCGCTGTCGTCGTCGGCGTCCTCACCGCGCCGCTGCCGGCGCTCGGCTCGTCGGTCCTCTACTTCGAACTGCTCCGCCTGCGCCGCGAGATCGAGCCGGCGATCCCGGCGCCCGAGGCCGCGGCGGCGCCCGGGCCCGACCCGTTCGGGACGGAGTGACGGCGCAAGCCAGATCTGGCGAGACGGATCCGCCGGACGGCGGGGGGCTGCTGCGCGTAGGTCTTCTCGACGGCGTTCGCGCCGTGGTGGCGACGGCCGCCGATCGCGACGCGAGCCCGACGGCCGCGCGCGGTCGCGGAGCGCTGCGCGGCGCTCGGGGCGACCGTCGCGCGCTGCGAGCTCGCGCCGAGCACGAACGCCGCGGACGACGAGGACCTCGGCCGCGCGGTCGAGGACGCGCTCGCGCGCGCGGGTGGCGCCGACCTCCTGGTGGTGGACGGAGCGGGCCTGTTCGCGGCCGCTGATCCCGGGGAGGCGCTGCTCGCCGGGATGCAGGGCTGCTGGGATCTCACGCGCGCGGTGGCGGCCGCCGGGATGGTGGAGCGGGGCGGTGGCCTCGCGGTGCTGATCGCGCCGCCGCCGGGCGCCGGCGAGCACGCCGACGCCGCGGCCGCCGGCCTGGAGAACCTCGCGCGCACGCTCTCGATCGAGTGGGCCCGATTCGCGACCCGCGCGGTGACGATCGCGCCGGGCGACGCGACCGGCCCCGGGGAGATCGCGGTGCTCGTGGCCTATCTGGCCTCGCCGGCCGGCGCGTACTACTCGGGGTGCCTGCTGGACCTGCGCGGCCCGGCGCCGGCCGCCACCGCCTGAGGGCCGGCGCGGCGCGCGTTCAGAAGCCGAGCTCCGGCTCGGCCCGGTGCGGGCGCGAGCCGGAGCGCACGCGCGTCAGCCCGTCATCCCCCCGAACAGCCCGCCGGTCACGTGCAGCGTCTGCCCGTGCACGTAGTTCGACCACGGCGAGCACAGGAAGAAGATGCCGCCAGCGGCCTCTTCGGGCGAGGCCGGACGGCCGAGCGGGATCAGCATCGCGGCCATCTGGCGCATCTGCTCGGGGATCCCGAGCTGCACCTTCTCGCCGCCGATCTCCATCGCGTTCTCGTCGACCTTGGCCTGTGTGAGGCGGGTGTCGATGAAGCCGAACGCGACGGCGTTGACGTTGACTTTGAACTGGCCCCACTCCTTGGCCACGGTTTTCGTGAGGCCGACGACGCCGGCCTTGCCGGAGGAGTAGTTGGCCTGCCCGGCGTTGCCGAAGGTGCCCGAGGTCGAGGACACGTTCACGATCTTGCGGAACACCTCCTTGCCTTCTTCGCGCTCCTTCTTGGCGGGCTCGCGCAGATGAGGGGCGGCGGCCCGGATCACGCGGAACGGGACGATCGTGTGGATGTCGAGCATCGCCTGGAAGTGCTCGTCGCTCATCTTGTGGACCGGCTCGTCGATCGTGTAGCCGGCGTTGTTGACGATGATGTCGATCTTGCCGAACGAGTCGATCGCGGTCTTGACGAGCTCGTCCGCGGCGCCCGTCTTCGTGAGGTCGCCCGCGTAGACGGCCGTCTCGCCGTCGATCTCGGAGGAGGCCTGCTGGGCCACGTCCCCGTCGAGGTCGTTGATCAGGACCTGCGCGCCCTCGGCGACCAGCAGCTCCGCGGTGGCGCGGCCGATGCCGCGCGCCGAGCCCGTGACGATGGCGGACTTGCCGTCGAGTACTCCCATAGCTCTTGCTTCTCCTTGTCCAAGGTTTGAGTGCGCGGAGGTTATCCGAGCGCTGCCGCCACGCCGCCGGCCCGGGCTCCCCGGCCGATCGCCGGTGGGCTCAGCCTGCCAGCACGGAGAACCTGACGCCGAGGCGCCGATAAGTCCCCGACGCGCGCCCGTCGAGCGTCAGCAGCTCGGCGCCGTGGTGAACAGCGGTGAGCGCGATCAGACCGTCGTAGGCGGCTCCTCCGGCGACCCTCGCTGCCGCCAACTGCTGCAGTGCGCCTGCCTGTGTTGCTGCGTCGAGGCCGACCCATTCCGCTGGGAGGCGCTTGCCGATCAGGGCGGCAGCATCGGCGCCGCTCAGCCGGAGCGGCGGGGGCAACCTGGTCAGGACGCTGTAGGTCTCGATGGCAGCGTGGGCGATGGTGAGGTCCGCCCGGGCGAGCGCCTCCTGGGCGGCCGCGTGGTCCTCGTGATCGGCGAGCAGCGCGGGTATGCAGACGCTGCTGTCGGGCGCCCGCGTCAACGGCGCTCGCGCGTCGCTTCGAGGATCCGGCGGATCTCCGCGCTCGTGATCGTGCGCCCGGTAGCTGCGATCACCGGGCCGTAGGCGCCTTCGACGAGCTTCGCCGAACCGGCCTGATTGGAGATCTCGATGTGGTCGTCGACCAGCTCGATCTCGAGTGGCTCCTCCGGTGTCAATCCCAGCTCATCGCGCATCGCCTTCGGTACGACGATACGTCCTGCTTTGTCGATCGTGACGCGCATGCCATCAAGATACCATCGTGGTGGTATTACGATGGCGCTCAGCTCACGATGACGCCGAAGTCCGACGCCGAAGTCCTGCGTGTAGATGCCGCCGCGCTGCCCGTGCGCGAGCGCCGCTGGTGTGCGGCGAGATGCCGATGCCGGTGTCGCGGAAGTGCGGGTCGAGGATGTTCGCCCGGTGGCCGGGGGAGTGCATCCAGGTCGAGACGATCGCCTTCGGCGTGCCGAGCCAGAGGCTGCCCCAGGCGATGTTCTCGGCGACCTGGTAGCCCTCTTTGTAGTTCGAGATGTAGCCGGTGCGGTGCATCCGCATCAGCGGCGTGACCCCGTGTGGGCCGACGTGCTGGAAGTAGTCGCCGAAGGCCATGCTCTCGGTGTGCGCCTGCGCGGCGGCGAGCAGGTGCACGTTCCAGTGCAGCGCGCGCTCTCCGTGGCGGGCGCGTTCGCGGTTGATCAGGCACAGCGTGGCGGCACGGACCCGCGCGAGGTCGTGCGAGCTCGGTGCGAGCGAGGCGTCCCGGCAGTGGCCGTGGCGGGCCGTGTAGAAGAGCACGTGCGTCGTCATGCCGGGGCCGCTGTGGTACTTGCCGCCGTGGCAGTTGGAGCCGCCGTAGCTCGACGTGCTCGCGGATTTGCAGCCGCCGAAGGAGGCCGAGTGGGCGCCGAGAGCGGAGCCGGCGCCTGCGAGAACGCACAGCGACGCGACGGCCGCCGCCAGACGAGAACGGGCCATGCGGGCCTATCGGCCGGGTGCGCTCCCCGCATGAGCGGATTGGCGAACTTTGGACAGCCTTGCACGAGGCTGCCCACCTCGCCCGCCGCTACAGCCCCAGAACCCGCCCCAGGATCTCGCGCATGATCTCGTCGCTGCCGCCGCCGATCGGGCCGAGGCGCGCGTCGCGCGCCGCGCGCTCGACCCAGTACTCGCGCATGTAGCCGGCGCCGCCGTGGATCTGCAGGCAGTCGTCCATCAGATCGAAGGCCGCGCGCTGGGTGGCGAGCTTGGCCATCGTGACCTCCTTGAGCGGGTCCTCGCCGGCGACGAAGCGGCGCAGCGCGTCGTAGGTCACGCAGCGGCAGACATGCACGGAGGTCGCCATGTCCGCGAGCTTGTGGCGGATCGCCTGGTGGCCGGAGAGGGGGCGCCCGAAGGTGCTGCGCTCGCGCGCGAACTCGGCCGTGCGCTCCCAGGCCAGGCGCATCGCGCCGACCGCGCCCAGCGCCATCGCCAGCCGCTCCCACTGGAAGTTGGCCATGATCAGCTTGAAGCCGCCGTGCAGCTCGCCGAGCAGGTTCTGCTCGGGGACGAACACGTCCTCGTAGGCGATCGTGGCGGTGTCGGAGGCGTGCCAGCCGAGCTTGTCGAGCTTCGCGGAGGTGACGCCCTCGCCGCGGTCGACGATCAGGAACGAGATCCCGCCGTGGCCGCCCTCGGGCGTGGTCTTGACGGCGGTGACGATGAAGTCGGCGCGCACGCCGTTGGTGATGTAGGTCTTCTCGCCGTTGACGAGGAAGCCGCCGTCGACGCGCTCGGCGCGCGTGGAGAGCCCGGCGACGTCGGAGCCCGCGCCGGGCTCGGTGATCCCGAGCGCGCCGATCAGCTCACCGGCGATCGAGGGGACCAGGTAGCGCTGCTTCTGCTCGTCGGTGCCGAACTTCCAGATCGGCGGCGTGGCGATGTTGATGTGCGCGCCGATGCCGGCCGAGGTGCCGCCGGAGCCGGTGCGCGCCATCTCCTCGCAGAGCACCGCCTCGTGCAGATAGTCGCCGCCCTGCCCGCCGTACTCCTCCTCGTACTTGAGCCCGAGCAGGCCCTGCTTGGCCATCTTCGGAAAGACGTCGTTGGGGAACCAGCGCTCGTCCTCCCATTGCTGGGCGTGGGGGGCGAGCTCGCGGTCGATGAAGCCGCGCACGGATTCGCGCAGCTCTTCGTGCTCGGGGGCGAAGGGCGGGTCGGGGGTGCTCATCTCGAGAGATCTCCTATTGCTGTGCCGACCGGCGCATGCGCCGGTCGGGGGTCGGGTGCATGCACCCGACCCGGGGGTCGCACATGTGCGACCCCCTCAATGGGGGAAGATGATTGCGATGGACAACAGCGATTTCGCGAAGGCGCCAGGCTGGCGCCGGGCCGGGGCGAACCTGATCGACATGGCGGTGTTCGGCGGCCTCGTCTGGCTCGCCCGCTCGCGCGGGCTGCTCCGCGAGAAGAGCGCCGGCGCCCGCCTCATGGGCCTTCCGGCCGAGCTGCTGCGCGAGCAGCTGCGCTCGCCCGGGCAGCGGCTGCTCGGCACGGCGACGGTCGACCGGCGGACGGGCAGCCGTCTCGCCCTCTGGCGCACCCTCGTCCTGGTGGGCACGCGCGCCGGCACCGCCGAGCTCACACGCCGGCTGGAGCCCGCGCACACGCCCGCTCTGCGAGCGCGAGCGCGAGGCCGCGGGCGCCGAGATCTCCGACATCATGCGCCGCCACCCGCAGGCCACGCCGGAGCGAGAGGCGGAGCTGCAGGCCGCCTACGCCCGCCACCGCCTCGCCGTGCCGTCGCTGCCGCGCACGGTCGCGCCCTCGCTCGTGGCGGGCGTGCTGAACGCGCGACTGCGCCGGCGCCTCGCCCCGACGGTCGAGGTGCTCGCCCGCCGGGACTGAGAACCGGGTTGGAGCACCGCCGGCGCTCCGGGATGGGAGAGTCGGCCGGCGCTCGGTGATGGGAGCCTCGGACGGCGCTCCTTGCCATCCTCCGGCCTCCGGCCTCACAGCCCGTAGCTGCGGCCGATCACGTCGAGCATGATCTCGTCGGTGCCCGCGCCGATGCGGTTCAGGCGCATGTCGCGCCACACGCGCTCGACGCCGTACTCGCGCATGTAGCCCGCGCCGCCGTGGATCTGGATGCACTCGTCGGCGACTTCGCAGGCGATGCGCGAGGCGTGGAGCTTGGCCATCGAGATCTCGCGCACGGGGTACTCGCCGTTGTTGAAGCGCCAGGCCGTCACGTAGACCATCTGCCGCGCCGACTCGATCTTCGTGGCCATCTCGGCGAACTTGTGGCGGATCACCTGGAAGTGGCCGATCGAGCGCCCGAACGCTTTGCGCTCGTTGGCGTACTGAAGCGTCCGTTCGAAGCATTTCTGGGCGCCTGCGACGCAGCCCGCGGCGCCGATCAGGCGCTCGCCCTGGAGCTCCCACATGATGTGGTAGAAGCCCTTGCCGACCTGGCCGAGCACCGCCGATGAGGGCACGCGCACGTCCTGGAAGGCGAGCAGCGCCGTGTCGGAGGCGTGCATGCCGAGCTTCTCGAGCTTCTTCTCGCGGATCACGCCCGGGCTGTCCATCGGCACGAGGAACAGCGTGAAGCCGTCGTAGCCCGCGTCCGGGTCGGTCTTCGTCACCAGCACGATCACGTCGGCGCGGTGGCCGTTGGTGATGTAGGTCTTCGAGCCGTTGATGACGTAGTCCTCGCCGTCTTTGACGGCGCGCGTCTTGATGCCCGAGACGTCGGAGCCCGCGTCGGGCTCGGTGATGCCCAGGCAGAGGATCTTCTCGCCCTTGATCGCCGGCACGACCCACTCCTGCTTCTGCTCCTCGGTGCCGAACGCGAGGATCGGCGGCATCGCCATGTCGGTGTGCACCGCGATCCCCATCGCGAGGCCGCCCGGAGTTGGCGTTGCCGATCTCCTCGGCGAGCACGAGGCTCGTGTAGTAGTCGCCGCCCTGCCCGCCGTACTGCTCGGGCTTGTCGAGACCCAGGAAGCCGAGCTCGCCGAAGCGCGGGAAGACCGAGTCGGGGAAGGTCGTCTCCTCCCATTCCTCGGCGTGGGGGGCGAGCTCTTTGATCGCGAAGTTGCGGATCGACTCGCGGAGCTGTTCGTGCTCGTCGGTGAAGATGAAGTGCTTGCGCTGCGTCTTGAAGTCGGGCTTCAGGACGGACTCGGCGGTGGCCATGGGGCGGTGTCTCCTTGGTCGGCTTCTGCGGACGGCGCGGCGGAGCGCCGGCGCGCGGGACGCTAACGCAGCGTCCGTGAAAAGTAAACAGTAGAACTCGCTACTTCGGGCGGCGAGGCTTCTGCTGCGGCGTTCCGTCTGTTGGACGGCACCTGTAGGCTCGGCGCACGTCCAAGTCGCGCGCGCCTGCGGCGCCGTCGCGTGAACCGGGGGAGAGCTGCCGTGAACAAGAGGACCACGTCGATCCTGCCGGGCCTGGTCGTGCTCGCGCTGGTGGCGCCCGCTCGTGCCGCGACGCCGCCGGCAGACCTCGTGGCGCTCGAGCAGCAGACGGCCGCGCTGAAAGTCGCGACCATGCGCTTCGACGTCCAGGAGGACGTCGAAATCCCCTCGCTCGGCGCGCTGATCGGCAAAGGCGGCGGCAGCCCGCTCGACATCATCGTCGGCGGCGAGGGCGTCGCGAGCACCTCGCCCCAGGAGCTCGAAGCGACCATGCGGCCTCGGCGGCCTGCCGCAGTCGCGGCTCCGCGTCGTCGGCGGCAAGACCTACGAATACCGCTCGTCGGTCGCAGGCTTCGACGGCCACCGGCCGTGGGTCAGCCATCCTTCGAAGGGCGGTGAAGCGGCACCGCTCGGCCAGGGCGGCCCGCTCGCGGGCACCGCACCGGGACCCCAGGGCACGTTCAGCGGCCTGATCGAAGAGCTCAACGGCGCGCTGTCGATCTCCGAGTCCGGTCCCGTCACCGTCGACGACCAGCGCGTGATCGAGTTCGACGCCGAACTGGATCCCGCGCAACTGCTCGCGAAGCTGAGATCGCGGGGCAAGAGCCCGCTGGGCGGCGGCGCCAACCCCCTCGAAGGCCTCGGCGAAGCCGTCGGCACCCCCGGCAGGGGCGGCTCCGAACCTGCGATCACCAAGTTCGAGCTCGAAGTCTTCATCGCGCCCAACGGCCTGCCGGTGCGCACGCGCGTGACCGTGGAGTCCAAGCAGACGACCGTCAGCTTCCGCGTCGACACGCTCGCGACGGGCGTGCCCGTCAACGTCCAGGCGCCGCCCGCGAAGAGGGTCATAACCGAAGCTGCGCTGACCCGCATCGAACGCCGCCGCGCGGCGCGCCTCGGGGCCCGCCTGCGCCGCTGCAGCCACAGCCACAACCCGGCGAAGTGCCTGCGCGGGGTGCTGCGCGGGCCCCCCGAAGGTGGCCCGCTGGAACCCTCCTCGGGCAACTCCAAAAGTACGTAGTAGGACTGCTCACTAACAACGGCCCGCCGTTTCGGGCTAGGATGCGCCGGTGCCCACCGAGAAGGTCCTCTACGCGCTGGACGAACGCGGCGTCGCGACCATCACCCTCAACGACCCGGAGACGCGAAACGCGCTCTCGGCCGAGCTGCTGGAGGGGCTGATCGAGAGCTTCACGCGCGCCCGCGAGGAAGACGGCGCGCGCTGCGTGGTGCTCGCCTCCTCGCACGAGCGCACCTTCTCCTCGGGCGCCAACCTCAGCGGCTTCGCGGCCGAGATGGCGCTGGTGCACAAGCACTTCGCCGGCGAGCGCTTCGTCGGCCTCTTCAAGCTGATCGGCGAGCTCGGCAAGCCGACGATCTGCGCGGCGCGCGGGCACGTGCTCGCGGGGGCGCTCGGGATCGCGCTCGCGTGCGACCTGATCGTCGCGGGGGAGACCGCGAGCTTCGGCACCCCCGAGATCAACATCGGCGCCTTCCCCTTCATGATCATGGCGCTGATCTACCGCAACGTGCCGCGCAAGAAGGCCAACGAGCTGCTGCTGCTCGGCGAGCGCTGGAGCGCCCAGCAGGCGCTCGAAGCGGGGATCGTCAACCGCGTCGTGCCGGACGAGGAGCTGCAGCCGACCGTCGATGACTGGGCCGGCAAGCTGGCCGGCAAGTCGCCGGTGATCATGCGCCTCGGCAAGGAAGCGATGCGCCGGCAGCTGGACATGCCGCTCGACGACGCGCTCGACTACCTGCGCGCGCAGCTCACGCTGGCGCAGTCGACCGAGGACATCGTCGAGGGCGTCACCGCGTTCTTCGAGAAGCGCGAGCCGACCTGGAAAGGACAGTGAATGGCTGACACGGCCGCGGAGGAGACCTCGCTGCTGCGCCCCCTCGTCGAGGATCTCCACGCGCGCCGCGAGCAGATCAGGCTCGGCGGCGGCGAGGAGAAGATCGCCCGCCAGCACGAGAAGGAGAAGCTGACCGCTCGCGAGCGCCTCGCGCTGCTGATCGACGAGGGCACGTTCGTCGAGCTCGGCATCCACGGCCGGCCGCACTCCTCCCAGCGCGCGATGGACGGGGTCGAGGCGCCCGCAGACGGCGTGATCACCGGCTACGGCAAGGTCGACGGGCGCCTCGTCGCGGTCTGCGCCTACGACTTCACCGTGATGGCCGGCTCGATGGGGATGACCGGCGAGCTGAAGGTCACGCGCCTGCGCGAGCTCGCGCTGACCAAGCGGATCCCGTTCGTCTGGCTGCTCGACTCGGCCGGCGCCCGCATCCAGGAGGCGGTCGGCTCGCTGTTCGCGGGCTCGGGCTTCCTGTTCCGCGAGGAGGTCGTGATGAGCGGGGTGATCCCGCAGGTCGCAGCCCTCATGGGACCCTGCGCCGCGGGGACCGCCTACATCCCCGGGCTCGCCGACTTCGTGCCGATGGTCAAGGGCCGTGGCTCGATGGCGCTCGCCGGCCCGCACCTCGTGCGCGCCGCCGTCGGCGAGGACGTCACCCAGGAGGAGCTCGGCGGCTCGCGCGTGCACTGCCGCAAGTCGGGCGTCGGCGACATGGAGGTCGCAGACGACGAGGAGTGCATCCAGCGCATCAGGGAATACCTCTCGTTCATGCCGCAGAACTGCGAGGCGCCCGTGCCGGTGCGGGCGGTCGTCCGACCCGATCGAGCGCGGCGACGAGGAGCTGCTCGACGTGCTGCCCGAATCGAACCGCAAGCCCTATGACATGTACGAGGTGATCCGCCGCGTCGTCGACGACGGCGACTGGTTCGACATGAAGGGGCAATGGGCGAAGACGATCATCACCTGCTTCGCGCGCTTCGGCGGGCGCCCGGCGGGGATCGTCGCCAACCAGCCCAAGCAGCTCGGCGGGATCCTCGACAACGATTCGGCGGACAAGGCCGCGAGGTTCGTCAACCTCTGCAACGCGTTCTCGATCCCGCTCGTCTTCCTGATGGACGTGCCCGGGTTCATGGTCGGCAGCAAGGTCGAGGCCGAGGGCATCATCCGCCACGGCGCGAAGATGCTCTACGCGGTCGCCAACGCGACGGTCCCGAAGATCACCGTGATCACGCGCAAGGCCTACGGCGCGGGCTACTACGTGATGAACGGGCGCGCGTACGAGCCCGACCTGATCGTCGCGTGGCCGAGCGCGGAGATCTCGGTGATGGGCGCCGAGGGCGCGGTCGAGATCGTGATGCGCAAACAGGTCGAGGAAGCCGACGATCCGGCGGCCAAGAAGGCCGAGCTGATCGCGGCCTACCAGAAGATCATCGACGTCTACATCGCCGCCGGCAACGACATGATCGACGACGTGATCGACCCGCGGGAGACGCGCGCGACGATCTGCCGCGCGCTCGAGATGGCGGAGAACAAGAAAATCGAGCGGCCGTGGAAGCGGCAGGGAGTGGTGCCGGTATGAGCCTTGACGATCCCGTAGTCATCACCTGCTCGATCTCGGGCGCGATCGCCAACCGCGAGCAGTGCCCCGCGATCCCCTACACGCCGGAGGAGTACGCCGCGGAGGCGCGGCGGATCGTCGACGAGGGCGGCGTGCACATCCACATCCACGCCCGCAAACCGGACGGCACCCCCTCCTACGAGGTGGAGGACTTCGCCGCGATCACCGACGCGATCCGCGCCGAGGTCGGCGACGCCGCGATCATCAACTACTCGACGGGCACGATCGGGGTCCCGGTCGCGAAGCGCATCGAGTACCTGCGGGCGTGCCGCCCGGAGGTCGCGGCGCTGAACATGGGCTCGATGAACTACGCCAAGTACTCGAAGTCGCGCAAAGCGTTCGTGTTCGACATGGTCTTCGCCAACCCGTTCACCGAGATCATCGAGCTGCTCGAGGCGATGAACGAGCTCGGCATCAAACCCGAGCACGAGTGCTTCGACATCGGCCACGTCGGCTCGCTCGCGCCGCTGATCGACATGGGCGTGCTGCACACGCCGCTGCACGTGGACTGCGTGATGGGCGTCGTCGGCGGCATCCCGCCGACGGCGCGCAACCTCGCGGCGATGGTCGACAACATCCCCGCGGGCTCGCACTGGGGCGTGATCGGCATCTCGCGCGAGCAGTGGATGCTCGTCGCCGCCGCGCTGACGCTCGGCGGCTCGATCCGCGTCGGCCTCGAGGACAACCTCTACCTGCCCGACGGCACGATGGCGAGCTCCAACGGCGAGCTGATCGCGAAGGCGCGGCAGATGACCGAAGAGATCGGCCGCCGCCCGGCGACGCGTCGCCGAGGCGCGCGCGATGCTGAACGTGCCCGCCAAGCCGGCGGTCGGGAGCCCCGCATGAGCGCTGCCGCTGGAGGGCATCAGGGTCCTCGACCTCTCGCGCCTGCTGCCGGGCGGCTTCTGCTCGCTGCTGCTGGCCGACTTCGGCGCCGAGGTGCTGAAGGTCGAGGACACGGGCATGGGCGACTACATCCGCTGGTCGCCGCCCTACTACGAGGGCGCGCACGACAGCGCGAAGTCGGCGCTGTTCCTCGCGCTGAACCGCAACAAGCGCTCGATCCGCCTCGACCTGAAGAACGAGCGCGGCCGCGAGGCGCTGCTGCGGCTCGTGGCGCGAATACGACGTCGTGCTGGAGTCGTTCCGCCCCGGCGTGCTCGACCGCCTCGGCGTGGGCTACGAGCGGATGAAGGAGGACGAACCCCGGGATCGTCTACTGCGCGATCACGCGGCTACGGGCAGGACGGGCCGAAACGCGACGCCTCCGGGCACGACATGAACTACCTCGGGCTGATCGGGCTGCTCGGGCTGACCGGCGAGCGCGGCGGCGCGCCGGTGCAGGCGGCGGGCCAGATCGCCGACATCGGCGGCGGCGCGCTGATGGCGGCGTTCGGGATCCTGGCGGCGCTGCGCGAGCGCGACGGCGCCTCGCCGAGCCGCCGTCGCCGGGCGGCCGCCTGCGCGGGCAGCACGGCTCGGGCGAAGGGCAGATGGTGGACGTCTCGATGGCCGACGGCGCCCTGTCGTGGCTGGCGATGGTCGCGGCCACCTACTTCGCGGACGGCAGCGTGCCGCGCCGCGGCGAGCTCCCGCTCGCCGGCGCGCTGGTCTGCTACCGCCCCTACGAGTGCGCCGACGGCTGGGTCTCGCTCGGCGCGCTCGAGCCGAAGTTCTGGCAGGCGTGGTGCCGCGGCGTCGGACGCGAGGATCTGATCGAGAAGCAGTTCGAGCGCCCCGGCTCCGAGGCCCACGGGCAGGTGGCCGAGATCTTCACGGCGCGCACGCGCGAGCAGTGGGAGGCGTTCGCACGCGAGCACGACTGCTGCCTGGAGCCGGTGCTCGAGCTCGACGAGGCGCTCGACTCCGAGCTCGTGCGCGCGCGGCGGATGGTCGTGGAGCTCGACCAGCCCGGCGCCGAGGCGCCGGTGCGCCAGCTCGGCATGCCGGTCAAGCTCGACCGCACCCCCGGCGAGCACGACCGGCTGCCCGGCCCGGCGCTCGGCGAGCACACCGACGAGGTGCTTGCCGAAGCCGGCTACTCCGACGAGGAGATCGCAGAGCTCCTGGCCGGCGGCGCCGCGGCCGGTCCCGCCGAGACCCAGCACGGCACGACGCTGAGGGCGTGAGCGCGGTGGCGGCGAGCGCCAACGCCGCCGTCGCCCGCGCCCGCGGCGACCGCGACGGCGCTGCTGAAGATGAGCGAGCTCGCCGAGCGCTCGGGCGTCAGCCCCGGCACGATCCGCTACTACCTGCGCGAGGGGCTGCTCGGCGACGGCGCCGACATCGTGCGCACGAGCCGCAACATGGCCTACTACCCGCCCGACTACGTCGAGCGGATCGCGCTGATCAAGCGGCTGCAGGAGGAGCGCTTCATGCCGCTGCGCGTGATCCGCGGCGCGCTGCGCGAGGACCCCGACCGCGTGCGCGCGCTGATCGAGCTCGAGGACCGCATCATCGAGCGCGCGCTCGCGAGCGCCGAGGGGCGCGGCCGCGTCTCGCGCAGGGCCGCCGCCGAGCGCTACGGCGTGCCGCGCGGAGGTGCTCGACCGGCTCGCCGACATCGGCGTGCTGACGCCGAACGCAGCGCGGCTACGACCGCGACGACGTCGAGATCATCGAGGCGATCGCGAGCTTCCGCGCCGGCGGCTACGAGGAGGCGCTCGGCTTCACCGTCTACGACACGCTGCGCTACCGCGACGCGCTGGAGCCGCTGGTGCAGGAGGAGGTGCGGGCGCTGCTCGAGCGCCTCGCCGGCGAGGTCGACGTCGAGCGCGCGATGGAGATCGTCGCCGCCGGGACCGAGCCGCTGCGCGAGCTGATCGGCGCGATGCACTCGAAGCTGCTGCTGGCAGAGCTGGGGCGGCAGCGTTCCGGGCGCTCGTCGTAGTCGGAGGGGATGACCACCGATCCCATTACTCACGTATGGCATCATACGAAGAGTATGGGAGTCCTGATCCAGATCAAAGACGTCCCAGAGGACGTCCACGCCGTGCTGAAGTCGCGGGCCGCGCTAGAGGGTGTCCCGCTGTCCGTCTACCTGAGAGCGGTGCTCGAACGGCATGCGTCGCGGCCCACGCCGGCTGAGCTGGCGGCGCGCATCAGGGCGCGCGGGGCTCCCCCGGAGCTCGAGTCCGCAGCGGAGACGGTGCGGTGGATCAGGGACCACGGGGAGTGACGGTCATCGACACCGGCGGCGTGCTCGAGTTCCTCTTGGGCTGGGGGTCCGCCGGCGATGTAGAGCGTGTCCTCACCCGCGAGGGCGAGCTTCATGCCCCTGACGTCATCGTCTTCGAGCTGCTCGCTGCCCTGCGTCGTCAGGTGCAGCGTTCGCTGCTTGACCGTGAGCGCGCGGAGAGCGCCCTGGCCGACCTCGAAGACCTCCAGATGCGTCTGTACCCGAGCTTGGCGCTCCGCTTCAGGGCGTGGGAGCTGCGCGAGAACCTCGCCGCCGCAGATGGCCTGTTCGTGGCCCTTGCCGAGCAGCTGCGGGAGCCGCTCGCAACGACAGACCGGGCACTTGCGCGAGCCTGTGCGTCTCTCGACGGGATCGAGACCGAGGTCGTCGCTCTCGGTGGTTGACGCCTACCACCGCGCGCGGTGGTGCTCCATCACCCCGCGGCCGGCCGCCAGCTCGGCGCCCCGGGGAGCGTGCCCGAGAAGCTCCCGAACGGCGCGCGGTAGTCGGAGCTGACGAGCAGCAGGTTCTCGCGCCGCGCGCGCTCGGCCTCGGCCGTGAAGCGCAGCTCCGAGCCGTCGCCGGCGCGGATCGCACCCAGGTCCGCCGCGAACTCGACGGGCCCGACCTCGTGCGGCACCCCGTCGACCCACACGGCGCGCTCGCTTCCGCGCTCCGGGTCGTTGATGCCGCGTGACGAGGTTCCAGGCCAGCGGTGTCCCGTCGGGAGCCTCGCCCACGCCCGCGCTCCAGCGCCACTCCGTCACGCGCTCGTGCCAGCCGGCCGAGTCGTCGATCACGGCGCGCGCCTCGATCGGGCGCGCGGCGCCGCCGTCGAGCGCGAGCGTGCCGCGCGCCGCGGATGCCGGCCTGCTTGCGGGTCCACGACTCCGAGCGCCCGTTCGGGCAGCGCGCCTCGATGCCCTCTTCTTCCTGCAGCTCCAGCTCGAGCCGGACGCCGCGGTCGGCGATCCGCAGCGCAGCCGGGGGCGAGCTCGACCTCTCCGCGGCGCGGCACCAGCCGCGTGCGCTCGCGCATGGCGCCCGTCGCCGGGCGCGTGCAGGGCCCAGAAGCTCTGGCGAGCGGGACCGATCCGGACCTGCGCTGCGCAGATCATCAGATCCTCAGAAAAAACACCCACCCAGCGCCACCGCTTGAGCGGGCGTCCGCGGGCGAACATGCCGCGCCCGGCGATGAACGCCTCGGCGGACCCGCAGCGCGCCGCGGGCATTATGCTCTCTGTCATTGACTGACCAGTCAATCTATTTCTGGGCCTGGCCGGGGGGAGAGGTTCCGTGAAGGTCGCAGCCGTTCAGCTCAACTCCAGCGCCGATCAACAGGCCAACCTCGCCACGGCCGACAGGCTGACCCGCGCAGCGGCTGCGGACGGCGCTCGGCTGATCGTACTCCCCGAGAAGTGGACGGCGCTCGGGACCGACGCAGGATCAGCGCGCCGCGGCCCAGCCGCTGGACGGGCCCGCGATCGGCTGGGCGCGCGAGACCGCGCGCGAGCTGGGCGTCGAGATCGTCGCCGGCTCGATCCTCGAGCTCGTGCCCGGGCAGGAGAAGCCCGCCAACACGAGCGTCCACGTCGACGCCGCCGGGGAGATCAGGGCCGACCTACCGCAAGGTGCACATGTTCGACGTCGAGGTCGGCGGGCGCGTCTACCGCGAGTCCGAGCTGGAGCGGGCGGGGCAGGAGATCGTGCTCTCGCAGACCGCCGACGGCGTGGAGCTCGGGCTGTCGGTCTGTTACGACCTGCGCTTCCCCGAGCTGTACCGGATCCTCGCGGTGCTCGGCGCGCGGATCATCGCGATCCCGGCCGCGTTCACGCTGGCGACGACGCGCGCCCACTGGGAGACGCTCGTGCGGGCGCGCGCGATCGAGGACCAGGCGTTCGTGATCGCGGCCAACCAGTACGGCGAGCACCCGGGCGGCCAGCACTCGGGCGGGCGCTCGATGATCGTCGACCCGTGGGGGGAGGTGCTCGCGCAGGCCGGCGAGGAGGGCGAGGCCGCGCTCGTCGCCGAGCTCGACCTCGAGCGCCAGCGCGAGATCCGCGCCAGCCTGCCCTCGCTGGCCAACAGGCAGCCGCTGGCCTATCGCTGGCCCGAGCCGGCCGCGGAGGGGGCGCGATGAGCTCCTCCGGGCAGGGCGCGGGCGGGGGACGCGATCCCGCGCCAAGCCGGCGGCCGAGAAGCGCCGGCTGATCCTCGACGCCGCCGTGCGGGTGTTCGCGCGCCAGGGCTTCCACGCCTGCCGCGTGGCCGACATCGCCGACGAGGCGGGCGTCGCCTACGGGCTCGTCTACCACTACTTCGGCTCCAAGGACGAGGTGCTCGACACGCTGTTCCTCGAGCGCTGGAACGTGATGCTCGACCTGATCCGCCAGGTCGACGCGCGAGCAGATGCCGGTGCGCGAGAAGCTCGCGGCGATCGCCTCGTTCATCGTCGACAGCTACCAGCACGACCCCGACCTGATGAAGGTGATCATCGTCGAGGTGACGCGCGCGGCGAACTCGTTCGGCGACACCCACATCGGGACGATCGGCGAGGCCTACGAGCTGATCGGCGGGATGATCGCCGCCGCTCAGGAGAGCGGCGCAGTTCAAGTCCGAGATCGACTCGCGCTTCGCGGCGATGGCCTTCTACGGCGCGATCGAGCAGCTGCTGACCGGCTGGATCTTCGGGCTGCTGCCCCAGGGGCCCGACGACTTCGAGCGCGCGAAGTGGGAGGTCGTCGAGACGGTCTGCGGCGGGCTGCAGACGGCCGCCGGCGAGGGCGCGGGCGTCCGCTGAGCGCCGGCCGGGCGGCGCGCGTCCGCGGAGGCCGCGGGCGCGGGGTTTTGAGTCACGACGGCCCGGGGCAATAGACTGGCGCGGTCATGGAGAACGAGCTCGTCAAGAGGCTGATCTGGTCGGGGCTGCTGGCCGGCTTCGGCGCGCTGGCGAGCATCGCCGCCGACCCGCGCGGCCGCGTTCACCTGGCGGCGGATCTTCGACGAGGACCCGCCGGAGTGAGCACGCAGCGAAACGGCGGCGAGCCGCCGCAGAACATCGCCGCCGCCGTCGCGGACATCTGCGAGCGCGCGAGCGTCCTCGTGCGCGAGGAGATCGAGCTCGCCAAGGCCGAGCTGACCGAGAAGGCGACGAAGATCGCCAAGGGCGCCGCCGTCGGCGCGATCGCCGGCATCTTCTTCGTGTGGGCCGTGCTGTTCCTGCTGATCGGCCTCGCATGGCTCCTCTACTACTACCTGCCGGGCAACCAGTTCACGTACTTCTGGGGCTTCTTCGCGGTCGGGCTGATCCTGATCGCGCTGGGCGTCGCTGCCGGGCTGATCGCGGCGCGCGCCCTCAAACGCGGCGCGCCGCCGGTGCCGACGATGGCGATCGAAGAGGCGCAGAAGATCCGCGACACGGTCGCGCCGCCGCACACCCCGCCGCCGCCGGTGCCGCCAGCGCGCCGGTGCCGCCGCGCGCCCGCCGCCGATCGCCGCCGGACGCCGGCGCCGCCGGCCAGCGGCCCCGCCCGTGCCGCCGAGCGCGCCGCCCCGCCGTGCCGCCGAGCGCGCCGCCCCGCCGAGCGCGAGCCCCGCCGAGGCGCCGCCGAGCGGAGGGGACGAGGGCTGATGTCCGCGCAGCGCTCGCCGGCGGAGATCCGCGACTCGATCGAGGCCAACCGCCGGGAGCTCGCGGTGTCGGTCGACCGCCTGCGCGGCGAGGTCACCCGGATCACCGACTGGCGCGCTCACGTCGAGCGCCACCGGCCCGAAATCATGGCCGGCGCGGCCGTCCTCGGGCTGATCGTCGGCGCGCGCATGCTGCGCCGCCGCCGGCGCCGCGACTAGAGCGCGCCGCGCTCCCGCCGGGCGGCGGATCGCGGCCTGGTTCAGACGGGTGACGGCGGGCCGACGTTCGTCGTATCGGACGCGTCGGCCGGCTCCATCGGCCGCGGGGTGACGACGCCGAAGCGTGATCTGGACGATCCGCGCCGCCATGAGAGCTCCACCTCGATCCCCCCACGCCAAGCAGCTCGCGCAGGTCACGCCTCGCGACGTTCCTCGTCGCCGGGCACGCCGGTGGCGGCCGTCTGGTGGCTGCGCGGTCTCGGGCACGCTCGACTCGGCCGCGATCACGCTCGTGCGTCGGCGTGGCGATCTCGCTGCTGACCTCCTGGGTCGGGCGCGTGGTCTGGGAGAAGCGACCAGGGCTCGGAGGACCTGCTGTTCAGCGAGCTGATGGTCTGGGGCTACCTGCACCGCCTGCGCGCCCAGCGGCGCCTGGCGAACGCCGCCGAGCTCGCCGCGCCCCTGACAGGCGGGCGCCGGCATCGGCGCGGAACGCACAGGCGATCGAGCGAGCAGACACGGCTGCTCGAGCGGCTCGTGGCCGGGCATGGAGACGCGCGACCCCTACCTGCACGGCCACTCGCGCCGCGTCGCCCGGCACTCGTGGATGATCGCCCGCCACATGAGGCTCCCCGCCGAGGAGGTCGCGCGCGTGCGCACCGCCGCCGCGCTCCACGACGTCGGCAAGACCAAGACGCCCGAAGACGATCCTGCACAAGGCCGGGCGCGCTCACCGACGAGGAGTACCGGATCATCAAGCTGCACCCCGGCGAGGGCGCCGAGATGGCGGCGGTCCTCGGCGACCCCGAGCTCGCCGCGATGATCCGCCACCACCACGAGCGCCTGGACGGCAGCGGCTACCCCGACGGGCTGCGCGGCGATGAGATCCCGCTCGGCGCGCGCATCATCGCCGTCGCCGACACCTTCGACGCGATCACCTCGGCGCGCCCCTACCGCGCGGCGAGCCCGCACCGCAAGGCGATCGACATCCTGCGCGCCGAGGCCGGGACCAAGCTCGACCCGGACGTCGTGCGCGCCTTCTGCAACCACTACGCGGGGCGCGGCCCCGTCGCCCTGTGGTCGTTCGTGTGCTGCGCTCCCCGAGCGGCTGCTGTCGACTGGCTCTCGGCGAGCGCCGGCACGCGTCGCGACGGCGGCCAAGGTCGTCGCCGTCGCGGCGATCGTCGGCGGCGCCGCGGCGACCAGCGCGACGCTCGGGATCGCGACCGGCGCGCGGCCGAGTCACCTGCACGTGAGCCGCCCGTCCGCGACTGCCTCCGCGGCGGCGCACGTCTCCGGCGCGGCGGACTGCTGTCGCGCACGCCGCGCCCGCCGTCTCGCCGGGCGCTCGGCGCGCCAGGGGCGGCGGTCACGCGCGCCGCGTGGCCGCGCACGCGCCGGGGAGCTCGACGGTCACCTCCGCAGCGCCCGTCGCCGCACAGGTCGCCGGTCGCGGCCGGCAGCACTCCCGCCGCCGCGCCGAGCGGCGGCGACTCGAAGGCGGCGCACCAGGAAGGCGGGTCCGGCAGCGGCGGCGGCTCCGAAGAAGCAAAGCCCGTGGAACGCACGCGCCAGCCCGTCTCCGAGCGAACCGCCGAAAACCGACGCACGAAGAAACGTCCGTCAAAGGCAAGAGCGAAGAAGCCCCGGCGAAAGGCAAATCCGAAGAACCAGTCGCGAAAGGCAAAGAACCGGTCGCGAAAGGCAAAGAACCGGTCGCGAAAGGCAAGACCGAAGAACCGGTCGCGAAAGGCAAATCCGAAGAACCGGTCGCGAAAGGCAAAACCGAAGAACCGCCGGGCAAAGGCAACTCCGGCGGCGGCGCGGGCAAAGCCGGCAGCGGCTCCGGCAAGGCCGAACCGGGCGCCGGAGAAGCCGGCTAGAGCGCCGGGCCGGCTCCCGTCCTCGCCGGCGCGTCGCGGCCGTCCGCGGCGGAGCGGCGGAAGATCCCGCAAGCAGCGGATTCGGGACCGGCGCGAGCTCCGGGCCCTGTGTATCCAGTTCGGACAACGGACTTCGTCATGCAGGTGAACACGGCCGGGGGCGGCTGCGATGCGTCCCCGGCCGCTCCTTCGCAGCTCCGCTCAGCTCAGCAGCGAGCGCGGCACCCCGCCGATCCCGATCAGCCCGGGCCCGGTGTAGGTGCCGATCACGGGCCCGACCTCCGAGGAGAAGAGCGGTTCGGAGTCGAAGATCTCGCGGCAGCGCTGCGATCAGGCGCTCGGCCTGCTCGGGCGCCTGGATGTGCTGGACGACCCAGCCGTCCGAGCCGGCGTCGCGCAGCTCCTCCGCGTAGCGGACCATGCGCTCGAACGCGCGGCCTGCGGTCCGGACGCGCTCGACGGGCGTGATCTCGAACTCGAGCGAGAGGATCGGCTTGATGCGCAGCGTGCCGCCGAGCCAGGCCTGCGCCTTGCCGATCCGCCCGCCGCGGCGCAGGTACTCCAGCGTGTCGAGGCAGAACCAGATCCGCAGCGACTTGCGTGCCTCGCGCACCCGGGCGGCGACGGCGTCTTTGTCCGCGCCGGCCGCGGCCGCGGCGACCGCGGCGAGGATCAGCATGCCGAGCCCGCCGCAGCCGGTTTCCCCGTCGATCACCTCGACGCGGTCGCCGAGCCCGCGCTCGGCCAGCAGCGCGTGCGCCTGGCGGGCGGCCTCCGCGGTGCCCGAGATGCCGCCCGCGAGGTGGATCGAGACGACGTCGCGGCCCTCCTCCAGCAGCGGCTCCCAGACCGCCAGGAAGTCGCCGATCGACGGCTGGGAGGTGCTCGGGAGTTCCGGGTCCGTTCTGAGCCGCTCGTAGAAGGGGGCGAAGCTCTCCATGTCCAGCTCGCGCTCGGGCTTCCCGGCCCAGCCGACGTAGAGGCTCACCTGGTGCACGCCGCGCTCGTCGGCGAGCGCGCGCGGCAGGTAGTGGGTGCTGTCGGAGGCGACGGCGACGGCGGGCATGCGGCGCGAGACGCTACAACACCCCGGCCCCGCCTAGGAGAGCGCCTCCTCGAGCTCGCCCGACTCGTACATCTCGGTGACGATGTCGCAGCCGCCGACCAGCTCGCCGGACTTGAAGAGCTGCGGGATCGTCGGCCACTCCGAGATCGCCGAGAGCTCCTGGCGGATGCGGGGGTCGGGCAGGATGTCGACCGCGGCGAAGGGGACCTCGAGCGACTGGAGGATCGCGACGGTCCGCGCGGAGAACCCGCAAGCGGGCGCTTCGGGCGTGCCCTTCATGAACAGGATCACGTCGTGCTCGGCGATCGCCTCCTGGATCGCATCGCGAATCGGGCTGCTCTGCGCCGTGTCGGCCGCGGCGGGCGCGGCGGCGGGAGCGCTGGGCGCCATCGGGATCGGGTCGAACTCGTTGCTTGACATCTGAATCGCTCCTGCGTCAGGGGGTCTCGATGGGGGAGGGGACGGCGGTCTTCAGCGCGAGCGCGTGGATCGCTCCGCCGATGTCGGATTCGAGCGCCCCGTAGACCAGCTTGTGCTGCTGGATGCGGCTGAGGCCCGCGAAGGCATCGGAGGTGACGGTCGCGCGGAAATGGTCGCCGGTCCCCGTGGTGTCCTCGACCTCGACGGCCGCGCCTGGAAGCGCTGCCTCGATGCGCTGTCTTATGTCCGCCGGGCTGGGCACCGATATCAAGCCTAGAAGATCGCGCGACAGCGGCCGAGCGGCCGGAGCCGCCCGCGGGGCGGGCGCTATACTTTGGAAAGTCTTGGAGCCGTCCACAGGAGCGAAGCCGATGATCGACATCACCGACAAGGGCGCCGAGAAGGTGCACGAGTTTCTTGCCGCGCAGCAGGCCGACGTGAGCCTCGCAGGGCTGCGCGTGGGCGTTCGCGGCGGCGGCTGCTCCGGCTTCCAGTACCAGCTCGCGTTCGACGAGCAGCGCGACAACGACATGGTCTTCGAGAGCCACGGCCTGAAGCTGCTGGTGGACCGCGAGAGCCTGCAGTTCGTCAGCGGCTCGACGATCGACTACGAGGAGAGCCTCCAGGGCGCCGGCTTCAAGGTGGAGAACCCCAACGTGGTCGCCGCGTGCGGCTGCGGATCCTCCTTCCGCGTCGCCGAGGAGGAGCAGGTCTCCGCCGTCTGAGGCGCTCCGGCCGGCGTGCGTCCCAGATGGGCGCGGCCGAGCCGAGCCGGCATCGCAGGCCCGTGAGGCGGGGCGCGCTCATCGCCTTGGCGCTCCTCGCGGCGTCGCTCCTCGCGGCGGGCTGCGGGGGCGGGCGCGAGCGCACAACAGCGACGGCGCGTCCCCCGGCGCCGCCCCCGGCGCGCCCCGCCTTCGGCATCACCGAGGACAACGCCGAGCTGCTCTGGGCCCCGGGCGCTCGACGCACCGGCCCAGGCGGCTCCGTTCGGTCAGGCGCGCCGCTGGCTGACGGCGCTGCACCCGCGCTACTTCAGGCTGCTGATCGACTGGGCGGCGCTGCAGCCCTCGCCCGCGAGCCCGGCCGACCTGTCGGCTCCCGTCGACGGCTGCGCGCGCGGCGTTCCGCCCTGCGGCGCCTACCCGGGGGTGGCGGGCGAGCTCGAAGCGATCGCCTCGCAGCAGCGCGCGGCAAGCGCCCGCGGTGAAGCCGCGCCCCAGGTCGTGATCGACCTCCTCGGCGCGCCCGCGTGGGCGACGCTCGCGCCCCACGGCTGCGAAGCGCCCGGCGCCGAACCGGCGGCGCGGGCGCTGAGCCCCGGCGCGCTGCCGGCCTACCGCGCGCTGATCTCCGCGCTGCTGGCGCTCGGTCGCCGCGAGGGGGTGGCGCTGCCGTGGTGGGCGCCGTGGAACGAGCCCGACAACCCGCGCTTCCTCACCCCGCAGCGCGCGAGCTGCTCGACCGCCGGGGAACCGCTGGCGCCCGCCTCCTACGCCGAGCTCGCGCGCGCGGCGGCCGGCGAGCTGAAGGCCTCCGGCGGCGGAGGCGCAGCTGCTGCTCGGCGAGCTCGGCGGGTATGCGAGCGGCTCGCCTCATCGCCTGAGCATCGGGCGAGTTCGTCCGCGCCCTGCCGCAGGACGTGCTGTGCCTGAGCCACGACTGGTCGGTCCACGCCTACGCGGCGTACGGCCCGGCCGCCAGCCGCGCAGGCGAACCCGTCGCCGCGCTGGAGCAGGCGCTCGACGAACGGGGCGGGTGCGCCGCGGGGGCGCGCGTCTGGGTCACCGAGGCCGGCGCCGGCGCGCCCCACCCGGGCAGGCCGCGGCGCGGCTCGGCCGCCGAGCAGAGCGCCGGCGCGGCGGCGCTCGCCGCGCAGCTCGAACGCTGGCGCGCGGACCCGCGGGTCGCCGCGGTCTTCCAGTACTCGTTCCGCGAGGACCCCGCCTATCCGGTCGGGCTGGCCGATCCGTCCCTGCGGGCTCTGTACGAGACGTACTCCGTGTGGGAGGGGCTCGCCCACGGCTCTACTGTCAACCTCCAGTAGAGGCTGATACCGATCGCGCAGATCCGGGGCGCCCGGCGGCGATCGCGTCCCTGCGCGCCGGCGCCGGCCGTTCGCGCACCGGCGCGCGATCCCGCCGGGGAGCTCTCGAGACACCTGCACCGAGCCGTCCGGAGAAACCCGCTGTCTGGCCCGCCAGCCAGCCCAACCCCAGCGTTTGCAGGCGCATCACTCGGTTGACGGTTGATCGAAGGGTGTGCTACGGTCGCCCGCGACATGAGGTCAGGGGTGGAGATGGGGAGGGACGCCCAGACACGCGGCAACGCGTGCGTTCCCCTTGCGGGGGGCGTCCGATTCGTTGCCCGTCACAGCCCCAAAGGCTTGACCTTGACGCAAGAGATGTTTTCTGCCAAGGTCGGGAGCAGCACCGCGAAGCTGAGGATCAGTGACGCGGCTACGACGGGCTTGGGGGCAGTCTCGTCTTTGTGAGAGGCCGTTCCGGAGCCGGTCACCTTAATCAAGAGGGAAAAGGAGCAGTTCACTGATGAAACGCATGAGGATCCTGGGGCTCGCCCTGGTCGCTGTGTTCGCGCTTGGCGCGCTCGCCGCTTCCGGTGCTTCGGCAACCCCTGCTTGGATAGAATGTGCCAAATTGACCAAGGTCGAAGGCAAATACACCGGTAAGTACACCGACAAGCTGTGCACGACTGAAGCTTCGGAAGCTGAAAAAACCGAAGGCAAGCACAACAAGTACGAACTTCAGCCTGGCATCGGCAAGGGCAAGGCCTTCAAGACCAAGGGCGGCGAAGCCATCCTGCAGGTCGTCATCCCGCCGACGGGCAAAGGCCCCTTCGGCAAAGGCGGCGAACTTCAGGTGAAGTGCACCTCGTTCAAGGGCTCCGGCAAAGCCGCGCTCCCGAACCTGGTCAACAGCGTCAAAGACGAATTCAAGGGCTGCACGGTCCTTGGTACCGCCCCGTGCCAGAGCGGCACGAAAAAAGGCGTGATCGTCACTAACGCTCTCGCAGGCGAAATGGTCGACATCGAAGGCTTCCCGACCCCGGTCGGCACGCTTCTGCACGCAGAAGCCGGCGAAGGCCCCTTGACCCCGTCGGCGACGTTCGAATGCACCGGCGTCGGCTCGTCGGTTGTCTTCGGTTCCCTGATCGGTCTGCACGGCGGCAACGTCGGCACGATCAACAAGGAATCGACCGACACGTTCGTCACCGGCGCGGGCCTCGGCGAAGTCGAATGGGACCCGAAAGGTCACCCCGGCTCGCTCTACACCCCGATCGTCAACGTCCCGACCCACGTGTCGGGTGGCTTCAACGGCGAACACTTCCTGGTGACGCAGGTCACGGAAGCCGGCGAAAAAGAACCGGCCGGTAACCTGCCTTCGGGCCAGAAAGGTGTAGCGACCAACAAGGGCGAAGCCATCATGGTGACGCCGTAGGGACTCTGTCCTGACGGCGGCTGGCGGCTGAGAAGCCGACAGCGCCCGCAGTATCGATGTAAGCGTGCGGGGCCTTCGGGCCCCGCACGTTTTTTCTTTCCAGGGCCGTGGTGCAGGTTGCGTCGAGCCCGCGGGTCGGAGGGCTATCACCCGTGCCCACGGCGACCGTCCCCGCGGGGAGTCCGGCCGCCGCGACCTCCTACCGATGCGCGAGCTCGCCGGCAATGGTTTCAGCGCACCGGATCGAACTTTCGTCGAGCGTGTTCGATGCCCAGAGAGGTCCGGCACATGCAGGTTCCGCAACTAACCGGTTGCTGCTTGACAAGCCAAAGGCCCTCTATAGACTCCTTTACCGGAGAGGCTTCGAGGGAGACGAATTGCAGGGGAACGACGAGATCGGGGAGATCGCCCGTCGGGCGAAGAGGTGCGGCCCGGCACGCTGGCTGTCGGCTGCCCTGATCGCCGGCCTCGTGGCGCTCGCGCTCGCCGGCACGGCGAGCGCCTTCTCCCAGCGCGGCTATCAGTACAACGAAGGACTCTCCTTCGGCTCGGCCGGCAGCGGCTGCCGGCCAGATGCTCGACCCGGCCGGGCGTCGCGGTCAACCAGGTGACCGGCGAGATCTACGTGATGGACGCCGGCAACAACCGCGTCGACGAGTTCAGCCCGACGCATCAGTTCGTGCGCGCCTGGGGCGCCGGCGTGAAGGCCGGGAGCACGAGCAAGGAATTCCAGATCTGCACACCTGAAACCGGATGCCAGAAAGGCGCGCCGGGTCACAGCCAAAGGCCAGCTGCACGGCGCGGGCGCGATCGCGGTCGACAGCGACCCCTCGAGCCCCTCGTTCGGCGACGTCTACGTCGAAATCAAATCGTATGAAGAAACCGTCGGGAAAAACGAAAAGGAAATCGAATTCGAATTTGGCCTGATCCAGAAGTACTCGGCGACAGGAGCCGTCGTCGGCAAGATCAAGGGCTGGAAAGCAGAAAAGGGCGAATCCGAAGAACGCTTCGAAGAAGAACTCCACAGCATCGCGGTGGGCGAGAACGGCGAACTCGTCGCCTACAACGAAGAAGAACTGATTGTCTTCGACAACGCCGTCGCTAACAAGTTCGTCCGCAAGCTCGAACCGGCGAGCCTCGAAGGCGAACCCGCCGACGCGCTCGCGCTGGGGAGGAACGGCATCTTCTACCTGGGCCACTTCGAAGCCCGCACCGAACCGCCGGCGAAACTGATCTCCAAGTACGCGCTGGAACCGGAACTGGAAGAAGGCGTGCCTCAGGAAGAAAACGGCAAAGTCATCGAACACCTGGTGCCGCTCACCGAAGCGATGGTGACCGAACCCTCGACGGGCGTCGCGGTCTCGCCCGCCAAAGACGACGCCTTCGTCACCACGCCCGGCAACATCTCGATCTTCGAAGCGCACGGCGAACTCGTGCAGAAGCTCGGCGGCGGCAGCGAAGAAGGCGCCGTGAAGGAAGCGACGCAGGCGGTGGCCGACGACCAGACGCACGAGGTCCTCGCGACCGACGCCGCCCTGAACCGGGTGACGGTGTTCTCCGCCGAACCTGAGGGGCCGCCCAGGATCGAAGAAGCGGGCGTTGCCGGGACGACGCCGACGAGCACGCGGTTCACCGCGACGATCGCCCCGGCTGGAGCCGCCACCGAATACTCCTTCCGGTACTCGACCGGAGAAGTGCCGCCGGCCTCGCAGCCGTGCGCGAGCCCGTGCGTCGAAGTGCCCGTGCCGGCCGGACATCTGGCGGAAGGCGCCGAAGGCGACTTCGCCAACGTGGTCGCGACGCCGATCCCCGTCTCCGGGTTGAGCCCCGCCACGACGTACAACTTCACCGCGATCGCGCGCAACGCGCACGGGGCCACCGAAAGCGCCCAGCAGAGCTTCAAGACCCAGCACACGGTGCTGGGCGAAGGCCTAGCCGACGGGCGCCGCTGGGAGATGGTCTCCCCGCCGACCGGCAAGAACGGCGCGCTGATCTACCCGCCCACGTTCAACGGGGGGCCGATCCAGGCCGCCGGGGACGGCCATGCGATCGCCTACGTCGCCTCGAGCGCGTTCGAAGGCGCGGCGAGCAACCCGGCGCCCGAACCGGCCCAGATCCTCTCCACCCGCGGCGAAGAAGGCGGGAAGAGCAACTGGTCGACGACCGACATCAACACCCCGATCAAAGACGCGTTCGGAGTCGAAGCAGGAGCTCCGACCGAGTACCGGATCTTCTCCAACGACCTCTCCGAAGGACTGCTCTCACCGCCCGACAGGCTCGCGCTCTCCAGCGAAGCGATCCCTGACAGGGGAACGATCTACGTCCGGCACAATGACACCTGCGCGGCCGAACCGGCGGGCTGCTACACGCCCGTCCTGAACGCCACGGATGTAACCGCCGAAGAAGAAGTCGAAGGCAAAAAACAGCCGGTCGAATTCGCGCGCGAACACTCGTGGCTCAAACCGCTTGCGGTCACAGCCAACCACAGGGTCGTGTTCACCTCCAAAGTGCAGCTGACGACGCAGGCCGCAGCGACCGGGAACGTCTACGAGTGGGACGGCAGCAAACTCACGCTCGTCAGCACACTGAGCGAAGGGACGCCGGTGGAAGCCTCCGTGCTGGGCGACAACAGCAAGATCACGAGAGGCGCGGTCTCCTCCGACGGCAACTTCGTCGCGTTCACGAGCGAACCGGAAGCCGGGGCGCACCATCTCTACCAGCGCGACATCGCCGGCGGCAAGACCGTGCAGGTCGACAAGCCCGAAGCAGGCGTGGTGCCGCAGGCGGGCTCGGGCGGTTCGCTCGCTTTCCAGAGCGCCTCCGAAGACGGCTCGACGATCTTCTTCCTGGACGACGCGCGCCTGACCAAAGACTCCACCGCCAAAAACTCGGAGCCGGACCTCTATGTCTGCGAAGTGGAAGAAACGGGCGGAGAACGGACCTGCAAGCTGACGGACCTCACGGTCGCCGGCAACCCCGGCGAACCGGCGAACGTGCAGGGAGGCGTGCCCGGGAGCGCCGCCGACGGCCACAACGTGTTCTTCGTCGCCAACGGCGTGCTGTCCGGCGGCGCGGCCAAAGGGACCTGTAGGAACGAACTCGAGATCAGCTTCGCCGAAACCGAAATCTTGGCGCCGAACCTCTGCAACCTCTACGTGAGGCACCGCACCGCCTTCGGCTCATGGTCGGCCCCGAAGCTCGTCGCCACCCTCTCGATCGAAGACGAACCGGACTGGCACGTCGGGCACGGGCCTGGACCTGGGCCTGATGAGCTCGCGGGTCTCGCCCAACGGCGAATGGTTCTCCTTCATGTCCGACCGCCGGCTACCGACCGCCACGAACCCGGCGGGCTACAACAACCGCGACGCCAACAGCAACAGGCCCGACGAGGAGGTCTACCTCTACAACGCATCGAGCGGAAAGCTGCTGTGCGCGTCCTGCGACCCCACCGGGGCAAGGCCGATCGGCGTCCACGACGTGCGCGAATCGGGCGAAGGCGTGGGGCTCGGGGTCGACCGCCCGCAGAACTGGTTCGGCCACTGGCTGGCGGCGAACATCCCGAGCTGGACGAAAGTGTCCGTCAGCTCGGCCTACCACCAGCCGCGCTACCTGCTCGACAGCGGCCGGCTCTACTTCAACACCTCGCAGGCGCTCGTTCCGCAGGACGAAAACGGCGCCCAGCAGGACGTCTACCAGTACGAGCCGGCCGGAACCCAGGGGCCGGGCGGCAGCACGGTCTGCTCGGAAACGAGCGAAACCTTCGCTGACAGCGCGCTCGGCTGCATCTCTCTGATCTCCTCCGGGCGCGACCTGAAGGAATCGATCTTCGAGGACGCGAGCGAAAGCGGCAACGACGTCTTCTTCGCGACCGCGGGCAAGCTGAGCTCGCTCGACACCGACACCGGCTTCGACATGTACGACGCCGCCGTCTGCGGGCAGCCCGGAACCGCGAGCTGCGTGCCCGCGCCGCCGCCGCCGGAACCGCCCTGCATCGAAGCGGGCGGCTGTCGCAACGGCGGGGCGGAATCGGGTGGTACAGGCGCCGGCCCGGTCGGGACCTTGAGCGCCTCGGGCAGCAACTCGACCAAGCACGAAGTCCTCAACGAAAAAGCTGAAGAAAAACCTAAGCCGAAACCGACACCGCTTACCCGGGCCCAGAAGTACGCGAAAGCGCTGAAGGCGTGCAAGAAGATCAAGAACAAGCACAAGCACGCCCAGTGCGTGGCGCAGGCGAAGAAGAAGTACGGGCCGAAGGGCAAGAAGGGCGCCAAGAAGGCGGTGCACCGATGAGCACGCGCAGGACCGCGCTCCTGGCGACGCTCGCGCTCGCCTGCTGCGCGCTGCCTGCAGCGGTTGCAGCGGCGCCCGCGTCCGCCGCCGGCGGCTGGTGGTCGATCCGCGCCAGCATCGCGCCCTCCAGGCCCCAGCCGGGCCAGCCCGTGATCCTGCAGGCGATCGTCTCGAATGCCGGCTTCAAGACGATCACCGGCACGACCGGGAACCCGATCGTCCTGCGCTATACGATCCCGCAGGGCTTCGAAGAAACGCAGGAAGTCAGCGCCAACGCGGGCCCGGTCACCGGGAGCCGTCCGCTGGGGCGCTCGCCGAAAGAACTCAAATGCACCGTGGCGGCCGGCGTGCTCACCTGCCCCTACGTCGGGGTTCTCGGGGCGGGCGAAACGGTCAGGATCCGCTGGCGCGGCAAGCTCAGCCCGAGCACGCCGCTCGGCGCCGGCGAACTCGGGGTCGAAATGAGCGGCGGCGACGCCGAACGGACCGCGAGCTTCACGCAGCACTTCACAGTGACGAGCGCCGAAGAAACCAAGTTCGGCCCGCAGCGCTACGAAATCATCCCGGAAAACGCGAAAGGCGAACCCGAAGTCGCAGGCGGGCTCGCACCCGTTCCAGCTGACCTCGATCTTCGATCTCAACCTGAACGTGATCGAAGCGACGCCGGTCACGAAATCAGGCCTCTACCCCTACTCGGTCTCCCTCGCCAAGGACCTCCACTTCACGCTTCCCGCCGGGCTGATCGGCAAGGCCACGGGCATCCCGCAGTGCTCGGGCGCAGATTTCGCGACCGTGATCACCGGCCCGGCCAACCTCTGTCCTGAGAAGACCGCGATCGGCTACGCGAACGTCTCGATCTTCAACCCGATCTTCCAGGGACAGGGCGTGGGGCGAAGTGCCGGTCTTCAACCTGAAGCCGCAGGCAGGGCGAACCCGCCCGCTTCGGCTTCGCGTACTTCGGCGTCCCGGTCGTGCTCACCACGCACGTGCGCAGCGGCAAAGACTACGCCGTCGAAGTCACCGTTCACCAGGCTCCCGAGTCGGCATCGGTCCTGACGACCCAGCTGACGCTGTGGGGCGTCCCGCACGATCCGCGCCACGACAACGAGCGCGGCTGGCAGTGCCTGGACGAAGGGGAATGGCTGGGCACGCACGCCGGGTGCAAACGGGGGCGGAAATCGAAGCCGAAGAAAACAAAGAACTCGAAGCGGAAGGCAAGGCGCCGCACCCCGAACCGGAAGCGTTCCTGTCGATGCCGACGAGCTGCGAATCGACGCCGGTGACCAGCGCGAACGGCGAATCGTGGAGCGGGGAACGATACGGCGGGCCGGGCGAAACGCCGATCACCTCGCGCTTCTTCGAAAGCCCGCTCGCGCCGGAAGGCCACCCCTTCACCGGCTGCGGCAAGCTCGCGTTCGAACCGAGCATCAACGTGCACGCCCGACAAACCCGAGGCGGCGACGCCGAGCGGCTACACCGTCACGGTCTCCGTCGACCAGAAAGGCACGATCTCCGGCAAACAGGAAGTCCCCGGCAAAGAACCCGCGCAACCGCCGACGCCGCCGTGAAGTCGACCGAACTGCTGCTGCCGCAGGGCGTGTTCGCGAGCGCCGGCGCGTCGCAGGGACTGGAAACCTGCACCTCGAAGGGCTTCGGCTTCGAAGGCTTCGAACCGATCGGACCGCTCGGGCCCGAAGCGCCGCTCGACCAGTTGCTCCAGAACAACCAGTTCAGCCAGGCGGCGCTCGACAAGACCGAATGCCCCGTCGGCGCGAAAATCGGGACGGTCGACATCGAAACGCCGTTCCTCGAAGAACACGTGCTCGGGGACGTCTACCTCTCGCGCGAGGACACGAGCCCGTTCACGACGCCGCTCGTGATCTACATCTTCGGCGAAACGCCCGACCTCTCACGTGCAGGTGAAGCTCGCCGGCACCGTGGAACTGCTGCCGAACGGCCAGCTGAAATCCGTGTTCGCCAACACGCCGCCGGTGCAGTTCAGCAAGCTGACGCTGCACCTGCGCGACGACCCGCGCGCGCCGCAGGCGACACCCGAAAAGTGCGGTAGCTACGAAAGCCAGGCGAACTTCATCGCCTCCTCGAAACCGCTGCCGGGCGAAGCCGTGAAAGCCACCAGCACCTTCACGATCGGCCAAGGCCCCGGCGGCGGCGCCGTGCAACCCGGCGTTCGCACCGAGCACCGAAGCCGGCGCCGACAGCAGCCAGGCCGGCGGCTTCAGCCCGTTCAAAGTCGTGATCCGCAAGCCCGACGGCGAGAACCAGCTGCGCTCGATCAGCGTGACCGAGCCGCCCGGCGCCGCCGCGATCCTCGCGAGCGTGACGCCGTGCCCGACCGCGACCGCCGAACAGATCGCGCCCGAAGTGCTGCCGAAGCGCTCGGCACAGTCCTCGGCGAGCTGCCCGGAATCGAGCAAAATCGGCGAATCGGTCGCCGTCGCCGGCCTCGGCAGCGCGACCTACGGCAACGCGGCGGCCCGCGTGACGCTGCCCGGCAAGGTGTACCTGACCGGTCCGTACCACGGCGCCCCGTTCGGCCTGCTGGACGTGACCGAAACCACCGGCCACACGGGTCCGTTCGCGCTCGGCAACATCGGCGTGATGTCGCGGATCCTGGTCGACGAAAACACAGCCCAGGCGACGGTCGTCAGCAACCCGCTGCCGCAGTTCGTCGAAGGCGTCCCCGCGTCGATCAGCGAAATCATGGTCAACGTCAACCGTCCC
This sequence comes from uncultured Solirubrobacteraceae bacterium, assembly GCA_963779065.1. GTDB lineage: Bacteria > Actinomycetota > Thermoleophilia > Solirubrobacterales > Solirubrobacteraceae > Palsa-744. The sequence continues at coordinate 2,879,155 of CAVZWQ010000003.1, forward strand.
GGCTTCACGTTCAACCCGACCAACTGCAGCCCGCTCGCGGCGACCGGCGTGCTGACCGGCTGGAACCCGAACGGCACGCCCGAAGGCGCGTTCCCGGTCAACTCGCCGTTCCACGTCACCAACTGCGCGTCGCTGCCGTTCAAACCGAACCTCTCGGTCGCGATCGAACCGAACGTCAGCCGCCTCGACGGCACCGGCCTCGTCGTGAAGCTCACCGCCGCCAAAGGCGAAGCCAACATCCACAAGACGAAGCTCGTCTTCCCGACCACGATCCCCTCGCGCCTGACGACGATCCAGAAAGCCTGCGACGACCACATCTTCAACGCGAACCCCGCGAACTGCCCCGAAGGCTCCGTGATCGGCACCGCCATCGCGCGCACCCCGGTGCTGAAATCGCCGCTCGTCGGCCCGGCCTATCTCGTCTCGCACGCGAACGCCTCCTTCCCCGACGCGGAGTTCGTGCTCCAGGGCGAAGGCATCAAGCTGCTGCTCGACGGCAAGACCGACATCAAAAAAGGCATCACGAGCTCGAGCTTCGAATCCGTGCCCGACGCGCCGGTCGAAACCTTCGAAGTGAAACTGCCGCGCGGGCCGCACTCCGCCTTCAGCGGCTTCGGCGACCTCTGCGCCACGCCGCAGAACCTGCCGACCGAATTCGTCGGCCAGAACGGCGTCACGATCAACCTGACCACGAAAGCGAAGCTGGTCAACTCGATCAACAACACGACCGCCGGGGCCGTGTGCGCAGCGACGCCCGTCCACCACACGACGGAACTCCAGAAGCTGCTCGCGAAATGCAAGAAGCTCAAGAAGCACTCCAAGCGCGTGAAGTGCGAAGCGACCGCGCGCAAGCAGGTCAAAGCCGTCGCGACCTGCAAGAAGAAGAACAAGAGCCACAAGGCCAAGATGAACAGCTGCATCGCCAATGCCCGCAAGACCTACGCGCTGAAGCTGAAATAGGCCCCGCCTCCGGGCGGTCGCAGCACGCCCCGCCCTCCCGCGCGCCCTTCGCGGGCGCCCCTGTCATCTTCGTCGGGCCGGACGAGAAGGCGCGCTCGGCGTCACGGGCCCAACACTGACGAGCGCTACCCAGAGCCGGTCGCTCGCCCCGAGGCGCGAGCGCGAGCCAAGGATCGTGGCCCGGAAAAGGGTCGGCGGGGATGCGTCCGGAGCCGCGGGGGGTCCGATCCGAGCGGCGAGGTTGGGGCCCTGAGCCTTCACCGGCGGCCAGACTTGGAGGGCTCGAGCCCCGGAACCGGAGCGCGGCGCCCGGCACGATTGGCGCCGCCGCAAAGTGGGTAGCGGGTGATCTGGGGATGGGGCTCCTGCGCGATGCCGCGGGAGCAACGGGATAAAGAGGAGCAAATAGAACATGAGACGCATCGCAGCGCTCGGCTGCGCGCTGATCGGGGCTACCGTCCTGATCGCCGTGTCGGCCGTCGGCGCGTTCGCCGCCGGACCGGCGTTCTACGAATGCCACAAGCTGTCGAAGAACGCAGAAGGCAAGTACACAGGCGGGTTCACGAACAAAGCGTGCAGCGAAGCCTCGGGAGCCCATGAAGGCAAGTACGAACTCCAAGAAGGCACCGGCAAGAAGCACACGATCAAGGGCAAGAGCGGCCACGCCGAACTCGAAACCCCGGGTCTGGGCAACGTGTCGTGCACGAGCTCAAAGAGCATCGGCACGCTCGAATCGCCGACCCACATCGGTGCGATAACCGTCGAATACAAGGGTTGCACCTCGGCGGGTAAAAAGTGCAACAGCGCCGGTGCGAAAGCCGGCAGCATCAAGACGAATGAACTCGAAGGAAATCTCGGCTACATCAGCAAAGCCGGCCACGAAGTCGGTGTGCTGATCAACGCGGTGTCGAAAGGCAATCTCGCCGAATTCAGCTGCGAAGGCCTGCAGATCGAAACAAAAGGCGGCGTCATCGGCAGGGCGACGCCGGTGAACACCTTCACGAAGGTTGGCGAACTCACCTTCAAGAAGAGCGGCTCGTCACAGGAAGTGCGCAAATTCGAAGGCGAAGCCGAAAACCACGAACTGCTCACCACGTTCGTCGGTCTCGGCGGCCCGCTTCCGTCCACGCAGGAACAGCAGAACGTCCAGAAGGGGGAATTCCTCGAGATCAAAGCGTAGGAACGCCTCGCCCGAGCCTCGGCTCCGGTGATTCCCGGCAGGCGTCGCGGTCGGGGGTCCGCACATGCGGACCCCCGCCGCACGCCTCGACAGCGGAGTCGGCGGCTCACGGGCCCAGGGGGAGCGATGCGCTGGACGGGGATCATCAGCAAGAGGAGGTGCGCCCGCCTGCCGGGCGTGGCGGCGTTCGTGTGTGCGATCGCTCTGCTCGCGCCCGCCGAGGGCGCATGGGCGCTCAGCCAGCCCGGCCACGAGTTCTCGCACGACGTCTCGCTGCCCGGTGAAGCGGCGTTGTCGGAACCGGCCGGAGTCGCGGTCGGACCAGCCGAACGCTCGGTCTACGTCGCGGACAAGGCTCACAACCGCGTCGAGCAGTTCGGCACCGACGGCACGTTCCTCTCCGCGTGGGGCTGGGGCGTGAAGGGAGGCTCCGAATACGCCGTCTGCAAGGCCGGCGCAGGCTGCCAGCCCGGGGCGGCGAAGAGACCCACGGGCGCTCCGGAGGCCTTTCAGGCGCCGGCCTCGGTCGCGGTCGACAACTCGACCGACGAAACGGATCCGTCCCGCGGCGACGTCTACGTCGCCAACTCGAAGGGAAAACCGACCGTCGACAAGTTCGGGCCTCGAGGCGAACTGCTCGGGAGCGTCCTCGGCAAAGCGGAATCGAAAGAAATCGCAGAAGAAGAATTCGGTCGCATCGACGGCATCGCGGTCGACACGCACGGCGCCCTGTGGATCGCCTGGCAGAGCGGCGCGATCACGCACTACACGAACGGCGCCGAAAACGAACGGGTCCTGGAACCGGAAATCTTCTACGAACCGTTCGCGCCTGAGTTTCCCCGCCCCGGCTTCGCAGTCAACTCGCGCGGGGACCTCTACATCGACGTCGAACCCGGCGGCTCCGAAGAAGCCAAGCACCGGTGTGAAGCCGTCCCGTGCGACGTGCTCGCGTTGCGCGACGACGGCGAAGGCGAATTCCTGCCTGAATTCGGCGAGGCGTTCACCGAAGGCTTCGCGGGGACGACGGCGACGGGGGTGGCCGTCGACCAGACGACCGACGGCGTCTACGTCGCTCACCCGAACTCCGTCTCCGCTTACGACTCGCACCAGGGGTTCGTGCAGACGTTCGGCGAAGGGCATCTCACGCGGACGGGCGGCATCGGAGTCGACGGCCTCACCCAGGACGTGTTCGTCACCGACGCGGCGACCGGCGCGCTGGAGATCTACGTGCCGGAACAGACCGTCGCAGCGCCCACCGTCAACGGGCTCTCCGCACATGGCGTGACGGCGAGCGCGGCCGAAGCAAGCGCGCGTGTCGACGCTCGCGGAGCGGCCACGACGGTGACGTTCGAATACGGGCCGGGCAGCTGCTCGGGAGGTGGCTGCAAGACGCTCGAAGCCGAAGCGCTCCCCGCCGGCTTCGGCGACCAGGAGCGCCACGTCGCGCTCGCGAGCCTCGCGCCCGGCACGACCTATGCGGTCCGGGTGACCGCCAGGAGCCCGGCGGGTGAAGCCAGCCGGGAAACGACCTTCACGACACGGCCGGTGCCGCTGGCCGACGGGCGGGCGTGGGAGCTCGTCAGCCCGACCGGAGCGCGCGGCGCCAACTACGAAGCTGCGCCCAACGAAGGCGGGATCATCCGCGCCGGCGAAGACGGGTCGGCCCTGACGTACCTGGCGACGGCGCCGACCGAAGCCGGCGCTCCGGGAAGCCGCGCTCCGAACTTCGTGCAGAACCTCGCGCGCCGCGGAACCGATCCGGCCACCGGCAAGCCGGCGTGGAGCTCGCAGGACATCGAGATCCCGGCACCCGGCAAGACGCCCGGTGTGGCCCCGGGGGACACGCAGGAATACGCTGCGTTCTCGAAGGACCTGGGCCTGGCGATCGTCCAGCCGTACAGCCTCAGCAACCTCGCCGAACCGGCGCTCTCGGCGCCGCTGAAGAGCGGAGAAGTACAGGAAAAGACGCTCTATGAGAGGCGTAACGAAGGGCCGTGCTACCCGGTGCCGTCGAGTTGCTACGAAGCGCTCGTCTCCGCAGCCAACGACAAGGGCGAAGTCGGGGGAGAACGCTCGCGCTTCGGTGGCAATCCCGGGAACGTCGAAAGCGGGCTGCGCTTCGAAGGCTCCTCGCCGGACGCACAGCACGTGGTGCTCGTCTCCGGCTACAACGCCCCGGAAGCACCTCTGACCGCGGGCCCATCGGCCAAAGGCGCGAACCTCTATGAGTGGAACCGCTCGGAACCTGAGGACCTGAAGCTCGTCAACCTGCTCCCCGCGCTCACACCGGGCGAAGAACGGCCCGCGGGGGGCGAACAGTCGCCGTTCTTGGGGAACGCCGGGAAACTCGTCCGCGATGCCGTCTCCGAAGACGGGACTCACATCTTCTGGGAGTGGCGCGGCCACCTCTACCTCCGTGACATGGCGCGCGCTGAAACCGCTCAGATCGACGCTCCGGCCGGCGAAGAAACCGCCGGCGGAGCGCTCTACCAAGGCGCGAGCACCGACGGGCGGCGCGTGTTCTTCACCGACAGTCAGCCGCTGACCTCGAGCTCCCACGCGGAATCGGGCAAGCGAGACCTGTTCGTGTGGGAACAGACGAGCGCACCGAACGAACCGCCGGCGGGAACGCTCACCGATCTCTCGGTCGCGACCGAACCCGGCAGCGCCAGCGTCAGGGGTCTGGTGCCCGCGATCAGCGAACACGGTGACATCGTGTACTTCGTGGCCGCGAACGTCCTCGCGGCGAACGCCAACGCGGAAGGCGAAAAAGCCGCGCGCGGGGGCTGCACGAACGGTGAACAGGGTCCGACGCAGACCTGCAACCTCTACGTCGATCGTCTCACGGGCAAAACCTGGGGGACTACCTTCATCGCCCGGCTCTCGGCCGTGGACAGTCCCGACTGGGGCTTCTTCGACGAAAGCAGCAACCTGCAGAAAGAGACAGCGAGCGCCTCGCCCGACGGCGAATACCTCGCGTTCATGTCGAAACGGCCGTTGATCCGCAGCTACGACAACCGCGTCACCGATCCGGCGGGGGAGGGCGCACGCGCCGAGGAGGTCTACCTCTACAGCGCGGCTGACGGCCGGCTCGCGTGCGCGTCGTGCAACGCCGACGGCTCCCGCCCGGCGGGGGTGGCAGATGTCGAAGAATCCGGCGAAGGCCTCGGCCTGCTCGTCGACCGCGACCGTACATGGACGACGGAATCGCAAGCGAACCCGGTGTGGCTCGCCGGCAGCATCCCCGGCTGGACCGCGGTGCTGCAGAACGGCAAGAAGGCGCTGGAGCCGCCGCGTGTCGTCTCGAATGAAGGGCGCCTGCTCTTCAACAGCCCCGACGGTCTCGTGCCGGCGGACGAAAACGGCAAGAACGACGTGTACCAGTATGAGCCCGATGGGCTCGGCTCCTGTGCCCTGGCGACAGGGTGCGTCGGCTTGATGTCCTCGGGAACCTCGGACCTCGAAAGCGCGTTCCTCGAAGCGAGCGCCTCCGGGGGGGACGTCTTCTTCCTGACGGCGGCGCCGCTCGTGCCGAATGACGTCAACGGCAGCTACGACGTCTACGACGCCCGCGTCTGCACGGCGGAATCGCCGTGCGTGGAAGCCCAGGCGGCGAGCGAGGCGGAATGCGAATCCGCGCCGGCGTGCCGCGGCACGCCGCCGACGACGGCGCCCGCCGTCGCGACCGCGCCGACGACGGCCACGGGTCCTTCGGGCAACACGCCGCGGATCAGCGTCCTGGGCGAAAAAGCCGGCAGGACCCCGACCGCACAGAAGCCTCTGACGAGGGCGCAGAAGCTGGCCAGAGCATTGAAGGCCTGTAAGAAGCTGCGACCCGCGAGCAAGCGCAAGCGCTGCGAGAAGCAGGCCCGCGCGAGATACGGCCCTAAGAGCAAGAAGAAGAAGAAGAAGAAGTAGACGATGCTCGCCCGGATCCGAAAGCTCGCGCTCGCGTCGACCCTCTCAGCGCTGCTCGGCGCGCTGACCCTCCTCGCCGCCGCGCCCGCCTCGGCGCAGCCGGCGGGAGCCTGGTGGCTGACCGACTCCGGCGCCTCGCCGAGCATTCTCCAGCCTGGCAAGGAAGGTCGTCTGTGGATCACGGCGATCGACCAGGGTTGGAAGCCGATCGCGACGGCGTCCCGGCCCGTCGTCGTCGAAGACACGCTGCCGTCAGGGGTGGAACTCGCCGGCACCGCACAGCTGTTCATGACGAGCACCGGCGGCCCCCGCTCGAACGGGGTCGACTGCGAAGCGCTGGGGCCGAAGATCACGTGCTCGCTGACAAAAGGGACGGTCTTCGCTTCGCAGGGAGTCGAAGTCGTGATCCCCGTGAAGGTGCAGGCGTCCCCGGCGAGCGGCGAAACGGCGTCGAACAAGGTCGCGATGTCCGGCGGGACCGTCGAAGGCGGGACCGAAGAAGTGCCCTCGCCCCAGTCCCAGGAACACGAGATCGCGATCAGCTCCGCACCGACCGGCTTCGGAATCGAACGCTACGAGCTGGTGCCCGAAAACGACGAAGGCGGCGAAGAGACGCAGGCCGGCGCACACCCGTTCCAGCTCACGACGACGCTCGACCTACGCGACACACAGGTCGTGGACGACGTCGTCAGTCCCCCGCTGATCGTGGAATCGACTCCGGCGCCCGTGCGCAATCTCCACTTCACGCTTCCGCCCGGTCTCGTCGGCGACGTGAACTCGCTGAGGCAGTGCACCGCGGTGCAGTTCAACACCATCTACAACGGGGACAGCAACGGCTGCCCCGCGTCGACCGCGGTCGGAGTCGCGAACATCAAGCTCTATGAACCGCAGCACTTCTCGACCAAAGTCGAAACCGTGCCGGTCTTCAACCTCGTTCCGGCGCCCGGCGAACCCGCCCGGTTCGGGATCGAGTTCGCCAAAGTGACGGTGCCGCTCACGACGCGGGTCAAGACGGGCAGCTCGTATGCCGTGGAAGTCACCGCGGAAGACACCTCGCAGTCCGCCGCGGTGATCGACAGCCAGGTCACGTTCTGGGGTGTTCCCGGCGACCCGCGCCACAACTCTTCGCGCGGCTGGGAATGCCTCGCCGGAGGGCGCTACGAGTTCGCGCTCGAACACCCGCATCCGTGCCCCGCAGCAGCTGAAAGCCCGAACTCGGCGTTCCTCTCGCTGCCGACGCTCTGCACGCCGCTCGAAACGAGCGTGATCGCTGAAAGCTGGCCATTCGGCCCGCGCCTGGAAGGAGCAGCAGGGGAAGAAGCGAGGTACGCGTCGCCTTCGGCGCTGAGCGGCTGCGAAGCGCTGAGCGAACAGTTCGCACCCGCGCTGTCCGTTGAACCCGAAACGAGCGCCGCGAGTACCCCGAGTGGCCTTGTCGTCGGCATCACGGTGTCCCAGACCGGCACCGAAACGGCCGGAGAGCTCGCGGAGGCGGGCGTCAGCGCGACGACGCTGGCACTGCCGGCCGGCCTGGAGGCCAACCCCGGCGCGGCCAACGGCCTCTCCGCGTGCGGCACCGGTGAAATCGGGCTGCTGCCGGGGCTGCCGGAAGCCAGCCAGCTCGAGAACGACCACTTCACGCCGAACGAAGCGACCTGTGCGCCGGGCTCGAAGATCGGCACGGTGAAGATCGAGACGCCGCTCCTGCCCGAACCGCTCGAAGGTGGGTTCTACCTGGCGAGCCAGGACACGAACCTGGTCGAAGAACGGCTCGTCGCCTACATCGTCGCCAAGAACCCGGTGTCCGGCGTGCTCGTCAAGCTCGCCGGCGAAGTCCACGTCGACCCCGGCACCGGGCAGCTCACCTCCGTGTTCCGCGGTACGCCGCCCGTGCCGTTCTCGAAGCTGACGATCTCGCTGTTCGGCGGCGGCCGCGCCTCCCAGTCGACGCCGCCGTTCTGCGGCACCTACACGCCGACCGCGGACTTCGTGCCGTCGAGCGGCGGCTCCAAGCAGGCGTCGACGACGTTCCAGATCACCTCGGGCCCCGGTGGCGGCGGCTGCCCCGGCGCGGCGCGCCCGCTGGCGCCGTCGTTCACGGCCGGCTCGACCAGCAAGCAGGCGGGCGCCTTCACCGGCTTCACGCTGTCGATCCTCAACCCCGACGCTGACCAGCGCCTCACGGGACTCTCGACCACGCTGCCCGCGGGCGTCGCCGCTCTGCTCTCGACCGTCACCGCGTGTGCGGAACCGCCCCCCGGCGTCCCGTGGCAGTGCGGCTCCGGCAGCCTGCTCGGCAGCGCGACGACGAGCTCCGGGTACGGCGACGAACCCTTCACGCTGTCCGGCAAGGTGTACCTGACGGCTGGCTACGACGGGGCGCCGTTCGGCCTGCTGGTCGCCACGAACGCGGTGGCCGGACCGTTCAACCTGGGCATGGTCTATGTGCGCTCACGGATCAACGTGAACCCGGAAACCGCGGCGGTGACGGTCACAACCGATCCCGGACCGCACGGTGACAGCTTCCCGACGCGGCTCAAAGGCCTGCCGGTGCAGCTGAAACAGGTGAACGTCACGGTCGACCGGCCGAACTTCCAGTTCAACGGCACGAACTGTGATCCGCTGTCGGTCGGCGGGACCCTGTTCGGCACGGAAGGCGGCGTCGCGCCGGTGTCCTCCCCCTTCCAGTTGAGCGGATGCTCCGCGCTGCCGTTCGCACCGAGGCTGACGGCCTCGACCACGGGGCACGGCAGCCGCGTGAACGGAACCAACTTCAACGTCAAGCTCGAATCGGCGGGCCTGGGGCAGGCGAACATCCACAAGGTCCTCCTCACGATCCCCCACGAACTGCCGTCCCGCCTGCCGACCCTCCAGAAAGCCTGCCCTGAGGCCAAGTTCAACGCCGGGCCCCAGAACTGCCCCTCGGAATCGATCATCGGCCACGCGACGGTGCACACGCCGGTGCTGCGCTCGGCTCTGACCGGCCCCGCCTACCTCGTCTCGCATGGCAACGCCGGTTTCCCCGACGTGGAGTTCGTGCTGCAGGGCGAAGGCGTCACGCTCGTCCTCGACGGCAAGACGGACATCAAAAACGGCGTGACCTACTCGCGCTTCGAAACCGCACCGGACGCGCCCTTCACGACCTTCGAAACCGAACTCCCGGCCGGCCCGCACTCGATCCTCGCCGCTTTCACGTCGAGCAGCGCAGCCGACCCGTACAACATCTGCTCGCGCAGGCTCGAAATGCCCACCGAAATCACGGCGCAGAACGGCGCTGTGATCCGCGAGACGACGAAGATCAAAGCACTGGGCTGCGGCGGCGTCGCCTCGTTCAGAAGCACCCGCGCCCAAAAGCTCCGCAAGGCCCTCAAGGCGTGTCGCAAGAAGCACAACAAAGAGCGGCGGCTGGCCTGCGAAAAGCGGGCGCGCAAGCTCTATGGACACAAGCGCGCCGGCAAGAAGCGCGCGACGAAGAAGGCGTAGTGCCGGGAAGGTTTACGAGCCTCGCCGCGCGGGTACCCCGCGCTACGGAGGGGGCTCCCCGGGGATGCACGGGAACGGCGCTCTGCGCCGTGCAGGCAGCTCCGGCTGGGGAGAGGATCTGCGAGGGAAGGGATGGAGCGGTGATCAGAGGTAGCAAGGTGGCGGTCGCGATCGTGTTGGCGTTCGCCGGGCTGGGGATGATGGCGTTCGCGTCGCTCGCTGCTGCTGCGCCCCCGGAAATCGGCCGCTGCGTCGCTCTCGAAAAGACGCTCGGGGAAGGCGACAAGAAGCCGCGCTTCCACGGCGGCTTCGGGAAGAACTGCAAGAAGGCGAACGCGAAGCATCGCGGCAAGTACGAATGGCTGCCGGGCCCCGGGCCCGCCAACCACTTCTTCGCGGTCGCGGACGAACCCGAACCGGTGCTCGAAACGGTGGGCGGAGGGAAAATCGACTGTTCGATCATGTCCTGGGAAGGCGAATACACGGGGCCGAAAAGCCTGAAGATCAGCAAGTTCTTCCTTCAGGGCTGCACCTCCAACGGCAAAGGCTGCCAGCAGAACCCGGCCAAAGAAGGCGAAATCGAAGTCACAGAAATCGAAGGGGAACTGGGAGGGCTCAAAGGCCCCAAGGGCCTCGAAGCGGCCTGGGACCTGAAGAAGAGCGGCACATGGCAGACGTTCACCTGCGGCACCACCGAAAATCCGACGATCGAGCAACTCGAAGGATCGGTGATCGGCGTCGTCAAGAAAGACCCGTTCGGCGACCTGAACCAGATGAGCCGCGAATCGATCATCAACTTCAAGCAGACACATGGCAAACAGGAACCCGAATCGCTCGAAGGGATGCCACCTGACGTCCTCTCGACGCTGGAGCTCAAGATCCCGGCATCGATGACAACCGAACAGACGGGTCTCGCGGCGCTCGTCGAAAGCGCCTCCGGCCTGGGCAAACCGATCGAAGAAGAACAGAACAGGGAAGAACTGGAGATCAGGACCAAGCCCGAAGAAGCCTGAGCTCCGCACAAGCGGCTGTTGCAGGACGGAGAGGGCGCCATGGGCGCCCTCTCCGCTTTTCGCCGGATCGCGTCCGCTCCGGGGCCGCTCGGCTGCCGGGGCGCTCAGCCCGGCTCGTTGTCCAGCGAGCGCCAGAGGTAGCGGCAGGCGAGCGTGCGGTACGGGCGCCAGGGCTCGGCGATCCGTTCCATCTCCTCGGGCGCGGGCAGCTCTGCAAGCCCGTAGGCGCGTTCGAGCGCGCGGCGGATCCCGAGGTCGCCGACGGGCAGCACGTCGGGCCTGTCGAGGTGGAACATCAGGAACATGTCGGCGCTCCACTGCGCCGATGCCCTTGACGGCGGTCAGCTCGGCGGAGACCTCCTCGTCGCCGAGCGCGTCGAGCCGCTCGAGCTCGAGCTCCCCGCTGAGCACGTGCTCGGCCAGCGAGCGCAGGAAGCCGACCTTCGCGCGCGAGAGCCCGGCCGCCGCGCGCAGCTCCTCGGGATCGTCGGCGAGGATCTCCTGCGGGGTCGGCGGCCGCCCGCCGAAGCGGTCGGTCAGCCGCCCGTAGATCGCCCGGGCGGCGAGCACGGAGAGCTGCTGGCCGGTGATCGTGCGCACGAGCGCGCCGTAGTGGTCGTTTGACGGCTCCGGCCCGCCCCCGCCGGCGCGCCCGTCTCCGAGCGCGCCGACGGACTCGATCAGCGCGGCCAGAACAGGATCGGCGCGCTGGAGGTGGGCGAGCCCGCGCGGTCTAGGCAGAGGGCAGCGCCTCGGCGCCGAGCGGCTCGCCGTCGAGCGCGTTCAGGGCGCGCTCGACCGACATCGCGATGCACGTGAAGCTCGGCGTGTCGCGGACCGTGTAGGCGCGAGGCCTCGGTCGTGCGCAGCCGCTGCACGAGGTCGAGGAACGTGCCGACGTCGTCCGTGTCGAAGGCGACGACGAACTCCTGGTCGTCGAGGCCGAACGAGTAGGTCGTGTGGTTGTCCACGCCCGGGTATTCGCGGCCGACCTGTATGTGGCCCTGCATGATCCGCCAGCGCTGCTCGGCGGGCATCCCGTACCACTCGCGCGACTTCACGAAGGGGTAGACGAAGACGTACTTGCCGCGGAACGCGCGCGGGCTCGTGCGCTCGTCTTCCGAGTACTCGGAGCTCTTGCGCATGCCGAGGAACGAGTGCGTGATCTGCGACCACTTCATCAGGCCGCTCTGCGCGAGCACGACGTGGAACTCGTGGATCCGCTCGAGGTTCTCGGCCTCGGAGACCAGCAGCAGCTCCGCGTCGCCGCGCGTCCCGACGAGCGAGAAGGACTGGAGCAGGTGGCCGTCCGCGAAGTCCTCGCAGGCCGCCATGAACTCGCGCTTGTCGCGCTCGCGCTGCTCGCCGGGCAGCCGGCGCCATGCCGGGTCGGTCTTCAGGAACGTGTACTTGACGAAGTGGCGGGCGCTCATCGCGACGATTATCGCAGCGCCGGGGCGGCGATCGGCCTCGGCTGCGGATAGAGTTCGTCTTCGTGCGGATCGCGCTCGTCTCGCCGTACTCGTGGACGTATCCCGGGGGGGTGACGCGCCACATCGAAGCGCTCGCCGCGGAGCTCGCGGCGAAAGGCCACGAGCCGCGCATCCTCGCCCCCTTCGATCCCGCCCGACGCGCTGTCCGCGCGCCTGCACAGGGGCGCCCGGCCGCAGGACCATCCGGCGCCCGAGGGCTTCGTCTCGCTCGGGCGCACGGTCGGGATCCCGGCCAACGGCGCGGTCTCGAACCTCGCGGTCGACGCCCCACTCGGTCGCGACCTGCGCCGCGAGCTGCGCGAGGGCGGCTACGACGTCGCCCACATCCACGAGCCGGTCGTGCCGGTGGTCTGCTGGGACGCCCTGTGCTCGGCCGGCGAGCTGCCGCTCGTCGGCACCTTCCACACCTACTCGGAGAACCCGCTCACGAACGGGATCGCCGCGGTGGGGCTCGGCGGGCGCCGGCGCATGAACCGGCTCCACGGGCGGATCGCGGTCTCCGAAGCGGCGGCCTGGACCGCCCGCCGCTTCTACGGCGGCAACTACCGCATCATCCCCAACGGCGTGCACCTCCAGCCCGCTCCCGAGCGCTTCGCGGCGGCCGGACGGGCCGAGCTGCGGATCCTCTTCATCGGCCAGGCCGTCCAGCGCAAGGGCCTGCCGGTTCTGCTCGCCGCCTTCGAGGCGCTGCGCGAGCACGTGCCGGCGGAGCTGACGCTCGTCGGCGCGAGCGCCGAGGAGGTCGCGCACATGACGCTGGACGATTCCGGGATCACCGCGCTGGGGAAGGTCTCGGAGGCAGGAGAAGCAGAAGCGGCTGCGCGAGGCCGACGTGCTCTGCGCGCCGTCGCTGAGCGGCGAGAGCTTCGGGATGGTCCTGACCGAGGCGTTCGCGGCCGCCACGCCCGTCGTCGCCTCCGACATCCCCGGCTACCGCGACGTCGTGCGCGACGGCACCGACGGCGTCCTGGCGGCGCCGGGCGACCCGCTCGCGCTCGCCGGGCGAGCTGCGTGCGCTGGCGCTCGACCCGGCGCGCCGCGAGCGCATGGCGCGCTCGGCGCGCGAGCGCGCGGAGCGCTTCGCCTGGCCGCACGTGGCGGCCGAAGCGCTCGACAGCTACGAGCAGGCGATCGCGACGGCGCGGCGCGCCGAGTCCGGAAGCTCGTCGGCTCGGCGCGGCGCGGCGCTACGGGTTCGCGCCCCGCGACATGCTCACGCCGGTGCCCGCGGAGCGGCTGCCGAGCCTGCAGGCGCCGCGGCGCGGGCGGGTCTTCAGAGCCCGCGAGCGGCGGCGCGCGCCGGCTTCGCACGCTGCGCCGCGCGGGCTTCGCGCTCAGCTCGCTGGTCGGCGTGGGGCTCGCCGCGCTCGCGCTGCAGCGGGTCGGCGTGACGCGCGTCGCCGCCTCGCTCGTCGCCTCCAAGCCCGGCCTGGTGGCCGCCGCGGTCGCGCTGATGTGCGCGGCGATGTTCGCGCGCGCGCTCTCCTGGCACGCGATCCTCGCGGCGGCGCCCACCTGGCGGCGGGCGAAACGGCGCGATGCGATGCAGGGGACCTTCATCGGCGTGCTGATGTCCGCGACGCTGCCGGCCCGCCTCGGCGAGCCCTCGCGCGCGCTGATCACCGCGCGGCGGCTCGGCCGCGCACGGGAGACGCTGCCCGTCGTGCTCGGCACGATGGTCTCCCAGACGCTGCTGAACCTGCTCGCGCTCAGCGTGCTCGGCGTGGTCACGCTCTCGCGCGTGAGCGTTCTGGACGGACACGACCGCGACCTCATGCTGCTGGCGCTGATGCCGCTGGCCGCGCTGCTCGTCGTGCTCGCGGCCCCGGTGCTCGATCGCCGCCGGCGGCCGTCTCGCGCTTCCGGCGCCTGCAGGCTGCGCTCGCCGGCGTACGCCGCGCGCTGCTGCGCCTGCGACGCGGCTTCTCGGTGTTCCGCGACCCGCGCCCGGCGGCCAGCCGTGCGACGCTCGCGCAGCTCGGCGCATGGGCGCTGCAGTGGCTGTCGTGCTGGCTGCTGCTGATGGCGCTCGGGATCGACAACCGGGCCGGCGCCGGCGCGGCGGCCGCGGTGCTCTTCGCCGTCAACGTCACCGCTGTGATCCCGGCGACGCCCGCGAACGTCGGTGTCTTCCAGGCGGCCTGCGTCGCGGTGCTCGCGGGCGCCTACCACGTCTCCACGCCCGAAGCGATCGCCTTCGGGATCGTGCTGCAGGCGGTCGAGCTCGCGACCGCGCTGCTGATGGGCCTGCCCGCGCTGCTCAACGAGGGGCTCTCCTGGCGCGAGGTGCGCCTGCGCACGATGCACGCCACGCCCGTGCGCCTGCCGCGCCTCGAGCACGGGCTCGGCCAGGCCGCCCAGGCGCCGGGCACCGAGTAGCGCCCCGGCGATGGCCGAGGCATGGGTCTACGTGCTGCGCTGCGGCGACGGCTCGCTCTACACGGGCTGGAGCACCGACGTCGAGCGCCGGCTCGCGAGCCACCGGGCGGGCCGCGCGAGCCGCTACACCGCCTCCCGGCTGCCCGTCGAGCTGGTGATGGCGCGCGCGATGTCCGACCGCAGCGCCGCGATGCGCGAGGAGGCGCGCATCAAGCGGCTCCCGCGCGCCGCCAAGCTCGCCCTGATCGCGGGCTCCTAGCGGGGCCCCGCCAGCATCCGCCCGCCCCCGGCTGCCGGTTGCGGCATGATGGGTGCATGTCGAGCAGGCCCACGGGACGCAGCGTGAAGATCTCAGAGGACGAGCGCGGCGGCTGGTCATCGGACCGGCCGCGCCGCGACGGCCCGCCGCGCCCGGCCGACCTCACGGTCCACTGCCGGGTCCTGCGCCCGGCCGACCGCCTGCGCTACTCGCCCGGGAGCCTGCTGATCGTCTCCTCGCGCCTCGCCGCCGGAGCTGGACGCGTTCCTCGAGCGGCTGATCGAGGACCGCGGGGCGGTGCTCTCGCTGCGCAAGGTGAAGGCCCTGCTGCAGGGCCGGGTCTCCGAGGAGGAGCTGGACGCGCGCGCGCGCGAGCTGCTGGCCTCGGCGTGCAGAAACGGCTCGAGGGCCGCCAGACGGTCGTGCTCGCAACGCGAGGGGTTCACGCCCGAGGAGCGCGAGCCGTTCCTGCGCGCCGCCGCCGCGCAGCGCCGGCCCCGCCACCTGATCCTGATCGAGACCGCCCGCGAGAACGTCGCCGAGGAGGAACTCGCGCCGTTGAACGAGCTGCGGCGCGCGCTCGACGCGGGCGAGCTGGGCAACGAGGGCATCCAGACGGCGCTGCGGCTCGGCGGCGGCTCGGCGGCCGAGGTCAAGCGGATCCTGTTCCGCCCGCCGCCGCGCGAGGACGACTAGCGCCGCACTGAGGGCCCGCCTGCGCCCGAAGCGGCGGATTCCTCGCCTCGGAACTTCGCGCACGACGCCTCTCAGGCCTTAAGCAGCCGCGGGACTGCCCCCGATGTACGAGCCATGCACGACTCGGGAGCCGCTGTGGCCGAGCCGGACGACGCGCCCCTGTCTGCGAATCAGCTTCGGGGCCAGCTCGTCCGGCGGCGCACCGCTGCCGCCGCCAGGGCTGCTCGACACGCGCCTGGTGCGCGCCGAGCTGACGCGGCTGCGCCTCGCGCGGCCCGGCCCGGGGAACGTCGGGCTCGCCCGGGCGCGGATCGCCCGCTCGCAGGGGACGAGCGATGGCGGAAGCGTGCGCTGAGGCGAGCGACCGCGAGCTGAACGCGCAGGCGCGGGCCGTCGGACCGCGCATGGGCTCCCTACCTCGGCCTGATGGCCCTGGCCACGGCCGGCTACGTCCTGGCAGGGCTCTGGGGCCCCGCCTGGCTGCAACAGCGGGCTCGTCTTCAACCTCATCGGGGGCCTCAGCATCGCCGGCCTGATCGCCGGCGCGAGGATCAACTCGCCGCGCCGGCGCCTGCCCTGGTACCTGCTCGCGATCGGGCAGGCGATGTTCGTCGCCAGCGACGTGCTCGCCTACAACTACGAGCGCCTGTTCGGCAGCGCGCTGACGTTCCCCTCGGTCGCCGACTCCTTCCACCTCGCCTTCTACCCGTTCCTCGTCGGCGGGATGCTGCTGCTGATCCACGAACGCGAAGAGGACCGCGACGGCAGCGCGCTGATCGACGCGCTGACGGTCACGCTGGCGCTCGCGACGCTGCTGTGGGTCTACCTGATCTCGCCCTACGCGAACGACGCGACGATGTCCGAGTTCAAGCGCCTGGCCTCGATCGGCTACCCGGCGATGGACATCCTCGTGGTCGGCGTGCTCGCGCGGATGGCGGCCGGCTGCCACCGCCGCGAGCCCGCGTTCAACTTCATGGTCTGCGCGATCGGCGCGCTGCTCGTGAGCGACGCCATCTACGGCTGGCGGCTGCTCGAAGGGCACTTCCTTCCGGGCGCGGCGACGATGGCGGGCTGGGCCGCCTTCTACACGCTGCTCGGCACCGCCGCGATGCACCCGTCGATGCGACAGCTCTCCGAGCCCGGGCCGGAGTCCGAGCCGACGCTCACCCGCGCGCGGCTGATGCTGCTCGCGTGCGCGAGCCTCACCGTCCCCGCCGTGATCGTCGTGCGGCGCGCGCTCGGCGAGCACGTCGACCTCTACGTGCTCGTCGGCGCCTCGGCGGCGATGTTCGCCCTCGTGCTGCTGCGCATGTCCGGCATCGTGCGCCGCCACCAGGCTGCTGACCGCGCGGGAGGCGGGGCTGCGGATCGAGCTGGCCGAACGGAGCGTGCAGCGGCGCTCGGAGGAGCGGCTCGCCTCGCTGATCAAGAACTCCTCGGACGTCGTCTGCGTGCTCGGCGCGGACGGCCGCGTGCAGTACGTCAGCGATTCGGTGGCGCGGCACGCTCGGGCTACGATCCCAGCCGGCTCGACGGCGCCGAGCTGACCGAGGTCGTCCACCCCGAGGACGCGCCGCGCCTGCGCTCGCTGGTCTCGGCGCTCGCGGCGCAGCCCGCCGGGCAGCCGTCGCTGATCGAGTTCCGCGTGCGGGCCGGCGAGGAGGACCGGTGGCGCGACGTCGAGGCCTCCGCCTGCAACCTGCTCGGCGACGAGACGGTCGAGGGGATCGTGCTGAACATGCGCGACATCTCCGAGCGCAAGGCCTTCCAGGACGAACTCGAGCACCAGGCCTTCCACGACACGCTCACGGGGCTCCCGAACCGGGCGCTGTTCCGCAACCGCGTCGAGCACGCGATCGTCGGGCGCCGCCGCGACCAGCGTCCCGTCGCGGTGCTGTTCCTCGACCTCGACGACTTCAAGTACATCAACGACAGCCTCGGCCACCAGGCGGGCGATGAAGTGCTCCAGGAGGTCGCCCGGCGCCTGTCCGATTGCATGCGGCCGGTGGACACGGCCGCGCGCCTCGGCGGCGACGAGTTCGCGATCCTGCTGCGCGACACCGAGAGCGAGCTGCACTCGATCGAGGTCGCCAGCCGCGTGATGGCGGCCGTCAAGGCGCCGATCGCGCTCGCCGGGCGCGACGTGACCCTCGCGGTCAGCGTCGGCATCGCCTTCTCCGACCATCACATGGTCGCCTCCTCGGACGCCGACGAGCTGCTCCGCAACGCCGACGCGGCCATGTACATGGCCAAGGAGCACGGCAAGGACAACTACCAGCTGTTCAACCCCGAGATCCACGCGCGGGCGATGGCCAGGATGGAGCTGAAGGCGGAACTGCAGCGCGCGCAGGACGCCGGCGAGTTCACCCTGCGCTACCAGCCGATCATGGACCTCGAGCGCGGCGACATGGCCGGCATGGAGGCGCTCGCCCGCTGGGAGCACCCCGAGCGCGGCGTGCTCGCGCCGACCGAGTTCGTGCCGCTGCTGGAGGAAACGGGGCTGATCGTCCCGGTCGGGCGCCAGATCCTGCGGGACGCGTGCGCGTGGGCCGCGCAGATGCAGAAGGAGTGCCCGCGCGAGCCGCCGCTGTCGATGGCCGTGAACGTCTCGGCGCGCCAGCTCCAGCGCCCGGAGTTCATCGAGGAGGTCGCGGAGGCCCTCGAGGAGACGGACATCGTCCCGTCGAGCCTGACGCTGGAGCTCACCGAGAGCGTGATGATGCAGGACATGGAGGTGAGCCTGATGCGCCTCGAATCGCTGCGCGCGCTCGGGGTGAAACTCGCGATCGACGACTTCGGCACCGGCTACTCCTCGCTCAACTACGTCCGCGAGCTGCCGGTGGACATCCTGAAGATCGACCGCTCGTTCCTGGCCGACACGAACCCGCAGGTCGAGCAGATGACCGCTTCGATCGTCGAGCTCGCCCGCATCTTCAACCTCAAAGCCGTCGCGGAGGGCGTCGAGAACCCCGACCAGCTCGCCCGGCTGCAGGGCATGCACTGCGACTTCGGCCAGGGCTTCCACTTCGCGCGGCCCCTTTCCTCCGAGGAGGTTCTCGAACTGGCCACGCAGCACCGGGTTGCCAACGCCGGCAAGGTGGCGCGGACGGCGGGGGCTCCGCCGCGCGCACCGCCGCAGGACGGCGCCCCCGCACTCCGCCGCGTCCTGAGCCGAGCCTCGCGTTCCTCCCCGCCGCCGAATCGGAACCGAGCGAAAGCAGAGAAGAACCCGGCTGGAAGAACCCCGGAAGGCTGGAACCTGGAAAAGACCGGCGGCAGCTGACGCGCTGGCGCTGCCGGCTCGGCTGTTCAGCCGCTCTCGCCCGCCATCGCGGGCTCATCCTCGCCTTCGACCCCGCCCTCGGCGGGGTCGGCGTCGTCGAGCTCGCCGAACAGCGAGGGGTCGCGCGCCGAACCGCGGATCAGGTCGTCGGGGCTGCCGTCCGGCAGCAGCCGGCCCTGTCTGGTGCCGAAGTAGATCGCCTGCGGGTGGTGGGCGACGAGCGCGAGCGTCGACTGCTCGGGGTCGGGCGCGTAGCCGTCGGTGATCCGCATCCCGATCTGCTCCAGGGTCAGGAGCCGCTCGACCTTGAGGTGCTCGGACTGCTCGGGCACGGCGGGGTAGCCCCACGAGTAGCGCCGTCCCTGCGCGGGGTCGATGCCGAGCATCTCGCGCACGCGCCAGTGCAGCCACTCGGCCAGCCCCTCGGCCGTCTGCACGCCGAGACCGTGGACGAACAGCTGCTCGGCGAACTCGCCTTCTGACTCCAGGCGCGCCATCAGCTCCGTGACCTCGGTGCCGACCGTCACGGCCTGCAGGGCGATCACGTCGAGCTCCTCCGGCGCGTCGCCGTCCACGGCGGGGCGGAAGAAGTCGGCCAGGCAGATGCGGTCGCCCTTCGGCTGGCGGGGGCAGGCGAACCGGTCCAGCTCTGTGGCCCGATCGGAGGGATCGAGGATCACGATCTCGTTGCCGAGCGCGTAGCAGGGGAAGAAGCCGAGCAGCGCGCGCGGGTGCAGGTAGGAGGTTGCTCGCGCCGAGGTCCCGTCGGCGCTTTGATCGGGTCGGGCGCCGTCCGGGCGCGCTTCCTGCCACATCCGCTCAAGGCGCGGGCGGAAGTCCTCGCCGAGGAGCTTCTGCCAGGCCTCGCCTTTGACGCCGCGCCCGCCCCAGTGCAGCTTGAACAGCACGTGCGTATCGAGGTGGCGATAGACCTCGTCCAGGTCGACGGGGATCTCCTGCACGCCCCAGAACGGCGGCTCGGGGACCGGAACGTCGGTGCGTGCGGCCGAGCGGACCGAGTCATCGGCGAAGTTCAGCTCCTCCTCGGGCTCCTCGCCCTTCTCGCGGAAGGCCTTCGCGCCGGCGCGGAGCTTCTCGTCGAGCGCCGCGCGCGCCTCGGCGTCGATGAGCTGGTCCATCACCGCCAGCCCCTCGAAGGCGTCCTTGCAGTAGAAGACGCCCGGCTCGTAGATCTCCTCGGATTCCTTGCCGCCGGGGAACAGCGCGCGGTAGCCGAAGGCGCGGTTGATCGCCGCGCCGCCGATCAGCACCGGGTAGCCGAGGCCCTTCGCGTGCAGCTCCTGGATGCACGCGGGCATCTGCTTGGAGGTCGACACGAGCAGCGCGGACAGGCCGATCGCCGTCGCCTCGTGCTCCTGGGCGGCGTCCACGATCGTCTGGATCGGCACCTGCTTGCCGAGGTCGACGACGGTGTAGCCGTTGTTGGTGAGGATCGTGTTGACGAGCGACTTGCCGATGTCGTGGACGTCGCCGAAGACCGTGGCGAGCACGACCGTGCCCTTCGTGTAGCCCTCGATCTTGTCGAGGTATTTCTCGAGCTGGGCGACGGCGCGCTTCATCACCTCGGCCGACTGCAGCACGAACGGCAGGATCAGCTCGCCGGCGCCGAATTTGTCGCCGACCTCTTTCATCGCCGGCAGCAGCACCTCGTTGAGGGTCGGCACCGCGCCGATCTTCTCGACGGAGCGGTCGATCCACTCCTCGACGCCGTCCTTGCGCCGGCGCAGGATGTGGAAGTGCAGGGCCTCCTCGGGCTCCATCCCCTCGGTCGGGTCGGCCGCGCCCTGCGATTCGTCCTCCTCGCCCTTGGACTCGAAGTGGGCGATGAAGCGCTCGAGCGCGTCCTCGCGGCGGTTGAAGACGAGGTCGTCGGCCAGCTCGCGCTCGCCCTCGGAGATCTCGCCGTAGGGGGTGATGTGGTTCGGGTTGACCATCGCCAGGTCGAGGCCCGCCTGAACGCAGTGGTGCAGGAACACCGAGTTGAGCACCGCGCGGGCGCCCGGCGAGACGCCGAAGGAGACGTTCGAGACCCCCAGCGAGGTCTTCACGTCCGGGACCTCGGCCTTGATGCGCCGGATCCCCTCGATCGTCTCGACCGCAGACGGGCGCCACTCCTCGTCGCCGGTCGTGAGCGTGAACGTCAGGCAGTCGAAGATCAGCAGCTCGGGGTCGAGGCCGTGCTCATCGCAGCAGAGCTCGCGGATCCGCTTCGCGATCTCGACCTTGCGCTCGGCCGTCTTGGCCATCCCGACCTCGTCGATCGTGAGCGCGATCAGCGCGGCGCCGTGCTCGAGCGCCATCGGCACGACGCGGTCGAGCTTGGCGCGCCCGGCCTCGAGGTTCACGGAGTTGACGATCGCGCGACCCGGGATCTGCTCGAGCGCCCGCTGGAGGACCTCCGGCTCGGTCGAGTCGACCTGGATCGGCGCCGGCTGCGTCAGCGACACCTTCTTGGCGAGGACCCGCATCTGCTCGTCCTCGTCTGCGCGCTCGGTCAGCGCGACGCAGAGGTCGAGGACGTGCGCGCCCCCGGTCACCTGGTCCTCGGCGATCTGGACGAGGCCGTCGTAGTCGTCGGCCGAGCAGCAGCTCCTTGGCCTTGCGCGACCCCTGGGAGTTCACGCGCTCGCCGACCATCGTCGGACGCGGCTCCTGCACGAGCGGCGTGGCGGCGATCATCGATGAGAGATGGGGGGGCCGCGGCGCCGGGCGCGCCGCGACCGGGCCGGTCCTTGACGCGCGCGGCGATCGCTGCGATGTGCTCGGGAGTCGTGCCGCAGCAGCCGCCCACGATGCCGACGCCGTAGCGCTCCACGAACTCCTTCAGCGCCTCGGCGAGCGGCTCGGGCTGCTCGGGGAAGATCGTCTCGCCGTCCGGGCCCTGGAGGGGGAGGCCCGCGTTGGGGATGCACGCGACCGGCACCGGGCAGAACTCGCCGAGGAAGCGGATCGCGTCGCGCATGTCCTCGGGACCCGTCGAGCAGTTGAGCCCGATCACGTCGACCTTCAGCGCGCTGAGCGTCGTCAGGACCGCGGAGATGTCGGTCCCCAGCAGCATCTTGCCGCCGTTGGGGAGCAGCGAGACCGACGTGTGGATCGGCAGCGTGCGACCCGCCTGCGCGAACGCCCGCCGCGCCCCGAACACCGCCGCCTTGACCTCGAGGATGTCCTGGGCGGTCTCGATGATGATGAGGTCGGCGCCGCCGGCGATCAGCCCGCCGGCCTGCTCGGCGAACACCTCGACGAGGTCTCCGAAGAGGATCTGGCCGAGGGAGGGGTCCTCCGAGGCGGGCAGGAAGCCGGTCGGGCCGATCGAGCCCGCGACGTAGCGGCTCTCGCCGGCCGCCTTGCGGGCGATCTCGGCGGCCCTCGTGTTGATCTCGAGCGTGTGCTCGCCGAGGCCCCACTCCTCGAGCTTCAGGCGCGAGCCCTGGAAGGTGTCGGTCTCGACGACTTCGGCGCCCGCGTCGAGCATCGAGGCGTGGACGCCCTCGATCACGTCGGGGCGGTTCAGGACGAGCGCCTCGTGGCACTTGCCCTGCAGGCCTCCGTAGTCCTCGCTGGTCAGCTCGAACTGCTCGAGTGTCGCGCCCATCCCGCCGTCGTAGATGACGACATGCTCGGAGATGGCTTTCAGGTAGTCGCGGGGCATCAAGCCATGCTAGCTAGAGGCCGATCGCGGGAGCTTGGAGCGGCTACAGAGTGGCGGCGCCGTAGCCCGCAGCGATGAGGTCGGCGAGCGCGAAGATCGCGAGGGTCAGGGTCCACACGTTGACCGACGACGGCACGACCAGCCCGTGCCGCAGGCGCCTCGCGATGCCTCTCGACGCGCGAGAGCCTCGGCGAGACCCGCCGTCGCGCTCCTGCTCGTCCGAGGGCCGCTTCCAGCGGTGCACTCCCCCCTCGCGTCGCCAGGCGAACCCGGCAGGCTCCTCGTGGCCCCACATTTCCAGCAGCTCGGGGCTGTCGGCGGCCTGCTCGAGCCACAGCGACCATTCGAGCTCGAGGTAGCGTTGCTTGAGAAGGAGCTGGATGGTGGCGATGGCGGCCACGAACGCCAGCACCCCCGAGGCGAGGCGCGCCACCGGCGTGGATTCGTGGCCGAGGGCGATGGTCAGCAGGAACGACTGGGCCGCCAGGCTGAGGCCCGGTACCTGCCACATCATCTGGTCGTAGGTCTGACGGCGGCCCTCTGCGGCGAGCAGGAGCGCCAGCTTCAGATCCTCGGAGGGGGGGCCTGCGCCCGCCTGCATCTGCTCGGCCACGTTGGTCTTCCTGCCGAAGGGCCGGCGGGGCGCACGGTTGGACCGTGCGCCCCCGCCCCTGCTACTTGATGAAGAGCATCTCCGAGTACTTCGGCAGCGGCCAGAGGTCGTCGGCCACGAGCTTCTCGAGGCGGTCCGCCACGTCGCGCACGTCTTCGATCGCGGGCATCACGGAGTCGCGCATGTAGGCCGCCTCCTTGTGGACGTCGGCCGGGTGGTTCTCGTCGAGGTTCGCGTCCTCGAGCTTCGTGAGCGCGAAGTGGAACTCCTTGACGAGCGGCTCGACCTCGCCGACCAGCTCGTCGAGGCCGCTGGCCCGCAGTTCGTTCAGGTAGCGGACCACCGCCGGCAGCAGCATCGTGCGCGCGATCGAGGCCGCGGTCTCGGCCTCGATGTTGATGTTCGTGACGTACTGCTCGGTGAACACCTCTTCGCGCGACTCGAGCTCGCGTTTCGAGAGCACTTTGTACTTTTTGAACGCCGCGACGGTCTGTTTGTTCGTCAGCCACGGCAGCGCCTCGACCGTCGATTTGAGGTTGGCCAGGCCGCGTTTGGCGGCCTCCTTGTGCCACTCCTCGGAGTAGCCGTCGCCGTCGAAGACGACCTGCTTGTTGTTCGCCCAGACGTCCTTGACGACCGCCGTGACGGCCTTCTCGAGCGTCGCGCCCTGTTTTTTGAGCGCCGTGGTGAGCTTGGCGGAGAGGTCGTCGACGGACTCGGCCACGATCGTGTTCAGGACCGTGTTCGGGAACGACGGCGAGCTCGACGAGCCGAGCGCGCGGAACTCGAACTTGTTGCCGGTGAAGGCGAACGGGCTCGTGCGGTTGCGGTCGCCCCCGTGCAGCGGCATCGGCGGCAGCACCGGAGTGCCGAGGCCGAGGAACGAGCCGGGCTTGGAGGCGACGGCTTTGCCGCCGGCGATCGCCGTGAAGACCTTCTCGAGCTCCGCTCCGAGGAAGATCGAGATGATCGCGGGCGGCGCCTCGTTCGCGCCGAGGCGGAAGTCCTGCCCGGCCGAGGCGATCGAGGCGCGCAGCAGCGCCTGGTGCTTGTTGACCGCCTGGATGACGGCCGCGCAGAAGAACAGGAACTGCAGGTTCTCCGCGGGCGTGTCGCCGGGCTCGAGCAGGTTCAGGCCGCTGTCGGTGCCCATCGACCAGTTGTTGTGCTTGCCGGAGCCGTTGACGCCGGCGAACGGCTTCTCGTGCAGCAGGCAGACGAGCCCGTAGCGACGGGCGGTGTTCTGCAGGATCTGCATCGTCAGCAGCTGGTGGTCGGCCCCGACGTTCGAGTTCTCGAAGATCGGCGCGACCTCGTACTGGTTCGGCGCGACCTCGTTGTGGCGCGTCTTGATCGGCACGCCGAGCTTCGCCAGTTCCATCTCCACGTCGAGCATGCAGGCGAGGATCCGCTCGGGGATCGAGCCGAAGTAGTGGTCGTCGAGCTCGTGGCCCTTCGGCGGCTTGGCGCCGAACAGCGTGCGGCCCGTCGTCACGAGGTCGGGGCGTTCGAAGTAGTACTGCTCGTCGATCAGGAAGTACTCCTGCTCGCAGCCGATCGTCGTGAACACCCGCGAGGCGCCCTCGACGCCGAGCAGGTCCAGCGCGCGGATCGCCGCGCCGGAGAGCGCGTCCATCGAGCGCAGCAGCGGGATCTTGTGGTCGAGCGCCTCGCCCGTCCAGGACGTGAACGCGGTCGGGATGCAGAGCAGCGCGCCGTTCGGGTTTTCGAGGATGAAGGCGGGCGAGGTCGGGTCCCACGCGGTGTAGCCGCGCGCCTCGAAGGTCGCTCGGATGCCACCGGTCGGGAACGAGGAGGCGTCCGGCTCGCCCTGGATCAGCTCCTTGCCCGAGAACTCGGCGATCGCGGTGCCGTCGCCCGACGGCGCGTAGAAGGAGTCGTGCTTCTCCGCGGTCGAGCCGGTCAGCGGCTGGAACCAGTGCGTGTAGTGGGTCGCGCCTTTCTCCATCGCCCATTCCTTCATCGCCTGGGCGACGGAGTCGGCGAGCGTCGTGTCGAGCGCCTCGCCCCGGGCGAGCGTGCGGTGCAGCGCCTTGTAGACGTGCTTGGGCAGCCGCGCGCGCTGGACCGCGGGGGAGAAGACGTTGGCCCCGAAGACCTGGTTGTCGGGGATCGTGAGGTCGAGCGCCCCGAGCGCGGCGCCGTTGGCGCTCCACTGCGCGGCGGTTACATTGGTCTGGCGGGTCCTGGGCATGGGGTCGGTCGATCCCTCCTGATCAAAAAACGGTGGCGAGAGCAACGCCGCGAGGCGGAGCCCCGTCAATCGTAATCGCCGCGAATGGCAACGGGATCCTCGTCTGGCCAAAGCGCGGGGGCGCCGGCTTCGACAGGCGTCCAAACGCTGTGATTGGGCCGGGGTCGGCCGGCGCTCCGTGCCGGCCTCGGGGTCGGGTCGGCCGGCGCTCCGTGCCGGCCTCCGTCAGGGGCCGAGTTCGGTCTTGTTGCCGGCGTAGGGCCCGGGGACGACCTGGCCCGTCTTCGGGTCGACGTGGGTTTCCGGCGGCTTGGGCGCGATCACCACGTGGAAGTGGCCGCCCGCCGGCCCGCCGCTCGCGAGCCGCGCTTTGGCCTTGCCGGCGAGGCCGGCGGTGAAGGCGTAGCGGACCGTGAAGGCGCCGGCCTTCACGGGGACGACGTTCCAGTAGAAGGTCTCGGTCTGGTGCGCGGGCAGGACCCCGAGAGCCCAGGTGTTCACGTACGCGGTCTGCCCGCCTCCGGGGATGCTGACTTCCTGCGTTTCCACGGGCGGCTTGGCCTGCTGCCCGGGCCCGCGTTCGATCACCCAGATCGGCCGCTTGTTCGACGCCAGTTCGGGATAGTTCGACGCGTAGTTGAAGGAGTCGACGGTCGCGACGAGGTTGGGGATCGCTTCCGAGCTGGTGTTGCGCACGCTCACGAGCAGCCGCTCGGGCTTGGCGATCGACTGCTTCGCCGGGAAGCTGGCCCGGACGAGTTCGAGCTCGAAGGTCTTGGACGGTTCGCCGGCGGTGGCGGGCGAGCCGCCGCCGCAGCCGGCGGCGAGGAGCGCGGCGTGCCGCCGAGCGCGGCCGCGAGCGCGAGCGTCGCCCCCGGACGCCGCGCGCAGGCGCGCGCGAATCTCCTGCACCTCCCCGTCACGATCGCGCCACGATACCAGCGGGACTGGTGCGCGGGAGACGGATCCCCTGCAACGGCGGGGGTTCAGCGTTGGCACCGCCGTCGGCCATGGCGTAGAGTTACCGCGACCCACCGATCGTCGAGGAGAGGAAGGGCCAGGAGAGATGGTTCGCGGCGTTGCCGAGCGCGTTTTCCCGTCCGCGCGGCATTTGCTCGAGGAATTCGGGGACATGATGATCCTGACGGGCAAGACGATCTGGTCTGCCCTGAGGCCGCCGTACCCGTATGGCGGCGAGTTCGTGTCCCAGTTCCTGTTCGCGCTGCGGCTGTGCTGGTTCCCGCTGCTGATCTCGACGGTCTGCATCTGCTACGCCGCGCCGGGGCTGCAGGCGGCGAACTTCCTGACGATCTTCGGCGCGCTCGACCGCCTCGGCGGGTTCTTCGTGCTCGGCGCCGTGCGCGAGATCGGCCCGAGCGTGACCGCGATCGTGGTCGCGGGCGTCGCGGGCACCGCGATCACGGCCGACCTCGGCGCCAGCAAGGTGCGCGAGGAGCTCGACGCGCTGCAGGTGCTGGGCGTCGACCCGGTCAAGAACCTCGTCGTGCCGCGCTTCCTGGCGCTGATGCTCGTGACCGGGCTGTTCGACATCTACGCGCTGCTGTTCGGGATCTTCGGCGGGATCATCGCCGAGCTCGTCAACGGCCAGCCGCTCGGCCCGTTCTGGGCGACGCTGTTCGCCAACGCCTCCACCACCGACCTCTGGGGCTCGGTCCTGAAGACCACGATCTACGGCGCGATCATCGCGATCGTCTGCTGCTACAAGGGCATGGCCGCCTCCGGCGGCGCCGAGGGCGTCGGACGCGCCGTCAACGAGGCCGTCGTGCTCGCGTTCACCGCGATCTTCTCCTTCGACTACGTCTTCACGCAGACCCTGCTCGCCACGCACCCGCAGATCCTGGTGATCAAGTGAACGAATGGCTCGCACTGCCGCGCGAATGGCTCGGCGCGACCGGCGAGATCGGGCGCTTCACGGGCACGATCGTGCGCGACGTCTACGGGCTGCGCGTCTTCCGTTTCTTCGGCGAGTCGCTGCGCCAGTGCGGGATCCTGATCGTCGGCTCCACGACGATCATCTGGACGCTGATGTTCATCCTCGGCCTGCAGTGCGGGATCGAGGGCGCCTACTTCACCGCCGCGCAGGGCGCGCCCGCGTACTCGGGCGTGTTCACGGCGTGGTGCGACCTGCGCGAGATCACGCCCTACGCCTTCGGCTACATGATGTCGGCGAAGGTCGGCACGGGGATCGTCGCCGAGCTCGGCGCGATGCGGATCTCCGACGAGATCGACGCGCTCGAGGTGATGGGCATCAACTCGATGACCTTCCTGTGCGCGACGCGCCTGCTCGCCTCCTGGCTGGTGCTCCCGTTCATGTACATGGCGGGGATCGGCGCGGCGTTCCTGGCGTCCTACATCGCCGTCGTGCAGCAGATCGGATACGTCTCCTCCGGGCGGCTATTTCCTGATCTTCTGGCAGTTCCAGAACCCACCGGATTTCTTATACAGCCTGATTAAGGCCATGTTCATGGCCACGGCTATCGTGCTCGTAGCGTGTTACTACGGATACAACGCGAGCGGCGGCCCAGTCGGGGTCGGCAAGGCGACGGCGAAGTCGATGGTGCTGAACCTCGTGCTCGTGCACGTGATCGGGATGCTCGGGACCCAGATCTTCTGGGGCGCGAACCCGCGCGCGCCGATCGGAGGCTGAGCTGATGGCTCCGAGGGCGGACGCCGCGGGATCCCGTGGGGCCGGCGCGGGAGCACGCCGCCCGAGACACCCGGGGGCGAAGCGCCGAACGAGGCGGACGCCCCCGCGACCCCGGAGGCGGACGGGGACGGCACGCAGCCGGCCGCGCCGGAAGTGACCTTCGAGCGCGCGCAGCAGCACGACGCCGCCGAGCACTCCCACGGGGTGGGCGGGACCTCCTACCACACGATCGACCGCTTCCCCGAGCGGGAGCCCGGAGGCGAGCCGGGGTTCTCCTCGGCGGCAGGAGGTGGACGACGTGGCCTACGCCCAGGCGGAATCGCCCGCCGAAGCCTCTGCGCACGCGCGCGTGGTCTCCGAGCCCGAGCAGGACGAGCCCGAGGAGTTCCGCTACCACAGCGGCAAGATCCGCCCGGCCAACGAGCCGGACGCGATCGAGTTCATCGACGTCCACAAGGCGTTCGGGCGCAACCAGGTGCTGCAGCGGGCTGAACATGTCCCTGCCGGAGAACAAGATCTCGATGATCCTCGGCCCCTCCGGGACGGGCAAGTCGGTCTGCATCAAGCACATCGTCGGCCTGCTCTACCCCGACCAGGGCGATGTGATCGTGCACGGGCACTCGATCCCGAGCCTGCCGGACCAGGACCTGTTCGAGCTGCGCAAGAAGTTCGGCGTGCTGTTCCAGGACGGCGCCCTCTTCGGCTCGATGAACCTCTACGACAACGTCGCGTTCCCGCTGCGCCAGCACACCGAGAAGGGCGACGAGGAGATCGCCGAGATCGTGAACAGGCGCCTCAAGGAGGTCGGCCTGGGCAACGCCAACGAGAAGATGCCCAACGAGCTCTCCGGCGGGATGCGCAAGCGCGCCGGGTTCGCCCGCGCGCTGGTGATGGAACCGGACATCGTGCTCTTCGACGAGCCCGACTCCGGCCTCGACCCCGTGCGCACGGCGCTGCTGTGCGAGCTGATCAAGGAAGTGCACGCCGAGAACGGCGGCTGCTACACGGTCATCACGCACGACATCATGAGCGCGCGCCGCGTCGCGGAGCACATCTCCGTGCTGTGGAAGGGCCGGATCGTCGAATCGGGTCCGGCCGAGGAGCTGTTCGCGTCCGAAAACCCGTTCGTGCAGCAGTTCCTGGCCGGGGCCTCGGCCGGGCCGCTCGGCATGGAGTAGCGCCCACGGCGCTCAGATGGTTGATTCCACGACGCTGCACCGCCGCTGGCACGCCTGGCCTTCGTCTGCCTTTGTCCTCGGCCTTGCCCTTGCCTCGAGCAAGGGCTGCGACCTGCGTCCGCGGCAGTCTCGACCATCCGTACCAGCGGAACCACGGCACACCGCCGTGGAACCAACCATCTAGTCGATGAGAAGCTCGAGGCTGCTCGCCGCGCTCGCCGGTGGTGCCGCGAGGCGGGCGCCGCTGGTGCTCGCGCTCGCCGCGGTGCTCGGCGTCGGCGGCGCCCTGCTCGCGCTGCAGCTGCAGCCGAGCGCCGCGACCAGCAGCTTCGTCTCGCCCTCGAGCGCCCCCTACCGGGGCACGCAGACCTTCTACCGGCACTTCGGCGAAGAGCCCGTCGCGGTGCTCGTCCACGGCGACCTGCAGCAGCTGGTGCTGGGCTCGGACCTCGAGCGGCTGCTCGGGCTGGAGGGCTGCCTCTCCGGGCGCGTGCCGCCCTCGGCGCTCGCGAACGAGGGCGGCCTCGGCGGACCCTGCGGGCGGCTCGCGAAGCTCGGCACGGTCAAGGTCGTGTTCGGGCCGGGCACGTTCCTGAACGAGGCCGCCGGCCAGATCGAGCAGAAGCTGACCGGGCTGAACAAGAGCGCCGCCGAATCCGGGCAAGCAGGCCGAAAAGACGATCGAACGCGCCGCCCGCGCGCGGGGGCTGAGCGACGACCGAAGCTCGGCAGCTCGGGCGCGAAGCGCGCCAGGTCACCTCCGCCGGCTACCGCTCCCAGCTCGTCTCCCTGGCGCTCTCCTACGGGCTGACCTCGCCGCCGAGCCTGCAGAACAAGGAATTCATCTCCGACGTCGTGTTCGACTCCTCCAAGGCGGCGGGCACGCCGAAGCAGCGCTTCGCCTACCTGTTCCCGAGCCGGCGACAGCGCGCTGATCTCCGTGCGGCTGCGGCCGGGCCTCTCGCAGACGCAGCGCGACAGGACGATCGCCGCGATCCGCGCGGCCGTGCAGCATGCCGCAGTGGAAGCTGACAACGGCCGGCGCCGGCTATCAGGTGACCGGCGAGCCGGTGATCGTCTCGGATCTGGCCAAGTCGATCTCGAGCGCGATCGCGCTGCTGCTGATCGCGGTGATCGTCGTGATGGCCGGCACGCTCGGGCTCGTCTTCACCGGCCGCCCGCGGCTGCTGCCGCTCGCGCTCGCGCTGCTCGCCGCCGCGCTCACGTTCGGTGCGCTCTCGGCCGCGGGCGCCTCGCTGACCGTCGCCTCGATCGCGGTGCTCCCGGTGCTCGTCGGGCTCGCCGTCGACTACTCGATCCAGTTCCAGTCGCGGGTGGGCGAGTCGCTCGAGGAAGGGGACGGCACCCGTACGCCCGGCGGCCGCCGGGTTCCGGACGGCGCGCCGCGATCGAGCGGGCCGCCGGCGCCGGCGGGCCGACGATCGCCACAGCCGCGGCAGCGAGCGCGGCGGCGATGCTCGTGCTGCTGCTCTCCCCGGTGCCGATGGTGCGCGGCTTCGGCGTGCTGCTCGTGGCCGGCGTCGCGCTCGCGCTGCTGTGCGCGTTCACCGCCGGAGCCGCGGCGCTTTCGCTGCTGCCGCGGCGGGCCGGAGTGAGCACAGCCGCGCCGCGCCCGCCTGGCTCGCGTCGATCGCCGCGGCGTGGCGGGGCGCGGGCGAGCTGCTGCGCGACAACGCGGCCACGCGCGCGGTCACGGGCTTCGCGCTCGGCCCCGCGCTGCGCCATCCGGGCCGCGTGCTCGGCATCGGGCTCGCGCTCGCCGCGCTCGGCTGGGGGCTCGACACGCAGACGAAGGTCGAGACCGACATCACGAAGCTCGTGCCGCAGGAACCTCGCCTCGCTGCGCGCGCTGAACACGCTCGAGCGCGAATCCGGCGTCGGCGGCGAAGTCGCCGTGCTCGTGTCCGGCACGCAACCTCGCGAGCCCGGCGACGATCGAATGGATGACCGCCTACCAGCGCCGCGTGCTGGCCGCGCTTCGGCTACAGCGAGACGCGCGGCTGCGGGCGCGCGCGGCTGTGCCCCGCGTTCTCGCTGCCCGACCTGTTCGGCAGCCAGGGCACGGCCGGCGCGAAAGCGCCGAAGCTCACGGCCGGCGCCGTGGACGGCTTGCTCGCGGCGATCCCGCCGTACTTCTCCCAGGACGTGATCACCCCCGACCGCCGCTACGCGACGCTCTCGTTCGGCATCCGCCTGATGGGACTCGACGCGCAGCAGCGGCTGATCGAACGGATGGGGGCGAGCCTGCACCCGCCCGCCGGGGTGCACGCGCAGCTCGTCGGGCTGCCGGTGCTGGCCGCGCGCTCGGGCAGCGCCGTGGCCGACCCGTGGCGGCGCCTGGAGACGCTGCTCGCCGGCCTCGCCGCCGTGGCGCTCGTGCTGCTCGTGGCGTTCCGCGGCGACACGCGCCGCGCGTTCGTGCCGCTCGCCCCGATCGCCCTCGCGACGGGCTGGTCGGCGCTCGTGCTGTTCGTGCTGCGGATCCCCCTGAACCCGATGTCGGTGACGCTCGGCGCGCTCGTGATCGCGATCTCGACCGAGTTCAGCGTGCTGCTCTCCGAGCGCCACCGCCAGGAGCTGGCGGCGGGCTACGACACGCTCGAGGCGCTGCGGCGCTCCTACCGCCGCACCGGGGCCGCCGTCGCCGCCTCGGGCGCGACCGCGATCTTCGGCTTCGGCGTGCTCGCGCTCTCGGACATCCGCATGCTGCGCGACTTCGGCCTCGTCACGCTCGATGGACCTCACCGTCTCGCTGCTGGGCGTGCTCGCGGCGCTGCCCGCCGTGCTGGTGCTCGCCGAGCGCGGCGGCGTGCAGGGCGCTGTTGCCCGGGCGGCCCCGCAGCGCGCGGGCGGACGGGCCGGCGGGCCGGCGCGCGAGGTCCGGCCATGGCCGGGCCTGAGCCTCCGGGCGCGCCCAGCGGCCGCCGGGGCGGCGGCGGGCGAGAGGCAGCTCGATCCCTCCCGCCCCGTCGTCAAGCCGCCGCGGTACGGCCGCTACGTCGTCACTGCTCGCGATCGCGATCCTCGATCGGGATCACGATCAACACGATCACGACCAAACCCAACGGCGCGAGCGGCGTCGCCGCGGGCGAACGCGTGCCGCCCTTCGCCGTGCCGCTCGCGACCGGGAACCTGAAGGGGCGACGCGAACGTCTCGACGAGCCGGCAGGGCGCCCGGCCTGCACCGTGCGCGGGGCCGCGGATCCTCAACATCTGCCAGCTCTACGAACAGCGGGCCGGTCGTGCTCGCGCTGTTCGTCGACGCCGGCTGCTGCGCCGACGTCCTGGGCGACATGCAGGCGCTCTCGCCCTCCTACCCGAAGGTGCAGCTTGCGGCCGTCGCGATCCGGGCGGACCGCGGTTCGGTGCGCAAGCTGCTGTCCTCGCACGGCGCTGACGTTCCCGGTCGGCATCGACGACCAGGGCGACCTCGCGGCGCTCTACAAAATCGCCACGTGCCCGCAGGTCACCTTCATCGAACGGGGCGGTGCGGCGCAGGGGCACGCGCTGCTCGGGCGCCCGTCCCGCGGCGACGCTGCGCTCGCGCCTCGCCGAGCTCGAAGCGGCCGCGGGGAACGGGTGAGGCCGCCGCGCGATCGCGAGACCCGCGGACCCTCCGGCGAGGGCCGTGACCGCGCCCGGCGACCCGGTCGCCGGCTGGCTCGCGACCCGAGGTCGAGCAGGAGCTGCCCGGCCTGCAGCTGCTCTACAGCGAGGTCGAGGTGGAGCGCGCCCAGCCGCTGACCGGGGACTCGCCGCCCGACATCGAGGCGCGGCTGCGCGAGCTGTCCAACCGCGTGCGCGGCGCGCGCGCGATCGGCATCAGCCGCGAGCCGATCCCGGCCGCCTACCGCGTGTTCTTCCGGCAGGTCGGGCTCGACCCGGACCTCGCAGCGCACGCCGATCGAGGAGGCGGTGCTCGAGCGGATGCTGCGCGGCGGGTTCCTCAGCGGCGGGCATGCTCGACGACATCCTGCTGATCTCCCTGATGGACACCGGCGTGCCCTGTGGGCCCTGGACGCCGAGCGGGTGGAGGGCCCGCTCGGCATCCGCACGAGCCTCGACGGCGAGCAGCTCGGACGCTGCGGCGACCCGCCCCTGCTGCCCCACGGCCGGCTCGTCGTCGCCGACGCGGACGGCGCCGCTGGCGGTGCTGTTCGGCGAGCGCGCGCCCGGCCACGAGCCGCGCGCGCGGACCCGGCGCGTGACGCTCTACGCGGTGCTGGTGCCGGGCGTGCCGGCGCTGTACGCCGAAGAGGCGCTGTGGGCGAGCGCGAGCGCGCTGATGCGCGCCTTAGAGGCGGCGTCGGCGCGGCGGAGCCGCTGGTAGCATCCGGGTGCCCGGGAGGCACGCAGGAGGAGAGACTTGGTCCAGCGCAGCCAGCCAGTAGCAGACCGCCCCGAGGAGCGCCGCAGCAACCCTGCCGCTCGACGTCCGGCTCGCCCGTGGGCGGGCTCCCCGCGGTCGAGGCCGAGCGCGCCGCGCGCGCGACGCTGCGCGCGCAGATCGCCAAGCTCGAGATCGAGGTCTCGCGAGCTGCTCGCCGAGCGCTTCCCGTTCGTCGCCGCGCCCGCGCGGTCGGGCGCGCCGGCCGCACCGATCGGAGCCGCCGCGGGCCCGAGCATGCCGGGGCTGGGCGAGCTCGAGCGCACGCGCGACCGGCTGGCCGCCCGGCTCGAGGAGCTGCGCGCGCGCGCTGCGCGCCGCAGCGAGCACGAACGCGGCGCGCGGAGCTGCTCGAGCGGATGCGCCTCGAACCGGGCCGGTACAAGCTACTACCGCGTGCCGGTTCGCGATCTCGGCGGCACCGGCTGCGGCGTCTACGAAGTGCGCCCCCGGCATGGGCCTGATCGGGATGCTCGCGGGCTGGTGGCAGCTCACGCTGTCATCCGGCTGTCCGTTAGAGCGGGGGCCGCGCAGGCGCGCGGCCCCGGATCCGGCCCGCGGGGCGACAGACGTAGGGCCGCGCCGGAGCGCGGCCCCGGTGCTCAGACCGTCTCGAGGGTCTCCCTGAGAAACGGAACCCCGCCCGGTGCGGAGAACGCGCGGCCGCGCTGCGGCGCGGCGAGCATCGCGGCCAGCGTGCGCCGCTGACGGTCGGTCATCGACCCGATCGTCTTCTTCTCCGACATCGGCACCTGCGCGAGGAACTTGCGGCAGCGCGTCTGGCCCCAGCGGCGCTGGCTCATCAGCAGGTCGCCGATCGCCATGCTCTCGGCCTCCCAGGGGCAGTCCATGATCACCTCTGCGCAGCCGAGCTCGTTCATCGCGACGCGACGCTTGAGCTCGGCGCGGGCGAGACGAACCTGGTTGGCGCGTTCGAGGGCGCGCATGTACTGGGGGCCGGCAGGGGCAACCATCGCTGTCGCGTTCATGTTCTTGCATCTCCCCGTTGCCGTCGCGAGGCTCAGCGGCGGCAACATGCTTGTACTCGATGTTGGACGTGTGGGTGCGCCCTCTATGACCGCCCAGGATCGACCTGCGACCGGGCGCGGCTGTCCCGGCAGGTCACCCGTGGGAAGATCTATGTCCTTCAGGGCGCGAGGCCCGAACGGTCATGCAGAGCGCATGTGGAAGCTACGCCAGGACCCGCGCCGCGGTCAACATTCCTCGCGCTGTTCGTGCGCTAGAAGCGGGCTTTTTTTCGCGGCGGAAACTTGTGAAGAAATGGACAAGTAAGCGGACACCCGAGCGCCTGATCCGGATGGGGGGCCGGGGCGGCTCAGGCCGCGTGCGAGGAGGGCAGCGGGCCGTGCTCGCGCTCGAAATCGCGCTTGACGCGCGCGAACACCTCGAGTGCGCGATCGATCGTCGCGGCGTCGTGGGTCGCCATCACGCTCGTGCGCAGCAGCGCCCCGCCCGGGGGCACCGCCGGGTGCAGGGCGGTGTTCACGAACACGCCGCCGTCGTACAGGGCCTTCCAGAGCAGGGCCGCCTTCCAGTCGTCGCCGACCAGCACCGGCACGATCGGCGTCACGATCGAGAGCTCGCCGGCGGCGCCTCTGCGCACCCCGGGCGCGTGCGCCTGGACGCCCTCGTCCGGCAGCGGCTGGGGCGCGACGACCGCCAGCCCGATCTGCTCGAGCCCGTCGCGCAGCCGGGCGGCGTTCTCGAGCACCCGTTCGAGCAGCGGCGGACCGTCCGGCGAGCGCAGGACGCGCAGGGCGGCGAGCGCGGCCCCGACGGCCGCCGGCACGGCTGACGCCGTGAACAGGAACGCGCGCGAGGAGATGCGCAGGTACTCGATCACCTCCTCGCTGCCCGCGACGAAGCCGCCGCACGAGGCCAGCGACTTGGAGAAGGTGCCCATCCGCAGGTCGACGCGGTCGGCGACGCCGAGCAGCTCGCACGCGCCCGCCCCGGTCGCTCCGAGCACCCCGGCGCCGTGCGCCTCGTCGACCATCAGCCGCGCGCCGTAGCGCTCGCAGAGCTCGCAGACGTCCCGCAGGCGGGGCCAGATCGCCCTCCATCGAGAACACGCCGTCGACGACGACCAGCACCCCGCCGCCGTCGCCCTGGGCGCGCTCGAGCATCTTCTCGAGCTTGTCGAGCCGGTTGTGCCGGAACGGGCGCAGCTTGGCGCGGGAGAGCAGGCAGCCGTCAAGGATCGACGCGTGGTCGCCCGAGTCCACGACGACCGTGTCGCCGGGGCCGAGCAGCGTGCCGAGCGTGCCCACGTTGGCCTGGTGGCCGGTGCTGAACACGATCGCGGACTCCGTGCCCATCCACTCCGCGATCTCGCGCTCGAGTTCGAGGTGCAGCGGGATCGTGCCGTTGAGCAGACGCGACCCGGTCAAGCCCGTCCCGTACCGGTGCAGAGCGCTCTCCGCCCCCTGGACGACACGCTCGTCGCCGGTCAGCCCGAGGTAGTTGTTCGAGCCGAGCATCACGCGCTCGGCGCCCTCCATCTCGACGACCGGCATCGCCGGCGACTCGAGCACGTGGAAGTAGGGGAGGACGTCGGCCTCGCGCGCGGCGCGCAGGATCTCCTCGCGCTCGTGGCCTTTGACCTTGGCGAAGACGTCGGTGGAGGTGGGCATGTAGGGTGCGAGCGCGGTGAGCGTCGAGGTGAAAGCCGTCTCGGGCGGCCGAGATCTGCGGGCCTTCATCGACCTGCCGTTCCGCCTCCATGCTAACCACCCGCTGTGGGTGCCGCCGCTGAAGCTGGAGCGCCGCATGTTCCTGAGCCGGCGCATGAACGCCTTCTTCAGCCACGGCGAAGCCGAGTACTTCCTGGCGCGCCGCGACGGCCGCGTCGTCGGGCGGATCACCGCGCATGTCAACCGTGCGTTCAACGACTACCGCGGCTCGCGCTGGGGCTGGTTCGGCTTCCTCGAGTTCGAGCGGGACCCCGAGGCGCTGGGAGCGCTGCTCGACGCCGCCGCCGGCTGGCTGCGCGAGCGCGGCCAGGAACGCATGGTCGGTCCGGCGAGCTTCGCGATGAACGACGAGAGCGGTGTGCTGATCGAGGGCTTCGACAAGCGACCGATGATCCTGCAGCCCTGGAATCCGCCCTACTACGCCGAGTTGCTCGAAGAGGCCGGCATGACGAAGGCGATGGACCTGCTGATGTGGAACCTCGAGGTCGAGGAGCGCTCGAAGGTCCTGCCGGTGATCTGGGAGCTCGCCGAGCGTGTGCAGAGCGAGCACGGCATCAGGGTCCGCCCGATGCGCCGCCGCCAGCTGCGCAAAGACATGGACGCCTTCGCCGAGGTCTACAACGCCGCGTGGTCGAAGAACTGGGACTTCGTGCCGTACTCCAAGAAGGACCTCGACGCCTACGCGCAGGAGCTCCAGCTCGCCTTCGACAAGAACTGGTTCATGATCGCCGAGAAAGAAGACACGGGCGAGGTCGTGGGGATGGCGATCACCGTGCCGGACCTGAATCAGGTGCTCGCGCAGATGAACGGCCGGCTGCTGCCGCTCGGCTGGTGGAAGTTCCTCACGAAGGGGCGGCGGATCGATCGCGTCCGCGTCGGCTTTCTCGGCGTCAAGCCCGAGTACCAGCACACCGGGGTGGCGGCGAAGCTCTACGAAGAGCACTACAACGCGGCCGAACGCACGCCCCAGAGCGGCGGCGAGATGGGCTGGATCCTCGAGACCAACACCGCCATGAACCGCGGCATGGAAGCGATGGGGGGGCGGATCGTGAAGCGCTACCGGGTCTTTGAGCGCGTGCTCGAGGCGGGCGCGCCGGCCGCGAGCGCGGACGCCGGGGCCGCCGCGAGCGGGGACGGCCGCGACGGCGAGGCCGCCCCGGCGTAGGGGTCTGACGCGATCTCTACACTCCGGCGGATGAGCGAAGCCGACCCGGACGGGATGCTCCCCGTCGCCCCCGATGAGGGCGAGATCGTCGAGGCGCGTCCCGCCGGTGCTGCGCTCGAGGGCCGGCGCTCGGCCGCCTCGCTGCCCGCCGTCCAGGCCGCCGCCGCTGCGGCGGGCGGCTTCGTGGCGGGGGCCGCGGTCGTGGGCCTGGTCGGCCGCCACCACCGGCGCCGCTCGGCCCTGGAATCCGGACGCCGTTCGCTGCTCCGGCGCAGCTCCCGGAACGCCGCGGCCGCCGACCGCCTGCACATCGTCGGCAGCCGCTCGCTGCTGCTCGACGTGCACCTGCTCGGCGGGTCGGGCGCGGGCCGGTAGCCGCTAGCCGCGGTCCCGTGAGCACGCCGGTCGAGCTGCGCGCCGAGGTCGCTCCGCGCGGGCCGTTCCGCCTGCCGCGGCGCAACGGGATGGACCGCATGACCCGCCGCTGCGCCGGCGGCGTGCTGGAGCGGCTCATGCACCACCACGGCCGGCCCGTGCTCGTGCGCGTGGCCCAGACCGCAGAGGACCGCGTCCTGTTCGGGGCTCGCGCGGGGAGCAGGGAGGCCGCGGAGCACGGCATCTCCCGCATGCGCTTCGCGCTCGGCGTGGACGAGGACCCGCGGCCCTTCGCACGGCGGTTCGCGAAGGACCCGCTGATCGGGCGCTCGGTCCGCCGCCGTCCGTGGCTGCGCGTCGGGCGCCGCCCCGACCCGTTCGAGGCGCTCGTGCTCGCGATCTGCGAGCAGCTGATCGAGTACGAGCGCGCGGCCGCGATCGAGCGCAGGGTGCTCGGCGCGCTCGGCCGCCGCTGGGTGGGCTGGGACGGCGGGCACAGCACGCTCGCGGACATGCCCGAGGCCGAGCGGCTGGCTGGCACGCCGCCCGCCCTGCTGCAGTCCTTCGACCTCGCCGGCTGCCGGGCGATCACGCTCGTCAAGGCCGCCCGCGAGGTCGCCCGCGGGCGGGTGGACCTGCACGACGAGAGCCACGAGAGCGGCTGGCGGCGCCTGCGGGCGATCCCCGGCATCGGGCCGTGGACGGTCGAGCGGCTCGCACTCCACGGCCAGGGCCGCCACGACCAGATCCCGGCGGGCGACCTCGGGCTGCTGCGGTTCGCCGGCCGCGTCCTCTCCGGCGGCGACCCGGAGGCGTTCGCGGATGAAGAGCAGGTGCGCGAGCTCTTCGCGCCCTACGGCGAGTGGGCGGGCCTGGCCGCGGCCCACGCGATCGGGCTCTGAGAGCCGGGTCTGCCGCTGCGCCCGGCGGCGCCGGGCCTCAGCGCGCCTCGCGCAGCCGCACCGAGCCGAAGCCGCGGCCGGTGAAGTCCTCGCGCACGCGGCAGGCGCTGCGGGCGCGGCGGGCGCGGAGGCGGCCGGCGGCCATCGCGCCGGGACCCGCCGCGCTGCGGCAGCGGCGCGGCGCGGAGAGCGGCTCGACGCAAGCTCTGCGAGCCGGGCGGCGCACTAGGGCTCCTCGGGAAGGCGGTAGCGCCGCGTGCGGGGATCCTGGTCGAGGAGCCCGACCGCGAGCAGCGTGGTCATGTAGCGGTGCGTGGTGCTCGGGCTCATGCCGAGCTGGCCGGCGACGTCGCTGACGGCGAGCGAGGCGCCGTCGGCGGGGAAGCTCGCGAGGACGAGCAGCCCGAGCAGCAGCGAGCGCGACAGGCGCGGGCTCTCCGCGAGGGCTTCGTAGCGGGACGCGAGCGTGTCGTTGCCCGCGAGGCCTATGAGCAGGCTCGCGACGCCCGCGCCGTTGGAGGACTCGCGGACGATGCGGTCGACCTGCGGCCGCGTCAGCTCGATCGTGATCGGGTCGGGGGCGGCGGTGCGGGCCATGTCTGATGATGTCCCTCGAAACGGCTCCCGGGCAACTGGAAAGTCAAATACTTGAGTTTCGAGTAACGGGACCAGGGGAGCTGTTCGCGCGACCGCGGACCGCGGCACGCGCCCGCTCGGCGGCGTCCCGCCTCGCGATGCTGGCACCGCTGCGCCCGCCTGCAGCGAGGCGCTCGGCCGTCCTGCGCGCGCGCAGCAGCGCCATCGCCGGCGCCGCGGGCGGGCCGACCGCGGCGAGCACGCCCTCGCGGGCGGGGCGCGCCCACGGCGTGCCGGCCGCCGGCCTGGACAGGTAGAAGCTCGCCATCGCTCCCAGGATCAGCGCGTGACGCTCGCCGTGCCGCGCCCGTCGCGCGCATGCCGCTGCGCTCCGCGCGATCGCCGCGAGCCGGCCGGCCATCTGCTCGGGACTCTCGTACTCGGCGACCAGGCTGCGATGTCCGCTGCGAAGGTCCGCCTCGTGGTCCACGAGGCTGTCGAGCAGCACGTGCAGCGCGCCGATCCACGGGAAGTAGAGGGCCCGCAGCGCGGCGGCCTCGCGCGCGCAGACACCAGGGCTCGCCGCGGCGGCGAGCAGCGCGAACACGCCGAGCGAAGAGGCCGCGCCTGCCGCCGTCTCCCACCAGCTCAGCCCGCAGCCGGGCGGTGTGAGCCCTCCGGCCCAGGCTTCCAGCCCGATCCGGCTGCGGTCGGTGTCGCCGTGGACGAGGCTCTGGTACACGGCCATGCCCTCGGCCGCTGCCACCGCCTGGCCCACCACCGAGCTCCACGACGGCAGGCTCGCGGCCGCCGCGCGGGTCTCGGCGATCAGCGCGGCGAGGTAGCCGTCCGCCGCGCCGGCGGGCCGCGCGGTCCCGGCGGGGGTCGAGCGCCGCAGGCAGCGCCTCGTGCAGCGAGCGGGCGTGCCCGACCGGGTCCTCGGAGGGCTGCTCGGCGAGCGTGTCGAGGTAGTCGTAGAGCGCCTGGAAGCAGACCGCGGCACGGATCACCGGCCCGCGCCGCCCGCGCGGCACGAGCACGGCGAAGGCCGCCGCGCCTTCGAGGTTGCCGCGCTCGCCGCACTGCGTGTCGAGGGCGAGCTCGCGCAGCCGCGGGTCAGGGATGCACCCGGCGAGCTCGCGCCAGCGCGCGAGCTCGCTGTTCACGCACGGGAACACCTCGAGCCAGTACGCGCAGGCAGCGCCCGCGAACGACCTCGCCAGCGGGAGCGTTCCTCGGCGTCCAGCGAGCACGCGCGCAGTCTGTTCGCGGCGCTCTCACCAGGGGAAGTCACTCTCCGAAGGAGGTGCGCGCGGGGGCGCGCGCGGCGGCCAATCCAGGTAGTGAAATCACGGCCAAAGCGATGACCGCCAGCAGCGCGATAGTGAGAAACACCCCGGGCAATCCAACCGTGAACGGAGCCGGGAAGCCGGTGCTCAGCCGCAGCCAGCGCGCCGCGAGCGCGTGCCCGAGCACGCCGAAGACGGCCCCGACGAGGCATCCGGCGCCGAGCACGACCGTGCTCTCGAGCAGCAGCGCGCGCCACAGCTGAGGCGTGT
The DNA here is from genome assembly GCA_963779065.1 of uncultured Solirubrobacteraceae bacterium. Classification (GTDB taxonomy): domain Bacteria; phylum Actinomycetota; class Thermoleophilia; order Solirubrobacterales; family Solirubrobacteraceae; genus Palsa-744. Next base: position 2,919,865 of record CAVZWQ010000003.1, read on the forward strand.
CGTACCCCTGGATCTTCAAGGCGGCGAGCCGCGCCCGGCGCTGCCAGATCGCGGCGCTCAGCGCCGAGGCCACCGCGAGCGCGGCCGCGATCAGCAGCATCGTCGCGATCTGGCTGAGCGCCTCCAGCCCCTGGCGCGAGTCCGCGGCGTACTGGCGCCGCCGTTCGGCGAAGGTCTGCGCGCCGAGGCCCGGGCCGATCGCGCGCGCCACCTGCCCCCGCACCGTCCCGCGCGCCGGCGCCGGGGCGCACGCGGATCTCGAGCGCCGAAGGGTCGCCGGTCTGCCAGTGTCGGGCGTAGTCGGCGGCGTTCAGGACCACCGCCCCCGGCGCCCAGCCGAGGTTGGTCGTGATCGCCGCGACCCTCAACGGCAGCGGTCCCGAGGGGGCCGGAAGGGAGAAGCGCGAGCCGACTGCGAGATGGTGTTCGCTCGCGAACGCGCTCGGCACCGTGGCCCAGCCGGAGGAGGCCAGCAGCGCGTCCGCCCTGGCGGCATCGCCTGCAACGATCTGGCTCGCCGCCACGAGCGGCGCGTCGGCGCCCGGCCGCGCGATCAGCCACAACCGCCGGCCGCCCACGTCGAGGAAGCCGCCCTGGTAGGTGCGCACGGACGCGACCCCCGGCAGCCGCGAGAGCGCCGCCGGCAGGCCGCGCGGCGAGAACGCGTTGGTGGTCAGGTCGTTGCCGCCGGTCGTGACCCAGATGTCGGCGGTCTGCAGGTATTCGGCGAAGTTCGCGTCCAGGCCGCGCAGGAGGTCGTTTCGCGCCCCGCCGATCGCGACGCTCCCGTAGACGGCGAGCGCGGCGATGCCGGCGAGGGCGACCGCGCGCGTCGTGGTCGCTCTGAGCTCGGAGACGACGACGATCAGCGCGCTCGAGCGCACACGCTCGCCCGTCCATCGCAGCACGCGGGCGAGAAGCGAGAACAGCGCGGGGATCGCGCACAGGGTGCTGAGCGCGAGGGCGACGCCGCCCGCGATCGTCAGGCCCGGTTCGACCAGTACCAGCGCGACGATCAGGGCCGTGGAGGCCAGGGCCCCGAGCGCGAGCTGGTTGATGGTGCGCGGCGCGATCACCTCGCTGCCCCCCTCGCGCTCGTGCAGCGCCGCGTCGGCGGGCCGGCCCGGGCGCAGGTCGAGCGCGGGCGAGAGCGACGCGAGCAGCGTCGCGAGCACGCCGCAGCCGATCGCCACCGCGACCGTGCCCGTTCCGAGGATCTCCTGGCTGCCGATCGGGAAGGCCGTGATCAGGTAAGCGGGGATGCGGTGCAGGAAGACGTGGCTGAGCAGGTCGCCGAGCACCACCCCCGCGATCGAGGCGAGGAGCCCGAGCACGATCGCCTGGAAGGCGAGCATGACGACGATCTGGCGCCAGTCGTAGCCCTGGATCCGAAGGTCGGCCACGAAGCGCCGCCGCTCGGGCACCGTGAGGAGCATCGCGTTCAGCGCCAGCAGGAAACCGACCATCACGCTGATCGCCGCGAACAGCTCGGTCGAGCGGTTGTTCGGACGGGCGGCCTGATCGAGCAGGCCGAGCTCGCGCGTCGCGGGCTCGACGTCGAGGTTCGGCCCCGCGAGCGCGGCCAGCTCCCGGCGCACGCGGTTGTCCTGCCCTTCACGCGGCTCGACGTAGAGCTGGGTGATGCGGCCGCCCAGCCCGGTCAGACGCTGCGCGACCGAGAGGGAGGTGACGGCGATCGGGCTCGACGGCGAGCGCACCGAAGCCGCTGCCTTCGAGCACGCCGCCGACCGCTACCCGCCGCGCCCGGCCGAACGCGCTGACGAGCACCGTCGCGCCGGCGCTCGCGCCCGTCGCCCGCGCCACGGCTGCCGGCAGGAGCAGCCCGCCGGAGAAGCGGAGCCCGCCCGGGACGTGCCGCCGGCCGGCGAGGCTGCCGATGCGAACCGCCTGCGGGGTGATGCCGATCAGCTGTACGGCGTCGCGCCCGCGCGGTCCGGAGACCTCGCGCGTTCTCGCGCAGCACCGGGGCCGCGACGCGCACCCCTGGCATCCGGCCGGCGGCGAGCGCGAAGCGCTCGTCGTAGCCGAGCTGCGAGCGCGCGTCGACTTGCAGCCGTGCCGAGCCGACGACCTGGTGGACCAGCTGGCCGGCGGAGCCGGTCAGGCTCTGGTTGGCCACGAGCACGCCGAGGACGAGCGCGACGCCGACCGCGATGCCGCTGCCGGCGAGCAGCTCCTGGACGGCATGCGAGCGCAGCCGCACGCGATAGAGGTGGGCCAGCACGCTCAGCCGTACGCCGGCGATGCGCGGGTTGAGCTGCTGTCTCACGACGGCACTGCGGCCGGCGCGGCTTGCGGCTCCCCGGCCAGGCGCCCGTCGCGGAGCGTGTGGATGCGGTCGACGTGGTTCGCGGCCTCCGGGTCGTGCGTGACCAGCAGCCCTGGAATGCCGCGCTCGTGACAGACCTCTCCCATCAGCGCGAGGATCTCGGCGCTGCGGGCGCTGTCGAGGTTGCCGGTGGGCTCGTCGGCGAGCAGCAGCCGCGGCTCGTTCGCGAGCGCGCGGGCGATCGCGACGCGCTGGCGCTCGCCCATCGAGAGCTGCTGCGCGGTGTGCGCTGCGCGCTCGCGCAGGCCGACCCGCTCGATCCACGGCAGCGCCGCACGGCGCGCCTCCCGCAGCGTCTGGCCCGCGCCGGTGAGCTTGATCGTGGCGTTGTCGAGCGCGGAGGTATGTGGCTGCAGGTGGAAGGACTGGAACACGAAGCCGACGTCGCGGAGCCGGTACTCGGCCGCTTCGCGCTCGGAGAGCTCGCCCACGTCGCGGCCCGCGAAGCGCACGCACCCGCCGTCGGGCTCGGCGAGCGCCGCGGCGAGCAGCAGCAGCGTCGTCTTGCCCGAGCCGCTCGGGCCGCAGAGCGCGACGAACTCGCCCGGCTCGACCGCGAGCGAGACACCGTCGAGCGCGAGGACCCGCTGCGCGCCGGCGCCGTAGGCCTTGTGGAGCCGGCTGAGCTCGAGCCCGCTCACCGCTGCGCCCCGGCCTGGCGCCGGGAGGGGAGGCTGACCACGTTGTCGCGGCGGGTCGAGCAGAGCTCGCCGTCCGCAATCGACATCAGCACGCCGACGCCCTGCAGCGCGGCGATTTCCTCGGATGCGACGAGCAGGGCCATGCCGCGCTCGCGCGCGGCGCTGCGCAGCAGGGCATAGAAGCGGTCACGGTCGCTGAGGTTCGGGATCAGCGCGGGTTCGTCGAGCACGAGCAGCCGCGGCTCGCGGACGAGCGCGCGGGCGAGCATCACGCGCGTGCGGTCGGCGAGCGAGAGCGAGGCGGCCGGGTCCTGGGCGCCGGCGGCGCCGATCCCCACGCGCTCGAGGATGCGCAGCGCACGAAGGCGCGCGTCGCGCATCGTCAGGCCCTCGCTGCCGAGGGAGGTCGCCACGTGGTCCACGACGCTCTCGCCCGGGAGCGGGCGCCAGTCGGCCGCCGACATGAACGCGATCTGCTCGCGCAGCAGCCTGCCGCGCCGGCGTGCGGACATCCGCGCCATGTCGCGCCCGTCGAAGCGCACCACGCCCGCATCGGGCAGCACGATCCCCGCGGCGACGCGCAGCAGCGTCGACTTGCCCGAACGGCGGGTGCCGTAGACGCCGACCGCGACGCCCGGCTCGATGTGAAGGCACACCCGGTCGAGCACGGTGAGGAGCCGGCCCCCGTCGGGATAGCGCTTGCTGACGTCTTCGAAGGAGATCAGCGGGGCCATCGGAGCGGGCGTGACTAGTCGGCGCTCGCGATGAACTCGTTGATCCGCCGCCTCGTCCGGGCCGCCCAGTCGACCTCGGTCTGCAGCTGCGCGTAGACGGCGTCGCGCGAGCAGTCCATGCACAGCGCGGCCCAGGAGCACGCGTCGCCTTCGGTCGGGCAGACCACCTGCGCGAGGACGAGGCACTCGCGCTCGTAGGCGCGGAGCGCGATCATCAGGCGCGCGGCGTCCTGCTCGCGGGCCACCGAGAGCTTCGCCTGCAGCCCGAGGCGCACGGGCTCGCGCGGCAGCAGCGTCTCCATCCAGAGCGTGAGGGCGGACGAGGTGTCCGGCGTCGGGTGGTAGACGAGGTGGGTGCGGCGCTCGTCGCCGCGCTTGGGCTCGGCGCGGGAGACGGCGAGCCCGGTTCGCTCGAGCTGCTCCAGCAGCCGGTACACGTCGTTGGTGTCGACCCGCCAGGTCTCGCCGAGCCGCATCGCGAGCCTGGTGGCCAGATCGCCGCCGTGTCCGGGGCGCTCGAGGAGGAGGCCGAGGAGCGCGCCGCGCAGCGGGGTCGATGGACCTCGCATCCATCTGGTCTTCTCCGGACTCGCGCTCCCCATCGCTCCTGCTCTCGCCCGCGTCTCCCGTCGGACCATAGCCGACGCCATGTCATCTTGACCAAATCGTTCCGAGTACTCGACCCGGCGCGCCGAAAGGCCCGGCGGCGCGGGAGATAAGTCCCCGGGTGGTGTTTCTGACTAGGGCACGATCACGGCCGCGCCGGTGAAGGCGCCCGCGCGGAGGTCTGCGAGCGCGTCGTTCACCGCCGCGAGCGGGTAGGTGCCGATGCGCGTCTGGACCGGCACCTGCGGCGCGACGGCGAGCAGCTCCTCGCCGTCCTGGCGCGTCAGGTTGGCGACCGAGCGCACCGAGCGCTCCTGCCAGAGGATCTCGTAGGGGAAAGAGGGGATCTCGCTCATGTGGATCCCGGCGCACACCACGGTGCCGCCCGGCGCGAGCGCGCGCAGCGCGGCCGGCACCAGCGCGCCGACGGGGGCGAACACGATCGCCGCTTCGAGCTGAGCCGGCGGCTCCTCGTCGGAGGGGCCCGCCCACACCGCGCCGAGCTCGCGCGCGAAATCCTGTGCCGCCTCATCCGCCCCCGGCCGGGTGAACGCGTAGACCTCGCGACCCTGCCAGCGCGCGATCTGGGTGAGGATGTGCGCGGAGTCGCCGAAGCCGTAGAAGCCGAGGCGCCGTGCCCCTCCGGTCATGCGCAGCGCGCGGTAGCCGATCAGCCCCGCGCAGAGCAGCGGCGTCGCCTGCTCGTCGCCGTAGGAGGCGGGGACCGGGAAGCAGAAGCGCTCGTCGGCGACCGCGTACTCCGCGAAGCCGCCGTCGATGTCGCGGCCGGTGAAGCGGGCGTTCGGGCACAGGTTCTCGCGGCCGCTGGTGCAGTACTCGCACGTCCCGTCGGTCCAGCCGAGCCACGGCACGCCGACACGGTCGCCCTCGCCCAAGGACCCCTCGCCCGCCCCGCGCTTCTCGACCGTGCCGACGATCTGGTGCCCGAGGATCCGCGGCGGCGCGGCGACCTCGACCTCGCCGTCGAGCAGGTGCAGGTCGGTCCGGCAGACCGCGCACGCGTGGACGCGGATCAGCAGCTGCCCGGGCCCCGGCTCCGGGACGGGGACCTCGGCGGCGCGCAGCGGCTCGCCTGGAGCCTCGAAGATCATCGCCCGCATCGTGCGCGCCGCGGCCACGTCAGTCATATTGACGGCTATGCGGGGCGACGGGCGGGCGGAGCGGTGAGCGGCGGGCTGTACTTCAGCCACCCGGCTTCCATCGCGCACGACCCCCGCCCGTTCATGCCGCACCATCCCGACACGCCCGAGCGGATCCTGGCCCTCGAGGCGGCGCTCGCCGAGCGTGGCTGGATGGGATGGGAGCGCCGCGCGGCCACGGCCGTGGCGGAGGCCGACCTCGAGCGGGTCCACTCCGCCGCTTACGTGCGCGCGGTGCGAGAGATGTGCGAGGGCGGCGGCGGGCTGATCGACCCAGACACGGCAGTCGTAGCGGAGTCCTGGCCCGCGGCGCTCCATGCCGCCGGCGGCGCGTGCGAGATGACCCGTGCCCTGATCGCCGGCGACGCTCCCGTCGCCTACACCGCGGTTCGCCCGTCCGGCCACCACGCCGAACGGGAGCGGGCGATGGGCTTCTGCGTGTTCGGCAACGTCGCGGTTGCGGCCGCGTTGGCGCTGTCCGAGCTGGGGCTCTCGCGCGTATTCGTCATGGACTGGGACGTCCACCACGGCAACGGCACGGCGGAGATCTTCCGCACCCGCAGCGACGTGCTGTTCGCGAGCATGCACCAGTCGCCGCTGTACCCCGGCACCGGTCCGCTCTCGGACGCCGGGAGCGGGGCCGGGGAGGGCTACACGATCAACCTGCCGGTGCCGCCCGGCACCGGCCCCGAGCTGTGGATGGAGCTGTTCGACCGCGTCGTGGTTCCCGCGGCGCGCGCGTTCGAGCCCGAGCTGATCCTGGTCTCCAGCGGCTTCGACGCCCACGCAGGCGACCCGCTCGCGCACTGCCTTCTGGAGACCGGGACGTTCGTCGCGATGGCGGCGCGGATGCGGGCGCTGGCCGCGGAGCTGGGGGTCGGGCTCGGCCTGGTCCAGGAGGGCGGCTACGAGCCGGCGATCCTCGCCGAGTGCGTGTGCGCGCTGTTGCCGGTGCTCGCCGGGGAGGGGGAGGCCGGGGAGGCCGTGCCGACGCGCGATCCGCTGGCCGCGCACGCGGTCGCGCAGTACGCGCGCTGGTGGCCGGTGGGGTAGCGGCTCGGCCGCGGCGAGACTGCCTAGATCCCCTGCCCCGGCAGGAACTCGTTCGTGAACGGCGGGAACCCGGTCGTGTTCGGGTCGTGCTTGAGCAGGGCGTGCGAGAACATCCAGCTCCCGAACGTCGCCCACGCCTGCGGGCTCTGCCAGCCGTAGGGCTTGCCGGCTTCGCTCGGCACGGTGGCCGGGAGCGTCTGCTTGATCGATTCGAGCTGCAGCTTGCGCGGCAGCGAGGGGTTCGCGGCGAGCACCGCGTCGGCGCCCGCCGCCGGGTTGGCGCTGACCTCGCGCGCGCCTCGCGTGAGCGCCTGCATGAAGGCGCGCAGGTCCTGCCCGTCCTTGCGGGCCTCTTCGGCGCGCACGACGATCACGAGCTCGTTGTAGCTGGGTACGCCGGCCTGGTCGACCGGGATCACGAGCGGCCGGCGGTGGTCGAGGCGCAGCTGGATCGCCTCGTAGTTCCAGAAGCCGCCCAGCGTCGCGTCGACGCGCCCCGAGATCATCGCCGGCACGAGGTCGAAGCCGACGTTGACTTCGCGCGCGGGGGATTTCGCGCCGGCGTGTTCGAGCGCCGTGTGGAGCATCGCGGCCTGGTAGGGGATGCCCGCGGTGCCGACGCGCTTGCCGGCGAGCGAGGCGACGCTCGTGACGTGCTTGCCGGGCAGCGCGATGATCGAGGTCAGCGGGCGCTGCACGAGCGCCCCGATCGCGACCAGGTTGAGACCGCTGTCGCGGGCGAGGAGCACCTCGGGCTCATACGAGATCGCCATATCGACGCGCCCGGCCGCCAGCAGCTTCAGCGGTTCGGAGGGGTCGGCGGGCGTCTCGGGCACGACGTCCAGGCCGGCCGCGCGGAAGTCGCCGTGCGAGATCGCCGCGTAGAGCGGCGCGTGGTCCGCGTTCGGGAAGAAGTCGAGCATCACGGTGAAGTGCTTGCTCGACGGCGCCGAGAGCGCGTCCTGCTTCGATCCGCAGGCCGACAGGGCCAGCACGAGGGCGAGCCCCGCGAACGCGGCGAGCGCCGCTCGCCTGCGGCGGGCGGTCCTGCGGGCGGGGGTCTCGGCGCGGCGCTCGATCACGGGCGGTCTCCTGTCGGTCGTTCGCGCCACGGCGCGAGCTTGCGCTCGGCGAGGCCGAGCGAGTGGAAGCAGAGCAGCGCGAACAACACAAGGACGACCGTCCCCGCGTATGCGCGCGCCGCTTCGAGGTTGACGTCGGTCATGATCTGGCGCCCGAGGCCGGGGTAGGGGCCGCTCGTCGGCGTCGCGACCTCGGCGATGAACGCGCCGATCACGCCGACGGCGAGCGCGACGCGGGCGCCGCTCAGCGCCGCGGGGATCGCGGCGGGCAGCTCGGCGAGCCGGAACGCCTGCCAGCGCGACGCGTCGAGCGTGCGCATCAGCTTCAGCTGGTCGGGGTCCACGGAGGCGAGGGCGTCGACCGTCGTGACCAGCACCGGGAAGAAGCAGATCAGTGCGATCACGACGAGCTTCGGGAAGATCCCGAAGCCCCACCAGAACACGAGCAGCACGCCGATCACCGGGATCGGCACGGCCTGCGAGCCGACGGCGAGCGGGTAGACCGCCCGCCGCAGCAGCGGCGAGAGGTGCATCGCCACGCCGAGCGCGAAGCCGAGCGCGAGCGCCATGGACAGGCCGAGCGCGACCTCCTCGGCGGTGATCGCGAAGTTGCGCCACAGCACCGCGCCGCCGTGCCAGATCGCCGCTGCGACTTCGTGCGGAGCCGGGAGCAGCTCGCGCTCGACGCCTGACAGGTCGACATAGAGCTCCCAGGCGCCCAGCAGGGCGAGGATCAACAGCAGCGGCGGCGCCAGACGCACGAGCCGCTTGCGCAGCGCGAGCGCGCGGCGCGGCGCCCGCGCGGAAGCGGCGGCAGACGGTCCGGCGGTCCGGGCTCGGGCGGTCGCGCTCAACTCCGGCCCTCCGCGAGCAGCTCGAGCGCCCGTGCGCGCAGCGCGAGCACCTCCTCGTCCGAGCGCCGCCGCGGGCGCGGGCGCGACATCGCGAGCGTCGCGCGCACGCGTCCGGGCCGGGGCGAGAGCACCACGACGGAGTCGGCGAGCAGCGCCGCCTCCTCGACGTCGTGGGTGACGAGCACGACCGTCCGCGGCTCGCGCAGCAGCGCTCCGGCGAGCCACTCCTGCATCTCGGCGCGCGTGATCGCGTCGAGCGCGCCGAACGGCTCGTCGAGGCAGAGCAGCGGCTTGCCCGAGAGCAGCGTGCGCAGGAACGCGACGCGCTGGCGCATCCCGCCCGAGAGCTCGCTCGGCCGCGCGGTCTCGAAGCCGGCGAGGCCGAGCTCGGCGAACACGGCCTGCGCGCGCTCGCGCGCCTGCGCGCGCGATGCGCCGGCGATCCGCAGCGCGAGCGCTGCGTTGTCGAGCGCGTCGAGCCACGGCAGGAGCAGGTCGCGCTGGGGCATCAGGACCGCCGGCGGCGCGCTCAGCGAGCCGGTGTCCGCGGCCTGCAGGGCGCAGATCAGCTCGAGCAGGGTCGTCTTGCCGCAGCCCGACGGCCCGACCACCGCGAGCACCTCTCCCTGCCGCGCTTCGAGCGAGACCTCCTCGAGGGCCTGCACCGTGCGCCCGCGGCCGTCGCGGTAGCCGCGTGAGACGTCGCGCATCCGCAGCACCGCGGCCGGCGCCTGCTCGGCGGCGGCTCTCTCGGGGGGCCTGTACCTCGGTGGACACGTCACTCCCTTCGCGGGCATTACCCCACAGGTTCAAAGGGTCGGCGCCGGGGGATCCCTGAGGTCGGCACGGAGCGCCGACCGACCCTCACAGATTCCCGGGGCACCATCTCAGCCGGCCTACCCGCCAGCACCCCTGTTGTCACTCGCCGTCGATGCTACCCCGAACGGCGCGCGCTGCACCGGCATCTCGCTCGAAATGCGCCGCGCAGCGCTGCCGGCTAGGAGCCGGCGCCGACGACCGGCCGCGTCAGCGCCCGCACGAAGTCCTCGAGCTGCGCGGTCGTCCAGCACTCGAACGCCTTGCAGTACTGCTCGTAGGCCGCGATCACCGAGTCGCCGTAGTTCCAGTAGAGCCGCGGCTCGGGGTTCAGCCAGAACGTGCGCCCGGCGCGCGAGGCGATCTGGGCGAAGATGTCGGCGCGGGGGTCGCGGCCGTTGGTGCGGGCGTCGCCGAGCACGATCACGGTGGCGCGCGGATGCAGGTCTTCCTCGACCTGCTCGAGGAACTCCGACCACACGCGGCCGTAGTCGGTGTAGCCGGAGATGTCGGCCACGCCGGCGTCGCTGGAGATGCGTTCGCTGACGGCCTTGAAGTTGCGCTCGTGTTCGAAGATGTCGGTGACCTCGGAGATGCGCTCGATGAACACGAACGAGCGCATCTTGCGGAAGGTGTCGTGCAGCGCGTGGAGCACCGACAGGAAGAAGACCGACGCCGACGTGACGCTCGTCGAGACGTCGCACAGCACGTAGATCTCGGGACGTTTCGGGCGGCGCGGGCGGAACTTCAGCTCGACCGGCACCCCGCCGCTCTGCAGCGAAGCGCGCATCGTGCGCCGCACGTCGACCTGTGCATGCTTGCGGTGGCCGCGCATCTGCAGGCCCTGCGTGGCGAGGCGGCGGCGCAGCTGGGCGACGACGCGGTGCACGGCCGCGAGGTCGGCGAGCGGCCCCGACGGCAGCGCGCGGTCGAGCTCGCCGAGCGGCCGCGACGGTGGCAGCTTGCCGGTGCGCTCGATCTGCGCGCGCTCGAGCTCGCGGCGCAGGAGCGCCTCGAAACGGCGCAGCGCCTCGCGCGGCAGACCGTCGTGCCGCGGGTCCTCCGGCGGCAGGTCGGGTTGGGGCTCGGCGCGCAGGCCGAGCGCGCGGCGGATCCGCTGCACGTCCACGCCGATCACGCCGGAGCCCTCCTGGCGGCGGGCGAAGGCGGCGATCGCCATGCGCGCGAGGTCGCGCATCGCGCCCTCGTCCTGGTCGCGCAGCGCCGCGGCGATCTGCTCGCGCAGCGCGTCGAGCTCGGCCTCGGTCAGCTCGCCGAGCTCGGCGAGGCTCTGCTCGCCGATGCCCTCCCGGACCGCCGCGATCTCGACGGCGCGGAAGAAGAAGCGCTCGAACACGAGCTCGAAGACGCGGCGGTCCTCCTGGCTCTTGGCGAGCGTCGCGGCCAGCGCCTCGCGGAAGTCCTGCTGGGAGGTCCAGTCCACCTCGCCGATCACCGCGAACGCGTCGAGGATCTCCGAGGTCCCGATCGCGACGCCTTCCCGGCGCAGCTCTTCGCCGAACTCGAGGATCCGCGCCGGCAGTCCCTCCGGGCCTCCGGGCGGGACGGGCGGGCGGCCGCCGTGCGGGCCGGCCCCTCCGGTGTCCTCGCCTGGCACGGGCCGCCGGCCGGCTCCGTTCGCGTCCTCAGGCGACATCCACCTACGGTGACGCCGCGGCCGGCGTGCCGAGCTTCAGCCCCACGCGCTCGGCGACCACGTCCATGTCGGTGCGGTGCTTGACGATCACCGACATCGTCTCGTTGAAGGTGTCGGCGTCGATGTCGTTGACGCCGAGCAGAAGCAGGGCCCGCGCCCAGTCGATCGACTCCGCGATCGAAGGCGGCTTCTTGAGGTCGAGGTCGCGCACCATCCCGATGACCTCGACGAGCCGGCGCGCGACGGTGTCGGAGAGCTCGGGCGCGTGCAGCTTGACGATCGCGAGCTCGTGCTCGAGCTCCGGGTAGTCGAGCCACAGGTACAGGCAGCGGCGCTTCAGCGCCTCGGTGAGCTCGCGCGAGTTGTTCGAGGTCAGCAGCACGACGGGGTGCGTGCGGGACTCGACGCGCCCCAGCTCCGGGATCGAGATCTGGAAGTCGGAGAGCACCTCCAGCAGCATCGCCTCGAACTCCTGGTCGGTCTTGTCGATCTCGTCGATCAGCAGCACGACCGGCTGCTCCGAGGCGATCGCGGTCATCAGCGGGCGCGCGAGCAGGAACTCCTCGCCGAAGATGTCGTCCTGCACGGCCTCCCAGCCGGTGCCGGCGGCCTCGGCCTGGATCCGCAGCAGCTGCTTGCGGTAGTTCCACTCGTACAGCGCCTTGGCCTCGTCGAGGCCCTCGTAGCACTGCAGGCGCACGAGCTCGCGACCGAGGTAGGAGGCGAGCGCCTTGGCGAGCTCGGTCTTGCCGACACCGGCCGGACCCTCGACGAGCACGGGCTTGCCCAGCTTCGTCGCGAGGAACGACACCAGCGCGGTGGACTCGCCGGGCAGGTAGCCGACCGACCGCAGTCCCTCGGCGACGTCGGCGACCGAGGCGGGCGATGGCGTGGCGGGCGAGCTCATTGCCCGGGCAATGATAGGCGGCGCCGTTCGCCGGGCCCCGCCCGGTGGCTCAGCGCTCCTCGCCCGGCGGCTCCTCGTCGAATGAGAGCTGCTCGGGCTCGTCCGGCGCGGGCGGGTAGCGCGGACGCCGGCGCCGCGGCTGCGGCGGGGCTCCGGCGGGCGCCGGGGGCGTCGCGTCACGGCGGGCCGCCGCGACGCCGATCGGCGCCGTCTCGCCGGTCGGCGGCTCGGCGCGGCGCGGTTCGGCGGGTGCGCGCGGAACGGCCGTGCGCGGGTACGGGCTCGCGCCCACCCGCGGGGGCGCCGCGCTCGCCGGCGGGACCGTCGAAGGCCGGTTCCTCCGGCGGCGGGCGATGCCGGCGCACCGGCATCGCCGGCCGTTCGTGCGCGCGCATGCGCCAGCCGGCGTAGGCGAGGCTGCCGGCCGCGACGAAGGCGAGGAAGAAGCCCCACTGGATCCCGACCGGGTAGCCGTTCCCGCCGGGCCGGTCGAACACGCGGTAGAAGATCAGCACCACGGCCCAGCCGCCCGCGAGCGCGACGACCGTGCCGTCGCCGCCGGGCATGTTGAACTCGCGGCCCTCGGCGCGCGCGAAGAGCAGCGTGAGCACCCCGGCGGCGACGAGGAACACCGCGGCCTCCACGAACGAGACGTCGCCGAAGGCGTTGATGTTGTGCGAGTAGATCGCTTTCGTCTTCGGGTTCAGGCTCTGCAGCCCGTACCAGGGCAGGAACATCGTCACCAGCAGGGCGATCGCCGAGATCGCGGCGATGCGCCGCTCGCGGCTCATCGCCGCCCATGCGTGGGCGAGCCGCGTCATCGCCTGCGCGCGCGCCGCCGCGCTGGTCCGTCGGTGCTCATCGCTGAGAAGTCTAGGCCCGCGTCGGCGGGCCCAACGCAGGGCCGCCGGCGCGCCCGCGCGGGCGCCTCAGGGGACGATCGTGAGGGTGAGCTTCGACGGGGCGGAGGCGCGGCCGCCGGCGGTGGCCGTGAGCGTCGCCGTGTAGGAGTGCGGCGCCAGCGCGTGCGTCCCGATGCGCCCGCTGAAGGGGATGCGTGTCCGGCCCCTTGCCCTCGTGCGCGCGGGTGAGCTTGCCGACGACGAGCGTCCGCGTGCAGCGGCGGGCGTGCCTGCGCCTGAGCTTCGGCGTCGGCGCCACGCAGCGCCCGCCGCTGCGCAGCCCCGGCGCCGAGCGCGTGAACACGATCCGCACGCTCGCGGCATCGCTCAGCGTGAAGCGGAAGCTCGGTGCCGAGCGGCGGCGCGGCCCGACGCGCCGCCGAGACGGCGGTGGGCCGCTTGGCGACGCGGAAGCGCGTGTGGGTCAGGCGGGCGCCCGTCAGGCTGGGCGGCGGGGATGCCGGGCGCTGTGGTTGCCGGGGTGCCGCTGATCGGCACGACGCCGCCGGCCGTGGTCGCGTTGCCGAGGACATCGGCGGTGCTGACCGTGACGTTGTAGGAGCCCGCTTTCGCGTAGGCATGGGTCACGCCCGTGCCGCTCGCGCTCTGCCCGTCGCCGAAGCTCCAGGTGGTGGCCCCGAGCGGCGACCACACGTCGGCCGCCGAGACCGAGAACGCCAGCGTCTGCCCGGCGCCGCCCGAGGACGGGATCGAGAGCGCGCCGATCGCCGGGCCCGCCGCATCGAAGCCGGCGGCTTCGGCCAGGTAGAAGCCTCCGTTGAAAGCCGACCACGCCGCCGCGGCGTCGCCCTGGCCGTCGAGCGCCACGTCCGGTTCCCTGGCTTCGGCGCCCGGCGTCGTGGCCGAGAGCGCCCGCGCGGGCTGCCACGCCACGCCCGTCGCGCTGCCGGAGGACGCTTCGACGATCTCGGTCCCGCCCGGTTCCTGGCGTTCCCACGACGATCACGGCGTGACCGGCCTCGTCGACGCCGATCTGCGGCGCCTCTTCCATTTTCCCGGGGCCGGAGATCGCCGTCGGCGCGGACCATGCCGAGGAGAGCGCATGGTCCTGGCTGGTTTCGACGGTTTCGGCGGCCGGTCCGTGCATGCGCCCCCAGATCGCCACCGCGTCGCCCTGCCCGTCGATCCCGACCTCCTGGTTGCCGGGTTCGCCGAGGCCGGCTTCGGTCTTCGTGAGCGTCACCGGCGCGCCCCAGGCGCGATGCGCCGGCCGGGCGGGTCGGCGACCTGGATGTGCTCTTCCATCGTTCCGGCGCCCCACTTCTTCGAAGAAGGCTTCCCAGACGGCGACGGCGTCGCCGCGGGCGTTCACGGCGACGCTCGGGACGTTCACGAGCCCCGGTTCGGAGATCGGCGCGGGCCCCGACCATTTGCCGCCCGCGGGGCGGGTGGAGGAGGCGATCACCCGTTTGCCGCCCGATTTCGAGTTCGAACACGCCGTCGCGTCCCCGGCGGCGTCGATCGGCCACGCGCGGGCCCGAGTTGTCCGGCGTCTTCTTTGGTGACGGTTCTCGCCGCCGCCGAAGCCGCCTCCCGCCGGGCGGCTCGCGGCGGCAGCACGTCGTTGCTGCGCTCCCAGACGATCGTCGCGGCGCCGTTCGCGGCGACCGCGAGGTCGGGGTCGAACTGGCCGAGTTTTTCCGCGCCGAGTTCGTCGACGACGAGCGGCGGTGCTCCAGGAGCCCGGCGAGCCCGGTGCGCGAGCTCTCTTCGATGAATTCTTCTGCCGCCGGAGATGCTCCGCCACGCGGCGACCGCGTCGCCCGCCGAGTCGATCCGCGACGAGCGGCGCCTGCGCGTCCGGCGCCGGCGGGCGAGATCTTCTGGGCGGGCCCCCAGCCGGCGGCGCCGGCGGCCCGTCCGGACACTTCCACGATCCCGTTGCGGACCCACGCCGCGACGGAGTCCCCGCGCGCGTCCACGCCCACCTGCGGGCGCTTCCGCGCTCGAGCCGGTCGCCGACAGCGGCGCGGGCGACAGCCAGGTGGGCGCCGCCTGCGCGGCCCCCGCGATCATCAGCGTGGCGGCGGCCGCGAACGCGGCCGCGCCCCCCGGCACGCGGCTTCTCATCGCGGCAGACATTACCTCGCGAGCGCGCTGCGCGGCGCCCGGGGTGGCTAGTGCCTGCTCACGACGACGGTCCCGCTCGTCGTCGCGAAGTTGCCCGCGAGGTCGCGGGCGGACACGTTCACGGTGTAGGTGCCGCCGCTCGACGGCGTCGGCCACAGCAGCCTCGGCTTGCCGCCGGCCACGGTGGCGCTGTTGGTGAAGATGAGCTTCGAGCCCTTCAGCACCTTGATCGTGACCGTCGAGATCTTCGAGAGCGAGACCTGCACGCCCGCTTGGGTTCCGCCCTTGAGCGTGCGGCTGAGCAGGGTCACGACCGGCGGGGTCCGCTCGTATTCGCCGAAGCGCTTGGCGGTCGTGCAGTAGATCTGATCGCCCGCGATCGGCGTCGGCGCCGGCGCTGCGGCGGCCGCCCTGGCGCCCGCTGCCGAGGAGGTGCCGCCCCCGGGGGTGACGGGCGTGGTCGGCGTGGTGGGCGGCGTCGTGGTCGGCGTTTCGGGCGCCGGCGGGGTCGCCACCAGAGGCGGGCCTTTGCGGGTGCGTTCGCACAGGTGCTGGAGGAATTCGGTCAGCAGTTCGTGGTAGCTCAGGTCGGATTCGCCGTACTGGTCGTACAGCGACCAGGCGCCGGTGTCGTAGCGCGCGACCTGGGCCCGGGCCTCGGCGTCACCCGCTTCGAAGAGCTTCAGGCCGAGCGGGTCTTTCGTGATCGAGGTGTAGTCGTAGAGCCCGACATCGGCCTGGACGAAGCCGTTGAGGATGCGGTCGGACGGCGCGTAGGTGTACTGCGCGTACCAGGCTCCGGCCTTGGTCCCGATCGCGCACGCCGTTGGGGGGCGGCTGCTGGAAGATGCCGAGCGCCTGCCTGGCGGCTTCCGTGAAGGCTGGTTCTTTGAACCGCTGGCCGGCGCGGGCGAGGACCTGCAGCGCGGTTCCCTGCGAGAGCCCGCTCGTCCACGGCGGGGAGCCGCCGTCGAAGTGGAACATGTACTCCCAGGCGATGCCCCCGGCGCGCTTGGTGGCGAGGGGGATCACTTCTTCGACGAGCTGGCGCAGGTTCGCGTTTTCGTGGCCCGAGAGGTAGTAGCCGTTGCCCGCGCCGAACGTGCCGAGCCACTGGATCTGGATGCCCTGGCCGGGATAGCGCTGCCAGACGATCTTCGACGGCGGGAACTCAGCCGCACCTCCCCGGAGAGCAGCGGCTTGGTCGTCCACCAGTACTGGTTCTTTTCGAGCGTGAGGAAGACGGCCGCCTGGCGCGAGGCCGTCAGCTGGCCGGCTGCCGCCATCGCCTGGGTGTTCGCGAGCACGACGCCGAGTTCGGAGCGGCGCGTTCCCGACAGGCGGCCGAGCGAGCGTTTCGCTGCCGCGTAGATGCCGTAGTCCTTCTTGTAGACGGCTTCGGTGATCTGCCCCGAGGAGAGCAGCGAGGAGAGCGAGCGGGTGACGGTCGGGCCGGCGGCGGCGTGTGCTTGCGGTCCCCTGGCCGACGCCCGTGCCTTCGGCGCGCTCACCGGGACGCCCAGCGGGCCGAGTTCGGTGCGCGCGGCGGCGCGCGCGCTGCGGCTGGTTTCGGCCGCGCCGGCGGCAGGAGGCGCGAGTGCGCCCGCGCCCTGGAGGGCGCACGCGAGCAGGGCTGGCAGGGCTCTCAGAAGGGGCCGGCGCACGGCTCCGATCGTAGGTCGGCCGCGCCGGTGCGGTGCAGCGGGCGTTGCAGGGGTCGCTCGTCCGAGGGCGCTCACCCTTCAAGCAACACGGCAGGCAGGCGCCGGGTTGCGCCGCCGGCGCCGTTATTCGCGCTCGAACTCGAGGCCGTCGACGCCGTCGAGGTCGTCCTCCTCGTCGTCCTCGTCCTCGTCCAGCTCGTCCTCGTCGAGGTCGTCCTCGTCGTCGTCCAGCGCATCGTCGTCGTCGTCGCGCCCGCTGCCCGCGGAGCTTGCGAGCTGGAAGCGCTCGACGAGATCGTCGCGCCGGTGCTCGTCGAGCGGCGTGTCCTCGGAGATCTGGACCCACTCGGACGGGTCGACGTCGGCCGCCTCGAAGATCTCGTGGTCGACCTCGGGCGAGTCGTCGACGACGACCATGATCTCGGTCTGCGGGTTGAAGTACGTGCCCGGTCGCAGGATCAGCTCGTCGAGCTGGAATCGGCGGGCGTGCTTCATGCGCGCGTTTATACCCCAAGCGGAGAGGGGACGCGAGGCCGTCTCACGCCTGGAGCTCGTCCAGCGTGCGGGCGATCTCGGCTTCGACATCCAGCGCCTCCTTGCCCTGGCGCAGCCGCCTTTCGTTGCGTGCCTCGACGAGCTGGCGGACCTCGGCGACGAGCGCCGGATCGCGCTTGGAGGCGCGGTCGGCGTCGCCGAGCAGCTTCGCGACCTCGGCGTCGATGTCGAGCGCCGGCTCGCCGCGCTGCACGCGGCGGTCGCTGCGCGCCCGCAGCATCTGGCGGACCTCCTGCTCCTGCTCGGAGCGGGCCGCGGGGGTGTCCAGCTCCGCCGGCCCGCCGGCCGGGCCCGAGTAGTCGCTTTCCTTGGAGATCCCGCCCTTGCCGATCTCGTCGTACATCGAGTCGCTGCCGCGCGTGACGAGGAACACCACCGACATCACGACCGAGAACGCCACGGTGCCGAACACGACGAACGACAGCCCGTTCGTGGCGATGCCGGGCAGCATGCCGGTGGCGCCTTGCACCCCTCGATTCTTGCCGATCGCCTGGCGCTCCGCTACCCTGCTTTCGCCCGATTGACTGACCAGTCAATCTAACTTCGTGCCAGCCCGTTAGGAGGGGCTAGAGAGAATGGTCGAATTCACGCTCACGAACGAGCAGAAGGCGCTGCGCGAGATGGCGCACGACTTCGCCGCGAAAGAGATCCGCCCCGTCGCATGGGAGTACGACAAGGACGGGACCTGGCCCGCCGACATCATCCAG
This sequence comes from uncultured Solirubrobacteraceae bacterium, assembly GCA_963779065.1. Classification (GTDB taxonomy): domain Bacteria; phylum Actinomycetota; class Thermoleophilia; order Solirubrobacterales; family Solirubrobacteraceae; genus Palsa-744. The sequence continues at coordinate 2,937,644 of CAVZWQ010000003.1, forward strand.
AAGGCCTGGGACATCGGCCTGATGAACAGCCACATCGAGGAGGAGTACGGCGGCGCCGGCGCCTCCTACCTGGACGGCTGCCTGATCGAGGAGGAGCTCTCGTGGGGCTGCTCGGGCATCCAGACCTCGCTCGGCTGCAACGGCCTCGCCACCGCGCCGATCGCGCTCGGCGGCTCCGAGGAGACCAAGAAGAAGTACCTCGGCGATGCTCACCGAAGCGCCCAAGCTCGCGTCCTTCTGCCTGACCGAGCCGGACGCCGGCTCGGACGTCTCGGGGATGCGCACCACGGCCGTCAAGAAGGGCGACAAGTACGTCCTGAACGGGACCAAGTGCTTCATCACCAACGGCGGCCACGCCGACTACTACACGGTCTACGCGAAGACCGACAAGGACGCCGGCCACCGCGGCATCTCGGCGTTCGTCGTCGAGCGTGAGTGGGGCGTCGTCGTGGACAAGAAGGAGGACAAGCTCGGGCAGCGCGCCTCGAACACCGCGACGATCTCCTTCAACGACGTCGAGGTCCCGGCCGAGAACCTGCTCGGCGAGGAGAACCAGGGCTTCAAGCTCGCGATGATGACGCTCGACCGCACGCGCCCGGGCGTGGCGGCGATGGCCACGGGCATCGCCCGCGCGGCGATGGAGTTCGCCGTGGACTACTCCAAGGAACGCGTCCAGTTCGGCGTGCCGATCGCGATGCACCAGGCGATCCAGTTCATCATCGCCGACATGGCGACCGAGATCGAAGCCGCGCGCCTGCTGACGTGGAAGTCGGCGACGATGCTCGACAACGGCGAACGCAACACGCTGGTCTCCTCGCACGCCAAGCGCTTCGCGGCCGACACGGCGATGAAGACCGCGACCGAAGCCGTGCAGGTCTACGGCGGCTACGGCTTCATCAAGGAGTACCCGGTCGAGAAGCTGTTCCGCGACGCGAAGATCATGCAGCTCTACGAGGGCACCTCGCAGATCCAGCGCCTGGTCATCGCGCGCGAAACGCTGCTGCCGCGGCGCGTCGAGGAGCCGACGGCCGTCCCGGCATAGCGTCCCTGGCGGGACGCGCCGCCCGGCGCATGCGCCGGGCGGGGGAGGGGCGCATGCGCCCCTCCCGGGGGCCGCACATGTGCGGCCCCCAAGGGGTCGGCACATGTGCCGACCCCGGCGATCGCGCATGCGCGATCGCCCGGCCCGCGCATGCGCGGGCCGAACAGCAACAGTCGCTCAGGGCTCGCCCGGCGCCCCTCCCTGAGCGGCGTGGGCGCGCGCCGCTTGCGCCACGAGCTCGACCCCCTCGCCGATGCGGTTTGCCGCCCGCAGCTCGGCCGCCAGCCGCTTCGCGGCCAGGCGGTAGGAGGGGTCCTCGAGCAGTCGCGCCGCCGTGGCGCCGAGCGACTGCGCCGACGGCTCCGGGCAGCTGAGCCCGGCCCCCTGCGCGGCGACGGCGGCGGCGTTCAGCTCCTGCTCGAACACCAGCGGGCACATCAGCAGCGGCACGCCCGCGGCCAGCCCCTCCTGCACGCTGTTGAAGCCCGCATGGGTCACGAACAGCTCGGCGCGGCGCAGGACGGCGAGCTGGTCGACGTGCGCGTGCGCGCTCACCCCGTCCGGCAGCGGCCCGAGCGCGGCCGGGATCCAGGCGCCCGACCGAGAGGATCACGCGGCGGCCCGGCGCCGCGAGCGCCCTCGCGGCGTCGCGGAAGAAGCCCGGCCGTTCCTCGAAGACGGTTCCGAGCGAGACGTAGACGAGGACGCTCCCCCTCCCGCAGACCGGCGAGCGCGGGCTCCTCGGCGCCTTCGTCGGGACCGACCGCGCGCAGCGCTCCGAGGTAGCGGACGTCCTCGCCGCGCAGCCGCTGCGGTTCGAGCTGGAGGGCGGGCACGGTGAGAACGAACGTCGTCGCGCCGTGGCGCCCGGCGAACACCTCGAGCGGCCCGCCGAGCGGCTTGCCGTAGCGGCGCTGCGAGCCGCCTCGGAGCGCTCGCGCACCCGCCGCGCCGCGGAGAGTTCTCGTGCGAAGGCGCGCACGCCGCGCGGGCGCGGCCAGATGCCGCGATGGAAGGCCATCATCGCCGGCACCGCGAAGTCGGCGATCCCGTTCGCGCGGGCCGCGTAGTGGCCGTAGGAGGCGAAGGAGTCGCGCAGGACGACGTCCGCCCCCGCGCCGGCCAGCTGCTCGCCCATCCACGGTGCGAGGCGCTCGCAGAGCGCGGCGAGGAACTCGGCGATGGGCACGCCGGCGCGGGCTGCGGCCAGGCCAGGTCGCTGAGATCGGGGAGGGGGCGGAACTCGCCGCCGGCCGTCAGGCATCCCTTCTCCCACTCCGCCGGCGCCCACTGGACCACGCGCATGCCCGCTTCGCCGAGTGCCTCGGCCAGCGGCAGCAGCGGCCGGATGTGGCCCCCGGAGGGGAAGTGCACGACGGCGACGGTCGGGGCGCTGGGGCGTGTCATCCGTGGACAGCCCGGCGGCCGGGCCCCGCCGGATGCTAGTCCCGAGCTATAAGGGGTGCGTGGCCGCGCGCGATCGCATCGAAGCCGACCCGTACCTCGCCCCCCGCTGGGCGACGTCGGCCCTGATCACGATCGACACCCAGCGCGACGTGCTCGACGGCGGCGCGCTGCAGATCGACGGGACCTCCTCGGCGCTGGCGGCGATGGTGCGGCTGGCCGCGGCGTTCCGCGCCGCCGGGCGCCCGATCGTGCACGTCGTGCGCCTGTACGAGCCCGATGGCGCCAACGTCGACATCTGCCGGCGCGCGGCCGTGGAATCCGGGGCGAGGATGCTGGCTCCCGGTGACGCCGGCACCGAGCTCGCGCCCGGGCTCACGCCCGCGGGGGCGCCCGCGCTCGACGCGGCCGCTCTGCTTGCCGGCGAGCTGCAGCCGCTCGGCGCAGTCGGAGGTGGCGATCTACAAGCCGCGCTGGGGCGCCTTCCACGGGACGCGCCTGGAGGAGCACCTGCGCGCGGCGGGTGTCGACACGCTCGTCTTCTGCGGCGCCAACTTCCCCAACTGCCCGCGCACCTCGATCTACGAGGCCAGCGAGCGCGACTTCCGGGTCGTGCTCGCTCGCGACGCGCTCTCGGGGCTCTACGAGCGGGGCGAAGCCGAGCTCGCAGGTATCGGCGTGCTGCTGCTCGACCGCCGAGGAGATCGAGGCCGCGCTCGTACCCCATGAAGGGGCACAGGGGGGCGCCCGCGGGCCGGAGCGCCCCCATCGGCGCGGCTAGCGGATCAGCAGCGGCTGCCCGTAGTTGGAGATCTGCGCGGCGCCCACCACGCGCACGAGCACCCGGTAGACGCCTCTGTGCACCCGCACGACACGGCTGAAGCTCGAGCTGCGTCGCGCTGTGGTGGCGCAGGATCGTGCCGCCGGCGAGCACGCCGTGGCCGTGGGTGATGCGCAGGATCCCCACCTGCGCGCCGTCCTCGGCGGGCGTGACGGTGCCGTAGACGCGCGCGAAGCCCGCGGCGGCGCGTGCGGGCGAGGTGGCTGCGAGACCCGCACCGCCACGTTCTCGGTCGCGACGAGGCTCGCGACGACCGGCTTCGTCGTCGTGACGACCTGGAACTGCATGCTGCTCGCGGCGCCCAGCAGGGTGAAGCTGAAGCTGCCCGGTCGGCGTGCGTCAGCTCGGGGTTGCCGATCGCCGCGAACGGCGCCGTGAAGGGGAACGGCCGGCCCTCGCAGGATCACCTGGCGGCCGGCGTTGCCGGTGCCGGACAGCGTGCCCTGGATCACGATCACGGGCGCGCCGAAGAGCACAGGGTTCGGCGAGGCCAGGATCGAGAGCGACAGCGGGACCTTCGTCGTCTGGAAGGTGCGGTCGCCGCCGAACGCCGTTCCCGACGCGTTCACCGCGACGAGCCGGTAGTGGTAGACGGTCAGCGGCTCAGGCCGGCCAGGCCGACCGCCACCGGCACACCTTTGTCGCCGGCGCCGGCCGAGCCGATCGCGGTCTGGCCGCCGTAGGCGTGCGTGGGCCCGTACTGGAAGTAGTAGGAGGTCGCGCCGCCGCCGGGGTTGACGGTTCCGTTCACGGTCGCCGAGCCGTAGGTGACCCCCTTCGCGCCCCCCGTGCTGGCTTTCGGCGCAGCCGCCGACGCCAAGGCCGGCAGGGCCAGCGCCAGCGTGCCGATGGCAAGAGCCAGCGCTGCCGCCGCCCGCGCCATGCGCCCCCCGCCGCGGCGCCCCTGCCCGACCGCGCTTGTTTGGTTCATGTCCGTCTCCTTACCCAATTCGATCGATTTCGCACCCCTCACCCATCCAACCCGGTTCGCCGGTCGGAGGTGCGGCTCGGCGTATGCGCCGCTAGGCTCTCGGCCCCCCTGATGGTCGATCCCATCTAGACACCAGAGGAGACCCAAGCATGTTCGTGTCAAAGGCAGCGGTCGTGGGCGCCGGAACGATGGGCGGCCAGATCGCCCAGACGATCGCCGCGGCGGGCATCCCCGTGGTGCTCAAGGACATCGACGACGCGCTCGTGCAGGCGGGCCTGGACGAGGCGGCGAACGTCACGCGCGGGCAGGTCGGCAAACTCGCCGAGCGCGGCAAGATCACCGCCGAGGAGGCCGAGGCGCAGGCGCAGGAGATCCTCGACCGGATCCACGGCACGACGTCCTACGAGAGCTTCGGCGACGTGGACTTCGTGGTCGAGGCCGTGCCCGAGCGGATGGAGATCAAGCAGAGCGTCTTCGCCGAGCTCGACGCCGCCACCCCCGGCCACGCGATCCTCGCCTCCAACACCTCCTCGCTGTCGATCACCGAGATCGCCGAAGCGACGCTGCGGCCCGAGAAGGTGATCGGCTTCCACTACTTCTACCCGGCCTCGATCATGCCGCTGATCGAGATCGTCGAGGGCGAGGACACCTCGGCCGAGACGGTCACGGCGGCCGTCGTCTTCGCGCAGGCGATCCGCAAGCAGCCGATCACCTGCGCCGAGGTGCCCGGCTTCGTGGTGAACCGGATCCTCAACTCGGGCATCGCCGAGGTCTGGCGCGAGCAGGAGGAGAAGGGTCTGTCGATCAAGAAGATCGACGAGGGCGTCGGCGCCGCGGGCGTGACCCCGGTCGGGCCCTACTACCTCGTCAACCTGCTCGGCCTCGACACGGTCCTGCACGTCGCCGAGCACCTCGTCGAGTCCTACGGCGAGGAACGCTTCTACGTCCCGAAGGGGATGCAGAAGCTGGTCGCCGACGGAAAACTCGGCGCCAAGACGGGCGGCGACGGCTTCTACGACCCGCAGGGCGAGCCGAACATCTCCGGCGAGAACGACCCGGACGTCGACGAGCTCGTGGAGATGCTCTCCCTGAAGACGCTGCTCGAGGCCTGTCTCGTGCTCGAGGAGGGCGTCGCGACCCACCGCGACATCGACTTCGGGATGATGGCCGGCGCCGGCCTCGACCCGCGGCGGGGGCTGATGCCGCCCTTCATGAAGGCCGACGCCGAAGGGCTCGACTCGGTCCTCGAGCGCATGGAGAACGCCGCCGAGCGCCACGGCGAGCGCTTCGCGCCGCCGACGATCCTGCGCCGTCTGGTCGCCCAGGGCCGGCTCGGGCAGAAGAGCGGCCAGGGCTTCTACGCCTACCCGCAGCCCGACGCCGAGCAGCCCGCCGAGGTGATCAAGCTCGAGAGCCGCGGCGACGGCGTCACGATCGCCTGGCTGGCCAACGGCCAGATGAACTCGATCTCGCCGCAGGTCGTCGAGGACCTCGCGAAGGTCTGGGCGAAGGTCAAGGCCGACGGCACCCGCGCGCTCGTGTTCGCCTCCACGAACCCGATGCTGTTCAGCGCGGGCGCGGACATCAAGGCGTTCACGACGATGGACGAGGCCGCCGGCCGCACGCTGCTGGACGACACGCACGGGCTGCTGCGCGAAATGGAGCGCTCCGGGATCGTCACGATCGCCGCCGTCAACGGGCTGGCGTTCGGCGGCGGGAACGAGCTCGCGATGGCCTGCGACGTACGGATCGCGGCGCGCTCGGCTCTGTTCGGCCAGCCCGAGATCAAGCTCGGCATCATCCCCGGCTTCGGCGGCACCCAGCGGCTGCCGCGCCTCGTCGGTTCCAACAAGGCGCTCGAGATGAACCTCGTCGGCGACCCGATCCTCGCCGAGGAAGCGTTCGAGCTCGGGCTCGTCAACCGTGTCGTCGAGGACCACGAACTTCTCGACACGGCGCTGATGTGGGCGCGCAGGCTCGCCGCACAGGCGCCGCTCGCCGTGGCGGAGATCAAGTCGGTCTCGGCCAACGGCGACCTCGACGCCGGCATCGCCGCCGAGAAGCAGGGCTTCGCGACCGCGTTCGGCTCCGAGGACGCCAAGGAGGGCATCGCGGCCTTCCTCGGCAAACGCGCGCCGCACTTCAAAGGCAGCTGAGCGGGTGGCCGCGCCCTCGCTACGCGCCGGAGGCCGGCAAGGGCGGCCGAATCCGGAGGCCGGCACGGAGCGCCGGCCGACCGGCTGCCCGCAGACCGGCGTCGCGCGCCTCGCGGAGCTGATGCGCGAGGCGGGCTCGGTCGTCGCCCTGACCGGCGCCGGGGTCTCGGTGCCCTCCGGCATCCCCGACTTCCGCTCGCGCGGGCACCGGGCTGTGGGAGCGCGTGGACCCGATGGAGGTGGCGCACATCGACGCGTTCCGCTCGGACCCGGTGCGCTTCTGGCGCTTCTACGGGGAGCGCTTCGCCACGCTCGGGGCCAAGCGGCCGAACGCCGCGCACGAGGCGCTGGCCGCGCTCGAGCGCGCGGGGCACCTCGACGCGGTCATCACCCAGAACGTCGACATGCTCCACCGCCGCGCGGGCACGGGGGCGAGCGGGGGTCAGATCATCGAGGTGCACGGCAGCATCGCGAGCTGCTCGTGCCTGTCCTGCCCGGGCCACGTCCCGGTCGGGGAGGCGCGCGCGCGGATCGCGGCGGCCGCGGACGGCGTGCCCCGCTGCGAGTCGTGCCGCGAGCCGCTGAAGCCCGACGTGGTGCTGTTCGGCGAGCTGCTGGACCCGGCGGCGCTGGAGCGCGCGCGCGAGCTGTGCGAGCGCGCCGACGTTCTGCTCTGCATCGGCTCCTCGCTGGAGGTCCATCCGGTCGCGGGGCTGCCGCTCCTGACCGATGCGGCCGGCGGGGCCGTGGCGATCCTCACGCAGGGCCCGACGCCGCTCGACTCGCTGGCCGCGGTGCGCCTCGGCGGCGACGTCGTCGAGGAGCTCGCGGCGCTGCGCGGCGCGCTCGGGGTCTGAGCGCGACGCTCGCGGGCATTATCTTCGGGACATGCTGAGCGCCCCGGACGTCCGGTACACGCGGGCACCAGACGGCACGAGCATCGCGTACACGACCTTCGGCGAAGGCGCGCTGGACCTGCTCTGCATCCCCGGCTTCGTCTCGCACCTCGAGCTGATGTTCGAGATGCCCGGCGCCGAGCGCTACCTGGGCAGGCTGGCCTCGTTCAGCCGCGTCGTGATGTACGACAAGCGCGGCCAGGGGCTCTCCGACCGCCCGCCCTCGCCGCCGACCCTCGAGCAGTCGATGGAGGACGCCCGCGCGGTCCTCGACGCGGCCGGCGTCGAGCGGGCCGCCGTGTACGGCATCTCCGAGGGCGGGCCGATGAGCATGCTGCTCGCGGCCACGTATCCCGAGCGGGTCGCGGCGCTCGTCCTCTACGGAACCTGGCCGCGGCTGCTCCGGGCCGAGGACTATCCGCAGGGCGTGCCGCCCGAGGCCTTCGACGCGTTCGTCGACGCGGCCGTGCAGGACTGGGGCGGGCCCGTGGCGCTCGGGCTGTGGGCGCCGGGTCTCGCGGCCGACGACGACGCGCGGCGCTGGTGGGCGAAGCTGCTGCGCAGCGGCAGCAGCCCGTCCGGCGCGGCGGCGCTGCTGCGGCTCTACACCGAGATCGACGTGAGGGGCGTGCTGGCAACGATCACCGCGCCGACGCTGGTCCTGCACCGCACGGGGGACCGGCTGATGCCGGTCGCGGCCGGCAGGGCGGTCGCAGAGGGGATCCCGGGTGCGCGGCTGGTCGAGCTCGACGGCGACGACCACCTCCCGATCGTCGAACCCGAGCCGATCCTCGACGAGATCGAGGAGTTCCTCACCGGCGCGCGCCAGGAGCGCGAGCCGGACCGCATGCTCGCGACCGTGATGTTCACCGACATCGTGGACTCCACCAGCAGGGCCGTGCAGCTCGGCGATCGCCGCTGGCGCGAGCTCGTGGAGCGCCACGACGAGCTCGTGCGCGAGGCGATCTCGCGCCACCGCGGGCGCGAGATCAAGACGATGGGGGACGGGTTCCTCGCCACCTTCGACGGGCCCGCGCGGGCGATCCGCGCCGCCATGTCCGCGCGCGATTCGGTCCGCTCGCTCGACCTCGAGATCCGCGCCGGCCTGCACACCGGCGAGGTCGAGGTGATGAGGGAGGACATCGGCGGCATCGCCGTCAACATCGGTGCGCGCGTGGGCGCCCTGGCCGGCCCCGGCGAGGTGCTCGTGTCGCGCACCGTGACCGACCTCGTCGCCGGCTCGGGGCTCGAGTTCCAGGAGCGCGGGGCGCACGCGCTCAAGGGCGTGCCCGGCGAATGGGAGCTGTTCGCGGCCTGCGGCGGGAGTTAGGCCGGCTTGCGCGCGACGGTGACGAGGTATTCCGCGGGTGCACGGAAGGTGCCGTCGGAGGCCTCGTTGAACCGGTCGTACAGCGCGATCACATCGCGGCGCAGCTCGTCGTAGCGGCCCTGCTCTTCGAGCGCCGCCTTCGCCATCACCGAGGGGCCGAGGATCGTCTCGTCCCGGGCCACCCAGGCCTCGACGGAGTCGCCCTCGAACTCGATGCTGCGCAGCTCGAAGGAGAGCTCCGCCCCGCTGTCGGCGAACAGCGCGCGCACGTGGTCCTCCACGCCCCACATCACCGGCGGCACGAAGCCCTCGGGGGGCGGCGGCATGTACGGGGCCGAGGCGCGGAACATGCGCCCGACCATCCCGTCGGGCGTCCACGCAGCGACCACGATCTCCCCGCCGGGGCGGGTCACGCGGACCAGCTCCGCGGCGGCCACCGCCTGGCGCGGCGCGAACATGACGCCGAAGCAGCTCGTCACCCGGTCGAACGACCCGTCCGCGAACGGCAGCTCCTCGGCGTCGCCCTCGACCAGCTCCACCTCGACGCCCGCCGCCGCCGCGCGCTCGCGCTGCTGGGAGAGCAGCTTCGGTGTCAGGTCCAGCCCCGTCACCTTCGCGCCCGCGCGCGCCGCCGGGACCGACACGTTGCCGGTGCCGGTCGCGACGTCGAGCAGCGCGATGCCGGGACCCGCGCCCGCGCGCTCGGCGACGTACTCGCCCACGGCCACGATCCGCTGTGCGACCTCGGCGTACTCGCCGGCGGTCCACATCGCCTTCTGGCCCTCCTTGAAGCCGGCCACGTCGATGCTCATGCTGTCCCCCGTCTAGTCGTCGTTTGCGCCCACGGCCACGCGCTCTGAGAGGTCGTGGCGCGGGTCGATCCGCCAGCGCGCGGCGGCGGCCGCGAGCCGGTCGTCGAGCTCCCAGCGGTCGGCCCGCGGGTCGCCCTGATATGCGCTGCTGGCGCCCTTCAGCGCCATGGACCCCGTGTTGTCGCCGATCTTCCGCAGCTCCTCGACCTCGGCCGCCGAGAGCGGCCGGCCGAGCGTGCCCACGGCAGCGAGCTCGGCGCGCTTCTCCTCGACGGGCTTGACCGGATTCCCGCCCGCCCCGGTCTCCTGGATCAGCGTCGGCGCCACGCAGCGCACGGCCGGCTGCGCGAGGTTCCACAGGCAGGAGAGCTGCAGCATCGTCAGGCCGTGGCGCTCGGCGTAGGGGCGCATCGCCTCGAGCTTCCCGCGCCCGGCCTGCGACCCAGCCCTCGGGACGGAAGCGGCGGTGGTCGCGTTCGGCGAAGGCGTGGCCGGGGCGGACGTCGTCGTGGAAGAGCCCGCCGTAGTCGACGACGCGCGTGATCACCCCGACGCCCGCGTCCTCGGCCGCCGACAGCGCCAGCTCGCCCGGCCAGGGCTCCATCGGGCTGAGGATGATCATCGCCCAGTCGATCGCCTCGCCGTAGCGCTCCAGGCAGTCGATCAGGTCGAGGGTGAAGCCGTTCGCGGGCCCGGGCGCGACGCCGAGCAGGCGGGTCAGGCCCGCGTCGCGCACCGCGCGCATGCCCTCCCAGACGGCCTCGCTGCGGTAGCCCGTGCGGTCGGGGTTGTGCAGCATCAGCAGGTCGAAGCGCTCGGCGCCGCAGCGTTCGAGGCTGCGCTCGGCCGCCATCCGGATGTAGGCGGCGTAGCCGTCCTCGCCGCGAAGCGCCGGGTCGGTGAAGCGCGGGAACCCCTTCGCGCCGTCGCGCGCGCCCTCGTAGAAGTCGTGCCCGATCGCGCCGGCCAGGCAGTAGCTCTCGCGCGGCACGCCCTCGAGCGCGCGGCCGAGCATGCTGTCGGCCTCGCCGGCGCCGTAGGCATCGGCGGTGATGACCGTGTCGATGCCGTCCCCGGGCCTCAGCAGGGCGCTCAGGCGCTCGTCGTCCAGCGGCTCGCCGAAGTGCATGAAGCGCCCGCCGCTCCAGGTGCCGATCGCAGTCGCCGTGGGATCCATCGCCAGTCCAGACTAGATGCTCGGTCCCCGCGGCGGGCGCCGCCTCAGACGCCGCTCGCGGTGCGCGCCCGCAGAGCGGCTTCCAGGCGCCCGAGGGCGTGCGGCGAGAAGCTCCTCGTCGAGCTGGCCGGCGCCGTTCGCCGCGCCCGGGCCGCCGGCTGCGCCCGAGACGGCGCCGGCGAGCGCGTCCTTCGCCTGGCCGGCGACGGGCCCGCTCAGCTGCTCGAGCTCGGCGACGCGCAGCGCGAGGTCCTGGCGGCCCTCGGCTGCCGAGCTCGCCCACCGCGGCGACGAGCGCCCGCTCGAGGCCGATCGCCGCGTGACCGGGGCGGCCCTGGTCGAGGTCGAGCCGCGCGCGCAGCGCGAGCTCCTCGCAGAGCAGGTCCGAGCTGCGACCGCCGAGCAGCGCCGCGAGGCGCTCCTGCGGGCGCAGCGCCCAGCTGCGGTCGCGCCGCCGCGCGCGGCGCGGCCGGGCGCTGCGAGAGCTCGCGCGCGTGCTGCCACGTCCCGTATGCGACCTGCTCGCCCTCGCCCCATCCCGCCCGGACGACCAGCGCCTGCGGGGCCGACACCTCGCGCACGTAGGGGTCCGCCGCGGCGATGCGGTGCATGTGCACGACGCGGTTGACGATCGCGACGGCGGCCGCGACGTCGCGCTCGCGGTCGAGCTCCTCGAGCCACGCGCGGGCCTGCCCCTCGGCCGACAGCGGCACCGGGTCGATCACCGTCACGCGCGTCGTGCGCACCTCGGCCGGCGGCGGCTCGGGGCGCGACGTCGCGCTCGCGGCGGCGCCCGCGGCGGCGTCCGAACCAGCCGCCGCTCTCGCTGGGCAGCGGCGCTGCCGGCGCCCGCCGCTCAGCGTCTCGACGACCACCACGCGCTCGGGCTCGCCGTCCGCGCCGTCGCGCAGCAGGTAGCGCCCGTCGGACGGGTCCGAGCGCCCACGGGAACTCGAACTGCAGGAACACGAACAGCTGAACGGGCACGCCCCGTATCCTTACCTCGACGGCACTGGGCCGGCAAGGGAAGCGGACCACCGGAAGACGGGAGCGAGCATGTCGGACACAGGCAACGTCGCCAAGAGCCTGCGCGACCGACTCGGCGGCAGCGGCGAGGACCGCCTCGGCAAGGCGCTCTCGGAACTGCTCGAAAACCCGCTCCTGACGGGCGCGATCGGCCGCGCGTTCGACGCGCGCGAGAAGGCCGCGCAGGCCCAGGAGGTGGCGATGGGCGCGCTCAACCTGCCCTCGGCCGCCGACATCGAACGCCTCACCCGGCGGCTGCGCGCCGTCTCGCACCGGCTCGAGGGCATCGAGGACGGCGTCGACCGGCTCGACCGCGCGCTCGCGCCGAGCGGCGTCGAGGCGCGGCTGGCGGCGATCGAGACCCAGCTCGACCAGCTCGCCGAGAAGGTCGACCGCGCGCATCGGCGGCGGCGAGGCAGCCGGCCGCCGCTCGCGCGCGGGCGCCCGCACCGCGGCGACCGACAAACAGGTCGGGGCGGCCAAACAGGCGAAAGCCGCACGCGGCACGCGCACCGCCAAAGCCGGCAAAGCGGCCAAAGCCGCGCGCAGCCCTGGCGCCCGCTCGCGGGCGAACCGCCCCGCGCCCGGCAAAGCCTGAGCGCAGCTCAGGCGCGACAGCGCCGCGATCGCCGCCGCGCCCATGCGCTCGGCCGCCGCGAGCAGGTCGTGATCCTCGATGCGCCGGCGCCCGCCGTGCTCGTCGAAGGTGTCCGAGACGGCGAGCAGGCAGGCGACGGGGACCGCCTTCGGCGCGCCCGAGCGCGAACAGCGCCGCCGCCTCCATCTCGACGGCCAGCGCTTCGTGGCCGGCGCCGGCCGGGCCGCGCTCGTAGAAGAGATCGACGCTCACGACGGCCCCGGTCCGCGCCGCGGGCGCCGCCCGCTCGAGCGCCCGTGTCAGCGCCTCGTCGGCGCGGACGCGCTCGCCGCTGCCCAGCGCGCGCGAGGTGCCGTCGGCGCAGATCGCCTCGGACGCGATCACCAGCTCTCCGAGCGCCGAGCGAGGGCTCGAGCGCGCCGCAGGTCCCGACCCGGATCGCGCGCCGCGCGCCCAGGGCGATCAGCTCGGTGAGCACGATCGCCGCCGAAGGGCCGCCCATGCCGGTCGCCTGGATCGTCAGCGGCTCGCCGTCCGGCGCGGCCCCCGTGTAGCCCCAGAGCCCGCGGTGGTGGTTGAACATGCGCGGCTCCTCGAGCAGGGCCTGGGCGAGCGCGAGCGCGCGCCCGGGGTCGCCCGGCAGCAGCACGCGCTCGGCCAGCGGAGCTGTCGGGCGCAGGTGCGGGTGGGTGAGCGGCTCGGGCTCCGACACGGCGGGCGAGCATAGACTCAGGTGCATGCTCGCGACCGTCCCCCCGCCCGTCGCGGGAGCCGCCTGAGTGGCGGAGTCCCGGGTGGGCCCCGATCCACAGGCCCGCGCCCGCCGAGCCGACGCTCGCGCAGGTCGCCGCCAGGGTGGGCGTCTCGCCCGGCACCGTGCGGCGCTGGGTCGCCAAGGGGCTGGTGCCGGGGTTCGACGGCCGCTGGACGCCCTCCGCGATCGCCTACGTGCGCGTGGTCGCGCGGCTGCGCGCCCGCGGGCACTCTCTGGAGCGGATCAAGCGCGCGAGCGACGAGGGCCAGCTCGCGATCGGCCCGATCGAGGACCTGCTGAGCCCCACGGGCGGGCGCCACTCGCTGCGGGCCGTCTCGCGCGAGAGCGGCCTCGCCCCGGCGCTGATCAGGCAGATCTACGCGACGATGGGGCTCGGGCCGCCGCCGCCGGAGGGCTTCTCGGACGTGGACCTCGAGATGATGCGCTACGCGGCCGCCGTGCTCGCCGCCGGCTTCCCGCTGCCGGCGTACCTGCAGCTGCTGCGCGTCTACGGCCAGGTGATGGCCCAGATCGCCGACGCCGAGGTGCGCCTGATGCACCTCTACGTGCACAAGCCGCTGATGCGCGCCGGCGTGCCGAACGTCGAGATCGCCGAGGAGATGGAGGCGATGACGCGCGAAGTGCTGCCGCTCGCCTCGCCGTTCATCAGCTACCTGCACGAGCGCCTGCTCTCCCACTTCGTCGAGCAGGACATGATCGGGCACGTCGAGGCCGAGCTCGGCGAGGAGGAGCTCGAGGAGGGCCGCCTGCGCGTGGCGATCGCCTTCGCCGACCTCGCGGGTTACGCGCGGCTGACCGTCGAGCAGGGCGACGAGGTCGCGGTCGGCGCCGTCGAGCGCTTCATCGAGGCGGTCGGGCAGAGCCTGCCCGCCGACGCGCGGGTGATCAAGACGCTCGGCGACGAGGTGATGGTGGTGGGCCCCGACGCCGCGGCGCTCGCGATCTGGGCCGTCGGCCTGCAGGAGAGCGTCCTGCCGGGCGAGCCGGCGCCGCGGATCGGCGTGCACTACGGCGAGGCGCTCTACCGCGACGGCGACTACTTCGGACGCGAGGTCAACCAGGCCGCGCGCGTCGTCGCGCGCGCGGGCGGCGGGGAGGTGCTGGTCACGCGCCCGGTGGTCGACCTCGCCGACGGCGTCGACGGCCTGCAGTTCCGCCTGATCGGCGAGGTGCGCCTGAAGGGCTTCTCCGAGCCGACCGAGCTGTTCACCGCGACCGCGCGCGATGACTGACGGCGACCCGCGAGCTCCTGCGCGCCGCGGTGCGCGCGACCGGGCTGTTCGCGCGCGACCGGCCGCTGCTCGCGATGCTCTCGGGCGGGCGCGACTCGACCTGCCTGCTCGACGTCGCGGTGGCGCTGCTCGGCTCCGGGGCGGTGCTCGCGCTGCACGTGAACTACGGCCTGCGGGCCGAGGCGGCGGCGGAGGAGGAGCGCTGCCGCGAGCTGTGCGAGCGGCTGGGCGTCGAGCTCCACGTCGTGCGCACCGAGGCCGCGCAGATGGAGGGCGCCGGCAACCTGCAGGCGTGGGCGCGGGACGTGCGCTACGCCGAGGCCGAGCGGCTCGCGGGCGAGCGCGACGCGCTGATCGCCACCGGCCACACCGCCTCCGACCAGGTCGAGACGATCCTCTACCGGCTCGCGGCATCCCCCGGCCGCCGCGCCCTGCTCGGGATGCCCGCGGCCGAGGGCCGCCTCGTGCGCCCGCTGCTCGCCCTGAGCCGCGAGCAGACGGCCGCCTACTGCGCGGCGGTCGGGCTGCCCTTCAGCGAGGACGCGAGCAACGACGATCAGCGCTTCGCCCGCGCGCGGGTGCGCCACGGCGTCGTGCCCGCCCTGCGCGCCGTGCATCCGGCCGCCGAGGCGAACGTGCTCCGCACGGCCGCGCTGCTGCGCGAGGAGACGGACCTGCTCGACTCGCTCGTCGACGCCGAGCTCGGCCGTCGCGACGCGATCGAGCTCGCGCGGCTGAAGGAGATGCCGCCGGCGCTCGCGCGGATGGTGGTGGTGCGGCTCGCCGAGCAGGCGGCCGGGACCTACGTCCCGCAGGCCGGGGAGCGTGTCGGCGAGCTGCTCGAGCTGGGGCGGCGCGGCGGGCGCAGCGAGCTCCACGTCGGCGGGAGCGCGGGCGCCGTGATGGAGGACGGGGTGCTGCGGATGGTCAGGCTGCCGCCGCGCGCCGAGCGCCGCCCGGGCGATCTCTAGACTCCGTCCCGTGGCCACTCCCCCGCGCGCGTCCAACGAGCCGGGGCTGGGAGAGGTGCTCGTGACGGCCGAGGACCTGCAGCGCCGCGTGGCCGAGCTCGGGCGCCAGATCAGCTCCGATTACGGCGAGGAGGACGGCCGGCCCCTGCTGCTCGTCGGCGTCCTGAAGGGGGCGGTGTTCTTCCTGAGCGACCTGATGCGCTACATCGACGTGCCCGTCGAGGTCGACTTCATGGCTGTCGCCTCCTACGGCTCGGCGACCGACTCATCCGGGGTGGTGCGGATCCTCAAGGACCTCGACGCCGCGATCGAAGGCCGCGACGTGCTGATCGTCGAGGACATCGTCGACTCGGGTCTCACGCTCCAATACCTGCTCCGCAACCTCGGCTCGCGCAACCCGCGCAGCCTCGAGGTCTGCGCGCTGCTGACCAAGCCCGAGCGGCGCAAGGTCGACCTGCCGACGCGCTACGTCGGCTTCGAGATCCCGAACCGATTCGTGGTCGGCTACGGGCTCGACTACGACGAGCGCCACCGCAACCTGCCGTTCGTCGCCGTGCTCGAGGGCTGAGCGCACTCGCCGAGCGCTCCCTCCGGGCGCGCGGCGACCGGCCCTCAAGCTCTCCGGTCGGGCTGCCGAGGAGGCTCCCGGGGCCTCCGCAAACGGCCGGGCTGGCGGGGGCGCCATGGTAGGCTAGGGGACTGGTGTCCACGACCACAGACGGCGCCAGCAGACTCAGGACAAGACCATGAGCCGTTTCTTCAAGAGCGCCGCCTTCCCGATTCTGATCGTCGTGGTGCTCGCGTTCCTCGCCGTCAAACTGGTCAGCAACAACAACCCGGACCACCGCAAGCACAGCTACCAGACCCTGGTCGCCTCCGAGCTGCCGAAACAGGAAGTCGAATCGGTCGAGTTCAAGAACAAGAACAAGGAACTCGAAGTCAAGCTCAAGAACAAGGAAACGTACTCGGTCGGCTTCATCGACTACGCGGCTCCGGAACTGATGAAGGAACTGAAAACGGCCGGGGTCAGCTACAACGTCGAATCCGAAAAGAGCAGCGCGCTGCTGGGGCTGTTGATGTACATCATCCCCTTCGTCCTGTTCTTCGGCTTCTGGATCTTCCTGATGAACCAGGTCCAGGGCGGCGGCTCGAAAGTGATGTCGTTCGGCAAGTCGCGCGCCAAGCGGATGTCGGCCGACTCGCCGAAGATCACCTTCCGTGACGTCGCGGGCGTCGACGAGGCCGTCGAGGAGCTCCACGAGATCAAGGAATTCCTCGAGAACCCGAAGAAGTTCCAGGCGCTGGGGGCGCGCATCCCCACGGGGGTGCTGCTCTACGGGCCGCCGGGCACCGGCAAGACGCTGCTCGCGCGCGCCGTCGCGGGCGAGGCGGGCGTCCCCTTCTTCTCGATCTCCGGCTCGGACTTCGTCGAGATGTTCGTCGGCGTCGGCGCCTCGCGTGTGCGCGACCTCTTCGAGCAGGCCAAGCAGAACAGCCCCTGCATCATCTTCATGGACGAGATCGACGCCGTCGGGCGCCACCGCGGCGCCGGCCTCGGCGGCGGCCACGACGAGCGCGAGCAGACGCTCAACCAGCTGCTCGTCGAGATGGACGGCTTCGAGGCGAAGGACAACATCATCATGATCGCGGCCACCAACCGGCCCGACATCCTCGACCCGGCGCTGCTGCGCCCCGGCCGCTTCGACCGCCAGATCGCGGTCGACCGCCCCGACCGCAAGGGGCGCGCGAAGATCCTCGAGGTCCACACCCGCGGCAAGCCGCTCGCGAAGATGATCGACATCGACGCGCTGGCCGGCCAGACGCCGGGCTTCACCGGCGCGGACCTCTCGAACCTGATCAACGAGGCCGCGCTGCTCGCGGCCCGCACCGGCAAGCGCGAGATCGGCCAGGAAGAGCTCGAGGAGGGGATCATGCGCGTGATCGCCGGCCCCGAGAAGAAGACCCGCGTGATGAGCGAGAAAGAGCGCCTCGTCACCGCCTTCCACGAGATGGGCCACGCGATCGTCGGGCACTTCCTCGAGCACTCCGACCCGGTCCACAAGATCTCCGTGATCTCCCGCGGGCAGGCGCTCGGATACACGATCTCGATGCCGCAGGAGGACCGCTTCCTGACCACCCGCGCCGAGCTCGAGGACACGATGGCGATGACGCTCGGCGGGCGTGCCGCCGAGGAGCTGATCTTCGGCGAGATCACGACCGGCGCCTCGAACGACATCGAGAAGGTCACGCAGACGGCCAAGCAGATGGTGATGCGCTTCGGGATGAGCGACAAGCTCGGCCCGCGCGTCTACGGCCACGACCACGGCCAGCCGTTCCTCGGGCGCGAGTTCAACGACCGAGCCCGACTACTCGGACGACATCGCGCGCGAGATCGACGACGAGGTCCGCAGGATCATCGAATCGGCCCACCAGCGCGCGCGCGGCATCCTCACCGAGCACCAGAGCGACCTGCAGAAGATCTCCCAGATCCTCGTCCGCCGCGAGACGATCGAGAAGGAGGAGTTCCTCGCGCTGCTCGACGGCAAGAGCGAGGAGGAGGTCTTCGGCGTCTCCGAGGACGCGCAAGCCCGAGCTGCCCGCGCCGCCGCTCGCACCCGAGCGGCCCGAGCGCGAAGTCCCCCGCACGATCCCGCGCCCCGGCCTCGCCGGCGGCACCGCGGAGATGCGCGGGGACGACGGCCCGAGTGGGCCCACGCTCTCCTGAGCGCGCTCTCAGCGGGCCCGGTCCACGGCTCGTGCGTACTGCACGGTCGCGAGCCCGACTCGGCGTGGTCTCGTGGACCGCGCCCGTGAGCGCCCAGCCTTCGCGCTCGTAGAAGCGCCGCGCACGGGCCGCGCCGCGGGGCGTCCACAGCCTCATGGTCGCGAAAGCCCGCGCCGCTCGGCCTCGGCCACCGCGGCCGCCATCAGCGCGCTCGCCACGCCGCGCCCACGCCAGGGCCCGCGCACGAACAGCTGCCAGACGTTGGTGGTGCCGGCCGGCGCCGGCTGCGGGTCTTCGCCCGTGGTCGGGCTGAGGCCGACGTGACCCGCGGTCTCCTCGCCGTCGAGGGCGATCAGGCTCCAGACCTCGGGCTGCGCGAGCCGTTCGGCCACGCGGGCGATCGCGGCGGCGCCGATGGCGGGGGGCGACCAGCCCTCCGGCGCCCACTCGCGGTAGCTCTCGAACCCCTCCGCGACGTTCGCGGCGAGGGCGGGCGCGTCGGCCGGCGTGGCGGTGCGCAGCTCCATTGCGCCCTCACACGATGAACGGTCCGCGCTAGTTTGGCCGCGTGATGCCCGCCTACCGCCTGATGGGAGTGCTCAACGTGACGCCCGACTCGTTCTCCGACGGCGGGCGCTTCGTCGAGAGCGAGGCCGCGCTCGCGCACGGGCGCGAGCTTCTGGCGCAGGGCGCGGACATCCTCGACGTGGGCGGCGAGTCGACGCGGCCCGGCGCCGAGCCGGTCAGCGCCGCCGAGGAGACTCGCCCGCATCGCGCCCGTCGTCGCGGGCCTGGCGGGCGCGGCGCGGCGCAGGTCTCGATCGACACCTCCAAGGCGGCCGTCGCCGAGGCCGCGCTCGACGCCGGGCGCCACGCTCGTCAACGACGTGACCGCGTTCCGCGCGGACCCGGAGATGGCCGCGCTCGTGGCTCGCCGCGAGGCGCCGACTGCCTGCCTGATGCACATGCTCGGCGAGCCGCGCACGATGCAGCGCGAACCGCGCTACGCGGATGTGGTCTCGGAGGTGAAGGCGTTCCTCGCGGAGCGCCTCGAGTTCGCGCTCGCGCCAGGGCGTCGCCGAGGAGCGCATCCTGCTCGACCCGGGGATCGGCTTCGGCAAGACGGCGACGCACAACCTCGAGCTGCTGCGGCGCCTGAGCGAGCTGCTGGACCTGGGCCGCCCGCTCGTCGTGGGCACCTCGCGCAAGACGTTCCTCGGCCGGGTCGCGGCCGCCGCGATCGGAGGCCCACCCCCCCGCGCGCTGGACGAGGTCGACCCGCTGCCACCCGACGCGCGCCTGGCGGGCACGATCGCAACCAACGTGATGGCGTTCGAGCGCGGCGCCGCCGTGTTCAGGGTCCACGACGTCGCGCCGGTGCGCGATGCGCTGGCGGTGGCGGCTGCTACGTTGGGCGGGCGATGGCCCCAGAGCCCGGAGACGACGAGTCCGACGAGCTAGACGACGACGCCGAGGAGCTCGACGAGGACGGCGAGCAGGCGGCGGAGTCGGTCACGATCGAGATCGCCGGGCTCTCGCTCTACACGCATCACGGCGTCAGCGAGGCCGAGCGGGAGGTCGGACAGCGGCTCGTGCTCGACCTGCGCCTGGACGTGGGGGAGACGGATGCGACGGTCACCGACTCGATCGAAGACACCGTCGACTACGCCGAGGTCTGCCAGCTCGTCGCGCTGATCGCCCAGCAGCGCTCCCACCGCACGCTCGAGCGGCTGTGCGCGACGATCGCCGAGCGGCTGCTCGCCGACTACGAGCTCGAGGGGGTCTGGGTGAAGGCCGCGAAGCCCGAGCCCCCGATCGCGCTGAGCGTCGAGGAGGTCTCCGTCGAGGTCTGGCGCGAAGCGGACGGGTAGGCTCCCGTCGGTGAACGCAGCAAGTGCCTTCCGCGCCGCGGTCGAGAGCGAGGACATCGAGGCGGCGCGCGCCCTGCTCGCCGAGGACATCGTCTTCCACAGCCCGGCGACCTTCCATCCGTTCATCGGCAGGGACACGGTCGGGCGGCTGCTCGAGATCGTCTCGCAGACGTTCGAGGACTTTCGCTACACCGACGAGCTCGAAGCGCCCGGCGGCGTGCACGCGCTGATCTTCCGGGCGGCGATCGACGGGCGCGAGATCGAGGGCATCGACCTGCTCCGCCTCGACGGCGACGGGCTGATCGGCGACTTCACCGTGATGCTGCGGCCGATCTCCGGGCTGCTTCCCTTCGCGCAGGCGATGGGCGAGAAGGTCCAGGCGGCGGGGCTCGCGACCACGCGGGCGTGAGGCGCCCAGGCGGGTCCGGACGGGCCTGCTCGGGCTCGGCTCGAACGTCGGGGACCGCCGCGCTCACCTGCAGGGCGCCGTCGACGCGATCGCAGGGGCGGGCATCGAGGTCCGTGCGGCGTCCTCGACCTACGACACGGACCCGGTCGGCGAGGTGCTCGAGCAGCCGAGCTTCCTGAACGCCTGCCTGCTGGTCGAGACGGCGCTCGAGCCGCTCGCGCTGCTCGACACCGTCAAGGGGCTCGAGGCGCGGCTCGGCCGCGAGGCCGGGGGCGTGCGCCACGGGCCGCGCACGATCGACATCGACGTACTGCTGCTCGGCGAGCTGGAGCTCGCCCACGAGCGCATGACGCTGCCCCACCCGCAGCTGCTGAGCACGGCGCTTCGTGCTGATCCCCGCGCTCGAGCTCGACGGCTCGCTGCGGGCGCCCGACGGCACGCGGCTCGCCGGACGCGCTCGCCGCGCTCGACGTGACGGAGGGCGTGCGCTGGGCAGGGCCACCCCTGGCCTGCCCAGCGCCCCGCCCCTAGCGCGAGAGGCTCCGGCTGGAGGAACCGGACCTCAGTGGACGATGACCTTGCCGCGCATCCCTTCGGATTCGTGGATCGTGCAGCGGTAGTTGAAGGTCCCCTTGCCGAGGAAGCGCACCGAGTAGGCCCCGCTGCTCATCGTGCGGGAGTGGAAGCCGTGGAAGGTGACGTTGTGCTTTTCGCCGTGGTCGCGCCACAGGAACTGGACCGTTTCGCCACGGTTGATCGTCAGCGAGGAGGGGTGGTAGCGGACTTCTTTGAGCACCACCACGTGGGTGCCGGATGCGTGGGCGCCGCCGCCCGCGCTCGCGAGCGCAGGCGCCACCGCGGCGGCGGCCGCCGCGAGCGCCGCGAGCGCCACCGTGGTTGTTCGTCTGGTGATCCTCATCGAAGGCTCCTTTCCCGGCGTTGGCACTGCACCCGCTCTCCGCCGCCACAACCTAGGACGCCCGCGCGCCGCGAACCTTCCCGCCGGCCGGCCTCGGACGCGCCCGGCCTCAAGCGTCGTTCCAGCTCGCCAGCGTCAGCAGCCTCGCGGGCGGGACGTCGCGGCCCGCGACCACGCAGAGGTGGCCGTGCCGCTCCCACGTCACGACCTGCGCGCCGCCGACCGTGCTGAGGTGGTAGGCGGTGCCGTTGCGCCAGTGGACCTCCTGCGCCGGCAGCTTCGGCGCCGGGGTGCCGGCGACGATCGAGTAGCCCACGCGGTGCCCCTGCCGGTCTTCGTAGAAGACCGTGTGCACGGTGCGCCCCGCCACCTGGCTCGTGCGGGACCCGGTCGAGCGCCAGCCGAAGCGGTCCTGCCAGTAGGGGAAGGGGATCCCTTCGACCCCCGCGTTCAGCTGCGCGCGGTCGGCTGCGGCTCTCCGCGGGAGCAGGCAGCGTCGCCGGGCGCAGCGTCACCGCCGTGGCTTCGCCGAGGCTCAGCGCCGATCCGCCGGGCCCGCCCAGCGCCAGCGCCAGCGCGGCTCCCGCGACGGCTCCCGCGGCGGCCAGCGCCCCGAGGCGCAGGCGCATCCCGCCGAGCGCACCGCGCAGCGTCGTGTGTTCGCTCTCGTGCTCTGCCGCCATCGTCTGGACGCGCGCGTGCAGGCTCTCGGGCGCGCGGGCGTCGACCGAGCGCAGCAGCTCGACGAGCTCGTCTTCGCTGCGCGGGAGGGTTGCGTGGAGATTCAGTCATTGGCTCTCACCACTTGAGAGGACTCCGCCGGCCTTCTTTTCTTTCCGCGAAGGAGGGTCCTTCTCCGGCTCCTCGACGGCGAGCTTGCGGGCGATCTGCTTGCGCGCGCGGAACAGGCGCGTCGTGAGCGTCGCCTCGCGCACTTTGAGCGCCCGCGCCGCTTCACGATAGGACAGTCCGAGCACGTCCACCGCAACCAGCGCGAGCCTGAAGTCCTCGGGCAGCTGCGCGACCGTCTCGTAGAGCTCCTGCACCTCGAGCGCCCGCTCGGGCCGCGCGGTCGGCCGCGGGTCGGCCGCGACGACGTCTTCGAGCGTCGCGACCGTGACCGGGCGCCGCGAGGCCGTGCGCAGGCTCGTCAGGAACGTGTTGCGCAGAACCCGCATCAGGTAGTAGGCGTCGTCGTCGCCGTGCAGCACCCGCGGGCGGGAGAGCACGCGGGCGAACGTCTCCTGCACGAGGTCCTCGGCGTCCTCGCGCGAGCCGCACAGCGCCCAGGCCGCGCGGTACATGCGGTCGACGTGCTGGGGGAGCGACTGAGGGTCGAGTGTGCGCATTGCCGTTCAGCGGTCGCGCGCACCCCGTAGCGGGGCGCAAGCGGGCACGCGCGACCCGCCCCTTCCCCGCCGACTGTAGCGCCGCCCGGGGCGGGTCTGCCGAGGCCGGCATGGAGCGCCGGCCGATCCTGCGCATCGACCCGTTCGCGACGGGAAGGATCCGGCCCGCCGGGAGTCCTCGGGCATTGAGCACGTGCTGACCGCGACACCGGAGGCAGGCAGCCTTGAGCATCCCGAAGCCGTTTCGACTGATCGCCGCAGCAGCGCTCGGAGCGGCGGCCGTCGCGCTGCCTGCCGCGGCCGCCTCGGAAAGCGCGCCGACGATCGAAACCGAAGACCCCGCGCATCACTGGAAGCCGCCCACGGCGACGATCGAAGCCGGCGGCGCGATCCTCTTCAAGAACGCCAGCACGACCACCCCGCACGGCATCCACTGGGTCGCCGGGCCCGCGACGCCGTCCTGTGACGCGGGTGTGCCCGTCGGGACCGAACTCGCCCAGTCCGGCACGAACTGGAGCGGGGACTGCCGCTTCACGGTCGCCGGGACCTACACCTTCTGGTGCACCGTCCACGCGGCCGCGATGAGCGGGACGATCACCGTCACCGCGCCCGGCGAAACGCAGCCGCCGACCCAGACGACGCCGACCACGACGAGCCCGGGCTACCCGCCGCCCGCGGGCGGCGGCCCCGGCGGCGGCGGTGCGGCGACGCCCGCCCCCGCGCCAGGCTCGGCCAGCGCGGCCGCTGCGGCCGCGCTCGCGGCGCTGCGGCTGACGGTCCCGCATCACGGCGCGGCCGTGCGCGGGACGCTGGACGTGCCGGGCGCCGACGCGGGCGGGCGGCTGCAGGTCGAGCTCCTGGCCGCCCGCTCGGCGCTCGCGGCCGGCGAGGTGCGTGTCGCCGAGCTGACACGCCAGGGCATCGCGGCGGGAGCGCTGCGCTTCGCCGTCGCGCCGAACGGGCGCGCGCTGCGCACGCTGCGCCGCCGCGGGCGGCTGCGCCTCACGATGACGGTGCGGCTCACGCCGCCCGCGGGCGCCGGCGCCACGGTGAGCCGCGGGCTGACGCTGCACCGCTGAGCGGCGCTTCAGCCCGCGGCGAGGGGCTGCGAGCGGCGCGAGCCACTCGGCGGGCAGCGTGCCCGCGGGCACGCCGCCGGCCAGCGGTCCGAACAGCTCCGCGAGGCGCTCGGAGGGGCGCCCCGCCAGGAGCGGCGCGACGTCGCCGATGCTGCGCAGCAACCTGATCGTGCTGCCGATCTGGAGGTCGGCCGCGTTCGGCTCAGCGCCCCCGAGGACGCCCTCCTGCACCCACGCGTCGGCGCGGTCGAGCAGGCCCGGAAGCGCCATCAGGTCCGCGCGTGCGGCCGAGTCGCTCGCGCGGTTCTTGAGCGCCATCGCGCGCGCCGTGAGCGGCAGCGCGGGGCGCAGCCAGGAGCGCGGCACGGGCAGCTTCGCGTCGCCCGCGTAGCTCTCGATCGAGGCCGGGCTGCGCAGGAAGGCGGCGTCGATCAGGCGCCGCGGGACCGGCTGGAAGATCTCGTCGCCCCACCGCTCGGCCTCGAGCACGCGCTCGCGCTCGGGGTCGCCGAGCGGCGGCAGCAGCGGCGGCTCCGGCGCGAAGTCGTCGAGGCGGCGCATGATCGCCCGCGAGCCGACGAGGCGCTCGCGAGCCGGCGCGCATCCCCGGCACGGTCGTGCCGCCGTAGAGGATCGGGCCCGCGATAACCGGCACGATCGGCAGCAGGTCGACGCGCTTGTAGTCGATCCCCTTGAGGGCGAGCGCGGCTTCGACCGCGGCGCACGGATGCGAGCCGGGGAGGACGTACAGCTTGGGGACGCTCGCGGCCATCTCGGCTGCCGAGCATAATCCAGGAGCGATGCTGCTCGCCGTCGACGTCGGCAACACCCAGACGCACTTCGGCGCGTACGACGGAGAGCGGCTGCTCGAGCACTGGCGCTTCGCGACGGTGCGCACCTCGACCGCCGACGAGCTCGGCGCCGCGCTGCGCAACCTGCTCGAGCTCCGCGGCTGCGCCTTCGACCAGCTCGACGCCTCGATCGTCTCCTCGACCGTGCCCCAGCTCGAGCCCGAGTGGACCGCCGTGGCCGAGCGCTACCTCGGCCACGAGATGATCGCCGTCGGCCCCGGCACGAAGACCGGCATGGCGATCCGCTACGACAACCCGCGCGAGATCGGGGCCGACCGGCTCGTGAACGCGGTCGCCCTGCGCGAGCGCTTCGACGGGCTCGCGGTGTGCGTGGACTTCGGCACGGCGACGACCTTCGACGTCGTCTCGCGCCGAGGCCGAGTACCTCGGCGGCTCGCTGATGACGGGGATCGAGATCTCGCTCGAAGCGCTCTCCGAACGCGGCGCGCGGCTGCCGAAGATCGACCTCGCGCCGCCGCGCAGCGTGATCGGCAAGAACACCATCGACGCGATCCGCTCCGGTGTCGTCTACGGCTACGCGGGCGCGATCGACGCGATCCTGCGGCGCATCTACGACGAGCTCGGCGAGCGCGCGGACGTGGTCGCAACCGGCGGCCTCGCCGGCCTCGTCGTCCCGTACTCGGAGGAGATCGACGAGGTCGACGAGGAGCTGACGCTGACCGGGCTGCGGCTGCTTCACGAGCGCAATTCCTGAGCCGCCCTCCCACGGGTGCCACCTCGCGCCCGTCACCGCCACGCGTCTTCTCCACACCCGGCGCCGGAGGCGCCCCTCCAAAACCCTTTAATGGGGGCGTGACGCGTCCCGCCCTCAGCGATTCCTGGACCCTCGGGTCGCTCTCCGTCCCCAATCGCGTCCTGCTCGCGCCCCTCGCCGGCATCGGCAACTGGTTCGTCCGCCTGCAGGCCAAGCGCTACGGCGCCGGCATGGCCGTCTCCGAGATGGTCTCCTCGCACGCGATCCTCCACCGCAACGCCCGCACCTGCGGCGAGATGCTGCGCATCGATCCCCGCGAGCGCGAGGGCGGGCCCGTCGCGATCCAGCTCTTCGGCGAAGACCCCGGCACGATGCGCGCGGCGGCTTCGTTCGTCGCCGCCCGCGGCGCCGACGCGATCGACATCAACATGGGCTGCCCCGTCCCCAAGGTGCGCAAGACCGGCGCCGGCGTCGAGCTGCTCTCCGACCCCGGCCGCGCGGTCGCCCTGGCCCGCGCCACCGTCGAAGGCGCCGCCGAAGCGGGCAGCGCGGTGCCGGTCACGGTCAAGCTGCGCTCGGGGCTGCGCCCCGGCGAGAGCAGCGGCTATGACCTCGCCCACCGGCTGGTCGCCGAGGCCGGCGTCGCCGCGATCGGCTTTCACCCGCGCTCGGCGGCCGTGCACCACAAGGGCACGCCCGACTACGAGCTCGCCGCGCGGCTCGTCGCGACCCTGCCCGCGCCGGTGATCCTGACCGGAGGCCTCGACGACGCCGACGGAGTGCGCGAGGCGTTCGAGGCGACCGGCGCCTCCGCCGTGATGCTCGCGCGCGGCGCGCTCGGCAACCCCTGGCTGTTCGAGCAGCTGCTCGGGCGCCGCGAGGCCGACCCCGCCCCCGAGGAGGTGCGCGAGGAGCTCGGCTGGACGATCGACCGCGCGGTCGAGCACCTGGGGGAGCTCCGCGCCGGGCGCTACCTGCGCAAGTTCTACCCCTGGTACGTCCCCCGGCTCGGGCTCGAGCACGCGCAGGCACGCAGCCTGCAGGAGGCGCTCCAGCGCGCCGAGAGCGTCGACGAGGCCAGGCGCCTGCTGTCCCTCGAGCCCCGTTCCGCGGCGCTCGCCGGGCGCCTCTGAGGCCCTGGCGGCGGCCTTTCAGGGGCGCCGCGCGGCCCCGCTATACTGCTGCGCTCGCAAGAGCCGCTCCGTGCCAGATCCCCGCCAACAGCGGGGTTTTCCGTCTCGGGCGCGGGGGGACAGAACCGCTATCGAGGGTGACATGCCGAAGGACGTAATCCTCACTCCCGAAGGACTCCAGAAGCTCAAGGACGAGCTCGAGCTGCTCTCGACCGAGAAGCGTCGCGAGGTCGCCGAGCGCATCAAGGAGGCCCGGGAGTTCGGGGACATATCCGAGAACTCCGAGTACGACGACGCCAAGAACGAGCAGGCGATGATCGAGAGCCGCATCGCGCAGCTCCAGGAGAAACTGCGCATGGCGACGGTCATCGAGGCCAAGGACCTCTCGACCGACGTCGTGCAGGTCGGCTCGGTCGTCCACGTCAAGGACGAGAAGACCGGCAAATCGGTCAAGTACACGATCGTCGGCTCCTCGGAGGCCAAGCCGCTGGAGCACAAGCTCTCCAACGAGTCGCCGGTCGGGCGCGCGCTGCTCGGCCGCAAACGCAACGAGACGGTCGCGGTCAAGGTCCCGCGCGGGCCGGCGCGCAAGCTCAAGATCACGAAGATCGACGTCGGCCTCGACTAGAGCTCCCGCGGGAGGTGCTCGCGGGCCCGGGACAGTAGGCTCGGCGCGATGAGCGCGGACGAGCAAGAGGGCGAGGGCGCCGGCGCCGGCAGGCACGGCCTCGAGGAGCTGATCGCCGAGCGCCGCGCCAAGCGCGAGACGCTCGAGCGCGACCGCCGGCGCGTTCCCGCACGCCTTCGCCGGCGCCGAGCCGGTCGGCGGCGGTGCTCTCGGCCTACGAGCACCTGCAGCCGGGCGATGAAACGGACGAGCGTCACCGCGTCGCCGGGCGGATCGCGGCCCGCCGCGGCTCGGGCAAGGCGGCCTTCCTCGACCTGGTCGACCGCACCGGCAAGATCCAGCTGCACGCGCGCCAGGACATCCTCGGCGAGGAGCGCTACGCGCTGCTCACCTCGCTCGACCTCGGCGACCTGCTCGGCGTCGACGGGAGCGCGATGCGCAGCCGCCACGGCGAGGTGTCGCTGCGGGTCGAGGACTTCGAGGTCCTCGGCAAGGCGCTGCGCCCGCCGCCGGACAAGCACCACGGGCTGACCGATGTCGAGACGCGCTACCGCCACCGCGAGCTGGACCTGATCGCGAGCGCCGAGGCCCGCCGCCTGTTCATCGACCGCGCCCGGATCGTCTCGGCGCTGCGCGGCGCGCTCGACGCGGACGGGTTCATCGAGGTCGAGACGCCGGTGCTCCAGCCGCTCTACGGCGGGGCCCTGGCGCGCCCGTTCACGACCCACCACAACGCGCTGGACCGCGACCTCTACCTGCGGATCGCGACCGAGCTGTACCTCAAGCGGCTGATCGTGGGCGGCCTGGAGCGCGTCTACGAGCTGGGCAAGGACTTCCGCAACGAGGGCATCTCCCACAAGCACAACCCCGAGTTCACGATGGTCGAGTGGTACGAGGCCTACGCGGACTACGAGGGCGCGATGGCGCGCACGGAAGCGATCGTCAGGGCCGCGGCCGAGGCGATCGCCTACGACGGCGAGCTCGATTTCTCCTCGCCCTGGCCGCGCGTCGGGTTCGTCGCCGCGATCCGCGAGGCGACCGGGATCGACCTGGCCGAGCACCCCGGCGCGGAGGCGCTGGCCGCCCAGATCGGCGAGCGCGGACTCGACGTGAAGACGAGCGAGGTCTGGTTCGAGATGGCCGACGACCTCCTCTCCAAGTACGTCGAGCCGGAGCTGCGCAGGCCGACCTTCGTGGTGGACTACCCGAAGGAGATCTCGCCGCTGGCGCGCGAACGCCCCGACGAGCAGGGGATCGTCGAGCGCTTCGAGGCGTTCGCAGGCGGCATGGAGATCGCCAACGGCTTCAGCGAGCTCATCGACGCCGACGAGCAGCGGGAGCGGTTCGCCGCACAGCAGCGGATCGAGACGCTCGCCGCGGGCGACGCCGAGACGATGCCTTACGACGAGGCGTTCGTGCAGGCGCTGGAGCAGGGGATGCCGCCGACCGCCGGCGTCGGCCTCGGCGTCGACCGGCTCGTGATGCTGCTGACCGGGCGCGACTCGATCCGCGAGGTCGTGCTGTTCCCGGCGATGCGGGACTGAGCCCGCGCCGCAGCTGCTGCGCCGGGCTGCCCGCGGGCCCCGAGCGGTCGCCTCCGAAGGCCGCGCGGCGGCCGTCCCTCGGACGGATGATCGGCCCTGCTTCTGTCCCCCGCTACCCTTGTGAGAGAGTCGGTGGAGGGGTCGCCGAAGCTCGAGGAGGCATACGCCGCAGCCCTCTTTAGGGTGCGGTCCCGAGCCTGGACGAACGTACGAGATCGACTCGACGTTTCTTGGGTCAAGGCATGCGTTCAGGGTGCCGATGGACCCCGAAGGAGCGGCCCGACCGGTTGGTAGACTGCTCCTCTAGGCGTCATAAGGACCACCAAAAGACCCTATTTGGGGCGCCGCCCCGGCAGGAAGGAATCACAAAATGTTCGAGCGGTTCACGGAAAGGGCTAGACAGGTGGTCGTCCTCGCGCAGGAGGAGGCGCGGACGCTCAAGCACAACTACATCGGCACCGAGCACATCCTGCTGGGGTTGCTGCGGGAGGAGGAGGGTCTCGCCGCCCGCGTGCTGGAGAGCCTCGACATCACCGTCGAGCGCGTGCGCGCGCAGGTCGTGCGCATCGTCGGCTCCGGCGAGGAGGTCACCTCCGGCCAGATCCCGTTCACCCCGCGTGCCAAGAAGGTCCTCGAGCTCGCCCTCCGCGAGGCGCTGAGCCTGGGCCACAACTACATCGGCACCGAGCACATCCTGCTCGGCCTCGTGCGCGAGAACGAGGGCGTCGCCGCGCGCATCCTGCTCGACTTCGACGCCGACTCGGAGAAGATCCGCAACGAGGTCATCCGCATGCTGTCCGGACCCGGCGGGCGCCGCCAGGGCTCCTCGGGCGGCTCCGGCTCGGGCGCCGGCTCGCCCGCGGGCGAGGGCAAGAAGTCCTCGAAGCTGCTCGACCAGTTCGGGCGCAACCTCACGAAGCTGGCCGCCGAGGGCAAGCTCGACCCGTGCGTCGGGCGCGAGACCGAGATCGAGCGGATCATGCAGATCCTCTCGCGGCGCACCAAGAACAACCCGGTGCTGGTCGGCGAGCCGGGCGTCGGCAAGACGGCCGTCGTCGAGGGCCTGGCGCAGCGGATCACGAGCTCCGAGGTCCCCGAGCTGCTGAAGAACAAGCAGATCTACACGCTCGACCTGGCCGCCCTCGTCGCCGGCTCGAAGTACCGCGGCGAGTTCGAGGAGCGCCTGAAGAAGGTGATGAAGGAGATCACCCAGCGCGGCGACATCATCCTGTTCATCGACGAGCTCCACAACCTGGTCGGCGCCGGCGCCGCCGAGGGCGCGATCGACGCGGCCTCGATCCTGAAGCCCGCGCTGGCGCGCGGCGAGCTGCAGACGATCGGCGCGACGACGCTCGACGAGTACCGCAAGTACCTCGAGCGCGACTCCGCCCTGGAGCGCCGCTTCCAGCAGATCCGCGTGGACGAGCCGACGATCGACCAGACCGTCGAGATCCTGACCGGCCTGCGCGACCGCTACGAGCAGCACCACAAGGTGCAGATCACCGACGAGGCGCTGCAGGCGGCCGGCGAACTCGCCTCCCGCTACATCTCCGACCGCTTCCTGCCCGACAAGGCGATCGACCTGATCGACGAGGCTGCCTCGCGCATGCGCATCAAGTCGATGACCTCCCCGCCCGCGAACCGCGAGCTGGAGGACGAAGTCGAGAAGACGCGGCGCGAGAAGGAGGCCGCGATCGAGGCGCAGGAGTTCGAGAAGGCGGCGTCGCTGCGCGACAAGGAGCGCAAGCTGACGAACAAGAAACGCGAGCTCGAGCAGGCGTGGGAATCGGGCGAGTCCGGCGAGCGCCCGTCGATCGGCGAGGAGGAGATCGCCGACATCGTCTCGATGTGGACCGGCATCCCCGTGTTCAAGCTCACCGAGGCCGAGACCCAGAAGCTGATGCGCATGGAGGACGAACTCCACAAGCGCGTGATCGGCCAGCACCCGGCGATCGAGGTGATCTCGAAGGCGATCCGGCGCTCGCGCGCGGGCCTGAAGGACCCGAAGCGCCCGACCGGCTCGTTCATCTTCCTGGGCCCCTCCGGCGTGGGCAAGACCGAGCTGGCGCGGACGCTGGCCGAGTTCCTGTTCGGCGACGACGACGCGCTGATCCGCATCGACATGTCCGAGTACATGGAGAAGCACGCCGTCTCGCGGCTGGTCGGCTCGCCCCCGGGCTACATCGGCTACGACGAGGGCGGCCAGCTCACGGAGGCCGTGCGCCGCAAGCCGTACTCGGTGCTGCTGCTCGACGAGATCGAGAAGGCCCACCCCGACGTCTTCAACATCCTGCTGCAGATCCTCGAGGACGGCCGGCTGACCGACGCCCAGGGGCGCACGGTCGACTTCCGGCACGCGATCGTGATCATGACCTCGAACATCGGCGCCGCCGAGATCGCGCGCAACACGCCGCTCGGCTTCGCGGTCTCCGACGACGAGACCGGGATCACCTACGACGACATGAAGAACCGCATCATGGGCGAGCTGAAGAAAGTCTTCCGGCCCGAGTTCCTCAACCGCATCGACGACGTGATCGTCTTCCACAAGCTGCAGAAGGAGGAGATCAAGCAGATCGTCGAGCTGCTGCTGCTGAGGATCCGCGAGTCGATGGCCGAGCGCGAGCTGCAGCTCGAGCTGACCGAGCCCGCCAAGGACCTGCTGGTCGAGAAGGGCTGGGACCCGTCGATGGGCGCACGCCCGCTGCGCCGTGCGATCCAGCGCTACATCGAGGACCCGCTCGCCGACTTCGTCCTGCGCGAGGAGCTGACCCCCGGCGCGACCGTGGTGGTCAACCCCGGCGAGGACGGCAGCGAGGACGACGTGAAGCTCTCGATCGTGCAGCCCAAGAAGCAGAAGACGCCGGTCGGCGTCGGTGCGGAGGGCGGCTCGGGCGGCGACCCGGAGCTGGCCGAGGGCGGCGAGGAGCCGGCCGCGGACGCTCCGGCGGACGAGTCCTAGTCGATCCCCGCCAAGCCTCTCTCCCAAACAGGTCGAACGTAGCCGCATCGGGCATAAGCTCGGTAACCCAGACCGTCCCCGCCGCCCCGTAGCCTGGCCGGATGCCCCGTAAGACCGTCCACGTCTGCTCCGACTGCGGCGCGCAGGAGGCCAAGTGGCACGGTCAGTGCCCGACCTGCGGCGCGTGGAACACGCTCGTCGAGGAGGTCGTGCCGGAGGCCGGCGCGGGCTCGGCCAGGACGCGCGGCGCGGACGGCGGTCGCGCCAGAGCCGAGCGCCCGGCGCCGCGGCGGCTGCGGGAGGTGGGCGCTGCGCCCGTGCGGCGCCTCTCCACCGGCATCGGCGAGCTCGACCGCGTGCTCGGCGGCGGCCTCGTCCCGGGCTCGCTGACGCTGCTCGGCGGCTCGCCGGGGATCGGCAAGTCCACGCTCACGAACATGGTCCTCGGCCACCTCGCGGGCGCCGGCCACGGCACCCTCTACGTGAGCGGCGAGGAGTCGGCCGAGCAGGTCAGGCTGCGCGCGGAGCGGCTCGTCGGAGCTGACACGGCGCCCGACCGCGCCGTCGTGCCGCTGCGGCCCTCCTGCGCGCTCGACGTTCCGATCGTCGCCGAGACCGAGCTCGAGGCGGTCCTCGACACGCTCGCCGCCGAGCGGCCCGAGGTCTGCGTGATCGACTCGGTGCAGACGCTGCGCTCGGGCGAGCTCTCGGGCGCGCCGGGCTCCGTCGGGCAGGTGCGCGAGGTGGCCGCCCGCGTCATGGAGCTGGCCAAGGAGCAGGGCACGGCGGTGATCCTCGTCGGCCACGTCACCAAGGACGGCGCGCTCGCCGGCCCGCGCGTGCTCGAGCACCTCGTGGATTGCGTGCTCCAGTTCGAGGGCGAGCGGGAGCGCCCGTACCGCGAGCTGCGGGCGCTGAAGAACCGCTTCGGCTCGACCAACGAGGCGGGCCTGTTCGAGATGCGCCAGGGCGGGCTCGTCGAGGTGCTCGACGCCTCGGCCCGCTTCGTCGCCGAGGCCACGCGCGCACCCGGAAGCGTGGTGCTGGCGACGATGGAGGGCTCGCGGCCCCTGCTCGTGGAGGTGCAGGCTCTCGTCGCGCGCTCGGAGCTCGAGCAGCCGCGGCGGGTCGTCTCCGGGCTCGACCGCAACCGGCTCGCGCTGGTGCTGGCGATCCTCGCCCGCCACGGCGGCGTCGGAACGGGCGGCTGCGACGTGTTCGTGAACGTCGTCGGCGGCGTGCGCGTCGACGAGCCCGGCTGCGATCTGGCGGTCGCGCTCGCCGTCGCCAGCGCAGCGCGCGGGCAGCCGCCGGCGGCCGGTTCAGAGGGGGCGCCGCTCGCCTGCTTCGGCGAGCTCGGGCTGACCGGCGAGCTGCGCTGGGTCGGGCATCCCGAGCGCCGTCTCGACGAGACCGCGCGCCACGGGCTCACGGCTGTGATCGCGCCACCCGAGAGCGACCGGCGGGCGCGCACGGCGGCGACGCTCCGCGAGGCGCTGGCGCTGGCCCTTCCGGGCGGACGCGGGGAGGGGACGATCGCCGCCTCCCGCGGCGGAAACCGCCGAGTGGCCGCCGAGGCGCCCGCGGAGCCTGCGATCGGCGCTGTCTAGCCGTTTTCCGGTTGCCTGGCCTGAAGCTGAAAATTCGCTAAATGCCCTAGAATTGGGGTTGTGGCACCCCGTTCCGGCGAAGATGTAGACAACACAGTCAAACCGGATCCGGGGCTCATGAGGGCACTGGAGATGATTGCTCCAGGGACCGCGCTGCGTGAGGGCATCGAGAGCATCCTGCACGCCCGCACCGGCGGTCTGATCGCAATCTGCGAACCGGAGGACCTGAGCTTCATGTTCTCCGGCGGCATCAAGCTGGACATCGATTACAGCCCCGCGTTCCTCTACCAGGTGGCCAAGATGGACGGCGCGATCATCCTCAACGCGAACGCCACGAAGATCGCCATGGCCAACGTCCAGCTGATGCCCGACCCCACGATCCTCTCCCACGAGACGGGCACCCGCCACCGCACCGCCGAGCGCGTTTCCAAGCAGACCGAAGCGCTCGTGATCGCGATCTCGCAGCGACGCGAGGTCGTCTCGGTCTACGTGGACGGCGTCAAGTACATCCTCGAGGACATCCCGATCGTGCTCGCGAAGGCCAACCAGGCGCTCGCGACCCTCGAGAAGTTCCGCACGCGCCTGGACCAGGTCTCCACGCGGCTCACCGCGCTCGAGTTCGAGGGCGCGACCACGCTGCACGACGTGCTGACGGTCCTGCAGCGCTCCGAGCTCGTGACCCGCATGGCGGTCGAGATCGAGCGCTACATCGTCGAGCTCGGCAGCGAGGGCCGGCTGATCGAGATGCAGCTCGAGGAGACGATGGTCGGCGCGGCCGCCGAGAAGGCGGCGCTCGTGCGCGACTACCTCTCGGGGTACTCCGACGAGGGCTTCGCGGCGGCGCTGGAGGAGATCGGCCGCCTCACGCACCAGGACCTGCTCGACTTCGGCCGGCTCGCGGAGCTGCTCGGCTACGACCGCAAGCTGAACACCCTCGACTACCCCGTCTCATCGCGCGGATACCGCGTGCTGGGCCGGATCCCCCGGTTGCCCAAGCTGGTGGTCTCGCAGATCGTCGCCGAGTTCGGCGGCCTCGACGAGCTCCTGGCCGCGAGCGACTCGGAGCTCGAGGCGGTGGAGGGCGTGGGCGAGATCCGCGCGAAGGACATCCGCGAGGGTCTGCGCAGGCTGCAGGAGCTCAACCTCGTGGACCGCTACCTACAGACGTGACAAGGACCGGCGCTGCGCGGCCGGGCGAAACGAAGGAGGACACCATTTCGGCACAAGCATCTGAAGAAGGAACCCTCAGCGAGGAGCTCGAGGTCACCCGGGAAGTCGAGTACATCGAGTTCGAGCTGGGAGACCACGTCGTGTACCCCCATCACGGCGCCGGCAAGGTCCTCAAGAAGGAGGAGATGGAGATCCTCGGCGAACGGCGCGAGTACCTCACCATCAAGATCCTCCACAACGACATGACCGTCCGCGTGCCGACCGAGAACGCCGCCCTGGCGGGCCTTCGTCGTGTGATCGACGAGGAGACCGTGAACAAGGTTCTCGACGTGCTTCGCGACGAAGTCTCGGAGATGCCGAAGAACTGGAACCGCCGGTTCAAGCACAACCGCGACAAGATCAAGACCGGTGACATCTACGAGCTGGCCGAGGTCGTCCGCAACCTCTCCCTGCGCGAGAGCGAGAAGGGCCTGTCCACCGGCGAGAAGCAGATGTTCACCCGCACCAAGAAGATCCTCGCCTCCGAGCTCATGTACGCGCTCGACAAGGACGAGGAGGAGGCCGAGAGCTACCTCGACGAGCTGCTCGCCGACTCGGCCAGCAGCCAGCTGGCGGCGGCCGGCAAGTAGCGAGGCTCTCGCGCACGCGCCAGCCAACGGCATGGCGCGTGCGCGGCAGCCCCTCAGGCGATGACCGTCGCTCTGATCGTGGCCGCCGGCAGCGGCCAGCGCCTCGGGGCAGGCGTCCCGAAGGCCTACGTGGAGCTGGCGGGGCGGCCCATGCTCGCCTGGAGCGTCGAGGCGCTGGCCGCGACGCCCGCCGTGGAGGAGATCGTGATCGCGCTCCCGCAGGGAGCGCAGGCCCCCGCGGGGACGCTGGGGGTGGTGGGCGGCTCCTCCCGTTCGGAATCGGTGCTCCATGCCCTGGAGGCGGCAGGCCCCGGCGAGACGGTGCTGGTGCACGACGCCGCGCGGCCGCTGCTCACGCCGGCGCTCGCCGCGGAGGTGATCGCGGCGCTCGAAGACGAGCCGGGCGCGGACGCCGCGATCGCTGCGGCACCGGTCACGGACACGATCAAGCGCGCCGGGCGCGATGGGGGAGAGGTACGCGAGACGCTGGACCGCGGCGAGCTCTGGGCGGTCCAGACGCCGCAGGTGTTCAGGCGCGCCGCCCTCGAGCGGGCTCTCGACGTCGAGGCCGAGGTTCTGGCCCGCGCGACCGACGACGCGTCGCTGATCGAGCGGGCGGGCGGTCGCGTCCTGGTCGTGCCGAGCCCCGTGCAGAACATCAAGGTCACGACGAGCTTCGACCTGCACGTCGCCGAGATGCTGCTCGGCGAGCGCGGCAGGTTCGGGCACACCGATCCTGCTTGAATCGCGCGCGATGCTGACCGACTACCACCTCCACCTGCGCCCGGACGACGCGGACGCGTCCGCCGAGCGCTTCCACACACCCGCGAACGCCGAGCGCTACCGGCTCGCGGCCTCCGAGCAGGGGATCGCCGAGCTGGGCGTCTCCGAACACGTCTACCGCTTCCGCCAGGCGCTCGAGCTCTGGCGCCACCCGTTCTGGGAACGCTACGCGGTGGACGACATCGACGAGTACTGCTCCTTCGTGCGCGAGCAGACCGATCTGCGGCTCGGCATCGAGGCCGACTTCGTCGCGGGGGCCGAGGACCGCACGGCGGCGATGCTCGAGTCGCGGGACTTCGACTACGTGGTCGGCTCCGTCCACTTCATCCGCGACGGCGCGGTCGACATGGACGACTACGGCGTGTGGGACCCCAAGCGGCCGGAGCTCAGCCCCGAGAGGATCTGGTCGCGCTACTTCGAGACCGTCGCCGAGAGCGCCCGCAGCGGCCTGTTCGACATCATCGCCCACCCCGACCTCGTGAAGATCTGGGGGAGCGCCCACCCCGAGCGCGTGCCGGATCGCGACCTGCGCTTCTACTACGAGCCCGCCGTGGAAGCCTTCGCCGAGGCGGGGGTCGCCGTCGAGATCTCGACCGCGGGGCTGCGCAAGCCGGCCGGGGAGATCTACCCGGCCCGGGCGTTCCTGGAGATGTGCCAGGAAGCCGGCCTCCCGCTGGCTCTCTCGAGCGACGCGCACGTGCCGGCCGACGTCGGCTCCGGCTACGAGCAGGCGCTCGAGCTGCTCGGCGAACTCGGCGTGGGCGAGCTGTGCGTGTTCGAGGGCCGCCGGCGCCGGCTCGAGCCGATCGGAGCCGCGGCATGAGGGTCGGGCTCGGCTACGACTCCCACCGCCTGGCCGAGGGGCGCAAGCTGATCCTCGGGGGCGTCGAGATCCCGTTCGAGCGCGGGCTGGACGGGCACTCCGACTCCGATGTGCTGGCGCACGCGGTGATCGACGCCCTGCTCGGCGCGGCCGGGCTCGGCGACATCGGCCACCACTTCCCCGACACCGACGAGCGCTGGCGCGGCGCCGACTCCGTCGCGCTGCTGGAGCAGGTCGTCGCGATGCTCGGCGAGCGCGGCTTCACCGTGGTCAACGTCGACTGCACCGTGATCATGGAGGCGCCGAAGGTCGCACCCCATCGCGACGCGATCCGCGCGCGGCTGGCCGCCGCGCTCGGCGTCCCCGAGGGGCAGGTGAACGTGAAGGCGAGCACCGGCGAGCGGATGGGCTTCGTGGGGCGGGGCGAGGGCGCCGCCGCGCTCGCGATCGCGGCCGTCGAGGAGGCCGCAGGCCGGGCGTGAGGCGGCTGCCCGCGCGTCGCGGGCCAGCAGCTAGGGTTGCGCGGCGATGAGCGAGATACGGCTCCACGACACGGCCTCCGGCGAGCTGCTCGCGCTCGAGCCGCCGGCCGTCAAACCGGCGATCGGGATCTACGCGTGCGGGCCGACCGTCTACAGCCGCATCCACATCGGCAACGCGCGGCCGTTCGTGGTCTTCAGCACGCTGGCGCGGTTCCTGCGCCACGAGGGCTACGAGGTCAGGCTCGTCGTGAACATCACCGACGTCAACGACAAGATCTACGACGCCGCGCGCGCACAGGGGATCCCCAGCGAGCAGCTCGCGCGCGAGATGACGAACGCGTACCTCGCCGACACGGACGAGCTGAGCATCGGGCGCCCGGACTTCGAGCCGCTCGCCTCCGAGACGATCGGGCCGATCGAGGACTACATCCAGGCGCTGATCGACGGGGGCCACGCCTACGCGGCCGGCGGCGACGTGTACTTCCGCGTGCGCTCGGACGCCGGCTACGGGAGCCTCTCGCACCGCGACCTCGACAGCATGGACCAGGGTGAGGATGCCGGCGGCGAGCACCCGGCCGCCGACCTCAAGCAGGACCCGCTCGACTTCGCGCTGTGGAAGGCGCGCAAGGAGGGCGAGGACACCCACTGGGCCGCGCCATGGGGCGACGGGCGGCCCGGCTGGCACATCGAGTGCTCGGCGATGGCCGAGCAGGGGCTGCCGGGCGGCGTGGACATCCACGGCGGCGGCTCGGACCTCGTGTTCCCGCACCACGAGAACGAGGCCGCCCAGACGCGCGCCGCCCGCGGCCGCGAGCTCGCACGGATCTGGATGCACAACGGCATGATCCAGACGACCGGCGAGAAGATGGCCAAGTCGGTCGGCAACATCGCGCCGCTTTACGAGGTGATCGCGGCCCACGGCCCCGAGGCGGTCGTCATGTACCTGCTCTCCGGCCACTACCGCCAGCCGCTGGCCTACTCGGCCGAGGCCCTCGACCAGGCGGCCGCGAACACCCGGCGGATCCGGGAGGCGGGACGGCGCCTGATGGCGGGGGAGCCCTCGCCGGCCGAGCTGGGGCCGCTGAAGGACCGCTTCTTCGAGGCGCTGCGCCGCGACTTCAACACCGCAGAGGCGCTGGCCGCGCTGAACGAGTGGCTGCGGGAGGCCACGCAGCGCTCCAGCGGGCGACGCGGACCTGCGCGAGATGCTCGGAGTGCTGGGCCTGGAGAGCCTGCTCGACCCCGACGCGCAGGCGCCCGAGGATGTCGTCGAGCTGGCCGAGCAGCGCGAGCGCGCCCGCGCCGAGCGCGACTTCGCCGCCGCCGACGATCTGCGCGAGCGGATCGCCGCGCTGGGGTGGGAGGTTCGCGACGGCGCGCAGGGCTTCGAGCTGCTGCCGCTGTGATCGTCTACGGCCGCAACCCCGTGCGCGAGGCGCTGCGCGGGCGGCGCGCCGGCGCCGTCGGCCGGGTCTGGGCGACGGCGCAGGCGGCGCGCGAGCCCTGGCTGGCGCAGCGCAGCCCGAGCGTCGCCTCCGCCGAGGAGATCGAGGCGCTGTGCGGGTCGAGCTCGCATCAGGGCGTCTGCGCCGAGGCCGGGCCGTATCCGTACGCCGACGGCGCCGGGCTGCTCGCGGGCCGCGAGCCGCTGATCCTCGCCCTCGACCAGGTCCAGGACCCGCAGAACCTCGGCTCCGTCTGCCGCACCGCCGAGTGCGCGGGCGCCGACGGCGTCGTGATCCCCGAACGCCGGGCGGCGGAGGTCACGCCCGCCGTCTGCAAGGCCTCGGCGGGAGCGGTCGAGCATCTCGCCGTGGCGCGCGTGCGCAACCTCGCCGACTTCCTGCTCGAAGCTCGCGACGCGGGCTGCTGGAGCTACGGCGCGAGCGCATCCGAGCAGCAGGGACGCAGGCCGGTCGCCTACGACAGCCCCGACTACCGCGGCAGCGGCGTGATCCTGGTGCTAGGGAGCGAGGGGAGCGGTCTGCGCCCGCGCGTCGCCGGCGCCTGCGACGAGCTGATCGCGCTGCCGGTGCGCGGCCGGGTCGGCTCCCTGAACGTGTCCGCCGCCGCTAGTGCGATCCTGTACGAGATCTTGCAAACCAGGCTTGACAGCTCTTCATAACTGTGTCAGGCTGCCGCGCATAACGCTTGACCTGAGGTTTAGAAACCTCGGGAATTGAATAGCTTTGGCGCCAGGGGAGGAGTGCGCCACTGAGCAAACACCCGGGAAACCGCCAGGGAGGCGGGCCCAAGAAAGGATGGACTGCTCGTGGCACGAATCTCCCAGAACTCTAACCCTGAACCCAAGGTTGAGGATGTCTTCCTCATCGCCCTGGCAAAGCAGGGTGATCGCTACGCCTACGACCGCCTCGTGCGCCGCTACCACGGCTTCGTGCGGCTGAAGGCGTCCTCGTACTTCCTCGCCGGCGGCGACGCCGACGACCTGATCCAGGAGGGCCTGGTCGGGCTCTACAAGGCGATCCGCGACTTCCGGACCGACCGCGAGTCGAGCTTCCGCAACTTCGCCGAGCTCTGCATCACGCGCCAGATCATCACGGCCGTCAAGACGGCGACACGCAACAAGCACACGCCGCTGAACCAGTACGTCTCGTTCTCCTCGACCCCCGCCGGCAGCGGCGACGACGTGCCGACGCTGGATCAGATGCTGCCGGGCTCGACGGTGCACGACCCCGTCAACCAGGTGATCTCCAGCGAGGAGCTGCGCTCGCTCGTCGGCTGCCTGTCCACCGCGCTCTCCGAGCTCGAGAGCCGGGTGCTCTCGCTGTACCTGGACGGCTACTCCTACGAGCAGGTCGGCGAGCGTCTCAGCTGCGACACCAAGACCGTCGACAACGCGCTGCAGCGAGTCAAGCGCAAGGTCGGCGCCCACCTGGACTCGCGCGCCGTCGCCGCCTGAGCCGAGCCCGAGCGGGGGGCCTGCGGAGGCCGGCATGGAGCGCCGGCCGACCCGCGACCGAGGCCGGCATGGAGCGCCGGCCGACCCGCGACTGAGGCCGGCATGGAGCGCCGGCCGACCCGCGACTGAGGCCTCCGCGCGCCCTTGACGAGCGCTGTCTAGGGCGCGTCCGGCGGCGGGTCCTGCCCCGCCGCCTCATCCCACCCCGGCGGGCGCCTGCGGGGACGCGGCCCGAGAGACTCGAAGCCGTAGGTCACCGGTGCGCCGCCGCGCTTGCGCCGGTAGTAGGCCTGCGGCGCGTAGTGGTCGCCGTTGTTGATCAGCGCGATCAGGACGCAGAGCACCACCACGAGCGGAATCGCCACGAACATGATCGGTGCCACGGCTTGGGTCTGCCTCCTCCGTGCGTCGGGCCTGCGTCAAGCATACGGCCGCCGTCCACCGGCGTGGGCTCGCGAAGCTGCCCGGGAAGCATGCGCGGCCGCGTGCGCCTCCTCACACACGGCGCCGCAAGAGCCCGCGTACGATCCCCGTGGGGCCGGATCCACCCGGCCGGAGGGGACCGCAGATCCTCAAACACCCAAGGGGGGAGCAGAAGATGGACACCTACGTGATCCTGAGGCGCGGCGGCTGGGGCTCGGGCGATGAGCTCGGCGCCGCGGCCGCAAGGTCGAAAGCCGTCGGCGACGAGGAGATGTCCGAGGACATCCGCTGGATCCGCAGCTACGTGCTCGACGAGGGCGACGGGCGCGTCGGAACGGTCTGCATCTACCAGGCCACGAGCCCGGAGGCGATCCGTGAGCACGCGCAGCGCGCCGGGCTGCCCGCCGACGAGGTGATCCCCGTGGCCGACACGGTGCTCGTCAGGCCCGACCCGGCTGCGCGCCGGCGGCTGAGGCCCCGCCGGGCGAAGGGGGCCGGCCTGACCGCGTCCGGCCGGCGTGGCGCCGCGCGTTGCCGCGCGGCGCCGCAACCGGCCAGGAGGCTGCGATCAGAGCTGGCCCTGCGAGGGCTGGCTCGAGTTCGCCGGCGGCTCGGGCTTCAGGCTCGCGCCCGGCGCCGGCGTGACGGCGAGGTTGAACGGCGGGCTCGCCGTGCCGCCGTTTTCGGGGTCGCCGGGGATCTTCACGCGCAGGACGTCGGTCCCGGGCGCGAAGAACACGTGGCTGATCGCGTAGCTGCCGTCGGCGGCCACCGTGCCGACCCCGACCACGTGCCAGTAGGTGCCCTGGGGGTTCAGCCGCTGCAGGTAGATTTCGTGACCTGCGTGCGCCGGCGTCACCGTCCCGCTGACGCTGAACGGCTGGCCGGACTGGATCGTCGTCGTGCCGGGGTTGGCGGTCAGGACGTATTTGACCCCCTGGTAGAGGACGGCGGAGCGGCGGTTCGCGCCCTGCACCCTGTAGAAGCTGCTCGCGAGGGTGGTCTGGGCGGGGAACGCGTATTTGCCTTCGCCGTCGGCCGTCGTCGTCGCGACCGGCTTGAAGGTGCCGGCTTTGGTGCGCGCGAGCAGCGTCAGCGGGGCGTTCGGCGCGCCCGCGGCGACGCCGCTGATCACGACCGAGCCGCCGTAGCTGATCGGGTCGGCCGAGGTGAGGATCGTGAGCGACGGGTTCTGAGCCTGCGAGATGTCATAGCTGAGCGTGTTCGACGGGCTCAGCACGTTGCGCTTGTTCGAGCGCACGAGCACCCGGATCTCCGACGCGCCCGGGACCCAGAAGATGTGGGTGAGCGCGAATTCGCCCGTCGAGTTGACGATCGTGTGGCCGATCGGGTGCCAGCCGCCGCCGCGCACTTCGTTCTGGCGCTGGAGGACGACCTCCGCCCCGGCGTCGGTCGGGTTCACCGTGCCTTTGAAGGTGACCGCGTTGCGGCGGCCGGTGCGGATCCCGGCGAAGAGCTGTTTGCCTTCGGGCGGGCCCGTGAGCGCCACCTGCGCGATCACGCGCACCGTGCGGTGCGGGCTCTGGGCGGTGCCGAGGGCGGTGTAGAAGACCGAGTTCTGCGTCAGCGCAGGGGTCGTGAGCTGGTAGAAGCCGTGCGCGTCGGTGACGGCGGTGCCGGCCACGCTGTAGCCGCCCGTCGTCGCCGAGTGCTCGAAGACGGTCACGGTCTGGCCTGCTTCGGCGCCTGCCGGGCAGGTGCTCTGACCGTATGCCAGCGCCGTTTCGCCGCTGGTGACGAGGCGCGGCGCCACGTTGAGGGTCAACCGGCAGTGGCCGGGGGTCGCGCTGTGCTTGCTCGCGACGTGATGGTGGGCGCGCGCCGCCGCCGTGGCGGGAACGGCGAGCGCCATCAGGGCGAGCGCCAGCGCCGACGTCAGCTTGGGTGAACGCATCAGGTGCCTTCTCCTTGTCGGGATCGGGGTTCCTCCTCCTCCGCCTAGCCCTAACCCCCTCGCAGGACGTTCGATGCGGTCGCATCGGGCGTCCGTCCAGCCGCTGCAATCCAACGCCCGCGGCGAGGTCTCACGCCCCGGCGCGGGTGTACCCTCGGCGTCTGTGGGGGCGGCGTGGAACAGCGCGACGGGGCGGCGGTCCGGGGGCTGAGGATGCCGCTCGCCATCACCGTCCAGCCCGGCGCCTTCCTCGCGATCGTCGCCTGCTCGGCGCTCGCGGCGACGATCGCAGCGGTGGCCGCCGGGCGCGGGCTGGCGCTGCCCGTCGTGGTCGTCGAGCTGCTGCTCGGGATCGCGATCGGCCCGCAGGCGCTGGGACTGCAGCCCGGCGAATTCGTCTCGTTCTTCTCGGCCCTCGGCCTGGGCATGCTCTTCTTCTTCGCCGGCTACGAGATCGACGTCAAGCGCATCGAGGGCACGCCTCTGCGTCTGGCGCTCGCGGGGTGGGCGATGTCGCTGGCGCTCGCGTATGGGTTAGGGGCAGCGCTGGCGGTGGCCGGGATCGTGCTCTCGCTCCTCTACACGGGATCGGCGATGGCGACCACGGCGCTCGGCACCCTGCTCCCGGCGCTATCGGACTCGGGGGAGATGCGCACGCGCTTCGGGACCTACCTGCTGGCCGCGGGCGCGGTCGGCGAGTTCGGGCCGATCCTGCTCCTGACGCTGATCCTCTCCGCCGACGGCACGGTCCACAACGCGCTGATCCTCGTCGCCTTCGTGGCGCTCGCCGTCGGGGTCGCCGTGTTCGCGGTGCGCTCGGCCGAGCGCACGCTTCCGCTGATGGAGCGCACGATGGAGGCCAGCGGGCAGCTCGCCGTCCGCTGGATCGTCGTGCTGATCTTCGCGCTCGCGCTGCTGGCGTTCGAACTCGGGCTCGATCTGCTGCTCGGCGGCTTCGCCGCCGGCATGATCACCCGGCAGGTGCTCAAAGCGCACGAGCTGCCGGGCTTCGATTCCAAGCTCAGGGCGGTCGCATTCGGCGTGTTCGTCCCGTTCTTCTTCGTCGTGAGCGGGATGAAGGTGGACATCGACGCCCTGTTCGCCAGCGCCTCGGGGGTCCTGAAGATGGTGCTGTTCTTCGTGCTGTTCCTGGTCGTCCGCGGCACGCCTGCGCTCCTGCTCTACCGGCGCGTGCTGGACGAGCGAGAGCGGATCTCCCTGGCGCTGCTGAGTGCCACGCAGCTGCCGCTGGTCGTCGCGATCACCACGCTCGCGGTCGAAGACCGCCACATGCGCACCGTCACCGCGGCGGCGCTGGTCGGTGCCGCCGTGCTCTCGACGCTCATCTTCCCCGCGCTCGGGCTGCGGCTGCGCGGCCATGCCCAGGAGGAGACGGCTGCGGTGCTCGCCGAGGCGTAGGGCGGCGCGCTGCGCGCCTCGCGCCCGCTAGCGCGAGCTGCCGAGCGTCAGCTGGGTCAGCGAGGCGCCGCCGTCCACGGCGATCGTCTGGCCGTTGACCTGGGCGGCCTCCGGCCCGGCGAGGAAC
Organism: uncultured Solirubrobacteraceae bacterium; assembly: GCA_963779065.1. Taxonomy (GTDB): domain Bacteria; phylum Actinomycetota; class Thermoleophilia; order Solirubrobacterales; family Solirubrobacteraceae; genus Palsa-744. Next base: position 2,981,318 of record CAVZWQ010000003.1, read on the forward strand.
GAGACCGCGGCGGCGATCTCGTGCGGCTCGACGAGCCGCCCGCCGGGCGCCGAGGCGAGCGCGCGCTCGCGCACCTCGGCCGGCATCGCGAGCACCTGCTCGGTGCCGACGAGGCCCGGCAGGACGGCGTTGACGGTGATCCCGCGGCGCGCGTTCTCGACGGCGAGGGTGCGCACCATGCCGAGCTGCCCGGCCTTGGAGGCGGCGTAGGCGACCTGTCCGGGCAGCCCGCCGATCGCCGCCACGCTCGAGATCACCACGATGCGCCCGTGGCGCCGCTCGCGCATGCCCGCGAGGCATGCCTGGATGGTCCGGAACGCCCCCGTCAGGTTGACGTCGATGTCGAGCTGCCACTGCTCGGCGCGTCATGCGGTGCCCGGCGCGCGATCGTCGTGGTCACTCCGGCGTTGGCGACGCAGACGTCGATGTCGTCGAGCGGCGGGAACTCGTCGCGGGCGACGTCGAGCGCGATGTCGCATCCCGCGCGGAGGTCGAGCGTCACCACGTCCATCCCGTCCGCCCCGAGGCGGGTCGCGATCGCCGCGCCGATGCCCCGCGCGGCCCCTGTCACCAGCGCCCTTCGCGGCTCGGTCACAATTGCCCTCCGACGACCATCGAAGGAGGGAACGATGACAGACCGCTGGTTCACCGAGGAGCAGCTGGAGCAGCTCTCCCGGCCGACGATGGACCGCGCGATCGAGGCGATCGACGCAGGCGAGATCGAGGAGGCCCGCCGGCTGTGCTCGGAGATGAAGCACGAGTGGCAGATGCTCCACGACCTGATGGCCGCCGGCGTGCTCGACCTCGTCTCGTTCATCCAGCAGCGCCTCGGCGAGGACGGCGTCGCCGAAGCGTGGAGCGAATCGATGAACCGCGGCTGGCGCCGCCACCACGACGCGATCGTGGCGCTCGACCGGCGCGACCTCGTCGAGCTGCTGGCGGCGACCTGGCGGGCGCACTCCTGCTCGGGCGTGGGTCCCAACCCGGGTTCCTTCTCGATCACCGAGGACGAGGAGAAGGTGACCTTCGCGATGAACCCGTGCGGCTCGGGGCAGCGGCTGGTGCGCAACGGCGCCTACGAGGGCCTGCCCGGCGGCGGCGTCACGCAGGAGGCGCACGACTGGTCGTTCGACCGCAAGGGCTTCCCGCTGTACTGCACGCACTGCTCGTTCATGAACGAGTCGCTGCCGATCCAGTGGTCGGGCTACCCGCTGTACCCGTCAGAGCCGCCCCAGGATTACGCGAAAGACCCCTGCACGTGGCACTGGTACAAGGACCCCGACGACATCCCGGAGCGCCACTGGCGCCGGTATGGGGCCGTCAAGCCGGAGCGCGCGGGCTTGAGCACCGCGCGCAGGTGCAGCAGGAACGGGCGGCCGCGCAAGCGCTCTGCGTCGGGGTGGCGCCGGAAGTAGCCCTCGGCCGGCTCGGGCTCGCGCAGGCGCTCGATGGCGAACCCCGCCTCCTCGAGCGCGCGGAAGTAGGCGGCGAGCGGGCGGTGGGCGTCGCGGAAGGTCATGCGGCCGGCCGGGCGGACGATCTCCTTGTCGTAGGCCGTCTCCTCGAAGTAGCTGCCGCCGGCGTCGCCCCAGGTGTCCACGGGGTGCAGCAGCGTGATCAGGAAGCGCCCCCCGGGCGCGAGCACGCGCGCGACCTCGTCCACCACGGCGGGCACGTCATCCACGGTCATGAGCGCCATCGAGGCGACTGCCAGATCGGCCGCGCCGTCCTCGAGCGGGATCGCGACGGCGTCGGCGAGCAGCAGCTCGTGATCGGGTCCCGCCCGCCCCGCCTCGCGCGCCGCGGCCAGCAGCGAAGGCGAGGAGTCGATGCCGATCACGCGGTGGCCGAGCCGGGCGAGCTCGCGGCTCAGCCGCCCCTCCCCGCACGCGACGTCGAGCGTGAGCCGGCCCGGCGCGGGCACGAGCTCCAGCATCGCCGGCAGGTTCAGCTCCCAGAACCCGAAGTCGAGCTCAGGGCTGCGCGCCCAGCGGACCCAGTCCTCGGCGCGCTCCTCCCAGACCTCCCGGAAGGCGCCTTCGCTCACGGCCGGATCACGTTGTCCGGGTTCGGCTGCTGCTCCGCCGGCGCCTGGCTGTAGTCGCCGAACGGCCCGTCGCGGCGCTGCACCGCGGCGCCGACCCCCTCGCGCTCGGCGAGCTCGATGAACCCCTCCGCGTCAGGCGTGTTGCGCATCAGCCCGTCGAGGATCGGCCCGAGCGTCTGCGTGGAGGCCAGGCCCATGTTCTCGTAGGCCTGGTTGACGACGAGCTTCATCGCCGTGAGCTGGGACAGCGGGATCGCAGCGAGCCGTCCCGCCTCGGCTGCGACCTCGGCCTCGAGCCCGCCGAACGGCACCGAGCGGTTGATCAGGCCGGCCTGGGCTGCTTCCGCGCCCGAGAGCGGGCGGCCGGTGAGGGCGTACTCCTTGGCCCGCGTCAGCCCGAGCCGGTACAGCCACATCCCGGTCAGGTAGCAGCCCCACATCCGCGAGTAGGGCGTGCCGATGCGGGCGTCGTCGCTGGCGATCACGAGATCGGCGCACAGCGCCAGGTCGCTACCGCCGCCGACGCACCACCCGTGCACCTGGGCGATCACCGGCTTCGGCGAGCGCCAGAGCGACATGAACTTCGGCACCGGTCCGGCGGCCGGCGAGGTGGCCATCGCGAAGTCCTTGCCGGGGTCCCAGCGGCCGCCCGTCGTCATCCCCTCGTCCCAGTGGTGAAAGCCGCCGCCGAAGTCGAAGCCCGCGCAGAAGGCGCGCCCGGCGCCTCGCAGGACGATCACCTTCACCCCGCCGTCGAGCGAGGCGCGCTCGACGGCGTCCTGCAGCTCGTCGGGCATCGGGGGCACGATCGTGTTGAGCCGCTCGGGCCGGTTGAGCGTGATCGTGGCGATCGCGCCGTCGGTCGTCGTACAGCACCGTCTCGTATGGCATCGGGCCTCCTGAGGATGGACGGCGCGATGCTATTCGCTCACTCGCGCCCGGATGCGGCGTCGATCAGGGCCGCGATCCGCGAAGGGCGCCCCGTGCGGCGCTCGGCGGCGTCGCAGCTGCGGTAGGCGGCGTAGACGGCGTGTATCTCCGCCCACCGCAGGGGCTCGGGCTCCCAGCGCCGCGGGCGCCTCCCGACCCACGGCAGGCCGGTCAGCTCCGTGCTCTCGCCGAGGATCAGGTCGCGCAGCGTGCGGCCGGCGAGGTTGGCTGCGGCCACGCCCTCGCCGACGTACCCGCCGGCATACGCGAGGCCGCGTGCGGGGTCGGCGACGACGGCCGGCGCCCAGTCGCGCGGCACGCCGAGCACGCCCGACCATGCGTGCGCGATCTCGGCGCCGGCGGCGGCCGGGAACATCGCCGCGAGCTTCGCGCGCAGGCTTGCGACGGTGCGCTCGGCCGTGTCGCCGCGGCCGTCCGTGCGCGAGCCGTACCGGTAGGGGACGCCCCGGCCCCCGATCGCGATGCGCCCGTCGCTCGTGCGCTGGAGATAGGCGTAGACGTGGGCGCCGTCGCCGATCGTCTCGGCGCCCGCCCACCCGATCTGCTCCCAGGCCTCCGCGGGCAGCGGCTCTGTGACGATCATCGAGCTGTTCATCGGCACGAGCGCGCGGCGCTGGCCGCGCAGGCTCGCCGTGTAGCCCTCGGTCGCCCGCACCACCCACCCGGCCCGCACCTCGCCCCGGGGGGTGGCGGCACGCCCAGGCGCGATCTCGGTGACCGGGGTGTGCTCGTGGATCTCGACGCCGAGCGCCTCTACGGTCGCGGCGAGTCCGAGCACGAGCTTGACCGGGTGCACGCGCGCGACGTGGGGCGAGAAGCCCGCACCGGCCGCGCCCGCGACGCGGACCCGTTCGGCGAGCTCCGCGGGCGAGAGCTCGCGCAGGTCCTCCTCGCCCAGGCCGTGGCGGCGCCCGCCGGCGATCGCCTCGCGCAGCCGCACGAGCTGGGCACGGTCGAGTGCGACGGTCAGCGTGCCGCCCATCACGAGGTCGGCGTCGATCGCGTGCTCGGCCAGCACTGCGGCGACCTCCTCGACGGTCGCGAACATCGCCCGCTGCAGAGCCTCGTAACCGCTGCCGTATGCGCGGGGCGGGCCCGAGAAGAAGCCCGAGAGCCAGCCGCCGTTGCGGCCCGAGGCGCCGAAGCCGGCCTGCTCGGCCTCGAGCACCACGACGCGCAACGAGGGGCGCGCGCGCTTCAGGTAGTAGGCGGTCCACAGCCCCGTGAAGCCGGCCCCGACGATCGCGACGTCGGCCTCGACCGGGCCGGGCAGCGCCGCGCGGGCAGGCGGGGGACCGCCCACGGAATGCCACCAGAAGCCGAGTTCGCCGATCCGCATTTTGCGAGCCTAGTGCGGGGCGGGATCAGGGTTATGATCGAGCCGTCCGCCGGCTGTGGGCGGGGTGGAGAGAGGGAGGAATCGATGGAGGCCGCAGTTTCAGGACCGGCGACCAATGGTGGTCCCCCTGCCGCGGGCGCGGCGACGATCGCCGAGGCGTTCCGCATCACCGCCGCCGAACGCGAGGGGGATATCGCGATCCGGACCAAGGACGACGCGTTCACGATCACCTGGGGCGCGCTGCGCGATCGCGCCGACGCGCTTGCCGCCGGCCTGCACGCGCTCGGGCTGCGCCGCGGCGACACGCTCGCGCTGATGATCGGCAACCGGCCCGAGTTCCACCTCTGCGACATCGCCGGGATGATGGTGGGGGCGGCGCCGTTCTCGATCTACGCCACCTACACGGCCGAGCAGATCGCCTACCTCGTCGCCGACGCGGAAGCGCGCATCCTGATCTGCGAGCAGGCCTACCTGGACCGCGTGCTGGAGGCCCGCAAGAGCCTGCCCGGGCTCGAGCACGTGATCGTGATCGACGGCGAGGCTCCGGGCGGCACGCTCGCCCTCGCGGACATCGAGGGCTCCGACGCCGAGTTCGACGTCGAGGCTTCCGTCGCGGCGCTGCAGCCGACCGACATCCTGACCTTGATCTACACCTCCGGGACGACCGGGCCGCCGAAGGGCGTACAGCTCGTGCACCGCAACCTGATGGCGGCCTGCGAGGGCCTGGACGAGCTGATCGAATTCCCCAAGGACGGCCGCGTGATCTCATGGCTGCCCTCGGCGCACGTCGCGGAGCGCAACGCCCACCACTACCTGCCGATCGTCTACGGCCTGCAGATCACCTGCTGCGAGGACCCGCGCCAGGTGCTCTCCTACCTGCCCGAAGTCCGGCCGAGCTGGTTCTTCGCCGTGCCGCGCATCTGGGAGAAGCTCAAGGCGGGGCTCGAGACGATGCTCGCCTCGCAGCCCGAGGAGCAGCGGGCGAAGGTCGAGGAGGCGCTGGAGGCCTCGCTGCGCAAGGTGCGCCTCGAACAGGCCGGGGAGCCGGTGCCGCCCGAGCTCGCGGAGCAGGTCACCAGGGCCGACGCGGAGATCTTCGCCGGGCTGCGCACGATGCTCGGCCTCGACCAGGTCGAGGCGATCAACGTCGGCGCTGCGCCGACGCCCGTCGAGGTGCTCGAGTTCTTCCACGCGATCGGCCTGCCGCTCGCCGAGCTGTGGGGGATGAGCGAGACCTGCGGCGCGGGCAGCGTGAACCCGCCGGACAGGATCCGCATCGGTACCGTCGGCCCGCCCGCGCCGGGCGTCGAGATCAAGCTGGACACCGACGGCGAGGTGCTGATCCGCTCGGACGTCGTGATGAAGGGCTACCGCAACCTGCCCGAGAAGACGGCCGAGTCGTTCACCGAGGACGGCTTCCTGCGCACCGGCGACATCGGCGAGTTCGACGAGGCGGGCTACCTCAAGATCGTCGACCGCAAGAAGGAGCTGATCATCAGCGCCGCCGGCAAGAACATGTCGCCGGCGAACATCGAGGCGACGCTGAAGGCCGCCTCCCCGCTGATCGGGCAGGCGTGCTGCATCGGCGACCGGCGCCCCTACAACACGGCGCTGATCGTGCTCGACGCCGACTTCGCGCCGATGTGGGCGGGCCAGCAGGGGATCGAGGACACCTCACTGGAGGCGCTGGCGGACGACGAGCGCATGCGCGCCGCGGTCGCGGAGGGCGTCGAGGCGGCCAACGCGAAGCTGGCCAAAGTCGAACAGGTCAAGAAGTTCCTGATCGTCTCGGGGGACTGGCTGGCCGGCGGCGACGAGCTGACGCCGACGATGAAGCTGAAGCGCAAGCCGATCGCCGAGAAGTACGACGCGGCGATCGAGTCGATGTACGCGGGCTGAGCGGGCGCTCTTCCACGCGCGGGGAGCGCCACGCCCGGGCGGGCGTGGCGCCTGATCCCCTGCGCTCTGCCTATTTTTTCTTTTTTTCCTTGGGCGGTTTGGCGTATTTCAGCGCGTTCGTGAGGAACGTCTGCTCGAAGTCGCCGATCATCACGGCCCTGTTGTGGCCGGCGGGTGAGGGCAGGCCGGCGAGCAGGTTGACCAGCAGCGTGCTCAGCCCGCAGTTCTTCGCCGCCGGCACCGCGAAGCTCTTGTCTTCGAGCACCACGTCGGAGAGCTTGAGGATCTTCTTCTTCCCGAGCGTCGATTCGGTGCCGAGTTTGGTCGTTTCGAGGTGCAGAACCACGGGTTCCGCTTCCGAGCCGATCATGCATTCTTCGCCGAGCAGCGGGTTGGAGAGTTTGATCTTCAGCGGCAGCTGCACGGCCGTTTCGTGGCCTCCCTGAAGGACGGCGACCTCGTTGATCAGGATGTCGCTCGGCGCCCCGGCCAGCGACGCGGTGGCGGTGACTTCGCCGCCGATCCCTTCAAGCAGGCCGGGCAGCCCGAGGAGACCGCCCGGAACCTTCTGCGGCGGGCTGATCACGGTGTTGCCGTCGCGTGCGGCGATCAGGCTGGTCGGCGGGAGGGCTTTGGGGAGCCCGCCCTGGAGGGTGATCGGGTTCACGATCGGGACGTTCTTGTTGCCCATCTTGAATTCGCCCGAGGTCGTATGCGCGACGACGCAGAAGTAGACGGTGGGGGCTGTCTCGGGGCAGTCGAGGAACTCGGCGAATTCTTCCTTGAGCTGCGTGTTGGCCGCGGGCGCCGCCGGCGCGCCCAGGAGGCCCGCCGCGCACAGGAGCGCTCCAACGCTCGCCAGCATCCTCAGGCGCGCTCCGACCTGCCGCCGTATCCGGCTGGGGGTTCTCAGCATCTCTCTCGGTCTCCTTTTCCCGGTGCTGCGCGATCGGCTCGGCGAGGCGAGCCGATCGACTCCGGGCCGGCGGCACACCGGGCAAACGCGAGAAACGCGCCCGCGGCGGGTCGCCCGACCCCTCACGAGCCAGGTCTAACACGATGTACCTCTGGTGTCAACCCTTTGGACAGAGAGGCGACGTCTTGACCTTCCTCTGAAAAAGGAGAGGCCCCGCCGAAGCGGGGCCTCTTTCTCGCAGAGGGGCTGCGAGAGCTTGTTGGAGATGCTGAGCGTCCCCGAAACCATCGACCAGCGCGCGCAGGGACACCTCGACCTCCGTATCGGCCCCGCCGCCGCCTCCTGCGGCGGCCGGACCACTGATGAGAACGCCCGTGGGAGCGCGAGGTTGGCGGGGTGAGGTATTTCTCAGGAAGGCGCCTGGAGCGGCGTGGACGGCGCGCGGCGCGGCCCGCATCCGGCGCGTGACTATCGTGTTGCCGATCGGGGCATTGTGCGCAAACGGCGTCCAAATCCGTCCGCCGGCGGTTGTCGGACGGCGCGCGGCGGGGTAGTGGTCCACATCGTGTGCGTGAGGTGCTTGCGAGGGGCTGCGGTCGCGCTGGTCCTGGCTGCGGCGTTCGCGGGGCTGCCCGGCGCGGCCTCCGCCCAGCTGCCGCCGGGGGTCGACGCGATCGCCGGCGCGAGCGCCAAGGGCCGTACGGCCAGGCTCCTCACCCCGCGGCTCTACACCAAAGACTCGAAGACGCTCCTGCTGGCCTTCGTGGTCGCCGGCGGGAGCGCCTCACGCGAGCGCGTCAGACAGATCTCGGGCGACGGCCTGCACTGGTCGCTGCTCGCACGCAGCGACGGCGCGAGCGGGGCTACGGAGGTCTGGCAGGCCCGCGCCCGGCACTGGCTGAAGGGACGGATCGCCGCCACGCTCGCGGCGGCCGCGTACCCGGCGAGCATCAAGGTGGTGGCCTACGCGGGCGCCTCGACCCGCGTCGCGGTCCATGCCGCGCGGCAGGGCCGGCGCTCGACGCCGAAGATCGCCCTGCGGCCGGTGGCCGGCTCGCTGCTCCTGACGACGGGGCTCGACGAAGGGCAGCGCAGCGGGGCGGCGATGTCCGGCGACGCGACGCGGAGAGTCCTCTTCCGGTCGTTCGACCGGCGCCGCCATGCCGGATCCTGGATCGCGCTCGCCGCGCCCAGGACCGCCCACGTGGCCGTCAGCTCCGGGCCGGGCTGGGCGCGCAGCTGGCACATGCTGGCCGTGGACGTCGTGGTGCCGGGCCTCAAACGCCTGATCGAAGAAGGCCTCCTCACGGCTTTCGGCGCCAGACGGAGCGCCGCCTCGGCGGCCGGGCTGCCGGCGGGGTGCGCGCCGCTGCCGGCGTTCGAAGTCGGGGTCCAAGACGACCCGGTGTTCCTCGGGTTGCAGCCCGCGATGAGCCCGGCACGCGGCTTCGCGCTCGGGGAAGGCGTGTTCCATGCCCGCCTGCTGCGCCTGAACGTGATGTGGGGCGAAGTGAAGCGGTACGGGTGGGGCCCGTACGACCGTGCCGTCCAGATGGCTCGCGAGCACTGCTGGGGGGTCCATCTCACGATCACCTGGACCCCGCCCTTCGAGGAAGGGGTCATGAACAGCGAACTGAGCACCGAACACCTCAACCTCGCGCTCCTGGCGTCCTTCGCGAAGGAAGTCGCCTCGCGCTATGCCGGCAAGGTGAGCCGTTTCGCGATCGGCAACGAGCCCAACGGCTCGAAGTTCATCGGGCACTCCGGCGGGGAGTCGCAGGCGATGTCCAACTACGACGCCGCGTACACGACCGCCTACGACGCGCTGAAGTCCGTCGATCCCGGTGCGCCGGTGATCGCAGGCGAACTCGCCGGCCGCGACATCTACGCCTGGCTCAGCAACGTCGCGGCGCTCCCGAGCAACGGCGTCGGCATCCACCCCTACCAGCTCGCCGAATCCTTCGCGAACTTCGTCCAGTACATCAAGCCCGTGCCGCTGCTGATCAGCGAGGACGGCGTCCAGGCCGGCGAACCGAACCAGCTCGCCAAGGACCTCGCGCTGCTGGAAAGCGCGCGGCGCGCCGGGGCGAGCGAGTTCGTCTTCTACCAGCTCTCCCGCGCGGACGCGACCGAACGGTTCTTCTGGAACACGGGGATCGAATGAGGGCCGAGCCGGAGAGGGGACTCTCGAACCGCTGACCCCTGAACGCGGGGATCGAACGAAGGCCAAGCCGGAGAGGGGACTCGAACCCCTGACCCCCTGTTTACAAGACAGGCGCTCTACCAGCTGAGCTACTCCGGCACGCCCTTCAAGCTAGCGTGCGCCGCCCGTGGCGCGGTGGCGGCGCGCTTCTCGGACCCTCGCCGAGACCTGCATGGTCGGCGCCGAGCATTCGCTAGGGTCAGTTCAGGAGGGTGGAGGAGAGATGAACAGCGGGTTCAGCATCGAGGAGGAGCGCGTGGGCCAGGGGCACCGGCTCGCGCTCAGCGGCGAACTCGATCTCGCCGCCGCGTACGACCTCGAGACCGCGCTCAGCCGCCTGTGCGGCGCAGGGGGCCCGATCGAGCTGGACCTGAGGGGCGTCACGTTCATGGACTCGATGGGGATGCGCTCCCTGCTGACCGCCCGCGACATGTGCACAGAGGCCGGCTCCAGCCTGTCCGTGCTGGCCGGAGAGGGACAGCGCAAGATGCTCGAGGTCACCGGCCTGATCGAGGTTCTGCCGCTGCGGGGCGCCGGCGAAGACGCCGACTGAGACGGCACTGTTGTCCCAGGATCGTTGAGCAGCGCCCGTTTCGGGTAAGGGGAGTGAAGGTGCGCCCCACCGTCCATCCCCGGGCGGGGGACCCGCGCCCCTCAAGGCGATGCTGATGAACCTTGCACCGACAGCGACTGACGGCGAGCTCTGCCGGGTCCTCCACGTGGACCCGAGCCTGGCCGAGTCGATCCCCCCGAGCTGCGCGAGCGGGCCGCCGCCGAGTGCGTGGCCGGCGTGATCACGCTGCCCACGGGCCGCTGGCGCAACGCGCCCGCCGTCACGGGCAGCGGCGGGATCGGCCTGCTGGTGCTCGACGGGTTGCTCGTCAGGCGCGTGGGCATCGAGGGCCGCTTCGGCGCCGAGCTCCTGGGCGAGGGCGACCTGCTGCGCCCCTGGGAGGGCGAAGAGGACCTGCCGACGCTGCCGCTGACGACCGCCTGGCGCGTGCTCGAGACCGCCCGGCTGGCGGTGCTCGACGAGGCCTTCATGGGGCATCTCGCCGACTACCCGCAGCTCGGCGGGCGTCTGGTCGGGCGGGCGCTCGCCCGCTCGCGCAACATCGCCGTGAACATGGCGATCGTCCATCAGGCCCGGGTCGACGTGCGCCTGCACATGCTCTTCTGGCACCTCGCCTCGCGCTGGGGGCGCGTCGGGAGCGGTGCGGTGACCGTACCGCTGCGCCTCACGCACGCCGTCCTCGCGGAACTCGCGGCGGCCCGGCGGCCCGACGGTGACCAGCGCGCTCACGGGTCTCGCCCGGCGCGGGCTGGTGCGCTCGACCGAGGCCGGCTGGGTGCTCACCGGCGAGCCTCCGGGCGAGCTCGGCGACGTCGCGCGGCTCGCCGAGCTCTCGACCGGCTGAACACGGCTCCCGGGCTGTAACGGGGCCCCGCCGGCCGGTGTAAAAGGGTATGGCGATCCCCCTTTCAGACCGGCGCCCCCAAAGCGCTCCCGAGCCGCCCGAGGAGCGGCCCTCAGTCGATCTCGGCGGCTTCCACGAGCGCTCGCTGCAGCGCGGGGTCAACCCCGTCGTCTACTGGACCCTGCGCGCGCTGCTCGTCCCGTTCTTCCTCGTCTACTTCCGCATGCAGCGGGTCGGCCGCGAGCACCTGCCGCGCACGGGGCCGCTGCTGCTCGCCGCGAACCACCGCAGCTTCCTGGACCCCTTCGTGATCGGCACGCTGGTCAGGCGCCCGGTGTACTACATGGCCAAGCGCGAGCTCTTCGAAAAGCGCTGGCAGGCGTGGATCCTGAACGCGCTCGGCGCGTTCCCCGTCGATCGCGGCGCGGGGGACGGCGACGCGATGGCCACCGCGCGGGCGATCCTGGAACGCGGCGACTGCGTGGTGCTCTTCCCCGAGGGCACGCGCGTGCGCCCCGGCCCGCTCGGCACTCCGCACAGGGGCGTCGGGCGCCTGGCGCTCGAGACGGGCGCGCCCGTCGCGCCGGTCGCCGTGATCGGAACCGAGGACGTGCGCCGCGGCTGGCGCATCAGGCCGCGCAAGGTGCGCCTGCGCGTCGGGCGCCCGCTCCACTACCCCCGGGTCGAGCGCTGCTCGCCGAGCCTGGCGGGTGCCGTCACCGAACGGATCTGGGCGTGCGTCAGCCTGCAGTGGGACTGGTTGGGCGGCGAGCCGGCTGCGCGCGGCGAGCCGCGGGGCGAGGGGCGCCCGCGCGAGGTCTCGCGCGCCGCCTGAGCCCTCGCTGCGGAGGTAGGGTGCATGGGTGGCCGCGCAGGCAAGCCCGAAGTCCAAGGCGCAGCTCGACGCGGAGTTCACCGAGCTCTACCGGGCCCACCTGCGCGACGTCTACTCCTACGCGTACTACCGGGTGGGCAACCACCACGACGCCGAGGATCTCACCGAGCAGACCTTCCTGCAGGCCTACCGCCACTTCGAGCGCGCGCAGCGCGAATCGGAGGGACGGCCGCTGCGGCCGTGGCTGATCCGCATCGCGCACAACCTCGCGGCGAATCTGTACCGCGACCGCTCACGCAAGCCGGCCTCGCCGATCGACGAGACGACCACGATCACGGCCCCGCACACGACCGAGCAGCTGGTCGAGGGCCGCGACGAGCTGAGCCGCATCCTCGACGGCGTCGGCAAGCTGCCCGACGACCGCCGGGAGGCGCTCATCATGCGCTTCGCCCTGGGGATGGACAACCGGGAGATCGCGCGGGCGCTGGGCCGCTCCGACGGCGCCACGAAGGTGCTCATCCACCGCGCGATCAGGCAGCTCGAGGAGATCGTCGGCAGGGACGGGGCGGGACGCCCCGCGAAGGCCGGCGGCGCGGGCTCGCAAGCAAAGGGGGCGGGCGATGAGTGAGGCCGCGACCAACTTCGAGGGGCTGCTGCGCGAAGCGCTCGCGCCCGTCGAGCCGCCGGCCGAACTCGCGGCGCGCCTGGAGGGGGCGCTGCAGAGCATCACCGAGATGGCCGCCGACGAGCTGGACGCGTGGGAGCTCTCGGCGATGCGCGACCCGCGCAACTGGGTGCGCCCGGCCGCCGCGCTCGCCGCAGGCGGCGCCGCCGCGACCGCGCTCGTCGTGCTGCGGGCCAGGCACCGGGCCGCCGCGTCGCCGCCGCGCAGCATCGCCGGCGTGCGAAAGGCCGCTTCTCGCACGCTCGAAGACCTCGAGCGCGAGACGCGCCGGCTGCTCGGCGACCGCTGAAGCGCCGGGAGGTGCTGCCGGCCCCCAGCTAGGCTCTCCCTCCGCAATGGCCACCTGCTACCGGCATCCCTCGCGCGAGACGGGCGTGTCCTGCTCGAACTGCGGGCGCCCGATCTGCCCCGACTGCATGACGAGCACTCCGGTGGGGATGCGCTGCCCGGAGTGCGCGCGCCAGCGCACGACCGTCAAGCGCCTGCGCGACGCGGCCGCCGTCCCGCGCGTCACCTACTCGCTGATCGCGATCAACGTGATCGTCTTCCTCACCGAGCAGGGCCAGTTCTCCTTCGCCGGCTCGGGCGTCTACGGCAAGGTGGTCGCCGAAGGGATCCTCTACCGGGAGGCGATCGCCGAAGCCGACCAGTACTGGCGCCTCATCACCGCCGGGTTCCTGCACGAGAACATCCTGCACATCGGCTTCAACATGTACCTGCTCTACCTGCTGGGGCTGATGCTGGAGCCCGCGATCGGGAGCGCGCGCTTCGCGGCGATCTACTTCACCTCGCTGCTGGCCGGATCCTTCGGCGCGCTGCTCGCGACGGCCGCCCCGACGCTCGGGGCCTCGGGCGCCGTCTTCGGCCTGATGGGCGCCGCTGCGGTGGAGCTCCGCGCGCGCGGCTTCAGCGTCATGCAGTCCGGCATCGGCGGTCTGATCATCCTCAACCTCGTCCTCAGCTTCACCCTCGCCGGGATCTCGGTCGGAGCTCACATCGGCGGGCTGATCGGCGGCGCGATCGCGGCGCTCGCGATCCGCACGGCCGACGCCCGGCGCATGCCGGCGCTCGGCTTCGTCGCCTGCGTGCTCATCAGCGCCGCCGCGGTCGCGGCCTCGCTCGCGGTCTCGCACGCGAGCGGCACCGGCTTCGCCTGAGCCGGGCCTACGCCTGGCGCGTCGGTTCGAGCGGGTCCAGCTCGACCGCGCGGCCGTCGAGCGGGACGTCCGCAAGCAGCTCCGGGTGGAGCAGGCGCCCCAGCAGCTCGAGCCCGTCCACGAGCCTCGGCCCCGGGCGCGAGAAGTAGGCCGCGGCGTCGACGGCGACGATCCGGTCGGCCCCGAGCGCGCTCAGGCGCTCGGCGTGGGCCAGCGCCTCCTCGTGCGCGCGCTGGGCGTCGTAGCCGCAGGGCATGACCACCACGACCTCGGGCCGCGCCTGCGCGAGCGCGCCCCAGCCCACCGTCTCGGAGGGTTCGCCGGGCATCCCGAGCACGTCCTCGCCGCCCGCGAGCTCGATCATCTGCGGCGTCCAGTGGCCCGCGACGAACACGGGGTCGAGCCACTCCACCGCCGCCACACGGGGGCGCCCGGCGCCGCGCACGGCTTGCTTGACGCGGTCGATCCGCCCGGCGCTGCGCGCCACCAGCTCGACCCCCTCGCGCCGGCGCCCGGTCGCCTCCGCGAGCGTCCGCACGTCGCCGAGCGTCTCGCCGATCGTCTTCGGGTCGAGCGCGATCACGCGGGGGTGCGTGGGCAGCTCGCCGGCGAGGGCGGCGACGTCGTCATAGGAGACCGCGCACACGGGGCACAGCGCCTGGGTCACGATCAGGTCGGGCTCGAGCTCGGCCAGCATCGCCGGCGTCCAGCTCGTAGATCGACTCGCCGGCGAGCGTGCGCTCGCGCACGGCGGCGTCGATCTCGCCGGCGCTGAGGCCTGCCGGCAGTGCGTCGCGGGTGACGCGTGGCAGCGAGAGCGCGGCCAGGGGGTAGTCGCACTCGTGGGTCACGCCGACCACCTCGTCGTCGAGCCCGAGCGCGAACAGCAGCTCGGTGGCGTGGGGGACGAGGCTGACGATCCTCACCCCCTGAATGTAAGGCTTCGGCACGGGTAAGCTGGGTTGGATGGCGCTTCTCGGCGAGGCCGACATCGACCGCGAGCTGGCCGGCCTGGACGGCTGGCGGCGCGAGCCGCCCGGACAGCATCGCGCGCGACTTCGAGTTCCCGGACTTCGCCGCGGCGATGGCGTTCGTGCAGCGCGTCGGCGAGGCCGCCGAGCAGGCCAACCACCACCCCGACATCCTGCTGCACGGATGGAACAAGGTCCGCCTGACCTACTCCACCCACTCCGAGGGCGGCCTCACGGCGGCCGACTTCGCCCAGGCCGCGCGGGTTTCGCAGCTCGCCTGAGCGCGAGTGCCTTCCGCCTGTCGCCCTTGCTACCGTTGAGCAGCCGACCGTCTTGATGACCGACGACGAAGAACTTCCTCGAAGTAGCGTCGCCCCGCCGGGTGGGACGCGCCGAGCGCGCGGTCTGGCCCGCTCCGGCCGGGGCTGCGGCTCAGCCCACGGGCGCCCCGTGAGGATCGCCTCGCGCTCGTGAACGGGCTCAAGCTGATCCTCGCGGCCGTCCTGGTCGCGATCAACGCGTTCTTCGTGATCGCGGAGTACGCGCTCGTCCGCTCGCGCCGGGCGCGGCTGGAGGTGATGCGCGAGGAAGGCCAGAAGGGCGCCGGCCTGGCGCTCGAGCAGCTCTCCCAGGTCAACGACTACATCTCGGCGGTCCAGATCGGGGTCACGATGACCTCGATCGCGATCGGCGCGCTCGCCGAGCCCGCGCTCGCGGACATCCTCAAGAACTGGCTCCCCGCCGGCTGGAGCCACGGCGTCGCGGCGGCGATCGTCGCGATCTTCGCCTTCGCGGTGATCTCGTTCGTGCAGCTGATCGGCGGCGAGATCGTGCCGAAGTTCTACGCGATCGACCGCTCCGAGGCGGTCGCCCGGCGGGTCGCGCGGCCGCTGCGCACGTTCAAGGTCGCCCTCCAGCCGCTGATCGTCGGTCGTGACCGCGGTGTCGAACCGGATCCTGCGCCTGCTCGGGGTCGACATGACCAAGCAGGGCGAAGGCGGCACCCCGGACGAGCTCAAGCGGCTGATCGCAGAGTCCTACGCCGGGGGGCATCTCGACCCGGGCGAGGCCGGGATGCTGACCGGCGTCTTCCACCTGCACGAGCAGGAGGCGCGCCAGGTGATGACGCCGATCCCGGCCGTCGTCACGCTCGATGCCTCCGCCGACGTCGAAACGGCGCTGCGGCTGTGCGTCTCGAGCGGCCACACCCGCCTCGTGATCACCGAGAACGACGAACGCGACCGCGTCAAGGGCATCACCCACGTCTCAGAGCTCGCGGGCCTGCTGATGACCGACGGGCCCCAGGCGCCGGTCGCGCCGGTCGTCCACGACGCGATGATCGTGCCGGAGACCAAGCCGCTGGACGACCTGCTGGCCGACCTGCAGCGCGCCCGCACCTCGCTGGCCGTGGTGGTCGACGAGTACGGCCGGGTGGTGGGCGTGATCAGCGTCGAGGACATCATCGAGGAGGTCGTCGGCGAGATCGCCGACGAGACCGACCCCGCCGCGGGCGAGATCCGCCGGCTGGCCAACGGGGACTGGTTCGTGCGCGGCCACGTCGCCGTCACCGACCTCGCCGACTACGGCATCGAGCTGCCCGCCGACAGCGACGCGTACAACTCGATCGGCGGCTTCGTCTTCGCCGAGCTCGGCCGGCTGCCCAAGCGCGGGGACACCGTCAGCGCCGACGGCTACTCGATCCGGGTGGAGTCGGTGCGCGACAACCGCATCGAGGCCGTGCGGATCCGCGAGCGCCGCCCGGTCGCCCGCAACGGCGGCCGCGAGCGCGAGAGCGACTGAGCTCGCCCCGCCCCTCCCGTCAGCGCTCCGCGTGCGGGGCGAGCGGGTCGTTAAACACGTCCGGCCCGCGGGGGGAGCGGACCGGATCGTGCGCACTGGGAGGAGGCGGGTGTGCGTTGCGACGTATCACGTCGCATGACCAGTATCTCCTCGTTGATGAACCAGACCTAAAAGTCGGATTAGGGGGCGCTGAATGTTCCGCGGGCCGCCCCCGGCAGGCGCTGGAAGCCGGGCGGAGCTCTAGTAGGCGAGCAGCCCGCGCCCGCTCTTGCGCCCGAGCGCGCCCGCGGCGGCCAGCTCGCGCAGCCGCTCCGGAACCGGCTCGCCGATCGTCTCGCCGATCGCGATCGAGACGTCGAGGCCGACGAGGTCCAGCAGCGCCAGCGGGCCCATGGGGTGCCCGGCGCCGAGCTTCATGCAGGTGTCGACGTCGTCCGGGGCGAGGCCGGTCTCTTCCACCAGCCGCACGGCGTTGAACAGGTAGGGGAAGAGGAGCCGGTTCACCACGAAGCCGGGGATGTCGGGGACCTCGACGGGCGTCTTCTCGAAGGTCTCGCAGAGCGCGAGCGCCCGCGCCCGCGTGTCCTCGCTGGCCTCGCGCGGGAAGACGAGCTCGACGAGCTTCATCTTCGTGACCGGGTTGAACACGTGCAGGCCGACGAAGCGCTCCGGGCGCCCGCACTCCTCGGCAAGGGCCTGCACCGACAGGGAGGACGTCGTGCTGGCGAGGATCGCCTCCGGGCCGACGATCGCGTCCAGTTCGGCGAGCAGCCCCGCCTTGATGTCGTGGTCCTCGACGACGGCCTCGACCACGAACGTCGCCTCGGCGAGCGCGGCCGGGTCGGTCACGATCTGCACGTGCTCAGGGTCCACGTCGGCGCCGAGGCGGGCCAGCGTCTTCTCGACCGTCGCGCCGGCGCGGTCGGCCGACTCCTCGGAGCGCGCGAGCAGCAGGACCGGCCCGTGATGGGCCGCCGTAGCCGCCAGGCCGCACGCGATCGCGCCGCTTCCCGCCACGCCCAGATGAGTGCTCACGTCGCTCCTTTGCTCTCGAGAGTTTGCGCTTCCCTGCGCGGCTGGCCGGGCAGCCAGGAGCCCGCCGAGGAGCGGTACAGTACGCGCTGCAGGGTCCGCGCATCCTTTCAGAAGCGCCCATCCGGGTGGGTGGGCCCCGGGGTGGGCGGGCCGATCACCCCGGCTCGGATCCGTCGAGCCGCAGGAAACCGACACCTGAGAGGACTTCACAGATGAGGGAAGCAGAGGGCCGGGAAGTCGTGATCGTCGAGGCGGTGCGCACGCCGATCGGGCGCGGGCACAGGGAGAAGGGCTACTACAAGGACACCCACCCGAACGAGCTGCTCGCGAAGTGCTACACGGAGGTCATCGAGCGCTCGGGCGTGGAGGCCTCCGAGGTCGAGGACGTGATCGCGGGCTGCGTGCAGCAGTTCGGCGAGCAGGGCTTCAACATCGCGCGCAACGCCTGGCTGGAAGCCGGCCTTCCGATCGAGACGCCGGGCACGACGGTGGACCGCCAGTGCGGCTCGGCCCAGCAGGCTGTGAACTTCTCCGCGGCGCTGATCGCCGCCGGCGTGCACGACGCGATGATCGGCTCGGGCGTCGAGCACATGGGCCACCTGCCCTTCGCGGCGGGCATGAAGACGCAGGAGGACTTCGGCTACGCGTTCACGCCCGAGCTCATGGCCAAGCACAACATCGTCGGCCAGGGCCTCGGCGCCGAGATGATCGCCGACCAGTGGGAGATCTCCCGCTCCGAGCTCGACGAGCTCGCCGTGCGCTCGCACAGGCTCGCCCACCAGGCGACCGAGGAGGGGCGCTTCGAGCGCGAGGTCGTGCCGATGGACGTCGACGGCCAGACGCTCGTCGCCGACCAGGGCATCCGCCCGGAAACGAGCCTCGAGGCGCTCTCGCAGCTCAAGCCCGCGTTCAAGCCGGACGGCAAGATCACGGCGGGCAACGCGTCGCAGATCTCAGACGGTGCGGCCGCCGTGCTGCTGATGAGCGGCGAGAAGGCGAAGGCCCTCGGCCTCACGCCGCGGGCGCGGATCGTCGACCAGACGACGGTCGGCTGCGACCCCGTGAAAATGCTGGAGGGCCCGATCCCCGCGACGCGCAAGATCCTCGCGCGCAACGGCATGCAGATCGGCGACATCGACCTGATCGAGATCAACGAGGCCTTCGCCCCCGTGGTGGCGGCGTGGCGCCGCGAGCTCGACCCGGACATGGACCGCGTGAACGTCAACGGCGGCGCGATGGCGCTCGGTCACCCGCTGGGCTCGACCGGCGCGCGGCTGATCACGACGCTGCTGCACGAGCTCGAGCGCTCCGACAAGGAGATCGGCTTCGTGACGATGTGCTGCGGCGGCGGGCTCGGGACGGGAACGCTGATCCAGCGGGTGTGAGAGACGGACTGACGCCGTTCCCCCGGCGCATGCGCCGGGGGCGGGGCGGCGCATGCGCCGCCCCGTGGGTGGCGCGCATGCGCGCCACTCCTGGCGAGCCGCATGCGGCTCGCCTACGGGGCCGGGCCGCATGCGGCCCCGCCGGGTCGGCGCATGCGCCGACCCGAACTGCAACTGCGCCTCTAGCGGCGGGTGAGCGTGACGCGACGCGTGCTTGGTGGCGGCTTCGCCGCCGTTCGGCGTGAACGTCACGGCGATCGAGACCGGCAGCCGCTTGTGCGCCGCCAGCGCCTTCCTGCCCGCGGCCGACGGCTTGATCGTCAGCTCCAGGGCGCCGCCGGCCGTGGCGGTCGCGCGGGCCGTGCCGAAGGTGAAGCGCACCTTCCTGCGGATGCGTCTGCCGTGCTTCTTGACGGTGACTGCGCGAGTCGCCGTCGCGGTCGCCGTCAGGGTGCCCGGCCCGGCGAGGTCGAGCACCAGCGTGATCGAGCGGTCGGCTGCCGACGATCGGGCGCAGCAGCGTGAAGGCGTTGGAGGGTTCGTGGCGCCGGAGGGCGGTTTGGGCTTGACGATCGGGGCAGGGGCCGGCGGCGTGTAGGTGATCTGGACCTCGGGCGCCCGGCCGCGGCCGGGACGACGGTCTTCCCGCCGGGGGGCTGCAGCGAGGAGCCGCCGCCGCCTCCGCCGCCGCCGTTTCGTTCCCGTTGCTGCCGCCGCCGCCGCCGCCGAAGAGGCCGCCGCCGCCTCCGCCGCCGTTGGTCCCGGCGAGCCCGACGCTGCCCTGCGTCGCCGCTGCCGAGCTTGCCGTCGCATTCCGTCCGGCGCACGCCGGTCCCGCCCGCTTCTTCGCGTTCCGGCGCCGCCGCCGGCGCCGGTGCCGGCGAGCGGCGCCGCCCGCGCTGCCCGGCCTGGCCGCCCGCGCCGCCGGTCGTCCCTTCCTCGCCCGCGCCGCCCGCCGCCGCCGCCGCCGGCGACGATCAGGCGCGAGAACAGCGAGAGCCGGCGTGTCGGGTTCCGGTCGCGACTGCAGGCGGACGTCCGAGGCGCCGCCGCCGCCGCCCGCGCCCTCGCCGCCGAAGGCGCCGCCGTTGAAGGCTTCGCGATGCCGAAGACTTCGCGCCGATGCCCGTCCCGCCGACCTCGACGTAGAGCGTCTGGCCCGGGGAAGACTTCGAGGTCGCCCGAGACTTCCGCCGGCGCGCCGCCGCGTCCCGCCGCCGGGCGCCGAGGCCGTTGCCGCCGCGCGCCGCCGACCGCCAGCACGTGCACGCTCGTCACGCCCGCCGGCACGACGAACTGCTGCTGGGCGCCGGTGTAGAGGAACGTCGCGGTCGTCACCGCTCCCGCCGGCGCGGCCGCGGGCCACGCGGCGGCGAGCGCCACGCCGAGCACGACCCCGGCCGCGGTCAGCCGGGTCGCAAGGGCGCTGCTCTGGGTTCGACGGCTCTGCGGCATCCTCGGAACCCCCTCGCGGCCGATCCTGCCACAGCGCGCGAGGCGCCGGTCAAGCCGGGCGGCCGAAAAGCCGCGCGGCGCCCTCAGGCGCTCGGTTTCGTGCCCGTCCAGTCCACTGCGACCGGTTCGAGCGAGAGCAGCGCCGCCCAGGTCTGCGCCGTCGCGACGCCGCTGGGCGCGATCCCGTGCGCGCTCTGGAACGCCGCGAGGTTGGCGGTCGTCTGCGTGCCGAAGCTGCCGGTCGTTTCCTGGCTCGAGATCGCGGCCGCGAGGTGCTCCTGCAGCCACAGCACCTGGTCGCCCTTGCTGCCTTTCGAGAGTTCGGGGTAGCTCGTGTTCGGGCGTGACGCTGGTCAGCGGGGTCATCGGCGCCGCGAGCGTCGACCAGCCCGAGGAGCTCGTTTCCTGCCAGTCCCAGAACGACCAGCCGGGCGCGCCGTAGTCCACCGCCTCCTCGCGGAAGCGCAGGATGTCCGAGTTCGAGACGCCGCCGTAGGTCTGCCCGAGCGGGAAGATCGGCCGCCCGTAGATGCGGTTGGCGATGTAGGTGTTCGCGTAGACGGTGTCCACCGAGACGCCGATGTCGTGCCAGTACATCTGCGGCAGGTTGAACTGCGCCGCCGCCCGGACCGAGGAACACCGAGTAGGGGAAGGTCCCGTGGTAGGAGACGTAGGGGAAGGAGGCGAGCGCGAGGGGGAAGGCGGAGCCGATCTTGCCGCGCAGCGCGCTGATGTAGGTCTGCGCCGCCGAGTACTTGCCTTCGTACTCGGCCTCGGCGTCGATCACGAGGCAGTCGGCGCCGTTGGCGACGGCCTGCGCGCCGAGCGCGGCCTCGCCCGCGGGGTTCGACCCGTAGACGTACTGCCACGCGCACACCTTCAGGCCGGCGGCGTGCAGCGTCTGGACGAGTTCGGGGGAGAACTGGCTCCAGTAGTTGCTCGAGCCGTCCGAGCTCTTGACGAACACGGTCGTGACGCCCGCGGCGTGCGCCTGGGCGATGATCGCCGGCAGCGAGCCGCCGCTGGAGCGGCTCACGTACCAGATCCACATCCCCTGCCCTTCGAAGGCGCCGGCGCCGATCCCGCCTGCCTTGACGGGCGAGGTCAGTTTGGGCAGCGGCGGGTGCAGCGCGTGGGTGAAGACGTAGACGGGCCCGAACGAGCTGGTGTAGCGGCCTTTGCTGAGCAGGATCTTGATGTGGCCCGAGTGCGCGGCCTTCGGCACCGTGGCCATGAACCCGAACACGGTCTTGCGCAGCCGCGAGGTCGGCGAGCGCGTGTTGACCGAGGCGCCGATCTTCTTCGGGAAGCCCACCACCATCCCGGTCTGGAGCCCGATCCCCTTCACGAGCAGGTAGCCGTGGGTGGAGACCTGCCGGGGGTTGGCGCTGCAGTGCGCGGAGGGGGTGCAGGCGACGCTCGTGATGCGCACGCTCGTGACGTGCGCGCTGCCGCCGCTCGTCGCCGGGCGGCTGCTTTCGGGGTGCCCGGTCGGCGCGCCCGGGGAAGCCGTGCCGCCGGCGCCCGCCGCGAGCGCCGCAAGCGGGCAGCACAAGAGGGCCAGCGCGATCGCAAACAGCGCTCCCGCCGGCGCGATCACTCGTTTCCTCGCGCCTCTGCTCGCCGAGACCACGGAACCCTTCCGGTCGTTGGCCATGTCCCCCACGGTCCGACTCACTGCCGCCCGCCCCGGGGGTCGAACCGAAGTTACCGGCTCTGCGCCTGCAAACGTCCCAGCGCGACGGAAGTTGCGCCGCCGGCGGCTGCTAGCCCCAGGCGAAGCCGGTCTCGCGCGGCGCGGGCGCCAGCGGGCTGCACGGCAGCCCCGCCGGGGGCCGGGACAGGTTGAAGCCGCTCGGCGCGACGTCGTTCGGCGTGTCCGGGTGGAAGATCGACGCGAGGTACTGGTTCTGCCCGCGCCCGACGCCGAGCTCGAACTGCCCGCCCCCGTAGTTGCCGATGCCGCGCTCGGCGCAGTAGTCGTAGGCGTCGAGCAGGTTGCGCAGCCCGCCGAGCCGCGAGGGCTTGATGTTGACCATGCGAGGCGGGTAGGGGAGCGCCTCGATGTCCTCGATCGAGTGGATCGGCGCGTCCCAGGAGAAGCGCTCGCGGTGCGCGGCCAGCACGGGCTCGGTCTCGGGGGTCAGGCGCCGGGTCCTCGATCCAGGCTTCCGGGAACGCCGTCACGACGCGCTCGTAGAGAGCCGGGTCCGCCGGCTGGTCGACGACCGTGCCTTTGTAGAAGCCCTTGAAGTCGACCGAGTCCACCGCGCCGGTCGCGACCAGCGCGGCGATCAGCTCGTCGTCCCAGGAGCTCGTCGGATCGAGCTTGAAGGCCAGGTTCGGGCAGACCTCGGTGCGTGCGCGCATCGGCTCGAGCGTGGGCGGCTCGCCGAGCCGCAGCGAGACCACGAACGTGACCGGCGCCGGCTCGCGGCCGAGCGCCTCGTGCAGCGCCAGCCCGGCCTGGCGCAGCGCCAGGTCGAGCGCCGCCGACTCGTATGCCCAGGTCCTGTAGCGCCGCGAGACATCGCGCTGCGGCGCCTCGGGGAACAGCTCCAGACCGGCCAGGTGCTCGCAGAAGCCCTCGAGCGTGAAGCTGCCGGCAAGCGGCAGCGACGGCCCGGCCGCCTGCAGGATCTCGTGGTCCTCGGCGTCGTAGGTCACGTCCTCGCCGACGCCCTCCTCGCCGCCCCCGCGCAGGCGGATCAGCGTCGACTTCCGTTCGAAGTCGCTCGAGACCGACTGCACCAGCCCCTCGAGCTCGTAGCCCTCGATCTCGACCCCGAGCCCCGCGAGCTGGTCCCAGGTGCTCAACCGCTCGCCGCCTCGCGCTCGAGCCGCGCGACCAGCTCGTCGAGCTTGAGCTCCTCCAGTGCCGCGCCGACCGCGGCGAGCTCCCCGGCGCACTGCTCGATCAGCCGCTTGCCCTCGCTGACCAGCGCGAGCGTCTCGTCGAGGCTCGCCTCGCCGGAGTCCAGGCGCCGGATGATCTCCTCCACGCGCGCGGTCGCGGCCTCGTAGGAGAGCCGCTCGCCGCCGGGCGCGTTCTCGCCGCCGGGCGCGCTCACGGCCCCGAGACCTCGGCGTCGACGCTCCCGTCGGCGAAGCGCAGCCGCAGCTCGCCGCGCTCGCGCGCGGCCTGCGCCGAGGAGACGGGGCGGCCCTCGCGCGTCTGGGCGAGCGCGTAGCCGCGTTCGAGCGTGCGTTGCGGGTCGTGGCCGGCCAGCGCGAGCGCGAGGCGCTCCAGCTCTCGCCGGCGGCGCCCGCGGCAGTCCGCGAGCGTCGAGCCGGACTTGCGCGAGATCACAAGCGCCCGCTTGCCCGTCCGCTCGAGCTCTGCGCGCAGCCGCCGGCGCGAGCCCGCCCGGATCTCGCGCAGCTTCTGGCGCAGCTGCTCGCGCTCGCGCTCGACGTGCACGCCGGGGGCCCGCGAGAGCAGGGCCAGCCGGCGGGCGCGCTCGAGCACGGCCCGGCGGCCATGGTCGCGAAGGCGCGAGGCGGCGAGCGCCCGCCGCTCGCGCTCGGCGAGCACGCGGCGGCCGTGGTCACGCAGCCGGCCGGCCAGCGCGAGCTGCTCGCGCCGCGCCGCCACGCAGTCGACGGCGACAGCCGCCTCCGCCGCGTGCGTCGGGGTCGAGCAGCTCACCGCGGCGACGTCGTCGAGCAGGGTGCGGTCGGTGTGGTGGCCGACCGAGGCGATCACGGGCACCGACAGCAGCGCGACGGTACGGCAGAGCGTCTCGTCGCAGAAGCAGAGCAGGTCGGCGAGCGAGCCGCCGCCGCGCGCGACGATCGCGACGTCGACCTCGCCGAGCGCCGCGAGGTCGCCGAGCGCCCGCGTGATCGCCGGCGCCGCGTGCCGGTCCTGGACCGGCGCGAACGCCCACACGATCCGGCCCGCCCAGCCGCGCCGCCCGAGCGCCGCCAGCAGGTCGTCGCGCGCCTTGCCGCTCTCGCCGGTCACGATCCCGATCGTCGCGGGCAGCGCGGGCAGCGCCAGCAGCTTCTGGCGTGCGAGCAGCCCCTCGCCGTCGAGCTGCTTGCGCAGCCGGTCGATCTGGGCCAGCAGGTCGCCCTCTCCGGCGATCCGCAGGTCGGTGACGTTGAACGAGAAGGCCGGGGAGGACACGGCGCTGCCCGGGTAGTAGTCGCAGCCGCCCGCCACGACGACCTGCATCCCCTCGGCCGGAGACTGCCCGCTCGTCGCGAGCATCGTCTCCCAGTCGCTGAGCCAGGCCGCGCAGGGGATCGCGCCGCCGGCGTCGCGCAGCTCGAAGTACACGCGCGTGCGCGCCACGCGCAGGTTCACGAGCTCGCCGATCAGCTGGACGCGCTGGAACTCGCGCAGCCGCCGCCGCAGCTGCGCCGCGTAGCGCCCGACGGCGAACGGACCCGCCAGGGGGCTGTCGGGAATGCCCGCCGGACGGGCCTCGCCGCTGCCTGTGTGCAGGGACATCTGCCGCTGAGCATAGGCGCTACGATCGACGGCCATGCCGCGCCGCAAGCTCCCGCCGGGCTGATCAGTGTCGAAGCGAAACGCTGGCAGGCGAGGGCGCCCGCGCAAGCGCCGGACCGGCGGCGCGGGGATCGCCGAGGCCGCCGATCCGCCGGCCACCGCGTCCGGCCCGCCCGCCGGCTCCAGCCGCCGCTGCGCGGCGCACGCGCGGCGCCCGGGACGGGGACCTCGCGACGCCCGATCGCGCCAGGCGCGATCCGGGCGGCGTCGGCGAGCGCCCGGAGGCGCCGTGGCACCCGTGGCCGTTCTCGGAGCTGTTGATCCTCGTCGGCGCGATCGGGACGATCGTCGGCTTCGCCTCGGGCGCCCCCGCGACGCTGTTCGCCGGCCTCGGCGCGGTGCTGATCGGCACGCTCGAGTTCACGATCCGCGAGCACCGCGCCGGCTACCGCTCGCACGCGGCGCTGCTCGCGGCGGTGCCGACCGCGCTGCTGCACGGCGGCATCGCGCTCGCGCTCTTCTCGCTCGGCGCCAGCGGGCCCGTGCTCGTGCTCGCCCCGCTCGCCGTCGACGTACCGGTCTTCTGGCTGCTCTACAGGTTGCTGCGCGCGCGCTTCGAGGACGCCCGTCGCGAGCGCGTGTTCGAGCTGCGCCGGCGCTAGTCGAGCCGCGGCCGCCCCGCCCGCGAGGCGCACCGACGGCAGCGGCCGCTCGCCCTCGGCGGGTCCCTCGCCGCGCACCTCGCCGGTCAGCCCGAGCTTCTGCAGGCGCGCGATCTCGCCTTCGCCTTCGAGGCGTGCGGGGTGGCCCGCCGGCAGGCCGGCGATCAGCTTCGCGATGCGGTTGCGCAGCTGCAGGGCGAAGTGGGGCGTGGAGGCGCCCATCAGCTGGCGCACGTCCTCCACGGTCACCTCGCGGGCGATGTCGCGGCGGGGATCTTCGGCTTCGCTCACGCGGGTTCTCCTCGGGCTATTCGCTCTGCTGCACCGCGGCTTCTTCGGCGGCGCCCTGCTTGCGGGGGCTGATCTCGAGCAGCGAGTCGAGCTGCGCCTGCACGGTCAGCGAGATCGCGGCTTCGTCGCCGATCAGCCAGCCGTGATTGTAGACGCCGCGCACGGGCCTGAATTCGGGCGCGGAGGCGTAAGCGGGCTGGATGTCGCCGAGGTAGGCCACCAGCGGCGGGGGGATCGTCTGCGCGGTTTCCAGAAGCAGCAGCGGGCCGTAGTCGCCGGTCGCCGAGAGCAGCGCCGCCGCGGGGGCGTCGAGCGGGCGCGAGGAGAGGGCGAACACGAGCCCGTGCCCCGGCTCTTTGACGCCCCAGCCGAAGGTGCCGTCGGTGAACCGCGCGGCGGCGATCGAGGCGCCGGTCGCGGTCGTCGCCGCTGAGCCTTCGCTTTCCGGAATCCGCGTGACCCGGCCGAGGCGCGCGAGGGCGCCGAGCGCTTCGCGGCTGAGGTGCGCCGCGTTCATCACGTAGATCGCCGGATGGTGCATGGAGCGCAGGAGCGCTTCCCCGGCCGGCGGCAGCGCACCGCCGGCGACGGGCAGCAGCGGAACGGCGCTCTCCGCCGCGAGGCCCGGCGCCGGCATCTGCAGCGAGCTCGGGCCTTCGGCGCCGACCACGAGCGCCTGGCGCGGGGTCGAGCCGGTGCTCGCGCGGAGCACGCGCTCGGCTTCGTTCGCGACGCTCGCTCCGTCCCGCTGCGGTACCGAGCGCACGACGAAGCCGGAGGGGATGCTCGCTTTGGTCCCGATGCGGAGCACCTGCGCCCCGCCCAGGGCGGCGGAGCCGGTGGGGTGCATGGCTTCGAGCGCTTCGCGGCTGACCTGCGGCAGCGTGCCGCCTTCGGAGTAGAGGATCGGCGCGTTCAGCGGCGCGGCCGCGAACGGCGCGGCCGCGAGCGCGGCGGGCCAGTCGCGGTGGTCGACGATCACGACCGCCTGCGGACGCGAGGTGGGCGTCAGGCCCGGGTAGACGACGCGGGCGATCGCCGCCGCGTCGAGCACGGGTTCCGCGCCGCCGACCCGGGTCGTGTTGCGGGTGGTGACCGTGACGGCGCCCTCTTCGGCCACGGGCGCGACGCTCGCGACCGGTCCGCCGCTGCTGTGGGGGGTGCTCTGGGCGCCCTTCCCGCAGCCGGCGAGCGGCAGCGCGGCGAGAGCGGCGAGGACGGGAAGGAATCGCGCCGGTCGCGTCGAAGGTGCCCTGAAGCGCATCCGGGCGCGCACACTACCGGGGAGGTCGGAGTAGGACCGCGAGTGGTGGACAGGCAGGTTTCGGGCGGTATCGCTGCAAGCGTCATTGCAGTTTGCTAGCGTGCCGACGAACGCCGAGCCCCTGACACGGTGTCAGGGGACGGGGGACCCAAGTTGTTGGGGCGAATCCCGCGGTGAACCCGCAGGAAGCGCAGGCTCTTTCAGCGCTAGCCCGTCAGCTAACCCCGCAGGCCGACGAAAGAGGTTTTCGACTTGCAGGTACGCACCGCATGCGCACTGGTCAGCAGCTTGTTGCTGCTCGGCGCCGGCGCCGACGCCGCCCAGGCGGCGAACACCGGCGGCGCCCCGGCGGGCTCCACCCCCACCACGAAGAGCCCCGCTACCTCGCCCACGGCGACCCTCCATCTGTTCCCGGTCACCGCCCGCTCCTCGAACATCAACTACAAGGGCCCCGTCTACGTCAAGACGGCGACCGGCGAAGTGGTTCCCTACAACCCGAGCGCCGGCAGCACCACCACCACCGGCACCGCGGCGAGCGCGACGGGCGGCAGCGCCCCCGCCGCGTCCCGCCAGCAGCCCCTGGAAATGCCGCCGACCGGGATCGGCTCGGCGAAGGGCCCGACGGTCCGCCCGGAGCTGCTCGTGCCGGGCACGACCGCCCGCTACGTCAACGGGCTCGCGGCCGCGCCGATGTCGGCGCCCCTCGCCGTGCAGGAGATCATCTGGGCCGGCAACGAGCTGATCGGGCTGCCCTACATCTTCGGCGGCGGGCACGGCTCGTTCACCTCGAGCGGCTATGACTGCTCGGGCACCGTCTCGTTCGCGCTGCACGCCGCGAGCCTGCTGAAGACGCCCGAGGACTCCTCGGAATTCGAAAGCTACGGCTCGCACGGGATCGGTCGCTGGATCGCGATCTTCTCGAACCCGGGCCACGCCTACATGACGGTCGCCGGGCTGCGACTCGACACGAGCTCGGCGGATGACCCGTCCAACCAGCAGGGACCGCGCTGGCGGCCGCTTCGCCCGGCGAACAGCGGCTTCCGCGTGCGGCACCCGCTGGGGCTCTGAGGCCGGCACGGAGCTCCGGCCGAGCTCCTCTAAGGGCCGGCACGGAGCGCCGGCCCGACCCTCTGAACTCAACCGGTTCGACGGCGCCGCGGGTCGGCTAGGCTGATGGAAGTCTGGCCGGCCCTCCCGCCGGCCGCCCGTGGCAACCCATAGGAGGATCGGATGGCCGGCTTGACCGGGCGCATGTCCACCGTAGTGAAGGCGAAGGTCTCGAAACTGCTCGACCGGGCCGAAGACCCCGCCGAGACCCTCGACTACAGCTACCAGAAGCAGGTCGAACAGCTCCAGAACGTCAAGAAGGGCATCGCCGACGTCGTCACGGCCAAGAAGCGCCTCCAGATGCAGGAGAGCAGCCTGCAGCAGAGCCTCGTCAAGCTCGACACCCAGGCCCGCCAGGCCCTCTCGCAGGGCAACGAAGAGCTGGCCCGCGCGGCGCTCGAGCGCAAGAACGTCGCCCAGACCGAGCTCCAGTCGCTCGACACCCAGGTCACCGAACTCGAAGCCCAGCAGCAGAAGCTCACCGACTCCGAGAAACAGCTCCGCGCCAAGATCGAAGCCTTCCGCACCAAGAAGGAGGTCATCAAGGCGCAGTACTCGGCCGCCGAGGCGCAGGTGCAGGATCTCCGAGGCCGCGACCGGCGTCGGCGAGCAGATGGCGGACGTCGGGCTGGCGATGCAGCGCGCGGTCGACAAGACCGAAAACATGCGTGCGCGCGCCGACGCGGTCCAGGAGCTCGAAGCCGCGGGGACGTTCGACGACGTCACCCAGCTCGGCTCCGGCGAAGACGACATCGACCGCCAGCTCAAGTCGCTCTCCAGTCAGAGCGCGGTGGACGACGACCTCGCCAAGATGAAGAGCGAACTCGGCGCCGGCTCCGGTGAGGCCGGCGGCGCAGATCTCATCGGGTGAGGGCGCCCCGGCCGGCGAGAGCGGCCAGCCATGATCGTCCGCATATCCGGCGAGGGGCAGTTCGAGCTCGCCGACGGCGAGGCGGGCCGGCTCAACGAGCTCGAGGCCGCGGTGGTCGCGGCGGTCGAGGCAGGCGACGAAGCCGCGTTCGGTCAGGCTCTCGAGGCGCTGCTCGACCACGTCCGCGCGGTCGGCAGCGCGGTGGCCGAAGACGAGCTCGAGGGCTCGGATGTGATCCTCCCGCCCGCCGACACCACGCTTCAGGAGGCGGCGTCGGACTTCACGGGCGAGGGATTGATCCCGGACTGAACGCGATCGAGCGCGCCGGCCGGCGCTCCTCGCCGGCCGCGGCGATCTAGATCGGGATCCCCCAGAGCGGGAACCAGCGCTCGATTTCCGGCTCGATCGGCATTTCCGAGCCGACCTGGGCCTTGATCTGCAGCTCGCGCTCGGTGTCGCGCTCTTTTGACTCCGCCACCCGCCCCGGGTTTCGGCACGAACGGGTACCAGTGCCCGCGCTTGTAGTTGTAGATGAAGTAGATCGCGCGCGCCCTTCGCGTCGGCGAACGCGAACACGGCGCACAGCAGGCGCTCGCCGTACCCGGCTGTCTCGATCGAGCCGGCGACCGCGTTGATGCCCACGGCGAGGTCTTCGACGCTCGGCGCGCCCGCCGGGTTGCTCAGCACCATCCAGCGGTAGCCGTAGCTGTCGTCCTGCGTGGCGACGGTGGTGCCGCTCTCGCCGCCCGTCGCCTTGACGACTTCCTCCATTTCCTTGACGGTCGCTTCGAACTCGCTGTTGGCGAGCGCCTGGAAGACGATCGCGGCCTTCCCGGCGGGGGAGATCGAGTGCGCGCTCTCGAGCGTGACCCACGCGGTCGTGATCGCGAACAGCTTGTCCGGCGCCGGGCCCTTGACCTCGTGGCGGCCCCAGAGGACGTCGCGCAGGCCCATCTAAGCCGCGGCGGTGCCCTGCTGCAGCTGGGACTCGAGCCGCTCCAGCGCCGCCAGGCGCTTCTCGAGCGGCGGGTGGTCGGCGAACAGGTTCAGCAGCGATTCCTTCGCCTTCGGCGGAACGATGAAGAAGGCGCTGAGGCCTTCGGCCTTGCGCAGGTCTTCGCGGGGCTCGCGTTCGATCGTCCCCGAGATCTTGATCAGCGCCGAAGCCAGCGCGCTGGGCCTCCCGGTCAGCACCGCCGAGCCGCGGTCGGCGGCGAACTCGCGGTAGCGCGAGAGCGCGCGCAGCAGCAGGAACGAGATCGCGTAGACGACCGCCGAGACGAGGACGACGATCATGATGTCCTGCTCCTCTTCCTGGTCGCGGCCGTAGCCGCCGCCGAAGAAGAACGCGAACTGCAGGATCAGCGCTGCCAGCGAGGCGAAGAAGCCGGCCAGCGTCATCACCATCACGTCGCGGTTGATGACGTGCGTGATCTCGTGCGCCATCACGCCTTCGAGCTCGGCCGAGTCGAGCATGTCGAGGATCCCGCGCGTCGCGCAGACCGTGGTCGTCTTCTGCGAGCGGCCCATCGCGAAAGCGTTCGGCATCGGCGTCTCCATCACGCACACGCGCGGCTTGGGCAGGTCGGCCTGCACGCACAGCCGTTCGATGATCCCGTGCAGCTCCGGCTCCTCGGCGGCGGAGACCTCCTTGACGCCCATCGTGGCGAGGGCGATCTTGTCCGAGGCGAACAGCTGCACCAGCAGCAGCACGACCGCGATGGTGACGATGATGCCCGCGCCGGCGCCCGCGGCGAACAGCACGCCGACGAACACGACGTAGAGCAGGCCGAGCAGGAAGAGCGTCAGCACCATCCGCGCCTGCAGGCCGGAGTCGCGACCGAACTCGGTACGGGATCTGCTCGCCATCGCTCAATTCTGGCAGAGACGATCTTCAGTTCCCCTAAAGTCTTGCTCGTCTCCTATGCGTAGCGGCGCCCGCCCATGAAGCCCGAAGTCGAACTCCTGGGCATCTCGATCAAGACGTTCGGCGTGGCCTTCGCGTTCGGCTTCCTGGCCTGCGGCGCGGTCGTCGCGCGGCGGCTGCGCGAGCTGGGGCGGCCGGTCGGACTGGGCGTACGAGATCACCTTCGCGGCGCTGATCGGGGGCGTCGTGGGTGCGCGCGTCTACTACCTGATCGAAAAGGCCGGCTCGCTTCACGGCAGTCTGGTCGAGCAACATCTTCTCCGGCTCCGGCCTCGTCTGGTACGGCGGCGCGATCGGCGGCGCGATCGGCGTGATCGGATGGATGCGCTGGCGCCACGTCCTCGAACTGCGGATGCTCGACATGTGCGCCACCGCGCTGACGCTCGGCTACGCGATCGGCCGCATCGGCTGCCAGGTCTCGGGTGACGGCGACTACGGCATCCGCTCGACCCTGCCGACCGCGATGGGCTATCCGCACGGCACGGTCCCGACGCCGCCCGGCGTGACCGTGCTGCCCGACCCCGATCTACGAGACGGTCCTGATGTGCCTGCTGGCGTGGGCGCTCTGGCAGCTCCGGGACCGGGTGCGGCCGGGGGTCGTGTTCGCTCTCTACCTCCTCGGCTCGGGTTTCGAGCGCTTCATGATCGAGTTCATCCGGCGCAACCACGAGGTCGCGCTCGGGCTGACTCCGCCGCAGCTCGAGAGCCCTCGTCGCGATCGGCGGCCGGGCTGATCTGGCTCGGCGTCCTCGTGCACCGCGGCGGGTTCGAGTACCTGCGGGCGCCGGACGCCCCGCGCGACCGGCCGGCGCGGCGCGCCGTCACCGCCTGACGCGGGACCGTCGGACCGAGCGCGACGCTCCAACGCGATAATCACCGCCTCATGGCAACCGGCACGAGCCTCTCACCCGTCTTTCCCCTGGGCAGCCGCCTGAACGAGCGCGGCGTCCTCGAGGTCGGCGGCTGCGACGCGCTCGAGCTCGCCCGCGAGTTCGGCACGCCGGCCTACGTCGTCTCCGAGGAGGACCTGCGCGCCCGCGCCCGCGCCTTCGTCGGCGCCGCGCGCGAGCTGCACCCCGACATGCACGTCGTGTTCGCGTCCAAGGCGTTCCCCTGCACGGCCGTGCTGTCGCTGTTCGCGGCGCGAGGGCCTCTGGTGCGACGTCGCCACCGGCGGCGAGATGTACCTGGCGCTGAACGCGGGCTTCGCCCCGGAGCGGCTCGTGATGCACGGCAACGCCAAGTCCGAGGCGGAGCTGAGGATGGCGCTGCGCCACCGCGTCGGGCTGATCGTGATCGACAACTTCGACGAGATCGAGCGCTTGCGCGAGCTGATCGCCGACGGCGCGCTCGGCGACCGCGAGGGCGGGCCAGCCGGTGCTCCTGCGCGTGACGCCCGACGTGCGGGGCGAGACCCACGAGAAGATCTCGACCGGGCAGGCCGACTCGAAGTTCGGGTTCTCGCTGGCGGAGGCGCAGGAGGCGCTCGAGCGCGTCCGCGCGAGCGCCGGGCTCGCGCTGCACGGGCTGCACGCCCACATCGGCTCCCAGCTGCTGGAGCTCGAGCCCTTCCGCCGCGCCTGCGCCCAGCTCGCGGCGCTCGGGGACTTCAAGGTGCTCGACGTCGGCGGCGGGCTGGGCGTGCGCTACCTGGAGGACCAGCCGCAGCCGCCCTCGATCGAGGAGTACCTCGGCACGTCGCCGTGCAGGAGCTCGGCGGCCACAGCGGGCGGCTGCTCGTCGAGCCGGGCCGCGCGCTGACCGCGAACGCCGGGGTGACGCTCTACACCGTCGAGAGCGTGCGGCAGAACGTCTCGCGCTGGGTGGCGGTGGACGGCGGCATGTCGGACAACCTGCGCCCGATGCTCTACGGCGCGCGCTACGAGGCGCAGGTCGTGGACCGCTTCGGGGGCGCCACCGAGTGCGTCCTGGCCGGCAAGCACTGCGAGTCCGGCGACGTGATCGCGCGCGGAGTGCTGCTCGACGACCCCCGCCGCGGCGACGTGATCGTCACGCCCGGCAACGGGCGCCTACGGCTACGCGATGGCGAACAACTACAACGGCGTCCCCCGGCCGCCGGTGATCTTCTGCGGCGGCGGCGAGGCGCGCGCGGTCGTGCGCCGCGAGAGCTTCGAGGATCTGTCGCGCGCGACCAGGATCCGCTGCCGCACCCCGGGGCCGCCTGAGATGCCGGCACCGGAGTTCACCGTCGGGCTGCTCGGCCACGGCACCGTCGGCGGCGCCTTCGCGACGCTGCTCGACGAGCGCGCCGGCGAGATCGAGCGCTTCAACGGCCGCCGGCCGGTCCTCGGCGGCGTGCTGACGCGCTCGCGGGGGAGCTTCGAGGAGATCCTCGAGAGCTCGGATCTGATCGTGGAGGTGATGGGCGGGATGGAACCGGCGCGCGAGTACCTGCTGCGGGCGATGCAGGCCGGCAAGGACGTCGTCACCGCGAACAAGCAGCTCCTCTCCCACCACGGCGAGGAGCTGTATCGAGACCGCGCGCGAGCACGAGGTGATGCTGCGCTTCGAGGCCGCGGTCGGCGGCGTCGTGCCGATCGTGCGCACGCTGGAGGAATCGCTGTCCGCGACGCCGATCGAGCGCATCCACGGGATCGTGAACGGCACCACCAACTACATCCTCACCGAGATGAGCGGCGGCGCCAGCTACGCCGAGGCGCTGGCGGACGCGCAGCGCAACGGGTACGCGGAGGCGGACCCGAGCGACGACGTCACCGGCCGCGACGCCGCCGCGAAGATGGCGATCCTCGCGCGGCTCGCCTTCGGCACGCCGGTCCACCTCGACGAGGTGCGATTCGAGGGGATCGAGCACATCCAGAGCGACGACCTCGAGTACGCGCGCGACCTCGACCTCTCCCTGAAGCTCGTCGGCACCGCCGAGCGCCGCCAGGGCGGCCTCTCGGTCAGCGTGTACCCGACGTTCCTGTACCCAGGCCATCCGCTGGCGGCGATCTCCGGGCTCCTTCAACGCCGTCACCGTCGAGTCCGAGACGATCACCGAGATCACGCTCTCCGGCCCGGGGGCCGGCGGGCGCCAGACCGCGAGCGCGGTCCTCGGTGACGTCGTGAGCGTGATGACGGGCGGCGCGCGCCCGCCCGCGCCGCCGCTCGCGCTCTCGCTGATCGAGGACGTCGAAAGCGCCTTCTACCTGCACCTCGACGTCGAAGACCGGCCCGGCGTGCTCGCGACCGTGACGCAGGTGCTCGGGGAGCAGCTCGTCTCGATCAAGTCGGTCGTGCAGCGGGGGCTGGGCGAGCACGCAAGGCTGGTGATGGTCACCCACCCGGTGCTCGAGTCGGCGCTGCGGGCCGCGGTCGAGCGGCTCGACGGCCTTCGACTTCCTACGCTCCACTCCCCGGACGATCCGCGTGATCGAAGAGGAGTTCATGTGAGCCAGGCGTACAAACCCGTCCCGCTGCCGCGCATCCAGGGGGGAGTCCCGAGCGGCACGCACGTGCCGCTGATCGAGCGCTACCTGGACCGGCTGCCCTTCGAGGCGAGCGACAAGCTCGTCTCGCTGCAGGAGGGCTCGACGCCGCTGCTGCAGGCGCCCGTCATCTCCGCGATGGTCGGAGCCGAGGTGCGCCTGAAGCTCGAGGGCGGGAACCCGACCGGCTCGTTCAAGGATCGCGGCATGACGTGCGCGCTGTCGGCAGCGGTGCGCGACGGCGCGAAGGCCGTGATCTGCGCCTCGACCGGGAACACGGCCGCCAGCGCCGCCGCGTACGCGGCGCGCGCCGGGATCACCTGCGCGGTGATCGTCCCCGAGGGCAAGATCGCCCAGGGCAAGATGGCCCAGACGCTGATGCACGGCGCGCGCGTGATCTCGCTGCGCGGGCAACTTCGACCAGGCGCTGAAGCTCGTGCGCGAGCTGACCGACGCGCACCCGATCGTGCTCGTCAACTCGGTCAACGAGTACCGGATCGAAGGGCAGAAGACAGCTGCGTTCGAGATCCACGAGGCGCTCGAAGGCGGCTCTCGACGCGCTCTGTATCCCGGTCGGCAACGGCGGCAACATCACCTCCTACTGGCGCGGCTTCCGCGAGGTCGGGCGCCGCGCCGCGGATCTTCGGCTTCCAGGCGGCGGGTGCGGCGCCGCTCGTCGAAGGGCACCCGATCGAGCACCCCGAAACGATCGCGAGCGCGATCAGGATCGGAAACCCGGTGCGCTGGGAGGACGCGATGGCGGCCGCGACCGATTCGCGCGGCTCGATCCGCGTCGTCAGCGACGCGGAGATCCTCGAGGCCTACCGGCTGCTCGCCTATCGCGAAGGGATGTTCTGCGAGCCCGCCTCGGCGGCGTCGGTCGCGGGCCTCTTGAAGTACGGCGCCGAAGGCGCCGAGCAGATCGTGTGCGTGCTGACGGGACGGGGCCTGAAGGACCCGGAGACCGCGATCGCCAACAACGACGGGCGGATGATCACCGCCGACGTCGAGATCGGAGCGATCGAGGAAGCGGTGCTGGGTGATCCCTGAGGCGCGCATGGAGCGCGCGCCGGTCTTCCCTGAGGCGCGCATGGAGCACGCGCCGATCTTCCCTGGCCGCGCGCGGAGCGCGGGCCGATCTTCGATCGTTCCACGCGGAGCGGGCCCCGGTGATCCGAAGGCGGGTCGTGCGGGTCCCGGCCTCCTCGGCCAACCTCGGGCCCGGCTTCGACTGCATGGCGGCGGCGATCTCGCTCACGCTGCAGCTGGAGGTGGAGGAGACGGGGGAGTTCAGGGTCGAGTCGAGCCTGCCGGTCGCGCGCGGGCGCGAGAACCTCTGCGTGCGGGCGTTCGAGCGCCTGCACCCGGCCGACGGCTTCACCTTCCGCATCGCCTCGGAGATCCCGCTGTCCGGAGGGCTCGGCTCGAGCGCGGCGGCGATCGTCGCCGGGCTGATGGCCGCCGACCACATCTTCGAGCTCGACGCCGACCTGCTCGGCCTCGCCACCGAGCTGGAGGGCCACCCGGACAACGTCGCCGCCTCGCTGCGCGGGGGCTTCGTGATCTGCGCCGACGGGGCCGCGACGCGCTTCGAGCCGCCGACCGGGCTCGAGGCGCTCGCGGTCGTCCCGGGCGAGCCGGTGCGCACGCGGGCGGCTCGCGCCGCGCTGGCGCAGGAGGTGCCGCTCGGCGACGCGGTCTTCAACGTCGCGCACGGCGCGCTGCTGACGCTCGGGCTCGCGCGCGGAGACTGGGACCTCTTGGCTCGCGGCCTCCAGGACCGCCTGCATCAACAGCAGCGCTCGCACCTGTTCCCGCGCTCTTATGAGCTGGCGCTGCGCGCGCGCGAGCTGGGCGCGCTCGGCGCGACGATCTCCGGGCGCCGGGCCGACCGTGCTCGTGTGGTGCTTCTACGAGCAGACCGGAACGGTCGCGGAGGCGCTCGGACGCGAGGTCGAGGGCTGGGCGCAGCTCCTGCGCGCGCCGTTCGAGCCGCAGGGCGCCTACGTCGAGGAGCTCTGAGCGAGCTGCCGCACCCGCTCGCCGGCGCCGTCCAGCCCGTCGACCCGCTCCAGGAGCTCCTGGGCGAGGGTCATGTAATCGGCGCCCAGGTCCGGGCGGTGATCCAGGATCGAGCGCGCCCGCTCGGCGGACTCGGCGTAGGCGATCGATGAGCGGATCACGGTCTGGAAGACCCGCTCGCCGAAGCGCTCCTGCAGCGAGGCGAGCGCCTCGCGCGAGTGCACGGTGCGCATGTCGGCGATGTTGAGCAGCACGCCCAGCAGCTCGAGCCGGGGGTTGAGGTTCTCGCGGGCGAGCTCCACCACCTCCAGCGCCTGCTCGACGCCCTGCAGCGCGAAGTACTGCGCCTCGGCGGTGATCAGCGCGTAGTCGGCGGCGACCAGGGCGTTGACCGTCAGCAGCCCCAGCGAGGGCGGGCAGTCGATCAGGATCACGTCGTAGTCCTCGCCGGCCTTTGCCAGCGCCTTGCGCAGGGTCAGCTCGCGCCCCATCCGCCCGCCGAGCATCAGCTCCGCCTCCGCGAGCGACAGATTGGCCGGGACGATGTCCTGCAGGATCGCCTCGTCGAGCGCCGAGCGGCCCGAGAGCACGTCGGCGATCGTCGGCTCGGCGTCCGGCGGGAGGTCGAAGTAGTCGGACAGGTTGCCCTGCGGGTCCATGTCGATCGCGAGCGTCCGCAGCCCCGCCCGGCGCAGCACGTCCGTGAGCGTGCGCACCGTGGTGGTCTTGCCCGGTTCCGCCCTTCTGGGAGAGGACTGCGATCGTCTGCGCCATCGGCGCCGATACTACGCTGCCGCGGGCCGCGGGCGAGCTCAGGGGCTCAGCCGACGGAGGACACGCCGCCGGAGCCCGCCGGCGGGGAGACCTGAGCGTCCTTGCCGACGCGCAGGAAGCTCAGCCGGTAACGCCCGACGATGATCTCGTCGCCGTCCTGGAGCAGCCGGCCGTCGATCCGCGCGCCGTTGACGAACACGCCGTTGAGGCTGCGGTCGTCGAGCAGCCGCACGCCGTCGGGGTGGCGCACGATCAGCGCGTGCCGGCGCGAGACCGTCGGGTCGTCGAAACGGAGGTCGGCCGCGAGGCTGCGCCCGATCCGTGTCCACTCGCGCGAGAGCGCGACGGTGCGCAGCTCGTCGCCCTCCTCGAAGACGAGGTACTCCCCGGGCTTGTCGATCTCGGCCCGGGCCTGCGCGAGCCGGTCGCTGTGATCGGGCGCCGCGGGCTGGACGAGCGTCGCCTCGGTGGGCTGGCCTTCGGCATGCGAGATCCGCTCGGTGCTGAACAGCGAGGCGCGCAGGAACGTACTGGCCACCGCAGCTCGGACAGGGCGTGAGGACGTCGGAGCCCTCGAGCGTCAGCGCGTAGCCGCAGCGCTGGCAGCGGAACGATCCCGATCCCACGAAGGTACCTGCGCTCAGTGACTCCACGGATCGATCCTCCCTATCTGCTGGACGCGCTGCCGAACGGGCGCTCCCTCGCCGGGGCTCTCTAGTGGCGATCATAACAAGACTTCGCCCTCCGGTATCGCGTTCTGCATATCCGAATCCCTCCTCGGCCCCCACCCGCCCGGTCCCCCTCGTCACGGGGGATCCACCCCGCCTGTCGCGGTCGCGAAACCGCACGAGCAGGAGGCCGGGTGGAGGCGCCGAAAGGGTGCACATGGGATCCATCCAGGACGACGTAGAGCAGCTCGAGCGGGAGCTCATGATGCGCGGCCTCGACGAGCTCGAGGCCGGGCGCAGCTGCTGCGCAGACTGCGGGCGCACGCCGCTGATCGGGGAGCAGGTGGACCTCTACGAGGACCGCCCGGGGCGCCCGCCGCGGCTCGTCTGCGAGCTCTGCAGCCAGCTTCGCCACGGCGCGCCGGTGGCGCGCGAGACCGTGCGCCACGCCTGCCACGGCCAGACCGTGCGGCTCACCGCCCGCGCCGCCTGAGCGCTCGCTCCCAGCAGCGATCGCGCATCGCGCGGCGGGCTCGCCGCGGCGGTTCCTCCCGCGCGGCAATAGACTTCCGCGCGGCGTGGATCCCCTCACCGTCTCGACAGTCATCTCGGCACCGCGCGAGGCCGTCTTCGACTACCTCGAGGACATCGCCAACCACGCCGAGTTCACCGACCACTTCCTGCGCGACTGGCACCTGACGCGCGATCGACCCGGTCGGCCGCGGGGCGGGCGTCCGCTTCCGCATCGCGGCGCCCGGCAACCGCTTCAGCTGGGCGGAGGTGACGTTCGCCGAGGTGGAGCGCCCGCAGCCGGATCGTCGAGGTGGGCGGCACGGGCAAGAACAACCGCATCCGCACCGTCGGCGTCTGGCAGCTCGACCCCGGCCCCGCGGGCGCGACGCGCGTCTCGTTCACCCTGCAGACCTGGCCGGCGAAGCTCTCCGACCGGCTCATGGAGAGCCTCGGAGCGCGCGGCTGGCTGCGGCGCAAGCACCAGCGGCGCTCGGCGCCTGCGCGCGATCCTCGAGCAGGACCCCGGCACGAGCGCCCGCGCCGCGAGGCGTGGCGAGCGCGTGACGGTGGCCGGTGGGTAGACTGCCGCGCGCATGAGAAGGACCTTGCGCAAGCTCCCCCTGCTCGCCGCCGCGCTGCTGGCCGCACTCGCCCTGGGCGCGTGCGGCGACTCGCACACGAAGGTGACGACCGGGACCTACGCCGGCGAGTCGGGTGCCAACGCGCCCTACCTGAACCTCGGTCCGCTGATCTACCAGGTGCAGCTCTCGCGCCAGCTCAACCCGGCCAACAGCGAGGACGCCGGCTACCTGCAGGGCGTGCCGTACGCCGAAGGGCGGCTCGCTGCCGGGCGAGGAGTGGTTCGGGGTGTTCCTGCAGGTCTACAACAACACCGAAGTGGCCCACAAAGCGGCCGAAACGATCACGATCAGCGACACCGAAGGCAACGTCTACCACCCGGTCACGTCCTGCCGACGAACCACTACGTCTACCGGGCCGTGAACGTGCCGCGCAAAGGCCTGCTGCCCAACGCCGACACGACGGCGTCGTTCGGTCCCACCCAGGGCGCTCTGCTGCTCTTCAAGATCAAGACCTACTCGCTGGACAACCGGCCGCTCGAGATCAGGATCGCGAACCCTGAAGCGCCGGCTCAAACGGTCTCCGCCGAGCTCGACGTCTAGCGCAGGCCGGCTTCGAGGATCTGGCGGGCGACCGGCGCGGCGGTGTCGCCGCCGGCGCCGTCTTTGACGAGCATCACGCAGACCGCGATCTTCGGGTGGACCGCGGGCGCGAACGCCGCGAACCAGGCGTCGGTGTTGCGGCGCCGCTTTCGCCGCCTTCGCAGCCTTCGCGTCGCTTCGCTCGGCTCGGATTCGTCGCTTCGTTCTTCGCTCGGGCTCTGGCTGCAGGTCTTCAGTTCCGCGGTGCCGGTCTTGCCGGCGACGACCACGCCGGGGATCGCGGCGGAGGTGCCGGTGCCCTCGCGCACGACCTCGGTCATCAGGTGGCGCACCGTGCGCGCGACGGCGGGGCTGAGGGCCTGCGCGCCGCCTCGCGGCGCTTCCATTTCGAGCGCGGGGGCCGGGCGGTGGCCGCCGTCGGCGATCGTGGCCGCGACCGTCGCCATCTGCAGCGGCGTGGCCAGCACCTCGCCCTGGCCGATCGCCGTCGAGCCGACCGCCAGTTCGCCCTGGATCGCGCTCGCCGCCGGCAGGGTGCTGCGCGCGGCGCCCGGCACGCCCGGGTCGTGGTTGAAGCCGAAGCGTTCGGCCATCGCGACGAGCCGTGCGGCCCCGAGCTTGACCCCGAGCGGCGAGAAGACCGAGTTGCAGGAGACCGCGAAGGCCAGTTCGAGCGAGCCGCCGCATTCCTCGCCGTTGGCGTTGTTCAGCCGCACGCCGTCCAGCGTCGCGTAGGTCGCGTAGGGGAAGCGTCGTGTGGGGCGTCGCGACGTGGGCGTCGAGGACCCCCGAGAGCGTGATCATCTTGAAGGTCGATCCCGGCGGCTGCAGCCCGTTCAGGCCGATTCCGGCGACCGCGAGGATCTGGCCGGAGGCGGGCTGCATCGCCACGACGCCGCCGAGCTGGCTGCCCAGCGCCGCGACGGCCGCTTCCTGCACCGGCGGCGAGATCGTCGTGCGCACGGCGTGGGCCGCATGCGGCGGGGTGGAGGCGAGGACCTGCGCTGCCGGCGAGCAGCTCGCCGCCGGGACGCCCGCGCAGGCGCCCGTCGAGGGCCAGCTCGAGGCCGCTCGTCCCCACTTCTGCGTCGGGCGGCACGCCTTCGGCTTCGAGCGCCGCCCGCCGCGCGGAGGGGATCGCCCCGACTTCGCCGACGACGGCGGTGAACGCTTCGCCGAGCGGCAGGCTGCGTCCGCCGGGCTGGCCTTCGGGCGGGCTCTCGGCGAGCACCTTCCCGTCGCGCGCGAGGAGCGTCGCGCGGCGCGGGAGCGTCGTCCGGCGCGTCAGGCTCGCCCCCTCCGGCACGCCGGGGAACGCCGCGGAGGGGGACCATTCGACGCGCGGTGAGCCTTCGATCGAGACGACGTCCAGCGTCATCGGCAGCGTGAGCGTCCCCCACAGCCGCGTCTTGACGCGCACGGGCACCTCCACCCGCCCGCCGCCGGCGGAGCGGGCGTGCCCGGCCGTCGCCTCGGCGGTCGCGGTCGCGGTCCGCAGCGCCGCGCGGTGTGCCGCCGCGAAGGCGCCCGCGGAGGTCTGCGCGCTGCGCCGCGGGTGTGATCTCGCCGTACATCCCGGCGTAGTCGCCGCGCGTCCACGCGCGCACGTAGCTCTCGGCGAGCGACGTCGAGGGGGAGGAGCCGCGGTGGGCGCCGACGATCGCGCCGGTGAGGAAGGCGACCGCGGCGAGGGCGAGCACGGGCCGCGCGCGGCGCAGGCGCTCCTGGCGGCTATCGGACAAGGAGTCTGTAGAACATTGCGAGGTGACCGGGCTGGACTGGCTAATTGTCGCGTTCGCAGCGGTCCTCGCCTTTCTCGGCTTTCGCCAGGGGTTCATCGTCGGGGCTCTCTCGTTCGCCGGGTTCGTCGCGGGCGCGTTCATCGGCACGCGCGTCGGGCCGCTGCTGCTGCCGAAAGGGTCGGCCTCCCCGTACGCGCCGGCCTTCGGGCTCGTGGGCGCGCTGCTCGGGCGGAGCGATCCTCGCGACCGGGCTCGAGGGGATCGCCTTCCGGCTGCGGCGAACGCTGATCGTGCCCGGGCTCGGGCTCGCCGACGGCGCGCTCGGCGCCGTGCTCGGCGCCGGCCTGGCGCTCGGGATCGTGTGGATCGCGGCCGCGGTCGCGGCCCAGACGCCCGGCGCCGGGGAACTGCGCGCCGACATCCAGCGCTCGGCGATCCTGCGCGAGCTGAACGCGGTGCTGCCGCCGTCCGGTCCGATCCTGGACGCGCTCGCCCGGCTGGACCCGCTGCCGGCGATCACCGGCCCCTCCCCGGACGTCGCCGCGCCCTCGCCGGCCACGGTGCGGCTGCCCGGCGTGCGGGCGGCGAGACGCAGCGTCGTGCGCGTGCTGGGGACGGCCTGCGGCCTGGCGATCGAGGGCTCGGGATGGGTGGCGGCGCCGGACCTCGTCGTGACCAACGCGCATGTCGTCGCGGGCGAGAGCGACACGACGGTCGAGCCGGCAGGGCGCGGTTCGGCGCTCGGCGCCGAACCGGTCGCTCTTCGACCCCGAAGACGACATCGCGATCCTCCGCGTGCGAGGGCTCGGGCTGCCCGCGCTCTCGCGGGCCGGGAGCGTGCCGTCCGGCGCGAGCGGCGCGATCCTCGGCTATCCCGAGAACGGGCCCTTCGACGGCGAGCCGGCGCGCATCGGGCGCACGCAGCGCGTGGTCACGCAGAACGCCTACGGCCGGGGCCCGGTGACCCGCCTGCTGACGCCGCTGCGAGGCTTCGTGCGTCCCGGCAACTCCGGGGGCCCGGTCGTGGACGGGGCCGGCCGCGTGCTGACGACCGTCTTCGCGGCGACGGTCGGGGCGAGTGTCCACGGCGGCTACGGGGTCGCCAACGAAACCGTCGGCTCGCTGCTCTCGCGGGTCGGCGCGGGCGACGGCCCCGAGGTCGCGACCGGCCCCTGCACGGCGGGCTGAGCGCCGCCGCCGCACGGGGGCGGGCGCATCGCCGCCCCCGGCGGCCGCTACGCTGACCGCCATGTCGAAGACCCTCCTCGTCGCCGAGAAGCCCTCCGTGGGGCAGGATCTCGCGCGGGCGCTGCCGGGGCCCTTCAAGAAGAGCGAAGGGTTCCTCGAGGGGCCGGAGCACGTCATCACCTGGGCCGTCGGGCACCTGGTCCAGCTCGCCGAGCCGGAGGCGTACGACGCCAAGTTCAAGAGCTGGCGCATGGCCGACCTGCCGATCGTGCCGGACAAGTTCAAGCTGGTCGTGCGCGACGAGCGCTCGCGCAAGCAGATGTCGGTCGTCACGAAACAGCTCGGCCGCGAGGACATCGAGCGAGGTGGTCAACGCCTGCGACGCCGGCCGCGAGGGCGAGCTGATCTTCGCCTACCTCTACGAGAAGGCGAAAGCCAAGAAGCCGGTCAGGCGCCTGTGGCTGAACTCGATGACCAGCGCGGCGATGAAGAACGCGCTGGCCTCGCTGCGCCCCGGCGAGGAGCTCGCCGCGCTCGAGGAAGCGGCGCGCTCGCGCTCCGAGGCCGACTGGATCGTGGGCATGAACGCGACCCGCGCCGCGACGATCAGGCTGCGCAGCTCCTTCGACGGGGCGGTCTCGCTCGGGCGCGTCCAGACGCCGACGCTCGCGATCGTGGCCCGCCGCGAGGAGGAGATCAAAGCCTTCGTGCCCGAGCCCTACTGGCTGGTCGACGCGACCTTCCAGGCGCCGCCGCTCGACGGCGAGGGCGCCGAGCGCGTCTACGTGGGCCACTACCAGGCGCCGCCCGGCAGCCGGGGCACGACCAAAGGGCCCGCGCCTCGGCACCGAGGAGGAGGCCGAGTCGATCGTCGCCGCCGTGCGCGGGCGCACCGGGACGATCACCAAGCTGGAGAAGAAAGAGCAGCGCGAGAAAGCGCCGATGCTCTACGACCTGACGACGCTTCAGCGCGAGGCGAACAACCGCTACGGCTTCTCTGCGAAACGGACCCTCGCCGCCGCCCAGCGCCTCTACGAGGAGCACAAGGCGCTCACCTACCCGCGTACCAACTCCCGCTACCTGCCGACCGACATGGTCGAGGAGATCAAGCCGATCGCCGAGCTGGTCGGCGGGCGCGCAGGAGTACCGGCGCGGCGCCGAGTACGTGGTCGGCCTGGACGTGCTGCCGCTGGCGCGGGTCGTCGACGACGCGAAGGTCACCGACCACCACGCGATCATCCCGACGCGCTCGGAGCACCCGGTCGAGAAGATGAACGACGACGACCGCCGCGTCTACGACATGGCGGTGCGCCGCTTCCTCGCGGTCTTCCACCCCGAGGCCGTCTTCGAGAACACGCGGATCGAGACCACCGTCGCCGGCGAGGACGGCGAGGGTCACGTGTTCCGCACCCGCGGCAAGCTGCTGATCGTGCCGGGCTGGCGCGGCGTCTACGACGAGGTCGCCGCCGACACGCGCGGCGAGGAGGCGCGCGGGGAGGAGGACGAGGGCGCCGACCAGCAGCTGCCCCGGCTCGTCGCCGACGAGGAGGTCCAGACGGCGTGCCGTCGAGAGCGCGCGCAAGGAAACCAAACCGCCCCGGCGCTACAGCGACGCGTCGCTGCTCGGTGCGATGGAGACGGCGGGCAAGCTGGTCGACGACGACGAGCTGCGCGAGGCGATGAAGGACTCCGGCATCGGCACGCCGGCGACGCGCGCGGCGATCATCGAGCGGCTGATCACGGTCGGCTACGTGGAGCGCGACGGGCGCGCGCTCGTCGCGACGGAGAAGGGCCTGAACGTGATCCGGCTGCTGGGCGAGCACGCGCTCACCTCGCCCGGCCTGACCGGCAGCTGGGAGCAGCGGCTCGGCAAGATCGAGCGCGGCGAGGACTCGCGCAAGCAGTTCATGAGCGACATCGCGGGCTTCGCCGGCGAGACCGTGAAGACGCTGGACGAGACGCTCAAAGACGTGCGGATCCCGCGCGCGCGGCTCGGGCCCTGCCCGGTCTGCGGGCACGAGATCGTGGAGAACCGCAAGGGCTACTCGTGCTGGTCGCGCGAGGACCCCGGCTGCGGCTTCGTGATCTGGAAGGCGAAAGCCGGCAAGCAGCTCCCGGTCGCGATCGCGCGGGAACTGATCCGGCGCGGCTACACCGCCCAGCAGGTGACCGGCTTCCGAGGGCGCAGCGGCCGCAGCTTCCGGGCGCGGCTCGCGCTGCAGCAGACCGACGAGGGCAGATGGCGCGTCGAGTTCGACGAGCCGTGGGCCCGCGAGGGCGCCAAGCCCCCCGAGGCCGAGGCCGAGGCGGGCGCCGCCGCCGCCGAGGGCGCCGCCGCCGTCAGCGCCGCCTGAGCCTCGCCGCGCGCTTTCGCGTGCGTGTCGGGCCGGTGCGCCAGGATGGCTTGATGGTTGATCGCACGGCAGCGCACCGCCGAGTGAGCATCACGCTCGTCACGGGGCCCGCCAACTCCGGCAAGGCACAGGTGGTGATGGACGCCGTTCGCCGCCATCTCGCGCACGGCGCCGAGCCGATGCTCGTCGTCCCGACCCGCACCGACGCCGAGTACTACCTGCGCGAGCTGGCGGGAGCGGAGGCCGCCGTCGGCGTGCGCGTGGGGGTGTTCTCCGATCTCGTCGAGGAGCTGGTCCGGCGCGCGGGGATCCGGGAGCCCCTGCTCGGTGAGCTGGCGCGCGACCGGCTGCTCGGGGCGCTC
Organism: uncultured Solirubrobacteraceae bacterium; assembly: GCA_963779065.1. Lineage (GTDB taxonomy): Bacteria > Actinomycetota > Thermoleophilia > Solirubrobacterales > Solirubrobacteraceae > Palsa-744. The sequence continues at coordinate 3,026,248 of CAVZWQ010000003.1, forward strand.
TCGCCCGCCGCCGAGCACCGTCACCCGGGCTTCCGCCGGGAGCTCGGGGAGTCTGATCGCCGAGCTGCAGATCAAGCGCGTCGCCCCGCGGCGCCTGGCCGCCGCGCTTGATGCCGGGCTCGGGGACGGCGGCGCGGCGCTGGGCTTCGACCTGGCGGGCGCCTACGCCTCCTATCGAGCGCCAGCTCGGGCGGCTGGGGCGGCTCGACGAGCAGCAGCGGGCCCTGCGCGCCCTGGACGCGCTGCGCGAGCGGCCCGCGCTGTGGGGCGGCACGCCGGTCCTGTTCTACGGCTTCGACGACCTCGCGCCGCTGCAGCTGGACGCGATCGAGACGCTCGGCCGTCTCGTCGACGCGGAGGTGACCGTGTCGCTGCCCTACGAGCCCGGCCGCACGGCGTTCGCCGGGCGCGCCGGCGACCTACCAGACGCTGGCGCCGCTCGCCGGCGAGCAACCCCTCCCGCCGCAGGACGCGCACTACGCGCCCGCCTCGCGGGCCGCGCTCGCGCACCTCGAGCGCTCGCTGTTCGAGCCGCAGGCGACGCGGCTCGACCCCGGCGCGGCGCTCGAGCTGCTGCAGGGGGGAGGCCAGCGCGCGGAGCTCGAGCTGGTCGCAGGCCGCGTCGCGGGGCTGCTGGCGGACGGGGTGCCGGCGGAGGAGATCGCGGTCGTGGTGCGCCACCCGGCGCGCGCGGCGGCCCTCGTCGCGGAGGTCTTCGGGGCTGCGGGGATCCCGTTCGCGATGCCGGTCAAGCGGCCGTTCGCGGACACCGCGATCGGGCGCGCGCTCGTCGGGCTGCTGCGCTGCGTCCCCGGCCCCGGCGGCAAGGCGCCCGGGACGCCCACCGACCTGCTCGCCTGGCTGCGCGCCCCAGGCATGCTCGAGCGCCGCGGGCTCGCCGACGCGCTCGAGCTGGAGGCGCGGCGGGGCGGGATGCGCGATGCGGGGCAGGCGCGCGAGCGCTTCGAGCAGCGCTGGTTCGAGCTGTCCGAGATCGACGGGCTCGCTGCCGCCCAGGCGCGCGGGCCGGCGGCGCTCGCCGAGCGCGCCGGGCGCGAGCTCCTGCGCCTGTTCGCCGCGCCGCGCCGCGGTCGCGCGCCGCTGCTGGACGCGCGCGAGATGGACGAGGCGCGGGCGCTCGCGGGCGGGCGCGCGGCGCTGGCGGAACTGCGCGAGCTGGCGCGCTTCGCCCGCGAGGCGGCGCCCGCGAGCGCCGCCGAGCTCGCCGGCGTCCTCGTCGGAGATCGAGGTGAACAGCGGCGAGCTGCCCGGTCCGGGACGGGTCGTCGGTGCTCGACCCCCTGCAGCTGCGCGCAAGGCGCGTGCGGGCGCTCTTCCTCACGGGACTGCAGGAGGGCGAGTTCCCGCTGCGGGCGCGCCCGCAGCCGCTGCTCGGCGAGCGCGAGCGCGCGCGTGTGGCCCAGGCCTCGGGGCTCGTCCTCGGCGACCCCGAGGACGTGCTGGCGGCCGAGCGCTACCTCTTCTACGCGATCGTCTCGCGGCCCGAGGAGCTGCTCGCGCTGAGCTGGCACGAGAGCGACGACGACGCCGCGCCGCTGTCGCGCTCGCTGTTCGTCGACGACGTGTGCGACCTCTTCGACGCGCGCCTCTCCGAGCAGCGGGCGCGGCGCGCGCTCGGGGCGCTCGACGGCGTCGCCGCCGCCCGCGGCCGGGCAGGGCGGCGCCGCGTCGCCCTCGGATCAGCCGCTGCGCGACGAGCGCGTGCTCTCGCGCCTGCGCGATCGCCCCTGGTCGGGGACGTCGATCGAGAAGTGGATCGGCTGCCCCGTCTCGTGGTTCGTGGAGCGGCTGCTCGCGCCGGAGCGCTTCGAGGCCGAGCCGGAGCCGCTCGTCCGCGGCGGGCTCGCCCACCTGGTGCTGAAGGAGACGCTCGAGGGGCTGCGCCGCGAGACCGGCAGCGCGCGGGTGACGCCCGGCCACGCTCGGCCGCGCGCACGCGGCTGATGCGCGGCGCGCTGGACGCGGCGCTCCAGGATCCGGAGCTGCGCGTCTCGGTCAGCCCCGAGCGGGCCGCCGCGATCGTACGCAGCCTGCGGGCCGACCTCGAGCGCTACCTCGAGCACGCGGCCGGCCTCGAGGGCTCGCTCGAGCCCCGCGAGCTGGAGCTCGGCTTCGGCTTCGACGATCCGGACGCCGACGATCACGGCGAGCCCAGCGAGCTGCCGGCGTTCGAGCTCGGCGGCGGCGTGCGGATGCGCGGGCGGATCGACCGCATCGACGTCGGCGCCGGGGGCGAGGCCGTCGTCGTCGACTACAAGGCGAAAAACGCGACAGCGGGCGAGAAGTGGATCGCCGAGCGCAGCCTGCAGATCGCTCTCTACATGCAGGCGGCCGAACAGCTGCTGGGGCTGCGGGTCGTCGGCGGCCTGTACCAGCCGCTCTCGGGCAAGGACCTGCGGGCGCGCGGCGTGCTCCTGGAGGATCACGACGCGGCCGGGAACTGCGTGCGGACCGACCGCCTGGACCCGGAGGCGCTCGCGGAGCTGCTCGGAGACGTGCTCGACGCCGCCCGGGCCGCGGCGGGGGAGGCGGGCCGCGGCGCGCTGCAGGCGCGGCCCGAGAGCTGCGGCTGGGGCGGGAGCGGCTGCCGGCACCCGACGATCTGCCGCTGCGAGCGCTGAGGGCGGCATGGAGCGACGCCGATTCCTCTTGTTTCGGTGGAGCAGCTCAGCATCGACATCGACGGGCTCCTCGGCGAGCGGCCCGCGGCCGGTGGTGGAGCGCCCGCAGCTGACGGCCGAGCAGCTCGAGGCCGTCCGCGAGCGCAACAGGCCGATCCTGCTCTCGGCCGCGGCGGGGAGCGGGAAGACGTCGGTCCTGGTGGAGCGCTTCGTCCAGGCGGTCTGCGAGGACGGCCTGGCGCCCGGCGTCCGTGCTCGCGATCACCTTCACCGAGCGAGCGGCCGGCGAGCTTCGCTGCGCGCGTGCGCGAGCGCCTGCTCGAGCTCGGCCGGCGCGAGGAGGCGAGGGACACGGAGGCTGCCTTCATCGGCACCTTCCACGGCTTCTGCGCGCGCGTGCTGCGCGCCCATCCGCTTCCCGCAGGACTCGACCCCGATTTCGCCATCCTCGACGCGCCGCGCGCCGCCTGGCTGCGCCGCCGCGCCTACGAAGACGCCCTCGCCGGGTTCATCGCGGGCGGCGAGGACGCCGTCGACCTGCTGGCGGCGTACGGCATCGACAAAGCCCGCACGATCGTCGAGCATCTCTTCGCCGAGCTGCGCAGCCGCGGGCAGCGCCGCCCGCGGCTGCCGTCGCCGGCGTCGCCCGGCGACGGGGGCCGCGACGAGGCCGACGCGCTCGCCGCGGTCGCGCTCTTCGACCGCCTGCTGGAGGCTTTCGGCGGGCGCTACGAGGCTCTGAAGGCTGAGCGCCTGGCGGTCGACTTCGACGATCTCGAGCTGATCGCGGGGGAGCTGCTCGCGCGCGAACGCGTCGCTGCGCGCGTCGTGGGCCGAGCGCTTCGAGCTGCTGATGGTGGACGAGTTCCAGGACACCAACCCGCGCCAGCTCGCGATCCTGCGCGCGCTCGAACGCGGGAACCTGTTCACGGTCGGCGACGAGCTGCAGTCGATCTACGGCTTCCGCCACGCGGACGTCAGCCTCTTCCGGGCGCGCCGCGCCGAGCTGGCGGCGGCGGGCGGCGCGCTCGCGCTGAGAAGCAACTTCCGCAGCCGGGGCGAGGTGCTGGAGGCGGTCAACGCCGTCTTCGCGCAGCGCTTCGAGGACTTCGCGCCCGCTTCAGGCCGGCCGCGCGGAGGAGCCGGCAGCGCGCGCCGGGCCCCGCCGTCGAGGTGCTGCTGACCGACGCGAGCGACGCGTGGAAGGAGCACCCGGGCGCCGCCGGCGATCGCCGCCGGGCCTGCCGCACACCCGCACCTTCGCCCGCGCGGCCGAGGCGCGGCTGCTCGCCCAGCGCGTGCGGGAGCTGATCGACGCGGGCGAGGCGCGCGCCGGCGACGTCGCCGTGCTGCTGCGGGCCAGCGGCGACATCGAGACCTTCGAGCGGGCCCTGCAGCTCCAGGGGCTGCGCACGCTGGCGACCGTCGGGCACGTTCTGGGAGCGCCAGCAGATCACCGACCTGCACAGCTACCTGCGGGCGCTCGCCAACCCGCGCGACGAGGAGGCGCTCTACGGGGTGCTCGCCTCGCCCGCTCGGCGGGCTCTCCCGCGACGGGCTCGCGCTGCTGGCGATCGCCTCGGCGCGCGAGGCCGCAGGGCGTGTGGGAGACGGCGCTGGCGCTCGGCCGAGCGAGGGCTCGGAGGAGCTCGGCGAGGACGACCAGGCGGCTGCTCGCGCGGTTCTGCGCCTGGTTCGAGGCCGAGCGGGCGGCGGCCGGCGGGCCGGGGGATCTCCGAGCTGCTCGAGCGCGCGACCTGGCGCGGTCGGGCTACCTGCGCCACGTCGTCACGCTCGACTGGCCCGAGCGCAGGCTCGCGAACGTCCACAAGCTGCTGCGCCTCGCGCACGCCTTCGAAGACCTCCGAGGGGCGCGACCTGCGCGCCTTCGTGGACCACGTCGAGGAGCTCAAACGCGCCGGCGGGACCGAGCCCGACGCCCCGGTCGAGGACGTGGAGCCGGACACCGTCCGCCTGATGACGATCCACGCCGCCAAGGGCCTCGAGTTCCCGGTCGTGTGCGTCGCCGACCTCGGGCGCAAACGGCCGAGCCCGGACGACCGCCTGTTCGTGGACGGCGAGCGCGTCGGCCTGCGGCTGTGGCGTCCCGGCGAGGGCGAGGGGACCAAGACGCTCGAGTTCGAGGAGCTGCGGGCCGAGCGCCAGGCGCGCGAGCGCCAGGAGGAGAGCCGCGTCTTCTACGTCGCGATGACGCGGGCCCGCGAGCGCCTGCTGCTGAGCGGCGCCGTCGACTTCGGCTCGTGGCCGAAGGAGAGCGACACGGCGGCGCCGATCAGCTGGCTCGGGCCCGCGCTCTGCCCCGGGCTCGCCGAGCTGCGGCCGCGGGCGGGCGGCGGGCGTGAGCACGGTCGCGGCAGGCGGGGGCGGCGGGCCCCCGGTCAGGATCACGCTCAGCGACCCGGCCGGCTACGGGAGCGTCCTTCGCGAGCGCCCCGGAGGCGCCTGTGCCCGCGCCGCCCGGCGAGAGCGGAGCCGCGCAGGCGATCGAGAGCCGGAGCGCCGCGCCCGCCGGCCCCACGCTCCGCCCAGCCGGTCGCGGCGGACGCCGGCCCTGCCCGCCGACGCTCAGCTACACGTCGCTGACGCTGCTCGAGCGCTGCGGCTACCGCTACTACCTCGAACGGGTGCTGCGGATGCCCGGAGCAGGCCGCGCAACGGGCCTCGGGCGGGGGCGGGGGCTCGAGGCGCGCGCGCGCGGGGAACGCTCGTCCACCGGCTCCTGGAGACGCACGACTTCGGCGGCTCGCCCGGGGCGTGGCCGGACGCGAGCCGAGGTGACGGTCGCCGCCGCCGCGCGCGAACTGGGGATGGAGACGGGCGCGGCCGAGCGCGCGGAGCTGGCGGCACTCGTGGCGGGGCGCTCCGGACGCCGCTGGCGGCGCGGATCGGCGGCGAGCCGCGCGGCTGCGGCGCGAGCACCCCTTCGCGTTCGGCCTCGGCGCGGGCGCGCCGCTCGTGACCGGCGTCTTCGACCTGCTCTGCGAGGAGCCGGACGGCACCACGCTGCTCGTCGACTACAAGAGCGACAGGCTCGCGCCCGGGTCCGACGCCGGAGACAGCTCGTGGCGCGCGACTACGGCGTCCAGCGCCTGCTCTACGCGCTCGCGGTGCTGCGCGAGGGGGCGCTCGTCGTCGACGTCGTGCACTGGTTCCTGGAACGGCCGGCCGAGCCGGCGGTGGCGCGCTACACCCTCGCCGAGCGGGCGGCGCTCGAGGAGCAGCTGGCGCGCGCGGCTGGCGGCGCTGCGGGCGAGCCGTTCGCGGTCAGCCGCGAGCCACACCGCGGCCTCTGCCTCACCTGTCCCGGGCGCGGCGGGCATGTGCTCGTGGGGCGAGGAGGAGACGATGCGCGAGGAGCCCGCCGGGACGGCCGACTGAGCGTGCCGCCGAGCCGGACGCGGACGGCGAAAAATTCGGGCCACGGCGCCTATTTCGGGCCGGTCTGCGCTGATACCCTTTCTGCTCCGCCTCAGGTGCCCGCCTGCCCGCACGCGCCTCTCGACGGGGTGACGCGCGGGAAGCACCGTCCCTACGAGCACTCCCATGTCCAGGCACAGCACAAACCCCCCCGGGGCCGTCGGCCTCTACGACCCCCGCTTCGAGCACGACGCGTGCGGCGTCGGCATGGTCGCGCGGCTCGACAACGAGCCGACCCACGAGGTCGTCACGCGGGCGATCACGGCGCTGGAGAACCTCGAGCACCGCGGCGCCTCGGGCGCGGACCCGAAGACGGGCGACGGCGCCGGGATCCTGATGCAGATGCCCGACGAGCTGATGCGGGCGACCTGCGGCTTCGAGCTGCCGCCGCCGGGCTCCTACGGCGTGCTGATGTGCTTCCTGCCGACCGACGAGCGGCCCGAGCGCGCCGAGCTGGAGTCGCTGCTCGAGCGCACCGTCGAAGACGAGGGCCAGCGGCTGCTGGGCTGGCGCGACGTGCCGGTCGAGCCCGGAGCACACCGGCCGGCGTCGCGGGCGCCTGCCGGCCGGCGATCCGCCAGCTGTTCGTCGGCGCCGCCGAGTCGCTCGGCGGAGATCAGGACGCCTTCGAGCGCAAGCTGTACGTGATCCGCCGCGTCTGCGAGCTCGCGACGCCCGGATCGGGCCTCTACATCGCCTCGAGCTCCTCGCGGACGATCAACTACAAGGGGATGCTGATCAGCTTCCAGCTGGCGGCGTTCTACAGCGACCTGCGCGACGAGCGCTGCAAGAGCGCGATGGCGCTCGTCCACTCGCGCTTCTCGACCAACACCTTCCCGAGCTGGGAGCTCGCCCACCCCTACCGGGTGATCTGCCACAACGGCGAGATCAACACGGTGATGGGCAACGTCAACTGGATGCGCGCCCGCGAGAGCGAGCTGCAGCAGCGAGCTGTTCGGCGAGGACCTGGCGAAGATCCTGCCCGTCGTCAGCGCCGGCAACTCCGACTCGGCGACCTTCGACAACGTGCTCGAGCTGCTGATGCTGGCCGGGCGCTCGCTGCCCCACGCGGCGATGATGATGATCCCCGAGGCCTACCGGAACCGCGACGACCTGCCCGACTACCTGAAGGGCTTCTACGCCTTCCACTCGTGCCTGATGGAGCCCTGGGACGGCCCCGCCTCGGTGGCGTTCACCGACGGCCGCGTCGTCGGGCGCGACGCTCGACCGCAACGGCCTGCGCCCCGGCCGCTGGGTCGAGACCAACGACGGCTACGTGGTGCTCGGCTCGGAGTCCGGGCTGCTCGACATCGCGCCGGAGAACGTGCGCCGTCTCGGGCGCCTGCAGCCCGGCAAGCTGTTCCTCGTGGACCTCGAGCGGGGCCGCATCGTCGAGGACGAGGAGGTCAAGCGCGAGGTCGCCACCGCGCAGCCCTACGGCGAGTGGTACGAGCGCAACGCGATCCCCTTCAAGCAGCTCCCGCCCGTCCTCGCGAAGTGACGCTCTCCGACCAGCCGCTGCGGCTGCGCCAGCGGGCGTTCGGCTACACCCAGGAGGACCTGCGCGTGCTGCTCTCGCCGATGGCGATCGACGCCCAGGAGCCGGTCGGCTCGATGGGCAACGACCTCTCGCTGGCGGTGCTCTCCGACCAGGCGCCGCCCCTGTTCTCCTACTTCAAGCAGCTCTTCGCCCAGGTCACCAACCCGCCGATCGACCCGATCCGCGAGGAGATCGTGATGAGCCTGGCGACCTCGCTGGGCAACGAGCGCAACCTCTTCGACGAGACGCCCGAGCACGCGCACAAGCTGCTGCTCGACCAGCCGATCCTGCTCAACCGCGAGCTGGAGACGCTGCGCGAGGTCGACCACGAGGTCTACAAAGCCCGCACGATCGACGCCACCTGGCTCGTCCAGAAGGGCCCCGCCGGGATGGTCGAGGCGCTCGAGCGCCTGTGCCGCACGGCGACCGAGGCGATCGCCGAAGGCGCCAACATCCTGATCCTCAACGACCGCCTGCTCGGACCCGCGCCGCGTGCCGATCCCGTCGCTGCTCGCCGTCGCGGCCGTCCACCACCACCTCGTGCTCGAGGGGACCCGGCTGCGCGCCGGCATCATCGTCGAGTCCGGCGAGCCCCGCGAGGTCCACCACTTCGCGACGCTGATCGGCTACGGCGCCAGCGCGATCAACCCCTACCTGCTGCTCGAGACGCTCGACGAGCTGGTGATCGAAAAACGCATCGTGCGCCCCGGCAAGGACGGCGAGCCCGTCGAGGTCGGCGCCGAGGAGGCGGCCCAGAACCTCGTCAAAGCGATCGGCAAAGGGCTGCTCAAGACGATCTCGAAGATGGGCATCTCGACGATCCAGTCCTACCGGAGCGCCCAGATCTTCGAGGCGGTCGGCCTCGAGCGCGAGCTGATCGACACCTACTTCACGGGCACCGCGTCGCGGATCGGCGGCATCGGCCTGCAGGTGCTGGCCGAAGAGGCCCTCGAGCGCCACGCCCGCGCCTATCCGGTCACGCCCGGACGAGCTCGCTGCCGGTCGGCGGCGTCTACGCCTGGCGGCGCGACGGCGAGCACCACATGTGGAACCCGGAGACGATCGCGCTCGTCCAGCACGCCGTGCGCTCGGCCAACGGCGACGTGCAGGCGGCCCTCGGCGGGCGACGCGCGGGCGCTCGGCGCGGTGCGCGAGAGCCCGGCGATGGAGAAGTACCGCGAGTACGCGCGCGCGGTCAACGAGGACGCGGCGCGCAAGGCGACGCTGCGCGGGCTGCTCGAGGTCGGCGCCGGCCCGGGCGCGCGCGGCGAGCCGATCCCGCTCGAGGAGGTCGAGCCGGCGAAGGAGATCGTGCGCCGCTTCTGCACCGGCGCGATGAGCCTCGGCTCGATCTCGCGCGAGGCGCACGAGACGCTCGCGATCGCGATGAACCGGCTCGGCGGGCGCTCGAACACGGGCGAGGGCGGGGAGGACCCCGTCCGCTTCACCCCCGACCCCAACGGCGACCGCCGCCGCTCGGCGATCAAGCAGGTCGCCTCGGGTCGCTTCGGCGTGACGATCCACTACCTCGTCAACGCCGACGAGCTGCAGATCAAGATGGCGCAGGGCGCGAAGCCCGGCGAGGGGGGTCAGCTCCCGGGCCACAAGGTCGACGAGTACATCGGCTCGATCCGCCACACCACGCCGGGCGTGGGGCTGATCTCGCCGCCGCCGCACCACGACATCTACTCGATCGAGGACCTCAAGCAGCTGATCTACGACCTGCGCTGCGGCAACCCGAGCGCGCAGGTGTCGGTGAAGCTCGTCGCCGAGGTCGGCGTGGGCACCGTCGCGGCGGGGGTCTCGAAGGCCAACGCCGACCGCGTCCTGATCGCGGGCCACGACGGCGGCACGGGCGCCTCGCCGCTGTCCTCGATCCAGTCCGCCGGCGTGCCCTGGGAGATCGGCCTGGCCGAGACCCAGCAGACGCTGCTGCTCAACGACCTGCGCTCGCGCATCGTCGTGCAGACCGACGGCCAGCTCAAGACCGGCCGCGACGTCGTCGTGGCCGCGATGCTCGGCGCCGACGAGATGGGCTTCTCGACCGCGCCGCTGATCGCGACCGGCTGCATCATGATGCGCGCCTGCCACCTCAACACCTGCCCGGTCGGCATCGCCACGCAGGACCCCGAGCTGCGCAAGCGCTTCAAGGGCACCCCCGAGCACGTCGTCAACTTCTTCTTCTTCGTGGCGGAGGAAGTGCGCGAGATCCTCGCCTCGCTCGGCCTGCGCACGCTCGACGAGGCGATCGGCCGCGTCGACCTGCTCGGCGTCGGCCCGGCGATCGAGCACTGGAAGGCTCGCGGCGTCGACCTGACGCACCTGCTGACGCACATCGAGCTGGACGACGGCGACGCTCCGCGCCATCGCGTCGAACCGCCGCCCGCCGGTGCTCGACGACGCACTCGACTGGGAGCTCGTGCGGGCCGCCGAGCCGGCGCTCGAGCGCGGCGAGCGCGTCAGCGTGCGGCTGCCCGGTCCGCAACCGCAACCGCTGCGTCGGCGGCATCCTCTCGAGCCACGTCGCCTCGCGCCACGGCGCCGAGGGGCTTCCCGAGGGCACGATCGAGGTCGAGCTCGAGGGCTCGGCCGGCCAGAGCTTCGGCGGCTGGCTGGCGCCCGGCGTCACCTTCACGCTGCGCGGCGACGCGCAGGACTACGCGGGCAAGGGCCTCTCCGGCGGCGTCTTCGCGATCCGCCCGCGCGACGGCATGGGCGAGCACTTCCGCGCCGAGGAGAACGTCGTCGTCGGCAACACCGTGCTCTACGGCGCGACGGGCGGGCGCGCGTTCTTCCGCGGCCTCGCGGGCGAGCGCTTCGCCGTGCGCAACTCCGGCGCCTCGGCCGTCGTCGAGGGCGTCGGCGACCACGGCTGCGAGTACATGACGGGCGGGCGCGTGGTGGTGCTCGGGGCGACCGGGCGCAACTTCGCCGCCGGCATGAGCGGCGGCGTCGCCTACGTGCTGGACGAGCTCGGAGAGTTCCCGGCGCGGTGCAACATGGGCATGGTCGGCTTCGAAGAGCTCGCCGAGGCCGACGCGATCGAGCTGCGTGCGCTGATCGTCGAGCACGCGGAGCGCACGGCGAGCCCGGTCGCGGCCGACGTGCTCGCGCGCTGGGAGGAGCTGCTCGCGGCGAACGCGTTCGTCAAGGTGATGCCCCACGACTACAAGCGCGTGCTGCGCGAACGGGCCGAGGAAGAGGCCCTCGCCGTCGACACCGGCGGCGAGCCCGCGGTGACAGGCGAGAGCGAACGCTCGCTGGACGCGGCCGGACCGGGAGACACTCGCTCCGCTCGCATCCCCGAACCGGCCAGCGAGGACGGGAGCCTGATGGGCCAGCTCGGCGGGTTCCTGAAGATCGAGCGGCACGCGGTGCCCTACCGCGACAGCGCCGAACGCGCCCACGACTACAACGAGTTCCTGCTCCAGCGGCCCGTGCCCGAGCTTCGCGAGCAGGGCGCGCGCTGCATGGACTGCGGCGTGCCCTTCTGCCACAACGGCTGTCCGCTCGGCAACCTGATCCCCGACTGGAACGACCTCGTCTACCGCGACCGGTTCGCCGGACGCGATCCGGCAGCTGCACGCCACGAACAACTTCCCGGAGTTCACCGGGCGGCTGTGCCCCGCCCCGTGCGAGGCCGCCTGCGTGCTCGAGATCAGGGAGGGCGACGCCGTCACGATCAAACAGATCGAGAACGCGATCATCAACCGGGCCTGGGAGGAGGGCTGGGTCAAGCCCCAGCCGCCACGGCGGGAGAGCGGCCGCTCGGTCGCCGTGGTCGGCTCGGGCCCGGCCGGGATGGCCGCCGCCCAGCAGCTGCGGCGCGCCGGCCACGCCGTCACGCTGTTCGAGCGCGACGAGGCGATCGGAGGCCTCGTGCGCTTCGGGGTGCCGGACTTCAAGATCGAGAAGACGGTCGTCGAGCGGCGCGTGGAGCAGCTTCGCGCCGAGGGCGTCGAGCTGCGCTGCGGGGTGGACGTCGGCGCCGACATCTCCGCCGAGGAGCTGCTCGCCGCCCACGACGCGGTCGTGCTCGCGACCGGCTCGCGCGTGCCGCGCGACCTCGAGGTGCCCGGCCGCGAGCTCGACGGCGTGCATTTCGCGATGGACTACCTCTACGGGCGCAATCGCTGGGTCGCGCGCGAGCAGGGCCCGGTGCCGGCGGTGCCGGCTCCGGCGCCGCCCGAGCGAGCCGATCACCGCGCAGGGCAAGGACGTCGTGGTGATCGGGGGCGGCGACACCGGCGCGGACTGCGTCGGCAACGCGCTGCGCGAGGGCGCGCGCTCGATCGTGCAGCTCGAGCTTCTCTCCGAGCCGCCCGCCCAACGGCCCGACGACCGCACGCCATGGCCGGAGTGGCCGCTGAAGTACCGGCTGAGCTACGCGATGGAGGAGGCCCGCGAGCTGAACCTGGGCGAGCAGGACTACTCGATCGCGACCACCGCGTTCGACGGCGAGGGCCGCGTCGAGGGCCTCACGGTCGCGCAGGCCGCCGCCGAGCCGCCGTTCGCCGCGGTCGCCGGGACCGAGCGCCGCCTGCCCGCACAGCTCGTTCTGCTGGCGATGGGCTTCCTGCACCCCGAGCAGGGGCTGCTGGACCAGCTCGGCGTGGAGCGCGACCGGCGCGGCAACGTCAAGGCCGTCAGTCCCTACACCACCTCCGTCGACGGCGTCTTCGCCGCCGGCGACGCGCGCCGCGGGCAGTCGCTGATCGTCTGGGCGATCAACGAGGGGCGCCAGTGCGCCCGCATGGTGGACCGCTATCTGGCCGGCGTCGACGCCGAGCCCAGCCGGGACCGCGACCAGGGCCTGGCCGGCCACGCCGACGCCGACGAGGGGCCGGAGGGTCCGCCCCAGCACGTCGGCCCGGGCGTCCCCGCCGGATAGCTACTCTGAGGTCCCGCCCACCCGCCTCTGCGCCCCGCAGCGGCTGAGTGAGTTCCGCGATGCCGACCTTCTGCCGTCACAACCGCTTCATCGAGCGCTGCCCGATCTGCAGCAAGACGCTGCCCGGGAACGAGCCCTCGACCGGCTCGCCACGGCGGTCCTCGGCAGGCACGGGCCGTGCGCGCGGCGCGCAGCGCCCTTCTCGGGGCTCGCGGTCGGAGGGTCTGACCGTACGCCGGGAGGGCCGCGCGGTCGAGGACGGGTACTCCTCGCCGCTCGTGCCCGGCCTGCGCGCCTCGGCCGACGCGCAGCGGCTGGCGGACGAGCTCTCCTTCTCGAGCGCGCGCCTGGCCTCGCTCGCGGTCGTGCCGCCGGGCGTCTACGAGCAGGCGCTGGACGCGGCCGCCGGCGGCGACCTCGCCCGCGCGAGCTGGATCGCGTTCGTGCTCGCCTACGTCTCGCCGGCGGAGGACGAGGACCCGTTCGCAGGCGTCGAAGCGGTCCTCGCCGCGGCGCCCGCACCCGGCGCGCTCACCCCCGAGCTCGCGGGCCTGCTGGACGACGCTCCGCGCGGGCCGCGCAGCTCGCACCAGCCCGGCAGCGGAACGCGGACGCTCGCCGCCTACGCGCAATGGGCCGAGCGGTCCGGCGGCCAGACCGCCGCCTTCACCGGCGACGGCGGGTGGAGCCCCGAGCGGCGCTTCGCACGCGTGTTCGAACGGCTCGCGCTCCCCGGCCTGCAGCCGAGCCGCGCGCTACGAGCTGCTCGTGTCGCTCGGCCGCCTCGGCGTCTACGAGCTGCGCGCCGAGTCGCTGCACCTAGGGACCGCTCGCGGGGCGGGCGGTGGAGAGGACGAGACGGCGCTCGCCGCCAAGCGCGTCTTCGGCATCGGCGACCCGCTGCTGCTCGACCGCCGCGCCAAGACGCTCGCGGAGGCCGCGGGCGTCCCGCTGGAAGCGCTCGACCTCGCGCTGTTCAACTGGTCGCGCCCACCGGAGGCGGAGCGGGCGACGCTCGGGTTCCGGCCGGCGAGCCGGCCGGACGCGGAGGCGCCGGCGGCCGCGCTGGCCCTCTGATCAGGCGGCGTGCTCGACCGTGGCGCGCCTGCTCGCGGGCCCTTGCGACGGCCAGGACGGGCGCCCGGAGTGCGCGATTTGCCGTCCACACGGGCACCTACAGTCCTTGCAGAGAGTTCCACCGTCCCCCCGGAGGCGAGATGCCGCTCTGCTTCATACAGCCCCAGGACGCGATCCGCGTGATCGCCGACTCGCTCGGCCGCGAGGCGCGCCGGCAGCTCGTCGGCGAGGTCGTGCGGGCCTGGGTCGACGACATCCCCGACCAGGAACTGTCGGAGCACTACGCGAAGGCGATCGCCGACCTGGACGAGGACGATCTGCACCTGCTCGCGGCCTGGCACGCCTCGCTCGAGGTCGGCCAGCCGATCCCGAACACGGAGTTCCTCGTGGGCGTGTTCCCGAGCCTCGGCGAGAACCGCCGCGAGGCGCTGAAGATCGCCGCCGGGTTCCGCGGCGAGGAGGCGTTCCAGGCCGGCGTCGCCGAGGAGCAGGCGCTCGACACGGTGCTGCCCCGGCTGTCGCACGAGCGGGCGGTCGAACTCGCCAACGAGTGCATTCAGCTGTACATGTGGGACCGCCTCGGCTCGCGACAACTAGCGCGTCGATGCCGGCGCCTGCCGGCGTCCTCGGCTGCTTGCGTGCCGAGCACGCGGCGCAGCCTGCGTCCTTGGCAGGCTTGGCCTACGACGCGCTGCGGACGCCGATGAGCGGCGCCAGGCTGCGTCCTTACCCCGTTCGGGGCACTTCGCGGTCGCTCGTGTGCGGAGCACACTTCGCTCCCTGCGTCCTTGCCTGACTTGCTCCGCGACGCCCCTGTTGCCGATCGCGCGCGGTCGAGCCGAGGAGCCGAACGAGGGCGGGGGCGGCGTTCGCCCCCGCCGACTAGGGTTCGGCGGGTGAGCGACTCCGTCAGCGTGTTCGCCGAGCACGCCCACTGAGTACCACGAGCAGCGACGGCGGATCGTGCCGTGCTTCGACGCGTTCTACGGCACGGCGGTCGAGCTTGTGGGGCTGCGCGGCGGCGCCGTGGAGAGGGTGCTGGACCTGGGGGCGGGCACGGGGCTGATGAGCCGCGCGGTGCTCGCGCGCCACCCCGGCGCCGAGGTCGTGCTCGTCGACGGGGCGCCGGAGATGATCGACGCGCGCGCGAGCAGCTGGCGGGCGCCCGCGCGACGTTCGTGGTCGCGGATCTGCGGGAGGAGCTCCCGGCGGGGCCGTTCGACGCGGTGGTCTCCGCGCTCGCGATCCACCACCTCGAGCACGAGGACAACCGCGCGCTGCTGCGGCGGATCGCGGCGGTGCTGCGGCCCGGGGGCGCGTACGTGAACGCGGAGCACGTCGCCGGGGCGGACGCCGTGGCTGGAGCGGCACCTACCGGCGTTTCTGGCGTCAGGCGTGCGCGGCCGCGGGCGCGAGCGAGGACGAGATCGCCGGGCGCCGAGGAGCGGATGAAGATGGACCGGTCCATCGACGTCGCGACCCAGCTCGGCTGGATGGCCGAGGCGGGTCTGGAGGACTGCGACTGCTTCTTCAAGCAGCTCCACTTCGCCGTCCTGGCGGGCTGGCGCCCCGCTGTGAGCTCCGCGGCGACGGCGCAGGTTAGACTGTTCTCATGACCGAGCTCGAAGCGATGCCCACCGAGGAGGACGTGATGGACGCCCTACGAACGTGATCGACCCCGAGCTGGGGCTCGACTTCGTCGAGCTGGGCCTGATCTACGGGGTCGAGGTCGGCCAGGGCAACGTGAAGGTGACGTTCACGCTCACCACCCCCGGCTGCCCGATCGGCCCGCAGGTCAACGAACAGATCGAAGAGTTCGTCGGCGAACTCGACGGCGTCAAGACGGTGGAATCGCGAGATGGTCTTCACGCCGGCCTGGTCGCCGGAGATGATGAGCGAAGACGCGAAGTTCGCGCTCGGCTACTAGGCCGCCCGCCCGCCGCCTCCAGGCTCGCGCCACATCGTCACGACCTCACGGGCGCCGTCAGGCGTCGTGAAGCGCCCGCGGCGGGCGAAGCCGACCGATTCGTAGCGCGGCTCGTTGCGCGTGTTGCTCGACTCGAGGTAGGCCGCGGCCCCCTCCGCGTCGATCAGCTCGAGGTTCGATGCCAGGAGCCGCATCCCGAGACCCTGGCCGCGCTGCTCGGGATGGGTGCCGATCAGCGTCAGGTAGTAGTGCGGCGGATCGTGGGGGTGCGACGCCTCGAAGGCGTCGAAGAGCCCCAGCACCTCGCCGGCGCGCTCTCCCACCGCCTCGCGCATCATCGCGGGCACCGTCGCCTCCTCCTCCGGGGTCAGCTCGGGGTGGCCGGGCGGGATCCAGACGGTCGCGGCGGCGAAGTCGCCGATCGTCCACACCCATTCGTGCTTCAGCGCCGAGGAGACGTACAGCCGCCACAGCGCCCGCTGCCGCGCGTGATCGGGGAACGCCCACCTCCACAGGGGGTCCTCGGCGAAGGCGAGCCAGAGCGTCTCCGTGACGGCCTCGAGGTCCTGCGGCCGCGCCCGCCGCGGCGCCGTGCCCTCCACGCCGGGGCTAGGCCGGGGCGGCGGCCGTCTCGCGCGCCATCGCGACGAGCGACGACGAGTTCCGAGCGGATGCTCTCGCCGATCGCGTCGATGTCGGGCAGGGCGTCGAAGTCGCCCAGCAGGCCGAAGTTCATCTGGCCGTTGTAGGACATGATCGCGATCGCGAGCGCATGGTTTTCGGGCAGGAACGCGACCGGGATCGCGGTCACCATCTCGCGCCCGAGCACGTAGAGCGGGAACTGCGGGCCGGGCACGTTCGTGACGATCAGGTTGAACAGGCGCGTCGAGAAGTTCAGCCGCGAGGCCTGCGCGAGGATCGTCGGCGGCGCGAAGTTCTGGGCGCCGGAGATCACCTCCGCGCCGAGCGCCTGCTTGGACTCCTTCAGCCCGTCCATCGCCTGCGAGACGAAGCGCAGGCGGTTGAGCGGGTCGGAGATGTAGATCGGGAGCGGCCCGCGCATCACGACGATGCGGTTGCCGGCCGTGCCGTGTTCGTCCTCGGTGCGGACCGAGACCGGCACGAGCGCGCGCATCTCGACGCCCTCGGTGCGCCGCCCGCGCGAGATCAGGAAGTCGCGCAGCGCGCCCGCGACCACGGCGAGCACGACGTCGTTGACGGTGCCGCCGAAGGCGTTCTTGACGGTCTTGAAGTCATCGAGGCTCGCCGTCACCGCGACGAAGCGCCGGTGCGGGCCGATCGGCACGTTCAGCGGCGTTTCGGGAGCGGGGTTCAGGCCCGCCCAGACGATCTCGCCGACGCCCTCGGCGGCCTCGCGGACGCGCGCCATCGCGCGCTCGGGATGCGCCAGCGCGTCGAGCGCGCCCTCGGCCAGCGCGAGGCCCGCGCGGGCGGCCCCGGCGAGGCCCGCGGCGACCAGCTGCGTCGTGCCCGGCTCCGCATGGGGCTGCCACGCGCGGCCGGAGTTCGGGATCTGCGGCGGGTCCGGCGAGATGTCGAACAGGACGGTGGCGAGATCGACCCCGGCGATGCCGTCGATCAGCGAGTGGTGGGTCTTGGTGATCAGCGCGAAGCGGTCGTCCTCGAGGCCCTCGATCAGCCACATCTCCCACAGCGGCTTGGAGCGGTCGAGCTGCTGGGAGAAGATCCGGGCGGTCAGCTCCTGCAGCTGCTCGAAGGTCCCGGGCGCCGGGCAGGGCGGTGTGGCGGACGTGGTACTCGAGGTTGAAGCTGGGGTCGTCGACCCACACCGGGCGGCCGCTGTCGATCGCCGTGTAGGCGAGCTTGTGGCGGTAGCGCGGGACGAGGTGCAGGCGCCGGCGGATCTGTTCGAGGAACTCCTCCATGCTCGGCGGCGGGCCCTCGACGAGGGTCAGGCCGCCGATGTGCATGTGCGAGCTCGGGCCCTCCTGGTGCAGGAACGATGCGTCGACGGGCGTCAGGCGGTCGAGGTGACGCTGGGCCATGACGGCTTAGCGTACCTTGCCGGGATCGCTGGGGAGTGTCGGAGCCCAACCACCGGGTGCACCCACCCGGCGAATACAATGACTGCCGTGGAGAACACGGTCGAGAAGCTGATCCTGGCGGCGCCGCGCGGATATTGCGCGGGCGTGGACCGGGCCGTCCAGACGGTCGAACAGGCCCTGGAGTTGCACGGCAAGCCCGTCTACGTGCGCAAGGAGATCGTCCACAACAAGCACGTCGTGGAGGAGCTCGTGGAGCGCGGCGCGATCTTCGTCGAGGAGGAGACCGAAGTTCCCGAGGGCGCGGTCTGCGTCTTCTCCGCGCACGGCGTCGCCCCGAGCGTGCGCGAGGGCGCCGAGCTGCGGCGCCTGCAGACGATCGACGCGACCTGCCCGCTGGTCACGAAGGTGCACCGCGAGGCCGTCAAGTTCGCCGAGCGACGGCTACACGATCGTGCTCGTCGGCCATGCCGGCCACGAGGAGGTCGAAGGCACGATGGGCGAGGCGCCCGACCGGATCGTGCTGGTCCAGGACGAGAAAGACGCCGAGGAGCTCGAGGTCGAGGATCCCGAGCGGATCGCCTACATCACGCAGACGACCCTCGCCGTCGACGAAACGACCGCGATCCTCAAGCGCCTGCGCGAGCGCTTCCCGAAGATCGTCGGGCCCCGCACGGACGACATCTGCTACGCGACCACGAACCGCCAGGCGGCGGTCCGCCAGATGGCCTCCAAATGCGACCTGATGCTCGTGATCGGCTCGAAGAACTCGTCGAACTCGAAACGGCTCGTCGAGGTGGCGCGTGACTGCGGCACCGAAGGGCACCTGATCGACAACGCGGGCGAGGTCAGGGAGGAGTGGCTCGACGGGCGGCGCGTGGTCGGCATCTCCTCCGGCGCCAGCGCCCCCGAGAACCTGGTTCAGGAGCTCGTCGAGCTGTTCCGCGCCAGGGGCGTGAGCGACATCTCGGAGTTCGACGTCGTCAAGGAGGACGTCCGCTTCATGCTGCCCAAGCAGATCCGCCAGGCCGCCGCGGCCGGAGCGTCCTGAGCCGGAGCGAGCGCGGGCGCCTCGCCCGCGCACAACGCAGGCGCCGGCCGGCGCCCCCGAGCGCCGGGAGCGAGAGTGCGCACGCTGATCGTCTCCGACCTGCACCTCGGCGCCAACTCGCGGATCGACGTGCTGCGCCGGCCCGAGCTGCGCGCCGCGCTGCTGGAGCGGCTGGCCGGCGTCGACCGGCTCGTGCTGCTGGGAGACGTGCTCGAGCTGCGCCACGGCCCGCTGCGGGACGCGATGGCGGCGTCGCGTCCCTTCTTCGAGGACCTCGGGCGGGTCCTGGGCGAGCGGGAGCTGGTGCTCACGGCCGGCAACCACGACCACGCGCTGGTCGAACCGTGGCTGGCGGCCCGCGGCGCCGAGGACGATCCCGGCCTGCTCGGGCTCGAGCAGCTGATCGACCCAGCCGGCGCCTCGCCGGCGCTGGCGCAGATCGCGCGCTGGGCCGCTCCGGCCCGGACCCGCATCGCCTACCCCGGGCTCTGGGTGCGCTCCGACGTCTACGCGATGCACGGTCACTACCTGGACTGCCACCTCACGGTGCCGACCCTCGAGCGGCTGACCGTCGGGGCGATGAGCCGGCTGCTGGGCCGCCCCGCGGAGCAGTTCGGGGCGGTGGACGACTACGAGGCGATGGGCGCGCCGGTGTTCGCCTGGCGCGATGCCGTCGCGCGCGACGCGCACACGGGAGCGGCCCTGAACGGGATGGCGACGGTCTCGGCGTGGCGTGCCCTGGGCGGCGGCAGCTCCGACGCGGACGCCGCGGAGGTGCCGGCGCGGCGCCACAGCCCGAGCGTGCGGTTCCGGCGGGGGCTGCGCCGCCGCGCGATCGTCGCCGGCTTCCCGCTGGCCGTCGCGGCGCTCAACCGCGCCGGCCTCGGACCGGTCCGTGCCGAGATCTCGGGCGAGGAGCTGCGCCGCGCCGGCCTCGCGGCGATGGGGGAGGTCGCCGCCCGGCTCGGGCTCGGCGAGGCGCACGTCGTCTTCGGCCACACCCACCGGGCCGGGCCCTTCGAGGCCGACGACGAGCACGAGTGGCGCGGCCGCGGCGGCGCGCGGCTCGTCAACTGCGGGAGCTGGGCCTACGCGGACATCTTCCTCGGCTCCACCGGGCCCGTCGAACCCGTACTGGCCCGGCACCGCTGTCCTCGTGGAGGACGACGAGCCGCCCCGGCTCGAGCGGCTGCTCGCGGATCGCTCGCGCGCCGAGCTGGCTCCGCCCGAGCGCTCGGCGCCCGCGCGTCAGCCGTAGCGGCCGGCGAACGACTCGAGCATCAGCCCGGAGTCGGTGAGCATGCCCTTCGGCATCTGCATCGCCCAGCCGCCGTCCGTGCGGGAGTAGACGATCACCGCGCCGAGCCAGCCCGCGCGGTGATCGGCGCGGGCGACGCCGAGTTCCCTTTCCAGCGTCCTGGCGGCGTCCTGGGGGTTGTAGGCGGGCGCCGCGGTGCTGAGGCACCGCGCGCTGAGGCTCACCGCGCAGAACCCGATCTCCGAGACGATCAGGTTGTTCTGTCCGGAGGTCATTTCGGCGCGGATGCCCGGCACTTCGGCCATGCCCTGGCCGGGCTTGCGTTCTTTCGCGTAGGGGTGCAGGTACCAGCCGCGGATCTGGGTCCGCAGCTGCGGTTGCGCCTCGTAGAGGCTCCGGACCCAGCCCAGGCCCGTCGCGCCGGCGTAGACGTCTTCGGGCGGCACGTGCGAGCTCGCCAACAGCGGCAGCAGCACCGCCAGGAAGGCTGCGTATTCGCGCGCGGTGCCGTAGCCCCAAGGCTCGTTGATCGCCTCGAATTTGATCGGCGCGACGGGGTAGCGGTCGACGATCTCTTCCGCTGTCGCGATGAAGCCCCGCGCGTACTGGGCGATCGCCTTCGGGTCGTCGGGGAGGCAGTGGCGTCCGAACGTGCAGCTCGAGTAACCGGCGAACTCGACGGGATGACCGGGATCATCCCCGCCTTGATCGACCGTTCCACCCCCGCGCCGTCCTGCGCCAGCGTCTCGCCCGCGCGCAGCTCGACCTCGCCGCTGCGGTCGTAGACGACTCCGCGTTCGACGAACCGGTCGAGCCCTCCCAGCGGGGTGGCGCTGTTGCCGTTCAAGCCGAGCCACGGTTCTCCGACCGGCGCGGCCATGGCGGCCGGCGGCCAGCTGAGCGCCGCGAGCGCAGCCACCGTGGCGAGGATGCTCAGGCGCATGGCAGGACCGTAGCCCAGGCCCGGCGGCGCCGGCGCCGGCGGGAGCTCAGCCCTCGACCAGCCCGGGCGTGAAGCAGGTCGCGAGCACCCGCACCCCGTCGCCGGGCTCGAGGAGCAGCTCTCCCCGCGTGTGGCGCGGGTGCTCGAAGAGCGGATAGGCGCCCGGACCGTCGAGCGCAAGCGCCGCGCTCTGGCCGGCCGCTGTGGCGACGAGCGAGCCGGCGCCCTCGAGGACCACCCAGACGCCGCCGGCCTCGTAGGGACCGCTGTACGCGCCCTCCCGGTCCTCGGAGGGCTGGGCGAGCAGCGCGCCCGGCTCGTCCTCGGGGCGCAGCGCCGCGAGCGGCTCGCGCTCGACGCCGAGCAGCTCCTGGATCGCCAGCTCGGTCTCGGCGTATGCGCCCTCGCCGTAGTGGAACTCGAACAGCCGCGCGCGGCCGTCGAACAGGTAGCGGGCCGGCCAGCCCTCGTTCTCGTAGTCCTGCCACAGCAGGAACTCGCTGTCGATCAGCACCGGGTAGCCGATCCCCAGGCGCTCGACGGCACGGCGCACCGCCTGCTCGTCGCGCGAGGCGTCGAAGCCGGGCGAGTGCACCCCGACGATCCGCAGTCCGTCCTGGGCGTAGCGCTCATGCCACGCCTTGAGGTAGGGCAGCGTGCGCATCGAGTTCGGACGGCAGAAGTCCCAGAACTCGACCAGCAGCGGGCGGTCGCGCTGGATGATGCTGACCTGGCTGCCCTCGGGCACGTTGACCCACGGCAGGCCGCGCGGGAAGAGGGGCGCGGCGATGGTGTCTACGGGGGCGCGCAAAGCAGTCTTTCTGGGAGGGGACGGCACATGTGCCGTCCCCGCGAGTCGCACATGTGCGACTCGCCGGTGGGGCGCATGCGCCCCACCGTGGATCGGCGCATGCGCCGATCCTAGGGCCGGCGCATGCGCCGGCCCCGGCCCGAAGGGCCTAGCCGATGCTGCCGACCATCTCCAGCTGGATCAGGCGGTTGAGCTCGACCGCGTACTCCATCGGCAGCTCCTTCGTCACCGGCTCGATGAAGCCGTTGACGATCATCGCCGCCGCCTCGTCCTCGGTGAACCCGCGCGAGCCCATGTAGAAGAGCTGGTCGTCGGAGATGCGCCCGACCGTCGCCTCGTGCGCGACCGTCACGTGCGGGTTCTGGATCTGGATGTCCGGCCAGGTGTCCGAGCGCGATTCGCCGTCCATCATCAGCCCGTCGCACTGGACGCGGGCTTTCGAGCCGGCCGAGTTGTGGCCCATCTTGACCAGGCCCCGGTAGCCCATGATCCCGCCGTCCTTGGAGATCGACTTGGCGAGGATGTTCGAGGTCGTGTTCGGCGCCAGGTGCACGACCTTCGCGCCGGTGTCCTTGTGCACGCCCTTGCCGGCGACACCGACGTTGAGGTGGTCGGCGCGCGCGCCCTCGCCCATCAGGAACGAGCCCGGGTAGAGCATCACGTACTTGGCGCCCATCGATCCGCCGACCCACTCGACGGTGCCCTCGGCGTCGACGACGGCGCGCTTCGTGTTCAGGTTGTAGACGTCCTTCGACCAGTTCTGCACGGTCGTGTAGCGCGCCTTCGCGCCGTCGTGGACGAAGATCTCGACGACGGCCGAGTGCATCGAGTTGACGCTGTAGGTCTGCGCGGTGCAGCCCTCGATGTAGTTCACGTCCGAGCCCTCGTCGGCGACGATCAGCGTGTGCTCGAAGGTGCCCTCGCCGGCGCCCTCCATGCGGAAGTAGGCCTGCAGCGGCAGGTCCACCTTGACGCCCTTGGGAACGTAGAGGAACGAGCCGCCGGACCAGACGGCGCCGTGCAGCGCCGAGAACTTGTTGTCCTGCGGCGGCACGCATTTGTTCATGAAGTACTTCTGGACCAGCTCCGGGTACTCGCTGATCGCAGTGTCCATCGAGCAGAAGAGGATGCCGAGCTTCGCGTACTCCTCCTTGAGCCCCTCGTAGACGGGCTCCTGGCGCCAGACGCCCACGACGCCGGCGAGGTGCTCGCGCTCGGCCTGCGGGATGCCGAGGTCCTCGTAGGTCTGCTTCATCTCCTCGGGAACCTCGTCCCACGAGTTGAAGCGCCCGGCGGTGGGCGGGGAGTAGAGGACCAGATCGTCGAGGTTCAGGCCGCTGAGGTCCGGACCCCAGGTCGGCATCGGCTTGCGTTCGAAGATCTCCAGCGACTTCAGCCGTTTCTCGGCCATCCAGTCGGGCTCGCCCTTGATCTTGGAGAGCTCCTGGACGACCTCGCGGGAGATGCCCTTGCGCGCGATCAGCTGCCCCTGGTCGTCCTCGACGATCGGGCTGGGCTTTGCGATGCGGTCGACAGTTGCCATTTGAGTCCTCGCAGGTGGGGGGCCTACAGAATCCTGTGCTCCGAGGTAGGAATTGTATCGCGGGGATGCGGCGGGCCCGCTGTCCGACCCGTGACCGCGGGGAGAGAGACCGGCTTACTGCGCTCGTCGCCGGCCAGGCCGCGCGCGCGAACGGGCCCCCTGAGCCTCGCGGCGGCTGCAAGAGTTGAGGCCGGCGATGGGGCTGATGGCGGAGCTGGGTGTGCGGGTGCCGGTCGTGCAGGCCGGCATGGGCGGCGGGCTGTCCGCCCACGAGCTCGCCGCGGCGGTGTCCGCGGCCGGCGGTCTCGGCACGATCGGCATCCTTCCCGCCGCGCGAGCTGCGGCGCGAGATCGACGCCGCCCGCGCTCTCACGCGGGCTCCCGTCGCCGTCAACCTCCTGCTGCCGTTCGCCGGCCGGGAGCATTTCGCGGCCGCCGCGCAGGCCGAGGTCCTCGTGACCTTCTGGGGGAGCCGCGCCGGCGCACTCCCAACACCTGGATCCACCAGTGCGGCTCGCTCGCGGAGGCCCGCGCGGCGCGAGCGGCGGGAGCCGACGCGGTCATCGCCCAGGGCGCCGAGGCCGGCGGCCACGTGCGCGGCACGGTGCCGGCGGCCGAGCTGCTCGAGAGGGTCCGCGCGGACCTTCCGGACGACTACCCCGTGCTCTCGGCGGGGGGCGTCGCCGACGCCGCCGACGCCGCGGCCCGCATCGCCGCGGGCGCCGACGCGGTCGTCTGCGGGACGCGCTTCCTGCTCAGCGAGGAGAGCGCGGCGCACCCGCTCTACAAGGCACGGCTGATCGAGGCGCACGAGACGATCCGGACCCAGCTCTTCGGCCTCGGCTGGCCCGCGCCGCACCGGGTCGTGCCGAACGCGGCGACGGCGCGATGGCTGCGCGGCGCCGACAGCGGCCCGCGCTGGCTGCTGGCAGTGCAGAGGGCGAGCGCGCCGCTGCTCTCGCGGGCTCCGATGCAGCTGCAGATGCGGCTCGCCGCGACACAGGCAGCGGCCCGCCCGCTGTTCGGTCCCGCGGCGGCGACCGCCGGCGGGCCCGCGAACCTCGTCGAGGCGGGACCGCTCTACGCCGGCGAGTGCGTGGCGCGCATCGCCGACATCAGGCCCGCGGGGGCGCTGGTGCGCGAGCTCGCGGCCGGGCTGTAGCGCCCGAGGGCCGCTCAGCCGGGAGCGGGCCGCCGGGCGGGAGCCCGGGCCGCTAGGTCGGCCAGCCGTTGTCGCCCGTGACGGCGCCGCGGACGACCTTCAGGTTCAGCAGCGCGCACTTGCGGCGCGTGGCGGAGACGGGGATCCCGAGCAGCTCGATCATCCAGTCGGCGTCGAGGCTGGAGATCTCCTCGAGCTTCATGCCCTTCAGCTCCTCGGAGGCGATCGACGCCGCCGCCTGCGAGATCGCGCAGCCGTGGCCGTGGAAGCGGATGTCCTCGATGCGGTCCCCGTCGACGCGGATGTGCACGCCGAGCTCGTCCCCGCACAGCGGGTTGTGCTCCAGCGCCTCGAGGTCGTGGGGCTCGAGCTCGCCGAAGTTCCGGGGCCGCTTGTAGTGCTCGAGGATGTAGTCGCGGTAGAGGTCGTCCATCAGATCCCGAACACCTCCCGGCCCTTTCGCAGCGCGGCCACGAGCGCGTCGATGTCCGACTCCTCGTTGTAGACGCCGAGGCTCGCGCGCGCGGTCGCCGCGACGCCGAGGCAGCGCATCAGCGGCTGGGCGCAGTGATGCCCGGCGCGTACGCACACGCCCTCGCGCCCGAGCAGCTCGGCCACGTCGTGAGGGTGCATGCCCTCGACGGTGAAAGAGACCAGCGCGCCGCGCTCGCGTCCCGGCGGCGGCCCGACCGCGCGCACGCCCGGCACCTCGGCAAGGCGCGCCAGCATCAGCTCGGTCAGCTCGCGCTCGTGCTCGCGCACGCGGGCCATGCCGAGCCCGTCGAGGTAGTCGACCGCGGCCGCCAGGCCGACCGCCTCGGCGATCGGCGGCGTGCCCGCTTCGAACTTGAACGGCAGCTCGTTCCAGGTCGTCTCCTGCTGGGACACCGAGGCGATCATGTCGCCGCCGGTCAGGAACGGGTCCATCGCCTCCAGCAGCTCGCGGCGGCCGTGCAGGACGCCGATCCCGGTCGGGCCCGAGCGCCTTGTGGCCGGTCCAGACGTAGAAGTCCGCGCCGAGCGCCTCGACGTCCACGGGCATCTGCGGCACCGCCTGCGCGCCGTCGACGAGGGTGACGGCACCGGCGGCGCGCGCCCGGGCGGCGATCTCGGCGACCGGGTTGATCGTGCCGAGCACGTTCGAGACGTGCGCGAACGCGACGACCCTGACGTCGCCGCGGGCGAGCTCGGCGTCGAGCTGCGCGAGCGAGAGCTCGCCGTTCGGATCGACCTCCAGGTAGCGCAGCTCGGCGCCGCGCTCGCGGCAGATCTGCTGCCACGGGACGAGGTTGGCGTGGTGCTCCATCTGCGTGATCAGCACCGCGTCGCCGCGGCCGAGGTGGGCGCCGCCGTAGGAGCGCGCCACGAGGTTGATCGCCTCGGTCGCGTTCTTGGTGAAGATCGTCGTCGCCGGGTCGGCGCCCGTGAAGGCGGCGATCCGCGTGCGGGCGGACTCGAACGCGGCGTCGGCCTCCTGTGCGAGCGGGTAGACGCCGCGGTGGATGTTCGCGTTGTGCTCGGCGAGGTGGCCTGCGAGCGCGTCGATCACCGCACGCGGCTTCTGCGAGGTCGCGCCGGAGTCCAGATAGACGAGTCGGGCGTCGCCGAAGCGGCGCTCGAAGATCGGGAAGTCGGCTCGGACCGAGAGCCGGCTCTCAGCGACTGACGGCATACGTCTCGATGTCCTCGCGCGCCGCCGCCAGCTTCGCCTCGATCTTCTCCCGCACGAGCTGCTCCAGCGGCTCGTCGGCGAGCTCGGAGATCAGCGGCTCGAAGAAGCCTTCGACGATGATCCGCACCGCTTCGGCACGGTCCAGGCCGCGGCTCTGCATGTAGAAGATCGCCGACTCGTCGAGCTCGCCGACCGTGCCGCCGTGCGAGGCGGACACGTCGTCGGAGGAGACGAGCACGGAGGGGATCGCGTCGATCCGCGCCTTCGGCGAGAGCATCATCGTGTGGATCTGCAGGTAGGTGTGGGTCTGCTGGGCGCCGGGGTCGATTTTGATCAGACCCTCGAAGCTCGCCCGGGCCTCGCCGCTCGCGGCTCCGCGCCAGTGCACGTCGCCGCCCGAGGGGCCCGTCTCGTGCAGGTCCACCGCGAAGGCGTCCAGGTGCTCCTTCTCCTCGGCGAAGAAGATCCCGCGGAAGGCCATGTCGCCGCCCGGCTCGGAGACGGCGAGCTCCAGGTGCGGCCGGACGAGGTGTCCGCCGAGCAGCGCCGGCAGCCAGTGGCAGTACGCGTCGCGCCCGACCTGCACGAAGCGCGTGGAGACGTCGTAGATCTCGTTGCCCGAGCCCCAGTCCTGCACCTGCGCGAGCCGGCAGCGCGCGCCGTCCTGCAGGTAGAGCTCGAAGGCGCCGGCGTGGAGGGCCTGGCGCTCGGATGCGGTGCCGGCCCGCCCCTCGGCGTCGGCGCCGAACTCCTCTGCCAGGTCGTACTCGTGGACCTTGAAGTCGCTCGCCGGCGCGCCCACGACGAGCGTGCGCGCGTACTGGGCGATGCCCGGTCCATCGATCGCGTAGACGATCTCGAACGGGTTCTCGACGGCGAGCCCGTCCGGCACGTACAGGAACGCGCCGCCGGTCCAGAAGGCGGCGTTGGCGGCCTCGAGCTTGTTGCGGTCGATCTCCAGGCGCTTGGAGTACCAGGGTTCGGCCAGCTCGCGGTGGAGCTCGAAGGCCTCCTCGAGCGAGCACAGGATCACGCCGCGCTCGGCGAGCGCCGGGTCGAGCTCGACGCTCACGACGGCGCCGGCGCTCTGCACGATGCGTCCCGCGCGAGGACGGTCGGGGATCGTGCGGGTGACGACGGCGGGCACCTCGCGCTCGCGCGGCTGGGTCTGCAGGGCGTCGAGGTCGAGCTCCTGAAGGCTCGTGGTCCAGAACCCGGAGCGGCGCCAGACGGGCAGCTCGGCGGCCTCGAACGCCTTCAGCGCCAGCTCGCGCAGCTCGCCCAGGGAGCGTCCCTCGCCGGCTCCCGCGCCGTCGAGCGCCGTGTAGAGCGTGGCCTCGCGGTGGCGGCCGGCCTTGACTTTGACCGGCTCGGAGCCGTTGGCCGTCCCCGCCGCGCCGGCGGGATCAGACATCCTCGTCACCCGCGCCGACGCCGGCGCCGACCTCCTGGCGGATCTGGTCGTAGCCCTCGCGCTCGAGCCGCTCGACCAGCTCGACGCCGCCCTCCAGCACGATCCGGCCGTCCATCAGGATGTGGACGAACTCCGGCTTCACGTAGTGGAGGATGCGCTGGTAGTGGGTGATGATGAGCGCGCCCAGGCCCTGCTCGTCGTGGAGGCGCTGGACGCCCTCGGCGACGGTGCGCAGCGCGTCGATGTCGAGCCCGGAGTCGGTCTCGTCGAGGATCGCGATGTCGGGCTGGAGCATCGCCATCTGCAGGATCTCGGCGCGCTTCTTCTCGCCGCCGGAGAACCCGTCGTTGAGGTGGCGCGAGGTGAACGCGCGGTCTACGTCGAGCAGCTCGATCGCGTGCTGGAGCTGGGTGCGGAACTCCTTGACCTGGATCGGCTCCTCGCGTTTGGCGTTGATCGCCATGCGCAGGAAGTTGGCGACGGACACGCCGGGGATCGAGACGGGGTACTGGAAGGCGAGGAACAGGCCGGCCTTCGCGCGCTCGTGCGGCTCGGCCTCCGTGATGTCCTCGCCCTTGAAGGTGATCGTGCCCTCGGTGATCTCGTAGGAGGGGTGCCCGAGCAGCGTGTTGGCGAGCGTCGACTTGCCGGAGCCGTTCGGCCCCATCAGGGCGTGGATCTCGCCCCGGCTGATGTCGAGGTCGACGCCCCGCAGGATCTCGCGCTCCTCGGTGCGCACGTGCAGGTCTCTGATCTCCAGGTCGGCCATGGTCTCCTTCTCAGCCTCGGTTCGGAAGCGGTTCGATTTGCAGGCCGGCGCGCGTGGCGCTCGCGTCCACGCCGGCGGCGACAGGTGGGGTGATGAGCAGGTCGGCGAGCGTCGTCTCGCGCAGCGTGCCGACGATCGACATCCGCACGCGCGTCCACAGCAGCTTGGTCGGGCAGACGTGGTCGCGCTCGGACTCACGCGCGCAGACGATCGAGCCGTCGGCGCGACTGCGAGATGCACTCGATCGGGGCGATCGAGCCCTCCAGCGCCTCGACGACCTCGGCCATCGTGATCTGCGATGCGGGACGGGCGAGCATGTAGCCGCCCCGTGAGCCGCGCCGGCTGTCGACCAGCCCGGCCTTGCGCAGGCGCGCGACGAGGTGCTCCAGGTAGGCCAGCGGCAGCCCGTCACCGGCTGCGATCTCGGCGAGGGGGACGGGAATCCCGCCCACCCCTGAGCCCAGGACGTCGTCGTCGCCGCCGCCCCTCCGGGCCAGCTCGACCATCACTCGTACGCCGTACTCGGCCTTGGTTGAGAACATCATGCGTTGATTTCCTACCTGCGGGCTAGGGTATCAGGGGGTGCCTGGGCTCCCCGTCAACTTCGCGACGTCGTGGGCGAGCGTTTCGGGGGTCAGCTGTTCGGATCCGTAGGCCACCCGCTCACGTCCCTGGGGGTCGATCAGGAGCACCGTCGCGTAGCGTGCGAACGCGCCCGCGCCGGCGGATGCGGGCTTGACCCTGTACTCGTCCCAGATGCGGCGCAGCGCGGCCGGCGGGCCCGTCAGGTAGTAGACGCGGCCGCTCAGCGAGGTGGCGGCCAGGAAGCGCCTGACCGCCACCGGCGTGTCGCCGGCCGGGTCGGCGCTCACGATCAGCACCGGGACCGGTTCGTGGAGTTCGTCGAGCGCGCCTCTGATCTGCTGGGCGATCAGCGTGCACGGTCCGCCGCAGCGCGAGTAGAGGAACGCGAGCACGACCGGTTTCCCGCGCAGGGCGGCGAGGGAGACCGCGCGGCCGTACTGGTCGGTGAGCGCGATCGGCGGGGCGGCCGCGGGCCGCGGCAGCTCAGCGCCCGCGAAGCCGCCGGGGGACAGCGGCGCCGCCGTCGTCGCGCTGGTCGTGCCCGCGGTGGTCCCGGAGCCGCTCTGCGATTCGCGCGTGGCCACGATCGCGAACACCAGCGCCGCCAGCACGAGCACCCCCATCGTCACCGGCAGGATCCAGCGGCGGCGGGCGTTCATCCCGCTCAGCGTACGCGAGGGCCGGGGAGGAGAGCGGTTCGGGCGCTTCGGTGCCGGCCGCACAGCGAGCCCGAGCGGCGCCGCCCTCGCCTGCCTGCTCGCCTCCCAGGACCGGGAGAAAGCCCTCGCCCGCGGCGCCCGCGGAACCCCCGTCGCGGGGCTCAGAGGTCGCTATACTTTCTGAAGTCAATGAATCCCGACCCTGGTTTAGGAGTTTCCAGATGAGCATGTCCGGATCCGAGCTGCTCCGCCGCATCAAGAGCCAGATCGAGGAGGTCGACCCCTCCGAGGTCAAGGAACTCACCCACGAGGGCGTGACGATCGTGGACGTGCGCGGCAGCGAAGAGTTTGCCACCGGCCACCTGCCCGGCGCGAAGAGCGTGCCGCGCGGGCACCTCGAGTCGCGCATCGAGGGGGTCGTGCCGGACCGCTCCTCCCAGGTGATCCTCTACTGCGCCTCGGGCCAGCGCTCGGCCTACGCCGCCCGCACGCTCAGCGAGGACATGGGCTACGAGCACGTGCGCTCGATGACCGGCGGCATCGCGCTGTGGAAGGACCGCGGCTACGAGGTCGAGGTCCCGCGCGCCCTCACCGCCGAGCAGCGCGACCGCTACTCGCGCCACCTGCTGATCCCCGAGATCGGCGCCGAGGGACAGCAGAAGCTGCTGGACGCGAAGGTGCTCCTCCTGGGTGCCGGTGGCCTCGGCTCTCCCACCGCGCTCTACCTCGCGGCGGCCGGCGTCGGCACGCTCGGCATCGTCGACGACGACGAGGTCGATCTCTCCAACCTCCAGCGCCAGGTGATCCACTCCACCCAGCGCGTCGGCATCCCGAAGGTCGATTCCGCCGAGGAGTCGATCCACGCGCTGAACCCCGACGTCAACGTCGTCAAGTACCAGACCCGCATCGACGCCTCGAACATCATGGAGATCATCGAGGGCTACGACGTGATCGTCGACGGGGTGGACAACTTCCCCACGCGCTACCTGCTCAACGACGCGACGGTGCGGCTGCGCATCCCGGTCGTCTCGGCCTCGATCCTCGGCTTCGACGGCCAGCTCTCGATCTTCAAGCCCTACGAGGGGCCGTGCTACCGCTGCCTGTTCCGCGAGCCGCCGCCGGCCGAGCTGGCTCCGTCGTGCGGCGCCAACGGCGTGCTCGGCGTGCTGCCCGGCACGATGGGCCTGCTGCAGGCGACCGAGGTCGTCAAGCTGATCCTGAACATCGGCGAACCGGCGATCGGCCGGCTCCTGCTCTACGACGCCCTCGGCGCGACGCTGACCGAGGTCAAGGTCCACCGCGACCCCGAGTGCCCGATCTGCTCGCGCGAGCCCGGAGAGATCTCCGACGAGGAGATGGGCGTGTTCCCGGATTACGAGGCCTTCTGCGCCGCCGCCGGTTAGCGGTCCGCTAGCACTTCGCCATGCTGCGTCCTCGGTCGCTCGTGTGCTTCTCGCACACTTCGCTCCCTGCGTCCTTGCCTGGCTCGACTAGCGGACCGCTAACAAGCGTCCCGGGAGCGCTTCGCCAGCCGGCGTCCCTGCCCCAGGCGGGGCGCCTCGCGGTCGCTCATGTGCTTTCGCACACTTCGCTCCCTGCGTCCTCGGCCGGCTCGACTGGCGAGCCGCTGACGAGCGTCCCGGCGCGCTAATCTGCCGCGAGTCATGGCGACGATCAAGATCCCTCCGGTGCTGCGCGCGTCCGTCGGCGGCGAGAAGGAAGTCGACGCGAACGGGTCGAACGTGGGCGAGGTCCTGCGGGACCTGGCCTCGTCGCACCCGGCGACCGAGAGCCAGCTCTTCGGCGCCGACGGGACGCTGAACCGCTACGTGAACGTCTACCTCAACGACGAGGACGTGCGGGTGCTCGACGGGCTCGACACGGCCGTCGGCGAGAGCGACACGCTGCAGATCCTGCCGGCGATGGCCGGCGGGCGCTGACCGGCTTCCCCGTCTCGACAGCCGTGCCGGGCCTGGACGGTCGTCCGATCCTCGAACGCTCGTCCGCGTCCGAGGACCCAGCCGGGCCGATTGGGTACGAGTGGAGGGCATGAGGATCCGGAGGGCACTGCGAGCGCTTGGCGCGGGCGTGAGCGTCTGCGCGCTTGCGGGCACGCTCGCGGCGAGCGCGGCGTCAGGAATGGCCAGCCACGAGGGCTGGCCGAAGACCGGCCACCACGTCGGGCACCCCCACAACGAAAGCGGCACGATGCGCGGGCTCGACAGCGTGCACAACATGCTGCTCGGCGGCGACGGCAACGACCGCATCTTCGCGGGCAAGCTCGGCGACGTGATCTGGGGCGACTCCCACCCCGGCAACCAGCCGGAAACCCAGCACGACTGGCTGCACGGCGGGCCCGGCCCCGACTGGCTCTACGCGAGCCACGGCCTCAACGACATCTGGACCGGCGCGGGCAACGACCACGTCGCCCTCGTCTACGGCCACGGGACCGTGCACTGCGACGGCCCGGGCGTGAAGACGCTCGTCGTGCGCTACCTGCCCCAGAACCGCCACTTCCGGCTCGTCGGCTGCAGGCACGTCGTGCTCGTGCGCTACCGCGCGTAGCGCGCGCCGCTCAGGCTGCCGGCTCGGCGGGGACGCCGCCCGGGTGCGCGGCAGCGAGGCCGTTCGGCGCGAGCAGCGACTCGGGGTTCGCCGGGATCCGGCTCATCGCGTGCTCGGCCAGCGCGGTGATCGTCAGCGACGGGTTGACGCCGACGTTCGCGGGGATCGCCGCGCCGTCGCAGACGAGCAGGTTCTCGTAGCCGAACACGTGCTGGTCGGCGTCGACGACGCCGCCGCTCGGGTCGGGGGCGATCACCGCGCCGCCGAGGATGTGGGCCGTCGAGGGGATGTTGAACATCGCCTCCATGAACGAGCTCTGGGCGATGCCGCCGGTCCGCTTCGCGAACCACTCGGCGGCCTGGTTGGCGACGGGGATGAACGTCGGGTTCGGCCGCTCCGGGTCCTGTTCGGTCTGGAGCCAGAACGAGCCGAACGGCCCTTTCCTCGGACGCAGCGCGATCGCGTTGTCCAGCGTCTGCATCACGAGGATGATGATCGTGCGCCGCGACCAGCGCTTGGCGAAGAGCACCTTGCGCAGGCGCCCCGGGTGGCGCAGGATCTGCGCGAGCAGCTTCAGCGGTCGCGTCACGCGCGTGCCGTCGCCGGTCAGCAGCGTGTAGAGCATGCGCATCGAGTCGCCGTCGTCGCCGTAGGTGACCGTCTCGATGTGGGTGTTGGGGTCGGGGTAGATCGAGGAGGTGATCGCGACGCGTTTGACCAGGTCGTCGCGGTACTCCTCGGGGACCGTCACGGTGAGGATGGACTCGGAGTTGGTGCGCACGAGCTCGCCGAGGCGCGGCGAGAGGGCGGGCAGCGAGCCGCCCAGGCGGCAGCGCTGCAGGAGCTTGTTCGTGCCGAGCGGCCCGGCGGCGACGACGACGCCGCGCGCCCTCTGGACGCGGCGGTCCTTGCGCAGCCACGCACCCGAGCGCTCGGATTCGACTTCGTAGCCGTCGCTGCCGTCCGGCGCCCCGATCGGACGGATGTCGATCACGGTCCGTTCGGGGGAGATCACGGCGCCGAGGCGCTCGGCGAACCACAGGTAGTTCTTGACGAGCGTGTTCTTCGCACCGTGCACGCAGCCGACCATGCAGCGCCCGCACATGTGGCAGCCGGTCCGGTCCGGTCCGTCGCCGCCGAAGAACGGGTCCGCGACGGTCTTGCCGGGCGTCCCGAAGTAGATGCCGACGGGGGTGTGTTTGTAGGTGTCGCCCACGCCGAGCTCCTCGCCGAGCTCGCGCAGGAGCTGGTCGGCGGGGTCGTCGTGCGGGTTTTCCACGACCCCGAGCATCCGCTGGGCCTCCGCGTAATGCGGCGCCAGCTCCGCCTCCCAGTCGCGCATCTGCGCCCACTGGCGGTCCTCGAAGAACTGCTTCGGCGGAACGTAGAGCGTGCACGCGTAGCCGAGGCTGCCGCCGCCGACGCCGCAGCCCGAGACGACCGAGACGTCCTTGAACGGGGTCAGCCGGAAGATCCCCTTCATGCCCAGCTTCGGGCTCCAGAAGTAGCGCTTCAGATCGCCCGTGTTCTTGGGGAACTCGTTGTCGGCGAAGCGCCGGCCGCACTCCAGCACGCCGACGGAGTAGCCCTTTTCGGACAGGCGCAGGGCCGAGACGCTGCCGCCGAAGCCGGAGCCGATCACCAGCCAGTCGTAGTCGAACGAGTCGTGCCCTGAGCTCATGACCTTGGCGCCCCTCCCGGAGACAGATTCCCGCTTGTTTGGCCAGCTGGCCAAACTTCAGTCTAGCCCCCGTGGAACGGGCGCGCGTCGCTCGGCGGGGCGCTCCTGGCGGGGTGGCGCGCACGCGCGCGAGCCGGGCACCGCGGGCCGCCGCGACGCCCGATGCGGTCGATCGCCTACGGGGAGGCGCAGACGGCGTACACGTGGAACGTGTCGGTGCCGCCGGATTCGTTCAGCCAGTCGCCCCTCCAGCCAGTCGGCGTGACGCCGGCTTCGCCCGGCACGGCTCACCGCCCGGGATCGGCGACGAGGCGCCGAGCGCCACGGCACCCCGATCGCCGGCGCTCGAACGCACCGGAACGAGGACCGCTGCCGCCGCTCGCGACAGATCGACAGGGCCGCTATATTCAGTGAAGTAATGGCGGTGGAGAGGCTCCGGAACCGGCCGTGCGGTGGGCGTTACGGCGACATCGTGCAGTCGATCGGCAACACGCCGCTCGTCGAGCTGCCGAGCCTCTCGCCGAAGCCCGGCGTGCACATCTGGGCCAAGCTCGAGTCGCGCAACCCGACCGGCTCGGTCAAGGACCGCGTCGCCCGCGCGCTGATCGAGGACGCCGAGGCCAAGGGCGCGCTCGGCCCCGGGCAGACGATCCTCGAACCGACCTCGGGCAACACCGGCATCTCGCTCGCGATGATCTGCTCGCGCAAGGGCTACAAGCTGAAGGTCGTGATGCCGGAGAACGTCACGCCCGAGCGCACCCAGCTGCTGACGATGTACGGCGCCGAGATCGTCTACTCGCCCGGCGACCAGGGCTCCAACGGCGCCGTCGCGATGTCGCTGGAGATGGCCGGCGAAAACCCCTCGTACTACATGCCCTACCAGTACGGCAACGAGGCGAACCCCGGCGCCCACTACAACGGCACCGCGCTGGAGATCCTCGAAGAGCTCGACGAGGTCTCGGCGTTCGTCGCCGGGCTCGGCACGGGCGGCACGCTGATGGGCAACGGGCGGCGCCTGAAGGAGGAGCTCGGCGACGCCGTGAAGATCGTCGCCGCCGAGCCGATGCAGGGCGAGCCGGTCCAGGGGCTGCGCTCGCTCGACGACGGCTTCATCCCGCCGATCATCGACATCTCGCTGCTCGACCGGAAGATCTTCGTCACCAACCGCGACGCGATCGTCTGGACACGCAAGCTTCTCGACGACGAGGCGCTGTTCGCCGGCGTCTCGACGGGAGCGATCGCCTCGATCGCGGTCCGGATCGCGAACGAGCTGGACGAGGGCAACGTCGTGTTCGTCGTCGCCGACGACGGCTGGAAGTACCTGTCCAGCGGCATCTACACGCTGCCGGTCGACGAGATCGAGAACCTCGAGTCCACCGTCTGGTGGTAGCGCGCGCTCCGGCGCCGCCGGGCGCGCACGGCCCGATGAAGATCTCCGCCGCGCTCCTGGACGAGGTGGTCGGCCACGCCCTCGAGGATCCGGGCAACGAGGTCTGCGGCCTGGTCGCGATCACCGTCGACGGCGAGCGCGCCGCCACCCGCGTCTACCGCGCGCGCAACCTCCACGAAAGCCCGATGAAGTTCGAGATCGACCCGAAGGAGCTGCTCGACCTGCACAACGCGATCGAGGACGAGGGCTGGGAGCTCGGGGCGATCTACCACTCGCACGTGCGCAGCGCGCCCTACCCGTCCCAGACCGACGTCAACTTCGCGGCGAGCTGGCCGGGCGTCGAGTGGATCATCGTCGGCCTGAAAGCCGGCGCGGAGCCGGAGGTGCGCTCCTACCTGATCGACGGCGGCGCGATCGAGGAGGTCCCGATCGCCGCCGCCGGCGAGTGAGCGAGAAGCCGCTCGTCTGCCCGGGGTGCGGGCTCACGCACGCCCGCGACGAGCGCTTCTGCTCGCGGTGCGGCATGCTCCTCGTGTTCATGCCCGGCAGCGAGAAGGAAGCGAGCGAGCGCCAGCAGCGCGCACGCAAGGTCGACCCCCGCTACACGGAGGGTCAGCTGGTCAAAGTCGCCCGCGCCGCCAACCAGCCCGAGGCCGAGCTGATCGAGGGCCTGCTGCTCGAAGAGGGCATCCCGAGCCTCCAGCGCCGCGCGCGGGGCGCCGACGTCCCGGACTTCCTCGCCGCCGGGCCGCGCGACATCTTCGTGCCCGAGTCGGCTGCCGAGGCGGCGCGCGAAGCGCTCGCCCCCCAGGCCGGGGCGGCTGAGACGGAGTAGGCGGGCGGGAGCCGGCCGGCGCTCCGTGCCGGCCTAGACGAGGACCGGCTGGCCGGCTTCCGAGCCCACCGCGCGGGCTTCGGAGGTGATCGCGCGGATCTCTTCCGAGGCGCGCTCGAACTCGGCGTCGGACAGCACGGGGGTGCCCTCGAAGGGCAGTTCGCGCT
This sequence comes from uncultured Solirubrobacteraceae bacterium, assembly GCA_963779065.1. Lineage (GTDB taxonomy): Bacteria > Actinomycetota > Thermoleophilia > Solirubrobacterales > Solirubrobacteraceae > Palsa-744. The sequence goes on from CAVZWQ010000003.1 coordinate 3,062,292, forward strand.
GCAGTTCGACCCAGGCGTGCGGGCCCATGTACTCGTCCTTGACCTTCACGGTCACGGGGCGCGGGATCCGGTAGGTGCGCAGCAGCAGCACGTGCAGCGGCTGGCGACCGCGCCAGCCGAGGCGCCGTTCGGCGTAGTCCGGCGTCCAGACGTAGAAGGGGGAGAGCGCGTCGACGCAGCGCGGGTCGACGATCGTGAAGTGGTCGGTGACTTCGGCCCAGGCGCGGATCCGGACGCGATCCGGCTGCTGCAGCGGCGCGCCGGACACGAAGCTGTGAAGGGGCGGCTCGCCGTCGCTCCAGACGCCCTCCTCCAGCGCGCGGCGCAGCTCGGGCTGGTGGGACTCGCGCACGAGGTCGCCGGCCTGGTGGTCGAACGTCGGGTACAGGAAGAAGCGCTCGTGGGCCAGCCGGAAGGGGCGGTCCGGCGGCTGCGGGGCGGCGCCCTTGCGGATCGTCACGAGCTGCTCGCCTTCCGCCAGCGCGCGGACCGTGACGGCCCATTCTTTGAAAGCAATTGGCATGAGGCTAGGAACTCCTGAGGGACGGCCTGAACTGACTGACGGAAGATCGCTCTTTGCGATTCCGTAAGTGGTGTTAAAGATACGAAACCTGGGCGAAAATCCCAAATCCCCTGCAAAACAGGGGGTTTTTTGTGGATTCCTAGCTGACTGGCCAGTCAATCGCGTGTTCGGTTTCGCTCTCGTGGCGGTATCGGCGCTACCCCTCGAGGCGCCGCCCGGCGAGCCCCTCGACGGGCTCGATCAGCGCCGCGTAGTCCTCCTCGCCGCGCCCGCGGCCCTCGGCGGCGCTCAGCAGGTCGCGGGCGTGCGCGGCGGCGGGGAACGGCACGCCGGCGTCCTGCGCCTCCTCCAGGCACAGCCGCACGTCCTTGAGCATGTGCGAGGTCTTGAAGAGCGTCGTGAAGTCGTGCGCGCGCATCGCGGGCGCCTTCAGCTCGAGCTGCGCCGAGGCGCCCGAGCCCGCGGAGACGACCTGAACCAGCGCGTCGAGGTCGACGCCGGTGGCCTGCGCGAGCAGCAGCGCCTCCGCGACCGCTGCCGCGTTGGCGGCCCCGAGCGAGTTGTTGATCAGCTTCAGCATCTCGCCCTGGCCGAGCGCCCCGACGTGGACGATCAGCCGCCCCATCGCCTCGAGCATCGGCCGCGCGCGAGCGAAGTCGCCCTCCTCGCCCCCGACCATGATCGTCAGCGTCCCGTCCTCCGCGCGCGGGGAGGACCCGGTGACCGGGGCGTCGAGCATGCTCGCGCCGCGCTCGGCGAGCGCGGCTCCGATGCGCCGCGTGTCGCCCGGCGCGATCGTCGAGCAGTCCACGCACAGCAGGCCCTCGCGCGCCGCCTCCGCCGCGCCGCCCTCGCCCAGCAGCACCGAGGCGACCTGCTCGCCGTCCACGACCATGCTGAAGACGACGTCGCTCTCCGCCGCGACCGCGGCCGGCGTCTCGAAGGCGCGCGCCCCGTGCTGCTCGGCCCACGACCTGCGCCTTGCCGGGGGTGTGGGTCCAGACGGCAAGCTCGTGGCCCGCGCGGGCGAGGTTGGCAGCCATCCGCGAGCCCATGATCCCGAGCCCCAGGAACCCGATCCGCTCACCCGCCGCGCCGCTCACGCCCCGAATCCTCCCCCACCGGGGGTCTCGATGCGCAGCCGCGAGCCCGGCGCCAGCGTCGCCCGCCGACTTCCCGGGCAGCGGGCGGCCGTCGAGCGTGTCGCGGCCCGGCGCCCCATCCCCGCCTCCCGCGGCGCCGCGCGGGCCGTGCCGGCGGCGCTCGGCGATCAGCGAGAAGCTCATCTCCTCGCGAGCTTCCAGCTCGCGCACGACGCCGTCGCCGCCGCGGTGGCGGCCGGCGCCGCCCGAGCCGCGCCGCAGCGCGTACTCGACGACGCGCAGCGGGAACTCGCGCTCCAGCGCCTCGATCGGCGTGTTCAGCGTGTTGCTCATCGCGACGTGCACCCCGCTCGGCCCGTCGGCGTCCTCGCAGGCGCCCTGTCCGCCGCCGAGCGTCTCGTAGTAGGAGAAGCGCTCGTTGCCGAGCGAGAGGTTGTTCATCGTGCCCTGGCCCTGCGCGCGGCCGAACGCGCTCAGCACGAGGTCTGCGACGCGCGAGGAGGTCTCGACGTTGCCGGCGGCGACGGCGGCGCCGGGCCTCGCGTTCAGGACGCTCCCCAGCGGAGCGCGCACCTCCACGGGGCGGTAGGCGCCCGCCGTCGGCGGGATGTCCGGGTCGGTGAGCACGCGGACCGCGAAGAGGCACGCCGACTCCGTCACCGCCGCCGGGCAGTTGAGGTTGCCGCCGTGCTGGGGGGCGCTCCCCGCGAAGTCGAGCGAGAGCGTCTCTCCGCTCACCTCGGCGCGCAGGCGCAGCTCGAGGTCGCCCTCCGCGGCCTCGAGCACGTCGCGCGCCTCGCGCACGCCGTCCCCGAGCTCCGCCAGGCACGCCCGCGTGCGCCGCTCGCAGTAGTCGAGCACCTCGTCAGTCCCCTCGCGGAGAACGCTCGGGTCCCATGCGCGCGGCCCAGCCGGCGAGGCGCTCCGCGCCGACGCGGTTGGCGGCGAGCTGCGCTCGCAGGTCGGCGGCGCGCTCGCCGGGCTGGCGCATCGCCGACGTGATCTCGGCCAGCGCCTCGGGGGTGAGCGGGCGCGGCGCGATCACGACGCCCTCGTCCTCGAGCGCCGTGCTGTCCGCGGGCATCGACCCCGGCCGGCGCCCGCCGACGTCCGCGTGGTGGGCGCGGCTGGCGGCGAAGCCGATCAGCGCGCGGCCGGCGAACACGGGCGTGATCACGGTGATGTCAGGAAGGTGGGTGCCGCCCGGCGAAGGGGTCGTTGAGGATCCAGGAGACGCCCGGGCGCGTGGCGCTCGGAGAGCACCGCGCGCACCGCCGCGGGCATCGCGCCGAGATGCACGGGGATGTGCTCGGCCTGCATCACCATCTGTCCGTCGGCGTCGAACAGGCCGGTCGAGGCGTCGCGGCGCTCCTTGATGTTCGAGGAGTGGGCCGAGCGGATCAGCACGACGCCCATCTCCTCGCAGGCCGCGCGCAGGCCGCCCGTCAGCACCTGCAGCTCGATCGGGTCGAGGCTCATCGCGCGGGTGGGTTGGGTCTGGTCATCGCGATCGTGCCGTGCGCATCCACCGACGGCAGACCACCCGGGCGGCACGAGCAGCGTCGACTCCGGCAGCGCGATCAGCGCCGGGCCGTCGAGCGCCGTCCCCGGCTCGGGCTCGCCGAGCAGCGCCTCGGCGCCGAGGCGCCTGCCCCCGAAGACGATCTCGGCCCGCTCGCGGCGCACCTCGCCCGCGCCGCCGGGGCGCGGGGCGAGCTCCGGCGGACGCCCCCACACCGAGGCGCGCAGGTTCACGAGCTCCACCTCCGCGTGCTCGTCGCGGTAGCCGTAGCGCGCCTCGTGCGCCGCCGCGAAGGCCTCGCGCAGCTCGCCGCCCGAGAGACCCGCGCCCGCCTCGCGCTCTTCGTCGACCGGCAGCTCGAAGGACTGCCCGCGGTAGCGCAGCTCGTGGCGCACCCGCGCGCGCGCCGGGCTCGCGCCGAGCGCGGCACGCGCCTCGGCGAGCAGCGCCTCGCGGGCCGCCTCCAGCTCGGGCCCGTCGATCTGCCCGGCCCCGAGCATCACCGTGCGCGACGGCATCGCGCCGCGGCGGCGAGGCGGCGAGTCCGAGCGCCGAGAGCACGCCGGAGGCGCGCGGGCAGAGCACACGCGAGATCCCGAGGCCGTCGGCCAGGGCCGCGGCGTGCAGCGGCCCGGCGCCGCCGAACGGCATCAGCGCGAACGGGCGCGGGTCGATGCCGCGCTCGACCGTCACGAGTCGCAGCGCGGCGAGCATCTCGGCCTCGGCGACGCGCAGGATCCCCTCCGCGCATGCGAGCAGGCCGAGCCCGAGCTCGGCCGCGAGCGGCGCGACCGCGCGCTCCGCCGCCGCCCGGGTCCAGATGCACCTCCCCGGCCAGCGGCGCGTGCGCCGGAAGCCGGCCGAGCAGCAGGTTGGCGTCGGTGACGGTCGGGCGCTCGCCGCCCTTGCCGTAGCAGGCGGGACCGGGCTCGGCTCCCGCCGAGGCGGGGCCCACGCGAAGCGCGCCGCCGGCGTCGCGCCAGGCAATCGAGCCGCCGCCCGCGCCGACCGTGTGGATGTCGAGCGCGGGCAGCGCGACCGGGCGCCCGGCGATCACGCGCTCAGAGGTCTCGGGCACCTGTCCGTCCGAGACCAGGCAGACGTCGCAGGAGGTGCCGCCCATGTCGAAGCAGGCGACGTCGCGCTCGCCGGCCAGGCTCGCCACGAGCAGGGCGCCTCCGACCCCGCCGGCCGGTCCCGACAGCACGGTCAGCGCGGCGTGCTCGCCGGCCCGGGCGGCGTCGGTGAGGCCGCCGCTGGACTGCATGATCTGCGGCTCGGCGAGACCGGCGCCGGCAGCCTCCGCGCACAGGCCCGCAAGGTAGGAGCCGAGCGGCGGCGAGAGCGCGGCGTCGAGAGCCGTCGTCGCGGTGCGCTCGTACTCGCGGAACGTCCCCACGAGCTCACTCGAGAGCGACACGGCGGCACCGGGGTCGCGCCGGCGCAGGGCCGCGCCGATGAGCCGCTCGTGCGAGGGGTCGAGGTAGGAGTGCAGCAGCGCCACCGCGACAGCCTCGGGCGCCTCGCCCGCGACCGTCTCGGCGAGCGCGTCGGCGTCCTCGCCGCCGAGCGCGCGCAACGTCCCGCCCGGCACGACGCGCTCCGGGGCTCCGAAGCGCAGCTCGGCGGGCACGAGCGGCGCGGGCGCGCCCTCGCACAGCCGGTAGAGGTGGGGGCGGTTCTGGCGCCCGAGCTCGATCACGTCGGTGAAGCCCTCCGTCGCGACGAGCGCGACGCGAGCCGTGCGCCCCTCGAGCAGGGCGTTCGTCGCGACGGTCATGCCGTGCGCGAAGCGCGCCACGGCCCCCGGCTGCGCGCCGGCCTTCGCGAGCACGGCCGCGACCGCGCGCATCACGGCGCGCTGCTCCTCGGAGGGCGTCGAGGGCGCCTTCGCGGTGTGGACGGTGCCGTCCGGCGCGACGAGCACAGCGTCGGTGAACGTGCCTCCGACGTCGACGCCGAGGAGCATCGCCGGAGCCTATGAGAGAGCGCAATCCGGGCTGGCCGCATGGGCGGGTCGGCCGGCGCTCCGTGCCGGCCTCATGGGCGGGGTCGGCCGGCGCTCCGTGCCGGCCTTTCGCAGGCGCGCGCGAGCGTCGCCCCGCGGCGCGCGGCCGCAGGGCGTGTGCGGGGTCGGGCGCGGCCGGTCTAGGCCGCTGCGAGCTCGCGGTCCTCGGTGTCCGCGAGGTGCTGGTGCGAGGGGCAGTAGCCGTTGCGCGCGAGCGGCGTGCGCTGGCAGGCAGAGCCTTTGCGGGTCGTGGCGCGGCACCGCGGAGGCGCTCCGCTGACCGCCGTGTATCCCTCGTGCGGGTGGGCTACGAGGAACTGCTGGGCGAGACCGAGGTAGCGGTCTACGACCATGTGGACGCGCGCCTGCGCGGACATCGGGAAGAAGCCCCGGATGTCGCAGAAGAGCGTGCGCTCGGGACGCGCGAAGTAGTGGCGATCGATCGCCATGCGCGTGACGACGGCCTCGCAGGCGCGAAGGACCGCTTCGTGGTTGCTGCACGCCGGGGCCCCGGGCGCCGGCTCCAGGATCTGGCGCGCGAGCTCCCGGTAGATGGCCCGACTGAACTGATACATGGCTACTGCTCCTGAACCTCTCTGTCGATCAAATGTCCCCTTGGAGCACGCCCGCCGTTCCCTTTCAGACTCCACCGCCTGAAACTCCTTTCACGAACCGCCAACACCGGTGGCACGAAAAAGGAGCGAGATAAAGGCCCGACGGCGGATCTTTTAGATTTGGAGATACCCCGGTTGCGCTGCGGGAACACGTCCGCGCGCAGCGTCAAGCCCGCGCGGGGCGCGGGAGTCCTCAGATCCAGCTCTGCCAGTCGAGCTCGTCCGCTGGAGACGACCGCGTGCCGGAGCTCGAAGGACTGCTCGGTGGCCGGGTGGTCGGCGCGCAGGTGCGCGCCGCGGCTCTCGGTGCGGGCGAGCGCGCAGCGCGCGATCAGGCGCGCGAGCGGGTGAGGGTCTGCGGCCAGCCGCTCGAGGCTCTCGCGGGTGCGGAAGATGCCGGCCTCGCGCCAGAGCGCGGCGCGCGTCTCGCGGCTCGCCGGCGTGAGCTCCGGCGTGGCCGCGAGCCGCTCGGCCTCGGCTTCGCCGGGCCGCTGGATCGCGCCCGCGGTGTCTGACAGCGCGCGCGAGATCGCGCGCCGCGCGAACACGAAGCACTCGCTGAGGGAGTTGGAGGCGAGCCGGTTCGCGCCATGCAGGCCGGTGCAGGACGCCTCCCCGACCGCATAGAGGCCCGGCACCGTCGACTGCCCGTCGAGATCGGTGACGATGCCGCCCATCATGTAGTGCGCCGCCGGCGCGACCGGCACGAGCTCCACGGCCGGGTCCACCCCGGCCTCGCGCAGCGCCGAGAACACGTTCGGGAAGCGCGCCGGGTCGATGGCGCGCATGTCCAGCCCGACCGAGCGCGCGCCGGTCCGGTCCAGCAGCTCCTGGATCGCCCGCGCGACCTCGTCGCGCGGCGCCAGCTCGTCCACGAAGCGCTCGCCGCGCTCGTCGTGGAGCGTCGCTCCCTCGCCGCGGATCGCCTCGGTGACGAGGAACCCTTCGCGCCCGGGCACGCCGATCACGGCGGTCGGGTGGAACTGCATCAGCTCGAGGTCCGCGAGCGCCGCGCCGGCGTCGTGGGCAAGGAGCATCCCCACGCCTTGGGAGCCCGGCGGGTTGGTGGTCCGCTCCCACAGCGCGGCGGCGCCGCCCGTGCTGACGAGCACCGCGTGGGCGAGCACGATCTGCCCGTCGCAGACCAGCCCGCGGCAGGACCCCTCGTGCACCCACAGCGCCCTCGCCCGCGCGCCCTCCAGCACCGTGATCCGCGGGTCCTCCGCGACCAGGGCCGAGAGCTGGCGCACGACCCGCCGCCCGGTGGCGCTTCCGCCCGCGTGCACCACGCGCCGCACCGAGTGGCCCCCCTCCAGCCCCAGCGCGAGCTGTCCGAAGCGGTCGGCGTCGAAGCGCACGCCGAGGGCCTGCAGGTCGGCGACCCGGTCCGGCGCCTCGCGCACGAGCACCTCGGCGGCCGAGCGGCGCACGAGCCCGCGCCCGGCGCGCTCGGTGTCGCGCAGGTGCAGCTCGAAGCTGTCGTCGGCGGCGAGCGCCGCGGCCAGTCCGCCCTGCGCCCAGTAGCTGGCGGTCTGGGCGAGCGGCGTGGCCGAGACGAGCGTCACGCGCGCGCCCTCGGCCGCCGCGCAGAGCGCGGCGTAGAGCCCCGCCGCGCCCGCGCCGACCACGGCCACGTCGGCGTCGTGCGTGCTCGCGACCGGCATCGCCGGAAACCGTATCCGCGCGCGGCCCGCCGCGCCTAGGGGGCCGCGCGTCGCCGTGCGGCTTCAAGGCGGCGCTGCAGGCGTTCCTGGCGTTTCGCGGCACGCCTGGCCGCGGCCGACGGCGAGGTGGTGCTCGCGCCGGGTGTGGTCGTGGCGCCGGGTGCAGTCGTCGCGCCGGGCGCGGTCGTCGCGCCCGGCGTGGTGCTCGCGCCGGGAGCGGCTCGGCGTCGTTGAGGCGCCGGGGACGGTGCTCGCCGGTGGCGTGGCGGGCGTGGTGACGGTCTGCGTGACCGGCGCCGGCGCCGGACCGGAGTCGCCGGCGAGCTTCACGAGCGCCACGGCCAGCACCGCCAGAGCGGTCGCCACGACCGCGGCGACCGCGATCAGCGGCCACCGCCAGTTCGGGGTGGCAGCCAGCCGCGTGCGCGCGGCCGCGCCGCAGTGCAGGCACCACTCCTGGTCGGGGGCCAGCGGCGAGCCGCACAGGGGGCACGCATCTCGCGGCGGCGCCGCGTGCAGGGAGGCACCCGCGGCCGGCTGATGCGCGGCGGCGGCCGGCGCGCTCACGACCCCTCGCCCTGGGGACGGATGATCTCCGTCGCTTCTTCAGGGCGCGCGGGGGCGCCCGCGCCCACGGCGGTCCCCGGTTCCGTCCGGGGCGGCGGCGCGGGGGAGCGGCCCGGCCCGGCGGGCTCGGGCGACGCGATCGGCTGGCGGCGCGTCGGCGGGTTGGCGGCGACCGGCGGCACGGCCGGCGAGGGCTGCGGCGCCGGAGCGGATGGGCTCGGCGGCTGCGCGGGCATCGGCGCCGGCGCAGCCTGCGGCGGGGCGGCGGCCGGCTGTCCGGCGGGCGGGACGGCGTCGCTCGCGGCGGGTGCTCCGGCGATCGGGAGGTCGGCGTGCCGTCCCATCGGCAGGCCGCAGTTGGGGCAGAAGCGGTCCTCGCTGCCGTGGATCGCGGCGCAGCGGGGGCAGGCGGTGATCCCCGCCTCCCTCAACACGGTGATCGGCCTGCGCTCCGCAAGCGTCGACTCGATCGTGCGCAGCTCGCCGTCGATCAGGCTCAGGGTGTTCAGCTTGGCGAGAACCAGCGGGTCGTTGCGCTGTCCGAAACGGTGCAGGTTGTAGACGAGGCCGCCGAGGTCGCGGTAGGCGAGCTCGCGCGCGCGCCGCAGGAAGCGCGCGCGGCGCCGGGCCCGCCCGCGGGAGCGGAAGCCTGAATGCTCGGGCGGTGTCGACTCGGCTTGCTGGCCGTCGTCCGGGCCCCGCTCCGCTGACGCGTCGGTGGGATTCGTGCCGGATGGCTGGTCCACGCCCGATTAACACTACCCACCGCCGCTACGGACCGGGGCGGTGGGGCAGGGTCGGCCTGTGCTCCGTCCCGGCCCGCGGCTCAGCGCGCCAGGGCGCGCTGCCAGGCCGCGAGCACCCGTGCGGCCATCTCCGCGGCCGAGAAACGCTCGGCCGCGGCGCGGCCCCGCACGCGCAGCCCATCGGCCGTGAGCGCTGGCTCCAGCGCCGCGCGCCAGCTCGCGAGCTCGAACGGAGCGCAGAGCGTCCCCTCGACCCCCGCCAGCGCCTCCGCGTGGATGCCCACGGGCGTGGCCAGCACCGGCACGTCGCACGCGAGCGCCTCGAGGACCGCCAGCCCGAAGCCCTCCCGCTCCGAGGGGACCAGCACCGCGCTCGCCGCGTTCACCCACAGCGGCACGCGCTCCGGCGGGACCGCCCCGAGCGTGCGCAGCTCGGCGCCGGCGGCGCCGGCCAGCTCCCGTGCGAGCTCGTAGCGCTTCTCGGGCCTGGCCGGGTCGGCTGCGAAGAGCAGGAACGGGCGCTGCTCCTCCAGCCCGAGCGTGCGGCGCGCCTCGTGCGCTGCGAGCGGGCGGAAGCGCTCGGTGTCGACGCCGCACGGGAGCACCTCGGCACGCGCTCTCGCCCGCCCGGGGATCCGCTCGGCAAGTTCGCGCGACACCGCCGCCGGCAGGTCGATCCGGCCCAGCACCGCGCGCGTCAGGAGCCTCGTGCGCGGGTCTGCGAGGTCGGTCCCGTGCATCGTCAGCGCCCGCACGCGCGCGGGCACGGCGAGCGCCGGCCAGGCCGTCAGGCCGAAATGCGCGTGCACGACGTCGAAACCGGCCCGGCGCCCGTAGCGGCGGCGCAGCTCGACCGCGGCGCCGGCGAGCGCACGCGGGCCGGGCGGGAACTCCCAGAGCTCGACCTCGGCCCCGCCGAGGCCGCGCAGGGCCGCGACCTGGTCGCGCACGAAGCTGCCCCGCTCGGGGTGCTCGCCGTCGGGCCGCATGTTCGATACCACGAGCGCCCGCACGATCCCCCGACCGTAGCGCTCTGGAATGATGGCCCGCGTGCAAGCCGCGCCAGCCCCCAGCCGCAGCTACGATCGCGACGCGGGAGCGCTGCGCCCCGCGACGATCGAGCCCGGGTTCGTGCGCCCGGCCACCGGCTCGGCCCTGATCTCGATGGGGGAGACGCGGGTGATCTGCACCGCCTCCGCCCAGGAGGGCGTGCCGCGCTGGATGACCGGCAAGGGCCGCGGCTGGGTGACCGCCGAGTACGGGATGCTCCCCGCGTCGACCGGCGACCGCAAGCAGCGCGACGTGAGCCGCGGGCGCCCCGACGGCCGCACGGTCGAGATCCAGCGCCTGATCGGGCGCTCGCTGCGCGTGATCGTGGACTTCCAGAAGCTCGGCGAACGGACGATCTACCTCGACTGCGACGTGCTCCAGGCCGACGGCGGCACCCGCTGCGCCTCGATCACCGGCGCCTACGTCGCGCTCGCGCTGGCGTGCGCGCGGCTGAAGGGCGAGGGCCGGCTGGAGGGAAGCCCGCTCACGGGCTCGGTCGCGGCGGTCTCCTGCGGGGTGATCGACGGCGTCCCGCTGCTGGACCTGGACTACAGCGAGGACTCCACCGCCGAGGTCGACGCGAACGTCGTGATGACGGGCGACGGCGGCCTCGTCGAGCTGCAGACGACCGGCGAGCGGACCCCGTTGACGCGGGCGCACCTCGACGAGCTGCTGGCGCTTGCCGAGGACGGGATCGCCAGCCTGCGCCTGGTGCAGGAGCAGGCGATCGCCGCGGGCGCCTAGCGCCGGCGCAGCGTCAGCTTCAGCGACGGCCTGATGTGCGGTGCAGCGCCGTGGAATCCACCATCTAGGGTGGGGCCCCGGCGATGAAGCTGCTGCTGGCGACCCACAACGAGCACAAGCGGCGCGAGTTCGAGCGCCTGCTCGGCGGCGAGGCCGCGATCGACGCGCTCGGCAGCGACGTCGAGCTGCCGCCCGAGACCGGGGAGACGTTCGCCGAGAACGCCCTCGGCAAGGCACGCGCGGCCGCCGCGCAGCTCGGGCGCGTCGCGATCGCCGACGACTCGGGGATCGCGGCCGAGGCGCTCGGGGGCGCCCCGGGGGTGCGCTCGGCCCGCTACGCGGGAGCAGGACGCCGGCGACCGGGAGAACCTCGACAAGCTGCTGCGCGAGGCGCCCGCCGGCAGCGGGCTCGAATACGTGTGCGTGATCGCCTATGTCGATCCGGACAGCGGCGCGGAGCGGCTGTTCGAGGGCCGCTGCGCCGGCAGGCTGGCCGAGCATCCGCGCGGCGAGCGCGGGTTCGGCTACGACCCCGCCTTCCTCCCCGACGACCTCCCGGACGGGCGCACGATGGCCGAGCTGAGCGACGCCGAGAAGGACTCGATCAGCCACCGCGGGCGCGCCGCCCGCGAGCTGGCGGCCTGGCTCAGAGCAGGTTGACGGCCGCCGAGATCGCCACGGCCAGGCCGAGTCCCGCGTAGCCGGTGTAGCCGGAGAGCAGCAGCAGCAGCGCCGTGACCAGCGCCACCAGCACCGTCGCGATCCAGGCGATACGCTCGATTGCCACGCCCCGATTCTTACGCAGCCGCCTGTCCGAATGCGGTGTTAGCGTCGCAAGTTCGAAAGACCGATCGAAACCAGGAGGGGTCAATGACGAAGTCCGAGCTGGTCGACCAGGTCGCCGACCGGGCAGAGCTGACGAAGGCGGACGCATCGCGTGCAGTGGACGCGATGATCGCGACGGTCGAGGACGCGCTGCGGCGCGGCAGCGAGGTCTCCGTATCCGGTTTCGGGAAGTTCCACGTGAGCGAGCGGGGCGCGCGCATGGGCGTCAACCCGCGAACGGGCGAGCGGATCCAGATCGCCGCCTCGCGCGTGCCGCGATTCACCGCCGGCAGCGGCCTGAAGAGCGCCGTCAAGGGGCGCTGAGGCGGCGCTGGCGCTCGGCGACAGGCTGGCGGCGAAGGTCGCCGAGCGCAGCTCTCAGCTCGTCCTCGGCCTGGATCCCGATCCATCGGCTCTCTGGCCCGCCGCGGCGGGCGCCCCGGGGAGCGAGGCCGCCGACCCCGCGGCCGCGGCGGCCGCGGCGGTCCTCGCCCACTGCCGGGCGCTGATCGACGCGACCGCCGAGGCATGCGTCGCGGTCAAGCCTCAGCTCGCCCGCTTCGAGGCGCTGGGCGCACCGGGCCGCGAGGCGCTCGGCGCAGTCGCCGAGCATGCGCGCGCGGCCGGCCTGCTGGTGATCGCCGACGGCAAGCGCGGCGACATCGACGTCACGGCCGAGGCGTACGCGGCCTCGCTGTTCGGCGGCCTGGAGACCCCGCAGGGCCATGTGGCCGGGCTAGGCGCGGACCTCGCGACCGTCAACCCGCTGATGGGGCGCGACGCGATCGAGCCGTTCGTGCGTGCGGCCCGGGAGACCGGCGGCGGCGTGCTCGTGCTCGTCCGCACCTCCAACCCCGGCGCGGCCGACGTCCAGGAGCGCGAGCTGGCGGCCGGCGGCGCCGTCTGGGAGCGCCTCGCGGAGCTCGTCTGCGAGCTCGGCGAGACGGGCGGCGAGGGCATCTCGGACGTCGGCGCGGTGATCGGCGCGACCGCGCCCGAGCGCCTGGCGCGCGCCCGCGAGCTGATGCCGGCGGCGCCGTTCCTGCTGCCCGGGATCGGCGCGCAGGGCGGGCGCGTCGAGGACCTCAGCGCCGCGTTCGCGCCCGGTCCGGCAGGCGGCCTGATCTCGGCCTCGCGCTCGATCGCGGGCGCCCACCTCAGCGCAGGCGGCTCGCCGGAGTCGGCGGCCAGAGCCGAGGCCGAGCGGCTGCGCGGGGTGGCATGGGAGCTCTCGGCACGCGCCGTCGGCGCATCCTGAGGCCCCGGCGGAGGGCGTTGGGCCGTTCGCTAGCCTGTGTGGCGTGCATTGCAGGCGCACGGTCGTTCGCCGGGGCGGACCCCGGGACGGGGAGTAGAGGGCGATGATCATCACGGTCACGCTGAACGCCGCGATCGACAAGTCGCTCGCGGTCCCCAACTTCCGCCTCGGACGCCGTCACCGCACCGTCGAACAGCGCACGATGGCGGGCGGGAAGGGCGTCAACATCGCCCGCACGCTGAAGGCGCTCGGCCAGCCCGTGATCGCGACCGGCTTCGCCGGCGGCGCGACCGGCACCCACATCGTCGAGCAGCTCACGGAGGAGTCGATCCTCAACGACTTCGTGCGCATCCGCGAGGAGTCGCGCACCAACACCTCGGTGCTCGACCCGACGAGCGGCGTGCAGACCGAGATCAACGAACGCGGTCCGGCGGTCACGGCGCGTGAGGTCGAGCTGTTCCGCGACAAGCTGCTCTACCTCGCGCGCGGCGCAGCCATCGTGGTGTTCGCAGGCTCGCTGCCGCCCGGGGTCGAGCCCGACCTCTACGCCGCGCTGATCCGCGACCTCGAGCGCTCGGGGGTGACGACCGTCGTCGACACCGACGGCGAGCCGCTGCGCCAGGCCGTGCGGGCCGAGCCGGATCTCGTCTCGCCGAACGTGATCGAGGCCGAGGAGCTCGTCGGGCACGAGTTCTCCAGCGAAGAGGAGCGCGAGGCCGCGATGGCCGAGATCGGCGCCCTCGGTCCGCGCGAAGTGATCATGACGATGCCGGACGGGTGCCTCGCGCAGGTCCTCGTCGACGGCCAGCGCCGTCTCAAGCGCGCGCGCATCGAGCCGCGGGAGCCGATCGCCAAACGTGGCTCCGGCGACGCGTTCCTGGCGGGTTATCTCGCCGCGCGCTACGAAGGCCGCCCGCCGGACCAGTGCGTGCGCTTCGGCGTCGCCTGCGGCGCGGAGTCGGCGGGCCGCTTCGGCGCGGGCCAGCTCGATCCGCGCGAGGCGCGGCGGCTGATGGGCGACGTCGAGATCTCGCTCGTCGAGACGCCCGCCGAGGTCGGCTGAGCCGCGCTCAGCCGCCGGCGACGTCGCGGCGCAGGAACACCAGGTAGCCCGCCACGAGCGCGGGCACGGCGTAGAGCGCGCACACCCACAGCGAATGCAGGATCGGTGCCCAGTCGGTCGGGGTCCGCAGCAGGCCCTGCCAGGCGAAGTACTGCTGGGTGAGCTCGTAGGGATGCAGCCCTTCGAGCCCGGGGATGGCGGAGACGATCGCGAGCACCAGCGTGATGCCGATCGTGCCGACGATCGAAGCGGCGCTGTTGCGGGTGACCGTCGAGAGCAGCACGGCGATCGCGACAACGGCGATCAGCGGGATCAGGAAGAAGGTATAGGCGGCGAACACGAGCAGCAGCGCCTTGGGTGCCGAGACGAACGTGTCCGACAGCGTCCGCAGGCCGTGAAAGCCCCAGGCGGCGATGCCCGCTACCGTGCCGACCGCCGCGGCGAGGTAGACCGCCGAGGCGGCGTAGGTGATCGCCGCGGCCGTCTTGGCGGCGAACACCTGCCCGCGGTCCACCGAGCGGGTCAGGATCGTCTTCAGCGTGCCGTTGCCGTCCTCGTTGGCCACGATGTCGCCGGCGACGAGAGCGGCGATCAGGGGCAGGAAGACGGGCGCGAGGAAGGTCAGCATCAGTCCCGGGGTGGCGAGCCCGGATTGGAAGATCTCCGAGGCGAGGATCGAGTCCGCGTGCGGCGGCTGGTTGCGGATCACCTGGACGATCACGAAGATCAGCGGCAGGATCGCGGCCAGGCCGAAACCGAGGTAGGTGCGCTTCTGGGAGACGAGCTTGCGCAGCTCCCAGCGGTAGACCGTGAACGTGGACGGGCGGCGCGCCCGGCGCGGGGCCGCGACGGCCGCGGGAGCGGCGGCGACGCTGCTCACGAGGTCTCCACGAGCTCGCGCGGCGGCGTCTCAGCGGGGGGCGCGGAGGCCGAATCCGCCTCCGTGAGCCGGAAGAACAGGTCCTCGAGCGTTGCCAGCTCGGGCGTCAGGGAGAGGATCCCGACGCCGGCGCGCCCGAGCGCGAGCGTGAGCTCGCCGACGCTCGCCTCCTCGGCCTGGAAGCCGATGCCGTGCTCGTCGCCCGTGACGGCCTCGACGCCCGCCTGAGCCCGCACGACCGGAAGCGCGTGCTGGTCGTCGGTCGTGCGCATCCTGTAGCCGGCCCCGCCCTGGCGGCGCAGCTCCGAGAGCGCGCCCTCGTAGACGACGCGCCCCGAGTCGACGATCGCGACGCGGTCGCAGAGTTCCTGGACCTCCGGGAGCTGATGGCTCGAGAGGAGCACCGTGATGTCTTCGCCGGCCAGGCGCCGGATCAGGGTGCGCATGTCGCGCATGCCCGCCGGATCGAGCCCCGTCGCGGGCTCGTCGAGGATCAGCAGCCGGGGGCGCCGCAGGAGCGCGGCGGCGATCCCGAGGCGCTGGCGCATGCCGTGGGAGAAGCCGCCGACCTTGTGGCGCGCGCGCGGCGCGAGCTCGACGATCTCGAGCACCTCGTCGATGCGCGAGGATGCGCCGTCGCCGTCGAGGGCGGCGAGCAGCTCGAGGTTCTTGCGGGCCGGCAGGTAGGGGTAGAAGCGCGGCGCCTCGACGAACCCGGCGACGCCCTCCAGAGCGCGCGCTCCCTCACGAACCGGGTCGCGCCCGAACAGCTCGACCTTGCCCTCGGTGGGCATGATCAGCCCGAGCGCCATCCGCAGCGTGGTGGTCTTGCCGGCGCCGTTCGGGCCGAGGAAGCCGTAGACGTCGCCGCTGCTCGACGTTCAGGTCGACGTGGTCGACCGCGAGAACCTCCTTGTAGCGCTTGACGAGACCTCTGGCGCGGACGGGAGCGACCCCGTCCGGCGCGTCGGCCGCCACGGCTAGAGGCTCCCTGCGACTGCCTCGACAGCCGAGGGTTCGAGCGCTCCGGCGACCACGTAGCGCGAGCCGGCACGCTCGAACGTCAGCACGGTGCCGAGCGCCGTGCGCAGCTCGCTCGCGCTCACGCCGTTCGGGAGCTTCGCCTTCGGCAGCTGTTCGAGGCCCGATTCGCCGGAGCCGTTGCCCGCTTTCGCCTTCAGCACCTCGACCGCCGTGATGCCCTTGCCGTGAGTCGTCACTTCGGGCGCTTCCGAGGAGGACGGCTTGCTCGTGTGGTGGGCCTTTTCGAGTTCGATCGTTTTGACCTTCGCGCCCGGCGGCGGG
Organism: uncultured Solirubrobacteraceae bacterium; assembly: GCA_963779065.1. Taxonomy (GTDB): domain Bacteria; phylum Actinomycetota; class Thermoleophilia; order Solirubrobacterales; family Solirubrobacteraceae; genus Palsa-744. The sequence goes on from CAVZWQ010000003.1 coordinate 3,078,164, forward strand.
GAGATCTGGAAGACCGAGTCCGAGACCGGCCCGTAGGAGATTTCGTCGGCGGCCAGTTCGACCACCGGGGCGGATTGGGCCGAGCTGTAGACGGCTGCCCGCAGCGGCACGCCCGTGTTGGCGTCGAAGGACAGCTCGCCACCGCCGATCAGGCTGCCGCCTTCCTGCGGCGAGACGCGGACCGTGTAGGCCGGCTGGCCCGCGACGTTCGCAGGCGTGGCTTCGGAGACGTTCACGTGCTTGCGGAGCTTCGCGATCCCTTCTTCGATCTTCGCCACCGGCGGCGCTTCGCCGTGTTCGCGGTCGGCAGGACCGGCCGAGCTTTCATGCTTGGGCGTGTAGCGGTAGATCGTGTTTTCGGCGGCGTCGTAGATCGTGACCGTGCTGCCGTCCCAGACGATGTTGGTGTCGCCTTTTTCGGATTTGAGCTCGAGCCGTGCGCGGCCGTCCTTGGCGATCCAGAGCCGGCCGGAGGCGCCCGCGATGAGCGGGTTCGACGTGATGCCCGAGCCGTGTTCGCCGGCCAGGTTCGCCCCTTCGAGCAGGTGGTCGGTGAGCGTGACGGTCGCGCTCAGGCCTTCGACCGGCGGCGCCGCCAGGGCGTCGTGGACGGCCTGGGCGAGCGGCTTGGGGGGCGGCTTCTGCCCACCGCCGAGGGCCAGCGCGATCGCCGTGGCCGAGGCGCCGATCCCGAGGACGAGCGCGCACAGCAGCAGCAGTCGCGAGAGGGGAAGTCGGCGGAGGATGTTCATCGGCATGCGCTCCTTGCGATGGCCTTCTCTTCCAGAGTAGCGCCGTGCCTTCAGGCCTTCTAAAGCTGAGGGTCCTCTCATGCTCGCCCCGGCGGCGCCCCGCGTACCGGCCGGAGCGGGCCCTTCCGGGCGCCCAACCGATATCTTCCCGGCCCCATGCTCATCCTGTTCGTGATCTTCTGGGTGCTCGTCGGCCTCGGCGTCTTCTTCCTGGCGATCCGCGGCGGGGCGAAAGGCGCCCGGGCCGCGCTGCACACCGAATCGACGGTCAGCCGGCGCCTCGTCACGATCGGCGTCGTGATCCTGTTCGCCTTCGGTCTTTCGGTGCCGGCGATCGTTCTCGCCTTCAACGCGAACCACAAGTCCAAGGTCGCGGTGGGCGGCATCAAACTGACCGCCAAGGAGGCGCAGGGCCGCGTGCTGTTCGCCCGCTCCTGCGGTTTCTGCCACACGCTCGCGGCGACCAAGTCGGTCGGGCGCGTCGGCCCGAACCTCGACGTCCGCGTCGGCGAACAGATCTCGACCGCCGCCGGCCGCAAGGCGCTGGTCGAAAACGCGATCAAGGAAGGCCGCGCGCGCGGCCTCGGCCAGATGCCCGCCCTGCTCTACCAGGGCAAAGAAGCGGAAGCGATCGCGGAATTCGTGGCCGCGGTCGCGGGTCACTAGCCAGGACACACGAGCGGCCGGCGCATCGGCGCTTCCGGACGGTGTGGCAGCCTCTCAGGATGGCCACGGAGTCCCCCGCGCTCGACAGTCGTTCTATCTCGGAGCTCACGACGGCGCTGTTCGGCGAGCCCCTGACGCTGGACGAGGTGTTCGCACGGTGGCCGCTCGGTGATCGCTTCCGTGGAAGCGGCCCTGACGAGAACGTCCCCGAGCCGGAGCTCTGGGTCGGTTCGGCGGGCTATGAGCGCCATCGGGACAGCGCTCTTTTCGCGGAGCGGCTGCGTGACCGCGGCGTGCAGTGCCTGATCGACGTTCGTGAGCTGCCGATCTCGCGCCGCCGTGGCTACGCCAAGACAGCACTTGGCGAAGCGCTTGCAAGGCAGGGCATCGAGTACGTGCACGTAAAGGCCCTTGGCAACCCAAAGGCCTACCGGGATCTGTACAAGACCGGCCGCGTCGAGGAGGGTCGTCGGGCCTACCGGCGCCTTCTGCTCAACGAGCGTCTCGGCGCCGTCGAAGGGATCGTCCCGCTCCTGCGAGAGAAGCGATGCGCCCTTATGTGCGTGGAGCACGACGAAGAGATCTGCCACCGCTCCGTGATCCTTCAGGCGCTGCAGGGCGAGCTCGGTATTCCGCTAGCCGTTGCCCAGTTGACCTAAGGAGAGTTGCTCGGCGTGGCGTGGCGGCCACCATACGCCGAGCACCATGAAAGAGGAGGGGTATTGGTGCTGGTTCCCGACGATGAACGCCGTGTCCCGATCCGCACCGCATAGCTGTGTGAGGAACCGTGCACGGACCCGTTCTCGCCAGTCCCTCCGGTTTCGGACCCGTCGGAAGAACTGAAAGATCTCCCAGTCGATGATCGACTGTTCGTGTCCTGCACATCCGGGATCCGAACACCGGTAGACGTACTTGAACCGGTAGGGGATCTGCTCGATCTCTCGCAGCTGGTTGCGACGCTCGTTACCCGAAAGGCCATCCAGCAGGCTCGGTTGCGCCGCGAACGACTTCGCGATCGCAGCTTTCTCGGCATCGACGTCGACCTCCTCGATCAGAATGTCACGTACGTCCTGAGGTCTGAACGCAGCGAGCGACGTGCCGTCCGCTCTCTGGAGGCGGCGGATCTCACACATCGACTCGGCGAGCAGTGGCTCGACCCACCGCCGTCGCCTGACCCAGCCGCCGCTCGTGGGGATCGCTTCGCCGATCGGCTTGATCGAGTCCCGGTCCGGCCGTCGCGTCTCCGGACGTCGATCGCCCGTGTGCCGTTGGACGCGAACGCTGATCCGCTGGTACTTCTTGAACCGGCGCTCGTCGTCGAGCGTCCGGAACGGAACGGGATAGAGCCTCACCCATTGCGGGCCGTCGGTGGTCATCTCGACGCCCGCGACGCAGCAGACCTCGCCATATTTGCGGCTCAACGCCGGGTACGCCTTCACGCAGCACGAGCAGTTCGATCCTTTCCATATGAAGAGCCTGTCACGCCTGACGGCCAGATGGTGCGAGTGATCGCGATATATGGAACTTGTGTGGCTCATCGCTAGGGGTGCACCCGCGCACCGCGTAGCCCGCCGTCTGCCAAGCCCCGCGGAGCGCGCCGCCCTTTGGCCACGCGTCGATACCGCCGCCCCGCGCCCATCGGCTAGCCTCCCGCCCTGATGCCGGACCGGCCCACCACCGCGCAGGACGTCAAGGCGCTCGTCGAGGAGCGCGAGATCCGCTTCATCCGCTTCTGGTTCACCGACATCCTCGGCCAGCTGAAGTCGTTCTCGATCAACGCGGCGGAGCTCGACGACGCCTTCGAGGCCGGGATGGGATTCGACGGCTCCTCGATCACCGGCTTCAACGCGATCGAGGAGTCGGACATGATCGCGATGCCCGACCCGAGCACGTTCGCGGTGCTGCCGTGGCGGCCCGGCGAGCAGGGCGTGGGGCGCATGTTCTGCGACGTGATCACGCCCGAGAAGACGCCGTATGAGGGCGATCCGCGCCACGTGCTGCGCCGGGCGCTCGAGCGAGCCTCTTCGATGGGCTTCGACACCTTCAACGTCGGCCCGGAGCTCGAGTACTTCCTGTTCAGGGACTCGAAGTCGACCGAGGTGCTCGACGAGGGCGGCTACTTCGACCTGACCACGCTCGACGCCGGCTCGGACGTGCGGCGCGAGACCGTGCTGGCGCTCGAGCAGCTCGGCATCCACGTCGAGTACACCCACCACGAGGTCGGCCCCTCTCAGCACGAGATCGACATGCGCTACGCGGACGCGCTGAAGATGGCCGACGACTGCATGACCTACCGCATCACGGTCAAGGAGATCGCGATGAAGTACGGCTGGCACGCGACCTTCATGCCGAAGCCGCTCTTCGGCGAGAACGGCTCGGGCATGCACACCCACCAGTCGTTGTTCGCCGGCGGCAAGAACGCGTTCTTCGACCCCGACGACCAGTACTTCCTCTCAGACGTCGGCAAGGCCTTCATCGCGGGCCAGCTCAAGCACGCGCGCGAGATCTGCTCGATCTTCGCCCAGTGGGTGAACTCCTACAAGCGGCTCGTCCCCGGCTTCGAGGCGCCGACCTACGTCGCCTGGTCGCGCCGCAACCGCTCGGCGCTGGTGCGCGTGCCGCTCTACCACCCGGGGCGCGAGAAGGCGACGCGGATGGAGCTCCGCTGCCCGGACCCCGCGTGCAACCCCTACCTGACCTTCGCGGTGCTGCTCCAGGCGGGTCTCGAAGGCATCGAGAAGGGCTACGAGCTGCCCGAGCCGATGGAGAAGAACCTGTACCACCTCTCGGCTGACGAGCGCCGCCGCCTCGGCGTCGAGCAGCTCCCGGAGAGCCTCGGCGAGGCGATCGAGATCACGGCGGAGTCGGAGCTGGTGCTGCGCACGCTCGGCGAGCACATGTTCAACCGCTACGTGGAGATCAAGCGCCAGGAGTGGGACGACTACCGCGTGCAGGTCACGCAGTGGGAGCTGGATCGCTACCTGGCGATCCTGTAGGAGTCGTGGCTCCGCCGGCGCTCCTTGCCGGCCTCAGGATCTTTTTTTTGGATTTGGATGATGGATCAGGCCAGGGGGGCCGGTCCGGGGACAGCGCACGCGATCGGCCGCGCGGGCGCCAGCCGCCAGTGCATGGCCTGCAGCAGGTGCCCGAAGGCCGACGGGTGGCGGGGGGCGATCTCGCCCAGCAGCGCGAAGACGGAGTCCGCGTGGCGCTCGTAGCGCTCATCGCCGGTGAGCTGGTGCAGGCGCAGCAGCCCGTTCGCCGCCGCCGAGTTGCCTGACGGGATCGGGCTGTCCTCGATGTCCTTGCGGCGGGCGATCAGGCCGTTGTCGGCGGCGGTCGAGAAGAAGCCGCCGCGCTCGGGGTCGGCGAAGCGCGCGATCGTCTCGTCGGCGAGCTCCTGGGCGAGCTCCAGCCAGCGCTCCTCGCAGCTCGCTTCGAACAGCGCCAGCGCCGCCTCCAGCAGGAACGCGTGGTCCTCGAGGAACGCCTCGATCTTCGCCTCGCCGGCGTTGTATGTGCGGAGCAGGCGCCCGTCCGCGTCGCGCATCTCGCCCGTGACGAACTCCGCGCAGCGGATCGCCGCGGCAAGCAGCTCCTCGCCGCCGGGCAGCGTCTCGCCGGCGTCCCGCGCACGCTCGAGGATCTCGCTCGCCGCGGGATCGGCGAGCGCGGCGCCCGCATCGGCGAGCGCGGCGATCATCAGCGCGTTCCAGGAGGCGATGCGCTTCTCGTCGAGGCCGGGCGCCGGGCGCAGCCGCCGCGCCTCGAGCAGCCGCGCGCGGATCCGCGCGCGCGCCGGCGCGTCCGGCTCCGGTCCGCGCGCGGTCAGCACGTTCAGGCCCGGCTCCGGATGGTGGGGGTCGGCGAAGTTCCCGCGTGCGTCGACGCCGAGCCACGCGACCGCCGCGTCGGCGTCCGCGCCGAGCAGCTCGCGCAGCTCGCCCTCGCGCCAGACGTAGTAGCGCCCCTCGACGCCCTCGGAGTCGGCGTCGAGCGCCGAGTAGAAGCCGCCCTCCGGCCCGCGCATCTCGCTGAGCGCCCAGCCCAGCGTGCGCAGGGCGGTCTCGAGGTGGCGCGCCTCTCTCGTCGCCTGCCAGGAGTGCAGGTAGGCGCGCGCGAGCAGCGCGTTGTCGTAGAGCATCTTCTCGAAGTGCGGCACGGTCCAGGTCGCATCGACGCTGTAGCGCGCGAAGCCGCCGGCGAGCTGGTCGTTGATCCCGCCCGCGGCGATCGCGTCGAGCGTCGCAGCTGCCGGCACGCTCTCGGAGCGCAGCAGCAGGAACTCGATCACGGAGGCCTGCGGGAACTTCGGCGCCGGCCCGAAGCCGCCGCTCGCGGCGTCGTAGATGGCGCGCAGGTTCTCGACCGCGCGATCGAGCTCGGCCTCGTTCACCGGCTGCTCGCGCGGCTCGAGCCGTCCCGTGCCGGTCAGCTGCTCGATCAGCCGGTCGGCGCCCTGGCGGATCTCCTCGCCGTTCTGCTCCCAGGACTCGGAGATCGCCTGCAGCACCTGCGTCCATGCGGGCATGCCGTGGCGCGGCTCGGGCGGGAAGTAGGTGCCGCCGTAGAACGGGATCTGCTCCGGCGTCAGGAACACGTTCAGCGGCCAGCCGCCGCGGCCGGTCATCCCCTGGACCGCCTCCATGTAGAGCGCGTCCACGTCGGGGCGCTCCTCGCGGTCCACCTTCACGCAGACGAAGCGCTCGTTCATCACAGCGGCGGTCGCCTCGTCCTCGAAGGACTCGCGCTCCATCACGTGGCACCAGTGGCAGGACGAGTAGCCGATCGACACCAGCACCGGCACGTCGCGCTCCGCTGCCTCGGCGAACGCCTGCTCGCCCCACGGCCGCCAGTCGACCGGGTTCTCGGCGTGCTGGAGCAGGTAGGGCGAGGTCTCCCGCGCGAGCGCGTTCGGCATGCCGCTCAGCGTAGCCGCGAGGCGCCGCCCGGAGACGGGGCGGACCACGGCAGGCCGTCGAGCGGCGTGCGGCCCAGCGCGGAGAGCGTGGGCGCGAGCGACGGCCACCCGGCCGGGCCGACGCGCGAGAGCTTGACCCGCGCGATGCTGAGATCGAAGTGCCTCCCGCCGAGCGTGCCCGTGACGCGGCGGGAGGCCGAGCCCAGCCGCACCGTTCCGGGCGCGGCGGCGGGGCCGCCGATCCTGATCGTGGCGGGTTCGAGGCGCCCGTGGCTGACCCTGAAGGCGCCGGAGAGCTGCACGCCGGCGACGAACGAGAGCTTGTGCAGAACCGCGGAGGCGCGCGACAGGCGCGCGTAGCCGCCGTGCAGCCCGCCGAAGCTCGCGCCGCTCGGCAGCGCCTGGTCGGCCTGGAGCGTCGCCGCGATCACCTGCCGGTTGAGGTCCACGAGCGTGTCGAGCACGGCCACGAGCGTCCGTCCCGGGCGCCCGCCGAGGCGCGGAGGGCGGGCGGATCGAGGAGAGCCTGCGCGGCGTCACCGGGGTCGGGGCGAGGACGTCCTTCGCGCCCGTGCACGCTTCGACGGCCGTGCCCGCGAAGAAGCTCGCCACCGCCCTGGCCGCGCAGCCCGTGAGGTCGCTACCGATCACCGAGTGGCCCGTGAACGGCACGACCTCGACCGATGCACCGGGGATCCGCGCCGCGACCTTCAGCGCGCCCGAGGTCGGGGTGCGCAGATCCTGCGCGCCGGAGAGGATCAGCGTGGGCACGTCCGGGAGCGGCACCTGCGCCGGCGGCGGCGAGGACGCGTACGGCCACGCCGAACAGGCGGCGACGAGGCTGCTGTTCAGCGCCGTGCCGGGGTCGAACGGCGCGAACTCGCTCGCCGGCTGCGCTTTCAGGAAGCGGTCGGCTTCGGCCAGCCTGGTCCCGGCGGGGGCGCTGCGCTGCCACGGGAACGGCGCCTCCTCGCAGGTCGTGACGACGAACAGCGCTTCGTCGGCTTCCTCGGCCCCCGCCTGCGCCCCGCGGCCGACGGGCACGTTCGGGATCAGCCCCTCGGAGAGCGCCTGCAGCCGCAGCAGCGGGTCGGGGTCACCGCGCAGCGCGGAGCGGATCGCCGCAGGCAGCAGCGCGCGCAGCGCCGGGTTCAGGTCGCCGGCCAGCAGCACGTCGAGCAGGCGCTGCTCGTCGAGCCGGGCGTCGTGGCGGTGGCCGAGCCCGTCGTAGACGGAGCCGGCGAGCGGGTGCCGGCGCAGGCGGGCGATCAGCTTGGCCAGGTCGGCAACCGGTTCGGGGGTGATCCCGGCGCATGCGTTCTGCGCGCACAGCTCGCGCAGGATGCCCGGCAGCGCCTCGAAACTGGGGATCGCGAGCGGTTCGGGGCCGTCGGTGGGGACGACGCTGTCGAGCACCAGCGCTTCGACGTGTTCCGGGTAGCGTTCGGCGTACTCCAGGGCCACCTTCGTGCCGTAGGAGGTGCCGTAGAGCACGAGCTTCTGGTAGCCCGTGGCGCGGCGCAGCGCCTCGATGTCCTGGACCGTTTCCTGCGTCGTGAACGCGCCGCGCGCGCGGCCGATCTGTTCCGCGCAGATCTGGAAGACCCGTTCGATCGTGCCGTGGGGACTTTCCAGCGCCGGGCAGCTGAGCGGGTCCGAGGAGCCGGTTCCGCGCTGGTCGAAGACGAGCATGTCGCGGCCGTGGAGCGCGGGCGCCATCGCCTGCGCGGCGAATTCGCCGAAGGGCAGCGCGGCCTGGCCCGGCCCGCCCGCGAGCGCGAGCACGGCGCTCGAGCTCTGGGTCGCTCCGGACAGCTCGCGCGCGACGCTGAGCGCGATCGTCCCGGGCGCCGCGCCCGAGCGGTCGAGCGGCACCGGCAGGTCGGTGCACGACAGCTTCGGCAGGCCCGCGCAGGGGGTGAAGCTAAGGCCCGAGGAGGCTCGCGATGCTGCGGGCGAGCTGACGAGCACGAGCGCGGGCACGAGCATCGCCAGGACCCGGAGGTGAGCTCGCCGCGGCATTCTCCGCGACAATAGCCGCCGTGCGGCCGCCGGACGCCGGTAGTTTCACATTTCGGCCTCCGAGGTCGCCGACCAGCATGTGGTGGGCTCCCAGCCGCAGCGTGCCGTGCGCGGCAGCAGCGCCGCCGATGTGCAGGTCCGCGGTTTCGGCCCTTATCACGCCCGACACCGTCATCCCCGGCACGAACGAGTAGTCGTGGAAGCTCACCCCGGCGCCGCTCGAGCTGTGCCCAGCCGGAGCGCAGCCCGCCCGTGCGCAGCGCCGTCAGAGAGAGCAGTTCTTCGGTGGTGATGCTCGCTTCGAGGGTGAGGGCGAGCTGGCGCGCCAGATCGGCGATCGTGAGCTTCACTGCATGGACCGTGCGGCCGGTCAGCCCGGAGTAGCCGTGGGCGGGGGAGAGGCGCCCGAGCACGCGCGGCGGCACCGGCTCCGGGCGCAGTCGCGGCGGCGTGGCCCCGTGGCGGCACGCGACGATGGCGCGGCCGCGGAACAGCGCCTGGAGGGCCCGTTCGGCACAGCCGCTCGGATCGCTGCCGAGCACCGAGTGGCCGACCATCGGCACGACCAGCAGGTGCGAGCCCGGGATCGAAGCCGCGACTTCGCGGGCGCCCGCCGTCGGTGTGCGCAGATCCTCGGCGCCGCTCAGGACCAGCGTCGGGATCGCGGGCAGCTGTGCCGGCAGCTGCGCCTGGAACGGCGTCGTGTACGGCCAGCCCGCGCACTGCGGTATGTCGCTGAGCCCGATCGCGTCGCGGGCGCTGAACGGGGCGAACGCGCCGGGACCGAGCGCGAGCGCCGCCGCCCGGGCTTCGGCGAGCCGCTCGCGCGCGCTCGCGGTGCGGCTCCACGGGAAGGCCTCGTCTTCGCAGCTCGTCGCGAAGTACAGCGGCTCGTCGAAGCCTTCCCCGCCGCCTTCTTCGGCCGGAACCGTCTCGAGCAGCCGCCCGAGCGGCGCGACGTCGCCGAGGGCCGCCGAGCGCGCGGCGGTGACGAAGGCCGCGCGCAGCGGCCCCGAGAAGTCGCCGAGCAGCAGCACGTTCAGCAGCGACTGGGGGGTCGCGAGCAGATGCCGCGCGCCCCCCTTGGGTCCGATGGCCCGAATCGGCAGCGGGCGGTCGTGCATGCGCGAGATGACCCGCCGCAGGTCCGCCAGCGGGTCGGGCGTCACGCCGCGGCACGCGCGCCGCTGGCAGATCGAGCGCAGCACCCGCGGCAGGGCCTGGAAGGTCGGCCGCACGAAGGGATCGGGGCCGGCAGGCGGCACGACCGAGTCCAGGACCAGCCCTTCGACGTGCTGCGGGTAGGCCTCGGCGTACATCTCGGCGAGCTTCGTGCCGTAGCTGGTGCCGTAGAGGACGAGCTTTTCGTAGCCGCCCGCCTTACGGATCGCCTCGATGTCGGCGACGCTGTCGGCCGTCGAGTAGAAGCGCCTGCCCGCCCCGAGCTGCGAGGCGCACGCCGCGATCAGCCCCGCGGAGGGGCTGAGCCCGCTGCGCCCCTTCAGAGCCGGGCACGAGAGCGCGTGCGAGAGCCCGATGCCGCGCTGGTCGAACACGATCAGATCGCGGGTGGCGGCGATCGGACCCAGCAGTTCGGCGAACTCTTCCGCGAACGGGATCGCCTCCTGCCCTGGGCCGCCGGCGAGCGCCACGATCGCGCTCCGCGCTTCGCCGACCGCCGCCCGGTGGCGACGGATCGCGAGCGCGATCGTGCCGGGCACCGCGCCGGAAGGGTCGAGCGGGACCGCGAGCTTCGCGCACGCGAAGTTGTTGCCCTTCGGGCACGGCGTGAACGCGATCTCCGCGCCCGCCTGCGGCGCGGACACCCCCAGCGCGGCCGCGACCAGCGCGGTCGCGCACGCGATCCCCATCCCCCGGCGTCGTCCCATTGCTCGAAATCTATTGCCCCGGCAGGCGCACCGCGCCGCTCGGTAGGCTGGGCGCCATGAGCTCCGAGCGCGAGGCGATCCAGGCCGAGGGCGCCCCAGCCGCGATCGGTCCCTACAGCCACGCCGTGCGGAGCGCAGGGCTCCTCTTCTGCTCGGGCCAGATCCCGCTGGACCCCGCGACCGGCGAGCTCGTGGGCGAGAGCGCCGCCGAGCAGGCGCGCCAGTGCCTGGAGAACCTCCAGGCGGTGTGCGCCGCCGCCGGGACATCGCTCGAGCGCGCGGTGCGCCTGACCGTCTACATGACCGACCTCGGCGAGTTCGCGCCCGTCAACGAGGTCTACGGCTCCTTCTTCGCGGGCGAGGAGCCACCGGCACGGGTCGCGATCGGCGTCGCCGCCCTGCCGCGCGGGGCGCAGGTCGAGATCGACGCCGTCGTAGCCGTCTGAGGAGCGCCGGCACGGCGCGAGGCGGCGTCCTCGGTCGCTTGCGTACCGAAGCCGGGAGACACTCGCTTCGCTCGCATCCCCGTTTCGGCCAGCACGCGGCGCTCCCTGCGTCCTTGCCTCGCTTGGCCGGCGATCCTCGAGGAGCGCTAGACCGCGGCCGGCTGGCGGGCCGGCTCTTCGTCGGGCTGCAAAGGCTCGGAGTGGCGCAGCGCCCGGCTCAGCAGCCGCAGCAGCGTGGCCCGCTCCTCGGGCGCGAGCGACTGCAGGACTTCGTCCTCGATCACCTGCGTCGCGCGCTCGGCGCGCTCGAACGCGCGCCGGCCGGCCTTCGTGATCTGCACGAGGTGGCGGCGGCGGTCATCGGGGTCGCGCAGGCGCGTCACGAAGCCGAGCTCCTCGAGCTCGTTGAGCAGGAGCACCACGTTGTTGGCGTCCATGCAGAACGCGTCGGCGAGCTCCTGCTGGGGGCAGCAGTCGTGGTCGGAGATATAGGAGAGGGAGACCAGGTGGCGCAGCTGCATGCCGAGCTGGCGCTCGTCGCCGCGCCGGTAGAACTGCTTGGCCAGGCGCGACATCAGCACCATCGAACCCGGCGTACAGGCCCTCTCCTCTCCCACGGAATCGAGTCTACATGTTGGCTGTTCGTGTGTGGTCATCATCTCATCGGCGATCATGTTACCAAAGATCACCCATTTTGGAAAGACCATAAATTTTTGAGCGATAATCCTTGAAACAGGGATTATCCCTGATATGGTGCTCCCAGAGCAACGGAAGGGAGCCCCGTATGAGCACGATCACCGAGACAATTACGAGCCAGGCGCGGAGCGAGCGCCGGCGCTGGATCGCGCTGGCGGTCCTGTGCCTGGGCCAGCTGATGATGGTCCTCGACGCGACGATCGTGAACGTCGCGCTGCCGTCGATCCAGCACGACCTGCACTTCTCCCAGGGCAACCTGACCTGGGTCATCAACGGCTACCTGATCACCTTCGGCGGCCTGCTCCTGCTGGCCGGGCGGCTGGGGGACCTGGTCGGACGCAAGCGTGTCTTCCTGACCGGGCTGGTCCTGTTCACGGGCGCCTCGGTGCTGTGCGGTCTCGCCACGAGCCAGGCGATGCTGATCGCCTTCCGGCTGCTGCAGGGCGCCGGCGGAGCCGTCGCCTCGGCGGTGATCCTCGCGATCATCGTGACGGAGTTCCCTGAGCGGCGCGACCAGGCGAAAGCGATGGGGCTCTACGCCTTCGTGTCGGCCGGCGGCGGCTCGATCGGGCTGCTCGCGGGCGGGGCGCTGACGCAGTCGCTCGACTGGCACTGGATCTTCTTCGTGAACGTCCCGATCGGCGTGATCGCGTTCGTCTTCGGCTGGCTGCTGATCGAGGAGAACAAGGGCCTCGGCCTGGCCGGCGGCGTCGACTGGCTCGGCTCGGCGATGATGACCGTCGCGACGATGATGGGCGCGTTCGCGATCGTGAAGTCGAGCGACTACGGGCTGCTCTCGGCCCGCACGCTGCTGATCGGCGGCGGCGCGATCGCGCTGTTCGGAGCCTTCCTCTGGCTCGAGTCGCGCCTGGAGAACCCGATCATGCCGCTGCGGATCCTGCGGCTGAGGATGCTGATGGGCTCGAGCCTGGTCCGCGGGCTGCTCGTGACGGGCATGTTCTCGGCCTTCTTCCTGGGCTCGCTGTTCCTAGAGCACGTGCTCGGCTACGACGCGATCGAAACGGGGCTGGCGTTCATGCCGCTGACGCTCGCGATCGCCGCGCTGTCGCTCGGCGGCTCGGCGAAGCTGGCCGAACGCTTCGGCGCGGTGCGCGTGCTCGTCGGCGGCCTCGCGCTGATCATCGTCGCGCTGGCGCTGCTGTCCCGGCAGGGCGTGGGGGCGAGCTACTTCCCCGGCCTGTTCGTGCCGTTCCTGCTGCTCGGGCTCGGCGCCGGCGCCTCGTTCCTGCCGCTGCTGACGATCGGGATGTCCGACGCCCCGGCGCAGGACGCGGGCCTGGCCTCCGGCATCGTCAACGTCTCGGTGCAGCTCTTCGGGGCGATCGGGCTGGCGACGCTCGGGACGATCGCGACCGACCACAGCAAGTCGCTGCTCGCGCAGGGCGAAGGGACGGCTGGCCGCGCTGGCGGGCGGCTACCACCTCGCCTACGTGGTCGCGGCCGGGCGCCGTCGCCGTCGGGATCCTCGCGGCGCTGCTGGTGCTGCGCGGCCCGGTCGAGCCGACGATGCAGGGGGTCGACCCGGAGCTGGAGCTGATCGAGACCGTCCAGGCCGGCGAGCCGGTCGCCCAGGCGGCCTGAGCGAGATGAGGAGAGACGACATGCACAACACACGCCTGCGGCGCGCCAACGACGCCGTGCTGACCGAAATGGCCCGCTCCCTGCTCCGCGAGGACCGGCCGGCGCCGAAGACGCCTCCGCCGGCCGGTCCGCGGCGGCCGAGGCCGAACGCGCCCGTCACACCGCGCGCCGGTTCCGGCGCGAGCCCTCCGGCGCGCGGCTCAGGCCGCGCTCGCTCGCCGCTCCACCCGCCTGACCCCAGCCCCGGAGGCGGTCTCGCCGCCGCCTCCGGGGCGCCGCGCCGTCAGCTCCGCGGCTCCGCCGCCGATCCGCCCCGGGGGCGCCGGCCACATGAGGCGCGGCCGACACTTCTGAGCCTCAGCCTCCGCGCAGCTCCGCTCGCTTGACCTTGCCCGAGGACGTCTTCGGGAGCTCGTCTGCGAAGTCCACGATGCGGGGGTACTTGTAGGGCGCGGTGACGCGCTTGACGTGCTCCTGGAGCTCGGTCGCAAGCGCCTCGCTCGGCGCGTGGCCGTCGCGCAGCACGACCACCGCGCGCACCACGGCGCCGCGCTCCTCGTCGGGCGCCGAGACGGCGGCGGCCTCGGCGACGGCGGGATGCGCGACGAGCGCCGACTCGACCTCGAAGGGGCCGATGCGGTAGCCGGCGGAGACGATCACGTCGTCCCCGCGCCCTTCGAAGTAGAGCCAGCCCTCCTCGTCGCGGGTGACCCGGTCGCCCGTCCGCCACGTCTCGCCCGCGCGCCGGTCGTTCACCCGCCAGGCGCCGCCGGCCTCGCGCACGGCCTGCTCGCCGAGATAGCCGAGGAAGAAGGTCGGGACGCTGGCCGGCGCCAGCGTCAGCTCGCCGTCCTCGACGTCGAGCTCGACCCCGGGCAGCGCGGGGCCCATCGACCCGGGCCGCGGCTCGACCCCGCGCGGCGCGCCCGTCAGCTGGCCGGTCTCGGTCTGTCCGTAGCCGTCGCGGATCTCGAGGCCGGTCGCCTCGCGCCAGGCGTCCAGCACCTCGGGGTTGAGCGCCTCGCCGGCCGCGACCATCGCGCGCAGCTGCGGCAACGGCCCGAGCGTCGCGCGCTTGGCGATCACGCGGTACTCGGTCGGCGCCATGCAGAGCACGGCCACCCGCTCGCGCGCGAGCAGCTCGAGGCGCTCGTGGGGGTCGAAGCGCGCATCGTGCAGCAGCGCCGGAGCGCCCCGCAGCCACGGCGCGATGAAGACGTTGCGGGCGGACTTCGACCAGCCACTGGCGGCCGTGCACCAGACGAGCTCGCCGGGCTCGGGGGCGAGCCACCGCTCAGCCTGCAGCCGCTGGCCGTAGAGGTAGCGCTGGGCGTGGAGCACCCCCTTCGGCTCGCCGGCGGTGCCGCTCGTGAACGTGATCAGGCAGGGCTCGTCCTCGTCGAGATCGGCGGCCGGAGCCGGCTCGGAGCCGAACAGCCGCTCGTCGGGTATCGCGAGCACCGGCGCCCCGGCGCCGGCGAGCTGCTCGAGGTCGCGCTCGTCGGCCAGGATCAGGCTCGGCTGCGCCTGCTCGATCCGCAGGCTCAGGTCGTGGGCGCGCAGCTGCTCGGTGCACGGCAGCACCACGGCGCCGAGCCGGAAGCAAGCGAGCATCGCGAACACCCACTCGGGGCGGTTGCCGATCACCGTCATCACGACGTCGCCGCGGCCGACGCCGCGCGCCGCCAGGGCCCCCGCCAGCCGCGCCGAGCGCTCCGCGACCTCGCCGAAGGCCCACTCGCGCCGCGTCCCGTCACGGGCCAGCTCGACCAGCGCGAGGCGCCCGGGCGGTGCGGCGTCGACGACCTCGGCGGCGAAGTTCATTGCGCCCGATTCTTACCGGGCCGCGCCGCGGATGGCGCTCCCCGCGCGCCGGCGGCCGGCGCGGGCGGCGCCCGCCCGGTCGACAGAAGCCCCGCCCTCCCGCCGCCGCGCGGGACCCGAGCCACGCCCGGCCGCAGGTATGCTGCCGGTTACGGGTCTCAAGCCGCCACGGCGGGCGGGGCTCGTCTCGGTCGCGCCCTCGCCGGCGCGAGAAACGGAACCCTGGAGCCCCGAAACAGCATGGCCGTCGCCTCTTTCTCCGACATCACCGACGAGCAGCGCGCGATCACCGAAATGGTGCGCCAGTTCGCCGACGAGCAGATCCTCCCCAACGCCGAGCACTACGACCACGAGGACTCCTTCCCAGAGCCGATCGTCGAGCAGATGAAGGAGCTGGGGCTGTTCGGGGTCACGATCCCCGAGGAGTACGGCGGCATGGGGCTCGACCTGACGACCTACGCGATGATCGTCGAAGAGCTCTCCCGCGGCTGGATCTCGATCTCGGGCGTGGTGAACACGCACTTCATCGGCTCCTACCTGCTGATGCACTTCGGCACCGAGGAGCAGAAGCAGAAGTACCTGCCGAAGATGGCCACGGGCGAGATCCGCGCCGCCTTCTCGCTCTCCGAGCCCGAGCTCGGCTCCGACGTGCAGGCGATCAAGACCTCGGCAAAGAAGCAGGACGACGGCACCTGGGAGATCAACGGCCAGAAGATGTGGGTCACCAACGGCCTGCTCTCCTCGCTCGTGTTCACGCTCGTCAAGACCGACCCCGACGCCGACCCCCGCTACAAGGGCATGACCTGCTTCATCTGCGAGAAAGAGCCCGGCGCCGAAAAGAACACGGGCGCGCTCGCGGGCTTCAACGTCCCGCCGAAGATCAAGAAGATGGGCTACAAGGGCGTCGAGTCCACCGAGCTCGTCTTCGACGGCTACCGCTGCCCGGCCGAGAACATCCTCGGCGGGGAAGAGGAGGGGCTGAACAAGGGCTTCGTGCAGATGATGGACGCGCTCGACCTCGGCCGCGTGAACGTCGCCGCGCGCGGCGTCGGGCTCGCGCAGCGGGCCTTCGAGCTGGCCGTCAAATACGCGCAGGAGCGAAAGACCTTCGGCAAGCCGATCGCCGAGCACCAGGCGATCCAGTTCAAGCTCGCGGACATGGCCACGCAGGTCGACGCCGCGCGCCTGCTCGTCCGTCGCGCCGCCGCGATGAAGGACGCGGGCGAGCGCTCGGATCTGGAGGCCGGGATGGCGAAGCTCTTCGCCTCCGAGGCGGGGCGCTTCTGCGCCGAGGAGAGCCTGCGCATCCACGGCGGCTACGGCTACTCCAAGGAGTACGAGATCGAGCGCATCTACCGCGACGCGCCGTTGCTGCTGATCGGCGAGGGCACATCCGAGATCCAGCGCATGGTGATCGGCCGCAAGGTCCTGCAGCGGCATAAGATCTGACGACCGCCGGCGTGAACCAAAGGGAGGTGCAGCGGCATGGCCGATGACGCCAAGGCTCTGATCGAAGTCGCCGTCCACAGGTTCATCGAGGAAGTTCCGGCGCTGGCGCCGGTCAAGCTCGTCGTCGGGGTCGAGCTGCGGGGACGCGGCGACGTCCAGCAGTTCCGCGTCGAGATGCCCGAGCTGAAGGTGACGCGCGGGCCGGCGGCGGATGCGCGCGTGCGCGTGGACATGCGGCGCGAGTTCTTCAACGTGATGGCCCGGGAAGCGAAGGTCCCCGACTGGATCGAGGCCTTCACCTACGGCCAGGCGAAGGCGTCGGGCCCCGATCAGATCATCAAGCTGATCGTCAACGTCGTCGAACGCCAGCTCGAGCGCGAGCGCACGCCGAAGGCGCGCCGGCACGCCTCCTGAGGCTCAGCGCGAGCCCCCGCCCGCCGGCTCGGGGGGCGCGAGGGGTTCGCTCGCTGCTGCTTTTTCAGCTTCGGCTCCGGCTCCCGGCCCGCCCTTCACGCCGCCGGCGCTGCGGCCGGCGACCACGCCGTCCTGCGGGTCGCCGCCGGCCGCGACGATCTCGAGGAAGGCCTCGACGACGCGCGGGTCGAACTGGGTGCCGGCCGAGGAGCGGATCAGCGCGACCGCCTGCTCCGCGGGCCAGGCGGGCTTGTACGGGCGCTCGTGCGTGAGCGCGTCGAAGACGTCTGCGACGGCGACGATACGGCCGACGAGCGGGACGTCGCTGCCGATCAGCCCGAGCGGGTAGCCGTGGCCGTCCCAGCGCTCGTGGTGGGATTCGGCGACCACGCCCGGCAAGCTGCAGCGCCGGCGAGCGGCTCCCGAACAGCAGGCGGGCGCCGAGCGTCGTGTGCGTCTGCATCAGCTCCTGCTCCTCGTCGCTGAGCCGGCCCGGCTTGAGCAGCACGCTGTCGGGTATCGCGAGCTTGCCGATGTCGTGCAGCGGCGCGGCTTCGCGCAGCAGGACGACGCTCTCCTCGCTCAGGCCCATGCGCGCGCCGATCGCGGCCGCGAGCTCGCCGATCCGTTCGGTGTGCTGCGCGGTCTCGTCGTCACGGAACTCGCTGGCCACCCCGAGCAGCTGGAGGGTCTCGGCGCGCGCCTCGTTGAGGTCTCGCGTGCGCTCGTCCACCATCGCCTGCAGCCTGCGCGCCTCGTCGGCGAGCTGGATCTCCGCGCGGCGCTGCGCCGTGACGTCGTGGGCGGAGCCGCGGATGCGCCCGTCGGCGGCGGAGGAGCGCGCGCTCCACTCGAGCCAGACGTCGGCGCCCTCGAGGGTGTGGAAACGGCTGCGCGCCGTCACGCTGGCGCTCGACCCGTCCGCGAGCGAGAGCATGGCCGCGGCGGCCGCGTCGCGGTCGCCGCTGTGGATGAACTCGGTCAGGGGCTTGCCGCACATCGCTTCGCTCGGGTGCCCGAGGCACCGCTTCCAGGCCGGGTTGACGTTCAACAGCCGCCCGGTGGCGTCAGCGGTCCAGAGCAGCTCGAGCGACTCCTCGAAGTAGCGGGCGAGCTCCTCCTCGGCCGCGATCAGGGCGGCGCGGTGCCCGCGCGCGAGCCGCGCGCGACCGCGGCCGTCCGGGGATCGAGGAAGCAACCCCATGGGAACTGTTCGACCGCCGGGGTGTTCCGATATTCGGCATTCCGACCCGCGCTGGACGGATCTACGACCGGCTCGTCAGCAGCCTGTCAGGCTGCTGACAGCAGCGTGTAGTTCAGTGGTACGAGGTCAGCTGCTGGGCCAGGAACGCCAGCGATCCCAGCAGGAAAACGCACATGATGATCAGCGAGAAGTTCTCGTTCATTGCGTCGCTCCGCGGCTCAAGGATAGTCCACGGGGCCGCCGGCGGGGCCCTGCGCAAGCGCGGACGGCAACAGCTCCGAGCGCTCTTCCTCCGGCGGCGTGCCGAACGCCAGCACGACGAGGTCGGCGTCGCCGTGGTTGGCGCTCTGCACCGGCGTCCCCGCTGGCACGTGCACGAGCCCGCGCGCCGGGATCTCCGAGGCGGACGGCGGCTCGCCGAGGTACACGGTGAGGGTCCCCTCCAGCACGAGGTAGGCCTCCTCCTGGGACAGGTGGCGGTGGCGGAGCCCGGCTGCGCCGGGCTCGTAGCGCCAGACGTTGGCGCGCAGGGAGCCCATCCCCGCCGCCTCGCTCAGCTCGGCGACGTGCCGGGCCGGCTCACCCTGATCGTGCGGGCGCGTGATCCACGCCCACTGCTCGGGGGTGACCGCGCCCACGACGCCCGCCTAGGCGAGCACGGCGTCGTTGTCGTACAGCTTGATGACCTTGACGTGGTCCGCGCCCGCCGCGTCCAGGCACAGCCGGCAGAGCACGCACTCGTCGAGGTTCGACTCGACGATCTCCAGCGCGCCGCCGGAGCCCTGGGCGAAGATGTCGACCGGGCAGGCCTCGGTCAGCTTGCGCGCGAGCTCGGCGTCCGCAGCCGTGGCGTCGTCGACCTCGACCGCGATGAACGTGCCGTCGGCCCTCATGCCGCGCTGCCCGCCCGCTCGGCGAGCTTGGACTTCACGAGGTCGGGGATCTCGTCGATCCGCTGCACGACGGGGATGCCGGCGGCTTCCAGCCGGGCGATCTTCTCGGTCGCGCTGTCCTCCTTGCCCTCGACGATCGTGCCGGCGTGCCCGAAGGACATGCCCTGCATCTCCTCGTCGTCCATGAACTTGCCCGCCATGAAGGCGATGATCGGCAGGCGCGAGTCGTTGTCGGCGACCCACTGCGCCAGCTGCGCCTCCATGCGGCCGCCGGGCTCGGTGTAGATCACGATCGCCTGCGTCTGCTCGTCGGCCTCGAAGTACGGCATCAGCTCGGCGTAGGTCGAGCCGATGATCGCGTCGCCGCCGATCGAGACCGCGGTCGAGACGCCGAGGCCCGCCGCGGTGAGCGTGGAGGAGATCTCGGTGGTCATGCCGCCTGAGCGGCTCATCACGCCGACCGAGCCGGGCTGGTAGGCGACGGCAGCGTTGCGCGCCGGCCCGCCGATGCCGCCCATCTTGGCGACGCCCGGGACGATCACGCCGAGGCAGTTCGGGCCGATGATCCGCGCGCCCTTGGCGTCGGCGAGCTCGACCATCATCGCGACGTCGCGGCGCGGGATCCGCTCGGTGACGACGACGATCGTCTTGATGCCGGCGTGCAGCGCCTCGAAGACGGCATCGCGCGTGCCGGCGGGGGGGACGGTGACGACCGAGCCGTCGGGCACGACGCCGCCGTTGTGCTCGACGACCTGCTCGACGGTGTCGAACACCGGGACGCCGTGGACCTCGCGGCCCTTGCGGCCCGGGGTGACGCCGCCGACGATCTTCGAGCCGTAGTCGAGGCACTCGCGGGTCAGGTTGACGGCCTCACGGCCCGTGATGCCCTGGATGATGAAGGTCGTGTCCTGGTTGATCAGGATCGACATGGCTAGGCCGCGGCGGTGGGTGGGCTTGGATCTTCGCGACCGCGCGCCCGGCGGCCTCCCACAGCGACACGGAGCGGTCGCAGTACTCGATCCCGTAGGCGTCGAGGATCTTGAAGCCCTCCTCCTCCCAGGCGCCGGGGATGCGGAAGATCGCGACCGTCTCGCCCGGGTCCCTGCCGAGCTCCAGGCAGGCTTTGATCACGCCGCGGGCGACGATGTCCACGCGCGTGTTCGAGACGATCGACATCATCACCGCGATCTTCTCGACGCCCTCTTTCTCGAGGACCTGCTTGGCCAGGCCGCAGGCCTTCGCGACGGACGGGTTGCCGCCGATCTCCGAGTAGTTGGCGGGCTTGCCGCCCTGCTGGCGCACCGCGTCGGTGAGCGTGAGCGAGCCGCCGCCGGCGCCGATCACGAGGCCGATGTTGCCGTTGAACCCGGCGTCCTTGCCCTGGATCACGCCGCGATGGTCGGCGGCGTCGATCGCCTTGACGGCCTCTTCGAAGGCGGTAGGGCGTGTGGCCCTCGCGCGTGCCCTCCTCCTCGCCGATGCCGAGCGCCTTCAGCAGCGCCTTCTGGCGCGGCATGCCCTCGTTCTCCATCTCCATGTGGGCGTCGAGCGCGACGAACGAGCCGTCCTTCAGCTCCGCCAGCGGGTTGATCTCGGCCAGCGTCATGTCGTTGTCGAGGAACAGCCGTGCCAGGCGGGCGAGCACGGGGGTCGCGCGCTGCAGGGCCCTGCCGGTGACGCCGGCCGCGGCGATCACCTGCTTGGCCTGGAAGTCCGAGAACGGCTCGATCGTGGAGAAGTGGCCGCGCCCGACGTGGTCGGGGTGCTCCTCGGCGACCTGCTCGATGTCGATGCCGCCCATGTCGCTGAAGAGCATCAGCGGCTTCTTGGCGGTGCCGTCCCAGACGACGCCCGCGTAGTACTCCTGCTCGACCTCGGCCTTGGGGTCGACGAGCACGCCGCGCGGCATGTGGCCGTTGATCTCCAGCGCGAGGATGTCCTTGGCGTGCGCCTCGGCCTCCTCGGGCGTGTCGGCGAACTTCACGCCGCCGGCCTTCATGCGCCCGCCGGTCAGCACCTGCGACTTGATCACGGTCGGGCCGCCGATCCGCGCGGCGATCGCCTTCGCCTCGGCGGGGTCGGTCGTGAAGCCGTAGTCCGTTACGGGGATCCCGGCCCGCTTGACGATCTCGCGGGCCTCGAACTCGAAGAAGCGCATGCGGCGCGGAAGCCTACAAGGAGAAGCCGGGGAGGCGGCGTCAGACCGCGGCCGGCTCGAACCCGTAGGCCTCGGCGAGCTCCGGGTCCTTCCTGGCGAGCATTTCCGCCAGGTTCACCATCACCTTGCACTGCTTCCAGGTGGCGTCGTCCTGCATCTTGCCGTCGATCATGTGCACGCCTCGGCCGTCGGGGATCGCCTCGATCACCTTCTTCGCGAAGGCGACCTCCTCGGGGTCCGGGGAGTAGACGCGCTTGGCGATCGCGATCTGGGCCGGGTGCAGCGACCAGGCGCCGACGCAGCCGAGCAGGAACGAGGCGCGGAACTGCGTCTCGCAGCCCTCCTCGTCGCGGATGTCGCCGTAGGGCCCGTAGAAGGGCAGCGCGCCGACGGAGGTGCAGGCGTCGACCATGCGGGCGATCGAGTAGTGCCAGGGGTCCTGCTGGTAGCTCGGCCGCGGCGCGTCCGGGTTGTCCGGGTCGGGGTCGGCGATCGTGCGGTAGCCGGGGTGCCCGCCGCCGACGCGCGTCGTCTTCATGCGGCGCGAGGCGGCGAGGTCGGCCGGCCCGAAGCTCATGCCCTGGATGCGCGGCGAGGCGCTGGCGATCTCCTCGAGGTTGGCGACCCCCTGGGCGGTCTCGAGGATCGCGTGGACGAGGATCGGCCGGTCGAGGCCGGCTTTCGCCTCGAGCTGGGCGAGCAGGCGGTCGACGTAGTGGATGTCCCACGGCCCCTCGACCTTGGGGATCATCACGACCTCGATCTTCTCGCCGATCTCGCCGACGACCTGGGTGATGTCGTCGAGGAAGTAGGGCGAGGCGAGCTCGTTGACGCGGGTCCAGAGCGCCGTGTCGCCGAGCTCCATCTCCTTGCCGACCCGGATCAGGCCGGCGCGTGCGGCCTCCTTGCGGTCGAGCGGGACTGCGTCCTCGAGGTTGCCGAGCAGGATGTCCACGGTCGGCGCGATGTCGGGCACCTTCGCGACCATCTTCTCGTTCGAGAAGTCGAGGAAGTGGATCATCCGCGACGGCTTGAAGGGGATCTCGCGGACCGGCTCGGGGGCGTCGATCGCGAGCGGCTTGAAGAAGTCTCGGGGGCTGCGCAAGGGGTCTCCTGGTCTGTCTTCGTAGGTCCCCGGAGCGTCGCTGGGAACCTGGTTTCGTCGTTTTGGGTATACGAAGTATCGATGATGCGAGCGCCAGGGGCTGTCCTCTGCGCGATCCTGGCTCTTGCCGCGGCCCTTTCGCCGCTCCTGCCGGCGGGTGCCGCGCCCGCCGCCGGCGCGCAGCACGATCGCGCTCGCCCCCGCGTCCGGGGATCTCGAGCTGCTCGAGCTCGAATTCGGCCGTCACCGGCGGCAAGCGATCTCGCAGCGCAACCCTGCGGCTGGCTGCGCAGGGGCTGGCCGCAGGCGACTATCTCGCGGCCGCGACGCCCCGCCGGCGCCCGCACGGAGAGCTCGCTCGCGCTCGTGCTGCTCGTCCACCGCCGGGGCGCGGCGCACGCCTCGGTCCGGCTGACGGTGCGCTCGGCGCGTTCGCTCGGCGCGCTGTTCGAGCTGGGCACGCGCGATCCGTTCACGAGCTCGGTCTCGACGCTCGTCGGCGTCAACATCCCAGCGACCTGCCCTGCAAGGTGCCGGCCGCCGCGGCGAGCATGGCGGGGGCCGATCTGCGCCCGCTGAGCGGAGGCACGCTCGGCGGCTTCTCGTCCGCCTCCGCGGTCGCGGCGGCCTACGACGTCGTCTGTCACCGCGCCTACCCGCTCGCGTTCAGGCAGGCCGTCCACGGCGCGAGCGGCGAAGGCTGCGGCTCCGCGCGCGGCGCAGAGCGGATCGCTGTGCTGCCCGGCGCTGCCGCGGCGTGCGCCGCGCCGCGTGAACCGGTGCCCGCGCCCGCCCCCGAACCGGCCCCCACGCCATCTCCGCGCCCGGAACAGCCGAAATGCCCGCCGTGCAACCCGAAACCCGGCTACGCCTGTCCGCTGGCGGCCTCGCCGGCCTACTGCGTGGCGAGCCGCAGCGAGGTGGCGCCGTACGCTCCGCGCCCCGCGCACTAGAGTTCCGCGCGCCAAGAGACCGCAAGGAGATCACGAGAGAGCCATGAGCGAGACCCAGACCGTCGAGACCGAGCAGGCCGCGCGCGAGGCCAGCGGCGCGCACCCCTACGGCCGCTACCTGGAGGAGTTCGAGGTCGGCGACGTCTACAAGCACTGGCCCGCGAAGACCGTGACCGAGGCCGACGACCACCTGTTCTGCCTGATCACGATGAACCACCACCCGCTTCACATCAACGACGTCTACGCCGCGAAATCGCAGCAGGGGCGCAACGTCGTCGTGGGCCCGCTCGTCTACTCGCTCGCGCTGGGGATGTCCGTCAGCGACGTCAGCGGCAAGGCGATCGCCAACCTCGCGACCGAAGAGCTCAAGCACCCGGCCCCCGTCTTCCACGGCGACACGCTGTTCTGCGAGTCCGAGGTGCTGGAGAAGAAAGAGTCGAAATCCAAGCCCGACCGCGGCACCGTGAAGGTCCACACGCGCGTCCTCAACCAGGACGGCGTGCTCGTCGCCGAGTTCAAGCGGCTCGTGCTGGTTCCCAGGCGGCGATGGGGAGCCCGCCCACGCCCGCCCACGAGGCCGAGGGCAACGTCGAGTAACCGCCCAGGGCCGCACGCCTCGAGCCCGAAAGCCGGGCCTCGACCCGTACGGTACGCTTCCTCACGACCGCGCCCAGAGGGCGTTTTCTGCTTTCCGGGCCCACCGGCCTGCGCGCAGGAACGCCACAGCCGGTCGACAAAGACAGCGAATCGAAGGAGTCGCCGGTAACCCATGAACGCCACCGTCCCCGCACCCACGAAGAACGAGCGACTTCTGGCCTGGGTCCAGGAGGTGGCGGCGATGACCGAACCGGACGCGATCCACTGGTGCGACGGCAGCGCCGAGGAGTACGACCAGCTCTGCGCGCAGCTGGTGGAAGCCGGGCACCTTCGAGCGGCTCTCCGACGCCAAGCGTCCGAACTCCTACCTCGCGCTGTCGGATCCCGGGCGACGTGGCACGCGTCGAGGACCGCACGTTCATCTGCTCGCCCACCGAGCACGAAGCCGGCCCGACCAACAACTGGCGCGACCCGGCTGAGATGCAGGAGGCGCTCACCGAGCTGTTCACCGGCTCGATGCGCGGGCGCACGATGTACGTCGTCCCGTTCTCGATGGGCCCGCTCGGCTCGGACAAGAGCCACGTCGGCGTGCAGCTCACGGACTCGACCTACGTCGCCGTCTCGATGCGGATCATGACGCGGATGGGCCAGGGCGCCCTGGACGCGCTCGGCGACGGCGACTTCGTGCCGTGCCTGCACTCCGTCGGGCATGCCGCTCGCGGACGGCGCCAGCCGACGTCCCGTGGCCCTGCAACGCCGACAACAAGTACATCGTCCACTTCCCCGAGACCCGCGAGATCTGGTCCTACGGCTCGGGCTACGGCGGCAACGCGCTGCTCGGCAAGAAGTGCTTCGCGCTGCGCATCGCCTCGGTGATGGCGCGCGACGAGGGCTGGATGGCCGAGCACATGCTGATCCTCAAGCTCACATCGCCCGAGGGCGAGGTCAAGTACGTCACCGGCGCCTTCCCGAGCGCCTGCGGCAAGACGAACCTCGCGATGCTGATCCCGACGCTCGAGGGCTGGACCGTCGAGACGATCGGCGACGACATCGCGTGGATGAAGTTCGGCTCCGACGGGCGCCTGTACGCGATCAACCCCGAGGCCGGCTTCTTCGGCGTCGCGCCCGGGACCGGCGACGAGACCAACCCGAACGCGATCAAGACGATCGCCCGGAACTCGATCTTCACCAACTGCGCCAAGACCGACGACGGCGACGTCTGGTGGGAGGGCATGACCTCCGAGTCGCCCGCGCACCTGATCGACTGGCACGGCAACGACTGGACGCCGGACTCCGACGAGCCCGCCGCCCATCCCAACGCGCGCTTCACGACGCCGGCCGCGCAGGACCCTGCGATCGCGCCCGAGTGGGAGGACCCCGCCGGGGTGCCGATCGACGCGATGCTCTTCGGCGGGCGCCGCTCGACGGTCGTGCCGCTGGTCACCGAGGCCTTCGACTGGGAGCACGGCGTGTTCATGGGGGCGACGATGTCCTCCGAGAAGACAGCGGCCGCGGCCGGCACGGTCGGCGAGCTGCGCTTCGACCCGTTCGCGATGCTGCCGTTCTGCGGCTACGACATGGCCGAGTACTTCGCGCACTGGCTCGAGATCGGGCGCACGCCCGGAGCCAAGCTGCCGAAGATCTTCTACGTCAACTGGTTCCGCAAGGACGAGGGCGGCCGCTTCCTGTGGCCCGGCTACGGCGAGAACTCCCGCGTCCTGGCTTGGGTGTTCGCCCGCTGCAGCCGGCCACGGCGCTGCTACCGAGACGCCGATCGGCCTGATGCCGCCGGTCGGGCCGGATGGGATCGACACCCGCGGCCTGGATGTCTCCGACGAGGACATGGCGAAGCTGCTCGGCGTCGACGCGAAGGGGTGGCACGGCGCGCTGCCCCAGTTCCACGAGTTCTTCGCCCGCTTCTCGAACATCCCCGACGAGCTCCACGATCAGCTGAAGGCGCTCGAAGAGCGCCTGGGCTAGGAGCCCGCGATGGCGGCGACAGGGGGCGTTCCGCGGGTCGACCCCGACTCGTTCGCGAACTCGGGGTTCCGCCGGGCGATGTTCTCGTTCGCGCTGACGCCCGCCGGCACCTGGTACTCCTCGAAGGTCGGGGCGAAAGTCGACCCGTGGCTCGTGCGCGTCTCCGGCGGGCGGCTCGACAGCGCGCTGGGCACGATCCCGGTCGCCGTGCTGCACGTGCGCGGCGCGCGCAGCGGCGCCGAGCGCAAGGTGCCGCTGCTCTACTTCAACGACGGCGAGGACGTGATCCTGATCGCCTCGAGCTACGGGCGCCCGAAAACGCCGTCCTGGTACTTCAACCTCAAGGCCAATCCGGACGTTCGCCTCGAGGCCAAGGGTCGCAGCGGGTCCTACCGCGCCCAGGAGGTCGAAGGCCCCGAGCACGACCGCCTCTTCGACGAGGCTCGCAAGATCTACCGCGGCTACACCGAGTACGAGCGCCGCACCGAGGGCATCCGCAGGATCCCCGTGATGCGCCTGACGCCTGTGTGAGCCGCCCGGCGCCGGGACGCCGGCGCCGTCTCATTTCTTCAGCGTGGCGGTGGCCATGTGCGGGGCATGGTGAAGCGGCCTCCCCCATCTGACGCCGGACGTTCGGCTAGTCCCCCCTGGACCTTCCGGTAGGACGCCCGCCGTCGTTGCAGCCCCGCAGCGCGATCTAGACCAAGGGCCAGTACCGCGACGCGCTCTCCGGGCGCAAGATGACGCCCGTCCGGCAACCCGGAGTGCGGAGGAGAGAGATGGAGCGGATCGAGAACCCAGGCGCGGAGGACACGGAGCAGAGCGAGGGCGCGGAAGTCGTCAGGCTCTGGCCGATCAGCGTGCTCCTCGTCTCGCCTGACCGCTGCTGGCGCTCGACCGTCGCGATGCTGACCGGGCGGCGCGACCGCCCCGCGCTGAGCGCCGAGGACGAGCGCGAGGCGATCGAGATCGCGAGCAGGGAGCGCGTCGACGTGATCGTGGTCGAGCGCCCGGCCTCCGAGAACCCCCGCAGCTGGGACGCCTACGTCCATGGCCTCGTCGCCTCGATCGGGCTCGCGATGGCCCAGCAGGGCGCGCGCGTGGCTCCGGTGGGCGTCGTGGTGGTCTCCGAGCCTCCGCGGCCCGGAGGGCGCCGCAGCAGTCGCTGGAGCTCGACAAGTGGGGGCCCTTCGGCGATCTCTTCGGCGCGATCGCCCGCGCCGACCGGGCGCGGCGCCTGCCCCGCGAACGGCGCTTCCTGCCCTGGCCGGCGTCGCTGCGCGCGGCGCAGGCCGATTGAGCGCCGAGCTGAGCGCGGGCCGATAGAAGCCCGCCGCTGCCGATAAGGACACATCCCGAGCGGCGGCGTCCTGCCGCTTCCCGAGCGAGTCGCGATTGCCGAGCCCTGCGCGACATAACCCCAAGGCAGCCGCCGCGGGCGGCCTGGACCGCGCGTGCGACGCGCTGCTCGCGCTCCAGCCGGCGGACCCCGAGCGGCTGCTCTGCGCCGCCGCCCGGGCGCGCGAGCGCGCCGAGCGCTCGCTGGCGTCCTTCGCCGCCGGCGACCCGGCGGCCGAGACGGTTCTGAACCAGTTCGCCGGCACGCTGATCGCCGGGCTCGCCGCCGACCCGGACTCGCCTCCCGAGCTGGCCGCCCGCGCGCTCGCGGGCCTCGCCGGCGCGGGCCTCGTCCTCCGCGGCGGCCGCCGGCCACGAGGCGCTGCGCTGCCCGACGCTGCTCGCGCTGGAGCCGGCGTGGGCGATCGAGAGCGTCCTGCGGCTGCTTCTCGTCGTGTGCCGGCGCGCGCAGCGGTCTCGCTCTGGGGCGCCGGCCCGACCGGCCAGCTCGTCCCGATCTGCGCCGTGGGGGAGGGGCCGCGCCGCGGTCCCGCGCCGCGGCTCGCCGGCGAGCTGATCGGCGGCGAGGGCGAGCCGCCCCGGCGGCGCGGCGTCGTCGGCGTGGCGGTGCGCAGAGCGGGGCTGCCCGCGGCGGCGCTCGTCGCCAGCCCTCGCCCCGGCGCCTCGCGCCTCACGCGCGGGCTGCTCGAAGAGGCGTCCTTCACCCTCGCGGCGATCCTCGAGCGCCAGACCCTGCTCGCGCGCAACGCGTCCAGCGAGCGCGCGCTCGTGCAGGCGAGCGAGCGCCGGCTGACGCGGCTCGGCTTCGACCTCCACGACGGGCCGCTGCAGGAGCTGATCCTCGTCGGCGAGGACCTCGCTCTGTTCCGCGAGCAGCTCGGCGTCGTGCTCGAGGGGCGCCGCGGCAAGGAGCTGCTCGGCGGCCGGCTCGACGACCTCGACGCGCGCCTGGTCGGCCTCGAGCGCGCGATGCGGCGGATCTCGACCTCCGTGCACGCGAGCGCGATCGCGGACCGCGCGTTCGCAGACTCCTTCGAGGACATGCTGGCGCCGTTCCGTTCGAGGACCGGGATCCGGCCCGAGGTCGAGCTGAAGGGCGACCTCGACGGGATCTCGCCAGTCTCAGCGCATGGCGCTGCTGAGCGTCGTCGGCGAGGCGCTCAACAACATCCGCGAGCACAGCGGGGCGCGCGCGGTGTCGATCTCGATCGTGCAGCGACGAGGCCGGCGTGCGCGCGCGCGTGCTCGACGACGGCCGCGGCTTCGACGTCGAGGAGGAGCTGCTGCGCGCGGCGCGCAGCGGTCACATGGGGCTGGCCGGCGTGTACGAGCGCGTGCGGCTGCTGGGCGGGCACTGCCGCATCGAGAGCCGGCGCGGCGAGGCCGAGCGAGATCGCCATCGCGCTTCCGCGCTGGCAGGCCCCGCCGCGCCGAGGCGCGCCGCGACGGGCGCCTAGCGGCGTTTCAGGCGCCGTCGCCGACGAGCCCGTGCTCGAAGGCGTAGCGGACCGCGCCGCTGCGGTTGCTCACGCCGAGCTTGCGGT
Organism: uncultured Solirubrobacteraceae bacterium; assembly: GCA_963779065.1. Classification (GTDB taxonomy): domain Bacteria; phylum Actinomycetota; class Thermoleophilia; order Solirubrobacterales; family Solirubrobacteraceae; genus Palsa-744. The sequence continues at coordinate 3,106,638 of CAVZWQ010000003.1, forward strand.
AGATGTTGGTGAGGTGGAACTTGACCGTGTGCTCGGTCACCCACAGCTCGGCGCTGATCGCCTTGGTCGTCTTGCCGCCCGCGACGGCCGCGAGGATCGTCGCCTCGCGCGCGGTCAGCTCCGGGCCCGTCGCCCGTCGGGGCTCTCGGCCGATCGTCCTGCGGCGTGTGGAACAGCGTGTAGCCGGCGGCCACCTGGCGCACGAGTGACGGGATGTCCAGCGCGCTCACGCTCTTGAGCACGTAGCGCGCTCGCACCGGCTTGGATCGCGGAGTCGATCGTCGCGCGGTCCTCGCTCGCCGAGAGGACGATCGTCTTGACCCGCGGGCTGCGACTCCCTGATCAGCCGGATGCACTCCGCGCTCGCGAGCCCGGGCATGCGCATGTCGAGCAGCACGACGTCGGGGCGCCGCCGCTCGACGAGCGGCACGACCTCGTCGCCGGTGCGCGCCTCGCCGACGACGTCGATGTCCTCGCACGCCTCGAGCGTCCGTCGCAGCCCCTGCAGGATCAGCGGATGGTCGTCCGCGACCAGGACCTTCAGTACGGGCTCAGCTTCCATGACGACACTGATGCATCGGCGGCTGCGGCGCCGCAACCTGAGCCGGACGAGGGGCGCTAGTCGTGATGCGTCTCGCCGGCGGCCGCCGGCGGGCGCGACTCCTCGGCGAGCGAGGTGATCGTCAGCGAGCCGCGGGCGGAGGACTCGAGCACGTCGGTCGCCTCCTCGAGCGAGCGGGCGTAGAGCTCGACGAGCAGGTGGACGATGATCCGCGCGTCGTCCTCGTGCTTGTGGAAGCGGACGTGGGTGAAGAACTCGCGCACGCCGTGGTCGCCGAACGCGGCGTAGGAGAGCGCGTCGCCCGCCTCCGGGCCCGAGCAGCTCTCGACGTCTTCGGAGTCCACCGTGACCGTGCAGGAGGCGACCCAGGGCGTGCCGGCGATCATCCGCTCCCAGCGGTCTTCGATCGGCTCGACGCGGCCGTTGTTGAAGCCGAGATGAGGCTGGTCGTGCATGCAGTCCAGGCACTGCACGACCGCCTCCTGCAGCTCGTCCACGACTTCCGCGCGCTCACCCGTTTCCGGGTCGATCTTGTGGATGCCCTCGTAGTGGACCTGCACCTCCAGGTCCTGCGACCAGCAGCGATAGCAGCGCAGCCAGCTGCGCGCGCCGGTGTCGGGCCCCGAGCTGTCCATGGGCCCATTCTAAGCGCGGGCGGCCCGCAGTCTAAGAGGGCGGCTGTTTCGGCGCTCGCGCGGGCGCGGCCCGCGGCGGGGCGCTCGCGCGGGCCGGGCCGCCGTGGCGGCCCGGCCCCCTTGCGCGAGGAGGAGGCGCGGGTACTAGTGGTGTTTCTTTGTGCGGTTTGACCGTCAGGTGGTAGACGTGGACCACCGGGGCCCCGCCGAGCGCTGATTTGTAGGTCAGCTTCACCGTCAGGTGCACGGTGCGGCCTTTCTTGAGCGCCGCCTTGACCTTCGAGGAGGGCTTCACGGTCAGCGTCAGCGGCACGCCCGCGACGCCGTTCGCTTTGACCTTGCCCGAGAGGGTGCTGATCGGCCGGCACTTGCCGTGGATCTTGACCTGGCCCTTCTTGCACTTCTTGGCCTTGGCCGCCTGGGCCGAGCTGATCGTGGCCGTCGGGACGGTCACTTCGAGCGTGGCCTGGCCGGGCTGGATCGGAACGAAGACGATCGTGATCGTGCCGTTGGAGTTGGCTTTGATCGATTTGATCGTGTAGCCGCCGTTGGGCGCGGGCGGTTTCGGCGCCCACGTGACGGTGGCGGTCCCTGCCGGCTCGTTCAGGTCCTGGGCCGAGTTGCCGTTGAGATCCAGGTACATCTGGATCGTGTCGGCGCCCGGGGTTGTTGCCCACGTAGCTGATCGTCGCCTGACCGGCGGCGTTCGTGTTCACCGAGCCGCTCTGCGGGTTGGCGCCGCTGATCGTGTAGCGGATCGCCTTGCCGGCGTACGGCTGCCCGGCGGTGTCGAGCGCCGTGACGGCGATGCTCGCGGTCTGACCGGCGGTCAGCGACTGCGTGGCGGGGCTGAATTTCAGCTGGTCCGGCACCTGGGTGCGGTTGATGATCGTGAAGGAGACCGATTCGTTCTTTCACGAGGCCGTTGGCCAGGGTCTGGGCGAATTCGACGCCGGCGCCGTTGTCGACTTCTTTCGGCTCGATCGTGTCGTTGAAGACCGTCTTCGCCTTCAGGTGCGAAGGAGTGCTCGATGTCGTGCCAGATGCCGTTGTCGCCTTCGGAGAGCCCGAAGCCTTCGTCCCAGTAGGCCTCCTGCCAGTCGGCCCACGGCGAGACTTCGACGAAGCCGCCGACGACGCCGGAGTTGGTGTTCTGGCCGCCGATGAAGCGCGGCGGGCCGCCGCCGAAGATGCCGATGCCGAGGTCGTTGCCGTTGACGTAGAGGTCGCCGGCGTACAGCGCGCGAGCGTAGAACTTCGCTTCCGGCCCGATGTTCTTGACCGTGTAGGTCGAGGTGAACTGGGGCTGGCCGTTGATGTAGGTCGTCGTCTCGGTGATTTCGGCCTCGTTCGTGCCGCCTTCGGGCTTCGACGAAGAAGGTCGTCGTCTGCGTGTAGGGCGTGGCGGCGCTGCCGTTGCCGCTCACCGGGCGACTGGGTGCCCGGTTCGTAGTTTTCGAGCCCGCTCGGGCCGGCCTGCCCTGGAACCCGAACGTTTTCCCTTCGAGCAGCGCCGGGTTTTTTTTGCCCGACACTTCTTTCGGGAACGCGAGGAAGAAGCCGCAGTCGCCCGACGGGATTGGGGCCGAAGTAGTAGTTGCCCGCGAGCTGCCCGGCGATCGTGTAGCTCGACTGGCACTCGCCGCGCGGGCCGACGTAGACGGTCATCGGGCGCGCCCGGGATCGTCACCGCCGTGGAGTCGGACTGCGCGCTCGCGCCCGGCGGCATCGCCGCCGCGAGCGCGACGAGCGCCATCGCCGCCGCGCCGCAGCAGTGCGACTCGCGTCCGTCCCCGGGCTCGGGCGAGCCCATGAGGAATGGCCTTCAACATGCTTCCTCCGTTTCCGGCGCCTGTGACAAGCGCCCCCTTGGTTCCGATGTCACACACCCCCGTATGCGCTTGCCTGAACCTACCGCCGGGCGGGGGTCGAGGGGCGCGAGAAAACCCGCAATTTGGACGGATATCGCGGCTCGCCTACCCGAACGTGAACGCGTAGCCGCTCACGCCCGGGGCGAAGCGCAGCGACAGGTGCCCGCGCCGCTCCGCCGGCAGCGACGACCAGCGAGTAGAGCCGCTGCCCGCGCACCGTGACGACGCCGCCGTGGACGTCGGCGCCCGCGTCGCGCGCGGGGATCGGGCGCCCGTCGAGCAGCACCTGCACGGGAAGCGGGCGTTCTCCCGGCGAGCTCATCACGAGGTAGACGTTGCGCGCCTCGAACTCCACGTCGATGCCGGCGTGGGATACCGCCGTCGCCGGCTGGCCGGCGATCCGCCACGCGCCGCTGTAGGCGAACTCGTTCAGCGACAGCGGGCCGGTGACGGGGCCGCCGTAGTCGTGCAGCCCCGGCTGCGGCGCGGCCAGCCACCCTTCGGCGCGGGCGGTCCCCAGGTAGGTCTCCGGCGTCGCCTGCCGGGAGGGGACGATCACGCCGTGCGGGCGCCCGCGGGCGCCCGGCTGGCCGCCGCGTTCGGCCAGCAGGGCCCTGATCGCCGTTTCGGTCTGCCCGTAGTCGCCCTCGCCGATCGAGACGTAGCGGACCTGGCCGTGCGCGTCGATCAGGTAGTCGGCCGGCCATGCGTTGTTGCCGTAGGCGTTCCAGGTGCCCATGCGGTTGTCCTGGACCACCGGGTAGCGCAGGCCGAACTGCGAGATCGCGTTGCCCACGTTGCCCGCGTCGCGCTCGAACGGGAACTCGGGCGTCTCGACGCCGACGATCGTGAGGCCGTCGGCGCGGTAGGCCGCGTCCCAGGCCTTCAGGTAGGGCAGCGTGCGGATGCAGTTGATGCAGGTGTAGGTCCAGAAGTCCACGAGCACGACGCGGCCGCGCAGCCCCTGCAGCGTGAGCGGCTGCTTGCCGGGCGTGTTGAACCACTGCTCGGTGTCCTGGAATTCGGGCGCCATGCCGAGCGCCGGGAGCTTTTGCGCCTCCGCCAGCAGCGCGGCGGCCGAGGCGGTGCGCGCTGCGACCGCGACCGAGCCGGCCGAGCCGCCGCACGCCGACGATCCGTTCGCCGGCTTGAAGCGCGGGCTGTGGCCGGTGATTTCGTGCAGACGGCTCGTGACCGTGTGCGAGCACTCGAGCCCCGCCGTCAGGTTGACGTCCGGGATCTGTTCCGCGACCAGCTGGTCGAAGTTGACGTCGAGGTTCGTCAGGATCGCCAGCGCGGTCAGCACCATCACGGCTCCCATCGCGCGCTGCAGGAGATCGCCGCGTCCGGCCCGGCGCACCCGCTCGAACACCGAGCGGCCGCCCAATGTGAGCGCCAGCAGCACGAGGGCCGAGCCGGCGGCGTAGACGACCGCCAGGGTGACGGTCCGGCCCGAGGCGGCGCTGACAGAGATCACCGCCGCGAGGATCGGGCTCGCGCACGGGGTGTAGACGAAGCCGAGCGCGCCGCCGACGAGCATGCCCGACCAGAACCCCTCTCCGCGGCTCTTCGGCCCGAAGCGAGCCAGGCGCGAGAGCGGCGCCTCCAGGCGCGCGCTCACGCGGGGCATCAGCAGCGCGAGGCCGAACACCAGCAGGACGACGATCGCGAGCGCGCGCAGCGGGTCGCTGCCGAGGCCGACGCCGTCGACGACGCTCGCGACGCCGACGATCGTCACGGTGAACGTGATCGACAGCCCCAGCACGACGCCGAGCGGGCGCCGCCGGCCGCCGGCCGCGCCGGCCGACAGCAGCGCCGGGAGCACCGGCAGCACGCACGGCGAGAGCGCCGTGCCCACGCCGGCGAGGAAGGCGAAGAGGATCAGGACGAGCATCGTTGACAGTCCCGCGTGCTCTGCAAAGCGTTACACGCGCCGGCACCGGCTCCTGCCGGTTCCGCCCGCCGTCGGGAGCGCGTCAGGGCGCCGCGGCCCTGAGCGTCTCGGGGAAATCGGTCCCCGGGATCGGGCCGATGCACGGCGAGATCGCCCCCGCGGCGCGGTAGCGCTCGATGCCCGGCCTGGACCGCCGCCGCGTCGCCAACCGCCGTGAGCTGTTCGAGGAACTCGTCGGAGATCGCGGCCTGCATCGCCTCGAGGTCGCCCGCGGCCGCGTCGTAGGCCGCGATGTCCTCGCCGAAGCCGGAGCGCTCGATCATCGCGCGGTAGAACGGCAGCCCGAAGTACGGGATCAGGTCTTTGCGCATCGCGCCCGCACGCGGCCGCGGGATCGTCGGTGCGCGCGCCCGGCACGGCGGCGACGACGTCGAAGCTCGCGGCGCTGCGCCCGGCACGTTCGCGGCCGGCGGTCACCTCGGGGACGACGACGTCCGCGATGTAGCGGGGGTTGCACAGCCAGAGCACGACGCCGTCGGCGACTTCGCCGGCGAGGCGCAGCATCGCGGGGGAGAGGGCGGCGACGTAGATCGGCAGCTACGGGCGCGTGTCGATGCCCGCCAGGTGGAAGCCGGTCCGCCACTTCTCGCCCTGCGGCGGGATCCTCGCCGCGCAGGATCGCGCGCACGATCCCGACGTACTCGCGCATCTCGGCGACCGGGCGGTCGATCGTCTGGCCGTGCCAGCCCTCGACGACCGGCCGGTGCGAGACGCCCAGGCCGAGGTTCAGGCGCCCGCCGGAGATCTCGTCGATCGTCGCGGCCGTCTGGGCCATCGTCGCGGGCGTGCGCGTGTAGATCGGCACGACGCCCGTGCCGATCCTGATCCGCTCGGTCGCCTGCGCGTAGACGCGTCAGCACGGTCAGCGACTCGCGCCCGGCGATGTGGGTGACGTAGACGGCCTCGTAGCCGAGCGACTCTGCGAGCTTCACGCGCTCGAGCGCGTCGTCCAGGGAGCGGCCCGTCGATATGAAGCAGCCCGTCGCCACGCGGGCAGCATATGTGCTGGGCACCGCACCGGCGCGCCGTCGCGCCGCTAGGGGCGGCGCAGCAGCACGTACACGGTCGCGAGCGCGAACGCGATCTGGCCGAAGGCGAGCGCCGTGCCGAGGTTCGGCCGCGCCGAGCGCCGCCGCGAGCAGCGCTCGCGGCGACGAGCGCGCCGAACATGATCAGCAGGTCGGTTCTCACCCGCCGGCCTCGCCTTCGCCGAGCTGCGCGCTCGAGCGCCTCCACGAGCGCGGCCGAGGACAGCCCCGGGTCCTGCCCGGCCAGCAGCCGCTCGGCGCCGGCGCGCCCGCCGAGCGCGCGCAGCGCGCGCTCGCCGCGCTCGGCGGCGAACTCCGCGAGGGCGCCGGCGCGGCGCGCGCATTGACGCGGCGCGCGGCCACGTCCAATCCGGCGCGGTGCTCCTCCAGCGCGTCGATCAGCTCCTCGATCCCGCTCGGCGGCGGGAGCGAGGAGACCGCCAGGACGCGCGTGGAGCGCGAGCCGAGCGAGCGCAGCGCGGCGGTGAGGTCGCGCCGTGTCCGCATCGCGAGGTCGCCGAGGTCGGCCTTCGTCACGACGAGCACGTCGGGGATCTCCATGATCCCCGACTTCAGGAACTGGAGCACGTCGCCGCTGCCGGGCTGCACGACGACGGCGACGGTGTCGGCGACGTCGGCGACCTCGGTCTCGGCCTGCCCGACGCCGACCGTCTCGATCACGACCACGTCGAACGCCGCCGCGAGCGCTTCCGCCGCCGCCCGCGTCGGGCGCGCGATCCCGCCGAGGCGCTCGCCGGCCGCCGTCGAGCGGATCAGCACGCCGCGGTCGGAGGGGTCGAACTCGATCCGCGCGCGGTCGCCGAGCAGCGACCCGCCCGAGCGCCGCGAGCTCGGGTCGACCGCCAGCAGCGCCACGCTGCGCCCGCGCGCGCGCCAGGCGGCGATCAGCGCCGAGAGCAGCGTCGACTTGCCGGCGCCCGGCGGGCCGGTGACGCCGACGACGTGGCCGCCGCGGCTCGTCGCCGAGCTCGGCCGGGGAGAGCGCGCGCAGCAGCGCGGCGGCCGCCTCGCGATCGGCGGGGGCGGAGCTCTCCAGCAGGTTCAGCGCCGCGGGAGCGGCGCTCAGGTCCCCCTCGCGCAGGCGCGCGCCGAGCGCCGCGCCCTCGCCGCTCACGCCCGACCACCGTCTACGACGGCGGTGCCCCGGCTACCGCGGCGGGCGCGCCCGACGCGCCGTTGCGCGCGGCGGAGCCGTCGAGCAGCGCGAGGATGTCCCGCATGATGCGGGTGATGTCGAAGTCCTTCGGGCGTGTAGACCGCGGCCACGCCGGCCTCGCGCAGCGGCGCCACGTCCTGCTCGGGGATGATCCCGCCGACCACGACGGGGGCCTCGACGCCCGCCTCGCGCAGCGCGGCGATCACCGCCGGGATCAGCTCCCGGTGCGAGCCGGAGAGGATCGAGAGGCCGATCACGTGCACGCCCTCCTGCAGCGCGGAGGCGGCGATCTGGGACGGCGTCAGCCGGATGCCCTCGTAGACGACGTCCATGCCCGCGTCGCGGGCGCGCACGGCGATCTGCTCGGCGCCGTTGGAGTGGCCGTCGAGGCCGGGCTTGCCGACGAGGATCTTGGGCCGGCGGCCGAGCTTCTCCTGCAGCCGCGCGACCTCGGCCTGCAGCTCGGACAGGTCCGCTGTCGGCGGGAGCCGCGGCCGCCTCGCCGACGCCGGTCGGGGCGCGGTAGCTGCCGAAGACCTCGCGCAGCGTCGCCGCCCACTCGCCGGTGGTCGCGCCCGCGCGGGCGGCGGCGATCGTCGGCTCCATCAGGTTCCCGGCCTCCGCCGGCTCGCGCGCCGCGCTCGCCAGCGCGGCGAGCGCGGCGTCGACAGCCGCCTGGTCGCGCTCGGCGCGCCAGCGCCGCACGTCCTCGATCTGCTCGGCTTCGATCGCCGGGTCGACGACGAGGATGCCGCCCTCGGCGTCGGCTGTCAGCGGGGACTCCTCGGTCTCGGTGAAGCGGTTCTGGCCGACCACGATCTGCTCGCCGGACTCGATGCGCCGGATCCGCTCGCGGTGGGAGTCGACCAGCGCCGCCTTCATGTAGGGCACCGCCTCGACGGCGCCGCCGTGCTCGGAGACGACGGCCATCTCCGCGCGGGCCTTCTCGAGCAGCTCGGCGACGAGCCCTTCCATCACCTTCGAGCCCTCGAAGATGTCCGGGTACTCGAGGATGTCGGTTTCGTAGGCCAGGACCTGCTGGATCCGCAGCGACCACTGCTGGTCCCAGGGCCGCGGCAGGCCGAGCGCCTCGTTCCAGGCCGGGAGCTGGATCGCGCGGGCGCGCGCGTCGCGGCCGAGCGTCACGGCGAGCGCCTCGAGCACGATCCGCTGCACGTTGTTCTCCGGCTGGGCCTCGGTCAGCCCGAGCGAGTTGACCTGCACGCCGTAGCGGAAGCGCAGATGGCGCTCGTCGGTGACGCCGTAGCGCTCGCGGCCGAGCTCCTCCCAGAGGATCGACATCGCGCGCAGCTTGGCGTGCTCCTCGATGAAGCGCACGCCGGCGTTCACGAAGAAGGAGATGCGCCCGAACACCGCGCCCATGCGCTCCTGCGGGACCCGCTCGCGAGCCGCGTCGAGCACGGCGATCGCGTTGCTCATCGCGTAGGCGATCTCCTGCTCGGGAGTCGCGCCCGGCCTCCTGCAGGTGGTAGGAGCAGATGTTGATCGGGTTCCACTTCGGGACGTGCTCGACCGTGTAGGCGATCATGTCCGCGATCAGCCGCATCGAGGCGCCCGGCGGGAACGCGTAGGTCCCGCGCGCGAGGAACTCCTTGATGATGTCGTTCTGCGTCGTGCCCTGGAGCTGGTCCTGGGCGACGCCCTGCTCTTCGGCGGCGACGATGTAGAGCGCGAGCAGCCATGCGGCAGTGGCGTTGATCGTCATCGAGGTGTTCATCTCGGCCAGCGGGATGCCGTCCATCAGCGCCGCCATGTCGCCGCGGTGGGAGACGGGGACGCCGACCTTGCCGACCTCGCCGCGGGCGAGCTCGTCGTCGGGGTCGTAGCCGGTCTGCGTGGGCAGGTCGAAGGCCACCGACAGGCCGGTCTGGCCCTTTTGCGAGGTTGCGCCGGTAGAGCTCGTTCGAGGCCTTCGCGGTCGAGTGACCGGCGTAGGTGCGCATCATCCACGGCCGGTCCGGCTCGGGCAGGCGGGTGGGCTGCTCGGCGCTCATGGCCGTAATTGTACGGTTGCGCAGCGGGCTCTATCCTGCTGGCAATGGGCCAGACCGTCGAGGTACCGCGCCTGGGCGGCCCGGGAACCGGGCTTGGCGGCTCCTGGCGCGTGATCGTCCGCAACGACGACCACAACACCTTCGACCACGTCGCGCGCACGCTCGCCCGCTTCATCCCCGGCGTGAGCGTCGAGCGCGGGATGGAGATCGCGAACGTGATCCACTCGACCGGCCGGGCGATCGTCTACAGCGGCCATCAGGAGCCCGCCGAGCACTACTGGGAGCAGCTGAAGGGGGCCGGTCTGACGATGGCCCCGCTCGAGCAGGGCTAGAGCTTGGCGCCCGCCCGCAAGGCGGCGGGCGCCGACGCGCCCGAGCGACCGGAAGGAACCGGCTGCCCCGGGCACGCGCTCAGGGGGTGACGGTCAGCCGCAGCACGTCGCGCTGGAGGGCTCCGCCGCGGTCGACGCCGCCGGCGAGCACCGCGCCTGCGCCTTCGGGCGCGGCCGAGAGGTCCGAGAGCGTGGCGGGCAGCTTCCCCGCGACGGCGACGGCGCCGGACGGGGAGACGGCGAGGATGCTCGAGTGCTGGGTGCCGGTTTCCGCCCCCCGGCCCCCGACCACGAGCAGCGCGCCGTCCGCCGAGACCCCGGCGGCGTGGGTCCGACCGCTCGGCAGCCGTCCGACCCTCCGCACGCTCCCGGTCGCGGGATCGAAGGAGTAGACGTCCGAGCTGGCTTCGACCCCGCTCGTCCCCCCGGCGATCAGGATGCGTCCGCCGACGGCCCCGGCGGCGGCATAGCGCAGGGGCTTGGGCAGCGTGCCGGCAAGCCGCGGCGAACCCCCCGGCCGCCATGCGACGATCGAGCGCAGCGGTTCCTGTCCCGTGTAGCCGCCGATCACGTAGACGGTCCCGTTCAGCGAGACGCAAGCCACGTCGGAGGAGCGGGTGGGCAGCGAGCCGATCTGTTCGGCCGTGCCACCCGGCCGGATGTGCAGGATGCCCGAGAACGATTCCACGACCCCGCCGCCGAACAGGTAGACCTCGCCGCCCACCTGGGCGGCACATGCGTCGTGCAGCGCGGTCGGCAGCGTGCCCGCGCCCGCCACGCCCGCGCCGGAGATCCTCTGGACGTCGCTCAGCGAGCGTTCCGCGCTGTCGAGCCCGCCCATCAGCAGCACCCCGCCCCCCGCGAGCGGCGCGCTCGCCGCATCCTGGAGCGCGGCCGGGAGCTGACCCGTGCGCGCGACCGCGACGCGGATCGGGCCGTGCACGGACGAGCTCGCCGCCGCCGGCGCTTTTCGCCCCGGCGAGGGGTGGCCGTTCGATCCGCCGCCGCTCGAGAGCAGCACCGCGACCAGAGCCGCGGCTGCCACCAGCGCCGCTGCAGCCGCGCCGCGGCGCCTGCGGAGCGTTCGCTGCCGTGCCCGGCGGCGCCGCTCGGAGGAGTCCTGCAGGGGGGTGTTCAGCGCGCGCGCTCCTTACGGGTGGACGACCGCCGCGTAGTCCGGCGTGCCGTCGCGGTTGAGCGGCACGAAGTCCATGCCGTCGGGCGTGTTGAGGTGGCCGTAGGCGGTGCTGGCTTTGTCGGTGTGGCCGTATTTCCACACGATGCGGTTGGTGCGTGGGTCGATCACGAGCACACGGTCGCGGAAGTCGTCGTTGACCGCGATGTCGCCGTTCGGCAGGGGCATGGCGAGCGAGGGCTGGTCCAGGCGGCCGAAGCCGCTGGAGGGCCCGTAGCGCCAGAGCACGTGCCCGTGGCGGTCCATGATCAGGACGTGCCCCGGGTTCGAGTAGTCCGCGAGCAGGATGCGCCCGCCCGGCAGCGGCTGCGGATCGGAGGGATAGCCGACCGGCGCTTTGTGCGCCCACAGCAGCCGCCCTTCGGGGCCGATTTCGTCGATCCAGTTGCCCTGTATCTCGCTCACCATCACGCCGCCGTTCGGCAGCGGCGTGTCGCCGTTGACCGAGCCGAAGCGATGCGGCGGGTCGTGCCGGCATTCCAGCGGCGACCCGTAGCGGCGCACGATCTTGCTGCCGCGGATGAACAGGATCCGGCAGTTGACCGCGTCAGCGACCGTCATCGTGCCGTCGGGGAGCATGTAGGCGTCGTCGGGGGTGTTCAGATGCGTCGAGTCGGACCCGGGTTCGCCGGAATGCCCGAACAGCCGCTTCATCTGGTGGGTGCGCAGGTTGATCTCGACGATGTCGTGGTTGTCCTCCTCGTTGGAGACGAGCCATTCGCCTCCCGGTTGCACGAACGTGTCGTCGTCGAAGAAGAGGTGCCCCTTGTCACCCGGCCGCGGGTAGCGGAACACGATGTGCCCGCTCGAGTCGACGACCAGCACGCGGTTGTTGCCGCGGTCCGCGATCACGAGGTCGCCGGGCAGCCCGGTGCGCCGCGACGCTTCGCTGTAGGCGGTCGCGGTGCCGGAGATGTACCCGACGACGTTCTTCGGCGCCCACAGCGCGGCGAGGCCGCCGACGGAGGCGGGAGCCAGCGGTCCTCCGGGGACAACCTGCGCGGCGTGTTTGGCGGCGGAGGAGCCGTGCTTGCCCGAGCCGCCGCTCCCGGCAAGGACGAGCACCAGCACCACCGCCGCCGCGAGCGCAGCCAGCACCGCGCCGGTCGCGATGCGCAGCCGCCGGCGCCTGAGTCGTGCGGCGGCCCGCCGTTCGAGGCGGGCGCCGTGGTCGAGCTCAGGCGGTTGCTGCCCGCTCGTCTGATCTTCTGCCATGCGCGTGGGGCCGCGGGTGCGCTGCGGCTCCGCGGAGTCTGTCACGGGGGGTCAAAACGGGGATGAGAAACGTCTGTTGACCGCGAGCGCCGGGGCGGCGGCGCGCCTAGGCGCTCTCGCCGACGCCAACGCCGCCGCCGTTGCCGCCGTTCCCCGAGATCAGCGGTGGGGCAGCGACGGCACCGCCGGCCGTCTGGTCCCACCAGCCGTAGAGCACAGGCACCTGGTACCAGCTCGAGTGCCGGGCGCGGAAGTAGACCATCTCCTCGCCTTCCCAGTAGCGCTCCCAGTCGAGGTACTCCTCGAAGGCCGAGAGCTGCTGGAACTTGTATTTGTCGTCGCGGGCGCGGTAGACCGCGTAGGAGGCGGCGCCGTAGCGCAGCGCCACGGCCGCGATCTCGTTCAGCGCCGCCTCGAAGCGGTTGGCGCGGAAGCCCGTCGCGTACCAGGGGACGATGACCGTGCCGGCCATCAGGCTCCCACCTCCGCGTGGATCGCGCCCGGGCCCTCGGCGGTCCTGCCCTGCCCCTCGGCGTCGGCGCCCACGAGGATCGCGATCTTGCCGAGGTGCTTGTTTTCGAGCATCAGCTGGTGCGCCTCGGCGACGCCCGTCGAAGCCGAGCGTGCGCCAGAGCACCGGGCGGATCAGGCCGCTCTCGATCAGCTCGTTGGCCTTCATGCACTCGTAGGCGTTCGCGAAGTGCGAACCCAGGATCTCCTTCTGTCTCATCCACAGGATCGCGACGTTGAAGTCGACGTCGATGCCCGTCGTGCCGGCGCAGATCACGATTTTGCCGAACGTCTTGGCCGTGAACACCGAGGTCGGGAGCGTCGCTTTGCCGACGTGCTCGAAGACGATGTCGGGGGCGTCGCCGAGGATCTCTTTGACCCGCTTCGCGAAGGCCAGCGCGACCTTCGAGCGTTCCTTCTCCTCCTCGGCGGTCTCGCCGCCCTTGCGCATCATCCCGGCGAACTCGCCGCGGTCGATGTAGTCCACGGCGCCGAGCCGCTTGACCAGCTCGCCCTTCTCCGCGGAGGACACGACGCCGACGCAGTTCGCCCCGGCGGCCTTGCAGATCTGGGTCGCGAACACGCCGAGCCCGCCGGCGGCGCCCCAGATCAGCACGTTGGCGCCGGGCTGCAGCTTGCAGCGCGTGATCAGCATGCGGTAGGCGGTGAAGTAGACGAGCCCGTAGGAAGCGGCCTCCTCCCAGGTCAGAGCGTGCGGCTTGGGCAGGAGCTGCTGCGCCTGGACCTTGGTGAACTGGGCGAACGAGCCCCAGGTCGTCTCGTAGCCCCAGATCTTCTGCGAGGGGGCGGCCATCGGGTCGAGGCCGTGCACCTCCGGGTCCTCGTAGGAGGCCTGGTTGCAGTGCACGACGACCTCGTCGCCGGGCTTCCAGCGCGTCACGCCGGCGCCGACCTTCCAGACGATCCCCGAGGCGTCGGAGCCGCCGATGTGGTGGCCGTATTCGGGGTGGTCGCCGTACTTCATGACCGACACCGGCTTGCCGAGCGCCGCCCACACGTTGTTGTAGTTCACGCCGGCGGCCATCACGCGCACGATCACCTCGAACGCGCCCGGCTCGGGGACCTCGACCTCCTCGATCTGGAAGGCGTCCTTCGGTTCGCCGTAGCGCTCCTCGCGGATCACCCAGGCCGCCATCGTGCTGGGCAGCTCACCGGGCTCGGTGTCGACGGCGGAGACTTGCTGGAGATCGATTGCCACTGTGCTCTGAACCTCGTCTTTCGTGTGATCGTGAGTCGGCGGGCGCTCCGTGCCCACCGATCGGTGAGTCGGCGAGCGCTCCATGCTCGCCGACGGCGCGCCCAATGCTACCCAGGGCTCAGCCGCCGCGCCGCTCGGTGCGCCAGACGAGCCGCAGCCCCGACCAGTCCTCGCCGAGCGCCGCCACCTTGACGTCGACGAGGCCGAGCGGAAGCGCCAGGTCGCGCACGTCCTGCTCGCGGATGTCGCTCTCGTGCCCCGCGGCGCGCCGGGGCCAGGCGATCCAGACCGCGCCCGCCGGGAAGATCGCCTCGCCGAGCCCGGCGATCGCGCCGGCCAGCTCCGCGCGGGCGGAGAAGAACGCGACAACGACGTCGCCGGGCTCGCCGGCCGTCCCTCCGAGCTCGCCGCGCGTGCACCCCTCCGGGAGATCTTCGACCGTGAACCCGGCCGGCGCCTCGCGGGTGAGCAGCCGTCCCCCGGGCTTGCAGCCGAGCTTCTTCGCGAGGGGCGTGCCCGAGTAGCCCGCGCTCACTGCGAGTCGTCTCTGCCGGGCGCCCGGTCGCGCCTGCCGAGCAGGCTCAGCACGCCGACGTTCGGCCCGCCGACCAGCTCCCACGAGCGCGCGATCCCGATCAGGAAGCACACGGCTACCAGCACGCAGATGATGTGCAGGGCTTCGCGGTTCCCCTCGTGGCGGTTGAGGGCGATCGCCGCGACGAGCTGGATCACGAACACGATCAGGAGGCTGAAGAGGAACCCCAGCTCGCCGGTGCGGATCTCGCCCGCACGCGCCAGCGGGACGAGCCGCACCAGTGCGCCGGCGATGAAGCTGAACCCGACGACGGACACGACGAGCGCCGCGGTGGCGGGGCTGAAGTCGGGGATCAGCCCGAACAGCGAGACCGTCAGCGCGTTGGTGAAAGCGGTCAGGGCCTGCGCCGCGCGCACCGCGTGCAGATCCGAGGCTTCCGGGCCGAGGACGCGATCGGGCGCGACCGAGATCGCGACGAACAGGAGCCCGATCAGCGCGCCGGCGACGCCCGCCGAGGCGGCGAAGAACCCGTGCGCGGATGCCATCGGCGAATTATGGGGCCGCCCCCGGGCGTCCGCGCGCGTTTCGTTACGGTTGGGGCGCGGCCGCCCGCTCCGCGGCCTGGACGGAGGCGATCGAAAGGACGATGGCGGATGCCACTTGACGGAACGGTGCTCGGGAACTGCGCCTCGGAACAGATGGAGGCTCTCGACGAGGCCTACGGCGACGACGAGACGGTCGAGATCGGCGCCGTGATCACGATCGTCCAGGTGCTCAAACGGCTCGAGGGCTCAGACGGCGAGGACTACTCCTCGACGGTCCGGATCCGCCACAACATCCCCGACCCGTATGCGGCGATCGGATACCTGCGGGCGGCCGAACAGAGCATCGTCCAGCAGATCAGCGGCGGCGAGGAGGAGTAGGCGCGCGGCGGGGTCGCTCAGGAGGCCGCGAACGGCAGCTCGACGACCTCGGCCGCCGACCCGCTCTCGCCGACCGCCAGGCTCGCTCCCGGCTCGGCCTCGCGGCGCACGAGCGCGAGCGCGATCGGCCCGAGCGCGGGCGAGAGGGCGACGCTCCCGACCCGGCCCACCTGCCGCTCGCCGAGCAGCAGCGGCTCGCCGCTCTCCGCGGGCGCCGACAGCCGCAGGCCGCGCAGCCGGCGGTTCGGCTTGCCCTTGTAGAAGAGTCGCGCGACCGTCTCCTGTCCCACGTAGCAGCCCTTCGTGAAGCTCACGGCGCGGTCGTTGAGGCCCGCCTCCTGCGGGATCACGCTGTCGTCGAGGTCGATCCCGTATCGCGGCCGGCCGCTCTCCACGCGCACGCACTCGGCCGCCGCCTCGCCGACGGGCGTGGCGCCGCGGGCGCGCAGGGCGGCGGCGAGGGCCTCGGTGTCGCCGGCGTCGCACAGCAGGTCGATCCCGGTGTCGGTGCGGATCGCGAGCGCCTGCGGCCCCCTCGATCCGCGCGGGTGCGCTCGCGTGCTCCTCGGGGCCGAGGGCGGTTCCCGCGATCTCGTCGGCGCGCGGGCCGATCAGCGACAGCAGGCCCCGCTCCAGCGTGCGCTTGTGCAGCTCGACGTCAGTAGCCGACCTTGAAGCGGCGGATCATGTCGAAGAGGGCCTGCAGCGCCGCGCGCTCGGTGTCGAGCAGGAGTTCGAGCCCGCCGTCCGGGCCGCTCACGGCGAGCACGCGCAGGTCGCCGAGCATCTTGCCCTTGTGGGTCAGGAAAGCGGCGTAGCGGCCTTCGCCGGGCGCGAGCGTCGCGAGCTCGTTCGTGACCTGCCCGTTCAGGAACTCGACGGCGCCGGGACCGGTGAGCGCGAGCTTGCCGCGCTCGGAGCGGTCGAGCAGCCCGCACGCATTCGCGCAGGGCCCGGTACTCGTCCTCCGCGACGGCGGCGTTGGCGTGTGTCCCGGCTGAAGCCATCGATTCGAGAATAGCCGCGCTAGGCTTGGCCTCGATGGGCCTGGCCGACACCTTCCAGCAGCTCGTCGACGGGCTCCCCGGCGACTGGACCGACCTCGAGCTGGACATGCGCATCGCCGACGAGCAGCGCTACGTCGAAGCGGCGCTGTACCTCGCGACCGTGAACGCGCGGCCCTACTCCCATTACGACTGGCACTGGCGTCTGAGCGTCGCGCACTCCTTCGGGCACGCCGCCTCGCCGCAGACCGTCCACGGTGCGCTGCGCCTGCTGGACGAGGCGGGGATCGAGGGCGAGCTCGCGCTGCGCGAGGAGCGCGCCGGGCGCGTCGAGGTGACCCAGATGTGGGGTCGCCCGCAGTCGGCGCGCGACGAGTTCCGCCGGCTGCGCGCGCAGTAGCGCCGCTCGCAATCGTGGCGCGCGTGCTCGTCCTCACCGCCGACCTGCTGTTCGGCTCGAACGTGCAGGGCGCGCTCGCCGCCGCCGGACACGACGTGGAGCTCGCCGGTGGGGAGGATGCCCTGCGCGAGGCGCTGCTGCGCGCGCCCGCCGACGTGGTGGTCGCCGACCTCACCGCGGAGGAGCTCGAGCGCGTGCAATCCGTGCGCGAGCTGCGCGAGGAAGGCCTGATCGGCCGGGCGCGGGTGCTCGGCTACTACTCGCACGTCGAGCCGGGCGTGCGCGAGCTGGCCGAAGGCGACGGCTTCGATCTGGTCGTGCCGCGCTCGCGGATGGCGCGCGAAGGGGCGCAGCTCCTCAGCAGCCTGGCGGCGGCCGAAGATCTCCCGGGCTGAGCGCCGCCGCCGCTGACCGCTCAGCTCGCGGCCGCGGCCTCGCGCGCGGTGCGCCGCACGAGCGGGTGGTCCGCCGCCGCCCCCGGCCCCGGGCGCCCGACGGCATCGCGCGCCTGCAGGCGCGCCCCGCACTTCTCGCAGATGCGGTGCTCGTCCACGGCGCCGCCGCAGCCGCGGTGCTCGATCACGACCGCCGGGCCGCCCTCCGGCGGCGCGTAGCGGTCGCCCCACTTCATCAGCGCCACGACGGTCGGCCACAGGTCGAGTCCCTTGTCGGTCAGCAGGTACTCGTGGCGCAGCGGGCGCTCCTGGTAGGGGACGCGTTCGATCACGCCTTCCTGGAGCAACCGCGTCAGGCGCGTCTGAAGGACGTTGCGGGCGATGCCGAGATGGGCCTGCAGCTCGTCGAAGCGCCGCAGCCCGAGCAGGATGTCGCGCACGATCAGCAGCGACCAGCGCTCGCCGACGACCTCGAGCGCGCCGGCGATGCTGCAGGACTGGTTCTCGTAGTCGTTGCGAAGCACGCCTCGCATTGTAGCCGGGTTGGGTTGCATGATGCAACCCCTCCGTGCTAGGGTCCGTTTCACCATGCAACGCAAGTGGAAGGTCTCCATCGTCGTCGTGGCCGGCGTGTTCATGTCGAGCCTCGACCTGTTCATCGTCAACATCGCCTTCCCGGCGATCTCCGAGCACTTCGGCGGGGTGTCGGTCAGCACGCTGTCCTGGGTGCTGAGCGCCTACGCGATCGTCTTCGCCGCGCTGCTCGTCCCCGCCGGGCGCTGGGCCGACGCGTTCGGGCGCAAGCGCGCGTTCCTGCTCGGGCTGGCGATCTTCGTCGCGGCCAGCGCCGCGTGCGCCGCCGCGCCGTCGGTCGGCGCGCTCGTCGCCGCGAGGGTCGTGCAGGCCGCCGGCGGGGCGCTGATGCTGCCGACCTCGCTCGGGCTGATGCTGCCCGAGTTCGAGCCGGAGGAGCGCCACGTGGCGATCGGGATCTGGGCGGCGAGCGGCGGGATCGCAGCGGCCGCCGGCCCGCCGCTCGGCGGCCTGCTCGTCAAGGCCGACTGGCGGCTCGTGTTCCTCGTCAACGTCCCGGTCGGGCTTGCGGCCCTCGCCGCCGGCATGCGCACCCTGCGCGAGCGCCGCGAGCAGGATGCAGGGCGCCCGGACCTGCTCGGCGCCGCGACGCTGATGCTGGCCGTCGGCGCACTGGTCGTCGCGATCGTCCAGGGCCAGGCCTGGGGGTGGGGATCGCCCGCGGTCATCGCGCTGCTGCTGGTGCCCGCGATCCTGCTGCCGTTGCTCTGGCGGCGCTCCGAGCGCCACCCGACCCCGGTTGTGGAGCCGGCGATGCTGCGCGTCCCGCGCTTCGCCCTCGCGGTCGGCGCGTCGCTCCTCTTCTTCGCCGGCTTCGGCGCGATGCTGCTCGGCGGCGTGCTCTTCCTGACGGGCGTCTGGCACGAGGACGTGCTGAGCGCCGGGCTGATGCTGTTCCCCGGGCCCGCCACCGCGGCGGCGTTCGCGATCCCAGGTGCGCGCCTCGGCGCGCGCTTCGGCTTCCGGCTGCCGGGCATCGCCGGCTCGCTCCTGTTCGCGGCCGGCTCGCTCTGGTACATCGCGAGGACGGGAGACACCCCGCACTACGCCGCGGACTTCCTGCCCGGCAACGTGATCACCGGTGCCGGCGTGGGCCTCGTGATCCCGACGCTGACGGGAGCGGGTGTCTCCTCGCTCGCGCCCGAGCGCTTCGCGACCGGCGCGGCGATCCTCACGATGGGCCGCCAGATCGGCGTCGCCCTCGGCGTGGCCCTGCTCGTCGCGGTGCTCGGCGACGCCGCGGGCAGCGCCGCCGACTTCCACTCGAGCTGGCTGATCACCGTGATCTGCGCGCTGCTCACCGCAGGGGCGTTCGTCGCGATCGGACGCACGCAGATGGCGCCAGAGGCGAGCGACCCGTGCTGTCGCTCGACCCGATCGACGTCCCGGAGATCCCGGCCGGCGAGCTCCTCGAGGGGGCGGCGCAACCCATGGGGGCGCACAGGTGAGCACGGTCGAGCAGGCAGCGGGTCAGGAGCTTCGAGTGGGCCGATCCGGCGCAGCTCGCGGCGGGAGCGCAGGGTATGTCCGGCCTTCAGACGATGCAGGCGATCCTCGACGGGACGCTGCCGCCGCCGCCCTTCGCGAGCGCGCTGGGGATCTCCGTCGTGGAGATCGGACCGGGGCGGGCGGTGTTCGCGATCGAGCCCGCCGAGTGGATGTACAACCCGCTCGGCACGGTCCACGGCGGCGTCGCGGCGACGCTGCTGGACTCGTGCATGGGCTGCGCGGTGCACACCACGCTCGGCGCCGGCGTCGGCTACACGACGACCGACCTGCAGGTCCGCTACCTGCGCGGGATGCGGGCCGGCGCCGG
The DNA here is from genome assembly GCA_963779065.1 of uncultured Solirubrobacteraceae bacterium. GTDB lineage: Bacteria > Actinomycetota > Thermoleophilia > Solirubrobacterales > Solirubrobacteraceae > Palsa-744. The sequence continues at coordinate 3,126,018 of CAVZWQ010000003.1, forward strand.
GCGGGTGCTCGCCGCGGGCCGTGTCGTTCACTCCGGGCGCCGCACCGCCACCGCGGAGGGCCGCCTCTACCTGCAGGAGGACCCCGAGGTGCTCTTCGCCCACGCCAGCACCGGCTGCGCGATCCTGGGCTGAGGCCGGATCTCAGGCCGGGGCCGGCGCCCCTGCGAACTCCGCGATCGCGCGCGCCAGCGCGAGCGGCTGATCCTCCGGCGTGAAGCTGTATGCGTCATCGATCAGCGCGAGACGGCCGTCGGCGAGCGCGGCGGCGTAGCGCGCTGCGTGCGCGGGGTCGAACACCCGGTCCTCAGGGCTCCACGCGAACAGCACCGGGCGCTCGAAGCGGGCGATCAGCGCCTCGCCGGCGGCGTCGACCGGCGGCGTGCCGGCGCTCGCTGCGGCGGTTCCTGGGCCTCTGAGCGTCAGCTCGGCATCGTCGCCGCCCCGCTGCCGAGGTCGGCGTGGCCGGCCTCGCGCGGGTCCAGCGGCACGATCGCGGCGTTGGGCACGCGCTTGAACATCGTCCCGTCCTTGCCGCTGCGGACGTAGATCGCCGCGCGGATCACCATCCCGTGGCAGACGACGAGCGCCGGGAGCGGGCCGCGCTCGACCGCGGCGAGCGCCGCCTCGACACGCACCTCCTGCTGGGCGAAGGACTCGCCGCCCGGGAAACGCGAAGTCCGGATCGGCGCTCGCGAAGGCGTCGAACAGCGCCTCGGATTCGGCGCGCACGTCGGCGAAGGTGCGGTCGGTCCAATCGCCGGCGTCGGTCTCCATCAGCCGCGCGTCCTCGACGGGCTCGAGACCGATCCGGGCCGCGACGGCGTCGGCGGTTTCGCGCGCGCGCAGCAGCGGGCTGCACCAGAGCGCGGCGAAGCCGTACGGCACGGCGCGCTCGGCGAGCTCCGCGGCCTGCGCGCGCCCCGTCTCGTCGAGCGGGATCTGCTGCTGGCCCTGGAAGCGGCCCTCGAGGTTGTAGGCGGTCTGCCCGTGGCGGGCGAGGAAGACCTGGCTGTCCTGCGGGGCGCTCAGGAGAGGTCGAAGCGGTCGAGGTTCATGACCTTCTCCCAGGCCGCAGCGAAGTCGCGCGCGAGCTTCTCGCCGCCGTCGTCGCTGGCGTAGACCTCGGCGAGCGCCCGCAGCTGCGAGTTGGCTCCGAACACGAGGTCGGCGGCGCTCGCCGTCCAGCGGGACTCGCCGCTCGCGCGGTCGCTGCCCACGTAGAGACCCTCGGCCGAGCCGGGCTTCCACTCCGTGCGCATGTCGAGCAGGTTCACGAAGAAGTCGTTGCTCAACGCGCCGGGGCGCTCGGTGAGGACGCCGTGCGAGGAGCCGCCGTGGTTGGCGCCCATCGCCCGCATCCCGCCCACCAGCGCGGTCATCTCGGGCGCGGTCAGCCGCAGCATGAAGGCACGCTCGAGCAGCCCGTGCTCGAGCGCCAGCGGCTCGCCCGGGCGGGCGTAGTTGCGGAACGCGTCGACGGTCGGCTCGAGCACCGCGAAGGAGTCCACGTCGGTCTGCTCCTGGGTGGCGTCGGTGCGCCCCGGGGCGAATCCGACCGTGACCTCGTGGCCCGCGTCCTTCGCCGCCTTCTCGACGGCCGCGCAGCCGCCCAGCACGATCACGTCTGCGAGCGAGACGCGCTTGGCGCCCGCCTGGGCGTTGAACTCCTGCTGGATGCCCTCGAGCGTCTGCAGCGCGGCGCCCAGCTCGGCGGGCTCGTTCCACTCCCAGTCCTTCTGCGGCGCGAGCCGCACGCGCGCGCCGTTGGCGCCGCCGCGCTTGTCGGTGCCGCGGAACGAGGCGGCGGAGGACCACGCGGTCGCGACCAGGCGCGCGACCGAGAGGCCGCAGGAGAGGATCTTCTCCTTCAGCGCGGCGGCGTCGGCCGCGTCGATCGGCTCGCCGTCGGCGGCGGGGACGGGGTCCTGCCAGAGCTGCGGCTCGGCGACGAACGGGCCGCGGTAGCGCGAGAGCGGGCCCATGTCGCGGTGGAGCAGCTTGTACCAGGCCTTCGCGAACGCCAGCGCGAGCTCGTCGGGGTGCTCGTAGAAGCGGCGCGTGATCTTCTCGTAGGCCGGGTCCATCCGCAGCGCCAGGTCGGTGGTCAGCATCATCGGCGCGACGCGCTTGCCCGGGTCGTGCGCGTCGGCGACGGTCCCCTCGGCCTCGGGGTTCCTGGGCTTCCACTGCTTCGCGCCCGCCGGGCTCTCGGTCAGCTCCCACTCGTACTCGAACAGGTTCTCGAGGAAGCCGTTGTCCCATTTCGTGGGCTCGCTCGTCCACGGGCCCTCGGGCCCGCCGGTGAGCATGCGCACGCCGGCGCCGTTGCTCTGCAGGCTGCCCTTCCAGCCGAGCCCCTGCTGCTCGAGCGGCGCCCCCTCGGGCTCCGGGCCGAGCTCCTCGGGCGAGACCGCGCCGTGCGTCTTGCCGAAGGTGTGCCCGCCCACGATCAGGGCGACCGTCTCTTCGTCGTTCATCGCCATGCGGGCGAAGGTCTCGCGGATGTCGACGGCGGCGGCGAGCGGGTCGGGGTTCCCGTTCGGGCCCTCGGGGTTGACGTAGATCAGGCCCATCTGGACCGCGCCGAGCGGCCCGGAGAGCTGCCGTTTGCCGCTGTAGCGCTCGTCGCCGAGCCAGCTGTCCTCGGGACCCCAGAAGATCTCGTCCGGCTCCCAGATGTCCGGGCGCCCGAAGCCGAAGCCGAAGGTCTCGAAACCCATCGTCTCCATCGCGACGTTGCCCGCGTAGACGAGCAGGTCGGCCCAGGAGAGGCTCTTGCCGTACTTCTGCTTGATCGGCCACAGCAGCCGGCGCGCCTTGTCGAGGCTCGCGTTGTCGGGCCAGCTGTTGAGCGGGGCGAAGCGCTGCGCGCCCTGCCCGCCGCCACCGCGCCCGTCGGCGATGCGGTAGGTGCCGGCCGCGTGCCAGCTCATGCGGATGAAGAGGGGCCCGTAGTGGCCGTAGTCGGAGGGCCACCAGTCCTGGGAGGTCGTCATCAGCTCGGCCAGGTCGCGCCGCAGGGCCTCGACGTCGAGCTTGGCGAACTCCCGGGAGTAGTCGAAGTCGGCGCCCATCGGGTCCGACAGGGGGGAGTGCCGGTGAAGGACGCTCAGGTCGAGCTGGTCGGGCCACCAGTCCCTGTTGGTGCGAGGGCGGTGCGCCTTGGGAGTGGGGCTCGAGATCGCCGGGTTCTCGCTCTCGCTGACGCTCTGGCTCATGTCTGTCGCCGACCTTTCTGCTCTTCCGTTGCCTGAGCTCGCAACACTAGCTCGCACGCCCGGGCGGGGCGGGGGAGGGCTGTGGGCCCTGCCGCATGCGGCAGGGCCGGGGGCGGCGCATGCGCCGCCCCCTACGGCCGGCGCATGCGCCGGCCGTCGAGTGGCGCATGCGCCACTCGTGGGAGCCGCACATGTGCGGCTCCCCGGCCGCGGAGCGGCCCCTCTAGGAGATCGCTCTCACGGCTTCGTGTAGTGGTGCACCGGGAACTGCTTGATGTCCGGCGGGCCCTGGAACGCGCGCTCGCCGAGCTCGCCGATCGCGGGCTGCAGGCGCCCGCCGGTGAACGCGTCGAACGCCTCGCGCGACTCCCACACGTCGATCACTCCCCAGCCGCCGTCGATCGGCCCCGCGGAGTGGAAGATCAGACCCGGCGGCGGGTTGCCGTCGACGTTCATGTGACTGTGGATCGCGTCGTACTGCTCCTGCGTGCCGCCGTCGAACTTCAGCCTCAGGCCGACTGCCATCGCTCCACCCTTCGGTTGTTGAACTCGAGCCGAGCCTAACCGCTGCCCCCCGGCTCTGTGTGAGGATCCGGGCATGACGGCGGCCGTGCTGATCACCGGCGCTCCCGGCTCCGGCAAGAGCTCGGTGCTCGATGCGCTCGCGACCCTGCTCGAGATCGACGGCGTCGAGCACGGCGCGATCGAGAGCGAGCAGCTCACGCGCGGCTTCCCGCCGCTCTCCAGCGAGCTGCTGGCCGAGCAGCTGGGGCTCGCGATCGCGACCCAGCGCCGCGCCGGGCGGCGCCTGTTCCTCGTTGTCCTCACCGCCGAGTCCGACGCGCAGCTGCGCGCCGCGATCGCCGCGATCGGCGCCGAGCGGACGCTCGTCGTCTGCCTGAGCGCCGCCGCGGACCTGCTCGCCGCGCGCCTGCAGGCGCGCGAGCCCGACCTCTGGCCCGGCAAGGCGGCCCTGATCGACCACGCCCGCGCCCTCGCCGCCGTCGCCCCTGCTCTGGCGGGCGTCGAGCTCACGATCGCCACCGCCGGGCGCGGCCCGGAGGAGGTCGCAGGCGAGGTGCTCGCCGCGATGCGGGCGCGCGGGCTGCTCTAGCGCCGCGGCCCCGCCGAGCGGCGGTGGCTGGACCCGGCTCGCCGCCGGGTTCGCGCTCAGGAGCCGCGGGGCGGCGCCGGCGGCAGCCTCGCGCTGCGCCCGAGCGCCTCGAAGTGGCGGTCGGCCTCGGCCCAGCGCTCCCGGTCGGCCGAGAGGCGGGCGGCCGAGATCCTCCGCGGGCGGGCGGAGACCCGGGCCTGCGCGCGCAGCACGAGCGTCTCGGCCGTCGCCGGGGTCGTGCCCAGGCTGCGCGCGAGGCCGTCGGCGCCGAGGCTCGCGGCGAGGTCGAGCACGAGGCGGTCGCGCTCGCGGCGCAGCTCGCGCTTCTGGCGCTCGCGGAGCTCGGCGCGGACATGGACATCGAGCGCCGCGCTCCCCCGCACCGGTACGTCTCGCTCCATGGGCTCGAGTATCCAGGGTCCACCGGACGGCGGGGAGGCCGGACCCCGCTGTTTGCGTCATAGACTCCGACGCATGCGCCGCCGGGTCACCTTCTCGCGCAACCTGACGCTGTCGCTCTCCCGGACGTGCCGCTGCTACTGCAAGTACTGCGCGTTCGCGACCCACCAGGCGCACCTGCACTCGCCCGAGGAGGTCATCGAGCTGCTCGACGGCGCCGCGCGGCGCCGGGTCAAGGAGCTGCTCGTGCTGACGGGCGAGCGGCCCGAGGTCAACGCCGAGGTCCGGGCCCGCCTGTCCTCCTACGGGCACGAGGACTTCACCTCCTACGTGGTCTGGGCCTGCGAGCGCGCGCTCGAGCGCGGCCTGCTCCCGCACACCAACCTCGGCGTCCTGTCCCGCGAGGACCTATCCCGCCTGCGCGAGGTGACGGCCTCGCAGGGGCTGATGCTCGAGTCCGTCTCCGAGCGGCTGATGCAGACCGTCCACGCCGGCTCGCCGACCAAGCACCCGCTGCGGCGCCTGGAGACGATCGCCGCCGCCGGCGAGCTGAAGATCCCGTTCACCAGCGGCGTCCTGGTCGGCATCGGCGAGACCGAGCAGGAGCGCATGGACTCGCTCGCCGCGATCGCCGAGCTGCACGAGCGCCACGGCCACATCCAGGAGGTGATCCTCCAGAACTTCGTGCCCCACCAGCGCTACTACGGCGAAGAGCCCGCCGAGATCGCCGACGCCGCCGCCCGCGAGTACTGGCGCACGGGCGTCGCCGACGCGCGCCCCGAGCTGCCGCTGCCGGAGTGGGCATGTCCGGTCGGGATCACGGACATGAAGCGGCTGATCGCAGAGGCGCGGCGGCTGATGCCCGGCGTCGGCATCCAGATCCCGCCGAACCTCGCCGACTGGTGGGGCGAGCTGGTGGCGGCCGGGGCGACCGATCTCGGCGGCCTCTCGGCCAACGGCGACCACATCTCCCCGGAGCACCCGTTCCCCTCGCCGCACCAGGTGCGCCGCGAGCTGCAGCGCGACGGCTACGCGCTCACCGAGCGGCTGTGCGTGTACCCCGAGTACATCGACCAGGACTGGATCGCCCAGGGCGTGCTCGACACGATCAAGGCGCGCTACTGGTCGTTCATCCCGCGCCGCGGGTCGGGGCGGACCGAGCCGCCCACGCCGATTGCGCCCTCGCTCGTCCCGGGGGCGATCGAGCGCGCGCGGGAGGGGCTCGCGCTGACCGAGCAGGAGCTGACCGCGCTGTTCGCCGAGACGCGCCCGCAGGCGATCGAGGAGATGCGGATCGCCGCGGACGAGCTGCGCGCCGAGCTCGCGGGGGAGACCGTCACCTTCGTCGTCAACCGCAACATCAACATCTCCAACGTCTGCACGGTCGGCTGCGCCTTCTGCGGCTTCGGCCAGGGCAAGCGCTCGCCTGACGCCTACGAGCACGACGCCGCGGACTTCGTCGCGCGCATCCACGACGCGCTCGACTTCGGCGCGACCGAGATCTGCATCCAGTCGGGCATCCATCCCGACTGGGAGCTCGAGGACTACCTGGGCTGGCTGCGGCTCGCGAAGAACACCGCGCACGAGGCCGGCGCCGAGCTGCACCTGCACGCGTACAGCCCGATGGAGATCGCGCACATGTGCGACATCTCGGCGCTGGCGCCCGCCGAGGTGTTCGCCCGCCTGCGCGACGCGGGCCTCGACTCCACGCCGGGCACGGCCGCCGAGGTCCTGCACGACGGGGTGCGCCAGCGGATCTCGCCGAACAAGCTCCCCGTCGCGCGCTGGGTGGAGATCATCGAGGCCTCGCACGAGGCCGGGCTGCGATCCACCTCCACCGTCATGTTCGGCCACATCGAGGAGCCGTGGGAGCTGGCCGAGCACATGCGCGTCGTGCGCGAGCTGCAGGAACGGACCGGTGGCATCACCGAGTTCGTGCCGCTCTCGTTCATCCCCTTCCAGACCCTGCTCGGGCGCACCCACGGCGTCGAGGAGATCTCCCGGGAGGAGAACCTCAAGCACACCGCCGTGTTCCGCCTCGCGCTCGGCCGCACGATCCGCAACGTCCAGGCGAGCTGGGTGAAGATGGGCCTCGACGCGGCCACCGAGGCGCTGCACTGGGGCGTGAACGACCTCGGCGGCACGCTGATGGAGGAGTCGATCAGCCGCCTCGCCGGCAGCTACCACGGCGTCAAGCTCGACCCCGGCCAGCTCGTCGCGGCCGCCCACGCCGCCGGGCGCCCGGCGGCCGAGCGCACGACGCTGTACGAGATCCGGCGTCGCCACCCGCTGCCCGCCGAGGGCGGGGAGTGGGCTCTCGAGGCCGCCGTCGCGGTATGAGCCCGGCGCGCGTGAGCGTCGCGGCGGGCGGCGTCAGCTCGCCGCGGGTCGAGCTCGGACGCGAGCAGCTGGGCGCCTGAGCGCGGCGGCGTGACCGCGCGGCCGCGGGCTAGTCGCGGGCGAACTGCCCGTGGAAGCCGAACGGGATGTGGTGCGGGACCTCGGCGCGCGCCAGCTCGTTCAGGTCCGCGGCGTCGAGCACGAGCAGGAACGAGCGCTGCGAGCGCGCGTCGAGCACGACCGACAGCAGCGCCCCTGCGTCCTCGTCCGCGCCGTTCGGTTCGGCCACGAACACCGGCTCGCCCGGGTAGCAGCCGGGTTCCGACCAGCTCAGCGTGTGACCCGACTCCGTGTCGGCCTTCGCGATCCGTTCCAGCCAGCCCCCCTCGCCGGTGCCGTTGCCCCACACGTAGCGGTAGGGGCGCTCGTTGTGGCTGCCGTAGGCGATCCGCGGCAGCTCCAGGTCCTCCTCGGCGAGCACCGAACGCTCGACGCGGTCCTCGCCGGCGTGCAGCCGGAAGCGCGTCAGCGCCGCGCCGCGTACCGGGGCGCCGGAGCGCAGGCGCTCCAGGTAGAGGTCCTCGATGATCCCCGGGTCCTCGTAGGCGCACAGGTCCACGACCACCTCGCCGTCGCGCTCGAACGCGTTGACGTGGTGGAAGGCGAAGCACGGCTCGCCCGTGAGCGTCGCCTCGGCCCGGCCGCTCTCGCGGTCGATCAGCGTGAAGCGCGTGCCCAGCTCGGGCTTCCAGCGGTAGTTCTCGATGTAGGGCCGGCCCGAGAACGCGAGCGACAGCGGGTTGACGACGAACGGGAACTCGGCCAGCACGATCCACCGCTCGGTGAGGCCGAACGAGTGCATGTAGGCCGGTTCGCGCACCGGGAGGCTCGCCAGCCGCCGCGGGGGCGAGCCGTCGCGGCCGACGGCGAAGAAGCGGTAGCTGCTGCGCGGCCCGAGCTTGGCGGCGTAGTTGATCATGCCCCCGGTCGCGCGGTCGAGGTGGGGATGGGCCGTCGTCAGCTCGCCCGGCGCGCGGTAGGCCGGCGCGTCGGCCGCGTGCAGCGTGCGGGCGTCGAACTGGACGGGCAGCGGCGTCTCGGTCATGGCGATGAATCGCTCGCCGAGTCTCGCGACGTTGACGTTGGCGTTGTCCGAGATCGCCCGGCCGGGCGCGAACAGCGTCTGCACGCGCTTGAACAGGGACCGGCAGGGGTCGGTCGCGAACTCGCCGTAGGAGATCCGTCCGGTCTCAGTCGCGGCGCGGTAGGCGCGGCTCTCGAGGTAGCGGTTGCCGTAGGAGACGCGCCCGCCCTCGATCGTGAAGCGGTGCAGCATCGCCAGGCCGTCGAACCAGTGGCGCATGCTCTGCTGCCCGACCTCGAACCGTGCCGGGCCGGTGCGCAGCAGCGAGCCGGCGAGCCAGGCCGGAAGGGTCCCGGCGAGCGGCAGCTCCTCGATGGTCGTCTCGTCCTCGAGGGTCGTGAAGCCGAGCGTGGGGGTGGATCGCGTCAGGGGGGCGGCGGACATGACAATTCTCCTTGCATCGTTCGATCCGAACCATACGCACCGTAGTATAGACTCGCGGCGATGTCAAGCACCCGCCTGACAGAGACCTCCTACATCGTGCTGGGACTGCTCGAGCAGATCGAGCCGGCGACGCCGTACGACGTCAAGCAGCTCGCCGCGGTGAGCACGGTCAACTTCTGGACAGTCCCTCACACCCAGATCTACGCCGAGTGCGGCCGTCTCGCCGCGGAGGGGCTGCTCTCCGAACGCCGCGAGGAGTCGGGGCGGCGCCGGCGCATCTACCGGCTCACCGCCGAGGGGCGCCGCGCGCTCGAGCGCTGGCGCGAGGACGCCACCGGCGGCCTCTACGAGCTCCGCGACGTCGCGACGCTCAAGCTGTTCTTCGGCGCCGACCCCGAGCGTCTCGCCGCGGAGCAGGTGCAGGCGCACCGCAGCCGCCTGGCCGACTACGAGGAGCTGCTCGCAGGGCTCCAGGAGGCCCCGGAGGGGTGGCGCCTGGCGCTGCAGCTCGGGATCGGCCACGAGCGCGAGTTCATCCGCTTCTGGTCCTCGTTGACCGGCGCGGGCTGAGCTAGCGGAACAGGTCCTCGCCGAGCGGGCGCAGCAACGCGCGCGCGCCGGGGCCATCCGCCTCGGTCACGAACCGCTCGAGCCCCTCGACCAGCACGACCGGCTCGCGCGAGTCCTTCGCGCGCACGAGGTCGGCGGCGGCGGCGATCGCGTCCGCCACGGCGAGCCAGGTCGCCTGCAGCTCGGTGCCTTCTGCGTCGGTGCGCCCGCGCCAGTCGTCGAGCGGCTGAAGCCCGGCCAGGCCGATCGCGACGTCCACCTGTCCGTGGCGCCAGGCGCGCCCGAAGCTGTCCGTCACCAGCACTGCGGGAGCGGGCGAGGACAGGCGCGCGCGGATCGCTCGCGCAGAGGCGTCGGGGTCGGCCGGCAGCACGATCGCGCGGTCGCTCGCGCCGGCGTTCGAGACGTCGACGCCGGCGTTGGCGCAGACGAAGCCATGGTGTGTTCGCGCGATCAGCACGCCGCGCTCGGCCCGCAGCAGCTCGGCCGACTGGTCGAGCACGACCTGGACGAGGCGCGGGTCCTTCCTCTGCTCCTCGGCCAGCGCCTGCGCGCGCGGCCCCGCCTGCACGCTCGCAAGCTCCACGACGGCGCCCTCCGCCTTGGAGACGATCGTGTGGGCGACCACGACCACCGCGCCGGGCGTCGCTCCGGCGTCCGCGAGCGCGGCGGCGAGGATCCCGCCCAGGTCCTCGCCGGGGCGGATCTCCGGGATCCCGGACAGCGCCCTCGCGCTGAACGCAGCCATCGGCCGCCTACGCGCGCGCGCCGAGCGCGACGGCCGCCGCCGGGTCCTCGGCGGCCAGCACGGCGCGCGTCCTCGGCGCGGCCCCCGAGAGCCCGGTCAGCGCGTCGCGCAGCGCCGCGAGGTCATCGACGGTGTCCACATCGAGGGTGAGCGAGCGCAGCGCGACGAGACGGCATGCGACGCCCGCCTCGCGCGCGAGCTCGCGGTGGCGCGCGCAGCTCCCGGCGCCGAAGCTCGGCTCGATCGCGCGCGGCGGCGCGATCAGCAGCCCGTTCGTGCCGGTGCCGTGACGGTCGGGCAGGATCGCGACCTCGGGGCCGCTCCGGCCGTGCTCGCGCAGCAGCGGATCGAGCTCGGCCGGGTCGAGCGCGGGACAGTCGCCGGGCACGAGCAGCACGCGCTCGAAGCCCGCCGCGAGCGCGTCCGCCACGCCGAGCGCGGCGGCGGCGGACTGCCCGGCCTCGCTGCGGTCCTCGATCACCCTCGCGCCGCCCGCGCGAGGCGGCACGCGCCGCCTCGGGCTCCCGGGTCACGACCACGGTCAGCTCGACGCCGCCGGTCGCCCTCAGCGCGTCCAGCACGTCCGCGACCATCGCGCGTGCGAGCGCGAGGCGCAACGGGTCCGGGACGCCGGCGCCAAGCCGCTGCTTGGCGCGGCCGAAGCTCTTGACGGGGAGGATCGCTGCGGTGCGCACGGCTGTGGTCGTGAGACTAGCTGCCGCCGCGCAGCTTCCCGGCGAAGCCGACGACCTCTTCCGCGAGTCGCGCGCGCTGCTCCGGGCCGCTCATCAGCGTCGGCGTCCGCAGCGCCGGAAGCGCGTCGTCGAGTCCCTCGTCGGCGACGATCCCGTCGAGCAGCTCGCCGTAGTGCTCGCGCACGCCGCGCGGCGCTGCACTCGCGCCCGGCGAGCGCCATGAAGGCGGCGGTCGGCCCCTTCAGCACCTCGCCGCCGACGACCGGGCTGACGGCGAGCACCGGTGCGGACGCGTCGCGCAGCGCCGCTCGCATCCCCGGAACGGCGAGGATCGGCCCGATCGAGGCCAGCGGGTTCGAGGGGCCGATCACGATCGTCGCTGCGGCCGCGATCGCGCCGAGCACGGCCGCGCTCGGCCGCGCCTCCTCGGCGCCGCGGTACTCGAGCCCGTCGATCGGGCCGGCCGCGCGGCGGCGGATCATGAACTCCTGGAAGCCGATCCAGCCGTCACCGGGCGTCGAGACCCACGTGCGCACGGGCTCGTCGCTCATCGGCAGCACCGGGACGGGCTGGCCGATCGACGTGTTGAGCGCTTGCAGGGCCTGCGTCGGGGTCGCGCCGTCCGCGAGCAGGCTCGAGCGCCTCAGGCACCAGGCGAGGTCGCGGTCGCCGAGGTTGAACCACACGTCCTCGCCGCGGGCGCGCAGCTCGTCCATCACCGTGAACGTGTCATCGCGCAGGCCCCAGCCGCGCTCGTCGATCAGCCCGGCCAGCCAGAAGGAGACGAGGTCCGGGTCGGGCGAGACGAGAGCGCCGTGGATCTCGATGTCGTCGCCTGTGTTGGCGATCACGACGAGACGCTCGGGACCGAACGCCTCGAGCATCCCGAGAGCCAGCTTCGCGCCGCCGGTGCCGCCCGAGAGCAGCACGATCGGCTCGGCGGCGGCGCTCACCCCCAGAGCTCGTCCGGCAGGCCGCTCAGCCTGATGCCCGCGTGCGCCTTGTAGCGCGCGTTGACGGCGATCAGCAGCGCGGTCAGCGACTCCGCCGTGCGCGAGTTCTCAAGGCGCCCGCAGTCGACGCAGCGGAGCCCCGCGACATGCTCGAGCAGCTGCGCCGCCTCGCGCTTGTCGGCGCGCGAGTCGCCGCACACGAGCACGTCCTGCTCGAGCGGGTGGTCCAGGTCGGCGAGCGAAGCGGCCGAGACCGTGTGCAGCGCGGAGACGACGCGCACGCCGTCGGGGACCAGCTCGGCGGCCTGCTGGGCGGCCGAGCCCTGCCAGACGCCGAGCATGCGGGTCGCTTTGCCGCCGACCGCCGCCGCCAGGGGGACGGTCGCGTCGATCAGCAGCTTGCCCGGCTCGAGCGCGTGTTTGATCAGGTCGAGCGTCTCGCTCTGGCTGCGGAACGGCACGCTCAGCACGACGACCGGCGCCGCCGCGACCGCATCCGCGTTCTCGCGCCCGCTGAACTCCCCCTCCGGCACCACCGCGGCCGCTTTGAGCGCCGTATCGCGCGCCCGGCCGGCGTCGCGTGAGCCGATCTCGATCGGGATCCCGGCCCGGCCGAGGCGCAGTGCCAGGCCGAAGCCGAGCGCGCCTGATGCGCCGATGATCGCGACGGGGTCGTGGCGGCTGGGCGGCACGGCGGCCGAGTATAGGCTTCTGCCGATGATGCTCGAGGACAGAGTGGCGCTCGTCACGGGCGGCGCCTCCGGGATCGGCGCGGCCACCGCGCGGCGCCTCGCAGCCGAGGGGGCGCGGGTCGCGGTGGCCGACGTGAACGAGGACGGGGCGCGCGCGATGGCCGCCGAGCTGGACGGGATGGGCTGCGCGATGGACGTCGCCGACGCCGCCTCCGTGCGCGAGGCCGTCGCCGCGATCGAGGGCGAGCTGGGGCCCGTCGAGGTGCTCGTCAACAACGCGGGCACCGACCGCTTCTCGTTCTTCGTCAACACCGACGAGGAGCTGTGGGACACCGTCCTCGGCGTGAACCTGCGCGGCGTGATCGCGGTCACGCACGCGGTGCTGGGCGGAATGCAGGAGCGCCGGGCCGGCGCGATCGTCAACGTCGCGAGCGAGGCCGGCCGCGTCGGCTCGCAGGGCTCGGTGGTCTACTCGGCGGCGAAGGCGGGCGTGATCGGGTTCACGAAGGCGATCGCGCGGGAGTCCGCGCGCTATCGCGTGCGCTGCAACGCCGTCGCCCCGGGCCCGATCGAGACACCGCTGCTGAACGCGGCGCCGGCGATGCTGGGCGAGCTGGGCGAGCGCCTGAAGCAGGGGATGGTGGGGGCGACCGCGCTCGGGCGCATCGGGCAGCCGGAGGAGGTCGCGGACGCGATCGTCTTCCTCGCCTCCGACCAGGCCTCCTACGTGACCGGGCAGACGCTGAACGTCAGCGGCGGCCTGTCGATGTGGTGAGCGCCGAGGAGCTGCCGCCCTCCGCCCGGATCCGCGAGGTCGGACCGCGCGACGGCTTCCAGAACGAGCCGGAGGTGATCCCGACCGCGCAGAAGGTCGAGCTGATCGAGGCGCTCGCAGGCACCGGCCTGCGCCGCCTGGAGGTGACGAGCTTCGTGCGTCCAGACGTGATCCCGCAGCTCTCGGACGCCGAGCAGGTGCTCGCCGCGATCGACGTGCCGGCCGACGTGAGCCTGTCGGTGCTGATCCCCAACGAGCGCGGCCTCGACCGCGCCCTGGCCCTGCGTGAGTCCGGAGGTCGCGAGCGCGCCGCCTTCGACGAGGTCAACGTCTTCCTCTCGGCGTCGGAGACCCACAACCGGCACAACGTGAACCGCTCGATCGCCGACTCGCTCGCGGGGCTCGAGCGGGTGCTCGCCCGCGCGCGCGAGGCCGGGCTGCGCTGCGAGGGCGTGATCTCGACGTCCTTCGGTTGCCCCTACGAGGGCGAGGTGCCGGCCGAGCGCGTGCTGGAGATCGCGGCCGCGCTGCACGAGGCGGGCGCCGAGGAGATCGGCTTCGGCGACACGACGGGGATGGCGAACCCGCGCCAGGTGCGCGCGTTCTTCGAGCTCGCGCGCGAGCGTCTCGGCGGCGTCGAGCTGACCGCGCACTTCCACAACACGCGCGGGCAGGGCCTGGCGAACGTGCTGGCCGCGCTCGAGGCCGGGGTCGACTCGTTCGAGTCGAGCTTCGGCGAGCTGGGCGGCTGCCCGGTGCCCGCCGGTGCGACCGGGAACATCGCGACGGAGGATCTGGTCTCGATGCTCGAGGAGATGGGGATCGAGACAGGGATCGACCTGCCCGCGCTGCTGGCCTGCTCGGAGCGCGTGCAGGAGCTGCTCGGGAGGCCGCTCGGGAGCCACACGCTCATCGCCGGCCCCGTCGAGTGGCACCGCTGAGCACTCCCGCCGGCTACCTCTACACCGGCCACTCGCTCGGTTGGACCGGCACGATCCTGGTCGCGGTGACGGTCGTCCTGCGGCTCGCCTTCATGCTGTGGCAGAGGCGCAGGCGCCGTTAGCGGGTGGCCCGCCGGCGCGCCTAGCCTGCCATCGCCTGCTCGGCCTCGCGCGCGCTCTCGCGCGCGGCCGCCACGCAGTACTCCTGCACGGAGACCTCCATCTCGAGCGTCTGCGCGAGCGCGGGACGCGCGGAGGCGTCGAGCACGCGCTTGGCGCGGCCCACGGCGACGGGGGAGTTGGCGAGCAGCTCGTCCACGAGCGCCTGCGTCGCGCTCTCGAGGTCCTCCGGCTCGACGACGCGGTTGACCAGGCCGATGCGGTGAGCCTCCTCGGCACCGATCAGGCGCGCCGTCATGATCAGCTCCTTCGCCCGGCCCAGGCCGACGACCGCGGGCAGGCGGGTCGAGCCGCCGACGTCCGGGATGATCCCGAACTTGACCTCCGGCAGGCCGAGCGACGCGTCGCTGGAGGCGATCCGCAGGTCGCAGCCGAGCGCGACCTCGAGCGCGCCGCCGACGCAGGTGCGGTGGATCTGGCAGACGACCGGCTTGGCCATCTCTTCGCAGAGGTTCGCGCAGTCGAGGAACACGTCGCGGAACGGGCGCAGCATCCCGGCCTGGCCCGTGGAGTCCATCAGCTCGCCCAGGTCCACGCCGGCCGAGAAGACGGGCCCGTTGCCGCGCAGCACGACGCAGTGCACCGAGGGCTCGGCGGCCGCCTCGCGCAGCTCTGCCCCGAGCGCGCGCAGCAGCTCCTGGTTCATCGCGTTGCGCTTCTCGGGACGGTTGAGGACGATGTGGCGGACTGCGCCCCGGTCCTCTCTCTCGACGATGCTCACGGCCGGCCTCCTCGTCTGCTGGTGGGCCCCAAGCGTACGCGAGCGCCGGCCGCGCGGCGGCCCGCGTGGACGGTCGCCCGCCGCGCCGGTGGACCGGGGATGGGCGGGGGTCCGAACACCCGCGAGCGGCGTTCAGCTGAGGTCGAGCACCGTCGTCGGCGGCTGGATCGCCTCGCCGGCGCCCTCGCGCGGGACGATCGCCGTCCCGATCGCGAAGAACTCGATCGTGTGGCTGCCCCAGCCGTGGCTCTTCTCCTGGAGCTGCACGCCGACGATCCCCTCCGCGGACATCTGCTGGGCCTCGGCCTGCATGCGCTCCATCGCCAGCTCGCGCGCGTCGTAGATCGCCTGCGTGTAGTTGGCGAGCTCGACGTTTCGGCCCGTCTGGGCCATCGACTGGAGCATCCCGCGGTGCGCGACGTGGTAGACGCAGCTGCCCATGACCATCCCGACGGGCCTGTGCCCGGTGCGCAGCAGCGTCCAGAAGTCCTGCCCGGACAGATCGCTCGTGAACGGGCGGCCGTTCGGCGCGCGGTGCAGGACGCCTTCGCGGTGCTTGACGGCGGTGCCGATCGCGATGAACTCCGCCATGTCCTGGCCCCACTCGTAGCGGCCGATGTCGAGCCGCACCCCGACGATGCCGTCGGCGCCGAGCTGGTCGGCCTCCTCCTCCATGCGGGTCATCGCCAGCTGCCTGGCGCCGTACATGGCCTCGGAGAGCACGGTCATCTCCTGGCTTTTCTTCCAGCCGGCCATCTGGATGCCGATGTGGTAGATCGAGCTGCCGACGACGAGGCCGAGCGGCTCGAAGCCGGCCTCCTTGACGAGCAGGAACTCGTTCACCGACAGGTCCGAGGTGAACAGACCCGCCTTGTTCTGCCGCAGGCGCTCGCGCCCGGCCTCGGGCACGCCCTCGAGCGATGCCGGGTCGTAGGTGCTCTCGCTGTCGCTCATCGTCGCGCTCGCTCTCAGTTGAGGTTGATGATCGCTTCGGGGGAAAGAGGCTTCTCTGGTCCGGCCCGGCGGATCGCCGTGCCGATCACGTCGAATCCCATGACGAGGCCGTTCTGGCCCGCCGGGCGCACGGTGTGCTCGACTCGCATGCCGACCACGCCGCTCGCCTCGACGCTCGCCGCCTGCGCGGTGACGCGCGTCATGACGCTCTCGCGCGCCTCGTACACGCCCTGGGTGTATTCGCCGAGCTCCTGGTTGCGCATCAACCCGAACGTGCCGCCGAGCTGCGCGGCGCCCCAGGACTGGACGAAGAAGAGCGAGGTCCACGCGACGACGCCGAGCGTCTGGAATCCGGCGCGGCGGAGCTTTGCGTAGTCCGCCACGGAGAGCTCGGTGAGGACCGCGCCGCCGCCGGCGCGGCGCGCGCGGCCGGAGCGCGGCGAGCGGTCCCCGACGCGGATCGCGGTCCCGACGACCACGCACTCGAGCGCGCCTTCGGCGAACTCGCGTTCGCCCTTGCTGATCTTGACTCCGACGACGGCGTCGGCGCCCAGCTCGTCGGCCTCGATGGCCAGGCGGCGGAAGGCCCGGTCGCGGGCCTCGTTCCAGGCTCCCGAGAGCGCTTCCAGTTCGTACATGAACCCGCCGGCGTAGATGCCGGGGAGCACGCCCGCGTAGGCGCCCACCTGGTAGACCGAGCTGCCCATGACCTGGGCCAGCGGCGTCAGCCCGAGTTCGTGGCACAGCGCGAACGAGCCGACCGACAGATCGGAGGTGAACGCGCCCGCGCCCTCGCCGAGCTCGCGCAGCCGCCGCTCGGCGGCGAGCGGGATCCCGCCGGCTTCGACCCGCGCCTGCGACTCCTCGCTCGCGCTCGTGCTCGCGCTCCCGCGCGGCGTCGAGCTCGGGCTCGGGCGGCTGCTGCGGCGAGGTCACGCGAGCAGCCGTTCGAGCGCCACCCGTGCGCCTGCGTCGCGCGCGGCCTCCTCGCGCAGGTCGCCGGTCACCGCCGCGACCCACGCGTCGGCATCGAGCGCGTCGCGCCCGATCGCGATCCCGCCGCTGCGCCGCTCACGCGAGCCGCGCAGGGCGCCCCCGTCCAGCTCCAGTCGGTACCGGCAGTCCCCGAGCTCCACCTGTACGGCTCGCGCTGTGCGCGGCCCGCGGCCAAGCAGCCCGCCGCCACGGCGCTCGACGCGAGTGCGGTCCGGCAGGGCCTGCTCGAGCTTGCCGGCGAGCGCCTGGAAGAAGACCGCCACGTCGGCGCCGTCGGCGCGCAGCCCCGCGGCTGACAGGTCGAACGATTCCCCTTGCTCCACGCGCGAAGGCTACCCGCATCCGAGGGGCGCGGCGCGCGGAGCGACAGCGAGGGCGGGGCGGGGCGCGCTGTGCGCCCCGCCCCTTGTGGAGCGTCCGCGCCGGAGGCGCTCAGTGCGCGATGTCCAGAGCGTTTTCGGCGTCGTTCACGAACAGCAGCGCGTGTCCGAACGGCGCGGGCACGAGCCCGAACAGGCCGCCGCCTCCGGCGCCCGTTTCGAACGCCGCCAGCTGCATGCCGAACGGTGTCGTCTCGACGATCTTGCCGTCGCCGGCGTTGGCGGTGAGGATGTCGCCGCCCGGCGCGATCGTCAGGCCGAGCGGGTTGTTCAAGGACCCGCCCTGCGTGACGCTGTAGCCGCCGCCGCCCAGCGGGCTCTGGCGGAAGACGGCGTTCGGCACGGCCGCGATGCGGTTGCCCTGGGTGTCGGCCACGTACAGCGTGCCGTCACGGCCGAGGCCCACGCCCGTCGGCCCGACCACCAGCGCTTCGGGATCGGTCCGCTCGGGGAAGCCCGACGCGATCACGCGCTCGGAGAACACGACCGGCGCGTGCCCGTAGGTGCTGAACAGGCCGAGCCGCACGACGGTCCCGCCGGCGGTGACTTTTTCGCCGTTCGCGACGGTGCCGTTCAGGACGTTGGTCACGAACAGGGCGGTGAACGGGCCGGCCGAGACCGCGGTCGCATCCCACGGTCCGTTGATGGGGGCGCCGGCGATCGTCTTGATCACGTGCCCGTAGCTGTCGAGCACGATCAGGCACCCTGCCTGCGCCGTCTCGGCGCTGCCGTTGGACGTGGGGAGGCTGCCGACCACGACGTAGCCGCCCGGGAGGACCGCCAGCGCCGTCGTGAGCCCGACGCCGCCGGGGCACGGCCCTGGCAGCGAGCTCGCGGAGATCTGCGCGAACACGGACAGGTGTCCGCTCGGGGAGATCTGCACGAGCGTGGTGCCTGTCCCTTGTTCGTTTTCCTTGTCGTTGAAGTTGCTGATCAGCGTGTCGCCGCGCACGAGCGCGCCGATGCTCTGGTTGACGTTCACGATCCCGTAGGGGTTGAGGTCCCCGTTGGGCGGCACGGTCGAGCCGATTTCCGTCACTTTCGTGAACGAGCCGATGAACGACGGGCCGAACGCGGACGCGCCGGCCGGGAGCGCCGTGCACGCCGCCGCGACGGCGACGACCGCCACGACGAGGCGGTGCAGGCGCGCCCGCCCGCTGGGAAGGGCGTGGGACATGGAGCTCTCCAATCCTCGTGGGGATGCAGCCGTGCGGGCCCCGGCCAGCCGGTCGCGGGCGCCGTACGGCCTTCGACCACCAGACGCCGCCGGCGCGGAAGACTTCCTGAGTGTTCTCACAGAGACGGCCCGAGGCGCGGTGCAGATAGGCTCCGGGGCCGAAAACGGCGGCGAGTGGAGGGTCGATGGCGGAGATCGAGCAGGTCGGAGTGCTGGGAGCGGGCCTCATGGGGCACGGCATCGCCCAAGTGGCGGCGCAGGCCGGTTATGAGGTCGTCCTGCGCGAGGTCGACGACGCGACGCTCGCGAAGGGGATCGGCAAGATCGAGAAGCAGCTCGCCCGCGCCGTCGAGAAGGGCAAGTCCAGCCAGGAGGACGCCGACGCGGTGCGCGGGCGCATCGCCGGCACCACCGACTACAAGGCGACTGGCCGGCTGCGACCTCGTGATCGAGGCGATCACCGAGAGCCTGCCGCTGAAGCTCGAGATGTGGGCGGAGGTCGACGCGATCGTCAAGCCCGAGGCCGTCTTCGCCACCAACACCTCCTCGCTCGCCGTGATCGACCAGGCGGCCTCCACGTCGCGCCCCGGGCAGTTCGTCGGCCTGCACTACTTCAACCCGGCACAGGTGATGAAGCTCGTCGAGGTCGTCCGCTGCGTCACGACCAGCGACGCGGCGTTCGACACCGCGCTCGCGTTCGCGCGCTCGGAGGGCAAGCTCGCGATCCCGACCAAGGACAAGGCCGGCTTCATCGTCAACAGGCTGCTGGTCCCGTACATGCTCGACGCGATGCGCGCCTACGAAGAGGGCGTCGGCTCGGTGTCGGAGATCGACGAGGCGATGAAGGCCGGCGCCGGGCACCCGATGGGGCCGCTCACGCTGGCGGACTTCGTCGGTCTCGACACGCTCGGCTCGATCTGCGACGTGCTGTTCGACGAGTTCCGCGAGCGGCGCTTCGCGCGGCCGCCGACGCTGCGCAAGATGCTCTCCGCGGGCTGGTACGGGCGCAAGTCGGGGATGGGCTTCTACGACTACTCCGGCGAGGCCCCGCAGGAGAACCCGGGGATCTGAGACGCGGAGCGCCGGATCGGCGCGCGGGAGCTAGATTGCTGGCATGAGCGACGCGTCTGACCTGCGCGCCTCCGACGAGGATCGCGAGCGCTACTCCGAGAACCTGCGCGAGCACTTCGCCGCGGGGCGGATCGGCGAGGACGAGCTCGCCGACCGGCTCGACGCCGTGTACGCAGCGCGAACGATGTCCGAGCTCCAAGCGGTCGTGGGCGACCTGCCCGCGCTGCCCGTGACAGCGGCCGCCAGGCGCGCCGAGCTGGCCGAGCGCCGGGCGGAACTGCGGCGCCACCTCGTGCAGCAGGCCGGCGGCGCGCTGACGCCGTTCGTGATCTGCACCGTCGTCTGGGCCGCCTCGGGCGCGTCGGGCGCCTTCTGGCCCGCGTTCCTTCTGATCTTCCCCGCGCTGTTCCTGTTCCGCAACGGCTGGCGCCTCTACGGCCCGGCGCCCGACCTCGACCGCGTGCAGCTGGAGCTCGGCCGGGGCCCGCGCGGCGGTCGCGGGCGGCATCGCCGCCACCACCGTCCTCACCGCGGGCCGATGCGATGAGCGCAAGCGAGACCGAGGAGAGCCCGCCGGCCCGTCACGAGGGCGCGGTCGAGCGCGCCCTGCAGGGCGGGCCCGAGCGCCATCGCGGCAAGGCGCTCGAGCAGGGCAAGCTCCCGGTTCGCGAGCGCGTGGCGCTGCTGCTGGACGAGGGCTCCTTCTCAGAGGAGGCGCTGCTGGCGAACTGGCAGCAGGACGGGCTCGGTGCCGACGGCGTCGTGACGGGGGTCGGGGCGATCGACGGCCGCCCGGTGGCGCTGATGGCCAACGACCCGACGGTCAAGGCCGGCTCGTGGGGGCCGAAGACCGTCGAGAAGATCCTCCGCATCCAGGAACGGGCGCTTTCCCTCGGGGTCCCGATGGTCTACCTCGTGGACTCGGCCGGGGCGCGGATCACCGAGCAGGTGCAGATGTTCCCGGGGCGCCGCGGCGCCGGCCGGATCTTCCACAACCAGGTCAAGCTCTCGGGTGTCGTGCCGCAGGTCTGCGTGCTGTTCGGGCCGAGCGCGGCCGGCGGCGCGTACATCCCCGCGTTCTGCGACATCGTGATCATGCGCGAGGGCAACGCGTCGATGTACCTCGGCTCGCCGCGCATGGCGGAGATGGTGATCGGCGAGAAGGTGACGCTCGAGGAGATGGGGGGCGCCAAGATGCACACCGGCGTCTCCGGGTGCGGGCACCAACTCGTGCGCAGCGACGACGAGGGGATCGCGCTGGCGCGCCGCTATCTCTCCTACCTGCCCGGGAGCTGGCGCTCGCAGCCGCCCGCCGCGCCGCCCGCCGCGCCGGCCGCAGGGGGCGGGCGGGCCTCGATCGCCGATCTGATCCCCGCGGACGAGAACAAGCCCTTCGACATCAAGGAGCTGATCGCGGCTCTCGTGGACGAGGGCTCGCTGCTCGAGATCCATCCGCGCTGGGCGAAGGAGCTGGTGGTCGGCTTCGCGCGCCTGGACGGCGAGGCGGTGGGGATCGTCGCCAACCAGCCCAAGCACAAGGGCGGCGTGCTGTTCTCGGACTCCGCCGACAAGGCCGCGCGCTTCATCTGGTGCTGCAACGCCTTCAACGTGCCGCTCGTGTTCCTCGCCGACGTGCCCGGCTTCATGATCGGCACGCAGGTCGAGCGCGAGGGGATCATCCGCCACGGCGCGAAGATGATCAGCGCGGTCAGCGAGGCGACGGTGCCGAAGATCTCGGTGATCGTCCGCAAGGCCTACGGCGCCGGCCTGTACGCGATGGCGGGGCCCGCCTTCGAGCCCGACTCCTGCATCGCGCTGCCGAGCGCCTCGATCGCCGTGATGGGCCCGCAGGCCGCGATCAACGCCGTCTACTACAACCAGCTTCAGGCGATCGAGGGCGAGGAGGAGCGCGCGGCGGAGACCGAGCGCCTACGCGCCGAGTACGCAGCCGACATCGACATCCTGCATCTCGCGTCGGAGATGGTCATCGACGCCGTGGTCGCGCCCGAGCTGCTCCGCGGCGAGCTGATCCGGCGCTTCGCGCACGCGCGCGGCAAGCAGCGCGAGTGGCCCGCCAAGCACAACCCGGTCACGCCGGTCTAGGGCTCGGGCGAAAGGCCGGCGGTGCGCGTCTGCTCGTCCTGGAAGGGCGGGTAGGTCTCCGTCAGCAGGTACAGGTAGGCGTCGCTGCGCGCCGTGTACGAGTTGGCGAGGACCATCAGGTCGAACAGGCCGCGCGGCATCTTGCCGGTGACGAGCACGATGAACCACGCGGCGACGGCGCCGACCTCGAGCAACAGCCCCATCACGTAGCGCAGGATCACGATCGGGATCGCGAGGATGATGCGGAACAGCGTCTTGGCCCGGCTGTATCGCTCGAGCGGACCGGCGAAGCTCATCCGCACCGGGTAGGAAGGGTCCTCGGCGCCGCTGAACGGCGGGTATGGATCGCAGAGCAGCGCCGCATAGGCCGTCACCCGCGTCAGGAAGCGGGTGAAGCCGGCGACGAAGTCGTAGAGGCCCTTCGGGTAGCGCCCGGTGACGACGATCGCGAACCAGGCGATGACGATCGCGAACGTCGCGATGAGCCCGTACACGTAGAGCACGATCGCCACGGGAATCACGAGGATCAGGCGAAAGAGCGTCGTGATGCGGCTGCGCCGCTCGACGTAGTCCGCCTCGAAGCTGACGGGATATGACATCGCTCGCCCCCTGTCGTGGAGAGCCCGCCGGTGCGGCGAGCCCCGTTGCCCTCGGGGGATCCTAGGTCCGCGCTCGGCGGAGCGGGCGGCCTTCGACTAGATTTCCGGCCATGCAGCCCGTCGAGCTGGCATACGCGGGCATCTCCAGGCAGGCGGAGCTGATCGCCGCGGGCGAGGTCTCCTCTCGCGAGCTAGTCGAGCTCTATCTGGCGCGGATCTCCCGCTACGAGCCGGCCCTGAACGCCTTCCGCGTCGTGTTCGCCGAACGCGCGCTGCTCGAAGCCGACCAGGCTGACAGCCGCCGCGGGGCCGGCGCGTTGCGCCCGCTGCTCGGCGTGCCGATCGCCGTCAAGGACGACATCGACATCGCGGGCGAGCTGACCGCGTGGGGCACCAACGCGCGCGACACCCCGGCCGCGGCCGACGCGGAGGTCGTGCGGCGGCTGCGCGAGGCGGGTGCCGTGATCATCGGCAAGACGAACGTCCCCGAGATGACGCTGTGGCCGTTCACCGAGACCGCGACTTTTGGCGTGACGCGCAACCCCTGGGACCTGCAGCGCACGACCGGCGGATCGAGCGGCGGCAGCGGCGCGGCCGTCGCGGCCGGCCTCGTCGGCGCGGCGCTCGGCTCCGACGGCGCCGGCTCGATCCGGATCCCCGCCGCCTGGTGCGGGCTCGTGGGGCTCAAGCCGCAGCGCGGCAGGGTCTCGCTGGCGCCGCGCCCGCGCGCCTGGCACGGCATGTCGGTGGACGGGGTGCTCACGCGCCGGGTCGCCGACACCGCGCTCTTCCACGACGTCGCCTCCGGCTCCACCGACATCGACCTCGACCGTCCGGAGCCGCCCGCCGTGCCCTTCGCGCAGGCCGCTGCCACGCCGCCCGGGCGGCTGCGGATCGCGTGGTCGACGAAGTTCCCCGGCGTCGTGCTCGCGAAGCTCTCCTCTGAGGCCCAGCGCGCCCTCGCCGAGACCGTCGAGCTGCTCGGCGGGCTCGGCCACGAGGTCCAGGAGCGCGACCCCGATTACGGGAACGACGCGATCCCGAGCGTGATCGCGCGCTACATGCGAGGCGCGCACGACGACATCGGCCTGCTCGACCACCCAGAGCGGCTCGAACGGCGCACGCGCACGTTCGGGCGGCTCGGCGGCCTGATCGGCGAGGGACTGCTGCAGCGCTCCTTCGACGGCGAGGCGGCGGTGACGGCGCGGATCAACCGCGTCTTCGACGACTTCGACTTCCTCGTCACGCCGGCGGTCGCCGCGCTCGCGCCGCCGATCGGCGCGCTGCAGGGGCGTGGAGCGCTCTGGACGCTGAACGCGGTCGCAGGGTGGGTCCCCTACAACGGCGTGTGGAACCTCACCGGCCAGCCCGCGATCGCGGTCCCCGCCGGGCTCTCGCCCGAGGGGCTGCCGCTATCGGTGCAGATCGTCGCGCCGCCCGGCCGGGAGGGGCCGCTGCTCGCGCTCGCCGCGCAGCTCGAAGCGGAGCGGCCCTGGGCCGAGCGCCGTCCTCCCGGGTTCGATTGAGCGAGGAGCTCGCGGAGCTGGCCTCCGAGGCCGCCCGGCTGGCCGGCGGCCTGCTGCTCGAGCGCGCCGGGCGAGGGGCCGAGAGCGGCGTGTCCAGCAAGAGCACGCCGACCGACCTCGTCAGCGAGGCGGACCTCGCCGCCCAGCGCGCGATCCGCGAGCTGCTGAGCGCGCGGCGCCCCGAAGACGGCTTCCTCGGCGAGGAGGGAGGCGACGAGCCGGGTGCCAGCGGCCTGCGCTGGATCGTGGACCCGCTCGACGGCACGATCAACTTCCTGTTCGGGATCCCGCAGTGGTCGGTCAGCGTGGCGGTGGCCGACCCACAGGGCGCCGTGGCGGGCGCCGTCTACGACCCCAACCGCGACGAGCTGTTCACCGCCACGCGCGGCGGGCCCGCGCGGCTGCTGACTCCTGACGCGACGAGCGAGCTGCACGGCCGGTCCTCCGATCCGCGCGGCGGCGGGGGCCTCGAGACGGCGATGGTGGCCACCGGCTTCGCCTACGACGCGCGCGTCCGCGAGCGCCAGGCGCAGGTGGTCGCGCGCCTTGCGGGCCGCGTGCGCGACATCCGCCGGCTCGGCAGCGCGGCGCTCGACCTCGCGTGGACGGCCGCAGGGCGCTACGACGCCTATTTCGAGCGCGGGGTGAAGGCCTGGGACGTCGCCGCCGGGGAGCTGATCTGCCGCTGCGCGGGGCTTGCCGTGCTGGAGCTCACCGAGCAGGACGGGCTGCCGTGGGGCATCCTCGCCGCGCCCGCTCACCTGCTCGACGAGCTGGCCGGGATCGTCGCCTGAGCTCCTCGCATGCGGCGGGTGGGACTCGAACCCACACGCCCTTTCGGACAGGGCCTTTTGAGGGCCCCGCGTCTACCGTTCCGCCACCGCCGCGCGTGAGCGAGGATAGCCGCCGCTCAGGCGGGGTGAGGCGGGGGCGCGGCGTACCCGCCGCCGACGGGGCCCGCTTCCGGCGGTTCCACGTAGGACGGGTCGCGACGTTCGAGCTCGACGTTCCAGCCCTGTTTGAACCCGCGCATCGCGAAGGCGACGAGCAGCATCTGCACGGGGATGATCAGCAGCGTCAGCACGCCCAGGATGCCGGCGTCGATCGCCGGCTGTTCGAAGCCCGCCTTGTCGCGGTTGAACCAGCCCGGGCCGGCCACGGCGGCGAAGATCATCAACAGCACGGCAAGAGCCGAGGCGACCGGCAGCACGCCGCGGTTCCAGCGGTAGGCGTAGTAGGCCAGCACGGCGTAGACGATCACGTAGCCGATCTGCACGGGGATCATCCCCGACAGAGCGCTCCAGCCACCGATCGTCACGATCGCGACCAGCGCGGCGCTCGCGAGCAGCAGCACGATCACGGTGGCGCGCGTCGCCTGCACGACCGGCTTGTCGCGGTTGGGGTGGGTGATGATCACCCCCGGCTTGCGCTCGGGCTCTGCGTAGAGCGACATCGCCCGCTGAAGATACCGGCTGGCGGGCCTGCGGTGGGCAAGCGGGCGTGCGCGGAGGCTAGGCTCTCCAGAGCCACGCGGGTGTGGTGGAACTGGTAGACACGCCGGCCTTAGGAGCCGGTGGGCCCTAGGCCCTTGGGGGTTCGAGTCCCTTCGCCCGCACTGCTAGGCGCCCTCGTCGCTAGCCCTCCGGCGCACGGCCGGTCCGGACCGCCGCCGGCATGAATCCGGCGCCGACGATCACGAGGCCGAACGCTGTGGCCGCGCGGCGATCGCCGGCGCTCCGATCCCGATCGGGTCGCGGAAGACCAGGATCCCGCCCATGATCGCCGCGAGGTTGGCCGCCACCGACGTGAACGCGATAACGGCAACGCCCGGGCCCCTCGGATCTTCGCTCGGTGACCGTGAGTCGTGACTTCGCGGCGCGACTTCCGCGCAGCATCCGGTTTGATTGCTTCGTGCGCCGATCGGGCGCAACCGGTCCACCCATGCCTTCTATCCCCTCGAGCATCCCCACAGCCCTGCGCCGAGCCCTCGCGGCCGCGTGCGTGCTGGCCGGCCTGGCGGCGGCGCCGAGCGCCTTCGCCGGGACGGGGGGAACCGGCGAAGGGCAGGCGCCGCCCGCGACGGCGCCGGCTCCCGTCGCGCCGGCTCCCGCGCCGGCTCCCGTCGCGCCGGCTCCCGCGCCGCCGAGTGCGGAGGCGGTCGCGATCGGCCTCGAACCGGCCGCGGCGGGCAAGCCGGTCCCGGCGCGCTTCCTCGGCCTCTCCTTCGAGGTCGGGTCGCTCCAGCTGCTCGGCCAGCTCGGCGAAAAAGGCAACCTCGTCGCGTTCCTGCGCTCGCTGGGCCCCGGGGTGCTCCGCTTCGGGGGCATCACCGCCGACCAGAACGTCGCATGGACCGATCCGCAGACGCCGCGCCCGGCCTGGGCGAGCGCGACGATCGGCCCCGCGGACATGAAGTCGATCGGCCGGCTCGCCCGGCGCAGCGGCTGGACGGTCCTGCTCACCGTCGGCCTCGCGCACTACGAACCGCAGGCCGCGGCGCGCGAGGTGGCAGTCCGCCAAGAGGGCCCTCGGTCCCTATCTCGCCGGCGTCGAGATCGGCAACGAGCCTGACTCCCTCGGCAAACACGGCTTCCGGCCGATGCCGTGGCTCGCGCAGGGCTACGAGGAACAGGTCAGCGCCTACCGCGAAGAAATCGCCAAGCTCGCGCCTGAAGTCGCGGTCGCGGGTCCCGACGTGTCCGGCTCCGGCGCGTTCCTGGAATGGGGCACCGCCGAGGCGCTCTCGCAGCAGCCGGCGTTGCTGACCGGGCATCACTATCCGCTCGGCTGCAGCTCGATACCGGCGCCGACGATCCCGGGCCTGCTCAACCCGGCGCTCCGCGGGCGCGAGGCGCAGTCGCTGGAAACCTACGTCGGGATCGCCAGGGCGCAGGGCATCCCGCTGCGGATCGACGAGGCGAACTCCGTCTCCTGTGGCGGGGTGTCGGGCGTGAGCGACACGTTCGGCGCGGCGCTCTGGGCGACGGGCTACATCGGCCAGGCGATGGCTGCGGGCGCTGTCGGGTTGAACATGCACGGCCACCCGCTGAGCTGCAGCGGCTACTCGGAGCTGTGCCTGCCGAACCCCGCCCTCGCATCCGACGGGCGGCTGCGCGCCCAGCCCGACTGGTACGCGCTGCTGCTGGCGCGGACGCTGATCGGCTACCGCCCGGTGCCGACGAGGATCTCGGCCGCCGGCGCGCCGAACCTGGCCGCCGCGGGCTTCACCGGGCCCCACCGCACGCGTCAAGCTGCTGCTCTCCGACGACGACCCGCCCGGCTCGGTGCCGCTCGTGCTGCGGATCGGCGTCGGTGCGGGTCTTGGGCAGGCAAGGGTGCTGCGGCTGATGGACGGCTCGCCCTCCGCGGCGGACGGCGTTCGCATCGGCGGGCGCGAGGTCGCCGCCGACGGCAGATGGCGCGAACCGGCCGGCGAAGCGGTCCCGGTCAGCGGCGGCTACGTGACGGTGAAGCTGGCGCCGTCCTCGGCGGCGCTCGTCACAGTCGCGCCGAGGTCTCGAACGTGCGGCAGAAAGCCGCGACCACGCCGGGGTGGAACTGTGTGCCCGCGCACCGGCGCAGCTCGGCCATCGCCTCCTCGACGGTGATCGCGTCGCTGTAGGGGCGGTGGCGCATCATCGCCACGAAGGCGGCGCACACGGCGATGATGGCGGCGGAGAGGGGGATCTCCTCGCCCTTCAGACCGTCCGGGTAGCCGGTCCCGTCGTGGCGCTCGTGGTGGGAGCGGACAAGGTCGGCGATGTGCGCGAGCGAGGGCGCCGAGGCGACGATGCGGGCGCCGATCTCGGGATGGGTGCGCATCACCTCCCACTCCTCGGCGTCTAGCGCGCCGGGCTTCACGAGGATCGTGTCCGGGATCGCGAGCTTGCCGACGTCGTGCAGGCGCGCGGCGAGCTCGATGCGCTCGACCTCGCGCTCGTCCAGCCCGAGCGAGCGCGCCGTGTCGCTGGCGAGGTGGCCCATCCGGTTGAGGTCCTCGAGCACGCCAGGGTCGTGCTCGTTGAGCACCTTCAGCAGCAGGCCGAGGCATTCGCGCGTGTGGCGAGCCGGGTGCTCTTGGCGGTGGTGCGCCAGGACGGACATCTCTTCCCGACGTATCGGCTCGCGACCGCTCGTTTTTGAGCCCCGGCGGGGGCGGGGGAGGCGCTACCCGCCGGTCGGCGCGGTCTCGCGGACGACCTTCCAGCCCGCCTTGAGCGGCGCCAGGAAGTAGGGCGGCTCGTCGGTTGCCAGGCGTTCGTCGTAGAGGTAGTTCTTGATATAGCCTTCGCCGCTCGAGTTTCCCGACGATTCCGCGGAACTTCTGGCCGATCGCGCCGTAGACGTTCAGGGTGCCCAGCGGTTTCCCGCATTCGTAGTTGTCGACGAGGAACGAGTGGCTCGTGGAGAGGATCGCCGCGTAGATCCACGGACTGATCGGAGTGGTGCCGACCGGACCTGTGGTGTTACCGGCGGCTCTCGTGCAGGGGTGGTACATGCGGACGAAGCGGGTTGCGATCAGGCCGAGAGTCGACGTCCCGGTCGGCGCGCTGCCGGCCGAGATCCCGGTCGGGGTGATGCTGCCCGTGATGGTCAGGTCGGTGGCGGCCGCGATCGTCAGCGCTTTGCTGTAGGTGCCTTCCACGTAGACCGAGCCGCAGTTGACTTCGGAGTTGTAGGTGGCCGTGGTGTCGGTGCCTTCCTGTTCGAAGTTGCTGTAGCCGCACCCGCTGCCGGTGTTGGCCACGTAGATCAGCCCGTTTTTCGGCCATTCGAGCGGTACTTCTTCGCCGTTCGGCTTCGTCTCTTTGATTTTGTTGACGGAGCCTTCGAGCTTGAGCTTCGTGCGCCCTTCGAGTTCGTAGCCTTTTTCGACGTAGAATTTGAGGCTGCTGTCACTGGGCGGGGGTTCGTAGTCTTCGCCGACGCTCGGTTTGCCGCTCGCGGTGTTGTATTTCACGCTGCCCGAGCCGCAGCCGCCGTAGTTCGCGCCGCGGTTGATTTCCACGCTGTCCGGCGGTTCATGCCCGGGACGGCCGAATTCCACGCCGTTGCAGTAGTACACGGCGTCGTTGGTGTGCATCGGTCCTTTGACGTCGTCGTTTTCGCCGAAGTAGATCTGGACGCAGCTGAGGCCTTTTTCTTCGCGTTCTGGCTTGTATGCGGCGCATCGAGGGTCGCCACCGTAGGCTTCCGGATCTTGGACCTCGTACTGGGTGAAGTACACGTAGTTGAGGAAGCCGGCGACCTGGAAGTTGGCGACCACGCTGCGAGACTCTCTCCCGGACTTGCCCGTCGACTTGATGCGGAAGGTGTTGGTGAGCGCGCCCGAGGACTCGATGATCGTCGCGAACGGGTTCGCGGCGTTGCATTTTTTCGAGGCTTCCGGATCGGTCTTCGCGGCGAGCGTCGTCACTTCATAGGTGGGCTTGTTTGTTTCTTTGGCTTCCCCGGGCACTTCGCCTTTCGGTTCCGGGCACGACTGCCAGTAGTTCGGGTTGGCCTGAAGCTGGTTCTCGTATTCCTGGGCCCCGGCCAGGGCCGCGTAGTAGGCCTTCTTCTGGTCGACCGTCAACTGCGAGTTGCGGATGTCGTCCTGCGTGACCTGGAACGCAAGGGCGAGCAGCACGCCCGTCACGAACATGACGCCGATCGCGATGATCATCGTGAAGCCCTGCTCCTCGCTGCGGAGCCGGCGCAGGGTGTTGTAGGTCCTCATTCGCATGGCCCCGCTTTGATCGTCGATTCGGAGTTCGGGCTCGAGAAGGCGAACGTGACCTGGTCTTCGAACTGGGCGGCGCGCGAGAGGCGCGTGTCTTTGTCCGGCGCGAGCGCTTCGAAGCGGACTTCGACACCGGCCACTTCTTTCGCTTCTGGTTCGCTCAGCGCGCTCGTGGTCGGCAGCGCTTCGAGCGCGCTCACGCTGGAGGTGCTGCTCGAGCTGGACGCTTTTCCGTACTTGAAGTAGCGGAACGGGCCGTTCGTGTTCCCGCTCGGCATGTAGACGTTTTCAGCCAGCGTCGTTTCTTTGGCTGCGCCCCAGCCGGCGTACGTGGGCCAGGTCCCCGAGGAGGCCTGTTCCACCGCCGCGGTGAGCTTGTGCGAGGCGTATTCGATCTTCTCCCTGAAGACTTCTTTCGGTTCGGGCGTGGTCCCTTCGCTGAAGGCGGTGGTGAACATCAGCTTCGACGGCGTGCTCCCTGAGAGCACGGGCGTGGCTTTGCGGGCGATGCATCCGGAGCGCAGCGGGTCGATGATCCTGGTCATCGCCGTGTTCCCGAGCTGCTGCGCGACGACGCGGTCGCTGATGCGCGCGTTCTGTTTGAGCGAGATTTCGAGGATCGCGAAGAGGGCGCCGCTGACGATCAGCCCGACGACCATCGCCACCAGCACCTCGACGAGCGTGAAGCCCCGCTCGGAGCGCAGGCGGGCAAGCAGGCGTGCGAGGGCGTGGAGGCTCATGTGCAGGTCGTCCCTGTTTCGACTTGTACCGAGGTGCCTTCTTTTTCTTCGGCTTTCGCCGTTTCGTACGCTTCCTTGGCGGCTTTGTATTCGGCGTAGTCTTCGGCGTATTCAGCTTTGTATTTGTTGTATTCCGTCAGGAAGGCTTCGTATTCCGCTTTGGGTTTGGCCCATTCTTCGTACTGTTTGTCGGCCGTTTTGTATTCGGTTTCCAGCGTTTTGTATTCGGTTTCCAGCGTTTTGTATTCAGTTTCGAGCGTTTTGTATTCTTTTTCGTATTTTTCGTATTCTGTTTTGTAGCTCGATTTTTTCGTGGATTCGTAGTTTTTTTTCGCCGTTTCGTACGCTTTTTTCTTGGTTTCGTATTCTTTCGTATTCGCTTCTGGTTTCGTACGCTTTCTTCTTCGCTTCGTATTCGCCTTTCTTGGTTTCAGCTACTTTGTTCTGTTCTTTGAACGCTTCCTTTTCTTTGTAGGCATTTTCCTTTTCTTTGTATTTGAGTTCCTTTTCTTTGTATTTCGCTTCAGCTGCTTTGTACGCCGCTTCTTCCGTTTTGTAGAGGGTTTCCTTCGCGGCGCGTTCCGCCGTCACGGTCGCCGTCGGACGCTGTTCGAGGAAGATGTTGACCGTCCCGCCGTTGAGCGCGGTGTTCGCATATTTGACCTTGTAGGTCTGGTTCTTGGCGGTGCTCGAGAGGCAGAGCGTGAATTCTTTGCCGAACGGCTGGAACGGGCTGGTGAGGTGCCCGCCCATCGAGCTGCCCGTCGTGGTCGTCTGGCTGTGCTTGTAGCCCGCTTCGGTCTCGTCGACCGGCGTCACGCCTGTGCAGCCGAGGTTGTCGATCAGGACGGGGTAGGAGTTGGTGGTTTCGAGGCCTTCCCAGGAGTTGGCGAGTTTCGAGACTTCGCCTTCCTTCTTCTTGTAGACGTTCAGCGTCGTGTAGCTCGTGGGCGCCGAGACCGCAGTCGTTTCGCCGGGTTTGACGATCACTTTTTCCTGCGGCTTGATGGCGCCGCCCGTGACGAGTTCGGGGTTGTTGTTCGCGCAGTCCCCCGCGTAGACGGCCCAGAAGCCGTTTTCTTCTTCGGCGAACGGGAAGAGGTTGCTCTTGCTCGTCGCGGAGGCGAGGAAGGTGCCCGTCTTGACTTCGTAGGGGATGCTCGTTTTCGCGCCGTAGCTCGTGCTCCCGAGCTCGAAGTTCGGTTCGACTTCCATCAGGTTGTTGGCTGCGACGAACGTGTCCCCCGTGACCGTCTGCGTCACCTGGGAGGTTTCTTCGTTGTTCGAGTGATCGGCCGTCGCGGCGCCGCTGTAGGCGAAGTTCGCCTGGATCGCGCCGGCGCGGTTGTAGACGACGGTGTCGTGGACCGTGTAGTTCGGCGCGAGGACGACGGTCTTGGTCGGGACGCGCGGTTTGCCGTCCACCGTCACGTAGCCGAGGAGTTCGGCGACTTCGACCTTGGCTTCCAGCGACGGGACCGCGCCGAACAGGACGCAGCCTTCGCTGCCCGTCGTCTGGCTCTGGGACGCGGTGCCCGTGCCTCCCTGAGGGGTGTATTCGATGTTGACGGTGACGCCGGAGACGCCGGTCGTGGAGCCCGGCGAGCTCAGCACGTCGACCTCCAGGGAGGAGCCGATCGGCGGCGTGACGAGGCTTGAGGAACTGACCGGCGGCCGTTTGGTTTCTTCCTGGAGGTGCCAGGTGACGGTGGAGGTGATGCGGTAGGCGTTGCCGGCTCTGGCGGGTCGAGTTGCAGGCGGCGGTGCTTTTCGCGGCCGGCTGGAGTTCAGCGGTCTGCTTGACGTTGTAGACGGTGCCCTGGACCGTCCGGGTGTAGGTGTGGGGGTTGTTCTTCAGGGTCGCCAGCACGCTGGCGGGCTCGCTGCGCATCTGCTCCTGCGAGGCGGCTGCGATGAGCGAGGCCTGCTCGTGCTGGCGCTCTGCGGTGGAGAGCCGCTGTGCGACGTCGAAGCCGTTGAAGGTGCCGACCACGATCACCGCCACGAGCAGGGAGCTGACGATGACCTCGATCAGCAGGAAGCCGTCCTCGCCCCGTGCCTTGTCAAGCCGATCGCGGGCAGCGACCAGCAGCCGGCGCGCAGCGCTCAGCGCGCCACGGGTCGCGGCGTGACGACCGGTCGGATCGAGATTCGTAGGCATCGATACAAAAGCCCTCTGGCCTACGGTGGTTTCGGCAGCCGCGGGGCGCTGCTTGAGCTGAGGGCGGGCGCCTAGGCGCCTGTAGGCGCGGGATCGCGCGCCGTCAGCGGCGGTGCGAGGGGAGAGCCCCGCGCAGGCGTTGCCACCCCGTGCACGACGTGTCTCACGCCGTGGGCATCGTGCGACAGCAGCCACACCGCGACGTGCATCGTGCGGTCCCGCGCCAGCAGCACGCGCCCGCGCGGCGTCAGCCGCAGCAGGATCGTCTGCGTGTGGCCGGAGGCGATCTGGAAGGAGCCGCTCGCGAGCGTGACGATCGCGGGCCTGCGTTCGTGCGGCGAGACCCTGACGAGGCCGCGCGTGCGTATCGAGATCGTGCCGGTGCACGACCCCGGCTGGGTCGGGCACAGCACCCGCACGGCCACCTTGCCGGACGGGCCGGCGCGCAGCGAGTAGCCGCTGAGCACCGCCCCGAGTCCCGCGCTCTTGAACGACCGGGTCCCGCCCGAGCCGAGCGGGGGCGTGAGCGGGCCTGCGGGCATCGCTTCGCCCGCGCCCGTGAAGCTGACTTCGTGCACGACGCTCGAGCCTTCGCCGTTGATCAGCCAGGTGCCGGAGGCCGCGCCGGTCGCGCTCGGCGCGAAGCGCACGCTCTCGACGAGGCTTTCGCCGGGGGCGATGGTGGTGTCCTCGGGCAGCGAGGTCGTGGGCGTGAACTCACCGCCGTCCGGCGGCTTCGACTTGAAGACCGTGATCGCGACGCCGCCGGTGTTCGCGACCGTGAAGGACCTCGTCGCTTCGCGGCCAACGCCGACGCCGCCGTACTGGAGCGCTTCGGGGGTGATCTGAAGCACCCCGGGCGGGGCGGCGGCGCCCGTCAGGTGGACCGCGGCCGCGCCGGCGGAGGTCTGGACTTCCAGGGCATCTTCGTAGGAGCCGATCGCGGTCGGTTCAAAGGAGACGGGGATCGTGATCGACTGGCCCGGGCCGAGCTGCGATTTCGCTTTCGGCAGGGCGGCTGCTTCGACCGTGAAGGGCGCTCCGGGAGCCGTGGAGCCCTTGACTTCCAGCGGGCTCGCGCCGACGTTCGTGAACGTCGCGGTCGCCGAGACGCTGCTGTCCCACGGCGGTCCCGCCGAAGCTGAGCACCGTGGGCGAGGCTTCGATGCGTGGCGGCGCTCGTCTGGCCCTTGCCGCTCAGCGAGAACGGCGCTTTCGCGCCGGTGCCGAGCGTGGCCGTCAGGGTGGCGCCGCGCGGGCCCGTCGCCGCGGGCCGGAAGACGACGGGAACCGAGATGCTCTGCCCCGCGGCGAGGTGCGCCGGGAGCGCGGGCGTCGGGCCGCCGAGCTCGAACTCACTCGGGCTGCTGCTCGTGAGTTCCGTGACTTCGAGCGGTTCGTTCGCCGTCAGCGTGACGGTTCTTTCCGAGTGCGAGCCGAGCGTCGTGGCCGGGAATTCGGTCGACGGCCCGCTGAGCGGCTGTTTGACGGGCGAGCCGAATGCGAGCACGTGGCCGTCGCGCGTGCCGACATAGAGCCGGCCACCGCCGACGCCCGGTATCGCGAACTTGGATGCGGTGCCGATCGAGGCGCTCCAGCGCATCACGGGCTTGCCTTCGACGGGCACGGGGTCGTAGGCGCGCAGCTGCGCGCCGCCGCCGCCGCCGTTCGGCATCCACTCCGTCCAGACGAGGGCCGAGCCGCTCGTCGGCCCGGAGGAGGTGATGACCGGCGCGCCCGAGCCGAACCCGAAGGCGTCGCTCGATTCGCCGGCGAGCGAGAGCGTCGGCTGCCCGCCGCCGGAGACGCCGTATTTGTAGACGTCGAGCTTGCCCGCCGAGCCGCCCGCCGATTTGCCGCTCGACGCGGTCGGGATGTAGACCCAGCCGCCCTGGCCCGGCCAGACGCCCGGACGCGACCAGACCCCGCCGTTCGGCCCGATCCGCTGCACGACCTTGTCGCCTTCGCCGGGTCCCTCCCCGATGCCGCCGAGTTCTTCGCGGTTCAGGAGGTACACGTAGCCGTCCTTGCCCACGGCGACCGCGAGGTGCGGGACCGAGGTCGTGCCGAAGTAGGCGTCGGGCAGCCCCGTCACGCCGCCGGAGGCGAAGTCTGCGTCCCAGGAGGCGAGCGTCGCCGCGTCGTAGGGGGCGAAGAAGTCGGTGGCCTTCAGTTCGCCGTCGGACTGCACGCGCACGCGCACGACGGACTCGCCGAGGGTGCCGGGCGGTTCGGAGCCGAGGGTGGGGGCGAGAGGGGTGGCGCCGTTGCCCGTGCTGAAGAGGATCGTCCCGGGACCGTCGGAGGTGAGCCCTGCGCCGGACTGCCAGATGCCGCTGCCGTTGTTCGCGCTTTCCGAGGTCCAGCGGGCCTTGACGGTGCCGCCCTCGCTGACGCCGAAGATCCAGCCCTGGAAGGGGTCCACGTCGCAGTCCGAGCCGAAGGCGGCGTAGACGACGCCTTCCAGCAGCAGCAGCCCCGGGCGCTGCAGCTGGGTCCGCGCGGTGAAGGTCTGGTGTGAGTCGTTCTGGGCGGTGCCGGCGAGTTCGACGGGGAACCCGGGCTTCTCGTTGCCGGTCGCGAGTTCGATCGCGTCCATCCAGTACTTCACGGCTCCCGAGCTTCCCGAGGCATAGCCCTTGTGTGTCATGTAGGCGACGTCGGTTGCCGGGTCGATCACCGGCGTCGAGGTGACCCCGATTTCCGGCGTGAGGTCGCCGCATTTGATTTCTTCGGCGTTCCACGGGTTGCCCGGCAGCGTTTTCGACCACTGCGTTGCGCCGCTCGCGGGATCGAGCCCGTAGACGCGGTTCTTCTCGGTCGCGACCAGGAGCGTGCCTTCGTCGAGCAGCGGCTGCGCGTAGACCTGCCCTTCGACGTTCGCCGACCACTCCTGCCCGAAGGTGCCGCCGCTGACGAGCCCCGGGGTGATCGCCGATTCGTTCGGGTACCAGCCGGTGCGCAGGCCTTCGGAGGAGTTCGTGATACCGGACGCCCAGCGCCGCCGGCGCAGCGAGCAGCTGCCGCTGCCACGGCAGCGGCGATCAGCCCTCCAGCCCTCCTGAACATCATCTCCATCCGGCCCTCCATGACCCTCCCGGGCCACCCGGGACGCCGAGGTTACCGGCCGCGGCCCGCGTTGCAAAATGCGGAATCCGCTTTGCAGCGTCAGATTGCCGACACGTGGCCGCGCGGCGGCGAGCCCCTACAATCCGGAGCCCCCGGGGGACTGGTGTATCGGTAACACGGTGGTCTCCAAAACCGCAACGCCAGGTTCGATTCCTGGGTCCCCCGCTTTCGAAGGTCCGGCTTCGGTGGGCCTTTCTGGCTTGCTGGAGCCGAATCTGAGCACACCGCGCTCACTTCATGCTCCGCATGGGTGCGCAGGGGTCCGCCTCGATACCGCGGTTTCGATCCCTAGGACGATCCCTAGGCGCATGGGGCGCGGCGCCGGGGACACCGAGCTGCCCCGTGCTCGAAGCTTGCTCACCAGCTGCGCGGCATAACCGTTTGGCGACTAGCTGACCTGCCCCGGGAGGTTCCGAACGGCTGCTTAGGGCATCCGGGTCGCAGCCGACGCTGTGGGTCCTTCGAAAGATCCATGAGCCGAGGAGGACCCGGATGCAGGACAAGCGTAGGTGGCTGCCTCGCTGACAGCGTGTCGAGCTGGTCGAGAAGTGCCTGTGGTCGAGGGCATGTCCCGCCGTCAGGCCGCGCAGTGGCGGCGAGTGTCGCTCTCGACGGTGCAGTATTGGGTGTCGCGATATCGCGACGCTTCTGATCAGCAGCGAGATTCAGGTCATGGGCTGAGGATCGGCCGTGCACCCCTCACCGCCAGCCGGGCCGCTGCTCAGAGCGCGTGCACGACCATGGTCACCCTCGTCGCCGCCCCGCCAGCGCCAACCGATTCCGACCGTCGTCGTGATCGACGAGTTCGCAGCCATCGCACCGGCCCACGTCTCGCGCCTGTTCGCCCGCGCCCGCTCCGCCGGCATCGGCCTACTGCTCGGGACCCAGAGCTCGCCGATCTTAAGACAGCCGCCGACGGCCTGCGCGAGCCCACCGCCCCGAATCAGCCGAGCTGATCGCCGCGATGGCCGGCAGCAAGCCCGTCTGGATCAGCACCGAGCAGACCAGCAGCGACCGCCTCGGCCACTGCCCCTCGGCCGCGGCAGCCGCCGCCGCGGCTACGAGTACCGACTACACCCCTCGCGCCTGAAGACGCTCGTGGTGGGCGAGGCGGCTGTGATCGGTCCAGGGTCCGAACAGGCGCCAGTGGTGGCGCGGATCCAGCGACCCTGACGGCGGCGGATGGCTTGCCCGGCGTCGGCGAACGGATGGCGCCAAGCGCGAGGCTGACCGCCACGCGGTGCGCACCTCCAGTTCCCTGAGTGATCAGGGGATCACGAAGCTGAAGCTCACCCAGCCAGTCGGTGTCACCTGAAGCCCGGCGGGCGAAGTCTCGATTTCATCGGTGTCGATCTCGAGTTGGCCTTTGCCGCACGAGGGAGCGCCGGGAACCCAGACCGCCGTCGGGGATCCTTTTAGGCCGCGGGGCGGATTGCCAATCGCTGGAAGCAGTGGACCAACGACGTCAACGACGACGACCGCGTTCAGGCCCAGATGCAGGCCTGTGCCCGCCCTGAAACAGTAGGTCCCGACCGAACTGCCGGCAGGCGGCGAAACCATTTTCACGTTGTAGTCCGGCGTTGCCAGCTTACAGCCGGTTGGCGTGTGATTCCTGCTCCCGCTGCATTCGAACGAAGAGTCTTCGGATGGGATCGATCGTCCACGCGCGTACCCGTACGCGCGCGCGCCGCGACGAGGCATCGCATGGCCCGTCGAACGTTTCGCGCTGGCGTCGGCGCTATCTACCTGAGCGAGACAAGCAATCAAGACAAGAAGGACGGCGCCCAGCCGAATGACTGCAGCGACGCGCCGGCGCATGATGGCTCTAATGATGGAAAACGACATAGGGTTCTCTCCTTACCACTATTCAATCGATCCGGCAAATCCTACGACCCGCATGCCGAGGATATGGTCGATCGTGTGCTCATCGTCAAAGGACGATCCCACGCAACTCGTCGTCCCCCCTAGCACCGTCAGGCCCATCGCGTAATTGTTGAAAATCCACGGACCTCCGCTGTCGCCTGAAAGCGAGCAGGCCGTGTTTTCGATCAGTCCCGTCTCCCTCACCCCTTCTCCGGAGTACGCTTCGCCGTGTACGTTCGTGGTTGTGCCGCATTGGACGTCCGTGTGTATACCAACATGGCAGGGCGTTTGTCCCACAATGTTGGTTCCGACGATATTGATTGGATAATATTCACCAGAGGCGCCTCCCCAGGCTACCCCGGGGGTGTAAACATACGGGTACCACGTGTTACCAAACGCGTCTAGCCAGTAGCTGGTGTTTCTGTTGAGGTTTATGAAGCCACCGTCGCCGCCTTCGCCTATATAGCTGTAGTTCGCGTAGCCAATCCCGTGCCCCACGCCTGACCCGTTCGGCGCGCCCCATTCGCCGGTTTCTCGCGTCCCCCCTCTCAGGCAGTGCCCGGCGGTCAGTAGGTAGTGATCAGGGTAGGCCGCTTCATTGATCGACGCCGCCATGAAACCGGCGGTACATACTGTGTAGTGAAGTTTGCCTCCGTAGACTTCCGGCGTGTCATAGATCTCCGTTCCTGTCACGAGAGGCGGGTTGCACCCGTCGATATGTGTTTCGTTGGGCGGCGGTTCCGGCGCAAATATGCATGCTTTGCCTGTTTCGCTCAGCGGCAGGGGATGCGAGACCTGTTCGACCTTGATCGTGGGGTGTCCGAGCGAAGCTTGCGTGGCTAGTTCGGACAGCGCATCCACTTCTGTGGCCGGCGCGGTTTCGGCGACCCGGATTACGACTGCGTTGTCTGCGGGGTCTATGGCCGTGAGAGCCTGGTGCTGCGTCATTAGGTGCTTAGCCCGGGTACTCCATTCTCGCTCCGTGACCCGAAGTTCCTGGAAGGTTGATGTCACAGGCACAAGTCGCGTCGAGGAGGCCGCCGAACTTGACGCTATGAGGGCCTCGACCTTGTGGGTCGCTTCAGCTGATGCGCTGGGCGCTATTCCCACGTCGAACGTTGCCCTGCGGTTGTCGAACCAGACTCCGGCGAATGCATCGCCCAAGGCCGATTCAATCGGTCCCGCAAGAGCGGACGCCGCGTCCTGCGTGTCAAGGTCCTGTTCAGCCATCTCGCTTGTGACGCCGAACTGGCTGATGATCGCCGCAAGCTGCTTTGCTCGCATAGCTTCGCTGGTTGCGGATGATTCGGTCAGGAGCGGTGGCGTCGCGATGGCTCGGGCGGTCGACGGCTTGCCGCTCGAGATGCTTACGGCGCACGCCAGAACGATGATTGCCGGATAGACCGGTGTGCGACGAGCGAGCTGACGCATTTCCCCTCCACTTAGTTGCGCGTATCGGTCGCTAGAGAAGGCGACACTAATACGGGAGAGCGGAAGAAGTCAAGCTGTAGGGCTACGCCCCGAGTTTCCTGTCAGGCATTCCGACTCGCCCAGTGAGATGCCCGGCTGCGCACCGAGTCGGTGCCGCTGGCCACCGGCCGGGCCGTTCCTGGTAGGCACCGGGCAGCGGTCTTCAGATCGCTCTCGCTGTGCGGCAATCATCCTCCAACGACGCCATCACCTCGTCCACTCGCGACCCATCGGACCGGCATGCCGTCACGGATCGTGCCTTGTCTTTGCCACCACGGCCGCTTGGCCGTCAGCGCCAACCCTGGCCAGCACCTACAGGACTCAGCGGCTGCCCACCGACAACAGCCTGAACACACCAGATGCACGAGGGTGCGATCGGTGTCTGATCGGTACCTCGCTTTTCGGCCGTATTGAGGCCGCCGCGGTCAGAACGATGCGTGATGAGCGCGGCGAGCATCGGCTCCGGGAAGGCGCCTGGGTACGCCCGCTACCTGGAGGCCAAGACGGTCGCGCCCCAGCGTGGCGACTACTACTTGCGTCCGGATGGGAGCGTCACCGAGGCGCCGGGCAAATGGCTCTCGGATCCGCGCACGCTGGCGGACCTTGGGAGTTAGCGGGGCCGGACCTTTAGAGGGTCCGTCCTTTGTCGCTGTCATGGAGGGACGCCACCCGCGGACAGGACGATGGCTGCGCCGCGCCGGTGCGGACGGCACGCGTGGGGGAGGGATCGACGTCACGTTCAGCGCCCCGAAGTCCGTCTCGGTCGTGTGGGCGCTCTCGGACAGCTGGCAGCGGGAGCAGCTCGAGGCGGCGCACGAACGAGCCGTGCAGCGCGCGGTGGAGTACATGCGCGAGCAACGTCGGGCTGGTGCGCCGGCGGTACGGCGCGGGGGTGGTCGAGGAGCCCGCACGCGACGTTGTCGCGGCTGGCTTCCTGCACACGACCGCGAGGGGCGTGGAGGGTGCGGCTGCTCCGGACCCGCAGCTGCACACGCACGTCGTGATCGCCGGCGCGATCAGGAAGGACGGCCGGTATGTCGCAGTCGCCTCCCGGCCGGTGTTCCGTGCGGCGCGGGAGGTGGGCGCCTTCTACCGTTCCGCGCTCGCGCAGGAGCTGACGGCGGCGGGTTACCCGATCGAGCAAGGCACCGGCAGGGACGGCAAGTACTTCGAGATCGCCAGGGTGCCCGAGGCGCTGCGCGAGGCGTTCTCCGCGCGGCGCCGGGAGATCGTGCAGGCGGCCGAGCGGTTCCGTGCGGCCTACGGCCGAGCTCCCGAGCGGGGTGAGCTGCGGGAGCTCGCGCTGGAGAACCGCCGCGCCAAGCAGCGTGCTACAAGGGGTGATCTTCAGCACGCGTGGAGTCGGACCGCCGCCGAGCACTGGTTTCGGCCCCGACCAAGCCGTGAGCCTGATCGGCGCTCCGGCGCCGCGAGCGCTGAACCGTTCGGTCGCCGACCGTGTCGAGGCGAAGCTGACCGAGCGCGAGGCGGTTTTTGACTCGGGTCGGCTGCGGGCGGTAGCGCTGGAGCAGAGCGCGGGCGTGCTCGCGCCCGAGCAGGCGCTCGAAGTGGCGCGCGAGCTGATCGTCGAGCGGCGTGTCCTGCCGCTCGCGGGCGGAAGGATGACGACGCTCGCCGTGCGCGCGCAGGAGCAGCGCATCGAGCGGCGCGCCAACGAGCTCGGCCGCCCGGCCGGCCGCGAGGTCGGGGGGGTTGCGCGGGAGCCCGCCGAGGAGCAGGTGGCCGAGCGTGTCGGGTTCGCTCTCTCCCCTGAGCAGCGGACGGCGCTGCGGGTTATGACCGGCCCGGAGCGCCTCGCCGTCCTGATCGGACCAGCCGGCACCGGCAAGGGCGTCGTGATCGACGCCGCCGCTCGCGCCGAGCAGAGCAACGGCCGCGAAGTCATCGGTGTCGCGGTCGCCGGCTCCACCGCGGAGCGGCTCGGCCGCGACAGCCCCGCGCTCGCCGGCTCGACGATGACCCTCGACGCGCTCGTCTCCCGTACGGCCCGCGGCACCGTCCGCGTTGGCCCCAACACGACGGTGCTCCTGGATGAGGCAGGGATGGTCGACCACCAGCGTATGGACTCCCTCACCGCGCTGATCGAGCGCTCGGGCGCGAAGCTGGTCGCGGTCGGCGACGGCCGGCAGCTTCCCGCGATCGGGCCCGGCGGCATGTTCGACCGGCTGACACTCAACGCACCCAGCGCCAAGCTCGCCGACGTCCACCGGACACTCGATCCCGCGGAGCGCAAAGCCTGGGCAGCGCTGCGAGCCGGCGAACCCGAGCGCGCGTTGGCGCACTACCGCGCCAACGGACGGCTGCACTTCGCCGACACCCGCGAACAAGTCGGCGAGCATGCCGTCAAAGACTGGGCGCGCCTGCTCGACCACCACGACCCGCGGCAGCTCGCGCTGATCGCTGACGCCTCCAACGTCGAGATCGACCGGCTCAATGCCCGCGCCCAACACCTCCGCGTGCAGCGTGGCGAACTCGGCGACCAAGAGCTCCCGCTACCAAACCGCCACTACGGGCTCCGAGCAGGCGACCTCGTCACCTTTACCGCCCAACACCACACGCCCGGAGCGCCACGCGTCGAGAACGGAGCTCGCGGCGAGATCAGCACCATCAACCCGCGCGAGAGCTCGCTGAGCCTCATCCTCGACGGGTCAGGCCGGGAGCTGCAGCTTGCCGGCGAGCAGCTCGCCCACCTGCGGCTCGCGTACGCCCAGCACGTCTACCGCCAGCAAGGCGCCACCGTCGAGCGGGCGGTCATCATCACCGGCGGCTGGCAAACAAGCCGCGAGAGCGCCTACGTGCAGGCAAGCCGAGCCCGCGACGGCAGCGACTGGTACCTGGGCCGCGACGAGCTCGGCCAGGACGGCCAAGACGAGCGCCGCATCGAACGGCTCGCCGCCAAGATCCGAAGCAGCCGCGCTCCCACAGCTTCGCTCGCCCACCCCGAGAGCACGGAGCCACCTCGCGGCTTGGAGTTCCTGCGGCATATCGCGCCGAGACGGAGTCGGGTTCGAGAGCGCGATGCGGAGCTCCAAAGGGGACGGTGACCGACTGCGGCAATCAGACAATGGGCGTTCTCCGCTCGCTGCGGTCAATGCTCGTGATGAGCAACCGCGTTCGCAGGGAGGTACCACGCCTCGCGTTCAACCAGACCGAGGCGGCCGAGGCGCTCGGGATCTCCGTCGACCACTTCGAGCGGCACATCAAGTCACAGCTCGCGGTCGTCTACTCCGGCTCGTTGCGTCTGTACCCACGCAAGGAGCTCGAGCGCTGGCTCGAGACGCACACGATCTCTCGCACCCGCCGTGTAGCTTGAATCGCCCATGCCGAAGGACACCAGCACGCGCTATGAGGGTGTCTACGCGCGCCACCGGCTGAGCTGCGCGCTGGAGGCCGGCGGGCGCTCGTGCAACTGCTCACCCTCCTACTGGGGGCACGTCTGGGATCGGGCCGCTGGCAAACGCCGCAAGACCCGCTTCTTCGCGACGCTCGCGGAAGCGCGCAACGCCCGCGCCGACCTCCAAGCGAGCGTCCGCGCCGGCATCGTCCCTGCATCAAGCAGCACGCGGGTCGCGGCCGCCGTCGAAGCGTTTCTCGCCGCGATCGAGAACGGATCGGCGCTGAACAAGCACGGCCGGCGGTACAAGCCTTCGGCTGTCCGTGATCTTCGAGGCGCCCTGGAGGGCCATGTCGAGCCGGCGATCGGCGCACGCAAGCTGGTCGACGTGCGCCGCGGCGAGGTGCAGCGTCTGGTGGACAGCCTCACCCCAACCCATTCCGGCAGCCGGGTGCGCACGATCGTGAACGCGATCCGCAGCCTGTACTGGTGGGCGCAGGACC
The DNA here is from genome assembly GCA_963779065.1 of uncultured Solirubrobacteraceae bacterium. GTDB lineage: Bacteria > Actinomycetota > Thermoleophilia > Solirubrobacterales > Solirubrobacteraceae > Palsa-744. Next base: position 3,168,642 of record CAVZWQ010000003.1, read on the forward strand.
GCGAACTCGTCAACCACAACCCCGCGCTCCGGGTTCGGCTGCCGGCGATGAACGCGACCCCACGCAACCGCGTGGCAAGCGTGCGCGAGATGGAATCACTCCTGGCGGCGCTCGAGCCTGCCGACGCGCTGCCCTACGCCTTGGCCGTCTACGCGACCGCCCGCCGCGCGGAGATCCGCCACGCCCGCGTCGGTGACGTAGACCTCGACCTCGGTGTGATCTACCTCGGCGCCGATGAGGCCGGACGAAAGAGCCGTGCCGCCCAGCGCGCGGTGCCAGTTGTAAGGCCGCTCAAGGCATTACTGCGTCAAGAGCTGATGCGGCGCGGACGCCCAGGCTCGAATGAGCTGCTCTGCCCCGGCGCGAAGCCGGGCGGGCGCAACAGCGGCATGCTCTCGGTCGAGGCGCTGCAAGCGCGGTGCGACGCGGTCTGGGAACCCAGGGATGAGCACGGAAACCGCCAGGGGCAGCCGGTCGGACGGCGGATCACCCTCCACGAATGCCGCCACACGTGTGCGACCTGGTTCGACGCGGCAGGTGTCCGGCCGGTTGTGGTCTCCGAGCTGATGGGCCACGCCGCCCCGGCGCACCAGCCGGGCGCCGCCCGCATCACCCAGGAGCGATACACGCACGCTCTTCCAGGCGAGCTGGAGGAGGCGCTCAGATCGGTGGACGCGTGGCTCGTGGCCGCCAGCGAGCGTCCACGCGGCGAGAGTGATCGCCGTCGCCCGGCCGAAACGCACCGCTGAGAACAATCCGCGAAGCCTCCGCCTCACTGCCGTCGCGCCGACTTCGATCCCTAGGCCGATCCCTAGATCCCACGACGCCCCGGTCGCTATTGGTCGAAACCGCGTTCTAAGCGGGTCTCCAAAACCGCAACGCCAGGTTCGATTCCTGGGTCCCCCGCTTGGCTCTACAGCGCCGAATCCCGCATTGCAGCGCGGGATTCGGCCATCGCCCCGTCGTGACGCGCCGACCGCTGGAAACCGCCTGATACCGCTAGATGCGGGGTCGCACCGTCACCGGACTGTCACCGGCCGACGCCTCGCGCGGCGGGCGAGGGCACGGGCCGTCGCCTCTCCCGTCGCGCGTCCCCTCGGGCGCCGGGGGGGAGGAGAGGCGCTGCTCCCCTCCCCGGTTCCGGGGCGCCCTTTACGGGGTCGCTATTCGATCACCAAGTAGTGGATGCTGTCCCTGCCTTTTTGGCGGTCGATACTCGTGGCGATCGCCGAGTAATGGAACGGTTCGAGTTCTCCCGGCACTACCGGTTCTTCCTTTTCCGGCGAGAGCGTCGAGGTGTCGAGTGTGCCGGTGCCGCTGGTCGAGCCGTTGGAGTCTTCGCACGATGCGAGCCCCGGCCCGAACGCGTTTTCGCTGCACGAGAAGCTCGTCGGCACGACTTCGTTCAGGTGGTAGACGCCTCCGTTTTCCGGCGATTCGACGCTCGCGTGCGGTGGGCCGGTGACGCGGAACACGTCCGAGCTGGCGAGCGTGCCCAACTTCAGCTTGCTCTTTGCGCCCGGGCAGGCACCGAACTGGAGCGTGCTGGGACCGTAGAGTCCCAGGCCTTCGAACGGGCCCGTGCCGGAGAGGTCGCCGAAGATGGTCGTTGCCCCGCCGATCAGCTCGATGCTCATCGTGCCGTGCGAGTTGCCCTGCCCTTTCGGCCTCCACTTGATGACGACGGTGCCTTCGGCGGTTTCGCCGGTGGCGAGCACCGAGCAGTCGACCGGGCCATTCGTTTTCAGGTGGGCGACGTAGTTCGCTTCGGTCACGGTGCTGCCGGTGCAGCCCTTCACGACGCCCTTGATGGTGATGTTCTGGACGTGGGCGGTCGATGGTTCTTCCGGCCCGGCCGTCGCCTGCAGGCCCGGCGAGAGTTTGACCTTCGACGCTTCGTTCTGCGCGCAGATTGATCCCGTGTCGGCCGCATAGGCCGGGCTCGCAACGCCCAGGACGCCCACTGTCAGAAGCGTGCCCGCCGCTACCGACATCCTCACCAGATAAGTACGCATTCCACGCGTCTCCCTCAACCGCAGTACGCCTTCGTCAATCCTCCCGCGCGGGCAGCCCTCAGCCGCCTCGTCCCCGAGATCGACCGGGTACGCGCACCCATCTCGACCGCCCGAGCGGAACCGGCTCCAGACGTGGCTCCTGTGGGTCTCGCACCCGAACGTGCGGGCGCTCGCTCAGAAGGACGCCCTAGTCCTTCGCGCCGGCGCGGCGGCTCAGCGCCGCCCTCTTCGCCGACCAGCACGAGGCTGACGAGCTCCGGCCCGAAGAGGCCGTGCCCGACGAGACCGGGTGTCGCGTCGAGGCGGGCGGCCAGCTCGGCCGGATCCCCCACGTCCCCCATGTAGTCGGCGATCAGCCCGCCGTCGGGGCTGGGCGGCGCGTCGCGCAGGCGCGCGGGCGCGAGCAGCTCGAGCGTGTGCTCGATGCCGAACGTGAGCAGCTCGAGCGGCACCGGCGCCGTCAGGGCCGGCACGGGCTTGTCGGCCGAGACGATCACCACGAAGCGGCGCGCCGCCGTCACGACGATCTTCTCGCGCGTGTGGGCGCCGCCGCCGCCCTTGATCAGCCAGCCCGCCGGGTCGACCTGGTCGGCGCCGTCGATCGCGATGTCGAGCTCGCCGAGCGCGTCGAGAGGCTCGACGCTCGATCCCCAGCGCGAGAGCCGCGCGCTCGGTGGCCGGCGAGGTCGCGGCGCAGCGCAGCCCGCTGAGGCCCCGGCTCGCGATCGCCGGCAGCAGGTGCGCGACGGTCGAGCCGGTGCCGAGGCCGAGCTTCATCCCGTCCTCGATCAGCTCGGCGGCCGCCTCGGCGGCCGCGCGCTTCTGTTCAGCCGCCGGATCGGCTGCGCTCAGCGACGGCCCGCCTGGCCGCCCAGTCGCACCAGGGGACGCCATGGCGCGGACGTTACAGCCCCGGCCGGGTCCCTGAAGCGCAGCGTCGCCGGCGGCGGTCGGTCCCTGCAGCAGGAAGCCCTGGCCGACGGAGCAGTCGAGCTGGCGCGCGAGCGCCAGCTGGCGGTTGGTCTCGATCCCGACCGCGACCGCGGTCAGGCCGGCCTCCTTGGCGAGCGCGATCGTCGCCGCGAACAGCGCGCGTCGCTCCTTGTCGCGGTCGAAGCTCGTCGTCAGCGCGCGGTCGAGCTTGACGACGTCGAACTGCAGGTCGCGGGGCAGGCCGAACGACGAGGCCGGCGGCGCCGAATTTGTCGAGCGCGATCGAGACGCCGAGCCGGCGCACGTCGCGCAGCGCCTCGCGCGCGCGCTCGGGGTCGCGCCTCACGGCCTCCTCGCTGACCTCGATGCAGAGCGCGTGGCCCGGCAGCCGGCAGTAGGTGAGCTCCTCGCGCACCCGCTCGGCGAGGTCGAGCTCGGTCAGCTCGCGCGCGGAGATGTTCACCGAGACCGGGATCGCGATCCCGGCGCGACGCCAGCGCTCGGCCTGCTCCAGCGCGTTGTGCAGCACCCAGCGGCCGATCTGCACGATCAGCTCGCTGTCCTCGGCGGGCGGCAGGAAGGCGGCCGCGATCAGCTCCTCGCCGGCGCCGTCGCGCTGGGGGCGCCAGCGCACGAGCGCCTCGATGCCGACCGCCTGGCCGCCGGTGAGCGGGAGGATCGGCTGGTAGGCGAGCAGCAGCTCCTGGCGCGGCAGCGCTTCGCGCAGCATGCCCTCGAGCTCGACCTGCGTGCTCATCGCCCGGCGCAGGCTGTCGTCGAACAGCTCCAGCCGGCGCCCGCCCGCGCCCTTCGCCTTGTACATCGCGAGGTCGGCCTCCCGCAGCATCGCCTCGGGGTCGGTCTCGGAGTCCTGCGCGATCGAGATGCCGACGCTGGCGAGCATCGCGACTTCGGCGTTGCCGAGCGGGAACGGCTCCTCGAGCGCGTCGATCACCCGCCCGGCCAGGGCCAGCGCCTCCTCCTCGCTCTCGAGTTCCTCCGCCAGGATCACGAACTCGTCGCCGCCGAGCCGCGCGATCGTGTCGCTGTCGCGCATCAGCTCGGAGAGGCGCTCGGAGACGGAGACGAGCAGGCGGTCGCCCACGTCGTGGCCGAGGTTGTCGTTGACGGCCTTGAACTTGTCGAGGTCGATGAAGAGCATCGCCAGCACGCCCGGGCTGCGGTAGAGGCGGGACATCGCCTGGCGCGCGCGGTCCATCAGCAGCGTGCGGTTGGGGAGCTTCGTGAGCGGGTCGTGCAGCGCCTGGCGCTCGAGCCACACGCGGTCGGTGACGTCCTTGGCCGCCGCGTACCAGGTGTCCCCGTCGCGGCGCGCGCTCCACAGCAGCCAGCGCCACGAGCCGTCGCGGTGCCGGTAGCGGGTGGTGAAGTTCTCGACCTCGGCGGGATGGCCGCCCCCGGCGCGCATCGGGCCGAGGAGCTGCTCGGCGTCCTCGGGGTGGACGAACTCGCTGACCGGCCGCGACTGCAGCTCCTCGCGCGACCAGCCGAGCAGCTGCTCCCAGGCCGGGTTCAGGAGCGTGAAGCAGCCGTCGAGCGAGATCGTCGCCAGCAGGTCGCTCGTCATCTCGAACAGCTTGCGCACGCCGGCATCGGCGTCCCGGACGGTCGCCGCGGCGGCTGCCTGCGCGCTGGATTTCCGAAGCTCCATCGTTAGTGAACACGTCGGCCGCCGCGGGCGGCGCGGCCCGGCGTTACGGGGCCGCGATGGACGCATGGACAGTCGAAAAGCTCCTCAACCCGCGCCAGGGTGGGTCGTCGGGCGCCCGCGCCGGCGCTCGCGGGGATGCGCGCCCGTTACGCGCGCGCGGCAGCCACGGGCTGCTCGCCTGCGGGCGCATCGCCCGCAGGCCGCGGGTCCCGGGTCGGGCTGCTCGCCGCGCAGGAAGCGCCACAACGACAGGCAGAACAGGATCGTCATCAGGATCGCGCTGCCGACGCAGTACTCGCAGATCGCTTCGAGCGAGAAGACCTCGCGATAGGTGAGGTAGGCGCTGAACCCGAAGCCGCCGAGCGTCAGCGCGACGGTCGCGAAGCGCCAGCGCTCTTCGTCGGGGGCGAGCAGCGTCGCGAGGATCGCGATGTAGCCGATCAGGCCGATCAGCGCCACCGGCACGCCCGCGAGTTTCGAGTACTGCGAGGTCTGCACTTTCAGGCAGGTGCCACCGCCGCGGCCGCAGATCGGCTTGACGTTCGCGTAGTGGATGTAGGTGAGGTAGGTCGCCAGCGCGACGCCGATCACGGTCAGCACGATCAGCGTGATGCGAAGCGTCCGCGCGCTCATCGGCGGGCCTATTCCTTTGGCGGCCTTCTGGATCGCTTCTTCGAAGCCCTTCGGATCTTCCAGGGAGCCGTATTCGTATTTCTTGAGCGCGCCCCCGGACTTCCCGATCAGGAACGAGGGGGTGCCGGTGAGGCTGTTGTTGTTCGCGGCCTGCTGGTCGGCCGCGATTTCAGCTTCGTATTTGGGGTTGCTGCGCTCGGCCTGCCATTTGGTCAGGTCCAGGCCCGGTACCTGCTGGGCCAGTTTCTGGAGGTAGGCTTCGGTCACGTAGCCGGTGTTCTCAGCGCCCTGCTCGTTGTAGAAGAGCTCGATGAAGTGCCAGGCCTTGTTCTGCGCGCCCGCGGCGTAGGCGGCCTTCTGCTGGGTGGTGAAGACTTCCGGTTCACGCGTCGCGGTCTGCATGCTCAGGTATTCGATCTTGACCTTGCCGGCTTTGACCGGGCCCGCGATCAGCTTGGGCAGCGCGCCCGCTTTGTCGGAGAACTGCTTGCAGATCGGGCACTCGAGGTCGCCGAAGTACTGGATCGTCACCGGCGCGTTCGGGTTGCCGATCGTGCGGCCGCTCTGCGGGACGCCGGCGAGCTCGGAGCTGACTTCCTGCGCGATCTTCGGCGTTTCGGTTTCCTTCGGGACCGTCGGCGTCGATTTGCCGCCGCCCCCGCTCGCGATCAGGATCACCACGATCGCCACGACCACGACCGCTGCGACACCCGCGAGCTGGGTGATGCGCCGCTTGCGCGTGGCGTCCGCGGCGGCGGCCTCCTCGGCTGCTTTGCGTTCGGCGCGCGCCTGCTCGCGGCGCTGCTTGCGGGTGAGATCCTCTTCGTTGGCGGCGGTCACAGACGAGAACTTTTACAGATTTCCCCTCAACGAGCCCTAAGTTCTGCCCGCGGGGTCGCGCCGGGTGCGGCGAGTCGCCAAGATGGGCGAAGCGTCGAGCCCCTGTAGCTCAACTGGATAGAGCGCCGGCCTTCTAAGCCGGGGGTTGCTGGTTCGAGTCCAGCCGGGGGCGTCTCGCGCACGGGCGCTGTCAGCCCGCGGTCTCGCCGGCGGCCGCGGCCGTCCGCGCGGCGCGCGGCGCCTCGCGCAGGCGACCCCGGAGCGCTCCGCCCGCTGCGTCGACGGCCGCGCTGCCGCGGCGCACGCTCCGCCGCGAGGGCTTGCGCAGGAGCGCGAGCAGCCCCGGCGGCATCCGCCCGTCGGTGGAGAGCCACGACCCGGCCAGGATCAGCAGCAGCCCCGCGACCGTCCCCGCTCCGGGCTGCTCGCCCAGCACGAGCACGCCGAGGCTGACGGCGACGAGGGGGTTGAGGTAGGTGATCACGCTCGCCCGCGCCGGGCCGGCCTCGCCGATCAGCACGCTGAAGATCACGAACGCGAGCGCGGTGCACAGCAGCCCCAGCACCGCGATCGACCCGATCGCTCCGGCGCTGGGCATCGTCGCGGGCGCCGTCGCCGCGGCCAGCGGCGCGAGCACGACCGCCGCGACCGCCAGGCCCACGCCCATCGTGGCGCGCGGGTCGAGCTCCACCAGGTGGCGCTCGAGGATCAGCGGGCCGGCCGTGTAGCCGGCCGCGGCGCCGAGGAGCGCGAGCACGCCCGGCAGCTCGCCCGGGCTGCCCGCGACATCGATGCCGACGAGCGCCACGACCCCGGCGAATCCGATCAGCAGTCCCGCCATCCGCACGCGCGTCGGCCGCTCGACCCGGCCGTAGCGCAGCGAGACGAGGGCGAGCATGAGCGGCACCGAGGCGATCAGGATCGCCGCCATCGAGGAGGGGATCCGCTGCTCGCCGAACGCGATCAGCGGGAACGGCACGGCGATCTCCACCAGGCCGTACAGCGCGACCCAGCCGAGCCGCCCGCGCAGCGTGCCGAGCGCGCCCGGCGCGCTTCGCGAGCACGAGCAGCACGACCGCCGCGAGCGTGACGCGCCCCCAGGCGACGAGCGCGGGCGGCGCCCCGCCGTCCTCGGCGACCTTGATGAACATGTAGGGGACACCCCAGATCGTCGACATCGCCGCGAAGGCGAACCAGGCGCGTCTGCTCACCTCCCCACAATGCCAAACCCCGCGCGCGTCCATCGGGGGGCGCCCCTAATCTCGGCCGATGGAGCCGGCCGCCCGCCGTCCCGACAGGGACCAGATCCTCCTGGGGGAGAACCTGGATCTGCTGCCCGCCTTCGCGGACGGCAGCTTCCAGCTGATCTACATCGACCCCCCGTTCAACACCGGCCGGCGCCAGGAGCGGCGCACGCTGCGCGCCGTCGGAGACCCGGCCGCCGCGCGCGTCGGCTTCGGCGGGCGCCGCTACCGCACCGAGCTGCTCGAGCGCTCGAGCTACCGCGACAGCTTCGAGGACTACCTCGACTTCCTCGCGCCGCGCCTCGAGCAGGCCCACCGCCTGCTCGGGCAGGAGGGCACCCTCTACTTCCACATCGACTACCGCGAGGCGCACCACTGCAAGCTGCTGCTCGACGAGATCTTCGGGCGCGACTGCTTCCTGAACGAGATCATCTGGGCCTACGACTTCGGCGGCCGCGCGCGCCGGCGCTGGCCCGCCAAGCACGACACCATCCTCGTCTACGTGAAGGACCCCGACCGCTACCACTTCGACTGCGAGGAGGTGGATCGCGAGCCCTACATGGCGCCGGGGCTGGCCGGACCGGAGAAGGCGGCGCGCGGCAAGCTGCCGACCGACGTCTGGTGGCACACGATCGTCCCCACCAGCGGCGCCGAGAAGACCGGCTACCCCACCCAGAAGCCGGAGGGCGTGCTGAGGCGCATCGTCGCCGCGTCGAGCCGGCCGGGCGACTGGTGCCTGGACTTCTTCGCCGGCTCGGGCACGCTCGGCGCAGTCGCCGCGCGGATGGCGCGCCGCTACGTGCTGATCGACTCGAACCCCGAGGCGGTGCGGGTGATGCGCACCGACTCGCCGCCGTCGCCGAGGAGCGCGAGGTCCTCGCGCGCCGCGGGGCCGCGGGCGCCTAGACTCGTCAGCTCCGATGGCGAGCTACCACCTCGAGATCCGCGACTTCCCGCGCAACGTGAACCGCTTCAACATGAGCGGCCAGGAGATCGGCGCGGTCCTGCTCGCATGGGTGCAGGAACGGGTGTTCGAGCTCGTCGACCAGAAGTGGGATCCGCGCACGGCGGAGCTGACGGTGATCGAAGGGCCCGAGATCCCGGTCTCCGGCCTCTCGATGGGGCGCGGCTGGCCGACCGCCATGCGCGAGGGGCGGGACGTGACGGACCGCGTCATCGCCGAAGCGCGCGAAGCGATCGTCGACGGCAGCGTCGCGCGCATGGTGCAGGCGCAGGAGTCCGAGGCGCCTGCGCAGCCGCCCGAGGCCGAGGCGCCGCCGGAGCCCGCGCCGGCCGCGGCCGAGCCCGCGCCGCTCGACGAGGGGTCCGGGGAGGCGGCGCTCGCCGCCGTCGAGGGCGGCGAGGCCGACCAGCTCGCGCTCGGCGTCGAGCTCGCCGCGCTGCTCGGCCCCGACGCGGCACGCCTGCTGGCCGCATGGCGGGAGGTCACCGGCCGCGCGAGCGGGCTCTCGCCGAGCGAGAACCTCGCGCTCGCCGAACGGCAGCTCAGCGGCCGCTGACGCCGTTCGGGCTCGAAGCGCCGCTAAGATCTGCTGCGCAGTACGTGGTGGGCGTAGCTCAGCTGGTAGAGCTCCTGGTTGTGGTCCAGGCGGTCGTGGGTTCGAGCCCCATCGCTCACCCCTCGTAGAAGACGCGTCGTGCTTGGCGCGCGCCGGTGCGCCCGAGAGCGTACGAAACGTCTCCGCGCGGCCTATCTCCAGGGCAGCGCGAGCACGTCGTCGAGAGGTATGAGGGCCTGCGCCCACGCGGGGCCGCCGGAGCTGATGCACGTGCCTCTGGAGACGTACCGATGCGTTTCTCGGAGGGCTACTGATGTCGCGCGCGCTCGCCGAGCCTAGATTCCGGCGGACGGCTCCGGAGAAGGAGGTCGATGAGCCCGGCCGAGGTTCCGACGCAGCGGTTCGGCGAGCCGGCCGCACGTACGCGAAGCACCATGTCTCTCCCATCACCAGCACGCGAGGCGCATCCCACCCCGCCGGCCCTGCCGGCGCCGAGCGCGTCGGCGAAAGCGTCAAGCGAGGGCGCCGGCCGCAACGAGGAGCGCGTCTTTGCGGCCTGCGCCGCGGCGATCGGGCTGCAGTGCATCGTCCAGTCCGCAGCCGTGAGCAACACGGCCAACGAGCTGGCGCACAGGCCGCTCTGGCTCGGAGCCCTCGCGATGCCCCTCGCGGCGCTCTTGTTCTCGCGTGCCCACCGCGCGGTGCGCGCGGTGCTGGCTCTCCTGCTCGGGCTGATCGGCGTGGCTCTCGGCGTCGCGACGAGCGTCGCGCATGCGGCTCTCGCAGGGGCGGCCACCGCGGACCTCACCGGGATCGTCGCGACCGTCGCGGGGCTGATCCTCACAGGGCTCGGCTTCAGGGTCGCCTCGCGGGTAGGCGCCGGGCGGCGAAACTGGTCCTCGGGGCCCTTCTCGCGTTCGCACTCATCGAGTGGGGCCTGATCCCCGCGATCACCGCCGGGCTTGCGAGCAACGCCCGGCACCCCGACATGCCCTCCGCCGCGGCAGGGCTGGGGCTGCCCGGTGCGCGCGACGTCTCCTTCGCGGCCGCGGACGGCACGCGCCTCTCCGGCTGGTACGTGCCGGGCCGGAACGGCGCCGCGGTGATCACCATGCACGGCTCGCACGGCACACGCCTCGACACCGTTTCGCACCTTCGCATGCTCTCGGCAGCCGGGTACGGCGTCCTCGCCTACGACGCCCGCGGACACGGCGCGAGCGGCGGCCGGGCCAACGCGCTCGGCTGGAGCGGCGCCCAGGACGTCGCGGCGGCCCTGCGGTTCGTGCAGGCCCAGCCGGGGGTCGATCGCGGGCACGTCGCCGCCCTCGGTCTGTCCATGGGTGGCGAGGAAGCGCTGCGCGCCGCGGCGAGCGGCGTCCCTCTCACCGCCGTCGTGGCTGACGGCGCCGGAGCGTCCACGCAGGGTGACGAGGAACTGGTCAGCCACGGGCCGGGCCCTCTGTACGCCTCAGTCAGCTGGCTCACGATGCGCGAGGTCGAACTCGCCTCCGGTGCGGGCGAACCCGCCCCGTTGAACCGCCTCGTCGGTCGTGTCCGCGTCCCGGTGCTCCTGATCGCTTCAAGCGGCGGTGATGAGCGCACCGTCGACGCCGCGTACGCTCAGCGCATGGGCGCAAACGCAACGCTCTGGTACATCGCGAACGCGCAGCACACCGAAGGTCTGCGGACCGTTCCACGGGATTACACCGTCCGTGTGCTCGCGTTCCTCGAGGCCGCGTCGCACAGACCGGCTCACCACGCTTGATCGGGCGCCGGGGCCTCCCCGCCCGCGCGAGCACCCGTAATTTCTCCGACGCTCGGCACGTAGTCCCTCGCGATGCCCGGCCGCTGGCCGGCGCCTTAGGTTCGTCACGTGCCGGGCACAAGTGCCACCGCGGAGAGCTCGCCGCCCATTCGCGGCGAAGCGGGCACGCCGATGATCGAGCTGCAGGACGTCAGCCGCCGCTACCAGGTGGGCGAGGTCAGCGTCACGGCGCTCGAGGAGGTCTCGCTGTCGATCAGGCCGGGGGAGTTCACGGTGATCCTCGGGCCATCCGGCAGCGGGAAGACGACGCTGCTCAACCTGATCGGCGCGCTCGACTCGCCGACGGAGGGCGCATCGTCGTCGGCGGGCACGACATCACACGCGCGTCCCGCGCGGAGCTGTTCCGCTTCCGCCGCGAGCACGTCGCGTTCATCTTCCAGACCTTCAACCTCTTTCCCGGGCTCACGGCACTCGAGAACGTGGAGTTCGGGCTGGAGGCCGCAGGCCGCGAACGGCGGGCGCCGCCTGGCGGCCGACACGCTGGGTCGCGTCGGCCTCGCCGCGCGCCTCGCTCACTTCCCGCACGAGCTCTCGGGCGGTGAGCAGCAGCGTGTGGCGATCGCGCGCGCCGTTGCGACGGGCAGCCCGGTGCTGCTCGCCGACGAGCCGACGGGAGAGCTCGACTTCCGCACCGGCGTTCAGATCCTCGAGCTGCTGCACGAGCAGTCACACGACGCGGGTACGAGCGTCCTCGTCGTCACGCACAACCGCGAGATCTCGCGCGTCGCGCACCGGGTGATCGAGCTCTCGAGCGGCCAGGTCGTGAGCGACGGGCCGCCTCCGGGCGGACAGCCCGCGGACTTCTCAGAGCTTCACTGGTGAGGCGAGCGGATGCGGGCACTCTGGTTGCGTTGGACCTGGCGCGACTTTCGCGGCCGCTGGCTGCAGATCCTCACCACCGCGCTGATCCTCGCCGGCGGCGTCGGCGCATTCGCCGGGCTCGGCGGGCTGCAGCAGTGGCGGGAACGCTCGGCCGACCGCAGCCTCGCCGCCTCGCGCGCGCACGACATGCGCGTCGATCTGGTCGAAGGGTCGTTCCTGCCCGCCGGGCAGGCTGCTCGGCGCGCTCGCGCGCCTGCGGCCGGCGAAGTGAGCGCCGCCGAAGAGCGCTGGTGGTCCCCTCGCAACTGGACGCCTCGCGAGCCGGCCGGCCGGTCCTCGTGCCCGCCCGGCTGATCGGGATCCCCGTGCGCCGCGGCGGTCGAGCGGGTCGACTCGCTGAACGTCAAGGAAGGCGCGAACCTCGCGCCTGGGACCCGGCCGCAGGCGGTCCTCGACTGGAACTTCGCGCACCACTTCGCGCTCCCGCGCCGCGGGACGGTGCGGATCGCGGGCCTCGGAGCCGTCGCCTACACGGGCACGGGCGTCACACCGCAGTACTTCCTCGTCGTGGACGCAGCCGGGATGTCCGGAGCCGAGAGCGGCCTCGCGGTCGTCTACGTGCCGATCGCCGCGGCGCAGCGGGCCAGCGGCAGCCCGGGCGTCACGTCAACGAGCTCGTGCTGCGGGTCGGCGCCGGGCGCTCACCGAGCGCCGTCGCGCGCAACGTCCGCGCCGCGCTTCGCCGCCGCACTGCCGCACGTCGCGGATCTGGATGACACTCGGCAGCGACGAGCCGGTGACCCGGATCCTCTACCGCGACGCGCGCAATGACGAGAAGACCTACCTGGCGTTCGCGATCCTGATCCTCCTCGGCGCCGCGCTCGCGGCCTTCAACCTCGTCAGCCGCGTCGTCGAGGCGCAGCGGCGCGAGATCGGCGTCGGGATGGCGCTCGGCGTGGCTCCCCGGGTCCTCGCCCGCCGTCCGTTGCTGCTCGGCGCGCAGATCGGCGTGCTCGCGGCGCTGCTCGGGATCCCGGCCGGGATCGGGCTCGCCGAGCTGATCAAGCGGCTGTTCCGCGAGTTCCTCCCGCTGCCTGTCGTACGCCTCGACGTTCCCCGTCACCTTCTACGCGGTCGGGTGCGCGCTGGCGCTCGCGATCCCGATGCTCGCCGCGGTGCTGCCGGTCCGCCGCGCGATCAGGATGGCCCCCGTCGACGCGATCCGCACCGGCTATCGCGCCGCGAGCACGACGCGCGCGGGACGCTTGCTGCGCGGGCTCTCGCTCCCCGGCGGCGCGCTGGCGCAGCTTCCGATCCGCAACCTCGCCCGCTCGCCGCGCCGCAGCGCGATGACGATCCTCGGGCTCGGCGCGGTCCTGACGGCCGTCGTCGCGGTCAGCGGCATGGTCGACTCGATCCGCGACGTCGCCACCCGCCAGGAAGCAGCGACCCTCACCAGCAGCCCGCGGCGGCTGCAGGTCACGCTGGACGGACTCGCCCCGCGCAACTCGCCGGCGATCCGCTCGGTCGACGCGGCGCGCCGGGCGTGGCGCGGGCGGAACCGAGCCTCACCGGTCGCCTCGACCGCGCTGGCACACGGGCGCTCGCTCGAGCCATCGCCGTCAGCTTCGTCGATCCGCACTCGCCGATCTGGCATCCGGCGATCACCAGCGGCCAAGAGCCGAAGGCGACGGGATCCTGCTCGCAGCGAAGGCCGCCAAGGACCTGCACGTGTCGGTCGGCGAGCGGATACGGCTGCGCCATCCCGAGCTGGGCCCCGCCGGCATCCAGCCTGGCGACGACGAGCGTCGTCGTCATGGGCATACACAGCAGCCCGATACGGGCGTTCGCCTACATGAACACCAGCCAGGCCCCGGCGCTGGGGCTGGCAGGCGTCGCCGACTCGATCATCGTCACGCCACGAGCCGCACACGCCGACCGGCACGCTCGAGCGGGCGCTCCTGGACGTGCCGGGGATCGCGTCCGTCCGCGCCGCCGCCACCGAAGCCAAGTCGCTGCGCACCACCGTCGACCAGTTCGGCTCGTCGATCCAGATCGTCGAGTTCATCACGCTCGCGCTGGCGCTGCTCGTCGCGTTCACCTCCAGCAGCGTCGCGCTCGAGGAGGGCCGCCGCGAATACGCGACGATGTTCGCGTTCGGCCTGCCGCCCCGAACCGGGCTCCGCGTCATCACGACGGAGAGCCTCGTGACCGGGCTGCTCGGCACGGCGATCGGCATCGGGCTCGGGCTCGCCGTGTGCAGCTGGATCATCCACGTCCTGATGGCCGAAACGTTCCCCGACCTCAGCGCCCGGCTCGCGTTGAGCAGCGGCTCGGTGGCCCTCACGATCCTCGTCGGCGTCCTGGCCGTGACGCTCGCCCCGGTGCTCGCCTTCAGGGGCATCCGGAGGATGGACGTTCCCTCGACGCTGCGCGTCATGGAGTGAGCAAGTCCGATGTCCGCGAGCCAGGGAGAGCGAGCGCCCCGTCCGTCTGGATCTGCGTGACGTTCACCGTTCGTTCGGAGACTCGTCGCGGCTGACGGCGTGAGCTTCTCGGTCCCGGCCGGCAGCATGTTCGGCTTCGTCGGGCGCAACGGCGCGGGCAAGACGACCGTGATGCGGATCATCTGCGGGCTGCTCGCAGCCGACAGCGGAAGCGTCATGTGGTCGGAGCGCCCGATCGACGGGCGCGCGCGCGAGCGGATCGGCTACATGCCCGAGGAGCGCGGCCTCTATCCCGAAGATGCGGCTCGCCGACCAGCTCGAGTACTTCGCGGTCCTGCACGGCGCCTCGCACGAGGACGGGCGGGCCGCGGCACGCGGCTGGCTGGAGCGGTTCGGGCTCGGCGATCGCGCCGGCGCGCGGGTCGAGGAGCTCTCGCACGGCAACCAGCAGCGGGTCCAGCTCGCGGCCGCGCTCGTGCACGACCCCGACCTGCTGATCCTCGACGAGCCGTTCGCGGGCCTCGATCCGATCGCCACCGACGTGATGGTCGAGGTCCTGCGCGAACAGGCCGCGCGCGGCGTGCCGGTGCTCATCTCCTCCCATCAGCTCGAGCTCGTGGAGCAGATATGCGAGTCGGTGGCCATCATCGACCGCGGCCGGGTGGTCGCCTGCGGCGCGGTGCGAGAGCTTCGAGCCGCCGGGCCGCGGCTGGTGCGCGTGGACGTGCGCGGCGCCCGGCGCACTGGATGGACGCGCTCGCCGATGCCGAGCTGCTCGAAAGCGGCGACGATCGCAACGTCTTCGCGCTCGCCCCGTCCGGCGACCCGCAGCGGATCCTCGACGCGGCGCGCAGCGCCGGCGCGGTGACGCACTTCGGCGAGCTGCGCCCGACGCTCGCCGAGCTGTTCCGCGAGGCGGTCTCGCCGTGAGCGCCCGGCGCGCCGTCTGGGAGGTCGCGCGCCGGGAGCTCGTCGAGCGCTCGCGCTCGCGTGTGCTTGCGGATCTCGCTTGTGGTGCTGCTGCTGCTGAGCATCGGCGGCGCGGTCGCAGCGGCGCGGCTCAGCGCGGGCACCCCCACCGACCACGTCGGGCTCCTCGGGGCGCGCTCAGCGGCGCTGGCGCCGGCGATCCGCCTGCAGGCGAAGGTCGCGGGCCGCAACGTCGATCTGCGCCGGCTCGCCGGCGCTGGCGGCGGCTGCGCACGCGGTCCGCGACGGGAGCGTCGACGTGGTGCTCGTCGACGGGGAACGGCTGCTCGTCAAGAACTCGAGCACCGGGTCCTCCGTGCGCGTCGTGCGAGACGCCGTGGCGAGCCAGGGCGTGCTCGACCCGCCTGCGCAGCGCCGGGCTCAGCCAGCAGCAGGCGCTCGCCGCGCTCACGCCGCGGGCGCTCGCGACGAGCGTGCTCGAACCGCGCCCTGAGAACTACGAACGCAACCAGGCCCTGATCGGGATCGGGCTCTTCGCCCTGTTCACGGTGCTCGTGTTCTTCGGCCAGGCGCTGGCGCAGAGCGTCACCGAGGAGAAGTCCTCGCGCGTGGTCGAGCTGCTGCTCACCACGGTCCCACCCCGGCGGCTGCTCGCCGGCAAGGTGCTCGGCGTCGGGCTGCTCGGGCTGGCACTGCTGCTCGTGCCGGCGCTGGCGGCGCTCGCCGCGGGGCAGCTCGCCGGCGGCGTGGGACTGCCATCGGCGGCGCCGGAAGCGGTCGCGCTGATCCTGCTGTGGTTCGTCCTGGGTTATCTGCTCTACAGCGTCGCGTTCGCGGCGGTGGGCGCGACCGTCTCGCGCCAGGAGGACCTGACGACGGCGATGCTCCCCGTCAACGCGATCCTCATCGTCGCCTTCTACCTCGCGATCTTCGTCGTCAACGACGACCCGAACAGCACGCTCGCGCGGGTGCTCGCGCTCCTGCCTCCCTTTGCGCCGATGCTCGTCCCGGCGCGTGTCGTGCTCGGAGACATGACCGCTGTCGAACTGGTGGCCGCGGTCGCCCTCGACCTGCTCGCCACGGCGGCGATCGTCGTGTTCGCCGGTCGTGCTTACGAACGCGCGATCCTGCGCATCGGCGCGCCTTTGAAGCTGCGCCGCCTGCTCTGGGGCGACGCGGGCGGCGAACCCGTGTCGGGCGCCCGCTCCGCCGGGCCGGGGCGGGACACACGGCACCTGGAGACCGCGACGAGGGTGGCCGCGGTAGCGCTCGTCATCGCGGGCGCCGCGGTGGGTTTCGCGCACCCGCTCGGGATCGTGCTCACCGCGGCCGGGCTGCTGCTCGTCGCGCTGCTCGAGAGCCGCCGGCACCGAGCTCGCCGTCCCAGCCGCTGACCCGCCACAGGCGGGCGGTACGAGGCGCGAGCGATCACCGCGCCTGCGCGGCCCGGCGTCGGCAGCGGATACCCTTTCCAGCCCGCGCTGCCCATGCCCGAGATCACCGACATCACCGGCTTCGCTGCGATCGGCTGAACGATGCGCAGCCTCAAGGCAGCCGCAGCCGTCGCCACGGCGCTCCTCGCTCGCCGCGCTCGCCGCGTGCGGCAGCAGCAGCACGGCGCCCGCGGGGCTCGTGATCGCGGGGCCCGGCCTGCAGAGCACCGCAGCGCCCTGGAAGCCCGAATACGCCCACCTCTCTCAGCGCGTCGCGGAAATGAAACTGCCTCCGACGGGCAACGAAAAGTTCCACATCCACGCGATGCTCCACATCTACAAGGACGGGCTGCTGATCCCGGTTCCCGCGGACATCGGGATCGACACTGCGAAGCACACCGAGACGAGCCTCCACACCCACGACCTGACCGGCGTGATCCACATGGAGGCGCCGCATCCGTTCCAGTTCACGCTCGGCGACTTCTTCAAGGTCTGGGGCGTCGCGCTCGGTCCCGAACAGGTCGGGAACCTGCACGGCTACGGCGGCGACCATCTGCACTTCTACGTCAACGGCAAACCGCTCGCGAACCCCGCCGCGTACGTGCTGCACCGGCGCGACAGCATCGTGATCGGCTACGGCCCGGCGAGCAGCTTCCCGCACACGCCCGGGCACGCTGATCCTCAAAGAAGTCGAAGAAGGCAAGGGCGGCTTCGGCTGCTCGTCGAAGCCCGGCGGCGGCAAAGCGAAAAGCTGCACGGTCACGGGCACGAGCACCACCGGCGGCACGAGCACCACCGGCACGACGAGCACCGGGGCACGAGCACCGGCACCACGACAGAAGTAGCGCTCAGGTGCGCCGGCAGCGGGGCCCGCGGCTCGCGCGCAGGGCGCCTGCGACGGCTCGGGGCCCGCGCCGTGACGGGCGGGCCCCGACGCCGTCACGGATGCGCCGGACTGCTACGGCCCGGTGAAGCTCCCCGAGTAGCAGGGCCCTTTGTTGCAGTTGTCGGTCTTCTGGACCGCCCCTTCGAAGAAGTCCGACACGAGCTGCTGCTCGGCCGGGCGTCGCCCGCGGCAGGCCGTGCGGGTCTTCGCCCGTGCGGTTGGGCAGGTTCGCGAACGGCGGCGGTTCGGTGCCGACGAATTTGCCCGAGCCCGGCCGGGCTTTCGCGGATCGGCCCGCCGTCCCAGACGTAGATCGCCGAGCCCGAGAACGGGTAGGCCGTGAGCGCCGGCACGCCCCACAGGAGGTTCGTGTGCGGCCAGCGGCCCTTGTAAACAGCACGGGCCGGTGGGCACTGGCGCCGATCGTGCGGGCCTCGACGGCCGCCTGGCAGTCGGTCACCTGGTGGTCGCCGAACGCGACGTCGAGCAGCACCTGGTGGGGCGGCGTGTCCGGCAGCGGGTTGGAGGTCATCCGCGCCGCGTACCCGTCGGGCTCGCCGCGGTCCCAGAGGAGCTGCATCAGGTCGAAGCACCAGCGGTCGCGCTTCTTCGTCCGGGTAGCTCGGGTACAGGATCGCCGGAGAATTCGTCGAAGTCCACCGAGCGCGGCAGCAGCACCGAGTAGTTCATCGCCGGGTACGCCGAGCGAAGCACGCGTGAAGTCCGGCGAGATCGCCGTCAGCGCGCCGCCCATGATCCCGCCCTGGCTGTTGCCGTTGTAGTACAGGTGGCTGATGTTCGAGCACCGACGGCGGTCGAGGACGTGCCGTCCTGGTGGAAGGCCGCGCTCGTCGCGAAGCCGCTCGGGCTGATCATGAGCCGGCCCAGGTAGAGCTCGTCCAGCAGGCCCTGCTGCAGCCGGTCGGTGAGCTCCGGGAACGCCGACAGGTTCTGCAGCGCCTGGACCACCGAGGGGACGTCGGATTCGGACATGCCGATCTCGTCGGTCGCGCACTGCACGATGTCGTGCGCCCTGCGAGAGGCTCCGCTGCGGGCTCGAGGCGACCTCGCTCGCGTCGCCGAAGAGCCCGTGCCCGTACAGCGAGGGCCGGGCGGATTCAGCCGCCCCGGTCGTCGCCGAGAGCGGGGATGATGCAGTCGAAGTTCGCCGTCCAGACACCGTTTTCGAGCGGGTGTCCTTCGGCGTCGAGCACCATCGTCCCGCCCGGTGCGCAGCTCGGGAACAGGAAGCACGGCACCGTGAACGTGCCCTTGACCCGCCGGGCGATTTCGCCCGGGTTCGGTTCGTTTTCGACGCTCGTCACGGCGAACGTCGGCGAGGCTGCCTTCGACGACGCCGTTCGCGAGGTTTGTCGTCGCCGAGCTGCGGCGAACGCGCCGATTGCGCATCGAGAGCTCGCGGCCGGTGTTGTTTTCGTCGCTCGCGACCGTGAAGTCCCACGCGAGGTACAGGCTCGAACGCTGGATGCCGGCGGCTTCGCAGCTTCGAGAAGATTTCTTCGAAGTGCGGCGCGCCGGGCGTTGACCTTTTCTTCGCTCGGACGGGAGGTTGTCGCGGTAGATGCGGAAGCCTTCGGGCGCTTCGCAGGTGCTGCTTGTGCGCGTTCTTGAGGTTCCGCAGCGCGACGATGTAGCGGTCGCCCGACCTGAAGTTGACAGCCGGGTGGATCTCGAGGTTCGCCTTCGCGGGGCTGACCGTCGAATCGATCTCGACCCAGATCGGCCAGCGTTCGCCCGGTGCTGGCGTCGATCACGACGACCGGTGCGTTGGCCTGCTTGTAGCGGCTGATGCGCGTTGATCGGCACCGCGCCCATCGCCTTGACGTCGCGGCCGTTTCGATGCCCGGCACCTTCAGCGGTGATCACCGAGCCCGGGCTGAAGCCGTCGCCGCTGTTGTACGGCGCGACTTCGATGTGCTGGTGCAGCGGCGTTTTCGGGCATCGCCAGTTCGCGGAAGTCGATCCGGCGCCCGGTCGGGCTCGTCGGGTCTTCCTTGGTGTAGTAGTCGTCCGGGAACGGCAGCATGCACTCGCTGCTCCCGGGGCTTGCGATGAACTCGCATTTCGTTTCGGTCGGCAGTTCCAGGGCGCCGCTCGGCGCCGCGCCGAGCGCGAGCGCCGCGAGCGCCACCGCGACCGAGCCGAGCAGCAAACGGTCCGTGAGGCGTCTCATCGGTCAGTCCTCTCCCTCGTGCCTTGCCGGGCACCCCGGGACCTCCCGAGCGTCCAGCCCCAACCCGGCGCTGACGCTAACACCTCCGCCGCGTCGGCGGGACTCCTCAGAGCGTCAGCCCGCGGACGTCTACCTGCCGGCCGCGGCCCGGACCTCGCGTCGCAGCGCGTCGAGCTGGACCTGCAGGGGCGCGTGGCGCGGCGCGGGGGCGGGCAGGCGTGCCGGCGACGGGGGAGTTGCCTTCGCCGGCCGCGAGCACGAGCACGACGGCCACCATCGCGGCGATCCCCACGAGGACCGTCACGGAGGCTCGCGAGAGCTTCGGGGCGGCGCGGCGCAACTGGCGTCCGGCGAGGCGCGCGGCGGTCGCGGCCCGCGCGAGGCTCTCCCGAGAGCGCGCTGCGGCGGTACGCGGAACAACGCCGCGCCGCTGCGCGCGCGGATTCCGGGCGGCTCGGGCCGCGCTGGCGCCGCCGCCCTGCGCCCGGCGTGCCCGGCGGCTCGAGGGGACGCGCGCCCGTACGGCGGTCGGTCCCGGTGGCGCCGCGAGCCGGTGCCGGCCTCGTCTCGGCCTGCGCTGCCGCCGGAGCGCGCCGCGGAGCCGCGAGCGACTGTCGTGTCCGAGCCGGTCTCGGCTGGGCCGGGGGCTCGGCGCGCTGGCGACCCGCTGCGGCGGCGGGTCGTGCTCGGCCAGGAGCCGCAGCGCGGCCTTCGCTGAGCGCGGCCGGCGGCCGGCTCGGCTGCGGTCAGCTCATCGGCGAGCGCGACCAGGCCCGGGTCGGGTCCGAGGGCCCGCTCCACGGCGGCGATCACGCGGCCGCATGCGTAGAGGTCGCTGGCGGCGCTCGCCGGCGTCCCGGAGAGCAGCTCCGGCGCCATGTAGCGGGCGGTGCCGAGCACGTCGCCGGTTGCCGTGAGCTGCGTTGCGTCCGGCAGCCACGCGACTCCGAAATCGGCCAGGACGACGCCGCCGTCGGCACCGAGGAGGATGTTGGACGGCTTGATGTCGCGGTGCAGGAGGCCGGCGCCGTGGATGTGTCCGCGCCCCGCAGCAGTTCGACGGCGACGCGCCGGCCGTCGAGGCGGCGCGCCTTCGGGCGGCGGCTCCCCGGCGGGTGCTCGGGCAGCTGCGGCGTCGGCGGCGAGACGCTCGGCGAGATTGCCCCCCGGGAGGTACTGCATGACGATGAACGGACGGCCCGCGTCGCTGCCCAGGTCGAAGACGCGGACCACGTTCGGGTGGCTGAGCGCCGCGATCGCCCGCGCCTCGCGCTCGAACCGCTGCAGCGAGCTCGGCTCGCGGGCGAGCGTGTCGGCGATCACCTTCGCCGCGACCTGCCGGTCGAGCACGGTGTCGCGCGCGAGCCACACCGACGCCATCCCGCCGACGCCCAGCGGTCGTTCGAGCCGATAGCGATCCGCCAGGACGATCGCCGGGGCGAACGCCGCGGGGAGCGTCAAGCGATCAGTCGCCACGAGGCCCTCCCCGGGGATCTTCTCCGGGGCCCGGGCGGCCCTCGCCGTGGCGGCCGTGTCCGCGCGCTCGGGGTGGACTCGCTTCCGGGAGAGTCGCGGGGGCCGCCGGGCCCGTGGGAGCGCCGGCCGGGGGAGCCGCTGACGGCGCGGGCGGGGCGGGGGCGGGGGTCCCGGTCGTCGCGGACGCGGAGCTGGAAGACGCGCGCGCCGGCAGTTCCGTGACGGCCGCGGCGCGCGCCTGTTCGACCTCGTGCAGGAGCGTCTGCGCGTCGGCCGCGGGCAGCGTTCCGGCGGCGGCCGCGCGGCGCAGGCGCGCCCGTAGCGAGGCGAGGCCGTGGAGCGCGGCGGCGCGGTCGCCGTGCGAAGCGCTGCGTTCGACGGCGGAGAGCATGCTTGCGAGAGCGCCGGCGTCGGTGGAATCCAGGCGCGCCGTGCCGGCGCCGCCGCAGCCGGCGGTGAGCGTCACGGCGCAGCCCGCCAACAGGGCCGCGCACGCATGGAAAAGCGCGCGTCGAGCGCCGTTCGGGGTCATGCGGGTTGTTGTTTCCCCGTCCGGGCGGGATGCATGCGCCCGCCGGACACACGTACCGCCGGGGGCGACCCTAGACTCCCGCTGTCGCCGGCGAAAGAAGGGGGCGTCACATGAAGGGGGCGAGCAGGAACGCGACGTTCCTCGCGCTGGTTGCGGCCTGCGCGGCGGCTCTCCTCGTGGCGTTGCCGGCGGGCGCGCTGGCGGCCGCGAACGTCACCACGGCCGGCTACAACAACCTCCGCGACGGCTGGGACGCCGCCGAGCCCGCGCTGGCGCCCGCCGCGATCCAGTCGGCGAGCTTCGGCAAGTTGTTCGCGACCAAGCTGGAAGGCGCGATCTACGCGCAGCCGCTCGTCTACGAAGGCAGGGTCATCGTCACGACCGAGCAGGCGAACGCCTACGCGCTCGATCCGGCGAGCGGGTCGGTGCTCTGGAAACGGGCCTTCGGCAAGCCGTTCAAAGCCGGCACGATCGGCTGCTCGGACCTGAAGCCCGACCTCGGGTCGACCTCGACTCCGGTCATCGACCCCTCGACCGGCACGATCTACATGACGACGCGCCTGCAGACCGGCAGGGGCATCGGCGGCTCGCACTGGTACCTGCAGGCGCTGTCCGCCGCAACCGGCGAAGAACGTGCGGGGTTCCCCGTCCAGATCTCAGGGACGCCCTACAACACGCCCGGCGTCCCGTTCAACGAAAACTTCTCCATGCAGCGGCCGGGGCTGCTGCTGCTGAACGGGGTCGTGTACCTCGCGTTCGCGTCCAACTGCGACATCGCTCCCTACCGCGGCATCGTCGCCGGGTACAACGCTGCCACCGGGGCGCAGACGAGCATGTGGAGCGACGAGTCCGGGGTCGGGACCGACGAAAACTCCGAGGCCGGGATCTGGCAGAGCGGCAGCGGGCTGGTCTCCGACATCCCGGGGCGGATCGTGCTCGCGAGCGGCAATGGCGTCTCGCCTTCGCCCGCCGCCTCGGGTGCCCCGCCGGCGACGCTGTCGGAGTCGGTCATCGGGCTCACGGTCGGCGCGGGAGGGCAGCTCGCGCCGAGCCAGTTCTTCGCGCCCTCCGATGCGCCCACGCTCGACCAGAACGACGAGGACCTCGGCTCGGGCGGCCCGATCGCGCTGCCGACGGAATCGTTCGGAACCAAGGCTCACCCGCACCTCGTCGTCGAGGACGGCAAGGACGGGCGCGTGTTCCTCCTCGACGCCGACAACATGGGCGGCTACCGCCAGGGCCCGGGAGGCGGCGACGCCGTGCTGCAGGCGCTCGGCCCGTTCGACGGCGTGTGGGGGCACCCGGCGGCGTACGGCGGCCAGGGCGGCTGGGTCTACGTGCT
This sequence comes from uncultured Solirubrobacteraceae bacterium, assembly GCA_963779065.1. GTDB lineage: Bacteria > Actinomycetota > Thermoleophilia > Solirubrobacterales > Solirubrobacteraceae > Palsa-744. The sequence continues at coordinate 3,191,386 of CAVZWQ010000003.1, forward strand.
CGAGAGCGCGGGCGGCGGCTTCCTGCGCGCGCTCAGCTACGGGCTTGACGGCGAAGGCCTGCCACAGCTGAGCTCCGCGGGCACCAGCGCCGAATCCTTCGGCTACAGCTCCGGCTCGCCGCTCGTGACGAGCAACGGGACGGCCGCGGGCAGCGCAGTGGTGTGGGTCGTGTACGCCAACGGCCCGAGCGGCGGCGGCTCGCAGCTGCGCGCCTACCAGGCGATCCCCTCCGGCGGCACCCTCCAGCTCCTGTGGTCGGGCAAGATCGGGAAATCCTCGAAGTTCTCGGTCCCGACCGCCTACGAAGGGCGGGTCTACGTCGGCACGCGCAACGGCCAGCTGATCGCCTTCGGCTCCTCCGCCGCCGCACCGATCCTGGCCGGCGCCGTCGACGCGGGCTCGACCGAAGTCGGCGAAAGCCGGACGCTCACGCTGCCGGTTTCCGCAACGCGCAACGTCACGGTGACCGGTCCGGTCACGCGTGGAAGGCGTCGAAGCGACCCCGAGCCCCGTCGGCGCGGGCGGGAGGACGGGCGCGACCCGCGGCGCAGGCGGCGCCGGCACGACCGCCGGGCCGCCCAAGATCCCGCCGTCGGGCACCGGCTCGCTCGCCCGAGGCGTGATCACGGTCGCGCAGCCGCCGCTCGGCGCCGCGCTCGCCGCCGGCGCCACGCTCCCTCTGCGGGTCACGTTCCGGCCCGCCCACGCCGGGCCGGTCGTGGCGAGCATCGACATCCCCACCTCCAGCGGTACGCGCTCGGTCGCGTTCACCGGCTACGGATCCGCGCCGGGCCTGCTGCTCTCGTCGGGCTCGCTCGACTTCGGCGCGGTCCAGACCGGGGCGGGGGGCAAGAAGCTCAGCATCACGTTCGCGAACTCCTGGCGCGGCGCCGAGCGGGTCACGGCGCTGTCGCTGCCGGCCGGCCCGTTCCGCATCGCCGGCCTGCCAGCGGCCGGCACCGTGCTCGCGCCGCGCGAGGCGATCACGGCCTCGCTGCTCTTCGACCCCGCGCGCGCGGGCAGCTACGTCTCGCGGCTGAAGATCACGACCGACCGCGGCTCGATCGCCGTGCCGGTGCTCGGCAGCGCGGCGACCGGCCACGCTCTGCTGGCAGTCAGCGCGCGGCGCCTCGAATTCGGGACGATCCCCGCCGGGCACTATCGATCGCAGATCCTGACCGTCACGAACCGCGGCACCGTCCCGCTGACGATCACGCGGGCGATCGCGCCGCTGGAACCGTTCACGGCCCCGGTCGCGCTGCCCGAGGGCATCACGCTCGACCCCGGCTCCTCGGTGCACGTGAGGATCGTGTTCGCGCCCACGGCCGCGGGACCCGCGCGCGGGACCTACGTGATACGCGGCAGCGACGGCCGCGGCGCGACCGTGGTCGCGCTCGCGGGCCGCGGCTCCTGAGCCGCCGGCGATGGCGGGAGCGCCGGCAACCGAGTTGGCCGAGGGCCTGTTCCGCTGGAGCGCGCCGCACCCCGAGTGGCAACCCGCCGCCCGAGCGGACAGCCCCGACGACTGGGGGCCGCTGGTCGGCTCGGTGCTCTGCGACCTGCAGGACACGGTGGTGCTGATCGACCCTCTGCTGCCGTCCGAGGGCGCGGAGCGCGAGCGGCTCCTCGCGTGGCTCGACGCGCAGATCGGCCCGCGCGTGGTGAGCGTGCTCACCACGATCAGCGATCACCGCCGCGACCGCGAGCTGCTCGCCGAGCGCTACGCCGGCCGCTCCTCGCGGGCGTGGAACGCCGTCCCGCCGGGGGTCGTGCCGAAGCCGCTGCGCGGCGCGGGGGAGACCGTCTACTGGCTCGAGCCGGTCCACGCGCTCGTCTTCGGCGACCGTCTGCTCGGCGACGGCGCGGGCGGGGTGCGCCTGTGCCCGGAGAGCTGGCTCGACGACGTGCGCGTCGATCGCGCCGGGCTCGCGCACCAGATGCGTCCCCTGCTCGAGCTGCCGGTGGAGAGGTTGCTGGTCTCGCATGGCGAACCTGTTCTGCATGACGGGCGGGCGCGCCTCGCGGGCGCGATCAGAGAGGCCGAGCCGGGCTAGCGCAGCGCGAGGCGTCCGGCGGCGCGCCTGCTGTGCCGCGAACGGGTAAGGGGGGAGACCGTGGCCGAACATCCCGTCCGCCTCGTCGTCACCGACGACCTCGAGCGCAGCCGCTTGACGGTGGGGTTCCGCGCCCTGCTCGCGATCCCGCACTACATCTGGCTCGGGCTGTGGACGATCGTCGCCCTCTGGGCGGCCGTCGCCAACTGGGTGGGGGCGCTGCTGCTCGGGCGCTCGCCGGCGTTGCTGCACCGGTTTCTGTCGGCGTACGTGAAATACGCGACGCAGCTCTACGCCTATCTGCGGATCGCCGCGAACCCGTACCCGTCCTTCGACGGTCCCGACGGGTACCCGGTCGACCTGGTGATCGCGCCGCCGGCGCCCCAGAACCGCCTCACAGTGCTGTTCCGGGTCGTGCTCGCGATCCCGGCGTTCCTGCTCGCCCAGGCGCTGGGCGGCGGCCTGTCGACGGGCTACGCGCGGCAGGAATCATCCAGGTTCTGGGCCAACGGCCTCGGGGGCGTCATCTCGGTTGCGGGCTGGTTCGCGAGCGTCGCGAAGGGGCGGATGCCGCGCGGGCTGCGCGACACAGGCGCCTGGTCGGTCGGCTACGGCGCCCAGGTCTGGTCCTACCTGCTCGTCCTGCACGACCGCTATCCCGACAGCGACCCGCTCGCGCTCCTGCCCGAGGTGCCCGCGCGCGAGGACCCGGTCAGGCTGCGCTCCGACGACGACCTTCGCCGCAGCCGCCTGACCGTCGCGTTCAGGCTCCCGCTCGCGTTCCCGCACCTCCTTTGGCTGTTCCTGTGGAGCGTGCTCGCGTTCTTCGTCGCGATCGCCAACTGGTTCGTCACCCTGATCAAAGGGACCCCGCTCGATTCCCTTCACCGCTTCCTGTCGCGTTACGTGCGCTACGAGATCAGCGTCTACGCCTTCCTGCACGTGGTCGCGAACCCGTTCCCCGGCTTCGCCGGCGCGCGCGGCGCATACCCGCCGCTCGAAACGCAGATCGCGCCGCCGGCGCGGCAGAGCCGCTGGAAGAGCGGCTTCCGGATCGTGCTCGCGATCCCTGCGCTCTTCATCGCGGGCGGCTTCTCCTCGCTCCTGTTCCTCGTCGGCGTCCTGTCGTGGTTCACCGCTCTCGTCCGGGGGCGGCTGCCGCGGGGGCTGCGCACGGTGGGGGCGCTCGCGTTGCGCTACCACGCGGCGACAGTGGGCTACCTGCTGCTGCTCACTGACGCCTACCCCTACACCGGACCGCTTCAGGGCGACGCGCCGCGGGCCGGCGAGCAGCCGGCTCCGCCCGGCGGCGAGGCCCGGCCCGAGGCCGCGCACGCCGGCGCCCGGCAGGATGACGTGCCCCCCGGCGGCGGTCCGCCCGCGTCAGGCGATCCCCCGGCCGCGCCGGACGTTGGCTGAGCGCGCCGCCCCCAACCCGGCCGCGCCGGCCTCGGGCGGACGGCGCCGCGCCGTAGTCGCGCTGGCGCTCGTCTTCGCGGGCGCCGCATGGTTCCTCGCCGCCCACGCGCTATGGCACTCCTCGGTTCCCTCGGGCCTGAAGCTCCCGCAGGTCCCGGCTCGTTCGCTGTTCGGCGCGGGCTACCTGTCGAGCAGCCGCTCCTACGAGCTGCTGCTCGCCGTCGTCGCGCTCCTGGCCTCGCTCGCGGCGCTCGCGGTGCTCATCCTCTACGCGCGCCGCGGCCATGTCCTGATGCGCGAGTCCGCGGCCGGGCCGATCGGGACCGGGATGCTCCTCGGGATGCTCGGGCTGGCGCTGGTGTGGCTGGTCGAGGTGCCGTTCCGGCTCGTGATCGTCTGGTGGGAACGGCGGCACGGCGTCTCGCACGAGGGGTACGTGAGCAGCGTCCTCGCGAGCTTCCTCGCGCTCGGCGGGACCTTCCTCTTCGTCTCGCTCGGGCTGCTGATCGTGATGGGCCTCGCGCGGCTGACGAAACACTGGTGGTGGGTCTTGGCGGCGCCGGCGTTCGCTGCGCTGTCGCTGCTCTCGGTGTTCGTGAGCCCGTACCTGGTGGCGAGAACCGAACCCCTGCACGAACGCGCACGCTCCGAAGAAGTCGCCGCGCTCGCACGGCTCGAGGGCGTCCCCGGCACGCGCGCCGAAGTCCAGCGGGTGGAGCGCTTCACGACGGCGCCGAACGCCGAGGCGGTCGGGCTCGGGCCGACGCGGCGCCTGATCCTGTGGGACACGCTGCTCGACGGGCGCTTCGATCGCCGCGAAGTGCGCGTTGTGGTCGCCCACGAGCTCGGCCACATCGCGCACGGTCACCTGCTCAAGCGTGTCGGGTGGCTGCTGCTGTTCCTGCTTCCGGCGAGCGCGCTGGTCGCACTGGCCACGGCCCGTCGCGGAGGGCTCGGCCGGCCCGAGGCCGTGCCGCTCGCCCTGCTCGTGTTCTTCGCGCTGCAGCTCGCGTCGGGACCGCTCATGAACATGGTCTCGCGGCGCGAGGAGGCCGAGGCCGACTGGTCGGCCCTGCGCGCGACCGCCGATCCCTCGGCCGCGCGCTCGCTGTTCGTGAAGCTCGCGCGCACCAGCCACGCGGACCCCGACCCGCCCGCCTGGTCCTACGTGCTGTTCGCCGATCACCCGACGATCATGCAGCGGGTCGCGATGGTCGACGCGTGGCAGGCGCGCCCGGCCGCCGGCCGCTAGCGCTCGAAGACGAGCTTCGTCCAGCCGTCCTCGACGAGCGCCTGCGGCGCGTCCTGCCACGCCACGACCCGGCTCGTGACCAGCTCGGGGCGCAGGGCGCCGGAGGCAGCCAGGCCGAGCACGTGCGGCATCGCCTCGCGCGCGTTCGCGCGGCCCGTCACGAGCGTGATGCCCTTCGTGTACATCTCGAGCATCGGCAGCGACGGCTGCTCTGCGAAGTAGATCGCGCAGCTCGTGCAGATGCCGTCCGGCGCCGTCGAGCGCAGCGCCAGGGCGAGCCCCGCCTCCTCGGCCGCAGGCATCGACCGTGACCGGGAACGGCCCCAGCCGCTTGGCGATCTCGCCGCTGGTCTGCGCGCCGAGCGACTCGGCGACGGCACGGCGGCGGGCGTCGGTGTCGACGTAGAGCACGCGCTCGGCGCCGAGCGCGACAGCGATCCCAGCGGCGTAGAGCCCGATCGAACCCGGGCCGAGGCCGCCCACGACCAGCACCTCGGCGCCGGGCTCCCGCTCCAGCGGCGGGCCGACCGCCCGCCACGCGTCGGCGATGTTGTCCGACGCGCTCGCGGCGTCCGCGGGGGAGACCCCACCCGGCAGGGGCACGAGCATGTGGTCGGCGAACGGGACGTGGACGGCGTCGGCGAGGAACCCGCCCCAGCGCTCGACGGCCGGCCCGAAACCGTAGGTCGCCATGAACGGCACGGCGCTGCAGTTCGCCGAGCGCCCGCGCAGACAGCTCGGGCACTCGCCGCATGAGATCTGGAACGGCACGCTCACGACGGTCCCCGGCGGCGTCGCCTCGCCGGCGAGCGCGCCGGCGTCGATGACCTCGGCCACGCACTCGTGGCCGAGCGGGAAGGGCGGCGGGAACGGGGAGCCCCCCTGCACGATCATCGCGTCGAGGTCGCACGTCGCGACCGCGAGCGGCCGCACGATCGCCGAGCGCTCGGACTCCAGCGCGGGCGGCGGCGCCTCGCGCCACTCGAGCTGCCGGGGGGAGGTGTAGACGAGCTGCTGCACGACTGCCTCGCTTCCTTCGCTGATATATCGATCGGTATAATAAGCCGATGGGCGAGCAGGCGTCGAGCCGCAGCAACGGCCGGGCCTCCAGGAAGGCGTTCCTCTCCGCAACAGGTGTGCTGCTGCGCCGTCAGGGTTACGCCGGCACGGGCCTGAGCGAGATCGTCGAGCGAAGCGGGGCTCCCCGCGGCTCGCTCTACTTCCATTTCCCCGGCGGCAAGCAGGAGCTGGCCGTCGCGGCGATGGAGCGCTCGGGCGAGGCGCTGCGGCGGGCGATCGCCGCGACCATGGCGGCGCCCGGCGGCACGGGCCCGGCGATCGCGGCGCTCATCGACGCGCTCGCCGCCGGCCTCGAGGACTCCGGCTACCGGGACGGCTGCCCGATCGCGACCGTCGCGCTCGAGACCGCGGCCGGCTCCGAGCCGCTGAGGGCGACCGCCGCCGCCATCTTCGCGGCGTGGCTCGCCGAGCTGGAGCAGGCGCTGCTTCGCGACGGCGTCGAGGCCGCGGTGGCCGAGCGCCGCGCGATGCTCGCGCTCTCGGCGATCGAGGGCGCGTTGCTGCTCTCCCGGGCGCGGCGCGACACCGCCCCGCTGCGCGCGGTTCGCGACGAGCTCGCGCCGATCCTCTCCACACCGTGAGAGGAGCCCGCTCCTGCGGGTAATGCCCTGCCAAGGCGGAGCGAGTGAAAGGAGCCTGAGATGCCGCCGCGTGGCGTGAAGAAAGGAAGCAGGCGAGGCAAACAGTACGAGCACATCAAGGAGTCAGAGCAAGCACAGGGCCGCTCGACCAAACGGGCCGAGGAGATCGCCGCCCGCACCGTCAACAAGGAACGCGCGCGCAGCGGCGAATCGAAAGCAAGCTCGCGCAGCTCGACACGCGGGAGCTCGGCGAGCAGCCGCGGCGGCAAACGCTCGGGCCGGGCAGGGCCGCGCGGGCGCACGCGCGAACAGCTCTACAACGAGGCGAAGACGCTGGGCGTCGAAGGCCGCTCGCGCATGAACAAGAGCCAGCTGCAGCGCGCCGTCGACGCGAAAAAGGGCTAGGCGACGCGCTCCACGGCGCGGGTTCGGCCAGCAGCCCGCTGGCGGCCGTCCGCCGCTCCGGGCGAGCTCAGAGCACGCCGCCCGCCCCGGCGCCGATGGTCGGCGCCGGGGCGGGGTCCGGTGCGGGCGTAGGAGGTATGTCCGGGCCAGGAACCGGGGGGCTTGGGTCCGGGCGCGGCGTCGGCGGTGCTGGTACTGGCTCAGGTGGCGCCGGAACCGGCGCCTCCCCGACGCTCCTGGAGGGGGTGAAGCGAACGGGGCGCGCCCCGCGAGGGGGCTCGGGCGAGCACGGCATCGACGCCACTGCCGGCTCGGGGCCGGTATGTACCGCTCGATGTGTTCGCACCACGGTTCTCATGCCCTCCTACGCCGCGGCACGTTCGTGCCGCTGGGGGCGTGGTACCCCCCCGCGCGGAGGTCAAACACGAGTCGTGCCGTTCGGCGCCGGGCAGGAGGCGGGGTGTGACCGGGACACAGAGCGAGCAGGGGCGGGCGCTGGCGCGGGAGGAGCGCGCCGCCGAGCCTTCGCCGGAGCGCCGGCGCGACGCCCGGCTCACCGAGGCCTTCCGGGGGCTTCGCGGACGGCGGCTGAGTCAGGCGGTGATCGGTATGTGCCCGGGCTGCGCGGCGACGCGCCCGAGCCAGCCGCCGATCGCCTCGTAGCGGTCCATCTCGAAACCCGCCTCGTGGGCGACGTGGGTGTAGGCGTAGAGCGCGATGTCGGCGATCGTGAAGCGCTCGGCGACCAGGAAGGAGCGCTCGGCGAGGTGGCGCTCCATCGCGTCCAGCGCCGCGTAGCCGCCGCGGCGGCGCTCTTCGATCTCGCGTCGCCCCGGGGGCGCGGCCGCGAAGCAGACCCAGAAGCGGACAACGGCGATGTAGGGCTCGTGGCTGTACTGCTCGAAGAACAGCCACTGCAGGACGCGGGCGCGCTCCAGGCGCTCGTCCGGCATCAGCGGCGTGCCGTCGGCCAGGTAGCAGAGGATCGCGTTCGACTCCGCGAGCGGCTCGCCGTCGTCGAGCACGAGCGTCGGCACCCGCAGCGCCGGGTTCAGCGCGCCGAGCAGCTCCATGCGCCCGGAGCGCTCGACCACGTCCACCTCCCGGCGCTCGAAGTCGATGCCCTGCATCGTGAGGAGAAGCCGGACCTTGTAGCAGTTGCCGGAAACGGCCGAGTCGTAGAGCAGCATCGCGCTGAGACTAGTGGCCCTTGACAAGTGACCAAAAGGTCACATATAGTCCGCGCCGTGATGGACGAGGTGTTCAAGGCGCTCGCCGACCCGACCCGCCGCGGGTTGCTCGACGAGCTGCACCGCGAGGACGGCCAGACGCTGAGCGCGCTCGAGGCGCGCGTGCCGATGAGCCGCTTCGGGGTGATGAAGCACCTGCGGGTGCTGGAGGACGCCGGGCTCGTCGTGACCAAACGGCGCGGCCGCGAGAAGCTCCACTTCCTGAACGCCGTCCCGATCCGGCTCATCCACGACCGCTGGGTGAGCCGTTACACCGAGCCCTGGGCGGCGACGCTGACGGGGCTGAAGCGAACGATCGAGGAGCAGACCATGGAGAAGGTTTTCGAGATCTACATCAAGACCACCCCCGAGCGGCTGTGGGAGGCGATCACCGACCCCGAGCTGCGCAGCCGCTACACGTTCGGCGTCGGCGCGGAGTCGGAGTGGGCGCCGGGCTCGGAGTACAAGGGCGTCCACCGCGAATCCGGGACCACGATCCTCGAGGGGGAGAACCTCGAGGTCGAGGAGCCCCACCGTCTCGTGCAGAGCTTCAACGCGCTGTGGAGCGACGAGGTGCGGGCGGAGGGGACCTCGCGGGTGACCTGGGAGATCGAACCCGTCGGCGACTCGTGCCGGCTGCTGGTGGTCCACGACCAGCTCCGCGAGGGGGCCAACGGCGAGATCTACGGCGGCTGGCCGCAGATCCTCTCGGGGCTGAAGACGCTCCTGGAGACCGGGGAGGACCTGACCACACCGGGGTCGCTGAAATACGCGCAGGCCGCACCCGGCGCGGCCTGACCGGAGCCGGGAGGTCGCCCGGGTGAGCGTGCCCGGGCGACCGCGCGGCGAACTCGAAGGCGGCTCAGGCCGCGACCGTGCCCGCCGGCGGCGGCACGCGCCGCGGGCGGCCCGAGCCGGGCGCGGGCGTGAAGCCCGGCAGCTCGAGCTCGATGCGCGCGCCGCCTGTCGCGGCGCCCGCCGCGCGCACGGTTCCGCCGTGGGCCTCGGCGATCGCCTTCACGATCGCGAGCCCGAGGCCGGTGCCGCCGGAGGCGCGATCGCGGGCGGCGTCGGTGCGGTGGAAGCGCTCGAAGACCGCTTCGCGCTGGTCGGCGGGGATCCCCGGCCCGTCGTCCTGAACAACGAAGCGGACCCGGCCCGGGCCCGCGCGCTCGACGTGCAGCAGCACGCGCCCCGCGCCTTCTTCGGTGTGCTCGATCGCGTTGCGCACCAGGTTGCGCAGCGCCTGGGCGAGCCGGTCGGGGTCGGCGCGCAGCCTGCCGTCGGGAACGGGCCCCAGTTCGAAGCGCCTTTCGGCCTCGAGCACGGCGAACCCGTCCCACAGCTCTGAGACGAAGCTCTCCAGCGGCACCTGCTCGACGCGGAGGAACTCGGTCTGCTCGCTGCGCGCGAGCACCAGCAGGTCGTCCACCAGGCGCGAGATCCGCGAGACCTCGGCGGAGACGAGCTGCTCGACCCTGCGCACCTCCTCGGGCGAGGGATGCGCCTGGGCGGCCAGCACCTCGAGCTGGCCCTGGATCACCGTCAGCGGCGTGCGCAGCTCGTGCGAGGCGTCGGCGACGAACGCGCGCTGGCCCGCGAACGCGACGGCGAGCCTGTCGAGCATGTGGTTGAACGCTTCGGCGAGCACCTTCACCTCGCGGGACCCCTTCTCGCCGCCGTGGATGCGTGGGTGCAGGTCGCCCGCGTCGACCTGCGCGGCGACGCTCGCCATCCGGCGCAGCGGGTTGGAGATGCGGGTGCCGATCAGGAGCGCGGCGAGCAGCGCCGCCGACCAGCGCCAGCGCGCCCGCGAGGATGAACGCGCGCGCGACGCCCTTCTGCGCGTGCGAGACGGTGGCGAGCGGGGTGCCGACCCCGATCGCCGCCCGCACCGGGCCCTCCTCCGTGCTGCAGGCGCACCGTGCGGCGCAGCAGGCGCAGGTTGCCGACATCGGGCATCGGCAGCGTCGTGTAGCCGCTGCCCGGCGCGAGCAGCTTCGCCGAGAGCAGGTTCTCGCGGGCCTGCTGGGAGGCCGTCTCGCCGTTGTCGGGTTTGGTCGAGCCGAACAGCTCGGGGCGGTTGGTGACGATGCCGGCGCCCGGGATCGTGACGTAGAGCAGCGTCGAGCTCGCCCGGAACGGCTGGGCGCGGATGTAGCCCGCGGCGGCTTCGCGCAGGTCTTTCGCCGAGCCCGGGTGCGAGGAGGCGAGCGCGTGGCTCAGCTCGTCGGCGTCGCCGGAGATCTCGCTGTCGATCTGGTTGCGCAGCTGGGTGCCCGTGCCGCGGTAGACGGCGACGAACGTGACCGCCGAGGAGACGATCACGACAAGAGCGACCCAGCCGGCAAGCCGCCAGCGCAGGCTGAGCGGCCGTGCGCGCCTAAGAGCTCGCACGGCCGAAGCGGTAGCCGACAGAGCGCACCGTCTGAATCGGCGCGGGGCTGTCGGGCAGGCGCAGCTTGCGGCGCAGGTAGCCGATGTACACGTCGACGATGTTCGTCGCGGGGTCGTGCTGGTAGCCCCACACGGTGCTCAGGATCTCCTCCCGTCCAACGACGCGGCCGCTGTTGCGCATCAGGTGGGCGAGGAGCTCGAACTCGGTCGTCGACAGGGCGATCGGTTTGCCCTGGCGGCGCACCTTGCGGCTCAGCAGGTCCAGCTCGACGTCCTCCGCCTCGAGTCGCGTCGCGGCGCCGAGCGAGGCCGAGCGCAGCTGCGCCCGGATCCGCGCCGCGAGCTCGGCCAGCGAGAACGGCTTGACGAGGTAGTCGACCGCGCCGCGGTCGAGGCCCTCCACGCGGTCCTCGACCTCCCCGCGCGCGGTCAGCACGATCACGGGCAGCTCGGGCTTGGCCGAGTGCAGCGTCGCCAGCACCTCGAGGCCGCTTCGCCCCGGGAGCATCAGGTCGAGCACCACCACGTCGACGCTCTCCTCGAGCGCGCGTGCGCTCGCCGGCGATGCCGTCGGTCTCGGCCCTCACGCGGAACCCGTGGCCCTCGAGGCCGCGGCGCACGAAATCGACGATGCCCGGTTCGTCCTCGATCAGCAGCACCTGCGCGCCGGCGGCCGGACCCGCGAGCGCCTCGGCGGACACCGTGCCCGCTTGCTCCCCGCTGGTCGCCATCGCATCAGCATAGGCCCCGCGGCGGGCCTTTCACGGGTCGACCGTTTCCAAGAGGTCTCTCATTGGATGGTTCTCACTTCCCGGTTATCGATTGCTTATGGGACGTGCCGACACTCGACCGGGCGATATGAGCGCGAGCCAAACCGAAAGCCCCGCCGAGATCGTCGGAGCCCGCCGGGCATCGCGGGCGCCGGCGTCCCCGCTGGGTGGAGCCACCGACGGCAACGAGCGTCTCACCGTGCAGGCGGGCGCGGTCCTGTTCGTGCTGCTCGGGGTGCTCGGGATCACGATCGTGCGCATCGGCCAGCTGACGTGGCTGCACCTCTTCCTCGGGCTGCTCCTGATCGGCCCGCTCGCGCTGAAGATCGCCAGCACCGGCTACCGCTTCACGCGCTACTACACCGGCGCGCCCGCCTACCGCCTGAAGGGGCCGCCTCCCGCCGCGCTGCGCGTGATGGCGCCGCTGCTCGTCATCGACACGCTCGCGATCTTCGCGAGCGGCGTCGCGCTGCTGCTGGCCGGACCGTCCTCGCGCGACGCGCTGATGCCGATCCACAAGGTCAGCTTCATCATCTGGCTCGTGCTCGCCGGGCTGCACGTGCTGGGCCATCTCCCGGAGATCGCGCGCGGGCTCATCGCGCCGCGCGAGACGCGGCTCGAGGTGTTCGCCGCCGCCGGCGTCGACCCGGCGGGCCGGCGTCCCGCAGCCGCGGGGCCCCGGGATCGGAGACTGGACGCTCGCGCCCCGGCTGCCCGGCAGCGCGGGCCGCGCGCTCGCCCTGGTCGTCTCGCTGGCCGCCGGGCTCGTCCTGGCGCTCGTCCTGATCCCCGACTTCGCCCCCTGGGTGGAACAGGCCGCTCGTCGCTAGCGTGGGAGCCTTCGCATGAAGCCGATCCGCCGCAACACGATCCCCCACGACAGCCGCACTCGCGACGCCGCGCTGCGCAGGCTGCGCCGCACGAACCGCTGGCTGATCGCCGGCAGCGCGGTTCTGACCGGGCTGTTCGTCGACCTCGCCGCGAGCGCGTTCTCCGGCCACGCCTCGAACGCCTCCGCCCGCTCGCAGACGCACTCGAAATCGGCGCACACCTCCACCCAGCCGCTGAAGGCGCCCGAACAGGCGCCGAAACCGGCCGAAACGCAGAGCACGGAAGCGCCCGCTCCAAGCGAACAAGAACGCGCCCCGGAATCGAGCGCGCCCGAATCGAGCGCGCCGGAATCGAGCGCGCCGGAATCGAGCGCGCCGGCTCAGGAACCGGCGCCCGCGGAAACGCACGAATCCGCGCCGGAACCGGCACCCGAAGAACCGTCCGAACCGGTCGTCTCGGGCGGCTCCTGAGCAGTTGGCCTGAGCCGCGCGGACGACGGCGAAGCCGTCGTCCGGTCGACCGCGCGGCCTCCAGCGTCCCGCTGGCCCCGCTCAGCCTCTGAAGACGGCGAAGCGCTTCGGCGGGGTCCAGCCGCCGAGTCGAGGGCTCTGCGGGTGTCGCTCGCCGAGCAGGCGCGGCGCTCGCGTCCCAGGCGGCCAGCAGGCACGCACCGCGAGCAGGACGGCGATCACAGAGCGACGCACGATCATCGCTTGCGGCGATGGGGCGCCGCGTCTGACGCGGCCACCGGCTCCGAAGCGACGGGTGGCCGAGCGTGGGGATGCCAGGGCGCCTGCCGGCCCGTCCGGTTCGGTCTCGGGAGGCTCCTGAGCTGCCGGGCCGCCTCAGCGCGCGCGGAGAGCGGCGGAGGGCTCGCCCGCTCCGACCATGCGCGGCTCGCGAGCCGCGCGCCCCCTCAGCGCCTGAAGACGGCGAAGAAGTCGCGGTCGTCCGGTTCGAGGTAGCGCGTCGCCGGCCGTTCGGTTTCGGCGAGCAGCTTGCCCGGCTGCAGGGCGCCCGGGGCGGCGTAGGTGTTGAAGCTGATCCAGTAGGAGTTGATGTCGAGCTCCATCGCGCGCACCGCCCCCGCGCGCTCGAGGATGTGGGCGAGGCTTCCCGCGGTCTGGTCGTTCGCCGCCGCGTAGAGCAGGTTGCCGTGGGCGTCGACGCCGATCCCCGAGCGCCACACCCGAACGGCGTTGCCGAGGGTGGCACCCCATTCCGAGGCGTTGGCGAGCCGCGGGCTGTCGTGGCCCCCTTCGACGAGCAGCGGCAGGTTCTGCCGCGCGAAGACGACGCCGGGGCCGGCGCTCGGACCGCCGTGCCAGGCGATCACGTCGTAGCGGCCGCCGGTGTAGCGGACGAACGTCGCCTGCCCGTTCTGCAGCGGCGCGTAGGTGTGCCCGGCGCGGGCCCAGCCGCCGTGGGAGTCGGAGAGCTTGAAGCCGCTGTTGAAGGTCGCGATCAACCGCGTGCGCAGGCCGGCCGGGACCTCCATGGGTCCGCGCTGGGGCATTTCCACGGCGGGCTCCTGGCGGCCCGCGAACAGCGCGATGTCGGTGCGCGAGGTGTTGATCCACGCGACGCCGGCGATCAGCCGCGGGTATTCGGTGGGGTCGCTGCGGAACGTCGTGACGAGCAGCGAGGGGTCGGTCCGGCTCTCGCCCGTGTAGGTCGGGCTCCACACGCCCTCGCCCGGGAGCGGGTGGCTCGACGGCAGCGAGATCTGCGCGGGGCGGTCGACGATCGCCCCGGCCCCGCCGCGTTCGCTCGCCCCGTTCAGCCCCGAGTGCGGGAGCGCGTGCAGCCCCGGCCCGCCCTTCGCGGGGGCGTTCAGCGAGTAGTAGATCGACTCGACCTTCGAGACGATCCCGGCGGCGCCGTGGTCGCGCAGCCACTCGACCGAGCGGATCCCTACGCTCGAGTTCGATGCCTGGGTCATCGCGGACAGGTAGGAGATCGCGGCCGGCAGGAGCACGACGAGCGACGCGGCGAGCATTATCCTGCGCACCCGTCTCGACGGGGCGCGGGCGGGGTCGCCGCCGCGCCGGCGCAGGGCGTACTCGCGCGTCGACGGCAGCGAGGCGGCCGAGGAACTCATGCTGCGATGCTGGCAGACGCGGAGGTCGCCCACGGCGGGAAAATCGCTGCGTAAGAGCATTTTCACCGGTTCATGACCCCCAGCTCATCTAGACGTAGTGGCATGTCCGGTGTCGTGCCGACGCCCTCGGAGCCAGCCGCCCCGCCGCAAACGGCGCCCGCGATCCCGCTCGGCGCCCGCGTTCGCGCGCGGCCGCTGCCGGCGATCGTCCGCGCCTGCAGGCCGCGCCAATGGGTGAAGAACGTGCTCGTGGTGTCTGCGCCGGCCGCCGCCGGGGCGCTCGTCTGGGCCGAGGTCCCCGAGCGGCTGATCGCGACGTTCGTCGCGTTCTGCGCCCTGTCGAGCTCGACCTACCTGCTCAACGACCTGCACGACCGGGCGGAGGATCGCCTGCACGAGCGGCGCCGCAACCGCCCGATCGCCGCGGGCGAAGTCTCCACGACCCTCGCTGTCGACGACGGCGATCCTGCTCGCGGCCGGCGGGCTCGCGCTGGCATTCGCGGTGCGGCCGTGGCTCGCCGCCGTCGGTCTCGGGTATCTGCTGCTGACCGGCAGCTACACGCTCTGGTGGCGCCAGATCGCGGTCGCCGACATCGCGGCCGTCGCCTCGGGGTTCATCCTGCGCGCGCTCGCCGGCGCCGTCGCGACCGACGTCGCGGTCTCCAGATGGTTCCTCGCGGTGACCTCCTTCGGCGCGCTGTTCCTCGTCGCCGGCAAGCGCTACGCCGAGCTGCGCGGAGCCTCGTCGGGCAGCGTCACCAAGCGCGCCTCGCTGCAGGAGTACAGCGAGCGCTACCTGTTCTTCGTCGTCGGCCTCGCCGCGACGGTCACGACCACCGCCTACTGCCTGTGGGCGTTCCAGCGCTCGCACCAGGCGCGCCTGTCGTGGTACGAGCTGACCGTGATCCCGTTCGTGCTGTGGCTGTTGCGCTACGCGCTGCTGATCGACCGCGGCGCGTCCGAAACGCCCGACGAACTCGTGCTCGGCGACCGCTTCCTGCTGATCGTGGGCGCCGCTTGGGCGGCGCTGTTCGTGGCCGGGGTCTATGTCGTCGGTTGAGACCGGCAGCCGCGCGCAGCGGGACCTCCCGCCGGTGAGCCGGCCCGAGCGCGGCGCCGACGCAGGCGCCGGGGTGCTCGTCAGCGGCTGGGGGCGCAGCGCGCCGACGCGTGCGCGCGTCATGCGTCCCGCCGGCGCCGCCGAGCTGGCGGAGCTGCTGGGAACGGCGCCGACGCGGCGGCGCGATCCCGCGCGGGGCGGGCCGCAGCTACGGCGACCCGGCCCAGAACGAGGGCGGCGCGGTGCTCGACATGACGGCGATGGCGTGGGTGGGCGCGATCGACGCCGAGCGCGGCGAGGTCCGCGCCGGCGCCGGCACCACCTTCGTCGCGCTGCTCGAAGAGCTCGCGAGCCACGGCCTGACGCTGCCGGTCGTCCCCGGTACCCGTCACCTGACGGTCGGCGGCGCGATCGCGGCCGACGTTCACGGCAAGAACCATCCCGTCGCCGGGAGCATCGCGAGACAGCTCGTCTCCTTCGAGCTGGTCACGCCGGGCGCGGGCGCGCAGGAGGTCTCGCGTGAGAGCGACGCCGAGCTGTTCGCCGCGACGACCGGCGGCATGGGGCTCACGGGCGCGATCACGGCGGCCACGCTCAAGGTCGTGCCGCTGCGCGAGCCGTTCGCGATCGCCGACATCGACCGCGCCGACTCGATCGAGGACGCGATGGCGCTCATGGACGAGGCCGGGCACACGCACTCGATCGCGTGGCTCGACCTGCTGGCCGGCGGCGGGCGTTTCGCGCGGGCCGTGGTGACGCGCTCGCGCGAGAGCGAGGTGTCCGCCGGCGCCGGCTCGCTGGGGATCGCGGGTGCACCGTCCCTGCGGGTACCGCAGGGAGCGCCCGGCGGCCTGCTGCGCGGGGTGGCCGTGCGGACCTTCAACGCCGCGCTCTGGCACCACAGCCCCCGCCGCGAGCGCGACCGCGCGCTCGGGCCCGTCGAGCAGCTGTTCCCGCTCGACCGGGTCGGGGACTGGAACCGCCTCTACGGCCGGCAGGGGCTGCTGCAGTACCAGTTCGCCGTGCCGCGCGGGGAGGAGTGGGTGATCCGCTGCACGCTGGAGATGCTGCGGGCGCGCCGCGTGCCGATGTTCCTCGCGACGCTGAAGCGCTTCGGCGCCCCGAGCGGCGGCCTGCTCTCCTTCCCGATCGAGGGCTGGACGCTGGCCGTCGACATCCCGGCGCGCGCACGCGGGGTCCGCCACGTGCTCGACGCGGCGGACCGGCTGATCGTCGGCGCCGGGGGACGCGTCTACCTCGCCAAGGACGCCCGCATGGGCGCGGAGATGCTGCGCGAGACCTACCCGCAGCTGGACCGCTTCCGCGCCGTGCGGGAGCGGGTGGACCCCGCGGGGACGCTGCGCTCGGACATGGCCAGGCGGCTGGAGTTGAGCGAATGAGCCCAGAGCGGACCGACCGCGTGCTCGTGATCGGCGGCAGCTCGGAGATCGCGGCCGCGATCTCCAGCGAACTGGCGCGCGAGGGCATCAGCGACGCCGTTCTCGCCGGGCGCGACGCGGGCGCGCTCGACGCGGCGGCGGTCGAGCTGCGGGCGGCGGGCGCCGCGCGCGTGGAGACCGTGCCGCTGGACGCGCTCGACACCGCCGGGCACCGCGGCGCGCTCGAACGGGCTTTCGAGATGCTCGGCGAGGTGGACGTCGCCGTCCTCGCGGTCGGCGTGCTCGGCGACCGCGGCGGCCTGCCGGACGACATCCCGGCCGCGGTGGACGTGCTGCGCGTCAACACCGTCGGGGCCGGCTCGCTGCTGATGGAGACGGCGCGCCTGATGCGGGCGCAGGGCCGCGGCACGATCGTCGTGCTGTCCTCGGTCGCCGCCGAGCTGCCGCGTGCCTCGAACGCGGTCTACTGCGCCTCGAAGGCGGGCCTCGACGCGCTCGCCCGCGCCCTCGACGACGAGCTGCGGACCGAGGGCGTCCGGGTGATGCTGGTGCGGCCGGGCTTCGTGCGCACGCGCATGACCGCCGGCCTGCCCGAGCCGCCGCTCGCGACCACCGCCGCCGTCGTGGCGCGCCAGACGAGCCGCGGGCTGCGGCGCCACTCGCGCACGGTCTGGGCGCCGTCCGGGCTGCGCTGGGTGATGGCGGCGCTGCGGATGCTGCCGCGCTCGATCTTCCGGAGGCTTCCGGCGTGAGCCGTCCGGCGCCGATCGACACCGCCGAGCTGCCGCTCGGCGACCTCGACCGGAGCGCCGCGGTGCGCCGCCGCCGGCTCGAGACCCAGCGCGTCCGCCGGCGCCGGCTGCTGCTGGCCGACCTCGGGATCGGCGCGGCGCTCGGGCTGCTCTGCCTGCTTCTCACGCCGGGGCTCGCGATCGCGGTCCTCGTGCTGCTCGTCGTGCTGGCCGGCTTCGGGCTCGCCGCCCTCGCCCGGGTGCGTGCGCGGCCGGCGCGCGCGCCGCCGGCGACCGCGCGAGCGCGTGGAGGGAACCGTGAGCGCCGCCGCCAGCTGGCCGGCGCTCGGCAGCACCGCGGTGCTCCGCGTCGAGGAGCCCGAGGCGCTCGACGACGCGGTCGCGATCACGGTCCGCGAGCTCGCGCGCTTCGACGAGGCGTGCAGCCGCTTCCGGGAGGACTCAGAGCTGTCGATCCTCAACGCGCGCGCGGGGCGCCCGGTGGAGGTCGGGCCGCTGCTGCTCGACGCGCTGGAGCTCGCGCTGCGCGGGGCGCGGCTGACCGACGGGGCACTCGATCCGACGATCGGCCTCTCGCTCGAGCAGGCGGGCTACGACCGCGACTGGGAGCTGCTGCGCGCGCTTCCCGAGACGGACGTCGCCGCGCCGCCACAGCTGATCGCCCGCCGCCGCGGCGGCTGGCGCCAGATCTCGATCGATCGCGCGGGCGGGCACGCGCGGATCCCCGCGGGGACGAAGCTCGACCTCGGCGCGACCGCCAAAGCGCTCGCTGCCGACCGCTGCGCCGCGGCGGTGCACAGCCGGCTCGGATGCGGCGTGCTCGTCGGCGCTGGGTGGCGACATCGCGACCGCCGGTGCGGCGCCCGCGGGCGGCTGGAAGGTCCACGTCACCGACGACCACCGCGACGGTCCCGACGCGCCCGGGCAGCGCCTGGCGATCTCGGACGGCGGCCTGGCCACCTCGAGCACGACCGCCCGCCGCTGGCGCCGCGGGGGCGAGTCCATGCACCACATCATCGACCCGCACACGGGGCGCCCGGCGCAGACGCCCTGGCGCACCGTCAGCGTCGCCGCGGCCGACTGCGTCGACGCGAACATCGCGAGCACGGGCGCGCTGCTGCGCGGCACGCAGGCGCCGGGCTGGCTGCGCGCGCTCGGGCTGCCCGCGCGGCTGGTCGGGGTCGAAGGGCGCGTCGTGAAGGTCGGCGACTGGCCGATCGGCGGCGAGCGCGGGGTGGCGATGGCCGAGGTGTGGGCATGACGCCGATCGCGAGCCACCACCACCTACTGGTACCTGACCCGCTCCACCGGGGCGGTCGCGCTGCTGCTGCTGAGCGCGACGGTCGCGCTCGGCGTGGTCGACCTGCGCCGCACCGCGAGCGCGAGATGGCCGCGCTTCGTCGTGGACGAACTGCACCGCAACCTCGCGCTGCTGACGCTCGTGTTCCTCGTGCTGCACATCCTCACCTCGGTGCTCGACAGCTTCGCCCCGATCTCCCTGACCGCGAGCGTGATCCCGTTCGCCAGCTCCTACCGCCCGTTCTGGCTGGGACTCGGCGCGGTCTCGTTCGACCTCCTGCTGGCGGTGATCGTCACGAGCCTCGCCCGCAAGCGGGTCGGCTATCGCGCCTGGCGCGCCGTGCACTGGCTCTCCTACGCCGCGTGGCCGGTCGCGCTCGTGCACGGCTTCGGAACGGGCAGCGACGTCAACAACGGGTGGCTGCAGCTGCTGAGCGCGGTCTGCGTGCTGGCCGTCCTCGCCGCCGTGCTCGTGCGGATCGGGGCGAGCCGGCAGATCTCGCCGCGCGTGCGCGGCGCGGCGCTCGCGGGGACGGGCGCGTTCGCGGTGTTCCTCGCGGTCTGGCTGCCGGCCGGGCCGCTCGGCTCCGAATGGGCGCGGCGCTCCGGCACGCCGAGCTCGCTGCTCCCGAAGTCGCAGGCAGGCCCACCGATGAGCGTGGCCGTCCAGAGAGGGACCCTGCCCCGCGTGCTCGCGGGCGTCGGGGAGCTGGGCTCGCTCGACCTCGCGGCGCACCTCGAAGTGCACGGCCACCCGCCCGAGCTCGCCCCGGCGCGGCGTGGGCAGGCCGGTGAGCTGATCGACGCGGTCGAACGTTCCGGGCTGCGCGGCCGCGGCGGGGCGGGCTTCCCGACAGCGCTGAAGATGCACGCCGTGATCGGCGCCAGGGGCCGCTCCGGCGGGCGCACAGTGGTCGTCAACGCGGTCGAGGGCGAGCCGGCCAGCCTGAAGGACCGCACGCTGATCGGATCCGTCCCGCACCTCGTGCTCGACGGAGCGGTGCTCGCGGCGCGCGCGGTCTCCGCCGGCGAGGTCGTGCTGTGCGTCTCCGAGCGGCGCCGTCGAGACGGTGGACGCCGCGCTGCGGGCGAGCGCCGAACGGCGCGGGCTGCGTGAGCGCGTGAGCGTGCGCGTCGTCGCGGTGCCCGACGGCTACGTCGGCGGGCAGGAGTCCGCACTCGTCCACTACCTCAACGGCGGGCCCGCGAAGCCGACTTTCACGCCGCCGATGATCTTCGAGCAGGGCGTCGGCGGGCGCCCGACGCTGCTCAGCAACGCAGAGACGTTCGCGCACGTCGCGCTGATCGCGCGCCACGGCGGCGACTGGTTCCGCGAACTGGGCACGCCCGAGCACCCGGGCTCGGCGCTCGTGACGCTGAGCGGGCCGGTGCCCGGCCCGGGCGTCTACGAGATCGAGCACGGCGCGCCGCTGTCGTCGCTGATCGACGCCGCGGGCGGGCTGGAAGAACCTCTGCGGGCGATCCTCGTCGGCGGCTACGCCGGCACGTGGATCGACGCGGGCCCACGTGTCGGCCCTGACGCTCGACGACGTCGGGCTCGGGGCGCACGGCGCCTCGACGGGCGCCGGCGTCGTGGTGCTTCTCGGCGAACGCTCATGCCCGGTCGCGGAAACCACCCGGGTCGCCGAGTGGCTGGCGCGCGCGAGCGCCAGCCAGTGCGGCCCATGCGAGCACGGCCTCGCCGCCGTCGCGCGCGGGCTGCGGGCCTGGGCCGGCGGCGCCGCGGCCGGCGACGGCGCAGCCGAGCAGCAGGGGCTCGCCGCCGTGATCCGCGGGCGCGGCGCCTGCCGGCACCCGGACGGCACGCTGCGCTTCGTCGCGAAGCGCGCTGGACGTGTTCGCCGCCGAGTTCGCCGACCACGGCGTCGCAGGGTCCGTGCGACGCTTGCGCCCTGTCGCCGGCGCTGCCGCTGCCGCGCCAGCGTCCGCGTGCCGACATGGCGATGGCGAGGGCTGCGCTGTGAACCGGCACCTGCGCGTGAACCCGATCGCGTGCGAGGCGCACGGGATGTGCGCCGAGCTCCTGCCCGAGATGATCGCGCTCGACGAGTGGGGCTACCCGATCGTCGACGGGCGGCCGGTGCCCGGAGGAGCTCGCCGCGCACGCGGAGCGCGCCGCGCGCGCCTGTCCGACCTTCGCCCTGCTGGTCCAGCAGCGCGTCAGCCGGGAGCACCCTCGCGGTCGAGCGCCTCGAGGTACGGGCCGAGGAACCGCGCCGCGATCTTCGTCGGCGGGCTCCACGTCGGCGCATCGCTGACCTCCGAGCTGAGCGCGCGTTCGCCTTCGAGCTCGGCGGTCAGGTACAGGGGCCGGCCGTCGGTGAGCAGCATCGCGTGGACCACCGGACGGAAGCGGCTGGGGCTCGACCGGCGCGCCCGCGAGCGCGGCGATCGATTCGGCGGCCGCGTCCGCCTGCTGCGTGCTGAGCCCGCCGTGCTTGACGGGGAAGTCGGTCGCGTCGCCGGCGGCGAACACCGGCCCGGCGTCGCGCACCCGGCTGTGGTCGTCGACGGGCAGGAAGCCGTGCTCGGCCGAGGGCAGCCCGCGGACCGCGGGGCCGTACAGCTCGGGCAGCGCGATCGTGCGCTTGGGCGCGAGCCGGCGGGGCGGGTGGGCCGCAGACGCCGTTTCCACGACGACCTCGCCGCCCTCGAGGGTCTCGGCGGTCGCCGAGGTGAGCACCTCGACTCCCGCGCGGTCCAGCACCTCGGCGACGCGCGCCGAGACCGTCTCCCCGAACAGGGCCAGCGGCGCGGGCTCGGCGGTGACGATCGTGATCGCGAGGCGCGCCTCCATGTCGAAGGCGCGCCCGGCCATCATCAGCGCGATCTCGTAGGCCGGCAGCTGCCAGGCCATGCGCTCCGGGATGAGGACCGCGAGGCTGTCGAGGTAGCCGCCCTCGATGTCCTGGACGAGCCCGTGCAGCGTCTCGTCCATGTGGCGATCGTCGATCGTGAGCGCGTGCGCGTAGCGCGCCCGCGGCTGTGCGCCGAGCGCCAGTACGAGCGCGTCGTAGGGCAGCTCCAGGCCGCCCTCGGTGCGAACCGAGCGCGACTCGCGATCGACGCTGTCGAGCCTGTCTGCGACGAGCTCGGCGCCGAGGTCGCGCGCGATCGGCGCCAGCTCGTAGCGTCCGGCGGGGGCGTAGGCGAACGGCTCGCGCACCGTCATCGGCCGGTAGAGGACGTCCTCGTTCGGCGCCAGCAGCGTCACGGCGGCGCGCTCGGCGGCGAGCTCGCGGAGCGCCAGCACGGTCTCCAGCGCCGCCACGCCGCCGCCGGCGATCAGGACCCTGGTCTTCTCGCGGCGGTCGGGGTCGGGCGGCATCGGCATCTCCTCCCGGTCAGCCGAAGAAGATCTCGGCCGTCTCGTAGAGCTCCGGGTCCAGCAGCTTCGGCTCGGCAAGCGACTCCGCGATCGGCAGCTCGACCACCTTCGTGCCGCGCAGGGCGACCATCGCGCCGAAATGCTCCGCCGCGACCGCGCGCACCGCGGCGACGCCGAAACGCGTCGCGAGCACGCGGTCGAACGCGACCGGGGTGCCGCCGCGCTGGACGTGGCCGAGGATCGTCACCCGCGCCTCGTAGCCGGTGCGGTTCTCGATCTCGTGCTCGAGCACGACCCCGATTCCGCCGAGCCGCTCGTGGCCGAACGCGTCGGTCGCGGCACCCCGGGTCACGAGGCCCTCGCCGTTCTCGAGCGTGCCCTCGAGCGGCGTGGCGCCCTCCGCCACGACCACGATCGAGAACTTGCGGCCGCGGCCGTGGCGGCGCTGCAACTGCGCGCACACCGCCTCGATGTCGAACGGGCGCTCGGGGACCAGGATCGCGTCCGCGCCGCCGGCGATGCCGGCGTGCGTGGCGATCCACCCCGCGTGGCGGCCCATCACCTCGACCACCATCACGCGGTCGTGGGACTCGGCGGTCGTGTGCAGGCGGTCGATCGCGTCGGTGACGATCTGGACCGCCGTCTGGAAGCCGAACGTGAAGTCCGTGCCGCCGAGGTCGTTGTCGATCGTCTTGGGCACGCCCACGACCGGCACGCCCGCTTCGTGGAGCGCGACGGCGACGCCGAGCGTGTCGTCCCCGCCGATCGGGATCAGGGCGTCGACGCCGCGCTTCTCGATTCCCGCCCGGATCGCCCCGACGCCGTCCGCGCCGTCGGCGAACGGGTTCGTGCGAGAGGTGCCGAGGATCGTGCCGCCGCGCGGCAGGATGCCGATCGTGCTGTCCAGGGTGAGCTCGATCGCGTCGTCGCCCAGCACTCCCGCCCAGCCGTAGCGGTAGCCGACGAAGGTGTGGCCTTCGGCCAGCCCGGCGCGCACGGCGCCGCGGATCACGGCGTTGAGCCCGGGACAGTCGCCGCCTCCTGTGAGCATCCCGATGCGCGCCACACGCGCACCTTAGGACAGATCGGGCGCGGCTCGCGTTCCTGCCGCGCGACTAGGCTCTGGCGATGGGCGCGACCCTGACCTCGACGCCGGCGGCCGACGGCTGGCACATGCCGGCCGAGTTCGGCGCCCACGCGGGCTGCTGGATGGCATGGCCGCAGCGCCCCGACAACTGGCGCCACGGAGCCGAGCCGGCGCAGCGCGCCTTCGCCGCGGTCGCGGAGGCGATCGCCGCCTGCGAGCCCGTCACGGTCGCCGCCGCCGACGAGCAGTTCGAGCGCGCCCGCGAGATGCTGCCGGCGGCGGTGCGGGTGGTCGAGCTCTCCACCGACGACGCCTGGATGCGCGACATCGGGCCGACCTTCCTGACCCGGGTGGGCGGGGACTCCAAGGAGCTGCGCGGCGTGGACTGGCGCTTCAACGCCTGGGGAGGGCTCTACGCCGACTGGGCGCGCGACGAACGCGCCGCGGCGAAGGTCCTCGAGGTCGAAGGCGCCGCGCGCTACCGCGCGCCGCTCGTGCTGGAGGGCGGCTCGATCCACGTCGACGGCGAGGGCACGGTGCTGAGCACCGAAGAGTGCCTGCTGAACAGCAACCGCAACCCCTCGCTCTCGCGCGAGGAGATAGAGCGGGCGCTGTGCGACTACCTCGGCGCCACGAAGGTGATCTGGCTCGGGCGCGGCGTGCCGTTCGACGAGACCGACGGCCACGTCGACAACCTCGCCTGCTTCGTGCGGCCCGGAACGGTGCTGCTGAGCGTCAGCGAGGACCCCGCGGACCCGATGCACGAGGTGGGGGAGGACGCGCGGCGGCGCCTGCTCTCGGCACGCGACGCCGCCGGGCGCGAGCTCGAGGTGCTGACCGTCCACGTGCCCGGGCCGCTGCACATCGAGGCGGGGGAGGCGGCCGGGGTCACGCCGCGCCCGGGCACGCACCCGCGGCGGGCCGGCGACCGGCTCGCGGCCTCATACGTGAACTTCTATCCCGCGAGCTCGCGGATCGTCTTCCCGCTGCTCGACGAGCGCTTCGACGAGCGCGCGGCGGAGGTGCTCGCGGCCTGCTTCCCCGAGCGCGAGATCGTGGGCGTGCCGGCGCGCGAGATCCTGCTCGGGGGCGGCAACGTGCACTGCATCACCCAGCAGGTGCCGACCACCGCCTCCGGCGGCGGTGCCCCCGGCTAGGCCGGGGCGCTCGCCGGGCTCTGGGGGTCGATCAGGATCTTGGCGTGGCGCTCGGGGTCGCCGAGCGCCTCGAACGCGGCGGCGACGCCCTCGAGGCCGACGGTGCCGGTCATCATCGGGCGCGGGTCCACCTCGCCCTCGGCGAGCATCATCAGGGTGTCGCGGAACTCCAGCGGCGTGTAGCCGAGCACGAAGCGCAGGTCGATCTCCTTGTTGATCGCCATCGCGGGCGTGAACTGGTCCGCGCCGACGCACACGCCGACCACGACGACGCGCGAGAGCAGGGGCGCGTCCTGCACGATCGACTCGATCACCCCGGGGATCCCCACGCACTCGAAGATCACGGGATGCTTCGGCTTGGCGCCGAGCGTCTCCGCCAGGCGCCAGGCGTGCCACCACCCGAACGGCAGCCGCCCGAGCTTCTCGCGCGTGCCGACGAGCAGCTCCATCGCCGCCGGCATGTCCTGGATGTGGCCTTCGCCGGCGGGTCCCCCGTACGGCGAGGCCTCGCCCGGATCCACGACCACGTCGGCGCCGCATGCGCGGGCCAGCGCGCGCCGGCCCGGCGAGAAGTCGCTGGCCACGACCGTGCGCACGCCGCGCGCCTTCAGCAGCAGGATCACCGCCAGCCCGACCGGCCCGCAGCCGATCACGATCGCGACGCTGCGCTTCTTGACCTCGGCGCGCCGGACCGCGTGCAGGGCGACGGCCATCGGCTCGGTCAGCGCCGCGACGTCGGGGGAGAGCCCGTTCGGCACCGCCATCGTCAGCGGCTCGTGGACGACAACCTGCTCCGCGTAGGCGCCGGGCGCGTGCGCCGAGAGCCCGATCGTGTCCACGCCCGCGCTGCCGCGCAGCAGCGGCAGCGCGACGACCGGCGTCCCCTCCGGGATCGAGCGCTTGCAACCGGGCCCGTGCTCGGCGACGACGCCTGAGAACTCGTGGCCGAACACGACGCGCTCGCCCGAGCGCATGAAGCGGTCGTAGCCGAGCTTCGCCGCGAGCGCGGCCCAGTCGTCGCAGCCGTGGCGCGCGTGGAGGTCAGAGCCGCAGATCCCGCAGCGCAGGACGCGCAGGCGCACCTGCCCGCGCTCGAGCGGCTGCTCTGCCACCTCGACGACCTCCAGCTCCCCGCGCGTGCAGCCGACCGCTCGCATGCCGCGATTGTTCCAGTGTTGGCCCGGAGGGGCCAGGCCGAGCGCTCCGTGCCGGCCTAGTCGCCGGTGGCCGAGAAGTGCTCGGGATCGACGGCGCCGAGCACGCCGCCGATCAGCTTGCGGGGGCCGTTGTAGCCGCGCGAGCACCTGGATCAGCTGCCCGGGCTGGGTCACGTCGACCGCGCCCCCCGGGTAGACCGTGGACTCGTGGTTGCTGAGGCCCGCGGGCGCCGAGAAGAGGCCTGCGGCGTTGAGCTGCGCCTGTTCGAAGTAGGTGCGGTAGCCGCTCGTGACCGTGCCGTTCCAGCCGTGTTCGGCGGCCCATTCGAGCACCGGGACGATCCACGCCGCGATCGGCTTGTCGCGCGGGTTCCACGGCGCGAGCGGCGTCACGGCGTCGGGCGCCGGTTCGCTCGTCTGCGCGGCGGCGGCTTCGAACGCGGCGACCGATTCGCCGGCGGGCAGCTTCGCCCCGTGCTTGCGGGCGGCTTCGAGCTCCTTGCGGACCTCGGCGTCCGACGGCGCGCCCTGCGCGATGCGGACCTTGCCTTCGGCGAGCACGCGGTCGGACACCGCATCGACGTGGGCCACCAGCGCGCGTTTCCTGCGGACCGTGGCGCTCAGCTTCGGCTTCGCGGGCGCCGGATCCGGCGCGCTCTTCGCAGTCGTGGACGACCGCAGCGCGGAGGCGCCCGCGCCGCAGCCGCTCGCGAGGAGCGCCGCGCACAGGCAGGCCGCGACGACGGCTCTCGAGGGCGTGAGGCGCACTCCCGACAGTGTGGCGGCGTCAGCGGCTGCTCGTCGCGGGTGCGACCGGCGGGGCCAGGCGCATCGCCCGCCGGACGGGTTCCGGCAGGTACCAGTTCCAGTTGCCGAGCAGCTTCATCGTGGCCGGCACGAGGATCGCCCGCACCACCGTGGCGTCGAGGAAGATCGCCGCCGCGAGCCCCAGGCCGAACTGCTGCAGGCCCACGAAGCGGCCCGTCATGAAGCCCGAGAACGCGGCGATCATGATCACCGCCGCGGCGGTGATGATGCGGCCGGTGTGCTCCAGGCCGTAGGCGACCGCGCGCTCGTTGTCGTGGTGGCGATCCCACTCCTCCCGCACGCGCGAGAGCAGGAAGACCTCGTAGTCCATCGAGATGCCGAAGATCGTCGCGAACAGGAAGATCGGGATCCAGGCTTCGACCTGCGGGAAATGGGCGAAGCCGAGCCAGTGCCCGGCGCCGTTCTGGAAGACGAGCACGAGCACCCCGTACGCGGCGCTCACCGAGAGCAGGTTCATCAGCACCGCCTTCAGCGGCAGCACGACCGAGCGGAAAGCGCGCAGCAGCACGAGGTAGGTGATCACGAGCACCGCGAGGACGAGCCACGGGAACGCGCTGTAGGCCTTGTTCTTGAAGTCCACTCCGAAGGCGGGCGCGCCCGTCAGCGCGACGATGTCCGAGCGCGGGAAGCCGGCGGCGGGGATGTAGCGGTCGCGGATCGTGCGGACCAGCGCCTGCGCCTCTTTCGTGCCGGCGTCGGTGTGGCCCGCCGCGCGGATCTGGAACGTGCGCAGTTCGCCTTCGGTCAGCCCGGCCCTGATCGCCGCCGCCGGGGTTCCGAGCGACGGCGCCTGGATCGTCGAGGCCTCGACGTGCGGGTCGGCGCGAAGCGCGGCGATCAGCCGCCGCTCGGCCGCGACGGTGGCGGGCGCGAGCGCGCCGCCGCGCGAGCCCGTTTCGACCACGACCTGGTGCGGGGCCAGCTCGCCGGGCCCGACCGTCGACTCCAGCAGGTGGAGGCCGTCGGTCGCCTCGGTCCCGTGCGGCGCGTTGCGGTTGTCGCCGCTCGTCAGATGCAGCCCGAGCGCGGGCGCGGCCAGCGCGAGCAGCACCGCGAGGGACACCGCGAAGTAGATCACCGGATGGCGCATGATCGAGCGCGCGAGCCGCGACCAGGCTCCCGGCGCGCCGCTCGCGCGCCGCTCCAGCACGCGCCGCGGAACGACCCGGAAGCGGTTGATGCGCGAGCCCATCAGGGAGAGCAGCGCCGGCAGCAGCGTCGCCGAGGCGGCGATCGAGACGAGCGGGATCAGCACCGCGCCGGCGCCCATCGAGCGCATGAACGGCAGCGGCATCAGCAGCAGCAGCGCGAGTCCGATCGCGACCGTCAGCCCCGAGAACAGGGTCGCGCGGCCGGCCGTGGCCATCGTCGTCTCGAGCGCCTCGGCCGGCTCGGAGCCGCCGTCGAGCTCCTCGCGGTAGCGGAACACGACGAGCATCGAGTAGTCGATCGCGATCGCGAGGCCGATCAGCGTGACGATGTTCGTCACGTATTCGGCCATGTTCCCGAGGTGGGCGATCACCCAGACGAGCCCGAGCGTGGTGGGGAGGGTCGCGAAGGCGAAGATGAACGGCACCGCGACGGCGGCGAGCGTGCCGAACATGAACAGCAGCACGACGATCGCGATCGGGATCGCGATCGCCTCGCCCTTGGACAGGTCTTCGCTGTAGAGCGGCTGGACGTCGTGGCTCAGCGCCGGGAAGCCCGTCAGGTACGTGCGCACCCCCGGCACGGGACCGATCGCCGCGCGCATGCGCTCCGTGTAGTTTTTCGCGTCGGCCGCTTCCAGCGGCACGGTGATCTCGACGTAGACGACGCCGTGGCCGGCGTCGCGCACGGGCCCCGCACGGCCGCCGGGGATGTGCCGCGCCGCGCGCACGGCGGCGGCCTCGGCGGCGGGCGCCAGCGTCGCGGCGGAGCCCCCTGCGGCCGGCCGGGCGACGAGCGTGAAGCCGCCGTCGCCGCGCTGGTGAAGGCGCGAGTGCAGGATTTCGAGGCCGCGTTCGGCCTCGGAGCCGGGGACGCTGAACCGGTTCGTCAGCAGGCTGCCGAGGTTGCTCGTCGCCCATCCGCCGAGCACGAACAGGATCGCCCACACGACGAGCACGGCGCGGCGGTGCGCGACGACGCGCCGCGTCCACGCGACCAGCCCCGGCACCTCGCTGTCGCGACCCCTTGCCGCCATGCCTACGTCGCGCCGGCGGCCACCCTGGCCGCCGGGCAACGCTCGTTGTCGATGCTCTGGCTCATCGTCTGACCTCCGCGCGAGGGACCCCCGAGGCTCGATGGGCAGGACTTCCCGCCACGATAGCCAGCCGCGCACGCGCTCGCGGGCAGGGTCTCCTCAGAGGCTCGAGGCGATCAGGCCACCGTCGACCTGGAACACGGCGCCGGTGATGTAGGAGGCCTGCTCGGAGGCCAGGAACGCGACCAGCGCGCCCAGCTCGCCGGGCTCGCCGAGCCGCCCGAGGGGGACTCTCTCGCCCATCGGGCGCAGGTCGGCCAGCGCCTGCTCGCGCTCGCGCTCGTCGGAGCTCGCGAGCCCCGGGTGCAGGCGCGCGGTCGCGAACATGCCCGGCAGCACCAGGTTGATCGTGATCCCGTCCCCGGCCAGGTCCGGCATCATCGCCTTCGCCAGGCCCGCGATCCCGGGGCGGATCCCGTTCGAGAGGTCGAGCCCGGCGACGGGCTGCTTGACCGACATCGACTGGATCCCGACGATGCGCCCCCAGCCGCGGTCGCGCATGTGCGGCAGCGCGGCGCGCGCGAAGCGCACGAAGTTCAGCGTCACGACCTCGAAGCCCTGGCGCCAGTCCTCGTCGTCGAGCTCGGAGAACTGGCCGTACGCCGGGCCGCCCGAGTTGTTGACGAGCACCTCCAGGCCGCCGAAGCGCTCGACCGTCGCGGCCACGACGCGCTCGATCTCCTCGCGCTCGTTGAGGTCGGCGGCGACCGCCAGCACCTGCGCCCCGGTCTCCGCGCGGATCCGCTCGGCGGCCGCCTCCAGGCCGGACTCGCCGCGCGCGCAGACGGTCACGTTCGCTCCCTCGCGCGCCAGCGCGAGCGCCGAGGCCAGCCCGAGCCCGCGGCTCGCCGCCGCAACCAGCGCAGTCTTGTCGCCGAGGCCCAGGTCCATGCTCGCGTCCGCCGGCGCGACTCTATCTGGCGTGCGCGGCTCCCGTGCCCGGATCATCATCCAGACAAAAAGAAAAAAAGAGATGCGCACGCCGCCGCGCTCGGCTAGCGTGCGGGCATCAGCGGGTTCGTCTCACGTGGTTTCACCGGGCGTCGCCGCGGCTCCGCGGAGGAGGCGGCGCGGCTCCCGCCCGGGCAGTACGCCGAGCCCGGGTTTCCGGTGCTCACCGCCGGCCCCACCCCGCACGTCGCCACGCAGGACTGGAGCTTCCGCATCGACGGCATGATCGTGGGCGAGCGCGAGTGGAGCTGGGAGCAGTTCCACCAGCTCCCGTTCGAGACCGTCCCCTGCGACATCCACTGCGTCACCAAGTGGTCGAAACTCGGTACGAGCTTCGGCGGTGTCTCGCTCGACACGCTGCTCGACGGGGTCGCCACGCAGGGCGACTACGCGATGGTCCACAGCTACGGCGGCTACACGACCAACCTCGCGCTGACGGACCTGACGGGCCGCCGGGCCTGGGTCGTCACCGAGTGGGAGGGCGAGCCGCTCGCCGCCGAGCACGGCGGGCCGGCGCGGCTGCTCGTGCCCCATCTCTACTTCTGGAAGAGCGCCAAGTGGGTCGCGGGCCTGCGCGTGATGGACCACGAGGAGCCCGGCTTCTGGGAGTCCAACGGCTACCACATCAGGGGGGACCCGTGGAAGGAGCAGCGCTACTGGAGCGACTGACCCCGGTCGCCCAGAAGGCGCCCGGTCACTGGCAGCTCGGCACCGTCACGCAGATCCGCGTGGAGACGCCGACGGTGAAGACGATCAGGATCGCCCTGCCGATGTGGATGGCGCATCTGCCCGGCCAGCACTACGAAGTGCGGCTCACCGCCCCCGACGGCTACAGCGCCCAGCGCTCCTACTCGATCGCCTCCTCGCCGCTGCTCGAGGGCGCGATCGAGCTGACGATCGAGCGCCTGCTCGACGGCGAGGTCTCCGTCTACCTGCACGACGTGCTCGCCGAGGGCGATCAGATCGAGGTCCGCGGCCCCTTCACCTCCTACTTCGTCTGGCGCGGCGAGAGCCCCGTGCTGCTGCTCGGGGGCGGCTCCGGCGTCGTGCCGCTGATGTCGATGCTCCGCCACCGGCGGCTGACGATGCCCGAGCTGCCGATGCACCTCGTGTACTCGGTGCGCACGCCGCAGGACGTCATCTACTCCGGCGAGCTCGGCGAGGAGACCGAGCTGACCTACACCAAACAGGCGCCGCCCGGCTGGTCGGGGCACACCGGGCACATCGACGCCGCGATGGTGGCCGCGCGCGCCGCCGGCTTCGCCGGCGGGCTCGCCTTCGTCTGCGGCACGAACGGGTTCGTCGAGACCGCGACGGCCGCGCTGATGGGCGCCGGCTTCGCCGCCGAGCGGATCCGCACCGAGCGCTTCGGGCCAAGCGGCTGAGCGCGGCGCGCGCCCCGGGGGGCGTGCAGCAGAACCGACACGGGGGTCAGCCCCATGCCAAGACGCCGGGGAGCCCCGTTGGCGGGGCGCGGCGCGGATGGGAGTCTCGCTGTGAGACCAGATCCGACCCGGAAGGGGGCTTGGAATGCAACGGAACATCGCCGAGCGCGCGGCGCGCTGGAGCGCCTCACACTGGAAGACCGCGACCTTCGGCTGGCTGGCGTTCGTGGCTGTCGCGGTGATCCTCGGGCAGGCAGCAGGGATCGTGAAGCTGACCGACACCGAGAACTCGAACGGCGAACCGGCGCGCGCCGAGCAGGCGCTCGAAGACGCCGGCTTCCACCGCCGCGCGGGCGAGTCCGTGCTCGTGCGCAGCGCGCGGCTGACCGCCGACGATCCGGCCTTCCACGGCGAGCTGCGCCGTGTGGAAGCGGCCGTGCGGGCGCTCCCTCAGGCGAGCGACGTACGCACGCCGCTGACGGGGCATGCCGACCAGGTCTCGGCTGACCGTCATGCAGCGATCGTGCAGTTCGACATGCGCGGCGACGCCGAAACGGCGGCCTCGCGCGTGAAGCCGGCGCTCGCCGCGGTCGCCGCGCTCGAGCGCGCCGCGCCGCCGGGCGTCACCGTCACAGAGTTCGGCGACGCGAGCGCTCAGCGCGAACTCGACGAAACGACGGGCAAGGACTTCTCGCGCGCCGAGACGCTGACGCTGCCCGTCACGTTCCTCGTCCTGCTGCTCGCCTTCGGCGCGTTCGTCGCCGCCGGCATCCCGGTTCTGCTGGCCTTCTCGGCCGTGCTCGCCTCGCTGGGGCTCGCGGCGCTCGCCAGCCACCTGGTCCACGCGTCCAGCGCGACCAGCTCGGTGATGCTGCTGATCGGAATGGCCGTGGGGGTCGACTACTCGCTGTTCTACCTCAAGCGCGAGCGCGAGGAGCGCCGTGGCCTGCCGAGCCGGACGAGGCGCTCGCCCGCGCGGCTGCCACCAGCGGTCGCGCCGTCCTCATCTCGGGGACGACCGTCCTGATCGCGATGGCGGGCATGCTGATGGCGGGGAGCAAGATCTTCAGCTCGTTCGGGATCGGCGCGATGATCGTCGTGGCCGTCACGATGATCGGCTCGCTGACCGTGCTGCCCGCGCTTCTCGGCAAGCTCGGGGACCGTGTGGACCGGGGCATCGTGGCGGTGCTCGCTGCTACCGCGCTCCGCGTGCTGCGCCTTCCCGGCCTGCGCGCGATCGGCCAGCCGCATGTGCTCGTGCGGCTGCGCGAACGGCGCACCCTGCTTGCACGGCTGAAGGGCGACCGTGAGGGCTCCCGCGCCTGGGCGCTGGCACTGCGACCTGCGCTCCGTCACCCGGCGGCGGCGGTGCTGATCACGACAGCGGCGCTGCTCGTGCTGGCGCTGCCGACGCTGAGCATGCACACGCGGCTGATGGGCTTCGGCGATCTGCCTCGCCAGCTCAAGGTCGTGCAGAGCTACGAGCAGATCCAGCAAGCGTTCCCGGGCGCGCAAAGCCCGGCGGTCGTCGCGGTGCAGGCGCCCGACGTCCAGACACCGGCCATGCGGAACGCGCTGGCGCGGCTGAAAGAGCTGGCGGCCGCCTCGCCTCGGCTCCGCGGCCCGGTCAACGTGCAGATCAGCCCGCACCGCGATCTCGCCCAGGTCGAAGTTCCGCTGGCGGGCAACGGCGACGAAGGGCGCTCGTTCGCTGCGCTGCGCGAGCTTCGCGAGCACGTGCTGCCGGCGAGCATCGGACGCGTGCCCGGCGCCAGCTACGCCGTGACCGGCGAGACGGCCGGCACCCAGCAGTTCACGGCGGTCACCAAGCATCATTGGCCGCTCGTGTTCGCCTTCGTGCTCGGGCTGGCGTTCCTGCTGCTGCTCGTGACGTTCCGCTCGCTCGTGATCCCCCTGACCGCAATCGCGCTGAACCTGCTCTCGGTCGGCGCTGCCTACGGCGTGCTCGTCTGGATCTTCCAGGACGGGCATCTGCAGGGGCTGCTCGGCTTCCATTCGGCCGGGGCGATAGTCACGTGGCTCCCGCTGTTCCTGTTTGCCGTCCTGTTCGGGCTCTCGATGGACTACCACGTGTTCGTCGTGAGCCGCATCAAGGAGCTCGCCGACCGGGGTGCGAGCACCGAGGAGGCGGTCGAGCGTGGCATCGCCGGGACAGCCGGCACGGTTACCGCGGCCGCCGCGGTGATGGTTGCGGTGTTCGCCGTGTTCGCGACCCTCAGCACCCTGGAAATCAAGCAGATGGGCGTGGGGCTCGCGGTCGCCGTGCTGATCGACGCGACCGTGATCAGGGCCGTGCTGCTTCCTGCGACGATGAAGCTGCTCGGCAGGTGGAACTGGTACCTGCCGCGCTGGCTGCAATGGCTACCTCACATCCGCGCCGAGCGTCCCGCCGGCCGGCCGCTCTCCGAGGCCGGTTGACGATGCGCGCCCCGGGCTCCTCGTTCCTGGCCGGCAGCGCGCGCGGGCTGGCGTTCCAGCTCCCGGCGCTCGTGCTCGGACCGCTGTGGTTCTCGCTGCTCGTGACGGGGTGGTCGGTGACGCTCGGTTTCGCGGTGACGCCGCTGGTGATCCCGGCTGCTCTCGGCACCGTGCTGCTCGTGCGCCTGGCGGCCGGGCTCGAGGCGGCGCTTGCGCGCTCGCTGCTCGGCGCCGACGCCCGGGTACCGGAGCTGCCGGAGCCAAGCGGCTTCTGGCGGCGGATCTGGGCGATCGTCTCCGAGCCTTGGATCTGGCGCGCGCAGGGCTGGCTGGTCCTCCGGATCACGGTCGGCTTCGCGCTGGCCGTGGCGCTGATCTCGCTTCTCGCGGCGGGTCTGGGGCTGCTGTCCGCGCCGCTCTGGTACTGGTCGGCGCACCACGGAACCGAAACCGGGGTGTGGCGCATCGACTCGCTCGGGCGCGCCGTCGCGGCGATGCCGGTCGGGGCTTTGGCGCTGGCGCTCGCGCTGGTGCTGGCGCGCGCGGCGACGGGGCCCTCGCGGGCACTCGCGAACGCGACGCTGGGGATCGGATCCGCGCCGGCTTCCGGTGGATCGGGCTCGCCCCGGGAGCCGAGCGCCTCCGGCGGCCCCGGGGCCCGGCGGGCGCTGGCGATCCACGCGGTCGCCTCGGCTGGATTCGCCTCCCTGCTGATCCTGATCTGGGCGCTCACCTCGCTCGGCTACTTCTGGCCCGTCTGGCCGCTGCTCGTGCTCGCGGCGGCGCTCGGCATCCACGCGGTCGTCGTGTTCGTGAACGAGAACCGGGCCTGGCTGGCCGAGCGCCGCCTGGACCGCGGCTTCGGGATACACGCCGGGGTGTGGGTCGTGCTGATGCTGTTCCTGATCGGCGTCTGGGCAGCCTCGGGCGGCGGCTACTTCTGGCCCGTGTGGCCGCTGCTCGCCGGGCTGGTCGCGGTCGGCGTGAACGCCGCGGCGCTTCTGATGACGGGGGACCGCACAGCGCTCACGGAGCGGATCTCGACGCTCGAGGAGAGCCGCGCCGGCGCGGTCGACGTGCAGGAGGCCGAGCTGCGGCGCATCGAGCGCGACCTCCACGACGGCGCCCAGGCGCGGCTCGTCGCGCTCGGCATGAGCCTCGGCATGGCCGAGCAGAAGCTTGCCAGCGAACCCGAGGCCGCGGCCGAACTGCTCGCGGACGCGCGGGCCGGAGCTGGTGAAGCGCTGCGCGAGCTGCGCGATCTCGCGCGCGGGATCCATCCGCCGGTGCTCGCGGATCGCGGGCTCGACGCGGCCGTGCGCGCGCTCGCGGCCGCCTCGCCGATCTCGGTGACGGTCTCCGCGACAGTGCCGGAACGGCCGAAGCCGCCCGTCGAGAGCGCCGCCTACTTCGTCGTCGCCGAGGCGCTCGCGAACGCCGGCAAGCACTCCGGCGCGCGCCGCGTCGACGTCCGCATCCTCAGCGGCGACGGGGTCCTCTCGGTCGAGGTCCACGACGACGGCGCCGGCGGGGCGGACCCCTCAGGCGGCGGACTGAGCGGTCTGCGGCGCCGCGTCGAGGCGCTCGACGGCTCGCTGCGGGTCCTCAGCCCGCCCGGCGGCCCCACGACGATCCGCGCGGAGCTGCCGTGCGAGTAGTGATCGCCGAGGATCTCGCGCTGCTGCGCGACGGCCTGCAGCGGCTGCTGCGCGACAACGGCTTCGAGGTCGTCGCCGCGGTCGGCGACGCCCGTGCTCTGCTCGAGCAGGTTCGCGCCGAGCGCCCCGACGTCGCCGTCGTGGACATCAGGCTGCCGCCGGACTTCCGCGACGAGGGCCTGCGCGCGGCGCTCGAGCTGCGCCGCGTCGCGCCGGAGACCGCCGTCCTGATGGTCTCCCAGTACGTCGAGCCGACCTACGCCGCGGAGCTGCTGGGCGACGGCCGCGGCGGCATCGGCTACCTGCTCAAGGACCGGATCATGGAGGTGGACGACTTCGTCGAGGCCGTGCGGCGCGTCGCGGAAGGCGGGACCGCGCTCGACCCCGAGGTCGTCGCGCAGCTCGTCTCCACGCGGCGCGGCGACGGACCGCTCTCGGACCTGACCCCGCGCGAGACGGAGGTGCTCGAGCTGATGGCCGAGGGCCGCTCGAACGCCGGCATCGCCTCGGCCCTGGTGCTCACGCGTCGGCGCGGTCGAGAAGCACATCGCCAACATCTTCGGCAAGCTCGGCCTCGCGCAGTCGGACATCGACCATCGCCGCGTGCTGGCGGTGCTGGCCTACCTGAAAGACGGCGCGCAGCCGTCCTGAGGCCGGCTCAGGAGTCGTCCTCGGGGACCGAGTGCGCTTCGGAGTCGAGCGGGCGGATCGCGTCCTCCACGCTGTGCAGCGTCAGCTCCGAGTCGCGCACGAGCAGCGGCGCGATCGCGGCCTGATAGCGGAAGAAGTCCTCGGAGCGGTAGTGCTCCTCGAGCGCTCCGCGGTCGCTCCAGCGCTCGGTCACCACGTAGTGGCCGGGGTCGCCGAGCGCCTCCGCGAAGACGAAGGAGATGCAGCCGTCCTGCTCGAGCGCCGCGCGCTGCTCGGCGAGCATCGCCTCCGCCGCCGCCTCGCGGCGCGGGACCTGCACGTAGACGTCACCGAGAGCGACGATCACGATGAGGCGAGCCTAGCGCCCGCACGCTCGCGCAGCCACGCCGGCGCACCGGCGGTCACGGCGAGGGGCGGCGCCGTGGCTCGCGCCGCCCCTCGCACCGGAGCTCAGGCTTCCGGCAGGTCCGTCCCGGCGCCGGCGCAGTAGCCGGCGCCCGCGGCCGCTTCGTTGCTCCACAGCGACTGCACGGCGAAGGTCGTCCCGCGGTTGCCCACGATGTCGCCCATCGCACCCGGGACGGGCGTCACGTTCGGCTGGCCCGGGAGCCCGCCGACGAGCGGCTCGCCGACCCACGCGCACTTGTCGCCGTTCTCGTTGGCGTCGATCGTGTCGTACCAGCCGCCGGCGTTCTGCTGGCTTTCGCCGCTGCCGAGGATGTCCTCGGCGCCGGGGTCGGTGATCGTCTCCTCGATCTCGTGCCCGAGCACGATCGAGACACCGTCCAGCTTGCCTTCGGGCCCGCTGTTGACGGCGTTCTCACCGCAGTCGTTGACCTTTTCGCCGCCGGTGGCGGTTTCGGAGTCGATCGCCAGCACGTACGGCATGTTCGTGTAGGAGATGCCAGGCGCGACGCCGTTGTAGATGCCGCCCTCGACCGACGGCTCGGTGTAGTCGTGGAACGCGCAGTAGCCGCTCGCGTAGGCGTTCGGGTCGCTGAACTGCTGCGGCTGGGCGATCACGAAGTCCGCGTTCGCAAGATCGGTGACGTGGAAGTGCTTGGCCGCGAGCGCCGCCTCGGCGCCCAGGTCCGAGTAGGTGTTGCCGGCGCCCGGCGCGTTTTCGGCCGAGGTCTT
Source organism: uncultured Solirubrobacteraceae bacterium (assembly GCA_963779065.1). Lineage (GTDB taxonomy): Bacteria > Actinomycetota > Thermoleophilia > Solirubrobacterales > Solirubrobacteraceae > Palsa-744. The sequence goes on from CAVZWQ010000003.1 coordinate 3,228,061, forward strand.
CGAGAGGTCGGCCGGGTTCGTTTCGTCGACCCAGATGCCTCCCAGCACGTTGCTCGGGTTGGTGATGTGTTCTTCGCCGCCGGCGCCGTTCTGGAAGAACTGCGTGGAGACCTGCGCCCACTGGGTCCCGCCCATCTGGGCGACGAAGTCGGCCATGCGCTTGCCGGCGCCGTCGGGGTCGCACTTCAGCTTCGCTTTGATCGTGCCCTCCTGGATCTTCTCCGCCTTGCACGCCTCGTTCGCCGGGAAGGCGCCGGGCCGGCCCCAGCCGAGGTAGACGACGTAGACCTTCGGGTCGACCTGCACGTGGCCGCCCCAGTAGGCCATGTTGCCCGGGTAGGGGAGGGTCGTGGCGGGCGCCTCCGGCAGCCCGCAGTTGGAGAACGGTTCGGGCAGCTTGCCGTTCTCGGGGCACGGCGGAGCGGGCGGGTTGATCGCCCGGTGCGCGGCGATGATCGCGTTCTCCTGCGCGATCGCCTTGGAGAGCGTCGGCATCTCGATCGGCTTCGCCTGCGAGGCGGCGGTCACTGCGAGGGACGCCGTCGCTGCGAGCAGCATCGCGACGGCGAGGGCATGGCGTCTGAGCATCGGTCTTCCTCCGGCTGACGGTTTACCTGGAGACCACCCCCTTCCTCGATGTGGTCGCGAACGCGTGTTCCCTTACCCGCGCCGGGTGCTGCGAAAACGCGGGTTCTGGGAGATGGGACCGTTCAGGCGGCCTGCGCGAGCAGCCCCGCGCGTGTCTTCGCCGCGCGCACCGCGGCGGTGAGCGATTCGATGTCGTAGGGCCCCTGGTGGCGGCGCCCGTTGATGAAGAACGTGGGGGTCCCCGAGACGCCGCTCTCGTCGGCGCTGGCGACGTCGTCGGCGATGCGCCCCGCGTAGCGGTGCTCGCGAACGTCTGTCGTGACCCGCTCGACGTCGAGGCCGAGCCGCTCCGCGCGGGCGATCAGGTCCCTGACGCCCAGCCTGCTCTGGTCTTCGAAGAGCGAGTCGTAGTACTCCCAGAAGCGGCCTTCGGCCGCCGCGGCCTCGGATGCTTCGGCGGCCATCTGGGCGTGGGCATGGACGTCGTTGAGGGGCAGGTGGCGCCAGACGTAGCGCAGGTCCTGTCCGAAGTCGGTGAGCAGCTGGCGGATCGTCGGCTCGGCGCGGCCGCAGTAAGGGCACTCGAAGTCGCCGTACTCGACGAGCGTGACCAGTGCGTCGTCGGGGCCGCGGATGTGGTCGCGCTCCTCGTCGACGTCCTCGGCGAGGTCGACGAGGTCATCGGCGGTGCCTGCGATCTGGCGCGCGCGCACGCCCTCGGGCAGCCTGCGCACCAGCCGCGTCGTGCACCAGCCGAGGGCGGGCGCGACGATCACCGCCGCGAGCACGCCGACCTTGGCGTCGTCGAGCTCGGCGCCCTGGAAGGCGAGGCTCGAGACGAGCAGCGAGACGGTGAAGCCGATCCCCGCGACCGCGCCGCCGATGCCGAGCACCGGCCAGCTGATCGTCCGGCGCAGCCGCAGCTGCGGCAGGGAGCCGACCCAGGACGCGGTCAGGATCCCCATCGGCTTGCCGAGGACGTAGCCGAGGAAGATGCCGAGCATGATCGGCGAGCCGATTGCGCTGCCGAGGCGCCCGCCGCCGAGGTAGACGCCCGCGTTGGCCAGGGCGAACAGGGGCACGACCACGTAGCTGCTCCAAGGGTGCAGGCTGTACTGCAGCCGCTCGTTCGGCGAGATCGCCCCGATCACGCTCTGCTGGGCTTCGCGCGCGAGGTCGGGCGTCGGCTGCTCGCGGAAGGAGCGAGCCAGCGAGGTGGCGCGTTCGAGGTCCTCGCGGGAAGGCGGATAGGCGCTCGTGACGAGGCCGATCGCGAGTCCGGAGATCACCGGGTCGATCCCCGACTTGAACAGCGCGACCCACAGCCCGATCGCCACGAGCACCGAGACCTGGCTGCGCCAGAAGGGCAGGTAGCGCAGCGCCAGCAGCACCACGAAGAGGGCGATCGCCACCACGAGCGCGGGCATCGAGACGTGCTTGGTGTAGACCGTCGCGATCACGACCAGGGCCACGAGGTCGTCGACGATCGCGAAGCTCAGCAGGAAGACGCGCAACCGGGTCGCGGTGCGCGGGGTGATCAGCGCGAGCGCGCCGAGGGCGAGAGCCGTGTCGGTGGACATCGCCGCGCCCCAGCCGTGCGCGCCGGCTCCGCCCAGGTTGATCAGCTCGTAGATCCCGATCGGGAAGAGGATGCCCCCGACCGCCGCCATCATCGGCAGCAGGACGCGGCTGCGGTCGCGCAGGTCGCCCACGTCGAGCTCGCGCTTGGCCTCGAGCCCGACGACGAGGAAGAAGAGGGTCATGAGGCCGTCGTTGACCCAGCCGCGCAGGTCGTTGGCGACTTCGCCGCCGCCGAGCCGCACCGAGAGCTCCGTCGTCCAGAGGCTCTCGTAGGAGTGGCGCCAGGGCGAGTTCGCCCACACCAGCGCGACCACGGCCGCGGCGACCAGCACGGCCGCGCTGCCGGTCTCGGTCGCGAGGAAGTCGCGCACCGGCGCCGCGAGGTTGCGGGCCCAGGCCGTCCGGCCGCCCTGCGCGTCGGCGTCGTGCGCGCCGCGGCCGGCGCTCAGGGTCTCGGCGGCAGTGTCCTCCGCGGCCACGCGCCTCATTATCAGCCAGGCGCCGGGCCGGCGCGCGACGGGTGGAGGAGACTGTGCAGATGGTCTCGCAGGACAGCGCGGCGAACCGCGCCGGTCGATCGTCTGCGGCGCGGGCAGCCGGCCCCCGGGTGCGATCGCCGGAGCCGGCCGGCGACATGCGAGCGGCGCTGCTCTACGACCGCGACTGCGGCTTCTGCCGCTGGTCGCTGGGGGTGGTGCTGGCGTGGGACCGGCGCGGGCGGCTGCGGCCCGTCGCCCTGCAGGACCGCGAGGCGGATCGCCTGCTCGCGGATCTCGACCGCGATCGGCGCATGGGCTCCTGGCACCTGATCGCGCCCGACGGATCGCGGTACTCGGCCGGCGCGGCCGCCGCGCCGCTGCTGCGAGAGCTGCCGGGCGCAGCGCCCGCGGCCGCCCTCGCCGAAAGGTTTCCGGCGCTCACCGAAGCCGCCTACCGCGCCGTCGCGGCGCATCGCAGCGGGCTCCACCGACTGATTCGGATCTTCGGAGCTTCATGAGCGTCTGCAGAAGGAACGCGAGCTAATCCATTTGCGCGATTGACCAGCGGGCGGCGCCGCAACACGATTCCTTGTCAGATGTGTGACGCCCGGCCCTCCCCCCGACCGGCTGCCCGCCGGGCGGCCACATGACCTCGGTTGCGTCGCCGGCGGCAGAGCCGGTGACATGGGAGGCGGGCTTCAGGCTGCTGTTCGAGACGAGCGTGACGCCGGTCGCGATCCTGGACGAGCGCCGGCGCCTGGTCGAGATGAACCCGGCCGGGCTGCGGCTCCTGTGCCAGACCGCGATGCCCGCCGCCGGAGAGCCCGCCGAAGAAGCGATCGCCCTCCCCGAGCGCGAGCGCTCCGAGGCCGACTGGCACCAGCTGCTCCGGGACGGGCGTCTGAACGGCACCCGCACGCTGATCCGCGGTGACGGCAGCGAGGTCGAGGTGGTGTTCGCGGCCGTGGTCGAGTCCGTCGCCGGCGGCCGGCGCGCGATCTACTCGCTCGTGCCGGCCGGCGCCAGGCGCGTCGATGCGGAGGCGAAGCTCGAGGTGTGCCCGGCCGGGCTCACCGCTCGCGAGGCGCAGGTGGTGCGGTTGATCGCAAGGGGGATGGACACGAGCGAGATCGCGACCGCGCTTCACGTCTCGCCGAACACGATTCGCAGCCACGTGCGCAACGCGATGTCGAAGTTGAGCGCGCGGACACGCGCGCAGCTCGTCGCCGAGGTGCTCGGTGGCGAGGTGGCGCGCGGCGGCTGATCAGGGCCTGCGACGACCACCGGCGCCTCGACCGCGGCCTCGGTGGAGACGAGGATCGCCCCCTCGCCCGTGACGTAGGCCTCCTCGCCGTGCTGGGTGACGTCCATGCCGAGCGCCTGTTCGTGGTCGGTGGCGCGCAGGGGCATCGCGAGGCCCGTGAGTCGCAGCAGCACGAGCGTGACCGTGAACGCGTAGGCCGGGCCGGCGAGCGCGGCCAGCGCCTGCCAGCCGAGCTGGTGGGGGTTGCCGTAGACGAGCCCGTCCGAGACGCCGTTCCAGACGCGCTCGGCGAAGAAGCCGACGAACAGGATCCCGGTGAGGCCCGCGGTGCCGTGGGCGGCCAGCACGTCGAGCGTCTCGTCGATGCGTGTGCGGGGGCGCCAGAGGATGACCGCGTAGCTGGGCAGCGCCCCGAGCGCGCCGAGCGCCATCGCCCACGCGGGGCTCACGTAGCCCGCGGCGGGCGTGATCAGCACGCAGCCCACGATCGCCGCGGTCGCGGCCCCGATCGCGGTGATGCGGCGCCCGCGCAGGAGATCCAGCCCGAACCAGACGAGCAGCGTGCAGGCCGGGCACAGCAGCGTGTTCGTGAACGCGAGCACGCCGGCGTGGTTGACGCCGAAGCCCGAGCCGCCGTTGAAGCCGAACCAGCCAAACCACAGCAGCCCCGCCCCGAGCAGGACGTAGACGGTGTTGTGGGGCAACAGCGCCTGGCGGCCGTAGTCCTTGCGAGCGCCGACGACGAGCGCGGCCGCGAGAGCGGAGAAGCCCGAGCCCATCTCGACCGGCACGCCCCCCGCGAAGTCGAGGGTGCCATGCGCCTGCAGCCAGCCGCCGCCGAAGGCCCAGTGGGCGAGAACGGCGTAGACGAGGACGGACCAGAGCGCCGAGAAGACGAGCAGCGAGGAGAAGCGCATCCGCTCGACGACGGCACCCGAGACCAGCGCGGTCGTGACGATGCAGAACGTTGCCTGGAAGGCGAAGAACACGAGCTGGGGCACGTGCGTGCCCGCGCGCGGGGCGAAGTCGACGCCTTTGAGCAGGGCATGGCCGAAGCCGCCGATGAAGCCGTTGCCGGAGCTGAACGCGAACGAGTAGCCGATCAGCGCCCAGAGGACGGTCGCGACGGCGAGCGCGGCGATCGACATCATGAACGTGTTGAGGGTGTTCTTGCCGCGGACCAGGCCCGCGTAGAAGAGCCCGAGCGCGGGCGTCATCAGCAGCACCAGCGCGGTCGCGGCGAGCATCCACGCCGTGTCCGCGCCGCTGATCGCCCCCGTCGCGGCGGCGATCACGGCTGCAGCGGCGTCACGGCGCCTTCGTCGGTCTCGCCGGTCCGGATGCGGACGGCGCGCTCCAGAGGCGTCACGAAGATCTTGCCGTCGCCGACCTCGCCCGTCCGGCCGCCCGCGCAGAGCGCGTCGATCGTCCGCTGGACGAAGTCATCGGAGACGGCGACCTCGAAGCGCACCTTCTCCGAGAGGCCCATCTTCACGGTCGTGCCGCGGTAGGTCTCGACCCTGTCGAGCTCGCCGCCGTGGCCCTGCACGCGGCTCAGCGAGAAGCCGCGGACCTCGGCCCGATAGAGCGCCTCGAGCACGTCGTTGACCTTCTCCGGCCGGACGATCGCGGTCACAAGCTTCACCGATGCACGTCTCCTTCCGGGCGCGTGAGCACCCGCGCGTCCCCTCGAAACAACCCAGCAGGCGGGCATCCGGCCCGCGCGAGCGCGGGACGATACACGACGGCGTTCGTCCGCTGCGGGCCCTACTTAACGGAGGATGACGCAGCGCCGCGGGGCGCCGAGCATCGGCCGGTGATGGTGAGCCCGACACGCGCCGAGGCGCTGGAGCGCTGGATCCCGGGGCTGCGGACGGCCCGCGGCTACGAGCGCGCGTGGCTGCGCCGTGACCTCGTCGCGGGCGTGGTGCTCGCAGCGATCCTGATCCCGCAGGGGATGGCCTACGCCCAGCTCGCCGGGCTGCCCGCCGTCACCGGCCTGTACACGACGGTCGCATGCCTCCTCGGATACGCCGTGTTCGGGCCCTCGCGCGTGCTCGTGCTCGGGCCGGACTCCTCGATCTCGCCGCTGATACTGGCCGCGATCACCCCCCTTCTCGCCGGCGGCGGGGAGGGCACGGCGATCGCCCTCGCGGGAATGCTCGCGGTGCTCGTCGGTATCACCGAGATCGGCCTGGGCATGGGGAAGCTCGGCTTCGTCGCGGACCTCCTCTCCAAGGAGGTGCAGGTCGGGTACATGAACGGGCTCGCCGTCACGATCATCGTCGGGCAGCTTCCCAAGCTGTTCGGGTTCTCGACGTCGGCCGACTCGTTCCTCGCCGAGGTCAAGGCGTTCTTCGACGGGCTCGACGGGACGAGCGCCGCGACCCTGGCCGTCGGGCTGGGCGTGTTCGCCGTCCTGCTCGTGATGCCGCGCATCTCGCGGCGGATCCCGGCGGTGCTCGTCGCGGTGGTGGGGGCGACCGTCCTATCGGCGCTCCTGAGCCTGGACCAGCACGGCGTGGACACGGTCGGCTCGCTCCCGAAAGGGATTCCCGCCCCGAGCTTCCCGTGGACCAGCGCCAGCGACGTGCCGGCGCTGGTGATCGCGGCGATCGGGATCACGCTCGTCTCCCTCACCGACACGATCGCGACGGCCGCGAGCTTCGCGGCGCGGCGTGGCGAAGAGGTCGAGCCGAACCAGGAGATGATCGGAATCGGCGCCGCCAACATCGCGGCCGCCCTGTTCCAGGGCTTCGCGATCTCGACCAGCGGCTCGCGCACGGCCGTCGCCGAGCAGTCGGGCGCGAAGACGCAGGTCACCGGCGTGGTGGGCGCGGGACTGGTCGTCGTGCTGCTGGTGTTCCTGAACTCGCTGCTGGCCGACCTGCCGCAGGCCGCGCTCGCAGCGATCGTGATCGTGGCGGCGCTCTCGCTCACCGACATCGGGATGCTGCGGCGCTACCTGGCGGTGCGCCCGAGCGCGTTCTGGGTCTCGCTGAGCGCCTCGGCCGGGGTGATCCTGCTCGGCGTCCTGCAGGGGATCGTCGTCGCGGTCGCGCTCGCGATCCTGCTGTTCTTCCGGCGCAGCTGGTGGCCGCACGGAGCAGTCCTCGGGCGTGTCAGCGACGAGGAGGGCTGGCACGACGTGGGCTCCAACCCGGATGCCACGCAGCTCCCCGGCATCGTCGTCTACCGCTGGGAGGCGCCGCTGTTCTTCGCCAACGCGGGCGAATTCCGCCAGCAGATCCGCAAGCTCGCGCGCGAGCGCGAACCGGCGTGGATCGTGCTGCAATGCGAGGCGATCACCGACGTCGACGTGACCGCCGGCGAGATGCTCGAGGCGCTGGACGACGAGCTCAACGCCGCGGGCGTCCACCTGGCCTTCGCCGAGCTGCGGGGGCGCCTGCAGGACCTGATTCTTCGCTACGGCCTGATGGACACGCTCGACCGCGACCACTTCTACCCGACGCTGGAGGCGGCGCTCGCGGCGATCGCGGACGGCGGGGCGCTGGTGGACCTCTCCTAGGCGGCGTCGCCGCCCGCCGCGCCCGCGCTCTCGTCGCGGCCGACCGTCTCGAGTCCGCGCGCGAGCAGCACGGCGCGGAGCCACTCGCCGGCGTCCGGCCCTGCCTCGTCGATCGCGCGCAGGGCCGATTCGTAGCCCTGCTCCGCGTCCACGAGGCGCTCGAGCGCGCGGATCGCCTCGTCCTCGGTGGCGCGCAGGGTCTCGGCGAGGGAGCCTGAGGAGGCGTAGCCCGCCTCGAGCGAGGTGAGCGGCCGGCGCTCGCAGAAGAGCACGTCGTCGGTGCTCCGCGCCCGCTCGGCGAGCGCGCGGAGCGCGGCGACTGTTTGCTCGTAGACGGTCATGGCGCGAACGCCTCGATCGCCGGGCGCGGCCCGCCCCGGCGAACGATGAGCGCTCCTCGCCGGATCGTATGTCGTGGTGGCGAGCGGAGCCCGGTTTCAGGCCGTGGCGGTCCCGGCGCGGTCTGCGTCGCCGGGCCGACCCGCGGGCGTGGCTCGCTCAGACCCGGGCGCCGGGCGCGGTCGCCTCGGCGATCCGAGCGCCGAGCTCTCGCAGCTGATCATCGGAGAGGTGGTTGACGGAGAAGCCCGCGTCGACGAGCTCGCGCCGCACGTTCACTGCCGAGCGAGCGCCGTCGACCTCCACCGCGAGCTTCGCGAGAACGCGGCTCACGAGCGGGTCATCGAGCGAGGTGGCGCCGTCGGCCGACGCCTTGAGCAGCCAGGCACGAAGCGCCTCGGCTTCGGTCAGCTCGAGCTCGACCACGATCTCCGCGGCCTTGACCGGCTCATCCCACGGCCCGGCGCTGGTCCCGGCCGGCTCGTCCGGCGTCGTCTGCTCGACTGTGCTCACTCTCTCGGCTCCTCGAACCGGCTTGCGCCTGTGCGCTCGCCGTTCGTCATCAACGCATCGACGCGCCAGCGCCGAGGCTTGAGGGCGCTGGACGAAGAGACGGGCGCGTTGCGGGGAGCGGGCACGGGGCCGCCGCGTGCGCGGCGGCCCCGGCTGCGCCCGTTCTACGGGACGACGATGCGCGGCCCGGCTTCGCCGTACTGCTGGTTGCCGCTTTCGGCTTCACCGGATTCGGCGCCTTCCGGGCTCTGCTGGTTGGGGCTGCTTTCGGCTTCGCCCGATTCCGGAGCCTGGCGGTACGGGCCGGCTTCGGCTTCGCCGCCCGCCTGCTGCTGTTCGCGCAGCCCCGAGCGCACCGCCGAGCCGTACGCGACGCCCTGGCCGGCTTCGATCTTCTGGATCGCCGCGGCGATCGTCGGCGTCGAGATCGCGAAGCCGACACCGGTGCTGCCGGGCTCGCCGCCCTGGCTGCTCTGGTCGCTGGCGATCTGCGAGTTGACGCCGACCACTTCGCCCGCGCTGTTGATCAGCGGGCCGCCCGAGTTGCCGGGATTGAGCGCCGCGTCGGTCTGGACCGCGCCAGCGATCTTGGCGCCGTCCGGCGCCTGTATTTCGCGGTTCAGCGCGGAGACGATGCCGCGCGTGAACGTCTCTTCCAGGCCGTAGGGGTTGCCGATCGCGTACACCTGGTCGCCGACGGCCAGGGACGACGCGTCGCCGACTTTGAGCGGCTTCAGGCCGAGGCCGCTCGGGTCGACCTGGATCAGAGCGAGGTCGCTGTTCGCTTCTTCGCCGATCAGCTTTGCTTCGCGGGTGACTTTCGAAGAGCCGCTGCCGACGCCGATCTCGAGCGCGGTCGCACCCGCGACGACGTGGTCGTTGGTCAGGATCAGGCCCTTGTCGTTCAGCACGATGCCGGTGCCCTCGTCTTCGCCTTCCGCTTTGCGCGCCCTGATCGAGACGACGCCCTTCGAGTCCTGCGCGTAGATCTGCGTCGCGCTCAGCGTGGTGTTCGCGACCGGCTGCGCTTTGCCGGCCGCCGCGCCGACGACCGGCGCAGAGGTCGCCGTGGTTGTCCTGGTGCTGCCGCTCGTGGCGCCCGCGGCGATGACGAGCGAGGCCGCCGTCGCGCCGCCGACGAGAGCGGCGAGCAGCAGCGACGTGGGTCGCTTTCTCATTGCTCGTTACCTCCGGGGTGGGGGATTGGTGGTTCGAGAACAGCCTGGAACAGCCGCCTGAGCAGGCGTTAACGAGTTCCCGAGAGGAAGCTCAGCGCCGTCTAAGCGAGTCCTCAGCGTTCGTGAAGGCGCGCCTAAGGCGGGCGCCTCTCAGGCCGGCGTGAGCGGAGGGCTCAGCCGCCTTTCCTGGCGCGGTGCGGGCCGTGCCTGGCGGCGCGTCGCACCTTGACGGCGCTCAGCCGCGCCGTCGCGGGGCGCCCCGGGAGCATGTCCTTGCCGCCGACCGCTGTGACCGTCGCCGTGAAGCTCTCGAAGCCGAGCGCGGCGGGGATCAGGACGCTGTGAACGGAGGACCTCAGGATGTGCGTTTCCAGCCGGCCGTCGCTGCCGTGGACGGTGACGCGATAGGTGCGGGCGCCGGGGACGCTGCTCCACGTCGCCACGGCAGTGTTCCTGCGCCGCGCGATCTTCACCCTCGCCCGTCCGGGTCTGAACGGTCCCGGCGCGGTGTAACGGCCCACGGGCAGGGCGCGGACCTCGACGCCTTCGCCGTTCAGCAGGTACGCGAAGATCTGACGGCTGCGCGAGAGGGCTTCCGCGGGCGCGAACCGCAGCGTGCCTGTGGCGCTCGAGACCGTGCCGAGGACGTGCGTGCTGTCACGGCCGCGTTCGACGAAGCGCACCTTGGTGCCCGGCACGTGATGGGAGATCCGGTAGCCGAGCGCGTAGCCGCGCCCACGCCCGCGGTGCACATGGACGCTGACGGCGGCCGGCGCCACGTCTTCCGCCGTTTCGAGTTTGCCGAGCGGACCCGAGCCGGGCAGCGCCTGGATCGTCCACGTACCGCCCTTCGGGTGCTTCAGCAGGATCAGCAGCTGGTCCGGGTTCGGAGCGATCGCGGCGATGAACTGGCCCGGAACGCTCGCGATCTGCCTCGGCGCGGCGGGGGTCGTGTAGGACTGGCCGCCGGGCCCGGTGATGCGGACGGCCGGGCTGCCCGTCGGCGAGGTGATGCGCAGCTCCTGGCCCTGCGTTCCTTCGGGCAGGTCGAACGTCTCGCTTTCGCCGGCCGCCGCGTGCGCGGCGCTGCGGCGCTGCGAGCCCGCGGATGTCGCCGGCATGCGCTCGGATTCTTCTTTGACGAAGCCGCCGCTGTGCTTCGTCGCCGGCTTCTCCTTGAATTCCTTGAGCTGGTCGGAGCAGTTGCTCGCCACGAAGAAGCCGCCGCCGACGCCGCTGTCCTTGAAGTGGTAATGGCCCTGGATGCCGAAGCCGTTCGCCCCGGCGCAACCCGCGACGTATTCGTTGTTGACCAGGACCACGCCTTCGAGTTCGATCACCCAGATCTTCACAAAGGCTTCGCCCTGGACCTGCCACAGCGCTTCGGGCTGGTGGTTCGATTCGTCCCAGAAGCTGACGCCGCCGGCCACTTCGACCAGCGGATCTTTGGACCCGAACGGCAGCTTCAGTTCCACCTTCAGCGCCGCGTCGACGTAGCCGTCGGTGTAGACGTCGCCCGCCAGCGAGGCGATCTTGTTTTCCTTGTAGGAGAGCCGTCCTTCGCCCCCGAAGAAGCCGAGTTCCTTTTCGGTCTGTTCCCTGAACTTGAATTCGAGTTCGAGCTCGAGCGTTTCGGCGATGCTCGCACCGAGACTGCCGCCGAATTCGAGCGGTTCCACGCCGAGCGAAGCGCCGATCTCGTTGAGTGAGACGCCGGCGAAGATCGGGACGCCCGGTTTGATTTTCAGGCTCATCGCGGCGGAGCGGAAGTTGCCTTTCTTGAAGGCCATTTCCGCTTTCAGCTGGGCCACTTCTTCGCCGAAGGTGATCGTGCCCTTGGCCTGCCATGTGTCGGCCTTCGACGGTTCTTCGTAGGAGGGGAAGTAGTACTGGAACGACGCCCCCTTGACCTTGAAGATCGGCTTCAGGGCGGCTTCGCCGATTTCGAACTTCATCGACTGCAGTTCGATGCCGCTTTCGTTGTTGACGGCGATTTCCAGCGCGCCGGTCGCTTCGAGGTTCACTTCCTTGAGGTTCAGTCCGACCTGGACGTAGAGGACCGTCTTGCCGGTGTTCGTCAGGTAGACGTCGACCAGGCCGGTGAGCGGGAAGTTGCCGGGGATTTCCGCACAGGCGCTGTGCCCGTTCGGCGGCGGGCAGCACCCCGCCTTGTTCGTTTCGCCGGGGCTTGCACTTCTTGCCGATGCCGAAGACGAAGAGCAGCGTCTTGGCCGGTTTCGGCGCGCTGCCGCTGGTCGGCGATCCGCCCCCGCCTCCGCTTCCGCCGCCGCTTCCGCCGGCCGCCTGCGTCGCCCTGAGGCCGTGGAGGAGCCCTTCGAATCGCGGCGGGGCGGCGTTGTGGGCTTCGAGCGGAATCGGTTCGGCTTCGAGGTCTCGTTCGCCCAGCACCATCGTGCCGAGCGGGGTGTTGGCGAGCTCGACGTAGACCTGGGCGCCGCTCAGCACCGTCTCGCTGCCGCCGCCCAACAGGAGGCCTTTCAAGGTCTTGATCCTGAGCAGCCCGCTCTTCGGGACGAGCAGCGTCCCGTTGACCGAGAGCTGGCCCGCGATCACGTAGCCTTCGCCCTGCGTCTGGATGCATTCGGCGAGCAGGCGGGCATCGCCGATTTCGAGCGTCGGTTTGCATTCGCCTTCGCCGCCGTCGGGGACGTGGGCTTTCACCGTGGGTGGGACCTGAAGCCCGAGATGTGTGCTCGCCTGTTCGTGTTTGGAGTTGGTCACGATCAGCGTGATCGTGTGCGCTCCGGGCCCGAGCGTCACCTGTGCGTTCGGGTCGGTGCCCGTGCTCGTTTCTTCCGTCTCGCCGCCGCGGAAGTTCCAGCCGTAGGAGACGATCCGCCCGCCCCCGGGGGTCGAGCCGGCCCCGCTCACCGCGATCGGCTGGCCCGCACGGGGGTCCGACGTGACGAGCGCGAGCGAGGCCGTCGGAGGGGTCGAGGCAGGGGGTGGGGGCGTTCCGCCGCCGCCGCTCGGCGGCGGCGCTTCGAAGCCGACGTCGTCGATCGCCACTTCCTGGGAGGTGACCAGTTCCGTCGCGACGGCGAAGTAGCTGATCCCGGCCGTGCCGCTCGCCGTCGCCGCGATCCGCTGCCAGCCGCCACTCGCCGCTTCGCCGTGGCCTTCCGCGACGACCGCTCCGGCGCTGTCGTAGCCGACCAGATGGACGCCGACATTCGGCGTCGCGGTCAGGTTGCGCACCGAGACCGAAAGGGAGCCGCGGGCGGGCGCGCTCAGCGCGCCGAAGGTGCCCTGCGTGTTGAAGGCGCCGAAGCATGTCGCCAGCACGGCGAAGTTCGGCGGCGATGCCGCCGGGACCGCGGTTTCCCTCGTCACCGTGGGCTTGCCGCAGTTGCCCGCCACCGAGGCGCGCCCGAATTCTTCGGCCTTGCCGAACCTCAGGCCTTCGGCTTCCCATTGGCTGCCGGCGAGGGTGCCGGAGGGCGTTTCCGCGCCGCCCGGGAAGTGGTCGAAGCCGACCACGGTTTCAGCTGCGCGGGCGGGCGCCGCGCCCACCAGAGCCACGAGGACAACGGCGACCAGCGCCCCCCAAGTGCGCGCCTCACCCACCACATGGCGAAGCTATACGCGCGCTCAGACTCCTGTCAATGGGCGCTGGACGAACAGCGCGCGTTGCGCCGAAGGTAGCGGGCTGTGACGAGGGCGCGCGCCGCGCTACAGCGGCGGCACCTGGTTGTTGACCTGGCTGCCGTGGTAGAGGTGGTTCTGGTCCGCGCAGGCGGGCGGGAAGAAGAACTGGACGCTGTCGCTGCGCACGCCGTTGTAGCTCGCGAACAGCGTCGCCCTGCCCACCGTTCCGGCTTCGCAGCCCGGGTCGTCGCTGGCGCGGATGCGAACGTGGATCTTCATCACGTTGCCGGGAAAGCCCCACATCACCGCGCGGTGCGAGTGGTAGTCGAGGTGGTGCGCGACGGTCATCGTGATCGCGCGCGTCCGGCCGGCGACATGTTTTTCCTGGCAGATGACGCCCGAGACGGTGTTGGCCGCGAGGTCGATGTCGCCGTGCCCACGGGCGAAGCTGCCCCGGGGCCCGGTGAACGCCCCGGTGTGAAAGCCCCACGGCGGGATCCCCGGGACGATCGGGATCTGCCCGCAGCCCGGAGTCAGGGCGGCGGCCGCCGCGCGCGCCGGCGACGCTGATGCGCTGCCCGCCGCCGGGCCGAGCGCGAGCGCCGCTGCGCCGAGCAGCGCCGCGAGGCGCCTCGGCCCCGGGGTGGTTCGACGTCGGCGGCTCATGGCTCTCTCCCTTTGCTGTTCTGAAGCGGTCGACGCCTTCGTAGCAGCCCTGGGCGCGGCGCTCGAATACGATGGCCGAATGGCGGGCGCGTCCGCGGGCGGCGAGCATCGACCGTCGGCTCTGATCCAGCGCCAGCCGAGCTGGCTTCTCGCGCGACTCGCTCGCGTCGCGCGCCGGCTGGTGGACGATGCGCTCGCGGGGGAGGGCGTGCGGCGGGCTCAGTTCAGCGTCCTCAGCATCCTGATGATCACCCGGGTGGAACGCGGCGGGCAGGCTCGCGCCCGGCCGGCTGACTCGGGGCGAGGAGCCCCTCGCGCGGCGGCGGGATCGGACGCGTCTGCGGCGCTCCCACGGCGAGCGTGAGCGCCTCGCCGTGGTGGGCGATCGCCAGCTCCTCGCCGGACACGAGCGGCGTAGGTGGCGGCTGTCGCGCTCGCACCTCCACCCGCAGCCGGCGCGCGCGGAAGATGAGACCGAATGCGAGCCGCGTCAGCTGCGGCGGCAGGCGCGGCTTGAAGGACAGCTCGCCGTCGTGGTCGCGCATCCCTCCGAAGCCCGCCACGGCGGCGATCCAGGCCCCGGCGAGGGCCGCGAGGTGCAGCCCGTCGCGCGTGTTGTGCTCGATGTCGTCGAGGTCGATCAGCGCCGCCTCCGCGAAGTAGTCGAACGCGAGCTGGAGGTGGCCGACCTCGGCCGCGAGCACCGCCTGGGTGCAGGCGGACAGCGAGGAGTCGCGAACGGTGAGCTCCTCGTAGTAGGCGAAGTTGCGCGCCTTCTGCTCCTGGGTGAAGGCGTCGCCGCGGAGGTGCATCGCGAGCACGAGATCGGCCTGCTTGACCACCTGCTTGCGGTACAGGTCGAAGTAGGGGTAGTGCAGGAACAGCGGGTAGTTCTCGGCCGGCACGGCGGCGAAGTCCCAGCGCTCGTGGCGGGTGAAGCGCTCCGCCTGCGGGTGGACCCCGAGCTCGGCGTCGAACGGCATCACCATCGCCTCGGCAGCGGTGCGCCACGCCTCGATCTCGGCGGCGTCCACGCCGAGCTCCGCGCCCGGTCGGGCAGACGCTCGGCGACATCGGCGCCGGCGCGCAGGTTCCGCTGGGCCATGAGGTTCGTGTAGACGTTGTTGTCGGCGATCGCGCTGTACTCGTCGGGACCCGTCACGCCGTCGATGCGGAAGCGCCCGTCCTGCGAGAGGTGTCCGAGCGAGCACCAGAGCCGCGCGGTTTCGATCAGCAGCTCGCACCCGATCTCGACGCTCGAACTCCGGATCCTGCGTCGCGGACTGGTAGCGCAGCGTCGCGTCGGCGATGTCGGCGTTGACGTGGAAGGCGACGATCCCGGCCGGCCAGTAGGCCGAGCACTCCGGCCCCCTGATCGTGCGCCACGGAAACGCGCCTCCCGCCAGGCCGAGCTCGCGAGGCCTGCCGGCGGGCGTGGTCGAGCGTGGCGTGGCGCCACTGCAGCGCGTCCCGCGCCGCGTCCGGGTCCGTGTAGGTGACCAGCTGCAGCACGAAGCTCTCGGTGTCCCAGAAGGTGTGTCCGTCGTAGCCCGTGCCGGTGAGCCCCTTGGCGGGGATCGCCCGCTGCTCGGCCCGGGCCGTCGCCTGCAGGCAGTGGAACATCGAGACGCGCACCGCGCACTGCAGCTGCTCATCGCCGTCGATCTCGACGTCGGCCCGCGACCAGTAGTCGTCGAGGTAGGCCCGCTGCTCGGCGAGCAGGCCGTCCCAGCCGGTGTGGCGCGCCTCGAGCGCGGCGCCTCTGACCTGATCGGCGACCGCGATCTCCGAGCGGCGGCTCGACCAGCCGTACCCGAGCACCTTGACGAGCCGCAGGCGCTCGCCGGGTTCGAGGTCGGCGGAGATCAGGACGCGCGCCTCGTCCTCGGTCGCCTCGCTGGAGGTCTGCGTGTCGTCCGGGCCTTCGAGGATGTGGTCCATCCCGGCTGCCAGGACGAGACCGCTCTCGGACGTCGCGTGCACGAGCAGGGCCCCGAGGTCCTTGAGGCGATGAAGCCTCGGCTGCAGCCGCGCCTCGGCACCCGAGCCCTCACGGGCGTCCCCGGCGAGCATCGGCAGCATCTCGTTGGCGAGGAGCTCCGACTCGAGCACGACGCGCACCGAGGACTCGACCGCCGTCACCTCGTAGAGGATCGCCGCCACCGCGCGCTGCGCGAAGGACACGAGGCGCGTCGAGCTGACCTGCACGCGCTCACCGGCCGGAGAGCGCCAGTCGGCGGTGCGCCGGAGCACGCCGTCGCGCAGGTCGAGCACGCGTTCGTGGCCGAGCAGCTCCCCGTAGCGGACGTCGAAGGGCTCGTCGCGGACGAGCAGGCGGATGATCTTGCCGTCGGTCACGTTGACGAGCCGCTGTCCCGCCTGCGGGACTCCGTACGCGGGCTCGGAGCTCGGCAGCGGCGTCACCTCGTAGAACGAGTTCAGGTAGGTGCCCGGCAGGCCGCTGGGCTCGCCCTCGTCGAGGTTCCCGCGCAGGCCGATGTGCCCGTTCGAGAGCGCGAACAGCGACTCGCTCTGCGCCAGCATCTCGAGGTCCAGCTCCGTCTCGCGCAGGGCCCACGGCTCCGGCACGAACTGGCGGTGCTTGATCATCGGCCGAGCAGCTCGCCGAGGTCGGAGACGACGACGTCGGCACCGTGCTCGGAGAGCTGCTCCGCCTGGCCGACCCGGTCGACGCCCACGACGCAGCCGAAGGCCCCGGCGCGCCCCGCCTCGACGCCCGCCAGCGCGTCCTCGAACACGGCCGCGGCCGCAGGGTCCAGGCCGAACGCCTTCGCGGCCGCGAGGAACGTGTCCGGCGCCGGCTTGCCGCGGAGGTGCTCGCGCTCGGCGACCACGCCGTCGATCCGGACCTCGAACAGGTCCTCGATGCCGGCCGCGCGCAGGACGTCGCGGCAGTTGGTGCTCGACGAGACGACGGCGCGGCGCAGGCCGGCATCGAGCGCCGCTCGCACGTAGCGCACCGAGCCCTCGTACGGTTCGACGCCCCGCTCGTGGATCAGCCGCAGCACGATCTCGTTCTTGCGATTGCCGAGGCCGTGGACCGTCTCGGCGCTCGGCGGGTCGTCCTCCTGCCCGTCGGGGATCCCGATCTGGCGCGAGTCGAGGAAGGACCGCACGCCGTCGTAGCGCGGCTTGCCGTCGACGTAGGTGTCGTAGTCGTGCACCTCGTCGAAGGCGACGAACGGCGTGCCGCTCCGATGCGACCGCTCGCGCAGGTAGGCGTCGAACATCTCCTTCCAGGCGGCGGCGTGCACCTTGGCCGTCTTCGTCAGCACGCCGTCGAGGTCGAACAGGCACGCGTGGACGCCATCCGGAAGGCCGAGCACGGCTCAACAGTAGGGGCAATGCGCCCTCGCGCCGCTCTCTAGGATGGCGCTGTGCCCGCTCAGAGCCGTTCCCGGTGGCGTGGTCCACGATCTGCCCGCCGACCTGCACGCGGCGCTGGTCGCGAACGCGGCCGCGCTGCGAGGCCTGGAACGACATCACGCCGCTGGCCCGCAACGAGTTCATCTGCTGGGTCGAGGACGCCAAGCGCGAGGGCACCCGCGAACGCCGGATCACGGCGCACGCGGGAAGAGCTCGAGGAAGGCATGCGCCGGCCGTGCTGCTGGCCGGGGTGCGCGCACCGCGAGCGCAACGGCAGGTCCTAGGAGCCGAGTCCGAAACGCGCCCTGGCGGGCCCGGCGAACGAGCTCGAGGAATCCGGGTGGCGTTCGATGAACGCTCGGGCGACACGGTCACGGAGAGCTGCCCGTCTCGAGACCACGCGCGCGAACGTCCTAGAAGGGCGAACCGGATCGGAGGCGGCGCCGCTGTCACAAACGTGCCGCGCGCCCTGTCTAAGGGATCGAACCCACCCAGACCGAGGAGCAGACATGTCCGGCAACACCCGCATCCCCAGGCTCGAACCGACCGGTGTCTACGGCGCGATCGTGAAGCGCATGTCCCGCAAGATGATGGGCGACGTCCCCGAGCCGGTGGAAGTGGCCTGGCACAACAGGAAGGTGCTGAGCTTCTCGTTCGCGCTCGGCCGCAGGGCCCAGAAGTGGGACAAGTGCGACGAGAACCTGAAGTCGTTCGCACACATGGCCGTGGCCAGCCTGGTCGGCTGCAGCTTCTGCCTGGACCTCGGGTACTTCCAGGCACGCAACGCAGGGCTGGACGAGGGCAAGGCGCGCGAGGTTCCGCGGTGGCGGGAATCCGACGTCTTCACGCCCCTCGAGCGCGACGCGATGGAGTACGCCGAGGCGATGTCGATGACGCCTCCGGCGGTGACCGACGAGCTCTCGGCACGACTCCTGCGGCAGCTCGGTGCGCCGGCGCTCGTCGAGCTCACCGCCTACATCGGGCTCGCGAACCTGTACACGCGCACGAACACGGCGTTCGGCATCGAGTCGCAGGGGTTCGCCGCGGCCTGTGAGCTGAAGCCGGTCGCCCTCCCGGCGGTGGCATGACGGGCTCGACCCCGAGCAGCTCGGCGGGCGCGCTCGCGACGATGAGCGGCTGGAGGCGCCCACGCAGGCGGTCAGGCAGGGTGAGCCGGTCCCCCTGCCGCCGCCCGGCCGGCGGCGGAAATCCGGCGAGACGTGGCGGAAATCCGACCTCATCGTCCATGTCGCAAAACCGCTAGACGAGGCACGTGGAACGTGTCACTCTCACCCGGTGACGATCGACTTCGAGCACTCCTACCGTGCGATCCGCGCGAAGGACCCTCGGTTCGACGGCTGGTTCTTCACGGCTGTCACCTCGACGGGCATCTACTGCCGGCCGAGTTGCCCGGCGATCACGCCGAAACGCGAGAACGTCCGCTTCTACCCATCCGCGGCCGCGTGCCAGCAGGCCGGCTTCAGGGCGTGCAAGCGCTGCCGGCCCGACGCCTCGCCGGGTTCCCCGGAATGGAACGCACGCGGCGACGTGACCGGCCGCGCGATGAGGCTGATCGCCGACGGCGTCGTCGATCGCGAAGGGGTGCCCGCGCTGGCCGCTCGCCTCGGTTACAGCGTCCGCCAGCTGCAGCGGCTGCTCGGTGCGGAGCTTGGCGCAGGGCCGCTCGCGCTCGCCCGCGCACAGCGCGCGCAGACCGCCCGCACGCTGATCGAAGCCAGCTCGCTCACGATGGCCGAGATCGCCCTCGCTGCCGGCTTCTCGAGCATCCGCCAGTTCAACGACACGGTGCGGTCGGTGTTCGCGCTCTCGCCGACCGAGCTGCGAAGGCGCGCGGGACATGCCGCCGGGCCTTCGGCCGGGACGCTGAGGCTCCGGCTCGCGTTCCGCCGGCCGCTCAGCCCGGAGAACCTGTTCGGGCACCTCGCCGCCACCGCCGTGCCCGGCGTGGAGGAGGTCCGGGACGGGACCTACCGCCGGACGCTCCGCCTCCCGCGTGGGACCGGCATCGCCGAGCTCGCTCCCGGGTCGGGCACACGTGGACTGCCGCCTGCACCTCGAGGACCTGCGCGACCTGGGCGCGGCGATCTCGCGCTGCCGCTGGCTGCTCGATCTGGATGCCGACCCCGAGGCGGTCGACGAGCAGCTCTCAGGCGATCCCGGGCTGCGGCGGTCGGTCGCGCGATGGCCCGGCCGGCGGGTGCCGCGCACGGTTGACGGCGCGGAGCTGGCCGTCCGCGTCGTGCTCGGGCAGCAGATCTCGACGGCCGCGGCGAGGACGCTCGCGGCGACGATCGCCTCGCGATGGGGCGAGCAGGTCGCGGATCCCGCCGGCGGCCTGTCCCGCCTCTTTCCGGCTCCCGCGGCGCTCGCCGAGCTCGACGTGGCGATGCCGTCGGCTCGCCGCCGCACGGTCCAGAGCCTTGCCGCTGCGCTCGCGGGCGGCGCACTCGAGCTGAGCCCGGGCGCCGAGCGCGGCGAAGCGGTGCGCGTGCTGCGGGAGATCCGTGGGGTGGGGCCGTGGAGCACGGAGGTGATCGCGATGCGGGCGCTCGGCGATCCCGACGCGTTCCCCGTCACCGACCTCGGCCTGCGCCGGGGTGCGAGCGCGCTCGGACTGCCCGGGACGCTTCGCGAGCTCACCGCGCGCTCCGCGCGGTGGAGCCCCTGGCGCGCGTACGCGGTGCAGCATCTCTGGGGCGCGACGCCGCACGCGATCAACGACTGGCCGCCTGCTCCGCGCGCAGCGGTCGCGCCCGAACGGTCCGGCGCTCGCGGCCTGAGCCCCGGCGTGCGGGCCGGGGTGTGCTCCGCGCATTAAAAAGCGCCGCGTCGCGACGCTCTCCACTTCCAGAGTATCCCCGACCGGGGGGCTTGTTTCAAGCCCCGGCGGTGCCCCATACTCGCTCGCCGCAAACGACGAAGGGAGCGGCGCGATGGGCGCGGAGCGGGTTGCCGGAGGCACCTACGTGCTGGGATTGCAGGAGATCGACCGTGGACAGCTCGGGATCGTCGGCGGCAAGGGCGCGCAGCTCGGCGAGCTCTCGCGCATCGATGGCATCGTCGTGCCGCCCGGGTTCTGCGTGACGACGCACGCCTTCCGGCGAGCCGTCGCGGGCGCGCCGGGCGTGCAAAGCGTCCTCGAGCGCATGTCGCGCCTGCGCGCAGACGACCGTGAAGCGATCTGCGACCTGAGCGCGGATGTCCGCGGCGCGATCGAGGGGGTCGAGGTCCCCGGTGAGGCTGCCAAGGAGATCCGGCACGCTCTGCACGCTCAGGGGGAGGGTCTCGGGTACGCGGTTCGGTCCAGTGCCACCGCGGAGGACCTGCCGACGGCCTCCTTCGCGGGCCAGCACGAGACCTACCTCAACATCGTCGGCCCCGAGGCGATCCTGGACCACGTCCGCCGGTGCTGGGCCTCGCTCTTCACCGAGCGAGCCGTGGCGTACCGCCTGCACCGCGGCATCGACCCGCAGGGACGTCGAGATGGCAGTTGTCGTGCAGCAGATGGTCGCGCCGCAGGCGGCGGGCGTCCTGTTCACGGCCGATCCCGTCACGTCGAACCGCAGGGTCGCCGTGGTGGAGGCGAGTCTCGGCCTCGCGGATGCGCTGGTCTCGGGCCTCGTCGAGCCCGATGTCTACGCCGTGCGCGAGGGCGAGCTCCTGCGGAAGGAGATCGCCGCCAAGCGCGCCGCGGTCGAGGCTGCGCCGGAAGGGGGCACCCGGCCGGAGGCGGTTGAGGCCGCGGGGGCCGGGCGGCCCGCGCTGACGGATGCGCAGGTGGTGGCGCTCGTGGAGCTGGGCCGGCGCATCGAGTCACATTTCGGCATTCCGCAGGACATCGAGTGGTGCCTGGCCGACGGCGCCTTCGCGATCGTGCAGAGCCGGCCGGTCACCACCCTGTTCCCCGTGCCCGTTCGCGACGACGAGGAGCCCCACGTCTACGTCTCCGTCGGTCACCAGCAGATGATGACCGACGCGATGAAGCCGCTCGGCCTCTCGCTGTTCCAGCTGACCGCGCTGCGACCGATGTACGAGGCGGGCGGGAGGCTGTTCGTGGACGTCGCGCGGGAGCTCGCCTCCCCGGTCACCGGCGCGGCCGTCATCGGGGCGCTCGGCAGCTCCGATCCCCTGATCGGCGATGCGCTCGAGACCGTGCTCGCACGCGGCTTTGTCGCGGTGGTCCCGGACGAGGGTCGCGACGGGCCCTCGCCGGGCAGCCCGGCCCCGCTGCTCGACAGCGACCCGGCAATCGTCTCGGATCTCGTCGCGCGCAGCGAGGCTTCGCTGGCGGCCCTGCAGGGCGAGATCCGGACCCTGTCGGGAGCGGAGCTGATCGATTTCGTCCTGGCCGACGTCGGTGAGCTGAGGCGGGTCATCCTGGACGCGAGCACCAGCCGGGTGATCACGGCCGTGATGAGCTCGGCCGCGTGGCTCGACGAGCACCTCGAGGACTGGTTGGGCGAGAAGGACGCCGCGGACAGGCTGAGCCTCTCCGTGCCGGACAACGTCACGTCCGAAATGGGACTGGACCTGCTGGACCTGGCCGACGCGATCCGGCCTCACCCGCAGGTGGTGGCCGCTCTCGAAGGCGCCGAGAGCGAGGAGCTGCTGGACGCGCTGGAGGAACTGCCCGGCGGGGCGGAGGCACGAGCGGCGATCCGCGGCTACCTGGAGCGATACGGCATGCGCTGCGCGGGCGAGATCGACATCACGAGGCCCCGCTGGAGCGAGCGTCCCGGCACGCTCATCCCCGCGATCCTCTCCAACGTCAGGAACTTCGAGCCCGGTGCCGCGCGGCGCCGCTTCGAGCAGGGCAGGCAGGAAGCCGCGGCGACGCAGCGCGACGTGCTGCGGCGTCTGCGGGCGCTGCCCGGCGGGGAGCAGAAGGCGGAGGAAGCCCAGCGGATGATCGACCGCCTTCGCACGTTCGCGGGGTACCGCGAGTACCCGAAGTACGCGATCGTCAGCCGCTACTTCGTCTACAAGCAGGCGCTGCTGGAGGAGGCCGATCGCCTCGCCGGCGAGGGAGTTCTCGCAGAGCGCGAGGACATCTTCCACCTCACCTTGCAGGAGCTCGCCGGCGTCGTGCGCGACAAGCAGCTGGACCGTCGTCTCGTCCGAGAGCGCAAGGAGGCGTTCCGCTTGCAGGAGGCGCTCAGCCCGCCGAGGGTGCTCACCTCAGACGGGGAGGTGTTCGCCGGGTCCTATCGCCGCGCGGACCTGCCGGCCGGGGCGCTCGCCGGCCTGGCCGTCTGCGGCGGGTCCGTCGAGGGCCGGGCGCGGGTGGTGCTCGAGATCGGGGAAGCCGACCTGGAACCCGGCGACATCCTCGTCACGGCCTTCACGGACCCGAGCTGGTCACCGCTGTTCCCCGCGATCGACGGCCTGGTGACGGAGGTCGGCGGGCTGATGACCCACGGCGCGGTGATCGCGCGGGAGTACGGCCTGCCCGCCGTCGTGGGCGTGGAGCACGCGACGCGGCTGATCGCGGACCGCCAGCGGATCCGCCTGCACGGCGCAGAGGGCTACGTCGAGATCCTGCCGGAGGGGTAGCCTGCCGATGCGGTGGAGGGAGCGACTCGTGCGATCGTCGCAGCCGGCGACCCGGCTACTCGCACTCGGACCCGTCGAACGGAAGGCTCGCGCCGAGCCTGTCGCGCTGGGCGGTGCTCAGCTTGCGGTCCTGCTTCTCGAGGCGTGGCTCTCGGGTCGAAGAACGGCGGCGCCCTCCGGTGGTCGAGCTCACGCAGGGCGCTCAGAACGCTCCAACCGCGCCGTGGCGGCGTGGTTGTCGCGGTCGCCGTCATTTTCAGCGTCCTTGGATCGCGGAGCTCGAGGGGCGGGCCATCCGTCTGTATCGGCGGGCCAAGCGCCAACCTTTAGGGCTGCGACGAGAGCTGCACGTGCTCGCTACGTGCTGCGCCGCTCTCGCCCCTCGGTGAGAGGTCGGCGCCCCGCTCGGCCGCCGCTCAGCTCAGCTCGGGCGCCGGCGCCGGGCTGGATCCGGGGCACACGAGCGTCCCGGAAGCTGACCAGGCGCTGCGTGCGCTCGTCGTAGAGCTTCAGGCGGGTGGCGCGGATCCCGTCGAGCAGGGACAGCGTGGGAACGTCGTGAAGAGCGGGGATCTGCTCGTGGGCCCGCCTCAGGTTGTAATTGGGGATCGACGCGTTGAGGTGGTGCACGTGGTGGTAGCCGATGTTGCCCGTGCAGAAGCGCAGCGGCGCGGGCAGGCGCAGGTAGGAGCTGCCCTGAAGCGCCGCGTCGGTGAAGCTCCACTCCTCGCCGTCGTTCCAGTAGGCGTCCTCGAACTGGTGCTGCACGTAGAACAGCCAGATCCCGATCGAGCCCGCGAGCAGCGCCGGCACGAGCAGCACGAGCAGGTAGTCCTCCCAGCCGATCCGCCAGACGACCAGCCCCACGAGCACGGCGAGCGCCACATCGGTTGCGAGCACGCTGCGACGCATCCGGGGGCGCGCGCCCTTCGCGACGATCCGCGGCCCGATCATCATCGCGACGATCGGGCCGATGCCGAACATCACCAGCGGGTTGCGTGTGAGCCTGTAGCCGAGCCTGGCTTTCGGTGCCAGGGCGGCGTACTCAGCGACGGTGAGCGTGTGGAGGTCCCCGGTTCCGCGACGCTCGAGGTTCCCGGCTGTGGCGTGGTGGACGGCGTGGTCATGGCGCCAGCGGTGGAACGGCGAGTACAGGAGCAGTCCGATCGACCGGCCCAGCCACATGTTCGCGCGCCGGGATGGGAGGAACGACCCGTGCGTGCAGTCGTGGAAGACGATGAAGGAGCGCACGAGGAAGATCGCGGCCGGCACGCCGAGCAGAAGGGCGAGCGGTGACTGGCCGAGCAGAAGGTACATAGCGATCGACAGCGCCAGGTAGGGGACGACCGAGGTGGCCAGGCAGAAGGCCGCGCGCCCTGCGTGGGGCACGGCGTAAGGGGCGAGCTGCTCCCGCCAGCGACGCGCATCGTCGCTGTGACGGGGGGGACCGTCGGGTTCGCCGCTGAAGCCGCCGGGGGTCGCCGGCGTAGGGACGCTCATCGGGTTGTCGGCGCGTGGTGGAAGCTGAGCAAGTGAAGACCTCGTCTGCGTCGTTCCCCCGCGCTGCGACGTCCGGTCCCGAAGGACTCTATCGACACGTCCCGACCGAAGCGCCACGAGACCTCGCTCGACCGGCCGGTGCGACCGCTTGAATCTGGCTGACGATCCTCGACGCAGGTTCCGGGATGAGCACTCAGACGCCAGACGATGCCACGGCCGGGAAGGCGACGCTCGGCTTTGCCGACGTGACCGGCTCCACGATCGCCAACATCGGCCCCGGCGTCGACTTCTACTTCGCGTTCGGTGTCATCGCCGTGACAGCCGGCGCCGCGGCGCCGCTCACGATCATCGCGGCCGGCGCCGCGGTGTTCTTCCTCGCGTTCGTCACGGCGGAGTTCACGAAGATGGAGCCGTCCGCGGGGAGCTTCGTCACCTACGTGGAGACCTCGCTCGGGCCGAAGGCGGGCGTCGTCACGGCCCTTCTCGTCACGGTCGGCTTCACGGTGGCGATCGCAGGCGTCTTCGCGATGTCCGGCGGGATGATCTCCCTGACCCTCGACCACTACACCGCGTGGCACCCATCCTGGGTGCCGATCGCGCTCGTGATGACGGCGGCGGCGATCTGGTTCGCGATGCGGGGCGCCGGGCTCTCGACGGCTGCGATCGGCGTCGCGACCGTCATCCAGGTGCTGGTCATGATCGCCGTGAGCGCCGTGGTCCTCATCGACCAGCGCAGCCATCTCTCCGCCACGCCGTTGTCGCCCTCGCACCTCAACAACGGCCTCGCGGGTCTGTCCGCCGGGTTCCCGCTCGCGCTGTACATGCTGATCGGCTGGGAAAACGCCCCTGCGCTCGCGGAGGAAACGCGTGATCCGCGCCGCACCATCCCCAGAGCCATGTACACCGCACTCGTGCTCGCCGTGGCGCTGTTCGTGCTCTTCGCCTACGCGACGATCGTCGGGTTCCACTACGACACCTCCTCGATCGGCCGGGCGTCGGTTCCGTTTCTGGAAATGGCCGACCGCTACCTCGGCGACGCCGCGATCCTCGCCTGGCTCGCGGGCATCGTCTCGGTGCTGTGCACGCTGGTCGCCGCCGTCAACTCCCAGGCGAGGGTCATCTTCGACGGGGGGCGCTCCGGCCTGTTGCCGGCGGTGCTGGGCAGGTCCCGGCCTCCGGGCGCGACACCGGTCAACGCCCTGCTCGCGATGACCGTCGTCGGGACCGGCATCGTCCTCGTCTGGTGGCTGTGTCACGTGACGGGGCTCCTGGGTGGCACAGACGACCCCGTCAACCTCTACGCGGAGTGCTCGACGATGGGCACGATCCTGATCCTCTTCGTATACGTGCTCACCGCGATCTCGCTGCCGGTCTTCATGTGGCGCCGGCATCGCGCCTCGTTCTCGGCGCTGCGCTACGTCTGCATGCCCGCGCTCGGCGCGCTCGCCCTCGTGGTGCCGTTCATCGAGCTGTTCCAGCCGGGCCAGCCGGTCCCCTACAGCGTCTTCCCGTACCTGGCGGTGGCGACGCTCGTGGGCTCCTGGGCGGCCGCGGTCTATGTGGTGCGCCGCAATCCGCAGGCGGGCGCGAGCGAGGGACGGGGGACCTAGGCTCCGGCCGTAGAGTTGGGCCTCTACGAAAGGAGGCCCGCATGAGCGGCGCCGAGCCCCAGATGGTCGTGGCTCACTTCATCGTCTCGGATGACGTCGAGCGCTCCCGGCGCTTCTACACAGAGGTGCTGGGCGGCAGGACCGTCATCTCCGGCGAGTCCGACGACGAGGTGACGTACGTCGCGCTCGCCAACACCTGGATCATCATCAACGTCGGAGGCGGCCCGACCGACGACAAGCCGACGGTCACGCTCGAGACCCCGCCCGACCCCGACCGGGTCAGCAGCTTCCTCAACATCCGCGTCGCCGACATCGAGGCCGTGTACGCCGAGTGGAGCGCGCGCGGCGCGGAGTTCCTGACGCCGCCGAAGCGGCACGAGACCGAGATCCGCTGCTACATCCGCGATCCGGACGGCTACATCATCGAGGTGGGGCAGACGACCTTGGCCCGAGGCTGGCGGCCGCCGTCCTGACGTGCGGCCCGGACGCCGAAACGAGCGTCCGGGCCGCCGCCGGTCAACTGTTGGGTTCGCCGAGCTGGCGTCCGCGGGTCTGCACGGCGTAGCCGGTGTAGGTTTCTTCGCCGCCGAGGGCGGGGCTGTCGTGTGAGTAGGCGATGTGCGCCCAGCCCTGTGCGTCGGTGTCGACGCCGAAGTCGTCGAAGAGCTGACGGCCGCTGGTGCATTCGATGCCGCCCTCGCAGACTTCGCCCTGGTGCACGGGGAAGAGCTGGTGGGGCTTCGCCCACGACTTCGCCTTGCCTTTGAGGTTCTGCGCGAAGTCGACGTACCAGAGCTGTTCGGTTTCGCTCGGCTCGCCGTAGTAGACGAGGTCGACGCCCTTCGAGGTCGCGACCAGCCAGGGGAAGATCGCGCGCGCCGAGCCCTTGCTCACGGGCTTGGAGCATTCCCAGGTGGCGCCGTGGTCTTTCGAGACGGCGGTCGTGATCGTGTGATCGTCGGACCACGCGTACCAGACTTCGCCGTCCGGAGCGACCGAGACGTTCGGGAAGTTGTGGTCCAGAGCGGTCGATTCCGCCGCCGTGCTGCAGGGGATGGGCCGGTCGGTCCACGTGCTCCCGCCGTCGGAGGACACAGCCAGGAACGCCTCGTTGTTGCTCGGGCCGCCTTCTTTCGAAGGCGCGACGAACGACTGGTAGGCGTAGAAGCCGCCGGCCGCGGGCAGGTTGCGGTGGTCGATCACGAGGTTGCCGAGCTCGTTGCTCGATTCCTTGTAATCGCCCGCCGGGATCGCGGTGGCGACTTTCGTGTAGGTCGCGCCGCCGTCTTCGGAGCGCAGGATTTCGATGTTGTTGGTCGCGACCTGATGGAAGCTCAGCAGCGAGGTTTCGGCGCCGAACGCGGCGATCCACTCCCGGTCGTCGGCGGGCAGCCCCGCAACCACCGGCGTCTGGGAGAACGTCGTCCCGTTGTCGGTCGAGTGCGCGACGTTGACCGAGGCGAGGTTCAGGCTGGAGACGTAGACGTT
This sequence comes from uncultured Solirubrobacteraceae bacterium, assembly GCA_963779065.1. Classification (GTDB taxonomy): domain Bacteria; phylum Actinomycetota; class Thermoleophilia; order Solirubrobacterales; family Solirubrobacteraceae; genus Palsa-744. The sequence continues at coordinate 3,255,366 of CAVZWQ010000003.1, forward strand.
GTAGTTGCCTTCGGCGTTCGTCGCGCTGGCGATCGCGATGTCGATGTCGCCGCCGCTCGCGCCTTTGCCGGAGACCGCGTTCGGCTGGCCGCGGTAGTCGAGGGCGCATCCGGAAGCGGTCCTGCCGCCGAGCGCGCCGAGACCGCGCCACAGCTCACTGCCGCTGCCGAGGCCGAGCTCGGAGCCGAGGAACACGTTCCCCGCGCGCGAGACATGGATGGCGGGCTCGCCCGCAGCGTTTTCGCCGCAGCCGGTTTCGCCGACTTCTGCGGCCTTCAGCTCTCCGAACGAGAACAGGCCGGCTTTTTCTTTCGCCGCCGAGGCGCCCGACGGGGCGGCGAGCAGCACGACGAGCAACGGCACGAACACCGCGAGCAGGCGCCGTGCGTCGATGCGATCCAGCATTGAAGCCTCCAAGAGCCGAGGGAAACGGTGCGACCGGCGTCCCGATCGCTGAAATCCCGGGTACCCCGTCGCTCCCGGCTTCAATCGCGGCAGGGGCGCGCGCGAGCGCCGCGATCCGCTTCGCGGGCGCCTTCGGCCGTCCGGCGGCCGGCAGGGAAGGCGCGCCCGGGCTGCAGCGCAGCTCAGGCGGCGTCGCGCAAGCCGTCAGCCCCGGCCGCCTTCGCGGCGATCCTGTCCATCGCGAGCCGCTCCGCCGCGGCCAGCGGCGTGACGCCGGCGGCCTGCGCGTGGTCGAGGATCGTGCCGAGCACGCTCTCGATCCGCCGGATGCGCTCCAGCGCCCGGCCGCGCTCGTAACCCGTCAGCTCCATCGCGACGTTGATCAGCCCGCCGGAGTTGACGATGAAGTCCGGCGCGTAGAGGACACCGCGGGCGGCGAGCACGTCGGCGAGCTGCGGCGCGGCGAGCTGGTTGTTGGCGGAGCCGCAGACGATGCGGGCGTTCAGCTCGATGCTCAGCGTCTCGTCGATCACGCCCCCGAGCGCGCAGGGCGCGAGCAGATCGACGTCGGCGCGCAGGGCATCGCCGGGGTCGAGCCAGGAGGCGCCCAGCTCGGCGGCGACGGCGCGCTTGGACGGGTCCGTGTCGGCGAGCACGAGCGCGGCGCCGGCCTCGCCGAGGGCGCGGGCCAGCGGCTCCCCGACGTGCCCGAGGCCGACGATCGCCACGCTGCGACCGTCGAGATCCGGCGTGTCGTAGACCGCGCGGAAGCAGGCCCGGATCGCGGCGAGCACGCCGGTCGCCGTGAACGCGCCCGGGTCGCCGCTTCCGCCGTGAGCGGTCGGCGCCCCGACGACGTGATCGGAGGTCCGCGAGAGGAAGTCCATGTCGGCTGCGCCCATGCCGACGTCCTCGGCTGTGATGTAGGTGCCGCCGAGGAGGTTCAGGGCTTCGGCGAAGTCGTCGAGCAGCGCCTCACGCGAGCGGCCCGTCAGGTCGAGCTCGGCGGGAGGGAAGATGACCGCCTTTCCGCCCCCGAGCGGGAGCTGGGCGGCGGCAGCCTTCAGGGTCATCGCGCTCGAGAGCCTCAGCGCGTCGGAGACCGCGTCCTGCAGGTTCTCGTAGCGCCACAGGCGACAGCCGCCGAGCGCCGGCCCGAGCGCCGTCGAGTGGACGGCGATGATCGTGTGGGCTCCCGTGCGCCGGCCGCGGCGCACGATCACCAGCTCGTGCTCGCTGCCCTCCTGGACGCTCAGCGGCGCCGGTTGGCTGATCGGGGTTGCTGTGGCCATCACTGCTCCTCCCATCGTTCGATGCGCTCCCGGACGGCGCCGAGGAACTGCGCCGCGAGCGCACCGTCGAGCGCCCTGTGGTCCCACGAGAGGCAGAGGTTCGTCACCGGCCGGATCGCGATCGCCTCGCCGCCGTGGCCGTCGCTCACGGCGACAGGGCGCCGCACGACGGCCTCGAGGTCGAGGATCGCGACCTGGGGCTGGTTGATGATCGGCGTCGAGGCGATCGTCCCGAAGCCGCCTGGGTTCGTGATCGTGAAGGTTCCGCCGCGCACGTCGTCGGCGCCGAGCTCGCCGGCCCGCGCGCGCCGCGCCAGCTCGGCGATCCGCTTCGCGAGCCCCTCCGCCGAGAGATCCTGGGCGTCGTGGATCACGGGCACGATCAGCCCATCCGCGCCGAGCGAGACGGCGATCCCGAGGTGCACCGCTGTGTGGCGCGTGAGCATCTCGTCCTCGAGCGTCGCGTTCAGATCGGGGTTGGCCTGGAGCGCCTCGACCGTGCAGCGTGCGACGAACGGCAGATAGCTGAGCCCGAGGCGCTGCCGGGCCGACTCGATGCGCGACATGTCGGCCTCGGCGATCGAGGTGCAGTGCGCGGCGGTGTGCAGCGACTGCGTCATGTGGGCGGCGATCGAGCGGCGCATCCGTGACAGGCGCTCGGCGGTCCCGGCTTCGCCGAGTCCCGGCTCGCCGGCATCCTCGCGGTAGGGGCTCTCGATGTGCAGCGGCGGTGCATCGCCGTTGCCGGCGCCGCGCGTCGCGACGAACGCGAGCACGTCCTGCTTTCGCACGCGCCCGTTGCGCCCGCTTCCCGGCACGTCGGACAGGTCGATGCCCTCGCGCTCGGCGATGCGCAGGACGACGGGCGAGTAGTGCGCGCCCCGCGGCCGATCGGGGCCGGCCGGGGCGGGCCGCTTTGCGGGAGCCGCGGGGGCCGCGGTGGCGTTCGGGGCGCTCGCGCCGGATTGCTCCTGAGCACGGCCGGCTCCGCCGGGGACGGCCGAGGCGATGCGGGCCAGGGGGGTCCCGACCGGAACCGTCTGCTCGGGCTCGACCAGCAGCTCCACGACCTCCCCGGAGGCGGGCGCGGGCACCTCGCAGTCGATCTTGTCGGTCGTGATCTCGCAGATCGTCTCCTCCGCCTCGACCCAGTCGCCCGGCTGCTTGTGCCAGAGCACGACCGTTCCCTCGGCGACCGAGACCCCCATCTGGGGCATCGTCACCTCGACCATCTCGACCGCCGCGCTGTCAGTAGGCAAGGAGCTCACGGCACGCCTCCCTGATGTCGTCTGTCTGCGGCAGCACCGCGCGTTCCAGCGGCGGCGAGAAGGGGATCGGGACATCGGCTGCCGCCACCCGCACGACCGGGCCGTCCAGGTGCTCGAAGGCCCGCTCGGCGATCAGCGCCGCGACCTGCGCGCCGGCGGCGCACGTGGCGTTCGCCTCGTCGACGACGACGACCTTCGAGCAGCGCTCGACGGCGTCGAGGATCGCCCGCTCGTCGAGCGGAACGAGCGAGCGAAGGTCGAGCACCTCGATGCTCGCGCCCTCGAGATCCTCGGTCGCCTCGAGCGCGGTCCAGACCATCGCGCCGTAGGCGATCACGACCAGGTCGGAGCCGGGGCGCGCGGTGCGCGCGCTCATCTCCGTCTGGTAGCAGCCCTCGGGCACCTCGCCCTTGACGCGCCGGTAGAGGTTCTTGTGCTCCAGGAAGCACACCGGGTTCGGGTCGCGGATGGCGGCGCTCAGCAGGCCCTTCGCGTCCTCGGCGGTCGCCGGCGCGAGGACCTTGATGCCGGGCGAGTGCATGAACCACGCCTCCGGGTTCTGCGAGTGGAAGGGACCGCCGGAGAAGCCGCCACCGGATGGGAGCCGGACCGTGATCGGCACCGCCAGCCGCTGCCGGTAGTGCATCTTCCCGGCGACGTTGACGAGCTGGTCGAAGCCGCACGAGATGAAATCGGCGAACTGCATCTCGCAGACGGGGCGCATGCCGACGACGGCGGCTCCCACCGCGGTGCCGACGATCCCCGACTCCGCCAGCGGCGTGTCGATCACCCGGTCGGGGCCGAACTCCTCCTGGAGCCCGTCCGTCACCTTGAACGCGCCGCCGAAGACGCCGACATCCTCGCCCATCACGAACACGCGCTCGTCGGCGCGCATCTCCTCACGCAGCCCGTCCGAGATCGCCTGCAGGTAGGTCAGCTCAGGCATCGCCGTCCTCCTCGAAGCCGCTCCAGGCCGCCATGCCGTCGCCGAGAGGCTCGGGCTCGCCGGTGCAGAAGACGCCGTCCAGGGCCGTCGCGGGATCGGGCATCGGCGAGGCGAGCGCCGCGGCCGCCGCGGCCTCGATCTCGGCGGACGTCTGCGCTCGCAGTGCAGCGACATCCACGCCGAGCCCGGTGAGGCGGCGCTCCTGACGGTCGATCGGATCACGCTCGCGCCACTCGTCGACGAGCGCGGTCGGCACGTATCGCATGTCGTCGTGGGCGGCGTGGCCGTGCATGCGCATCGTCACGGCCTCGATCAGCGTCGGCCCGGCGCCGGCGAGCGCCCGCTCACGCGCCCGGCGGGTCGCTTCGAAGACGGCCTCGACCTCGTTGCCGTCGACGCGCTCGCCCGGGAAGCCGTACGCCCGCGCGCGCTCGAGCGGGTCGACCGCGAACTGCAGGCTCAGCGGCGTCGAGTAGGCGTACTGGTTGTTCTCCAGGACGAAGATCACCGGCAGCCGCTGCACCGCCGCCCAGTTCATCGCCTCGTGGAAGTCGCCGCGGGAGGTGGCGCCGTCGCCGACCCACGTGAGCGCGCAGCGCGGTTCGCCTCGCAGTTTGAACGCCATCGCCATCCCGGCGGCGACGAGCATCATGTCCGGGAGCATCGAGACCATCCCGACGCATCCGAGCTCGCGGTCGCCGAAGTGGACGTTCCCCTCCCGGCCTTCCGTGACGCCGCCCGCGCGCCCCATGTACTGCGCGAAGATGCGCTCCGGCGAGACCCCGCGCACGAGATGCGCGGCGAGATCGCGGTGCAGGATGCACAGCCGGTCGCGCGCTCCCATCGCGAAGGCGGCGCCGGCCGAAACCGCCTCCTGGCCGTAGCCGTCGTAGAAGGACCCGGGCACCTTGCCCTGCCGGTAGAGGGACATCGCGCGTTCCTCGATGCCCCTCATCAGGAGCATGTAGCGCATCAGCGCCACGCGGTCCGCGCTGCTCAGGTGGCCTCGGTCCGCCGGGACCGCCGCCGGCTCCGCGCCGGGCTGTACTTCAGTCGCCATAGGCCTTCGACCTCTCCCGGACCCGTCGGGATCTCCGGCCGGGCCCGTCCGGCGCCTGCGGAGTACCCGCCTGCGCCTCGTGGCTTATTTGGTTGTGGCGGTTACTACGTACCCGCATCGACCATCGTAGACGCGGGCACGACGGATTCGTGGTCGCTTAGGCGGACGTCCGGGCGGAGCGCCACCCGGCTCCCCCGGCCAGGCCGGCCGGCGTCGTCTACCCTCGTCCCCGAATGAAGGCTTGCGCCCGAGAGCGGCTCTGGGATGGGATCGTGAGGGCGCTGTGAGCGAGCCGCGCGAGGAGCTGCGGATCGGCTTTCTCAGCTTCGGCCACTGGCAGCGCGCCGAGTGGTCTCGAACCCTGACCGCGAGGGACGCGCTCGTCCAGACGATCGAGCTGGCGCAGGCCGCGGAGGAGATCGGGATCGACGGGGCGTTCGTCCGGGTGCACCACTTCGCCCGCCAGCTCGGCTCGCCGTTCGCCCTGCTGGCCGCGATGGGCGCGCGCACGAGCAGGATCGAGCTGGGGACCGCGGTCATCGACATGCGCTACGAGAACCCCCTCTACATGGCCGAGGACGCCGCGGCGGCCGACCTGATCGCAGGCGGCCGGCTGCAACTCGGGATCAGCCGCGGCTCGCCCGAGCCGGTCCTCGACGGGCCGGAAGCGTTCGGGTTCGGAGACGCCCAGGGCGAGGCGGGCGCGGAGCTCGCGCGGGCGCACACCGAGCTGTTCCGCCGGGCGATCGCGGGCGAGGGCGTGGCGCGCGCAGATCCGGCGCACACGGGACTCAGCGGCCTGCTCCCGATCCAGCCCCAGTCGGAGGGGCTCTCCGAGCGGATCTGGTGGGGCGCGGGCGGGCGCGAGTCGGCGCGCTGGGTCGCGCAGCAGGGCATGAACATCATGAGCTCGACGCTGCTCCTGGAAGACACCGGGGTGCCGTTCGACGAGCTGCAGGCCGAGCAGATCGAGGCATATCGCGAGTCCTGGCGCGAGGCCGGGGTGGGCGCGCACGCCGCGGGTGTCGGTGAGCCGAAGCGTGATCCCGATCACCAGCGACCTCGACCGTATGTACTTCGGACGCGACGAGAACCGCGACCAGGTGGGCTACCTGGACGGCCACAACTCGCGCTTCGGGCGCACATACACGGGAGAGCCGGACGCGATCGCCGCCGAACTGGCCGAGGACGCTGGCGGTGCAGGCGGCGGACACGCTGTTGCTGACCGTGCCCAACCAGCTCGGGGTGGAATACAACGCGCACCTGCTAGCGACGATCGCCCGCGACGTGGCGCCGGCCCTGGGCTGGACGGCGAAGCAGCGGCGAAGCGCCGGCGCCTGACGCCGATGGGTGTCGATCTTCGCGCCGCTCGTTCGTTCGAGAACCGACAGCGGCCGCGAGCCCCGCGGCCTGAAGCGATCAAGGAGCGTGAACTTGTGAAGACGATGACCTGCAGAGAACTCGGCGGCCCCTGCGATGCCGCCCACCGAGGAGCCAACGCGAACGACGTGATCAAGGCGCAGGACCGGCACCTGAAGGAGGTGGTCGCCGCGGGCGATCAGACGCACCGAACCGCGCTCGAGGAGATGAAGGGCCGCTGGAAGCACCCGGTGGCCGGGATGGGGTGGTACCGGCAGGCCAAGCGTGACTTCGCCGCACGTCCAGAAGACTGATCGGCCAGGAAGAGCAGGTGCTCGGGAGGCGGTCCGGTCGGCGTCATCGACCACCTCGTCGGGGCAGGCCATCGCGTGATCGCTGTCGCGAACCCGTCGCGCGGGCTGGCGGGCGACGCCGCAGCCGTGGGCGACGTCGTCCGCGGCATCGACGGGTCTGTCGTCCTCGCTGCCTCCCCGCCATCACCCGATTTGGCCGATCCGAAGGGAACCCGAGCGGAGTATCGTCGGCTCATGGCCACGGCCGCAAGGACAGCTCGGAAGAAGCCCCCGGCAACCGAAGCCGTGCCGCACCTCACGGTGGCCGAGCGGATCGCCCGCGGCAAGGCGGCCCGGGCGGAGGTGCCTCGCTCCAGCCACGCCTCCTTCGAGCCGCCGCCCCGCCGGAAAGATCCGATCAAGCTGCTCGAGCGCCAAGCCGAGACGCGTGTCCCGGCGCTGGTGCCGATCCGCTACGGGCGGATGCTCGTCTCGCCGTTCACGTTCTACCGGGGAGCAGCGTTGATCATGGCCAGCGACCTGGCGACGACGCCACGCTCGGGTCTGACGGTGCAGTGCTGCGGCGATGCGCACCTGTCGAACTTCGGCGTGTTCGCCTCGCCCGAGCGACGCCTGGTGTTCGACGTCAACGACTTCGACGAGACGCTCCCCGGACCGTGGGAGTGGGACGTCAAGCGCCTCGCGGTGAGCATGCTGATCGCCGCGCGCGACAACAACTTCGCCGTCACGGACCAGGAGCGGATCGTCCTCGACACCGTCGCGGCGTACCGCACCGCGATGAGAGGCTTCGCCGAAATGAAGAACCTCGAGGTGTGGTACGCGCACCTCGACATAGAAGCCGTGCTGCAGGAGTTCGGCTCGCAGTTCAAAGCACGGGCCGTGAGGCGGACCGAGAAGCAGCTCGCCAAGGCGCGGACCAAGGACAGCATGTCGGCGTTCTCGAAACTGGCGAAGGTCGTGGACGGCCAGGCGCGGATCGTCGCCGACCCGCCGTTGATCGTGCCAATCGAGGACCTCGATCTGGGGGTCGATCTGGGTGAGACGCGCGCTGCGCTGTTCGATGGTCTGCACGAGCTGGTGCGCGCTTACCGCTCGACGCTCCAAACCGACCGGCGCGTCCTGCTGGAGGAGTTCGAGCTCGCCGACTTCGCGCGCAAAGTCGTCGGGGTCGGGAGCGTCGGCACGCGCGCCTGGATCGCGTTGATGCTCGGTCGCGACGGCCAGGATCCCCTGTTCCTGCAGATGAAGGAGGCCGAGGCCTCGGTGCTCGAGGAGTTCCTGGGCCCGAGCGAGTTCGAGAACCACGGCGAGCGCGTCGTGGCCGGGCAGCGGCTGATGCAGGCCACCAGCGACATCTTCCTGGGCTGGGTGCGCGTCCCCGAAGGAGAAGGCGGCGTCGTCCGCGACTTCTACGGGCGCCAGCTGAAGGACTGGAAGGGCTCGGCGGAAATCGAGCAGATGGTGCCCGACGGCATGGCGCAGTACGGCAAGCTCTGCGGCTGGACGCTCGCCCGCGCCCACGCGCGCAGCGGCGACCGGATCGCGATCGCCGCCTACCTCGGCAAGAGCTCGAGCTTCGACCGCGCGATCCTCGAGTTCTCACACGCCTACGCCGACCAGAACGACCGCGACTACAAGGCGCTCGTCGCCGCGGTCAAAGCGGGCAAGATCACCGCCGAGAAGGGCCTCTGACCGCGCGCTGAGAAACCGCATGCGAGCAGGAAGCGGGATGTGCACCGCGCGGCGGGTCCGTTCGCCTGGCCGCCGCCGAATCAGTCCTTCATGAACCAGCCGCGGACCTGGGCCTCGTGGTCGATGTAGCGCTCTCCTGAGACGTCGACGATCGACCTTGTCGATCGTGCCGCCGGTGAAGCGGAACGGGGCGATGTAGTCCGGCGTCACCGGTGAGGCGCTGTCGCGGCCGACGCAGATACCGTCGCCGACGAGGCAGAAGACGCCCGGCTGGGTGACGATCTCTCCGCTGCCCACCGGTTGGTCGTCGATGTAGAGCGTGAGCGTCCCGGCGAAGCCGGGCATGGCGGGGTCGTCGTTCTTGCCCTTGACCGCGAACTCGCGGTGAAGACGTGGGCCCGGCGTGACGTCGCGGTCGGCGACGATCGTCCTGCAGGTGCGTGCCGACCCAGTTGAACGTGTAGCGCAGGCGCTGGTCCTTGATGTACAGGCTGTGCCCGCCCGCGACGCCGCCGTGCGCGTAGAGCACGCCCTCGGCGCTGGGATCGTCGACCGCGACCCCGGCGGCGATCGTGTACGAGCGGCCGTTGATGCGCACGCCGGACTGCTCGGGAACGTCGGCGCAGTCGGGGTAGTAGACGTAGCGGTCGCGCGGCGGCGTCGCGCGTGCGGGCGATCGGCGAGCACCTGCTCGATCGCGCTGCGGTCGTCCAGGGGCAGCCCGTTGTAGCTGCCGGCGTACTCGAACCACAGCGCTCTTGAGCCGCTCGAGCCGCTCCGGCTCCTGGTCGCGAGGTTCTCGACTGCGCGCGGTCCGTGCTCCAGGTCGTAGAGCTCCCAGACGTCCTGGTCGAACTTGCCCCAGCCGCTGAGCGGCGGGTGCAGCGTGCACGCGAGCCAGCCCGTCGTGGTAGATCGAGCGCTGGCCGAGCATCGCGTAGAACTGCGTCTTCTTGGCCGGCGACGTTCGGGTCGGTGAGCGCTTGCGGCGAAGCTCTCGCCCTCGATCGGGCTCTGCTGGTAGCCCTTGATCACCGTCGGGCGGCTCGATGCCGAGCAGGTCGTAGACCGTCGGCACGACGTCGACGGCGTGGATGTACTGGTGCCGCGGCTCGGGCTGCGGCCTCGATGCTGCGCCGGCCAGGCCACGAGGCACATGTCGGCGACGCCGCCCTCGTAGCCCGCCCAGCGCTTCCAGTACGGGAACGGGGTGTCGAACGCCCAGGCCCAGCCGGTGTTGTAGTGGTTGTAGGACGTGCGGGCTGCCGAGCTCGTCGATGTGCTCCAGCGACAACTCGGTCGGGGTCAGCGATGCCGTTGAAGAACCGCCACTCGTTGAACGTCCCGTTCGGGCCGCCCTCGCCGCTGGCGCCGTTGTCGGACACCACGACGATGATCGTGTTGTCGAGCTGCCCCGACTCCTCCAGGAAGTCGATCACCCGGCCGAGCTGGTCGTCGGCATAGGAGATGTAGCCGGCGAACACCTCGGCCATCCGGGCGAACAGCCGCTTCTCGTCGGCGGTGAGCGAGTCCCACGGACGGACGGTGTCGAGCAGCGGCCACGGCTGGCCGTCGGGCCCGGTCGTCTCCGGCTCACCGTGCGGGTTGATCGGCGAGAGCTCGGTGTCCTGCGGCAGGAGGCCGAGCTCCTTCTGGCGCGCAGGATCTCCGGCACGGATCGCCTCGTACCCCTCGTCGAAGCGCGCCCTTGTACTTGTCGGCCCACTCCGATGAACACGTGGTGCGGCGCGTGCGCGGCGTCCAGCGAGAGGTACATGAAGAACGGCTTGTCGGGCTCGACGACCTTGGCGTCGCGGATGAACTCGATCGCCTTGTCGGACAGGTCCTTGGCGATGTGGTAGCCCTCCTCGGGCGTGGCCGGCGGCTCGATCTGGTGGTTGTCGTGGACGAGGTCCGGATACCAGCAACTCGACTCGCCGCCGAGGAAGCCGTAGAAGCGCTCGAAGCCGCGCCCGAGCGGCCAGCGGCCCTTATAGGACGGCCATGCGTGGTCTCCTCACCCGGGGTGAGGTGCCACTTGCCCACGCAGTAGGTGTTGTAGCCGCTGCTCGGCCAGGACCTCCGAGATGAACCCGTTCTCGAACGGGATCCGCGTGGAGATCCCGGGGAACCCGGAGCTGAACTCCGCGATCGTCGCCATCCCGTTCGACGTCGCGTTGCGCCCGGTGAGCAGGGATGACGCGGCGTCGGCGAGCACAGCGCCGTCGTGTGGAAGTTCGAGTAGCGCACGCCCAGCTCGGCGATGCGGCGCATGGTCGGCGTCGCGACCGGGCCGCCGAACACGTCCATCGTCCCGTAGCCGACGTCGTCCCAAGCGATGAACAAGCACGTTCGGCGCGCCCTGCAGCCGCCTTGGGCGCCAGGTAAGGAGCCCAGTCGGGCGTCCGAGTCGCGGATATCCAAAGCGATCTTGCCGCAAAGCGCTTCGCCATGTCCTTCGCTCCTCGTGTGGCAGGGTCAGAACCGGCTCCACGGCGCAGTCCCAGTGCGCCCAGAGGGACACACCACGAAGGATCATCCGAGGTACGCGGTCCGTCATCATCCTTTGCGGGTGACACCCCGCTGTGGAGCGCGCAGGCGCCGCAAGAGGGAAACCGTTAGAGGCCGGCAGTCCGCGACGACGTGGGACGAACGTGTTCTCCACAGCGTCGACGAGGCGAACGCCGATCTCAGGGCGCTGATCTCGCATAGCGTGATGCGCCAATCGGGCATTCTCCGGCGAGGAGCTGCAATCTCGAGACGCGGTCGTCCTCCGGACGGTTGTCAACCGATCCATCGAGGAGAGTCGAACCTATGGACGTGGATGTGTTAGGAGCCAACCCACGGAGGACGTGGATGTGCTGGGGCCGGTCGACTATCTGGTGGTCGAGTTCCCGGCGGACGAGGGCAACTTGCAGGGCGAGGTCGCAGCCGAGCGCGTACTCCGACCGAGAGCGGCACGATCGCGTGCTCGACCGCTGCGATGCGCAAGGACACCGACGGATCGGTGGAGGGCACGAGTCGGGAGGTGGACGACAGTCTCGCCGGCGAGCGCGCGAGCTCGAGCGCGAGGCAGCGACGGTGCTGCGGCCGATGACGTGGAATCGATCGGCCCGGCGCTGGAACCAGGATCGGTCGCTGGGGTGCTCGTATGGGAGAACACTGGGCCGGCCGTTTCGGGGCCGACTTCAGGCGGGCACGGTCGGGAAGCTCGTGGCGACGGGCGCATTGCCACTCAAGCGATCACGCCGCAGTCGAAGCGGAACGCCCGCAGGAGACTGCCGAGGAAGGAGAGTGAGATGTCGCCTCAAGCGAGAAGGCGCGCAGGTCGCCGGGCGTGATCGGGGCTGCGGTCGCGCGGACGGCTGCGGTGGTAGGCACCGCCGCAGTCGTCGGAAAAGGCGTCGGGCGCCGTCACGATCGCCGCGACGACCGTCGCGACGACCGTAAGACGGCGTGAGGACCGTCGCGACCGGCGCTGACGCCGGCGGCGGCGTTCTCGGGCACGGGTGTCGTGCCTGCGCTGACATTCGGCGCGGCACCCGGTTCGAGGGGCTCAGGTCGCGGTCGAGCGCCGGTGAGCTCTCACCCGGCCGGCAGATCGTGGCGGCCTGGGCTCACGATCGCCGAGATGAGCAGCGAGGACACGGTCCGGGTCCCCGCGGGCCGCTTCCGGATGGGCTCCACGGGCTTCTACCGGGAGGAGGCGCCCGTCCGCGTGGTCGAGGTCGACGCGTTTGCGATCGACCGTACACCGGTGACCGTCGCGCAGTTCACCTGCTTCATCGCGGAGACCGGGTATCGAACGGTTGCCGAGCGCCCGCTGGATCCAGCCGGCTACCCGGAGCGCCGGCCCCCGCTCCTGCGCGAGGGCTCGGTCGTCTTTCACCCGACGCCTGGGCCGGGCCCGCTGGTCGATCCGAACCGCTGGTGGGCGTACGTGCCCGGCGCCGACTGGCGCCACCCCTGGGGACCCGACAGCGACAACGCCGGTCGAGCCGATCACCCGGTCACCCATGTCGCCTTCGAGGACGCACAGGCGTATGCGGCGTGGGCCGGCAAGCAGCTGCCGAGCGAGGCCGAGTGGGAGTACGCGGCCCGGGGAGGTCTCGACGGCGCCATCTTCTCCTGGGGCGACGACGAGCGCCCAGGCGGCGAGCTGATGGCCAACCACTGGCAGGGCGAGTTTCCCTGGCGCAACACCGGAGCGAGGGGGTGGCGGGGCACTTCGCCGGTAGGCCTCTTCCCCGCGAACGGCTTCGGGCTCTACGACGTCACGGGGAATGTATGGGAGTGGACGTCCGACTACTACTCGGCCGATGGCCCGGCCGGCGAGGCGAACCCGAGCCCGTGCTGCGCGCCGCCGCTGAACCCGCGAGTCGGCAGCCCGGCGGCAAGCTACGACGTCGGCCGTCCGGGCGAGAACATCCCCGCCGCGTCATCAAGGGAGGCTCGCACCTGTGCGCGCCGAGCTACTGCCTTCGCTACCGGCCGGCGGCGCGCCGGCCGGAGGCGATCGATACCTCCACCAGCCACATCGGCTTCCGTTGCATCGCCCGGGGACGGCACGACGGCGTCCTCCTAGCCGCCGGCTGAAATCTGCGGGGCCGCCTCGGCCGCGACCTCCCGCAATAGGCTGGAACGGTGGGAAGGCAGGCAGGTGTAGTGCTCTACGTGCTCGCTGGTAGCCGTCGTAGTGGGCGTGGACGTGTTGTTCTTCAGGGCACAGGACGATCCCGACGTTCGCGATCAGGCGCTCTCCTGGTGTTCGCGGCGTTCTATCTGAGGTACCTGAAGCGGGCGTGAACTTGGGCTGACCGGAAGGCCGGGCTCTTCTCGCGTCCGCGGCGGCTGCGCCGGGCTCAGCCTCACAGGCGTCGATGCCGATGATCCGGTGTGGCAGCGTTCGAAACCGCTTCGGCTCGCTCTGGGGTCGATCGCGCCTGGTTCCAGTCGCTTTCGGAGCGATCGGTCTGGCGCTCGCCTTCGAGGCTGCGCACGCGCTGGTCGGGCTCGGGGGCTCGGCGCTCGACGGGTTCGTCAACGACGGCATCTACACCGCGGTCGAGTTCGCCTGCGTCGCCCTCGCGTTCCTGCGCGTCGTTCGCGTGCGCGAGAACCGGCTGGCATGGGCGCTGATCACGATCGGCTTGGCTGCGTGGGCGAGCGGCGATCTCCTCTGGACCGTCTGGCTCGAAGACCTGGCGCATCCGCCGTATCCATCGATCGCCGACGCTCTATATCTGGCGACCTATCCCGCGACCTACGCTGGGCTGCTGTTGCTGATGCGCGCAAACTTCCGCCACGCGGGAGCTGCCGTCTGGCTGGACGGGCTCGTCGTGGGCCTCAGCATCGCGGCGCTCGGCGCGGCTCTGATCTATCCCGATGTTCTCGCAGCCAGCAGGGAATCGAGCGCGGTTGCGGTGAACCTGGCCTACCCCTCGGGGACCTTCTGCTGCTCGTCTTCATCGCGCTCGGGTTCGCCTCCAGCGGCTGGCGCCCCGGGCGCCAGTGGCTGCTGCTCGGCTTCGGTCTGCTCGTGACGGCCGGCGCCGACCTGGTGTTCGTCTACCAGGAAGCCAACGGGACCTACGTCTCCGGGGGCATCCTCGACACGATGTGGCCGCTCTCGATGGCGCTGATGGCGCTCGCCGCCTGGCAGGCGGCCCCGCCCGACGTGGCGCTCGGGCGCGTCAACCGCCACATCGATCCTGCTGCCCGCGCTGTTCGGCGTGCTCGCCTTCGCGCTCCTGATCAGCGCCGGACTGCAGCCGCTCACGCCGCTGGCCCTGGGGCTTGCCGCGGGAGCCCTGTTCGCGGCCGGCGCTCGCGCCGGCGCTCACATACGTCGAGAACGGCCGCATCCTTCAGGCCCAGACGAGGGACGCGATAACCGATGCGCTCACCCAGCTCGGCAACAGGCGCCGGCTGATGCACGATCTCGAGCGCGCGGTGAGGAGCAGCCAGAACGGCCGGCAGGCGACGCTCGCGTTCTTCGACCTCGACGGCTTCAAGCTCTACAACGACACCTTCGGTCACGGCGCCGGCGACGCGCTGCTGGCGAGCCTCGGCGGCGCACTCGCGGCTGCCGTCGGCGATCGCGGTGAGGCCTACCGCTTGGGCGGCGATGAGTTTGCGTGCTTCTCAAGGGCAGGTTCCCGCGCGGTGACGCCGCGGTCGCAAAGGCGGCGGCGGCGCTCACGAAGCAGGGCAGCGGCTTCACGGTCTCCGCTTCCTGCGGGGTCGTCGTGATTCCCGAGGACGCGGGGACGGTGACGACCGCGCTCGAGCCTCGCGGACGAGCGGATGTACGCGGAGAAGGGGAGAGGCGGCGGACGCGAGTCGCATTCCGAGACTCAGAGCGTGCTGATGCAGTTGCTGACAGAGCGCGAACCGATCCTTCACAGCCACGTCCACGACGTCGGGAACTCGCCGTCGCGGTAGGGCGTCGCTTCGGGCTCGACTCAGAACAGCTCGACGAGCTGCGCAGAGCTGCCGAGCTGCACGACATCGGCAAGCTCGCGATACCGGAAGAGATCCTCCACAAGCCCGGGCCGCTGGACGAGGACGAGTGGCGTTTCATGCGTCAGCACACCCTCATCGGCGAGCGCATCCTCGCCGTCGCGCCCGCGCTGCGACCGGTGGCAGGTCTGATCCGCTCGAGCCACGAGCGCTGGGACGGCAGCGGCTACCCGGACGGCCTCGCCGGCGAGGCGATCCCTCTCGGTGCACGGATCATCGCTGCCTGCGATGCATTCGCCGCCATGACCTCATCCCGGCCCTACCAGAGGCCCGCTCGACAGATGAGGCGATCGGCGAGCTCCGGCGCCACAGCGGCACGCAATTCGACCCGGACGTCGCCGCGGCACTCTGCCGACATATCGAAGCGGCGCCGGTCCGCGAGCACGAAGTGTCGAGACGGCACCGGTTCGACGGAGCCCGGCGGGTTGCCTTCCGGGTCCGAGCGTTAGCAGTTCGCGCGCGGGTCCATCGGCCGAGGTCGTCCCGGCGAGCACGATCTTCGCCACCGCGGTGACCGGCAGAGCGAGAGAAAGCGGTCCCTATTGACTTTCATGTCTGGCCCGGCGGGCACGACCAGAGCTACTGGGATCGTCACTGGCCGGCGACTCTCCGCTTCTACACCCGGGCGCTCGAAGCCTGCCGGTGAGACGGCACACGGCGTGGCTGACACATCCCAAGCTCCGCTTCCACTCCGAGCTCCGTAGTTAACCCCGGATCAGAAGAGTGAAAGGCGCCGATTCGGCGTCGTCGTCACGGCCGTAGCGTTTGCGCAAATGGTCGATCTCCGGCCTCGACGTCTGATGCAAGAACCTGCCGATCGAGCTGATCGCGGTTGGATGTCGTCCTAAATCCATTCGGGAGGCTCACATGAGCACTTCAGCTGTAGATCCAGGGAGCCGCCCGGCGGCTCAACCTACGAACTATTCGGAGACAGAAGCCGTGAGGGGTTTCGGGCGCGCGATGTTCGTCGGGGTCCTTCTGACGATCGTCGGTGTGCTCAACATGTTCTACGGCGTTGCCGCCGTCGCAAACTCGAGCTTCTACGTCGCCGGGGAACGCTACGTCTTCGGCGGCGTACACACGTGGGGATGGATCACGATCATCCTGGCGGTCATACAGTTGACCGCGGCGTTCTCGCTGTTCGCCGGCAACATGTACGGACGGGTGGTCGGCATCATCGCCGCGACGCTCGGTGCGATCGAGTCGCTTGCGAATGTCGGCGGACCGCACCCTTGGTGGTCACTCGGCGTCTTCGCCGTATGCCTGTGGGTCATCTACGGCCTGTTCGTGCTCGGCGAGCCGGAGCAAAGCGCCTGAGCATCAGGTCGCGTTGCATGACCGCGCCGCGGAATCCGATGATGACCCGGCGCGGTCATGCGGGCTCGATCGCCCGGCGGCTGATCGGGCCCGCGGCCGGGCAGGGCTCGGGAGAGATCCCTCCGCCGCAGGCGCGTCGGCTGGGCGCCGCGGCGTCACGATCGCGAGCCGGCCGTAGAATCCTCGGATGAGCCATCAGGGCGACCTCATCCTCGAGCGGGACGCCCTCGACGGGCTGTTCGCGGCATTGCGTCGCAGCGGCTACACGGTGCTCGGGCCCACGGTCCGCGACGGCGCGATCGTCTACGACGAGATCGAGGGCAGCGCGGACCTGCCCGCGGGCTGGACCGACGAACAGGACGGCGGCAGCTATCGACTGCGCCGGCGCGACGACGACGCGCTCTTCGGCTACAACGTCGGACCTCACTCGTGGAAGCGCTACCAGCTGCCCCCCGAGGTACGCCTGTGGCGCGCCCGCCTTGGTGAGGGGGGCGAGCTCGTCGAGCTGGCCGAGGCGCCGCGCGAGCGTCCGCGCTACGCGTTCATCGGCGCGCGCTCCTGCGAGCTGCACGCGATGGGCATCCTCGATCGCGTGCTGCTGGGCGGCGCGCACCCCGAACCCGCCGACCAGGCGCGGCGCGAGGACGCGTTCGTCGTCGCGGTCCAGTGCACGCAGGCGGGGGGCACGTGCTTCTGCGCCTCGATGGGCACCGGCCCGACGGCCGAAGCCGGCTATGACATCGCGCTCACAGAGGTGCTCGAAGAGGGCCGGCACTACTTCGTGCTCGACGTCGGCACCGATCGCGGCGCAGCCCTGCTCGGGGACCTCGAGCTCCCGGCCGCCGGCGGCGCCGAGCAGAAGGCCGCCGCCGACGGCCGGGCCAGGGCCGCGGGCCAGATGGGGCGCGTGCTGCAGGCCGATGACATCCGCGAGCTGCTCTACCGCAACTACGAGCACCCCCGCTGGGATGAGGTCGCGGAGCGCTGTCTGGCGTGCGGCAACTGCACGATGGTCTGCCCGACCTGCTTCTGCACGACTGTCGAGGACACGACCGACCTCGCGGGCGAGCACGTAGAGCGTCACCAGCGCTGGGACTCGTGCTTCACGATCGACTACTCGCACATCCACGGCGGCGCGGTGCGCTCCTCGACGCGCTCGCGCTACCGCCAGTGGATGACGCACAAGCTCGCCACGTGGGTGGACCAGTTCGGCAGCTCCGGCTGCGTCGGTTGCGGGCGCTGCATCACCTGGTGCCCGGTCGGGATCGACATCACCGAGGAGGCCCGCGCGATCAGGGAGAGCGACGGCGATGTCCGTCCGGAGGCTTGAGGAGCTGATCGCCTCCGCGCCCGTGTTCGCGGAGCTCTCCGCTCCGCAGCTCGAGCTGATCGCGGGCTGCGGGGCCAACCAGCACTTCGCCGCGGGCGAGCGCCTGTTCACAGAGGGCGGGCCGGCCGAGCGCTTCTACCTGATCCGCGAGGGGTCTGTCGCGCTGGAGATCGACGCTCCGGGGCGGGGGCCGCTGGTGATCGAGACCCTGCACGCGGGAGAAGTCGTGGGCTGGTCCTGGCTGTTCGAGCCCTACCGCTGGCAGTTCGACGCGCGCGCGAGCGCGCCGGTCGCGACGATCGCCTTCGACGGCTCCTGCCTGCGCGGCAAGTGCGAGGAGGACCACGAGCTCGGCTATGAGCTGATGCGACGCTTCGCTGCCCTGCTGATCGATCGTCTGCAGGCGACCCGCCTCCAGCTCCTCGACGTGTACGGCCATGCTTCCGGCGGCTGAGAGCGAACCGCCGGGGCCGATGGTGCCCGCGCCGTTCGCGGTGGCCGCCAAGCGGCAGGAGACCGCCGATACATGGACGCTCGAGCTCTCGCCACGGGGCGAAGATGGCATGGCCTTCGCCCCCGGTCAGTTCACGATGCTCTCCGCCTTCGGGGCCGGCGAGGTGCCGATCTCGATCAGCGGCGATCCGGACCGCACCGGGCCGCTCGTCCACACCGTGCGAGAGGTCGGGCTCGCCACCGCCGCGATCTGCCGCACGAGCCCGGGCGAGGTGCTGACGGTGCGCGGCCCTTTCGGCCGGCCCTGGCCGGTCGCGGAGCTCGAGGGCGCTGATGTGATCGTCGTCGCCGGCGGGATCGGGCTGGCGCCGCTGCGCCCGGCGATCCTCGCGATGCTCGCGCGGCGCGAGCGCTACGGGCGGCTGCTGCTGCTCTACGGCGGGCGCGCGCCCGAGCAGCTGCTCTACACCGAGGAGCTGGAGCGCTGGAGCGCGCGCGGGCTCGAGGTGGCGGTGAGCGTCGACTCGGCGGGACCGGAGTGGCTCGGGCACGTCGGGGTCGTGCCGCGCCTGATCGCGCGCGCCAGCTTCGACGCCGAACGAGCGGCGGCGCTCGTCTGCGGACCGGAGGTGATGATGCGGTTCACGATCGCCGCGCTGGCGCAGGCCGGCGTCCCGAGCGCCAGCGTCTACGCGTCGATGGAGCGCAACATGCAGTGCGGGATCGCCCACTGCGGGCACTGCCAGCTCGGTCCGACGCTCGTGTGCCGCGATGGGCCCGTCTACCGCTGGAGCGAGCTCGAGAGCTGGCTCCGCGATCAGGGAGCTCTGAGCGGATGGCGCGCAGGCCGACCCTCGCCGTGTGGAAGTTCTCCTCGTGCGACGGCTGCCAGCTGAGCCTGCTCGACTGCGAGGACGAGCTGCTCGCGCTCGCCGACCGCCTCGAGATCGCCTACTTCCTGGAGGCGAGCAGCGCGACGGTCGACGGCCCCTACGACGTCTCGCTCGTCGAGGGCTCGATCACCACCGCCCACGACGCGGAGCGCATCCAGGAGGTGCGGCGCAGCTCGCGCGCGCTGGTCACGATCGGCGCGTGCGCGACCGCCGGCGGCATCCAGGCGCTGCGCAACTTCGCCGACGTCGGAGACTTCGTCAGCACCGTCTACGCCTCGCCGGATTTCATCTCGACGCTCGCCACCTCGACGCCGATCAGCGCCCACGTGCCCGTTGACTTCGAGCTGAACGGCTGCCCGATCAACAAGCGCCAGCTGCTCGAGGTGATCGGGGCGCACCTCGCGCGGCGCCGGCCGCGGGTGCGAGCGCACAGCGTGTGCGTGGAGTGCAAGCGCCGCGGCACGGTGTGCGTGATGGTGGCCAAGGGCACGTCGTGCCTGGGTCCCGTGACCCATGCCGGATGCGGCGCCATCTGCCCGGCCTACGACCGCGGCTGCTACGGCTGCTACGGCCCGATGGAGAGCCCCAATACCCCCTCGCTCAGCGGCCGGATGGCCGAGCTGGGAGCCGAGGACGTCGACCTCGTGCGTGTCTACCGCACGTTCAACGCGGCGTCCGAGCCGTTCGCGCGCGCGGCAGAGGACGAGCTGCGAGGGCAGCGGTGAGGGTCGCCGTACGTGGACCGGGGCGGCTGGGATGAGCGCCGCGGCGGGATCCGGCGGCGGCGGCACGGGCCGCACGCGCGTGCTGCGCACCGACTACCTCGCCCGTGTCGAGGGAGAGGGCGCGATGTACGTGAGGCTCGACGGGCGCGAGGTGCAGGAGATCAAGCTGCGCATCTACGAGCCGCCGCGCTTCTTCGAGGCGCTGCTGCGCGGCCGCGCCTACACCGAGGCGCCCGACATCACCGCGCGCATCTGCGGGATCTGCCCGGTCGCCTACCAGATGAGCTCGGTGCGCGCGATGGAGGACGCGTGCGGGGTTCGCATCGACGAGGGCCCGCTGCGCGACCTGCGGCGTCTCATCTACTGCGGCGAGTGGATCGAGAGCCACAGCCTGCACGTCTACATGCTGCACGCACCTGACTTCCTCGGGTACGCGGGCGCGGTGGAGATGGCCCGCGACCACCGCGAGATCGTCGAACAGGGCCTGCAGATGAAGAAGGCGGGCAACGCTCTGATGGCGCTCGTCGGCGGGCGCGAGGTGCATCCGATCAACGTGCGCGTCGGCGGCTTCTACCGGGCTCCGAGCCGGCGCGAGCTACACGCGCTTCGCGAGCCGCTGCTCCAGGCGCGCGAGACGGCGCTGGCGACGGTGCGGTGGACATCGGAGCTCCCGTTCCCCGACTCGCTGCGCGCCCCCGAGCGGGTGGCGCTCTCGGACCCGGCCGGGGAGTACCCGATCGACCGCGGCGCGATCCGCTCCGACCAGGGGCTTGCGATCGATCCCGGGGAGTTCGGCGAGCACATCGTCGAGGAGCACGTCGAGCACTCCAACGCGCTGCACGCCCGCATCCGCGAGCGGGGCACGTACC
Organism: uncultured Solirubrobacteraceae bacterium; assembly: GCA_963779065.1. Classification (GTDB taxonomy): domain Bacteria; phylum Actinomycetota; class Thermoleophilia; order Solirubrobacterales; family Solirubrobacteraceae; genus Palsa-744. Next base: position 3,275,811 of record CAVZWQ010000003.1, read on the forward strand.
TCACCGGCCCTCTCGCGCGCTACGCGCTCTCCTCCGCGTCCCTGTCGGAGACGGCGGCCCGGGCCGCGCGCGGAGGCCGGTCTCGAGGAGGTCTGCGAGAACCCCTTCAGGAGCATCGTCGTGCGCGCTGTGGAGCTCGTCGAGGCGTGCGATCAGGCGCTCTCGATCATCGAGCGCTACGAGGAGCCCGACGCGCCGGCGCTGGAGGTCGTGCCGCGCGCCGCCGTCGGGCACGGCGCGACCGAGGCGCCGCGCGGGCTGCTCTACCACCGCTACGAGCTCGACGAGGCGGGCACGATCCTCGACGCGACGATCGTCCCGCCCACCTCCCAGAACCAGCTCGCGATCGAGGAGGATCTGCGGGCCGTCGTCGAAGACGGGCTCGCCCTCAGCGACGAGGAGCTGTCGTTGCGCTGCGAGCAGGCGATCCGCAACCACGATCCCTGCATCTCCTGCGCGACGCACTTCCTGAAGCTGACCGTCGACCGCGGGTAGTGCAGCCCGGGGTGCTCGTGGTCGGAGTCGGGAACGAGCTGCGCCACGACGATGCGGCCGGCCTCGAGGTCGCGCGCCTCGCGCGCGCGATGGCCGCTCCGGCGCTGCGTGCCGCCTCCTGCCCGGCGATCGCCTTCCACGAGCACGAGGGCGAGCCGCTGGGCCTGCTGGACGCATGGGAGCGAGCAGGCGCCGTCGTCCTCGCCGACGCGATCCACGGCGCCGGCCCGGTCGGCGCGGTTCACCGCTTCGACGCCTCGAGCGCTCCGCTCCCCGCGCTTCTGGAGGGCTCGAGCTCGACGCACGCGATCGGGGTGGCCGAAGCGATCGAGCTGGGCCGGGCGCTCGGCCGCCTGCCGCGCGCGGTCGTCGTCTACGGCGTGACGGGCTGCCGCTTCGACGCGGGTCGCGGGCTCTCGCCGGATCTGCAGGAGGCCGTCGAGCCGCTCGCGCGGCGGGTGCTCGGGGAGGCGCTGCGCCTGGCGGGGGCCGCCACCTGAGCCCGGAGGCTCCGCCCCGGTCCGCCGCCACCCGTCCACCTCGCCCGGATGCCCGGTCAGCCCCGGCCTCGGCGGGCCGCCGCCACAGCCGCCTGGCCGTAGGAGATCCCGCCGTCGTTCGGCGGCAGCGCGCGCGGGAGCAGGACCGAAAGGCCGCTCCTGCCGAGCCGCTCGCGGCAGCGTTCGAGCAGCAGCCGGTTCTGGAAGACGCCGCCGGAGAGCACCGCCGTGCTCAGCCCCTCCCGCTGCGCCAGCGCGGCGAGCGCCTGCGCGGTCGCGTCCGCCAGCGCGTTGTGGAAGCGGGCGCTGACCACCGCGGGCTCCACCCCGACGGCGAGATCGCGCGCGATCGCCAGCACGGTCTCGCGCGGGTCCAGGCGCAGCGGCTCGCCGTCGTGCACGCGCAGCGGGTAGCCGCGCCGCTCCGCCGGGTCGGCGAGCGCCTCGAGCTCCATCGCCGCGAGGCCCTCCTCGTGCGACTCGAGGCGGATCCCGCAAAGCGCCGCGACCGCGTCGAAGAGGCGGCCCGCGCTGCTCGTCAGAGGAGAGGCGACGTCTTTTCGGAGGAGCTCGCAGACCTGAGCCCACCGCTCCGCTGCGAGGCTCATGGCGATGGCCGGCGGCGGCTCGGCTAGATCGGCGCCGGCTGCCGCAAGCCACGAGCAGGCCATGCGCCAGGGCTGGCGCGCTGCAGCGTCGCCTCCCGGGAGCTGCACGGCGTGCAGGTGCCCGGCGCGGCGGACGCGGCCCAGATCCCCGAGGAGGATCTCCCCACCCCATATCGTCCCGTCCTCGCCAAGCCCGGCCCCGTCGTAGATCGCGCCGACCGCCGGGCCCGTGTGCCCGTGCTCGGCGAGCACAGCCGCGAAGTGGGCGTGATGGTGCTGCACCGCGACCAGCTCGACGCCCTCGCGCTCCCGCGCATAGCGCGCTGGAGAGGTAATCGGGGTGGCTGTCGTGGGCCACGACGACCGGCTCCAGCCCGAACAGCGCTTCGAAGTGCGCGATGCCCTCGCCGAAGGAGCGCAGGTTCTGGAAGCTGCGCAGATCGCCGACGTGCGGGCCGACCCAGGCACGCGACCCCTCGCCAGGCAGAAGGTGCTCTTGAGCTCCGCCCCGCAAGCCAGCAGCGGTGGAGAGGGGAGGGGAAGGCCGAGGCTTCGCGGCGTCTGGCCCCGGGCCCGTCTGATCGTGATCGCGGGCGCAGCGTCCCCGGCCGCGGGGGCGGGCGGCGCCGTCCCCGAGGCGTCCGGCGGCTCTCCAGCACGCGCACGACAGAGTCGTCGGCGCGGGCCGCGATCGGCCGGTCGTGGACGAGCAGGAGATCGGCGAGCGGGCCGAGCCGGCGCACGGCCTCCTCGTCGTCGATCACGATCGGCTCGCCGCCGAGGTTGCCGCTCGTCATCACGAGCGGCGCCCCCAGCTCACCAAGCAGCAGGTGGTGCAGCGGCGTGGTCGGGAGCATCACGCCGAGGTCGCGCAGGCCCGGGGCGACCGCCGCTGCGACGGGCGCGCCTGCGCGCCGGGGCGCGATCACGATCGGGCGCTCGGGGGCGCCGGCCAGCGCCGCCTGCGCGGGGGAGAGCTCGACCAGCTCGCCCAGCGCCCGCTGATCGGGGGCCATCAGCGCCAGCGGCTTCTCGTCGCGCCCCTTGCGACGCCGCAGGAGCACCACCGCCCGCTCCTCGTCGGCCCGGCAGGCGAGCTGGTAGCCGCCGACGCCCTTCAGCGCCACGATCGCGCCGCGCGCGAGCGCGCCGGCCGCCGCTTCGAGCGGTTCTTCGTCCACCATCGCCGGCGCCCCCGCGCGATCCAGCAGGCGCAACCTCGGACCGCACGCCGGGCAGGCGTTCGGCTCTGCGTGGAAGCGGCGGCTGCGGGGGTCGGCGTACTCCCGGCTGCACGCGGCGCACATCCCGAACCCCGCCATCGTCGTCCGAGGGCGGTCGTACGGCGTGCCGCGCACGATCGTGAAGCGGGGACCGCAGTCGGTGCAGTTGATGAACGGGTAGCGGTACCGGCGGTCGCGCGGATCGGCGAGCTCCGACAGGCACGCCTCGCACGGCGCGACATCCGGCGGCACGAGCGCGCCGGTGCCGGTCTCGCCCGCGCCGGCCCCGAGCGCGCTGTCCGCGATGACGAAGCCGTGCCGGCCGGTCGCCGCCACGTTCTCGGCCCGAACCCGCTCGATCGCGGCGAGCGGCGGCGGGCGCTCCTCGAGCTCGCGCATGAACGCGCTCAGCGCGGCGGGCTCGCCCTCCGCCTCGAGCAGGACGCCGCGCGTGTCGTTGCGGACCCAGCCGGAGATGCCGTGGCGGGATGCGAGCCGATGCACGAAGGGGCGGAACCCGACGCCCTGGACCATCCCCTCCACGCCGACGCGGACACGCTCGCACGGAGCGGCGCCGGCGCTCACAGCGGCGCCGGCTCGCGCGCGGCGATCTGCGCGAGCCACTCCGCGAAGGCGTCGGTGCCCTCCCCGGTGCGCGCGCTGAGCAGGATGTGCTCCACGCCGGGGTTGACCCGCTCGAGGTTGCTCAGGAACACCTCCAGCGAGAAGTCGAGGTGGGGGAGGAGGTCGATCTTGTTCACGACGACCAGATCGCAGGTGCGGAACATCAGCGGGTACTTCAGGGGCTTGTCCTCGCCCTCGGCCACCGAGGAGATCATCGCCCGGGCGTCCTCCCCGACCCGGAACTCGGCCGGGCAGACGAGGTTGCCGACGTTCTCGATCACGAGCAGGTCGATCTCCCCGAGCGGCACCGCGGGCAGCGCCGAGCGAACCATGTTGGCGTCCAGGTGACACTCGCCGCCGAACCCGGGGTCGGTGTTGAGCTGGGCGACCGGGACGTGCAGCGCCGCGATCCGCTCGGCGTCGATCGAGCCCTGCACGTCGCCCTCCAGGACGCCTGCGCGCGGCCCCCCTGCGCCGTGCGGACCCGGGAGCCCGTCCGCCGAGCACGCGTTCCAAGAGCGTGGTCTTGCCCGCCCCGGGCGCGCTCATCAGGTTCACGACGCGCACGCCGGCGCGGTCGAAGTCGGCGCGGTTGGCGCGGGCGATCGTCTCGTTGGCGTCGAGCACGCCCTCGGCGATCCTCACCTTGGTGCGGTGCACGGCTCCTCCTCGACCTCGATCGATTCGACCCACAACTGCTCGCCGCCGGTCACCTGCGTGTCCGAGCCGCAGCAGCGCGGACACTGGAACGAGAGCTCCTCGAGCTCCCATTCCGCCCCGCAGGCGCAGCGCAGGCGCGCCGCTTCGAGCCGCTGTTCGAGCGCGGCTCCCTCGCACGCGGTGCCGCGCGCGAGGATCTCGAAGTTGAAGGCCAGCGAGCCGGGCACGACCTGGCGCAGGGCGCCCACCCTCACCTCGACGCTCGTCACGCGACGGCCGTCGGCGTGCTCGAGGGCGCTCGCGAGAATCGCGCGGGCGAGTGCGAGCTCGTGCATCAGCAGATCCTCGGCAGCGGATCGCCGGCGAGCAGGTCGAGAACCCGCTGCCCGCCGAAGCCGGTGTCGACGAGCACCATCCCGGCGGGCCCGTCGAGAACCTCGCCGATCTCGCTCGCCTTCTCGCAGCCCGCGACCGTGCGCAGCGCCTCCAGCGCGGCGTCGGCGGAGCCCGCCGCCACGAAGGCCACGAGCCGGCCCTCGTTGGCGACATAGAGGGGATCGATCCCGAGCAGCTCCGCGGCCGCCGCGACGGGCGCTTCGACGGGAACATCCGGCTCGCGCAGCAGGACGCCGACCTGCGAGCTGCGGGCGAGCTCGTTGAGCGCCGAGGCGACGCCGCCCCGCGTGGCGTCGCGCATGCAATGCAGATCCGCCCCGGCCGCGTCGAGGAGCGCGTCGGCCGCGGGCCACAGCGAGGCGGTGTCGGAGCGGATCGGCGCCTGCAGCTCGAACTCGCCGCGGGCGAGCATGATCGCCATGCCGTGTGACCCGACGGGCCCGGACACCAGCACGCGGTCTCCGGCGAGGAGGCCGTCCGTCGAAAGCTCGGCCCGGGGGTCGAGCAGGCCGACGCCCGTCGTGCAGACGTACATGCCGTCCGCTCGGCCGTGCTCGACGACCTTCGTGTCGCCCGCGATCACCTCCACGTCCGCCTTCGCCGCGGCGCGGGCGACGGCCTCGGCCTCCGCGCGAAGCTCCTCGGCGGGCAGGCCCTCCTCGAGCACGAGCGAGAGCGTCAGCGCCAGCGCCCGCGCGCCGGAGACGGCGAGGTCGTTGACCGTCCCGTTCACCGCCAGCTCGCCGATCGAGCCGCCCGGGAAGCGCAGCGGCCGGACCACGAAGCTGTCGGTGGTCACCGCGAGCGCCGTGTCGCCCACCGTCAGAGTGCCGGCGTCCGCGAGCTGCTCCAAGCGGTCGTTCCCGAGCGCCGGCAGCAGCAGGCCCTCGATCAGCGCCTGGGAGGAGCGGCCGCCGGCGCCATGGGCCATCGTGATGCGCTCGTCGCGCATGCGCGCTCGCTTGGACCGCGCGGTCTGCACGATCTCGGTGACGCGTTGCCGGCGTGCCTCGGTGCTCATCGCTCTACGCCGTCTCGGCGACCGGCCGGTGGCGGCCGTAGCTGTAGTAGGCGGCACAGGCCCCCTCGGGGGAGACCATGCACGCGCCGATCGCCCGCTCAGGGGTGCATGCGGTGCCGAACACGCGGCACTCCCAGGGCTTGATCTCTCCTCTGCAGGACCTCGCCGCACTGGCACTCGCGCGGATCGGCCAGCGCCTCGCCCGGCACCGGGAAGCGCCGCTCCGCGTCGAGCTCGGCGTACTCCTCGGAGATTCGCAGGGCGCTGTCGGGGATCAATCCGAGCCCGCGCCACTCGAAGCTCTCCCGTGGCGCGAACACCTCGGCCATCGCCGCCTGCGCGCGCGGGTTGCCCTCCCATGAGACGACGCGCTTGTACTGGTTCTCGAGCTCGCAGCGTCCCGCGCCGAGCTGGGTGAGCAGCATCTGTATCGACTGCATGACGTCCAGCGGCTCGAAGCCGGAGACGACGACGGGCCTGCGGTAGTCGCGGGGGATGAAGCCGAACGCCTGCGCGCCGATCACGGTCGCGACGTGGCCAGGGCCGATGAAGCCGTCGATCTCCAGCGCCGGCGCGTCCAGGAGCGCGCGCAGCGGCGGCTCGATCAGGACGTGATTGCACAGGCATGAGAAGTTGCGCACGCCCTCACGGCGGGCCCGCATCAGCGTGAGCGCCGTCGAGGGAGCCGTCGTCTCGAAGCCGAGCGCGAAGAACACGACCTCGCGGTCCGGGTTCTCGCGGGCGACGCGCAGCGCATCGAGCGGGGAGTAGACCATTCGCACGTCGGCGCCGAGCGAGCGCGCCTCCTGCAGGCTGCCCCGTGAGCCGGGCACCCGCATCATGTCCCCGAAGCAGGTGAGGATCACACCCGGCTGCTCCGCGATCGCGATCCCGTCGTCGACGCGGCCCATCGGGAGCACGCAGACGGGGCAGCCTGGTCCATGCACGAGCTCGACCCCTGCGGGCAGCAGCGCCTCGATCCCGTAGCGGTAGATCGTGTGGGTGTGCCCGCCGCACACCTCCATCAGCTTGTACGTGCGGCCCGGCTCCACGAGCGCCGGAAGCTCGGCGGCCAGCGCCCGCCCGAGCTCGCCGTCGCGGAACTCCTCGGCGAACCTCATCCGTCACCCGGCGCGGGGGATGCTTCGGCGCCCGCCTCGCGATGTATCGCGGTGCCGGCGTGGACGAGCAGCGCGTCGTCCCGCGAGACCGCGCCGACCAGCTCCGTGGCGACCGTGTCGCTGCGACCGTGCCCGTCCACGCAGCGGGCTGTCTCGGTGCCCGGGTCGACCTCGAGGACCCGCATCCACTCGGCCGCGTCGCCGCACGTGATGCAAGCGCCCTCGTGATCGTCCTCGCCCCGCGCGTCGCAGCCCGTGCTCTTCATCGGATCGCGCTCCCGCGCAGCTCGTCGATCGCCTGGTCGAACTCCGCGCCCGCTTCGCGCAGCAGCTCCAGCGTCGCCCGCGCCTCGTCCTCGTCGACGCGCGACATCGCGAACCCGACGTGGATCAGCACCCACTCACCCGGCTCGACGACGTCGCCGAGGAGCCCGGTGTTGACCGTGCGTCGCACACCGGCGACTTCGACCTGCGCAAGCTGGTTGGCCACGTCGAGCATCTCGACGACTTGGCCTGGGATCGCCAAGCACACGCGGGACTCCTTCGTTCGGGATCACCGTGTTTACCAGCTTGCCCGTCGCGCCGCATCCGGCCTCCCACCGGCTCGCTCTCGGCGGCGTGTCCGTCGAAGGCGATCCGGTTCGTCTTCATGAACGAGGCGGCGATCAGCCGCCGCGAACGACACAACCATCGAGAAAGGAAACGGCATGGCTGACAACATCGAGATCGTGCGGAGGTTCGAGCTCGCCTTCCGCGCCGGGGATCAGGCGACGATCGACGAGTTCTGCGCCGCGAGCCTGGTCGACCACAACGCTCCGCCCGCGCATGATCCGACGCTCGCCGGCTTCAAGGACAAGGTCGCTGAAATGCTGTCGCTCTTCCCGGACCTCGAGGAGGATCTCCAGGACATCACGGGCAACGGCGACACGGTCGCCACCCGCTGGACGCTGAGGGGTTCCCTGCAGCAGGACTTCATGGGGATCCCCGCGCGCGGTCAGAAGATCAGCCTCGAAGGCATGAACTTCTACCGCCTGAAAGACGGTCTGATCACGGATGTCTGGACGCAGTTCGACGCCGCCGGGATGATGCAGCAGCTCGGTCCGGCGTGAGCATGCGCGGGGCACGGGCGCGGCGACTGTCCCGCTCCGCGCGAGCTGATCGAGCGGCCGGCCCGCTCGCCGGCATCTGTCCGGCGTCGCGCGGCGCTCACCCGGCGGCGAGCGCGGCGGCAGTGCCGGCGACGTCGCTGCACGAGCGCCACGAACGCCTCGAGCTCGGGGTCCTCCGAGCCGGGCCGCCACGCGAGGGAGACGACGGCCGGTTCGGCGTCCTCGACCGCCACGAAAGCAACGTCGGCCCGCTGGTGATGGCGCGCGACGGCAGACGGCACGAGGCACACCCCGCGGCCCGCGGCGACCAGCGTGAGGATCTCGAGCACTCCTGTGCTGGGCGCCGTGACGTGGCCGTCCAGGCCGTGGCGGCGCTGCTCGGCGAGCCATCGGGGCGGCCGGGCCCCGTGCTCGGGCGTCACGGGGTTGGTGATGAAGGCCTCCGAGGCGAGCTCGGCGAAGCGCAGCGATCGCCGGCCGGCGAGTGGATGCGTGCTCGCAAGCGCGAGGACCCGCGGCTCGCGGGCGATCACGTCGACCTCCAGCTCGGACTGGCCGGGCAGCATCCGCGTGAACGCGACATCGACCTCTCCGCTGACTACGTCCTCGAGCGAGCCGAGCTTGAGCTCGCGGACCGAGATCAGCAGCTCGGGCAGGCGCTCGCTGCACGCTCGCAGCACCGCCGGCAGGTGGTCGGCGCCCGCCGAGCCGTAGAACCCGATGACCAGATGCGGGCCGCCCGCAGCTCGCGTGGCACGCACCGCGGTCTGGGCCTGGCTGAGGAGCGGGCGGCCCTCGCGCAGCAGCGTCTCACCTGCCCGGGTGAGGCGGACGTGGCGGCTGTTGCGCTCCAGCAGCGTCACTCCGAGCTGGCTCTCCAGGCGGCGGATCTGCTGGCTGAGCGAAGGCTGAGCGATGTGCAGACGCTCGGCGGCGCGGCCGAAATGCAGCTCCTCAGCGACGGCGACGAAGTATTCGACGAGACGCAGGTCGAGCCGATCCATAGGCCCAGGCTACTGATGCGGGCACGATCGGTCTTGGACACGGGCGCGGCGCTGACCGATCCTTCGGCGCGGGGCCAACTCGAACGGGAGGAGGACGCGATGGGAGGCGAAAGCACAGTGGTGGCGAGCAGGCCGACGCTGCCGAGCGCGATGGCACGGGCGTTGATCGACGCCGCGGCCGCGGAGGCCTCCTCCGCGGAGATCGCGGTGACGGTGGTGGTCGTCGACGAGTCCGGCATCATCAAGGAGATGCTGCGGATGGACGGCGCGCCGCTCGTGAGCGTGCAGACGGCGATCAACAAGGCATATGCCGCGGCCGCGATCGGCATGGCGCCAGACGACTTCTACGCGGCCATCGAGTCCGACGGCGCGGCGGTGGCCGAGTTCGGCACGCGGCCCGGACTCGCGCTCATCGCGGGCGGTCTGCCTGTCATCGCCGACGGCAAGGTGGCCGGCGCGCTCGGGGTGGCCGGCGCGATGACGGGCGCGGAGGATCGCCGCATCGCCGAGGTCGCGATCGCCACGGCGACGGGCCGGTTCAAATGAGCGCGGTCAACGGCGTGGCCGAGGAGACCCGCGAGCTCATGTCGCGCGCGGACGCACTGCGCGCGCAGTGCGAGACGTTCGCCGGCGAGGCGCCGGACGATGCGACCCGGGCGAGGATGTCGCGGGTCGCCGACCGGCTGAGCGCGTCCGTCGTCCGGCCGCTCGGCACAGCGCTGGGTGCTCCAGCCGGCTCGCCCGAGAGCAAAGGCGTCGACGGTGCCGACGGGCTCGCGCACGCGCTGCACGACTTGGCGCGCGATGCCACGCGCCTGCGCATGCGAGCCGCGGGAGCACTCTCGCTCCAGGAGGCCGCCGCAGCGCTTCAGGACCTCGCCTGTCAGGCGGTGGCAGACGACGACGAGCGCCTCGAGGCCCGCCGGTCAGAGCTGGCGTCGCTCATGCAGGGCGTGCCGGCCTCGATCCAGTCGGCCCCGAACGGGCCCTATCTCCTCACCAACGTGACGGCGATGACCGACTGGCTCGGGGTGGCGCTCGAGCCCACGCCGCAGGCCGCGCTCTGCCGCTGCGGCGCCTCGAATCTCAAGCCCTGGTGCGACGGGTCGCACACCCAGATCGGCTTCGACGACGCGAAGTCAGAGAGCCGCGTGGCGGATCGCCTGGATCGCTACCACGGGCTCGGCGTGAGCATCAACGACAACCGCGGCACCTGCCAGCACTCCGGGTTCTGCACCGATCGGGTGCCGACCGTCTTCCGCACCGACGGCGAGCCGTTCGTGGCGCCGGCCGGCGGGCGGGTCGACGAGATCATCCGCGCAGCACGTGACTGCCCGTCGGGAGCCCTGAGCGCGGCGCTCGGCGACGTCGACCCGACGGGTCGCTCGGACTCCGAGCGCCCGCAGCGATCGAGGTGTCAAGGGACGGTCCGTACCGGATCACCGGCTCGATCACGCTCCTCGATCACGAGGGCGCGCCTGAGCCGCGCAACGAAGGCGCCTCATCGCGAGCACTATGCACTGTGCCGCTGCGGCAAGTCGCAGAACAAGCCCTTCTGCAGCGGCATGCACTGGTACGCGGACTTCCACGACCCTCCCGAGCCCGAGCAGGCAACCCTGTTCCAGTGGGCCGGCGGGTTCCCCGCGTTGCTGCGCCTCACCCGGCGCTTCTACGAGGTGCACGTGCCGCAGGACAGCCTCCTGTCGGGACTGTTCTCGCAGATGTCCCCCGACCACCCGGAGCGCGTCGCCTCCTGGCTCGGCCAGGTGTTCGGCGGCCCGAAGGCCTACAGCGATCGCTACGGCGAGTACGACCGGATGATCAGCCAGCACCTGGACAAGGCGCTCTCTCCGGAGCAGCGCGCCCGCTGGGTGCAACTGCTGTCGCTCAGCGCGGACGAGGTCGGGTTGCCGGCCGATGCGGAGTTCCGCGCGGCGTTCACCGCCTACCTGGAGTGGGGGTCGCGGATCGCGCTCGAGAACTCCCGGCCCGGCGTTCACCCGCCGCCGCACATGCCGGTCCCGCGCTGGTGGTGGGTGTGCGATGCCTACCCGTGGTCGCGCCCGCACGCGAGTGCCGATGAGCCCGCCCAGGAGCCGGAGCCGACGCTGGCCGGCGATGACGTGGCGCTTTCGTTCGACGCTCACATCAAGCCGCTGTTCCGCGATCGCGATCGGACCTCGATGCTGTTCGCGTTCGATCTGTGGTCATACGAGGACGTGAGCAAGCACGCCGAAGCGATCCTCAGCCGGCTCGAGGCGGGCACCATGCCCTGCGACGGCGCGTGGGCTCCGGAGCGCGTCGCGGTCTTCGAGCGCTGGGTCGCGAGCGGGACGCCGTCCTGATGACCCGGCGTGTGCCGCCGGGCGGGCCCGTTCAGGAGCCCTCGCCGGCCGGGCTCGGTCCCGTTGAGCAATTGGCCGGCCCCGAAGGACATCTGAAGGAGACCTGATCCACCACCGCAGGGGTCCGACAAGGCTGACCGGCTCACGGCGAGTCCGGCTGCTCGCCGCCGCGACCCTCGCGGGCGGGGTCCTGGCGGGCTGCGGGGGAGGCTCGCGCAGCCTGACCGCGCCGACCCAGGGCGGCGCCACCGCCACGGCGACCGGCGGCGACAACCGTGGCGGGCGCCTCCGCGCCGCCCGCCTCCGTGCCCTCCGGTGCGGCTCTCTACTGCGAATCAGCTCCCTGCTACACGCCGCATCAGTTCCGGGCGGCGTACGGCCTTCAGCCGGTGCTGGACAGGGGGATCGACGGCCGTGGAAAGACGGTGACGGTGCTCGTCCCCGTCCCGCACGCGGCGGGCGAAGCGACCGATATCCGCCGTGATCTGGCTAGCTTCGACAGCACCTTCCGGCTGCCCGCCGCGCGGATCGAGGTCGTGGCCCGCCTCGCCGGCTCCGCGATGCCCTGGCAGGCGACCGGCGAGGAGGTCGGGGACACCGAGATCGTGCACGCCGTTGCGCCTGCCGCCGCGCTTCGGGTCGTCCTGTTCCCGTCCGACTGGGCGGCGAGCGCCGCGAACGCGACAGCGGACATGCTCGCCGGGTTGCGGCTCGCCGTCTCCCACACCGACGTGGCCTCGATCAGTTGGAGTCTCGGGGAGCACTACTTCACCGCGGCTCAGGCGGCTGAGCTGCACTCGATCCTGAAGGGGGCGGCCGCTCACAACGTCACGGTGATCGGCAGCTCCGGCAACGGGGGCGAGTTCAGCGTCAACCGCTTCGGGGGGACGCAGGTCAAGGAGGTCAGCCTGCCGGCCTCCGACCCGCTCGCCCTGGGTGTCGGCGGCACCACCCTCACCGCGAACCGCTCGACCGGCGCCTACATCGGCGAGACCGCCTGGAGCGATTCGGGTGGCGGCTTCAGCCACCTGTATGCCCGACCCGCGTATCAAGCCGACGTACCGGCGATCGCGAAGGACAGAGGCGTGCCCGACGTGGCCGGTGAGGCCGAAGAAGGCGGCCTCGCGCGGGTGGAAACCGCCGGGGACCGAGCCTCGCTGACAGCCCCCGGCGGCACCAGCGACTCGGCCCCTCTATGGGGGGACTCCTCGCGCTGGCCGACCAGTACGCCCACCGCGACCTCGGGTTCGTCAACCCGGCCGTCTACCGCATCGGCCGAAGTTCCGCCTACCACGAGGCGTTTCATGACGTCAAGAACCGGGACCAACGGCTTCCCGGCCGCTCCCGGATGGGACCCGGTGACGGGCTGGGGCAGCCCCGATGCGCAGGTGCTGATCCCACTGCTGGCGGGCTTTGCCGGTCGGGGCTAGACCTGGCAGGGCAGCGCAGCTCCGGCGGGAGCGCGTCGTCAGAGCTCGGCGAGACGGACGGCGATCAGCTTCTGCACGAGCGCCTTCGGCAGCGTACGGTCGACCGGGAAATGGAGTGCGCTCTTGGTCATCTCGTAGCCGTCGAGCTCATCGGCCAGGGCGGGGAGGACTGAGCCGCTGAAGGGCAGGTAGCTGAGGTGATTCTTGAACGCGGCGAAGCCGGCCACCGTCTTTCCCCCCACGCGGAACGCGGGAACGCGATACGAGATCACCTCGTCGGCGTCGGGCACGGTCTCGAGGATCGTCCGTCGCAGAGCCTGAAGGGTGCTGCGCTTCGGCTCTTCGAGACCGCGCAGGTACTCGTCGACTTCCTTCGCGGACACCGCCCCGAAGTCTAGTTACGAGGGGTGAGCGGAGCGCGAGCGCTCGCGATGCCCCCCTCGTGGTCGAGCGCTTGCACCGAGACCGCTGTGAATCCCGCGAGATGCAGCGCCTCACGCCACCAGTCGATCGTGGCCGGACGCTCCCACCGGCCGGTGACGATGCGCGCTGCGTTCTTGACCAATCGCGCGATCCCCGCCAGCCCGCGGCGCAGCACGCGCTTGATCAGCAGCGCGATCACGACTCGGTTGCGTGGATCGGCCAGGTCGAGGTCGAACATCATGTCGGCGAACACCAGGCGCCCGCCGGGACGCAGCACTCGCGCGATCTCCTGCAGCGCCTGTCGCTTGCCGGCCTGATCGAGGTGATGCAGGCAGTAGTTCGAGATCACCGCGTCGACCGAACCGTCCGCGAGCGGGAGCCTCGTCGCGGTGCCCGTGAGCACGTCCACGTTCTCGATCGTGGCGGAGTCGAGGTTGCGCCGCAGGCGCTCGCACATGGCAGGCGAGATGTCCAGGGCGCTGACGTGGCTCACGCCGGCGGCGGCGGCCAGCGTGAGCAAGCCTGTGCCAGCGCCGACATCCAGCACACGATCCTCCGGCCGCAGGCACGCGAGCTCGATCACGCGGTCCCGCAGCGCCCCGAACGCGGGACTGCGGGCCAGCTCTTCCATGTGGTCGACGTGAGCGTCCCAGTCCTTGCCGGCGTCGGCGGCGCTCGCTGTCGCGCGCGATCTGAAGATCCGCATTCTCAGAGACGTTTCAAGGGCGGCGCCGTGCTGCCGATCTGTGCCGTAGGACAGCTGGATACTGTGTGGATACCACCCAGACGTGGACGGCTCCCGGCCAGGCATGAGAGCCCTCTCAGGTCTGAGAGCACCTTCACATCGATGCCCTTCGGGACCTGTTCAATGACGGGCTCGCGAGTTCACCCACGCGTGCTGCCAGGAAGCGAATGAAGCCCCCGCCACGGACGCGAGAGCGCGAGAGCGCCCAACCCCGGCCCGAGTTCTGGCGCCGGCGTGTGCTCGCACTGGGAGCGCTCGGGCTCGTCGTCGCGCTGGTCGCGCTGATCGTGCTGCTGGGCTCGGGCGGCGGGCATGGCCGGTCGGCCGCACAGACCGGCACGCCAGGAGGCAAGGACGACGGCGCGAAGAGCGGCCGCTCCGGCGGGTCATCCTCCTCGTCGCATCTCGCCGCCCCGGGCGTCTACGCCGTCGGACTCCGCATCCTGCGGCTGACCGACACGAGCCGCACGATCACGCTGCCCGATGGAACGAGCGCGCCGCGGCCCCTGGTCACGGAGGTCTTCTATCCGGCGCTCGGCGCCCCGGGACCCGCAGGTGCGCCGGCGACACAGGACGCGGCGGCCGCAAGCGCGAAGGGGCAGTTTCCGCTGATCGTGTTCGGGCACGGGTTCGCCGTCACCCCGAAGCTGTATGCGCACCTGCTCGAGGCGTGGGCGCGAGCCGGGTACGTGGTGGCGGCGCCGTTGTTCCCGCTGGAGAACGCCCAGGCCCCCGGAGGGCCCGACGAGTCGGACCTGGTCAACCAGCCGGCCGACATGCACTTCGTGATCTCGAGCATGCTCTCGCTCAGCCAGAGGAGCACAGGACCTCTGGCGGGCCTCATCTCTCCCGCCGAGATCGCGGTCAGCGGACAATCCGACGGCGGCGACACCGCGTTGGCGGTGGCCTATGACGGTCCCTACCGTGACCACCGGGTCGGCGCGGCCGTGATCCTTGCGGGCGCCGAGATACCAGCCCTCGGAAGCTTCACGTTCCCGCAGGGCGGACCGCCGATGCTGGCCGCGCAGGGAACGGCGGACACGGTCAACCTGCCCAGCGCGACGGAAGCCTTCTTCACATCCGCGCACAGGCCCAAGTACCTGCTCAGCCTGATCGGGGCCGAACACCTGCCGCCGTACTCGACCCAGCAGCCCCAGCTGACGATCGTCGAGCAGGTGACGCTCGGGTTCCTGGATCACTACCTCAAGCACGCCGCGAGCGGCCTGCAGAGCGATGCAGACAGCGGGCAACGTTCCCGGCACCGCCACTCTGCTCGCCGACCCCTAAGGGGGCGAGGCGGGGCCGCCGCGAGCGCGTCACTTGGCCCACCGGTCCGGGCTCCGGTGCGCCACCTCGCCGGTATCCTCGCGATATGTCGGAGGCTGCCCCCGCGTCCCCTCGGCCGGAAGGGATCGTCCAGTGACCGGGGAGGAGCGGAGCAGGTCCGCGGCGAGCGTCCGGATCCACGGTTACCCGGTCTCCACCTGGACGCGGACGGCCAGGATGACGTGCGTGGAGAAGGGGATCCCGTACGAGCTGGTGCCGGTTCCCTACGGAACCGACGCACACGGCGAACTGCATCCCTTTCGGAGGATGCCGATCCTCGAGGCCGGCGGGCTCGTGCTGATCGAGAGCCTGGCCATCATCGGCTATCTCGATGAAGCCTTTCCCGGTCCGACGCTGCAGCCCGACGACGCCGTCGGGCGGGCGAGGATGCGCACATGGATCGGCGTCTGCGGCGACTACCTCTTCCGCGATGTCGTGCGGGGCCTGCCGAGAGGTGATCGCCCCACCGACGAGCAGTCGGCGGCAGCGCGGACCGCGTTGGAGCGGGCCGAGTCGCTCGGCATCGACGGGCCGTTCCTGCTCGGCGAGACGCTCTCGCTCGCGGATCTCTGTCTCGCCCCGCAGCTTGCCAACTGCCGCGAAAAGGCGCCCGAGATCCTCGATGGACTGGACGGGCTCGGCAGGTGGTGGAAGGTGATGCGCGAGCGGCCGAGCGTTCTCGAGACGGCGAGCTGACAGCTTCGCGGCTGTCCGCCGCCGCCACCCTGCCGGCCCGCTCTGTGACCCGCCCCGGAGGAGCCGGGGGCGAGCCTCGTCGCGAGGCCGGCCTTCAGAGCCGGCCGAACACGCGGCGGGTTCTGCCGTCGGCGGACTTCCAGATCATCGTCGGTTTCCAGATCGGCCCGCCGCCAGCGCTCCTCGGGACCGCTACGACCACCTCGTTGCCGACCGGCGCCGTTGTGATCGTGAAGGCGGGAGAGACCTTCGGGCTGTAGCCGCTGGCCCGTCCCGGCGGATAGCGCAGCGTCACCGACGCGACGCCATCCGGCACGATCATCGTGATCGTGGCGCTCGTGTCCGAACCAGGAGGGCCGGTCGAGACCGCCTCGCCCGCCTCGATCTGCGCCGCGTTCGCGCCGCCGCCCCCGACCCCGCCGAGCAGTCCGTGGCCGAGGTCGACGTTCACCGCCGCATCGTCGATCCCCTCCCGGCCGGGGCTGCATCCTTGACGCGAGGGGTACAGGTAGTACGAACGAGCGCCGATGACGCGGGTCCGCCGCACGTAGCGCGCGAACACGTCGCCGGTGCCGCGGATGCCTGGCGGAAGGTGGTCGGCCGGCGTCGCGCGCTCGTCGCAGCACTCCAAGGATCGAGAGCAGCGGGCGTTCCGGCTTTCCGTTCAGGCTGCGGCCGTTCAGGACCGCGCAGCCGCTGCGGTCGTGCCTGGTGCTCGCGGCCGGTGCCGCCGCTCCGTACCTGTGCGCGAGCGCGGGGCGTGAGTCGCCGCCGCCCCCCGCGAGGAGCCATGCGGTGACCCCGACCCCGAGGGCACCGGTCGCGGCCGCCGCCGCTGCGAGCCGATGCCGGCGCTGGCGCCTGCGGGCCTCTTCGATCACGCCGGCGTCGGGCTGCGCTGTCTCTTGCGGGCGGTCGAGTGTGCTGGTCATCGCTGGGGCGGGCAGTAATGATGGTTGCGCTAGCATGAATAGCACAATGCTCGAGCTCAAGGTCGACCCGGCGGCCTCGGCGCCTCTTCACGATCAGGTCGCCTCGCAGATCCGTCGTGCGATCGCCGAGGGTGAGGCGAAGCCGGGGGAGAGGCTGCCGACTGCCCGTCACCTCGCCGCGGTCATGCACGTCAACGCGAACACCGTCCTGCGTGCGCTCAGGACGCTGCGGGACGAGGGTCTGCTCGAGATGCGTCCCGGCCGCGGGACCAGGGTGAGCGGTACCCCCGAGCGGGGTGCGCTGATCGCGAGCGCCCGCGAGCTCGTCCGGCTCGGCAGGCGGAGCGGCTATGACCGCGCCGAGCTGGTGGCGATGATCGAAACGCTTCACTGAGAGAGCCTCACGGCGTCGCCCTGTCCGCCGCCGCCGGGGCTCTCCAGCGCGGACACATCGGCTTCTTGGAGCCTGCGCTTCAGGCGCGGACGTCAACCCTGCGCGAGGCTGCCGCCGCACGCGATGCGGCATCGCCGTCGTTGAGGGCTGCCGTGCCCGTCCTGCCGTCGCCATCGCCGTTTGCGCGCTGCACGACCGCCGCGGATACCTGTGCCGAGGTGAGCACGCTGCCCGCCCCCGCCTTCGACCCGGCGGAGGCAGAACCGGCCTTGTCGACGGGAGGCGTTGTCGGGACTGCGTGCGTGGCGGGGCTGATCTGCATGGTCCACTTCCTTGACGTTGTTGACGCTCTGACCATCGACTCGCCCTGTCAGCTGCTTGAGCGTTCTGAGGACGTTCTCAGAACCTCTTCGGCTGCTCCCTGACCGCGACCCAGCCGTTGTCGGCGGCACGCTCGGTGCGGCCTCGGCGCGTGGGCTCAGCGGCGGGCGAGGCGACGGCCGCTCTCGCTGCTCGGCGGCGTGTAGTTCAGCTCGAAGTGGTGATAGAGCGTCGACTCGTCGGCCTGGGAGAGCTCCTCCCCGTGCTGCTCGATGTTCGGCGCGGACGCAACCTGCTCCTTGGTGACCGCGACCTGCAGCTCGTCCGGACCTATCGCGATTCCGCCCAGCGGCACGAAGGTCAGGTGGCGGCCGATGAAACCCTCCTTGACGGTCGCGAACTGCGGCTCGTCGGTCTCGACGTCGACGTAGACGTCCTGCAGCTTGCCGATCTTCTCGCCCGCGCTGTCGACCAGCATCTTTCCGTGCCACTCAGCGACGTTCCACTCTGCGTTCGGCTGATCGTTCATGCTCGAAACCTCGATCTCGACGGTGGGCGTGCCACCCATTCTACGGTCAGGTGTCGGCCGCCTCGCATGGTTCGCCCAGCCGTCCGGTTCTCGCGCGCTCGATCTCGACGTTGACCTCCGCGCCGAACAGCAGCGCGACATTGGTGAGCCAGAGCCAGACGAGCAGGATGATGGCTGCGGCGAACGAGCCATAGGTCACGTTGAAGCTCCTGAAGTTGGCGAGGTACGCGGAGAACGCCGCCGACGCTCCGAGCCAGATCGACACTCCCACGACGGCGCCCGGGGCGATCCAGCGCAAACCGTGCTGCTGCACGTCGGGTGTGACGTAGTAGATGTAGGAGAACGCGAGCAGCGCGCTCGCGAACGCAGCCGGCCAGCGGACGATCCGCCACGCCGACGCCGCGACGGGGCCGAGCACTTCATGCGCGATGCCCCCGCCGGCGAACACCAGCACGAGCGTGACGAGCACGAGCGCGAAGAGCAGGAACGTCGAGGCGATGTCGACGAGCTTGCGGCGCAGGAAGCTGCGCCCGCGTGTAGCTTCGAAGACGACGTTCAGCGATCGCCGCGCGGCCTCGAGATAGCCGGTCGCCCCGTACAGGGCTGTGAGGAGCGCCAGTATCAGCGCCACCGCTGCTGTGCCTTTGCTCTTCAGCGCTGCGCGCAACGCAGCGTCGATCGGCGAAAGGGTGGCGGCCGGCACAACGCCGCGGAGATGATCGAGGATCGCGTCGTAGGTGCCCGGAAACTCCCCCAGCAGTCCGAGGAGCGACACCGCCAGGAGCAGCGTGGGGAACAACGACATCAGCGCGTAGTAGGTGAGCGCGGCGGCGTGGTGCGTGCCCTGGTCGTCGTACAAGGACACCACTGCGCGCCTCAACGTCTGCCATGCGGACTTCACGACCGCAACGTAGCTGTCGCTGGCATCGCCGCAACGAGCCCCTCAGTGCGCGCGGCGGCCAGCGGCGACCGGCGGGACTCGCGCCCGGATCTCCTCGAGCAGCCTCGCTGCCAGCGCTGCCTGATCCTGCTCGGCAACCACCGAGGTGGCCGACGGGCGGAACAGCTCGACCCGCACCGAGGGGCGCCGCGGGAAGCGCGCGAGCTCGGTCCCTCCGCTCACCGCCGCAAGGAGGAGGTCGGCGTCGGGTGCGGCTCTGATCAGGCGGGCCACTCCACGGTGTGCCCGCACCCGCTGTCCGCCGGAGAGGCCGCCCTCGGGGAAGATGCAGACCGCCTCGCCGTTCGCGAGCGCGTCGATCGCGGCCTGCAGCGCCGCGGTGTCCTGCTCGCCCCGGCGGATCGGGATCTGCCTGATCCCGTCGAGCACGGCGGCCAACGGACGCCACCGCCACAGACGGTCCATAGCCAGGAACCGCAACGGCCGGCCGGCTCGCACGAGCGTGTCGGCGATCACGAGTGGGTCGAGCATGCTGTCGTGGTTCGCGACGACAAGCACGGCCCTGCCACGCGGCGGCAGGATCTCCCGCCCGCTCACCTCCAGCCTGCACCACCAGCGCAGCGGTACGCCGAGCAGGACGAGCAGCCGGTACAGCCGCTCCCCGTCGTCGTGGGCCGCCACAAGGGCGATTATTACGGCGCTGCGGCGCACCGGCGCCGCGGGGGTCGAACGCAGCCCCGTAGGCGTGCGTTGCGCGGCCCGTAGATACCACGGCCCGGACGCCGGGAAGCTGCTGATGCCGCGTGCCCATGAGGGTGGCAGTGTGCATCCGTGCCGGGCGATGAGAGGACGCATTCAGGAACGCTTCGGCGCGATCTCCCGGAGGCGGCTCCTCGTGTGGGTCAGCTTCTGCGCGACGCCGATACGGCGCCGAGCCCGGTCCTGCGGGTCGTTCTGCAGCGGGCGCGAGCCGGCAGCCGCCCGCGCGAGCGCGATGACACTCACGTCGTGTGTCTCGCGATCGAGGGCGGCGGAATGCGCGGTGCCGTCAGCGCCGGGATGGGTGTCGTGCTCGAGGCGGCAGGCCTGACGGCGGCCTTCGATCGGATCTACGGCGTCTCGGCGGGAGCGCTCAACGGCTGGGGGCTCGCAGCGGGCCAGGCCGCGCTGACCGCGACCCACTACCAGGACGCGGTGGCCGAGGGCGTGGTCGATCCCACCGGACCCCTGCGCAGGAGACCGCTGGTGGACTTCGACCTCCTGTTCGAGGACCTGATCGCCGGGCGCAAGCCGCTGTCCTTCGAGCGCCCGACGCCGGGGCCGGAGTTTCGCGCCCTCGCGACCTCGCTCGAGACCATGACACTCCGGGTCCTCGCCGACTTCGCGGACGCCGACGAGCTCATGCAGGCCGTCAGGGCGAGCTCGTTCCTGCCCCGGTTCGCCGGCGAGCCGCCGCTGTTTCGGGGCGAGCCCATGGCCGACGGGAGCCTGATCGAGCCGATTCCGTTCCGGACGGCGCTGGACGAGGGCGCCACGCACGTGCTCGTGCTGCGCTCGCGCGCGACGGGCTATCGGCGGGCCGCCCTGAGCGAACTCGGAGGGGCCTTCGCGGTGCGCGACGACCGCAGGCTCGTGGAACTGCTCCGCGCGCGGCACGACACCTACAACGCGCAGGCCGTCGAGCTCGAACAGGGCCTTGACCGAGCCGGCGCGCACCTGCATCAGATCGCCGTGCCCGATCAGGCACGGCTCGTCGGGTCCCTGCAGGCCAGCGCCGAGCGTGTCAGGCAGGCCCTGGGCTACGGGGCCAGAGCGATGGGGTCGGCGGTCCTCACCGAGCCGGTCGACCTTTGCTGGCAGCCTGTGGTCTGTCGTACCGCAACGGCCGATCCGGACCGAATGGCTCGCCGGTCATGACGCCTGCGCGACACACGAGCCCTGTCGTCCCTCCGCGGCCGGAGGGTGGCTATTGGCCGAGGCGCTCGATCATCCGGGCGAGCTCCTCGCTGCGGTAGCCGTGGTGGCGGGCAAGCGCAAGCAGCTCGCGCGCCTTGCTGAGCAGCAAGCCGCGCTCGGGCGTTCCCGCGACCCGGACACCGAGGCCGCGCCGGAATTCGAGGAGCCCTTCGTCACGTAGCTCACGCAGGGCACGCAGCACCGTGTTCGTATTGACGCCGAGCACCGCCGCGAGATCCCGTGCCGGCGGCAGTCGATCCCCGGGGTGCGCGTCGCCTTCGGCGATTGATCGCCGGAGCTGGCCGGCGACCTGCTCGTGCAGTGGCGTCTGGTCCGAGCGGTCGACCTTGACTGGCATCATGGTGCCAGTTACGCTAGCACCAATGACACTGGTTCGACGACGGTCTGACGGGAGTCAGCTCCTCCGGGCGCCGCGCTCGGCGTGATCTACGACGCACGCCGCCGCCGAAAGCGTCGTCTCGCCGTGCTTGCCGCCACAGCACTCCTCGCGGGGGCACTGGCCGGCGGCCTCGCCTGGGCGCTCGGGGGCGACGGCTCACGCGCCGCCGGCAACCTCGGCACGACTCCGGCACTCGCGGCGGCGCAGCGCGAAGCGCGTCAAGCCGGCTTCGACGTCCGTCTTGTTCCGACTCTGAGCGTCGGCTATGCGGGCTGGTGCGAGATCCCGGAGGAACGTGGACGCGCCGACGGCAGCGCGTGCGGTCCGCTGCCCGCTCCCGGGGGGCCGGTGCTCCAATCCTTCGGCTGGGGTGAACCCGGCCGAAGCGTCTCGGTCACAGTCACCGAGCCAGTTGTCGCCTCCGTACAGCTCGGTGGACGACGAGTGCCGACCCTGGCGCTGCCCGGCCTGCCGTACGGGCTGCGCGCCGCGCGTTTGGTCGACGGGCACCCCGGCGAGCGCTTCGTCGCCTACGACGCGCACGGCCAGCCGATCTCGGAGCCGTTGCTCGGGCGGCCGTCGAAGCTGGCGACGGTGCGCACCTGGCGCCGCCCGGAACAGCCGCCCGCCGGCGTCTGCGGGCTCGGAGCACCAACGGGCCTTCGCGGCCTTGACACACTCGGCGGCAGCGTCGCGCTCACTGTGAAGCCATACGCGGGCGCGATCGCCGGACACGCCTTCACGACCTGCGCGTCAGCCGAATACCGGCTCCGCGGCGAGCCGCTCGGCGCATTCGTGCTCGTCGATGCGGCAGCCCCCACCAGCTTCCCGGCGTTGCTTCCGGGCTTCCACGCGATCGAGCACGGGGAGCGGCTGTTCGCAGACGGAGGCCTCACAGCCCGCCGCTATCGCGGAGGCTGGATCGTAGCCAGGCAGGGCAAGGACGTCGAGCAGCGCGTCGCGCTGCTCGAGCACCTCACCGCCACCACCCCCTCCGGGTGACGGGCCGCGGCCGGGCTCCCGACTCGGCCGACCAGAGAGCGCGCTGTGGCCTGCACTCACGCCGGCGGGATCGCCGTCCGGCGCGCCGCAGCGGCAAGATGCGTCTCCGTGTCCGTCCTCGCCGAGCGCCTGAGCGCGCAGCTGCTCACCGGGCCGCCTGCGGGTGATCCCGTCGCGGTCGCCGAGCGCCTGTTGGCCATCCAGGCGCAGGACGCCCGAGGGGCGCGTCTGGCGATTCGCGCCCGGAGCACCGGCCTGGGCGCCTCCGACGTCGACACGGCTTTGACGGACGACCGTTCATTGCTCGTCACGTGGCTGAACCGGGGCACTCTTCACCTCGTGCGCAGCGAGGATTACCCGTGGCTGCACGCGCTGACGGCGCCCCGGCTACGGTCGGGCATCGCCAGACGGCTCTCCCAGGAGGAGGTCTCGCCCGACGCCGCGGACCGCGGCATCGCCGTGATCGAGCGCGCACTCGCCGAGGAAGGTCCGCTCGACCGCGACAGCCTGCGCGAGAAGGTGGCGGCTGCGGGCGTCCGCACGGCCCGCCAGGCGTTCGTCCAACTGCTGGCGTTGGCCTCGCTGCGCGGGCTGATCGTGCGTGGTCCGATGGTCGGGGGGAAGCACGCCTTCGCGCTCGTGGGCGACTGGCTGGAGGAATCGGGCCCGGTCGATCGTGATCGGGCGTTGGCCGAGCTCGCCCGCCGCTACCTCGCCGGGCATGGGCCCGCCGGCGACGGCGACCTCGCGCGATGGGCGGGCCTGTCGCTGCGCGACGCGCGCACCGGGCTGAGCGCGATCGGCTCCGAGCTGCATCAACGCGGCGATGGCCTCGTGGATCTGCACCGGCGGCGTCGGCTGGAGGAGCCGCCGCCACGTCTGCTCGGCTCATTCGAGCCGGTGCTGCTCGGCTGGAGCTCGCGCAAGGAGATCCTCGGTGCCGGGGAACGGCGCATCGTCAGCGGCGGTGTGTTCCGCCCCTTCGCCCTCGTTGGCGGACGAGCGGCCGCGACGTGGCGCATATCAGGTCAAAGGGTCCTGCTGGAGCCCTTCGAGCATCTCGCCCGTGCTGAGAAGGTGGCGCTCGAGCACGAAGCGGCGGATGTCAGCAGGTTCCTCGCCGGATAGCTGTTCGGGTTCAGCGCCCCGCTCGTCGCGGTCGGTCCGTGCGGAGTCGGCGAAGCCGGTTGGGATGGCGCTCGCCCAGGGAAGGGCCGGTTTCACAGATCAAGGCATCATGCGAGGACCGCACCGGATGGCTGCCACGTGAACGCCCCCGCTGACCAAGCCCTCGAAGACGCGCCGGTCGTGCACCGCGAGGACGTCGACGCTCCGCCGGACCTGGCGGGCCCGACGGTGCGCCGGCGCCTCTTGATCCTCGCGGCGGTCGCGGTCGGCGTGGTCGCGGTGATCACGCTCGTACCGGGTCTGGCGAGCTTGCGCGAGCGCCTCGCCCACGGCGATCCGAAGTGGCTCGCGGTCGGCGCGGTGCTGAAGGTTCTCTCCGGCGTCTGCTTCGCGGTGGCGTTCAGGAGCGTGTTCTGCCGGCGCATGAAGTTGGGGCTCAGCCTCGAGATCGGGTTCTCCGAGCTCGGCGCCAACGCCGTGCTGCCGGTCGGTGGTGCGGGCGGTCTGGCGCTCGGCGCCTGGGCGCTGCGCCGCGGCGGGATGGACGCGGGGCGGATCGCTCGTAGGAGCGTCGCTTTCTTCTTCTTGACGAGCGTTCCGAACGTGCTCGGCGTGATCGTGCTCGGAACGGCGCTCGCGCTCGGGTTGCTCCCGGGACATGCTTCGCTTGCGCTCACGGCCGGACCGGCTGGGATCGCGCTGGCTGCCATCTTCGCGACGATCCTCGGCGGGCGGCTCGCGCGGGCCGTCGAGCGGCGGGTGAGCACCAAGAGGGGGGAGGGCTCACGACTCGCCGCAACGTTCAGGGCCATCTCCGAGGGGGTGCAGGACGCGCTCGAGCTCCTGCGCGAAGCGGACGCAAGCCTGCTGCTCGGGCTGGTGGGCTATCTCGTGTTCGACGTGATGATCCTGTGGGCGACCTTTCACGCGTTCGGTGCTGTCCCGCCGCTGGCGATCATCTGGATCGGCTATCTGATCGGTGAGCTCGGCGGGCTGATCCCGCTGCCGGGGGGCATCGGCGGGGTCGACCTCGGGCTCGTCGGCGCTCTCGTTCTCTACCACGTGCCCGTTGGAGCCGCGACCGCCGCGGTGCTCGGCTACAGGGCGCTGGCGCTGCTCGTCCCGCTCGTGCTCGGCGCGGTTGCGTTCGTGCGGCTACGCCGCGCCGTGGCGCGAGAGGCTCTCGACGTGGCGAACTGCGGTCCGGGAGGGCGCGTCGAGATCATCGGTGTGGGTGAGGCGCAGCTGGAGGGGTAGCCGACGGCCGCGCCAGCCCGAGCAGCACCCGCAGCCTGGTCGCGCCGCCTGCCCCTCGCGCGCGACGGCAGTCACAAACGTCCTCGAGCCGCCGCCGGGACCTCGGCGCTTGTTGTCCCTTTCACGCTCCGTTCTGAGCGGACCACCCCCGGCGCGGTCGGCTCACTCGAGCATCACCACTGCCGGTGCACGTGTGAACGCTGACCGTCGCGTCGGGCGCGGCGGAAGCTGACGAGGCGTTTGCTTCGCTCGTCGTAAAGCTTGAGTTTCGTTGCCCTGAGACCCTCGCTGAGGTTCAGGGTCGGCACGTCGTGAAGCGCCGGGGTTCGGTCGTGCGCGCGCTTGAGCTGGTAGTGGGGGATCTGCGCGTTGAGGTGGTGGACGTGGTGGTAGCCGATGTTGCCGGTGCAGAAGCGCAACACGGGTCCCAGCTTCAGGTATGAGCTTCCCCGCAGCGCGGCCTCAGTGAAGCTCCAGTCCTCGGTGTCGATCCAGTAGGCATCCTCGAACTGGTGTTGAACGAAGAAGAGCCAGATCCCGATCGATCCTGCGAGCAATGCCGGCAGGCCGAGAACGAGCAGGTAGTCGCGCCAGCCGATCAGCCAGACGAGCAGCCCCACGATCAGCGCGAGCGCGGCGTCGGTCGCGAGCACGCTGCGCCGCATCCGGGGGCGCGCACCTTTGGCGACGATCCGGGGGCCGATGATCATCGCGACGATCGGGCCGAGTCCGAACATGACCAGCGGGTTGCGCTCCAGCCGGTAGCCCAGCCTGCCTTTCCACGCAAGCGCCTCGTACTCAGCGACCGTGAGTGTGTGAAGGTCGCCGACTCCGCGACGGTCGAGGTCGCCCGCAGTCGCGTGGTGGACGGCATGGTCGTGGCGCCAGCGGTGGAACGGGGCGTACAGAAGGAGCCCGATCGAGCGCCCCACCCACGCGTTCGTCCGGCGGGATGCGAAGAACGAGCCGTGCGAGCAGTCGTGGAAGACGATGAACGAGCGCACCAGGAAGACGGCCGCCGGGATGCCGAGCAGCAGCGCGAGAACGGACTGTCCAAGCAGGAGGTAGATAGCGGCCGAGAGGCCGAGGTACGGGACGACGGAGGTGGCCAGGCAGAGAGCCGCACGCCGCGGGTCCGGGACCGCGTACTCGGAGAGCTGCTCGCGCCAGCGGCGTGCGTCCACGCCGGACCCTCCCCGGGACGTCACCTCGGCGCCGCGGGGCGTTCCGGCCTCCCACTCGGGCGGGTCGGTCACCGACCTCGTTGCGCCTTCGCCGCTCAAGGCGCCTCGCGCTCTTGCCGCACCCGTCGGCGGGGTGCGGCACTGTCTTGATCCGGAACCCCCGTGTTCTTGATGCGATCGACGGCGGTCGCAGCCCACTTCGCGAGGATCACCGCCGATCGCTCGATCGATCTCGCCGAACTCGCCACCGCGCTTTTCAGCCAGGTACAGGCTGCCCCACACCTGCCCGTCGATCACCACGGGCACGCCGAGAAATGTGTGCATGATCGGATGGCCGGGCGGGAAGCCGTAGCTGTCCGCGTGCCGGGCGACATCCGAGAGCCGCAGCGGCCGCGGGTCCAGGATCAACGCGCCCAGGACTCCCCTGCCGCTTGGGTGGCGTCCGACGGCGCGGTCGGTCTCCTCGTCCGCACCCGCGGTCAGGAAGAACTCCAGCCCGTTGCGTTTCTCGTTCAGGATCCCGAGAGCTGCGTATCGCGCTCCGACCACATCCCGCGCCGACTCGGGGATGCGCGCCAGGACGGCCCGCTCGTCGAGCTCGCTGGATCGACCGGGAGCGACGCCCAGCAGCCGGCGAATGATCGGCTCGGTGTCCACGCTCACTGCCACGGCATCGAGGTGGATCGCTGATCGGAGCCCCGGCGCGGTCGGGCAGGCGACCTCGACGGCCGGTTCGTCGGTGCGCTCGCGCTGGACGGAGGCTCGTGGCGGGGAGGCGGCGCGGGAACACCCGAGGGATGAAGTGTTCCCGCGCCCTGCCCAGCTCGCACCAGAGGAAGGAGCTGGCCTCCGCGCTGCCTTGGACGGCCGCCACGGGGAGAGGCGGTCACCTGTCCAAGCTCTTCGGCGTCCCGGCAGTCCGAGGAGGGCGTGGGTATCGGTCCCGGTCCGAACGGCCCAGGTCCGGTCTCGAGAGGGACCTCGTCGCCCAGCGAGGCCGCACAACACAGCGCCGTGACGACCGCTACGGCTGCGGCCCAGAAACCGAGTATCAGGAGGAGCGACACGTGATCCGCTGGATCAGGCGCCTTCGCTCCGCATCAATACTTCCACGCCAAGGCCGGTGGTTGAGCACATCTCGGTCGCTCCCGATGCTCGCGGTACGGACCGATAGCTCTTGGCCAGCTTGTGACCTAAAACGCGTTCCGGTTATGAGGCGCAGTCCCACGCACGGCCGGTAGCCCCGCATTGGACCGCTGTGCGCCGATCGTAGCGCAACCGCAGGGCTCCGCACAGAGCGGGCCCCAGGCTGTAGCTTGGTTGCTGCAGCACGCCCACATGGGGTTTCTCCCTGCTCTCGTCCCCGATGTCGGTCCGCCCACAGAGAGTCGGAGACGGCGACTGACCATGACCGCATCGGACGGCAGGGCAGCGGACGGGCGGCTGAACGCCGCGATCGCGAACGAGATCGGCAAGCTCGTCGCCGACTTCACCGGCAGAGGCGCACCCAGGTCGCGGGCGTTCATCGATCAGGATGTCGTCGTGTGCCTGCTCGAGGGCGGGGCCACCAAGGCGGAGGTCAACTTGGTGGCGGCCGGGAGGGCCGAGTTGGTGCGCCTCGGCCGCGACGCGCTGCAACGCGCGATGGAAGCGGATCTCATCGCCGTCGTCGAGCGGATCACCGAGCGCGAGGTCCGCTCGTTCCTGAGCGGGGTCAGCACGTCGGCCGACTCCTCCATCGAGGTCTTTGTGCTCGAGCCGGAGGTGCCGACGGGGTAGCAGCGCGGGGCCTTGACTGCGGCGCGACCCCCCGGCTACCCTCACTCGTACGGGCCCGGCAGGGCCGAAGCCCTGCCAGGCCACCGACGGCAGATCACGACAGACGGAAGAGGTCTCGCAGGCCTTGCCGGACTCGGGAGCAGAGAGCGCGCAGGCGCGCATAGCCGACAGCGATGGAGCGATGCTCGAAGGTGGGCACCTCCTGGCGGAGATCTCGACCAGCATCGTCCGCATCCTGCGCGAGCACTACGGGCGCGGACCGATGAAGGCCAAGACCTACGCGCTCGACGACATCATCGTCGTCGTCATGCGTGGCAGCGGCTTCACACCGCTGGAGCAGACGATCATGGACAGCGGCGAGCCCGAAAGGGTGATCGCCATGCGCGAGGACTTCCAGCGCGTCATGGCGCAGAGGTATCGAACGACCATCGAAGAGCTCACCGGCCGGAAGGTTCTCGCGTTCCTCAGCCAAGCCCATGTCGAGCCCGACATCACGATGGAGATCTTCTTCGTCGACGGCCCTCTGGCAGGCTTCGGGGCGGTCGAGATCACCGAACCCGAGTAGGTCTGGTCGCACCAGACTCGCCCTGAGCTCCCATTGCGGGGCTCTGCCACGCGCTCGGGTGGACAGCGCCGCGATTGCGCCTCGGCGCCGTGCTGCGATAGGCAGCGCTAGTCGGCCCGAGCTCGCTTCGCGGCGTGGCGGCGCGCGTAGAGCTTCTCCCGGATCGTCATCGCCCCAGGGTGTCCGCCGCCAGGCCAGGGGGCCAAGAGCAGCAGGAGCCGCACAGCCGAGGACGCGATGACCTCGTGGCGCTCTCCCGGAGCGACCTCGATCAGCAGCCCAGCGCCGCCACTCGCGCGCTCACCGGCGGCCGTCGTCACCTCGATCGCACCGTCGATCACAACAAGCCACGCCCGCTCGTGAACCTCATGGTCGGAGAGGCTCTCGCCCGCAGCGAGGTCCAGCACGATCACGCGCGCCGCGTCGGTCGAAGAGAGGATCTCCGGCAGTCGAGGCTTGAGGTCAAGCGCGTTGAGCTCCCAAGTGTTCACCACGCCTCCTTCGTCAGAGCATTCGGCGTTTGATCGTGTGGCCCGACCAGCCTAATGGGCGGCGCAAGAGGAGACCGGGGCCGCAAGCGGACTCGAGCCACCACCCCATACCGAGTCGAGGATGCGACCGACCGGCCAGGACCTCGCCGCGACAGCTCAAGCTGGGCGACCGACGTGTCGATGGAATCGCAATGACGTTGGCGAGCTGATGGGCCCCTCGCGGGTTTCGCCGAGCCTGACCGCGCCGGAGACGCGAGTCGGGTGTCGGACGTCCCCGGCCTCCGGGAGCTCACGAGCCGGGACGCCGGAAACGGGACGGTCCTTCCGGGACGGGCCGGACGATGGTTCCTGACGAGCGGCTGGTTCCGCAGCCGCGAGATCCGGCAGAGGGTGACGCGGGCGCGATGCCGGTCGGGTCGCCGCGCGGGCGCCGCAGATCGCAGGCTCGCGGCGCGGTGTTGGGCGCGGTCATCGTGCTGCTGGGCCTTGGCGCGTCTGCGCTGCTCGCCTCCGGTTGGCGTTCGAACGTGCTCGACAGCAACCGGAAGGCGTTCCACTCGACGGCGACGGACGTGCGCACCGCCCTCGACTCGAACCTCGAAGCGAATCTCGCGCAAACGCGCACGCTGACTGCGATCGCCACGATGGAGCCGAACGCAGGCGCCTCTCGCTTCCTGCAGTGGTACGAACAGCTGAAGCAGCGCGGGGCGGCGCCGGTGGGAGTCTCCTCGGCGCTCATCCAGGTGGTGCCGGCATCGGGGCTGGCAGGCTTCCGCAGGGCGCTCGAAGCTGACGCGGCATCCCGCAAGCTGCTCCGAGGCGGAGCTCAGATCGTCCCCTCCGGTGCTCGTCCGGTCTACTGCCTGAGTCGGGCGACGGTCGGCTCGACGGCGGCGTCGAGCCTGTATCCGCCGCTGCTTGGACTACTGCGCCCCTGTGATCCCCGGTTACGGCCGATCCCCATTCGCTGTGCTGGTTCGAACCGCCACCGCGACAGGTTCGACGATCGTCACACCGATACCGGGTACAGCGCTGGTGGCGATCGGCGCGGCCGTCTACCGGCGCGGCGCGCCGCTGGCGAGCGCCGCCGATCGACGGAGGGCCGTGACCGGCCTCGTGGGAACGTCGTTCGTCGGCGCCGACCTGGTCCGGCCCGCGCTGGCCGGCCGGCGATCGCTGGCCGTCAGCCTCTATCACCGGAACGCCGGTGGAGCCCTCCAGCTCGTCGGTGCTGCTGGATCGGTGCACGGCGGACCGGTCTACTCAGAGCGCACTTCGCTTGGGGAGGGTTGGATCCTCGCCCTGAAGGGCACCGCGGCAGGGTCGAGCTCCGCCGACGCGCAGGGCATCGCGATCATGGCCATCGGCACGCTCGTCACGTTGCTCCTGTTCTTGCTCTACCGCGTGCTGTCGCGTTCGCGCGTGCGCGCCTGGAACCTGGTCGGCGAGAAGACCGGCGAGCTCGAATACCGCTCGATGCACGACGCCCTCACGGACCTCCCGAACAGACACCTGGTGCTCGACCGGGGCGAGCAGATGCTCGCGCGATCACGCCGCGCCGGGGCCCCGGTGTCGGCTCTGTTCATGGACATCGACGGGTTCAAGCAGATCAACGACCGCTACGGCCACCGGGTCGGCGACGAAGTGCTGCATCAGGTCGCCTCACGCCTGAAGGCTGTGTTGCGGGAAAGCGACACCGTGGGCCGCCTGGGTGGGGACGAGTTCGTGATGCTCGTCGACCCAGTCGGTCTCGACGTCGCCCCCGAGATGATCGCCGAGCGTGTCCTTGAAGTGGTCTGTCAGCCGATCGCCATACGGCAGCAGCCGCCGCTGTCCGTCACGGCGAGCATCGGCATCGCGACGGGTCTGCCGAGCGACGCCGAGAGCCTGTTGAACGACGCCGACCTGGCCCTCTACCAGGCGAAGGCGACCGGCAGGGGCGGATATGCGGTGTTCGAATCGGAGATGCAGGCAGTCGCGCAGGAACGGATCCACCTGGAGATCGACCTCACCCATGCACTGGAGGCGGACGAGTTCTTCCTCGTCTACCAGCCGATGCTCGACCTCGTCACCGAGAAGATCGTGGGCGTGGAGGCCCTGATCCGATGGCGCCACCCGGTCGCCGGCGAGATGGCCCCCGAGACCTTCATCCCGCTGGCCGAGGACAACGGGCTGATCGTGCCGATCGGGCGGTGGGTGCTCGAGCAGGCCTGCGCGCAGGCCGCGACCTGGGCACGTCTCGGACATGAGCTGAGCCTGTCGGTCAACGTGTCCGCGCGCCAGCTGGAACGTATCGACTTCGTCGAGGAGGTCAGAGCCGTGCTGCAAGCGACTGGCCTCGACCCGGCGACACTCACCCTCGAGATCACCGAGACGGCGCTGATGCGCAAGCCCGAGGCCACCGCCGCGCTGCTCAAGGCGCTCAAGGAGCTCGGCGTCCGGATCGCGGTCGACGACTTCGGGACGGGTTACAGCTCGCTGGCCTACCTGCGCCAGTTCCCCGTTGACTCGCTGAAGATCGACCGCACCTTCATCACCAACCTGGCGCGTTCGAGCGAGGCGCACGCGCTCGCCCACACGCTTATTCAGCTGGGGAAGGCACTGGGCCTGGAGACGCTGGCGGAGGGTGTCGAGCACCCGAGCCAGGTCCTCGAGCTCCAGCGTGAGGGATGCGACCTCGCACAAGGCTTCCTGTTCGCGCGCCCACTCGACGTCGAAGGGTTCGAGCGTTACCTCAGAGACAGCCAGGTTGCGGGGGGTCGTCAAGCCCGAGAGGTCTCATCGGCCGTCCCAGGGCGGTGAGACACGGATGCTCTGTCTAGTGGGTGGCGCGGACCGCCCGGCCACGCGGCGGTAGGACGGGGGGCGCCCCGAGCTCCGAGAACGAGTGCTCGATGCCCTCCTTCAGAGTTCCCAGGTCAGGTGTCGCCACGCTGTCGGCGTTCAGGCCGAACACCATCTGGCCGGCGTAGGTGACGACGGCGATGCCGATCGTGTGCCCCGCGAACAGCGGCACGAGCGGCAGGACTTCTACGAGCGGGGCGCCGAACGCGTAAAGCCGCTGCTGGTCGCCGGGGACGTTCGTGATCGTCAGGTTGAACATCCTGGTGCTGCCGAACATCGACCGCGCAAGCAGTGCGCCGGCGAGCGGCGGTCCCATGTCGGCGAGGTCGACGATCGTCTTGCCGCCGGCGCGCTGCGAGCCCGCCTTGAGCCGGTTCGTGCGCTCGGCGATGCTCCCATAGCGCGCGAACGGGTCAGCCTCGCCCACTGGCAGCTCGACGAACAAGGACGTCAGCTCGTTGCCCAGAGCGTGCTCCTTGTCCTCTCGCCTGATGTTGACGGGCACCTGCGCGCGCAGGTCGCCCTCGGGCGGCGTGTCACCTCGAGCGAGCAGCAGTTGCCGCAGCCCGCCCGTGCAGAGAGCGAGGACGACATCGTTGACGGTGCCTCCCAGGCGCGTCTTGATCGCCTTGACCTCGGCGAGGTCCAGGCTCACGGTCGCAAAGCGGCGTGTACCGCTCATCGGCCCGTTCAAGCTCGACTTCGGTGCTCCGATCAGCTCCTCCTTCACGATCAGCTCAGCCGCGGCGACCGCGCGATCGAACGACTGGCGAGGATGCAGCGCCGCGCCCACGCCGGCTCGCGCACCGCGCATCACCAGCCCAGGTGAGAGCCAGGGCCGGCCACCGCTGTGCCCGCCGGTCTCCTCGATCGTGCTCGGGCGCGGCTGCGGCCGGCGCGGCTTCGCCTCGGGTGACGTCTCCAGCAAGGCGTGCCCGATGTCGAGCGAGCCGACGCCGTCGACGAGACAGTGGTGCGTCTTGGTCGCGAGCACCCAGCGTCCGTCCTGGAGCCCGTCGAGCAGCACCATCTCCCACAGCGGTCTGTGCCGATCCAGACGGTGCGACCAGAAGTCCCCGAGCCATTCGTGCAACTCGGCCTCGCCTCCAGGCGCGGGCAGGGTCGCGTGCCGCACGTGGGCGTCGGTGTCGAACGCCTCGGCCGGCTCCCACGTGAGCCATGTCACCGGACCGGCGCTCGGCGCCGAGAGCTGCTGGGCGAAGCGCGGCAGTATCCCGATCCGGCTACGCACGTAATCCCGAAACTCGGCGATCTGCGGCGTCCCGCCCGCGGGCAGCTGGTCGAACACGAGTGCCGCACCGATGTGCATGTGGGCTGACTCGTCGAACTGCTCGAGCTCGAGGAACATCGTGTCGAGCATGCTGAGCTGCTCACCCATCGGCTCCCGCTCCCTTCAGGCGTGTTGGGGAAACTAACCCCCGCCCCGCGGACCGGCATCGGAGTCTGCCCGCGAAGCTGGTCGGTACTTCCCCACAGCAGCCCGGCCGTGGCTGTTCCCGAGCGCGCGGGTGATGGCCACGGGTCCGGTCGATCTCGCCCGAGGGGGGATCGCCGGTCGAACCGGGCGCGGCACCTGCTGCCGACGAGACACGGACGCTAGGTCGACTTGCGCTCCTTGTCTCGCCGTTCGCGACGTTCTTGTGCTTCTCCCTTGAGCTGGGCTTGCTTGCCGTCGATCTCGGCGGCGCGTTCGGCCTGGCGCTCCTGCGTGGCACTTCGCGCTTTCGCTGCTCGGGCGAGGCGCGCCTCCTGCTCAGATCGTTGCTCCATTGTGGGCTCCTCGTGAGACGGAACAGTCTCGGTGGGTGGTCAGTTCCCTGCCCTCTACGGTAGTCGGCCGGGGCTACGGAGATCAGCCAACCGAGTAACGCGGTGTCCGGGGCCGATCAGGGTCTACTCCGAGCCTGCCGTGGCGAGCGCGGCGACCTCGTGGCCGGCGATGCCCAGCAGCCAGAGGTAGACGATTTCGTTCTCGGTCTCGGGCAGTGAGCTGGTGCGGCCTTGGCGCACGTACTCGGTCGCGAGCTCGAGTACGGCGAGGATGCTCGCGCGCGGCACGATGTCGGGGACGGTGGGCAACCCGGACTGCTGTCTCGCGGCTCGCTCCGCGATGGTCCGGAACAGGCGCTCGAAGCTCCCGAGCGTACGTTCGCGCTGGGCAAGCGCCTTCTCGCCGGCTGCCATGACCTCGATCGTGCACGCGCGCGCCGCCTCGGGGCGCTCGCTCCAGAACCTCAGGTAGGCGCGGATGCCGTCTCGCACGGCGTCGACGTAGCTCGTCTGGCTCGTCCCCGCGGCGACGATCTCGGCCAGCAGTTCACGGGTTATGGCGTCGTAGGCGGCAGTGAAGCACTCTTCCTTGTTGGCGAACTGCGCGTAGAACGTGTCGCGCGAGACGCGCGCGTGGCGGCTGATGTCGCCGATCGTCGTCGCGCCGTAGCCCTTCGTCCCGACCGTGGCGATCACGGCCGACAGGATGCGTTCGCGCTGATGGCTCTCGACCTGCTCCCGAGACAGTCGGTGGGGTCCCCGGGGGAGCCGGTCGGTAGTGGTTTGCGCAGTGGTGGACACTCTGGTACCTTACTCGAAGATTGAAGTACTGCCTAGTCCGCCACTAGCGGGCACTCGTCAGCGTTGGGGATCAGCCAGAGAGGGAGAGGGAGACCATGGGGAAGGGTTCTGCGCCATGCCGGCACGGCGGTGACGTCATGGGCAGGCGGTTCATGAGGGCGCGCTTGCTCGCGCTGTTTGTGGTGGCTGCGGCTGCCATGTGTTTCCCGGCTTCCTCGCTGGCGTCGTACCGGGTCTCGCTGACCAGGACCACCGGCGGCGTCGCGAACATCTCCGGCGCAAGCTTTGCCGACGTCGGGTTCGGGGTCGGCTACGCCCAGGCGCAGGACGGCATCTGTGTGCTCGCCGAAACGTTCCTGACGCTCGACGGCGAACGGTCTGCGTTCCTCGGCCCGGAAGGCGTGTTCAAGAACGAAGCCGAGGGGGGCCTTCAGTTCACGAACCTGAACTCGGACTTCTACTGGACCTCGATCGCGCACCGGCACGTGATCCAGAGCCTGCTGAGACTTCCCTAC
Organism: uncultured Solirubrobacteraceae bacterium; assembly: GCA_963779065.1. Lineage (GTDB taxonomy): Bacteria > Actinomycetota > Thermoleophilia > Solirubrobacterales > Solirubrobacteraceae > Palsa-744. Next base: position 3,310,327 of record CAVZWQ010000003.1, read on the forward strand.
CCACAGGGCCCCTCGACCGAAGCGCGCGAAGCGGCGAAGGGCTACGCCGCCGGATACGACGCCTACCTCAAGCACATCGGCGGGGCGAGCGGAGTCACGAATCCCGCCTGCAAAGGAGCGGCGTGGGTGAGGCCGATCAAAGCGCTCGATGTCTGGCGCCGCATCTACCAGATCGACGACCTGTCGGGGAACTCCGCCCTGGGCCCCTACGTCGAGGCGAATCCGGCGTACGGTCCGCCCGCGCCCGCGCGAAGCGGCAGAGCGTGCGGCCGGCGTCAATCGGCGCCACGGTCGGGGAACTGTCGCGGATCGGGCACAGCAAGCTGCTTGGCTCCAACGGGCTCGCCGTCGGCGGCGAAGACGCCACCAACGCCGGCGGCGTCGTGCTCTCCAACCCGCATTTCCCTTGGCATGGCGCGGAACGCTTCTGGGAGATGAACGTCGAAGTCCCCGGTTCCTACCACGCGACCGGCGCGGGAATCTGGGGGTTGCCCGGGATCAACATCGGCCACAACCAGAACGTCGCGTGGACCCACACCGTCTCGACGAACTCGACGCTGCTGTTCTGGTACCTGGCACCCGCGGGGCCGGGCAAATACCGCTACAAGGGCAAACTGCTCCCGCTCAAGAAACGCACCGTGAAGGTCAAGGCTCTGGAACACGGCGAACTGGTGCAGCGCACCAACACCCTCTACTACAGCGAATACGGGCCGGTGTTCTTCGAGCACGGTGCGGGTCTCGCGGTCGAGGACGCCAACGCCAACAACCTCCGTGGTCCTGACCAGTGGCTCGCGATCAGCAAAGCCGAAAACGCGTCTCAGGTGATCGAATCCGAGCGTGCCCTCCAGGGCGTGCCGTGGGTGAACACGATCGGTGCCGACGACCAGGGCAACGCCTTCTACACGGAGATCGCCGTGACGCCGAGCCTGACGAAGGCCTTCATCGACGGGAGCTGCAACCTCTCGCCGGGGTCGGTCACCGGCCCGTACCTGGGCAACGGTGAATGCGAAATGCCCGAAAGCCCGGGTTCTGTCGTCCCGGGGATCCTCGCCGGTGGTGAAGAGCCGTCCCTGATCCGCAAAGACTACGTGGAGAACTCGAACAACTCGTTCTGGCTGGCGAACGCGAGCAGCCCGCTCACCGGGTTCTCGCCTGCCCTCGGCAGCGAAGAACAAAACCCCGGAATGCGCGCCGAGACGGGGATCGACATGGTCGCCCAGCGCATGGGCACTTACAACGGCGGGGTCCCGACCGACGGGCTCTCGCCGACGCCCGGATTCACAGCTGCAACGATGCAGGAGTCATGGACCAAGTTCCGCTCGCTCCCTGCTGAGCGCGCCCTCCCGGGCCTGCGCGAAATCTGTGAAGACGCGGTCAGTGAAAGCGGCGGCGTGATCAACGGCGTCAACGTCAGCGCCGCATGCCCTGTGCTCAATGCCTATGGTGCGAGCGCCACACTTGAAGACAAGGGCGCTTGGCTGTTCCAGGAATGGTTCGATCGCGCACCCAGCGGCCAAGCCGGCTTCTGGGTGCACCCTTGGACGGCGAGCGACCCGGTCTACACGCCCAACACGCTCAACACCTCGCTGCAGGCGAGCAAGGAAGCGCTGGCGGCAGCCGTGAGCTCGATGGAAACACGCGGTATCCCGCTCGACGCCAGCATGGGCGAAGTGCAGCACGCACCGCAGGCCGGCGCGGCCCCGCTGCCAGGCTGCTCGGACGCGGGCGAATGCTTCGCGGCGATCGGAGGATTGTTCCCGACGCCCACCTCGAAAACCACGGAAGTGACGGGCGGCACGAGCATCGTGATGTTCACGGAACTGCAGGCCGGCCACGAACCGCTCGCGAAAGCGCTGCTGGCCTACTCGCAGTCGGAAGACCCGACCTCGCCCTACTACGAAGACCAGACCCAGCGCCTCTCCAGGAACGAATGGATCACGCTGCCGTGGACACCGGGTGAGGTTGCCGAAGAGGCGATCGCCCCGACCCTCGAGCTGAAGTAGACGAAAGGAGCGGCGCGAGACGAGACCGCGCCGCGCCGCTTCGCGGACGAATCGGACCCATCCGGAGGAGCGAGTGTTGCCACGCAACCATGCCGTGCGGCCTGGATCGCGTAGTGCGCCGCCGCCGCGCCTCGGGTCCCTCAGGTGTGGTTCTCGGCCAGCGCCTTGCTCGCAGCCGAGACGAACGACCTGGCGATCGAGTCGCCGACGCCCCCGATCGGCATGAAGCGCGGGACCGGGAGCGCCGTGTCGAGCTCGAGCTCGATCATCGTCCCGTCGCCCTCGCTCACACGCCATATGACGTCGAACGGCGGGTCCGAGGAGTCGGCTTTGAGCTTCTTCAGCGCGACGCGGCCCTGAGGTTCGACCGCCACCGACATCGTCAGGTTGAAGTCTCTGCTGAACGCGGCGACCTCCACGTGGAGCCGGGTCCGGACCTTCGTCGGCTGACCGCCTCCGTCCCGCTCCAGCGTTTCCACCTCGCGGACGCCGTCCGGGTACCAATCCGGGTACGCCTCGATCGCCGCCAGCATCGCGACGCACTTCTCGGGCGGCGCCGAGACGACCGCGCTGGCTGTTCCGTGTATCCCTTTCATGATCCGGTTCCCTCGGGGGCACGCGGCACCCTATGGACTGCATCTTGCCGTCCGGCCCGGCGGCCGGGTTTCGCCCCAGGGCTGATTGCCGTTGCCACGGTCCGCCTGTCGGAACTCGGGCGCCACCTCGCGTCGGCTCGATACCCGATTTCCAACGAGCTGATCCCAAAGGCCGAATGGCCGTCGGGCTGGTGGCAAGGAGGAGGATCGAACGCTCCTTGGTGCCCCACTTCGCAATGCCCCAGCCCGGCGCGTAGCGCACCTGGACGCGCGAGCTCGGGGTGGTGGCCCGGCGGCCATGCACTCCGGGCGTAGCTGGATCTTGGCGCAGGCGGAGAGCATGATGGCGAGGCGGTTCTGGTTCGCGATCGCACTGGCAATCCATCCAAGAGCTGGGAGCAGACTCATGCAGGAAGATCAGGTGGCAGCCAACCTCAAAGGAATGGACACCCTCGACTTCACGGGATGGAACGACGCCGACTGGCACGGCGTGTTCGCCCACCACCACACCGACGACGTGCACGTCGACTGGAAGGGTCAAGCGCCCACGGACGGGATCCAGCAGCACATCGATGCCATGAAGGAGTACGTCGACTCAGCGGGTGGCACGCCGCCGCAGATCATCGCCCACCCGATCGCGTTCGGCTCCGGGGAGTGGACCTGCGTCATCGGGGAATTCGAAGGCGGAGGCCGCATGGTGACCGTGGCGAAGTGGCGCGACGGGGCGATCGCCGAGGAGTACGTCTGGTCGTAGCGGGATCCGAACAACATCACGAGTGGGCCTCGTTCCCGTCGACCGCTTGTCGCGCTGAGCATCTTCGACAGCCAGCGCGGTGGACGTCCCGGCGGTGTCAGCGTCGTGACACGGCTCGGATCCCCGTGGCCTCCCGCAGCGTTCAGTCGATAACAGACACGTTCGACGGGAGAGCCATGACCCACGCACCGCCCATCACGAGAAAGCCCAGCCGGCGGCGCCGGGTCGGCGCCCGCGCCACATGCACTCAGCGGGCCGGCGCCGCGGCGGAGCCTCACGCGCACTCCGGCGAGATGGAGCTGCGCCTGTACTCGCCGGCACCCGGCTGCCGCCTGGTCGAGGTCGGCGGCGAGGTCGACTTCGGCACCGCCGCGAGGCTCGGGGACGCGCTTGCCTGCGACGCCGGCACCGAGTCGATGATCGTCGACCTCCGCAGGGCGGGGTTCATCGATGTCGCAGGGATCCGCGCGCTGGAGCGCGGCTGCGACGCCTGCCGCCGGGCCGGTTGCCGGCCTTCGCTGCTCCTGACGCGCGGCGGGCCCACGGCGCGATTGCTCATGCTGCTGGACAGCTGCCTGCCGGAGCACGTTCCCCCTGTCCTCGACGGCGTCAGCGTTCACATGCTTGGCGATTGATCCTCACGCGTGCGTACGCGCGCCGGTGCGCCTGCGAGGAGTGGCCCAGAAGCTGACATCAGGCCGGACCGGCCGGCGCTGCACCGGGGCCGGACCGGATCAGGCGTCGCTTGCCAGGAGCTCTGTGAGCTCGCCCGGCGGGGGCGAGTGCAGGACCCATCCATGAGGGGCGTGAGTGATTCGGCCGTCATGCTGCAGCGCGCCGAGGGCGGTTGTCACCGTCGGGCGCCTCGCCGCCAGAAGCTCGGCCAGCAGCGCGTGCGGCAGCTGCGTGGGCAGCAGCACCTCGCCGCCCCGCATCACACCCCAGCGATCCGCCAGGTGCCACAGGAGCATCAGCAGCCGTCGATCGATCCTGGGCTGGTTGAGGATCGCGATCGTGATCGCCAGGTGGCGCGAGCGACGGAGGGTTCGCGCCATCAGCTGTCCCTGTACCTCGGGGTATGGAGCGATGTGCCGTGCGAACTCGAGGTCCAGTACCGCCGCGGTGCAGTCGCTGAGGCACCGCCATCCCGAGCTCCGGGAGACCGACGCGACCGCGTCGTCCACCTGCCAGGGCCGCAGCACGTCTCCCGGCCCCAGCAGCTCGGCGGCGTAGCGCCCGCTGATCTGCACGCGCCTGACGAGCAGGCCATCGAGCAGCAACAGCCCCAGACCGGACCGGACGGTGTCGGGCCAGGCCGGAGGATCCCAGGGTCCATCCGGGAAGGACATACTGCGTGCCCGCACCGACTCCCGGGCGAGCTTCAGGCGCCGCCCATCGAGCAGCTCCCCGAGCTCAGGGTCCTCATCGAGGATTTTCACGACCCGCTCCGCCAACTTCGGCCTCCAGCGCAACGGCTCTCGCCTCGTGGGCGGCCGCCGGAGGGGGCGGCCAACCCGCGTATCCAGGTCCCATGATTCCCCGCGACCGCGTGCCGGGGCCGCGACCTGTCGGACAATAACACGCGGCCGGACCGCCACGGGGTCGGAGCGGCCGTCGTGCTTCATCGAAACCGACCGCGCCGCACGCCAGGCGCGCCGGGCTCGAACTGCAGCGGCACGTGCTCGCGGTGTCGCGAAGCTGTCCGAGAGGTAGGACACGGCTCCTCCCTCGGCTGTCCTCACCGGCCCGCGTTCACCGTGATGCAGGTGGCTTCATCTTCTGGCGTACCCCGCCGTGCATCGGCGTGGGCGCCGGCTGTGACCGGGGTGAGGTCGCGTTCGCGCCCGCGGCCGCCGCCCAGGGGCCTGCCGCGGGCGGTGTCAGCACGCGGACCCCGGTCCTTGGAGCACGGTCGCGGTTGCACCACGATCACGTCGCTTCCAAGCCGATGTACGACCCTGTCCGAACCCGCATGCGATCGCGCGTCGCTCTCACGAGCGTGCTGCGCCCGCTCAGGCTCGGCCTCGCGCGGCTCTCGCGCGCGTCGAGCCGCCGGCCAGGCCCGGAGCACTCGACGGGACTGACCATGCTCGCGCTGGCCATCGGCGTCGGCGCCGGGGCCGGTGCGGTGGCGTTCAGGTACATGATCCTCGGCTTCACGGAGCTGTTCAGCGGACACCGCGACTACAGCGCCGCCGGGCACGCGGCCAACCCCGGCGTACCCTGGCTCGGAATCTGGTTCGTGCTGATCGCGCCGGTCCTCGGCGGGCTGCTTTACGGGCCGCTGGTCAGCCGCTTCGCGCCGGAGGCCCGCGGCCACGGCGTCCCAGAGGTGATGTACGCGGTGAACCGGAACGGCGGGCGTATGCGCCCGCAGGTGCCGATCGTGAAGTCGCTGGCCTCCGCAATCTGCATCGGCTCCGGCGGCTCGGTCGGCCGCGAGGGCCCGATCGTGCAGATCGGCTCGGCGCTCGGCTCCGTTACGGGCCAGGCGCTGAAGCTCCCGGAGGGCCAGTTGCGCCTGCTCGTCGCCTGCGGCGCCGCGGGCGGGATCTCCGCGACCTTCAATGCTCCGATCGCGGGGGTGTTCTTTGCGCTGGAGCTGATCCTCCGAGACTTCGAGACGCGCTCGTTCGGGCTGGTCGTGCTGAGCTCGGTCGCGGCCGACGCGGTCGGCCGCGCCGCCTTTGGCGGCCACCCCTTCCTGAGGCTCCCCGGCTTCCATTTCGGCTCGCCGCTCGAGCTGCTCCTCTATGCAGGTCTCGGCGTGCTCGCCACCGTCGTGGGGCTCGGCTTCGTCCGGATCCTCTACAGCGGCGAGGATCTCGCCGATCGAATCTGGGGGGGCAAGCCCCAATGGCTGCGTCCGGGCGTAGGGGGAGTCCTGCTCGGCCTGCTGCTGCTGGCCGTCCCGCAGATGTACGGAGTGGGATACCCGGTCCTCCAGGACGCCGTCGCGGGGCACTACGTGATCCTCGCCCTGTTGGGCCTGCTCGCGGCGAAGGTCATCGCGACGAGCCTGACGATGTGGATCGGCGGCTCGGGCGGCGTCTTCGCTCCGTCGCTGTTCATGGGCGCGATGCTCGGGTCGGCCTATGGTGCCGCCGCCCACGACCTGCTGCCCGGGCTCGCCGTCGCCGCCGGCGCCTACGGCCTGGTCGGCATGGGGGCCGTGTTCGCCGCAGCGGCCCGCGCCCCGATAACCGCTGTGATCATCATCTTCGAGCTGACCGGCGACTACCAGATCATCCTGCCGTTGATGTTCGCCGTCGTCGTCGCGACGGCAATCAGCAACGCGCTGAGCCGCGACACGATCTACACGCTGAAGCTGCGCCGTCGCGGCGATCGACATCGACCGTGGCGCTCCGCCTCGGCTGATGGAGCGAATCCGTGTCGCCGAGGCCATGGGCCCGCCGCCCCCGGCCGCGACACGCGAGCAGAGCGCCGAGCAGCTGATCGCCAGCTTCGCCTCGACTGATCTGCAGACCCTGCCGGTGCTTGCGCCGGACGGGACGCTTCTCGGCGTGGTCGACGCCCTCGAGCTCGAGCTCGCGATCAACGACCGGCGGCCCGGGGTCACCGGGGCTGATGTGCTCCGCCACTCGGCGCGCGTCCGTGCCGACGACACGCTCGAGGCGGCGATTGAGACGCTCGCAGCCTCGGGCGAGGAAGGGCTGCCAGTGCTGGCTGCCCAATCGGACCAGCTGATCGGCTGGCTCACGCACCGCAACCTGCTGCAGGCATACGCGCGACGCCTCAGGACGGGCCAGGCCGCGATGTCGTCCCGGACCCCCGCGGTAAGCGGCGCGAACGGCGGCTCAGCACGGTGACGCGGCACGCGCCGGCCGAGCACCAGCGCTCGGCAGACAGGGCAGCGGGAGCGGCCGAACGGCGGGCTCCGATGAACGCACGCTCGCGTTCCGGCCAAGAGCCCGGAACCAGCACATGAACCACGGCTGAGACGCATCAAGACCGAGAACCCGACGCCACGACCGATTCCAAGCCTCATGTCAGCGGCATGACGCGAGCGCGCCCCTGATGCCCGGATTCAAGCAATCCCAAACACGAAGTGTCAGCAGCGCCGCCTGCGTGATCACGCGCCGCAACTTCACCCCGCACCGGGGTGTGTGACGGGCAGAAGGCTTGAAGCATCGCGGCCCCTCGCGTGATGCCACGGGCTCGTGGCGGCGCGCCTCCGGCTAGAACCTCAGACGAAGGAGATCGACATGACAAGGAGAGCAGCGACGGCGACGGCGACGGTGACGGCGGCCGCGCTCGCGATCGCCGCGTTCGTGCTCGTGTCCGGCGCCCTCGCGGCGTCCGCACCGACCGTCGCCGCCGGCACGGCGAGCGCGACCACCGATACGAGCGCCACGGTCAACGCAGCCGTGAACCCGAACGGACAAGCCACCACCTACGCGTTCGAATACGGCACGACGATCCACTACTCCGTGCAGACGGCTCCACAGAGCGCAGGCGCGGGCACCCAGCCGGTCAACGCGAGCGCACAGCTCACGGGACTACGTCCCGGCACCACATACCACTACCGCCTGATCGCAGCCAGCCCCGGGGGCACTACCGCGGGGACCGACGCGACGTTCACCACCAGCGGTATCGCTGCGCCCCCGAGCCCTGCGCCGCAGGCGACGACCGGCTCGCCGGCCGGGATCTCGGTCGACGCGGCGACGCTGACGGGGACGCTCAACACGACCGGACTGCCCGCAGGCGAAAACGAGACGTATTACTTCCAGCTCGGCCCGGGCGTCCCGTACGGCCTACAGAGCATCCCGCAGACCATCAAGGCCAACGGAGCTCCGATCGCAGTGAGTGCGCAGCTCGCTGGGCTCGCGAGCGCAACCGTCTACCACTACCGGCTGGTGGCTGTGAGCGAAGCCGGTCAGGTCAGCGTGGGCGCAGACCACACCTTCATGACCATTTTCCGCCAACGGCTCGAGCCGCTCGCGGTCCAGGCCACGGCGACTCCGGTGTTCCAGCGCTCGATGCCCGACAGGGTCACGGTGTCCGGACGGTTGATCCCGCCGCCCGGGCTTAGCAACGAACTGGCTTGCCGCGGTTATTTCGACATCACCTTCCGCGTGCGCCAGATCGCGGTTCAGTCACTGCGGGCCGGAATCCACAAGGACTGTACGTTCAGCCTGCCCGTCGTCTTTCACAACCGCCGCCGGCTCATGGGTGGCCAGGTCACCGTGCACGTGCTGTTCGCCGGCAACCGGTTCCTGCACCGGTTGGAAGCACCGTTGAAGACGATCCAGGTCGGATAGATCCGTTCGCCCGGCTCCGCGCGACAGCGACGGGGCCGGGCACGCCTATGGCCGGGGTCTGCGCACGGCGCCTCGCCGGGTGCCCGGCCAGCCGCCACGCCACCAGAGGGCCCGCAGCATGATGAACGCGACCGGCCAAACGGGCCACGCTCCATGGTGCGAGGCGAACCCGAGCCCGATCACCCACACGATGGCCACGGCGGCGAGCGCTGCGCGTCGAGGTGCGCTTCAAGGCGACGTAGCTGTACGGCGTTGCTCGCGATCTCACGACGACTCGTTCCAAGAACGGCTACTGGCGGTAGAACACCCGAATACACCGGGATCGTGAGCGATGCGCGCAACTTCATCGGACCTCATACCCTCTACTCGGCAGCAACCGGCCGAAGCGTTACATCGCACGCCAACGCCTAAATAGCGCATGGCCGCATCGGACGGATCTGGAGGAGCGAGTGTTGCCACGGTGTTGCCGCGGGAGGGTTGAGGAGCGACGCGGTTCGTCCGATTGGACAACGTGATGCGCATGACGCCGGCCGAGATCATCGAACAGCGGCTTCCTCGTGTTCTTGTTCGGGTTCGTCAGCCGGCGCCGACACCGGCTGCCGCGACGGACGAGCTGGTGGCGCCCCCCGGCGCGGCGGCGGCTAGCCTGCCGCGAGACGTGAGCATCGGATCAGAGACGCCTCGGCCGACGGCGCGCCGTGGCTTGCATTCATCCCGCGGCTGGAGCGTGCTCGCGCTCGGGCTGGGGCTCGTGCTCGCGATCGGCGCCCTCGTGCTCCTAAGGGGCGCAGAGACAGACGCGCAGCCGTCCGCCCGCCGGCACCTGGCCGGCGGACCTCGGGTGCCGCAGCCGGCACCAACGGCGAGCCCGAGCACGGCTCCCACGCCGGCCTTGAGCGGTCGGACGGCGGGCGCAGCCGTCGCCGAGTCCCGAGATCCCGAAGAAGCGAAGAGCTTCCCGGTGCCTGCGTCCGTCCGCCACCGGGCAGCCAGCACCCCGTCCGTCGCGGGCGAACAGGTCGTCGCGGCCGGCGCCCCGTCTGATGCGGAAGTCCGCAAGGAGCTGGGCGAAGAGGAACACGCAAAGGCCAAGGAACGCGAGGCACTGCACCAGCTGCTCACCCCGGCGACGGGCGGGTTCTCGGTCGGCGGCAACGGCACGATCCCGATCCCCTCCGGCGTCCCCGAAGCAGTCCAGCGCGTGGTCGCAGGCGGCAACGAGATCGCCGACTTCCCGTACATCTGGGGTGGTGGGCACGCTTCCTTCGTAGCTGCCGGGTACGACTGCTCGGGCTCGGTCAGCTACGCACTCGCGGCGGGTGGTCTGCTGAACGCGCCACTGGTCTCCGGCCAGTTGGCGAGCTGGGGCGACCCGGGGCCCGGACGCTGGATCACTATCTACGCCAATGCCGGTCACACGTTCATGAGCGTCGACGGCGTCTGGTTCGACACGGCCGGCCGCAGTGGACCCTACGCGTCACGCTGGCTCGTCGCCACGCCACCCCTGGCTGGATACTCGGTCCGTCACCCGCCGGGCTACTAGCTGCAGTTCATGCGCTCGAGTGGACTCGAACTGTCCTGCCGCGGCCGTGCCCGAGTGCGGGTCAGGCGCGGACGGGCGGCGCGGTGGCGCCCGCCGCCAGCCAGCCGTGCACGCGCTCGTACACCTCGGGATGGTTGAGCAGCGCGAGGTGGTGGGTGCCGCCCACGTGGTGACCGTGCTCGTCTCGGAAGGGGACCCGCCGGGTCCTGCTCCGGCCGCTCGCGCTGGGCTGCAGGACGAGGATGTCGCCAAGCAGGCGCCCGAGCGGGTGCTTCGGGTCGTGGGTGACGGTCGCCGAGACGAAGCAGTGGGTCGCCCACGGCAGCAGCGGAACCTCCTTGCACGCGACCGTGCGCAGCGCCTCGGGATCGCGGCCTCGCCAATCCTCGTCGACCAGTGATCCGTGGCGCAGATCGCGGATGCCCGCGCTGCGCTTTTTCAGGAAGCTGCCCAGCATCCGTGTCTCGGGCAGCCTGGCGAGCGCCAGCGCAGCCCGGTGCGCTCCCTGCTCGAGTGGAGCACCCATGTGGGGCGTGCCCAGCGAGACGACGTGCCGGACATGCCTGACCCACGACTGATCGTCTGCGTCGGCGTGATGGGCGGCGCTGCGCGCGACCAGGCCGCCCATCGAGTGGCCGACGAGCGCCATCTCCTCCACCCCGACCGGCCACGCCTGGACGAGCGCCTCGAGCAGAGCCGCGACCGCGCGGCCGTTCTCGGACACGTGAAGGCCGCTGTTGTAGCGGAGGTAGACGGGGGTGTAGCCGAGGTCCCGCGCCAGCCGCATCCCGTAGGCGTCGTCGGTGCCCCAGCTCCAGCAGAACTCGTCTCCGGTCAGCCCATGCAGGAAGACCGCCAGACGAGGCGTCCCGTGCGGGAACGCCTCACGCAACGTTGGCTCGTCCAGTCCGATCCGCTTTCCGCGTATCCGGACAGAGGTGGCCTGGGCCAGGGCGCTGCCTTCCCGCTCCAGCCGATCCCCGATGAGGCCGTTGAGCACGGCCAGCCCGAAGCTCCCCGCCTGGCTGGTGGACAGCGAGACCTGCTCGCCGACTCGATGCCGCTCGAACGCGGTGTCGATCGCCTTGCCGAGCCCCGAGGCTCCCGCCCCGACCGCGCCGTAGGCGCCGCTCGAGAATGCGTCGTGGATCAGCTTCACAGGGAGCGCCGCCGGGCCCGCGCCACGGAATGCGCGCTCTGCGATGCCGAGGTGCATGTCGCGGATGGCGCCGGGAAAGCGGCGCAACTCGTCGAACGCCAAGGCGTTCAGCGCTCGCAACTCGTTGGGTGCCGGGGCCGCGGCGCCCGCTGCTGTGCGAGATGGCTGCACGCCGGCCGATGTCGTGTCCGCGCTGGGCATTCCCATCTCCAGTCCGTTCGTCTCCGCAGGCTCGGCGAGGCCAAGTCCGGGGATCTCGAGCCCCTGACAGCCCTTACTAGCACTTTGTCATGTTCGACACAAGACGGTCGGCGACATCGCCGGTGACGACGCCGCAGGCCGAGCCAGCGCCCATCGCCATTCCAGCGGTCGAACACTGACCCCCGGAGTCCGTTCGCGCAGAGCATGTGGCGGTCTGCTGGCTGCCGCCACATGCTCTGCTGACGTACGTGCGCGCTCGGTGGCGGTTTGGAGCGTTTGCGGTGAGCGAGTACGTCGTGATCTACGAGGAAGCGGCAGGACGGCGCATGGGGCGCTTACCTGCCGGATCTCCCTGGTGTGGTTGCCCTTGGCTCTGACCGTGCCGAGGTCTCTGAGCGTCTCAAGGAGGCCCTCAGTGCTTACACCGACGATCTGCGACAGCGCGGCGAGGATCTCCCAGCACCGCATCACACCGTCGGCACGATCGCGGCCTGAGTCAGACGAGCCGGGCCGCTCTGGCGTCGGCTGGACCGCTGGATCCAGGACGACTGCGCCGCTCCGGCCATCGGGCCTCCCGGACCGGACGCCGCCCACGGCACCCCGCAGCCTCAGAAGTCCACAGCGGCCGGCAGCCCTGCGTAGTTCTCGGCGAGGCTCCGGGCCGCCGGCTCTGAGCGGCCGAGGTATTCCAGCCGCGCCAGCTGCAGCCGCCGGTCGAAGGAGCCCGAACCCAGATCGTGGAGCAGGTGGGTCATGTAATTGGAGAAATCCTGTGCGCGCCACACCCGGCGCAGTGCCGCCTCCGAATAGCCGCTGATCGCCTCGGCGGACCCGCTGCCGTACCAAACCCCCAGCGCGGCGGCCATCAGCCGCGCGTCGTTGACGGCGAGGTTCAGGCCCTTCGCGCCGGTCGGGGGGACGATGTGGGCGGCGTCGCCCGCGAGCAGCAGCCGCCCGTACTGCATCGGCTCGCAAACGAAGCTGCGCAACGGCGTGATCGCCTTGTCGAACACCGGCCCTTCGTTGACGCGCCAGCCCTCGCTCGCGAGCCTCGTCTGCAGCTCGCCCCACACCCGCTCGTCGGGCCACTCCTCGAGCTGCTCGTCGCGGCTCACCTGGAGGTAGAGCCTGCTCACCTCGGGAGAGCGCATCGAGTAGAGGGCGAACCCGTGCTCGTGCCAGCCGTAGATCAGCTCCTCGGTCGCGGGTTGCGCCTCGGCGAGGATTCCCAGCCAGCCGAACGGGTATTCGACCTCGTGCACCGTCAGCACGCCGTCCGGGACTGCCGGGCGGCAGACTCCGTGGAACCCGTCGCAGCCTGCGATGAAGTCGCATGCCAGCTCCTGCGCGCCCGCGCCGTCGGTGTAGGTGATGCGCGGCCGGTCGGAATCGAGTCCGTGCACGGCAGTGCCCTCGACCTCGAACACGATCTCCACGCCCCGGCTGAGCGCGCAGGCGATCAGGTCCTTGAGCACCTCGTGCTGACCGTAGATCGTGACGTGCCTGCCCGTCAGCTCGGCGATCGCGATGTAGACGGTCCGGCCGCCCCAGCGGAGGTTTATCCCGTTGTGCTCGAGCGACTCGCGCGCCAGCCGCTCGCCGGCGCCCAGATCACGCAGGAGGTCGACAGTGTTCTGCTCCAAGAGGCCCGCGCGCGCTCGCTGCTCGACGTGCTCGCGAGAGCGGTCCTCGATGACCACGCATTCGATCCCCTGTCGCTCCAGGAGCAGCGCGAGCGTCAAGCCGGCCGGGCCCGCGCCCACGATGCCGACCTGGGTGCGCATCAGATCGGATACTCCCTCGGTTGCTCCTGCACGGTGATCCAGCGCAGCTCGGTGAACTCCTCGAGCGCCGCCTTGCCGCCGAAGCGTCCCCAGCCGCTCGCCTTGACGCCGCCGAACGGCATCGGCGGCTCATCGTGGACCGTGGCGTCGTTGACGTGGCAGATGCCGCTTTCGATCCGCGCGGCGAGCGCCAGCGCGGCGTCGACGTCCTCGCTGAAGACCGCCGCCGCCAGCCCGTATTCGGTGTCGTTGGCGACGGCCACAGCCTGGTCGGGGCCGTCGACGGCGACGACGGTCACGAGCGGGCCGAACGACTCCTCGGAGTAGACGCGCATCTCGGGCGTCACGCCCGTGAGGACGGTGGGTGGAAAGCACGTGCCCTCCGGCCGGCCGCCCGTGAGCGCCTTGGCCCCGTGCGTCACCGCGTCCTCCACGAGCCCGCCGACGCGCTCGAGCGCCGCCGCGTTGATCAGCGGCCCCACCGCCGTATCGGCCTCCCGTGGGTCGCCCACGGGCAGGGCGCGGGCCCGCTCGGCGAGCTTCTCGCTGAGCGCGTCGACGACCGAGCGGTCGGCCACGATCCGCTCGGTTGACATGCAGATCTGGCCCTGATGGAAGAACGCGCCGAAGCTGGCGGCGGCGGCGGCGCGATCCAGGTCGGCGTCGGCGAGCACGACCATCGGCGCCTTCCCACCCAGCTCGAGCAGCACCCGCTTCAGATTGCGGCCGGCCTTCTCCGCGATGATCCGGCCCACGCGCGTGGATCCGGTGAAGTTGATCCTGCGCGTCGCGGGATGCTCGATCAGCGCGTCGACGACCTCGCCCGCGTCGGCGGGGTCGTTCGTGATCAGGTTGATCGCACCCGGCGGAAGCCCGGCATCCTCGAGCGCGTGGACGACGGCCGCGTGGGTGCGCGGACACAGCTCGGAGGCCTTCAGCACGACCGTGTTGCCGTACGCGAGCGGCGCGGCGACGGCGCGGGTGGAGAGGATCACCGGTGCGTTCCAGGGCGCGATCGCGACGACCACGCCCGCGGGCTGGCGCACCGCCATCGCGACCTTGCCGGGAACGCCCGATGGGATCTTCTCGCTCGCGAGCCCATCCGCCTGTGCGCCCGCTTCGCGCAGCATGCCGCTCGCGAGCTGCACGTTGAACATCCCCCATCCGAACACACCGCCGGTCTCTTCGGTCACGATTGCTGCGATCTGCTCCGCGCGCTCGGAGAGCAGGTCGGCCGCCTTCGTCAGCACCGCGCGGCGCTCCTCGGCCGTGGTCTGCGACCACCCGGGGAACGCGGCCTGGGCGGCGTCCACGGCCGCCCGCGCGTCCTCGGCGCCGGCGGCGGCCGCCGTGCCGACGTTCTCGCCGGTGTACGGGAACCTCTGCTCGTAGGTTCGCCCGCTCGCCGCATCCCTCCACTCGCCGCCGACAAGGATCTGCTGATTGGTCATCGTCGTCCCCGTTTCTGTCGCTTACGTTTTCGCCCCGCCCGCCTGCTCTGCCGTGCCAGCGAGCGCGGCGCCCGCGGGCGGGCTCGGTGTCGAGCCTTCTCCCACCGCCGGGGCGCGCTGCAGGCCGCGCAGCGTGTACCCGATCGGAACGAGCCGGATGTTGAAGCGCTCGACGAGGGTTCCCCAGAGCCCCTTCGGAAACACGAGTGTCACGAGGATCGCCACTGCTCCGAGCCCGACGAGGTACCAGGTTCCGTCGTTCTGGAACTCCTGCTGGATCCCGAACAGCACGATCGCGCCGAGGACAGGTCCCTCGAACGTTCCCAGACCGCCGAGCAGCACCATGAAGATCATGAACGCCGTCCATTGCACGCTGAAGACCGACGCCGGGGTCACGATCAGGGTGTTGGCGACCGTCACCGCGCCGGCGGCGCCGCAGCCTACCGCCGCGAGAACGAACACGACCCGCTTCGCGCGCGACACGCGCACGCCAACCGACTCCGCAGCACGCTCCTCGTCGCGGATCGCCTGCAGCGAGGAGCCGAGCCGGCTCCGCAGCAGCACCATCGTGAGCGTCATCAGCACGACCATCAGCGCCAGCGCCACCCAGTAGGTGTACGCCTGCCTGTCGGCGGGCGCGTAGGAGTTCAGCGCGTTCAGTGACCGCCCCGTGCCGCCGCCCACCGACTGGTCGTTGGTCACGAGCAGGCGGAACACCTCTGCCACGACCCACATGCCGATCGCGAACTGCCCGCCTCGCAGCCGGAAGACCAGCAGCGACGTCGGCAGCGAGACAAGCCCGGAGAAGAGAGCCGCGAGGACGACGGCGAGGTAGCCGTTGATCCCATGATCGGTCATCACGATCACGGCATAGGCGCTGAGGCCGATGAACGCCTGCTGGCCCACCGAGACCAGCCCGCCGTAACCCGCCAGCGCGTTCCACATCACCGCGAGCATCACGAGCACGAAGAGTTCGGTCAGCTTCGCGGTCGTGCCCGGCCCGAGCCAGAACGGGACCAGCGCCAGCACCGCGAGGAGCGCCACGCAGCCGGCGGCGAACACCACCGACGCGAGGTTCCAGCGCTCCACCTTCGGGTGCGCCGTCGCGCTCGGGGCTGCGCTCGCCTGGGTGCTCATGCCTGTTGCTCCCGTGCAGCGAAGAGGCCCTGGCTGCGGAACGCGAGCACCGCCAGGAACAGCACGTGCCCGCAGAAGATCGACCACTCCGCCCCGAAAGCCTGCGCCCCGACGGTCTGCGCCAAGCCCAGCGCGATGCCGCCCACGAGCGTCCCCCACAGCGAGCCGAGCCCACCGATCACCACCGCCTCGAACGCGAAGATCAGCTGCGATGAGCCGAGGGTGGGTTCGAACGACGAGCGCATCCCGAAGAAGGTCCCGCCGAGCGCGGCCGTGGCGAGTGCGATCGCGCACGCCACCGCATACATCCGCTTGGCGTTGATGCCCACGAGCTCCGCGGTCGCCGGGTCGTCCGCCGTGGCTCGCATCGAGCGCCCGAGCTGGGTGCGTGTGAGCATCAGCTGCAGCCCGACGAGCACGAGCACGCTGACGACGAAGATCAGCGCGCTCAGCGCCGAGATCGAGATCTCGCTCGAGATCCTCCAGCTCGCCGTGGTCAGCGCGCCGGCGCTCAGCGACTGTGTGTCGGCGGAGAAGCTCTGCAGCAGCAGGTTGCCGATCACCACCGACAGGCCGAACGTCGCGAGCAGCGGCGCGAGCTCGCCGCCGCGCAGCGCGCGGTTGAAGATCCCGTACTGCAGCAGCGCCCCGAACAGCGCGAACCCGGGCAGGACGATCACGAGCGCCGCGAACGGCGAGAGACCGATGTGCTCGGTGACGAGCAGCACCATGTAGGCACCCAGCAGGGCGAGGTCGCCGTGCGCGAGGTTGATGATCTTCATCACGCCGAACATCAACGAGAGGCCGCACGCGAGCAGCGCGTACAGCCCGCCCAGCAGGATCCCCTGGATGACCACGTTCAGCCAGGTCATGTCGCGCTCGCAGCCGCCCCGAGGCCATCCGCCCGAGTCCGAAGTAGGCCTCCGTGACCTGCTCGCGCGTGAGCTCATCTGAGCGTCCCGCGAGCGCCATGGTTCCCTCGAGCATGCAGTCGACGCGTCCGGCGAGCGCCATCGCGCGGCCGAGGTCCTGCTCGACGAACAGCACGGTGGTGCCCTGCTCGACTACTTGGCGCAGCGAGCGGTAGAGGTCGTCGACGGTGACCGGCGCCAAGCCGAGCGAGACCTCGTCGAGTAGCAGTAGCCGCGGGTTGCTCATCAGCGCCCGCCCGATCGCCGCCGCCTGGCGCTCCCCGCCCGAGAGCCTCGCCGCGCGGCTCCGGCGCCGCGCCGCGATCAGAGGAAACGACTCGAGCACGCGGTCGAGCGTCCAATGACCGGGCCGGCGCGCCACGAGCAGGTTCTCCTCGACCGTCAGGCTCGCGAACAGGTTCCGGCCCTCGGGCACCAGCGCGATGCCCAGCGCGACGCGCACGTGCGCCGGCAGGGTCGTGATGTCGCGGCCGTCGAAGTGGATCGTGCCGCCAGCCGGGTGGTGGGCGCCCGCGATCGTGCGCAGCAGGGTCGACTTGCCGGCTCCGTTTGCCCCCACGAGCGCAACGGTCTCGCCGTCATCTACGGCGAGACTGACCCCGCGCACGGCCTGCAGCAGGCCGTGGCGGACCTCGACGTCGCGCAGCTCGAGAAGGCTCACGCCGCGCTCCCGAGGTAGGCCTCGATCACTTTTTGGTCGCGCATCACGTCCTGTGGATCGCCGTCGGCGATTATCGTCCCGGATGCCAGACAGACCAGCCGGTCGATCGCTCGCAAGAGGATGTGGACGACGTGCTCGATCCAGACGATCGTCAGTCCATCCGCCCGCATGAGCTTGATCTGCTCGACGAGCTCCAGCGCCTCGGGCTCCGTCAGGCCGCCGGCGATCTCGTCGAGCAGCAGCACATCGGGCGCCGTCGCGACCGCACGCGCCATCTCCAGGCGCTTGCGGTCGAGGAGGCCGAGCGAGCTGGCCTGACGGTTGCCCAGCGCGAGCATGCCCGTCAGCTCGAGGGCGCCGAGCGCGCGTCCATGGGCCTCCGAGCCGCGCGAGCGGGCCCCCGCCGATGCTGCCACGAGGGCATTCTCGAACACCGTCATGCCGGCGAAGGGGCGTGGTATCTGGTGCGTGCGGCCGATGCCGAGGCGGCAGCGGGCCGGGGCGCCGAGCGCCGTGACGTCCCGCCCGGCGAACATCACCGCGCCGCGGTCCGGACGCGCGGCGCCCGCGAGGATGTCGAGCAGCGTCGTCTTGCCGGCGCCGTTGGGTCCCACGATCCCGACCGCCGCGCCGGGCGCGATCTCGAGCGTCACCTCGTCCAGCACGTGGAGCGCCCCGAACCGCTTGGCGAGCCCCTGCGCCGCGAGCAGCGGCGGATCACCGATCCGCGATGTCCCCGTGCCGTACTCGCCTGCTGCCGTCACACCTTTCCGTACGGCACCAGCTTGGCCTGGACGGGGATCTTCGGGTCCTCGCTGTTCTCGGTCATCAGGAGTTCCAGCGGGTGTTTCGAGCCGGGCGTGGAACGGAACCACTGCGCGCCGGGGATGACGGTGTCGACGACGTTCTTGTTGGGACCTTTCGTCCAGTCCAGATGGCCCATCGGCGTTTCGACGACGAGGGTCGAGATCGAGTTCGCGAGCCCGGTCTTGCTCTTCGGGTCGGGGGCGTGCTTCAGCGCCGCGATGCCGGCGTCCCACAGCGCGAAGTCGGCACCCAGCTGCTGTGTCCACTGCTTGCCGGTCGCTTCGTAGCCCGCGCGCATCTGCGGGCCGGTGAGCCCTGTCAACGACGAGGAGTAGGGCCACACGGGAGACCAGTATGCGGCGGTGGCGAGGGTCGGCCCGAGGCTGCCGAGCGCTTCGACCTGCGACGGGAACAGGCCCGTCTTGGCGATCTGGGCGATGATCGGTTTGTAGCCCTGCTGTGCCGCCTGGCGCCAGAAGGTGGCGAAATCCGGTGGCAGGGGGAAGGTGTTGAGGATCTGGCAGTTGTGTGACTTGAAGGTGGCGATCTGCGGAGAGAAGTCGTTGAGGCCGTCGTTGTACGGCCCCGCGTCGATCACCTTGAAGCCACCTTTCTCCAACAACGGAATCAGCCCCGCGCGGATCGCGTTGCCGTCGGAGTCGTTGGGGTAGAGCGCCCCAACGACCTTGTTCGTCGGCAGCAGGTTCCACTGGCTGATGTAACTGGCGGCGAAGTTTTCGACGCCGAACGAGAAGTGATACGTGTACTTGTAAGCGGCGTTGTTGCCCGGCTTGGCGCCGCGCCCGTAGTACCAGGCCTGCCAAGGCACGACCGTGGAGATGCAGGGCATGCCAGCGGCCTCGCAGGCGTCGGAGACAGGGTTCACGACCTCGGGCGTCGAGGTCGTGAGCATGAGGTCGATGCCGGCGTTGTTGATCAGGTCGTTCGCGGCCGCCGCGGCAGCCTGGGGACTCGACTGCGAGTCCTTCTGGACGATTTCGACGGAGTAGTGCTTGCCGTCGCCTCCGGTGATCCCGGACGCGAGCGTTTTGCGCACGACACCGAGCACGTACGTGTCAGGCTCGCCGAAGGACGCCGCCTCGCCGGTGAGCGGGCTCACGTACCCGACCTTGAGCACGGAGCCGCTCGAGCTCGAACTCGAGCTCTTGACCCCGCAGGCGGCGAGCACGCCCCCGGAGCTCAGCATCAGGCCGGCGGCCCCTGCACGCTTTACGAACTCACGCCGTCCAAACAGCTCGTCCCCGTTGTCGCTCATCAACTTCTCCCCTTTTTCTGATGGCTGCCCCGGTTGCCTTGGCGGCGCCCAGCGTATACGCTCGTGCGTATCGCAGTCAAGTATTCGCATTGCGCACACTATGGCTGAGTTGGTACCGCTCGACGAGGCCATCCGCGAGCTCGTCTCGGATGGCGACAGCGTGGCGCTCGAGGGTTTCACGCACCTGATCCCCTTCGCGGCCGGCCATGAGCTGCTGCGGCAGGGTCGCCGCGACCTCGAGCTGATCCGGATGACGCCGGACGTGCTCTACGACCAGATGATCGGGATGGGCGCCGCCCGCAGGCTCGTGTTCTCCTATGGCGGCAACCCCGGGGTCGGCTCGCTGCATCGCTTCCGCGACGCCGTCGAGCACGGCTGGCCTCGCCCCCTGGAGATCGAGGAGCACTCGCATGCCGGGATGGCCAACGCGCTACGCGGCCGGGGCGGCCGGGCTGCCGTGCGCGCTGCTGCGCGGATACCGCGGCACCGACCTGGTGGGCCGGACGCGCGTCGAGCCCGTCACGTGTCCGTTCACCGGCGAGCAGCTCGTCGCCGTGCCGGCGATCCGGCCTGACGTGGCGATCATCCACGCCCAGGAGGCGGACAGTCTCGGCAACGTGCAGCTATGGGGGATCCCGGGGGTCCAGAAGGAGGCGGTGCTGGCGGCGTCGCGGACGCTCGTCACCGTCGAGCGGTTCACCCGCGAGCTCGAGCCCCGTCCCGGCGCGGTCGTGATCCCGACCTGGGCGATCGACGCCGTCGCCGAGGTCCCGGGAGGATCGCGCCCCTCCTACTCGCACGGCCTCACCGAACGCGACAACGATTTCTACCGGTCATGGGAGCAGCTGAGCCGCGACCGGGACATCTTCAGGGCCTGGATGGAACAGCACGTGCTCGGCACCCCCTCGCACGCATGAGCGCGCCGTCGATCGCGCCGGCGAGCGTCGACGAGGTCCAGACCGTCGTCGCCGCGCGCCGGCTGCGCGCGGCCCGGAGCGTCTTCATCGGCGTGGGACGCCCGAGCACCGCGGCGATCCTGGCGCGCATGGTGCACAACCCCGGGCTCGTCCTCGTCTATGAGTCCGGCACGATCGGCGCCAAGCCGACCCGGCTGCCGCTGTCGATCGGCGACGGGGAACTCGCGCAGACGGCCGACTTCGTCGTCCCGGTGCCCGAGATGTTCAACTACTGGATCGGTGCCGGGCGCATCGAGGTCGCCTTCCTCGGCGCCGCCCAGATCGACCGGTTCGGCAACCTGAACTCGACGGTGATCGGCGACTACGAGCACCCCCGCGCGCGGTTGCCGGGGGCGGGTGGCGCCCCCGAGATCGCCGCCTCGTGCGGCGAGGTGGTGGTGATCATCCCCCACACGCGGCGGCACCTCGTCGAGCGCCTCGACTTCCTGACCACGATCGGCCACGGCGACGGGCCGGGCGCCCGGGAGCGGCTTGGGCTTCAAGGGCGCCGGCCCGAGCGCCGTGATCACCGACCTCGGCGTGCTCGAGCCGGACCCGGAGACGAAGGAGCTGACGCTGACGGCCGTGCACCCCGGGGTCGACCCCGAGCGCGTGCGCGGCCAGACCGGATGGGAGCTGGCCGTCGTCGGGGAGCTCGGGCGCAGCGAGCCGCCGACGGGCGAGGAGCTCGCAGCGCTGAGGGAGCTCGTGTCACGGTGAGCGAGGACACGCCCGCCTGCTACGCCCGCGACCCCGAGGGCGCGCACCCGCCGCTCGACTATCCGCCCTACAGGGCATCGGGGCTGCGCCATCCGAAGGAACCCCTCGTCTACCTGCCGCACACCGTCACGGAGATCACCGGCCCGCAGCTCGGCCCGGCCCGGCTGCTCGGCGAGCATGACAACGACCTGACTGTCCAGCACGCGGGGCGCCCCATCGGCGAGCGGATCGTCGTCTCGGGCCGCGTCATGGACACCGAGGGCAAGCCGCTCCGCGACACGCTCGTCGAGATCTGGCAGGCAAACGCCGCCGGGCGCTACCGTCACGTGCATGATCGCTGGGACGCCGAGCTCGACCCCAGCTTCTCCGGCGCCGGACGAACCCAGACGGATGCGGAGGGACGCTACACCTTCGTCACGATCAAACCCGGCCCGTACCCGTGGGGCAATCACGAGAACGCCTGGCGGCCGGCCCACATCCATTTCTCGCTGCTCGGCCGCGCGTTCGCCCAGCGCCTCGTCACACAGATGTACTTCCCAGGCGACCCGCTCCTGGAGTCCGACCCGATCTTCAACTCGGTCCGGGACCAGGAGTCGCGCGAGCGCATGATCTCGAGCTTCCGGCTGGAAGAGAGCGTCGACCACTGGGCGCTCGCCTACGAGTTCGACATCCACCTCCGGGGTCCGGCACAGACGCCGTTCGAGGAGAGCCTTTGAGCCTCGCGGTGACTCCCTCGCAGACGGTGGGGCCGTTCTTCGCGATCGGGCTGCCGTGGCCCGGCGGGCCGTTTGCGGTCCCCGACGGCACCCCTGGCGCCATCCACATCAGCGGCGGTGTCTTCGACGGCAGGGGCGAGGCTGTGCCCGACGCGCTGATCGAGACCTGGCAGGCGGATCCCGACGGACGATTCGCGGACATGCAGGGCGTCGGCGGATCCTCGTCGCTCGCCGGGTTCCGCGGGTTCGCGCGCTGCGGCGCGGAGGACGGGGACGGCACGTTCGACCTGCTCACCGTCAAGCCCGGGGCGGTGCCATGGCCCGCGGGCGGCCTGCAGGCCCCGCACGTCGATGTCTCGGTCTTCGCGCGCGGCCTGCTCCACCGCTGCGTCACGCGCATCTACTTCGCCGACGAGACCGAGGCGAACGCCTCGGACCCGGTGCTGCAATCGGTTGCGCCGGAGCGACGAGACACGCTGCTCGCGCGCCCGACCGCGGCGGGTTACACCTTCGACATCCGTCTTCAGGGGCCCGGCGAGACGGTGTTCTTCGCCGTCTGATGCCTGGCGTGCGGCCACGCGAGCGGTACTTCGTGCAGTCGCTCGAGCGCGGCCTCGAGGTGATCCGCGCGCTGAGCATGCCCGGCCCCGGTCGCACGCTCTCCGACGTCGCCCACGACACCGGCCTGACGCGCGCGTCGGCGCGCCGCTTCCTGCTGACGCTCGAGGAGCTCGGCTACGTGCGCTCCGACGATCGGCGCTTCCTGCTCACCCCGCGCGTCCTCGAGCTCGGGTACGCGTTCCTGTCGAACCTCACGCTCCCGCAGATCGCGCAGCCCCACCTGCGTGAGCTCGTCGAGCGGGTGCACGAGTCCTCATCGGTATCGGTCCTCGAAGGCGCCGAGATCGTCTACGTCGCGCGCGAGCCCACCCAGCGGATCATGACGGTCACGATCTCGGTCGGGACGAGGTTCCCGGCCCACGCGACGTCGATGGGGCGGGTGCTGCTCGCAGGGCTCGCCTCCGCTGAGCTCGACGAGTTCCTCGACACCGCCGAGCTGCGCGCGCTCACCGCTGCGACCGTGACGGACTCCCGGCGGCTTCGCAAAGAGCTGGACGCCGTCCGCGAGCAGGGCTGGGCCCTGGTCGATCAGGAGCTCGAGGACGGCCTGCGATCGATCGCGGTTCCGATCCGGGGACACGAAGGCCAGGTGGTCGCCGCGATGAACCTCTCCACCCACGCCAGCCGCCGGACGCCGGCGGACATGCGCAGCGGCCTGCTCATTCCGCTCCGCGAGGCGGCAGATGCGGTCGAGGCCGAGCTCGCGACGGGCCGGGTGCCGTAGGCTCGGTCCGCGGCGGATGAACGTGAAGGCGGACAGGCTCTCACCCGGCCGGCGGGCGCGAGAGGGGGAGCGGGGAGGTAAGAGCGGCTGATGGGACTGTTCTCGGGCACCTACGCGCGCGGCGAGGCGGCCGACGCCGTCAGCGACCGGGCCTGGGTGCAGGCGATGCTCGACGTCGAGGCGGCGCTCGGAGGGCCGCAGCTGTCGGCGGACGACATCGACATCGAGGCGCTCGGTCGCGAGGGGGCCGAGCACGCATCGCCGGTGGTGGTGCTCGCGAAGCGGTTCGGCGCGACCCACGAGGGCGCCACGAGCCAGGACATCCTCGACACCGCGATGATGCTCGTCGCCAAGCGGGCGCGGGATCCGATCCTCGCCGACAGCCGCGCCGCGGCGTCGGCTGCGGCCGCTCTCGCGCGGCGCCACCGCGACACTCCCGCGATGGGACGCACGCTGCTGCAGGACGCGCTCCCGATCTCGTTCGGGCTGAAGGCGGCCGGCTGGATGAGCGCGATCGACGCGGCGTGTGCGGAGCTTCGCGCCGCTCCGCTGGCGGTCCAGATGGGCGGCCCGGTCGGTCATCGCGACCCTGCCGTCGCAAGGGACGTCGCAGCCCGGCTCGGGCTGGAAGCCCCCGTGCTCGCGTGGCACACCGACCGCGTCCGTCCGGCCCGGCTCTCTGCCGCCCTCGGGCTCCTGGCGGGCGCGCTGGGAAAGGCCGCGCGCGACGTCACCCTCTCCGGCGGGCTCCGCGAGGGCGTGCCTGAGCGGGGCTCCTCGAGCGCGATGAGCCACAAGCAGAACCCTGTCGCCGCGGTCTCGGTGCTGGCCTGTACCCGCCGCGTGCCGGGACTGGTGGCGACGATGTTCTCCTGCATGGAGCAGGAGCACGAGCGCGCCGCCGGCGCCTGGCAGGCCGAATGGGGGACCGTCACGGATCTGCTGCGGCTCTGCGGGTCCGCCGCGGCGTGGGCGCGGGACATGCTCGAACATCTCGAGGTCGATGTCGAGGAGATGCGCGCCCGCGCCGGAGCGAACCCGGATCTCGGGTTCTCCTCGCTGTTGGTCGACCGGGCGCTCGAGGACCACGGCGGATGACGGCGCTTCACCACGAGATCGCGGGCCCGGAGGACGCGCCGACGCTGTTGCTCGGCGGCTCGCTGGGGACCACGCTGCGCATGTGGGACGGGCAGTTGCCGCTGGCCGAACGGCTGCGGCTCGTGCGCTTCGACCACCGGGGGCACGGCGCCTCGCCGGCGCCGTCCGGGCCGTATGAGATCGAGGATCTCGCTCGCGACGTGCTCGAGCTGCTCGATGCGCTCGGCTGCGAGCGCGTGCACTACTGCGGCCTCTCGCTCGGCGGGATGGTCGGTATGTGGCTCGGCGCCCACGCTCCCGAGCGGATCGAGCGCCTGGTCCTCCTGTGCACGGCTGCCTACATGCCACCCGCCTCGATGTGGCGCGAACGAATCGCGGTCGTCACGAGCGCGGGCTCGGTGGAGCCGCTCGCCGGCACGATCGTCGATCGGTGGTTGACCCCCGGCTTCGCCGCCTCACACCCCGAGGTACGAGCTCGGCTGCGGGCGATGCTCGTCGCCTCGCCCGCCGCCGGATACACGGCGTGCTGTGAAGCCATCGAGCGGATGGACTTGCGTGCGGTGCTCCCGCTGATCCGGTCGCCCACGCTGGTGATCTCCGGCGATCAGGACACCTCGACGCCCCCGCGGTGCCAACTGGAGATCGTTGAGGCGCTCCCGAATGCACGCCACGAGATCATCAGCCCCGCTGCACATCTGGCCGCCGTCGAGCGGCCCAACTCCGTCAACCGACTGATCGGGGAGCATCTCTCATGAGCGAAGACGACTACGAGGAGGGCATGCGCGTGCGGCGCGAGGTCCTCGGCGATGAGCATGTCGACCGGGCGGCGCGCCGGGCATCGCCGCTCACCCAGCCGTTCCAGGAGCTGATCACCAAGTACGCCTGGGGCGCGGTATGGAGCCGCCCGGGCTCGACCGCCGTACCCGCAGCGCGATCACACTCGCCCTGCTGGCAGCGCTCGGACGAGAGGGCGAGCTCGAGCTGCACCTGAATGCGGCCCGGCGCAACGGTATGAGCGACGAGGAGATCGCCGAGACGCTCCTGCACACCGCTGTGTATGCCGGCGTTCCCGCCGCCAACGCCGCGTTCGCGATCGCCCAGAGGGTTCTCGAAGGTTCGGGCGAGTAGGCGAGTCGGCCGAGCCGCCTGTCGTCGACGCGTGGGTGTCGAGGTGTAGTATCAGGCATCCTGATATTCGCGGCCGGCGACAAACGGCAGTCACCGCGCCGCGGGAGCGACGCGAAGGATCAGAGACCAGTGAGCCCGGCCCCCAGGTTCTGGACGCTCAGCACGAGCAGGCGCATGAACTCCTCCTGCTGGCGCGGCGGTACATCGCGCGAGCATCGTCGCCTCCAGCTCGTCGACACGCTCGTCGCAACGCCGCAGGACATCGTGCCCCGTGGGCGTCAGCTCCGATCGCAGGACCCGCCCGTGGTCGGGATCGCGCGAGCGGCGGATCAGGCCGGCCTTCTCGAGTCGCATCACGACAGCGTTCATCGACTGGGACGTGACGAACGTGCGCCGCGCGAGCTGCGCGTTCGAAAGGCCGTCACGCGCGCGGATGACCGACAACGCGGTGTACTGCGCAACGGTCAGCGGCGCGACTCGTCTGGCGATCTCGCGGTTGATGGCACGGTCGAGACGTCCGACCACGTAGCTGATGCGCGGTTCCCCGGACACCCGAGCAATAGATACACGACCGGCAGGAGGTTCAGATGGACGCATCCGAGTGGACAACCGTGCGAGTCGAGATCGCATCCGGTGTGGCGTGGGTCTACCTCGACCGGCCCGAGAAGCGCAATGCGATCAGTCCGACGCTCAACCGCGAGATGATCGAGGTGCTCGACGCCCTGGACGGCGACGACGACGTCGGCGTCGTCGTTCTGACGGGCAGCGGCGAGTCGTTCTGCGCGGGGATGGACCTCAAGGAGTACTTCCGCGAGGTCGACAGCCAGCCGCCCTCCGTCCAGCGTCGCGTGCGCGAAGAGGCGATGGCCTGGCAATGGCGCAAGCTTCGGCTGTTCAGCAAGCCGACGATCGCGATGGTCAACGGATGGTGCTTCGGGGGTGCGTTCACGCCGCTGATCGCCTGCGATCTGGCGATCGCCGCCGACGAGGCGACGTTCGGGCTCTCCGAGGTGAACTGGGGGATCCCGCCCGGCGGAAACGTGACCCGAGCGCTCGCCGAGTGCGTCGGATCACGCAACGCTCTCTTCTACATCATGACCGGGCGCCCGTTCGACGGGCGGCGAGCCGCGGAGATCGGTCTGGTGAACGCCAGCGTTCCGCGCGCGCAGCTGCGGGATGAGGTCGAGCAACTGGCGTCGGAGCTGCTGACGAAGAGCCCCACGATCCTCAGCGCCGCCAAGCACGGGTTCAAGCAGGCCTCGACGATGGACTGGGAGCAGGCCGAGGACTACCTCTACGCGAAGCTCGACCAGTCACGGCTGCTCGATCCGGAGGACACTCGCGCCAAGGGCCTGGGCGGGTTCCTCGACACGAAGAGCTTCCGGCCGGGGCTCGAGACCGTCGGCGACGAATGAGCGGCGCGCTGCGAGTCTGCGCGGGCGCGGGACAGTGACGGCTGCCTCGCCGCCGATTCCGGCAGGGGCTGCAGGTTGGCCCGAGGCGACCGGCCGATGAGCAGTCTCGCGCTGCTGCTGGGGGAGGCTGCCGCGGACTCGGCGCGCGAGACCGCGTTGATCGCCGGCGGCGAGGACATCAACTTCGCGGAGCTCGACGCCGCCGCGGCACGTTACGCCGGGGCGCTCGCGGCACGGGGCGTGTCGGCCGGAGACCGCGTAGGGGTGCTGCTTCCGAACGGGCCGGCGTTCGTGGCGGCGTACTACGGAGCGTTGCGGCTCGGAGCGATCGTCGCGCCCCTGAACCCGATCTTGAGTGCTGCCGAAATCGCGGCTCGACTGCGTCACGCGGACGCCCGCATGCTGGTCCTCGAAGCTCCACGAGCGGGCGGGCCTCGCCCGTCGATCACGGATGCGCAGGTGCTCGATCCGAACGAAGCCGCGGTGGGAGAGCCACACAGCGCGGTCATCGACGCTCCCGGCGACGCCACCGCTGTGCTGATCGGCACCTCCGGCACGACGGGCGTGCCGAAGGCCGCGGAGCTCACCCACGGCGGGCTCGGATGGATCGCGCGGGCGATGGCCGACGACGTGTTCGCGCTCACGCCGCGCGACGTGCTCTTCGGCGCCGCGCCGCTCTCACACGTGTTCGGGCAGGTGGCCGCCATGAACACCGCGATCGCGGGGCGAGCTGCCGTCGTGCTCGTGGAGCGCTTCGATCCATCGGAGGCGCTCGCGCTCGTGCAGCGCCACGGCGTCTCGGTGTTCCTCGGCGTGCCGACGATGAGCAGCGCGCTTCTGGAGACCCTCGGCGACCAGGCCGGGCCGCCGCCGTCGCTTCGCATCCTCCACTCGGGCGGCGCCCCGATGCCGCCGGCGCTCGCGGCCGAGGTCGAGCGCAGGCTCGGCTGTGCGCTGCTCGACGGCTACGGGCTGACCGAGACCAGCGGGGGCGTGAGCTCGCAGCGCCTCGACCGGCCGCGCAAGGTCGGGTCCGTCGGTACGCCGATCGCACCCAACGAGGTGCGGATCGCGGGCCAGGACGCCCCTGCTGCAGGGGGGCAGCCGGGCGAGATCCTCGTACGAGGCCCCGGTGTGATGCGCGGCTACTGGCGTGACCGAGACGCCACCTCGGCCGCGTTCGAGGACGGCGGGTGGCTGCGCACCGGGCGATCTCGGCCACCTGGACGCCGAGGGCGAGCTGTTCCTCGTGGGCCGCCTCAAGGAGGTCATCCTCCGCGGCGGCTACAACGTCCACCCGGCGTGAGATCGAGGCGGTGCTCTGCTCTCATCCCGGGGTGCTGGAGGCGGCGATCGTGGGGATCCCCGACGAGCGCCTGGGCCAAGAGGTGGGCGCCCTCGTCGTTGCCCGCGACCCGGCGGCGCCACCCGACCCCGACCTGCTGATCGCGTACGTCAAGGAGCGAGTCGCCGGCTACAAGTACCCGCGCAGCCTTCTCCTCGTCGACGCGCTGCCGCACAGCCCGAGCGGCAAGCTCCTGCGGCGCGAGATCGATCCCACCGGACTCCGAGCCCTCTTGGAGGACCGAGCGAGCCGTGCGCCAGGCCGGCGGCCGAAGGATCTCCAGGGCCCTGACGGCAGCGACCGCACCTGAAGCCGCTGCGCCCTCGGCGAGCTGTGGGCCCCGAGCTGACTCGCTTGGCGCGGGCTTCGAGCGGCTCTCTCCGCGATGGTCTCCTCGCGCGTCCCTGCCGAGGACCTTGCGACCGTGCTACGGGTGCTCGAGCACCTACTCCGCTAGAGCCCGGACGGGCGGCGCGGCGCCCGCCGCCAGCCAGCCGTGCACGCGCTCGTACACCTCGGGATGGTTGAGCAGCGCGAGGTGGTGGGTGCCGCCCACGTGGTGACCGTGCTCGTCCCGGAAGGGGACACGCCGGGTCCTACTCCGGCCGCTCGCGCTGGGCTGCAGGACGAGGATGTCGCCAAGCAGGCGCCCGAGCGGGTGCTTCGGGTCGTGGGTGACGGTCGCCGAGACGAAGCAGTGGGTCGCCCACGGCAGCAGCGGAACCTCCTTGCACGCGACCGTGCGCAGCGCCTCGGGATCGCGGCCTCGCCAGTCCTCGTCGACCAGTGATCCGTGGCGCAGATCGCGGATGCCCGCGCTGCGCTTTTTCAGGAAGCTGCCCAGCATCCGTGTCTCGGGCAGCCTGTCGAGCGCCAGCGCAGCCCGGTGCGCTCCCTGCTCGAGTGGAGCACCCATGTGGGGCGTGCCCAGCGAGACGACGTGCCGCACATGCCTGACCCACGACTGATCGTCTGCGTCGGCGTGATGGGCGGCGCTGCGCGCGACCAGGCCGCCCATCGAGTGGCCGACGAGCGCCATCTCCTCCACCCCGACCGGCCACGCCTGGACGAGCGCCTCGAGCAGAGCCGCGACCGCGCGGCCGTTCTCGGACACGTGAAGGCCGCTGTTGTAGCGGAGGTAGACGGGGGTGTAGCCGAGGTCTCGCGCCAGTCGCATCCCGTAGGCGTCGTCGGTGCCCCAGCTCCAGCAGAACTCGTCTCCGGTCAGCCCATGCAGGAAGACCGCCAGACGAGGAGTCCCGTGCGGGAACGCCTCACGCAGCGTTGGCTCGTCCAGTCCGATCCGCTTCCCGTGTATCCGGACGGAGGTGGCCTGGGCCAGGGCGCTGCCTTCCCGATCCAGCCGATCCCCGATCAGGCCGTTGAGCACGGCCAGCCCGAAGCTCCCCGCCTGGCTGGTGGACAGCGAGACCTGCTCGCCGACTCGATGCCGCTCGAACGCGGTGTCGATCGCCTTGCCGAGCCCCGAGGCTCCCGCCCCGACCGCGCCGTAGGCGCCGCTCGAGAGCGCGTCGTGGATCAGCTTCACAGGGAGCGCCGCCGGGCCCGCGCCACGGAATGCGCGCTCTGCGATGCCGAGGTGCATGTCGCGGATGGCGCCGGGAAAGCGGCGCAACTCGTCGAACGCCAAGGCGTTCAGCGCTCGCAACTCGTTGGGTGCCGGGGCCGCGGCGCCCGCTGCTGTGCGAGATGGCTGCACGCCGGCCGATGTCGTGTCCGCGCTGGGCATTCCCATCTCCAGTCCGTTCGTCTCCGCAGGCTCGGCGAGGCCAAGTCCGGGGATCTCGAACCCCTGACAGCCCTTACTAGCACTTTGTCATGTTCGACACAAGGCGGTCGGCAACATCGACCGGTGATGACCTGCTCGAAGCTGTGTCGCGTCTGGTCCCCTGACGGCCGGCGTATCCGTTGGCCGCTCGCCGGCATCGGGGTCAGTATCGGAATGCCAGCCAACGCGCTGGTTGCCGCGGTGTTGCCACGCCCGTGAAGGCTCAGCCGACGGCCTTGACTGCTGAGTCGGCCCAGCGCATCGACTCGAGGTAGGTCTGCGCGGTCAGCTCGGGGGCGCCCGTCAGCGTCATCGCCGGGGCGAAGTCGCCCTGCTCATAGGCGATAACGGCTCCGAGCAGCCGGCCCAGCTCGCCTTCACCGCTGACGAGGGCGGCCGCGATGTCGTCGCGCAGGGGCAGTTCGCCCAGGACCGCGTCGATGGGTGCGTTTGTCACGGCTTCGGCGACCGAGAAGAGGCCGACGGTGAACGACTCCTCCGGGTTTGTCGCCGGGAGCCGCCGGCCGAGCTGCTGGCACATCCGCGCCCGCGTAAGGGCGGTCACGAGCATCTCGGTAGGTGCCTCGGGGACGCTGGCGAGAGTCGAGATCAGAGCGAACTCGCGGACCGCCACCGTCCCCAGCCAGGCGAGGGCCTCGTGCACCGACCCGACGGACCGGGGGAGGGCCGTGTGCGCGGAGTTGGCGTAGCGCAAGAGGCGCATGCTCAGCCCCGGGTCTCTCGTGATGATGGCCGCCAGCTGCTCGAAATCGTCGGTCGAGACAAGATCGGCCATCGTCCCGAAACCACTCAGGCCGACCTCGGCCACGGTACGGGTCGGCCCTGGAGTCGGCCTCAGGAAGAACTGGCCCTCGAACATCTCGAAACCCAGCCGCCGGCATGTCTGGAACGACGTGCGGCTGTCGACGCCGGTGGCCACGAGTTTTCGCGGGCCGACACGATGGCGCAGGAACGTGACCAGCCCTTCGAGCTGGGCGGCCGCGTGAGTTCCGACATCGACTATCACCGTGTCGGCGCGTTCGAGCAGCGCTCGGTCCACGGCGGCTGAGTCGGCGCCGACCAGGGCGACCTGAAAGCCGCGCATGGCGTGACGGTCGATGGCGTCCCGCAGGTCCTCGTCGAGAGACTTGACCGTCTGCAGGCAGAGGACGACCCGATCTTGCGGAAGGGACAAGCGCGCGGCGTTCGAGAAGCTCCTGGCGCGAGACGCTCAAGAACACGAGGCCACGGGGGGCCACTGCATGGAGTTCCTCGCCGAGAACCAGCTCGGCATCGTCGCCCTGCGGGCATCGCAGCCAGATAGCCGCCCGGCGAGCACGATCCCCCGGTGCCGGCGAGGAGGCGGTGTCCAACCAGTTCCTCATCGGCATCGAACACCGGCTGACGGACGGCGCAGACGGCTGCGTGGCCCGACTGGAACCGCTGTGCCGGGATGGCCGCTTTGAAGGCGGCCATACGATTTTGGATCACGGCGCGCACACGATTCTTTCGGCTCCCGCGACGGAGGTCTTGAAGAAAGGCAGGAACGAAACGCGATGTAAGACGGCGGGCTCACGGCTTCGCGCTGCCACGCCGTTCTTCGGGTGAGGCCTCGTTTTCTGTTCGTGCTCTGTCTTGAGCTGATCCCGCTCTGAAGGGACTTGAGCAGTTCGGCTCTACGGCGCCAAACTCCAGAGGTCGGGAGGCCGATCGGGCGCCCCGCGGTCTATCGGAGGCACGGAGCAGAGCCGTCTGTTGCCACGCTGTTGCCACGTCCGCCGGCGGGGATCCGTGCGCCTCCACGTTGAGGTGCGACACCCTCGATCTCCGGGTCAACTCATGCGCTCGAGTGGACTCGAACCACCACGGGCCATACAGCCCACAAGGCCCTCAACCTCGTACACGCGCGCAAGATGCTTACCGGAGCGTCCGAATCGTCCAAATAGCGCGCCTTCGCGGACGCATCGGACGCATATGGAGGAGCGAATGTTGCCACGGCGTTGCCACGCCGACGCCCGCGCTGCACCGCCAATTCCCGGGCACCCGCCGGTGCTCAACGGGGCGGCTCACCCGCAAGAGGTGATGACAAGTCGAGCGACGTCGTCACGATCGTTGTTGCGAGGATCGGTTCTGAGCTGACTATCTGGGAGCGAGGACATGGCGAAGAGGTTCGACGGCAAGGTCGAGTTGGACATCCGCGACTCGACGCCCGACTGGGAGCCGTTCTTGGCGCCGAAAGCGCCGCAGGGCGCCCCGAACGTGCTGTTCGTCGTCTGGGATGACGTCGGCTACGGGACGATGGACGTGTTCGGCGGCCCGGTCGAGACACCGATCATGCGCCGCATTGCCGACAGGGGGGTGCGCTATGCGAACTTCCACACGACGGCCCTGTGCTCGCCGAGCCGCTCGTCACTGCTGACCGGGCGCAACGCGACCTCGAACGGGATGGCGACGGTCGCAGAGTTCAGCTCGGGGTTCCCTGGGATCTCGACGCGGATCCCTTTCGAGAACGGGTTCATCTCCGAGGTGCTTGCCCAGAGCGGCTACAACACGTACTGCGTAGGCAAGTGGCACCTCACACCGGGTGAGGAGGGCACGATGGCCTCCTACAAGGGCCGCTGGCCGCTCGGGCGCGGCTTCGAGCGCTTCTACGGGTTCCTCGGCGGCGAGACCAACAGCTGGTATCCGGACCTCGTCCACGACAACCATCAGATTGAGCCTCCGTCCACGCCCGAGGAGGGCTATCACCTCTCCGACGACCTCTCCGGCAGGGCGATCGAGTTCATCCGCGACGCCAAGGTCGTCGACCCCGACAAGCCGTTCTTCCTGTACCTGGCGCCGCAGGCGGGGCACGCTCCGCACCACGTTCCTGCGGAGTGGGCGGAGAAGTACAAGGGCCGTTTCGACGAGGGATACGAGGCGATCCGCGGCAAGATCCTCGAACGCCAGAAGGAGCTCGGCCTGCTGCCGGAGGACACCGAGCTGTCACCGATAAACCCGCACGGCGAGCCGGACCGGACCGGCCCAGACGGCCAGCCGTGGCCACTGCTCGACACCGTCCGTCCCTGGGACTCGCTGAGCGCCGACGAGAGGCGCCTGTTCGCCCGGATGGCCGAGGTGTTCGCCGGCTTCATCTCCTATGCCGACGATCGGCTCGGCCGGGTGATCGACTACCTGGAGGAGTCCGGTCAGCTGGACAACACGATCATCGTCGCCGTCTCCGACAACGGCGCCAGCGGCGAGGGTGGTCCGAACGGCTCCTTCAACGAGTGGCGGTTCTTCAACGGGATCGCCGACACGACGGACGTCACGCTCGAACACATAGACGAGTTGGGAGGGCCCAAGTCCTACAACCACTACAACACCGGCTGGGCATGGGCGTTCGATACGCCGTTCCCATACTGGAAGCGCTGGGCCGGATACGAGGGCGGCGTCGCCGACATGTGTCTCGTCTCCTGGCCCGCCCGCATCGAGCCGCATGGCGAGCCGCGACAGCAGTACATCCACGCCGTGGATGTCGTGCCGACGGTCTACGAGCTGCTCGGCATCACGCCACCGGCCGTGATCAAGGGCTTCGAGCAGCACCCGATCGAGGGCGAGAGCTTCGCCGCAAGCCTGACGGACTTGAAGGCGCCGTCCAAGGAGACGCAGTTCTACGCGATGCTCGGCCAGCGTTCGATCTACCATCGGGGCTGGCTCGCGTGCACCGTTCACCCCCCCATCAGCGGCTGGGGGAAGTTCGACCAGGACGTCTGGGAGCTATACAACCTCGACGAGGACCGCGCCCAGTCAAAGGATCTCGCCGACCAAGAGCCCGAGCGACTCGAGCAGCTGAAGGCGCTGTGGTCCGAACAGGCCGAGAAGCTCAACGGGCTGCCCCTGGATGACCGCAGCGCGATCGAACAGGTCATGGCCGAGCGTCCCCATGCCTCGGCGCCGCGCGAGCGTTACATCTACTACCCCGACTGCGCGGACGTTCCGGAGGAGGGGGGCGTGCGCATCAACGGACGCTCCTACACGATCGCCGCCGGGGTTGCCGTGGACGATGCCAGCGCCGAGGGCGTCCTCTACGCGCACGGCGGCGTCGCCGGGGGGCACAGCCTGTACATCAAGGGTCAGCGCCTGCGCTACACGTTCAACTGGGTCGGTACGCACCTGCAGGAGATCGTCGCCGACCGCGACCTCACGCCTGGCCCGCACGTGTTCACCGCCGAGTTCGCGGTCAAGGGCCAGAACGAAGACCCCGCCATGCCCGGCTTCGCCGGGACCCTGACCCTCTACATGGACGACCAACAGGTCGGCAGCGGGGAGATCGTCACCCAGCCCGGCGCCTTCTGCCTCGTCGGCGACGGCATCTGCGTCGGCCGTGACAGCGCCTCACCCGTGACGCCTGAATACGCGGCTCCGTTCCGCTTCACCGGCGGCACGATCGACAAGGTCATCGTCGACGTCACCGGCGAGCGCTACATCGACCACGCTGCCGAGGTCCGCGGCTGGTTCATCAAGGACTGACGCGCCCAGTGGGAGAAGGCATCGGTGCGGTCCTGACGTTCGCCGTGGGCGTGGCAAATCAGCCTGGGCGAAGCCGATCGCTGACGGCCTACCGCCGGTGACGTAGTCGCGCGGTGCGGTTCGGTGCGCGCCAGGCAAGGGTGCCTGTGGGTTCGCGGTGGCACGCTTGCACGCGTGCGCGGCCCCGGGGGACGGAGGTCAGCTGATCTCGCGAACGATGCAGCGGAAGCCGATGTGGCTCGTCGAAGTGTCGACGGCCTCGGGCTGCCGGGCGGCGGGCCGGTAGCGGAGGCAGTAGCTCGGGGCGCAGAGGTGCGAGCCGCCCTTGATCACTCGGCGCGGGATGTTCGCTCCCGGAGCCCCGACCTCGTAGCTTCCGTCGGGGAGTTCGGTGCGAGGGTTCAGGGGGGGCTTGCAGCAGGCGGCCGGGGGTGCGCCGGCGCCCGGGCCGAGGACCGAGTAGTAGTCGGTCGTCCACTCCCAGACGTTGCCGGTGACGTCGTGGAGGCCGAACCCGTTGACGGGGAAGAGCCCGACCGGGGATGTGCCGCGCCATCCCTTGGCGCCGGTGTTGCGCCAAGGGAACTCGCCCTGCCAGGAGTTCGCCATCAGCTCGCCGCCGGGCTGCTCCTCATCGCCCCAGGCGAACACGGTGCCATCCAGGCCCCCGCGGGCGGCGTACTCCCACTCGGCCTCGCTCGGCAACTGCTTGCCGGCCCATCCGGCATAAGCCTCGGCGTCCTCGAAGGCGACATGGGTGACCGGATGGTCCTGACGCTCCGAGTTGTCGCTGTTCGGCCCCCACGGGCATCGCCAGCCGGCGCCCGGGACGTAGGCCCACCAGAGCGTCGGGTCGTCCAACGCCACCGGGCCCGACGTGGGATGAAAGACGGCCGAGCCGGGACGCAGCAGGGAGGGATCGGCGTCGGGGTAATCGGCCGCCTCGAGCTCGCGCTCGGCGATCGTCACATACCCGGTCTCCTCGACGAACCGTGCGAACTCCGCGACGGTCACCGGCCCACGGTCGACCCAGAAGCCGTCGACCTCGACCTCGCGCACCGGCGCCTCTTCGGCGTAGAAGGCATCCGAGCCCATCCGGAAGACCCCACCCGGGAGCCGGAGCATGTCGGCAACGTTCATCCTCGACCGATGCTAGGGGGCGGCGTTTGCGCGCGCCGGGCCTTGTCGTCGCTCAGACTCGAAATCTCGTTGCCGTCTTCATGGACCGGCGGTCAACACCAGTCATGCGAAGAAGCCTCAGGCGCCGTCCGACCCCGATGTTGCCACGCCGTTGCCACGGGCCGCCTTGTTGGAGCTCGGTGTCGCCGCGCAAGGGGCCCGACCCGCCGATTTTCCAGGACAAACTCATGCGCTCGAGTGGACTCGAGCCACCACGGGCCATACAGCCCACAAGGCCCTCAACCTCGTACACGGCCGCAAGATGCTTACAGCAGCGTCCGAATCGTCCAGTTAGCGCGCTTTCGCGGACGTATCGGACGCAAATGGCGGAGTGGGTGTTGCCACGGTGTTGCCACGCGGCGAGATTGGTTCCACGGCTTAACGCCGGGGATCGATCGTCTACGAGATTCTTGTGGCGGTAGATGCCCAAGGCGAATGTGTACGCGACGACGCCGATGCCGGCCATCCAGGCGAGGGCGATCCAGATCCCGGAGCCGACCGGCTGCGGGGTGAACAGGTCGCGGATCGCATTTGCGATGGACGTCACCGGCTGGTGTTCGGCGAAGGCGCGCACTGGGCCGGGCATGGTGTGGGTAGGCACGAAGGCCGAGCTGATGAATGGCAGGAAGATGAGCGGGTAGGAGAAGGCACCGACGCCGTCGGCGGACTTCGCGGACAGGCCGGGGATGACGGCGATCCACGTCAACGCCAGGGTGAACAGGATCAGGATGCCGGCGATCGCGAGCCAGGCCAGAATTCCAGCCCCCGAGCGGAAGCCCATGAGCAGGGCGACGCCCACGACGACGGCGAGCGAGATCAGATTGGCGACCAGCGAGGTCAGCACATGCGACCACAGCACGGAGGACCGGGCGATCGGCATCGACTGGAATCGCTCGAAGATGCCGCCCTTCATATCGAGGAACAGCCGATACGCGGTGTACGAGATACCCGAGGCGATCGTGATCAGCAGAATGCCGGGCAGCAGGTAGGTCACATAGCTGCCCGACCCGTGCTTGACCGCGCCACCGAACACGTAGACGAACAGCAGCAGGAACGCGACCGGCATGATCGCGGTCGTGATGATCGTGTCCAGACTGCGCGTGATGTGCTTCAGGGAGCGTCCCAGCAGGACGCCGGTGTCGCCGAAGAAGTGCGTGTTCATGGTGCTTCCTTAGTTGTCCGTGCCGACGCTGGGTCACCGACAGCGCCGCCGTTGTTGCCGTTCGTGCTTGCCTTGCCACCGTCGCCGACGACGGCGAAGAAGACGTCCTCGAGGGTCGGTTGCTTCTCGACGTATTCGACCTTCGCCGGCGGGAGCAGCTGCTTGAGCTCGGTCAAGGTCCCGTTCACGATGATCCGACCTTGGTGGAGGATCGCGATCCGGTCGGCGAGCTGTTCTGCCTCGTCCAGAAGCTGGGTGGTCAAGAGCACCGTCGTGCCGTGCTTGGCGAGCTCCTTGATGGTGTCCCACACCTCGATGCGCGCCTGCGGGTCCAGGCCGGTCGTGGGCTCGTCGAGGAAGATGATCGGCGGGTTCCCGATCAGGCTCATCGCGATGTCCAGACGGCGGCGCATGCGACCGGAATACGTCGATGTCTCCGCGCGCGGCATCGGTCAGCGAGAAGCGCTCGAGCAGCTCATCGCGATCGCGCCCGGGTCCTTTCGGTGGCGCAGCTTGGCGACCAGCACGAGGTTCTCGCGCCGCTGAGGATCTCGTCGACGGCCGCGAACTGACCGGTGAGACTGATCGACTCCCGCACCTGCGCGGCATGCGTGGCGACATCGAAGCCGTTGACGCTCGTCGCTTCCGCGTCGACCTCGACAGCGTTGACAGGATTCTCACGACGGTGGTCTTGCCCGCTCCGTTTGAGCCGAGTAGGCAAAGATGGGCCGGGGCCACGTCGAAGTCCACGCCGCGGAGCACTTCCAACTCCTGGTAGGACTTCTTGAGGCCCCGCACCGGGATCGCAGGCTCGTCGATCG